>NZ_JBVAXZ010000001.1:0-2809969 GCF_055419585.1 Mycobacterium sp. IDUB_3 | reverse complement strand
CCCGGCTTCGCTGCGCTTGCGATCGCACTAGGTCGCATGGCGACCCGCCGCGCCCGGCTTCGCCGCGCTTGCGATCGCACTAGGTCGCATGGCGACCCGCCGCGCCCGGCTTCGCCGCGCTTGCGATCGCCATTAGGGTGAGGACATGGCCCTGCGCAAAGTGTTTCTGGAATGGCCGGTCCTGCGCCAGTTGCGGTCGACAGACAAGCTCGGCCGCGGCTCGGCGGTGACGTCCAAACACACCCGCGCGATCACGCCGCGCACCACCACCGCCGACCGGGTCGTGCAGAGCGTGTGCCCGTACTGCGCCGTGGGCTGTGGGCAGCGGGTGTACGTCAAGGACGAGCGGGTCGTGCAGATCGAGGGCGACCCCGATTCGCCGATCTCGCGAGGACGGTTGTGCCCCAAGGGTTCTGCCAGCGAGCAGCTGGTGAATTCGCCCGGCCGGCAACTGCAGGTGCTCTACCGGCCGCCCCGGGCGACCGAATGGCAACCGCTGGAGCTGGACACCGCGATCGACATGATCGCCGACCGCTTCGTGGAATCACGCCGGAACAGTTGGCAGGACATCGACAAGAAGGGCAACCTGCTGCGCCGCACCATGGGTATCGCCGCACTCGGCGGTGCGACGCTGGACAACGAAGAGAACTACCTCATCAAGAAACTCTTCACCGCCGCGGGCGCGATTCAGATCGAGAACCAAGCTCGTATTTGACACAGCGCAACGGTTCCCGGTCTGGGAGCCTCCTTCGGGCGCGGCGGCGCCACCCAATCACTGCAAGACATGGCCAATGCGGACTGCATCGTCATCCAGGGCTCCAACATGGCCGAGTGCCACCCGGTCGGATTCCAGTGGGTGGAAGAGGCCAGGGCCCGCGGCGCGCGGGTGATCCATGTCGACCCGCGCTTCACCCGCACCTCGGCGGTCTCCGACCGGCACATCCCGATCCGCGCCGGCTCGGACGTGGTGTTGCTCGGCGCGTTGATCAACCACATCCTGTCAGGCGACCTGTGGTTCAAGGAGTACGTGGTCGCGTACACCAACGCCGCCACCCTGATCAACGAAAACTTCAGGGACACCGAGGATCTTGGTGGTCTGTTCTCCGGCTTCGATCCCGAAACCGGGCAGTACGACACGTCGAGCTGGGCTTATGCAGAACCGGAGGAGGACACCGAGTCGCCCGCCACCGGCCACCCGCACGGCGCCACCGCGTCGCAGAGCGCGGCGGGTGACGAGCACGGCAGCGGCGGCCCACCGCTGCCGCACGCCCTGGTGCAACGCGACGAAACCCTGCAGCACCCGCGGACGGTCTTCCAGATCCTCAAGCGCCACTACGCCCGCTACACCCCGGAGATGGTCAAGGACGTCTGCGGTATCAGCCGCGAGGACTTCGACTACCTGGCCCAATCCATCGTGGAGAACTCCGGGCGCGAGCGCACCACCTGCTTCGCCTACGCCGTCGGCTGGACCCAGCACACCCTCGGCGCCCAATTCATCCGCACCGCAACGATTTTGCAACTGCTGACGGGCAACGTGGGCAGACCCGGCAGTGGGATCATGGCGCTGCGCGGACACGCCACCATCCAGGGCTCCACCGACATCCCCACGCTGTTCAACCTGCTGCCCGGGTACCTGCCGATGCCGAAGGCGGGCATGCACGACACCTTTGCCGACTACCTCGACGCGGTGGGATCCAAGAAGCAGAAGGGCTTCTGGGCCAACGCCGATGCCTATACCGTCAGCCTGCTCAAGGCGTGGTGGGGGGATGCGGCCACCGCGGACAACGACTGGGCCTACGACTACCTGCCGCGGCTGTCCGGTCCGCACGGCACCTATCAGACCGTGATGGGGATGCTGGACGACGAGGTCGAGGGCTACTTCCTGCTCGGGCAGAATCCCGCGGTGGGTTCGGCCCACGGACGCCTGCAGCGCCTGGGCATGTCGCATCTCAAGTGGCTGGTGGTCCGCGACCTCAACCTCATCGAATCGGCCACCTGGTGGAAGGACGGGCCGGAGATCGCGTCGGGCGAACTCAAGACGTCCGACATCGAGACCGAGGTGTTCTTCCTGCCCGCCGCAACGCACGTGGAGAAGGCGGGATCGTTCACCCAGACCCAGCGACTGCTGCAGTGGCGGCACAAGGCCGTCGAGCCGCCGGGCCAGTGCCAGAGCGAACTGCAGTTCTTTTACGAACTCGGCAACCGGATCCGGCAACGGCTGGCCGGCTCGACCGACGAGCGGGACCGGCCGCTGTTGGACCTGACATGGGACTACCCCACCGACGAGCACGGCGAGCCCGACGGGGAGGCGGTGCTGGCCGAGGTCAACGGGTATCGGGTCGGCGAACGCGAGCCGCTTTCGTCCTACACCGAGCTGCGTGCCGACGGGTCGACCGCCGCCGGCTGCTGGATCTACACCGGGGTGTACGCGAACGCCACCAACCAGGCCGCCCGCCGGGTGCCGCACGGCGGTGACTCGCCGAGCCAATCCGAGTGGGGCTGGGCGTGGCCGGCCGACCGGCGCGTGCTCTACAACCGCGCGTCGGCGGACCCCGAGGGCAGGCCGTGGAGCGAACGCAAGCGGTACGTCTGGTGGGACCCGGACGAAAAGCGCTGGGTCGGTTACGACGTGCCGGACTTCGTCGCCGACCGGGCGCCCGGCAGCCGGCCCGACCCTGAGCTGGGTGGTCCCGACGCGCTGGCCGGGGACGACCCGTTCATCATGCAGGCCGACGGCAAGGGCTGGCTGTTCGCGCCGAAGGGCGTGGTCGACGGACCGCTGCCCACGCATTACGAGCCGCAGGAGTCACCGGTCACCAATGCGCTCTACCCGCAGCAGCGCAATCCGGCGCGAATCGTGTTCCCGCGCAAGGACAATCTGAGCGCACCGAGCGCGGGTGACCCGGGCGCCGAGGTCTACCCCTACGTCTTCACGACCTATCGGCTCACCGAACACCACACCGCCGGCGGCATGAGCCGGTGGCTGCCGTACCTGTCGGAGCTGCAACCGGAGATGTTCTGCGAGGTGTCCCCGGAACTGGCCGCCGAACGCGGCCTCGAGCCCTACGGGTGGGCCACCATCGTCTCGCCGCGCGCCGCGATCGAAGCACGGGTGCTGGTCACCAGGCGGGTGAGCCCGCTGATCATCAACGGCCACACCGTGCATCAGATCGGGTTGCCGTACCACTGGGGCGTGGGCGGGGACGCGGTGGTCAGCGGCGACGCGGCCAACGACCTGCTCGGCATTACGCTCGATCCCAACGTGCAGATCCAGGAGTCCAAGGCCGGCTCGTGCGACATACGCCCGGGCCGCCGTCCGCAGGGCGAGGAGCTGCTGCGCCTCGTTGCCGAGTACCAGTCCCGTTCGGGCGTCACCACCGAGACCGACAATGTGCGGGTCGACGATGCGGTGTGGGACATCGTCGGACAGCAGGACACGAGGAGGGGCGATGGGTCAGCTGACCGGTCCGACTGATCCGGCCGCGGCCGATGGGTGGGCGGATGCCAAGCCGCGCAAGGGTTTCTTCACCGACACCTCGATCTGCATCGGCTGCAAGGCCTGCGAGGTCGCCTGCAAGGAGTGGAATCGCAACCCGCGCGACGGTGACCTCGAGCTGCTGGGGTCGTCGTACGACAACACCGGCGCGCTGGGCGCCAGCACCTGGCGGCACGTCGCCTTCATCGAGCAGGGCCGTGACCGCATCGAAGAGGCCCGCGAATCCGGTCGCGCGCTGATCAACCTCGGCATGCCCGCCATTCCCGGCGTCGCGAAACACGAAGAACCGGAGCCTGTTTCGCAGCCGCTGCACACCCCGGAGTTCCGCTGGCTGATGTCGTCGGACGTGTGCAAGCACTGCACGCACGCCGGCTGCCTGGACGTCTGCCCGACGGGCGCGTTGTTCCGTACCGAATTCGGCACCGTGGTGGTCCAGCACGACGTGTGCAACGGCTGCGGAACCTGCGTGGCGGGATGCCCATTCGGTGTGGTCGAACGGCGCAGCGACGGCACCTACGCGACGCCGGCGGAGCGCCCGGGCCGGCCGAAAGAGGAATTCGTCACCGGCGTCGCCCAGAAGTGCACGCTCTGCTACGACCGCCTGATCGAGGACCAGGTACCCGCGTGCGCCAAGACCTGCCCGACGACGTCGATCAAGTTCGGCAATCACGACGAGCTGGTGACCCAGGCGCGCGAGCGCGTCGCGCAGCTGCACGCCGAAGGCCGCACCGAGGCAAGGCTTTACGGCGCCAACGAGAACGACGGCGTCGGTGGGACCGGGTCGGTGTTCCTGCTGCTCGACGAACCGGAGGTGTACGGGCTGCCGCCCGATCCGCGGGTGTGCACGGCCGACCTGAAGACCATGTTCAAGCGGGCGAGCATGGCCGCCGCCGGCATGGTCGGTGCGGCCGCGTGGGCATTCTGGAGCAGCCGGTGAGCACCTCGGAATTCGACAGCTTCCGCCCGCCGGAACCACAGGGCGGCAGGCGCCGCAAGGGCAGGCGCGCGGGCCGTCGCGGTGGCGGCGATGGGTCACGCGAGATGCCGATGGTCCCCGAGGCCGAATTCACCTCGTATTACGGGCGTCCGGTGGTCAAGCCGGCGCCATGGGGCCACGAGGTGGCAGCATACCTGTTCCTGGGCGGCGTCGCCGGCGGATCCGGCCTGCTGGCGGCAGGCGCCCAGCTCACCGGGCGAAACACGTTGCGCCGCAACACCAGACTGTCCGCCCTGATCGCGGTGTCACTGGGGGCCGTCGCCCTGGTGAAGGATCTGGGCCGCCCCGAGCGTTTCGTCAACATGCTGCGAACGGTCAAGCTGACCTCACCGATGAGCATCGGCTCGTGGATCCTCAGCTTCTTTTCCGCCGGCATCGGCGTCGCCGCGGCCTCAGAGGTGGACCGGATGACCGGCGAGCGAATCCCGTTGGGACCGTTGCGGCCCGTCCTGCGCGCGGTCGAGGGGCCGGCCGGACTGGAAGCCGCCGTCTTCGCGGCACCGCTGGCCGTCTACACCGCGGTGCTGCTCACCGACACCGCGACCCCGACGTGGAACGCCGCGTATCGAGACCTGCCGTTCGTGTTCGTCAGCTCGGCGAGCCTGGCCGCGTCGGGATTGGCGATGATCACCACCGGAGTCGCCGAGGCGGGGCCCGCCCGCAAGCTCGCCGTCGTCGGCGCGGTCGGCGACCTGATCTCCGCCAGGTTCACCGAGTACCGGATGGACCCGGTGACCCGGGAACCGCTGCACCACGGCACACCCGGCCGGTTGCTGTCGGCCAGCGAATGGCTCGCCGCCGCAGGGGGTTTGGGCGCGCTGCTGGGCGGACGGCACCGTGGGGTCGCCGCCCTGTCCGGCCTGGCGTTGCTGACGGCGTCGGCGTTGCTGCGGTCCGGTTTCTTCGAGGCGGGCAAGGAATCGGCCGGCGACCCGCGCTACACGATCGAGCCGCAGAAGCGCCGGCTCGCCGCCCGCCGGGCGGCCGGCGTCACCGGGGACTCCATCACCACCGCGGACTGAACGCCGGGGGTCGTTTGCGCTCGGGGCAGCCGGGTACCCGTCACGTATGACGAATTTTGGCTACACTTTGATGACCGAGCAGAGTGGACCCAAAGACCTTGTCCAGTATGCGGTTTCGGCTGAAGAGCGCGGCTTCGACTTTCACGTCTGCAGCGATCACTTCTCGCCGTGGCTCACTTCGCAGGGACACGCGCCGAACGCCTGGGCGGTGTTGGGCGCGGTGGCGCAGGCCACCGCACGGGTCGACCTCTACACCTACGTGACGTGCCCGACGATGCGGTATCACCCCGCAATCGTCGCGCAGCAGGCGGCCACCGTGCAGATCCTGTCCGACGGCCGGTTCACGCTGGGCCTGGGCAGCGGTGAAAACCTGAACGAACACGTCGTCGGCGAAGGCTGGCCCACCGTGACGCGCCGGCAGGACATGCTGCGCGAGGCCATCAAAATCATCCGCGAGCTGTTCGGCGGGCAGTTGGTGGACTTCACCGGCGACTATTTCCAGGTCGATTCGGCGCGGCTGTGGGACGTACCGGACGTTCCGGTCGGCATCGGGGTGGCCGTCGGCGGCACCAGGGCCGTCGACAAGTTCGCCAAGTTGGCCGACCACTTGATCGCCACCGAACCCCAGAAAGAGCTCGTCGACGCCTGGCACGGCGTCCGTCAGGCGGCAAATCTCGCCGGTGGCGGGCGCGTGATCGGCCAGATACCGGTGTCCTGGGATCCCGACCGGGACACCGCCGTCAAACGCGCGCACGATCAGTTCCGCTGGTTTGCCGGCGGCTGGAAGGTCAACGCCGACCTGCCGACGCCGGCCGGCTTCGCCGGCGCGACCCAGTACGTGCGTCCCGAAGACGTCGCCGAGACCATTCCCTGCGGTCCTGACCTCGACGCGATCGTTGAGGGCGTGCGACCCTACTGGGAAGCCGGGTTCACCGACATCGCCCTCGTGCAGATCGGCGGCGAAACCCAGGAACGGTTCCTCCAAGAAGCTGCCGAGCCTTTGCTGGCGGCGCTGCGCGACGCAGCAAACTGATTGCAGGTTTGACCGCTGCGCACCCGGGTATCCGCCTCGCAGTCGTGCGCAGCCAGCCAACGCGCGTCGGACGCCGGTAGAGCTGGGACGTGAACGGGCGTTCCGGCGTGCGTTGGTCCCAGCACGCTGCTGTCGCACAGCCGGCTTGCAGGCGTCCGCATTCCGGCAAAGCAGGGGAGTGAATTTGTGAGCGATGAAACCGGTGACACCACAACGACACTCGTCAAGGCGCTCAGCGGCGCCAGTTTCGGCCTGGGTGTGAGCGAACTGGTGGCCCCGGGGAAAGTCGCTGCCATTGCCGGCGTGGACGACACCGGCCGGTCGCGGCGGGTGATCCGCGCGCTCGGGGTGCGTGAATGCGGCCATGGCGCGGCGTTGCTGCGTGGGCCCGCCAAGCTGGTGTGGACTCGCGTGGCCGGTGACGTCCTGGACATGGCGCTGTTGATCGCGGGTGTCGTCGCCCGCGGCCCCGGGCGACGGCGCCAGGGCGCCATTTCGGCCGTGGCGCTTTCTGGCATCGCCGGACTCGACCTCTACACGGCGTTGCGAGCCACCGGGGCTCGACGCGGCGCCCCACAGTTACGACTTCTTTGATCCGACAAGCGATCGAGAAAGGGAAGCGGCGATGTCAAATGAGTTGCAGGGCAAGACGATAGCGATTCTTGCGGCTGACGGCGTGGAAAAGGTGGAGCTGGAGCAGCCGCGTGCGGCGCTGCAGGATGCCGGCGCCTGGGTGCAGCTGGTGTCTCTGAAGGACGACGAAATCCAGGCGCGCAACCACGATCTCGAACCGGCCGGAACCTTTCCCGTCGACCGGAAGGTGTCCGAGGCTTCGGTGGACGAATACGACGGCCTGGTGCTGCCGGGCGGCACCGTGAACCCCGACAAGCTGCGGATGGACAGCTCCGCCGTGTCCTTTGTCCGGGATTTCGTCAGGTCGGGCAAGCCGGTGGCCGCCATCTGTCACGGTCCCTGGACGCTGGTGGAAGCCGGTGTGGCAGTGGGCCGCACGCTGACGTCGTATCCCAGTATTCGCACCGATCTGCGCAACGCCGGCGCACGCGTCGTCGACGAGGAGGTCGTCGTCGACGGCAATTTGATCTCGAGCCGCTCACCGTCGGACCTTCCGGCGTTCTGCGCGGCCATCCTCAAGCAGTTCGCCCATGCGGCGGCGGGTTAGCCGCCAAGACTTTCCGGCTGGTCCGTTTGAATTCGCCGGTTTGCGGGCATTATCTGCCAAGCCGTGATGAGCGGCAATCCTTGTAGGGTTCTCGAAAGGCCAGCAGTGACAACCACGTATCCCGAGCCCGCTGTCTCGACCGTTCCGAGCGTGTATCGGCCGCAAGAGGACTCCCGATTGCTGGTGGATGTGATGCATGACACCGGCCTGATCCCGGGGCGGCGGGTCCTCGATCTCTGCACCGGCAGCGGTTTTGTCGCGATTGCGGCCGCCGCGATGGGATGCGCCGGCGCGACGGCTTTCGACATCTGCCCGCAGGCGGTGCGGTGCGCCCGGGAAAACGCGGCGGTGGCCGGAGTCGAGGTCGACGTGCGCGAAGGATCGTGGATCGCGGCGGTGGAATGCGCGCCGTTCGACGTGGTCGTGTCGAACCCGCCTTACGTGCCCACGCCGCCCGGTGCGGAGATGGACGAGATCTGCCCGACCGCGGGGCCGTCCTGGGCGTGGAACGCCGGTGTGGACGGACGGATGATCCTCGACCCGCTGTGCGAATCGGCGCCAAAGCTCCTGCGCGACGGCGGATCCCTGCTGCTGGTGCATTCCGCGCTCGCCGGTGTCCAGCAGTCGCTGGATTCGCTGAAGTGGGCCGGCATGGATGCGAAAGTGATTGCCTCGAAATGGATACCGTTCGGTCCGGTGATGTCTTCCCGGGCAGAGTGGCTGGAGGAGGTCGGCCTGATCCCGCGCGGGCGGCGCGAGGAGGAGCTGATCGTGATCCGCGCGGAGAAGCGATGACCACCACCAGGGTGCAGGTGGTGCCCAACGGGCCCGTGCTGGTGTCGGGCCCGGTGCGGATCGAGATGCCCGGCGGCGAGGTCGTCGAGTCCGACCGCTTCATGGTGGCCATCTGCACCTGCCGCCGCAGCGACCGCTACCCGCTGTGCGACACCAGCCATCGCCGGTGCCGACGCATCAAGACGTCGGCAGGCCCGTCTGCTCCAGCGGCCTCCGCAGCGACGTCTGATTCTGCCCCCACGACGTCATAATCCGTTCCGCCAAGCGGTCTTCGACGGCGGCGTGGGCCCGGATGCCGAAAATGACGTCGTGCTCGAGCCGCGGGTCCTGGGCGATCAGATCACCCACCACCTCGTTGCGCACGACGTGTTCGTGCACGGCATCGGCCTCGACGTGCTCGCTGTAGAACTCGATGCAGTCCGCCGGTGCCTGCAGGCGCCGCAAGGCCTTCACCATGCGCTGCGATCCCGGCGGTGAGGTGATCTCGGTGGAGGCGAAGTGTCCGATCGCCGCGCCGCGCAACGAGCGGTGCAGACCGAACAGCGACATGAGGTTGACCACAGCGAGGGACTCGGCGGGCACCGTGTCGACGTAGCCCCAATACGTCGCGTCCAGACCGGCCGCGGTCAGCAGATCGGCGAACAGCTGCTGGTGCAGCCGCGGACCCCGTCCGGCGCCGTATTCGTCGAATTCGATTGCCACAAATGCCGCTTTGGCCACGCCCGTCAGGCGCGGGATGGCGAAGGCGTGCGGATCGCCCTCTTTGAGGTGGTACAGGGAGCGGTGTACGAAGTATTCGCGCATCTGCTGCCACGTTCCGGTGTCGCGCAGGTAGTACGACGGGCCGGTGCCGTCGACCGGTTCCACCGTGAGCGCTTCCATCTCGGCCGCCGCCGTCTGATCGGGATCGATGTGCCCGACGTCCCGGTGCACGCCGGCCAGGAACACCCGTTCCAGTTCCGCGCGCAACCCCAGCAACGCTGGATTCCATTCCCAGGCCGGATCGACGCCGGCCAGACCGCGGTAGTGCAGCTCGTAGCACATCGACAGGGCCAGTTGCAGATCAAGGCCGTACGGGTCGGAATCGCGCACGGAGGCGCCGATGCGGGTCAGGTGGTGATCGACCGACGGTGGACCGGCCAGCGCGCACCGTACGGCTGTTGACAACGGCCCGTGCGCCGCAGGCAGGACGGGTTCGGTCAGGGTCGATGCGTGGGTCACGCCGATGTCTACCCGCTGCGCGGGGTGGGCAAACGGCAGGCGGCCAGACGGAAACGGCCGCCAACGCGCCTCAGGCGCCCGCTGTGGGCAGTCGGAAGGCGATGTCCGCGGTGGTGCCGCTGGCCGTTTTGTCGAGCTCCATCGAGTCGCTGAGCACCTCCATCAGCGGCAGGCCGCGTCCGCCGTGGCCCGGGGGGATGGCAGGCGTTTTCCACGAACCGTAATCGGTGATCCGGGTGCGCACTTCGCCGTCGGCGATATCGACCTCGAGCAGCATGGTTCCGGCGGCGAATCCACGGTAAGCGTGCTCGACGCAGTTGGTGCACGCCTCGTTGATGACCAGCACGATATCGGCGGCCCGGTCCTCCGGCACGCCGCCGGCGTGCAACCAGTCCGCCAGCCGATGCCGGATGAGGACCAATTGGTCCGCGGTGGCACCGGTTTCGATCCGCAGGGGCGTGTGCAGGTGTCGATAGATCACCATCGCGACGTCGTCGTCATATCCCGCTGCCGGAGCGAGCTTACGCAGCACCTCATCGGCGACGGTGTCCAGTGGCGACGTCATGGTCTGCGCCAGAACGTCTGCCGCACGGGCGATTCCGTCGTCAATGGACTCATGCTTGCGTTCGACGAGCCCGTCCGTGAACAGCATCAGCGTAGAGCCGGGCGGCAGCACCTGGGTGGTCTGCGGGCGCGGCTCGGTGCGGCGGACCGCCAGTGGCACCGATGCGGCATCGGTCAACAACATCGTCGTGTCGGGCTCCGGGCCGGCCAGCACGGCCGGCATGTGGCCGGCGTTGCTGTACTGCAGCACCCCGGTCTCGGTGTCCAGGATCGCCAGAAACACGGTCGTGCAGTACGCGTTCGGGATGAGTGAGGTCGCCGAGTCCAGCTGGTCGAGCAGCACGGCGGGCTCGGCGCCGTTGATCAGCAGCGCCCGCGCGGAACTACGCAGCTGACCCATGATCGCGGCCGCCGGCAGGCCGCGCCCCACGCAGTCTCCGACGACGATGCCGATGTGGTGCTCACCGATCGGCAGCACGTCATACCAGTCACCGCCGATCTCCAACGGCGGCACTGCGGGTTCATAGCGAACGGCGAAGCCCGGCGGTGGCTGAACCGGCGGGAGCATGGCCCGCTGCAACGTCAGCGACGTCTCACGCGCGCTCTCGAACTGGCGCACGTGCTGCATGGCCAGACTCAGGTGGCCGATGAGCACGGTGACCAGCAGCCGATCTTCCCCGCTGACCCACCGAGGGGTGCGCAGCTCCAGCCACAACGCCAGGTCTCCGGTACCGGAGAGCACCGCGACCAGTCCCTGCGCCTTACCCGGATTGTCAGGTGCTTCAATGGTTTTCGCCGTCAGTGGCAGTTGGTGACGCGCGTCTTGAAAGGTGTTGCGCAACCACGGGTCCAGCTTGCGCCATGACGAGGCCGAGGGCTCGCCCGCCACCTGCACCGTCGGATCGCTGTCGCCGTTGGGCCACGAGACCGCGATCACCCGTTGTACATCGATCGCCGCGCTGCACTCGTCGAGCGTGATCGAGAGCAGCTCGTCCACGCTCTTGGCCACCGCCACGGCAGTGGCCAGCCGCAACACCGCACTTTCCCGGGCCGCGAAGGCGCGCTCGGCGGTGACGTCGCGGATCGTACCGACGTAGGCGTCTCGATCGCTGCCGGATTCCTTGACCGCGTTGATGCTTACCTTCACCCACGCCAGGTGGCCGTCGGCATGGCGGATCGGTGTTTCGTAGTCGGCCTGGCCGTGGTTCAGCACCATTGATATCTGTTCGCCCGCCGTCTTCGTGTCGACCAGCCAGGGGTGCGGCCACTTGTACGGCAGGCCCTCGTTGGGAAATCCGAGGATCTCGATGAAGGCATTGTTCATCTCGACCACGGACCCCTCGTGATCCGCCACGAAGAAGCCTTCCTGCAGCGAATTCACCAGTGCGGTGCGGAATTTGTCGCGGTCGGCCAGCCCCTCCGCGCGGGCCCGCTGTTCGGCGTAGCGCCTGTTGCCGTCGATGAAGCCGCGCGTCGCGACGTCAAGCGGAACCAGCAGCTGCAGCAGGAACTCGAGCGCGATCGGCGCATCGATGCGCACGTCTTGCGAGATTTCGAAAACCAGCCGGACATGCTGCTCGACGATGTCTAGCAGGCTGATCTGTTCCCGCAGGGCCTTGCGCCCGAGCTCGTTGCCGATCGACAGGCTGGCCTCGTCATGTGAGTCCAGATAGGCGCGTAGCGCGGCCTCGTACTGCTCGTGAAAGTCGTTGTGGCCGCTCAAATCGATACTCCCCTGTGACGCGCCGCCAGCACCATCGCATCGTCGGTCTCTTTCGCGTCCTTGCCGAGGAGCCCCTCTGCGATAGCGACAGCGGTGGCCGAGAAGTCGACGTGGTCCAGGTAGTCTTCGGCAATTCCGTCGGTGCTCATCACCAGCAAATCGCCGGGGCGTATCGAAACCACTTGCGCCGGCCTGATTTCCGGAATTCGATAGCCGACGATGCCTCCGCTCAGCCGTGCGCTGGACCGAATCTGGATACCGGTCGGCGCCTTGGCCACCAGGTCGGCGGTGACATTGCCGACGCCGGTCCAGGCGAGCGTGTTGGCGGCAAAATCCACCCGCGCCAACGTCATTGCGACCCCGCGGGTGCCGGCCAACACACGGTGGCAGAGCTGGATCAGCACCTCAACGCGCTCGGAGCTCGAGTGCGTGACCACGTCGACGGCACGCAGCGCGGCCTCCGCGGCGGCCGGCCCATGGCCGAGGCCGTCGACCACCCCGAACAACGCGGCCTCACCGCCGAGATCGACTGCGATACCCCGGTCACCAGAGGTGTATTCGCTGGGCAAAGGCCGCCCCGCCCTTGCCCATTCGATAGGTCCGAAGCGGCCGCTCTTATGCACGAGGGGGAACCCATTTCCACATTTCGATGACGGTTCCCTGCCCCAGGGTGGACTCGACGACCAACCGGTCCATCAGGCGGCGTGCGCCTGGCAAACCCAGGCCCAGCCCGCGTCCGGTCGTGTAGCCGTCTTCCAT
Source organism: Mycobacterium sp. IDUB_3 (assembly GCF_055419585.1). Lineage (NCBI taxonomy): Bacteria > Bacillati > Actinomycetota > Actinomycetes > Mycobacteriales > Mycobacteriaceae > Mycobacterium > Mycobacterium sp. IDUB_3. Next base: position 2,797,179 of record NZ_JBVAXZ010000001.1, on the reverse strand, counting down.
CGCGCGTTCGACGTCGGCGATGCCGGGGCCCTGGTCCTCGGCGCGCACCACCAGGGCCTTGCGTCCCTCCCGGTCGGCGATGGCGACCCGGACGGCGCCGCGGCCGGCGTAGCTGGTGATATTTCGGGCGATCTCGGAGATCGCCGTGGCGATCATGGTGACATCGGTCAGGGAGAATCCCAAATCAAGGGCGAGCACGTGTCCGGCTTTGCGGGCTTCGACGATGTCGTCGGGATGATCTATGGCGACGACGATATCAGCCGCCACCGTCGAGCCCGATCGTTGACTTCCCCACTCCGCCTTGGCGATTCAGCAGCGCGAGGCCTTCTTCAAGATCCAGTGCGGTGTTCATGTCATCGAACGCCAGACCAAGCTGGACCATCGCGAAGGCAACCTCGGGCTGCAATCCGACGATCACGGTGTCCGCGCCGCGCAGCCGCGTCATGTGCGCGATCGTCCGCAGCGACCGGGCGGCGAACGAATCCATCACGTCGATGGCGGTGACGTCGACGATGATGCCCTGCGCGCGGAACTGGCTGACCCGCTCCATCAGGTCGTAGCGGAGGCGCTCGGCGTCGGAGTCGGTGAGCGCAGCCTGTACCGACGCGATGAGGATCGAGCCCTGTTTCAGGATCGGTACTGGCATGGGGTGCTCGTGTCGATGGTGGTTATCCGGTCTGCTCGCCCGTGCGGGTCACCTCATAGCCCAGCAGGCGTTCGGCTTCCTCGATGCCGCCCTGCAGGTCACCGACGGCGTTCATCTTCGACAGGTCCAGGCCGATCGTCACCAGCGTCAGCGCGATCTCGGAGGACAGGCCGGTGATGATCACGCTGGCGCCCATCAGGCCGGACGCGTCGACCGTCTGCACCAGGTGGTTGGCCACCGTCGAGTCGATGGTCGGCACACCGGTGATGTCGATGACCACCACTTTGGCGCGGTTCGCGCGGATGGCCCGCAGCAGCTGTTCGGTGACCTGGCGGGCGCGCTGGCTGTCCAGCACGCCGATGATCGGCAGGATCAGCAGCTGTTCACGCACCTGGAGCACCGGCGTCGACAGCTCGCGGATGGCCTCCTGCTGCTGACGGATGATGCGCTCGCGTTCCTGCACGAAGCTGACGCCCACGGTGTTGGCGATGCGGTTGGCCGCGGGCTCGTAGGCGTCGAGGACGCGGTTGAGCATCTCGAACTCGGTCTGATACTTCTCGAACAGCGAGCGGGCGAGCACGTCACGCAGCAGCAGGACGATGCCGAGCACCTCGTCGGTCTCCACGCCCCGCGGAATGATGCGTTCGGACAGGTCACGCGCGTAGGCCTGCAGCGCCTCGACGCTACCGGTCTCGAGCACTTCGACGTAGTTGTCATAGACGGCCGTCGCCTCGGAGAAGAGCTCCTCGGGCGTCATCGCGGTGAGCAGCTCGGCCTCGGTAATCCGGCGGGCCCATTCCTCCCGCAGGACGGTTCGATTCTGCCGCAGATGCTGAACTAGCTGGGGAAGGAGACCCTCACTGGAGATGCCGACCGTCTGTGCAGCGGTGCCGGTACTGTTGAAATCCGACGGCGAATCTGACATCTGGCCTCCCGAGTGCCACGTCGCGCCCTGCGGTCTGCAGTTCCTTTTGCGAGACTAGCGTGGGTTGTCGCCGGGCACGTGTAGAGGGCATATTCTTCTCGCAGTTCGGTAACGCAGGCTAGGGTTGAACCACGCCACGGCCCAGGACAAAGGATTGCCATTGTCAGCTCCTGATTCGATTACCACGTTGGTTGAGGACCACGACGGCGTATCCGTGGTCAGTGTCAGCGGCGAAATCGATTTGGTAACGGCTCCTGCCCTGGAACAAGCCATCACCGCCGTCGTCGCGGACAGCCCCACGGCGCTGATCATCGATCTCTCCGCGGTGGAATTTCTCGGCTCGGTCGGCCTGAAGATCCTGGCGGCGACCTACGAGAAGCTGGGCCGGGAGACCGGGTTCGGTGTGGTCGCACGCGGCCCGGCCACCCGCAGGCCGATCCATCTCACCGGCCTGGACAAAACCTTCCCGCTGTACCCGACGCTCAACGACGCGTTGACCGGGGTGCGGGACGGCAAGCTCAACGGCTAACGATCCACCCCGGCGGCGCCCGGGTCCGCGTCGCACGCCCGCCCCGCCATATCCATCGCTGCCCAACAACATCTTTGGCGCAGATGCGGCGGGTCCGAACTCGCATCGCGTCGATTTCGGGACTTATTCCGAGTTTTCCCGAGGCCGCCGCGGGCCCGGAAGCGCTCTTCGCACCCGGCCCAGGTGCGATGATCAGGGCTATGGACGTCGACGATCCGCAATCCGATCAGCGGTGGGATCACCGTGAGCGGGGCGAAACCGAAGTTCAACGGCTGGACCGAAATTGGAACAGCCTGCTGCAGGAGCTGCGCGTGGTCCAGACCGGGGTGCAGCTGCTGACCGGCTTCCTGCTGACCCTGCCGTTCCAGCAGCGCTTCGACGTGTTGGGGCCGCCGATGCGTGTGGTCTATCTGGCCACCGTGGTGTGCGCGGTGTGCGCGAGCGTCTTACTGATCGCCCCGGTCGCCATGCACCGGATGCTTTTCCGGCGTCACCGGCTCCAAGTCCTCGTGTCGGCCGCGCACCGCTGTGCCTACGCCGGGCTGACCTTGCTCGGTCTGGCGGTGATCGGCCTGACCACGATCATCTTCGCCGCGGTGGCCGGGCGAACCGTGGGCCTGATAGCCGGAGCGTGTGCGCTGCCGCTGTTCACCTTCTTCTGGTGGGTACTGCCGCTGATGCTGCGGACGCACGGCGAGTGAGGCGAACCCTTCGGTCAGCGGCCGGGCGCGAGCGCCGCGATGCGGGTGGAATCCAGGTGTTCGAGCAGGTCGCGTGGATCCGCGAAGACGGGTTCGGCCCCCGCCTCCTGCAGCTCCGCGCGGGCGATGCCGCCGCTCAGCACGCCGATGCACGGCAATCCCGCGCCGGCCGCGGCGTGCGCGTCCCATACGGCGTCCCCGACGAACACCGCCTGTTCGGCATCCACGCCGGCGCGGTCCAGGGCCACCCGCACGATGCCGGGTTCGGGCTTGGCCGTGTCGACGTCGCGCGACGACGTGGTCTCGGAAATGACATCGTCGCAATCGAGCACCTTGCGCAGGATCTCGAGTTCGTCTTCGGGCGCCGAGCTGGCCAGAACGACCTGTAACCCCAGCGCGGCGACGCGGCGCAGCAGGTCGCGGGCCCCGGGCAAAGGTTGCAGCAGCGGCGTGATCTCGCGGTAGTACTCGCTGTGCTTGTCGCTGAGGCGCTCCTGCACGTCGGCCGGTGCGTCATCGGAGAGCTTCCGTACCAGCCGGGATCCGTCCATGCCGATGCAGCGATGGATTTGCCAGGACGGCACCACCATGCCTTCGGTGTCGAACGCCCGCTGCCAGGCATGGACGTGCAGGTAGTTGGAATCCACCAGGGTTCCGTCGACGTCGAAGAGGACGGCGGGGGTACCGCCGCGCGCTGTCAGGGCCGGCTCCCGGCGTCGGTCTCGGGCAGCATGCCCGCGTGCGGTCGTGAAGTCATGTGCCCGGCATACCCAGGCCGGGCACGGCTGACACGGCCGGTCTTTCGTTTGGGCCCCGGGCCGAGGGGTACGCCTGGATAGTGTTCCGCGACATCGGGGCGGTTCCGTTGCGCCTGTCGGCGGAGCCGGCCACAACGGTATGTAGTGCGAATAACGCTGGTACACAATAGTTCTCGACAAGGGATGACATTGGATTATCGCAAGAACGCCCCGGTTGACCATGTCCGTACCACTCGTCAGCACGCCGGCGGAGCCCTCAACGACGGCGCCAACGCCCCAGGCCTCACCGGTTCGGCCCTCGCGGTAATCGCCCTGACCGTCGGCCTGTTCGCCGTGGCGGCCGGGCATCTGGTGAGCGGCGCCGTCGCCCTGATCGTTGCCGTCATACTGGGTGCGCTCAGCGCGGCCTGGCTGCTGCGCGCCCACCGCAAAGTCCGCGACGCCGAACTGCGCTGGCACGCCGCGCATTCCGACCAGCCTGCGCCACCGCCCAGCAGCTGAGCTCTCCCGGCCACAGCCCGCCATGCGGCGGGCTGTGGCCGGCCTGACACACCTCGGCAGCGCACAGGTGCCGGTGGCACACGCCTGATCCTCGCGATGAGCCGGTGAATCCGGCACTTTTTCGGTCGCATTGGTGTAGCACACCCCCGAACGGGGTACAGCCTGCGCCACGGGTGAGTACAGGAAAGTGCGTCAACCCGTTCCATAGCAGGAAGGAACACCCATGGCGACCACCACTGACTACGACGCACGCCGTGTATCCGACGCCGACACCCAGGACAAGTCCCCCCTACGCGAACTGGCGCCCACCCTGCAAGGGGCTGCCACCACCGTGGTCGACGAGGACCCCAACGATGTGCACTTCTTCGAACTACCCGGCGCCGACCTGTCCGGGGAAGAGTTGTCGGTGACGGTGATTCCCCAACGGGCCGACGAGTTCACCTGCTCGAGCTGCTTTTTGGTGCAACACCGCAGCCGGATGCGCGCCTCCAGCTCCGGGCTCCCAGTGTGCGCCGACTGCGCCTGACGCCGCTTCGGCGGAACGCCCCTCGGACCGGGCGAGCCGCCCCGCGCGCCATGAACCTGCGCTGGATTGCGCTGGATTGTCAGTGGCATCCACTAGGTTCATCGGACAAATGGAGAAGGTACTAGGGTCGCTCCTCCTGCTGGGCTTAGCGCTCCCTTGGTATTTCACGCAGAAGGCGACCGGCAGCCTCCCGGCGGGATGCCTCGCCGGACTCTGTGGGCTCGCCGGCGCCGTGGCGATCTTGTGGTGGTTGTCGATACAGCGGGACCGCCACCAGGCCGACGCGCACCGGCGCCGCGATGTCAGATTGACGAAATCCGGGCTGCGGGCGATCGACCGGATGTCGGGCACCGAGTTCGAGGAATTCGTTGCGGCGCAGCTTCGCGTCGCGGGCTACAGCGTCACCCCGACCGCCAGCACCGGTGACTACGGCGTGGATCTGATCGCGAAGAAAGACGGCGCCCGCATGGCGGTCCAGTGCAAGAGGCTGGCGAAGGCCGTCGGCGTGGCCGCGGTCCAGCAGGTGGTGGCCGGGGCGGCGCACCACGGCTGTAGCCGGACGGTCGTCGTGACCAACCAGACCTTCACCAAGGCAGCCCGCCAACTGGCCACCACCCACCATTGCCGGTTGGTCGGGCGCACCCAGTTGCAGAGCTGGACGCGAATCGCGACCATTCCCCTGCGGCGTGCACCGCGCACACCGACGGCCGCGCCGCACGCGAGGCCGGCGCGGCTGGAACCGGAGTGGGACGCCTAGCGAGATGCTCTGGGCCACAGCATTTCAGCCCGCCCCGGTGCCGTCACCGCCCGGTTGCATCCTCGATCACCCGGCGCGCGATTTCTCGCAGCGGGGTGTTCATGCTCTGCGACAGTTTGATCAGGGTGTTGAAGGCGGTCTTGTCGTCGAGGTCATAGCGTTCGATGAGGATGCCTTTGGCCTGACCGATCGTGTCGCGGGTGCTCAGCGCTTCCTTGAACTGTTGGGTGCGCACGACGTTGCTCCATGCCAGGGCGCCCAGCGTCGCGAAGATGGCGGCAATTCGACGGGAGTCTTCGGAGAAGGCGTGCGGGTGTTCGGCGTAGAAGTTCAGCGCCCCCATGCTCAGTTCGTCGGCGAACATGGGCAGCGACAGGACGCTGCGAATCGGCGTATGCGCGAGCGCGTCGGCCTGGTACTTCGGCCAGCGCGCGTCGGTTTCCAGGTCGTCGATGACCACGACCTTCCGGGTCCACGCGGCGTGAACGCAGGGTCCTTCCAGGTGGCGCTGCTGGAACTCGTCGAGCAAGCGGGCGCAGTCGTGGGTCACCGACGGGGTGCTGACCTCGTTCTGCCGGCTGGTGACGGTGATCCCCGCTTCCTGAGCTCCCGGCACCCAGCGCGTCGCCGCCCTGGTCAGGTCGTCCAGCACCTGGGGGAAGTCGCTGGCGTCCGCCGAATAGATGGCCCGCAGAACGTCGGTGAGCAGGGTGAGATCGTCGATATTGGTCACTGAGTGTCGCCTTTGGGGATGAGACCGGTTACAGGCAATTCCGCGCGCCGTTTTCTGCAGCCTGCGGCCTCGCGAGGCGATCACTTGTTAGTTATTACGGCGACGAATGTCAATGCTGTCTGCTTAGCATTACGTGAGATCCACTATATCGGCCCGGTTTTGGGTGATTGCGCCCGACACCGGGCTGGCCAACGTATGCCCGGCTGTCCGGGTGACCGCCTGCGTCAATCCGGGTTGCGCGGGCGAAGGCAGGTGGTAGCGTCCGGCGCACCGGCTGACTTTGGAGCGACGATGGTGGCACCCGACGACGAGTGGAGCAAACCCGCGGCCCTGGCCCTGCCCAAGGAAGGCTACTTCGAGCTCGAACGCGGCCGGTACGGGCCGTTGTATCCGCGCACCCCGGCTTGTTACGGCTTTTCCATCATCGCCAAGGTCAAGGAAGGCCGCGAAGAAGCCGTTCGCGCCTATGGCAAACAAATCGAAGATGCCGTCAAGGCGAACCCGGAAGTGCTGGCACCGCTGCGGCTGCACTACCTGCGTTGGCAGCTCTTCGACATCGGGTCGGGGCTGCACTTCCAGTACCAGGGCATCTTCGACACAGACTTCGACAAATACACCGAGGACGCGGTCCATCTGTTCAGCCAGACCGGGATCACCACCGTCTTCACCAACCTCGAGGGCTTCCCCGAAGACTGGCGAGAGAACCCGGACGCCTTCGTCAAGTTCGTTCGCGAGCACCACTGCCCGAGCTTTCTCGAATACGGGGAGTACCCCTTCGTCACGGCCGACGAGATCAAGAAGGCGTTGCGGCTGAAAGCCGCCTTCGGCACCATGCTGGATCAGATGCAGTGACGCCCACCGGAGCGTGCAGATGCTTGAGCTTGACGACATTCAGCACATCCTGCTGACCCGTACGCCGGCCCTGACGGGACGTTACGAGTTCCTCTCGTTCGCGAATCCGGTGGGCGCCCGCGCCTGGCTGTCCGAACTGGTGGATGTAGTGGAGTCCGCCGCTTCGGTGCGAGACACCATGGACCACACCAAGCGCTGGGTCACGCTGGGTTTCACCTGGAACGGGCTTCGGGCGCTCGGTGTGCCCGAGGACGCCCTGGCGACCTTTCCGGAGGAGTTTCGGCAGGGCATGGCCGCCCGGGCCGACATCCTCGGCGACACCGGACGAAACCACCCCGACAACTGGATCGGAGGATTGGCCAGCGACGACCTGCACGCGATTGCGATTCTGTTCGCGCGAGACGATGCGGAGCACGCCCGCACCACCCGGGCCCACGACGACCTGGTCCAGAGATGCGACGGCGTGCGCCGGTTGTCATATCTGGATCTGAACGCGACACCCCCGTTCGACTACGCCCACGACCACTTCGGCTTCCGGGATCGGTTGTCGCAGCCGGTGATAGAGGGCTCGGGCGAGCAGCCCACGCCCGGCTCGGGCGCGCCATTGAAACCCGGCGAATTCATCCTCGGTTATCCCGACGAGGTCGGCCCGGTGCCAAACTCACCCCAGCCGGACGTGCTTTCGCGGAACGGCACCTACGCGGCATACCGGCGACTGCAAGAGCACGTCGCGTTGTTCCGCGACTACCTCCGTTCGCATGCCCGCACGCCCGACGACGAGGAGTTGTTGGCGGCGAAGTTCATGGGCCGGTGGCGCAGCGGTGCTCCATTGGTTCTCGCGCCGGATAAGGACGATCCCGAGCTGGGCGAGGACCCGATGCGCAACAACGACTTCAACTACAAGGAGATGGACCCGCTCGGCTACGCATGTCCCCTGGGCGCCCACGCTCGGCGGCTCAACCCGCGAGACACCGCGCATAACATGAACCGGCGAAGGATGATTCGCCGTGGGGCCACCTATGGACCGGCGCTTCCCGACGGCGCACCTGATGACGGAGCGGACCGTGGCATTGCCGCATTCATCATCTGCGCCAGCCTGATCCGCCAGTTCGAATTCGCGCAGAACGTCTGGATCAACGACCGCACGTTCCACGAGCTCGGCAACGAGCACGACCCTATCTGCGGAAGACAAGACGGCACAATGGAATTCAAGATACCGAAGCGCCCGATCCGCCGAGTTCTCAAGGGCCTTCCAGCGTTCACGACGCTGAGCGGCGGGGCGTACTTCTTCCTTCCGGGTATCAACGCCATGCGATACCTCGCGGCGCTCGACTGACGACCAGGGACCACCATGAGCACGTTGCCCGCAGCACGCACCTACAACCAAACCCACCTCGTTCGCCCGCGCACGGGCGGACGACGCATCAGTATCTACTGGACGTGGAGTTATCCGTGGGAATCCCAGCGCGACATCGCCACGCTGGACAACCGCTTTTCGACGATGACCGAAGTGCGCAGAGCGGCATGGCCCCGCTACGAGGGACCCGACTGGGATGAGGCGAACTTCCTGCAGGGGATCGCCGGCACCTTGGAGCTCTTCCATCGCTCGACGTTGGACTTCCAGGAACTGGCCGGCGGCGCGACCGGCCATCCGGTCGCGGTGTTCCAGCGCATCGACCAAGCCGGCTATCAGCAGCTGATCGACGAACGGATATTGGCCGACACCGACACCCTGATGGTGTTCGGGCTCGACCATCTCGTCGGCGACGAGGACGCCCGGGCCGAAGAGATCGCCGCCCTTCGGGAGTGGCTGAAACGCGAGGGCACCTGCCTGCTGCTGGCGCCGCACCACGACGTCGGCTTTACCGAGGACCCAGCGCAGCGGGAGATCGAATACCAGCACCACGGGGACCCGCTGGTGCCACGACAGCAGCGATTCACCGCCTACACGCGCTCGTTGATGACGGCGCTCGATGTTCCCGTGTACAACACGTGGGGGTTGCGTCCCGCTCTGGTGGATGGGACCGACCAGATCGCGCCACTCACCATGTTCCGCGATCTGGACGCGCCGGGGCTGCTGAAGAACGTCACGACGCTGAACTTTCACCCGCACCTGCCGCACTACGAACTCACCGCTGCCGAAAGCGACCTGTTGCGCGTGCTCGGCAGGCAACGCGTGGACCCGCAACGGCCCCATCCCTTCACCGCGGCGGGTAACAGCGAATTCAATGCGTTGATCTGGATGCCGCCGGCCGCCGAACGAGCCGGTGACATCGTGCTCGTCGACTCCACGAATTTCACGACGCTGTTCGGCGGAACGGACAGCCTCAAAAACTTCTGGCACAACTTGGTGACGATGAAGTGATGGTGTCCGAGCTCGCGGCCGGCGCCATCACGCTTCGGGCCCACACCCGGCGTCGCCGCGAACGGCTGCCAGTTTTGAGTCGGGGTGGCGGGATTCGAACCCACGGCCTCTTCGTCCCGAACGAAGCGCGCTACCAAGCTGCGCCACACCCCGCTTGAAGCTTCGACAGCCTATCGCACCGAGCTATCGGGAGGCCAAACCGCGGTGGGGCAGGTCACTTCCAGGAGCACGATCGCTCGAACTCGACCAGCGCCTCGGCCGGTCCCACCGGGTCCAGCCCCTGCGCCGCCAGCCACTCGTCGCTGAAATAGGTGTCGCGGTAGCGGTCGCCGCTGTCGGCGAGCAGCGTGACCACCGAACCGCTGCGGGCCTCGGCGACCATCTCGGCGAGCAGGCCGAATGCGCCCCACAGGTTGGTGCCCGTCGACGGCCCGACGCGGCGCCCCAGCACGGCGCTGACGTGGCGGGCGGCCGCGATCGACGCAGCGTCCGGGACGGCCACCATCCGGTCGACCACGCCGGGCAGAAACGACGGCTCCACCCGTGGCCGGCCGATGCCCTCGATGCGCGACGAGGTCGGCATCACGACGTCGTCGCGGCCCTCGGCGTAGGCGGGAAAGAACGCGGAGTTCTCTGGGTCGACGACGCATAGCCGGGTGGCGTGCCGTCGGTAGCGGATGTAGCGGCCGATCGTGGCGCTGGTTCCGCCGGTGCCCGCCCCGACCACGATCCAGTCGGGGATGGGATAGCGCTCCTCGCGCATCTGCTCGAAGATCGACTCGGCGATGTTGTTGTTGCCCCGCCAGTCGGTGGCGCGCTCGGCGTTGGTGAACTGGTCCAGGTAGTGCCCGCCGTTCTCCCGCGCGACACGCTCGGCCTCGGCATAGACCTCGCTGGAGCTCTGCACGAAATGGCAACGGCCGCCGTGGGATTCGATCAACGCCACCTTCGACGTGCTCGTCGCCGCGGGCATCACGGCGACGAACGGCAGGCCCAGCAGCGCCGCGAAATAAGCCTCCGACACCGCCGTCGAACCCGACGACGCCTCGACCACCGTGGTGCCCTCGTCGATCCAGCCGTTGCACAGTGCGTAGAGGAACAACGATCGGGCCAGCCGGTGCTTGAGGCTGCCGGTGATATGCGTTGTCTCGTCTTTGAGGTACAGCGCGACGTCGGCTCGCGCGCTCCATGCGGAGGGCAGCGGGTAGCGCAGCAGGTGGGTGTCGGCGCTGCGCCGGGCGTCAGCCTGGATCAGCCGGATCGCGTTGTCTGTCCAGCTGCGTGAGCGGCTGCGCACGGCGATCCGGGTCTGGTCGGTCAACGCACCGATGCTGTTGGCTGCGAACGGCTCAGGTCACTGGCCGCGTCGCGGTCGCCCATCGGGGTGGAAATCAACGTCAGCAGGGTCGCCTCCGGCCGGCAGCAGAATCGCACCGGCGCGAACGGCGAGGTGCCCATCCCGGCGGAGACGTGCAACTGCATGTTGGCGCCCCAGCGCGACGGTCCCTTCGCGCGCGAGCGGTCCAGACCGCAGTTGGTCACGAGCGCGCCGTAGAACGGCAGGCACACCTGGCCGCCGTGGGTGTGTCCGGCCATCACCAGCTGATAGCCGTCGGCGGCATAGCGGTCCAGCACCCGGGGCTCGGGCGAATGGGTCAGTCCCAGCCGCAGATTCGCGGCCGGGCTGGCTGGGCCCGCGATGGTTTCGTAGCGGTCGCGGTCGATGTGCGGATCGTCCACTCCCGCGGCGGCGATGTGCAGACCCGCCACTTCGAACTCGCGCCGGGTGTGGGTGAGGTCGAGCCAGCCGCGCTCGGTGAACGCAGCCCGCAGGTCTTGCCAGGGCAGCGGTTCACCGCGAACCCGGTGCGACGGGTTGGTCACGTAGTTCAGCGGGTTCTTCGGCCGCGGCCCGAAATAGTCGTTGCTGCCGAACACGAATACTCCCGGCCGCGACAGCAGGTCGCCCAGGGCCTGGATGACCGCCGGGACCGCCTTGGGGTGGGCCAGGTTGTCGCCGGTGTTGACCACCAAATCCGGTTCCCAGCCCGCCAGTTCGCGCAGCCACGCCTGTTTGCGGCGCTGGCCGGGCGTCATGTGGAGGTCGCTGATATGCAGCACCCGCAGCGGGGTCGAGCCCGGGGTCAGCACGGGCATGGTGATCTCGCGCAGGACGAACGCGTTGCGCTCGATGACCGCGGCATAGCCGAGGCCGGCGACGCTCGAACCGAGCGCGGCGACGCCGGCACGTATCAGGACGGGCAAAACATCAGCCATGCTGGCAGCCTACTGCCGGTCGCGGACTGGCAGCGTATCTCTTGGGTCACGACGCCAGCCGTACGACGATGCAGCCCGCGAAGGGGCTGAGGAGGCCTACGGCAGTCACGCCTAGGGGGGCGGCTGACCGGGTGGCGGCTGACCGGGTGGCGGCGGCGGCGGTGGCGCCAGCAGCGGGATCGTGATCGGCGGCAGACCCGGAATCTCGACGACCTGCGAGCCGACCGGCGGCGGTGCGCCTTCCGGTGGCGGCGGCGGGGCGGGCGGGATTCCGTTGCTGACCTGGATGGTGATGATCGACCCCGGAATCGTTGCGCCGTTGGGGGTCGTCCCGACCACCTCGCCCTGTTTGGCGCTGCTGTTGACGAAGTTGTTCTGGTCGGCGACCTGGAAGCCCGCCTCCTTGATGCGCTGGCGCGCCGCGTCGATATCCAGGCCGGCGACGCTGGGCACCCGGGAGCCCGGTGCCCCGTCGACGTAGCGAGGGTCGGTGGGCGGCAACTGCACCGGCCCGAAATTGGTGGCGATCGGCTTCATCGCGGTGAACCACGTCCGCGCCGGCTCGTTACCGCCGTACAGGTCGCCTTCGCCGCAGTGGCGCAGCGGGGAGGAGCACAGGTCGGTGGGGGTGGTGGAGTCGTCGTAGATGTAGTTGGCCGCCGCGTAGTGGTTGGTGAAGCCGACGAAGCCCGACGAGCGGTGGGCCTCGGTGGTGCCCGTCTTACCGGACATCGGCAGGTCCCAGCCCGCGGCGCTGGCCGAGCCGGCCGCCGTGCCGCCGCCCAGCGCGTCCTTGCTCATCGCGTTGGCCATGGTGTTCGCCAGGCCCTCGGGCACCACCTGATCGCAGGTCTCGGTGGTCACCGCGACCTCGTTGCCCTTGCGGTCGACCAGCTTGTCGATGGGGTTGGGCGGGCACCAGGTGCCGCCCGAGGCGAGGGTGGCCGCGACGTTGGACAGCTCCAGCGCGTTCACCTCGATCGGGCCCAGCGTGAACGAGCCGATGTTCTGCCGTTTGACGAAGTCGGCCAGGCTCTCGTTGCTGTCGGGGTTGTAGTCCCGGGCGGTGCCCGGATCGGCGTAGGACCGCAGCCCGAGTTTGATGGCCATGTCCACCGTGCGCGTCACGCCGACCTGCTGGATCAGCTTGGCGAACGCCGTGTTGGGTGAGGTGGCCAACGCGTCGGTGACGTTCATCGACCCGCGGTAGTTGCCGGCGTTGACGACGCACCAGTTGTCCTTCGGGCAGCCCTTGGCACCACCGCTACCCATGCCCTTGGCCTGGAACCGGCCCGGCACCTCGAGGGTCGCGTTGGTGCCCATGCCCATGTCCAGGGCCGCGGCCGTGGTGAAGATCTTGAACACGGACCCCGCGCCGTCGCCGACCAGCGAGAAGGGCTGCGGGCGCATGGTTTGGCCGGCGTCGACGTCGAGCCCGTAGGTGCGGTTGCTGGCCATGGCCATCACCTTGTGCGACGTCTTGCCGGGCTGGATCACGCTCATCACGCTCGAAATGCCCGGAAGCGTCGGGCTGGCGAACTTGTCGATGGCCGTCTTGACCGGGATCTGCACGTCCGGGTCCAGCGTCGTCTTAATCAGGTAGCCGCCCCGGGCGACCTGTTCCTTGCTGATGCCGGCCCGGGACAGGTACTCCTGGACGTAGTCGCAGAAGAACGCGCGGTCGCCCGCCGCGATGCAACCGCGGGGCAACTCGTTGGGCTGCGGCAGGATGCCCAGCGGCGCCGCCTTGGCGGCGCGCAGTGCCTCCTCCTCCTGCGGGATGTTCTCGATCATGGTGTCCAGCACCAGGTTTCGCCGTGCCAGCGCGCCGTCGGGGTTGATGTAGGGGTTGAGCGCACTGGTCGACTGCACCATGCCCGCCAGCAGCGCCGCCTGCTGCCAGTTCAGGTCGGACGCGTTGATGCCGAAATACGTCTGGGCGGCGTCCTGCACGCCGAACGAGCCGTTGCCGAACGAGACCAGGTTCAGGTACCGGGTCAGGATCTCCGGCTTGGTGAAGGTCTTGTCCAGCGTCAGCGCCATGCGGATCTCGCGCAGCTTGCGGGCCGGGGTGGTCTCCACGGCCGCGCGCTTCTCGGCGTCGGTTTTCGCCGTCACCAGCAGCTGGTAGTTCTTGATGTACTGCTGCTCGATGGTCGAACCGCCGCGGGTGTCTACGTCGCCGCGGGCATAGCCGGCCAGACCGGTCAGGGTGCCTTTCCAGTCCACCCCGTTGTGGTCGGCGAACCGCTTGTCCTCGATGGAGACGATCGCCAGCTTCATCGTGTTGGCGATTTTGTCGGTGGGCACCTCGAACCGGCGCTGCGAATACAGCCACGCGATGGTGTTGCCCTTGGCGTCGACCATCGTCGAGACGGCCGGCACCTCGCCCTCGAGAAGCTGAGCCGAGCCGTTGGCGACCACTTCCGAGGCCCGATTGGACACCAGTCCTATCCCGCCGGCGAAGGGGAACAGGAGTGCCGTGGCGACGACGCTGGCCAACAAACAGAGCCCCGCAAGCTTGAGGATCGTGAGCGCGGCCGGGGGGCGGTCTGACATGGGTACTACAGTAGCGGCCCCCAGTCACGCCGCCACGCTGCGCATTCACCCGACAATTTCGTCAACTCAGGACCGCGGGCGGCGGGCGCGAATTCGCAATTGCGTCACAGGTCAGAAGGGCAACGGGGGTGTGCAAGATCACTTCTTCGCCTATCGTTTGGTACGAGGCTGGACGCTCGTCCCAAAAAAAGCGTTATCGGACTGTTGCGCAATTGCCACCTGACCACCTAACTTAGACACACGGTGAGATTCAGGTAACACCGATGTACATAGTGTGGCGTAGATCGCTAGCCCAGGATCTGCACCCGAGGAGGGCGGCCGTGACGGGCGGCCGGTAGGGAAAGGGAACAGTTCGTGTCACCAATACGGCCGGCGGCGCGTAGGACAAACATTGCAGCCGCACAAGGGGTACTCCACAGCGTCGATGCCGAAGAACGGATCGCGTGGGTCTCGAAGGCGTTATGCCGGACTACCGATCCCGACCAGCTGTTTGTCCGCGGTGCGGCCCAGCGTAAGGCGGCAGTGATCTGCAGGCATTGCCCGGTGATGCAGGAGTGCGGTGCAGACGCGCTGGACAACAAGGTCGAGTTCGGGGTCTGGGGCGGCATGACCGAGCGGCAGCGCCGCGCCCTGCTCAAGCAGCACCCCGAGGTGGTGTCCTGGGCGGACTTCTTCGACAAGAGGCGGACCCGCAGCGTCGGCTGACCCTTCGCCGGCCGCTTGTGATTACGTTTCTGTTACGGCAGACCGGAGCGAGGAAGTTGGGAGTGATTCAGCGGGCCGCTGCCCGGCCGTCACCGACCGAAGTGATCTGATCGGCCAGTGCGCGCAGCGCCTCCAGATCCGAGACATCGAACGGCAGCGACGGAACGCCGATGACCGGCACGTGCGGATTGGCG
This sequence comes from Mycobacterium sp. IDUB_3, assembly GCF_055419585.1. Lineage (NCBI taxonomy): Bacteria > Bacillati > Actinomycetota > Actinomycetes > Mycobacteriales > Mycobacteriaceae > Mycobacterium > Mycobacterium sp. IDUB_3. The sequence goes on along the minus strand of NZ_JBVAXZ010000001.1, from coordinate 2,782,151 downwards.
CCGGTGAACCGGGAAAGCAATCTGATCTCTCGCTTGGCGGTCTGCGCCCGGTCGGCGTGAATCTTCAGCACCGCCGAGGCCAGCGACGCCGCCTCGGAGTCGGCGTCGTGGTCCAGCATTTCGCTGCCGTCGATCGCCCGCTCGGCCGGCAGGGAGCACAACGGCGGATGGGTGCGGTTGAGGACCAGCCCGGCAAGCGGCATCCCTTCCTGCGACAGCCTGTCGACGAAGAAGGCCGCCTCGCGCAGCGCGTCCGGCTCGGCGGCCGACACCACAACGAACTGCGTCCCACGCCTTTTCAGCAGCGCGTAGGTGCGATCGGCCTTCTCGCGGAAGCCGCCGAAGGTGGCGTCCAGCGACTGCACGAACGCCGCGGCGTCGCCGAGCATCTGTGAACCCAGGATGGTCGAGATCGCCTTCATCGCCAAACCCATTGCGCCGGTGACCAACCGCCCGATGCCCCGGCCCGGCGCCAGCAGCAGCCGCCACAGCCGGCTGTCCATGAAGCTGCCCAGCCGTTTCGGCGCGTCCAGGAAGTCCAGCGCGTTGCGCGACGGCGGGGTGTCGACCACCACCAGGTCCCAGCGATCCTCGGCCAGCAGCTGGCCCAGCTTCTCCATCGCCATGTACTCCTGCGTGCCGGCGAGTGAACTGGCGACCGTCTGATAGAACTGGTTATCCAGAATCGCTTGTGCCCGACCGGGTCCGGAGTACTGGATCACCATCTCGTCGAAGGTGCGTCGCATGTCGAGCATCATCGCGTGCAACTCGCCGGGAACCTCCGCCGCCAGCGGGACGCGCTGCGGCGTGTTACCGAGATCGCTGACCCCCAGCGCCTGGGCCAGCCGCTTAGCCGGATCGATCGTCAAAACGCAGACATTGCGGCCGTACTCGGCGGCGCGCAGCGCGATAGCGGCCGCGGTGGTGGTCTTGCCCACCCCGCCCGCGCCGCAGCACACCACGACACGATTGGTGGTGTCGGCCAGGATGGCGGCCATATCAAGCTGTTTGGGCGTGGCGCTCATCGAACCCCCTGCTGTGCAAGCGATTCCGACAGCTCGTAGAGGCTACCGAGGTCGACCCCGTCGGAAATGGCCGGCAATTCCAGTCGCGCCACCTTCAATGCATCGAGCTGTTGCGCGATCTCGGCGCGCGTAGCCACGACTGTGGCATGCTCGATGGTCTCCGTCAGCAGGCCCGCGAAGTCCTTGTCGTTCAAGCTGATTCCGGACTTTTCCAATCCGGCCCGCACCGAGTCCGCGTCGACGTCCCCCTCGGCGGCCTTCGCCAGATCGGCCGGCTGCAGGTAGGAGGGGATGTTGCGGTTGACGATCACACTGCCGATCGGCAGCCGCATCTCGGCTAGCTCCTCGATGGCTTCCAGCGTCTCCTGGATCGGCAACGCCTCCAGCAGGGTGACTAAGTGAATGGCCGTCTGATCGGAGTGCAGTAGCTTCACCACACCGTCGGCCTGCGAATGCACCGGTCCGCCCTTGGCCAAATCGGACACCGCCTTGGTGACATCCAGGAAGCGCGCGATCCGTCCGGTTGGCGGGGCGTCGACGACGATCGCGTCATAAACCGGGAGCCGACTCTTGTCGACCCGGATCACCGTCTCCTTGATCTTGCCGGTCAACAGCACGTCACGCAGACCCGGCGCGATCGTCGTCGCGAACTCGATCGCGCCGATGCGGCGCATCGCGCGGCCCGCAATGCCCAGGTTGTAGAACATGTCGAGGTATTCCAGGAACGCGGCCTCGATGTCGATCGCCAGGGCGTTGACCTGACCGCCGCGTTCGGCGGTCGCGATCTTCACCTCCTGATACGGCAGCGGCGGGACGTCGAAGAGTTGCGCAATCCCTTGGCGGCCCTCGACTTCCACGAGCAGAACCTTGCGGCCCCCGGAGGCCAGGGTCAGCGCCAGCGCGGCCGCGACGGTCGACTTGCCCGTGCCGCCCTTGCCGGTCACGAAATGTAAACGGGCCTTCGTCAAGCGCGCAGGCCAGCCGACGGCAGCTCCGCCGCCCGATGTGGTTGCCACCTTCGCATGCTAGCCCGACCCGATAAGCTCGCGGCATGAGCCAACCGACCGCATGGGAGTACGTCACGGTTCCGCTGCTGACGCATGCCACCAAACAGATCCTCGACCAGTGGGGTGCCGACGGCTGGGAGTTGGTGTCGGTGCTGCAAGGGCCGACCGGCGAGCAGCACGTTGCGTATCTGAAGCGCCCCAAGTAAAGGCTCGGGTCCGATGAGTGCTTCGGCCCGGCTCGGTCAGCTCGGCCTCGCGCTGCCGGAGGTGGTTGCGCCGCTGGCCTCCTATGTACCGGCGGTGCGCACCGGAAACCTGGTCTACACCGCGGGCCAGCTCCCGATGCAGGACGGCAAGCTGTTGGCCACCGGCAAGGTCGGCGCCGGCGTCAGCGCGGACGAGGGCAAGGCGATGGCGCGGGTCTGTGCGCTCAACGCGCTGGCCGCGGTCAACTCGCTGGTGGGCATCGACGAGGTGACCCGGGTGGTCAAGGTGGTCGGATTCGTCGCCTCGGCCCCCGGATTCAACGGCCAGCCCAGCGTCATCAACGGGGCCTCCGAGCTGCTTGGCGAGGTGTTCGGCGAGCAGGGCTCGCATGCGCGCTCGGCGGTCGGCGTCTCCGAGCTGCCACTGGATGCGCCGGTGGAAGTGGAGCTGATCGTCGAGGTCGGCTGACGCCGTGACCCAGGCCGCTGAATCGCTCACCCATCCCGCGTACGCCAAATTGCGGCCGGTCACCGAGACCGCGTCGGTCCTGCTGGCCGATAACCCCGGGCTGCTCACGCTCGAGGGCACCAACACCTGGGTGCTGCGCGGCCCGCGCAGCGACGAGCTGGTCATCGTGGACCCCGGGCCCGACGACGACGAGCACATCGCGCGGGTGGCCGCGCTCGGCCGCATCGCCCTGGTCCTGATCAGCCACCGGCACAGCGATCACACCGACGGCATCGACAAGCTGGTCGAGCTGACCGGCGCGACCGTCCGCTCGGCGGGCAGCGGTTTTCTGCGTGGCCTCGGCGGCGAGCTGACCGACGGCGAGGTGATCGATGCCGCCGGACTCAAGATCAAGGTCATGTCGACTCCGGGCCACACCGCCGATTCACTGTCCTTCCTGCTAGACGACGCCGTGTTGACGGCCGACACCGTCCTGGGCCGCGGCACGGCCGTCCTCGACAAGGAGGACGGCAGCCTGACGGACTACCTGGAATCGCTGCGGCGGCTGCGCGGCCTGGGCGGGCGGACGGTGCTGCCCGGCCACGGCCCGGACCTGATCGATCTGGAAAGGGTCGCGCAGGGGTATCTCGAACATCGGCGGGAGCGACTGGATCAGGTGCGATCGGCGCTGCGAGAGCTGGGGGAGGACGCCGGCGCCCGCCGGATCGTCGAACGCGTCTATGTCGATGTCGACGAGAAGCTGTGGGAGGCCGCCGAGTGGTCGGTGCAGGTGCAGCTGAATCACCTGCGCTCGGAGCCGTCGGCGTAACTGCGTTCGCATAAGTGACAACCGCCCCAGGAGTCCCGGGCCTGGAGGGATTCAGTGCTTCTGAAGTGCGCTAGCGCCGGCGCTAGCACGTTTTGAAGTCGCCTCATGGGTGGCGGGGCGGTGCGGATGAGACTGGTGTGGCGAAGGCCGGGCGGGCCGCGCGCGCTTACCTCGCTCGGTGTTCGATTTCTCGCTCGGTTGCGCCCGCGCTTCGCGCGCTACCTCGCTCGGCGGGCCAGCCGCTCGGAGTCCGAGATCAGCACGCTCTTGCCCTCCAGGCGGATCCAGCCGCGGTGGGCGAAGTCGGCCAGCGCCTTGTTCACCGTCTCCCGGGACGCCCCGACCAGCTGCGCGATCTCTTCCTGCGTCAGGTCGTGGGTGACCCGCATGGCGCCACCCTCCTGGGTGCCGAACCGCTGGGCGAGCTGCAGCAGCTGCTTGGCCACCCGGCCGGGCACGTCGGTGAAGATGAGGTCAGCCAAATTGTTGTTGGTGCGGCGCAGCCGTCGGGCCAACACCCGCAACAACTGCTCGGCGATCTCGGGACGGTCGGCGATCCACGCGCGCAGCGCGTCGCGGTCCATCGACACCGCGCGCACCTCGGTGATGGTGGTGGCGCTGGACGTCCGCGGGCCCGGGTCGAAGATCGACAGCTCGCCGAACATGTCCGACGGGCCCATGATCGTCAGCAGGTTCTCGCGTCCGTCGGGCGAGCGGCGACCGATCTTCACCTTCCCCGCGACGATGATGTACAGCCGATCGCCGGGTTCCCCCTCGGCGAAGACCGTGTGTCCGCGGGGGAAGTCGACGGGTTGCAGCTGCTTGGTCAGCGCTGTGACTGCGCCGGGTTCAACCCCTTGGAAGATTCCTGCCCTTGCCAGGATCTCGTCCACGTTGCCTCTTCAACTTTCCCAGAAAATTAATGTGATACGGGCAGGCTAACCCCTTGCTCGCGTGACGAGTCTAGAGGAACGCCGTTGTGTCTAACGTGCCAACGCTACACACGATTGGCGTGTCGAGGTGCCCTAAACTGCGGATTGACGTGCGAATGGCCGTGGATTCGAGTCGGCAAGGTCATCTCGTCGCGGTCGACGAAGCTGACGGCAAACGACGGCGCGGCGTGACGCGGTCCGCCGCCGCGTCCATTCGCCGGTGCCTCAGCCAGCTGCGCAAGCTCGCGCCGATGCAGGTATTCCAACGCCTCGGGCATGCCCTCGGAGGCCAGCGTGTGCATGTCCACGCCGCCCGCGCGCTCCAGGAAGTCGTCGACGTCGGCGACCGCCAAGGTGCAAGGGGCGAGCTCGGACTCGAGCCGCCCGAGACCCAGCGCCGCCAGCATCAGCAGCGCCGGAATACCGGCCACCAACAACCACGACACACGAAGAGTAAACATGGCCTTGTATCAACTCGGGGTCTCGGTGAGATCACGAAATCAGTACTCTGTCGTAGGTGACAGCGGCTAAGTCGTCCGGGCGTTCGAAATCGACTCCGGCCCCGTCCGGCGGCGGCGATGCCCGGCGCTGGTCGGAGGAAACCCGGGTCGGCTTGGTGCGGCGTGCACGACGCATGAATCGTGCTCTGGCACAAGCATTTCCGGACGCTCACTGCGAGCTGGACTTCACGACGCCGCTCGAATTGACAGTCGCCACAATCCTTTCGGCGCAGAGTACTGATAAGCGGGTGAATCTGACGACGCCGGCACTGTTCAAGCGATACCCGTCGGCGCTGGACTACGCCCAGGCGGACCGCGACGAGCTGGAAACCCTGATCCGGCCGACCGGATTTTTCCGCAACAAGGCCTCCTCGCTGATCGGCCTGGGGCAGGCCCTGGTCGAACGGTTCGACGGCGATGTGCCGTCGACCATGGCCGAACTGGTCACCCTGCCCGGGGTAGGACGCAAGACGGCCAACGTCATCCTTGGAAACGCCTTCGGCGTGCCCGGCATCACGGTCGACACCCATTTCACGCGGCTGGTGCATCGGTGGCGCTGGACCGCGGACAAGGATGCGGTCAAGATCGAGCACTCCGTCGGTGAGCTGATCGAACGCAGCGAGTGGACCATGCTGAGCCACCGGGTCATCTTCCACGGCCGCCGGGTCTGCCACGCGCGCAAACCGGCGTGCGGCGTCTGCCTGATCGCCAAAGACTGCCCCTCCTTCGGGCTCGGCCCCACCGAACCGGCGTTGGCCGCGCCCCTGGTGAAAGGCCCGGAAACCGAGCATCTGCTCGCCCTGGCCGGGCTGTAAGCCGGCCCGCCACCACGCGCAGGGACCGCATGCCGATTCGGAGGCCGACCTTGACCCGGAAGGCTCGCTGGCACATCGCGATTCTGGCGGTGGTGGCCGCGCTGATCGTGGCGCTGGTCGCCCAGCTGCGCGACGACTCCGCCTCGACGTCGACGCCCGCGAGCGATCAGCCGGTGGCCGACCGGGAACACCGCGATGCCGACACGCCCGCCGCGCTGGCGGGTCCGCGGCAACGCGCCAACCTGCCACCGTGCCCGACTGCCGCAACCGGCGACGGCCCCGCGGCGCTGCATGGGGTGACGGCCGACTGCGCCGCCGACGGTTCCCTGGTCGACGTCGCCCGCGCCCTTGCCGGGCGCCGGGTGGTCCTCAACCTGTGGGCATATTGGTGCGCGCCTTGCGCGGCGGAACTGCCCGCGATGGCCGAGTATCAACGTCGGGCCGGTTCGGACGTGATGGTGGTGACGGTGCATCAAGACGAGAACGAGACCGCGGCGCTGCTGCGGCTGGCCGAGCTCGGGGTGCGGCTGCCGACCCTGCAGGACGGTCGTCGCCGGGTCGCGGCCGCGCTGCGGGTGGTAAATGTGATGCCCGCGACGGTGGTCCTCCGGCCGGACGGTAGCGTTGCCCAAACGCTGCCACGCGCTTTCACCACTGCCGATGAGATCGCGGCCGCGATCGGCAACGACAGGGGATAAGCGGAAAAATTGAACCGACTGGAGGGGCCGTGAGTGCTGGGGGTTCGCCCCTGCGGAATGGGGACCCCGCCCCCGCCCGCGGGTCCGTACCGCTGCGGCCCGACGCCTGCCCGTCCTGGCTGCGCCCGTTGGTCGACAACGTCGATGACGTTCCGGAAGCGGCGCGGCGCCGCCTGCCGGCCGACGTGCTGGCGATGATCACCAGCAAGGCCGTGTCGGCGGTGGCGACCCTGCGCGGCGCGAGCCGCGAAGCCGCTGTGCTGGTGTTGTTCTCCGGATCGGAATCCGGCGCACCCGACGGTGGTTTTCCCGACGACGCCGACCTGCTCGTCACCGTGCGGGCGTCGACCCTGCGCCACCACGCCGGCCAGGCGGCGTTTCCAGGCGGTGCCGCCGATCCCACCGACGACGGCCCGGTCGATACCGCGCTGCGCGAGGCCCGAGAGGAAACCGGCATCGACGTCAGCAGGCTGTACCCCCTGGCCACGATGGAAAAGATGTTCATCGCGCCGTCGCAGTTTCACGTCGTCCCGGTGCTGGCCTACTCGCCGGACCCCGGCCCGGTGGCCGTCGTCGACAAGGCCGAAACGGCGATCGTCGCGCGAGTTCCGGTGCGCGCCTTCATCAACCCGGACAACCGGCTGATGGTGTACCGCGGCGACCTCGGCCGGCGCTGGGCCGGCCCGGCGTTTCTGCTCAACGAGATGCTGGTCTGGGGATTCACCGGCCAGGTGATTTCTGCGCTGCTCGACGTCGCCGGCTGGGCCCAGCCTTGGGACACCACCGACGAGCGGGAGTTGGACGCGGCGATGGCGCTGGTCGGCGACAGGGGCGAATCTCGATGAATTCCATGAGTCCGTCGCAATGGCTGGACGTCGCCGTACTGGCGGTCGCCTTCATCGCGGCGATCTCGGGCTGGCGGTCGGGCGCGCTGGGCTCGTTGCTCTCGTTTGTCGGCGTGTTGCTCGGCGCGATCGCGGGTGTGCTGCTGGCACCCCACCTGGTCAGCCACATCGCGGCGCCGCGCGCGAAGTTGTTTGCCGCGCTGTTCCTGATCCTCGCGCTGGTCGTCATCGGCGAGGTCGCCGGCGTGGTGCTGGGACGCGCCGTGCGGGGCGCGATCCGCAGCCGTTCGATCCGCACGGTCGACTCGTTCATAGGGGTGGCGGTCCAGCTGGTCGTGGTGCTGACGGCGGCGTGGTTGTTGGCGACGCCGCTGACCCAGTCCAAGGACCAGCCCGAACTGGCCGCCGCGGTCCGCGGATCGCGAGTGTTGGCTCAGGTCAACGACGTAGCGCCGCCCTGGCTCAAGACGGTGCCCAAGCGGCTGTCCGCGCTGCTGAACACCTCCGGCCTGCCGGCGGTGCTGGAGCCGTTCAGCCGCACCCCGGTCGTTCCCGTCGCCTCGCCCGATCCCGAGCTGGCCGGCAATCCGGTGGTGCAGGCCACCGCGCCCAGCGTGGTCAAGGTGCGCAGCCTGGCGCCCAGCTGCCAGAAAGTGTTGGAGGGCAGCGGATTCGTGATCGCGCCCGACCGGGTGATGACCAACGCGCACGTGGTGGCCGGATCCAACAGCGTGCAGATCTACGCCAGCGGCAATCCGCTGGACGCAACCGTGGTGTCCTACGATCCGGCGGTCGACGTCGCGATCCTGGCCGTCCCCAATTTGCCGCCGCCCCCACTGACTTTCGCGCAGGGCGACGCGAAAACCGGTGCCAGCGTGGTAGTCCTCGGGTATCCCGGCGGCGGCAACTTCACCGCCACCCCGGCCAGGATTCGCGAACTGATCAAGCTGAGCGGCCCCGACATCTACCGGGATCCAGCCCCGGTGACCCGTGACGTGTACACGATCAGAGCCAGTGTGGAACAAGGCAATTCGGGTGGACCGTTGATCGACCTCGACGGGCACGTGCTCGGTGTGGTGTTCGGCGCGGCGGTCGACGATCCCGATACAGGGTTCGTGTTGACCGCCGACGAGGTGGCCAGTCAACTCTCCAGGATCGGCGACACCCAGCTGGTGGGCACCGGCTCCTGCGTCGGCTGAGCGCGCTTATCTCGCCCGGCTCAGGTGTACCTGTTCGAGGAACTTCGTCAGGTGCCGGTTGATCTCCTCGGGGGCCTCTTCATGACTGAAATGCCCTGCGCCCGCAATGGATACGTAGCGGCCATGCGGTGCGTAGCGCCGTGTACGGTCGACCGGGTCGGCCAGCACGTACGGATCCGCCTCGCCGCGCAGGTGTAACAGCGGCACACTGAGCTGCTGGCTCATCGACTTCATGAAGCGCCGGCCCTCATCGCGCAGCTGGCTGCGCGCCGCCCAGCGCTGGTATTCCAGTGCGCTGTGCGCGGCCGCCGGAATCTGAATCGCCGTCCGCAGGTGGCCGATGGTTTCGGAGAAGTCTTCGGAGGCAAGCCATTTGCCGCAGCTGCGACTGCGGACCAGGCGCTCGATCTCGGCACCGTCGTCCCGGGTCAACACGCGCTCGGGCCACAACGGTATTTGGTATTGCAGCATCGTCGGCAACAGCGCGTAGCCCTGGTCGCGTCGCGTCAACGTGGACCGCCGCAACGCCGCCGGATGCGGCGAACTGATCAGCGCGATCGCCGACACCAGCCGCGGATGCAACAACGCGGTGGCCCAGCAGCCCAGCCCGCCGTCGGCGTGACCCACCAGGGCGGCCGAGGAGTGCCCCAGCGCCCGAATGAGTCCGGCGGTGTCGCCGGCCATCGTCCAGCCGTCGTAGCCGCGGGGCGGCTTATCGCTGCCGCCGTAGCCGCGCAGGTCGACGGCGACAACCCGGGCGCCGCGCAGTGCGCGCAGCTGATGACGCCAGGACCACCAGAACGATCCGAAACCGTGCAGCAGCATCACCAGTGGGCGCGCCGTGGCGGGCGGGCCGTCGGCGTCGCTCAAGGCCTCGACGACGTGGAAGCGGATGCCATTGGCGTGCACATCGAGATGGCGCCACGGCCCCTCGATGCGGGTTACCGACGGATCCGGAGGCGCCATCTACCAACCCGATGGATCGCCGGCAGCGCCGTTGCCGGGCTTCGCGTGCCTGCCAGGCGCCTCGGGGAGCGCCTTGGCGCCACCGGCGGCCTTGTCGTGGCCCGGCGTGAGCGCGCTGCGCGTCTCCTTGACCGATTCGATCGTCTCGCGCGGCCCGCGGATTCGGCGCACCTTGACGAAGCCGAACAGGGCCAGCACGGCGCCGACCACCACCATGATCCCGAACACGATCAGGTACGCCGCCCAGCGCCACAGCCAGGTATCCAGCAGTTCGGCGATGAAGAAGAAGAAAAAGAAGGTGGAGTAGAACAGCACCACCAGCGCGGCGATGAAGAAGACGCTGCCGGTGAGACCCTTTTTGACATCCCGGGTGATTTCGGCGCGGGCCAGTTCGACTTCGGCGCGCACCAGCGTGGAGACCTGGGCGGTCGCGTCTTTGATCAGGTCACCGATCGACGGCTCGGCGGGTTTGGCGCGCGGGTCGGTCAACGGAATCGTGGTCAGGGTGCTGGGCACACCGTTCTTCCCATCGGCTTTGCTCACAGACGGTCCTCTTTCGTCGTCGCCCGGCTCGCTGTCGTCGCGGTTTATGTTGCCATGTGGTGCCCAGATAGACGAAGCCAGACGAGGCCAGCCGACCGCCGCGCGGCAGGTTCGAGCGCCCGACCGCCAGTTCGGTTCGGCCAGAAGGCGGTCGGCGACGCCGCGGGGCCACGGTGATTTCGGAGCGCGAACATCCCATCTCGGCGGATTACACTCGGCCAAGCCGGTCGTTATGTCCGGCTTACCGATAGGAGTGGGGCTGTGCGGAGGGTGCACCGATGCTTCCTGGTGGCGACGGTTGCCCTGCTCGTGGCCGCGATGGGTTCGTTTGCCCGCGCCGCTGCAGCTGACGTCCGCGTCCCGTTGGGTGGCGGTGCGGGCATCGTCATCAACGGCGACACGATGTGCACCCTGACCACCATCGGCGGCGATGCCGCCGGTGAGCTGATCGGCTTCACCTCCGCGCACTGCGGCGGCCCGGGAGCGCAAGTGGCGGCCGAGGGCGCGGAGAAGGCGGGCGTGCTGGGCACCATGGTCTCGGGTAACGACAACCTGGACTACGCGGTGATCAAGTTCGATCCGGCCAAGGTGACACCGGTGGCGAACTACAACGGTTTTGTGATCAGCGGCATCGGACCGGACCCGGCTTTCGGCGAGATCGCCTGCAAGCAGGGCCGAACCACGGGTAATTCGTGCGGCGTCACCTGGGGACCGGGCCAGGACCCCGGCACGATCGTCATGCAGGTTTGCGGTCAGCCGGGCGACTCCGGGGCGCCGGTCACCGTGAACAACCTGCTGGTGGGCATGATTCACGGCGCGTTCAGTGACAACCTGCCCACGTGCATCATCAAATACATCCCGCTGCACACCCCGGCGGTGGTGATGTCGTTCAACGCCGCCCTGGCCGACATCAACGCAAAACACCGACCGGGTGCGGGGTTCAGCCCGCTGCCGGGCTGACCGGCAGCGACTACTTCGCCGCCCTGATCGCGTCGAACACGCCGGGATCCAGCAGCGTCGACGTGTCACCCAATTCGCGGTTTTCGGCGATGTCGCGCAACAGTCGGCGCATGATCTTGCCGCTGCGGGTCTTGGGTAGCTCGGGCACCACGTGCACCTCGCGCGGGCGGGCGATGGGTGAGATCTCCCGGGCCACCTCGACGCGCAACTCGTCGACGATCCCGTCGTGCACTTGGTAATCCGCGCACAAGACGACGAACGCGCAGATGGCCTGGCCGGTGGTCGAATCGGTCGCCCCGACCACCGCCGCCTCGGCCACCGCGACGTGGCCGACCAGCGCCGACTCCACCTCGCCAGTGGACAGCCGGTGCCCCGACACGTTCATGACGTCGTCGATGCGGCCCACCACCCAGATGGCGCCGTCGCGGTCGTAATAAGCGCTGTCGCCGGCGAAATACCAGCCCTGCTCAGCGAACCGGGACCAGTAGGTCTCGACATATCGCTCGGGATCGCCCCAGATGCCGCGCAGCATGGACGGCCACGGCTGGTCCAACACCAGGTAGCCGGTGACGTGCTCGCCCTTGTGGACGCCCGGCACCAGTTGATCGCCGTGGTCGTCGACGATCTTGGCCGAGATGCCCGGCAGCGCCCGCATCGCCGAACCCGGTTTGGCCGCAGCGACTCCCGGCAGCGGTGAGATCATCGTGGCGCCAGTCTCGGTCTGCCACCAGGTGTCGACGATGGGCAACCGATCGGCGCCGATCACCTTGCGGTACCAGCGCCACGCCTCGGGGTTGATCGGTTCGCCCACCGAACCCAGCAGCCTCAGGCTGGACAGGTCGTGCGCGTCCGGGATACCACGCCCCCATTTCATGAACGTGCGAATCAGGGTGGGCGCGGTGTAATAGATTGTCACACCGTACTTTTCGATGATCTCGAAATGGCGGTGCTGGCTGGGTGAGTCGGGCGTGCCCTCGTAGAGGACCTCGGTGACCCCGTTGGCCAGCGGCCCGTACACGCCGTAGGTGTGTCCGGTGACCCAGCCGATGTCGGCGGTGCACCAGAAGACATCGGTTTCGGCCTTGATGTCGAAGACGTAGTAGTGCGTGTAGGCGGCGTGGGTCAGATAGCCGCCGCTGGTGTGCACGATGCCCTTGGGCTTGCCGGTGGTTCCCGAGGTGTACAGCAGGAACAGCGGCTGCTCCGCGTCGAAGGGCTCCGGGGTGTGCTCTGGCGAGGCGGCGTCGACGACGTCGTGCCACCACAGGTCGCGGTCGTCGTTCCATGAAACGTCAATTCCGGTGCGCCGCACCACGAGAACGTGCTCGACGGGACTGTCGCCGCCCTGGACGGCCTCGTCGGCCGAGTCCTTCAACGGCGCCGGCTTGCCGCGGCGGAACTGGCCGTCGCTGGTGATGAGCAGCTTGGCCTGCGCGTCGGCGATCCGGGCCTGCAAGGCCTTGGCGGTGAAGCCGGCGAACACCACGCTGTGCATCAGGCCCAGGCGCGCACAGGCCAGCATCGCGATCACCGCCTCCGGGATGAGCGGCAGGTAGATCGCGACGCGGTCGCCGGCGACCAGACCGAGATCGGTCAGCGCGTTGGCGGCCTTGCACACCTCGGCTTGCAGATCGGAATATGTCAGGCTGCGCTGATCGCCGACGGGCTCGCCCTCCCAGTGGAAGGCGACCCGATCCCCGTGCCCGGCCTCAACATGGCGGTCCACGCAGTTGTAGGCGACGTTGAGCTTGCCGTCGGCGAACCACTTGGCGAACGGCGCCTCCGACCAGTCCAGCACCTCGTTGAACGGCGTCGCCCACGACAGCCGATCGGCCTGCTTGGCCCAGAAGGCCAACCGGTCCTGCTCGGCTTCGCGGTATAGCTCCTCGCCGGCATTGGCCTGCTCGGCGAATTGCGCCGGCGGTGGGTACGACGACGGGCCTGCGGTGTTGGTGGCGGTCACTGGTTCTCCTGTGTCGAGACTGCGCCGTTTCGGTGGCCGACTGCGAGCCTAGCCGGGTGAGGTGTAGAGGTGCGAGTGGTAGCCGCGGCCGCGAATCCGGGGTCAAAGTGTGCCCCGATGCCGGATAATCACCCGTGTGCCGGGTCATGGGCGGGGTATCCGCCGACTAATCCCCAGCTTTGCCGGGGCCGCAACGATTTACGCGGCGGCCACCACGCTGGGGTGGCCCGCATCGGCCATGCCCGTCGACAACGCCGACGCGCCCACGCCGTGCTGGTCGGACCAGATCGCCGTCACCGCCTCGCCCGCCGAAGCCGCCGTGGGGCATCGGGCGCTGACCCTGATATTCAGCCTCGCCGGCGGTGCCTACCCGTGCACGCTCACCGGATACGCCGGGGTCGACTCGGGTGCGGGCGGACCGTTGATTCATGCCCAGCCCACGCTGCGCGGATACATGGGCGGCCTGCCCGCAAGCATCAACGAGCCGCCCACCGTCATCCTGTCGATATCGACTCAGGGACAGGCCATAGTCGAGGGCATCGCGACCGACGCTGACGGCAAGCCATGCCCCACCTATACCGACCTGGTCATCAATCCGCCGGACACCACCAATGTGGTGACCGTGTCGGCCACCATCGACGCCTGCGCGTTGCAGGTGCATCCGATCACCGCGGTCTGAGCGACGTCAATCGGCTCCGACCCGGCAGTAGACCCGCACGGCCGATTCATCCGAGGCCAGATACGCCACAGTCACGGCCGGATTCTGAGTTGGCGAAGTCGTGCCGGGCACTTCACCGTCGTGCGACTTCAGGCCCTAGGGTCGGGTGTCATGCGTCGGATGCGAATACCGGTGGCCTTGCTGGCCCCGGTTGCCGTCGCGATGCTGACGATCGCCGCGCTGGCCGGTTGCGGTGGCGGCGCGCTGAGCCCGGATCTGGTGGTGGTCAACGGCGGGGAACCGCCGAACCCCCTGATTCCCACCGGCACCAACGACAGCCAGGGCGGCCGGATCCTCGATCGGCTCTTCGCCGGGCTGATGTCCTACGACGCCGCAGGCAATCCGTCGCCGGAGGTCGCCCAGTCGGTGGACACCACCGACAACGTCAACTACCGGATCGTACTCAAGCCCGGCTGGGCGTTCACCGACGGCTCGCCGGTGACGGCCCATTCCTTCGTCGACGCATGGAACTACGGGGCGCTGAGCACCAATGCCCAACTGCAGCAGAGCTTTTTCAGCCCCATCGACGGGTACGACGCCGTCGCCGGGTTGACTGCCGACGGCAAGCCGACGGCCACCACCATGTCCGGCCTACGGGTGATCGACGACCGGGAGTTCACCGTCCGGCTGAAGGCACCCACCATCGACTTCAAACTGCGACTGGGGCACAGCGCGTTCTACCCGTTGCCGCAGGCGGCCTTTCGGGACATGAGCGCTTTCGGGCAGCATCCGGTCGGCAATGGGCCGTACAAATTAGCCGACGGTCCCGACGGGCCCGCGTGGGAGCACAACGTCCGAATCGACCTCCGGCCCAACCCCGATTACCACGGCAACCGCAAGCCACACAACAATGGGCTGAGGTTCGAGTTCTACTCCAACCTGGACACCGCATACGCCGACCTGCTGTCCGGCAATCTCGATGTGCTGGACACGATCCCGTCCAGCGCGTTGACGATCTACCAGCGCGACCTGGGCGGCAACGCCGCCCGCGGGCCGGTCGCCGTCAGCCAATCCGTCGACACGCCATTGCGGCTCCCGCACTTCGGGGGTGAGGAAGGCCGGCTGCGCCGGCTGGCGTTGTCGGCGGCCATCAACCGTCCACAGATCTGCCAGCAGATCTTCAACAACACCCGCAGCCCGGCCCGTGACTTCACCGCCAGCTCGTTGCCGGGATTCGATCCGAACATCCCGGGCAGTGACGCGCTGGACTTCAACCCCGAACGGGCACGCCAACTCTGGGCACAGGCCAATGCGATCTCGCCGTGGAGCGGGCGCTACGCCATCGCCTACAACGCCGACAGCGGCCACCAGGAGTGGGTGGATGCGGTGGCCAACAGCATCAAGAATGTACTGCGCATCGATGCCGCCGGCGCGCCGCAGCCCACCTTCGCCGGGTTTCGCACCCAGATCACCAACCGCACCATCGACACCGCGTTCCGGGCCGGCTGGATTGGCGACTACCCGTCGATGATCGAATTCCTCGCCCCGCTGTACGCCACCGGCGCGGGATCCAATGACGTCGGATATTCCAGCCGCGACTTCGACGCCGGCCTGGCCGCCGCCGAGGCGGCTCCCGACCTACGGCAGGCCGACGCGCTGGTCAACGTCGCGCAGCGAATCCTGTTGCACGACATGCCCGCCGTGCCGCTGTGGTACTACATCGCCGTGGTCGGATGGTCGCCGGAGGTCAGCGCCGTCAAGGTCACCTGGAACGGTCTGCCCGACTACGAGAACATCGTCAAGGCGTGAATATGGGTTGGTACATCGCACGCAGGGTCGCCGTCATGGTGCCCGTCTTCCTGGGCGCCACCCTGCTGATCTACGGCATGGTCTTCCTGCTGCCCGGCGACCCGCTGGCCGCCATCGCCGGGGACCGCCCGCTGACGCCGGCCGTGGCCGCCGCGCTGCGCGCTCGCTATCACCTCGACGATCCCTTCATCGTGCAGTACCTGCGCTACCTGGGCGGCGTTGTACACGGCGACCTGGGCCGCGCATATTCCGGGCTGCCGGTCAGTGCCGTTCTCGCACATGCGTTTCCGGTCACGCTCCGGCTCGCCGTGATCGCCCTGGTCGTCGAGGCGGTGCTGGGCGTCGGATTCGGCGTGGTTTCCGGGCTGCGCCAGGGCGGACTCTTCGACGCCACGGTGCTGATCGCCGGACTGATCATCATCGCGATCCCGATCTTCGTGCTGGGCTTCCTGGCCCAATTCCTGTTCGGGGTCAAGCTGGGCATCGCGCCGGTCACCGTCGGCGAACGGGCGACCTTCGCGCGCCTGCTGCTCCCCGGAATCGTCTTGGGCTCCGTCTCATTCGCCTACATCGTCCGGTTGACCCGATCGGCGGTGGCCGCCAATGCGCACGCCGACTATGTCCGCACCGCCACCGCGAAGGGGCTCTCGCGGCCACGGGTGGTGACCGTGCACATCCTGCGCAACTCCCTGATCCCGGTCGTGACGTTCCTGGGCGCCGACCTGGGGGCGCTGATGGGCGGGGCGATCGTGACCGAAGGCATTTTCAACATTCACGGCGTGGGTGGCGTGCTCTATCAGGCCGTCACCCGGCAAGAGGCGCCCACGGTGGTCTCCATCGTGACGGTGCTGGTGCTGATCTACCTGATCACCAACCTGATGGTGGATCTGCTGTACGCCGCGCTGGACCCGAGGATCCGTTATGCCTGAGCACTCGGGCTTTTGGGGTGAAACCTGGCGAAAGCTGCACCGCCGCCCGAAGTTCATCGTCGCCGCAATGCTGATCCTCCTCATTCTTCTGGTTGCGCTGTGTCCCGCGTTGTTCACCCACACCGACCCCGGCTATGCCGATCCGGGCCAAAGCCTGCGCAGCCCTTCGGCGGCACACTGGTTCGGCACGGACCTGCAGGGCCATGACATCTACGCGCGCACCGTCTACGGGGCGCGGGCGTCGGTGACGGTCGGGTTGGGCGCCACGCTGCTGGTGTTCGTCGTCGGCGGGGTGTTGGGCGCGTTCGCCGGCTTCTACGGGGGATGGCTCGACGCCGTCATCTCCCGGGTCACCGACATCTTTTTCGGGCTGCCGCTGCTGCTGGCCGCGATCGTGCTCATGCAGGTTCTGCACCATCGCACGGTGTGGACGGTGATCGCCATCCTGGCCTTGTTCGGCTGGCCGCAGATAGCCAGGATCGCCCGCGGCGCGGTGCTGGAGGTGCGGGGCAGCGACTATGTGCTGGCGGCTAAAGCGTTGGGGATGAGCAGGTTTCAAACGCTGCTCCGGCACGCCCTGCCCAACGCGGTGGGACCGGTGATCGCGATGTCCACGATCGCACTCGGCGCCTTCATCGTCACCGAGGCCACACTGTCCTACCTCGGCGTCGGGCTGCCGACCTCGGTGGTGTCCTGGGGCGGCGACATCAACCTCGCCCAGACGCGGCTGCGGGCTGGCTCGCCGATCCTGTTCTATCCCGCCGGCGCGCTGGCGATGACGGTGCTGGCTTTCATGATGATGGGGGACGCGCTGCGCGACGCCCTGGATCCGGCCTCGCGGGCCAGGCGCGCATGAGCACCGGGGGATCGCCGCTATTGGCCGTCGAGGGCCTGGAAGTCAGGTTCGGCGACCATGCCCCCGCGGTGGCCGGCGTGGACCTACATGTCGAAAGCGGCCAGACCGTCGCCGTGGTCGGCGAGTCGGGATCGGGGAAGTCCACCACCGCCGCGGCGATCCTCGGGCTGCTGCCCCCCGGCGGACGAATCACGGCCGGGCGCATCACGTTTGACGGGATCGACATCACCTCCGCCGATCGCCGGCTGCTGCGTTCGATCAGGGGGCGTCGCATCGGGTACGTGCCGCAGGACCCGATGACGAACCTCAACCCCGTCTGGAAGGTCGGCTTTCAAATACGAGAAGCGTTGCGGGCCAACACTGATGGCCGTCAGGCGCGGCGGCGGGCGGTGGAACTGCTCGCCCAGGCCGGCATGCCGGATCCGGCGAAGCAGGCCGGGAAGTACCCGCACCAATTATCGGGCGGTATGTGCCAGCGCGCACTGATCGCCGTCGGGCTGGCGGGCCGCCCGCAGCTGCTGATCGCCGACGAACCGACGTCGGCCCTGGACGTCACGGTGCAGCGTCAGGTGCTCGACCATCTGCAGCGGCTGACCGACGAGCTGGGCACCGCGCTGCTGCTGATCACCCACGATCTTGCGCTGGCTGCCGAACGGGCCGAGCGCGTCGTCGTCGTCCACCGCGGCGTCGTCGTGGAAACCGGTGCTGCACAGAGCATTCTGCGGGAACCCCGACACGAGTACACCCAGCGGTTGGTGGCCGCGGCTCCGTCGCTGACGCGCCCGGTCCGGCCGGCACCCGCCCGGACCGACGACATCCTGGTCGCCTCGGAGCTCACCAAGGTGTACCGGGATTCGCATGGCGCACCGTGGCGGCGTGGCGAGTTTCGCGCGGTCGACGCGGTGTCGTTCCGGCTGCAACGGGCCCGCACCCTGGCCGTCGTCGGCGAATCCGGCTCGGGAAAGTCGACGCTGGCCCGCATGGCGCTCGGCCTCCTCCAACCCACCTCGGGCACAGTCGTTTTTGACGGCACGCAGATCTCCGATGCGATGAGCCGCGACGCGCTGATGGCCTTTCGCCGGCGCGTGCAACCGGTATTCCAGAATCCGTACAGCAGCCTGGACCCCATGTACTCGGTGTTCCGTGCCATCGAGGAACCGCTGCGGATCCACCGCGTCGGCGACCGCAGGCACCGCGAGAAAACGGTGCGCGAGCTCGCCGACCAGGTGGCGCTGCCTTCGTCGGTGCTGAGCAGGTTGCCGCGTGAGCTTTCGGGCGGCCAACGTCAGCGGGTCGCGATCGCGCGGGCCTTGGCGCTGCGGCCCGAAGTGCTGGTCTGCGACGAGGCGGTGTCGGCGCTCGACGTGCTGGTGCAGGCGCAGATACTCGATTTGCTGGCCGAGCTGCAGGGCGAACTGGGCCTGGCCTACCTGTTCATCAGCCACGACCTGGCGGTGATCCGGCAGATCGCCGACGACGTCCTGGTGATGCGGGCGGGCCGCGTCGTGGAGCACGCGCCCACCGAGCGGCTCTTCACCGACCCCGGCCACGACTACACCCGGCAGTTGCTGGACGCCATCCCGCGGGCGCCGAAGTCCGACGGGGATAGGTTGTGATGTTGTGACAGCTGATCCGCTGGCCCCCTTGATGGAGCTGCCCGGCGTCGCCGAGGCAAGCGACCGCGCCCGCGACGCGCTGGGTCGTGCCCACCGCCACCGCGCCAACCTGCGCGGCTGGCCCGTGACCGCCGCCGAGGCGGCCCTGCGGGCGGCGCGCGCGTCGTCGGTGCTGGACGGTGGCCCCGTCCGGTTGGAGGATCTGGCCGATGCCGGGCAGATCAGCGATCCGGTGTTCGCCGGAGCGCTCCGGGTGGCCCAGGCGCTGGAGGGCGGCGAAGGCCCCCTCGTCGCGAGCTGGCGACGGGCGCCGCTGCAGGCACTGGCCCGCCTGCACGTGCTGGCCGCGGCGGAGCAGGTCGACGACGAGCGGTTGGGTCGGCCGCGTGCCGATGCCGGCGTGGGGCCACGACTGGAGTTGTTGGCGGACTTGGTGAACGGGCGCACCCGGGTGCCGGCGCCGGTGCTTGCCGCGGTCGCCCACGGCGAATTGCTGACGCTCAAACCGTTCGGCAGCTCTGACGGTGTGGTGGCGCGGGCGGTGTCGAGATTGGTGACCATTGCCAGCGGGCTGGACCCACACGGGCTGGGTGTGCCCGAGGTCAGCTGGATGCGCCAGCCCGCCGCCTATCGCGATGCCGCGCAGGGTTTCGCCGGTGGCACACCGGAGGGCGTGGGGGCCTGGCTGGTGCTGTGTTGCCGGGCGATGAAAGCCGGTGCGCAAGAGGCCGTGTCGATCGCCGACTCGATGTCGAACCGATAGCTGAAGCGGTAGCCCAAGGCCGGGAAACTTCACCGGAAACAACCGCAAAAATGTAGAGCGGGCGACGTTCCGAATGTTCGGTCCGCCGCCCGCTAACACGGGACTCGGTTACCAAGCGTGCATCTCTGGGGCTGCGTGGGTTGGCCTCGGCGATCTTGCGACGCTTATGGTTGCAACCCCACCCAAAGGGCTGTCGACACCTTCCGCATTTTCGCAATTTCGCAGGCCCGCAACACTTCTGCCATTTTCGCGGCTATGACTCCGCGTGGGTGCCGAGTACCGTGCTGGGCGCCCGGGTCGGGAGAACGAACCTTCTCTTCCGGATCGATCTAGGCCTCACCGGGCTTCCGTGGTTTCCTTTGTACTACTAGACCCCTAGCACAGCAAGGGCCAATCCGCGAATAGCGCCGAATCCATTTTGGATTGCGCGTTTAACGAGTTTGCTGTCGCGCGCCGCGGTGCTCAGAACGCGTAGCGGCGCAACAAGGAATACGTGACCGCGCCGGCGGCCAGGGCACTGATGCCCACCGCGGCCGTCGTGGCTATCGCCGCCCCGGACGGCGCCGGGATGCGATCACGCAGGGACACCGGACGGGAGAACGAGATCACGGGCCAACCGCGTTCGACGGCTTCCCTGCGCAACCCGCGGTCGGGATTGACCACGCTGGGGTGGCCGACCGATTCGAGCATCGGCAGATCGGTGATCGAGTCGGAGTAGGCGTAGCAGTGTTCCAGCGGGTAGCCCTCGCGGGCGGCCAGCTCGCGGATCGCCTGCACCTTGCCCTCGCCGTAGCAGTAGAACGCGATCTCGCCGGTGTACCGACCGTCCTCCACGACCATCCGGGTCGCCATCGCGTGGGTGGCGCCGAGGGCCCGGGCGATGGGGGCAACGATTTCCTCGCCGGAGGCCGACACCACCACGACGTCGCGCCCGCACAACTTGTGTGCCGCGATCAGGTCGGCGGCTTCGGCGAACACCAGCGGAGTCACGATGTCGTGCAGCGTCTCGTTGACGATCGACTTGACCTGTTCGGCGTCCCAGCCGGTGCACATATTGGTCATGTGCGCGCGCATCCGATCCATCTGGTCATGATCGGCACCGGAGAGCAGATAGATGAACTGGGCGTAGCTGGACTTGAGCACGGCGCGGCGGTTAAGCAGGCCCTGATTGAAAAACGGTTTGCTGAACGCCAGGGTGCTGGACTTGGCGATGATGGTCTTGTCCAGGTCGAAGAAGGCCGCCGTGCGGGCGTGGGGAGCGGTGCTTGCCGCTGATTGCTCCGGGGCTGACTGCTCCGCGGTGGGGTCGAAGACGGTCACCGACCCAGCATAGGTCGGCGGTCCCGCGACGCCGCGATCCCGCACCGGAAATGGCCGCTCAGGGGGGTTCAGGGGGCAGACGGAGCAGTGTTTACGCGGCTCAAGCTGTTTTTTCAGAAAATGAGCTCTTGCGTTACTCCGGCTTGTCATGTGTATAGTAAGCATTACTCGGCCTTGAGCCGAGGGTGTATCAGCCCGACCCCCCGGGGCTGATACACGACGACCCTCGCCTCCTCCCCCCCTGGCGGGGGTCGTCCCTTTTCTACGGTCAGTTTTTTCTCGCCGCACGGCGTCGGTCTCGGCGCGCGATGCGTTGCGGGAATACGTGTCCGTCGTCGCTGGCGGCATTGCCCATGACCTGTTTGTGCACACTTGCGTCTCTATCCACAAATCCGCGTTTGGGACTGTTGTGCCAAGCTCATGGCCCCGCACAGTGGTCGGGTGGCTGGCAGCTCCGGAGTTGACGCGGCGGCTTCCGCCGGTGTGTTGGCGATGCTGGCGGAGCCCGACATGCGCGCCGAGTTGGACCGCGTGGCGGCCGCCGCCGGTGTGCGAGTGGTGCATGCCGGTGACGCGTCTGTAGTCAGCCGCAAAAGTTGGGCGGCGGCAGCGGCCGTCGTGCTCGACGCGCGGGCTGCGGCGCGCTGCGGGCGATGGGCGCTGCCGCGACGCGACCACGTGACCGTGCTGACGGCCGCCGAACCGGAGACGACGACGTGGGCGGCCGCCGTCAGCATCGGCGCCGCGCATGTGTTGCGGCTGCCCGCGCAGGAAGCGGACTTGGTCGGCGCACTTGCCGAAGCCGCCGAATCGTCGCGCGACGACGGGGCACGCGGCCACGCGGTCGCCGTCATCGGGGGCTGCGGCGGAGCGGGCGCCTCCCTGCTGGCGGTCGCGATGGCCCAGGCCGCCGCCGACGCGTTGTTGGTGGACCTGGACCCCTGGGGCGGCGGCCTCGACTTGTTGCTGGGCGGTGAAAGCGCGCCGGGGCTGCGCTGGCCGGATCTGGCGTTGCAGGGCGGGCGGCTGACCTGGCCGGCCGTCCGCGATGCGCTACCACGGCACCGCGGGGTCAGCGTGCTGTCCGGCACCCGGAGCGGTTACGAGCTGGACGTCGGGCCGGTGCACGCGATCATCGACGCGGGCCGGCGCGGCGGGGTCAGCGTCATCTGCGACCTTCCCCGTCGTCTCACCGACGCCGCTCAAGCCGCGCTGAGCGCGGCCGATCTGGTCGTCGTCGTCAGCCGCTGTGACGTGCGAGCCTGCGCGGCGACCGGGGCGTTGGCGCCCGTCCTGGCGTCCATCAATCCCAACGTCGGCCTGGTGGTGCGGGGGCCGTCGCCCGCCGGACTGCGGCCTGCTGAGATCGCCGAGATCGGCGGCCTGCCGCTGTTGGCCTCCATCAAAGTGCAGCCGCACCTCGCCGAGCAGATCGACCGCGGTGGCCTGCGGTTAGGGCGGCGCTCGGCGCTCGCGGTGGCGGCCCGACAAGTGCTCGGCGTGCTCCCGCCCGCCGGGTCGCGGCGACGGGCCGGGCGGAACGGCAAGGCAGCGTGAGCGGTTCGCTGATCGAGCGGGTTCGCGAGCGACTGGCCGGCGAGGCCGGCCCGCTGGGGCCGGCCGTGGTGGCCGCCGCGATCAGGGCCGAGTCCGGCGGGATGCTCGGTGACACCGAGGTGCTGGCCAATCTGCGGGTGTTGCAGACCGAGCTCACCGGCGCCGGGATCCTCGATCCGCTGCTCCGCGCGGACGGGACGACCGACGTGTTGGTCACCGCACCGGATGCGGTGTGGGTCGACGACGGCACCGCCCTGCGGCGCACCGAGATTCGTTTCGCCGACGAGGCGGCGGTGCGGCGGTTGGCGCAGCGGCTGGCGCTGGCCGCCGGCCGGCGTCTGGACGACGCGCAGCCCTGGGTCGACGGCGAGCTGACGGGTATCGGCGCGGGCGGGTTCGCGGTGCGGCTGCACGCGGTGCTGCCGCCGGTGGCGGCCGCGGGCACCTGTCTGTCGCTGCGCGTCCTGCGGCCCGCCAGCCAGGATCTGGCGGCCCTGACCGCCGCCGGCGCAATCGATCCCGCGGCCGCCGCGCTGGTCACCGAGATCATCGGCGCCCGGCTGGCGTTCCTGGTCAGCGGTGGCACCGGGGCCGGGAAGACGACACTGCTCGCCGCGATGCTGGGCGCCGTCCCACCGGGCGAGCGGATCGTCTGCGTCGAGGATGCCGCGGAGCTGGCGCCGCGGCACCCGCACCTGGTGAAGCTGGTCGCGCGGTGCGCCAACGTCGAAGGCGTCGGCGAGGTTCCGGTACGCGAACTGGTCCGGCAAGCGCTGCGGATGCGGCCCGACCGCATCGTGGTCGGCGAGGTCAGGGGCGCCGAAGTCGTGGACCTGCTGGCCGCGCTGAACACCGGCCACGACGGCGGCGCGGGGACCGTGCATGCCAACAACCCGGGAGAGGTTCCCGCCCGCCTGGAGGCATTGGGCGCGCTCGGCGGCCTCGACCGTGCCGCGTTGCACAGCCAACTCGCCGCAGCCGTGCAGGTGCTGCTGCATGTTGAACGCGACCGCGCCGGCCGGCGGCGGCTCGGCGAAATCGCCGCGCTGCAAAGCGATCACGGCCGCGTGCGCGCGGTCACCATGTGGCATGCGGATCGCGGAATGACGGATGCCGCCCCGCAGCTGCAGCGCCTGCTGCGCAGTCGGATGCCGGCGTGACCGGCCCGCTGGCCGGCGCGCTGCCGTTGTCGTTGGCGCTCATCCTGGTTCGGCCCTCGCCGCGCCGACGCCTGTCGGCCTCACGACGCCGGCGGCTCCCGACGATCGGGCTTCGCGAGGCGGGTTGCGTCGCCGCGGGTCTCGGCTGCTTCGCCGTTGTCGTCCTGCCGCTGACCACCGTTCTGTGCCTCGCGGTCGTGGGCGCGACCGCGGGTCTGCGATATCGGCGCCGGCGGGGTATCCGGCGCGCCACGGCCGAGGGCGACGCGCTTCAATCCGCGCTCGAGGTGCTGGTCGGTGAGTTGCGGGCCGGCTCGCATCCGGTGCGGGCGTTCGGCGTCGCCGCCGACGACACGGCCGGCGCGGTTGCGGTGTCGCTGCGTTCGGTGGCGGCGCGGGCCCGGCTGGGAGCCGACGTCGCGGCCGGCCTGGCCGCCGCGGCCCGCGGCTCGACGCTGCCCGTGCACTGGGAGCGGCTCGCGCTGTGCTGGCGGCTGGCCAGCGACAACGGGCTGGGAATAGCCACCCTGATGCGCGCCGCCCAACGCGACATCGCTGAGCGGCAACGGTTCTCGGCCCGTGTCACGTCGAGCATGGCGGGCGCGCGGGCAACCGCGACGATACTGGCCGCGCTGCCGGTGCTGGGAGTGCTGATGGGCCAACTGATCGGAGCCCGGCCGCTGGGCTTCTTGCTCGGTGGGCACGCGGGCGGGTGGCTGTTGCTCGTCGGCTCGACGTTGGCCTGCGCCGGGCTGCTGTGGGCGGATCGCATCGCCGATCGGGTGGCGTCGTGAATCTGGCGGCGGTGCTGCTGGCCGTGGCACTGTGGGTGGGCCCCGGTCCGTCGCTGGTGCGCAGCCGCGCCGGGACGCCGATGCGTGGCGGTCGGCGGCCACGGGGCCAGACATCGTCGCGCGGGACGGATCCGCTGGCCGTCGCCTCCTGCCTGGACGTGCTGGCCGTGTGCCTGGGTGCGGGCATGGCCGTGTCGACGGCCGCGGCGGCCGCGGCCCCGTCCGCGCCGCCGAAGCTGGCAACGGTGTTGCGCCGCGTGGCCGACCTGCTCGCGCTCGGTGCCGATCCCGCTGTCGCATGGTCTGTTCCGCCCGGTCCGCAGAACACGGCCGATCCGCAGATCGATGCGCTGCTGCGGTTGGCCAGGCGGTCGGCGTCCTCGGGCGCGGCGCTGGCCGGCGGCATCACCGAGTTGGCCGTGGAGTCCCGTCACGACGCCGCACACGCGGCGACCGCCGCGGCCGAGCGGGCCGGCGTGTTGATCGCCGGACCGTTGGGCCTGTGCTTCCTGCCGGCGTTCGTCTGCCTGGGCATCGTCCCGGTGGTGGCCGGCCTGGCCGGTGATGTCCTGCAGTCGGGTCTACTGTGAAACGAAAGGAAATCATTGATGGTCAACAGGTTTCGCGAATTCTCGGCACGCGTGGCCGTGCTGGTGGCCGACGAGTCGGGCATGTCTACGGTCGAGTACGCCATCGGCACCATCGCGGCGGCCGCCTTCGGCGCGGTGCTCTACACCGTCGTCACCGGCGATTCCATCGTCTCGGCGCTGACCAACATCATCGGGCGTGCGCTCAACACCAAGGTGTAGCAGGCTGTGCCGGTGCCTCGACTGTCGAGGCCGCACTGGGTATCGCCGCGCTGGTGGTGGTGCTGGTGCTGTGCCTGGCCGGTGTCAGCGCGATGTCGATGCAGATGCGCTGCGTCGACGCCGCCCGCGAAGCCGCCCGGCTGGCGGCCCGCGGCGACGAACGCAGCGCGGTGGCCGCCGCGCGCCGGCTGGCGCCCGGTGGTGCGCGAGTCGACGTGCACCGCGACGGCGACTTCCTGGTGGCCACCGTCGTCGCGCATTCGAAGTTGTTGCCCACCATCGACATTGCAGCCAAAGCGGTCTCGGTGGCCGAGCCGGCGCGGTGAGCGGGGCTCGGCCACCCTGGTCGCTGCCTGGATGATTGTGGTGCTGCTGACGGCGACCGGCGCGGGCGCCTACCTGGGCTCGGCGGTGGTGGCGCGGCACCGCGCCCAGGCGGTCGCCGACCTGGCCGCCCTTGCGGCCGCGGCGCGGCTGGGCTCCGGAGCGGACGCGGCCTGCGCCAGTGCGGCGGGCGTTGCGCGCCAGATGCGGGTCGACGACATCGGCTGTGCGGTCGACGGTCTCGATGTCATCATCACCGCGCGGGTGGCCGTCGCGTTCGGCGGCGCGGCGCGGGCCGCCGCGCGGGCGGGGCCGGCGACCGCGGGATCCCACTAGGGCGCGGCGTCGGGCCTCGGCGACAATCCCGCGGTGGCCAGTTCCTCATCGGTGGGCAGACGCAGCGAGACCAGTCCGGCGTACGTATCCGGTTCGAGTTCCACCCGGTTGACGGTGACGTGCACTGGCACCCAATCCCCGTTGTGGCCGGGCATTCGCAGCACCCGGCTGGTGGCGCCGCCGCTGAATTCCCTTGTCATGGTGGACATCAGGTCGTGGTCGTCGGGGTGGACCCGGGGCTCGCCCGTCTCACTGCTGCGCCAGTCGTAGAACGTGCAGGGCTCGTCGAGCCATTTCAGCAACGACCAGGTGTTGAGGTCGATCAGCGCCCGGTGCACCCCGGCCTGGGCCAGCCCGCTGAGGATCCGTCGCGCCAGGTCATCGGTCGACACCTCCGGGCCCCTGAGCTCGGACTGCCAGTTCATCGCCCGCGCCACCAAGTGCTCCCGGCCGTCGGGTCCCGGTTCCAGAATCGTGCGTGCGACGAAACCTATCCGGATCGCCTCGCCCCGCCAATCGGTGAGATCCCAGGTACTGCACAGTGTTTGGTCGGGCTTGGCCTTGACAGCCATCGCCAGCACTTTGGTCTCGTTCGGGTTGAGTTCACGGGATGGCAGGTCTTCGGCGAAGGCCCTGCCGAAGGTGACCTCGACTTCGGGATTCTTCCCGCTGTTGATCAGCGATTCGCGGGTGTCGGTGGCCACGCCAAGGGTCAGGTCCCACTTCAGCGGCCCCGGAATCGGCCGTTCGGGCGGCTCGACATCGGCGGGACCGGTCCAGACGTGCACGCCATGGATGAAGCCGTCCGACATCACCACCGGTTCGGTGCGAATGATGCGGTCTCGCTTGGGCGTGATGCTGGTCAGGGCCTGGCCGGTCTGCACCGATTCGGCGATCGCCGTGCGAACCGCCGAGAGAAAGGGACTGCGGCGCAGGAATGTCGTGATGGGGACGAGATTTTTGAGCTGGCGGCCCTGCGCCACCACGGTGGGATCACCCCCGAGTGTCTCCACGAGCAACCAGTCGTGGGCCATGCGGCCGATTTTACGGTGAGGCGACGGGTCTAGGGGAGTGCGGGCGATTTCGCCGGGTGCCGAAGACCTCCGCAACCGACACCCGGCACCGGCGTTCGCGGTGCTTGCGATGCCAACGGGGCCTTGGTAGCTTCCTGCTGCGCCCGCATCGTCGGGGTTGCGGGTGGCGCACACTAATCGCTTTCTCGTTCAGTGCGACAGCATGCCGCCACTTCTTGAGCAGGAAATGCGTTCTTGGCGTGGGCGTCACGAGGCAATTCCAGTGGGTCGACCGTCGAGGGGTCGGTCGTCATCCGCGGAAATTGTGCTCCCGTTGCCCCCGCGCCAACTCCGCGAGGACCAGCTTCAGCACCAGCACCGCGCCCGCCTTGTCGAGCGGGTCGTTGCCGTTGCCGCACTTGGGGGACTGCACGCACGACGGGCACCCTCGGGGGCACTCGCAGGCTTCGATGGCGGCTGCTGTCGCACCCAGCCAGATGCGGGCCTGGCGAAAACCCCGTTCGGCGAATCCCGCGCCACCCGGGTAACCGTCGTAGACGAAGACGCTGGGCAGCCCGGGGGGATCGGGCCCGACGGCGGTGGACAGCCCGCCGATGTCGCCGCGGTCGCAGCTGGCCACCAGCGGCAGTAGTCCGATCGCCGCGTGTTCGGCTGCGTGCAACGCTCCGGGGATCCGCGTCGCCTCGATGCCATTGCGCTGCAATGCATCTTCGGTGACGGTGTACATCACCGCCGTGGTGGCCAGGGTGTGTTCCGGCATGTCCAATTCGATGAAGTCGATCACCTCCCCGGACAGCCGGCGGCGCAGATACCCCACCACCTGATGCGTGACCCTGACCGGCACCAGACCCAGCGTGACCGGCCCGAACGCCAGGCGCTCGCCGGTTCCGGTGACGGCGATATCGGTGATCTCGCGCGCGAACGTCGCATACCCGGGATCCTCGGCATGCACGAACGCGATGCCTTCCTCGGTGTCCAGGGAGTCCACCACGTAGCTGTCGCCTTGATGCAGGTACACCGCGCCGGGGTGGACGGCGGCCGGCGCCTGACCGGCGCCGGCGCTGCCCAGCAGCCTTCCGGTGTCGGCCTCCACGATGACGATCTGGCCACCCGCCGAGCCCCGGATGTCCACGGCGGCATGGGGTTCCAGGCCGGGCACCGGAAAGTACTTGCCGCTGCGCCGCCTCAGCAGCCCGTCGTCGACCAGGCCGTCGGCCACCTCGGTCGCGTCGAGGGCGCGTACCTCCGCTTCGTCCAGCGGCAGTTCGGTTGCCGCGCACAGCAGCTGCGGACCCAGGATGTAGGGGTTGGCCGGGTCGATCACGACCCGCTCGACCGGCTTGTCCAGCAGCGCAGCGGGGTTGTGCACCAGATAGGTGTCCAGCGGATCGTCGCGGGCCACCAGCACCACCAGTGCGCCCTGGCCGCGTCGCCCGGAGCGACCGGCCTGCTGCCAGAACGAGGCGACCGTGCCCGGGAAACCGGCGAGCACCACCGCGTCCAGTCCGGCGATGTCCACGCCCAGTTCCAGCGCGTTGGTGGTGGCCAGCCCTCGCAACCGGCCCTCGGCCAGCGCCCGCTCCAGGGCGGTGCGGTCCTCGGCGAGGTAACCGGCCCGATACGACGCGACCTGTCGGGACAGCTCAGGAGCGATGTCGGCCAACCTCGCCTGCGCGCCCAGCGCGGTCAATTCCGCGGCGCGGCGCGACCGCACGAACGTCAGCGTCTGAGCGCCTTCGGCGATCAGGTCGGCCATCACGCGCGCCGCCTCGGCACCGGCGGAGCGGCGTACCGGCGCGCCGTTCTCGCCGGTCAGGTCGGCCCGCAGCGCGGGTTCCCACAGCGCCACCGTCCGGGCGCCCTGGGGTGAGCCGTCCTCGGTGACCTCCTCGACCGGCAGCCCGATGAGTTCGGCGGCCGTCGCGCCCGGTGAATCCGTTGTCGCGCTGGCGAAGATCACCGTCGGCGACGACGAATAGCGGGTGCACAACCGCAACAGGCGGCGCAGCACCATCGCCACGTTGGAGCCGAAAACTCCACGGTAGTAATGACATTCGTCGACAATCACGAAACGCAGGCCACGCAACAGGACGGCCCAGCGGGCGTGATTGCGCAAGATCGACAAATGGATCATGTCGGGATTGGAGAACAGCCACCTCGAACGTTCCCGCGCGAAGCGTCGGACCTCGGTCGGGCTGTCACCGTCGTAGGCGGTCGGCGCGACGTCGTGCAGCCGCGGGATCGCCGCGGTGAGTGCGTGCGCGGCCCGCAATTGGTCGTGGCCCAACGCTTTGGTCGGTGACAGGTAGAGCACCCGGGCCCGCGGATCGGTGGCCAACGCGTTGAGGACCGGGAGCTGGTAGGCCAGTGACTTGCCCGACGCGGTACCGGTACTGAGCACCACGTGACGGCCCGCGTACGCCAGGTCCGCAGCCGCGAACTGATGCGACCACGGTGATTTGATCCCGCGGTCGGCGAACGTGCTGACCACGTCGGACTCGGCCCAGGCCGGCCAATCGTGCGGCCGCCCGATGCGCGGTGGCAGTTCGGCGACATGGCGCAGCGGATGCTCGTCCGAAGCCGTTCCGGCGAGTGCGGCGGCAAGCAGGTGACTGCCGAAACTCGCCATCACACTCCCTCCGGGATCCGTTGTGAGGTCGGCCTTCGCGTCGGCCCTGGAATCGGCCTTCGAATCGGCGGAAGACACAAGTCTGTCGCCGACGCGTTGAACATGGTTGACTATTTGCGGTCGCAGCTTCTGTGTTCGTGTCAAACTTTCGCAGGATCGACGTTGCGGCCGCGGTTCCTGCGAGGTTAATCGGTCGGGTGAAGTTCCGGCGACTCAGCGAGGTATGGCGGTCGTACCAGGCCCGGGGCATCGAAAAGCGATGCCCCGCACCCAGAAGAGAAGGAAAGATCGAGAGATGCCACAGGGAACTGTGAAGTGGTTCAATGCGGAGAAGGGCTTCGGGTTCATCGCCCCTGAAGACGGTTCCGCGGATGTGTTTGTCCACTACACGGAGATCCAGGGTTCGGGCTTCCGCACCCTCGAAGAGAACCAGAAGGTCGAGTTCGAGATCGGCCATAGCCCTAAGGGCCCCCAGGCCACCGGAGTCCGCTCCGTCTAGACGAGAGCAGACCTGACGGATACCCCCCGTGCAGACCCGCCCAGCGGGTTCAGCCGGGGGGTTTCCTCGTTTACTGCGGGAACCGGGTGTGCATCCCGGTCGGCGCCGGACGCCGCGCCGAATGCCTCAAGACGCGGACGGGCACCCTGGCCTACTGTCGGTGGCGTGAGCCAGCTTTCCTTCTTCACAGCGGAGTCGGTGCCGCCCGCGGTCGCCGATCTCTCCGGGGTGCTGGCGGCGTCCGGGCAGATCGTCACCGTCGGTGCCACCGGTGAAAGTCAGGTCGCGGGTGCAAGGCTGTCCGTGGTCGTGGACCAGTCCTGGCGGGCCTCGGCGCTGGCCGAGATGATCCGGGAGGCGGGTCTGGTCGCCGAGATCAGCCGGACCGACGAGGACTCCCCGTTGGTGCGCACCGCGGTGGATCCCTCGCTGACCACGCTGGCCGCCGAATGGACGCGCGGTGCGGTCAAGACCGTGCCGCCGCGCTGGCTGCCCGGACCGCGCGAGCTGCGGGCGTGGACGCTGGCGGCCGGAAACCCCGAGGGCGAGCATTACCTGCTGGCATTGGACCCGCACGCGCCGGACACGCACTCGCCGCTGGCGTCGGCCTTGATGCGCGTCGGGATCGCGCCCACCTTGATCGGCACCCGCGGTGGCCGGCCGGCGCTGCGGATCAGCGGGCGCCGCAGGCTATCGCGCCTGGTAGAGAACGTGGGAGAGCCGCCCGACGGCGCTGAGGCGCTGTCGCGGTGGCCGCGAGTTTAGCCTGGAGACAACGCCCGAAATTGCGTCGGCTTTCAGTCGTTTTCGCGGATGTCAGTTTGCGCAGGCGCGCCCTAGGGTGCGAAATTGTCAGATGCCGCAGGGCGAAGGAACGGTCGCGTACCTGAATTTCACCGGAATTTTCGATGCCGACCTGTCATTCTTCCTGCAGGTGGTCTCGCAGGGGGGACCAATCAGGGATGGAGCGTAAGGGCAGTTGGCTGACCCGAAACTAAAGGACACCGGCAGCGGCGGAAATGGCGGCGGCCGGCGACTCGTGATTGTCGAGTCGCCCACCAAGGCGCGCAAACTGGCCAGCTACCTCGGCTCCAGGTACATCGTCGAGTCGTCGCGCGGTCACATCCGCGACCTGCCCCGGGCCGCCGCCGACGTGCCGGCGAAATTCAAGTCGGAGCCGTGGGCCCGCCTAGGGGTCAACGTCGATGCGGACTTCGAACCGCTGTACATCATCAGCCCGGAGAAGAAGAGCACGGTCACCGAGCTCAAGGGCCTGCTCAAGGAAGTCGACGAGCTCTATCTGGCCACGGATGGTGACCGCGAGGGCGAAGCGATCGCCTGGCACCTGCTGGAGACCCTGAAGCCGAACATCCCGGTCAAGCGGATGGTGTTCCACGAGATCACCGAGCCGGCCATCCTCGAGGCCGCCGAGAACCCCCGTGACCTGGACATCGACCTGGTAGACGCGCAGGAAACCCGGCGCATCCTGGACCGCCTGTACGGCTACGAGGTCAGCCCCGTGCTGTGGAAGAAGGTCGCGCCGAAGCTGTCGGCGGGCCGGGTCCAATCGGTGGCCACCCGGATCATCGTGCAGCGCGAGCGGGACCGCATGGCGTTTCGCAGCGCGTCCTACTGGGACATCGTGGCCCAACTCGACGCCAGCGTGTCCGACCCGCAGGCCTCGCCGCCCACCTTCACCGCCCGCCTGACCGGCGTCGACGGCCTGCGGGTGGCCGCCGGGCGCGACTTCGACTCGCTGGGGCAGCTGCGCAAGGCCAACGAGGTCACCATTCTCGACGAGGCAAGCGCGACGGAGCTGGCCGAGGGCCTGCGCGGCGCCCAGCTCAACGTCGCGTCGGTGGAGGAAAAGCCCTACACCCGGCGTCCCTACGCGCCGTTCATGACCTCGACGCTGCAACAGGAAGCCGGCCGCAAGTTGCGGTTCTCCTCCGAGCGCACGATGAGCATCGCCCAGCGGCTCTACGAGAACGGCTACATCACTTATATGCGTACCGACTCGACCACGCTGTCGGAGTCGGCGATCAACGCCGCGCGCACCCAGGCGCGCCAGCTCTACGGCGCCGAATACGTGTCCCCGTCGCCGCGCCAGTACACCCGCAAGGTCAAGAACGCCCAGGAGGCCCACGAGGCGATCCGCCCCGCGGGTGAGACGTTCGCGACCCCGGACGCGGTGCGCCGTGAACTCGACGGCGACGAATTCCGCATCTACGAGCTGATCTGGCAGCGCACGGTGGCCTCGCAGATGGCCGACGCCCGCGGCACCACGCTGAGCCTGCGAATCAACGGCCAATCAACGGCGGCCGGGGCCCGAAGAGAAGTCGTGTTCTCGGCCAGCGGTCGCACCATCACGTTCGCGGGCTTCTTGAAGGCCTACGTGGAGACCGTGGACGAATTGGCCGGCGGCGAGGCGGACGACGCCGAGAGCCGGCTGCCGCAGTTGACCCAGGGCCAGCGGCTGGACGCCATCGAGCTCACCCCCGACGGCCACGCCACCAACCCGCCGGCGCGCTACACCGAGGCATCGCTGGTCAAGGCGCTCGAAGAGCTGGGCATCGGCCGCCCGTCGACGTACTCGTCGATCATCAAGACCATCCAGGACCGCGGCTACGTGCACAAGAAGGGCAGCGCCCTGGTGCCGTCGTGGGTGGCGTTCGCCGTAACCGGTTTGCTGGAGCAGCATTTCGGCCGGCTGGTCGACTACGACTTCACCGCCGCGATGGAAGACGAGCTCGACGCGATCGCCTCGGGACAGGAGCGACGCACCGACTGGCTCAACAACTTCTACTTCGGTGGCGAGCACGGGGTGGCCGACTCGGTGGCCCGCTCCGGCGGCTTGAAGAAACTCGTCGGCGTCAACCTGGAAGGCATCGACGCTCGAGAAGTCAACTCCATCAGGCTCTTTGACGACGAGCAGGGCCGGCCGGTCTACGTCCGGGTGGGCAAGAACGGGCCGTATCTGGAGCGCATGGTGACCGGCGACGACGGTGAGCCAAAGCCGCAGCGGGCCAACCTCAACGACTCGCTGACCCCCGACGAGCTGACGCTGGAGGTGGCCGAGCAGCTGTTCGCCACGCCGCAGGAGGGCCGCGTGCTGGGGGTGGACCCGGAAACGGGTCACGAGATCGTCGCCAAGGACGGCCGTTACGGGCCATACGTTTCCGAGGTGCTGCCGGAGCCGCCGCCCGGCGACGACGACGGCAGCACCACGCCGGCGAAGAAGGGCAAGAAGCCCACCGGCCCCAAGCCGCGCACCGGTTCGCTGTTGCGCACCATGGACTTGCAGACGGTCACCCTCGAGGACGCGCTGCGGCTGCTCTCGCTGCCCCGGGTGGTCGGTGTGGACCCCGCCACCGGCGAGGAGATCACCGCGCAGAACGGCCGTTACGGCCCATACCTGAAGCGCGGCACCGATTCTCGATCGCTGGCGACCGAGGAGCAGATGTTCGACATCACGCTCGAGGAAGCGCTGAAGATCTACGCCGAGCCCAAACGCCGCGGCAGGCAGGGCGCCGCCGCGCCGCCGTTGCGCGAGTTGGGCGCCGATCCCGCGACGGGCAAGCCGATGGTGATCAAGGACGGCCGGTTCGGCCCTTATGTCACCGACGGCGAGACGAACGCCAGCCTGCGCAAGGGCGACGACGTGCTCTCGATCACCGACGAGCGCGCCGCGGAGCTGCTGGCCGATCGCCGGGCTCGTGGCCCGGCGAAGCGTCCCGCCAAGAAGGCCGCCCGCAAGGCCCCGGCCAAGAAGGCCGCCAAGCGCAGTTGATCCGGCTCAGTAGCCAGGCCCGATGGTCTCGCCGGACATCTCCTCGGCGCGAACCCGAGTTGGCTCCGAGTCGGCCGTTCCGGCCAGGTGCAGCGGGCGCGCCAGCTGGGTGGGTGCCCGGCGGCCGCGCAACTCGACCACCTCGCCGACATCCCAGCGCAGGGCCTCGGCGTCCAGGGCCCCACTGACCGCGATCGCCGACGCGAGCACGTGGCCGGGCTCGAGCTTGGCCAGCTCGGTCAGCCGGGCGGCCTCGTTGACCGGGTCGCCGATCACCGTGTACTCGAAGCGGGCCTGCGCGCCGATGTGGCCGGCGATGGCCCGCCCCGACGACACCCCGATGCCGAAGTCGGCGGAACCGATCACCGGGAGGAGTTCGTCGTGCAATTCCCGGGCGGCGGCCAGCGCTCCGCCGGGGGAGTCGGGGTGTTCGATCGGCGCGCCGAAGATGGCCAGCGCGGCGTCACCCTGGAATTTGTTGACGAAGCCGCCGTGCCGGCCGACCGTGTCCACGACCACCCGGAAGAACTCGTTGAGCAGGTGGACGACCTCGGCGGGCGGCCGGGTCGAGGCCAGCTGGGTGGAGCCGACCAGGTCCACGAACAGCACCGCGACGTCGCGCTCCTGGCCGCCCAGCTCGGTGCCGCGCTCCAGCGCCCGGCGGGCGACGTCCTCACCGACGTAGCGGCCGAACAGGTCACGCAGCCGCTGCCGCTCGGACAGGTCGCGCACCATGTCGTTGAAGCCCGCCTGCAGCAGGCCCAGCTCGCTGGCGTCATAGATCTGCATGTGCGCGTTGTAGTTTCCGCGCTGCACCTCCGAGAGCGCCCAGCGCAGCTGGCGCAGCGGGTCGGCGATCGACATGGCCACCAGCAGCGTGCTGACCAGCCCGATGCCCAGCGCCGCCACCGCCAGCAACAGGATCGGGGTGAACAGCTTCTCGGGAGTGGCATGCAGCAGCGAGGTCTTGTCGGCCACCACCGCGAGCACGATCGCCAGCACCGGCACCGCGGTGGACAGCATCCAGGTCAGGATCTGGCGCAGGATGACGCCGGGCGCCTTGACGTTCTCGGGCACCCCGCTGCGCAGCGCGGCCACCGCCACGGGCCGCAACACCCGCTCGGACTGCAGGTAGCCGATGATCGAGGTGGCCGCGGCGCCCAGCCCGGTGGACACCGCGACCACGGGCGCGGCGAATCGGGCCACCGACCAGCTGGCGATGATGAACACCACGCTGCCGATGGCCCAGGCCACGATGCTGATCAGGGTGCGGTAGAAGGGCATTCGCAGCGCGCGGCTGCGAGCCAGTTCGGTGGCGGCGGGGTCGGCCTCGGCGAGCATGTTGTCGCGGCGCTGCCAGCGGAACACCGGCATCAGCAGCCGCAGCGTCACGGCCAAACCGGCGAGGAACACGACGACCAGTGCGGTGGCGAAGATCACCAGGTTCAGGACCGGTAGATCCTGCAACTGGATGCGGTCCTCGGGCGGCAGCGCGTAGCGGAGGAAGCCGAGCACGAACAGGGCGCCGATGATGTCGGCCTGCAGCATGCTGAGCGAGAACAGCGGCCACGGCGTGCGCATCACCCAGCGGACGAATGCGCTGATCCGCCCCGGTAGTGCCGCCGCCGTTGTCACCAACCCACCGTATCGGTCAGCGGCGACGTCCCGGAAACTTAATAACGATCTCGGCAGGTCGCCCGGGTGCCCCGAGGAGGCCGAAGATAACGGAATGGTCGCGGTACGGTGGCCGTTCGGTATCTGTCGGCGCCGCCACTACTGTTACCGGTGATGTCCGGGGTGTTTACGCGGCTGGTAGGCCAGGACGCGGTGACGGCCGAGCTGCTGTCCGCCGCCAGAGCCGCTCGCGGTGACGCAGGCCACAGCATCGCGGGCGCTGGGACTATGACACATGCTTGGCTGATCACCGGTCCGCCGGGCTCGGGGCGCTCGGTGGCGGCGTTGTGCTTCGCCGCCGCGCTGCAGTGCACGTCCGACGGCGACCCGGGCTGCGGGCGTTGCCATGCGTGCACGACGACCATGGCCGGCACCCACGCCGACGTGCGGCGGGTGATTCCCGAAGGCCTGTCCATCGGCGTCGACGAGATGCGGTCGATCGTGCAGATCGCGTCGCGACGCCCGGCCACCGGGCACTGGCAGATCGTGGTGATCGAAGACGCCGATCGGCTGACCGAGGGCGCCGCGAACGCCCTGCTGAAGGTGGTCGAGGAACCGCCGCCGTCGACGGTGTTCCTGCTGTGCGCGCCGTCGGTGGATCCCGAGGACATCGCCATCACGCTGCGTTCCCGGTGCCGGCATGTGGCGCTGGTGACGCCGCCGACCGGGGCGATCGCGCACGTGCTGGTCGACAGCGACGGCCTGAGCCCGGACACGGCGAGCTGGGCGGCGTCGGTCAGCGGCGGCCATGTGGGCCGGGCGCGCCGGCTGGCCACCGACCCCGAGGCCAGGGAGCGCCGGGAGCGGTCGCTGTCGCTGGTGCGCGACGCCGCGACGCCGTCGCGGGCCTACGCCGCCGCCGAGGAACTGGTGGCTGCGGCCGAGGCCGAGGCCGTCGTGCTGACCGCGGACCGCGCCGAGGCCGAGACCGAGGAGCTGCGCACCGCGCTGGGCGCCGGCGGCACCGGTAAGGGCACCGCGGGCGCGATGCGCGGCTCGGCCGGGGCGATGAAGGACCTTGAGCGACGGCAGAAGTCGCGGCAGACCCGGGCCTCGCGCGACGCCCTGGACCGCGCGCTGATCGACCTGGCGACATACTTCCGCGACGCGCTGATGACCTCCGCCAACGCCGGGGCGGTGCGGGCGAACCATCCCGATATGGCCGAGAAGGTCGCGGCGCTGGCCGCACATGCCCCGCCCGCGCGGCTGCTGCGCTGCATCGAGGCGGTGCTCGAATGCCGCGAGGCGCTCGCGATCAACGTCAAGCCCAAGTTCGCCGTCGACGCCATGGTCGCGACCATCGGCCAGGAACTGCGCGACTGAGTTGGGTCTGCCCGCTCGCCTGCCGTAGACTCGTGCCGCCCGGCGTGCGGGTATGCCGCCTTAGCTCAGTCGGTAGAGCGATTCACTCGTAATGAATAGGTCGGGGGTTCGATTCCCCCAGGCGGCTCCACGGTTTCAAGCCGGCGCCAGGAAACCCACCGGGCCCGACGCAATGCACAACGCCAGCGCGGTGGTGTTGGCGCGCACTGTGATCGCGTCCCCGGCGCCCGGCAGCCTGGCGAAGACCCGGTTGAGTCCGGGGTGCACCGGCACCTTGACCTCGGGGCCCTGCGTCATCTTCAGCGTCATCGAGCCGTCGCTGTTGGCCAGGTAGTTCAGTTCGACGGTCCAGTCAGCGGGCAGCAGCGGGCCGTCGAGGACCAGGCGGGTCGGCTTGTCCGGCTGGGCGAAGTAGCCGCACTGCGGCATCGGGCCGGGCGCGATGGTCCGCACCCAGGTGACCCGCGCGCTGATCAGCCGACCCGAGCTGTCGAACATGCGCAATTGCGTTGTTGCGGACGCGAATTCGGGTCTATCCCGCAGCAGCGCGAACAGGTGGCTGGCCAGGTTCTCCGGTGCGGCCACCCGCTGCAGAACCAACGGATCGACCTCCTGGTCCAGCAGCGGCGCGTCCGAGGCGGCATGCGCCGCGGCCAGGGAAGCCCGGGCGTTGCGCAGGTAGGGCTGGGCGGGGTTGTCGCGCCAGCTGGTCAAAAACGTCGCCGTCGAGTACAGGCTGCTCGCCGCGAACGACACCGCCAACACCGCGACCACCGCGGTGCGCTTCCGCGAGGCGTCGAGCCAGCGCGGCCCGGCCTGCCGGTTGGGGGCACACAACGCCACGGCGGCCAGCAGCGCCAGCACCACGACCAGATCCGGCAGGTAGCGCAGCGTCTGCGCGAGTTCGAGCGCGGTCAGCTTCGACGACCGCATCAGATAGATCGGCACCTGGCAGGCGACGGCGTACCCGACGGCGATCAGCCACACCGGCCCGATGCGTTCCTTGCGCACCAGCGACATGGCCACGATCGCGGCCAGCACTAGCCAGCCCAGCGCCATCACCGACGGCGGGGGCGTCGCCCAGGGCGAGGCCGGTGCCCACCGGTCCCAATGCCACGGCCCGCCAGCCAGCCCCGGCACGATGCCGTGCGTGATCGACCGCATCAGCAGCTGCCCCGTCATCGACAGGTCGGAACTCCACCGCTGCTGGTTGACCACCGCCAGATACAGGGCGATCCAGGCCGCGGTGAGCGCCAGTGCGGAGATCCACAATCGCAGGCCGGCCCGCCACACCGTCGCCAGCGCCGACCCCAGGCTCCGATCGCCGCTCACATGGCACAGCAGCGCGGCCACCGCGAACGCAACGAACGGGATCACCGCGGCCTTCTCGAAGAACAGCAGGCCACCGAAGTAGACCAGCACCCCGGTCACGGCGTAACGCTGTTTGCCGGTGCGCACCAGCAGGATCGCGTCGGCGCACACCCAGGCCAGCGCGGCCAGCATCGGCAGCGAGTTCAGCGCCGCCGCCCACCACGCGAATCCGGGCACGGCCAACGGCGTGAACAACGCGAACGTGAAGGGAATCAGCAGCACCGGCCGCCACCCCAGGATGACGTACAGCGCGCGCAACAACGCCAGCGACGCCAGCAGTTGCAGCACCAGCAGGCTGACCGCCGGCCAGGTCCAGTTCAGCGGCGCCAGCCGGATGATGGTGCCCGCGACCAGAAATGCCCCGGGCATGACGTGCCCGTCGTGGTCGTCGAACAGATACGAGGGCGCGAGCAGGTTGTGGGTGCCGGCCTTGCCGATGAGGATCAGGTCGTCCCAGTAGAAGTAGCCGCCGAACGCCAGCATCGCCCGCACCGCCAGCTGCACCGCGATGAGCGCGACGGCCGCGGTCGCTATGTATGGTGGGCCGGTGCGTGCACTGGTTACCGGGGCGGCCGGATTCATCGGCTCGACGCTAGTCGACCGTCTGTTGGCCGACGGTCATGCGGTGGTGGGGCTCGATAACTTCGCCTCCGGCCGCGCGAGCAACCTCGAGCATCTGGCCGACAATCCGGCGCATGTGTTCGTCGAGGCGGACATCGTGACCGCCGACCTGGGGGCCATCCTCGACGAGCACCGCCCGGAGGTGGTGTTTCACCTGGCGGCCCAGATCGACGTGCGGCACTCGGTGGCCGACCCGCAGTTCGACGCGTCGGTCAATGTGATCGGCACGGTGCGGCTGGCCGAGGCGGCCCGCCGGGCGCAGGTCCGCAAGGTCGTGCACACCTCATCGGGCGGCTCCATCTACGGCACCCCGCCGCGCTACCCCACTCCCGAGACCGTGCCCACCGACCCCGCGTCGCCGTACGCGGCGGGCAAGGTGGCCGGCGAGATCTACCTGAACACTTTCCGGCATCTGTACGGCCTGGACTGCTCGCACATCGCCCCGGCGAATGTCTATGGCCCCCGCCAGGATCCGCACGGGGAGGCCGGGGTGGTGGCGATCTTCGCCCAGGCGCTGCTGTCGGGTAAGCCCACCAAGGTTTTCGGGGACGGCAGCAACACCCGCGACTACGTCTTCGTCGACGACGTCGTGGACGCCTTCGTCAAGGCATCCGGGGACGCCGGCGGCGGGCAACGTTTCAACATCGGCACCGGCATCGAAACCTCGGACCGCCAACTGCATTCGGCGGTGGCGGCCGCTGTCGGGGGACCCGACGATCCGGAGTTCGCACCGCCGCGGCTCGGCGACCTCAAGCGGTCCTGCCTCGACATTGGTTCGGCCGCAGAGGTTTTGGGCTGGAAGCCGAAGGTTGAGCTGTCCGACGGGGTGGCCCGCACGGTGGAATTCTTCCGGCAGGCGCATGCCCGCTAGCGTGCGTCGGGCGCCTGCGCGGAGTCCATCGCCACGGCCCGGGCCAGTCGCGCGTAGCGCAGCTCCAAGTCCTTGAACCGCATGTACGTGCTGAGCGTGGTGAAACAGAACGCCATGATCAGCGCGTAGAGCATCAGGTCGGTGCCGCGGCGCACCCCGAACCACTGGGCAACCACCGTGGTGTCATCGGGGCGCAGCACCGCGTAGATGCCGCCCAGTA
Organism: Mycobacterium sp. IDUB_3; assembly: GCF_055419585.1. NCBI lineage: Bacteria > Bacillati > Actinomycetota > Actinomycetes > Mycobacteriales > Mycobacteriaceae > Mycobacterium > Mycobacterium sp. IDUB_3. Next base: position 2,742,252 of record NZ_JBVAXZ010000001.1, on the reverse strand, counting down.
CGAACACCACGTAGCCGACCTTGACCCAGGCCCGGGAACGCGCGTTGCGGCGCGAGCGCAGCAGATAGACCAGCAGCGCGACGATCGACCCGATCAGCAGGACCTGAATCCAGTTCATCTTTCAACCCTTTTCATCTCGGGAGCCGTCCTCGAAGGAACCCGTCGAAAATGATGTTGACGCCGTTGAGCAGGGGTTGCCCCTTCGACCTCGAGTACTCGGTGTAGAGCACCTCGATCGGTTCTTCGGCGACGCGCCAATGGTTTTCGTCGATCAGCATGATGAATTCGTTGGCATGGCTCATGCCGCTCATGGTGATGTCCAGGCCGTCGGCGACCTTCTTGTTGAACACCCGCAGCCCATTGTTGGTGTCGGTCAGGCCAAGTCGGCGGCCGCGCCGGCTCAACCGCGCGGCGGTTTGCAGCACGATCCGCTTGACGAACGGCGGCCGGGCGCCCTGCCGCGTGCCGAACCGGGTGCCGATGACGACGTCGACGTCGCCGGCCAGCAATCGGTCGACCATCGTCGCCAGGTCCTTGACGCGGTGCTGCCCGTCGGCGTCGAACGTGGCGAAGATCTGGGCCCCCGGCTGGCTGCGGGCGTACTCGACGCCGGTCTGGATGGCGGCGCCCTGCCCGAGGTTGATCGGATGCCGCACCAGGTGAGCTCCGGCCCGCAGCGCGATCGCACCGGTGTCGTCGGCGCTGCCGTCGTCCACGCAGACGACATGGTCGAACACCGAGCGCACATCGGCGACCACCTCGCCGATGACAGCTGCTTCGTTGAAGGCGGGAATGACGACCCAGACGACCGAATAATGCGTTTCAGTACCCATCTAAGCCCACAAGGTACACGCTGGTGCAGGTCATATCAGCCGGTAGAGCGCGCGGCGCGCGACAGCGCCAGCAGATGGACGCCGATCCCCACCACCGGGCCACACAGCAGGCCGACCACGGTCCGGGTCTGCAGGGACAGCGGCAGCAACAGCAACAATCCCGACGCGACCGTGGCGCTCACCCAACCCAGCGAGTAGGCGCGGTGCAGCGCGGCGGCCACCGCCGCCGCGCCCGTCAGTGTCAGCATGGCGATCGCCAGCGCGGCCGCGGTCAGCCACGCCAGCAGCGCGCTGCTGGCGTGGTACTGCGGCCCGAAGGCGATCCGCAACAGCCACGGGCCCACCAGGCCCGCGGCCAGCACCCCGACCGCGCCGATCGCCCCGACGATGCCCGCCGGGGCGAGCAGCGCGCGGATCCGGTCGCTGCGCTCGTCGACGAAATGCGCAATCAGGTTGCCCTGCATGGCCGTCAGCGGCACCAGCAGCGGCGCGCGGGTCAGCGTGACGGCCAGGATGATCACCCCGCCCTGCGCGCCGAGCTCGGCGCTGGTCAGCTTCAGCAACACCGGAAATCCCATCACCAGGATGGCGCTGGCGCCGGCCGCGGTGATCGAATGCGCCGCGCCCCGTAGGAAGGTCGCGGTGCCGCCCGGGGTCAGCAGGCGGGCCGTGGCCCTGGTCGCAGGCGAGGCCACCAGCAGGATCAGCCAGGCGACCGCGCCGGCGACCGTCGCCCACAAAAAACCGACCAGGCGCCACCCGAGCGCCACGGTGGCCGCGGCCACCAGCACCCGGATGACGGCGTCGGTCACCATCAGCGCGCCGTAGCGAGTCCACTGGTTGGTGCCGGCCAGCATGCCGAGCAGGGTGGCGTGCACGCAGAACCCGGCCAGCCCGACGGACAGCAGCGCCACCGACAGCAGCCGCGCCTCGACGAAGACCCGCCCACTCCACAGCGGCGAGCTCCCCGCGATCAGGACGGCCGCGGCCACCCCGACCAGCATGGCGACCCGCATCGGGTGGGTGCGGGGTTCGCCCGGCACCGGCAGGGCGGCCAGGTCGCTGACGTACGGCGTAGTGCGGACTTCCCGGGTGGTCTCCTGCAGCAGGCCGTTCGCCGCGCCGGTGACCAGCCCGAACGCCCCCCAGAACACGCCGAATATCGAAAAGCCGCTCGGCGCCAGGTCACGAGCGGCCAGATAGATCACCGCATAACCGCACAGCGCCGTCACCGCGGTGGCGGTGCCGACCCTGGCCATGCTGCCACGCGCCACCGGCCCCTGCGAGGCGCTGATCTCGGTCATCGGGGCGGCGGCGCTTTCGGCCGACTGCCCCGATGATTCGCCACAATTTGAAAATTCTATGCGGCCCGCAACGGTTGCCGGCCGCGGCGATCCGGTTCGCTAGTGTGGGCGGCGGCCGGAAAGGATGCATGTCCGCTTTGCGCACCTTCGGGATCTCGCTGTTGGTCACCGCGGCGGCCCTCGGCCTCGGATATGCCTACGGCGGCTTCAAGGGTCTTTATCTGCTGCTGGTGCTGGCCGTCCTCGAGGTGTCGCTATCATTCGACAACGCCATCATCAACGCCTCCATCCTGAAACGGATGAGCCGCTTCTGGCAGCGGATGTTCCTGACGATCGGGATTCTCGTCGCCGTGTTCGGCATGCGGCTGCTCTTCCCGCTGCTGATCGTCTGGGCCACCGCGGGCCTCGATCCGGTGCGCGCGATGGAGCTGGCGCTGCATCCGCCGCCGCACGGCGCGCTGGAGTTTCCGGACGGATCGCCCAGCTACGAAAAGCTCGTCATCGCGGCCCACCCGCAGATCGCGGCGTTCGGCGGCATCTTCCTGTTGATGCTGTTCCTGGATTTCGTGTTCTATGACCGAGACATCAAGTGGCTCAAGTGGATTGAGATCCCGTTCGCGCGCATAGGCCGGCTGGGGCAGGTGTCGCTGGTGGTGACCGGGCTGGCGCTGGTGCTGGTGGGCACGCAACTGACGCACTCGGGTGACGAGGCGGCGACGGTGCTGACCGCCGGGCTGCTGGGTCTGGTGACCTACCTGGTGGTCAACGGATTGAGCCGGGCGTTTCGGCCATCCGACACCGACGCGGGCACGGCCGGCGCGGCGACTCGTTGGGCCGGCCTGACCCTGTTCCTGTACCTCGAGGTGCTCGACGCCGCCTTCTCATTCGACGGCGTCACCGGTGCGTTCGCCATCACCTCTGATCCGATCGTCATCGCGCTGGGGCTGGGGCTGGTCGGCTCGATGTTCGTCCGGTCGATCACCATCTATCTGGTCCGCCAGGAGACCTTGGGCCGGTACGTGTACCTGGAACACGGCGCGCACTGGGCGATCGGGGCGCTGGCCGTGATCATGCTCACCTCCATCGAGCCGCGGTTCGAGGCCCCCGAAGCCGTCACCGCCTCGGTCGGCGTGGTGTCCATCGCGGCGGCGCTGGGCTGGAGCATCCTGCGCAATCGCCGCGAAGCCCGCGCCGGGACGTCAGGGGGCTAGGCCTCGATCTGCCCGGCGATGCGCTGTTCGATGGCGGCCCGTACAGGGGCGGGCAGCGCGATCAGGCCGTCGAGCTCCTTGGTCGCCCGCGCGTAGGCATTCTGGCGTTCCTCGCGCGTCGCCGCATCGTCGTTCGCCAGGTGCAGCAGGTTCTGGGCGCGCGCGAGCCGCTGCTGGTCGTCGGTCGAGAAGTCGCTGCGCCGCCGCCGGATCGCCTCGGCCTCAGCGACCTCGAACGCACTGACGTACTCGTGGACGGCATCGCGGTAGTCCACCAGCGCATCCCGGTCGCCCACCAGGGCGTCGGGCGGTTCCGGCCGCAACAGGTCGGCGCGCCGCTTCGCCTTGTGGAACGCAATGGTGAGCGGGTCGCGCATGTTGGTCATCAGCGGGAAGTCCAACAGCTTCGCGACGTCGACCTCATAGTCGAACCACCGGGCGTCGGTACGATCATGCGCGGCAACGAGCTTGGCGAGTTCCCGGCGGTCGGCTTGCTCGTGGGTCCGCCCCCGACCGGATGCCTCGGCCACCGCGATCTTGGCCTGCTGCTTCAACCGGTAGCGCTCCATCCGGCGCTCGGCTCGACGCTCGTTGGCCGCGCCGATGGCCCGAAGCCCGCCGCCGATCACACCGCCCAGCGGGAAAACCACCCACCAGAAATTCGCGGCGAAATGCAGCACCGGGGTCACATCGCCAGGATGCCACCGAGAATCCCGCAGCGTCGCGGGCGCGATTACGCCGAAAGCATCAACGCGCCGGTGTAGTTCAGTGCCCTTCGGTCTTGAAGCGTTCGATCGAGCGCTGGATCTCCGCCTCGGCTTCTTCGCGGCCGACCCAGTCCGCGGCCTTGACGAACTTGCCCGGTTCCAGGTCCTTGTAGTGCACGAAGAAGTGCTTGATCACGTCCAGCTCGAACTCCGGAACGTCGCCGATGTCCTGGATGTGGTCCCAGCGGTGGTCGCCGGCCGGCACGCACAGCACCTTGTCGTCGCCGCCCTTTTCGTCGGTCATCCGGAACATGCCCACGGGACGGGATTCGACGATGACGCCGGGGAACACCGACTGCGGCAGCAGCACCATCGCGTCCAGCGGGTCGCCGTCCTCGCCGAGGGTGTCCTCGATGAAGCCGTAGTCGGTCGGGTAGGCCATCGCGGTGTACAGGTAGCGGTCCAGACGTAGCCGTCCAGTCTCGTGGTCGACCTCGTACTTGTTCCGCTGGCCCTTCTGGATCTCGATGGTCACGTCGAATTCCACCGCGTCGACTCCTTGTCTGTAAGGCAGGCCAATTTGCTCTGCTACACCCTAGTCGAGCGCATCTCCGGCGATTCGGCAGAATGGGTTCAGACAGTCAGGAGAGTGATGGCCCGTACTCGCTGGCAAAAATCCACCCCAGTGTTCATCGGGTTGGGCGTGCTGGCGTTTGTCGCCGCCGTCGTGGTGGCGGCAACGTTTTTCACCACGGCCGGACACGGCGCCAACAGCGCGCATGCCCCGATACCGCCCCCGCACGCTCCGACGGTGAAGCCCGGCATGGTCCCGGTGAGCGATACCGCCGAGCTACCCAGCGCACCCGGCGTCGCCGCGATGCTGGCGCCGGTCGCGGGCGACCCCAACCTGGGCCGGTTGGGCGGACGGGTCACCGACGCCATCACTGGAAAAGAGCTGTGGCAGGTGGCCGACGACCTGCCGCTGGTGCCGGCGTCGACCAACAAGGTGCTCACGGCGGCCGCGGCGTTGCTGACGCTGGACCGCCAGGCCCGGATCAGCACCCGCGTGGTCGCCGGCAGCCAGAACGCCCAAGGGCCCGTCGTGCTGGTGGGGGCGGGCGATCCGGCGCTGTCGGCGGCGCCGCCCGACGTTCCCACCTGGTACCGGGGATCGGCGCGGATCAGCGACCTCGTCGAGCAGATCCGCCGCAGCGGCGTGACGCCGACCGCTGTGCAGGTGGACACCTCGGCGTTCAGCGGGCCGACGATGGCCCAGGGCTGGGACCTCGCCGACGTCGACAACGGCGACATCGCGCCGATCGAGTCGGTGATGATCGACGCAGGCCGCATTCAGCCGTCGACGGTCAACTCGCGGCGGTCCCGGACCCCGGCGCTGGACGCCGGCCGCGAGCTGGCCAAGGCGCTGGGCCTGGACCCTAACGCGGTGACGACCGCCACCGCGCCGTCGGGGGCCCGGCAGCTCGCGGTGGTGCAGTCGGCGCCGCTGGTCCAGCGGCTGTCCGAGATGATGGACCACTCCGACAACGTGCTGGCCGAAAGCATCGCCCGCGAAGTGGCAGCCGCCATCAACCGGCCGCGCAGCTTCGCCGGAGCGGCCGACGCGGTGACCAACCGGCTGACCACCGCGCACGTCGACACCGCGGGCGTGGCGCTGCTGGATTCCAGTGGGCTCTCCGTCGACGACCGGCTGACGGCCAAGACGCTCGACGGCGTCCTGCAGGCCGCGGCGGGGCCTGACCAGCCGTCGCTGCGGGCGCTGCTGGATCTGCTCCCGATCGCTGCCGGCAGCGGGACGCTGGCCGACCGCTTCACCGACGCCTCCACGGCCCAGGGCCCGGCGGGCTGGTTGCGGGCCAAAACCGGCTCGCTGACCGGCATCAACGCGCTCGCCGGGGTGCTCACCGACCGCAGCGGCCGAGTGCTCACCTTCGCGTTCGTCTCCAACAACGCCGGCCCGAACGGCCGCAACGTGATGGATGCCCTGGCAACCCGGTTGTGGTCCTGCGGGTGCTCATGACGCCCTCGCCGGACCTGACGCTGGGTACCGCCGTCGACTGGCAGTTCGCGGCCACGGTCGGGCGGCGGCTGGCCCGGCCGGGTCCGCCGTCCAGCGACTACACCCGCCGCCAGGTGATCGACGAACTCGCCACCGCATCCACCAAAGCCGAACCGCTGGTGCGAGACGTGACCGGCCTGGTCACCGACGGCCCGGTGCCTGCCGCGCGCATCGTCGACCGCCCGGACTGGATCGGCGCGGCCACCGAGTCGATGCGGGTGATGATGAACGGCACCGAGAAGCCGCGCGGTTTTTTCACCGGCCGCGTCACCGGCGCGCAGACGGGCGCCGTCCTGGCCTACGTGTCCTCGGGGATTCTCGGCCAATACGACCCGTTCGCCGCCAGTGACGGAGCCAGAACCGGCTGCCTGCTGCTGGTGTATCCCAACGTCATCGCCGTCGAACGGCAGCTTCGTATCGACCCGTCCGATTTCCGGCTGTGGGTGTGCCTGCACGAGGTGACCCATCGCGTGCAGTTCACCGCCAACCCGTGGCTGCCCGACTACATGTCCCAGGCGCTGGGCCTGCTGACCCGCGACGCCGGTGAGGACCTAGGGGAGGTGATCGGCCGGCTCGCCGACTACGCCCGCAACCGCGGCGCCGGAACGCCGGAATCCGACGCCAACTCGTCGGGCATTCTCGGCCTGGTGCGCGCGGTGCAGTCCGAACCGCAGCGGCAGGCGCTGGACCAGCTGCTGGTGCTGGGCACTCTGCTGGAGGGCCACGCCGACCACGTCATGGATGCCGTCGGCCCGATCGCGGTGCCGTCGGTGGCCACCATCCGCCGCCGGTTCGACGAGCGCCGCCACCGCAAGCAGCCCCCGCTGCAGCGGTTGTTGCGCGCACTGCTGGGGCTCGACGCCAAGCTCAGCCAGTACACCCGCGGCAAGGCGTTCGTCGACCACGTCGTCGGCCAGGTGGGGATGGCCCGGTTCAACGCCATCTGGACGGGCCCCGACACGCTGCCGCTGCCCACCGAGATCGAAGAACCCCAGCGGTGGATCGACCGGGTGCTGTAGGCCGCCTGCGCGCGGCTGTCGAGGCGTTCGTCAAGACCCACCTCGCCACCGTCGAACAGTGGTGCGTGGCGCTGTCCGGCGGCCCCGATTCCCTGGCCCTCACCGCGGTCGCGGCCCAGCTGCGGCCCACCACGGCGGTGGTCGTCGACCACGGCCTGCAATCCGACTCGGCCGCCGTCGCCGAGACCGCCCGGGCGCAGGCCATCGCGTTGGGATGCGTTGGGGCTCAGGTGATCCGGGTGCAGGTGGGCAACCAGGGTGGTCCCGAGGCGGCGGCGCGCGCGGCCCGCTACGCCGCGTTGAGCGCCTATCACAGCGGCCCGGTGCTGTTGGGGCACACGCTCGACGACCAGGCCGAGACGGTGCTGCTGGGGCTGGGTCGCGGGTCCGGGGTGCGCTCGATCGCCGGGATGCGCCCCTACGATCCGCCGTGGTGCCGGCCGTTGCTGGAGGTCCGGCGCGCCACCACGCACGCCGCCTGCGCGGAGCTGGGGCTGACCCCGTGGCAGGATCCGCACAACACCGATCGCCGCTTCACCCGGACCCGGCTGCGCACCGAGGTGCTGCCGCTGCTGGAGGACGCTCTCGGCGGCGGCGTGGCCGAGGCGCTGGCCCGCACCGCGACATCGTTGCGGGAGGACTCCGAGTTGATCGACGCGCTGGCGGCCCGGGCGCTGCCCGAGGCCAGGGCGGACGCCGGCCTGCGAGTGCAGGCGTTGGCGACGCTGGACGCCCCGGTGCGGCGCCGGGTGATCCGGGCCTGGCTGTTGGCCGGCGGCGCAACGAACCTGACCGACAAGCAGATTCGCGGGGTGGACGCCCTGGTTACCGGCTGGCACGGGCAGGGCGGCGTGGCGGTCGGGTCCTCGCTGCCCGATGAGCGATTGTTCGCGGGACGCCGCGACGGCGTGCTGACGCTGTGGCGCGAGCCGGTCGGCAAACCGATCCGTTAGTTATCGGGGCTGCCGTTGGTTATTCGCCCGCCGTCGTGGCACTCTGTGGGCGTGGCCCAGATCTCCTCGGCGATCACCCCCGCCCCACCCGCGGAGCTGTACCCCGGGGATATCAAGTCTGTCCTGCTGACGTCGGCGCAAATTCAGGCGCGAATCGCCGAACTCGGCCGCGAAATCGGCGAGAGCTACCGCGACGCCGCGACCGAGACCGGACAGGATCTGCTGCTGATCACCGTCCTCAAGGGCGCTGTGATCTTTGTCACCGACCTGGCCCGCGCGATCCCGCTGCCCACCCAGTTCGAATTCATGGCCGTCAGCTCCTACGGATCGTCGACGTCCTCCTCGGGCGTGGTGCGGATTCTCAAGGACCTGGACCGCGATATCGAGGGCCGCGACGTGCTGATCGTCGAGGACGTCGTCGACTCGGGCCTGACGCTGTCCTGGCTGCTGCGCAACCTCAAGACGCGGCACCCGCGTTCGCTGCGGGTGTGCACGCTGCTGCGCAAGCCCGACGCGCAGGGCGCGCACGTCGACATCGCCTACGTGGGCTTCGACATCCCCAACGACTTCGTCGTCGGCTACGGCCTCGATTACGACGAGCGCTACCGCGACCTGTCCTACATCGGCACCCTGGACCCCAGGATCTACCAGCAGTAGACCCCGGCCCGACACCTCGGGCTAGCGGCGATCGCAAGCGCGGCGAAGCCGGGCGCGGCGGGTCGCCGCCATCGGGCTAGCGGCGATCGCAAGCGCGGCGAAGCCGGGCGCGGCGGGTCGCCGTCATCGGGCTAGTCCAGCTCCCACACCGCGGTCACCGAGAAGTTCACGGTCTGCTGGCCGGGCTCCAGCGGAACCATCGACGGCATGGCCCGCGGCGCCCCCACCGGCGGCGGGGTGTTGCCGGTGGCTTCCGAGATGGACAGCACCCGGCCCAGCCGGAGCCCGGACAGCTGGGCGTACTGGTCGGCGCGGTTCTTGGCGTCGTTGAAGGCCCGCGAGCGGGCGTCCTTCACCAGCTGGGAATCATCGGCGATGGAATAGCGCACGGACTTGATCCGGGTGGCGTCGCCGCCCGTGCCGACGATCAGGGCCAGCAGGCGCGAGGCGGCATCCGTCGGGTGGATCTTGACTGCGATGGCGTTGGTGGCGCGGTACGCCGTAATGGCGGGGGTGCCGCTCGGCCCGGGGTTGTTGTATTCCGGCGACAGGGTGACCTCGGTGGTGCTGATGTCCTTGCGGTCGATGCCGGCGCCGGTCAGTGCATTGATGACCGCCTGTTGCCGGTCGTTGGTCTGGTTCATCGCGGTGGTGACATCGGATGCGGTGAACTCGATGCCGACGTCGGCGGTCAGGGTGTCCGGGACGCCCTGCACCTGGCCGGTGCCCACGACCGTGACCTGACGGGGGCTGGCCCCGGGCTGCGGCGGGTTGTGTTTGTCGCACGCCGAGATCGCTGCGACCGTCAGGCCGGAGGCGGCCACGGCGATCGATCGGCGGATGAACTTCGAAGCGTTCGTTGCGACCGGCATGCCTGGCACCCTAGCTGCTGGGCCGCCGTCCGTGGGAGCGATTTCGCCTCAGCGTGCGGCGGCGCACCCCGTGTCGTGACGGTGCGACCGGCGGGGTCGGCTATTACATCGAATCATTCGGTGCGACAGCGAAATTGACACCACAGCTGCGGTTAGCAAAGCCGAACCACCGCCGCAGCAAACTCATATAAGAACATATATGACTCCAATCATATTGGATTGCAGCATTTTTCATGCAAAATCCAAATGTTGCAGCATCTCGAGCCGGCTAAGTGAACAGTTCGGGTCACAGTGATGAATTGGCGACTCCCGGTCTGTCATCTCTGGACGTGCCTGCCCTAACGTGTCCAGGCGTCCGACTCGGTACGACTGTTGGTGCCGAGAGCTATTGATGCGAAAGGATTTTGAGAAGAAATGTCTTTCTTGATGGCGCAGCCGGAAATATTGGACGCTGCTGCCCGTGAGCTGCACAGAATCAATGCGTCGGTGCGGGAAGGAAGTTCGGCGGTAGCGGCCACCACGACCTTGGTGGTGCCCGCCGCAGCCGATGCGGTCTCGATCTTGACCGCGCAGCAGTTCTCCCGGCACGGCCAGCTGTTCCAGGAGATCAGTGCGCAGGCCGCGGTGGTGCGTGATCAGTTGGCGACAATGCTTGGCATCAACGCCGGTTCGTACGCAGCCACCGAGATCGCCAACACTGCCGCGGTCGGTTAGGCGAGGACACCATGCTGGACTTCGCGCAGTTGCCGCCGGAGATCAACTCCGCGCTGATGTATTCGGGACCTGGCTCAGCGCCCCTGCTGGCTGCCGCGGCGGCCTGGGACGGTTTGGCCACCGCGTTGGATTCTGCAGCATCCGCCTATGGGTCGGTGATCGCGGGCCTCACCGACGGGCCATGGCAGGGGCCGGCCGCGTCGGCGATGCTGACCGCGGTCGTCCCGCAAGTGGCGTGGTTACGCGGCACCGGCGGGCAGCTTGAACAGGCCGCCCGGCAAGCGGTGGCGGCGGCGGGTGCCTACGAGTTGGCCTTCGCCGAAACGGTGCCGCCGCCGGTGATAGCGGCGAACCGGGCGTTGCTGATGGAGTTGCTGGCGACAAACTTCCTTGGTCAGAACACCCCGGCCATCGCCATCGCCGAGGCGCAATACGGCGAGATGTGGGCCCAAGACGCTGCGGCGATGTACGGATATGCCGGTACGTCGGCCGCGGCGTCGACGTTGCAGCCGTTCGAGCCGACCGAACCCGTCACCGACCCGGCCGGCGGCGCCCGTCAGGCCGCTGCGGTGGCCCAAGCCGCCGGCACCAGCGGAAATGGCGGTGCGCAGGCACTCGACGCGGTGCCCCAAACGCTGTCGGCGCTGGCCGGGTCGACGAGCAATCCCGCGTCGTCTGCCAATCCCGTGCTCTCCCTGGGAGGTATCAGCCTGAACCCCGAAGGTGATGGCCTAGTGGTGGGGGGCCCATTGGGCGATCTCCTGGAGGGCCTGACCGGATCGCAAACATTGGACGCCAGCACACCTTTCGACGCGTTCATCCGATTGATTTCTCCAACACGGCTGTTCACCACCTCGTTCAAAGACATCCAAGGAATCGCTCAGGGCATGGTGCCGGCCGCTAAGTCGGCCACCGAGGGCGTCGCCAAGGCCGCAGAATCCATTGGCCCCGCGGCTATTTCGGGCGCCGGCCTGGGCTCGGTGGGCGCGATTGGCGGGGCCGTGGGCAAGGCGGCGTCCGTCGGTGGACTATCGGTACCGGCGGCTTGGGCGAGCGCGGCCCCGACGACACCCTCGGTCGCCGTTGCACTCAACGCCGCCAATGGTGCGGGTGCGGTTGAACGTGCCACCCACGCGGTGGGTGGGGTGCCGATGATGCCCACCGGCGGGGCTGGACGCAGCGCCGCTGCCCACTTTGTGACTCCCCGATACGGGTTCAAGCCCACCGTCATCGCACAGCCCCCGGCGGGAGGCTGATTCGAAGACCGTGCCTTGGCGACAACCGTCAGGGCGTGACGAGGATCTTGCAGTGCCGCTCGGGGTCGGCGAGGTCGTCGAACGCCGCACCGACACCGTCGAGGCCGACCTCGCCGGTGATCAGCGGGCTGACGTCGATGTCACCCTCGGCCAGGGCGCGCAGCGAATCGCCGAACTCCTCGGGCGTGTAGGCGAGCACGAATTGCACGTTGATCTCCTTGGCGATCGCGAAGAACGGGTGCACGGTGTCGGGCTGCATGCACACGCCGGCGACGACCAGGCGGGTGCCGGGCCGCGCTCGAAGGAGTACGTCGTCGATGATGCCCGGCACGCCGACCGCCTCGAAAACAACCGCGGGCTTGACGGCGTCGAACGGTGAACCCTGTGCCGGATCCAGCGTCTGGTGGGCTCCCATCGCGGTGGCCAGCTCCCGCCGCTTGGGTGAGAAGTCCGACGCCACAATGACTTCCACGCCCTTGGCACGCAGGGCGGCGATGATTGCAATGCCGATCGGACCGCAACCGAGCACCAGGGCCGTCTCGCCGGGCCCGATGCTGGACTTGTTGACCGCGTGCAGCCCCACCGCCATCGGCTCGGTCAGGGAGGCGTGTTTGAAGTCCAGGCCGTTGGGGATGGGCAGCAGCAGCGGCGCCGACAGCAGCATCCGTTCGGCGTAGCCGCCGACCGTGCTGTTGCTGTAGACGATCGGCTCGACGCCCTTGGCGGACAACAGGACCGGCAACGATGTGACCAGGGTGCCCGGCGGATGGGTTTCGGTGCCGGGGCCCGCCTCGAGTACCTCGGCGCTGAACTCGTGACCCATGAAGATGTCGTGGTCCAGGTCGACGTGCATGGCGCCCGACCCGCCGGCCACCCGGTCGCTCATTTCCAGCACCTGTGCGCCGTGGGCGGCGAAATGCAGGTCGGAGCCGCAGATTCCGCACGCGCGCACGCCCACCAGCACCTGTCCTGCTTCGGGTATCGGGTCGGGAACGTCGTCCCGGTAGACCATGCGGCCGTCCCGCAACACTGCCGCGCGCATCAGTGCACCGCGTCTTTCTGCTCGTCGACGTGCTCGGTGATGGCCTTGACGACGGCCTCGCCGGCCCGGCCGATCAGCTGGTCGCGCTTGCCCCTGGCCCAGTCGTGCGACGAGCGGGACGCTTCGAGCTGCCGTTTGAAGTGGGGAATCACCTTGCGCGCCATCAGGTCATAGCTGTGATACGTGGCCTGCGGGGAGGCCCAGTCGTGGCCGAGCATCAGCAGGGTGCCGAAGCCGCCGGAGCGGTCGAGCAGGTCCTCGATGTGGGCGATGGCGTCCTCCGGCGTGCCGATGCAGCAGTTTCCCTTGGCCGCATAGTCGGCGACGAACTCGTGCGGCGTCTGGGTGCCTTCCACGCTGTTGGCCAGCGGCACGAACCCGGCGGCACCGAAGTAATTCGCGAAATCCTGCAGCCCGTAGGTGCAGTCGTCGATGGCCTGTTCGCGGCTATCCGCGATGTGCATGATGCTCAGCACGCGCCAGTCGCCCCGGTCCGGCTCATCCCGCCCCGCCTTCGCCGCCTGTTCGCGGACCACGTCCCAGGTGGTTTCCAGCGCCGCGTAGCCGCCGGGCACCGACATCGACAGCGAAAGCAGCGACGTGCCGAGCGCGCCGGCCAGCCGCGGTCCGGACGGAGAAATCATTGCCGCCGTGGAGATTTCGGGGTAGGGCCAGGTATAGGGCCGGATGTGCAACTGCGCGTCACGAAGGGTGAACCAGTCGGAGTGCCGGTCTATGCGCTCGGTGGGTGCGGCGCGGAACAGCGCCAGGATCGCCTCGAGCGATTCCTGCATCATCCGGCGCTGCTCGATGGGGTCGATGCCCATCATGTAGGCGTCCGACGGCAGCGCGCCGGGCCCGGCACCGAACATCACCCGGCCTCGGGTCAGATGATCGAGCAGCACCCAGCGGTCGGCCACCATCAGCGGATGGTGGTAGGGCAGCGACACCACGCCGGTGCCCAGCCGGATGTGCTTGGTCCGCTCCGCAGCCGCCGCGATGAAGACTTCCGGGCAGGCGATCAGCTCGTAGCCGCCGGAGTGGTGTTCGCCGAACCACGCCTCGTCGAAGCCGAGCCGGTCCAGGGCGACGACGCGTTCCATGTCGTATTCCAGTGCCACGGTTGGGGATTGGCCGATGGGGTGAAACGGGGTGATAAAGACACCGAAACGCAGGGGCGCGCTCATTGCAGCTCCAATCCGTTGAGGAATTCCAGTAAGGTCGCATTCACCTCGTCGGGGCGCTCCTGCTGCAGCCAATGCCCGGCGCCGTCGATCATCACCTGCCGGTACGGGCCGGAGATCGCGTCGGCGGCGCGGTCGGTGCGGGTGAACGACAGGACGGGATCGGCCGTGCCGCCGATGAACAAGCACGGGACCGAGATCTTCACACCGTCGAGCTCGGCGGTGGTCTCCCAGTTGCGGTCGAAGTTGCGATACCAGTTGAGGCCGCCGGTGAAGCCGGTGCGGGTGAACTCGGCGACGTAGTGGTCGAGCTCGTCCTGGCTTATCCAGTCCGGCAGCCGCTCGGGTTCGGCCAGCCGCTCGATGAAACCTTCCGGACCGGGGGCCACGAGCCGTAGCGCGGCGGCTTTGTCATCGGGTGTCCGCAAGCTACCGATCATGCGTCGGATCACCCGAGCAGGATCGGCGTTCAATTCGGCGTCGGCGACGCCGGGCTCCTGGAAGTACAGGATGTAGAAGAAATTCTCGCCGAACATCTTGCGCCAGGCCTTCGTCGGCGCGACGTGCGGGCGCGGCGTCACCGGCACGCTCATCGCCGCGACGGCCGCGACCCGGTCCGGATGCAGCAGTGGGGCGTTCCACACCACGGCGGCGCCCCAGTCGTGCCCGACCCACACGGCGCGCTGCGCGCCGACATCGTCGAGCAGTCCGACCAGGTCGGCGGTCAGCTGATGAATGTCGTAGGCGTCGACGGCGTCCGGACGATCCGAACCGCCGTAGCCGCGCTGATCGGGCGCCAGCACGTGGTAGCCGGCGTCGGCGAGGACGGGTATCTGGTGACGCCAGGAGTAGGCGAGTTCGGGAAAGCCGTGCGCCAGGAGCACCACCGGTGCGCCGCGGTCGCCCGCTTCGATCACCCGTAGCCGCGCACCATTGGTCTCTACTAACCGTTCGGTTGGGGGCACCGTCCCACCAAAGCACAACGGTTGCGGGCTGAGAAGGCCCGAATCCGTCTGGCTCGCCCTGGCGGGCGATCAAAAGGGCGCACGGCGGGAATACTCGATTCGATGCGCTTGGACCACGTGGTGCTCTGGACGAAGAACCCGCGGGTGTCGATGGACTTCTACACCCGCGTGGTCGGGCTGGAACCGGTCCGCTTCGCCGAATTCGAAGCCGGAGATGCGCCGTTCCCGAGCGTGCGGATTTGTGCGGACTCCATCATCGACTTGATGCCCACCGATGGCGTTTCGGCGACGGAGACTTTGACTCGCATCGAGGGCAGCGCCGGCCACCCCGTCAATCACGTGTGCCTGGCGCTGTCGAAGGCCGAATATGACGCGTTGGACCGGCGGCTGCAGGACGAAGGCGTGGATACCAGCGCCCGGTTGAACCGGAGCTTCGGCGCACGCGGGTGGGCGCCGCAGGGGTATTACTTCGCCGATCCCGACGGAAACGTGGTCGAGGCCCGGTACTACGAGTAGCCGGGAACTGCCGGTCGTTAACTGAAGAGACGGTGGCGAGCCGTTGTGCCCCGGCGCTGCCGGAGCTGGCGATCGCCGCTAGCGGTAGCCTGGACTTTTTCAGCTGCGTGTATATCGGGGAAGGACCTGGCCGCTAAGGCCGATGATTGATGAACCGGAAAAACGTGATTCGCACCATCACGGCAATTGCTGTCGTGGTGCTGCTCGGTTGGTCGTTCTTCTACTTCAGCGACGACACCCGCGGCTATAAGCCCGTCGACACGTCTGTGGCGATGTCCCAGATCAACGGCGACAACGTCAAAAGCGCGCAAATCGACGACCGCGAACAGCAACTGCGATTGACCCTGAAGAAGGGCAATGGTGACACCGATAATTCCGACAAGGTCATCACCAAGTTTCCCAGCGGCTACGCGGTCGACCTGTTCAACGCGCTGAGCGCCAAGAACGCGAAGGTCAGCACGGTCGTCAACCAGGGCAGCATCCTGGGCGAGCTGCTGGTCTACGTCCTGCCGCTATTGCTGCTGGTGGGGCTGTTCGTGATGTTCTCCCGCATGCAGGGCGGCGCCCGGATGGGCTTCGGCTTCGGCAAGTCGCGCGCCAAACAGCTCTCCAAGGACATGCCCAAGACCACGTTCGCCGACGTCGCCGGCGTCGACGAGGCGGTCGAGGAGCTCTACGAGATCAAGGACTTCCTGCAGAACCCCGGCCGCTACCAGGCGCTGGGCGCCAAGATCCCCAAGGGTGTGCTGCTCTACGGCCCGCCGGGAACCGGTAAGACGCTGCTGGCCCGCGCGGTCGCCGGGGAGGCCGGTGTCCCGTTCTTCACGATTTCGGGCTCCGACTTCGTCGAGATGTTCGTCGGCGTCGGTGCTTCCCGCGTCCGCGACCTGTTCGATCAGGCCAAGCAGAACAACCCCTGCATCATCTTCGTCGACGAGATCGACGCCGTGGGCCGCCAGCGCGGCGCGGGCCTGGGCGGCGGGCACGACGAGCGCGAGCAGACGCTGAACCAGTTGCTGGTCGAGATGGACGGATTCGACCCGCGGGCCGGCGTCATCCTGATCGCGGCCACCAACCGGCCGGACATCCTGGACCCGGCGCTGCTGCGTCCCGGCCGCTTCGACCGGCAGATCCCGGTGTCCAACCCGGACCTGGCGGGTCGCAAAGCGGTGCTGGAGGTGCACTCCAAGGGCAAGCCGATCGGCCCGGACGCCGACCTCGCCGGGCTGGCCAAGCGCACCGTCGGCATGACCGGCGCCGACCTGGCCAACGTCATCAACGAGGCCGCGCTGCTGACCGCCCGCGAGAACGGCACCGTCATCACCAGCGCCGCGCTGGAGGAAGCGGTGGACCGGGTGATCGGCGGCCCGCGCCGCAAGGGCCGGATCATCAGCGAGCAGGAAAAGAAGATCACCGCGTATCACGAGGGCGGCCACACACTGGCGGCCTGGGCGATGCCCGACATCGAGCCCATCTACAAGGTGACGATCCTGGCGCGTGGACGCACCGGCGGGCATGCGGTGGCGGTGCCGGAGGAAGACAAGGGCCTGCGGACCCGCTCGGAGATGATCGCGCAGTTGGTGTTCGCGATGGGCGGGCGTGCCGCCGAGGAACTGGTCTTCCGCGAGCCGACGACCGGCGCGGTGTCCGACATCGAGCAGGCCACCAAGATCGCGCGCGCGATGGTGACCGAATTCGGGATGAGCTCCAAACTCGGTGCCGTCAAATACGGTTCGGAGCACGGCGACCCGTTCCTGGGCCGCACCATGGGGACGCAGGCGGACTACTCGCACGAGGTTGCCCGCGATATCGATGACGAGATCCGCAAGCTGATCGAGGCCGCCCACACCGAGGCGTGGGAGATCCTCACCGAATACCGCGACATTCTCGACATTCTGGCGGGCGAACTGCTGGAAAAGGAAACTTTGCACCGGGCCGAGCTGGAGGGCATTTTCTCCGGAGTCGAAAAGCGGCCCAGGCTAACCATGTTCGACGATTTCGGCGGCCGCATTCCGTCGGACAAACCGCCGATCAAGACGCCGGGCGAGCTGGCCATCGAGCGTGGCGAGCCCTGGCCGCCGCCGACCCCAGAGCCGGCCTTCAAGGCGGCCATCGCGCGGGCCAGCGAGGCAGCTGCCGCCGCCCGGGTGGCGGCGGACCGAAATGCCAACAGCGGCAACGGGTTTCATGGAGCTCAAGACAGCGGTAATCGTCAGGGGGAGCAGCAGGGGCCCACCCAACCCGACTACGGCGCGCCGGCCGGCTGGCGCGCGCCGGGATGGCCGCCGCAGCAACAGCAGCCGAACAACTGGCATCCGCCCGCGCAGCCGCCCTACTGGCAGCAGCCGGCACGCGGTTACCCGGGCCCGCAGGGCTACCCCGGCCAGCAGGGCCACCCCGGCGGTCAGCAAAGTTATCCCGGTCAGCAGGGCGGCGCGGGTCACTCCGGTCAGGCGCGTCCCGCCTATCCGCCGTATCCGCCGTATCCGCCGCCCGGCCAACCCGCCCCGGAGGGCGGCTCGCCCGACCGGCAGGATGACGACGTAAGCCGGTCCAACCCGCCGGCTCACGGCTGAGCAAACGGAGGATTCGATGGCCTTACGCGGTTTGGGGCCGAATACCACGGTGCCCACGACGCGGGAGTTCGATCAGGAGCGCGCCGAAGCCGCGGTCCGCGAGTTGCTGCACGCGATCGGCGAAGACCCCG
Organism: Mycobacterium sp. IDUB_3; assembly: GCF_055419585.1. Taxonomy (NCBI): domain Bacteria; kingdom Bacillati; phylum Actinomycetota; class Actinomycetes; order Mycobacteriales; family Mycobacteriaceae; genus Mycobacterium; species Mycobacterium sp. IDUB_3. The sequence continues at coordinate 2,724,235 of NZ_JBVAXZ010000001.1, read as the reverse complement.
ACCGGGACGGCCTGCGGGAAACTCCGGCGCGCGTAGCCCGCGCCTACCGCGAGATGTTCGCCGGGCTCTACACCGATCCAGACAGCGTGCTGAACACCATGTTCGACGAGGACCATGACGAACTGGTGCTGGTCAAGGAGATCCCGCTGTACTCCACGTGTGAGCACCACCTGGTGGCGTTCCACGGCGTGGCCCACGTCGGCTACATCCCGGGCAACGAGGGCCGGGTCACCGGCCTGTCGAAGATCGCGCGGCTGGTCGACCTGTACTCCAAACGGCCCCAGGTGCAGGAGCGGCTCACCAGCCAGATCGCCGACGCCCTGGTGAAAAAGCTCAATCCGCGCGGCGTGATCGTCGTGGTCGAGGCCGAGCACCTGTGTATGGCGATGCGCGGCGTCCGCAAGCCGGGAGCGGTCACCACCACCTCCGCGGTGCGCGGTCTGTTCAAAACCAACGCAGCTTCTCGAGCCGAGGCGCTCGACCTGATCCTGCGTAAGTGAGTCTGGCGCCTGTGCAGGTGATGGGGGTTCTGAACGTCACTGACGATTCGTTCTCCGACGGCGGCCGCTATCTCGATCCGGACAAGGCCGTGGCCCAGGGTTTGGCCCTGGTCGCCGAGGGCGCCGACATCGTCGACGTCGGGGGAGAGTCGACCCGGCCCGGCGCCACGCGGATCGATCCTCGCGTCGAGACATCCCGGGTCGTCCCCGTCGTCAAAGAGCTTGCGGCACAAGGAATCACCGTCAGCATCGACACCATGCACGCCGACGTCGCGCGGGCGGCGCTGTGCGCCGGGGCGCGGATCGTCAACGACGTGTCCGGCGGCCGCGCCGATCCCGCGATGGCGCCGCTGCTCGCCGACGCGAAAGTGCCCTGGGTGCTGATGCATTGGCGTTCGGTGTCGGCCGAGCGGCCGCACACGGCGCCGCACTACCGCGACGTGGTCGCCGAGGTGCGCGACGAGCTGCTGGCCAGTGTCGACGCCGCGGTGTCCGCCGGTGTCGACCCCGCCCGGCTGATGATCGATCCCGGACTGGGATTCGCCAAGACGGGACAACACAATTGGGCGCTGCTGCATGCTCTGCCGCAGTTGGTCGCCACCGGCATCCCGGTGCTCCTGGGTGCATCGCGCAAGCGGTTCCTCGGTACGTTGTTAGCCGGGGCCGATGGTTCGCCGCGACCGCCCGATGGGCGTGAGACGGCCACCGCGGTGGTGTCCGCGCTGGCCGCACTGCACGGGGCCTGGGGGGTGCGTGTGCACGATGTGCGGGCCACGGTCGATGCCCTCAAGGTCGTAGCGGCCTGGACCGACGGGTCGCACACGGAACTGGCTGGAGACGATGGCTGATCGAATCGAGTTGCGCGGATTGAAGGTTCGCGGACAACACGGGGTTTTCGACCACGAGCGAGCCAACGGTCAGGACTTCGTCGTCGACATCACCGTGTGGATCGACCTCGCCGGCGCCGGCGCCAGCGACGAACTCGCCGACACCTACGACTACGGCGCGCTGGCCCAGTTGGCCGCCGACGTGGTGGCCGGGCCGGCGCGCAATCTGATCGAAACCGTCGGAGCCCAGATCGCCGATGAGGTGATGGACGACGAACGCGTGCACGCCGTCGAGGTGGTGGTGCACAAGCCGCAGGCCCCGATCCTGCAGCGGTTCGCCGACGTCGCGGTGGTGGTGCGACGGTCGCGCCGCGGCGGCCGCGGTTCGGTGGTCCCGGCGGGTGGGTCGATATGACGCGCGACGACAACGACGACGCCGGCTCGGCCGGGATCGTGAGGGTACCGCCCGCTTGCGGGGGAGAGTGGCGCCGATGACCAGAGTGGTGCTGTCCATCGGCTCCAACCTGGGTGACCGGCTGGCGCGGTTGCAGTCGGTCGTCGACGGGCTCGGGGAGAAGGTGCTCGCCGTGTCGCCGGTGTACGAGACCGACCCCTGGGGCCGGGTGGACCAGGCGCCGTTTCTCAACGCGGTTCTGATCGCCGACGACCCGGCCTGCGACGGACAGGGCTGGCTGCGCCGTGCGCAGGAATTCGAGCGAGCGGCGGGCCGCGTGCGCGGCGAGCGCTGGGGCCCGCGCACCCTCGACGTCGACCTGATCGCCTGCTACGGCCCCACCGAGGTGATCTCCCGGGAGAACAACCTGACCTTGCCGCATCCGCTGGCCCACCTGCGGGCGTTCGTGCTCATCCCATGGCTGGATGTCGACCCGGACGCGCAGTTGACGCTGGCCGACGGGCCGCAGCCGGCCGCCGGCCTGCTGGCCCAGCTGGAAGCGGCCGACCGGGACGGCGTGCGCCCCACCAGCCTGACGCTTCGGCCGAACGGGAAGCCGCCGGGCGATCAGGGGCCGGCGGCCTGATGGGGCCCACCCGCAAGCGTGACCTGACCGCCGCGGTGGTCGGCGCGGCCATTGTGGGGTATCTGCTGGTCAAGGGCCTCTACCGGTGGTTTCCGCCGATCACGGTGTGGACCGGCCTGTCGCTGCTGGCGGTGGCCGTCGTCGAGGCGCTGTGGGCGCGCTACGTGCGGGCCAGGATCAGCGAGGGCGAAATCGGGTCCGGCCCGGGTTGGCTGCACCCGCTTGCGGTGGCGCGCAGCCTGATGGTCGCCAAGGCCTCGGCCTGGGTGGGTGCGGTGATGCTGGGCTGGTGGGTCGGCATCCTGGTGTATTTTCTGCCGCGCAAGTCCTGGTTGCGGGCCGCCGCCGAGGACACCTCGGGGACCGTGGTCGCGGCCGTCAGTGCGCTGGCGCTGCTGATTGCCGCGCTGTGGCTGCAACATTGCTGCAAGTCACCGCCGGATCCGACTGAGCACGGCGAGGGCGCGGAAACCTAGCCCTGTGCCACGATTGCCGGCGGGCGGCGGTCGAGTAACTCCGGCGGCCCCGCGGATAACCCGCGCGAGAATCGCCGGACCCGCGCGACACGCTGAATGACCTCGCGCAGGTACTCTCAGGCCATGACCGTTCTGTCCCGCGGCGCCCGGGTGCGGCGCGGCGGCCGCAGGCCGGGGTGGGTGCTCTTGACCGCGTTGCTGGTCCTCGCGATGGGGGCCAGTTCCGCATTGGTTTTCACCAATCGGGTGGAACTCCTCAAGCTCGCTGTAATCCTGGCGCTGTGGGCCGCAGTCGCCGGCGCCTTCGTTTCCGTGCTCTACCGGCGCCAAAGCGACGCCGATCAGTCCCGGGTCCGTGACCTCAAGCTGGTCTACGACCTGCAGCTGGACCGCGAGATCTCGGCTCGGCGTGAATACGAGCTGACCGTCGAGTCCCAGCTGCGCCGCGAGCTGGCCTCCGAGCTGCGCGCCCAGGCCGCCGACGATCTGGCCGAGTTGCGCGCGGAACTCTCCTCCTTACGGACCAGCCTGGAAATCCTGTTCGACACCGACCTCGCGCACCGCCCGGCCCTCGGCGGCACGCCAGAGGCCGAGCCGCAACCGGAGCGCGCGTACAGCGAGTGGGATCGCAACGGCGAGAACCCCCGCGACACCCCGGTCGATTGGGTGTCCAGCGACCGGGTGACGTCGGTGCCGCAGGACAACGCCGGCCGCGCCGACGACGCCATCATCGACGTGCCCGAGGAACCGCTGATTCCGCCGCGACAGCAGCCACCGCCTCGGCGGGAGCGGGTCCGTAACCAGTACGCCCACGACCCGGCGTACGCCCAGGACCCGGCATACGCCGAAGAGCCCGCGTACGCAGAGGAGTCCCCGTATGCGGGACCGGCGGAGCCGCGCTTCGAGCCGCGTCACCAACCGCCGCCCGCGCCCGCGGCCCAGTTCCAGCCGGAACCGCAGCCGGAGCCCGCACCGCGGCCCGAACCGGAGCCGGCGCCGGAAGCGCAGCGACAGCCCCAGGCGGAGTGGCCGGGTCAGGGTTGGCAGCCGTCCGCCGCGGAGGGCCAGTGGTTGCCGCCCGGCGCCCCGGGCAGCAATTGGGCCGGTGGCGATACCCAGCCGGAATCGGCCGGTGGACGGCGGCGTGCCCGGCATTCGGGCGTTGACGAGGCCTGGGATGGCCCGCCCGCCGAGCCGGTGCCACCACCGCCGTACGGCGACTCCGGTAGCCGGGCGCGCTCGCGCCACTCTGCGGAGTACCGCGACTACGGGGTGCGCAACTTCTCGCCCACCAACGAGCCGCCGGCCGGACCGCCCCCGCCGGCCGCCGCGACGCCGCCACCCCCGCCGCCGGCTCCCCCGACGCACCCGGGACCGGCCGCCGGCGCGCCCCCGCCACCACGCCTGGCGCCGCCGCCCACCCCGGAGCAGGCGCCCCGGCACGGCGGTGACCCGCAAGAGGACGGCGACGGCACGGGCGACGGCAGCGCCACGGGCGGCCAGTCGGTGGCCGACCTGCTGGCCCGCCTGCAGGTTCAGCCCTCCGAGGGCGGCCGGCGCCGTCGCCGCGAGGGCTGAGCTGGGAGCTTCCTCACATTGGGTGATGCCTGGTAATCGACTACAGTCTTAGTGACCGAACGGTACCCACGAAGTGGGACCGGAACGAAACAAGATATCTGTGAGGTCGTCTGCGATGGTGCAGTTCGACGGTCTGCGCCCCGCTCGGCTCAAGGTGGGAATCATCTCGGCCGGCCGGGTCGGCACCGCGCTCGGTGTCGCGCTGGAGCGCGCGGACCATGTCGTGGTGGCGTGTAGCGCCATCTCCCATGCGTCGCGGCAGCGCGCGCAACGCCGGCTGCCCGACACCCCGGTGGCGACGCCGCCGGACGTGGCCGCCGGTGCCGAGTTGCTGCTGCTCGCGGTCCCCGACAGCGAACTCGCCGGGCTGGTGTCCGGTTTGGCCGCGACGTCGGCGGTGCGGCCCGGAACCATCGTGGTCCACACGTCCGGCGCCAACGGGATCGGCATTCTCGAGCCGCTGGCCCGGGACGGCTGCATCCCGCTGGCGATCCACCCGGCGATGACGTTCACCGGGTCGGACGAGGACATCAGCCGCCTGGCGGACTCCTGCTTCGGCGTGACCGCCGCCGACGAAATCGGGTACGCGATCGGGCAATCGCTGGTCCTGGAGATGGGCGGCGAACCGTTCTGCGTCGCCGAGGACGCCCGCACGCTGTACCACGCCGCACTGGCCCACGCCGGCAACCACCTGGTGACCGTGCTCGCCGACGCGCTGGACGCGCTGCGCGCCGCGCTGCGCGGCAGCGAACTGCTCGGCCAACAGTCCGTCGACGACCAGCCGGGCGGCATCGCCGAACGGATCATCGGCCCGCTGGCCAGGGCCGCGCTGGAGAACACCCTGCAGCGCGGGCAGGCCGCGCTCACCGGTCCGGTCGCGCGCGGCGATGCGGCCGCGGTCGCGGGGCATCTGGCCGCGCTGGCTCAGGTCGGGCCGGAATTGGCGCAGGCGTACCGGGTGAACGCCTTGCGGACCGCCCAGCGCGCGCACGCCCCCCAGGAGGTCGTGGAGGTCCTGGCGCCATGAGACCCGGCAAGCCACCGGCCTTCACAGCGGGCGACCTCAACGTCTACTCCGCCCCGCGCGATGTCGCCGACGTCAGCCGCGCCCTGCGCCACACCGGGCGCCGGGTGATGTTGGTGCCCACCATGGGCGCACTGCACGACGGGCACCTGGCGCTGGTGCGCGCGGCCAAGCGGGTGCCCGGCGCGGTGGTGGTGGTGTCGATCTTCGTCAACCCGCTGCAGTTCGGCGCCGGTGAGGACCTCGACGCCTACCCGCGGACCCTGGATGACGACGTCGCACTGCTGCGCTCCGAAGGCGTCGAAATCGCCTTCACCCCAACGGCCGCCGCGATGTATCCGCACGGTCTGCGCACCACCGTGCAGCCGGGTCCGCTGGCCGCCGAGCTGGAGGGCGCCGTCCGGCCGACCCATTTCGCCGGCATGCTCACCGTCGTGTGCAAGCTGCTGCAGATCGTGCGACCGGACCGGATCTTCTTCGGCGAGAAGGATTATCAGCAGCTGGTGATGGTGCGCCAGATGGTCGCCGACCTCAACATCGACGCACAGGTGGTCGGGGTGCCGACGGTCCGGGAATCCGACGGCTTGGCGATGTCGTCGCGCAACCGCTACCTGGACGCCACGCAACGCGAGCTGGCCGTGACACTTTCGGCTGCGCTGACGGCGGGAGCGCACGCCGCCCACCACGGCGGCGCGGCCGCGCTGGCCGCGGCGCGCACGGTGCTCGACGCCGCGCCCGACCTCACCGTCGACTACCTCGAATTGCGCGACGCCGGGCTCGGCCCGGCGCCCGCCAACGGTTCGGCCCGGCTGCTGGTTGCGGCCCGGCTGGGCGCCACCAGGCTGCTGGACAACATCGAAATGCAGATCGAAACACCCGCCGGCACCGCTGGGCCGGACGGACACCACGAATACGCCCAATCACCTTGGAGGAATTGATGTTACGGACGATGCTCAGGTCGAAGATCCACCGCGCCACCGTCACGCAGGCCGACCTGCACTACGTCGGCTCGGTGACCATCGACGCCGATCTGATGGATGCCGCGGACCTGCTCGAGGGCGAACAGGTCACCATCGTCGACATCGACAACGGCGCCCGGCTGGTCACCTACGCGATCACCGGCGAGCGCGGCAGCGGTGTGATCGGAATCAACGGTGCGGCAGCACATCTCGTCCACCCGGGCGACCTGGTGATTCTGATCGCCTACGGGACCATGGAAGAGGCGGAGGCGCGGGCGTACCAGCCGCGGATCGTCTTCGTCGACGCCGACAACAAGCCGATCGACTTCGGCCACGATCCGGCATTCGTGCCCGCCGACGCGGCCGAACTACTGGATCCCCGGATCGTTGCGCGGTAGCCGTGCTGCTCGCGATCGACGTCCGTAACACCCACACCGTCGTCGGGCTGATATCGGGATCCAAGGAGCACGCAAACGTCGTGCAGCAATGGCGGATTCGCACCGAAGCGGAGATCACCGCCGACGAATTGGCGCTGACCATCGACGGCCTCATCGGCGACGACTCCGAACGGCTCACCGGCGCCGCGGCGCTGTCCACCGTGCCCTCGGTGCTGCACGAGGTGCGGGTGATGCTGGACCAGTACTGGCCCTCGGTGCCGCACGTGCTGATCGAGCCCGGGGTGCGCACCGGAATCCCGCTGCTCGTCGACAACCCCAAGGAAGTCGGTGCCGACCGAATCGTCAACTGCCTGGCGGCTTTCCATCGGTTCAACAGCCCCGCCATCGTCATCGACTTCGGATCCTCGATCTGCGTGGACGTCGTGTCGGCCAAGGGTGAATTCCTCGGCGGTGCGATCGCGCCCGGATTGCAGGTGTCCTCCGACGCCGCGGCGGCGCGCTCGGCCGCGCTGCGCCGGGTGGAGCTGACCCGCCCGCGTTCGGTGGTCGGCAAGAACACCGTCGAGTGCATGCAGGCGGGTGCGGTGTTCGGTTTCGCCGGGCTGGTCGACGGCTTGGTGGGGCGCATCCGCGAGGACGTGGCTGGGTTTGCCGGCGACGACGTCGCGATCATCGCCACCGGCCACACCGCGCCGCTACTGCTGCCAGAGCTGCAGACCGTCAGCCACTACGACCAGCACCTGACCCTGCACGGGCTGCGGCTGATCTTCGAACGCAACCGCGACGCCCAGCGCGGCCGGCTGAAGACGGCGCGCTGACACACCGGCTGTGCGCCGCAGCGCGCAGGCAAAGCCGTCGGCGCTGCCTCAAAGCCCGGTCCTTTAAGCTGGCACGTCGTGAGTGCCGACGATCTGGATATTCCCGAGCAGTACCGAATTCGCCGCGATAAACGCGCTCGGCTGCTCGCCGAGGGGCACGACCCCTACCCGGTCGCCGTCGAACGCACCCACACGCTGGCCCAGGTCCGTGCCGCCCATCCCGATCTGCCGGTAGACACCGCGACCGACGACTTCGTCGGCGTCGCCGGCCGGGTGATCTTTGCCCGCAACTCCGGCAAACTCTGCTTCGCCACCCTTCAGGAGGGCGACGGCACCACGCTGCAGGTGATGATCAGCCTCGACAAGGTCGGCCAGCAATCCCTCGATGCGTGGAAGGCCGACGTAGACCTGGGTGACATCGTCTACGTGCACGGCAACGTGATCAGCTCACGGCGCGGCGAATTGTCCGTGCTGGCCGACTCCTGGCAGATGGCGTCCAAGTCGCTGCGTCCGCTGCCCGTCGCGCACAAGGACATGAGCGAAGAGGCGCGGGTGCGCCAGCGCTACGTCGACCTGATCGTGCGTCCACAGGCGCGCACCGTGGCGCGGCAGCGGATCGCCGTCACCCGCGCCATACGCAACGCACTGGAACGGCGCGGGTTTCTCGAAGTCGAAACCCCAATGTTGCAGACGCTCGCCGGTGGCGCGGCCGCGCGGCCGTTCATCACACATTCCAATGCACTGGACATCGATCTCTACTTGAGGATCGCACCGGAACTGTTCCTCAAGCGGTGCGTCGTCGGCGGTTTTGACCGGGTTTTCGAACTAAATCGAGTGTTCCGAAACGAAGGTGCGGATTCCACCCATTCTCCGGAATTTTCCATGCTGGAGACCTACCAGGCGTACGGAACCTATGACGATTCGGCAGTAGTGACGCGTGAGCTTATTCAAGAGGTGGCCGACGAGGCGATCGGAACCCGACAACTTCCGCTGCCCGACGGCAGCGTCTACGACATAGACGGGGAATGGGCTTCGATACAAATGTACCCGTCACTGTCGTCGGCACTCGGTGATGAGATCACGCCTGAGACGTCTGTCGAACAACTGCTCGCAATCGCCGATCGGCTCGGCGTCGAGATTCCCGCCAACCGGGGCTATGGACATGGAAAAATCGTCGAGGAACTGTGGGAGCACACGGTGGGCAACGCGCTCGTCGCGCCGGTGTTCGTGAGGGATTTCCCGGTCGAGACAACGCCTTTGACGCGTCAGCACCGCAGCATCGCGGGTGTCACCGAGAAGTGGGACCTGTATGTGCGTGGTGTCGAACTCGCCACCGGGTATTCGGAATTGAATGATCCAGTGGTACAGCGAGAGAGGTTCGCCGCGCAAGCGCGTGCCGCCGCGGCGGGCGACGACGAAGCCATGGTGCTCGACGAGGATTTCCTTGCAGCACTCGAGTATGGGATGCCGCCATGTACGGGAACGGGAATGGGTATCGACAGGTTGTTGATGACATTGACCGGTCTGTCAATTCGAGAGACAGTTTTGTTCCCGATTGTTCGTCCGCACTCGTAGTTGAAAGTTTGCAACTGTGCGGCTTCCGTACAGATTGAGTATGCTTCGCTGTTATGGCAGATTGGTGACCGGGGAGGTCCGATCCAATCTGCTCAGTAACCGCTCAGGACGAAATGCGAGGGTAAGCCAATGGCAAAAAAAGTGACCGTCACCTTGGTCGATGATTTCGACGGTGCCGGCGCGGCCGACGAAACGGTGGAATTCGGGCTTGACGGGGTGACCTACGAGATTGATCTTTCGTCCAAGAATGCCGCGAAACTGCGCGGCGATCTGAAGCAATGGGTGGAAGCCGGTCGCCGTGTCGGCGGCCGCCGCCGTGGGCGTTCCGGCACGGGCCGTGGCCGCGGCGCGATCGACCGTGAGCAGAGCGCGGCCATCCGCGAATGGGCCCGCCGTAACGGGCACAACGTGTCGACGCGGGGCCGCATCCCGGCCGACGTGATCGACGCATTCCACGCCGCCACCTAGCACTTTTCAAACCGGCGTCCGGGCCCCAGGCCTGGGCGCCGGTTTGTCGTTTCGCTGGGCGCGAAATAATCGTCTGGCGGCTTGCGGAAACGAATTGGAAGTCCGCGACGTTTCTTCAGTTACGGCGCGCAACGGCGCTGGCAGTCGCAGATGAGATTGGCCCCGGAAAGACCGGGCACGGTCCGCAGCGAAGAACGCACGGCAAGGTTAGGCCCGCTGGCAAGCCGACCATTAGAGTGGAGGCAGGTACGCGATTCCGGCCACAGGAACCGGCACTGGGCCGCCAACAGGTTTGTACCGATGTAAGGGAGAGCAGGTAACCCGATGTTTGAAAGATTCACCGACCGAGCACGGCGGGTGGTCGTCCTGGCGCAAGAAGAGGCCCGGATGCTCAACCACAACTACATCGGCACCGAGCACATCCTGCTGGGTTTGATTCACGAGGGTGAAGGCGTCGCGGCGAAGTCGCTGGAGTCGTTGGGCATCTCGCTTGAGGGCGTTCGCAGCCAGGTCGAGGAGATCATCGGCCAGGGCCAGCAGGCCCCGTCGGGTCACATTCCGTTCACGCCCCGTGCCAAGAAGGTCCTCGAGCTGAGCCTGCGCGAGGCGCTGCAGCTCGGCCACAACTACATCGGTACCGAGCACATTTTGCTGGGCCTGATCCGCGAGGGTGAGGGCGTTGCCGCGCAGGTGCTGGTGAAGCTGGGCGCCGAACTGACCCGGGTGCGCCAGCAGGTGATCCAGTTGCTGAGTGGCTACCAGGGCAAGGAGGCCGCGGAGGCCGGCACCGGTGGCCGCGGCGGCGAATCCGGCAGCCCGTCCACCTCGCTGGTGCTCGACCAGTTCGGCCGCAACCTGACGGCGGCCGCGATGGAAGGCAAGCTGGACCCCGTCATCGGCCGCGAGAAGGAAATCGAGCGGGTGATGCAGGTGTTGAGCCGGCGCACCAAGAACAACCCGGTGCTGATCGGCGAGCCCGGTGTCGGTAAGACCGCCGTCGTCGAGGGCCTGGCGCAGGCGATCGTGCACGGCCAGGTTCCCGAGACGCTGAAGGACAAGCAGCTCTACACGCTGGACCTGGGTTCGCTGGTGGCGGGCAGCCGTTACCGCGGTGATTTCGAGGAGCGCCTGAAGAAGGTGCTCAAGGAGATCAACACCCGCGGCGACATCATCCTGTTCATCGACGAGCTGCACACCCTGGTGGGTGCGGGCGCGGCCGAGGGTGCGATCGACGCCGCGAGCATCTTGAAGCCCAAGCTGGCCCGCGGCGAGCTGCAGACCATCGGCGCGACCACCCTTGACGAGTACCGCAAATACATCGAGAAGGACGCCGCGCTGGAGCGCCGCTTCCAGCCGGTGCAGGTGGGTGAGCCGACGGTGGCCCACACCATCGAGATCCTCAAGGGATTGCGGGACCGGTACGAGGCCCACCACCGGGTGTCGATCAGCGACTCTGCGATCGTGGCCGCGGCCACCCTGGCCGACCGCTACATCAACGACCGGTTCCTGCCCGACAAGGCGATCGACCTGATCGACGAGGCCGGTGCCCGGATGCGGATCCGCCGCATGACCGCGCCGCCAGACCTGCGTGAGTTCGACGAGAAGATCGCCGATGCGCGCCGGGAGAAGGAATCGGCGATCGACGCTCAGGACTTCGAGAAGGCCGCGAGCCTACGGGACCGGGAGAAGCAACTGGTCGCGCAGCGGGCCGAGCGTGAAAAGCAGTGGCGCTCAGGCGACATGGACGTTGTCGCCGAAGTGGACGACAACGAGATCGCCGAGGTGCTGGGCAATTGGACCGGTATCCCGGTGTTCAAGCTCACCGAGGCCGAGACCACCCGGTTGCTGCGCATGGAGGACGAGCTGCACAAGCGGATCATCGGCCAGGTCGATGCCGTCAAGGCTGTCTCCAAGGCGATCCGCCGCACCCGCGCGGGGCTGAAAGACCCCAAGCGCCCGTCGGGTTCGTTCATCTTCGCCGGCCCGTCGGGTGTCGGTAAGACCGAGCTGTCCAAGGCGCTGGCCAACTTCCTGTTCGGCGACGACGACGCGCTCATCCAGATCGACATGGGTGAGTTCCACGACCGGTTCACCGCGTCGCGGTTGTTCGGTGCCCCGCCCGGATACGTCGGCTACGAGGAGGGCGGCCAGCTCACCGAGAAGGTGCGGCGCAAGCCGTTCTCGGTGGTGCTGTTCGACGAGATCGAGAAGGCCCACCAGGAGATCTACAACAGCCTGTTGCAGGTGCTCGAGGACGGCCGGCTCACCGACGGTCAGGGCCGCACGGTCGACTTCAAGAACACCGTGCTGATCTTCACCTCGAACCTCGGCACGTCGGACATCTCCAAGCCGGTGGGCCTGGGCTTCACCCAGGGCGGCGGCGACAACAACTACGAGCGGATGAAGCAGAAGGTCAACGACGAGCTGAAGAAGCACTTCCGCCCGGAGTTCCTCAACCGCATCGACGACATCATCGTCTTCCACCAGTTGACCCGCGACGAGATCATCCAGATGGTCGACCTGATGATCGAACGCGTCGGCAAGCAGCTCAAGGCCAAGGACATGTCGATGGAGTTGACCGACAAGGCCAAGGCGTTGCTGGCCAAGCGCGGCTTCGACCCGGTGCTGGGTGCCCGTCCGCTGCGGCGCACCATCCAGCGCGAGATCGAGGACCAGCTCTCCGAGAAGATCCTCTTCGAGGAGATCGGCCCGGGCCAGGTCGTCACCGTCGACGTGGACGACTGGGATGGCGAAAGCGCCGGCGAGAACGCGAAGTTCACCTTCACCGGAACCCGCAAGCCGCCGGCTGAGCCGGACCTGGCTAAAGCCGGAGCGCACAGCGCCGCCGATCCGGGACCGGACGCGCAGTAGCAGGCCAACAGAAAACGGGCGGTTAGTCTCAGTCGGACTACCGCCCGTTTTCGCTGCGCCCTACACTGACCGTTGTCATCGACGTGTAACGGAATCTGGTGAAAGTCCAGAACGGTCGCGCCACTGTCCAAAGTCAGACCCGAGACTCGTCATACCCAGCGGGGACGCGTTATCCCCAGAAGGAGTCGATTGTGTCCCACCCGCAGCTAACCGGCAGCCGCACCCGACCCGTCGACCTGTCCGCGGCACGCACCGCGCTCTGGTTCGCCGCGACCGTCTTCCTCGCGTTGCTGGCGCTGTACTTCGTCGGCATCGACCAGGGTGCGGTCTCGCTGTTCGGCAGCGACTCGCACGTGCACGAGTTCGTGCACGACGCACGGCACCTTCTCGGCTTCCCCTGCCACTGACCCGATCTCGTGGAGAAACGCCTGATCGGGGGCGGTCTTCTGGCGGGTGCTGTCGGCGCGGTGCTGGCGTTCGTCTTCGCCCGCCTGTGCGCCGAGCCCGTCATTGGCCGCGCAATCGCTTTTGAAGACGGCCGCACCGACGCCGAGAACGCGCACGGCGTGCACGAGCACGGCGCCGAGTTGTTCACCCGCGGCGTGCAGTCCGGTCCCGGGCTGGGATTCGGTGTGCTGATCTTCGGCCTCGCCATGGGTGCGCTGTTCGCCGTACTGTTCAGCGTCGTCTATGCGCGGATGGAAACCGGTCAGCCGCAAGCGCTTTCGCTGCTGTTGGCGGCGGGGGCATTCGGGGCGGTGTACGTGGTGCCGTTCGTGAAGTATCCGCCGAACCCACCTGCGGTCGGCCAGGCCGACACGATCGGGGCGCGCACCGGCTGGTACCTGGTGATGGTGCTGGTGTCGGTGGCGCTGGCGATCGGCGCGCTCTGGTTGGCGCGGCGCCTCGCCGCCCGGTTCGGCGCGTGGAACGCGAGGCTGCTGGCGGCGGGCGCGTATCTGGTGGCGATCGTCGTGGTGGCGGTGCTGCTGCCGAGCGTGGACGAGACTCCCGAACCGCTGCGTGACGCCGCGGGGACGATCATCTATCCGGGGTTTCCCGCCAACGACCTCTACGAGTTCAGGTTGCTGTCGCTGGCCACCCAATTCGTGCTGTGGGCGGGCATCGGTCTGGTGTTCGCCACGATCAGCGGTCGGCTGCTTGGGGTGCCGGCGCGGGGCGGACGGGCGGCGAGCATCGCGGCGTGACCGAGGTCGCCCGGCTGACCCTGTTCTCGCATGGCATGACCGATGCCATGGCGGATGGGCGTTTTCCCGCCGACGAACCGCTGAACGCGATCGGCCGTCGCCAGGTCGAGGCGATGGCCGGCGTCGCCGGGGCCGCGCAGCGCCAGCTGTGCGGGCCCGAGCAGCGCGCCAGGCAGACCGCGAAACTGCTTGGGCTGCAAGCCGAAGTCGACCCGCGGCTGGCCGACCTCGACTGCGGACGGTGGCGCGGCGACGCGCCTGCGGCGCTGCCGCTCGCGGAAATCCAGGAGTGGCTAGGTCAACCGGGCGCCGCGCCACACGGTGGTGAGTCGATCGCCGACCTGATCTCGCGGGCTTCGCGGTGGCTGGAGTCATTGACCGCCAACCCATTACGCACGGTGGCGGTGACACACCCGGCGGTGATCCGCGCGGCGATCGTGGCGGCGCTGGACCTCGCCCCGGCGTCGTTTTGGCGGATCGATGTCGAGCCGGTCACCCGCGTCGTCCTGCACTTCCGGGACGGCCGGTGGACGCTGCGGTTGTGAGCGTCAGCGCGGTGCGATCAGCGCGAAGGCCTGCTTGGCGATCTTCAGCATCCAGCTGGTCACCGTCGGCCCGTGATCGCGCGGCCAATTCAGCTGGAAGCTGACCACCCACGGCTGCCGCGTCTTGTCGACGGCATACCAGCTGAAGGTCAGATCACCGGGCAGGCCACCGGCTTTCGCGCCGATATACGGCCACACGTTGCGGTCCAGCTGGATGCCCGCGACCGCGGAGAGGATCTCGCGCACCGGTGCGGCCTTGCCGACCGCGTCGGCCTGCAGCGCGGCGTGGACCCGGCAGATGTCCTCGGCGTTGCCGTACCATTCCGCGCCGTAGGACGATGCCGGCGAGTGTGCCCGCATCGGATCCGGGTCATAGGGCGTCGAATTCGCCTGCTCCAGCAACTGCGCGCGGACTTGCGGTGACCCATGTTCCCATTGGTCGCGCAGGTCGGGCCTGCCCCAGCCGACCGAGAACAACTCGTACATGGTGGGGAACGGGGTCATGCTGGCCGGGTCGTGATGACCCGCGGTGGCCAGCGCTTCGGAGATGGCTTGCGTGCCCATCTTGCCGATCAGCAGGTCGGTCGCCATGTTGTCACTGGTCGCGATCATCTTCTCGGCGGCGGTCCGTACCGAAACATGCGCTCCGGTAGGCAAAGCCAACCCCGACGAGCCGACGGCCCGGCTCTTGTCGGTGACGGTCAGCTGGTCATCCCAGGACACCGTCCCGTTCTTGATCGCGCCCGCCAGCGCGTGCAACACGTACAGCTTGAAAATGGATGCCAGCGGCAAAGATTCGTGCGTGTTGGTGCCCGCCACCGGGTCGCAATGGCCGTCGTCGACCTTGGCGACCTGATAGGAATAGCGCGCACCCGTCTTGCCCAACACCGCGTCGATGTCGTGCCACGAGTTGATCGTGGGCGCCTGGGTGTCGAGATCGAATCGATCCACCGAGCCGCCGTCGTCGGTGTGAATCCGGATGTCTTGCCTGGCACCGTAGGACGAGGTGAGATGCAGGGTCGCCACGTTCGCGCCGAGGTCGACGCCGTTGAGCGTGAACGGACGGTCCCACCACAGCGCCTCCATGGTGGTTTCCACCGACTCGACCTTGTCGGGTGCGGCCAGGGTGCCGACCCCGACCGGGCCGATGGGCCAGTCCGAGTTGAGCATGTCCAACGTCTGCTGCGCCCGGATCCCGGGCGGGGTCCGGGTGTCGATCTGCCGTCCCGGATTCGCCGCGTTCGCCTGCGGCGAGGGGTTGGGGGCGCAGCCGGGCGCCAATGTCACGACCAGGGCGGCGGCCGCGCTCAGCGTCAATGCGCGTCGCCGGGCCGACAGCCCGCTAGCCAGCCTGCTTGTTGCCGGCAACGTCCATCACAACCTCGAATTCCAGCAGCGAGGCTCCGGTCGCCACCGGCTTCGCCCGCTCACCGGAGTGCGCCTCGATCGCGGGCCCCTGCGCCCATGCCTGGAACGCCTCTTCGGACTCCCACTGGGTCACTACGAAGTAGCGGTTCTCGCCCTTGATCGGGCGGAGCAGCTGAAAGCCGAGGAAGCCAGGCTGGTTGTCGACGGCGTGCGCCCGGTGGGCGAACCGCTTCTCCAGCTCCGGGCCGGCGTCGGCGGGTACTTCGATTGCGTTGATCTTCACCACTGGCGACATGCCGCTAGGCTACCCCGCCCATCCCCGTGCTGGAGTCGAGGGCGCTGCACGCAAGATGGTGCTGTGCCCAGCCAACTGTTGACTTGCCACGGGGGAGACGGTGAGCCGCTGGTGCTGGTGCACGGCCTGATGGGGCGGGGGACCACCTGGCCGCGACAGCTGCCCTGGCTGACCCGGCTGGGCACCGTGTACACCTACGACGCCCCGTGGCACCGGGGTCGCGACGTCGACGATCCCCACCCGATCAGCACCGAACGGTTCGTCGCCGATCTGGCCGACGCGGTGGGCTCGCTGGCGGCGCCGGCCCGGATGGTCGGGCATTCGATGGGGGCCCTGCACTCGTGGTGTTTGGCGGCCGAGCGCCCCGAACTGGTTTCCGCCCTGGTGCTCGAGGACATGGCCCCGGACTTCCGCGGCCGCACCACCGGCCCCTGGGAACCGTGGCTGCATTCCCTTCCCGTCGAATTCGATTCCGCCGAGCAGGTTTTCGCCGAATTCGGGCCCGTCGCCGGCCAGTATTTCCTGGAGGCCTTCGACCGCACCGAAACCGGTTGGCGGCTGCACGGTCACACCGCGCGCTGGATCGAGATCGCCGCCGAGTGGGGCACCAGGGACTACTGGACGCAGTGGCGCGCGGTGCGAGCGCCCGCGCTGCTCATCGAGGCCGGCAATTCGGTCACCCCGCCGGGGCAGATGCAACAGATGGCCGAAATACTAGGTAAAGCAACGTATTTGAAGGTTCCGCAAGCTGGTCACTTGATTCACGACGAGGCGCCGCAGCTGTACCGCCAGGCCGTCGAGTCATTCCTCGCCGGCTAGCGCGAACCGGCCATCGCGCGTCTGCGTCACCAAGCCGTCGGCCAGTAGCGAATACAGCGCGCGGTCGCGCTGCGCGGCATCGGTCAGCCAGGCCACATCCAGCTCGGCGCGCGGCACCGGAGAGTCGTTGGCGCGCAACACATCCATCAGCCGCCCGCGGACCTGGCGGTCGGTTCCGGCGTAGGTCTGAACGCGGCGGGGCGGGCCCTGCGCGGGCGGATGGCCGGCGTCCCGCCAGGCGCACCGGTCCAGCGGGCACAGCCCGCAGCGGGGCGCGCGCGCCGTGCAGACCGTCGCGCCCAGTTCCATCAGCGCGGCGGAAAACTTCGGCGCCGTTCCGTCGGCGGGCAGCAGCGCCGACACGTCGGCGTGGTCGCGCGTCGCCGACGGCGCGCCCGCGTCGGCCAGACCGTGCACCACGCGCGCGACCACCCGGCGCACGTTGGTGTCCACCACCGGTACCGACTGTCCGTAGGCGAAGCAGGCGATGGCCCGGGCGGTGTAGCTGCCGACACCGGGCAGTGTCAGCAGGGTGTCGACGTCATCGGGCACGACGTCGCCGTGATCGCGCGCGATCACGATGGCGCACTCGTGTAACCGCTTGGCCCGGCGCGGATAGCCGAGCTTGCCCCAGGCGCGCAGCACATCGGCGGCGCTGGCCGCGGCCGTCGCCGACGGGGTGGGCCAGCGCCGCACCCAATCCGTCCAGATCGGCAGCACCCGCGACACCGGCGTCTGCTGCAGCATGAATTCGCTGACCAGGATCTGCCAGGCGCTCACCCCGGGCTCGCGCCACGGCAGGTCTCGGCGCGAAGTTTCGTACCAGTGAACAAGATTGGTGGCTGATATGAAATCTGGGCCCGCAACCGGCGGATGCGGCATGATGTCAGCCATGCCTAACACCAGTCCGGTAACCGCGTGGAAGTCACTCAAAGAGGGTAACGAGCGATTCGTCGCGGGTAAGCCGCAGCATCCCAGCCAAAGTGTTGAGCATCGGGCGAGCCTGGCCGCGGGTCAGAGCCCCACCGCAGTCGTGTTCGGCTGCGCCGACAGCCGAGTGGCCGCCGAGCTCATCTTCGATCAGGGCCTGGGTGACATGTTCGTGGTGCGCACCGCCGGGCAGGCCATCGATTCGGCGGTGTTGGGCTCGATCGAATTCGCCGTGGCGGTCCTCAACGTTCCGCTCATCGTCGTGCTGGGTCACGACAGCTGCGGCGCCGTCAAGGCGGCTCTGGCCGCGATCGACGACGGCACGATACCCGGCGGTTTCGTGCGCGATGTGGTGGAGCGCGTGGCCCCGTCGATCCTGATGGGCCGGCGCGAGGGCCTGAGCCGCGTGGACGAGTTCGAGAAGCGACACGTCTGCGAAACCGTTGCACAACTGACGTCTCGCTCGGCGATCATCGCCGAGCGGGTGGCCGCGGGCACGGTCGCGGTGGCGGGGGTCACCTACCACCTTGCGGACGGGCGGGCGGAGTTGTGCGACCACGCCGGCGACATAGGTGAATAGCCCCGAATAGGGTGGCCGCGGGCCCGGTTCCGCACCGCCACTACACGCCGTTTGCCCAGCAAACCTGGCGACACGCCGAGTCGGGTCAGCCGAATCGATGTGACCTGGGCCTACGCTGCGAACGTGCTCGATCTGGAACCGCGTGGCCCGCTACCCACCGAGATCTATTGGCGGCGCAGAGGCCTGGCCATTGGTATCGCGGTCGTCGTGATCGGGATCGTGGCCGCCATCGTCATCGCCTTCATGGGGCATAACGCGGGAGCCAAGCCCGCCAATGCCGACAAAGCCAGTGCCGCTCAGAACAAGCCGGGATCGGCTGCGCCCCAAGCGCCCCCACCGCCGGGACCCGAGGGCCCCGCTCCGGTGGCGCCGCCGGCGCAGGGGCAAAACCCCGAAACCCCCACACCCACCGCCGCGGTCCAGCCGCCGCCGGTGCTGAAGGAGGGCGACGACTGCCCCGATTCGACGCTGGCGGTCAAGGGTCTGACCAACGCCCCCCAGTACTTCATCGGTGACCAGCCGAAGTTCACCATGGTCGTCACCAACATCGGCCTGGTGGCCTGCAAGCGCGACGTCGGCGCCGCGGTGCTGGCGGCCTACGTCTACTCCCTGGACAACAAGCGGCTGTGGTCCAACCTGGACTGCGCCCCGTCCAACGAGACGCTGATCAAAACCTTCACGCCAGGCGAGCAGGTGACCACCGCCGTGACGTGGACGGGCATGGGCTCGGCGCCGCACTGCCCGCTGCCGCGGCCGGCGATCGGGCCCGGCACCTACAACCTCGTCGTGCAGCTGGGCAATCTGCGCTCGATGCCGGTTCCGTTCATCATGAACCAGCCACCGCCGGCACCGGGCCCGGTGCCCGGGCCGGGTCAGCCTGGCGCCGTGCCCCAGCCGGAGGCGCCGCCGATGGCCCCTCCGCCGGCCGGCTGAGGCCGCCAACGCACCTCAACTCAGTGAGTCGGTGATCGTCGACTCCGCCAGCTGCGACAGTCCCTCCCGCACATGGCGGGCCCACATCGCGCCGATGCCGTCGACCGATTGCAGGTCGCTGGCGCTGGCCGCGAGCACGTTCTGCAGCGTCCCGAACGAGCGCACCAGCAGGTCGGCGTGGGCGAACTGCAGCCGCGGAATGCCGGCCAGCGCCCGGTAGCCGCGCGGGCTGACCGCCGAATCCTGCGCCTCGGTGGTCGTCGGATACCCGAAAACCTTTGCCAGAATGGTGAAGTCGAGCAGCTCGGTATCCGAGAGCGCGTCCAGCTCGTCCAGCGTGGCCGTCATCTGCACCTCCGACAACGGCTCCGGGCTGGCGTGATAGTCACGCACGATCAGTTCGCGTGCGTTGTCGTTGCCGCCCAGCAGCTCGTCGAGCTGCAGCCGCAGTTGGCGCCCGTCGGTGCCGAGTTCGACGACGTCGTTGTCGATCACCTGGCCGATCCGCCGCACCAGCTCCAGCCGCTGCACCACGGTCATGACGTCGCGCAGCGTCACGAAGTCCTCGATCTCCGCGCGCGACAGCTGCCTGCTGACCTCGTCGAGCCGGATCTTGTACCGCTCCAGGGTGGCGATTCCTTGATTGGCCCGCGACAGGATGGTCGCCGAGTCGGCGACCACGTGGCGCTCGCCGCCCACGTAGACGGTCACGATGTTCATCGAGTGGCTGACCGAGATCACCGGGTAGCCGGTCTGGATCGCGGCCCGCTCCGCGGAGCGGTGCCGGGTTCCCGACTCGTCGGTGGCTATCGACGGGTCCGGGACCAGCTGCACGTTGGCCCGCACGATGCGGCTGCCGTCGGTGGACAGCACGACGGCGCCGTCCATCTTCGCCAGCTCGCGCAGCCGGGTCGGCGCGTAGCGCACGTCCAGAGCGAAGCCGCCGTCGCAGATGGCCTCGACGGCCTCGTCGTTGCCGAGCACGATCAGCGCGCCGGTGCGGCCACGCAGGATGCGTTCCAGGCCGTCACGCAGCCCGGTGCCCGGAGCCAGGCGGGCCACGGTTTCACGCAGGGTCGGACGGGTCACAGGGTGTCATTCTTCAGGCCCAACGCGTCATGCGTCCAGCCGTCGCGGGTTTGCGGGCGCGCCGCCGCGGTGGTCGGCGATGTCGATCATGTGTTCCAGCGCCCTGACGATGGTGGGTGCACGCAGCGCCCGCATCCCGTTCGGCACGATCTCGCGCCGGGGATCGTCCCCGTCCGGGATGAGCGCGATGCTGAAACCCTGGCGCGCGGCCTCGGACAGGCGCCGCTCCATGCCGCTGACCCGCCGGAGGTCCCCGGCCAGTCCCACCTCGCCGATCATCACCGCCGTGGTGGGCAGCGGGAGGTCGGCCAGCGCCGACGCCAGCGCGACCGCGACCGCCAGGTCCGACGACGGATCCGTCAGCCGCATGCCGCCGACCGTGGACAGGTAGATGTCGTTCGCGCCGACGGGCAACTTGGCGTGCTTCTCCAGCACCGCGGTGATCATCGCGGCCCGGGAGTGGTCGATGCCGCTGACGGCGCGCCGCGGCGAGCCGCCGACCGGCGTGGCCAGCAGCGCTTGCACCTCGCCGATCAGCGGCCGCTTCCCGTCCAGCGTCACGGTGATCGCGGTGCCGGGGACCGGGGCCGGACGCTGATCCAGGAACAGGTTCGACGGGTCGGCGACACCCTCGATCCCGTTGTCGTGCAACAGGAAACACCCGACCTCGTCGGCGGCCCCGAACCGGTTCTTGATCCCCCGGACCATGCGCAGCGAGCCGTTGCGGTCGCCCTCGAAGTGCAGCACCACGTCCACCAGATGCTCGAGGGAACGCGGCCCGGCGATGGCGCCGTCCTTGGTGACGTGGCCGACCAGGATCAGCGCGACCGCGTTGGTCTTGGCCGCGGCGGTCAGCGCCGAGGTCACCGCGCGCACCTGCGTGACGCCACCGGCCACGCCGTCGGCCTCGGTGGTGGACATGGTCTGCACCGAGTCCACGATCACCAGCGCGGGCCGGACCGTGGCGATGTGCTCGAGCACGGTGTGCAGGTCGGATTCGGCGGCCAGATAGAGCTCGTCGCTGCCGCAGCCGATGCGGTCGGCGCGCAGCCGGATCTGGCCCGCGGATTCCTCACCGGAGATGTACAGCGCGCGGCGGCCGGCTTGCGCCCAGCGATGCGCGACCTCGAGCAACAGCGTCGACTTGCCCACCCCCGGATCGCCGGCCAGCAGTGTGACCGAGCCGGGCACCACACCGCCGCCGAGTACGCGGTCGAGTTCGTCTACCCCCGTCGTGCGGTGCCGGCTGGCGTTGGGCTCGATGGAAGTGATGGGCACGGCCGGTGACGCCGTGGCCAGGCCGCTGCGCCGGCCGGCGACCGCACTGAGAACCGGAACCTCGTCAACGGTGCCCCAGGTGCCGCACTCCATGCAGCGGCCGACCCACTTAGCGGTGATATGCCGGCATTCCGAACACCGGTATTGGGAGCGCGCAGTTGCCACGCCATGACGGTATCGAGCCGCTACGACAAGCCCGCGTCACGACAGGCGGTTACCCCGCTTGGTTTTGCTGCGGCGGTGTCAACCCGGCCGAAATCGGCACGGCGACGGTGGCCTGCCCGCCCTTCTCGAAGGTGAAGGTGAAGTTGTAGGTGAGGCCGTTGGAGATCGGCTTGACCAAATTAATGGTCGCCTTGGCCGCCGCGGTGTTGGAACCGACCGGGCCGGGAGCCACCTTCTCGCCTTCCGGCGTTCCGACGAACAGGGAACCGCCGGCGGGCAGCCGCGGGTCGCCGGTGACCGTCACCGTGCCGATGTCGGTGGTGATGCCGACCAGCCGATCGGCGGTATTCGGCGACAGGTTCACGGCCACCAGCACCAGGTCCACGGTGCGGCCCGGCTGCAGGTAGTCGCCGGTTTGGTTGGCCTGGATCCGGATGTCGCGTAACGCCACGTGGTTGAACGTGACCTTGTTGCCGTTGATCGCGGGCTCCTGGACCGCCATCTGCGACACCTGACCGGCTCCGCAACCGCTCAGCAGGGCGGCCAGCACGGCCATCACTCCGGCGATGGCGAGCGCGGGAAGGCCGAGGCGGATCTTGAAGCGGTTCACTCTCTCAGGCCTCCTGCTGAGCCGGTCCGACTGATGCAACTATGCACAGTAGTAGGAACGTCCCGCGCGCGATAGCGCGGGGCGCCAGACCAGCGCAGGAGCGCCCGAATGGGCCGCCGCAGGGCGGCTTTCGTTGCGTTGGTAATGTGCTGCACTGCACGACTTGGTCCCCATGTCAACCCCTAGTCTGCGCGTGTTGTGCCCCTGACCTGCATCGTTGCTTCGCGCGTAGCTAGGCGGCCGTGTTAGGATGAAGTAACGAAAGGGGCTCGAATCAGATGATCTTCAAGGTCGGCGACACCGTTGTTTACCCGCATCACGGTGCTGCGTTAGTCGAGGCGATCGAAACCCGGACGATCAAAGGGGAACAAAAAGAATATCTCGTCCTGAAGGTGGCGCAGGGAGACCTGACAGTTCGAGTTCCCGCCGAGAACGCTGAGTACGTGGGTGTCCGCGACGTCGTCGGGCAAGAAGGTTTGGACAAGGTTTTCCAGGTGCTGCGCGCGCCGCACACCGAAGAGCCGACGAACTGGTCGCGCCGCTACAAGGCCAACCTCGAAAAGCTTGCTTCGGGCGATGTCAACAAGGTCGCCGAGGTAGTCCGCGACCTGTGGCGTCGCGATCAGGAGCGCGGTCTGTCGGCCGGCGAGAAGCGGATGCTGGCCAAGGCCCGTCAAATTCTGGTCGGTGAATTGGCGTTGGCCGAGAGCACCGACGACGCCAAGGCGGAGACCATCCTCGACGAGGTTCTGGCCGCCGCTTCCTGAAGGGCCTGACACCTCGGTGGCCCCGGAGACGGGCACCTCAGGCAAAGTAGTCGCAGTCGTCCCCGCCGCAGGATCGGGCGAACGGCTGGCCGCAGGAATTCCCAAGGCATTCTGTTTGGTCGACGGCCGCACGCTGCTGCAGCGCGCCGTCGCCGGTTTGCTCGATCCGGGGGTCGTCGATCACGTCGTGGTCGCCGTTCCCGCCGACCGGATCGGAGAGGCCAGCCAGGTGCTCGGCGGTTACGTCGGCAGCGGGCACGCCACCGTCGTCGCCGGCGGGCCCGACCGCACCGAATCCGTAAACCTGGCCCTGGCGGCCCTGCCTTCCTTGTCGGCGGCGTTGCCGCAGTTCGTGTTGGTACACGACGCCGCACGGGCGCTGACCCCCCCGGCGCTGATCACCCGCGTGGTGGAGGCGCTGCGGGCCGGTCACGACGCCGTGGTGCCCGCGCTGCGCCTGCATGACACCATCAAGGCCGTGGACGCCAACGGGGTGGTCCTCGGGACGCCCGAGCGCGCCGGGCTGCGCGCCGTGCAGACGCCGCAGGGCTTCGCCACCGACCTGTTGTTACGCGCGTACCGGGCCGGGGCCGGCGGGCCCGGTTTCACCGACGACGCATCGCTGGTCGAGAACGTCGGCGGCCGGGTCCAGGTGGTCGACGGCGACCCGCTGGCATTCAAGATCACCACTCAGCTCGATCTGTTGCTGGCCGAGACCGTGGTACGCCGATGAACGCGGTGCCTCCGCTGCCCAGGGTCGGACTGGGTGTCGACGTGCACCCGATCGAACCCGGGCGGCCATGCCGGTTGCTGGGTCTGCTTTTCGACGACGCCGACGGCTGCGCGGGTCATTCCGACGGCGACGTCGGGGCGCACGCGCTGTGCGACGCGGTGCTCTCGGCGGCCGGGCTGGGCGACGTGGGGGCGGTATTCGGGGTCGACGATCCGCGCTGGAAGGGCGTCAGTGGCGCCGACATGCTGCGCCATGTCGCGGATCTGGTGTTGCACCAAGGCTTCCGGATCGGCAACGCCGCCGTGCAGGTCATCGGCAACCGCCCGAAAGTCGGTCCGCGTCGCGACGAGGCGCAGCGGGTGCTGTCTGAATCGCTGGGCGCGCCGGTCTCGGTGTCGGCGACGACGACCGACGGGTTGGGGCTGACCGGACGCGGTGAGGGCCTCGCTGCCGTCGCCACCGCGCTGGTGGTCCCCACCGGGTAAGCCCGCGCAGCGCCGGGCGCCGGGGAACTACCCGGTAAGCTGGCACGTCGTGACCGATCACGCCCGCTTGCGGCTACACGACACGGCGGCTGGTGCCGTGCGTGATTTCGTTCCGCTGCGCGAAGGTCACGTCTCCATCTACCTGTGTGGCGCCACCGTCCAGGGCCTGCCGCACATCGGCCATGTCCGCAGCGGCGTGGCCTTCGACATCCTGCGCCGATGGTTGATTGCGCGCGGCAGTGACGTCGCGTTCATCCGCAACGTCACCGACATCGACGACAAGATCCTCAACAAGGCCGCCGCGGCGGGCAGGCCGTGGTGGGAATGGGCGGCCACCTACGAGCGTGCCTTCAGCGCCGCCTACGACGCACTGGACGTGCTGCCGCCGTCGGCCGAGCCGCGGGCCACCGGGCACATCACCCAGATGGTCGAATTAATGGGAAAGCTGATCGAAACCGATCACGCCTACGCCGCCGGCGGTGACGTGTACTTCAACGTGCTCAGTTACCCGGAGTACGGGCAGCTGTCCGGGCACAGGATCGACGACGTCCACCAGGGCGAGGGCGTGGCCACCTGCAAACGCGATCAGCGGGACTTCACTATGTGGAAGGCCGCCAAGCCCGGCGAGCCGTCCTGGCCCACGCCATGGGGCCGTGGACGCCCGGGCTGGCACCTGGAATGCTCCGCCATGGCCCGCACGTATCTGGGATCGGAATTCGACATCCATTGCGGCGGAATGGACTTGGTCTTCCCGCACCACGAGAACGAGATTGCGCAGAGCCGCGCCGCCGGCGACGGCTTCGCCCGCTACTGGCTGCACAACGGCTGGGTCACCATGGGCGGCGAGAAGATGAGCAAGTCGCTGGGCAACGTGTTGGCCATTCCGGCGATGTTGCAGCGGGTGCGACCGGCGGAGCTGCGCTACTACCTGGGCAGCGCGCACTACCGTTCGATGCTGGAATTCTCCGACACCGCACTGCAGGACGCGGTGAAAGCCTATGTCGGCGTTGAGGAATTCCTGCACCGCGTGCGGGTGCGGGTCGGTGGCGTCGAGCCCGGGCAGTGGACGCAGAAATTCGCCGACGCGCTCAACGACGACCTTGCGGTGCCCGCCGCGCTGGCCGAGGTGCACCAGGCCCGCGCCGAAGGCAACCGGGCGCTGGACTCCGGCGATCACCAGGGCGCGCTGCAACATGCCGGCGCGATCCGCGCGATGATGGGCATCCTGGGTTGCGACCCGCTGGACGAACGCTGGGAAACCCGCGACGAAACGTCGGCGGCGCTGGCCGCCGTCGACGTGCTGGTCCAGGCGGAGCTGGAGAACCGGCAGAAGGCGCGCGAGCAACGCAACTGGGCGCTCGCCGACGAGATCCGCGACCGGCTGAAGTACGCCGGCATCGAGGTCACCGATACCGCCGACGGGCCGCAGTGGGAGCTTTCGGCTCACGAAGAAAAGCGCGACAAGTAGATGGCCGGCAACTCGCGTCGCCGTGGGGCGATCCGCAAAGAGGGCACCAAGAAGGGCCCGACCGTAGGTTCGGGAGGCCAGCGCCGCCGCGGCCTGGAAGGGCGTGGCCCCACCCCGCCCGCGCATATGCGCCCGAACCATCCGGCCGCCAAGCGCGCCAAGGCCCAGAGTCGTCGGCCGGCGCGGGGCCGAACCGACGAAGCAGCCGAGACGGTGCTGGGCCGTAACCCGGTGGTCGAATGCCTGCGGGCCGGGGTGCCCGCCACGGCGCTCTACGTGGCGCTGGGCACCGAAGCCGACGAACGGCTCACCGAGTCCGTCACCCGCGCAGCCGATTTGGGCATCTCCATCCTCGAGGTACCGCGTACCGATCTGGACCGGATGACCAGCAACCACCTGCATCAGGGGATCGCGTTGCAGGTGCCGCCCTACAACTACGCCCACCCCGATGATCTGGTTGCCGCCGCACTCGCCTCGCCGCCGGCGCTGTTGGTCGCGCTGGACAACATCTCCGACCCCCGCAACCTGGGCGCCATCGTCCGTTCGGTGGCGGCATTCGGCGGCCACGGGGTGTTGATCCCGCAGCGCCGGTCCGCCTCGGTGACGGCGGTGGCCTGGCGCACCAGCGCCGGGGCCGCGGCACGCATCCCGGTGGCACGCGCCACCAATCTGAACAGGACACTGACGGATTGGGCCGGCCGCGGCCTGCGGGTGATCGGACTGGACGCCGGCGGCGACACCATGCTCGACGACATCGACGGCACCGATCCGCTGGTGGTCGTTGTGGGCTCGGAAGGCAAGGGACTGTCGCGGTTGGTGCGGCAGAACTGCGACGAAGTCGTGTCCATCCCGATGGCCGGAAACACCGAATCGCTGAACGCGTCGGTGGCCGCCGGGGTGGTACTCGCCGAAATCACGCGCCAGCGTAGGAATTGACCCCGGTGCCCGGCCGGCCCGCGCGCCTTCGTGCGGCGCTGGCGGTGCTGCTGCTGACCGTCGCGCTGTGGCCGGCTGACGTCGCCTGGGCCCAAGCGACCGACTTCGACCTGCAGGCCCACCGCGGGGGGCGGGGCGAGACCACCGAGGAGTCGCTGCGCGGGTTCGCCAAGGCGCTCGAATTGGGCGTCAGCACTTTGGAACTCGACGTCGTCCTGACCAGGGACGGCCAACCGCTGGTGTGGCACGACCCGACGATCCAGGCCGAGAAGTGTGCCGACAGCGCGCCCGCGTTCGCCGGCGACCCGCAGTACCCGTACGTCGGGAAGCTGGTGCACGAGCTCACCCTGGCGCAGGTCGGCACCCTGGACTGCGGCCGCCCGCTCGAGGCGTATCCCAGGGCCGAGGTGGTGCGGGGCAACAAGATAGCGACGCTGCCGCAGGTTTTTGCGCTCGCCGACTCCTACCGCGCCGATCGGATCCGCTACAACATCGAAACCAAGGTGGAGGCCGACCTCCCCGGCACATCGGCCGAGCCGCAGGAGTTCGTCGACGTGATCCTGGCCGCGGTCAGGTCCGCGGGCAAGGTCGACCGGGTGGAGATTCAGAGCTTCGACTGGCGCACCCTGCCACTGGTGCGGCGCGCCGATCCGTCCATTCCCTTGGTGGCCCTGTACGACGGGCACACCTGGGCGCCGGACTCGCCCTGGCTGGCCGGCGCAAACCCCACGCTCATCGGCGATCCGCTGATCGGCGCGCGGCTGGTGGGCGCCGGCATCGTCTCACCGGATTATCAACTGGTCACCGGCCGGGAGTACGTCGACCGCGCACATGCGTTGGGGCTCAAGGTGATTCCATGGACGGTGGACGACGCCGCCGCCATGCGTCAGCAGATCGGATACGGGGTCGACGGCATCATCACGGACTATCCGACCCTGCTGCGCGGCGTGCTCGCCGAACTGGCGATGCCGTTGCCGCCGGCCTACCGGCGGGGCTAGCGGGCGACGCTGCCGGCCAGGTCGCCGTTGTCGCGAGCCGGCTGCTCGTCGCCGCGTCGTGGTCGGCGAAGGTTGGCGCACGCGGCCCGCCACATCATGCCCGGGCGCAGCAGTCGGGAAGCGGGATCGATAAGCGCGGTGACCTTGACGAACCGATCGACCACGACGGTGTCGTATTCGCTCGCGGTGAGTATGCGATCGATGTACCCGTTGAGCAGCCGGGTGAGCAGCGGTGGCGTGCCCTCGATCTCGGGCAGGCACAGGTCCGGGTTGGCCGACAGCTCCCACGCCTGGCGGATCGGCACCGCGGCGGCCCGGAAGAATCGCCGCGCCAAATCCTGTGTGCCCTCAGCCAGGCAGTCGCGCAGCGCCACCGCCTCCAGCGCGGCGACCGTCATGCCCTGACCGTAGATCGGGTTGAAGCTGCAGATCGCGTCGCCCATTACCAGCAGGCCTTCCGGGAAGCGTTGCATCTTGTCGTAGCGGCGCCACTGGCTGGACGGCTGACCGTGCCGGGTGGGCTCGTCGATGGGTTCGGCGGATCGGACCGCGGCCAGCAGCTGGGCCGGTGCGCAGTCCTCGACGAACTCGCACATCGACGCCAGGTCCGGCTGCGGCCCGTGGCCCGCTATGCCGTACACGGTGAACATCCAGGTGTCATTCTCCGAGCGCAACATCCCCAGCCCGCGCGGGCGGCCCGGCACCGCTCCGACGATGAAACCGAACTCGTGCAGCGCGTCCGGCGCCATCCGCAGGCGTTGGCTCACGTAGGTCAGCTGCACCGGCACATGGACCTCTGCCGGGCGCTGGTAGCCCAGGGCGGTCAACCACGCAGGGGTGCGCGCGCCGCGCCCGGTGGCATCGAGCACCAAGTCCGCGCTCAGCGTGACGTCTTCGCGGGTGCGCCGGTCGACCACCCGCGCGCCGGTCACACGGCGGCGGTCTGATGTCGTGGTCAGGTCCACGATGTCGTGCTCGTCGAGCAGCGTGATGGTGGGGATCCGGCGCAGTCGCGCTCGGACATGCTCCTCGAGGAACGGCCGGGTGGCCAGATAGGCGGCGAACGAAGGGGCGGCCCCCGAACGCACCATCAGGTGGTCGCCCAAGCGGTAGTACAGCTGCGAGAGATCACGGCCATCCAGGTGGTGCGCGCCGTCGATGACCATCGCATCCAGGACGCCGGGGAACAGTTCCTCGAGGACCAGGGCGCCGCGGGGCAGCAGGCCGTGCAGGTGGCGGCCCTGCGGCACACCGCGGCGAGCGGAGGCCGTGTCGGGGGGGATGTCGGGCAGCGGATCGCGCTCCACCACCGTGACCGTGCCGAAGAACTCGCTGAGCGATCGCGCGGCCAGCAGACCGGCCATGCTCGCTCCCAATACCACCGCGTGATTGCCGATCCTTGCCATAGCCCACCGCCTGTGCTGAGTGCGTATCCGACAAAAACCATGTTCATGGCCCGAAACGGGGGCCGACAGCGTAGCCGACTACGCCATTGCCGCGGGGCGGCGACTCGCGAGGCCAGCGAACGCCGGGCAAATCGGCCCGGGTGGTGCTCGCGCGCCGTTATAGTCGCCGAATGATCGGCACCGAGTCGCTGGCCGGGCGCGCCAGCGAATTGGGAATCATCCGCCGCGCCCTGAGCGCGGGCGGCAACCACAGGGGCGTGGTGATCGCCGGACCCCCCGGAGTGGGTAAGACCCGGCTCGCCCACGAAGTGCTGCGGCGCGCCGAGGCGTCGGGGGAGCGGACCAGGTGGATCGTCGGCACCGACTCGGCGCAGGCGCTGCCGCTGGGCGCGTTCATCGGGTCGATGACCGAGGCTATGAATCAGGTGCAGTCGGACCCGTTGACCGATGTGCGACGGGTGATCAATTCGTTTGTCGCACAACAGCGTCAACGCCGCGTGCTGATCGGGGTCGACGACGCGCACCTGTTGGACGGATTGTCCGCGCTGGTCGTCCACCAATTGGCGCAGTCGGGTGGGGTCCGGCTGGTGGTCACCGTACGTGTCGGCAGCGACGAACCGGATGCGGTGACGGCGCTGTGGAAAGACGGGCTGTTGGAAAGGCTTGATCTCAACCCATTTTCGGCCGCGGCGACACGCGAGGTCATCGAGAGCAACCTGGACGGTCCGGTCGATGCGCGCAGCGCGGCGCGGTTCCAGAAGCTGACCGGCGGCAACGCGTTATTCCTGCGGCAGCTGCTGGCGGATCAGGTGGCCGCCGGGCGGATGCGTAAGACGGCCGGGGTATGGATCTGGGACGGCGACGTTGCGGTCTCGGCGAGCCTGTCCGACACGGTGGGCCGTCAGATGGGGCGGCTCAGCCCGGAAGTGGCGGTGGTGATCGACACGTTGTCGCAATGTGAGCCGCTGGGCGTCGAGGTGCTGTGCGATTTGGTGCGGCGAAGCGACCTGGCGGCAGCCGAGGGGATGGGCCTGGTCAGCATCGAACGCACCGGCGCCGGTTTGACGGCCAGACTCGCCCACCCGCTGTTCGGTGAGCTGCGCCGCGCGAGCGCCGGCCAGCTGTATCTGTCGGAGATCCGCGGCAGGCTGGCGGCGCGGCTGGGTGACGACGGCGACGCCGATATGCAGGCCACGGTGCGCCGCGCGTTGCTGCGCCTCGAGTCGGATCTCGATCCAGACCCCGGGCTGTACCTGGAATCGGCACGGCATGCGATGACGCTGCTGGATCTGGATCTGGCCGACCGGTTCGCCACCGCCGCAACGGAAGCCGGCGCGCCCGGGGCGGCGGGGGTGCGGGCCATGAACCTCGCGCTGCTGGGACGCGGCGAGCCGGCCGAGTCGGCGTTGCGCGCGATGGCCGACGGCGACCTGCCCGACGCCCATCACTGGGCGACCGTGCGGGCGGCCAACCTGATGTGGAATCTCTTCGACCCCACTGGAGCGGGGGAGATCCTCGACGGGCTTGCCGCGCTCGATTCCGAGACCCCCGCCCAGCGAGCGGAGCGGTTGGCGGTGCAGGCGTGCCTGGATGCGGTGGCGGCGCGCTGCCAAACCGCGGCCGCAAATGCCCGGGCCGCCTTGGGTTTCCCTGACCTGCCCGGCTTCCATACGATGATGGCCTCGCTCGCGTTGATCATGGCGATGGGGGCGCTGGGCCAGGTCGATGAGCTCGCCGACGTGGCCGAGCAGACACTGCGGCGTGCGACGACGTCGTTTCAGGCATCGCATATGCGGTTCTGGTTCGGCGCCGTCTACGGACGCGCCTGCCGCCTGACCGGTCGCATCGACGAATTTATCAGCACGGCAAGACAACTGGCCGAATCGTCCCGCGACATCCCCGGCCTGGCGTACGCCAACTTGGCCCTACTGTCCGGCACCGCCGAGCTGGCTCGCGGCGCCGTCGCCGAGGCGGCCCGGCTGGTGCACGAGGCGGTGGCCGGGGTACAAACACACTATGTGACAACCGGTTTGCGACCAGCGAGCTACTTCGCGCTGGCCGAGGCGCACGCCAAGCTCGGTCAGGCAGGCGATGCGAACGACGCGGTCACCGCGGCGCGGTCATGCGTGCCCGCCGATTTTCTGTTCATGCACACCGGCCTGTCCCTGGCCGACGGATGGGCGATGGCGGCGAGCGGCCGGCTGGAGGAGGCCGTGGCAAGCGCAACGGAGGCGGCGCGCCTGGCCCGCGACCGCGGCCAGCCCACTCACGAGCTGGCCTGCATCCAGGCGGCTGCGCAATGGGGCGACGCCGCGCAGGCGGCGCGGGCGCGGGAGCTGGCCGGCGTGTTGTCGCTGCCGCTGGCCGACGCCGTGGCAGCGCATGCGGAGGCGCTGTCGGCCCGCGATGGCGAGGGTCTGCTGGCCGCATCGGCGGCGTACCGCCGTATCGGCGATCGGGTCGCAGCCGCCGATGCGGCGGCGCAGGCTTCGGTGGTGTTCGACGAACACCAACACCATCGCCGCGGAATGTACGCCGCGGCGTTGGCCAGGGAACTGGCCGATGAGTGCGGTGGCTTGCACACGCCGGCATTGCACACTCCGACGGGCCTGAAGTTGTCCGGCCGGCAGCGCGCCGTCGTCGAACTCGTGGTGGCCGGTCTGTCCAATCGCGAGATCGCGGACAAGCTGGTGATGTCGGTGCGCACCGTGGAGGGCCATGTGTACCGGGCCTGCCAGCGGGTGGGGGCCCAGTCGCGCGAGGAACTGGCGTCGATCATCCGATCGGGCCCCTGCGGCTCGCCCGCGCTCTAGAGACCAAGCAGCCGCGCCGAGGCCCACAGCGCCAGCACCGCCACCGCCAGCGATGCGGGCACCGTGCACACGCCGAGGCGGGTGTACTCGCCGACGCCGGCGTCGACGTCGTGCTGCCGTAACACGCGCCGCCACAACAGGTTCGACAGCGAACCGACGTAGGTCAGGTTGGGGCCGATGTTCACCCCGATCAGCACGGCCAAAACCGCCACCGGCCCGCTCGTCGCAACCAGCGGCAGCAGCACCAGCGTGGCGGGCAGGTTGTTGACGACGTTGGCCAGCACGGCGGCTATCGCGGCGATGGCGAGCAACGCCGGCAGGCCCGAACCCGACGGCAGCACCGCCGACATCGCCCGGTCCATCCCGTTGAGCATGACCGCCTGCACCACGACGCCCAGCGCCAGCACGAACACCAAAAACGACACATTCACCGAGCGCACGATGTCGGACACCGAGGTGTGCCGGTGGAGCAGGCTGCGCACCGCCAGGACCACGGCGCCGCACAGCGCCACCCAGGCGGGGGCTATCCCCACGGACTGAGCGACCGCGAACCCTGCCAACGTCAGCGCGACGACCACCAACACGAACACCGGCGGGTGCGGCGGCGCGCCCAGGTGCTCCGGGTCCGGCTGCACCCGCAGATCCTTGGCGAAGAACCACCGGAAGATCAGGTAGAGGACGACCACCGCGCCCACCCACGGCGCCGCCATCACCAGCGTGAATTTGGTGAACGAGATGTTGGCGGTGTGGAAGGCCAGCAGGTTGGTCAGGTTCGACACCGGCAGCAACAGCGAGGCTCCGTTGGCCAGATGCGCTGTGGCATAGGCGTACGGCCGCACCCGGGTGCGCTGTCGCCGCACGGCGGCCAGCACCACCGGCGTCAGCAACACCACGGCGGCGTCCAGGCTCAGCACCGCGGTGATCACCGAGGCGATGACGAACACCCGCCGCAGCAGGCCGCCCGACCCGACCCGTCCCCGCGTGATCGCCGCGCCGGCGGCCTCGAACAGACCCTCGTCGTCGCACAGCTTGGCCAGCACCAGCACCGCACCCAGGAACGCCACCACCCCGGACAGGTCGGCGATCTGTTTGGCCGCCTGGTGAACCGAGATCGCGCCGACCGCGATCAGGATCAGGGCCGCCGGGACCGCCGCCAAAGCCTCGGGCCAGCCGCCAGGGCGCGCGACGGCGAACGCCAGGACAACAGCAAGCAGCAACAGCGCAAGCGTCAGGGCCAACGTCAGAACCGCTTCACTGCCAGGGGTTTTCGCGTTGCCACACCCGTGGCAGGTGCAGCGCGACGCCGTCGTCGGCGGCGAGCTGATCGAGGATGTTGACGGAAAAGTCTAAGTCGTCGCCCGCATAGGGCAAGGCGCGCAACGGTTTTGTCAGGGGGCGGAAGAAGTCGTCCCAGTGAATGAGGATCACCCGGCGCGCCCCCACCGCGCGCACGGTCTCGGTCCAGTAGTCGACCAGGTATGACCGCGGCTGCAACCCCAGCTGCCCGACGGACAGGTACACGGCATCGGCTCGGTGGCCGGCCAGGGCGCCCTTGACGAAGCCGGCGCTGCCCTGGATCAGCAGCCGCCGGTCCGTGGGCCGGTGGTGCACCAGCGTCGACCAGGATTCCCCGCAGCGGTACGCCGACGCCTTCACCGGCGGGATCACCGGTTCGTCGATGACGCCGGGAAACCGGTCGGGCGGGCAGTGGTGCGATTCGATCAGGGTGACGTCGTAGGCACCCAACCGAATGGGTACGCCGTCGACCGCGACGACGATCCGGTCCTCGGGCAGCCCGTACCCGCGCCCGACATTGGCCGCGGACCGCCCGCCGACCAGCTGCGCGCCGGTGCGATCGGCGACCAGGGCGGAATCCAGCACGTGGTCGATGTGGGTGTGCACCGGAATGACCGCCGCCAGGCGCGACACCTTGGCCCGGGCAAGGCATCCGTCGACGCGCGCCGGCGAGGGCGACACCTTGCCGGCCGCGATCCTGGCCAGGCTCGGCCGGGAGAAATAGCCGTCGGTCATCAACGCCGACGAGCCGTCGTCGATCAGCAGGGTCGCCACCCCCATCCAGGTCACCGACGGCGCGCCGGGTTCGGCGGCGGGCGCGTCGAACCGGTCCGCGTACCGCGCGATATCGGGTCGCCCGAGTTTCAGCCGCATCAGCAGAAGGCCCTGATCTCGATGCCGGACGCCCCGAGGCGGTCGCGAACCGCGGAGGCGATCTGCACGGCGCCCGGCGAATCACTATGCACGCAAACGGATTCCGCCTGCAAAGCGATCTGCGTCCCGTCGGTCGCGGTGACCCACCCCGAGCTGACCATGGTGGCCACCCGGTCGCCGATCTCCGCCGGGTCGTGCAGCACCGCTCCCTGCTCACGGCGGGACACCAGCCGTCCGTCGGGACGATACGCCCGATCGGCGAAAGCCTCTGCGACCGTGCGTAATCCGCGGCTGGCGGCTTCGTCGAAAAACGCCGAGCCCGCCATGCCCAACACCGGCAGCCCGGCGTCCACCAGGCGCACCGCCTCGGCCACGGCGGCGGCCTGCTCCGTGTGGGTCACGATCGTGTTGTACAGCGCCCCATGCGGTTTGACGTAGGCCACCGACGAGCCGGCCGCGTGCGCTATCGCCTGCAGCGCGCCGATCTGATACACCACGTCGGCGATCAGGTCCTCGGTGGCGACGTCGATGAAGCGCCTGCCGAACCCGGCCAGGTCGCGATAGCTCACCTGCGCCCCGACGCGGACCCCGCGCCCGGCCGCCGACCGGCACACCCGCGCCAGGCCCGCGGGATCGCCGGCATGAAAACCGCAGGCGACGTTGGCGCTGGTGACGATGCCGAGCATGGCGTCGTCGTCACCCAGGCGCCAGACGCCGAAGCCCTCGCCCAGGTCGGCGTTCAGGTCGATACCGGCCACCCGCCCAGCTTATGGGGGGCCCGCGCGCCGGCCTAGGCGAGGAGGTTCCGCAGCCGCTGCTACTGCCTGGGGACCTTGGCCGCGATCTGCTCGGCGAGGTCGACCGCGGACCCGCCGGGCAGGAAGGAGCCGCAGGTGGCGACGTCGATGACGACGTTGTTGCGCACGGTCAGTGCCCGCTGGCACGTCCAGCCGTCGCTGCTGTCCTCAACCTCGGACGTGCTGAGCGTCCCGCCGACCTTGTGGGCCTCGCCCACCGCCCACACGATTTCGGGCTTGCCCGTGGGATGTTCGGAGAACCTGCGATTGGCGCAGGCGAACCACCGCCGCACCGAGGCGTCGTAGAACGTGTTGGCCTTCCGCGCGGATGGGTAGGCGATCACGGCCTGGATGGCGGAGTCGTTGCGGACCGCCGGATCATCGAAGTTGTCGTCGAGCCGCTGGCCGCGCATCGCGGTCCAGCCGGTGTCCGCGTAGACGGCTGCCTGGGCCGGGCCGTCCATTGCCAGGCAGCTCTTGTCGCTGAAAGTCGAGCTCCAGTCCCACATCTCCTGCACGCCGTAGCGCAGCCGCATCCCCGCGCTGAGCAAGGAGTTGATCTGGTCCTTGTCCAGCAGCAGCCCGTCGAGGGCCTCGGCGGGCTGCGGGGTCTGGGACAGTGGGCCGGAGTTGTCCGCGGGTGACGCGCTGCCGCCTACCACGGTGGTGCAGCCGGCCGTCAGCACGCACACCGCCGCCAGCACCAGGAACGCGATCCGCCCGCGCACCACTGCCCTTCCGACGTGGGGCCAATGTGTGCGACCAGCTTATGCGGCGGACTCTCGCCGGCGCCCGATCATCCAGCAGATCAGATAGATCAGGAACGAGATGCTCGCGACGAAGACCGACACCGGCACGCCGGGCGCCAGCGACAGCACCAGGCCGCCGACGGCGGACACCTCGGCGAACACCACGGAGGTCACCATTGCCACCGCCGGCGAGGCGACCACCCGGGCCGCCGCGGCCGCCGGCGTGATGAGCAACGACATCACCAGCAGCGCGCCGACGATCTGCACCGCCTGGGCCGCCACCACACCGACCAGGGCCGCGAACACGATGCCCAACGCGTGGACCGGCACACCGCGCGCCGCGGCGACATCGGGATCGACGGTGGCGAACAGCAGCGGCCGGTAACACGTCGCCAGCACGGCGATCACGAGCAGGCAGACCAGCGCCAGCATGGTCAGGCCCGTGTAGCCGACCCCGACGATCTGGCCGGTCAGCAGAGCGAAGCTGGTCGAGGTGCGGCCCGGGTAGAGATGGATGAACAACACCGCCAGGCCCAACCCGAACGCCAGCACCACGCCGATCACCGAGTCACGCTCCCGGTCGCGCCGCCCGAGCACGCCGAACAGCGCCGCGGCCAGGGCGCTGCCGATCAGCGCGCCCACCCCCACGCCGAAGCCGACCAGCAGCGCGAAAGCGGCTCCGGTCAGCGACAATTCGCTGGACCCGTGCACGGCGAACGACATCTGCCGCATCACGATGAACGGCCCGATCAGCCCGGCTACCAGTCCCAGCAGGGCGGCGGCCACCAGCGCCTGCTGCACGAAGTCGTGGCCGAGCAGGTGGGCGGTGATGTCGAAGGAGAACAGATGGTCCAGCAGGCCGGCGAGCCGATGCTCCATCAGCAGTACCCGCCGTCCCGCGCGCCGGCCACCACGTAGCCGTCCTTGACCTTCAGCACCTGAATGTCGGCTTGGTACAGCGCCGAGAGCGTCTGGCTGGTCATCACCTGCTCGACAGTGCCGATCTCGAACCGGCCGTCGACCAGGTACAGCAGCCGGTCCACGTACGGCAGGATCGGATTGATCTCGTGGGTGACGACGATGACCGTGGTCGCGGCGTCCTGGCGGCGCCGCTCGATCAGCGCCGACACCAGCCTGGCGTTGGCGGGGTCCAGCGTCAGCAGCGGCTCGTCGCACAGCAACAGCAGCGGGTCGCTGACCAGCGCCTGGGCGATGCGCACCCGCTGCAGCTCGCCGCCCGACATCGTCCCGACCCGGACGTCGGCCAGGTGTTCGCCGTTGACCTGGCGCAGCGCTTGGCGCACGGCCGCGCGCCGCCGCTCCCGATCGGCGGACCGCAGCGGGAGAGCGCCCCAGCGCGGCCCGTCGATGCCCAGCTGAACCAGGTCGCGACCGCGCAGCATCACGTCGGCGTCCATCGGGCGGTGTTGGGGCACATAGCCGATGCGTCCGCTGCCCCTGGTAATCGGCTTGCCGTCCACCAGCCCGGCGCCGGCGCTCAGTGCCAGCTGCCCGAGCAGGACCTTGAGCAGCGACGTCTTGCCGCTGCCGTTCGGACCCAGCACCGCGATGAATTCGCCCCGCGACACCGACAGGTCCAGGTGATCCCACAGCACGCGGTCGCCGAAGGACAGCCGAGCGCCGCGCAGCGAAACGGTCTCGGCGGGGTTTTCGATGGCCGGTTCCAGGCTCATGACGGCGTGGGCCGGCTCGACTGCAGCGCGGACTGCAGCTGGTTGACCGTATTGCGTTGCCAGGTCAGGTAATCCGTGCCGTCGGTCAGCGTTTCGGACACGTCGGTGACCGGGACACCCGCGTGCCGCGCGGCATCCCGTAGGCCGTTGATCGCGGTCGTGGAGGTCTGCGGGTTGATCAGCACCGCCGACACCTGATGCCGGTTGACCAGTTCGAGGACCGCCGCCATGTCGGCCGGTGCGGGATCGGTCTCGTTCTCGATGGCAGCCTCGAACGTGGGCGGCGTCCGGTTCACCAATCCCGAAGCCTTCAGCAGGTAGAACGCGACCGGTTCGGTCGCGATCACCGAGGTGTTGGGGTGGGTGGTCGCGATCGCGTGTTCGACGCCGGCGATGGAGTCGGCGTCGCGCCCGAACGCGGCGGCGTTGGCCCGGTAGTCGGCGGCGTTGCCCGGGTCGATCGTCGCGAGGCGGTCGGCAATGGTGGCCGCAACCGACTTCGCGACGGTCAGGTCGTAGAAGACGTGCTCGTTGCGGGGTTGGTCGCCGTCCAGGAACGAGTAGGCATCGACCGGCTTGGCGCCGGGGTGGCGGGCCAGCACATCGTCGACCCAGCCGTCGTAACCGCCGCCGTTGAAGACCACCAACGGGGCGTCGGCGATCGCGGCGGCGTCGGCGGGGCTGACCTCGTAGGAGTGCGGGTCGACGTCCGCGCCGCTGAGAATGGATTTGACGGCGACATGCGAACCCGCGACGGCGCGCGCGACGCTGCCCCACACGTCGGTGGAGGCGACGACGGAGATGGTCCGCGAGTGCGCGGTGCCGCCGCAGCCGGTGAGCACCGTGCCGCCGGCCAATACCAGGGCGGCCGCCAGCCATCGCGTCGCGTCGGCGGTTCTGGCCGTCGCCGTTCGCTGCCGCGTCAGTGCCATGCGCACGTCCGATTCCTCCCGCCGGCCAGTCAGCCGATCCACAATACTAATGAAAACCGTTTCCATTACAAAGCCGCAAGCTGAAGCTCGTAGGCGCGGGCCCCGATCCGCTGTAGCCTCACCGAACGTGAGTCCCACACCGCGCCGGCGTGCGACTCTGGCGTCATTGGCGGACGAGCTCAACGTTTCGCGCACGACGATCTCGAATGCCTTCAACCGGCCCGATCAGCTCTCGCGGGACCTGCGTGAGCGCGTGCTCGCGACGGCCAAGCGGCTCGGGTACGCCGGCCCCGACCCGGTGGCGCGATCATTGCGCACCCGCAAGGCCGGCGCGGTCGCCCTGGTGATGGCCGAACCCCTGACGTACTTCTTCAGTGACCCCGCCGCGCGGGACTTCGTCACCGGGGTGGCGCAGTCGTGCGAGGCGCTGGGGCAGGGGCTGCTGCTGGTGGCCGTCGGGCCCAGCCGCAGCCTCAAAGACGGGACGGCCGCGGTGCTTTCGGCCGGCGTGGACGGCTTCGTGGTCTATTCGGTGTGCGACGACGATCCCTACCTGCAGGTGGTGCTGCAGCGTCGGCTGCCGGTCGTGGTGGTCGACCAACCGAAGGGGCTCGCCGGCGTCTCACGGGTGGGCATCGATGACCGCGCCGCGATGCGCGAGCTCGCCGACTATGTGCTGGGCCTGGGACACCGTGAGATCGGGCTGTTGACCATGCGGCTGGGCAGGGACCGGCGCCAGGGCCTGGTGGACGCCGACCGGCTGCGCTCACCCGCGTTCGACGTGCAGCGCGAGCGCATCACCGGCGTGTGGGAGGCGATGACGGCCGCCGGGGTCGACCCCGATTCCCTGACCGTGGTGGAAAGCTACGAGCACCTGCCCGAATCCGGCGGCGCCGCCGCCAAGGTGGCCCTGGAGGCCAATCCGCGGATCACCGCGCTCATGTGCACCGCGGACATCCTGGCCCTGTCCGCCATGGATTACCTGCGCGCGCACGGCATTTACGTGCCCGGCCAGATGACCGTCACCGGATTCGACGGAGTGCCCGAGGCCATCAACCGCGGCCTGACCACGGTGTCGCAATCCAGCCTGCAGAAGGGCCGCCGGGCCGGGGAGCTGTTGTTGAAGCCGCCACGGTCGGGTCTGCCGGCCGTGGAACTGCTGGACACCGAGCTCGTCCGGGGCCGCACCGCCGGTCCGCCGGCGTGAGCCGGTTGGAGACTAGGCCTGTTCGGTGTCGCCGATCAGCAGCCGCACGGCCAGGTCCAGCCGCTTGCTGACGTCGGTGGCCGACGCCCGCCGGGTCAGCCACGCCAGCAGGTTCGACAGCCACACGTCCGAGATCACCCGGGCGATGTGGTACTGGTCCTCGGTCGGTTCGCCGTCGGCCATCGCGCGCGCGAACATCGAATCGATGAGCTTCTCGACCTGGTCGACCTCGCTGGCCGCCGACGCGTCGGCGAACACGTAGGCGCGCGTCATCGCCTCGGTCAGCAAGGGATTGCGCTGCATCGCGCGGTTGAGCTTGCCCACCATGAAGTTGAGCCGCTGGAAGGGCGTGCCACCGGTCATCGCCGTGCGGTCCGTCTTGGCGTCGATGCGGCTGAACTCGCGGCCCAGCGCCGACACCAGCAGGTGCACCTTGGACGGGAAATACCGGTACAGCGTCCCCACCGCGACATCGGCGCGATCGGCCACCGCACGCATCTGAACTGCCTCGTAGCCGCCCTTGGAGGCGATGGCCATGGTGGCGTCCAGGATGCGCTTGCGGCGTTCCCGCTGCGCCTCAGACCCCAGTTCGGATTCCGCCAGTACCGCCACGTTTATGACCTCACGCGGCTGCGCGTCAGACACGCGGCTCGGGTTTGCGTTGGCTGGCATGTGACGGTTTGCTCCTGTTCCCGGCGGTTCGATTGCAAACGATACGCATTCTGCGTGTGAATTTCCCACCTCCATACCGCCGCGGACAAGCGCTGTGCTGCTGTAATGGCGTTCGACTTGACGGTCGATCGCTGGCACTATTAGAACACGTTCTAGTCTCCGAAGAGCGGGTTGCGTGCCAACACGTGATGGAGAGGTACCCGCTTGGCGGGCAGATCGCACAATCAGGACAGGGGTTCAATCCCCTTGTCACGTCGAGTCAAGGACGCGGAGGTCCGCAGGGTGGTAGCGACCGTCACCGACGAGCAGTTTGCCGCGCGCGCCCTGGTGCGCGACTGGGCCCGCAATTCGACGTCGGGGCCGGGTGGCACCGCGGCGATCCGCGACGTGGAGCAGGGTAAGTCCGACGCCTGGCGGCCGGTGTTCTCCCGGCTGGCCGAGCTGGGGATCTTCGGCGTCGCGATCCCCGAGGAGTTGGGCGGCGCGGGCGGCAGCATCGAAGACCTGTGCGCGATGGTCGAGGAAGCGGCGAAAGCGCTGGTTCCCGGGCCGGTGGCCACCACGGCGCTGGCCACTGTGCTTCTCTCCGAGGCGGGCTCGGATACGGAGTTGTTGGGCGCCCTCGCCTCCGGGGAACGCTTTGCCGGGCTGGCGCTGGAAGGCGACCTCGAGTTCGACGGCGCGACGTCGAAGGCGTCGGGCGACCTGCCGTTCGCGCTGGGTGTGGCCGAGGGCGCCGTGCTGTTGGCGCCGGCCGGCGGGAAGTGGCTGCTGATCGACACCGGCGGTGAGGGCGTGCAGGTCGAGCCCCTACAAGCCAGCGACTTCTCCCGGCCGTTGGCCCGGGTGGTGCTGAATGCGGCCCCGGCCACCGTTGTATCGGACACCCGCGTGCGCGTCGAGGAGCTGGCAGCGACGGTGCTGGCGGCCGAGGCGGCCGGCATCACCCGCTGGTCGCTGGAGACCGCCGTCGACTACGCCAAGGTCCGCGAGCAGTTCGGCAAGCCGATCGGCAGCTTCCAGGCCATCAAGCACATCTGCGCCGAGATGCTGTGCCGCGCCGAGCAGGCCGAGGTGGCCGCCGCCGACGCCGCGCGCGCCGCCGCCGAGGGCGACGAATCCCAGTTCTCCATCGCCGCGGCCCTGGCCGCGGGCACCGGCATCGCCGCCGTGAAGGCCAACGTCAAGGACTGCATCCAGGTGCTCGGCGGCATCGGCTGCACCTGGGAACACGACGCGCACCTGTACCTGCGCCGGGCGCATGCCATCGGCCGGTTCCTGGGCGGGGCCGAGACCTGGTTGCGCCGGATCACCGCGCTGACCCAGGCGGGTGTGCGGCGACGGCTGGGGATCGACCTGAGCGAGGTCGAGGACCAGCGGGCGGAGATCGCCGCCGCCGTCGCCCAGATCGCCGCGCTGCCCGAGGAGAAGCGGCAGGCAGCCCTGGCCGAAGCGGGCCTGCAGGCGCCGCACTGGCCGGCGCCTTACGGGCGCGGCGCGGGTCCGGCCGAGCAGCTGCTGATCGATCAGGAGCTGGCGGCGGCCGGCGTAGCCCGGCCCGACCTGGTGATCGGCTGGTGGGCGGCCCCGACCATCCTCGAGCACGGCACTCCGGAACAAGTCGAGCGCTTTGTGCCGGGGACCACGCGCGGCGAATTCCTTTGGTGTCAGCTGTTTTCCGAGCCCGGGGCGGGTTCCGACCTGGCCTCGCTGCGCACCAAAGCGGTCCGCGCCGACGGCGGCTGGAACCTGACCGGGCAGAAGGTGTGGACGTCGGCCGCGCACAAGGCCAAATGGGGTGTGTGCCTGGCCCGCACCGATCCGGATGCGCCGAAACACAAAGGCATCACCTACTTTTTGGTGGAGATGAGTTCGCCGGGCATCGAGATCCGTCCGCTGCGTGAGATCACCGGTGACTCGTTGTTCAACGAGGTGTTCCTGGACAACGTGTTCGTTCCCGACGAGCTGGTCGTTGGCGAGGTGAACGACGGTTGGCGGCTGGCCCGCACCACGCTGGCCAACGAGCGAATCGCGATGGCCAACGGAACCGCGTTGGGCAACCCGATGGAGGAACTTCTCGAGCTGCTGGCCGAGCTCGACCTCGACGCCGCGGAGCAAGATCGGTTGGGGCGGTTGATCGTTACCGCGCAGACCGGCGCGCTGCTGGACCAGCGCATCGCCCAGCTGGCCGTCGGCGGCCAAGACCCCGGAGCGCAGGCCAGCGTGCGCAAGCTCATCGGTGTCCGCTACCGCCAGGCGCTGGCCGAATTCACGATGGACTCCTCGGAGGGCGGCGGCCTGGTGCACAACCAGGCGGTGTTCGACTTCCTCAACACCCGCTGCCTGACCATCGCCGGCGGCACGGAGCAGATCCTGCTCACCGTCGCCGCGGAGCGGCTTCTCGGTCTGCCCCGCTGACAAGGCTTTCGACCACTGGGGTCGTTGCCTGGGTTCGCCCGCCTCAACGGCCGATAGCTAGCTCGCAAGGTACCCTTAAAAGACGAAAAGCGTAGGGAAACAGTCAATTGAGACAGTTCAGCGCGCGGCCTTAACAAGGCTGCGGGCCCCTTTCGATACGCAACCGTGGCGGCATGCAGGCGCGGCGCAGACCACGCCGCCACCGTGTGAACCGAAACTCGTTGTGCTCAAGTGTGTCTCGTCACGGGTGTATGAATGGGTGGGATCGAGGTAGAAGGCTGCGAGTGCGCGATCTTCGGGCTCAGGTTGCGCGCCGGCGTTATCAACCGCTTATTGGTGTATCGTCAATGTAATCAGTAGGCCCAGCTAATCCGGGATGAGTTAGCCATTTCGAGCTGACCGCGCCGAGCAACCGCTCACGCCGGGCACGCCGGGTGCCCACTGCAGTTGGGATCGCTTGAGCGCTTTGGCTCCACTTCGTAGACCGGCGGATCCCATTGTGGACCCGGTAATTTCCAATGTCCCTAGTTTTGGCATCCTGAGTGCTTTTCCACCGACGCGATGCGGGTCGGCGCGGTTCGGCGCCGGGCTTGTCTCTGGGTTGACCGCTTATGGCGCCGACGTCAGCGTCGTGCGAGTGTCCGACGCCGCGCCGTCCTTGAGCGCCCGCGTCATTGGAGAGCTGATCAATGACTCACCGGCCTCCGTCGCGGCATGCGCTGACGTGTTGAACCAGAGCGACGTTGCGGTCATCCAGCATCAGCACGGCGTCCACGGAGACGTCGACGAAGATGCGGTGCTGGACATCGTCGAGAGACTGCGCGTGCCGTCGATTGTGATCGCCCATACTGTCCTCAAAAGCCCGACGCGACAACAGCGTACCGTGTTCGAGGCCATTGCCGCGCGGGCCGATCGAGTGATCGTGATGTCCGACGTGGCCGGTGAGAAGTTACGCTGCGGCTTCGATATCGACCGCCGCAAAGTCGCCGTCATCCCGCACCGAGCGAGTGTGCCGATGAGCGCGTGCATCCGGGGCGGTCGACCGACCCTGTTGACGTGGGGCTTGCTGCGACCAGGCATGGGTATCGAGCGGGTGATCGACGCGATGGGGTCGTTGAGCGGTTTGCCCGGGCGACCGCGGTACCTGATTGCTGGTCCGACACAGCCCAGGGTGTTCGCCACCGCTGGTGAGGAGTATCGCGATGCCTTGACCGCTCAGGCATTGCGATGTGGTGTCGCGGATTCGGTGTTCTTCGATGCGAGTTACCGCAACGGCCCGATGCTGACCGCCCTCATTCAGGCCGCGGCCGTCGTCGTCTTGCCGTACGACTCGGCCGATGTGGTCACTTCGGGGGCCCTGGTCGATGCTGTCGCGAGTGGCCGGCCAGTTGTGGCCACCGCGTTCCCACACGCCGTGGAGCTGCTGGGAACCGGCGCTGGAATCGTGGTCGGGCATGACGAGCCGGATGCGCTGGTAGCTGCCCTGCGTCGTGTGCTGACGGAGCCGCGGTTCGCGGGTGCGATGGCGGCCGAGGCCCGCCGATTGGCGCCTGAGATGGCCTGGCCGGTCGTCGCCGGCGCCTATCTGGTGCTGGCGCGTCAAGTCGTTGCGCAGCGACGGGTATGGGCATGACCACAACGTCACCGGCTTCGATATCCAACAATCTGCTGCGGCTAAGCGAATCACACGACG
The DNA here is from genome assembly GCF_055419585.1 of Mycobacterium sp. IDUB_3. NCBI lineage: Bacteria > Bacillati > Actinomycetota > Actinomycetes > Mycobacteriales > Mycobacteriaceae > Mycobacterium > Mycobacterium sp. IDUB_3. Next base: position 2,679,944 of record NZ_JBVAXZ010000001.1, on the reverse strand, counting down.
CCGCAACGCTATTCGTTGTCAAAGGACGACCGTCGGCGTTTGGCCGGCGATCTTGGAGGTTCAACTATGGCAGTTACCGTGACTCTGCGAGACGGAGCAATCGAAAGGTATATGCGATTCGGCGACGCCTACCGTAAGCACAGCGATGGCACGCTCGACGTCATTCGCAGTGGCGTCAAACGACCGCACACGTATGCGCGCGACGAGTGGTCCGACGTTTCCGGCGACGAAAAAAGTTGGAAGAAGTTCCGTTTCTGGGATTGATCCCACCGGGGGCAGTGGTTCGCCGGGTCCTCGCCTGCAGCGGGGAGAGCATCCTCACCGCGTCACGGCTCGGCGATCCGCGCCGCGGGGGCGGCTTACAGTGGAAGCGTGGACGTCTACGCCAGGAACAACATCAAGATCGTTGGCGCTCCGGACGGGCCACTGATCCTCCTCGCGCACGGGTTCGGCTGCGATCAGCAGCTGTGGCGTCGGGTCGTCGACCGGCTGCAGTGGGACTTTCGCCTGCTGCTCATCGACCACGTCGGCTGCGGGGAGTCGGATCCGGCGTGCTGGGACGCGCAGAAATATTCGTCGCTGACGGGATACGCCGCCGATATCGTCGACATAGTTCGTGAACTTGACCTGCGCGATGTCGTGTTCGTCGGGCACTCTGTGGCGGCCATGATCGGCACGCTGGCGGTCATCGCCGAGCCCGATCGGTTCGCGAAGCTGGTCATGCTCACACCGTCGCCGTGCTACATCGATGACGACGGCTATCGGGGCGGATTCTCGCAGTCCGATATCGACGAACTCCTTGAATCCTTGGAGCTCAATTACCTGGGCTGGTCGCACGCGATGGCACCCGTCATCATGGGGACCCCGGATCGGCCCGCGCTGCAGGACGAACTGGTCGATACCTTCTGCCGCAACGACCCCGCGCATGCTCGCGTGTTCGCCCGCGCCACATTCCTTTCCGACAACCGCGACGACCTTGCACGGATCCCGATTCCCACGTTGGTGATTGAGTGTGCCACGGATGCGATCGCACCGCGCGAGGTCGGCGCGTATGTCCACGAACACGTTCCGGACAGTCGATTGATCACTCTCGATGCCACTGGCCACTGCCCCCAGGTGAGCGCCCCGGACGCCACCGCGTCCGCGATTTCGGCGTTCGTCCGATGGGCGTGAGCGAGCCCAGCCTGGAAGACTTCTGGGAGAACAGTCCCTGTGGCCACCTCATCGCCCGGCCCGACGGCCGAATCGTCCGGATCAACAACACCATGGTCCGCTGGTTGGGCTACGAACCAAATGCATTGCAGGGAACGCTCTTCAGCGATCTCTTCACCGCTGGGGGTCGGATCCACTACGAGACCCATTTCGAGCCGCTGCTGCGCATGAGCGGTGAGCTCAACGGTGTCACGGTCGACCTCGTGGCGGCCGACGGTGCACGCCTGCCCATGTTTCTCACGGCCAACGTCAAGACAGGCCCGCGCGGGCAGCCGGAGTTGCTGCGAATCAGTGCGGTCGATGCGGCGGACCGCCGCGCCTACGAGCGGGAGCTTTTGGAAGAGCGGCGGCGGGCCGAGGCGGAGCACGACCGGGTACGGGCGTTTGCCGACACGCTGCGACGCTCGTTGCTGCCGCCGGTGCTGTCCCCCCCGAACGGGTTGGACGCAGCAGACTACTACCACACGGCGTCCGATGACGACGTCGGCGGCGACTTCTACGATCTCTTCCCGCTGTCCCGCACGAAGTGGGGCTTCTTCCTCGGTGATGTCGTGGGGAAAGGGGTTGAGGCCGCGGTGGTCACCGGACTGACCAGGTATGTGCTGCGCTCCGCGGCTGTATCCGACGACGACCCGGTGCAGGTGTTGCACAACCTCCACGCCGTCCTCGGCCAGGAGCTCGGCACCCGGAGCGAGAGCTTCTGCACCGTGATCTACGGCAACCTGACCAGGCGGGGCACTGGCTTTGACGTCGAGCTCGGCAGCGGCGGCCATCTACCTCCGCTGCAATTGCACGCCGACGGCGGTGCCCACTACGTGGATAGCATCGGGGGTCACGCCGTCGGCCTCGTCACCGAACCGCGCTTCGTGGCCATCAGGTTCCATCTCGGGCCCGGCGACACCCTCGTGCTGTACACAGACGGACTCACCGAGGCCAGTACCGGTGTCGGCCGCGAACGATTCGACGACCGAGGGGCCCTGCTGCGCTTCGCAACATCCCATGCGCCGGCGACGGCGTCAGGCATCGTCGAAGCTGTCCACGCGTTGCTCGACGGCCTCGGTTCGGGAGTCGAGGACGACGTCGCTGTGCTGGCGCTTAGCGTGCCGCTTTCCGCCGGCGAGTTCCAGTAACTCACTGACCGGCCGCGAATCTCGATTCGATCACCACAGTCACGCGCAGCGCGGGGGATCCGCCGGTTGAGGTAGCGTCGGGGTCGCCCACGCGTCAGCGTGTTGCATGAGTGTGCCCCGAAGGCCTACGGTCAGGGCTCACGGCGTAGAGCCGCTAAGGCAGGTGTGTCAAGCAGAATGGCTCAACGCCCTCCGGATCCCTAGGGGTCCGGGCAGGCCGTACGGTCCGACTCCGGTGACGAGGGCAACGACGGTAACTGCACCAGTAGTGCAGCCGTATTCGCGGCCGACAGAAGTAGCTTGTCGCCCGATGCCGCAGTTCTGCTGACCGAGAATTGTCCGGCTTAGCTGACCTTGCGCCCTGATGTCGTGGCTCGCGTGCGACTGACTCCCATAGATCGGACCTATTTACTCATGCTGCGTTTCGCAAACTGTCCCGGGCTGCGTGTCGTCGCGCATACGCCGTCCAACGCGCCCGAATTTCGATGATTTCCAATGGCTATTACCGAATTACCTGAATACGCTCATCTGAGCGACGAGGACCTCGAGGCGTTCGCGGCCGATCTGGAAGCGATCCGTTGCGATATTGAGGTTTCGCGCGGCGCCAAGGACCGGGCATACATCGTGCGGGCAATCGCTTTTCAGCGTTGCCTGGAGATCGCGGCGCGGCTGGTCATTGCCACGAGCAGAGGCAAGCGCGGATGGGCCGTCGGCACGGCGGCCCTGGCCGCGGCCAAGTGCATTGAGAATATGGAGCTCGGCCATAACATCAGCCACGGCCAATGGGATTGGATGAACGATCCCGAAATCCATTCCAGTACCTGGGAATGGGACATGGCCGGTCTCTCCTCGCAGTGGCAGCACTCCCACAACTACCGGCACCACGTCTTCGCGAACGTCGTCGGCGTCGACGACGACCTCGGGTTCGGCATCATGCGCGTCACTCGTGACGAGAATTGGCAGCGGGGCGCCTTGGTGCAACCGTTGCGGGCGGTGCTGCTGGCCCTCTTGTTTGAGTGGGGCGTGGCACTGCACTGCTTGTACTCGGTGCAGGAACGCGAGAAGACAGCTGCCGGTAAATCGGCCCACGCAAAAGCCCTGCGCCGCAAAATCGCTCGCCAGGTCGGCAAAGACTATGTTCTGTTCCCTGTGCTGAGTCGCCGGCGGTGGCGCCGTACCCTGGGGGCCAACGTGGTGGCCAACGGACTGCGCAATGCGTGGGCGTATCTGGTCATCGTCTGCGGTCACTTCACCGATGGTGCGGAAAAGTTCACCGAGGCCGTGCTGGAGGATGAGACGAAGGCCGCGTGGTATCTCAGGCAGATGCTGGGCACCGCAAACTTCCACGCCGGACCGGTGATGGCGTTCATGAGCGGAAACCTCTGCTACCAAATCGAGCACCACCTGTTCCCCGACCTGCCAAGTAATCGGTACCCCGAGATTGCCGCGCGGGTCCGCGCGTTGTGCGTCGCTTACGACCTTCCGTACACGACCGGCCCGTTGGTTCGTCAGTACCTGCTGACCGTGCGTACCATCTTCAAATTGGCGTTGCCGGACCGGTTCCTGTCCGCTTCTTCTGACGACGCACCAGAAACGGCCTCGGAGAACAGGTTTCGGATTGCGGGGGAACCGTCGCGCCGCTCGGGTGCAGGCGAGGATGCAAAGCGGCGAGGATTGTCGACCGCAATCATCGCCCGAAGCAACTCTGGTGGGCGCCGAAGCCGGCGGCCGTTCGCCGCTGACGCCTCCTAATCAAGGTGGCACGAAACGGAATTCGGCCGTGTGGGTCGTTATCGCTTCGGTCACTCCCGTACCTGGCGATTGACAAGACCGACCACGTACCGCGAATCGATCTCTTCGCCGCCGTCACCGTAGTAGACGCGATTTCGTCCCGGCGATCACCTGAGGATTCTCCTCCTCAACCGCACCGGTCAATGACACATTCACCCGGCCGCCGAGCCCGGTCGGCCACGACAACGGCGTCGCGCTCGTAAAGCGACTTAATTAGTGACAGGCTGGGAGGATGACGTCCCCAACGAGCCAGCTGGGCAGCAATGCTGCCGCCCGGCTCCTGTTCGGCTAAATGTGGCAATCCACGAGCAGCTCCGCGCTGCTGTCGACGGCCGACGCGGGATAGCGGCCGCGGACCGCCTTTGCGAGGCCTGCGTGGACCTGCTCGACGTTGACGCAGCCGCAATCTCCATCGTGTTCGACGGCGCGAGCAGCGGAACGCTGGGAGCCAGCGGCGAACCTGCCCGTATGTATGACGAACTCCAGTTCATCCTCGGGGAGGGCCCGTGCCTTGAGTCTGTCGCCCGGCGGAATCCGGTTCTGGTCGTCGACCTCGCCAATCCTGAGGAGGCTCGCTGGCCCGCGTACGGGCCCGCCATGCTTGCCCACCAGATCAGAGGCGTCTACGCGATCCCCGTCGTGGTTGCCGGCGAGTTCGTCGGTGCGCTCGACCTCTTCCGCGCGCAGCCGGGCCCGCTGCCGGGCGAGGGCCTGACCAGTGCTGTCGCCGCCGCAGAGCTCGCAGGCATTTCGCTGCTTGATCTCCTGGACGCTGACCTGCAGGCGGCGGTCGCAGACCCTAAAAGCAATGCCTGGGCCGAACTCAACGCACTGAGCCGCGCGGAGGTCAGCCAGGCCACCGGCATGCTCGTTGCTCAGCTGGAGATTGAGCCGACCGAGGCCTTGGTCCGGCTGCGCGCCCATGCTTACGCCACCGGCCGCAGCGCCACCGACGTCGCGCGCGACATCCTCGACCGCCGCCTGCGGCTCGAGGCCGACTGATGTGCGCCTGGCGGACTAGACAGTCCAGGAAGTGAGAGGGCGAAGTGACTGACACCCCTCGTGAAACCCGCGTACTCGACGCCGTCGTCTCGCTCGTCGACAGCCTGCTCGACGACTTCGACGTGGTTGAGCTGCTGACCGTGCTCACGGAGCGCAGTGCTGAGCTGCTCGACATCGACGCCGCGGGATTTCTGCTCGCCGACCCGCTGAACCAGCTCCGCCTGCTGGCCGCGACGTCGGAGCGGGCCCGCGAACTCGAGCTCTTCCAGTTACAAGCCGACGAAGGCCCGTGCTTGGATTGCTATGCCACCGGCCAACCGGTCTCGGTCGCCGACATCCAAGGGGCAATAGAGCGGTGGCCGCGGTTCGTCCCCGCCGCCGTTGGCGCCGGCTTCGCCTCCGTGCACGCCGTCCCGATGCGCGCCGCTGGCATCGTGTTGGGCGCGCTCAACTTGTTCGGCACCCGCCCGGGCGGGCTCAACGAGGCCGATCTGCTCGTTGGCCAGACCCTGGCCCACATCGCATGTGTCGCGATCCTCCAGGAACACGCACCCACACCCGCCGTCCTCGTGCCGCATTTACGCTCCGCGCTGAACAGCCGCGTCATCGTCGAGCAGGCCAAGGGCTTCCTCCGCGAAATGCTGGATGTATCTGTAGAGGAGGCGTTCCAACTGTTGCGGAGCTACGCGCGGGCCCACGGCGAACACTTGACCGACGTTTCCCGCAGATTGATGACTGATCGGTATTCCCGCCCGATACTTGTGGCGGAGTTGGCCGACTTCCCGGCCGCGCGACCGCACTAGCGGCCTCAGCGACGCCGCGCTCGCGCGCGTCGCGCGGATTCCTCGACCAGCCGCTCGGCGACGGTGTGCAGCTTGACGTTCTCAATTTGGCTGATCTGGGCGAGACGTTCAAATGCCTCCTCCGCGCCCGCACCCGATCGGCTACGGATGATGCCGATCGCCTGATCGATCACCGATCGATTGTCCAATGCCCGCTGTAATCGCAGTGTCCGTTCATGTGCGACGGCCAGCAACTGGGCGTTGTACACCGAAACGGCGGCGGGTTTGGCGAATTGGGACCCTAACTGCACCGCGTGGTCGGCGAACGCGTCGCGGGTTGCTGCGTAGGCATTGATCGAACCGATTACCTGGTCGCCGACGATCAGCGGCAGCGCTAACGCGGAGTGGGTGCGCATGCGGGCCACCCGGCCACCGAAGTGCGGCCAACGGATGTCACTGCCCAGCGATCCGCTCACGGTAGGGCGTTGGGACTCCATGCAGGTGATGCACGGACCTTCGTGCAGTTCGCTGTACTGTACGGTGTCGATGTCGTGGACGAGCACCGCTGTCGCGGCCCAGGTACGGACGCCGGAGATGCCCTGCTCCGGATCGATCAGTGCGACCCCGACACCGTCGGCGCCCGGAATAGCCTGCGCCGCGAACTCCGCCACATCCCGGAGAAGGTCGATCACCCCGCGGCCAACGGCCACAATCCCGGCCACTCCACGGAGCCCCGCGTAGAGCTCTGCCTCGTCTGCCTCCCGCTGGGTAGCGGAGAGTTCGGGCAATCGCGGCATCATACGGTTCGGTTGGGCGTCGAAGTCGGCCAACTTCCCTCCTCGCGTACACCCTCGACCACAAACTTACTCTCGGTCGAGTACCGAAAGTCAGCCGACCAGTGCCAACGTGTGGGCGCGCCGCAGCTTGCCCGACGGCGTTTTGGGGATAGTTCCGGGCGCGAGCACCACCACATTGCGCGGCCGGACGTCGACCTCGGCAACAACCTCGTGTGCCACCTGTTGCTCGATGCGGCGCACCTCGGCCGTGTTCTGCCAGTCGTTGGACTCCACGGCGATCGCGAACGTCTCTCGCGCGTGACCCGCTTCCAGTCGCACCGCCACGGCGCCACCCGGCCGTACCCCCGACACGCGCGCGGCGGCGCGTTCGATGTCGGTCGGGTAGATGTTCCGCCCAGCCATGATGATCACGTCCTTGACCCGGCCGCAGACGACGACGTGACCGGTCTCGGTGAGGTAACCCAGATCGCCGGTGTCATACCAGCCCTGGTCGTCCTGTGCCGCGACGAATCCGGCCATTGTTTCGTAACCCAGCGTCACCGGCTCACCGCGCACCTCGATGACGCCGACCGCGCGGGCGGGCAGAATGTTGCCGTCTTCGTCGACGATGCGCGCCTCCAGGCCCTGGAGGAGACGTCCGAGCGTGGCCAGTCGCCGGGTTTTGCCCTTGGTCGCGGGGACAGCCCGGTGCAGTACGGCGAGCAGGTCCGCGTCGATCTCATCGATCAATAGGCCTGCGCCGCACTCAGAGAACGACACGGCCACGGTCGTCTCGGCCATGCCGTAAGCCGGCAGGATTGCGTCCGGACGTAATCCGAACGGCTTGCCCGCTTCGCAAAGGTCTTCGACGTCGGCGGGTTCGACCTGTTCGGCGCCCGACAGGGCCCATCGTAGGGTGGAGAGGTCGAACTGGCCAGGCTGGGCCAGCCTGCGAAGGCGTTTCGCTAGCAGCGTGTAGGCGAAGTTGGGCGCCGCGGTCATGGTGCCCTTGTACTTGTCGATGAGCTTGGCCCACAGCAGCGTGTCGCGCAGAAAGTCCATCGGGGTGACCTTGACGAGTTCTGCTCCGAAATACATTGGCACGGTCAAGAATCCGGTCATGCCCATGTCATGGAACAGTGGCAGCCAGCTGACGATGACGTCGGTTTCGATGTTGACCTGCGCGCCGGTGAACATCGCCTCGGCGTTTGCAACGACATTGCGGTGCGAAATCCGTACCGCCTTGGGTGACCCGGTAGAACCCGACGTCAGCTGAAGAAGCGCGACGTCGTCATCGTCGGTCTCGACCGGATCGATCGGGCGGCTGCCAAGCAGCTGCTCGACCATGAGCACTTGCATGCCCAGCTCGGACAGCACCGGGGCCGCGGCAATGAACGGGTCCGAGATGACGACCGTCTTGGCGCCGATCATGTTGACGACGGCGGTGGTCTCCTGGGCCCAGCGCGCAAGATCGGTACGGGGAGTCGGCTGGTGGAGCATGGTGAGGCTGGCGCCGCGCATCCAGATGCCCTGGCCGGTCGGCGCAATCTCGACCGGGGCGCCGGCCAGCACCGGGATGGCATCACCGCAGCCGACGCCGGCCGTGGCCAAGCCACCCGCAATCCGACGGGCCCGCTCGTGCACCTCGCCCCAGGTATGCCTGACCGGGCAGTTCGGCTCCCCGGTGACCAGGCCCTTCGAACTGGACTGGGCGGTGCCATACATGGTGTCGGTGAATTTACTCAAGATCCTCCCTCTGGCTCCGGCGCTGCGGTTGACCTCCGACTGCGAGTGCGGGTGTTCAAGGGCGTATACGCATGACGCGTAAGCGCTGAATGGGTGGGTATGAGCCGCGAAGCTCGCCTCGAAAATTGCGGGCGCGCCGCGACCACTCGTGCCGTTGCGCTGTGACTGCCGCCGGCCCGGAACTGAGGCTGACGCTGACTGCGGCGGGAGCGCCTGCTCCTTTCACACCCGCACCGGAACGGGACCGTCACTCCGGGCGAAGCGAGGGGTCGAGCAGTGCAGACGTGATGACCATACGTACTGACCGGCACCCAGGTGCCGAGGCGCGCCGAATCTCCGCCAGCTGCGGTCGTCCCCTTTGAAGCCCTGAGCACGCGACTCCGTCGATGTCGGTCCAACAGCACGACCCTGTAACTGTCGGCTATGCGGTGTGCGGACACGGTACAGGCGGGGACCTTGAACAGATCGCCACCGGACGTTTCCGGGAGGCTGGGGAGTCAACCGCACCACACCATATACCGGAAGGGTGCCTTAGACGTCAGAACGCCACCGGCGTGCGCGTACGGTGTTTTCGGGTGGTTGCAGCCGGTCGCAGACACCACCCATCGCCGAGAGCCCGTGACATGCGCGCCATGCATGGTCTTCCCGCGAAAGTTCTCGGCCTTGCGCTTGCGCGGCGCGGGCCTTGGCTGCCCGAGTTAGTGTTTGAAGGCGTCTTTGACCTTGGCCCCTGCTTGTTTGGTATTGCCCTTGAATTGGTCGGCGCGCCCCTCGGTACGCAGGCGGGTACTACCGGTGGCGCGGCCAAAAATCTTCTTGGTGGCGCCCTTTGCCCCTTCGAGCTTATGGGCGATCTTCTTACCGATAGTCATTGCTTCTCACCTATTTTCGTTGCGCGTTCTTACTTCAGGTATCCCAGAGCTGGCGACTGAGGCCGTGCGTGTCGCCTTGACTTGGCGGCTACCAGCGTCCGCCACCGGCGCGCGGGGAGGTCGGTTGTCGACCGTACGACCGGCGGACGAGGGGACCCCACTTACTTTTCGGTCGGATCCCTGCTGTTTCCGAGTTCACGGTTGCGCCGCCTGCCACGGCGGGCTGGCGGTCGAAGTCGCGGTCTCTGTTCAAGAACTCCGCTTCACGCTGGGACCTTTGCAGTTCACGTCGGGCGTCGCGGCCGCGTGCCGCGGTGCGCCGCGCACCGGCCAGCAATACGCTCATACCCAGCATCGCCAGCGCGCCAATCGCGATCCCGAAGAGGAACAGGGTGCCGGTCGACCCCGTGACGTGATAGCCCCACACCGAGAAGTTCTCGCTCAACGGATGCGTGGCTCCGGCATTGTTGAGGACGCCGCTGAATCCCACGATGACGGCGAAGAGCAGAACAACCAATCCAACGATGACAATCATGTCGAAGTCTCCAATTTGCAGTGCAGAAGTTCATTACACGCCTCAATCTCAACCGTGTCAACACCGTTGACCCCTGGTGTGGGTCTACAGTTGGAGTATCCCATTTCACGTGCGTTTCGCAGCCTGCTCGCTCCCGTATGACATCACGGTGGGTGCGGCCGGAAAGTACGGCCGGTCAGGGGGTTTCAGCGGGCTTGGACCCGGGTCCGGCAACGACGCCATTCGTCGGCCGAGGCCCGGTTTGCGTCGACGTGCCGGCCCCAATCGCGGTGCTGACCGGATGGGGTGGGGACGCGGCGGCCGCATTTTCTCTGGCGAGGAAGGCGCCCAGTTCACCGATCGCACTCATGAGAGGTGCCGGGAAAACAATGGTGGTGTTCTTCTCCACCCCGAGCTCGACGAGCGTCTGCAGGTTGCGCAGTTGCAACGCCAGCGGGTGTGCCATCATCGTGTCCGACGCCTCACCCAACGCGGCTGCGGCCATCGATTCGCCCTCTGCCGCAATAATTTTGGCTCGCTTCTCACGCTCGGCCTCGGCTTGCCGAGCCATCGCGCGTTTCATGCTGTCGGGCAGCTGGATGTCTTTGAGCTCGACCAGTGTCACTTCGACACCCCATTCAAGTGTTGCGATGTCGAGGATCTTTCGGATATCGGCGTTGATGGTGTCGGTCTCCGACAGCGCCTGGTCAAGGGTGTGCTGGCCGACGACCTTACGCAGGGTGGTCTGCGCGATCTGGTTGATTGCGGCGTGGACGTTCTCGATGGCGATCACCGATTTCACCGCGTCGATAACCCGGAAGTAAGCGACCGCCGAAATGTCGACGCTGACATTGTCGCGGGTGATGATGCCCTGGGACTGGATCGGCATCGTCACAATTCGCAACGACACCTTCATCAGCCGGTCGATGACCGGGATGATCAAGGCCAGCCCGGGGTCCTTAACCGCCACCACCTTGCCGAGGCGGAACAACACCCCCTTCTCGTACTGGGTCACCACTCTGACCGACAACGACAACACGGCCAGGGCGACAACGAGCAGCACCACCACCAGCATGATCAGAGCTTTCATGGCATGTCCTTCAACGATATCGAGGGATCTGGCATTCGGGCCTCGTCGCAAACGAAGCCGATGTCAGGCGTGAGTTAGCCGGCGAGGCAGGCGTCGTCGGGATCTGGGACGCCCGCGCGTGGGTGGGCTGAGGGGAATCGAGTGAAGTGGTGATGGGTGACCTGACGCGCATTGATCAACGGCGTGTGAGGGTTCGGAGCCGATGCTCCTTGAGTTAGGCGGCGGACAGCCGAACTCATCCCGGACCAGCTGAGATTCTCAGCACCCTCGACGCTACACCCGTTTGACCGCTCGTATTGACTAGCCACTTCGTCAATGCTGCGCAGCGGGGGGTTCCGACGCATAGACAGCAGGCAGCAACACTGTCGGGCCCATCGTCTGGCCGCCGACACCGGAATCCGGTGACGGTGTCTGCTTTTCGCACACGCACCGGCTCGTCGCTCTCACAGTCCGTCTCAACAGTGGGCGCTACTATTATTTTGACAACCGCCTTTTGACGGTTGGTCCGCGGCTGGGGCGCCGGGCTCCGGTGTGGATGTGCAGTTCCGGCAAGATAATTGGGCGCAGCTATGACGGAGTTTACGGAGGACGCCAGGGGTTTGCCGTTGGCGTCGCTGAGCGTGCAGCAGGCCAGTGCCGATGCGGCCGATTTGCGGGCCGGGATCGACGACCTGGCGGGCTTGGTGGCGGGCAGTCTGGGCTTGCCTGAGTTGCTGGCTGAGGTGTCGACGTTCGCGGTGCACGCGATACCGGGTGCCGACGGTGCCGGGGTGACCTTGTTGGAGGTCGACCGGGGGGACAACATGGTGGAAGCGTTGGCGGCCAGCGCTCCGTTTGTCGCCGAGATCGACGAGATCCAGTACGTGACCCTCAAGGAGGGGCCCTGCATTACCGCAGCATTGGAGCGGCGCACGGTGCGGTCTGGGTCGTTGGGTGGGGAGAAGATGTGGCCGCGCTTCGGTCCCCGGGTGGGGCGTTTGGGGGTGCACAGTGCGCTGTCGCTGCCACTGCTGCTCTCGGATCAGGTGATTGGAGCTATCAATGTCTACGCCCACGACAAAGACGTCTTCGATGAGCACGCCGCCGAGTTGGGGGAGCTGTTCGCCAAACCCGCGGCGGTGGCGGTGCACAATGCACAGATCCTCGCGCACGCGTTGACGCTGACCACCCAGTTGCGGATGGCGCTGTCGACGCGACCGGTGATCGATCAGGCGATCGGCCTGATTCGGGGACGCACCGGGCGCAGTGCGGAGGAGGCGTTCACTCAGCTGCGGACGATCAGCCAAGTCGAACACCGCAAATTGGGTGAAGTGGCCGAACATATCGTCGATGAAGCCGTGCGCCGAGCTCGCGCCCGCGCCCGGCACAATCTGACCTGAGCCTGACCGGGAGGTCGGCCTACGCCCGAACTGCTGCCGCACGAAGTGGCGCGCGTAGGTTAAAGGGCGGGGAAACAGTCAAGGCGACGGGTCCTGGCTCGCGTCGCAGGTTCCCCACCCTGCAGGCGACTTGCCTGTTCGGCCCGGCAGGTTCGATCCGCGCTCGGGAGCGCCCAGCGGAACCATCCCGTGATGAAAATCGGTGCGGCCCTGGCCGCTGATTTGGACATCCTCACCGCCGCCCTGGATCAACCGGGCGCCGATGTGCTGCACACTCTGCATCAACTGGGTGTCAACGCGCGAGCGGCGGTGCCCACCTATCTCGGCCTACGCGTTACCGTTGACGGCAGTGATCCGCCGTTCGCGTTCACTATCCTCGAGGACCGTGCCGCGGCGGACGATGTTCGCTCATCCCTTCGGCTGAGGCTGCCCGGTGTCGGTGGCGGCCGGTCATCGCTATCGGTTTCCCTCATCCTCTACGCTGCGACGCCGGGAACCTTTATCGACCTCACCGCTGACCTGGCGTGGTTAACCGGACGCCCGCCCAGCGACTTCGTTCTCGATCAGCACCTGCCCGGCCCAGCCAGGCCGGACGCCGGGACGTATCTGCGGACGGTGTCGGTCATCAATCAGGCCATCGGCGTCCTCATCGGACGCGGCTATACCCCGGAGCAAGCTGATCGAGAACTGGACACTCAGGGCGAACGATCGAGTACCGAGCGACACGCCATCGCGCAGTTCATCCTCGACACGCTCGCCGCCGGAGACCCGGAACAACGCGGCGCACGCGGATCAGGACCCAATATCGGCTGAGTGCATTGATTGCGCAAAGCCAGGCGGCGCGGTAGCGCCCATATGCCCGGGGCGTGTGGTGTAAGCGGCATCTCCGCAGCGGGTCAACCAATGCGCTCGCTGCGTAACAACAATCCAGGTCCACCTGCGACACAGCAGCGACAACGGACGCCTCGATCGCAGCATGGAAGATCCGAATTATGCTGGCGTCCAAGCTAACCGTGAATTTCAGACCCGAGCACACGGTGATGAGGGTGGCCTCGGGCCGGGTGGCAGGTTTCGCGGTGACGGATTCGGGCCCGATTCCCTGGGCGACGGGCGTGTTCATCGCCAGGGTGGTCAATACCTTCGGCGCGTTGTCGATCAGCGAGCGGCCGTTGAAACTGACGAAGCTGAACACTGCCGGTGTACCGACGGTTGTAGGGCAAGCTGTTGGGAAACAGCCCGTGGGCAACGACGGTCCCGTATGGGGGTACCGAATCTGACTGTCCGTTCTGAGGATCCGCCAACTATCGGGAATTGGCATAAGTCAAAGGTGCAGTGATGGTGCGTCGCCTGGCCCGCCCCGGGGCCCCGCGCCGAAACGCCACCAAGTCCTCACCATCTGGCCGCACACCCGCGTTCATCACCGCGCTCGCGCCGGCACTCGACGGTCGACTAGCCGCGGATCCCCCAGAAGGGTAACGTTGTTGTTGCTGAGTCCTTCAGCCAGTCCGGAAAGAGTTTAGCTGTACGCCGCCGAACTCGATGAGCTTCAGCTCGCGCCGTACGTTCCGATACCTGACTGAGCGGTCGAGACGACATGCATTCCAGTCATCCCCTCGTCACCCGGGACCTCGGATGACCACCAACTCCGCGTTCACCCCGGTCCGTGCCCGTCGGCTTGTCGACAGGACAATTCAAATCAGCTGGGGACCAAGCTAAATGACCACCTTCAGGCACTGACCCCGGAAATTCTCCCAACATCTCTCCAGAAATTAGGTAGACATCATGATCACTCTCGGAATCGTTCTTATCGTCCTCGGGCTCCTCCTGCCTGCCCTCGTCCCCACCTTCGCCTACGCTCATATTTGCTTGGTCATTGGGGTAATCCTCCTTGTCGTCGGACTGTTACTCGCAGTGGTGGGACGGATGGGACACGCCGTCGGCGGCCGCCGCCACTACTACTGACCCGGCCAGGTATAGCAGTGGCTACCCGGCTCGGCCGCTCATCGGCGCGAGCCGGCGGCCTCACGAGCTAAGTCCGCCAACCAGAAGCAACCGCAGACCGTTGACCGTCTGCGGCTGAACTTCGCAGCCCAGCATTTGGTCGAATCGAGCCATCGAAAGTAGTGGCCTCGCTTATCGCGATTGGGCTTTTGTCGGTGGCTTATGACGCTGGGAACCCAACAAGCACGGAAGGGAACACATTGGCAATTACAAACATTCCGGCGTTCGCGCACCTGACCGACGCCGATGTCGAGAATCTGGCCGTCGAGCTGGACGCGGTCCGGCTGGAAATCGAGGATTCCCTGGGCGAGCAGGACGCCCGCTACATCCGCCGCACTATCGCGGCGCAACGCGCCCTCGATGTCGTCGGCCGGCTGATGCTGACCGGCAGTTCGAAACGCTGGGCCTGGTGGGGCGGGACGGTGGCACTCGGCCTGGCCAAGATCATCGAGAATATGGAAATCGGCCACAATGTCATGCACGGTCAGTGGAACTGGATGAACGATCCCGAGATCCATTCCTCGACGTGGGAGTGGGACATGAGTGGGGCGTCAAAACACTGGCGCTTCACCCACAACTTTCAGCACCACAAGTACACCAACATCCTCGGCATGGATGACGACGTCGGCTACACCGTGCTTCGAGTTACCCGCGACCAACCCTGGGAGCCCTTCAACATCGGTAACCTGTTGTTCAACGCCATCCTCGCGCTCGGATTTGAGTGGGGAATTGGCTTGCAGCCCATAGAGTTCGGCAAGGTCTTCAAGGCCGGCACGGACCGTGCAATGACCGTCGAGCAGGTGCGCGAGTTTTCAGCCAAGGCCGGCAGGCAGGTGGTCAAGGACTATGTCGCGTTGCCTGCGCTCACCTCGCTATCGCCGGCCGCAACCTACAAATCGACGTTGACGGCCAACGTGGCGGCCAACGTGATCCGCAACATCTGGGCCAACGCGGTCATTTTCTGTGGGCATTTCCCTGATGGCGCAGAGAAATTCACCAAAAACGACATGATCGACGAAACGAAGGGCCAGTGGTATCTGCGCCAGATGCTGGGCAGTGCCAACTTCGAAGCCGGACCGGTGCTGCGGTTTATGAGCGGCAACCTGTGTCACCAAATCGAGCACCACCTTTACCCCGATCTGCCCAGCAACCGGCTGCATGAGATCGCGGTGCGAGTGCGTGAAGTCTGCGACAAGTACGACTTGCCTTACACCACTGGCTCATTCCTGATGCAGTACGCCAAGACTTGGCGCACCATCGCAAAACTGTCGCTGCCGGACCGCTACTTGCGCGACACCGCCGACGACGCGCCCGAGACTCGCAGCGAGCGAATGTTTAGCCAACTGGAACCTGGTTTCGCCGGGACCGACCTAGCGACAGGACGCCGCCGCGGTCTCAAGACGGCCATCGCAGCGGTCCGCCAATGGCGGTTCACGTGACCGAGATGGACTATGTCGATCTGCACGGTGAACGCCTTGCCTATCGAGACGCCGGGGCCGGCGAGGCGCTGCTGTTGATTCATGGCATGGCCGGAAGCTCGGCGACCTGGCGGGCGGTCATTCCCGAATTGTCGAAGAAGTATCGGGTGGTGGCACCGGACCTGTTGGGGCACGGTGAATCCGCCAAGCCGCGCGGTGACTATTCGCTGGGTGCGTTCGCGGCGTTGCTGCGTGATCTGCTCGATGAACTCGGCATCAGGCGGGCGACCGTGGTCGGTCAATCGCTCGGTGGCGGTGTGGCCATGCAGTTCACCTACCAACATCACGACTACTGCCAGCGGCTGGTTCTCATCAGCAGCGGTGGCCTCGGCCCCGACCTGAACTGGATATTGCGCATCCTCTCGGCACCTGGGAGCGAGCTGGTGCTGCCGGTGGTCGCGCCGCGGCCGGTGTTGAACATCGGCAACAAGCTGGGGTCGTGGCTCACGTCGGCCGGAATCCAGTCGCCGCGCGCCGGCGAGATGTGGAACGCCTATTCCTCGTCGTCAAATCGGAAGACGCGGCAGGCGTTCCTGCGGACGCGCTCGGTGGTGGATTACCGCGGCCAGGCGGTCAGTGCGCTCAACAAGATCCATCTCAGTCATAAATTACCCACCTTGCTGATTTGGGGTGAGCAAGACCGGATCATTCCTGTCGCCCACGGCTACGCCGCTCACGACGCCGTGCCGGATAGTCGACTTGAAGTGCTTGCCGGTGTCGGGCACTTCCCGCATGTCGAGTCCCCGACGGCGGTGGTCGAGATCCTTGACGACTTCATCGCGACCACGGGCGCGATGCCGGCCTGACGAATCGACGAATCTGATCAGAACTGAGATGCGATCAAGGGACGACTGCCAATTCTCATGTTCGATGTCTGTTCTGGGCGATCTTTGCCGCGGGGCCAGGGCGCGTGGTCTGACCTTGAAGACCGCCTTTGCCGGATGAAACAAAACACCGGACGTGCGTGATGACGTCGTGGTAGCGGTCGGGTGACGACGCGACATCACCGGTGCCGGGGTGCGCACTTCATTGATCCCCGTTGATGATTGGCAGCGTCAGCCCAATGCGTTTGGTCACGAACCGCCGCTCGGGTTCGCTGCGGCGGACGGCCCTGCCAGCACCGAGGCGCCAGCACTCTTGGGGAGGGTGCCGGTCAGCTTGGACGGCCTGCCGAGCTTAGGTCGCGTATCCCGGCGTCGGGGTGTTCAATCGGCACAATGGTAGTCACCCAGCGGGAACAACAGGTTAACGAGATTGCTGATCGTCGGGTGCGGCGTCATCTGCGCGGTGATTCGCATCGGTTGACGGCGATCGGGGGCCTTGCCGCGTTGTCGTTGGACGCATTGTCCAGCGTCGCTTATGGTCCCGAAGCGATCGTGCTTATCTTGGTCGCTGCGGGTGCCGCGGCAGTGCGGTTGACCCTGCCGATCTCGACGGCGATCACGCTGCTGCTACTGGTGTTGGTGGTCTCCTACCGGCAGGTGATCGCGGTCCACCCGAACGGCGGCGGAGCCTACGCGGTGGCCAAAAAGGACCTCGGCCGGACGGTGAGCCAGTTGGCTGCGGCGAGCCTGGTAGTCGACTACGTGTTAACCGTTGCGGTCAGTCTGGCGGCAGGGGCAGCCAGTCTGCGGAGCATCTTTCCGGTGCTGTCGCATCACTTGCTGGCGGTGGCCCTGGGCGGGCTTGCCCTGCTCACCGCAATCAACCTGATCGGAATCGCCGAGTCGGCCAAGGTACTGATCGGACCGACCCTGGTATTCATCGCCAGTATCTTCGCCACCATCATCGTCGGGTTCATCCGTTCGCACCCGGTGGCCGTCATCGGTGCCGATCTGGGCCCGGTCGGTGCGACCGAGGCACTGGGTTTGGTGTTGATTCTCAAAGCCTTTGCGGCGGGTTGTTCATCGCTGACCGGCGTCGAGGCAATCGCCAACTCGGTGCCCCAATTCCGGACACCCGCCGTCACGCGGGCCCAACACACCGAGGTTGCGTTGGGACTGTTGCTGGCCGTCATGCTCCTGGGCCTGAGCGCGCTGATCCGCCAGCATCGAGTGACACCACGCGGCGACGTCACCGTCCTTGCGCAGCTCTCGGCGGGGGCATTCGGGACCGGGTGGCTATTCTATGTGACCAACCTGTCGGTAACGCTGGTGTTGGCTCTCGCCGCGAACACCAGCTTTGGCGGTCTGCCGGTGCTGCTGCAGTTGCTGGCCAAGGACCACCGGCTGCCGCACTTGTTCACGCTTCGCGCCGAACGCCCCGTGTTCCGGTACGGCGTTGCGACTTTGGGCCTGCTGGCCGCCGCGGTGCTACTCCTCGTCGGTGCTGAAACCCACAGGTTGTTGCCAGTGTTCGCGATCGGTGTATTCATCGGATTCACAATCAGCCAAATCGGATTGGTCCGGCACTGGCTGCAACAACGCGGCCGCGGCTGGGTGGGCAAGGCCGCACTGAACGGGACTGGGGCGGTGCTCACCGCCGTTGCGGGACTAGTGCTCTTCGCCAGTAAATTCACCGAGGGTGCCTGGCTGCTGCTGCTGATCGTGCCCGGGCTAATGCTCCTCTTCGATCGGATCGAACGCTACTACAACGGTGTCGCCGCACAATTGAATCTCGGCCAGCTGCCACCCAAACCCGTTGGGAGACCGTGCGGCGAAGCGCTGGTCATAGTCCCGGTCGTCACAATCAGCAACGTCGTCGTGCGTGCGTTGCAGGTGGCGATGCGGCTTGGCGGCGAAGTCGTCCCGGTCGCCGTCGACACCGACCCCGACACCACCCGCCGGCTCTGCGCGCTCTGGAAACAATGGGACCCCGGGCTTGACCTACGGGTCCTGCCCAGCCCGCACCGCGCCTTAGTGTCGCCCGCCGTCGGGTTTGTCCGAAGCCAAGTCGAGAAGGGCCGATTCGTCATCGTCTTGCTTGCCTACATCGAACCGCGGCGCCGGCGCTACCGAATCCTGCATAACCAACGCGGACCGCTGCTCGCCACAACAGTTCGCGCCCGCACCGACGCTATCGTCGCCACATTGCCGATTCGCTTGAACTGAGGATCTCCCAACGCATTCCCGAAGACCGGGCCGTCCGCGAGGGATCCAGGAGTTACTCTGGGCGCATCACCCTTTCAGCGGTGCTCCAGTGTCCAAGATTCTCAGGGCCTGTCATCCGATTGCGCGTTCGCGATCCGTCGCACGACCGGTGTTTTCATGGTCGGAGTCAACGCCCCGTCAATTAGGTGCGACTGTGCAGGCTCGAACCAGGGTTTGCCGATCTCGTCATGCTCCGATGACTGGCCCGCTAATTTAAAGAGGCGCAGCGCAATTGGCCGCGAGAACCTGCGGATAAGGGGCCGTGGTTCTGAACCAGGGGATCTCGAAAGCCCTATCACACCAACCATTAATCCTTGACAAATGCACGCGGGGGGTGCAACGTCAATGTGGTTGAGACTCTCAACCAGTTCGGAGTGGGGTCTGCCGTCCGCCGCTCTCCTCGCAGAGCAATGGCTCGCGCCGAACAAGCCGGTGACAACCGCACTGTCGGGAATCACCATGAACACACGACCCTCGTACATGCCGCCGTTGGGCGGCATCATTTCCCAACCATTGCATAGTCACACCCTCCGGCTTGCCAGTCGTCGGCTGAGATCCTCGGTTGGCGTCATCAGCGCCTGTGGCCACATCGACGCATCCAACGCTGAGATCGTGACTGAGTACACGCTGGGGCATCTGATGCGCTGCCGCGGAATCATCCTGGACCTGCGTAGCCTGGATTTCTTTGGAGCTGACGGTTTCTCGGCGCTGCACAGGCTTTCCGTTTGCTGCGCACGCGCCGGTGTAGGCTGGGCGGTGGTGGCCGGTGAGGCAGCCTCTCGGGTGCTGCGGATCGGCGACCCACATGGCTTGCTACCCGCGACGAAAACAGTCGAGGCAGCGATGGTGACCATCCAAGGCCACCTCACGTCGAACACCCTCTGGTCTCCGCCCCATACGAATCAACGCGGTTGCTGCGAGCAAGACACGCCCTCGCGCCGCCGCCCGGACGCGTCGATGGCTTCGGGCGCATTTGAACGTTGACCACGTATCGGACTTCGCCAAGCATTCACCAATCGTGTAGACTTGCGACATACGGCCGGTGTTGAGACGATATCTCACAAGCGATTTGACTGAGCGCCGAGATCGAAAGCGAATAGAAGCGGCGCTCTCCTGAGTTTGCTGGTGTCGTGAATTCGATTCAGCTTGGTCCGAGTGACGCAAGGCCGGTCGCCGCGCGACGACACGAGTTGCGGCAATCTCGAACACTTCGGCGCACGCCTCCGGTCAACGGCGGGCACTGCCACGGAAGGGAAACGCTCGGTTGCTCTAGCATCATCGACTCAGCCGCTGCTAGACGTCTTTGCCTGTGGGACACCGGGACGCCCAAACGGGTCACAATGAATAACTCCGAAGAAGAACAGCTAGATGTCCACGGCGGAAACGCCTTTCATCTAAGTACGGAATTGACTGAGAAGAATCGTCGGCACCTAGCGGAGGCGTGGTCGATCCTCGGGCCCACCTGAGAAGGTGGGAACCCCAAGTTGGTGGTTGTGGATTTCTCCTGACAGGGCCGCAATGACAAGGGGAAGCGCGCCACCTTGCACACCCAGCCCGCCCGCCGCTGCGCACCTGGTAGCGGTCGTCGGGCTGCAGCGTAATCAGCAGCGCCGCAAAGCGTTATCGGCGATGCGCGCCATTGACAGCCGCACCCAAACCAGCCGGCTCGCTTTTGCGGCTAAATAGAGAAAGAGATGAGATGACGTACGTACTCGAAGGACCAGTTACTGCCAACGCTGCCGGCGTGAGCAGATCGACGACTACGGCCAGCGCCAGGCCGTATCTGACCGCCGGGGATGTGCTTCGTGCGGGAATGCGCCGCACCGCGGAGCGCAGACAAACTGCTGCGGCGGAGTCGACATGGGATTCCGAAGGCGGCGCGGCCGATCAGCGGACAAAACATGGGGAGCACGGGACTGGCGTTCTGGTGCCGGCGGCGCTAGAGACGCCGGGCCGCATGGCTCCGTGACCGGCGTTTGCCGAACGATACGCCACCTTTACGCCTCTTGCCCGGATGCGAAGCCGCCGGACTACGGCGCGCCGCGATGACCTTAGATTCGACGGTATGCCCGAAACATATTGCGGCATTTGGTCCGCCGCCAGGACAGCTGTGGCCATCTCGGGGATCGAAAGCGACGAATACGCGTGCAGCGTCTCCTGGACGAGAAACGCGGGTTTCATGCGGCGAGGGCGATGCCGATCAGTTACGGGTTGGTTGTCCCTAGTTTCGCCGAGCGCGCCTGCCTTCCAACGGGACTCACTCGACCGTTGCTCAAAGCACCCGGTGTTGCCTTACGAGGCAGGTTGCGCCCATGACCAGAACGATGCCTTGGCCGGCTCCCCGGGGTCTGTACTGATCGCTAGGTGGCGGTCACTCCCCACCGCCAGGGGCCTTTTGGGTCCCTGGTTGATCTCGAACTGGACTCGCTGGTTTTCCTCAGGGGAGCGAAAGTCGTCCCCCTGGATATCGGAATGGTGGGCGGATACATCTTTTGCGCCGCCGTCAGGGGCGATGAACCCGAAACCTTTGTCGTTGTTGAACCATTTGACTGTGCATACGCGCAGTACGACGCGCACGTCCCGGATCCGAAAAGGGCTAACTCCATTGAGGTGGCGACGGCACGAACCTCAATGGCGCGCGACGACGGTTTCGCACCTGGGAGGGCCCCACCCAGAGCGAATTGTGGCGTAACGTCGTTGGCGAGCTGTTTCGTTGTCAGCCCGTGTTCGAGGCGCATCGCAATTCTCGCGCCTTTCAGGTAGCCGAATCGATCGTTCGCTTGGCCCGAGGCGAGCAAATGTTCGAAGCGCGGGGCGCGCGGCGGATTGCGCGGTGATGCCCCAAGACCGTCGGGATTGAGCCGAGCCCGGTCCGCCCGACGCGCGTCCCGTGTCGGCGAGTGCTGTGCGGATCGTTGAGATCTAGGGCTTTACGGACAGGCTTATGTGGAAGTTTCCGCGTCGGCAGCGCTTGTCGCGAGGAGGTTCTCGACCGCCGAGGCATTGCTCGGGCCGGCCGCGGTCATCATAATGGCGTGTGCCTGGGCTGAGTCAGCCTGCGGGGAGACAACCAATAAGACGATTCTGCCGGAATTAAGGCCAAGCACTTCGACGGTGCTGGCCGGCTGGCGGCGATATCCGTCGATACGTACCGTTCGCCCGCCGGTCGCGATTTTCTTTGGCGGCGTTGCCCATTCGTTGACGTTGTAGATCACGCGGCCGATCGGTCCGAGCCGAACCGAGAGGACCGATAACAAGTCTGGCAGCTCTGCAGTGAGGTCGTCACTGTGCGGCCACCATGCACCGTCGACGTATCCGCTCGTCGGCGCTTTGGATTTCAGCCTCAGGCGCGGCGTGTGTGCGGGCGGGGTATGCCGGTGCGCGGCGTCCGTTTGGTCTTTTTTCAGCGTCATAGTGACGCTCCCGTCTTGACCGCGAGAACGGTCAATTCATTCGACTCGGCGACGACATGGCATTGATTAGTCAGGTACGGAATATCGCCGATGATTCCTACGCTACACGCGCTGTCGAGAGGGTAGGCGGGTACGGCGGCTGCCCCGCTTCGCGCACGCGTAGCAGCACCGCCGACGGGTCGCTGCCCGGCGGGCGTGATCACGGCAGACACTTCGCTGGAGAGCAAAGTTTCCCCCGGATTTGCCGATGAGGCCGCTTGAGCCCGTCAGTCGGTTCAGGCTTGCGCCCGAGTTGCGAGGGCCGAATTTCGGTTGCGGCGACACGGTGAAGGCTGTCCCCAGTGGTGGCTGTGGCTGACCTTCGAGCCTTTTATTTTTGCCGTATTTGACATACCGTGGGAGTCAGCAATTGATCGAGCAGGTTGCGTTTGTAGTCCGTTGCGAGATGGCCGTTGGTGTGCAACTGTGGTGTTAAGCAGTCAGCACCAGACTGGCCGCCGTCGATGCTTCACTGTGTGCGCCAACGCAGTACGTCTCCGATAAAGCCAATAATTCGGCGCGGGCCTGCGGACTCAACAGCTCCTGGGCAAGTGCCGAAGTCAGGCGTTACTCGCTTCCGTGGCCCCCCTCGTGGTTTGCGACAGCTGAGCTGGTGTCGCCGGGACAGTGGCGGCGGCGCGGCTGCCGGCGCCTCTTGGTTCCAGACCAGGCCGGCGTAGCGTGGAAGAAGCGTCGGGGGTCTTCCGTTCGTGACCGTCATGGTTGCGTCATCGCCGATTCGAATGATTTGGCCGGTCTCGCGGTCCAGACGGGAGCGTCGCTATGACGCGAGTAAAAGTCGGCAACGGAGTGAGTTTGGGCGGCACGCGGAACTTCCGTATGCCGCGGTTTCGATTGAAACCCAAGGCGCATGGCAGCGGGCATGTGGATGGCGCATGGTGGCCACGCAGCGATGACCTGATGATGGAGCTGCCGGATCCGATCGCGGGTCTGTCGGGGCGCCTGGGTGCCGTCGGTCAGGTGATGTATCATCCCGGCGAATGGGCAACGACGCCCACTGAACTCTTCACCAGCGAGCGTGCGGTCCACCTTGACGGATCCCGTGGCCAGCACCCCAACACGGTCGAAGTGCTTGACGCCAAAGGCAACAAGCTCCTCTTCCTGGTCGTCCCGGCTCACATCGATCCAGACCAGGCGCACGCGATTGTGATGGCAGCCGCCGCGTCGGGCAACGCGTCAAGCGTCGACACCCTGCTCATGATCAGCGTGCAGGACAGGGAAAGCCGCACCGAGCGGGACGCCGCGCGTGAGCGCTGGGATTCGCAATGCAACGCCAAACCGGTCGAAGCGTCACGATCGATTCTCGACCCTGCGGCAGTTTGTTCCGGCGCCTTTTCCATACCGCGGCGCTCCACCGGACCGTAACTAGGTCATCCATTGCCACAGTCGTTGTTTTATCCCTTCGCCGGGCGGCATGGTGGTCGTTAGGGCAGCGGCGCACAAGGATTCGTTGGAAAGGGGATGGTGCGCTGATGGTTGCGCGATTGTCGGGGATCGATGCGTTGTCGCTGCACACCCAGAGCTCGAAGATGCCTGCCCACACGGTCACGCTGGTCATCATCGATGCGCCCGATCGCTTCAGCCACCATCGGCTACACCAACTGGTGGTGGCATCGCTGCCGCAGATGGCGCGCTTTCGCAGCCGATTGGTGGACAAGCCCCTAGGTCTCGGGCAGCCGCTATGGGCCGAGATCGAGGACTATGACGCCTCTCCGCAGATCCATTGCGCAACAGTTCGCGCCCCCGGCGGCCGGCGCGAGTTGGCCGATCTCATCGGCGACCTAAGTACGGCGCGTCACGATTCCCGTGACCGGCTCTGGGAAGCGTGGAGTATCGACGGTCTGGCGGGCGGCCGCTGGGCATTGGCGGTGAAGACGTCGCCTGTGCTGAATGACGGAGCGGCAGGGATGGCGTCTCTGTGGCCGCGGCTGCTGACGACTTTGCCGCACGCCGACGCGACAAATAATCTGCCGGCCGAGCCTAGCCTCGGCTCGGCGCCGTCCGCCGGCGACGTCGTTACCGATGTGGTAAGCGAGATCGCCGAGAACCATGTCACGGGCCTGTGGCTGGCTGCTCAGACCATGTCTGGTGTGCTGCGGGCACTAAGGGATCGGCTGTCCGGCACCGCTGGACGGGACTCCATGGCGCCTGCATCGCCGATGAGTGGGCCGGTGCCGCACACCGCATTCAACGCGCCACCGACCGAGCGGCGCGCAGTCGCCTTTGCCTCGATCCGGCTGGCAGACGTGAAGACGGTCAGCGACGCGTTCGGCGGCAGCATCCCCAACGTTGTGCTAGCCGCCTGCACGCTGTCACTGCGCGCTTGGCTGCAACAGCACGACAAGGTGCCCGACGATCCGCTGCTCATGCGGATGCCGTTCGAGTTACCGGCCACGGACCCGCCACACATCGGTAAGTCGTTGACTGTGGGGCGACTTCGCATCCCGGTACACCTCGACGACCCTGTGCAGGTTCTCGCCAATCTGCATACCGCCACCGAACGGCTGAACGCCATCCGCGGCGGAAGCAATCAAAAGGGTTGTCCTACAGTTGATGTGGCGACGCTGGCTTCGCTTATGCCACCGAGCGTAGCTCGCGTCGGTAGGCAGCTCTACACACGATCAGGTCTGCGGCACCGGTTCGAGCCGATCTGTCACGGCAGCGTCTCCTACATCGCCAATGGGCCGGTGCCGGCGTATTGCGCCGGCGCCAAGGTCGTCGGTATGCATAGCGTAGCGCCACTAGCCGAGGGGGGTGGGCTGAACGTTGCGCTGACCTCCCATGGTGAGAAGCTGGACGTGAGCGTTTGCGCATGCCCCGACAGCGTGCCTGGAGTCGACGATATCGCCACCGGAATCGCGCGCGCTGTCGATGTTTTGCTGTCCGCAGCAAAGGAATCTCCTCGCGGACAAGGCCGTTCCGTCGTCAGTGAGATGACGACACACCCCGCGAATCTTCCACGGGGTAGAAGCTATGACACGTTCAGGTAAGTCCCGGTGGGATCCACGAGTGCGGCAGCCTATCGGGATGTTTCGGCTCGCATCTTACGAATGGGGAGATAAACCGCTGGCTCGCCCGGATTTCAGGAGAACGTGGTGACCGCGCAGGTGCTCGGCGACGTGATGTTGACCCCGGAGTAGACGACCTGAATGTGCGTGCAGGCGATGACGTTGTTGTCGGTCTTGGGCTGGCCGGTCTGCCAGTCGGTGGAGTCGATGCGCCCGTTGGTCTGGTACTTCTCCGGCGGGCCCTCACCCATGTAGATCGTGGTGATCTCGTCGGAACCCATCGACTTCATCACCCGCTCGTACTGGCCGTCGGCGTGCGCGTCGAGGTAGGCCAGCCGGTTCGAGGAGCGGATCTCGGTGGTTTGCCGGGCCCACAGGCCGGGCGGGAAGCCGGTCACCCCACCGGGCGTCAACACGTCCGCCCCGGCGGTGAAGTCGCAGTGGCCGTCGGCCTTGAAGCAATTGAGGATGACGCGCGTCTCCAGTTGATTCGGGCCATCCAGCGGGAACAGCGTGGTCGCGGTGTTGCTCGCCGCCGCGCACACCGCGGCGGGCAGAAACATCGGCATCACTGCGAAGACTGCGAATCCCGATACCAGCCGCATCATCGATGCTTCCCTTCCCTCTGACCCCAGGGTGAACTTAACGCCGCGACTATTCGTCGTAGGTGACTTCTACCGAATCAGATTCCGGGTGAGATTGACAGGCCAGAATCAGGCCCTCGTCCAGATCCTGCTGCTCGAGCACGTCGTTGACCTCCATGCTCACGTCGCCCTTGCGCAGGGTGCACGCGCACGCGCCGCAGTGACCCTCGCGGCAGGAGAAGGGCGCGTCGAGGCCCTTGGCCAGCAGGACGTCGAGTAGCTTGGCGTTGCGCGGCCACGACACGGTGTGGGTTTCGCCGTCCAGCTCGACCACCGCGGTCGCCGGCGGCTCGTCACCTTCGGCGGTGTCCTCGATCTTCACCGCCGCGAACGGGTCAGACTCCAGCGACTTGAACACTTCGATATGTATCTGTGGCGCAGGCACTTTCAGCGTGTGCAGCGCTTCTTTCGCCGAGTCCATGAAGGCGCCAGGGCCGCAGATGTAGACGGGCCGATCCGTGTAGGGGGCGGCCAGCTTGGCCAGCGCGGCCACGCTGGGCAGGCCCTGCAGCGATTCCAGCCAGTGCAGCACCGTGAGCCGGTCGGGATATTTGGCGGACAGCTCCCGCAGGGCGTCGGAGAAGATCACCGACTTTTCGTCGCGGTTGGCGTAGACCAGCGCCACCTGCCCGCTGCCCTCGGCCAGGGCCGACTTGCAGATCGACATGATCGGGGTGATCCCGCTGCCGGCGGCCATCAACAGGAAGTCGTCGCCCAGCGTTTTGGGCACGAAGTTGCCCGACGGGGCCAGCACGTGGATCCGCATGCCTTTGTGCGCGTGGTCGCACAGCCAGTTGGAGGCGTAACCGTCCGAGGTGCGTTTGACCGTGACCGTCAGAGCGTCGTCGGTGAACGGCGAGCTGCACAACGAATAGCAGCGGGCCACCGAGCCGGTGCGCTCGCTGGGAACGCGCAGCGTCAGGAACTGGCCCGGCGCGTACCGTAGCCGCTCGGGCGGGATTTCGGGGTCGCCCACGTCGTCGGGCACCGCGAACACCAGGGACCGCGCATCGTCGGTCTCTGCGATGACCTCGGCGACCTGCAGTTCAAGGACGTGGTCACCGAGTGGCTCGTCGGGTGTTTGGTCCGGATCAGCCTCGGTCAAGGCCCGTCCCTTCCTTTCGTTGCAACTAGAACATGTTACAGAAAAGCGGATTCGTATCGCTACCAGCCGCAGGAATACCCTGCTCGACACAAATCGGAACGTGTTCTAGTCTCTGGTGTAAGTCCGCTGAGTAAGTCTGGCGCAGGAGGCAAACGTAAGTGACGTCCATTCAACAGCGTGATGCGCAGTCGGTTTTGGCTGGCATCGATGATCTGCTCCCGCAGATTCGCGAACGCGCTCAGGCGACGGAGGACCTGCGGCGGCTGCCCGACGAGACCGTTCAGGACCTTCAGGATGTGGGCTTCTTCACCCTGTTGCAGCCCGAGCAGTGGGGCGGGCTGCAGTGCGATCCGACGCTGTTCTACGAGGCGGTGCGGCGGCTCGCCAGCGCGTGTGGTTCCACCGGCTGGGTGAGCTCGATCATCGGCGTGCACAACTGGCACCTGGCGCTGTTCGACCAGCAGGCGCAGGAGGAGGTCTGGGGCGAGGACCCCAAGACCCGGGTCTCGTCGTCGTATGCCCCGATGGGTGCGGGCGTGGTGACCGACGGCGGCTACCTGGTCAACGGTTCGTGGAACTGGTCGTCGGGGTGTGACCACGCGACGTGGGCGTTCCTCGGCGGTCCGGTGATCAAGGACGGCCGGCCGGTCGACTTCGGCAGCTTCCTGATTCCGCGCAGCGAGTACCGCATCGACGACGTGTGGCATGTCGTCGGCCTGCGCGGCACCGGCAGCAACACCGTCGTCGTCAAGGACGTCTTCGTGCCGCGGCACCGGTTCCTGTCCTACAAGGCGATGAACGACGGCACCGCGGGCGGATACGAGAACAACACCGCCGCGGTCTACAAGATGCCTTGGGGCACAATGCACCCCACCACGATCTCGGCGCCGATCGTCGGCATGGCGTACGGCGCGTACGACGCGCATGTCGAGCACCAGGGCAAGCGGGTGCGCGCCGCGTTCGCCGGTGAGAAGGCCAAGGACGACCCGTTCGCCAAGGTCCGCATCGCCGAAGCGGCCAGCGACATCGACGCGGCGTGGCGACAGCTGAGCGGCAACGTCGCCGACGAGTACGCGCTGCTGTCGGCCGGCAAGGACATCCCGTTCGACCTGCGTGCCCGCGCTCGCCGCGACCAGGTGCGCGCCACCGGCCGCGCGATCGCCTCCATCGATCGGCTGTTCGAGGCTTCCGGCGCCACGGCCCTGGGCAATGACCAACCGGTGCAACGGTTCTGGCGCGATGCACACGCCGGCCGGGTGCACGCGGCCAACGATCCCGAGCGGGCCTACCAGATCTTCGGGAACAACGAGTTCGGGTTGCCGCCCGGCGACACCATGGTCTGATCCATGACTGCGACCGAGGAATTGACCTTCGAGTCCACCTCGCGCTTCGCAGAGGTGGACGTGGATGGGCCGCTGAAGCTGCACTACCACGAGGCCGGCGTGGGCAACGACCAGACGGTGGTGCTGCTGCATGGCGGCGGCCCGGGCGCGGCGAGTTGGACGAACTTCTCGCGCAACATCCCGATGCTGGCACAGCGGTTTCATGTGCTGGCCGTCGACCAGCCCGGGTACGGCCACTCCGACAAGCGCGCCGAGCACGGACAGTTTAACCACTACGCGGCGCGGGCGCTCAAGGGCCTCTTCGACCAGCTGGGTCTGGGACGTGTTCCGCTGATTGGGAATTCGCTGGGCGGTGGCACCGCGGTGCGCTTCGCGCTCGACTACCCGGACCGGGCCGGACGCCTGGTGCTGATGGGGCCGGGCGGGGTGAGCGTGAACCTGTTCGCCCCCGACCCGACCGAGGGCGTCAAGCGGCTGGGCAAGTTCTCCGCCGAACCCACCCGCGAAAACCTCGAGGCTTTTCTGCGGGTGATGGTCTACGACCAGAAACTGATCACCGACGAATTAATCGACCAGCGTTTCGAGTTGGCCAGCACCCCCGAATCGCTGACGGCGACGCGCGCGATGGGAATGTCGTTCGCCGGAGCCGATTTCGAGCTCGGCATGATGTGGCGCGAGGTGCATCGGCTGCGTCAGCCGGTGCTGCTGATCTGGGGGCGCGAGGACCGGGTCAACCCGCTGGACGGGGCGCTGGTCGCGCTGAAAACCATTCCGCGTGCACAGCTTCACGTTTTCGGGCAATGTGGGCACTGGGCGCAGGTGGAGAAGTTCGACGAGTTCAACAAGCTCACCATCGATTTCCTGGGAGGTGCGCGATGAGCATCCGCTCTCTGGGTTACCTGCGTATCGAGGCCACCGACATGGCGGCCTGGCGCGAGTACGGCCTGAAGGTCCTCGGCATGGTGGAGGGCAAGGGCGCGACCGAGGGTGCGCTGTATCTGCGGATGGACGATTTCCCGGCCAGGCTGGTGATTGTGCCCGGCGAGCAGGACCGGCTCATCGAGGCCGGCTGGGAGTGCGCGAATGCGGCTGGCCTGCAAGAGATTCGCAACCGGCTCGACGTCGAGGGCACGCCCTACAAGGAGGCCACCGCCGCCGAACTGGCCGATCGCCGGGTCGACGAGATGATTCGGTTCTCTGACCCGTCCGGCAACTGCCTGGAGGTCTTCCACGGCGCCGCCCTTGAGCACCGTCGCGTGGTCAGCCCGTACGGGCACAAGTTCGTCACCGCCGAGCAGGGCCTGGGGCACGTGGTGCTGACCACCCGCGACGACGAAGAGACGCTGCACTTCTACCGGGATGTGCTGGACTTCAAGCTGCGCGACTCGATGCGGCTGCCGCCCCAGGTGGTCGGTCGGCCTGCCGACGGCCCGCCGGCCTGGCTGCGGTTCCTGGGCTGCAACCCTCGCCACCACAGCCTGGCCTTCATGCCCGGACAGACCCCCAGCGGCATCGTGCACCTGATGGTCGAGGTCGAAGAGGCCGACGACGTCGGGCTGTGCCTGGACCGGGCGCTGCGTAAGAAGGTGCCGATGTCGGCGACCCTGGGCCGCCACGTCAACGACCTGATGCTGTCCTTCTACATGAAGACGCCCAGCGGGTTCGATATCGAATTCGGCTGTGAGGGAAGGCAAGTCGAAGACGACGACTGGATCGCCCGGGAGAGCACCGCGATCAGCCTGTGGGGCCACGACTTCAGCGTCGGCTTCAAGGGGTAATTTCGGGGTTATGACTGCCGCGCCGATCGACCCGCGCACGTTCCGTAGCGTGCTCGGCCAGTTCTGCACCGGGATCACCATCATCACCACCGTGCACGACGACGCCCCGGTCGGCTTCGCCTGCCAGTCCTTCGCGGCGCTGTCCTTGGACCCGCCGCTGGTGTTGTTCTGCCCCACCAAGGTGTCCCGGTCGTGGAAGGCCATCGAGGCCAGCGGCCGGTTCTGTGTCAACATGCTGACCGAGCACCAGAAGCACGTCTCGGCCCGATTCGGCTCCAAGGAGCCCGACAAGTTCGCCGGGATCGACTGGCACCCCTCCGAACTCGGTTCGCCGATCATCGACGGTTCGCTGGCCTACATCGACTGCACGGTGGCTTCCGCGCATGACGGGGGCGATCACTTCGTGGTTTTCGGTGCGGTGCAGTCGCTTTCAGAGGCCCCGAAGATCAAGCCCCGGCCGCTGCTGTTCTATCGCGGCGAATACACCGGGATCGAGCCGGACAAGACGACGCCGGCGCAATGGCGCGACGATCTGGAAGCGTTCCTGACCACCACCACGCAGGACACCTGGCTCTGAGCTGACCCGCGCGGGCGCCACGCCACCTGGCGGTCAGATTGGGTTGCGGCCGATCCCGACTCGTTCGCTCCGGCCGGTACTTCGCGTCCAACGATCTCCTGAGAACGCCCGGCTCGGCGCCGATGTTTCGCACGCGCTCGGGCGGGAATGCGTGACGCATGCACGCGACCGCGCCGTCACGGGTCCGCACGGCCCGGGGCACCCGGGTGCTCGTCGAATATCTCAATACCCAATCGATCGGACAGAGGCGAGCGACATCGCGCTGCGCCACGGTGAGGACGACGACACCATTCACGACACCCGGGTGGCGATCCGGTGGTTGCGCAGCACACTGCGAGTGTTCGCCAAAGTGCTGGACGCATCGGAAATCGATGGTATGGAAACCGAACTCAAGTGGTTTGCCGGATTGCTTGGCGATGTTCGCGATTGCCAAGTCCAGCGCGCCCGGTTCAATCGGGTGCTCGACGGCATGCCCGACGAACTGATCCTGGGTCCGGTCAAATCGCGGATCGGCAGTCATTTCGCGTCCATCGAGTTTCCGGCACGCGAACACGTAAGTGAGACTTTGGAATCCGCGCGCTACCAGAGCATGATGACCGCGCTACGACGCTGGCGCGCCGAACCTCCCATCGCCGGGGCCGTGGCGACCGGCACGCTGCGACAGCGGGCGCGTCGTGCGCAGCGCAAGGCGGACCGGCGGTTGGCGGCCGCGCTCGAATCGGAAGACGCCGCAATGCTGCACCGTGCGCGCAAGGCGGCCAAGCGTGCACGGTATGCCCAGAACTGTGCGGGCCTTTGGGCAAGCGAAGTCGCGCCAAACGAGCCATCAAGCGTTACAAGCAGATACAAAGCACGCTGGGCGATCATCAGGACTCGGTGGTCGCCGCGGAAGCGCTGCGCAGCATGGGATTAGCGGCCGGAACCACGGTCGGAGAGAACGGCTTTACCTTTGGCATGATGTATGCGCGCGAACAGCAGATCGCTCGCCAATGCCGTCGCGAGGCCCGGCGGCTCTGACGGGCGACCGGGCCACGGACCCTGGGCGAGACCGGCGCGATTACTGTCGCGTGTCGCGATGGTCGGGGGATGTGCCGTGCCGGGGCAGGTCGGCGTCGGTTGGCTGCTCCCCGGTCGGCGCCGTGTCGCGCTCGGAGCGCGATTGATCCCTAGCCGCACCCCGGTCGGCGTCAACCCTCGGGTCGATCTTGTCGGCGCGCTCCCATTGCTGTTGGACTTCTTCGCGTGAAGTCGCGGCTTCGCTTTGGTGCGTGCCCGCTCGCTCCTGCAGTCGCGCTGCCTCTGCGGCTTTCGCGTCGGCCTCCGCCTGCGCGGCACGCGCCTTTGCTGCCGTCTCGGCGGCAAGCGCTTCACGGCGTTCAACCTTCTGCGTCTGCACACTGGCCTCTTGACGGATCTGTGCGGCTTGGCGCTGACGGCGGTGGATCGTGGCCCGCCTGGCCACGATGATCAGGACGACAATTAAGACGACTGCTACCGCGGCGATCACAATCCAGGTGATCTGGTTGGTACTCATGGCGAGCTCCGTTGATCAATCGATGTTTGCTATTCCCGGGCTGCCCCGTCCTAGCCGATTGCCCTAGTTCGGCACGAATCAAACAAGACGGACGGTAATGCCGAGGTCAGCCACGTCTCGGCGAGGCCCTTTTGATCGCAGTCGCCGGCTTGGAGATTCGACCGCACCGGGATGTTCGGACTCGGGCGCTCGGACAGAATGGTGTCATGACGCTGGACCTGGACGGGTACTTCGACCGGATCAACTACCGCGGCGCCGCCGAGCCGACCCTCGACGTGCTGCAGGATCTGATGACCGCGCACACGGGGTCGATCCCGTTCGAGAACCTCGATCCGCTGATGGGCGTGCCGGTCGACGACCTGAGCCCGGAAGCCCTCACCGACAAGCTGGTCCGCCGTCGCCGCGGCGGCTACTGCTACGAGCAGAACGGCCTGATGGGGTACGTGCTGGCCGAGATCGGGTTCCGGGTGCGGCGGTTGGCCGGCCGGGTGGTCTGGATGCAGCCGCCTGACAGCCCCCTGGGCGCCCAGACGCACACGGTGCTGGCGGTGACGTTTCCGGGCTCGCAGGGCTCGTTCCTGGTCGACGTGGGGTTCGGTGGCCAGACCCTGACGTCACCCATTCGCTTGCAGACCGGCAACGCCCAGCAGACCACGCACGAGCCGTACCGGCTCAACGACCGAGGCGACGGCCTGATCTTGCAGGCCCTGGTCCGGGACGAGTGGCAACCGCTCTACGTGTTCGGCACCCAGACCGTGCCGCAGGTCGACCTGCGGGTGGGCAGCTGGTACGTGTCCACCCACCCGTCGTCGACCTTCGTGACCGGCCTGATGGTCGCGCTGACCACCGACGAGGCCCGCTACAACCTGGCCGGGCGCAACCTGGCCATTCACCGCGCCGACGGCAGCGAGAAGATCCGCCTGGACGACGCCGCGGCGGTCATCGACGTGCTCGGTGAGCGGTTCGGCATCGACGTGGCGGGTATCGGCGACCGCGGTGCGCTCGAGGCGCGGATCGCGCAGGTGCTCGACCCGTAGGCAGCCGGCCGGCTTTGGCTAGCGGGCCACAAGCCAGGGGCCGAGGCGCCGCACCGCTTCCTCGATGTCGTTCGTCGGCCCCGCGAAGGATAAGCGCACGTATAAATTTCCGCGCGCGGTGTCGAAGTCGATGCCCGGCGCGATCGCAACGCCGGTCTCTGCCAACAACTTCGAACAGAACTCCATCGAGTTGTCAGTAAATTCCGAGACATCGGCATACACGTAGAAGGCGCCGTCGGTCGGGGCCAGGCGTTCGATGCCGATGCTGCGCAGTCCATTTAGCACCAGCGAGCGATTGGTCGCGTAGTGATGCAGGTGGCCGTCGGCTTCGGCGGTCGCCTCCGGGGTGAAGGCCGCCACCGCCGCGAGTTGGGACAGCACGGGCGGGCAGATGGTGAAGTTTCCGGTCAGGCAATCCACCGCGCGGCGCAGCTCGGTCGGCACCAGCAGCCAGCCCAGCCGCCAGCCCGTCATCGCGTAGTACTTGGAAAAGCTGTTGACCACCACAGCATTCCGCGATGTCTGCCACGCGCAGCTGGTCTGCGGTGCCCCTTCGTAGACCAGCCCGTGGTAGACCTCGTCGCTGATCAGCCGCGCTCCGGATGCGTCACACCAGGACGCGATGGCGGCCAGCTCCGCCGGCTCGATGACCGTGCCGGTCGGATTGGCCGGGCTCGCCACGATGACCCCCTGCACCGGCGGGTCGAGCTCGGCGAGCATCTGCGCGGTCGGCTGGAAACGCGTCTCCGGGCCGCAGGGGATCTCCACCACCTCGCATCCCAACGCCGACAAGATGTTTCGGTAGCACGGGTAGCCGGGGCTGGCCAGCGCCACCCGGTCACCGACGTCGAAGCAGGCAAGGAAGGTGAGCAGGAAGCCGCCCGAGGAGCCCGTGGTGATCACCACCGCGTCCGGCTCGACGTCGAGCCCGTGCTGACGCTGATAGTCCGCGGCGATCGCGGCCCGCAGCTCGGGAGTGCCCAACGACACCGAGTAACCGAGCTCGTTGGAATGGACGGCGGCGGCCGCCGCCGCGCGCACCGGCTCGGGCGCCCCCACGCTGGGTTGGCCGGCCGACAGGTTGACCAGGTCGCCGTGGCTGCGCTGGCGTTCCGCGGCCGCCAGCCAGACATCCATCACATAAAACGGTGGGATGCCGGCGCGCAGCGAGACACGGTCGGTCACGGCGTTTTGAGTACCTCGGATTCCAGTCGCCTAAGCAGTTCTTGCGACGAATCCAGCAGGTGCGCGCTGCCGTGGGCGCGCTTGAAGTACAGGTGCATGTCGTGCTCCCACGTGATCGCGATGCCGCCGTGCAGCTGGATGCCCTCGGCGGCCACCGTGTTCAGCGCCTCGGTGGCGGCCAGGCGGGCGGCGGCGGCGTTGGTGGGAGTCGGGTCATCGCAACCGTCGGCGACGACCGTCTTCGCGGCGGCGACGGTGACGTACAGGTCGGCCATCCGATGCTTGAGGGCCTGGAAGCTGCCGATCGGCCGGCCGAATTGCACTCGGTCCTTGGCGTATTCGACGGTCAGTTCCAAACAGCGCTCGGCGGCGCCTATCTGCTCAGCGGCCAGCAGGACGGCCGCCTTGTCCGCCAGCCCCGGGTCGGTGCCGATCGACTCGGTCTCCTGCGCTGTCAGCCGCGCCAGGCGCCGGGTCGGGTCCATGGTGGTGACGGGCTGCGCGCCGAATCGCGTCCACCTGCTCACCTTGCCGTCCTCGACCGCGACCACGACATCGGCGACATCGCCGTTCACCACGTAGTCGGCGTCGAGCACCAGCGCGCCGATCGAGGCGCCCTCGGCGAGGCCTTCCAGCGTCGCGGCGTCCGGCTCGGTCGCGCTCAACAGCGCCAGCTCGGCCAGCGTGGTGCCCAGCAGCGGGGAGGGCACCAGGGCGCGGCCGAGCTCTTGCAAAACGGTTGCGGCGTCGGCCAATTCGCCACCCGCGCCGCCCAACTCCTCGGGTATCACCAGGGCCGCTGCGCCAACCTGCTCGCAGAGCAGCTGCCACAGTGATTCGTCGTAGCCGCGGTCGGACTCCATGGCCGCGCGCACGGCCGCCGGGCCGGCGTGCTTGGCCACCAGGGCGGCGACGGTCTCGCGGAGTAGCTCGCGTTCTTCGGTGGTACTCATAGCGCCTCCAGCACTCGCCGCCGATGTTCCTCCGGCGTCCCCCAGGCCGATCGCAATGCCTGCACCCGCAGCAGCAACAGCGACAGGTCGTGTTCCTGGGTGAAACCGATTGCGCCGTGGGTCTGCAACGCCGACCGCGCCGCCAGCAGTCCCGTCTCGGACGCGGCCGCCTTGGCCGCGCTGACATCGCGCGGGTCCATCGTCAGCGCCGCGCCGTAGATCAGCGGCCGGGCCAGTTCGATGGCGATGTGCACGTCGGCGAGCTTGTGCTTGATCGCCTGGTACGACCCGATCACCCGGCCGAACTGGGTGCGCTGCTTGGCGTAGTCCACCGCGCCGTCGCGCAGCGCCTCAGCCGCGCCGATCAGCTGTGCCGCGGTGGCCAATGCACCGAATTCGTAGGCGCGCTTGACTATTCCTTCCGGAACCTGCCAGCTTCTGCCGGTCGCGGTCACGTCGGAGAGCTTCCGGCTGGGGTCGATGGACTCGTGAACGTCACCCGGTGTCGCCTCGGTGACGCCGTCCTTGCCGGCCAGCAGCACCAGGCCGGCGAAGTCGGCGTCGAGGGCACGCGGTGTCTGCGGCGGCAGCGCGACGGTGGCGATCAGCTCGCCGGACGCCAATCCGGCGCAGCGGTCGGCGTGATCGTCGGAGGCGAGCAACACCGGTGCCACAGCGATGGATTCGGCCACCGGACCCGGCACGCACCAACGCCCGAGGCGCTCGATGGCGACGACGAGGTCCACCGGATGGGCCTCGATGCCGTCGAATTTCTCCGGCACGGCCAGGGCGGTGACGCCGAGGTTGGCCAGCTGCTCCCACACCTTGCGGCCCGGTGCGGTATCGCCCGCCGACCACGCGCGCACCGCGCCGGGCAGATCGGCGGCGCCGAGCGCGGCGTCGATGCTGGCCGCGAAGTCGCGCTGCTGTTCGTCTAGCGCAAATTTCATTTCTTGCCCCCGGATTTCTCGCGCGGCAGACCCAGCAACCGCTCGGAGATGATGTTGCGCTGAATCTCGTTGGTGCCGGCGTAGATCGGGCCGCCCAACGCGAACAGCAGACCCTCGGTCCACCGGCCGGTGAGCTCGCCGTCGGCGGCGAGGAGGTCGAGCGCCGTCTGGTGCAGCTCGACGTCGAGGTCGGACCAGAACACCTTGGTCACCGACGATTCGGCGCCCAGCTCGCCGCCGAGGGCCAGCCGGGTCACCGTGCCGAAGGTCTGCAGCCGGTAGGCCTGCGCCTTGATCCAGCCGTCGGCGACCCGGTCGGCGAACGCGTCGGGTGAGCCACTGTCCTTCCACAGCTGCACCAGCCGCTCCGCGGTGGCCAGGAAGCGGGCCGGGCTGCGCAGTGACATGCCGCGTTCGTTGCTCGACGTGCTCATGGCCGCGCGCCAGCCTTCGTGCGGTGTGCCGATCACGTCCTCGTCGGGCACGAAGACGTCGTCCAGGAAGATCTCGCCGAAACCGGTGTCGCCGCCCAGCTGGACGATGGGGCGCACCGTGACGCCCTGGGCCTTCAGGTCGAACATGAAGTAGGTCAGCCCGTTGTGTCGCTCGGCGCCGGGGTCGGAGCGGAACAGCCCAAAGCCGCGCTCGGCGAACGGCGCCCGCGAGCTCCAGATCTTCTGCCCGTTGAGCAGCCAGCCGCCGTCGGTCTGGGTGGCGGTGGACCGCAGCGAGGCCAGGTCGCTGCCGGACTCGGGCTCCGACCATGCCTGCGCCCAGATCTCCTCGCCGCTGGCCATTTTCGGCAGGATGCGCATCCGCTGTTCCTCGGTGCCGTGCGCGAACAGCGTCGGCGCCAGCATCGAGGTGCCGTTGGCGCTGGCCCGGCCGGGCCCCCCGGCCCGGAAGTACTCCTCCTCGAACACCACCCAGTGCAGCAGCGGCGCGTCACGGCCCCCGTACTTCTTCGGCCAGTTGATCACTGACAACCCTGCGTCGAACAGCACACGGTCCCAATGCCGGTGCTGGTCAAAGCCTTCGGCGTTGTCGTATGACTTCGTCGGGATCGAATCGGCATTGGCCGACAAGAATTCCCGCACCTCGGCCTGGAAGGCCAGGGTGTCTTCGTCGAGTTCCAGATCCATTAGCCCTGCTCTCGCAGTTGTGGTTTGACCACCTTGCCGCCCGCATTGCGCGGCAACGCGTCGACGAACCGCACCGACCGCGGTGCCTTGAAGTTCGCCAGATGCTCACGGGTGTAAGCGATCACAGACTGTTCGTCGAGTTGGGCGCCGGGCCGGGTCACCAGGTAGGCCCGGCCGACTTCGCCGAGCCGCTCGTCGGGAACCCCGATCACGGCGGCGTCGGCCACGCCGTCCATGCGCGCCAGCACCTGCTCGACCTCGGCGGGGTAGACGTTGAATCCACCGCAGATGTACATGTCTTTCAGCCGGTCGGTGATCCGCAGGTTGCCTGCGGCGTC
This sequence comes from Mycobacterium sp. IDUB_3, assembly GCF_055419585.1. Lineage (NCBI taxonomy): Bacteria > Bacillati > Actinomycetota > Actinomycetes > Mycobacteriales > Mycobacteriaceae > Mycobacterium > Mycobacterium sp. IDUB_3. Next base: position 2,642,015 of record NZ_JBVAXZ010000001.1, on the reverse strand, counting down.
GACGGCGCCGATGTCACCGGTGTGCAGCCACCCGTCGGCGTCGATGGCGGCCGCGGTGGCCTCCGGGTCTTCCAGGTAGCCCAGCATCACGTTCGGGCCGCGCAGCAACACCTCGCCCGATTCCCCGGGTGACTCGGCGTCGATGCGCAGTTCGAAGTCGGCGAACGGGCGTCCGCACGTGGTGGCTACGGTGACGGCGTCGTCGTCGGCGCGGCACATGGTTCCCATGCCGTTGGCCTCGGTCAGCCCGTAGGCGGTCAGCACGATGTCGATGTCGAGTTCGGACTGCATGCGCTCGACGAGCACGACCGGCACGGTCGCGGCGCCGGTCACCGCGAACCGCAGCGACCTCAGGTCGTAGTCGTTGCGGGCCGGGTGGTCCAGCAGCGTCTGGTAAATGGTGGGCGGCCCCGGCAGCACCGTGATGCGGTGTTGCTCAATGGCTTGCAGCGCGCGCAGCGGGTCGAACGTCAGGTGGGGGATCAGCGTCGCGCCGGTCTGCAGGCAGGCCAGGATGCCGGCCTTGTAACCGAAGTTGTGGAAGAACGGGTTGATGCACAGGTAGCGGTCGTCACTGGTGATCTTGCCGTTGGCCGCCCAGGCCGCCGAGGCCGACAGCGACTGCCGGTGCGCGCACAACACGCCTTTGCTGCGGCCGGTGGTACCGGAGGTGAACAGGATGTCGCTGACGTCATCGGGTACGACGGCGGACGCGCGCGCGGCAACCGCGCGCAGGTCGCTGCCGCGCGCGACGAATTCGTCCCAGGTTCCGTCGTCTGCGTCGATCGGTATCCGCACGATGTGCCGCAGCGCGGGCAGTGCCGCGCGGTCCAGGTCGGCGATGCGATCGTTGCCGAGGAATCGGCCCATCCCGAACAGCACGGGCGCGGCGGTGCGGGCCAGGATGTCACTGGCCTCGGCGGCGGTGTAGCGGGTGTTCAGCGGCACCATCGCCGCCCCGGCGTGGTGGATTGCCAGGCAGGCCACCACCCAATGCCAGGTATTCGGCGACCAGACGGCCACCCGGTCGCCAGCCCGCACGCCGAGGTCGATCAGGGCGGCAGCGGCCCGGCGCACTTCGTCGCGCAGCGCTGCCGCGGTGAAGGATCTTTCGTCGGTGATCAAGGCGTCGTGATCGGGGAGCCGGCCCGCGAAACGATCCAATGCCGCGGGCACCGTGCGCGGATCGTTGGTCATCGAATGCTCCTAGAGAGTTGCGCCCGCGAAGCGCAGTCACCGACGGTCTAACAAAGCAAGTGCTTGGTAGGTTAGCCTACAGGGCATGCAGGACGTCGAGAAGTTCCGGGCGGAGGTCCGTCAGTGGCTCGCCGACAATCTGGTCGGCGAATTCGCAGCTCTCAAGGGGCTCGGTGGGCCCGGGCGCGAGCACGAGGCGTTCGAGGAACGCCGGGCGTGGAACCAGCATCTGGCCAAGGCCGGGCTGACCTGCCTGGGTTGGCCGGTCGAGCACGGCGGCCGCGGCCTGTCCACCGCGCACCGGGTGGCGTTCTACGAGGAATACGCCAAGGCCGACGCCCCGGACAAGGTCAACCACTTCGGTGAGGAGTTGCTCGGTCCCACGCTGATCGCCTTCGGGACGCCCGAGCAGCAGCAGCGCTTCCTGCCGCGCATCCTGGACGTCACCGAGCTGTGGTGCCAGGGCTATTCGGAGCCCGGCGCCGGCAGTGACCTGGCCAACGTGGCGACCACCGCCGAACTCGACGGTGACGAGTGGGTGATCAACGGTCAGAAGGTGTGGACATCGTTGGCACACTGGGCGCAGTGGTGCTTCGTGGTCGCGCGCACCGAGAAGGGGTCCAAGCGGCACGCCGGGCTGTCGTATCTGCTGGTGCCGCTTGATCAGCCGGGCGTGGAAGTCCGCCCGATCATCCAGCTGACCGGCGACTCGGAATTCAATGAAGTGTTCTTCGACGACGCTCGCACCGAGGCCTCTCTGGTGGTCGGTGAGCCCGGCGACGGCTGGCGGGTCGCGATGGGGACGCTGACTTTCGAGCGCGGCGTGTCGACGCTGGGACAGCAGATCCGTTACGCCCGTGAGCTTTCCAACCTGGCCGAGCTCGCCCAGCGCACCGGAGCCGCCGACGACCCGTTCATCCGCGAGCGGCTGACCCGGGCGTGGACCGGGTTGCGGGCCATGCGCAGCTACGCGCTGGCCACCATGGACGTCGAGCAGCCCGGCCAGGACAACGTGTCGAAATTGTTGTGGGCCAACTGGCATCGCGATCTGGGCGAGCTGGCCATGGACGTCATCGGCAAGCCGGGGCTGACGCTGACCGACGGCGAGTTCGACGAGTGGCAGCGGCTGTTCCTGTTCACCCGCGCCGACACGATTTACGGCGGATCCAACGAGATCCAGCGCAACATCATCGCCGAGCGGGTGCTCGGCCTACCCCGAGAGGTCAAAGGATGAGTCTGTCCGAAGCTCCGAAAGAGATTGCCGGACATGGGCTTCTGCAGGGCAAGGTGGTGGTCGTGACCGCCGCCGCGGGCACCGGCATCGGCGCTTCGACGGCACGACGGGCGCTGGCAGAGGGTGCGGACGTGGTGATCTCTGATCACCACGAACGCCGGCTGGGGGAGACCGCCGAGGAGCTGGCCGCACTGGGGCAGGGCCGCGTCGAAAGCGTGTTGTGCGACGTGACGTCCACCGCTCAGATCGATGGGCTGTTCGCGTCGGCCACCGCGCGGATGGGACGCATCGACGTCCTGGTGAACAACGCCGGCCTGGGCGGGCAGACCCCGGTGGTCGACATGACCGACGAGGAATGGGACCGCGTCCTGGACGTCACCCTCACGTCGGTGTTTCGCGCCACCCGCGCGGCGCTGCGCTACTTCCGTGACGCGCCGCACGGTGGGGTGATCGTCAACAACGCCAGCGTCCTGGGCTGGCGCGCGCAGCACTCGCAGTCGCACTATGCCGCGGCCAAGGCCGGGGTGATGGCGCTGACCCGTTGCAGCGCAATCGAAGCCGCCGAGTATGACGTGCGGATCAATGCGGTGTCGCCGAGCATCGCGCGGCACAAGTTCCTGGAGAAGACGTCGTCGTCGGAGTTGCTCGACCGGCTGTCCGCCGGCGAGGCCTTCCGGCGGGCCGCCGAGCCGTGGGAGGTGGCGGCCACCATCGCGTTCCTCGCCAGCGACTACTCCAGCTACCTGACCGGCGAGGTCATCTCGGTTTCCAGCCAGCACCCGTGAGCTGCGATCTCGCTGACTAGCGCGAGCCCGCGACGTGTTTACAATTGTCGACCAACGCGGTTGATGCAGGTGGGAGGACGCTGTGAGCGAAGGACCGGGTCACCGGCCGTGGGGTGAGAACCCGACTCCCGCAAGCACACCCGGCCAGCCTCCGGGCGCCCCGTGGCAATCGGGCGCGGGCTGGCCGCAACAGTGGGGGCAGGGCGGCCAGGCAACGCCTTTCGACCAGCCCGCGTACGGCCCGTGGTCGTCGGCGCCGCCGGTCACCGTCGCGCACTTCAACGGGCCGCACGGTGGGCCGCCCGGTCAACGCAATCGCAAGCCGTTGATCATCGGACTGAGTGTGGCGGCCGCCGTGCTCGTCGTGGTCGTCATCGTCGTGATCGCCGTCAGCAGCGGCGGTGGATCGGGCAGCGCCGGTGATGCCGCCAAGGGCTACCTGGAAGCGCTTGCCCGCGGGGACGCGCAAGCCGCGCTGACGTACAGCACCGACCAGCCGGCGTCGAAGGAATTCCTGACCGACGACATCCTCAAACGGCAGATCGCGCGATGGCCGATCACCGATATCAAGATCCTCGACGACAATTCCGCGCGCGGCTTCGGCTTCGGGCAGGTGCATGTGTCGGCGAAATTCGGCGACAACACCTCGGACGTGACCATGTCGATCAAGAAGGCCGGCAACGACTGGAAGCTCGACCACGCCGCGATCAAGGTGGACACCCTCAACGCGGGCATCGAACAGGCCGCCGTCAAAACCGCGACGTTCTTCGGCAAGCCCGTCGGCACCGCACCGGTCTACGTCTTTCCCGGTTGGCTGGACGTTGCCAGCAGCAACCCGAATCTGGCCGTCAACCCGAAAAAGCCGTTCCTGCTTGACAATCTGACGACCGCGGGCGCGTACTTCAACGACCTGGAATTCAAACTGAGCGACAAGGGTGTGGCTGCGACCAGTTCCGCGATCTCGGCGGCGCTGGCGAATTGCGCGAACTCCACCCAGCTGCGGCCGGCGGACTGCCCCCAGCACGCGTTCGACTACGACCTGGTGGACGGGACCGCGGCGTGGGGCAAGCCGGACATCAGTGGCCTCAAGATCAATCTGTTCGACCCGTTCCGTCTCGAGGCGTCGTTCTCCGGGCCGGTCAACTTCCCGCTGACCGCACAGACCCGATCGGGAGGCACCAAAACGAGCGTGGTTAACGCGTTCGTGTCCGGCAACGCCGACGAGTCGCAGAACCCGCCGGTGGTCTCGCTGCGCTGACCCTCGGGGGCGGCCCGGCGACGGGAAACCACACCTCGGTGGCCAAGCAAGCGCTTGGTTGATACTCTGATCGGGTGGACCGAGTGCCCGGTCAGGCCAACAGCCGGCGAGACGAGCTACTGGAGCTTGCGGCGACCATGTTCGCCGAGCGTGGATTGCGTGCCACCACCGTGCGCGACATCGCCGACAGCGCCGGCATCCTGTCCGGCAGCCTGTATCACCACTTCTCCTCCAAGGAGGAGATGGTCGACGAGCTCTTGCGCAGTTTCCTGGATTGGTTGTTCGCGCGCTACCGCGAGATCGTGGACAGCGAAGCCAATCCCCTGGAGCGGCTCAAGGGATTGTTCATGGTGTCGTTCGAGGCGATCGAGCACCGGCACGCGCAGGTCGTCATCTACCAGGACGAGGCCCAGCGACTGTTGTCCCAGCCCCGGTTCTCCTACATCGAGGACATGAACCGGCAGCAGCGCAAGATGTGGCTCGAGTTGCTCAATCAGGGCGTGGCGGAGGGCTACTTTCGGCCCGACCTCGACGTCGACCTGATCTACCGCTTCATCCGGGACACCACGTGGGTGTCGGTGCGCTGGTATCAGCCGGGCGGGCCGCTCACCGCGGAGCAGGTGGGCCAGCAATACCTCGCCATCGTTCTTGGCGGAATTACTGCGGAATCGAAGAAGATCGAAGAAGGAGTCTGAAATGCCAGAGGCGTACGTCATCGACGCTGTGCGTACCGCGGTCGGTAAGCGAGGCGGATCGCTGGCCGGGGTTCACCCGGTGGATCTGGGTGCCCTGGGCTGGCGCGGACTGCTTGACCGGGTCGACGTCGATCCCGCCGCCGTTGACGACGTGATCGCCGGCTGTGTCGACGCCATCGGCGCGCAGGCGGGCAATATCGCCCGGCTCTCGTGGCTGGCCGCCGGCTATCCCGAAGAGGTTCCCGGCGTCACCGTCGACCGGCAGTGTGGTTCCAGCCAGCAGGCCATTTCCTTTGGCGCACAGGCGGTCCTGTCCGGCACGGCCGACCTGATCGTCGCCGGCGGCGTGCAAAACATGAGCCAGATCCCGATCTCGTCGGCCATGACGGTGGGCGAGCAGTTCGGATTCACCTCGCCCACCAACGAGTCCAAGCAGTGGCTGCACCGCTACGGCGACCAGGAGATCTCGCAGTTCCGCGGGTCGGAGCTGATCGCGGAGAAGTGGAACCTGTCTCGCGAGGAGATGGAACGCTACGCGCTGACCAGTCACGAGCGCGCGTTCGCGGCCATCCGCGGCGGTCACTTCGACAACGAGATCATCACCGTCGAAACGGAATCCGGGCCGTTCCGGGTTGACGAGGGCCCGCGTGAGTCGTCGCTGGAGAAGATGGCCGGACTCAAGCCGCTGGTCGAAGGGGGCCGGCTGACGGCGGCCATGGCCAGCCAGATCTCCGACGGTGCCAGTGCCGTGCTGCTGGCGTCCGAAAAGGCCGTCAAGGAGCACAATTTGACGCCGCGGGCACGCATCCACCACATCAGCGCCCGCGCCGCCGACCCGGTCTTCATGCTGACCGGGCCCATCCCGGCGACCCGCTACGCGCTGGACAAGGCCGGGCTGTCCATCGACGACATCGACACCGTGGAGATCAACGAGGCGTTCGCGCCGGTGGTGTTGGCCTGGCTCAAGGAGATCAAGGCCGACCCGGAGAAGGTCAACCCCAACGGCGGCGCGATCGCGCTCGGCCACCCGCTGGGCGCCACCGGCGCCAAGCTGTTCACCACCATGCTCAACGAACTGGAGCGCATCGGCGGTCGCTACGGCCTGCAGACCATGTGCGAAGGCGGTGGCACGGCCAACGTCACGATCATCGAGCGTCTGTAACTCGCTGCCGCGCTAGCGGGTGGCCACGACCATCCCGATGCCGCCCAGGGCGAGCAGCCAACTGGTGAAGCTGCCCACCAGGAAGTACTCGGTCACCTCGTCGATGCCGACGTCGCCGTTGCGGTTTGTCTGAGCGTTCAATTCGGGAAATCGGATGATGCCCTTGGCGGCGACGACGGCGCTGGCCGCGGCCACCTGTCCGCCGACACCGAGGCTCAGGATCAGCAGGCGCTCCATCGGTCCCAACAGCCTGCCGCCCTTGAGCCGGTCCGACGGCTGCGGCTCGCCGGCCGGGCGCACCGCGCCCACCGAGCCAAGCACCAAGCGCACCAACTGATTTGCGGTGGCGAACTGGACCAGGACCACACCGACGAGCATCAGCAGCCGGGTGGGCGCGACATGGTCGAGCGGCAGGTGAACCCAGGCCGACCACCGCGCGACGGCGCCGCTGGCCGGCGAGGACCAGCCGGACGACACCGTCAGCAGCGCCAGCGTGGAGCCGAAGACGGCCAACGGTGCACCTTGCGCGGTGCCGCTGCGCTCGCTTCGCGCGCACAGCCATTCCCAGGCGATGACCGCCCCGGCGGCCGGCACCAGCAATGCGATGTCGCCGGCATGCCACAGGGCCCCGAGTGCCGCGCATGCCAGTACCACCACCGGCCCGATCAACAGCGGCGGCCAGAGGGCGCGGGTCGCCCGCCGGCAGAGGTCGGCGACGCCCAGTGCGATGAGAAAGACCGCGATGGCGCTCACGGCAGGCTCCGAAGATATTGGCTGGCAAGGACAATCAGATCCAGGCCATCGCGACTGGCGCGCTGCGATACCGCCGACGGGCTGATGCCCTCGTCGGCGGCGAGCTCTCTTTTGGTCCGGCCTGTCATCAACCCCGTCACAATCCGCAACGATCTCTCATCGAGCGATCCAAGCAGATGGTCCCGACAAATCAGGGCCGCGTTGACCGCCGCGACGTCGTCGCGTGTGTCGCCGTCGGCCCGGAACGTCGTGCGCACCAGCGTGAAGCCCGGCTGCCGCTGAGCCGCTGCGGTCTGCTGGATGGCCTCCCGCGCGGTCCACCAGCCCGGCCCGTCCTGGATTCCCGCGTCGGCATCGAGGACGGTGACCGCGCCCCAGCCGATGCCGAACCGGACGTCGACTTCGGGGCCGACGACCAGCCGCAGCGACAGGGCCGCATCGATCGCGGCACCCACGGAGGGGTAGCTGCCCTGAAACTCGTCGCCGACGGTGAACGCCGGGGGGTCGATGGCGTCGCCGGCGACTTGCCGCAGGGCGGTCGCCAGGTCCCGGTGCAGCTTCGGCCGGTCGACGGCGCGCCGGGAGCCGACGACGTCGCCGATGAGGGTTGCTCGCGGTGAAGGGTAATGCTTCATCCGGACCATATGAAGATTATAGCTTAATAGCACAAAACTTTAGCTATGCACTTCAATCATTGACTCGGTCGGTTACGGCCCTTCCACCAGCCCGGATGCCGCCTGCAGGTGCTTGACCGCGTCGCGCACGATCGAGTCGATCAGTTCGGCGCATGACGGCAGGTCCTCGAGGATGCCGGCCACCTGGCCGGAAGCCAGCACGCCGGCATCGGTGTCCCCGTCAACCAGGCCGGCTTTCAACAGCATCGGGGTGTTGGCCGCCATCACCACCTGCGACCACGTCAGCTCCTTGCCGTGACGCATCGCCAGGCCGTCGCTGATCATCGATCGCCACGTCATCTGAGACATGTGCTTGAACTTGGCGGCGTTGCGCACCGCGGCGGTCAGACCCCTGATCGGGGTACCGCTTTCCAGCTTCTCGACCAGGCCGGTGCGCAGCACCCGGTGCGGCATGCCGTCCACCCGCGTCGTGACGACCGTGCCGTCCAGCGCCGATTCCAGGTAACGGCGTTTCACCGCATCCGGCACGGTCGAATCCGAGGTCAACAGGAAGCGGGTACCCATCGCGACGCCCGCGGCGCCGTAGCTCAACGCGGCCGCCAGGCCGCGTCCGTCGAAGAATCCGCCGGCCGCGATCACCGGGATCCCGCTGCCCTGCACGGCATCCAGCACCGAGGGCAGCAGCAAGGTCGTGGCGACCGGCCCGGTGTGGCCACCGCCCTCGCCGCCCTGCACGATCATCGCGTCGGCGCCCCAGCTCGCCACCTTGCGGGCGTGCTTGGCGGCGCCGATCGACGGAATCACCACCGCGCCGGCCTCTTTCAGCCGCGCGATGAGTTCCTGTTTGGGCGCGAGGGCGAAGGACGCCACCTTGACGCCTTCGCGGATCATCAGGTCCACGCGGTCGCCGGCGTCGGCGGCGTCGGCGCGGATGTTCACCCCGAACGGCTTGTCCGTGGCGGCCTTGACCTTGGCGATGGCCGTGGCCAGTTCGTCCAGCGTCATGGTGGCCGAGGCTAGGATGCCCAGCCCGCCGGCGTTGGCCGTGGCGGAAACCAGCCGGGCGCCGGCCACCCAGCCCATCCCGGTCTGGACCACCGGGTGCTCGACACCGACCAGCTCGGTCAGCGGCGTGCGCAGCTTCATATCCGCCGCCGACGATGCAGTGGGGGCACCCCCAGCCGCGAAGCGGCGAGGGGGACGAAGCGATGAGGAGACGAAATATTCATCAACGGATCTCTCTGTCGCGCAGCGACTTCGGGTCGATGACCTCGCGGATCAGGCGCAGCTCGTCGTCAGTCGGCAGCCTGGTCTCCGCGGCGTCCTCCAGCCCATGCACCTCGAACGAGGTGTTCTCGGCGACCTCATCGGCCGTGACTCCGGGATGCAGCGACACCGCGCGCATGGCGCGGTCCGGCCCGCCGAAGTCGAACACGCCGAGGTTGGACACCACCCGATAGGTGTTCGCGAAGCGGAACGCCGGGTTGTCGAAGTCCACTTTGTCCCAGCCGATTCCGCAGACGATGTCGACCTTCTCGCAGAACACCCGCTTGGAGTGATTGCCCACCCAGTAGCTGGTCGCGTGGTTGACGGCGTTGCCGGGCGCACCGCGCACGCCGAACATCTGGCGCTTGGGCTGCTGCAGCGGACCGAACGCCGAGATGTTCTGATTGCCAAAGCGGTCAACCTGATTGGCGCCCATCACCACGTGCCGCCGGCCCCACGCCAGGGTCTCGAAGACCCGGCCGAAGGGCATCCAGCCCTCGACGGGAGCAGACGCGCCCAGGGCCGGGGTCTCGGCCATCAGCTGCGCTTCGCCGTCGGTCAGCAGGATGTCCGGTGAAAAGGTCAACCGGGCCAGCCGCGCGCCGACCGAGGCCATGTTGGTCATCGGGCTGACCATGATCTCGCCGGCGTCCCTGAACAATTCGGCGCAGGCGATCGCACAGATCTCGGGTCGGGTGATCGCATCGCCGCTCATGACGAGGCCTCCTCTTTGAACGTGCGCACGGCCGCCTGATAGTCCTCTTCGCTGCCCGACAGGAAAGTCTGCACGAACTGCTGCCAACCCTCGTCGGTGGAGGCCGCCTCGGCGTAGTGCCGCTGAAACTTCTCGTCGCGCCCGTAATCCGGCGCCGCGGTGGTGAAGTGAGCGCCGCCCGGCGCCTCGATCACGCCGTCGACCATCATCCGGTTCACCAGCAGCGCCTGCGGCGGGACCGCCTTGACCAATTCCTGGGTGGACACGATGCGCTCAACCGACAGGAAGCGCTTCTCGGCGGCCATCAGGAGGAGGTCGTCGAAGTAGGGGTCGATGCCGGTGTAGGCCGCATTGCCTTGCGCGTCACCGAGATTAAGATGCGCGAAGGCGGCGTCCAGGCGCAGCGCCGGCATCGCGATCAGGGTCTCGTGCCCACCGCCGGGTGCCGGATACGGGCTGGTCACCGTCTGCAGCTCGCCCTCCCAGAAGTCCAGCACCGAGCTGCCCAGCCCGGCCCGAATCGGCAGGAACGGCAACCGTTGTGCGGCGGCCTGCAGTCCGCAGCGCAGCATGCCCTCATCCATCTCCCGGGCCTCGATCGCGCCATCGACACGGGCTTTGGCGAACCAGGGGTCGTAGAAGGGCGGGGAGTCCAACGAGACGAATCCGTAGTAGGCCCGCTTGACCTTGCCGGCCGAGCACAGCAGGCCCAGGTCCGGCCCGCCGTAGGTGACAACGGTCAGGTCGGTGATGTCGGTGCGCAGCAGCGCACGCACGAACGCCATGGGCTTGCGCCGCGATCCCCAGCCGCCGATCCCGATGGTCATGCCGCTGCTGATCTGGGCGACGGCCTCGTCGAGGGTGGTGCGTTTGTCGCTCACTTGTTGCCCTTCTCGGTGCCGGCGAACGCGTCGCGGTGCTCGTCGGAAACGCCCGCGAGGTTGAGCTCGAACGTAAAGCCTTGTTCCATGCGGTAACTCGAGTTGACTCGTTGCACGTCGATCAGGTTCAGCGCCTCCTTGGCCGCGCGGATAACGCGGGTGTCCTTGGCGGCGATGCCGCGCGCGACCCGCAGGGCGGCCTCGTCGAGCTCATCGCGCGGCACCACTTCGTGCACCGAGCCGAAGTGGTGCAGGGTGGCGGCGTCGACGGTGGCCGCGGTGAAGAACAGCCGCCGCATCATGTGCTGGGGAACCAGTCGCGACAGGTGCGTCGCCGCACCGAGCGCGCCTCGTTCCACCTCCGGCAGCCCGAACGTGGCGTCGTCGGACGCCACGATGACGTCGGAATTGCCGACCAGCCCGATGCCGCCGCCGACGCAGAAGCCGTTGACGGCGGCGACGACGGGCACCGCGCACTCGTAGACCGCGCGGAACGCGGCGAAGCAGCCGCGGTTGGCGTCGATCAGCGCGGTGAATCCCTCGGTGCGCTGCATCTCCTTGATGTCGACCCCGGCGTTGAAGCCACGGCCCTCGGCGCGCAGGATCACCACGTGGGTGTTGGGGTCTTGGCCTGCCGCGGTGATGGTGTCGGCAAGTTCGAACCAGCCGCGCGACGGGATGGCGTTGACGGGCGGGAAGTCGACGGTGACCGCGACGATGCCCGGCTCGGTGGTGGTGGATGTGATGGGCAAGGTGCCACTTCCTTGTGGGGGGTAACTACCTAAGCAAGCACTTGCTTGGTACGCTAGCACAGTGACTCGCGCCGAAGCATCCGACGCCATCAACTTGGGGCTGGCCGGGCGGGTCGTTCTCGTCACCGGCGGTGTCCGCGGGGTGGGTGCCGGCATCAGCTCCGTTTTCGCCAGGCAGGGCGCCACCGTCGTCACCTGCGCGCGACGGGCGGTCGACGGATTGCCCTACGACTTCCACTCATGCGACGTCCGCGACGACGACGCCGTCAAGGGATTGATCGACACCATCGTGGACCGGCACGGGCGGCTCGACGTCGTCGTCAACAACGCCGGCGGATCGCCCTACGTGCTGACCGCGGAGTCCAGCGCCAATTTCAACCGCAAGATCATCGAACTCAATCTGATTGGTGCGCTGTCGGTTTCGCAGCATGCGAACGCTCACATGCAAGGCCAGCAGCAGGGCGGCTCGATCATCAACATCTGCAGCCTGTCCGGCCGCCGGCCGTCTCCCGGAACAGGTGCCTACGGTGCGGCCAAGGCCGGCCTGGAAAGCTTGACGCAGACCCTGGCGGTGGAGTGGGGTCCGAAGGTCCGGGTGAACGCCTGCGTGGTCGGCATGGTGGAGACCGAGCAGTCCGAACTGTTCTACGGGGATGCCGACTCCATCGCGGCGATTTCGAAGAATGTGCCACTCGGCCGGCTGGCCGAGCCCGCCGATATCGGTTGGGCCGCAGCCTTTCTGGCTTCCGACGCCGCGTCCTACATCAGCGGGGCGTCGTTGGAGGTGCACGGCGGCGGCGAGCCGCCGCACTATCTGGCCAGCACCAACGCGAGCGCGATTAAGTAGAGGAGACAAAAGCATGGGAGTGGTTGACGGCCGCGTCGTCATCGTCACCGGAGCGGGCGGCGGTATCGGTCGCGCGCATGCGCTGGCCTTCGCGGAAGAAGGCGCGCGTGTGGTGGTCAACGACATCGGGGTGGGCCTGGACGGTTCGCCGGCCGGCGGTGGCAGCGCCGCCCAGAGTGTGGTCGACGAAATCGTCGCCGCCGGGGGTGAAGCCGTCGCCGACGGATCCAACATCGCCGACTGGGAGCAGGCGGCGAGCCTGATCCAGACCGCCGTCGAAAACTTCGGCGGCCTGGACGTTTTGGTGAACAACGCCGGCATCGTGCGCGACAGGATGATGGCCAACACCAGCGAAGAGGAATTCGACGCCGTCATCGCCGTGCACCTCAAGGGGCACTTCGCCACGATGCGCCACGCCGCGTCGTACTGGCGCGGGCTGTCCAAGGAGGGCAAAACCGTTGACGCCCGGATCATCAACACCAGTTCGGGCGCCGGCCTGCAGGGCAGCGTCGGGCAGGGCAACTACAGCGCCGCCAAGGCCGGCATCGCGGCGATGACGTTGGTCGGCGCCGCCGAGATGGGGCGCTACGGCGTCACCGTCAACGCCATCGCGCCCTCGGCTCGCACCCGCATGACCGAGACGGTGTTCGCCGAGATGATGGCGACGCAGGACCAGGACTTCGACGCCATGGCGCCGGAAAACATTTCACCGCTGGTGGTTTGGCTGGGCAGCGCCGAATCGCGCGACGTCACCGGCAAGGTGTTCGAGGTCGAGGGCGGCAAGATCCGGGTCGCCGAGGGCTGGGCGCACGGGCCGGAGATCGACAAGGGCGCCAGGTGGGATCCCGCGGAACTGGGACGCGTCGTCGCCGATCTGCTCGCGAAGGCGCGACCCCCGGTCCCGGTCTACGGCGCCTAGCGCGGCTCGCACACCACCAGCGGAATCACCCGGTCGGCGGTCTCGCGGTACTTGCGATAGGGCGGGTACATCCGCGTCAATCGTGGCCAATACCGTTCGCGCTCAGCGTCGGTGGCGTCGCGGGCGACCAGGTCCAGGCGCTGGGCGCGGATCTGCACCCGCACGTCGGGGTTCTCCTTGAGGTTGAGATACCACAGCGGATCCTCGTCGCGCCCGCCGAAGGACGCGGGCAGGATCACCCGCTCGCCGTCGCGCAGGTACAGCGTCGCGGTGGTTCGCGGCTCGTCGGATTTGCGTCCGGTGGTGGTCAGCAAGGCCGCCGGGAACCGCAGCAGCTTGGCACCGACCTTGCCGTTTGTTCGTCGGTACACCCAGATGTGGGCGCGCGCGAAATACTTGAGCAGCAGCGCAATCGGGCGCGAGTTGCGAATCCAGCGGCGGTCGGACATGGTGCCCAGATGATTCCCCACCTGGGTGAGATGAAACTTAGGGATCGCAGATGACGATCGGGATGACCCGATCGGTCCAGGCCCGGTAATCGTCGAACGAGGGGTACATGGGGTCCAGCTTCGGCCAGTACTCGGCGCGTTCCGCCTCGGTGGCATCGCGCGCCTGCAGCTGCAGCACCTCGTCCTTGATCTGCACAGAGACTTTGGGATCGGCCTTGAGGTTGAGGTACCACTGCGGGTGTTTGTCGCTGCCGCCCCTGGAGGCGACCAGGATCACCCGGTTCCCCTCGCGCAGGTAGAGCAGCGGGCTGACCCGCGGTTCGCCGCTCTTGCGGCCGATGGTGGTGAGCAGCGCGACCGGAGCCTTCTGAAACGTGTCGCCGAACTTTCCGTTGCTGCGCTTGTAGATCCACGCGTTGCCCTTGGCCATCCATTTGATGATGAAGCTGACCCAGGGCGCATTCAGTGCACGTGGCTTCGGTTTCGGCATGGGAGCTCCTTGACGTCCCTAACGCTGGATGAATGGTTGGAAGCGAACCCTGATGTGGTGGATTTCGGCCTTCCCGCTTGGGCTTTCGGCCGGAATCACGAAGGTCTCGTTGACGTGCGCGGCCAGGCGCCGGCCGACGAACGCCACCTTGGTCAGCACCTGGTATGTCGCGTGCACCCGGTCGCCGTCGACGCGGTAGTCCGGTGGCGTGGTGTCCGCGAGCAACCGGTACTGCAGCCCGCGATTGAGGCTGCGCCGCAGGTGATTTCCGGAGAAACCGTTCTTGATTCCCTGCTCGATGCGGGTGCACCTGCGCGCGAACGGAACGGCGTCACCGTCGTGGTTGACCAACGCGTCGATGTAGGCCTGCGCCGCGGCGATGCGGCTGTCGTCGGAGACGCTCACCAGAGAGATGGAAACCGGCCGGGCGCTAGATGCGCTCGATGATGGTGCCCGTCGACAGGGCGCCGCCCGCGCACATGGTGATCAACGCGGTGGTCTGATCGGTGCGTTCCAGCTCGTGCAGCGCGGTGGTGATCAGCCGGCTGCCGGTGCTGCCGACCGGGTGGCCCAGCGCGATGGCGCCGCCGTTGACGTTGACCTTGGCCATGTCCGGGTCGTGCACGCGCGCCCACGACAGCACCACGGAAGCGAATGCCTCGTTGATCTCGGTGATGTCGATGTCGCCCATCTTCATCCCGGCCTTCTCCAGCACCTTCGCCGTCGACTGCACCGGGCCGTCCAGGTGGTAGTACGGCTCGGCCCCGACCAGCGCCTGGCTGACGATGCGGGCCCGCGGCCGCAGGCCCAGCGCCTTGGCCTTGTCCTCGTCCATCCACAGCACGGCCGCCGCCCCGTCGGAGATCTGCGACGAGGTTCCCGCCGTGTGGATTCCGCCCTCGAGGACCGGCTTCAGCGAGCTCAGCCCCGACAGCGTGGTGTCGCGCAGGCCCTGGTCGCGGCTGATGGTCACGCGCTCGGACGTCGGTTGCTTGTTCTCGTCGAGCGCCGGGGCCTCGATCGGGGAGATCTCGCGGTCGAAGCGCCCCTCTTCCCAGGCCTGCTTGGCCTTGGTCTGGGACGCCAGGCCGAACTCGTCGATGTCCTCACGGGTGATGCCGCGCCGCTTGGCGATGCGCTCGGCCGCGGTGAACTGGTCGGGCAGGTCGATGTCCCACGATGCGGGCCGCAGGATGGTGCGGTCCGGACCGGCGTTCGCGCCGAGCCCGACGCGGCTCATGGCCTCGATGCCGCACGCGATGCCGATGTCGATCGCGCCCGCCGCGATCAGGCCGGCGACCAGGCCGTTGGCCTGTTGACCGCTGCCGCACTGGCAGTCCACGGTCATGGCGCCGACGTGCTCCGGCAGCCCGGCCACCAGCCAGCTGACCCGGCTGATGTTGTTGGACTGCTCGCCGTACTGTGTCACGCAGCCGCCGATGACCTGTTCGACGTCGCCGGCGTCGATGCCGGCCTTCTCGACCAGCGCCTTCTGGACCGCACCCAACAGCTCGGTGGCGTGCAGACCGGACAACCATCCGTTCCGCTTGCCGATGGGGCTACGAGTGGCTTCAACGATGACAGGGTTACCCATTCCGTCAGGCTAGAACACGTTTCATTACTCTGACAAGCGAGGATGGTGACCTGCCTTTTATCTGCGCAGGAGGCATGTTTTACTGGCACTAGAACACGTTGCAATTAGTGTTGTAAAAGGAGCGCACTCTACATGGCACCCCCCAACATTCCCGCCGACTTCGACTTTCTTGACCCCGACGTCAACCTCGCCGGCTTGCCCGTCGAGGAACTCGCCCAGCTGCGTAAGGCAGAGCCGATCCACTGGGTTGACATCCCGAATGGCGCGGGCGGGTTCGAGGACCACGGATACTGGATCGTCACCAAGCACGCCGACGTCAAGGAGGTGTCGAAGCGCAGCGACATCTTCTCCAGCTGGATGAACGGCGCCATCCCGACCTGGCCGCCGGAGATGAAGCGCGAGCAGGTCGAGCTGCAGCGCAGCGTCATGCTCAACATGGACGCGCCGCACCACACCCGGCTGCGCAAGATCATCTCCCGCGGGTTCACGCCGCGGGCCATCGGACGGCTGGAAGCCGAGCTGGCCCAGCGCGCCCAGAAAATCGCCGAGACCGCCGCGAAAGAGGGCAGCGGTGACTTCGTCGAACAGGTGTCGTGCGAGCTGCCCCTGCAGGCCATCGCGGGTCTGCTGGGCGTTCCGCAGGAGGATCGCGACAAGCTCTTCCGCTGGTCCAACGAGATGACCGGTGGTACCGACCCCGAGTACGCCACCGTCGACCCCGCCCAGTCGTCGATGGAACTGATCATGTACGCGATGGCGATGGCGGCGGAGCGCAACCAGAACCCCACCGACGACATCGTCACCACGCTCATCCAGGCCGACATCGACGGCGAGAAGCTCTCCGACGACGAGTTCGGCTTCTTCGTGGTGATGCTGGCCGTGGCGGGCAACGAGACCACGCGGAACTCGATCACCCACGGCATGATCGCGATGGCGAACAACCCCGATCAATGGGAGCTCTTCAAGAAGGAGCGCCCAGCGACCGCTGCGGACGAGATCATCCGTTGGGCCACACCGGTTTCGGCCTTCCAGCGCACCGCCAACGAGGACACCGAGTTGAGTGGCGTGCAGATCAAGAAGGGCCAGCGGGTGGTGATGTCGTACCGGTCGGCCAACTTCGACGAAGAGGTCTTCGAAGACCCGCACAGCTTCAACATCCTGCGCGACCCGAACCCGCACGTCGGATTCGGCGGCACCGGAGCCCATTACTGCATCGGTGCGAACCTGGCCCGTATGACGATCAACCTGATCTTCAACGCGGTGGCCGATCACATGCCGGACCTCAAGCCGATCGGCGAGCCCGAGCGGTTGCGGTCGGGTTGGCTGAACGGCATCAAGCATTGGCAGGTCGACTACGCCGGCAAGCCGGCGGTGACGTCCTGATGGATTTCGATCTCACCGCGACGCAACAGGCCGTCGCTGATGTGGTGACGTCGGTGTCCGAGCGCGAATTGAACTGGGACGCTTTGGTCAGCGGGGGCGTTACGGCGCTTCCGGTGCCCGAACGTCTCGGCGGGGACGGCGTGGGTCTGCCCGAGGTCGCCACCGTGCTCACCGAGATCGGCCGCCACGGCGCCATCACGCCGGCGCTGGCCACGCTGGGTTTCGGCGTTCTGCCGCTGCTTGATCTGGCCTCCGACGAACAGCAGGACCGGTTTTTGGCCGGCGTCGCCAAGGGTACGGTCCTGACCGCGGCCCTCAACGAGCCCGGGACCGCACTGCCGGACCGGCCCTCGACCACGTTCGCCGACGGGCGGTTGTCGGGCACCAAGGTCGGCGTCGGCTATGCCGGACAAGCGGATTGGATCATCGTCACCGCCGACAGCGCGGTGGTGGTGGTGTCGTCGAAGGCCAACGGGGTCGAGCTGGTCCAAACGCCGACCTCGAACAGCTCCGAGGAGTACACGGTCACGTTCGCCGACGTCGCGGTCGAAGACTCCGACGTTCTGGCCGGCGCGACGGCTTCCCGGGTCAACCAGTTGGTGCTGGCCGCCATCGGCGCCTACACCGACGGGCTGGTGGCAGGGGCACTGCGCCTCACCGCCGACTACGTGGCCAACCGCAAGCAGTTCGGCAAGCCGCTGTCGACGTTCCAAACCGTGGCCGCCCAGCTCGCCGAGGTCTACATCGCCTCGCGGACCATCGATTTGGTGGCGAAGTCGGTGGCCTGGGGGCTGTCGGAAAGGGGCGGATCCGCCCCTCAGGTCCAAGACGATCTGGATGTCCTCGGCTACTGGATCACCTCGCAAGCGCCGCCGGTCATGCAGATCTGCCATCACCTGCACGGCGGGATGGGAATGGACATCACCTACCCGATGCACCGGTACTACTCCACGATCAAGGACCTGTCCCGGCTGCTGGGCGGTCCTTCTCATCGTCTCGATCTGGTGGGAGCGCAATGTTCATAGACCTGACTCCAGAGCAGCGCCAGCTGCAAGCGGAACTGCGGGAATACTTTTCGAACCTGATCTCGTCCGACGAGATGAAGGCGATGGAGCAGGATCGTCACAACGAGGCCTACCGCGCGGTGATCCGGCGGATGGGCCGCGACGGCAAGCTCGGCGTCGGGTGGCCAAAGGAGTTCGGCGGCTTGGGCTTCGGTCCGATCGAGCAGTCGATCTTCGTCAACGAGGCGCACCGGGCCGACGTGCCGCTGCCCGCGGTGACTTTGCAGACGGTCGGCCCGGTTCTGCAACAGTTCGGCAGCGATGAGCAGAAGAAGAAGTTCCTGCCGGCCATCCTGGCGGGCGAAGTCCACTTCGCGATCGGCTACACCGAGCCCGAGGCGGGCACCGACCTGGCCTCGCTGCGGACCACTGCCGTGCGCCAGGGCGACGAGTACATCGTCAACGGGCAGAAGATCTTCACCACCGGCGCCCACGACGCGGACTACATCTGGCTGGCCTGCCGCACCGACCCGGAAGCCGTGAAGCACAAGGGCATTTCGATCCTGATCGTCGACACCAAGGATCCCGGTTACTCCTGGACGCCGATCATCCTGTCCGACGGCGCGCACCACACCAACGCCACCTACTACAACGATGTACGGGTGCCCGCCGACATGTTGGTCGGCGAGGAGAACGGCGGCTGGCGGCTGATCACCACTCAGCTCAACAACGAGCGGGTAATGCTGGGCCCCGCGGGCCGCACCGCCGGCATCTACGACCGGGTGCACGCCTGGGCGTCCAAGCCGGGCAGCGACGGCGTCACGCCGATCGACCACCAGGACGTCAAGCGGGCCCTCGGTGAGATCCACGCGATGTGGCGGATCAACGAGCTGCTCAACTGGCAGGTGGCCGCCGCGGGCGAGGACATCAACGTGGCCGACGCCGCGTCGACGAAAGTCTTTGGCACCGAGCGCATCCAGTACATCGGCCGGCTCGCCGAGGAAATCGTGGGCAAGTACGGCAACCCCGCCGACTCGGACACCGCCGACCTGCTCAACTGGCTGGATTCCCAGACCAAGCGCAACCTGGTCATCACCTTCGGCGGGGGCGTGAACGAAGTGATGCGCGAGATGATCGCCGCGTCCGGCCTCAAAGTGCCGAGGGTGCCTCGATGACCGATATCAAGGAAGCGGTCGCGGAAATCACCGCCACCGTCGTCGCCAAGCCGCGGGATGCCCGGGATCCGGTGAACCAGCCGACGATCAACAACTGGGTCGAGGCGCTCGGCGATGCCAACCCGATCTACGTCGACGAGGCCGCCGCCAAAGCCGCCGGTCATCCCGGAATCGTCGCACCACCGGCCATGATTCAGGTGTGGACCATGTTCGGACTGGGCGGCGAGCGCCCGACCGACGACCCCATGGGCCCGATCATGCAGCTGTTCGACGACGCCGGCTACATCGGCGTGGTCGCGACCAACTGTGAGCAGACTTACCACCGGTATCTGCGCCCCGGCGAGCGGGTCACCGTCCACTCCGAGATGCGCGACGTGGTGGGCCCCAAGCAGACCGGGCTCGGCGAGGGCTGGTTCATCAACCAGCACATCACCTGGCGGGTCGGCGACGAGGACGTCGCCGAGATGGCCTGGCGCATCCTGAAATTCCGGCCCCGCGAGGATTCCGGCGCCGCCGCCTCCGTACCGCAGGACCTGGACGCCGACGCGATGATGCGTCCCGCGGTGTCGCGCGACACCGCGTTCTTCTGGGAGGGCGTCAAAGCGCACGAGCTGCGCATCCAGCGCCTCGCCGACGGCACGCTTCAGCACCCGCCGGTGCCTGCGGTGTGGCAGGACAAGGCCGAACCCATCGACTACGCGGTGGCCAGCGGCCGCGGCACCGTATTCAGCTTCGTGGTGCACCACGCGCCGAAGGTGCCCGGTCGCACGCTGCCGTTCGTGATCGCACTGATCGAACTGGACGAGGGTGTTCGGATGCTCAGCGAGCTACGTAACGTCGACCACGCCGAGATCAAGATCGGAATGCCGGTCCGCGCAACCTATATCGACTTCCCGGCCGGTGAGTCCGGCCCGGAGTGGAGCCTCTACGCCTGGGAGCCCGTGGGAGACGGAGCATGAGCGCACCCGTTGTTGAAGTGGGCACGACCCTGCCCGAGCTCAAGTTGCAGGGCACGCCGACGTTCATCATCTCAACGGCCCTGGCCACCAGGGACTTCCAGGACGTCCACCATGACCGGGACCTGGCCCAGTCCAAAGGCTCCAAGGACATCTTCGTCAACATCCTCACCGACACCGGTCTGGTGCAGCGTTACGTCACCGATTGGGCGGGCCCGACGGCGCTGATCAAATCGATCGGCCTGCGCCTCGGTGTGCCGTGGTACGCCTACGACACCGTCACCTTCTCCGGCGAGGTGACCGCCGTCGATGACGGCCTGATCACGCTGAAGGTGTTCGGCCGCAACAGCCTTGGCGACCACGTCATCGCCAACGTAACGCTGACCATCGGGGGCGCATGATGTTGTCGGGTAAGGCCGCGATCGTCGGCATCGGCGCCACCGACTTCTCCAAGGACTCCGGCCGCAGCGAGCTGCGGCTCGCGGCGGAGGCGGTCCTGGATGCGCTGGACGACGCCGGGTTGAGCCCGTCCGACGTCGACGGGCTGACCACGTTCACGATGGACACCAACAACGAGACCGCCGTCGCGCGCGCGGCCGGCGTCGGTGACCTGAAGTTCTTCTCGCAGATCGGGTACGGCGGCGGTGCCGCGTGCGCGACCGTCCAGCAGGCGGCGCTCGCCGTGGCCACCGGGGTGGCCGACGTCGTCGTGGCGTACCGGGCGTTCAACGAGCGATCGGGCATGCGGTTCGGTCAGGTGCAGACCCGGTTCGTGGGAAACGCAGGCGTGCAGGCTGATTCGACAGCGGCGGACAATTCGTTCTCCTACCCGCACGGGCTGTCCACGCCGGCCGCGCAGGTCGCGATGATCGCTCAGCGCTACATGCATCTGTCCGGTGCCAGCAGCCGGGACTTCGGTGCGATTTCGGTGGCCGACCGCAAGCATGCGGCCAAGAACCCCAAGGCGTATTTTTACGAGAAGCCGATAACCATTGAGGACCACCAGAATTCGCGGTGGATCGCCGAGCCGTTGCGGCTGCTGGATTGCTGCCAGGAGACGGACGGCGCGGTCGCGATCGTGGTGACGTCGCCGGAGCGCGCGAAGGACCTCAAGCAGCGACCGGCGATCATCGAGGCGGCGGCCCAGGGTTCCAGCCCCGACCAGTACACGATGGTCAGCTACTACCGGCCCGAGCTCGGCCTGCCCGAGATGGGTGTCGTGGGCCAGCAGCTCTGGGGGCAGTCGGGGTTGAAGCCGACCGACATCCAGACCGCCATCCTGTACGACCACTTCACGCCGTTCACCCTGATTCAGTTGGAGGAGTTGGGGTTCTGCGGCAAGGGCGAGGCCAAGGACTTCATCGCCAACGGCGCCATCGAGATCGGCGGGCGGCTGCCGATCAACACCCACGGTGGGCAGCTGGGCGAGGCCTACATCCACGGCATGAACGGCATCGCCGAAGGCGTGCGGCAACTGCGGGGCACCTCCGTCAACCCGGTGCCCGACGTTGAGCACGTCCTCGTCACCGCCGGTACCGGCGTGCCGACGTCGGGCCTGATCCTCGGCTAGCCGCTTCGGTCGTTGGGTCCGGCTTCCAGCCGAGTGTGAAGTTAGCTTCACATTCGCCGTCGAGCGTGAAACTAACTTCACGCTCGACGACTGAAGTGACGTTACGAGCGACTCGTGCGACGCTGCTGCCATGGGAGAGCCGTTCCTCGGCAGCGAAGCCGTTGCTCGAGGCACATTGACCAGGGGCCGTTTAAGCACAGGGTATGTGCGGCTTTTCCGAGACGTTTACGTCAGTCGGGATGCAGACATCACAGCGGCGCTGCGAGCGAGGGCGGGCTGGTTGTGGTCCGGGCGCCAAGGCGTGGTCGCCGGGTTCGCCGCCGCGGCGCTACACGGGAGCAAATGGGTCGACGGCTTGACGGTGGTGGACCTCATTCACGAGAATCGCCATCCCCAGGCTGGAATCAGAGCGCACGGAGACCGTATCGAGGACGACGAGATCTCCGTCATAGGAGGAATCTCGGTGACCTCGGCAGCCAGGACAGCCCTCGATATGGGCTGCTGGTATTCGACCACTGCCGCGGTTGCCGGCATCGATGCGTTAGCCCGCGCGACGCGAATCAAGGCGGCCGACGTCGAGCTGCTCGCAGAAAGGTACTCGCGCCGCCGGGGCATCGTGCAGGCGCGCAAGGCCATCGCATTATTCGACAGTGGGGCGCAGTCTCCGAAGGAGTCGTGGCTGCGGATTGTGCTGGTACAAGCCGGCTTACCGCCACCGCAGACGCAGATCCCTATCACCGATGAGCTCGGCGATCTCATCGCATATCTCGACATGGGCTGGGAAGAAATGAAGGTCGCGGTCGAGTATGACGGTGATCATCATCGGACGGATCGGCGTCAGTATGGATGGGATATTCGTCGCTCAGAAATGCTGCAGCGTCTCGGCTGGATCATAGTGCGGGTAGTCGCAGGCGACCGGCCGGCAGAGATCGTTCGCCGGGTGCACGCGGCTCGCGCTCGGCGAATGTGATGTTAGTTTCACGCTCGTCGCCCAACGTGAAACTAACTTCACACTCGGCGAAACGGGGCCAACCCCTAGGTGGGCACCAGTTCGACGCCCGACAGCACGACGGCGTTGTCGCGCGAGGGCGCGACAACGCTGGCCAGGAAGCGGCCGTTGTCCTTCCAGATGCCGACCTTGAGGGTTTCGCCGGGGAACGCGACCCCGGCGAAACGTGCGCCGTAGGCCGCCACCGCTGCGGTGTCGCCGTCGAGTAGCGCATCGGTGATCGCCTTGCAGGTCATGCCGTAGGTGCACAGCCCGTGCAGGATGGGCTGGGAAAAGCCTGCGGCAGCGGCGAATTCGGGATCGGAGTGCAGCGGGTTGCGGTCGCCGCACAGCCGGTAGAGCAGCGCCTGCTGCGGCAGGATCGGCACGTCCACCTCGAGATCGGGGGCACGGTCGGGCGCGCTGTCTGACGTCGAAGGCCCACGCTCGCCGCCGAAGCCGCCTTCGCCGCGGGCGAAGATGGACCGGCGCTGCGTCCACAGCAGCGTGCCGTCCGGCGCGGTCACCGTCGTCTCGCTCCAGATCACCGCGGCCTTGCCCTTGTCCCAGATGTCCGTGAACCGGGTGACGGCCTTGGCCGAACCCGACGGCGGCAGGGGGGCGGGCGCCTCGACGCGCTCGCTGGCGTGCAGCACCTTGCTCAGCTCGATGTCGATGCCGGGGAACTTGACGGTCGGCGGCTTCGTCACATGGAAGGTGGCGGCGACGTTGCCGAACGTCGGCAGCACCTGCGGGGTGTCGTCGATCAGGTAGCGCAGCTCGCGCGGGTCCATCGGATCGGCGCCGGCGCCCAACCCGAGGTGGTAGAGCTGCACATCACTGCTCGCCCAAGAGAATTCGATGGGATCCAGCTCGCTATTCAGCGCGACGTCTACGTCGATGGGCATCGCGGTTACCTTTCCCCGGCTCCGCCGGCGATGTGCAACGCCGCCAGGTAGCCGAACGTCATGGCCGGGCCGATGGTGCCACCTGGACCGGGGTACGTGTGGCCCATCACCGGGGCGCTGACGTTGCCCGCGGCGTATAGGCCTTCGATGATACTGCCGTCGTCGCGCAGCGCCCGGCCGTGGATGTCGGTGCGGATGCCGCCCTTGGTGCCCAGGTCACCGGGCACCATCTTGGCCGCGTAGTACGGCGCGTGACTGATCTCGCCCAGGTTCGGGTTCGGCTTGTTGGTCGGGTCGCCGTAGTACCTGTCGTAGGCGCTCTCGCCGCGCTGGAAGTCGGTGTCGATGCCCGAGCGCGCGAAGCCGTTGAAACGCTCCACGGTCGCGGTGAATTCGCTCACCGGAAGCCCGGCCTTCTGGGCCAGCTCCGCAAGCGTGTCGGCCTGGATGATGACGCCCGACTCCAGCCACTTGCGCGGTATGCGTTGTCCTGGCTGCAATCCGGCGAAAATATAGCGGTCCCGGTACTGCTGGTCGAACACCAGCCAGGCGGGGATGTTCTCGCCCGGGCCAGGTCCCTGACCGTATTCGCCGCCGTACATGTGATGGCAGGCTTCGACGTAGGGCATCGACTCGTTCATGAACCGCTTGCCCGACATGTTGACGATGATCGACCCCGGCGAGTTGCGCTCGGACAACGCGAACCACGGCGCACCCACCAGCGGGACGGTCGGCCCCCACCAGGCGTCTTCCATGATGTCCAGTGCGGCGCCGAGCTTTTCGCCCGCCAGGATCCCGTCGCCGGTGTTGGCCACCGCTCCGACGGTCCACTCGGTGGTGATCGGCGCGCGCTGATATTTCACCCGCATCTGTTCGTTGTGCTCGAACCCACCCGATGCCAGGATCACGCCGCGCCGGGCCCGGATCAGTTGAGGCTCACCCGATTCGGCATCGCCGGCGCCGCGCACATAAACACCGCGCACCACACCGTCTTCGACGTAGAGGTCGGTGAGGGCGGTGTTGAGCACCACCGGAACCCCGGCCCGCTGCAACCCGATCCGCAGCGGCCCGATCAACGCCCGACCCATGCCGACGAGGTTCTTGCCGGTCGCTTTGGCCCACATGGTGCGTGCCCCGACCTTCAGGCTGCGCAGCACACCGCGCGGGTGACGCTTCAGCTGGTTCAGCCGCACGTAATCCTGTTGCATCACCACGACGTTGAGGGGGACCTTGCCGTAGGCCGGCTCCAGACCGGCTTCGTCGGCGCCGAGCTTGCGGGCGTTGAACGGCTTCGGCTCGATCGATCGGCCCTCGGCGCGGCCCCCCGGCGACTCGGGGTAGTAGTCGGAGTACTTCGGCACCCAGCACATCTTCAGCGGGGTGTGCTTCAGCACAAACGACAGCATCTCGGGCCCGCGCTCGAGGTAGGTGTCGATGCGTTCCGGCTCGACGACGTTGCCGACGATCCCGTGCAGATAGGTCCGGGCGGCCTCGGCGGTATCGCGGACCCCGTCACGCTTGAGGACTTCGTTATTTGGGATCCAAACGCCGCCGCCTGAGCGTGCGGTCGAACCGCCGAAGTGCGGGGCCTTCTCGATGACTATGGTGGAAAGACCCCGGTGAGCGGCGGTAAGGGCGGCCACCATGCCGGCCCCGCCGCTCCCGACCACGACGACGTCGTACTCCTGCGCTGACATGTAGAACACGTTATAGAATTGCCCTGGGCGGCCGCTACTGGCCCGGTCGACAGTACGAGGAGACTTGAAAAAATGCTCAGTGTTGCCACGCGCGACGAGCTAGCTGCCGACTTGGCGCAAGCCGAGCGGAGCGGAGAGCCGATCGCCCCGCTTACCGCCGCCTATCCGGACATCGACGTCGTCGATGCCTACGAGATTCAGCTGATCAACATCCGCCAGAGAGTCGCGGAGGGGGCCCGCGTGCTGGGCCACAAGGTGGGGCTGTCGTCGTTGGCGATCCAGCAGATGATGGGCGTCGACGAGCCGGATTATGGACACCTGCTCGACGAGATGCAGCTGTTCGAGGACACCCCGGTCAAGGCGAACCGCTACCTCTATCCGCGGGTCGAGGTCGAAGTCGGGTTCGTCCTGAACGCGGACCTGCCGGGAGCGGGTTGCACCGAGGACGACGTGCTGGCGGCGACCGAGGCGCTGGTCCCGTCGATCGAGTTGATCGACACCCGGATCACCGACTGGAAGATCGAACTGTGCGACACCATCGCCGACAACGCGTCGTCGGCGGGTTTCGTGCTCGGTGAGGCGCGCGTTTCCCCCCGTGACATCGACGTCAAGGGGATCGACGCGGTGTTGCGCTGCAACGGTGAGGTCGTCGCGGAAGGCCGTACCGACGCGGTGCTGGGCAACCCGGTCACTGCGGTGGCCTGGCTGGCCCGCAAGGTGGACGGCTTCGGTGTCCGCCTGCGCAAGGGCGACGTGGTGCTGCCCGGATCGTGCACGCGGGCGATCGACGCACACCCCGGTGACAACTTCGTCGCCGACTTCGCGGGCCTCGGTTCGGTGCGGTTATCGTTCGAATAAGCTCGATTTAAATCATCTAACTTAAATCTCAAACGCTTCGAAAAGGGGCATCATGCCGACTAAGGCGACTGTGGCCATTGTCGGGTCGGGGAACATCAGCACTGACCTGCTCTACAAGCTGCTGCGATCGGACTGGCTGGAACCGCGCTGGATGGTCGGCATCGACCCGGAAAGCGAGGGCTTGGCCCGGGCCCGCAAGCTGGGTCTGGAGACCACCCACGAGGGTGTGGACTGGCTGTTGGCCCAGTCGGAGAAGCCCGACCTGGTGTTCGAGGCGACCAGCGCCTACGTGCACCGCGATGCCGCCCCCAAGTACGAGGCCGCCGGCATCCGGGCCATCGACCTGACGCCGGCCGCAGTGGGCCCCGCGGTGATCCCGCCGGCCAACCTGCGCCAGCACCTGGACGCGCCGAACGTCAACATGATCACCTGCGGCGGCCAGGCGACCATCCCGATCGTCTACGCGGTGTCACGCGCCGTCGCCGACCTCGGTGGCGTGCCGTATGCCGAGATCGTCGCCTCGGTCGCCTCGCTGTCGGCCGGCCCCGGCACCCGCGCCAATATCGACGAGTTCACCAAGACCACCAGCCGGGGTGTGGAGACCATCGGCGGCGCCAAGCGTGGCAAGGCGATCATCATCTTGAATCCGGCGGACCCGCCGATGATCATGCGCGACACCATCTTCTGCGCCATCCCGGAGGACGCCGACCGGGACGCGATCGCCAAGTCCATCCACGACGTGGTGGCCGAGGTGCAGACTTATGTGCCGGGTTACCGGCTGCTCAACGAGCCCCAGTTCGACGACCCGTCGATCAACTCCGGCGGCCAGGCGCTGGTCACCACCTTCGTTGAGGTCGAGGGCGCTGGCGATTACCTGCCGCCATATGCGGGCAACCTGGACATCATGACCGCCGCGGCGACCAAGGTTGGCGAGGAGATCGCCAAGGAATCCTTGAGCGCGACGGCCGGAGGAGCGCAATCATGACCACCGACATCTTCTTCAACCCGATCTGGGACGTCCGGATGACCGACACGTCGCTGCGGGACGGCTCCCATCACAAGCGCCACCAGTTCACCGCCGACGAAGTGGGCGCGATCGTGGCCGCCCTGGACGCCGCGGGGGTGCCCGTCATCGAGGTCACCCACGGCGATGGCCTGGGCGGCTCGAGCTTCAACTACGGGTTCTCCAAGACCCCCGAGCAGGAGCTGATCAAGCTGGCCGCCGAGACGGCCAAAGAGGCCAAGATCGCGTTCTTGATGCTGCCCGGTGTGGGCACCAAGGAAGACATCAAAGAGGCCCAGAACAACGGCGGCTCGATCTGCCGGATCGCCACGCACTGCACCGAGGCCGACGTGTCGATCCAGCACTTCGGCCTGGCCCGCGAACTCGGCCTGGAGACCGTCGGGTTCTTGATGATGAGCCACACCATCTCGCCCGAGAAGCTGGCCGCCCAGGCCCGCATCATGGCCGACGCTGGCTGCCAGTGCGTCTACGTGGTCGATTCGGCCGGGGCGCTGGTCCTCGAGGGCGTGCGTGACAGAGTCGCCGCACTGGTCGCCGAACTCGGCGACGACGCCCAGGTCGGCTTCCACGGCCACGAGAACCTCGGGCTGGGCGTGGCCAACAGCGTCGAGGCCGTCCGCGCGGGCGCCAAGCAGATCGACGGCTCGTGCCGCCGCTTCGGCGCCGGCGCCGGCAACGCGCCCGTCGAGGCGCTGATCGGGGTGTTCGACAAGATCGGCGTGAAGACCGGGATCGACTTCTTCGACATCGCCGACGCCGCCGAGGAGGTGGTCGCCCCGGCCATGCCGGCCGAGTGCGTGCTCGACCGCAACGCCCTGATCATGGGCTACTCCGGGGTGTATTCGAGCTTCCTCAAGCACGCCATCCGCCAAGGCGAGCGCTACGGCGTCCCGCCGCATGAGCTGTTGCACCGCGCCGGCCAGCGCAAGCTCATCGGCGGCCAGGAGGACCAGCTCATCGACATCGCGCTGGAAATCAAGCGCGAGCAAGAAAGCGGCGCCGCCCCCGCTCGCTGACCTGCCACTTCGCCCGGGCCACGCACAGGCGCCGCAAAGGTACCGCGAGTAGTCTGGCACCTATGAGCACATCCAAGACAGTCGGCGCCCGTCGCCGCGGGCTGTACGGCCTGCTCGCCGGGGGATTAATGACCGCTACCGCCGCAACGGTGATCGCGCTACCCGTGGCGGGCATAGCCAACGCGGCTCCGCAATGCAATCAGGACGTGGGTTCATCCATCGATTCGTACCTGCAGAAGCATCCCGACCTCCACCAGCAGCTGCAGGCCAGGTCGCAGGCGGAGGGCGGTAACGGCAACGTCATCGACTACCTCAATCGGCATCCCGACGTCCGTCAGCACCTGATCGACCTTTCCCACTCGTGCCCACCCTAGTGAGCCGGCGTCGTCCCTGAACGCTGTGGCCGACGCGCGGGAATGTTCGCCATTGACGAAAAAGTAGAACACGTTCTAGCGTCTAGGCGTGTTCTCTGATCCCCTTACCGCTGCGATCGCAGAGGCCGAGCAGTTGGTGGCCGACGCGCCGTTCATCGAGACCGAAGCCGACCTGCTCGAAGGGTTGCAGTATCTGGCCGGTTGTATCTCGGCCTGCATCCATCTGGCCGTCGACTACGACCGCGACCATCCCTTCCTGCAGTCGGGCACCGGGCCGTTCACCAAGATGGGCCTGGACAACCCCGACACCCTTTACTTCGGTACCCGGGTGCACGCAAACCACGACTACGTGGTCACGGGCAGGCGCGGGACCACCACCGACCTGAGTTTCCAGCTACTCGGCGGCGAGTACACGGACGACTTCGTGCCCGTCAGCCAGGCCGCGTTCGACGACCGCGAGCTCGAGATCGCCCCCGACGGTAGCTTCGAGTGGCGGGTGCGGCCCACGAGCCCCGGG
Source organism: Mycobacterium sp. IDUB_3 (assembly GCF_055419585.1). Lineage (NCBI taxonomy): Bacteria > Bacillati > Actinomycetota > Actinomycetes > Mycobacteriales > Mycobacteriaceae > Mycobacterium > Mycobacterium sp. IDUB_3. The sequence goes on along the minus strand of NZ_JBVAXZ010000001.1, from coordinate 2,612,913 downwards.
CAACTGGTGATCCGCGAGGTGTACGGCGACTGGTCGGCGCAGCGCGGCACGCTGGCCATCGCCCGGCTCGACACGGCGGGCACCGCACCGCCGCCGTTGACGCGTGAGCTCATCGAAAAGCGTTATGCCACAGCGGCCAAGCAGCTAGTGCAGCGGGTGAAGACGTGGCTGCAGTTCCCGCAGTGGTTCTATCTGGACCTCCCGGTCAACACCATGGTCCCGCCGCGACTGACTCCGGGCGGCCTGGCCACCCAATACTCGTCGGTCGGGCACTTCGACCTGCGGCCCGATCAGGCGATGGTCATCACCATCCCGGTCACCGACGCGCCCTACCTCGGCTTCCAACTGGGCAGCCTCTGGTACATCTCGCTGGACTACATCAACCACCAGACCTCCCTGAACAACACTCAGGCGCAGGCGGATCCGGACGGAAAGGTGCGCATCGTCGTCGCCGACCAGAACCCGGGAGTGACCAACTGGGTGGAGACGCTTGGCCATCGGCGGGGCTTCCTGCAGTTCCGCTGGCAGCGGGTGTCGCGTGAGCTCACCGACGCCGACGGTCCCACGGTCGAGGTGGTCGACATCGACAAGGTTCCGGCCGCGTTACCGTACTTCGACCAGAACAAGATTTCCGAGGACGACTGGCGCACCCGAATCGCTCTGCGCCACAAACAGATTCAGGCAAGGATGCTGGGATGACGAAGTTGCTCGACGGCAAGGTGGTGGTGATCAGCGGCGTCGGCCCGGGTCTGGGCACGACACTGGCGCACCGATGCACGCGAGAAGGTGCCGACCTGGTGCTGGCGGCCCGCACGGCGGAACGCCTGGACGACGTTGCCAAACAGATCGCCGACCTCGGAGGCCGTGCGACGACGGTGCCCACCGATATCACCGAGGACGACCAGGTGAGCAACCTGGTCCACGCCACCTTGGAGGCCTACGGCAAGGTCGACGTGCTGATCAACAACGCGTTCCGAGTGCCGTCGCTGAAACCGTTCTCGGGCACCAGCTTTCAACATATTCGCGATGCGATCGAACTCAGCGCGCTCGGCGCACTGCGGCTCATCCAGGGGTTCACGCCGGCGTTGGCCGAGTCGAAGGGCTCGATCGTCAACGTCAACTCCATGGTGCTGCGGCACTCGCAGGCGAAGTACGGCGCCTACAAGATGGCCAAGTCCGCGCTGCTGTCCATGTCGCATTCGCTGGCCACTGAGCTGGGTGAGCAGGGGATCCGGGTCAATTCCGTTGCGCCCGGCTATATCTGGGGAGAGACACTGCAGGGCTACTTCAACCACCAGGCCGGCAAGTACGGCACCACGGCCGAGCAGATCTACCAGGCCACCGCGGCCGACTCCGACCTGAAGCGGCTGCCGACCGAGGACGAGGTGGCCTCGGCGATCCTATTCATGGCCAGCGACCTGTCCAGCGGCATCACCGGGCAGACCCTGGACGTCAATTGCGGGGAGTACCACACCTAATGGCAGAGCGCACCGATGTCGGCACCGTTGACGACCTGAAGGCGTCGGCCAGCAAGATGATCGGGCTGGACGATTTCGGTAGCAACGACGACAACTACCTCGAAGCGCTGGAAGTGCTGCTGGACTCCTACCGACGCGACGCCGACTTGACGCCGTTGGGCAGCAAGATGAATCGCTTCTTCCTGCGGGGTGCGCTGGTGGCCAGGCTGCTTTCCGAAGCCGCCTGGAAGCAATACCCGCAGCACGCGGACGTCGTCATCGAGCGGCCGATCTTCGTCACCGGGCTGGTGCGCACCGGCACCACTGCCCTGCATCGGCTGCTTGGCGCCGATCCCGCGCACCAGGGCCTGCACCTGTGGTTGGCCGAATTTCCGCAGCCGCGTCCGCCTCGTGAAACCTGGGATTCCAACCCGTTTTACAGCCAACTGAACGCGCAGTTCAACAAGCACCATGCCGAAAATCCGGACTACACGGGTCTGCATTTCATGGCTGCGTACGAGCTGGAGGAGTGCTGGCAGCTGCTGCGGCAGTCGCTGCATTCGGCGTCCTACGAGACGCTGGCGCACCTGCCCACCTACTCGCAGTGGCTGTCGCGGCAGGACTGGACGCCGTCATATCAGCGGCACCGCCGCAACCTTCAGCTGATCGGACTCAACGACGCCGACAAGCGGTGGGTGCTGAAGAATCCCAGCCACCTGTTCGCGTTGGACGCGTTGATGGCGACCTATCCGGACGCGTTGGTGATCCAGACCCATCGTCCGGTCGAAACCATCATGGCCTCGATGTGCTCGCTGGCGCAGCACACCGCCGAGGGATGGTCGACGTCGTTCACCGGCGCCCAAATCGGCGCCGACGCAATGGAAACATGGTCGCGGGGGCTGGAGCGGTTCAACACCGCGCGGGCCAAGTACAGCCCGTCGCAGTTCTACGACGTGGACTACAAGGACTTGATCGCCAACCCGATGGGCACGGTGGCCGACATTTACCGCCACTTCGGGCTGACCTTGACCGAAGAGGCCAAGGCGGCCATGGAAAAGGCGCACGCCGAGAGCCAGTCGGGGGCACGGGCACCCAAGCACACCTACTCGCTGGCCGACTACGGCCTCAGCACCGAAACGGTCAAGGAGCGGTTCGCGGGCCTGTAAGTCGAAGGCGCCACAAGGGTTTCTGGATTGGCGGGCACCTCACCAATGCTTCGGGCGGAGGCTGACCAGGCGCGGGCTGGACGCGGGCCGGCCGCGACGGTCGCTCAGTCGTCGTCTGGCTCGTCGTCGAGATAACCCTCGGCGACCGCGTGTTCAATGCTGTCACCGAGTTTCGGGCACGACCTCGTGCGCGCGGTGTCGCCCCCGGACTCGCGCACCTCGGTGAAGTACGCGCAGCGCTGCCACGCTTCGGTGTTCCACTGCACCGCGGTGTGTCCAGGCCCGAGCCTGCGAACGGTCACCCGCACGTGGCAGAACCGGCAGTCCACCGGCAGCAGACCCGAGTTCAGGTATTGCTCGCGGTCGGCGCGACTGGCTTCGGCAACCGCCGCAGCACGCTGGGGGTCGTTGGCGAAATCCCTTGATTTCGACCAGGATCCGCCCTTGCTGCCGGGACCGGCCGGATGCTCGTCGTGGTCGTGATGATCGCCATGCAGCAACAACATCGACCGCGCAAGCTGATCGACGTCAGGTACCGCCGGCTGATCGTCGCCCATGATTCCTAGTGTTGCTCGGCCGGCACGTCGTCGGTGACCGGCTCGTCGGCCTCGGCGTCCTTGGCCTTGAGGTTCTCCTCGACCTCGGCATTCCAGTACTCGTTGGCGCGGGTGGTGTCCACCTCGATCTCGAAGCGCTCCACCATTTCCGGCTCGATGTCGGCCACGTCGACGTAGAACTGCTGGTACCAGCGGCGCAGCTGGTAGACCGCACCGTCCTCCTCGACCAGCAGCGGATTGTCGATGCGGGTCTTGTGCCTCCAGATCTCGACGTCCTGCAGGAAGCCCTTGCTGACGCCCTCGGTGAACACCTTGGACAGCTTGTCGGTCATCTTTTCGTCCATGCCCTTGGGCTTTTCGACGATGACACCCCACTGCAGCATGAACGAGTTCTGGGTCACCGGATAGTGGCAGTTGATCAGGATCGACTCGGCCTTGTAGCCGCCGTAGCTGTTGTGCAGCCAGTTGATCATGAACGACGGCCCGAAGTACGACGCCTCGGAATCCAGGTGCGCCTCACCGTACGAGGTGCCGAGGTCGTTGACGTCGGGCCGGCCCACGTTGTGCAGGTACTGCGACGCGATGTGGCCCTCGAAAACGTTCTTGAAGTACGTCGGCAACCCGAAATGGATGTAGAAGAAGTGCGCCATGTCGGTGACGTTGTCGATGATGTCGCGGCAGTTGGACCCTTCGATGAGGATGCTGTTCCACCGCCACTCGGTCCACTCGTCGCTGTGGGATTCCGGGATGTCCGGGATGCGCACGGCGGGGTCCGGCGGATTGTTCTCGTGGTCGTGCCAGACGAACAGCAGGCCGCCGCGCACGTCGGTCGTCCAGGATCGGGTGCGCGCGGTCTTGGGTGTGCGCTTGGCGTAAGGGACCAGCTTGCAGCGGCCGTCGCCGCCCCAGCGCCAGTCATGGAACGGGCAGGCGACCTCGTCGCCCTTGATGGTGCCCTCCGACAGGTCCCCGCCCATGTGGCGGCAGTACCCGTCGAGGACCTTGATGTCGCCCTGCGAGTCGGCGAACACCACCAGCTTGGTGCCGAACGCCTCGATCGAATGCGGCTTACCGTCCTGGAAGTCTTTGGCAACGCCCAGGCAGTGCCAGCCGCGGGCGTATCTGGTCGGCAAGTCGCCGGGATCGATTTCCCGGATGCCGACCGCCTTGGTGTCGGTACTCACCTGTTACCTCCAACTCACTGGGCCTCTAACTAGAACACGTTACAGTTTTGCGGCGGGGGCGGCAACGACGGCGAGCCTGGCCATTACATATGCGCACTGGGGTATATCTAAACGATGCCGCTGTTTGCGTTCGAGGGCCGCGCGCCACGGGTCGATCCGACCGCTTTCGTCGCCCCGACGGCCACGCTGATCGGCGACGTCGTGGTGGAGGCGGGGGCCTCGGTCTGGTTCAACGCCGTATTGCGCGGCGACTACGGACCGATCGTGGTGCGCGAGGGCGCCAACGTCCAAGACGGGTCGGTGTTGCACGCGCCTCCCGGTATCCCCGTCGACATCGGTCCCGGCGCGACGGTCGCGCATCTGTGTGTCATTCACGGGGTTCACGTCGGGCAGGAGGCTCTGATCGCGAACCACGCCACCGTTCTGGACGGCGCGGTGATCGGCGCGCGCAGCCTGGTCGCCGCGCACTCGTTGGTGACGGCCGGCACCCAGATTCCGCCCGGCATGCTGGCCGTCGGCGCGCCGGCTCAGATCAGGGGACCTGTCGCCGGGACGGGCGCCGAGATGTGGGTCAAGGTGAACCCGCAGGCCTACCGCGACCTCGCCCAGCGGCATCTGGCCGGGCTGGAACCGCTCTAGACCTTGCGCGTGTTGGCCGCCGCGCGCTCCATCTCCCAGTAGGCGCGCAGGGCGACCATCTTGCCCTCGCTGTTGACTCGGTACGTGAAGACGCCCTCGGCGGTCGTCTGGTACTCACCCGTCGTGATCAGGATGTGCCCCACGTTGGCTTCCTCGTTGCCGCACTGATACGTGTCGCGGAAGAAGAACTCGATCTTCGTGGTCGGGGCGATGGCCTTATCCCAGAAGGCCGAGATCGCGTCGCGGCCGCGGTGCCCCAGGCCTTCGGGGTCGAAAACCGAAGGCCCGATCGGGTCCTCGACGATGGCGTCGTCGGCGAACACCGCCAGCCAGGCGTCCTTGTCCCGGGCCGCCACCGCCTCGCGGGAGCGGCGGCCGGCCTCGTGCGCGGGATGCTCAGTCAACTGCGCCGCTCTCCCCCGCAAGCGGGAGGTGCCCCCACCTCATCGCTGCGCGCTGCATCGTCGTCGACGCGCTCACGCATCGACCTTCTGGGCCGCGGGCTTGTCGGCGCCCACCACCCACATCGAGTAGTACTGCGAGCCACCGCCGTAGGCGTGGCCCAGGGCCTTTCGCGCGCCCGGCACCTGGTGGTCGCCGCCCTTGCCCATCACCTGAATCGCGGCTTCGGCGAAGCGAATCAGGCCGGAGGCGCCGATCGGGTTCGACGACAGCACGCCGCCCGACGGGTTCACCGGCAGCCGGCCGCCGATCTTGGTTTCGCCGGCTTCGGTGAGTTTCCACCCTTCGCCCTCGGCGGCAAAGCCCAGGTTTTCCAACCACATCGGCTCGAACCAGGAGAACGGCACGTAGATTTCCGCGGCGTCGATCTCGTCGATCGGGCTCTCGATGCCGGCCGCCGTCCACAGCGCCGCGGCCGCGTCACGGCCTGCCTGCGGGCTGACCTGGTCGCGTCCGGAGAACTGCAGCGGCTCGGTGCGCAACGCGGTGGCGTGAATCCAGGCCACCGGATGTCCTTGCGCCAGATGGGCTTCGGCGGCCTCCTCGTTGCCGATCACCACGGCGGCGGCACCGTCGGACGACGGGCAGGTCTCGTCGTAACGGATCGGGTCCCACAGCATCGGCGACGCCATCACCTTCTCGACGGTGATGTCGGGCTGGTGCAGGTGCGCCAGCGGGTTTTTGCTGCCGTTGAGCCGGTCCTTGACCGCGACAATGGCACCGATGTTCGTCGGCGCACCGGACCGGCGGATGTACGAACGCACGTGCGGCGCGAAGTAGCCGCCCGCGCCGGCACCCACCGGCTTGATGAAGGGGATCGGAATCGACAACGCCCACATGGCATTTGATTCTGACTGCTTCTCCCAGGCCATCGCGAGCACGCGCCGGTACTTGCCGGACTGCACCAGGCTCGCGGCCACCACGCCGGTGGACCCGCCGACCGATCCGGCGGTGTGCACGCGGATCAGCGGCTTGCCCGTGGCGCCCATGGCGTCGGCCATGAACAGCTCGGGCATCATGACGCCCTCGAAGAAGTCCGGCGCCTTGCCGACCACGACGGCGTCGATGTCGTCGAAGGTGCTGCCGGAGTCGGCCAGCGCCCGGTCGATCGCCTCACGAACGAGGCCGTTCATCGAAACATCTTGGCGTTTGGCGACGTACTTCGTCTGTCCGGTACCTAGTACCGCAGCAACGTTTGGCCCTGCACCGGCCATCAGTTCTTTCCTTCCATCACCGCGACCAGGTTCTGTTGTAGCGCAGGCCCGCTGGTGGCGTGCGCCAGCACCCGCTCAGCCGAGCCGTTCCAGATGTGTTGTGCCGCAAAGCCGATGCGTTCGAGACCGGCGACGAACATGGGGTTGGCCGCCAGCGCGCCGCCGGATGGGTTGACCTTGGTCGGCCCCGGTATCCGGATGGCTTCGGCGATGATCAGGTGCTGGTGGGTGAAGGGCGCGCAGATCTCGGCCACGTCGAGGTTGTCGGTCCGGCCGCCGGTGGCCACGCGCGTGGCGGCCTCGGTCGACGGAGACTCGGTGAGGTCGCGCGCGCCCAGCGACGGGGTTTCGATGCGATGCTCGATTCCGGTGATCCAGGCCGGGTTTTCGCGCAGCTCACGCGCCCGGTCGCCGGCCGCGAGCACGATGGCCGCGGCGCCATCGGTGATCGGTGCGATGTCGTGCCGGCGCAGCGGGTCGGCGAAGAACGGCCGGTCGAGCAGTTCGGCCACACTGATAGACCCCTCGACATTGTCCACCCGGCGCGCATTGGCGAAGGAGTCGAAGGCAACCCGCGCCATCTGCTCCTCGGTCCACTTGCCGGTGTCGAGCCCGATGCGCGCCTGCAGCCCGGCCATCGATATCGAATCGGGCCACAACGGCGCGACGGTGTAGGGGTCGGTCTGTCGCGTCAGGATCTGGCGCAGGATCCCGGCCGAGGACTTGCCGAAGCCGTACACCAGCGCGGTGTCCACCTCGCCGGTGAGGATTTTGATGTAGGCCTCGTAAAGTGCCCAGGCGGCGTCCATTTCGACGTGCGACTCGTTGATCGGCGGAACGGCACCGATCGAGTCGATCGCCGAAATGAACGAAAAAGCCCGTCCGGCAAGGTAATCGGATGATCCGGAACACCAGAAGCCGATGTCGGTCCGACTGATGCCCAGCTCCTCGTACAGCTGGGCGAAGCACGGAATCAACATCTCGACACCGTTGGTGGTGCCGTCGGTGCGGCGGGCGTGTGGGGCGTGGGCAAAGCCGACGACCGCAACGTTGCGAGCGCTCATGTGCAGGTAGGCCCTTTACAGGTGGTGCTTGTAGGTGTCGTAGTCGGCGTCGGGTTCCCCGGTCGGCCGGAAGTACTCGATGTTGTCGATGCCGAATCCCCACTCCTCGCGGGGTTTCCACACCGCCTCGACGCGCATGCCCATCCGCACTTCGTGGGCGTCGATGTCGGCGACCAGATGCAGGAACGGGATGTCGGCTCCGTCGAGCAGCACGTAGGCCGCCACATAGGGCGGCTTGATGCGCTGGCCCTGGAACGGGATGTTGATGATGGCGAACGTCGTGACGGTGCCCTTGTCCGGCAGCTCCAAGAACTCCGTCGTCGGCTGACCGGTGGCCGGATCGGCGCCATGCGGCGGGAAATAGACCTTGCCGTTCTCGCCCGTCTTCGCGCCGAGCAGCTTGCCCTGCGCGATGGCCCGCAGATAGGCGCTCTCCTCGTGCGAGGCGCTGTGCTGGATGGTCAGCGACACGGGGGTGACGATCATGGTGACCGGGTCTTTGTCGCCGTCCGCCTGCTCGGTCACGGTCTCGGCTTCGTCGCCGAGCGCGAAATAGGCGATGTCGGTGATGGCGCCCACCGGCTCGTCCACCCAGTGCACATGCACCCGGGTGCCGGTCTTGATGGCCTTCGGCTCACCCACGTCCACGGCGTGGATCAGCGGGGTATCGGCGCCGTCCAACTTGATCAGCGCCCAGGCGAATGGCCGGTCCAGCGGCTGGCCCTCGATCGGTTCGGGCTGCCAGGCCCACGAGACCACGGTGCCGACGCTGGACACCGGTACCATCTCGCCCAGCGGCTCATAGGTGACCGGGTCATATTCCGCCGGCGGCACGTGCACCCGACCATCCGATCCGCGCACACCCAGGACGTGGCGGTCACGCAGCGCGGTGAAGAATTTGCTCAACGTGGGGCCGACTGAACGGGTGTAGTCGAACGACAACGTCAGTGGTGCGGCGAGCGGTGGCTCAGGGTGATCCATCAGGGGCGGGCTACTCGAGCTGGCTGTCACGCCATCGAGTAGAACAGGTTCTAAGAACGGATTCAAATCTTTCTTGGATCGGGACGACCACCGGAAGGGCAAAGACGATGAAGCTGGGATTGCAGCTGGGATATTGGGGCGCTCAGCCGCCGCAGAACCATGGTGAGCTCGTCGCCGCGGCCGAGGAGGCCGGATACGACGCCGTCTTCACCGCCGAGGCCTGGGGTTCGGACGCCTACACACCGCTGGCCTGGCTGGGCTCGTCGACGTCGCGGGTGCGGCTGGGCACCTCGGTGGTCCAGCTGTCCGCCCGTACCCCGACGGCCTGCGCCATGGCGGCCCTGACGCTCGACCACCTGTCCGGCGGGCGGCACGTCCTCGGCCTCGGCGTCTCCGGCCCGCAGGTGGTCGAGGGCTGGTACGGCCAGTCGTTCCCCAAGCCGCTGGCCCGCACCCGTGAATACATCGACATCATCCGGCAGGTGTGGGCGCGCGAGGCCCCGGTGACCAGCGCCGGGCCGCACTACCCGTTGCCGCTGACCGGGGAGCGCGCAACGGGTTTGGGCAAGCCACTCAAGCCCATCACCCATCCGCTGCGGGCCGACATCCCGATCATGCTGGGCGCCGAGGGACCGAAGAACGTCGCGCTGGCCGCCGAGATCTGCGACGGCTGGCTGCCGATCTTCTACACGCCGCGCATGGCCGACACCTACAACGAGTGGCTGGATGAGGGATTCGCTCGCCCCGGCGCACGCCGTAGCCGCGAGAACTTCGAGATCTGCGCGACGGCCAACATCGTCATCACCGAGGACCGCAGCGCCGCCTTCGCGGCCATGAAGCCCTACATCGCGCTCTACATGGGCGGGATGGGCGCCGAGGACACCAACTTCCACGCCGACGTCTACCGCCGGATGGGCTACGCCGAAGTGGTCGACGACGTGACCAAGCTGTTCCGCAGCAACCAGAAGGACAAGGCCGCCGAAATCATCCCCGACGAGGTGATCGACGATGCCGCAATCGTCGGCGACCTCGACTACGTGCGTAAGCAGATCAAGGCATGGGAGGCCGCCGGCGTCACCATGATGGTGGTGTCCGGCCGCAGTACCGAGCAGGTCCGCGAGCTGGCGACGCTGATCTGACACCTGCCCACGCCAAACTAGAACACGTTCTATTTTTCTTGCCAGGGGCTTAGAACGCGTTCTAGATTGTCCGGATGGCCCGCCCGGTGACGACGCAAAGCGCGCAGCGCGATGTGGATTCGGGCAATCGACAGCGGCCCGGCCGGTCAGCCGAGCGGGTGGGCGTCGCCGAATGTCATCTCGACGTGGCCGACAGATCCAGAGACCATCGCCCGCTTTGGCAGGCCCAGCGACGCCAGCTCCTCGGCGTAGGCGTGATCGCCCAGTCGCAACTTCGCGCCGCCGAGCTGACCGCGCAGCCCACGCACCCGCATCTCCCAGGGCACTTCCCGGGTGGTGCCGTCGGCGAAGGTATAGGTCTTGAGCACCTGCGGCCGCGACGTGAACATCGAGGGCACCGGCACCCCGCGGGCGAAGTCGATGCCCGCGATGTGCGCGCCGTCGGCGCTGACGTCGAATCCGAACCGGCCGTGCTCGCGAATGGTGAACTCCGCCATGATCTTCGGGAATCCCCAGATCGAGCGCCCGGCTTCCAGGGTGAAGATCTGGTCGACGGGCAGATGGTGGATGAACGCGGCCGCATCGCCCAGGGCCCGCCAGCCGCGCGCCGTCGAACCGGGCGGGTTGACCATGACGCAGGTACCGAATTCGTGGTACTGCCCCAAATCGCCGTCGATGTAGCGCGCCAGCATCAGGTTCACCACCGCCCGGCCGGGGCGCGGTTGGCAGACCTGCAGACCGCTGTAGTCGATAAGGCGTTGTGCCGCTTGCGCATCCACCGAAAACATCGCGGTGTGTACGTCCGCTTTTCGTATCCGCACCGGCATGGTGAGGACTGTCCCCGCAACTACGTGTTGTGACTCAGGCATGCCGGTTACTGTAATCCGCTCGTCAATATTTGGAGGCTGTGAATGACTTCGACCATCCCCGAAGCAATCTCGAACATCGATCTGACCGACGGCAACTTCTACGCCGACGGTCGCACGTCGCGCGAGGCCTATCGCTGGATGCGCGCCAACCAGCCGGTGTTTCGTGATCGCAACGGACTGGCCGGTGCCACCACCTATCAAGCCATCCTCGACGCCGAGCGCAATCCGGAACTGTTCTCCAGCACGGGCGGCATCCGTCCCGATCAGCCCGGCATGCCCTACATGATCGACATGGACGATCCGGCACACCTGGTGCGGCGCAAGCTGGTCAACGCCGGCTTCACCCGCAAGCGGGTGAAGGAGAAGGAGCCGTCCATCGCCAAGCTGTGCGACACCCTGATCGACGCGGTGTGTGAGCGCGGCGAGTGTGACTTCGTCCGCGACATCGCCGCCCCGCTGCCGATGGCGGTGATCGGCGACATGCTGGGCGTGCTGCCCTCCGAACGCGGCATGTTGTTGAAGTGGTCCGACGACCTGGTGTGCGGGCTGAGCTCGCACATCGATCCGGAATCGGAGGTCGCCCAGAGCGTGATGAACGCTTTCGCCGCCTACACCGCGTTCACCATGGACATCATCACCAAGCGGCGAGCCGAGCCCACCGACGACCTGTTCTCCATTTTGGTGAACGCCGAGGTGGAGGGTCAGCGGATGTCCGACGACGAGATCGTCATGGAGACGCTGCTCATCCTCATCGGCGGCGACGAGACCACCCGGCACACACTGAGCGGGGGCACCGAGCAGCTGGTGCGGCACCGCGACCAGTGGGATGCCATGGTGCGCGATCCATCGCTGCTGCCCGGCGCCATCGAGGAGATGCTGCGCTGGACGTCGCCGGTGAAGAACATGTGCCGGATCCTGACCGCCGACACCGAATTCCACGGCACCTCACTGCGTGAGGGCGAGAAGATCATGCTGCTGTTCGAGTCGGGCAACTTCGACGAGTCGGTGTTCGAGGACCCGGACAACTTCGACATCCGGCGCAACCCCAACAGCCACATGGCTTTCGGTTTCGGCACGCACTTCTGCCTGGGGAACCAGCTGGCCCGCCTGGAACTTTCGATGATGACCGAGCGGGTCCTCAAGCGGCTGCCGGATCTGCGGCTGGCCGACGACGACTCGACACTGCCGCTGCGGCCGGCGAACTTCGTCAGCGGCCTGGAAGCGATGCCGGTGGTGTTCACCCCGAGCGCGCCGCTGCTGAGCTGATCTCTGCGCCAAACGTGCACTCACGGCGAAATCTCGGCGTGTTTCTCGCCCTGAGTGCACGTTCGGCGAAAGAAAGCGTCTAGCGGTTTTTGAAGTTGGGCTTGCGCTTCTCGGCGAAAGCCCGCGGGCCTTCCTTGGAGTCCTCGGAGAGGAACACCGGAATGCCGTTGGCGGTGTCGGGCTTGAAGGCCTCTTCCTCGTGCATGCCCTCGGTCTCGCGGATCGTCTTGAGGATCGCCTGCACGGCCAGGGGCCCGTTGTTCTCGATGACCTCGGCGATCTCCAGCGCCTTGGTCAGCGCCTGGCCGTCGGGAACGACGTGGCCGATCAGACCCATCTCCTTGGCCTCGGCGGCGGTGATGTGCCGTCCGGTCAGCAGCAGGTCGCAGGCCACGGTGTAGGGGATCTGGCGCACCAGGCGGACGGCGGAGCCGCCCATCGGGTACAGGCTCCACTTGGCCTCGGAGATGCCGAATTTGGCGCTCTCACCGGCGACCCGGATGTCGGTGCCCTGCAGGATCTCGGTGCCCCCGGCGATGGCCGGGCCCTCGACGGCGGCGATCAGTGGCTTTTTCAGCCTGCGGCCCTTGAGCAGGGCGTCGATTCGCGACGGGTCGTAGCTGCCGTCCTTGAACGACTCACCCGGTGGCTTCTGGGTTGCTGTCTTGAGGTCCATGCCCGCGCAGAAGTAGCCACCGGCGCCGGTCAGGATGCAGCAGCGGATGTCGTCGTCGTTGTCGACGCGGTCCCAGGCCTGGACCATGATTTCCATCATTTCCGTGCTCAGGGCGTTGCGGCGGTGCGGCCGGTTCATGGTCACGATGAGGGTATGACCACGCTGTTCCACCAGCGCATCGGCTTCAGAGGGTCCGGTTTCCCCGTTTTCGGTGTTTGCTGGGGTTCCGGCATTCTCCACGGACACGGCTACCGCCTTTCCCTCGACATTGGGTACGAGCTTGCCTCGAAATGTAACACGTTCTAATTTGGTGGCCGTGGCCTTGAATATTGCCGACCTTGCAGAGCACGCCATCGACGCTGTGCCCGATCGTGTCGCCCTGATCTGCGGCGACGAGAAGTTGACCTATGCCCAGCTAGAGGAGAAGGCCAACCGCCTGGCTCACTACCTGTTGGAGCAGGGGGTGAAAAAGGACGACAAGGTCGGGCTGTACTGCCGCAACCGCATCGAGATCGTCATCGCGATGCTCGGCATCGTCAAGGCCGGCGCCATCCTGGTGAACATCAACTACCGCTACGTCGAGGGCGAGCTGCGCTACCTGTTCGAGAACTCCGACATGGTCGCGCTGGTCCACGAGCGCCAGTACTCCGACCGGGTGGCCAACGTGCTGCCGGAGACCCCCGACGTCAAGACGGTCCTGGTGGTCGAGGACGGCAGCGACAACGACTTCAGCCGCTACGGCGGTGTCGAGTTCTACTCGGCGATAGCGCAGAGCTCGCCCGAGCGCGACTTCGGCGAGCGCAGCGCCGACGACATCTACCTGCTGTATACGGGTGGCACGACGGGCTTTCCCAAAGGCGTGATGTGGCGTCACGAGGACATCTACCGGGTGCTGTTCGGCGGAACCGACTTCGCCACGGGCGAATTCGTCAAGGACGAGTACGACCTGGCCAAGGCCGCCGCCGCCAACCCGCCGATGGTCCGCCATCCGATTCCGCCGATGATCCACGGCGCCACCCAGTCGGCCACCTGGATGTCGATCTTCTCGGGCCAAACCACCGTGCTGGCACCGGAATTCAACGCCGACGAGGTCTGGCGCACGATCCACGACCATAAGGTGAACCTGCTGTTCTTCACCGGCGACGCGATGGCGCGGCCGCTGCTGGACGCCCTGCTGGCCCACCAGGACAAGGGCAACGAATACGACCTGTCGTCGCTGTTCCTGCTCGCCTCCACCGCGGCGCTGTTCTCGCCGAGCATCAAGGAGAAGTTCCTCGAACTGCTGCCCAACCGGGTCATCACCGACTCCATCGGATCTTCGGAAACCGGGTTCGGCGGCACCAGCATCGTCGCCAAGGACGCGCCGCACGCCGGTGGCCCGCGCGTGACGATCGACCACCGCACCGTCGTCCTCGACGAGGAGGGCAACGAGGTCAAGCCGGGCTCCGGTGTGCGCGGATTCATCGCGAAGAAGGGCAACATCCCCGTCGGTTACTACAAGGACGAGAAGAAGACCGCCGAGACGTTCAAAACCTTCAACGGCGTGCGGTACGCCATCCCCGGTGACTTCGCCGAGGTCGAGGCCGACGGCACGGTCACGATGCTGGGCCGCGGCTCGGTGTCGATCAACAGCGGCGGCGAGAAGATCTATCCCGAGGAGGTCGAGGCGGCGCTCAAGGGCCACCCCGATGTCTTCGACGCCCTGGTGGTCGGCGTGCCCGACCCCCGGTACGGCCAGCACGTCGCCGCCGTCGTACAGCCCCGGCCGGGCACCCGGCCCGCGCTGTCGGAGCTGGACAGCTTCGTGCGCTCCGAGATCGCGGGCTACAAGGTGCCGCGCAGCCTGTGGCTGGTCGACGAGGTCAAGCGCTCACCCGCGGGTAAGCCCGACTACCGCTGGGCCAAGGAGCAGACCGAGGCCCGCCCCGCCGACGATGTGCACGCCGCCCACGCCACTGCGTGATGCGTTTTCAGCGCTAGGCCCTCACGCAGTGTGACCGACTTCGTCAAACATCGTGCGGGCGCACCAGCCGGCTTCTTCGCGGCCGAAGCTGCGGGGCTGCAATGGCTTTCGGCCGTCGAGGGCGGTGTGCCGTGCGCGCAGGTCATCGCCGTGGACGACGCGAGCCTGACCCTGCGGCGCCTGGAATCGGTGGGCCCGACCCCCGAGGCCGCGCGCAGGTTCGGCGTCCGGCTGGCCGTCACGCACGACGCCGGCGCCCCTGCGTTCGGGGCAGGGCCGGACGGCTGGGACGGGCCGGGCTTTTTCGGCCCGCTGTCGCAGCCCCTGCCGATGTCGCTGCGCCGGCACCGCGACTGGGGCGGGTTCTACGCCGAGGAACGGCTGGCCCCGATGGCCGAACTCGCGGCCCCGCGCCTGGATGCCGGCACCCGCGACGCCGTCGACTCCGTCGTGGCGCGTTGCCGTGCGGGAGATTTCGACGACGACGACCGGCCGGCCCGGCTGCACGGCGATCTGTGGAGCGGGAACGTGATGTGGACGCCCGACGGCGTGGTGCTGATCGACCCGGCCGCGCACGCCGGTCACCGCGAGACCGACGTGGCGATGCTCGCATTGTTCGGCTGTCCGCACTACGACACGGTGATCGCCGGCTACCAGGAGGTGCGACCGCTACGGCCCGGCTGGCGTAACCGCATCGGGCTGCACCAGCTCTTCCCGCTGCTGGCGCACGTCGTGCTGTTCGGTGGCGGGTACGCGCAGCAGACGCACGCCTGCGCCCGCGCCGCGCTGACCATCTGACCTCCGCGGCGGACCCCGGTCTAGAGTCGAATCGCATGACGATCGATGTCTGGATGCAGCATCCGACTGCGCGGTTCCTGCGCAGCGACATGCTGGCATCCCTGCGGCGGTGGACGGGCGGGACAATTCCCGACGCCGACATCCCCATCGAGACGACCTTGGCGTCGATGGACGCCGCCGGCGTCGAACTGGGTGTGCTCAGCGCCTGGCGGGGGCCGGGCGGAGCGGACCTCGTCTCCAACGACGAGGTGGCGCAATGGATTGCCGCGCACCCGAACCGGCTCGCCGGCCTGGCCACCGTCGACCTGGACCGCCCGATGGAAGCCGTCCGGGAGTTGCGGCGCCGGATAGCCGACGGGGGATTCGTGGGCCTGCGGGTGGTGCCCTGGTTGTGGAACGCCCCGCCCACCGATCGCCGCTACTACCCGCTGTTCGCCCAGTGTGTGGAATCCGGCGTCCCGTTCTGCACCCAGGTCGGCCACACCGGCCCGCTGCGCCCGTCCGAGACCGGCCGGCCGATTCCCTACATCGACCAGGTGGCGCTGGACTTCCCGGAGCTGGTGATCGTCTGCGGCCACGTCGGCTACCCGTGGACCGAGGAGATGGTCGCGGTGGCCCGCAAGCACGAAAACGTCTACATCGACACCTCTGCCTACACGATCAAGCGGTTGCCGGACGAACTCGTCCGATTCATGAAGACCGGAACCGGGCAACGAAAAGTGTTGTTCGGCACCAATTATCCGATGATCACCCACGAGCACGCGCTGGCGGGACTGGACGAACTCGGGCTGACCGACGAGGCCCGCCGAGATTTCCTGCGCGGCAACGCCGAACGAGTTTTCCGACTGGAGGCAATCAAGTGAACGGTGCCCAGGCCCTGATCAACACCTTGGTCGACGGTGGCGTCGACGTGTGTTTCGCCAACCCGGGCACATCGGAGATGCACTTCGTCGCCGCGCTGGACGCCGTGCCGCGGATGCGCGGCGTGCTGGCGTTGTTCGAGGGGGTCGCCACCGGCGCGGCCGACGGTTATGCCCGCATCGCCGATCGGCCTGCTGCGGTCCTGCTGCACCTGGGCCCCGGACTGGGCAACGGCCTGGCCAACCTGCACAACGCCCGCCGCGCGCGGGTGCCGATGGTGGTGGTCGTCGGCGACCACGCCACCTATCACAAAAAGTACGACGCCCCACTGGAATCCGACATCGACGCGCTCGCCGGCAGCGTCTCGGGATGGGTGCGCCGAACCGCTGACGCCTCCCAGGTCTCGGCCGACGCCGTCGAGGGCGTCGCGGCCAGCCGGTGGGGTTCGCAGATTTCGACGCTGATCCTGCCCGCCGACGTTTCCTGGTCCGACGGTGCCCAGCTGTTCTCCAACCTGGAGGCGCAGCCGACGGGCGCCGATCCGCTGCTGGCGCCCGAGGTGCTCGAGGTGCTTCGCTCCGGTGAGCCGACGGTGATCATGGTGGGCGGCGACGCCACCCGCCACGCGGGGCTGGCGGCGGCCACCCGCATCGCGGCTGCCACCGGTGCCCGGGTGCTGTGCGAGACCTTCCCGACCCGGTTGGAGCGCGGCGCCGGTGTCCCCGCGGTCGACCGGCTGGCGTATTTCGCCGAAGCGGCCACGGCCCAGCTGGACGGCGCCAAGCATCTGGTGCTGGCGGGTGCCAAGTCGCCGGTGTCGTTTTTCGCCTACCCGGGCATGCCCAGCGATCTGGTACCGGCCGGCTGCGAGGTGCATGTGCTCGCCGAATACAGCGGGGCAGCAGAGGCTTTGATCGCCCTGGCCGATCAGGTGGCGCCGGGCACCGAAGCGGCGGTGGCGCCCGCATCGCGTCCCCAGCTGCCGACGGGTGCGCTGACCTCCGCGTCGGCCGCCGACGTGATCGGGGCGCTGTTGCCCGAAGGCGCGATCGTGGTCGACGAGTCGAACACGTCCGGTGTGTTGCTTGCCGGGGCGACCGCCGGGGCGCCGGCGCACGACTGGCTGACCCTGACCGGCGGTGCGATCGGCTACGGCATCCCGGCCGCGGTGGGCGCCGCGGTGGCCGCCCCGCACCGTCCGGTGCTGTGCCTGGAATCCGATGGTTCGGCGATGTACACGATTTCGGGACTGTGGACCCAGGCCCGCGAGAACCTCGACGTGACGACCGTGCTGTACAACAACAGCGCCTACGACATCCTCCGGATTGAGCTGCAGCGCGTCGGCGCCGGGTCCGCGCCCGGGCCCGAGGCGCTCGCTTTGCTCGATTTATCTGACCCCACAATGGATTTCGTGAAGATCAGCGAAGGCATGGGAGTGCCCGCGCGGCGCGTCACCACCGCCGAGGAATTGGCCGACGCGTTGCGCGCCGCCTTCGCCGAGCCCGGACCGCATCTGATCGACGCGGTGGTGCCGTCAATAACGGGCTAGGGTCGGCAGCCGGCTCAGCAGCCAGTCCGTCAGCGTATTGAGCACGTCGACGCCCGTTTCGAACGCGCCGTCGTCCGCGTCCGCCGCCAGCGCAACGCCCCATTGGCCGGACGGTGTCGGAACGATGCCGAACTGGCGGACCAGATACCCGCCATGCACGCCCGGGCCCCAACCACCCTTTGCGGCATGGCCTTTGGCGGCCAGTCCCCATTGGTCGCCGGCGACCAGCCGTTGCATCAGGTCGATCACTTCCACGGCGTCGGGAATGGTCGACAGCTCCGCGGCGAATCGCGCTTGGCGCTGCAGGCTCCACTGGGTTTGGCCGAAAGCGGTGAAACCACGGCGAAGTCGCCGCGATTCGACCACCGTCGCGCTGTCACCGCCTTCGGCGACCACGACCTGCACCCTCCGCGCCGCGTCCATCGGCTCGCCCAATTGCGACCACAACTGTTCGGAGGCGCGATTATCGGATTCGGTGATGGCCTTCACCACCAACTCGCGCGAGCCCAGCCAATCGTTGCGCAGCGCCGCGATCGCCAGCGGCACCTTGATGGTCGACCATGCGACGCCCGACCACCAGCTGCCCAGGGAAAACGTTCGGTCCGGCCGGGCGATCGCGACGCCGACGTTCGCCGGCGCCGCGGCGGAGAGCTGTTCGAAGCTGGCTTGGAGCGCGAGTTCGAGAGGACGTGCGGTCATGCGCTGATTTCACTAGCCGTGCGCGTGACGCCGACGGCGGCGACCGGCGCATCCACCATCGCGTCTCCTTGTCCTAGCGGCATTTTCATTGCGGCCCCGCATTCCTCCGCGGTGTGTGCGGGGCAAGGTCGTCAGCCCGCCGGCGGCGGGAGCGGCGGCAGCGGCGGCCCTTGCTCGGGCGGGGGAGGAGCTTCCCACGGCTCGGGATCCGGGGTGGGCGGTGACCACACCAGCGGCGGCGGGGGCGGCAGCGGAGGCGGCGGGGGCGGCTCCGCCGCGGCAAAACCGCCACCCAGCCCTAGCGCGGCGGCACCCAGCGACCCGACCAGGATCGAGCCGGCGATCACTTCGCGGATTTTCATCAAGCGCTGAGTTTACTGCCAGGACCCCGCTTCAGGCGGCAATGCCGGGCCCTCGGGCGCCTAACGGGGGATCGTCCACACCGGGTCGCCGCAGTCGACGCCCTGGGCGGCCAGCTGTCGCTTCAGCACTTTGAACGTCACCGTCCGCGGGAGTTCGGTGCTGATCCGCACGTACGACGGCCACTGTTTGGGTCCCAGGTCCGGCTGCTCGGCCAGGAACGCGCGGAATTTCCCGTCGTCGAATTCGGCCCCCGGCGCCAGTACCACGGCGGCCATCACCTGGTCGCCGACTATCGCGTCCGGCACCGGGTAGACCGCGACCTCGGTGACGTCGGGATGGCGCAGCAACACCCGCTCGATCGGGGCGGCACCGAGGTTCTCGCCGTCGACCCGCATCCAATCGCCCAGCCGCCCAGCGAAGTACGCATAGCCGGCGTCGTCGCGGTAGGCGAGATCGCCACTGTGGTACACCCCGCCGGCCATCCGCTCAGCCTCGGCGGCCTCGTCGTTGTAGTAACCCTCGAAACGCCCCGGCCCCGCGGTGTTGACCAGTTCGCCGACCACGCCGGGCGGGCATGACGCGCCGGTATCGGGGTCGATGATGTCGATGCCGTCGGGAAGTGGGCCAAGTGAACCTGCCGGCGTATCGGGCGTGCGTGCGATGGCCACGCCGCCTTCGGTCGAACCGAACCCGTCCTGCACGACGCAGCCGAATCTGCGCCCGAAGCGCTCGAGGTCATCGGGTACGCCCTCGTTGCCGTAGACCGCGCGCAGCGGGTTGTCCGCGTCGTCGGGCCGCTCGGGCGTGGCGAGCACGTACGACAGCGGCTTGCCCACGTAATTCGCGTAGGTGGCGCCATAGCGGCGCACGTCGACGATGAAGTTCGAGGCGGAGAACTTGCGCCGCAACGCCATCGAGCCCTCGCAGGCCGCCGCCACCGCCCAGCCGACCAGCACCGCGTTGGAGTGAAACAGGGGCATCGATACGTAGCAGACATCGTCGCGGCCGAGGTCGAAGCGTTGTGACATCGTCACCCCGGCGATCGCGACCTTGCCGTGGCTGCACTTGACCGCCTTGGGTTCGCCGCTGGTGCCCGACGTGAAGATCAACATGAACAGGTCCGCCGGCGAGGCGTTCTGAAAGGAGATCGGTGCGTCGCGATGCGCGGCGATCTCGTCGGCCCACTCGGGCGAGTCGGCGTTGACGTGCTCGATGTCGCCCAGCGTCTCGGCCGACTTCGAGTCGGCCAGCACCAGTTGGCAGTCGGCCCTTGCGATGTCGCGTTGCAGCGCCTCGCCGCGGCGCACCGGGTTGAGCCCCACCGGCACGATCCCCGACATTCCCGCCGCCGTAAGCATCGCCGAGAAGAACGGTGTGTTCTCCAGCAGCACGCCGACGTGCGGCGGCCGGCGGGGGTCGAGCCGCGCCCGCAACGCAGCGGCGATGGCGGCACCATGCTGCAGGTGATCGCGCCAGCTGGTGAACGAGTCCTCGAAGTAGATGCCCCGATCGTCGATCTCGGTCAGCGGCGCCAGCAGCTTGGTGACCGTCAGGTCATCGGTGAGATCCATTGCGCCTAAGCGGGTGTCTCGGCCAGCTCCCGGCCGATCCGGCGCAGCTGTCCGGTAGCACCGCCCAGAGCGAACTCGGTCTCCTTGGCGGCCAGGAAGTAGCGGTGCGCCGGGTGATCGGTGTCGACGCCGACGCCGCCGTGCACGTGCACGATGGTGTGCGCCACCCGGTGGCCGGCGTCCGCCGCCCAGAACGCCGCACTGGCGACGTCGATTTCGGCCGGAATGTCCTCCGAGACCCGCCAGGCCGCCTGGGTGAGGGTGAGCCGCAGCCCCTTGACGTCGATGTAGCCGTCGGCCAGTCGCTGCGACACCGCCTGGAAGCTGCCGATCGGGCGGTCGAACTGTTCACGCTCCCGCGCGTATTCGGCCGTCATCTGCAGTCCCCGCTCGAGCACCCCGAGCTGGAAAGCGCTGCGGCCCAAGGTGCCCAGCGTGCCGAGCCACGTCACGACCTCGGCGCCACCGACCTTGCGGCTTTCGTCCACCTCGGTCCCCTCCAGGGCGAGGTGCCCGACGCTGCCCAGGCCGGTGGTCTCCAGTGCGGTCACCGTGACGCCGGGGTCGTCGGCGGCGACCAGGAAAACCGCGGTGCCGGACTCCGTTTCGGCGGGCACCAGGAACGCGTCGGCCACCGGGCCGAAGCCGACCTGGGTGCGGGTTCCGGTCAGCCGGTACCCGCCGCCGGCGCCGGCGGCCTGCACGGGGCCGTCGCCCATCTCGCCGTCGAGGGCGACCGCGAGCGTCTTCTCGCCGTTGACCGCGGGCACGCCCCAGCTTTGTTGCAACTCTTCGGAGCCGAACCGGGCCAGCGCACCGGCGCCCAGCACCACCGACTCCAGGTAGGGGACCGCGGCCAGCTGGTGTCCCAGCGCAACCAGGATCGCGATCTGCTCGAGCGCGCCGAAGCCGTCGCCGCCCAGCGACGAAGCCGAGGCGCTGGACAGGATGCCGGCGTCGATCAGCTTGCGCCACAGGTCGCGGTCGAACCGCTGATCGAGCCCGTCGAGCTCACGCTGGTGTTCGGGGGTGCATACCGAGTCCACGATGGTGTCGACCAGGTTGCCGAGGTCGTTCGCCGCTTCGGTGGTGGTGAAATCCATGAACGTCCGTCCTTCTATTACGTAGCGGCTCAGCGGTTCCGGGGCAGACCGAGGGCGACCATGCCGATGATGTCGCGCTGCACTTCGTTGGTGCCGCCGCCGAACGTCAGGATCAGGCAGGCCCGGTGCATCCGTTCGACCCGGCCACGCAGCAACGCGCCCGGCGAATTCTGGCGCACCGTCGCGGCGGTACCCAGCACCTCCATCAGCAGCCGGTAGGCCTCGGTGGCCAGCTCGGTGCCGTACACCTTGGCCGCCGACGCGTCGGCGGGCGACAGCGCCTCGTTCGCCGCCGAGGCGAGTTCCCAGTTGATCAGCTTGAGCACTTCGGCCTTGGCGTGCACGCGGGCCAGGTTGATCTGCACCCATTCCGAGTCGATCAGCCGGGCGCCGCCGGCGTCCTTGGTGTTCTGCGCCCATTCACGAACCTCGCGCAGGGCCAGGAAGATCGGTTGCGGCGAGACCAGCGCGACCCGCTCGTGGTTGAGCTGGTTGGTCACCAGTTTCCAGCCGCCGTTCTCCTCGCCGACCAGGTTGGTCACCGGGACGCGCACATCGGAGTAGTAAGTGGCGCTGGTGTCCACGCCGGCCATGGTGTGCACCGGTGTCCAGGAGAATCCCTCGGCGGTCGTCGGCACGGTCAGCATCGAAATGCCGCGGTGCTTCTTGGCCTCGGGGTTGGTGCGCACCGCCAGCCACACCCAGTCCGCATAGGCGATCAGGCTGGTCCACATCTTCTGGCCGTTGATGACGTAGTCGTCACCGTCGCGCACCGCCGTGGTGCGCAGGTTCGCCAGGTCGGTGCCGGCGCCGGGCTCGGAGTAGCCGATGGAGAAGTGCAGTTCACCGGCCGCGATCTTGGGCAGGAAGAACTTCTTCTGTTCCTCGGTGCCGAACGCCATGATGGTCGGCGCCACGCTGTTGATGGTCAGGAACGGCACCGGCACGCCGGCGATGGCGGCCTCGTCGGTGAAGATCAGCGAGTCCATCGGGGAGCGGTCCTGGCCGCCGTACTCCTTGGGCCAATTCAGGGTGAGCCACCCGTCCTTGCCCATCTGCGCGACGGTGTCGCGGTACGCGGTGCCGGTGCCGACCTCGCCGCCGCCCGACGAGGTCAGCGCCTCCCGGCGCTCGGAGGTCATCAGCTGGGTGAAGTACGACCGCAGCTCGCGACGCAGCTCCTCTTGTTCCGGGGTGTAACTGATACGCATTTCGGCCGTCCTTGAAGTTAACGACGTTCGGAGTAACAAGCCTCGTCATAGGCTGCAGCTCGACCAACGGCTACCCGTTCGCCTCCCCGGTTGTAACACGTTCTAGTCTGGGAATCCAGCGACCGTTTCGCCAGAGGTGTCAGGGCCCTATGGTGGACCTACATACTGATGAGGCGAGTCCTTCGGTGAAGGCCAGGCTCAAGGAGGGTGCTGTGCGGGTGATCGTGGACCGTGACCGGTGCGAAGGTAACGCGGTGTGCTTGGGAATTGCGCCAGATATCTTCGACCTGGACGACGAGGATTACGCCGTGGTGAAGCTCGACCCGATTCCCGGCGATCAGGAGCAACTGGCCGAGCAGGCGATCGCCGAATGCCCGCGCGCGGCGCTTCAGCGCGCCGACTAATCCCAGCCCCGAGCGCGTAACCCGAAACTAGAGGTATTCATAAATTGACTAGCAGCACGAACGCGACCGATCTCTCCGGCAAGGTCGCGGTGGTGACCGGTGCGGCCGCGGGCCTGGGGCGCGCCGAGGCGCTCGGCCTGGCGCGCCAGGGCGCGACCGTCGTCGTCAACGACATCGCCGCGGCGTTGGACGCCTCCGACGTCATCGACGAAATCAACTCCGCCGGTTCGAAGGCCGTCGCGGTGGCCGGCGACATCAGCGAACGCGCGACCGCCGACGAACTGGTTGCTCAGGCCGACTCGCTGGGGGGCCTCGACATCGTGGTCAACAACGCCGGGATCACTCGCGACCGGATGCTGTTCAACATGTCCGACGAGGAGTGGGACCTCGTCATCGCGGTGCACCTGCGTGGGCACTTCCTGCTGACCCGCAACGCGGCGACCTACTGGCGCTCCAAGGCCAAGGACGCCGGTGGCCAGGTCTTCGGGCGCATCGTCAACACGGCGTCGGAGGCCGGCCTGGTCGGCCCGGTCGGTCAGGCGAACTACGGCGCCGCCAAGGCGGGCATCATCTCGCTGACCCTCACGGCCGCACGGGCGCTGGGCCGCTACGGGGTGTGCGCCAACGCCATCTGCCCCCGCGCGCGCACCGCGATGACCGCCGACGTGTTCGGCGACGCACCCGAGGTGGAAGCGGGCGGCGTCGACCCGTTGTCGCCCGAGCATGTGGTCAGTCTGGTGAAGTTCCTGTCGTCCCCGGCCGCCGCCGAGGTGAATGGTCAGGTGTTCATCGTCTACGGTCCACAGGTGACATTGGTCGCCGCGCCGACCGTGGAGCGGAAATTCAGCGCCGACGGCGTCGCTTGGGATCCCGCGCAGCTGAGTTCGACACTGCAGGATTACTTTGCTGGCCGTGATCCTGAGCACAATTTCTCGGCTGCCGCGCTGATGGAGCAATAGCCACAAAAGGCTGGTTGATTTGGGGGGATCACCAGGTAGAACGTGTGTCAGTTTGACACATGACAAGTGCGTCTGACCTGGCGAATTAACGGTTCGGATAAGAAGCGCTGTTCATTGACACGGTGAACTTGTTCTGAGTTAATATGATCCGGCTCACACCGAGCCACGTGCGACCGTAGACGACGCAAAGGCCAGACATAGACTTCGCCGAGACCAAACCGAGGGGGGAACCGCGTTGAGGGAACAGCTCGCGGTCCCCGCCCGCGCCGTCGGCGGATTTTTCGAAATGATGTTGGATACCGGCCGGGCAACTTTTCGCCGGCCGTTCCAATTGGGCGAATTTTTGGAACAGACGTGGATGATCGCGCGCGTATCGCTGGTCCCCACGCTGCTGGTGTCCATCCCCTTCACCGTGCTGGTGGCCTTCACCCTCAACATTCTGCTGCGTGAGATCGGGGCCGCCGACCTGTCCGGCGCCGGAACGGCATTCGGCACTATCACCCAGCTGGGGCCCGTGGTGACGGTGCTCGTCGTGGCCGGTGCCGGTGCCACCGCGATCTGCGCCGACCTCGGCGCCCGCACCATCCGCGAAGAGATCGACGCGATGCGGGTGCTCGGCATCGACCCGATCCAGCGGCTGGTCGTGCCCCGCGTGCTGGCCTCCACGGTGGTAGCCCTGCTGCTCAACGGATTGGTGTGCGCCATCGGTCTTTCCGGTGGCTACGTGTTCTCCGTCTTCCTGCAGGGCGTCAACCCCGGCGCGTTCATCAACGGGTTGACCGTGCTGACCGGCCTGCGCGAGCTGGTGCTGGCCGAGGTCAAGGCACTGCTGTTCGGCGTGATGGCCGGTATGGTGGGCTGCTACCGGGGCCTGACGGTCAAGGGTGGGCCCAAAGGCGTCGGGAACGCGGTCAACGAAACCGTGGTCTACGCCTTCATCTGTCTGTTCGTGATCAACGTGGTGATGACCGCGGTCGGCGTGCGGATCTCGGCGAAGTGATGGGACGGG
Source organism: Mycobacterium sp. IDUB_3 (assembly GCF_055419585.1). NCBI lineage: Bacteria > Bacillati > Actinomycetota > Actinomycetes > Mycobacteriales > Mycobacteriaceae > Mycobacterium > Mycobacterium sp. IDUB_3. Next base: position 2,587,749 of record NZ_JBVAXZ010000001.1, on the reverse strand, counting down.
TGCGCACGCCATGAGTTACGACGCCACACTGCGGTTCCGCCGCATCTTCACCCGGCTGCAAGAGCCGGTCGACGACTTCGGCGAGCAGGCGTTGTTCTACGGGCAGACCATGCGGTATGTCCCCAATGCGCTCACCCGCTACCGCAAGGAGACCATCCGGCTGATCGCCGAGATGACGATGGGCGCGGGAGCGCTCGTCATGATCGGCGGCACGGTCGGTGTTGCGGCCTTCCTGACCCTGGCCTCCGGCGGTGTCATTGCCGTGCAGGGGTATTCGTCGCTGGGCAACATCGGCATCGAGGCGCTGACGGGATTCCTGTCGGCATTCCTGAACGTCCGGGTCGTCGCGCCGGTGATCGCGGGTATCGCGCTGGCGGCCACCATCGGCGCGGGCGCCACCGCCCAATTGGGTGCCATGCGGGTGTCCGAGGAGATCGACGCCGTCGAATGCATGGCGGTGCACTCGGTGTCCTATTTGGTGTCGACCCGCTTGATCGCCGGCCTCATCGCGATCATCCCGCTGTACTCGCTGTCGGTGCTGGCCGCGTTCTTCGCCGCCCGCTTCACCACGGTGTACATCAACGGGCAGTCAAAGGGCCTCTACGACCACTACTTCAACACGTTCCTTATTCCATCGGACCTGTTGTGGTCGTTCCTACAGGCCATCGTGATGTCTATAGCGGTGATGCTTGTCCATACCTATTACGGCTACAACGCCCACGGTGGTCCGGTCGGCGTCGGGATCGCGGTCGGCCAGGCCGTGCGGACTTCGTTGATCGTCGTCGTCGTCATCACATTGTTCATCTCGCTCGCTGTGTATGGGGCGTCCGGTAACTTCAACCTCTCCGGATAAGAGGACCGCTCAAAAGGGACATGGCAGAAACAGACACGCGACGCAAAACCGTCCGGCTGGCAGCAGCAGTGCTGGCCAGCCTGATGGTGGCTTTCGCTGTGCTGACTTACCTTTCGTACACAGCAGCCTTCGCGTCGATCGACACCGTCACGGTGTCGGCGCCCCGGGCCGGGCTGGTGATGGAGAAGGGCGCCAAGGTCAAGTACCGGGGTATCCAGATCGGCAAGGTCGAAACCATCGACTATTCCGGTGATCAGGCGCGGCTGACGCTGGGCATCAACAGCGACGACATGCACTTCATCCCGTCCAACGCGACGGTGCACATCGCGGGCAACACGATCTTCGGTGCCAAGTCCGTGGAATTCATTCCGCCGCAGGCGCCCTCGCCGACCTCTCTGCGTCCGGACGCGCATGTGGCGGCCTCTTCGGTGCAGCTGGAAGTCAACACTTTGTTCCAGTCGTTGATGGACTTGCTGCACAAGATCGACCCCGTCGAACTCAACGGCACGCTGAGCGCGTTCGCGGAAGGCCTTCGCGGTCACGGCGACGACCTGGGCGGCATCCTGACCGGCCTGAATACGCTGACGCGCCAGGCGAACCCGAAGCTGCCCGCGCTGCAGGAGGACTTCCGCAAGGCCGCGGTGGTGGCCAACGTCTACGCCGACGCCGCGCCCGACCTGACCACCGTGATCGACAACCTGCCGACGATCAACAAGACGGTGGTGGACCAGCAGAAGAACCTGGACAGCACGCTGTTGGCCACGATCGGCCTGTCGAACAACGCGTATGACACGTTGGCGCCGGCCGAAGAGGACTTCATCGCCACCATCAACCGGCTGCGGGCCCCACTCAAGGTGGCCGCCGATTATTCGCCGGAACTCGGCTGCCTGTTCGCCGGCGTGGAGCGCGGTATCAAGGAATTCGCCCCGCTGCTCGGTGTGCGCAAGGCGGGCCTGTTCACGTCGTCGAGCTTCGTGCTGGGTGCGCCGTCGTACACCTACCCGGAATCGCTGCCGATCGTGAACGCCTCCGGCGGCCCTAATTGCCGTGGGTTGCCTGACATTCCGACCAAGCAGACCGGCGGATCGTTCTTCCGGTCCCCGTTCCTGGTGACCGACAACGCGAACATCCCGTACGAGCCGTTCACCGAGCTGCAGTTCGACGCGCCCTCCACGTTGCAGTTCTTGTTCCACGGGGCCTTCGCGGAACGGGACGACTTCTGATGGCCGATTCGGGGATGCCGTCGCACCGCGAAATGATCACCAAGGTCAGCATCTTCGCGGTGGCCATGCTACTGGTGTCCGCGGGGCTGGTGGTGGTCTTCGGTGATTTCCGCTTCGGCCCCGAAAGCACTTACCACGCAACGTTTACCGACGTGTCACGGCTGAAGTCCGGCCAGAAGGTGCGCATCGCCGGGGTGCCGGTCGGCGCGGTGTCGGGCATCAAACTCAACCCCGACAACACCATCGACGTGAAGTTCGGGGTCGACAAGCGTTACACGCTGTATTCGTCCACGCGCGCGGTGATCCGTTACGAAAATCTGGTCGGCGACCGATTCCTGGAGATCACGTCGGGCCCCGGGGAACTGCGGAAGCTACCGGCCGGCGCGACGATCAACAGCCAACACACCCAGCCCGCACTGGATCTCGACGCGCTGCTGGGCGGACTGCGACCGGTGCTCAAAGGCCTTGACGCGGACAAGGTCAACACCATCAGCAGCGCGGTCATCCAATTGCTGCAGGGCCAGGGCGGCGCTTTGTCCGATGTGCTGGCCGACACCAGTGCGTTCTCCTCGGCGCTGGGGCAGCGCGACCAGCTCATCGGCGACGTGATCAACAACCTCAACGCGGTGCTGACGACCGTGGACCAACGCAGCGCACAATTCTCGACCAGCGTGGATCAGCTGCAACAACTGATCACGGGGCTGGCCCAGCACAAGGACGACATCGCCGGCGCCATTCCACCGCTGGCATCGACGACGACGGATCTGACTGAGCTGCTGAAGAATTCGCGCCGCCCGCTGCAGGGCATCCTGGAGAACACCCGCCCGTTGGCCACCGAGTTGGACGACCGCAAGGCCGAGGTGAACAACGATGTCGAGCAGCTGGGCGAGGACTATCTGCGGTTGTCCGCCCTCGGCGCCTACGGGTCGTTCTTCAACATCTACTTCTGCTCCGTGACGATCAAGATCAACGGCCCGGCCGGCAGCGACATCCTGCTGCCGCTCGGTGGCCAGGTGGATCCCAGCAAGGGGAGGTGCGCTTTTGCCAAGTAACTCAAGGCATGAGCGCGATCCACTGCGCACCGGCATCTTCGGCGTGGTGCTGGTGGTGTGTGTCGTGCTCATTGCGTTCGGCTACTCCGGATTACCGTTCTGGCCCCAGGGCAAGATCTACGACGCCTACTTCACCGACGCCGGCGGCATCAATCCCGGCAACGCCGTTTATGTTTCGGGCTTCAAGGTCGGCAAGGTGACCTCGGTGGGTCTGGCCGGCGACAGCGCCAAGATCAGCTTCAGCGTCGACCGCCACGTCGCGGTCGGCGACCAGTCACTGGCCGCGATCCGCACCGACACCATCCTCGGTGAGCGCTCCATCTCGGTGACCCCGGCCGGCGGCGGCAAGTCGACCACCATCCCGCTCAGCCGCACGACGACGCCGTATACGCTCGCCGGCGCGCTCGAGGATCTGGGCCAGAACGCCAACAACCTGGACAAGCCGCAGTTCGAGAAGGCGCTGAATGTCCTGACCGACACGCTGCACGACGCCAACCCGCAGTTGCGCGGTGCACTGGACGGCGTGACGTCCCTGTCGCGCACGCTGGACCGCCGCGATGAGGCGCTGCAAAGCCTGCTGGCACACGCGAAGTCGGTCACCGGCGTGTTGTCGCAGCGGGCCGACCAGGTCAACAAACTGGTCGATGACGGGAACGAGTTGTTCGCCGCCCTCGACGAACGGCGCAGCGCCCTGAGTCAGCTGATCTCGGGGATCCAGGACCTTTCCACACAGATATCGGGCTTCGTCGCCGATAACCGCAAGGAATTCGGTCCGGCCCTGAACAAGCTCAACGACGTGCTGTCCAACCTCAACGAGCGCCGCGACTACATCACCGAGGCCCTCAAGCGGCTGCCCACCTACGCCACCGAGCTGGGCGAGGTCGTCGGTTCGGGTCCCGGATTCAACGTCAACGTCTACGGCGTGATCCCGGCGCCGTTGCTTGCCACCATGTTCGACTTCTTCTATCAGCCCGGCAAGATGCCTGCCAGCCTCGCCGACTACCTGCGTGGCCTGATTCAGGAACGCTGGGTCATCAGGCCGAAGTCGCCATGACGCAGCGGATCCTCCGCAGCAGGGGGCTGCGCTACGCCACCATCATCGCTCTCGTCGCGGTGCTGGTGGGTGGCGTGTATGTGCTTTCGTCGCAAGCGAACAACCGCAAGATCGTCGGCTACTTCGCCTCCGCGGTCGGCCTGTACCCCGGTGACCAGGTGCGCATCTTGGGTGTCCCGGTCGGCACCATCGACACGATCGACCCGCGGCCCTCCGACGTGAAGATCACCATGTCGGTGAGCAAGGACGTGAAGATCCCGAAGGACGCCAAGGCGATCATCATGTCGCCAAACCTGGTGGCGGCCAGGTTCATTCAGCTGACACCGGCGTACACCAGCGGCCCGGTTATGGCCGACGGCGCCAGCATCGGCCCAGGCCGCACCGCGGTCCCGGTGGAATGGGACGAAGTCAAGGAGTCGCTGACCCAGCTGGCCGTGCAGCTCGGACCCACGGCCGGATCGATGCAGGGCCCCTTGGGTGCCGCGATCAACCAGGCCGCCGACACCTTCGACGGCAAGGGCCAGTCCTTTCACAACGCGTTGCGCGAGCTGTCGCAAGCCGCGGGGCGGCTGGGGGATTCGCGCGGCGACATCTTCGGCACGGTGAAGAACCTGCAGGTACTGGTCAACGCGCTCTCGTCCAGCAACGAGCAGATCGTGCAGTTCGCCGGCAATGTCGCCTCGGTGTCGCAGGTGCTCGCTGACAGCTCGCGCCACCTCGACACCACGCTGGGCACCCTCAACAAGGCGCTGTCGGACATCCGGGGTTTCCTGCACGAGAACAACTCGACGATCGTCGATACGGTCAACAACCTCAACGACTTCGCGAAGACGCTCAGCGACCAGAGCGACAACATCGAGCAGGTGCTGCACGTCGCGGGCCCGGGTATCGCCAACTTCTACAACATCTATGACCCCGCACAGGGCACGCTCAACGGTCTGTTGTCGATACCGGAATTCGCCAACCCGGTGCAGTTCATCTGCGGTGGATCCTTCGAAACCGCCGCCGGTCCCCGGGCGCCCGACTACTTCAAGCGCGCCGAACTCTGTCGCGAGCGGCTGGGACCGGTGTTGCGCCGGCTCACCGCGAACTACCCGCCGCTGATGTTCCACCCGCTGAACACGATTACGGCGTACAAGGGCCAGATCATCTACGACACCCCGGAGACGCAGGCCAAGTCGGCGACCCCGGTGCCGCAACTGACCTGGGTCCCGGCCAAGGGTGCCCAGACGCCACCCGCCGCCCAGAACCCGGCGGATCTGCAGGCCCTGCTGGTCCCGACGGCCCCGCAGGCCGCTCCGGGGCCGGGCCAACCGGCGCCGGCGGGTGCCGCTCCCGCGCCCGGCCCCGCTGCCGGAAGCGCGTTCGGTCCGCTGCCGGGTCCGGCTCCGGGCCAGACACCCGGCGGGCCGGCAGCCGACTTGGGCGGTGGGGGATGAGCCAAATGTGGTTGCGCGCCAGCGGATTGGCGACCGGCAGCATGCTGCTGGCCGGCTGCCAATTCAGTGGGCTGAACTCGCTGGCGATGCCGGGCACCGCCGGTCACGGCAGCGGCGCCTACTCGATCACCGTCGAACTGCCCGACGTGGCGACCCTGCCGCAGAACTCTCCGGTCATGGTCGACGACGTCACGGTCGGCAGTGTCGCGGGCATCGCGGCCGAACAGCGGGCCGACGGATCGTTCTATGCGGCAGTGAAATTGGCCCTCGACAAGAATGTCGTGCTGCCCGCCAACGCGACCGCGACGGTCGCCCAGACCTCGCTGCTCGGTTCGATGCACATCGACCTGGCCCGCCCGAAGGACAAACCGGGCGTCGGCAAGCTGAAGGACGGGTCGAAGATCGCGGAGGCCAACACCGGCCGCTATCCCACCACCGAAGAGGTGCTCTCGGCGCTCGGCGTGGTGGTGAATAAGGGCAACGTCGGTGCCCTGGAAGAGATCACCGACGAGACCTACCGGGCGGTCGCCGGGCGTCAGGACCAATTCGTCGACTTGATTCCCAGGCTCGCTGAGCTGACCTCGGGACTGAACCGTCAGGTCAACGACATCATCGATGCCGTCGACGGACTGAACCGATTCTCGGCGACCCTGGCGCACGACAAGGACAACCTGGGTCGGGCGCTGGACACGCTGCCCGAGGCGATTCGCGTGCTCAACAAGAACCGCGACCACATCGTCGAGGCCTTCAGCGCGCTGCACAAACTGGCGAATGTCACCTCGAATATCCTGGCAAAAACCAAGGTGGACTTCGCCGCCGATATGAAGGACCTGTATTCGGTCGTCAAGGCGCTGAACGACAACCGGAGGAACTTCGTCACTTCGCTGCAGCTGTTGCTGACGTTCCCGTTCCCCAACTTCGGTATCAAGCAGGCCGTGCGTGGCGACTACCTCAACGTGTTCACCACCTTCGACCTCACCCTGCGCCGCCTCGGTGAAACGTTCTTCACCACTGCGTATTTCGACCCGAACATGGCCCATATGAACGAGATCCTCAACCCGCCCGACTTCTTGACCGGTGAGATGGCCAACCTGTCCGGACAGGCGGCCGATCCGTTCAAGATCCCGCCCGGCACGGCTTCAGGACAGTAGGGGACGGGCGCAGATGCACGACAGACTGACCAAGATCCAGCTGGCGATCTTCGCCGTGATCACGGCCATCACCCTGACCGTGATGGCGATCTTCTATCTGCGACTGCCCGCGACGTTCGGTATCGGAACCTACGGCGTGAGCGCCGATTTCGTTGCCGGCGGCGGCCTGTACAAGAACGCCAACGTCACCTACCGCGGCGTCGCCGTCGGCCGCGTCGAGTCGGTGGGCCTGAGCCCCAATGGCGTCATCGCCGACATGCGGCTGAACAGCGGCACCACCATCCCGTCGAACGTCACCGCCACCGTCAAGAGTGTGTCGGCGGTCGGCGAGCAGTACATCGACCTGGTGCCCCCGAGCTCGCCGGCATCGACCAAGTTGAGCAACGGATCTCGCATCGGGCGGCAGAACACCCGGATCGGCCAGGACGTCGCCGAGCTGTTGAAGCGCTCGGAAACCTTGGTCAACAGCCTCGGCGACACCCGGCTGCGCGAGCTGCTGCACGAGACGTTCATCGCGGCCAACGGTTCCGGCCCGGAGATGGCCCGGCTCTACGAGTCCGCCCGGCTGCTGGTGGACGAGGCCAACACCAACTATCCGCAAGTCTCGCAACTGATCGATCAGGCGGGCCCGTTCCTGCAGGCCCAGATTCGCGCCGGCGGCGACATCAAGTCGCTGTCCGACGGGCTGGCGCGGTTCACCTCCGAGGTGCGTCAGGCGGACCCGCAGCTTCGCGACACGCTGGCGACCGCCCCGGGCGCCACCGACGAGGCCAGCACCGCGTTCTCCGGCATCCGCCCCTCGTTCCCCGCCCTGGCCGCCAGCCTGGCCAATCTCGGCCGGGTCGGCGTGATCTACCACAAGTCGATCGAGCAGCTGCTGGTCGTCCTGCCGGCGCTGTTCGCCGCCATCACCACCGCCGCGGGCGGCGGCCCGCAGGATGAAGGCGCCAAGCTGGACTTCAAGCTCGACCTCAACGACCCGCCGCCATGCGCCGTCGGTTTCCTGCCGCCGCCGGTGATGCGCACCCCGGCCGACGAGACGGTGCGCGAGCTGCCGAAGGACATGTACTGCAAGACGGCGCAAAACGATCCCAGTACGGTGCGCGGCGCGCGCAACTACCCGTGCCAGGAGTTCCCCGGAAAACGTGCCCCGACGATCCAGCTTTGTCGTGACCCGCAGGGCTACGTGCCGGTCGGCCGCAACCCGTGGCGCGGCCCGCCGGTGCCGTATGACACCCCGGTGACCAACGGCTTGAACGTGTTGCCGCCCAACAAGTTCCCGTATATCCCGCCGGGCGCCGAGCCGGATCCGGGTACACCCATCGTCGGGCCGCCGCCTCCGGGCGTGGTGCCCGGGCCGGGGCCGCTGCCGAACAAGCAGCCGGCCTTCGACCCGCCGCCGCCCAACGACAACGGGCCGCCACCGCCGTTCACGTCGTGGCAGCCACCCGGGATACCCCCGGTGCCGCCGCAGCTTCCGTATCCGAAATGGCTGCCCCCGCCCCCTGCGCCGGAGGGCATCAGCCCGCCGCCGGCGGGCCCGGGACCGGAGAAGCCGTGGGGTCCGCCGCCCGGAGGGCAGCCGCAGGCCAGCGGGCCGCCGGCATATGCGACCTACGACCAGAAGACCGGCGCGTTTGTCGATCCGGCCGGTGGGACTGGTATCTTCGCGGCCGGCGCCACCGGTACCTCCGGCGCCGAGAACTGGGTGGACCTCATGCTTGATCCAAGGCCGATGTAATGAACCCTGCCGTGGCAGACGAACCAAAGACCACGCCGCGGGTGCGTCGGCGCGCTTCGCGTGCGGCGGGCCCGGCCAAGGGTGACCCGGCCCGGGACGTCACGGTCAAGACCGATGTGCCGGCCGCGCCCAAGCAGTCGGCGAAACCCGGCAAGGCCTTCAAGCCCATCAAGCCGCCGCCACGACGGCAGCCGCACCGGGCCCTGGTCGCGTGGATCTCCTTCGCGGCGGCACTGCTGGCGGTCGGGGCGCTGGCCGGTTGTGTGGCGGCGCTGCTCATCCAGCAGCGCCACGCGACCGCGGCGCAGGCGCGAGATCAGCGTTTCGTCGACACCGCGACGCAGACGGTGGTCAACATGTTCAGCTACAAGCAGGACAACATCGACGAGAGCGTGAACCGGTTCGTCAACGGAACCAGCGGCCCGCTGCGCGGCATGCTCGGCGCCAACAACAACGTCGAGAACCTCAAGGGCCTGTTCCGCTCCACCAATGCGACGTCGGAGGCCGTTATCAACGGCGCCGCGCTGGAAGGCGTTGACGCCGTTACCGATAACGCCTCGGTGCTGGTCTCGGTGCGCGTCACCGTCGCCGACATCGACGGGGTCAACAAACCGTCCATGCCGTATCGTTTGCGCGTCATCGTGCACGAAGACGAGGGCGGGAAGATGACCGGCTACGACCTGAAATATCCAGACGGGGGTAATTGATGCGATGGCGGCGTTGGCTGCTGGTCGTCGCGGGTTACCTCGTTACCGTGGCGTTCATCGCGTTGTCCGCGGTGGCCGGCTGGATGTACTGGGACCGGGTGCAGACCCGCGGCGAGCAGGCGGCGCGTGCGGTGTTGCCCGCCAAGGCGGCTAAGGAAATCCCCGAGGTCTTCGCGTACGACTACCAAACGGTCGAGCGGAGCCTGTCTGCGGCGTATCCGTTGTTGACCCCCGAGTATCGCGCCGAGTTCCAGAAGAGCGCGAACAACCAGATCATCCCCGAGGCCAAGAAGCGTGAAGTGGTCGTGCAGGCCAATGTCGTTGGCGTGGGGGTGATGTCGGCCAAGCGGGAATCGGCGTCGGTGATGGTCTTCATGAACCGCACCGTGACGGACAAGTCACGCCAGCCGCTGTATGACGGCAGCCGGTTGCGGGTCGACTTCAAGAAGGTCGGCAAGCAGTGGCTGATCGCCTACATCACGCCGATCTAAGCTCGCCCGTCGACGTCAGTAGCACATCGCAATGCCGTTGCAGTACAACGGGTAACGGTTGATCGGGCTGGGTGGCGGACCGATCATCGCCAGCGAGAACGGTTCCTTCTTCATTCCCGGCTGCATCCCGCACACGGCGCCGTGCAGCGTGGTGTGGGTGCCGCTCATCGTCTCGTCGCTGAACGCGAAGGTTTCGGAGGAGGGCGCGGTCCCGCCGCCCGGGCACGCCACACCGTCGGCCTTGTCGACCTTGAAGGTCCACAGCATGCTGGACATCCGGGCCCGGCCGCTGAAGTTCTGCTGCTTGTCCGCGGCGCTGATCTGCTCGGGCGTCGAACTCACGATGTTCAGCGCGCAATTCATCGCGAACACGATCGGGTCGTTGTAGTCGTTCATGTTCCGGGTGCCCGAGGGCTGATCACAGAGCGCCGAGATGGTCCAGGTCACCCCGGACACGCCCGCCTCGTTGAAGTTATAGGTGCCGTCGGCCGGTGGTCCGAGCGCCTTGGCCGGTTCACCGGATTGCAGCGCTATTCCCACCGCGACGGCCGTGAAGATGCCGGCACCCGCGGCCATGCCGTGACGGAGCTTCATCTGACACTCCTCCCTCGCGTGCGACGCTGCACCTGAGTATCACAGCGTTCGGGCCTCCACACCATGGGGTCTCGCCCACGCGAGCTGATCGGCGTCACCGGGCCGGGGATTCGGCAAGGGCATCGAGGAACGACCTCGCCCAGCGGTCGACGTCGTGCGCGAGGACCTGGCGGCGCAGTGACCGCATCCGGCGCCGTCCGTCCTCGGCGGATTGGTTCAGCGCGGCCTCGATCGTGTCCTTGACGCCCTCGAGATCGTGCGGGTTGACCAGATACGCCTGCCGGAGTTCGGCGGCGGCGCCGGTGAATTCGGACAGGACCAGCGCGCCGCCGAGATCGCTGCGGCAGGCGACGTACTCCTTGGCGACCAGGTTCATCCCGTCGCGCAGCGGGGTGACCAGCATGACGTCGGCGGCGACGAAGAACGCGATGAGTTCCTCGCGGGGGACCGGCCGGTGCAGGTAGTGCACCACAGCATGCCCGACTTCGGCGTACTCGCCGTTGATGTGGCCGACCTGGCGCTCAATGTCGTTGCGTAGCTGCTGATAACTGTCCACCCGTTCGCGGCTGGGTGTCGCGAGCTGGACCAGCACCGTGTCGTCGCGCTTGACCCGGCCCTCTGCGAGCAGCTCCGAAAAGGCTTTCAGCCGAACGTCGATGCCCTTGGTGTAGTCGAGCCGGTCGACGCCGAGCAGTACCTTGCGGGGGTTGCCCAGCTCGGCCCGGATCTCGCGGGCACGGCGCTTGATGTCGCGGTGCCGGGCCGCCTGGTCCAGCGAGCTGGAGTCGATGGAGATGGGAAAGGCGCCCACCCGAACCACCCGGGAGTCGAGTTCGACCTCGCCGTATCGCGACCGCACCCCCACCGCCCCGCGCGAGGTGTTGGCGCCGATCAGCCGCCGCGCAAGGAACAGGAAGTTCTGTGCTCCGCCGGTCAGATGGAAGCCGACCAGGTCGGCGCCGAGCAGGCCCTCGACGATCTCGGTCCGCCACGGCAGCTGCATGAACAGCTCGACCGGCGGGAAAGGGATGTGCAGGAAGAAGCCGATGGTCAGGTCGGGGCGCAGCTCGCGCAGCATCGCGGGGACCAGCTGCAGCTGGTAGTCCTGTACCCAGACCGTCGCGCCTTTGGCGGCGGCGCGGGAGGTGGCTTCGGCGAAGCGGCGGTTGACGGCGACGTAGCGATCCCACCATTCGCGGTGGTAGATCGGTTTGACGATGACGTCGTGATACAGCGGCCACAGCGTGGCGTTCGAGAAACCCTCGTAGTACTCGGCGACGTCGTCGGCGCTCAGCTTGACCGGCCGGAGCTCCAATTCGTCCTGAACGATGGGCTCGTCCTCGTGGTCGGTGTCCTCGTCGACGACCCCAGGCCAGCCGACCCACGCCCCGCGCTGGCGACGCAGCAGCGGCTCGAGGGCCGTGACGAGTCCGCCGGGGCTGCGCTTCCAGGTGGTGGTGCCGTCGGGAAGGCGCTCCTCATCGACCGGCAACCGATTGGCGACAACGACGAAGTCGGAATTGCCGAATCCGGCCGCCTTCGAGCCTCGCCCTCCCCCGGGAGACATTTACGCGTCGAGTTTCGCCGGCCCGATACCCAGCATGGACAGAAACACCCGGCACTCGTCAGCGTCGTTGGCGTACGCCGCGACGACCCGCCTGGCCTGACTCGCAGTGTCGTCAGCCACCGGCTCGACATCGCCGATTTCGCCAGGATCAGATTTTGTAGGCATGACTTAACTGTAGGCGACGCCTACCACCGGACGCAGACCGTCTCACCAGCTAACGGGCTCTAACCGCATTTATGGCTGGTTTGCAGGGGTTCGCCGCGCCGCTCGCGAAGACACGATCGACGGCCGCTGCGCTGATGCAGGATAGGCAGGTGATCGATCAGGGCGCCGATAACGACGTGGTGTTCGAGTTCGTCGACGTCGTGGTGGAACGGCAGGGAGTGCGGGCTCTGGAGGGGCTGACCGCCGCCATTCCGGGTCACGGAGTGACGGCGGTGTTCGGGCCGTCGGGCTCGGGCAAATCGACCCTGCTTCGGCTGTGCAACCGGCTGGAGCTGCCGACGAGCGGACGGGTCTGTTTCTACGGGTCGGACATCGCCGGGCTCGACCCGCTGTGGCTGCGGCGCCGGGTGGGAATCTGCTCTCAGCGCCCGACGCCGTTCCCGGGCACGGTCGCCGACAACCTGCGAGCCGCCGATCCCGACGCGTCCGACGCGCGGATGCACGAAATGCTGGCCCGCGTCGGGCTGACCGGATCGTGGTTGGACCGCGACGTGGCCGCCGTCTCGGGTGGCGAGGCGCAACGCGTCTGCCTGGCCCGCACGCTGATGGCACAGCCCCAGGTGCTGTTGCTGGACGAACCCACCTCCGCCGTCGACACCGAGGCGACCGAAGTCATCGAGCGCGCGGTGCGCGAACTGGCCGCCGACGGCATTCCCGCCCTGTGGGTCACCCATGACTCGGCGCAAGTGGAAAGGGCGGCCGACCGGGTACTGCGCCTGGAGTGCGGCCGCAGCCTGGGTCTGCGCCCGGTCGCCGCCAAGCCCGGTGACGGCCCGGTGGCGTGATGAACGGTCAAGTTGGCTGGGTGGGCCTGGCGACGTCGCTGATCCTGGTGGCGTTCGCGGCCGGGATCTCGTTGTGGCGGCGGCTGGGTTTGGAGCGGCAGCTGCTGTGGGCCGCGGCCCGCGCGCTGGTGCAGCTGCTGCTCGTGGGCGGTGCGCTGACGCTGCTCTTCGAGCCGGGCCGGTCGCTGTGGTGGTCGTGGGCGTGGGTCGCCGGAATGGTGGCCTATGCCGGGGATGTCGCCCGGCGCAGGGCGCCGGAGGTGCCGCGGTTAGCGCCGCTGGCCGTGGCCGCGTTCACCGGTGCGGCGGTGGTGACGCTGGGGGTGATCTTCGGCCTGCGGGTGTTCCCGCTGCAGGGCCGCACGCTGGTGCCGGTCGCCGGGATGATGATCGGCAACTCGATGACGGCCATGGTGCTGGTGGCCCGGCGGTTGGTCGACGAGCTGCGCGACAAACGCGACGAGGTCGAGGCCCGCCTCGCGCTGGGGCAACCGTCGAGACATGCCGCGGCGCCCTACCTGCGAATCGCCTTGCGCTCGGCGATATCTCCACAGATCGAGACGACCAAGGCCACCGGCCTGGTCTTCCTGCCGGGCGCGATGACCGGCCTCATCCTCGCCGGGGTGCCGCCCCTGCAGGCCGTGCTGGTCCAGGCCGTGGTGATGTTCTTGATCCTGGGTTCGGTCGCGGCCACCACCGTGGTCGTCGCGATGGGCATCGTCCGGCTGGTGTTCACCCGCGACCATCGGCTGCTGCCGCTGGGCCCGCGGCCCGAGACCGCCGGGTGAGAACCATGGTCGGCGGGCCCGGCAGCCGATCACCCCAGCGCGGGGCCGGTTACACACTGGCCGTAATCTGTAAACAAGGCCAATTCAACGACGAACGAGGTGGGCGGAATGACAGTCTCCGAGCAAGCCGACGCCGGGGCGGCCGACGCCAAGGCCCCGGAACTGGTGGCCTACGAAACCCTCGACGAGGGCCGCATCGCCCGGATTTGGCTGAACCGGCCCGATGCCCACAACGCGCAGAGTCGTGGCCTGCTGGTCCAGCTCGACGAGGCGTTCGGCCGCGCCGAGGCCGATGACACGGTTCGCGTGGTGATCCTGGCGGCCCGCGGCAGGAACTTCTCCGCCGGCCACGATCTGGGTTCCGAGCAGGCACTGGCCGAGCGCGCACCGGGGCCGGGGCAGCATCCGAGCTTCCGGTCGCGCGGGGCCACGCTCGAGCCGATCATGGAGAAGCTGTATCACCAGGAGTGGCACTACTTCTTCGAAAACACTTGCCGCTGGCGCGATCTGCGCAAGATCACCATCGCCCAGGTGCAGGGCAATGCGATCTCGGCCGGCTTGATGCTGATCTGGGCGTGCGACCTGATCGTCGCGGCCGACAACGCGAAGTTCAGTGACGTCGTCGCGGTCCGGCTGGGCATGCCGGGCGTCGAATACTACGCCCACCCTTGGGAATTCGGACCACGCAAGGCCAAAGAGCTGCTGTTGACCGGTGATTCGATCGACGCGGACGAGGCGCACCGGCTGGGCATGGTGTCGAAGGTCTTTCCGGTCGACGAATTAGCGGAAAAGACACTCGAATTCGCGCGACGCATCGCCGAGCGGCCCACGATGGCGTCGCTGCTAATCAAGGATTCGGTCAATGCCGCCTCCGACGCGATGGGTTACACCGAGGCGCTGCGGCATGCGTTCCACGTGCACCTGCTTGGGCATGCCCACTGGGCGGCGTTCAACGAGAACCGGTGGCCGGTTGGCCAGCCTCCGCACGTCGAGGATTGGCGCGACGCGAAGCCGACGAAGGTGGCGCGCCGCGACACGCCGTAGCACCGCCTGCAGAGCGCCTAACGAGACCGGGGGTAGCGATATTCACCCCGACGGGACATGCTTCTATAGCTAGAACTTGTTCCAGTTTGAAAGGGCCTCGCGTGCAGCTTTCGTTCGAAGACCGGACCTATCTGATCACCGGCGGCGGCAGCGGGATCGGCAAGGGTGTGGCCGCCGGGCTGGTCGCGGCCGGCGCCTCCGTCATGATCGTCGGCCGTAACGCCGATCGGCTCGCGGCGGCCGTCAAGGAGATCGAGGCCCTGCCCGGCGACGGCTCCATTCGTTACGAGCCCGCCGACATCACCAACGAAGAGGAGGCGGCGCGCGCCGTCGACGCCGTTACGGCCTGGCATGGCCGGCTGCACGGCGTGGTGCACTGCGCGGGCGGATCGGAGACCATCGGCCCGATCACCCAGATCGACTCGGAGTTGTGGCGACGGACCATCGACCTCAATGTCAACGGAACCATGTACGTGCTCAAGCACTCCGCGCGCGAGCTGGTGCGCGGTGGCGGCGGATCGTTCGTCGGCATCTCGTCGATCGCGGCCAGCAACACCCACCGCTGGTTCGGCGCCTACGGCGTCGGCAAATCGGCGCTGGACCACTTGATGCAGTTGGCCGCCGACGAACTCGGAGCGTCGTGGGTGCGGGT
The DNA here is from genome assembly GCF_055419585.1 of Mycobacterium sp. IDUB_3. Classification (NCBI taxonomy): domain Bacteria; kingdom Bacillati; phylum Actinomycetota; class Actinomycetes; order Mycobacteriales; family Mycobacteriaceae; genus Mycobacterium; species Mycobacterium sp. IDUB_3. Next base: position 2,572,383 of record NZ_JBVAXZ010000001.1, on the reverse strand, counting down.
CAACAGCATTCGCCCGGGCCTGATTCGCACCGAGCTGGTCGCCCCGATCCTCGATTCGCCCGAGCTGAGCGCGGACTACCGGGCCATCACGCCGCTGCCCCGACCTGGCGAGGTCGAAGACATCGCGAATGTGGCGATGTTTCTGCTCAGCGATGCTTCCAGCTACGTGACCGGGCAGATCATCAACGTCGACGGCGGGGTGCTGTTGCGTCGCGGCCCGGATTTCTCGGCGATGCTGGAACCCGCCTTCGGCGCCGACGCGCTGCGTGGAGTGGTCTGACCCGGGAGAATTAGATGAAAAGGCTTGAGGGCAAACGGATCCTGGTCACCGGCGCCGCGTCCGGGATCGGTCAGGCCACCACGTTGCGGCTACTGAGCGAGGGCGCCGGCGTGGTGGCCGCCGACGTCTCGACGGACGGTCTGAACAGTACGCAAGGCCAAGCCGACGAGGCCGGCACCGCCGGCCGGCTCACCACGATGCCGATGGACGTCGGCAACGAGGACTCGGTGATCGACGGCGTGGGCTCCGCGGTCGAAAAGCTTGGCGGCCTGGATTCACTGGTGAACGCCGCGGGCATCCTGCGCGCCTGGCACACCCACGAGACCACCCTCGAGCAGTGGAATCGGATCATCGCCGTCAACCTGACCGGAACCTTCCTGGTGGTTCGGGAAGCGCTGCCGTCCCTGCTGGCAAACCCCAGCAGCGCGATCGTGAACTTCAGCTCCACGTCGGCCTCGTTCGCCCATCCCTATATGGCCGCCTACGCCGCCAGCAAGGGCGGCATTCAGGCTTTCACTCATTCGCTGGCGCTCGAATACGCCAAGGACGGTCTGCGCGCGGCATGCGTCGCCCCGGGCAGCATCAAGTCCGGAATCACCGACGCCACCGGCGGATACATCCCGAAGGACGCCGACTGGTCGCTGTTTCCCCGGCTGATGCCGATCCTGCCGACCACGACGGAATCCAGCGGCGCGGGGATGGCCGGACCCGAAGCGGTCGCCGGTGTGATCGCCATGCTGGTCTCGGATGACGGCGCCTGGATCACGGGCACCGAAATTCGGATGGACGGCGGCACACACGCCTGAAGCGTGGCTAGTTCACGCAGGGCACGCCGCCGCCGTCGATCGGCTTTCCCTGATCGGGCGTCGGATACGTCGTGGTCGTGCCGTTGTAGTAGTAGCTCTTGGCCTTGGTCGACGTCGTGCTGGTGCTGGTGCTGGTGCTGGAGCTGGTGCTCGTCGAGTCGTCCATCTGGGTCTCGTCAGGTGTGGGCATCGAGAAATTGGTGTCCACGGTGAGCCGGATGTGTCCGGCCGCGATGCTGGGGCTGGGCTGCTTGGGCGCGTCCACGCCGACCAAGTTGGCCAGGTTCTGCGCGTCGGTCTGCGCACCGGCCCCGTATTCCACCGTGGTGGTGGTCGGGTCGCCGGTTTCGCGGTCGCGGACCTGGCCCGGGGTGTAGCCCTTCTTTTTCAGGGCACGCGACACCTCGCTGGCCAGACCGCTCATGCTGCCGGAGTTGACCACGTCGACGACCGTGGACGGGTCGGGTTTCACCGCGGTGGTGGCCGGCGCTGTCGTCGAGGTGTCGGAGCCGATCGCCGCCGCCACCTCGGACTTGATCGCCGCCGGGTCGACGATGTTGACGTCCTGGCCGTCGATGTTGTCGTAGCGCACCACCGGCAGCGTGCGGAACTCGACGTTGCCGCCGGCCAGCCCGCCGAGCCGTTGGATCATGTCGTCGTTCCAGCCCGCCGACAGCACCACGTCTTTGCGCGCCACCGCCATCAGGTTCTTGAGCTTGTCGATGTTGGTGAAGGTGCCCGAGGCCTGCAGCTCCTGCATGACCGACGAGATGAACGCCTGTTGCCGGTGGGTGCGATCCAGGTCGCCGTTGTCCAGGCCGTGCCGCTGCCGGACGAACGACAGCGCCTCGGACGCGTCCAGCCGCTGTCGGCCGGCCGGGAAGTCGGCGCCGGAATACGAGTCGTAGACGGGGTGATTCAGGCAGACGTCGACGCCGCCGAGGGTCTGCGCCAGATCGAAGAACCCGGCCAGATTGACCTCGGCGAAGTAGTCGATGGGAACGCCGGTCAGATTTCGCACCGCGCGCAGCGTCGCCGCCCGGCCGGCTTCCCGTCCCTTGGTTTCGAGTTCCTTCTGGGTGCTGTTGCCCTGGTTGGCCAGCTTTTGGGCGACGTATTGCTTGGTCAGCCCGTACGCCTCTTTGATCTTGATGTGGTTGTATCCCGGGACCCCGGTGAAGGGCACCCAGTCGTCGCGGGGGATCGAGAAGGCCACGACCTTGTTGTCGGCGCTGACGTGCACCAAAATCATCGTGTTGGTGTTGTAGCCGCCGTCGTCGGAGTCGCCGGCGTGCAGATGCTTCAGGATCGAGTTGGGCAGGTCGTTGCCGTCCTGGTCCTTACGCGAGTCCAGCCCGATCAGCAGGATGTTCATGTTGTCGCCGCTGGATCGGGGATCGTCGGGCTGCAGGGCGTTCGAGACGGTGATCCCGCCCAGCGCGCCGTGCGCCACGTAGTACCCCGCCCCGGTGAGCCCCACGGCCGCCACCGAGACGAGCGCGCCCAGGGTGCGCGTCACCCCTTTGCGGAATCGGGAGGGTTGACGGACGGCTCGATGACGGCGATGGGCGCCGCCCGAGCGCGCCATCACAAACCTCTGCCCACGCCCAGCACATCACCGGGCACCGCAACGGTGCATCGCGGTGATGTCGCTCCAAGCATGGTCACAAGTATGCGTTAGCTTGCTATGAAGCCTCGAATCGAGAGCACCCGTCACGCGGTCGGCGCGCGCGCGTTCGTTCGGCCGGCCAGGGGCGATTCGCGCTCGTCGTACCCCCTCTACCAGCACGTTCTGCCCGGCCTCGGCCGCGGTGGTCTCCGGGAGGTCTCGCTCCGGCCACAGGGCCGCCCGGATCGAGCCGAACCTGTTATCGAGCGGATACCGTCTGTTGTCCGCTGCCGCGCCGCCCGGGCCAGCAAACCGCCGGCCCCGGCTATCGGGCTTTGACCAGGTCCTCACCCGAGTTGTAAAAGAGCGTGATGTTGGTGTCGGTGGCGATTTCGGCGAGGTAGACCCCGAGGGGTTCGACCTCGTAGTAGAAGTGCAGGTTGCCGGCGTTGTCCAGCGTCGACGCGCACGGAAGCCCCGGCGCACCGCATCGTTGCTTGATGGGTGCCGCGAGGACGGCAAGCAACACGACGAAGGCAACGCCGACGATCAGCGGGACCCTGTTCACTGCCGACCTCGGCTGCGCCGGATTGACCACGGATGGAAGTGTAAGCGGCAGATCCGGCGGCCTGCCCGCGTTCAGGGTGGCGGCGGCCATCGCGTATGCGGGCCTGCTGTTCACCTGGCTGCTGGTGACGGTCCGCACCGCGCGGGCCAGCCTGCGCGGCAACCTGCTCAAGCTGCCGCCCAGCACCGCGCCGATCAAGGCGCATAAGGACTCCACCCGCCGCTAGGGATCGCCGTCGCGGAAATTCTGGTACCGGCGCGGGCGTTTGGCCGCCGGGGTGCGACGGGTACGCGGCCATGAGCCGAGCAAAGGACTGAGCATGATCGACACAAGCCTCAGGCCGTTTTCGGCGGAGCGGCCGAAGGATTCGGAGCCCCCGGAGCCGGGCACTCCCGGTGAGACGCCGGAGCGGCTCACGCCGACGGAAACGCCCGAACGGCTCACGCCGTCAGAACCACCCGAGCGGTTGACGCCCTCAGAACCACCTGAACGTCAGGCGCCGGAATAACGATCACGATTGGAGAGCAGACATGCGCGCCGAGGAAGGCGACGAAACCGTCAAGGATTACGCGAACGAGGGACGGGAAACTCTCGGCCGCATCAAGGCTTCGCAGCACGGGGGCGGTCGCCTCGGTGAGATCGCCCGGCGCTTCGCCAGCTTGTGGCGGGGCCAACGCGGGGGCGAAGACACCGGAACTACCACGTAAAACCGTTCAGCGACAACTTAATTCGGTGCCACGGGTGCCGGATGCCGGTGGGCCCACGGGCGCGCCTCTTCGAGCTGCGCCGCTAACTGCAGCAGATCGCCATCCGCGCCCAGCTTCCCGACGAATTGCACACCCAGCGGAAGCCCAGCGTCCGTCCAGTGCAGCGGCACACTGATCGCCGGACGGCCGGTGAGGTTGGCGAGCTGCGTGTAGGGCACCCAGCCCAAACTCTCCTGGATGAGGTCTTCGAGGATTCCGCTGAGCCCCATCAGTTTTCCGGCCCGCACCCGGCTGACCAGCCGGGCAACCCGTTGCAACACCGCCGACGTCGCCGTGGCTCCGACCGCGAGGGGCGGGGTGGCCAGCGTCGGCGTCAAGAAGAAGTCGTAGTTGTCGTGGAACGCCGCGAGGGACTGGATGTAGTCGTTCCGGTGTTCCAGCGCCGACATGACGGTGAGCACGCCGCCGGACCGGCCGAGTTCGGCGATCGCCAGGGTATCGGCCTCAAAGTCGTTGTCGCGCGCGCCGGTTCGCTGCTTGATGTCGGCGACTTGCTGGTGCAGCTGGGCGAACCAGATGGTCAAGAAGTCGCGCCCCAACGCGGCGTCGTCGTAGGGCGGTGCAACCTCATCGACCTGATGACCCAGCTCGCGAAGGAGCGCCGCGGCTTTTTCGACCGCGGCGACGGCCTCGCGGTCCGGCCGCGCGTTGATGGCCGAGCGTGCCGAGTAGCCGATTTTCAGGCTGCCCGGGCGGTGCTTGATCTGTTCAGCAAAGGGCTTGTCGGGCAGTGCAACCCGATAGGCCGCGCCCGGGTGGGGTCCGACGATCGCGTCGAGCAGCGCCGCACTGTCTCGCACGGTGCGCGACACCACGCCCTGGGTCGCCATGCCCAGCAGCAGTTCACCGGTCTGCGGGCCGTAGGGCGCCAGTCCCCGGCTGGGCTTGAGGCCGACCAGCCCATTGCAGGCGGCGGGGATGCGGATCGACCCGCCGCCGTCGTTGGCGCCGGCGGCGGGAACGATGCCCGCCGCCACGGCCGCCCCCGATCCGCCCGAGGAGCCGCCGGGCGTGTGCACGGTGTTCCACGGGTTGCGGGCCGGGCCCCAGTAGTCGGGTTCCGTCACACCCTTGGCCCCGAACTCCGGGGTGTTGGTCTTCCCGAAGATCACCAGCCCCGCGTCCAGGAACCGCTGGGTGACCAGCGCGTGCCGGTCGGCCACGTCGTGGGCCAGCGAGCGGGACCCGCACGACGTCGCGAAGCCGCGGTATTCCTGGCCGAGGTCTTTGAGCAGGAACGGCACCCCGGCGAACGGGCCGCTCACATTCGGGTCGGCGGCCTGGCGGTCGGCGACGTCGTCGAGGCGGCAGACGATGGCGTTCAGCCGCGGATTCACGGCGTCCGCTCGTTGTCGCGCCAGGGCGAGCAGCTCGGCCGGGGTGACCTGTTTGTGCTCGACCAGCTCGGCCAGGCCGGTCGCATCCAGCGACATGTACTCGTCGAGATGCATGCGTTCTCCTTGGCTCCGGTCCGGGTGCGCGTGCCCGGCGTCCTCTTAATTGACGCCGCGGCATGCCCTTGACGTTAAGCCAACGCGAGCATTTCGTGGGCGCGCCTTAGTATCACCTGGTGCCCACGGCAGCCGAACCGTTTACGATCCAGGGCCCCGGCGGGGTGCAGATCGTCGCTGACCGCCTCGGGGATCCGCAGGCGCGCGCCGTGGTGTTCCTGCACGGCGGCGGACAGACCCGCCGGTCGTGGGGAAAGGCGGCAGCCGCTGTCGCCGCGCGTGGGTGGCAGGCCGTCACCGTCGACCTGCGCGGGCATGGCGAATCGGACTGGTCGGGCGACGGCGATTACCGCGTCGTCAGTTTCGCCGCCGACGTCCAAGAAGTGCTGCGCACGCTGCCCCCGCAACCGGTGTTGGTCGGTGCCTCGCTGGGCGGATTCACGTCGATGCTGCTCGCCGGGGAGCTGTCCCCGGGCATCGCCAGTGCGGTTGTGTTGGTGGACATCGTGCCGAACATGAACCAGTCGGGCGCGAACCGAATCCATGCCTTCATGGCCGACCGGGTGGAGTCGGGTTTCGGCTCGCTCGACGAAGTCGCCGACGCGATCGCCGAATACAATCCGCATCGGCCGCGACCGACCGATCTGGAGGGCCTGACCACCAACCTGCGTCGCCGCGGCGACCGCTGGTACTGGCATTGGGATCCGCAATTCATCAGCGGCACTGCGGCTTTCCCGCCCTTTGAGGTCACAGACCCCGACCGGATGCACGCAGCCGTCGAGGCGATCCTGCGCGGCCGGGTGCCCATCCTGCTGGTCCGCGGCCAGATGAGCGACCTGGTCAGCCAGGACCGCGCCGACGAATTCCTCGCGCGTTTCCCGCAGGTCGAATTCACCGATGTCCGTGGCGCCGGGCACATGGTTGCCGGCGACCGCAACGACATCTTCGCCGGCGCTGTGCTGGACTTCCTTGCCCGGCACGTCGACGCCGGGTGAGCCACGTGCACGAAACGGACTGGTTGCCACCTCATTTCAGGTCGGCAGCGCTGCTAGTATCTGCCGGGCGCAAGCGGAGGGGGTCGGCGTGACCATACGGTGGTTGCGGTGGTTGGGGCTTGTAGGGGCTGTGATGGTGGCCGCCCCCGCGGTGGCGAAAACCGCTCTGGCAGCGCCACCCCCGGCCCTGCCGTCGCCCCCGCCCTCGCCGGGCATCGGCGTCGATCACGAATCCGGCAGGTGTACAGCCGGATTCGCGGCGCAGGGCTCCGACGGCAGTTACTACCTGATGACCAGCGGGCACTGCGACGCGCACGACGGCACCGAATGGACGTACGGCAACGACGCCCCGCTGGGCAGGATCTCGGCCAGCGAGCACGACGGCGATAAGCGAGACGCCGCGATCATCCGGCTGGAGCCCAGCGTCGGCATGCCGGTGGGTGACGTTGGCGGCAGGTATCAGGTTCGGGATGTGTTGAGCCGCCAGCAGGTTCAGGTCGGCATGCCGTTCTGCAAGATCGGCGCCGTCACCGGTGAGACGTGTGGCGCCATCAAAGGCATCAATGGTGACGTCGTCGAAGCCAGCGTGTTCAGCCTGGACGGTGACAGCGGCAGTCCCGGCTTCGTGATGAACCCGGACGGCACCGTCAGCGCGGTCGGCCTGTTGATGTCATCGCCCGACGGTGATGACTACACGACCTACTTCATGCTCATCAACCCGCTGCTGGGCAAGTGGGGTCTTCGTGTGCTTCCGTGAGAGGCGCCCGCGGGCTTGTGATCAGACCGACCGGGGCACGTAACGTAGCGTTTGCAATTCTCGGGTACCGGGTATCAGGTGGACCGGCCGTAGCGCGTCGGCCCGCAGGGTCAGGTAGTTCACCTGTGTTGACGCGGCCAACGTGAAGAGGCGGCGGAACCAGCGACACGAAGGGAAGCAGTAGTGAAGCGTGGGATCGTGGTCGGCGTAGCCGGCGTGGCCCTGCTGGTAGGGGCCAGCGCCGGATGTTCGAGCAACAAGTCCAGTACCGGGTCGTCGGGTTCGTCCTCAGCCGCGGCGGCCGCCGCGGGTCCGGTGCTCACCGTCGACGGGCAGAACCAGAACATCAGCGGGCAGGTCACCTGCACAGCCGCGGGCAACAACATCAACATCGGCATCGGTGACCCGACGGCCGGGCTCGGTGCCGTGGTCAGCAACGGCAACCCGCCTCTGGTGCACTCCGTCGGGCTGGGCGCCGTCAACGGCGTCGCGCTCGGCTTCTCCGACGCCGCGCCCAACCAAAGCGGCAGCGCCGGAGCTGCGGTCAACGGCAAGGACTGGGCGATCAAGGGCACCGCTACCGGTACCGACATGAGCAACCCGCAGCAACCGCAGCAGGTAACCAAGCCATTCGAGTTGGATCTCACCTGCCCGTAGTGCAGGCCAATAACTCCCAAGAGGGGACGCAGCTATGTCTATGAAACGTGTCGTCAGCGCCGCCGCGTTGGCCGCCGGCCTGAGCATCTCCGCGGCGACGCTGAGCGCGGGTTCGGCCTACGCCGCCCCGCTCGACCCGCCGCCCCCGTGCCCGAACTGCCACGGCGGTGGCGGCGGGGGCAACCCGGGCGGACCGGGCGGCCACCCAGGTGGGCAGCCGGGCGGCGGTAACACGCCGCCGGCGCAGGGCGGTCAGAACAACCCTCCGCAAGGCGGTCACAACAGTCCGCCGGCGCAGGGCGGTCAGAACAACCCTCCGCAAGGCGGTCACAACAGTCCGCCGGCGCAGGGTGGTCAGGACAACCCGCCGCAAGGCGGTCACAACAGTCCGCCGGCGCAGGGTGGTCAGGACAACCCGCCGCAGGGTGGTCAGAACAACCCGCCGCAGGGCGGCGAGAACGCCCCGCAGCCCAACCAGCACGGGCAGTACCCGGCCCAGACGGGGCAGAACAACCCGCCGAATGAGCACGGGCAGTACCCGCAGAACAACCCGCCCAACGAGCATGGCCAAAATCCGCCGACCCAGGGCGGACAGACCAATGCGCCGGCGAACCAGAACCCGCCGCCGAACAACAGGCAGCGGTACGAGGCGCTGAATCCGCCGGCCACGCAGCCGCCGCACCCGCCGTACATCCCGCGCCACGATGTGATCACCGCCAATGCGCAGATCGGTGGTCCCGCGGGTCCGGACGTCCAGTTCAGCATCCCTGGCCGCGGGGCGCCCCCGCCACCGCGCGAGCACGGTTACGGCTGGAACGACGGCCCGGCTCCGGGCCACCCGCCGCCACACTGGGAGGGCCCGCCGCCTCGCGGTGGCTGGGACGGTCCGCCGCCTCCGGGAGGCTGGAACCGGCCGTGGGATGGACCGCCGCGTGATTGGGATGCGGGACGGCGCGACTTCGGACCCTTCAACTACAACACCTTTACCGTCGTCCCGGTCTTCAACTGGCAGTACGGGGGTTGGGGTTACTGGTTCTTCGGTGTGTGGGTGCCGCTGTACTGATCGTTGATCGAGTGTCAGCGGGCGCAGCCGTTATTCGGCGCGCCCGCTGACGCGTCTCCGCGCACTGTTCCGAACCCTGCGGCAGGCTCGCGCACATGGCAGGCTCCGGGCATGGACGTGAGAGAGAACGTTCGCCGGGCCATCGACGTCATGACGGCTTGGTCGTCCGAGGGCGGCCCCGACTTCACCTGGAGCCGGCTGGTGGACAACGTGCTCGACGAGCCCGACGGCGACCTGATGCTGCTGATGGGCTTCGTCAATCTCGCGGGAGAGCTCGGGATCAGGCTCGAGAAGGCCACCGGTCAAGACGTGCGATCGCACCTGCAGGACATCGCCCGCAAGTACCTCTGAGCGCCGTTTCACTGGGGATGGGCCGCCACGTACGCCGCGGCTGGGATCGGTGAGGCCTCGTCGTAGCCGATGGGCAGCAGCACGTCGCCGGCCGTCGTCAGGCAGTAGACGTCCCACCGGTAGTAGGCGGCGAACGTCGCGGGATCGGCGGCGATCAGCGCCGCGTACTGGTCGACGGCGCGCACGTATTCGCCGGCATGGTTGTAGCCGTAGATGGCGTGATCACGATCGGTGGCGAAGCCGTTGGCGGCCAGGAAGCGGCCCGCCGCCAGGATGCTGTCGTGGGGTGAGTGGATGTCGCCGCCCTGGCCGTAGCCGGCGAACGTCGAGGGCAGGAACTGCATCGGGCCCTGGGCGCCGGCGGTGCTCGCCCCGACGATGCTGCCGAAGCGGCTCTCGACGAAGTTGATCGCGGCCAGGTAGTTCCAGCTGACGCCGGATTCCGCTTCCGCCTGGTGGTAGTAGTTCAGCAACTCGCCGGCCGGCGCAGGCGGCTCGATCCGCCATGCCGGCAACGTTTCTCGCGTCGGGGTCAGCGCGATGAGTTGGCGACGGGCGTCGACGTTGCGGTCGTAGACATCGACGAGTTCCGGCGGGATGCGCGGGCGGGTGGTGGCGTCCCATTCGGGGTGGCGTCCGATGGCTCGGTAGGCGGCCTGCTCGCGATGCGCCGCCGCCGTCAGCGCAGGCTCGGCTGTTCCCGGATCGCGCAGCGCTCGCTCGTCGGCGACGAGGTCGTCGGCCAGCTGCGCGGGATCCGATGCCAGTCGCGGCTGCGCGCCGCCGGGCGTTCCCGCGTCGGCGGGCACCATGCGTGTCGGCGGTGGCGGCGCCGGGATGCGTGCGGATGTGGTCGGGCCGGTCGCGGCGGTCGGGTGCGGCGCCGAGCACCCGACGAGCGCGAATGCGATCGCGACGACGACGAGGAGCGCGGCGCGCCGGTCACGGCTCATGGTGATCACATCCGTCCATTGCCTCGAATCCCCACGGCTGCCGTTGGTTGGCTCATCGCGAGTCTGTCGCATCGGACCGCGTGACTTCAATGCGGTGACGGTCTTTTGTTCACCGGGAGTTGTGACAATCGCGCGACGCTCTCAGACTGATTGATATGCGCGACCGCGAGAAGATCGACTCGGAATTGCGGCTCATCGCGCTGCGGCGCCAAGCGATCCGTGAGCAGGGCGGTCGGCCGTCGTCCCTGGAGGCCGACGCGCTGCTCGACGAGATCTTGGCCCACGGTGTGGGGACGTCCGCGCCGCGCGCGTTCGATTCCTGGGAGACCGAGGTTCTGGGCGCCACCCCGTCGCGCGGCGGGAAAACCCGCGCGCTGGCGTCTCGGCGGCGGAAGGTAGCCGCGCTGCGCCGGGTGGGTTTGTTCGCGGCGTTACCGCTGTCTCTGGTGGCCGGGGTCTGCACGGTGGTGGTGATGGTCGCGCTGCACCGCCAGGATTTGTCGGCGCAGCCGCAGGACTCCCCACCGTCGGCCGCGCCGTCCGCACCGTTCGCGCCGAAGGCGTCGGCTCCGGCTCCGGCAGTCAACGTCGCCGACTCGGCGTTCGTCGGCGCGTTGAAGCAGGAGGGCGTGCCGGTTCCCAGTCAGGAATACGTGACGAACCAGGGACACGCGGTCTGCGATTTCCTGGCCCACCAGCCGAATTTCGCCGATGCGGTCGGGTTCGTGCAGCGGAACTCGATCTGGGACGCCAATCAAAGCACCGCCGTCACCGCGGGCGCCATCGTCGCGTACTGCCCTCAGTCTCGCCCTGCGGCCTCGAACCAGATCTCACAGGCCGATCAGAACGCGCTCTCCGATCTGCAGGCCATCGAGCGAAAGCTGCAAGGCATTCAGGGGAATCTGCAAGACATTCAGGGTGGCCTGGACTCCCTCCCGGGCCACCCCTAATCCGGGTTATCGCGACCCAACGGGCCAGCAGGTCAGCGGACAGCCCGCCCCGCAGCGCGGTGCCCTGTTCGCCGACCCGGGAACCCCGAATGCTGTACTGCGGCTCGGGTTCTGCGACTCTGGGCCTACACGACTCTGCCACTCCGGGCCTACACTTTTTCGCCATGGCACCCGAACCAGAGGCACTCCCCGACTTCTCGCCGTTTCACAAGATGAGAGAGATCGAGCTCGACCCCGAATCGGTCGTGGGCAAGGAGCTCCGCGACCGGTTCGCTCACCTCGATCAGTCCTTTACCGGAAAGAACCCGCTCTGGGCCGCCGTTGTGAAACTCATCGGCCTCACTGCCATGTGTGCAAAGGGTGTCATCGACCTCGAAAAAGAGGTGATCGAGCTGCGGCGCGAAGTGAGGTCCCCGCGCGCGACATGATCGTCGGCCGCCGCCCTGGCCGAGCTGGAAGATCGCGTAGTGGCTGGGCTTCGCCTGCGATGATGGACGGATGGCCGACCGTGATCGCGACGAGTCCGGCAGACCTCGAAGCAGGCGCCCGCGCGACTCTCTCGGCCGCCCGCTTCCGACAGGCAGTGATGGCATCGCACGTATCCCGGACGACCTGGAGCTGCCGCCGGTCGAAACCCTCGCCTACGCCCAGGATCTGCTAGATCGCGGACTGGCGTTTAACGCCCACGAAGTGCTTGAGGCCGCATGGAAGAACGGGCCGGACGAAGAGCGCACCCTCTGGCAAGGGCTGGCTCAGCTCGCGGTCGGCATCACCCACGTCCAACGTGGCAACCCCAAAGGCGCACTTGCGCTGCTTCGTCGTGCGTCGGGCCGCCTGTCGCGCTGTGACGTGCCGGCGCCGTACGCTATCGACGCCGAGGGTTTGGCCGAATTCGCGGATGTACTGATCAATTACCTTGCTGATGGCGCTGAGATCACAGCGGACTGCCTGCGACCTCGTCTGCTTGTGTCGTCCGGCCCGACCAGCCAGCATCGCTAGTCTGCCCAGTCGACACCTCCTCGGGGGGCACCATGCGGACCCACGTCCACGCAGGGGTTGGCACACTGTCGACCACTGACTTACTCAGTCGATGCGCGGTTGGCGCCACGTCGGCGCAGCTACCGCAGGGTGAGCCCCCTGTCAGGATTGAACTGACGACCGCTCGCTTACAAGGCGAGTGCTCTACCACTGAGCTAAGGAGGCGGGTCAAACCGGACCCAGCCTAATCGGTCACTGGTCGCTGTCGATCACGCGTGCGGAGCGCACCGCCCGCGACGACGGACGCCGGCGTCCCGGTATGGGGATCCGGTCCGCGATGTTGCTCAGCGGGTTTACCGCCATGGTGAGCGCGATGACGGCGTCCTGCAGGGTGGCGATGGCGGGCTCGAGCGCCTCCATCCCGGGCGTGAGCCGGGCCAGGGTGTCGGCGACGTCGGCGAGCTGATCCAGCGGTCCGTTCTTCGCGGTCAGCTTGTCGACCAGGCCGCCCTCGGCGAGCAGCCGGTCCGCGAGCCCGTCCTCGGCCAGCAGCCGCTCGATCAGCCCCTCCTCGGCGACCAGCTGATCGGCCAGCCCGCCGGGCTGCAGCGTGCGGTGCAGGGCGCCGCCCTCGGCGGTCAGCCGGTCCAGCAGGCCGCCCTCCGCCGTCAGCATGTCCACCACACCGCCGGGGCGCAGTAAGCGGTCGATCGGGCCGTCCGCCGCTATGGCCCGGCCCAGTGGGGCGTCGTCGTCGAGCAGCCTGGCCAGTCGGTTGGCCCGGACGATCGCGTCGTCGATCCCCAGCATGGACGTCATGGCGTTGGTGCCGGCGGCACCGCCCTCGCCCAGCGCCCGCTTCGCGACACCGACGGCCGCGCTCGCGACGCCCAGACCCGCATCCGCGGCGGCAAGACCCACCCGGGCGGGCGCGGTCGCAGCCGACACGATGTTTCTGGCGAGGTTCATCCCACGAGTCTATTCGCGCCGCAGGCCGGGATAGGCCTTTACGTCCCAAGGCAATGCGATGATTCCTGGCAGACTACTATCAGTCTGTTGGCACTGAGCTTTCAGGAATTGCACAACCTTCACATAGCAAACGTTCAAGCAAGGGACATGAGCATCTGATGACATCGACAACCCCCAATGACACGAAACCGGAGGCCCGCGTCCTCGTGGTCGATGACGAGGCCAACATCGTCGAGCTGCTCTCGGTGAGTCTGAAGTTTCAGGGGTTCGAGGTCTATACGGCGACCAACGGCGCCCAGGCCCTGGATCGGGCGCGCGAGGCCCGGCCGGACGCGGTGATCCTCGACGTGATGATGCCGGGCATGGACGGGTTCGGGGTGCTGCGTCGGCTGCGCGCCGACGGCATCGATGCCCCCGCACTGTTCTTGACCGCGCGGGATTCCTTGCAGGACAAGATCGCCGGCCTGACGCTGGGCGGCGACGACTACGTGACCAAGCCGTTCAGCCTCGAAGAGGTCGTCGCCCGGTTGCGGGTCATCCTGCGCCGCGCCGGCAAAGGCGGCGCCGAACAGCGCAGCGCGCGCCTCACTTTCGCCGACATCGAGCTCGACGAGGAAACCCACGAAGTGTGGAAGGCGGGTCAGTCGGTATCGCTGTCGCCGACCGAATTCACGTTGCTGCGTTACTTTGTGATCAATGCCGGCACGGTGTTGAGCAAGCCGAAGATCCTCGACCACGTGTGGCGCTACGACTTCGGAGGTGACGTCAATGTCGTCGAGTCCTACGTGTCGTACCTGCGCCGCAAGATCGACACCGGGGAAAAGCGGCTGTTGCACACCTTGCGCGGAGTGGGTTATGTACTGCGGGAACCGCGCTGAGCCGGGCGGCAGCGAGAAGTAGATAAATGGACACCAAGCCTCGACGTGGATTGCCCCTTCGGATAGGGCTCGTCGCCGCAACCCTGGTCCTGGTCGCCTGCGGGCTCGCCGTGTCCGGCATCGCGGTCACGTCGATCCTGCGGCACAGCCTGGTCGGCCGCATCGACTCCACGCTGCTCGACGCGTCCCGGGGCTGGGCCCAGAACCCGCGGCGGCAGTCGCCGCCGCCCTACGAAGGTCCCGACCCGGGCCGGCCACCGTCGAAGTTCTATGTGCGCGGCGTCAGCACCGACGGGACCCCGTTCACCGCCATCAACGACCGCAACGCCGAACCGGCATTGCCGGCCAACAACGACGTGGGCCCCAACCCGACGACGCTGCCCTCGGTGAACGGCTCCGACATTCAATGGCGCGCTGTCTCGGTGCACGGCCCGCATGGGATGACGACGGTCGCGATCGACCTGTCCGACGTCCAGCACACGCTGACCTCGCTGGTCTGGTTACAGATGGGCATCGGGGTGGCGGTGCTGGCCGTGGTCGGGATCGCCAGCTTCGCGGTGGTGCAGCGCAGCCTGCGGCCACTGGTCGAGGTCGAGCGGACGGCCGCGGCGATCGCCTCCGGGCAGCTGGATCGCCGTGTGCCGGAACGAGATCCGCGGACCGAGGTGGGCCGGCTGTCCCAGGCGCTAAACGGGATGCTCGCGCAGATTCAGCAGGCGCTGGCGTCCTCGGAGTCCTCCGCGGAGACGGCCCGCGGCTCCGAGGACCGGATGCGCCGGTTCATCACCGACGCCAGCCACGAACTGCGCACCCCGCTTACCACGATCCGCGGCTTCGCTGAGCTGTACCGGCAGGGCGCCGCCCGCGACGTCGCGATGCTGTTGTCGCGGATCGAGAACGAGGCGTCCCGGATGGGCCTGCTGGTCGACGACTTGCTGCTGCTGGCCCGCCTCGACGTACAAAGACCGCTCGAACACCATCGGGTGGACCTGCTGGCGCTGGCCAGCGATGCCGTGCACGACGGGCAGGCGATAGACCCCGGGCGCACCATCACCATGGAGGTCCTCGACGGCCCCGGCACACCGGAGGTGCTCGGGGATGAGGCGCGGATCCGCCAGGTGCTGAGCAACCTGGTCGCCAACGCCCTGCAGCACACCCCGGAAAGCGCCGATGTGACCGTGCGGGTCGGCACGGACGGCGACGACGCGGTGCTCGAAGTGGCGGACCGGGGGCCCGGCATGAACCAGGAGGATGCGTCGCGCGTCTTCGAGCGGTTCTATCGCACCGACTCGTCGCGGGCACGGGCCAGCGGCGGTACCGGACTGGGGCTATCCATCGTCGAGTCGTTGGTGCGCGCGCACGGCGGTGCCGTCAGCGTGACCACCGCGCCCGGCGAGGGCTGCCGCTTCCGGGTGACGCTGCCGCGCATCAGTGACGTGTCGGCGCACGAGCCGGTTCACGCCAACTGAGCCAGCGCCGCCTTGATCTTGGCCTGCGCCTCGTCCAGCGATTCCGCCGACGGGTTGCGGTCGACGTTGGCGAAGCCGAAGTCGCTGAGGCTGCGGGTGGGGAAGACGTGCACGTGCAGGTGCGGCACCTCCAGCCCGGCGATGATCAGGCCGGACCGCTCGGTTCTGAAGGCCTTGCTCACCGCCTTGCCGATCAACTGGCTCACTTCCATGACCCGGGCGAATGCCGGGCCGTCGACGTCCTGCCAGTTGTCGATTTCGGCGCGCGGCACGACGAGTGTGTGCCCCTGCGTCATCGGCTCGATCGTCAGGAACGCGACGACGTCGTCGTCCTCGTAGACGAAGCGGCCGGGTAGTTCACGGTTGATGATCTTGGTGAAGATCGACGCCATGGGCCCCAGCATAGGTGCGCCGAAATTGCGCCAGGGGCTGTGGTCGCCCTCGGACCACGACCCGCAAGGCAATCTCGGCGACGTACCGATGAGTTTGGCCGGTGTCGCGGGTCAATCCTGCGACGACCCATCAGGCGGACGGATTCAGGAGATTTCACATGTCACGAGTGCGCGTGCACAACTTTTCGGTGTCCCTCGACGGCTTCGGTACGGGCATCGGCCAAGCCATGGATGCGCCGTTCGGGCACGCCGGCGGACGGCTGCACGAGTGGTTTTTAGGGACGCGGACCTTCCGCGCAATGCACGGCGAGTCGGGCGGGACCACCGGCATCGACGACGCCTTCGCCAGCCAATGGGCGCCGGGCATCGGCGCAGAAATCATGGGACGCAACAAGTTCGGGCCGCAGCGCGGACCATGGAGCGGCGACGCGAGCGGTGCGGAATGGAAAGGCTGGTGGGGCGAGGAGCCGCCATTTCACACCCCGGTCTTCGTACTCACCCACCACCCTCGCCCCTCGATCGAGATGGAAGGTGGCACCACTTTCTACTTCATCGACGCCAGCCCCGTCGAATCTCTGCGGATTGCAGGAAAAGCCGCGGGCGACAGCGATATTCGCCTCGGTGGGGGACCGTCGAGTGTCCGCCAATTCCTTGCCGCGGACCTTGTCGACCATTTGCACATCGCGGTGGTGCCGATCATCTTGGGGCGCGGGGAGTCTGTGTGGGAGGGGCTGGAGGACCTCGAACAGCGATTCGACGCGGTGGAGTCGGTGAGCAGCCCCAGCGGCGTCACGCATCTGATCTTCACGCGCCACTAGGGACATCGCTGTTGGTCGCGGGTCGACTCAGTCCTCCTTGCCGAACTCCATCACGTCGAGGTTCCAGTACCCGCGCATGTTGGTGATCAGCCCGACTTCGTTGACCTTGTACGTGAACACACCGCGCACCTTGCTGGTGACTCCGCCTTCAAACGTGCTCTGCAGCACCAGAATATGAGCGATCTCGTCGGGCGAACTCGACGGAAAGGTCTCCTCGCACGTGATGGTCAGCTGGTTCTGCGCGATGTTGTTGTCGAAGAATTCGCCGACGGCCGCCTTGCCGCGCACCCCGGTGCCGTCGGGGTTGGTGACTGACTTGCCGATCGGGTCCTCGATGACCACGTCGTCGGTCATCAGCGCGAGCCAGCCCTCGCGGTCCTTGGCCTGCGCGCAACGCCAGGACGATTGCGACGCCGTCAGGGCGGGGGATTGGGCGGTTTGGGTCATCGTTGTTTCTCCTGTCTTCTCATATGGCACACGCGGCGCGCGCGCCTTCCTCGGTGGCTTTGCGGATCAGGCCGAGTCCCGTGCAGTCGCCGGCGGCGTGCACCTCGGCGCCCGGCAAAGCGTCGACGATCGCATTGAACAGGGCGGTGTCCGCCTCGACCGTGCCGGCCAGCACGACGCTGTCGGCGGCCAGCCGCCGGGTGGTTCCGCCCGCGGGGGTGAATTCCACCGCATCGGCGGTGATGCGTTCGGTGGCCGCGCGGACGTGCACGGTGACGCCCAGCCGGTCGAGACGGTCCATGTGTTCGGTCTTGCGCTTGTTGCCCACTTCGGGAGCGATGTCCTTGCCGGCTTCGAGTATGGCCACCAACCGGCCCCGGCCGGCAAGGAATTCGGCCAATTCGAGGGCGACCAGGTCGCCGCCGACGATGACGACGCGGCGTCCTATCGGCATCCAGGCCCGGCTGGCCAGCCGGATCGCGGCTGGCCGCAACAGCCGCTGCGGCCAGCCGGACAACGCCGAGGCGCCGATGCGTTGCCAGGCCGGGGCGCTGGATTGTGCACGGCCACTGAGTAATTCGCGTAGTCCGGGCCCGGTGTGCACGTGTGCGCGGTCGGCCCCGGGAATCGGGGGCACGACGACGCGGCCGCCGGTGGCCACCACCACCGCGTCCGGGGCGGCCGTGACGACGTCGTGCACCGACGCCGGGTGGCCCAGCCGCACCTCGGTGGTGCCCGCCCTGAGCTCGTCGCACAGATAGCGCAGAAACGGCTGGTTCTCCGGGTGCAGTACCGACGCCCAGCGCAACGCCCCGCCCAGCTGCACGCCGCGCTCGAACAGCGTGACGTGGTGGCCACGTTCGGCGGCGACGCGCGCCGCCTCCAGTCCCGCCGGCCCGCCGCCGACCACCACCACCCGTTTCGCGCGGTCGGCGCGGGCCGCGGACAGCTGACGTTCCTTGCCGGTGCGCGGGTTGACCGCGCAGTCGACGGCGAAGCGCTGTTCCATTGCGTCGATGCAGTTTTCGCACGAGATGCACTTACGGACCCGGTGCGCCTCGCCGGATGCAATCTTGCGTGGCAGGTCGGGGTCGGCCAGCAGCGGACGGCCCATGGCGATGAAGTCGGCCCGGCCGTCGGCCAGGATCTGTTCGGCCCGGGCGGGGTCGTGGATGCGGCCGACGGCGATCACCGGCACATCGACCACCTGCTTGACCGCGGCCGCGGCGCCGACGTTGAGCTCGTCGCCGTCGTCGGCGCCGTTGACCATGCCGGTGACCAGCCGGTCGATCACCCCGCCGCTGACGTGGAAGGCGTCGACGCCGGCGGCGACGAGTTCGGGTGCCAGCCATGCGGTTTCGTAGCTGGCTCGGCCGCCGGCGACGCGTTCGTACCCGGAGATGCGCAGTGTGATCGGCATGGCATCACCGATCTCGGAGCGAATCGCGGCCAGCGCCTCGAGCACCGCCCGCACCCGGCCGCGCGCCGAGTCACCGCGATAGTCGTCGGTGCGCCGATTGCGTTGCGGAGCAAGGAAGGAACCCAGCAGCATGTAGCCGTGCGCGGCGTGCAGCTCGATGCCGTCGTAGCCGGCCTCGACGGCACGCCTGGCCGCGGCCTTGAACAGATCGAACACCTCGGTCAGCTGCTGTGTGCTGATCTCGGTCGACGGGCGCCCGGTGAGGTAGGAGGGAATCACCGAGGGCCCCAACGATTCGACGCCGAAGATCTCCGGCCCCAGGCCGTCGGGCCCCGCATGCACGATCTGGGGCTGGATCTTGGCACCGTGCTCGTGCACCACCTCCACCAGCGCCCGATGCGCGCTCACGGCGTCGTCGGTACCCAGGTGCAGCCCGCCGGGAGTCTCGGGGTGATGGTGGTCAACCCCGGTGGCGCCCAACGTGATCAGCCCGACCCCGCCGCGGGCGCGTGCCGCGAAGTAGTCGCGGGTGCGCTCCGACGGCAGCCCGTCGGGAGTGCCGTACATCGTCTCCATCGGAGACATGACCAGGCGGTTGCGCACGCTCATGGCGCCGATGCGTCCCGGCGCCATGAGGTGGCCGAAGCCGGTCACTGAGCGGACGCGGCTGATAGGTGGTTACCGGTCGGCGTCGGTGAACCGGATGACGCCGCGAATGTTCTTGCCGTCCAGCATGTCCTGGTAGCCGTCGTTGATCTGCTCCAGCTTGTACTGGCGGGTGATCATGTCGTCCAGGTTCAGCTTGCCGGCCTTGTACATCGACAGCAGCTGCGGGATGTCGTACTGCGGGTTGCCGCCGCCGAAGATGGTGCCCTGCAGGTTTTTCTGCATCAGGGTCAGCATCGCCAGGTTCAGGTTGACGTTGGTGTCCAGCAGGCTACCGATGGCGGTCAGCACGCAGGTGCCGCCCTTTTGGGTGATGTTCAGGTAGTTGTCGACGTCGGCGCCATGCAGCTCGCCCACGGTGACCACGACCTTGTGGGCCATCAGGCCGTAGGTGACCTCGGCCATGCCCGCCATCGCGGCGAAGATGTCGGGGTAGACGTGGGTGGCGCCGAACTTGAGCGCCTGGTCGCGCTTCCACTCAACCGGGTCGATCGCGAAGATGTAGCGGGCGCCGGCGTTGACGGCTCCCTGGAGCGCTGCCATGCCGACCCCGCCGACGCCGACGATGGCGACGTCCTGGCCCGGCCGGATGTCCGCGGTGCGGACCGACGAACCGTAGCCGGTGGTGACGCCGCAGCCGACCAGCGCGGCGACCTCGAACGGGACGGACGGGTCGATCTTCACCACCGAGCTGCGGTGCACGACCATGTACGGGGAGAACGTGCCCAGCAGTGTCATGGGGTAGACGTTCTGGCCCTTGGCCTGGATGCGGAAGGTGCCGTCGGATACCGCGGCGCCGCCGAGCAGGCCGGCGCCCAGGTCGCACAAGTTGCGCATGCCCGCCTGACAGGTCGGACACTGCCCACACGACGGGATGAACGACAGCACGACGTGGTCACCCGGGGCGATGTCTTCCACGCCCGGACCGACCTCGGTGACGATGCCCGCGCCCTCGTGGCCGCCCAGCACCGGGAATCCGGCCATCGGAATGCCCCCGGTGACCAGGTGATGGTCGGAGTGGCACATGCCCGCCGCTTCCATCTGGATCTTGACCTCATGCGCTTGCGGGTCGCCGATCTCGATTTCCTCGATGGACCAGGGCTGGTTGAACTCCCAGATCAGTGCGCCTTTTGTCTTCACGATGGTCCTGACCCCATTTCGCCTTTGAATTGATCAGCGCTGACCGGCCCCTTCATGCCGGCCAGCTAGGTGACGGGTGCCACAGGCACCCTTGTCGCGTCAGCATAGCGCGTGCAACAAATCAAATGCTTGGTTGGCTCCCGCTGTCACCAGATGGGGACGGGGGCCTCGCCAAGCGGGTAGTAGCCGGGCAGCTTTTCACCGGCGATGCTGCGCTCGATCCGCTTCTGCATGCCCGCGCTCAGGTCGCCGGACTCGATGAGCTTGCCGAACATGTACGCGACGTGGCCGAAGTCGAAGAAGTCGCGCTGCCATTCGATCTGCTGGTCGGCATTGAGCCGGAACCAGCTGCCGCCGATGCCGTAGATCTCGTCCTGGGTGCCGTCGGTCTTGTTGACGATCTGCTTCCAGAAGCCGACGATCTCGCCCTGCTTCTCGTCGATGAGCACCTTCTGGTACTCGTACACCCAGTTCTCCAGGCCTTCCATCTCCAGGCCCAGGGCGACGTCGCGAATCTCGTCGACGCCGACGCACATCACGTCTTCCTTGGGGCCGATATTCCAGCCGTAAGTGGCGTCTTGGGTGTAGAAGTCCGCCAACGGTCGCCAGTCACCGGCCTTCTCGCAGTCCTTGTTGGCCTGCAGCCAGCGGTCGACCCATGCCTCGAGATCTTCGCGCGAGTGTGACGCCTGTGAGTTCATGAGCCCTCAGTCTCCTTTATTTCCTTGATGAAAAGTGCTTGCGTTGGGCACATATCGACCGCGCGCTCAACTTCGTCGCGGGCGTCTTCGGGCGGCTCGGGGTCGAGGATCTCGACCTTGCCCCGCTTGGGCACCCGGAAGTAGTCGGGCGCCTCCAGTTCGCACATGGCATGGCTCTGACACAAATCCAGATCCGCTTCGATTCTGAATCCGCCCATCGGACTTACTCCTTACGCGCTGCGCTTGCGGTAGCGGACCTTGGCCGGCCGGGCCAGCTGCACGACCATCTTGGAGTGGTCGTTGTGATAGCTGTCCGCGGGCTGCGCCATCTCGAATTCATACTCGCGCAACAGAACCGAGAAGATCGCCTTGATCTGCATCTGGGCGAAGGCGGCGCCGACGCAGCGGTGCCGGCCCGCGCCGAACGGGATCCAGGTCCACCGGTTGACGATGTCGGCCTGCTCGGGCTTGTTGTAGCGGTCCGGCTTGAACTCATCCGGGTCGGGAAAGTCCTCTGGAATCCGGTTCGAGATCGCAGGCGACGCCGCGACGAAATCGCCGGCGTGAATCGGGAAGCCCTCGACCTCGAAGTCGCCCTGGGCCACCCGCATCAGGATGATCAGCGGCGGGTGCAGCCGCAGCGTCTCCTTGACCACGTTGTCCAGCTTCGGAATCGACCGCAGCGCATGGAAACTCACCTCCTGGCCGTCGGCGTAGAGCTCCTCGAGCTCGGCCAGCACCTCGGCGTACACATCGGGGTGCCGGATCAACTCGATCAGGGTCCACGCCGAGGTCCCCGAACTGGTGTGGTGCCCGGCGAACATCAGCGAGATGAACATCCCGGTGACTTCGTCGGCAGAGAAGCGGGGCCGGCCCTCTTCGTCCCTGATCGAGACGAGCACGTCGAGCATGTCACGGTCGGCCTTGTCCTTCGGCGGGTTGGCCAGCCGCTGGTTCATGATTTCCTGCACCAGCGCAACGAGTTTGACGCGGGCCTCGTCGCGGCGCCGAAAGCTCTCGATCGGCAGGTAGGGGTCGACGTAACACAGCGGGTCGGTGCCGCGTTCCAGCTCGTGGTAGTACTCGGCGAACCGGTGGTCGAGCTGGTTGCGAAATTTCACGCCGATCAGGCAGGCCGTCGAGGTGTAGATGGTCAGCTCGGAGAAGAAGTCGAGCAGCTCGATCTCACCCTCGTCGCCCCAGTCGGCGATCATCCCCTTCACCTGAGCCTCGATGGTCGCGGCGTGGCCCTTCATCTGCTCACCGCGCAGCGCCGAGTTGTGCAGCATCTCCTTGCGCCGCTCCGGGCTGGCGTCGAACACCACACCCTTACCGAAGATCGGCGCCATGAATGGGTACGCCGCAGCCTGGTCCAGGTCCTCGTCGGCGGACCGGAAGAAGAACTCGTTGGCACCGGCGCCGGAGAGCAGGATGACGTGCTTGTCGACCAGCTGGAACCAGCCGACGTCACCGCACTCGTCGCGGACGCGATTCATCAAACCGATTGGGTCGGTGCGGAATTCCTCGAGGTGGCCGTGCTCTTCTTCGCCGCCGGAAACCCGCGGCACGATAGCGGTAGTCATGTGCTCACTCTCCCCCGCCGAGTGCGAGTTTCTGGCGATCTTTGTTGTCGGCCAACGGGGCTTCGGGCTGAAGCTCCATGTTCGCGATGAAGCCGCCGCGCGGTGTCTCGGCGACGAACGTGATGGCCCGCCCGAGATCCGCCGCGCGCAGGAAGTAGTCGTGCCGGGCCTGGCCCCACTTGGCCCAGTCCTCCAGTGCGGGGCCGATCTTCTCGGCCGGCAGGCTCCAGCCCATCGACGTCTTGGTCGGGCCCGGATGCACGATCGAGGCCCGCACGCCGGTGCCCTCGAGTTCCATCTGGAAGTTGGTGACCATCGCGACGAGCGCTGCCTTGGCCGCGCCGTAGGCGCCCATGTGGGGGCGCTGCCGCAGGGCCACGTCGGAACCCACGAAGATCAGGTCGCCGCGTTGCCGGTCGAGCATGCCGGGCAGCACCGCGGTGGCCAGCCGGTTGGCGCCGACCAGGTGGATCTGCAGCTGCGACTCGAACTCGTCGGTGGTTATCTCGGCGAGCTTGCCGAAGTAGGTGTCTCCGGCACCTGCCACCAGCACCTCGATGTCGCCGAGCGCCTCGGTCGACTGTGCGACAAAGGATTTCACCGAGTTCGGGTCGGTGACGTCCAGGTGGAATCCGACCGCCTCGCCGCCGTCGGCATTGATCTTGCCGACGATGTCGTCGAGCTTCTCGACGCGGCGGGCCCCCAGGGCGACCGGGAATCCGTGTGCCGCGAGTTCGATCGCGGTTGCCTCCCCGATGCCGGAGGATGCTCCGGCCACGATGGCGGGCCGGCGTTCGGGCAGGGGTTCAAACCGGGGCATTCAGCGGACCTCCACGCTCATTGGTAGGTGAGCGAATCCGCGGACATTGCTCGAGTGGACGCGGACGGCGTTGGCCTCGTCCACCTCGTATCCGCGGATTCGCTTGAACAACTCGGTGAGCGCCACCCGGGCTTCCATTCGCGCCAGATGCGCGCCAAGGCAGAAGTGCGCGCCGCTACCGAAACTCAGTAGTTTGGGCCCGATTTCGCGCCCGATCAGGTAGTCGTCGGGGTTGTCGAAGACCCGCTCGTCGCGATGCCCGGACCCGGGCAACAGCAGCAGGACATCGCCCTCGGGAATGGTGGTGTCGTAGAGGGTGAGCTCGCCGGACACGGTGCGAGCCAGGATCTGGCTGGAGGTGTCGTAGCGCAGGGTCTCCTCGACCCACAGCGGCACCCGCGACTGGTCCTCGTAGACCGGTGTCAGTTGATCCGGGTTCTTGTGACCCCAAAATGCGGCATTGGCAAGCAGTTTGGTGGTGGTCTCGTTGCCGGCGATCACCATCAGGAACATGAAGCCGAGCACCTCATCGTCGGTGAGCCGGTCGCCGTCGATCTCGGCCTCCAGCAGCGCCGAGGTCAGATCGTCGCTCAGCTTCTCGCGTCGCTCGGCCACCATGCCCTGGTAGTACACGATCAGGTTGAGGGAGGCCTCCACCGCCTCGGGCGGCACGTCGTTGACGCCCTCCTCGCGGTGCATCACCCCGTCGGCCCAGGCCCGCACCTGGTCCCGATCCGGCTCGGGGACGCCCATCAACTCGGAGATGACGTCCATGGGCAGCTTGCCGGCGAACTCGTCGACGTAGTCGACCGTACCGTCCTTGGCCTTGGCCAGCATGGTGTCGAGATGCTGTGTCGCGATCTCGGTGACCCGGGGCTCGAGTTCGCGAATCCGGCGCGGGGTGAAGCCTTTCGAGACCAGCGTGCGCAGCCGCAGGTGGGCGGGATCGTCCATCGCCAGGAAGGACATCGTCTTGCTGGCGTGCGGGCCTCGCGATGCCGGGTCCAGCGAGACGCCGTACTTGTTGGAAAGCGTTGTGCTGTTACGGAATCCCTGCAACACGTCCTGGTGCCGCGACAGCGCCCAGAACTTCAGCTCGTCATTACGATACAGCGGGGCCTCGTCGCGCAGCCGCTTGTAGTAGGGGTACGGATCTTCGTGGAAGTCGTAGTCGTAGGGATCGAGGACCAGCTCGTGGTCGCCCACATGGACGGTCATTAAGTTCTTGTCTCCTGGCTTGTGTTCCCGGGGCCGGGCAGGATCAGGCTCACTACATAGGCCAATTGGTCGGCGATCTGGTGATAGGTGAACTGGCCGCTCGCGGCCTGTACCAATGCGCCGAAGAACATCATCTCGAGCGCGGCCACCGTCTTCGGGTCGGCGCCGGGCCCGATCGCCGTCGCGATGCGCCGGTGGATCTCCGCGCCGATGCGGTCGCGCACGGCACCCACCGCAGGATCGGTCCCGCCGCCGAGCAATGCCGTCGTGCACGCGGCACCCACCTCGGGCTCGTCGGCGACCACCAGCGCCAGGTGACGCAACACCTGGTCCACCCGGACCGGCATCGGGTCGTTGACGTCGGTGAAGAACGGAACCTGCCGCACCAGGTCCAAGTAGACCTCGGCGATCAGGTGGTTCTTCGACGAGAAGTAGGTGTACGCGGTGGCCGGAGCGACTTTGGCCCGGGCAGCGACCGCGCGCACGGTCAGGTCGGCGTAGGACTTCTCGCGCAAGGTTTCGATGCCGGCCACGAGCACCTTGCGGAAGGTCTCCTCCTGGCGACGGTTGCGCGCCGGCTGACCGGTCTGGCGGTCGCCGTCGGATGTGATCGTCACCAGTGCGTCGCTGGACACATGTCCAAGCTAGTGGATCGAAACGGCGTGAAGCAAGCCCGTGACACAAATACGCAGTGTAATGACTATTTTTTAGAGCAATCTCCACGCCGTTCGAGATCGGCCCTTGCACCTTCGGCGACCTGGCGACTATGGTTCGATCGGACATTATCGGACAACTGTCCACCATATTGGCGCGCCGGAGTGGACGCGCGCAGACGGGAGCGGGACATGGCCTTGTTGGCCGACGGCGTGAGTGAGCTCTTCATCGACGGCAAGCTGTCGGCCGGCAGCGCCGGCAACTTCCCCACGGTGAACCCGGCGACCGAAGAGGTGCTGGGCGTCGCGGCCAACGCCGACGCCTCCGACTTGGACCGCGCCATCGACGCCGCGCGGCGCGCCTTCGACGAGACGGACTGGTCGCGCAACACCGAATTGCGGGTGCGGTGCATACGGCAGCTGCGCGACGCGATGCGCGACCACATCGAAGAACTGCGCGACATCACCATCGCCGAGGTCGGCGCACCCCGGATGCTCACGTCGGCCGCCCAGTTGGAGGGACCGGTCGGCGACCTCAGCTTCGCGGCCGACACCGCCGAGTCCTACGAGTGGAACTCCGACCTCGGCCAGGCATCGCCGATGGGCATCCCGACCCGGCGCACGATCGCGCGGGAGGCCGTCGGTGTCGTCGGCGCAATCACCCCGTGGAACTTCCCGCACCAGATCAATCTCGCCAAACTGGGGCCCGCGCTGGCCGCCGGCAACACCGTGGTGCTCAAGCCCGCACCGGACACCCCCTGGTGTGCCGCCGTGCTCGGCGAAATCATCGCCGAGCACACCGACTTCCCGCCCGGCGTCGTCAACATCATCACATCGAACGACCACCGGCTGGGGGCGCTGCTCTCGAAAGACCCTCGGGTGGACATGGTTTCGTTCACCGGGTCGACGGCGACCGGCCGCAGCGTCATGGGCGATGCCGCCGCGACCATCAAGCGGGTGTTCCTGGAGCTGGGCGGCAAGTCGGCGTTCGTCGTTCTTGACGACGCCGACCTGGGCGGGGCGTGCTCGATGTCGGCGTTCACCGCGGCCATGCACGCCGGCCAGGGCTGCGCCATCACGACCCGGCTGGTGGTGCCGCGGGCCCGTTACGACGAAGCCGTCGCCATCGCCGCGGGCACCATGGGCTCGATCAAGCCCGGCGACCCCGACAACTCCGGAACCGTCTGCGGGCCAGTCATTTCCGCGCGGCAGCGGGACCGGGTGCAGAGCTACCTCGATCTGGCGATCACCGAGGGTGGGACGTTCGCCTGCGGCGGTGGCCGTCCGGCGGACAAAGATCGCGGGTTCTTCATCGAACCCACCGTCATCGCGGGTCTGACCAACGACGCGCGGCCCGCCCGTGAGGAGATCTTCGGGCCGGTGCTGACCGTGATCGCCTACGACGGCGAAGACGACGCGCTGCGCATCGCCAACGACTCTCCATATGGCCTGTCGGGCACGGTGTTCGGTGCCGACCCCGAGCGTGCGGCCAACTTCGCCGCGCGGATGCGGGTGGGCACCGTCAATGTCAACGGCGGTGTCTGGTACTCCGCCGACGCGCCGTTCGGCGGCTACAAGCAATCCGGCAACGGACGCGAAATGGGCCTGGCCGGCTTCGAGGAGTACTTGGAGATCAAAACCATTGCCACAGCTGTGCAGTGACCGCGCCAACAGGCGACCGAGAGGAAAACATGCGATTCGAGAATAAAGTCGGCATCGTCACCGGTTCCGGTGGCGGCATCGGGCAGGCGTACGCCGAGGCGCTGGCCCGAGAGGGCGCGGCGGTGGTGGTCGCCGACATCAACGCCGAGGCCGCCGATGCCGTCGCCAAGCAGATCGTCGCCGACGGCGGAACCGCCATCAGCATCCCGGTCGACGTGTCCGACCCCGCATCCGCGAAGGAGATGGCCGACCGCACGCTGGCCGAATTCGGCGGCATCGACTACCTGGTCAACAACGCCGCGATCTTCGGCGGCATGAAGCTCGACTTCTTGCTCACCATCGACCCGGAGTATTACCGCAAGTTCATGAGCGTGAACCTGGACGGGGCGCTGTGGTGCACCCGCGCGGTGTACAAGAAGATGGCCAAGCGCGGCGGCGGAGCGATCGTCAACCAGTCGTCTACCGCCGCCTGGCTTTACGCGAACTACTACGGGCTGGCCAAAGTCGGGCTCAACGGGCTGACGCAACAACTCTCCCGCGAACTGGGTGGCCAGAATATCCGGATCAACGCGATCGCCCCCGGCCCCATCGACACCGAGGCCAACCGGACCACCACCCCCAAAGAGATGGTCGACGACATCGTCAAGGGTCTGCCGCTGTCGCGGATGGGCACGCCTGCGGATCTGGTCGGCATGTGCCTGTTCCTGCTCTCCGACGAGGCGTCGTGGATCACCGGACAGATCTTCAACGTTGACGGCGGGCAGATAATCCGATCATGAGTCGCACCGTCGACGATGCAGAGCAAAAGAGCGATGTGGGGGCAAGCCCCCACAAGTGGGAGGTACCCCCACCCGCTGGCGGGGGAGAGGAGCGGCGCCATGAGTGACGATGTGAAGCTCGGCTACATCGGGCTGGGCAATATGGGCGCGCCGATGGCCACGAAGATGACCGAATGGCCTGGCGGGGTAACGGTTTACGACATCCGCACCGAGGCGATGACCCCGCTGGTCGAAAAGGGCGCCAGCCTGGCCGACAGCGTCGCCGACGTCGCCGCGGCCGACATCATCCATATCACCGTCCTCAACGACGCCCAGGTGCGTGAGGTCGTCGGCGAACTCGCGGCCAACGCGAAACCCGGCACCGTCATCGCGATCCACTCGACCATCAGCGACACCACGGCGGTCGAGCTCGCGGCCGAATACAAGCCCCAGGGCATCCACATCGTCGACGCGCCGGTCAGCGGCGGGGCCGCGGCGGCGGCGAAGGGTGAGCTCGCCACCATGGTGGGCGCCGAGCGGGAGGTCTACGAGAAGATCAAGCCGGCGTTCAAACACTGGGCGGCGATGGTCGTCCACGCCGGCGAGCCGGGTGCGGGAACCCGAATGAAGCTGGCGCGCAACATGTTGACATTCACCTCGTACGTCGCGGCGTGTGAGGCCATGAAGCTGGCCGAGGCGGCCGGGCTCGACCTGCAGGCGCTTGGGCGGGTGGTCCGCCACACCGACGCGCTCACCAGCGGTCCGGGGGCGATCATGGTGCGCGAAGATATGAAAGACATTGAGCCGGATAACTTCCTGTACCAGTCCTTTGTGCACGCCCGTGGCCTGGGCGAGAAGGACTTGAGCCTGGCGCTGGCACTCGGCGAGTCGGTGTCGGTCGACCTGCCGCTTGCCCGGCTGGCGTACCAGGGATTGGCAGCGGGACTTGGTGTGCCGCACACAGAGAAAGAGGCGTGATGGACGAGCTGCGCAGCAAGGGCCTTGCGAAGATGAACGAGGTCTACGGCTGGGAGATGCCCAACATCGAAGGCGACGCGTACTTCGACCTGACCGTGGACCATCTGTTCGGCAGCATCTGGACGCGACCGGGATTGTCGATGCGCGACAAGCGCATCATGACGCTGACGGCGGTGACCGCGATCGGAAATCGCGACCTGGCCGAAATCCAAATCAACGCCGCACTTCTCAACGGCGAGCTCACCGAGACCGAACTGAAGGAGATGGCCGTCTTCCTCACCCACTATCTCGGCTTCCCGTTGGGTTCGGCGCTCAACGGTGCGGTCGACGCCGTGGTTGCCAAGCGCAAGAAGGCCGCGGCGAAGGGTTCCGGCGAGGACAAGAAGGCCAACGTGGATGCCGCGTTGAAGATGCACTCGGGCGAGTAACCCGCCAGTCTCATTACGGCTGAACGCCTTCGGGCATCACATACTCGGAGATCGGCCCGGCGATCCCGTTGACCGTTGTTCCGCCGTTGAGGATGCCCGGCGCCATCTCCAGCATGTTGTGCGGGAATCCGAACCGCGGCTTGGTCAGCGTGTCGAGCCGGGCGAGCTCCTCGGCGCTCAGATTGACGTCGACGGCCCGGACGTTGTCCTCGAGCTGGGCGGGCCGGCGGGCCCCGATGATGACGGAGGAGACGGCGCGCTGCGCGCGCACCCAGGCCAGCGCAACGCTGGCGACGTTGGTCTCGTGCGCCTTCGCGATGTCCTCGAGTTCGTCGATAACGGCGTAGGTCTTCTCGTTGAGAAAGGCGTCGACCATGGCGCCGCGGTCGGCGTTGTGCCGGCCGCTGTTGGCGCGGGTGTACTTGCCGCTGAGGACGCCACCCTTCAACGGCGACCACGGTGTGATGCCGAGGCCGAATTCGGAGGCCATCGGGACGAGGTCCTGTTCGATGGCGCGTTCCAGGAGTGAGTATTCGACCTGCAACCCGACGAACGACGACCAGCCGCGGAATTGGGCGATGAGGTTGGCCTGGGCGATCTTCCACGCCGGGGTGTCCGAAACCCCGATGTAGCGCACCTTGCCGGCCCGGACCAGGTCCTCGAGCGCCGCCATGGTCTCCTCGATGGGGGTGTTGGAGTCCCAGATGTGCAGCCAGTACAGGTCGATGTAGTCGGTTTGCAAGCGCCGCAACGAGTTCTCGCAGGCGTTGATCAGCGACTTGCGGCCCGAGCCGCCGCCGTTGGGATCACCCGGATACAGGTTACCGCTGAACTTGGTCGCGATCGCCAGCCGATCGCGGCGGGCGGGGTGGCGCCCGATGTGGTCGCCGATGATCTTCTCGGAGTGGCTTCGGGTGTAGAAGTTGGCGGTGTCGATGAAGTTACCGCCGAGCTCGAGGTATCGATCGATGATCTGTTGGGACTCTTCCACACTGGTGCCCCAGCCGAGGTCTTCGCCGAACGTCATGGCGCCCAGGCACAGAGGGCTGACACGCAGACCGGATCGCCCGAGTGTCACGTATTGATCCAGCGGCATGATGCCCACTTCCTGGTAGATTGTTCGGCTATGAGGTTGTTCATAACAAAACTAGTTCATAGCTGAACGATCTGGCAAGTCGAATGTCTGCAGTCGATGCGGCCAAGATCTGGTCACTGAACTACCGGGTGCTGCTCTCGGTCATCTCGTGCGCCGAGGCCGATATCTGCGCGCTGGGCCTCGAGTCCAAGGAACTGTTCCTGCTGGCCGAGATCGACGAGCATCCCTATCCGGCCGAACTGGCCGCGACGCTGAGCATGCCCAAGGCGACGGTGACGCTGTACCTCAAGCGGCTCGAGGCCGCGGGGTTCGTGCGCCGTGAAATCGACCCGTGCGATTTGCGTCGCCACCGGCTACTGCTCACCCCGGCCGGACGCCAGGCCGCGAGGAAAGGGCTGACCCTGCTCTCCGACGAGTTCGACAAGCGCCTCGGACGCCTCACCGTCGCGCAGCGCAACGACCTCAGGGCGCTGCTGGAGAAAATCGTCTGAATCCTCCGGGGACTGTGGGCGTGGGCCGTTTGACCGGGCTAGTCTGACGTGTCGTGCGCGTCCTGGTGATTGGTTCCGGTGCCCGTGAGCATGCGTTGCTGCTGGCGCTTCGCAAAGACCCCGAGGTCACGGGGCTGGCGATCGCTCCCGGCAACGCCGGCACCGCGCGGCTGGCCGACCAGCACGACGTCGATGTCACCTCGGCCGACGACGTCGTCGCCCTGGCGCGCGAGGTCCGCGCCGACCTGGTGGTCATCGGACCAGAGGTGCCGCTGGTCCTCGGGGTGGCCGACGCGGTGCGGGCCGCGGGCGTCGCCTGCTTCGGTCCCAGCAAGGACGCCGCCCGCATCGAAGGCTCCAAAGCTTTCGCCAAAGAGGTCATGGCCGCGGCCGGGGTGCGCACCGCGACCAGTGAAATCGTCGATAGCCCCGCGCATTTAGACGCCGCCCTGGATCGGTTCGGTCCGCCGGCGGGGGATGCGGCCTGGGTGGTGAAGGACGACCGCTTGGCCGCCGGTAAGGGCGTCGTGGTGACCGCGGATCGCGGTGTCGCACGCGCGCACGCCGCCGGGCTGCTCGAGGCGGGGCACCCGGTGCTGTTGGAGTCCTATTTGGACGGCCCCGAGGTGTCGCTGTTCTGCGTCGTTGACGGCGCAACCGTGGTGCCGCTGCTGCCGGCGCAGGACTTCAAGCGGGTCGGCGACGGCGACAGCGGGCCCAACACCGGCGGTATGGGCGCCTACGCGCCGGTCCCGTGGCTTCCCGACGAGGTGTACCGCGACGTGGTCAGCAACATCATCGGACCCGTTGCGGCCGAAATGGTTGCGCGGGACAGCTCGTTCAGCGGCTTGCTCTATGCCGGACTCGCGATCACCGCGAACGGCCCCGCGGTGGTCGAATTCAATTGTCGCTTCGGCGATCCCGAGACCCAGGCGGTGCTGGCGCTGCTGGAATCGCCGCTGGGCCAGCTTCTGCAGGCGGCGGCCAGTGGCACCTTGGCGGACTTCGGCGAGCTGCGCTGGCGCGAGGGCGCGGCCGTGACGGTGGTGGTGGCCGCGGAGAGCTATCCCGGACGCCCCCGTGTGGGAGACGTCATCGTGGGCTCGGAGGCCGACGGGGTACTGCACGCCGGAACGGCGCGGCGCGACGACGGCGAGATCGTCTCGTCGGGTGGCCGGGTGCTGTCGGTGGTGGGCACGGGCGCCGACTTGACGGCCGCCCGGGCCAACGCCTACCAGGTCGTGCGTTCAATTCGCCTGCCGGGCAGTCATTTCCGCAGCGACATCGCCCAGT
Source organism: Mycobacterium sp. IDUB_3 (assembly GCF_055419585.1). Classification (NCBI taxonomy): domain Bacteria; kingdom Bacillati; phylum Actinomycetota; class Actinomycetes; order Mycobacteriales; family Mycobacteriaceae; genus Mycobacterium; species Mycobacterium sp. IDUB_3. The sequence continues at coordinate 2,540,318 of NZ_JBVAXZ010000001.1, read as the reverse complement.
TGGCGGCCGACGGGAAGATCCGCGTCTAGAAGGCGGCGGCCTGACCGTCCCGGCGCGGATCGCTGGCTGCGAAGTAGCCGCCGTCCAGGCGCCAGATCGCCTGACAGCTGCCGAATTGGTTGTAGTCGTCGACGGCGACCAGATCGTGTCCGCGGCGGCGCAATTCGTCCAGCGTCGAATCCGGGAAACCCTTTTCACAGCTGACCTGCATGTCCTCGACCCACCGGAACCGCGGCCCGTCGCATGCCGCCTGCGGGTTCTGCCCGTGGTCGGCGATGCGCACCAGCACCTGTACGTGGCCCTGGGGCTGCATCATGCCGCCCATCACCCCGAAGCTCATGACCGCTGCGCCGTCTTTGGTCACGAATCCGGGGATGATGGTGTGGTAGGGACGCTTGTTCGGAGCCACGGTATTCGGATGTCCAGGGGTGGCAACGAAATTCGCGCCCCGGTTTTGCAGAGCGATCCCCGTGCCCGGGACCACCACGCCCGAACCGAACCCCATGTAGTTCGACTGGATCATCGACACCATCATCCCCGCGGCGTCGGCCGCGGTGAGGTAGACGGTTCCGCTCGCCGGGGCCCCGGCGGATGCGGGCTTGGCCCGTCCGCGGTCGATCAGCCCGGCGCGCTGCTTCAGGTACTCCTTGTCCAACAGGCGTTCTGGCCCCAGCGGCATGTGTTCGATGTCGCCGACGTAGGCCTGGGCGTCGGCGAACGCCAGCTTCACCGCTTCGATTTGCAGGTGCACGCTGTCAGCGGAATCCGCAGGCAGCGAGGCCATGTCGAAGTGTTCCAGGATGCCCAGGGCGATGAGCGCGACGATGCCCTGCCCGTTGGGCGGGATCTCGTGCACCGTGTACCCGCGGTAGCCGCCGTCGACGGTACCCACCCAGTCGGCGCGGTGAGCCGCCAGGTCGCTGGCCCGCATGGCGCCGTCGTTGCCCAGCGCGTGCGCCTCGAGCTTGGCGGCCAGTTCCCCGCGGTAGAAAGCCTCTCCGTTGGTCGCGGCGATCGTCTCGAGCGTCGCGGCATGATCGGGCAAGCTGAAACGCTCACCCGGTTTCGGGGCCCGCCCCCGGGGCAGAAACGCGGGGGCGAAACCGGGCTGACTTTCAAAGAGCGGCACCTGCGCCGCCCATTGCTCGGCGACGGTCGGTGAGACCGGAAAGCCGTTGCGGCCGTAGGATACTGCGGGTTCGAAGAGCCGCTCGAACGGTAACTTGCCGAACTTGGCATGCAGTTCGGTCCACGCCGACACCGCGCCGGGCACGGTCACCGAATTCCAGCCCAAGACCGGAACGCCCTTGCCGCCGAAGTATTCCGGCGTCCACGCTGCGGGCGAGCGGCCCGAGGCGTTCAGGCCGTGAAGTTGCTTGCCATCCCACACGATGGCGAAGGCGTCCGAACCGATGCCATTGGACACCGGCTCCACGATCGTCAGGGTGATGGCTGTGGCGATGGCCGCGTCCACTGCGCTGCCACCCTGCGCGAGCATCCGCAGGCCCGCCTGGGCGGCGAGGGGTTGCGATGTGCACACAACGTTTTCCGCCAGGATGGGCTTGCGTGGCCAGGCGTACGGGAAGGTCCAGTCGAAAGGTGCGGTCACCTTCGCGAGCGTAACTCGCTACGCCGTCAGCAGCGGTGCCATCCAGGTCAGCTCGGCGGGCAGCTGCGAGCTCCAAAATGCCCCGTCGTGGCCGCCGGGCGAGAAGCCGCCGGCCGGCGGATTGGGCAGTTGCGCGATGAACTGCTTTGTCGCGGCGTAGAACGGATCGCTGTCGCCGCAATCGATCCGGATCGGGATCGAGGCCAGGGCGGGCATGCCGTACACCGAGTTGGCCGCGAAGTCGTCCGGCCCGTCGAAGGCTCCCGGTGCGGCCGCACCCGAGGACATCCACAGCGCCGGGCTCACCGCGCAGATCGCCGCGGTGCGGGACGGTCCCAGCCGGCCGCCCAGCAGCAGTGCGCCGTAGCCGCCCATCGACCAACCCAGGAACGCCACCCGTGAAGTGTCCAGATTCTGGTTGCCCAGCATCGGGATGAGCTCGTCGAGCACCATCGCGCCGCTGTCCTCGCCGGACGACCGCTTGTGCCAATAGCCGCCACCGCCGTCGACGGCGACCACCGCGAACGGCGGCAGTCCGGCATCGACGGCCTGCGCCAGACCGTGTTCGACGCCGCCCGCCATCACGGTGGACGCGTCACTGCCCTTGCCGTGCAGCGCGATCACGGGTCGCAGCGGCTTCGTCTGGCCCGGCGGGCGCGCGATGGCCCAGTTGGTGTTCGCCCCGCCGCGCGCGGCGGAGACGAAGGAACCGGTCACCATCGTCGGCGCGGCTGCGGCGGAGGGAGCCGGATCGCGAGGTGGGCTGGGCGGCGGCGCCAACGGCATCTGGGTACCGGCCGTCGACGCCGGCATCGCGTGAGATGTGCGGGGCTCTAACAGGATGTCGAGCCCGTAGGCGCCCGCCGCCCCCACCGCCGCACTGGCGCCGAGACCCAGCAGGGCGCGTCGGCTCAAGTCGGGCATGCGGGCCATTATGCCCTGGCCGTTTGGCCGAAATGGCAATGCAGTACCACTTTGGCTGGCACGATGGCTACTCGTGACTGCAGCGGTTACTCCAAAAGGAGAACGTCGACGGTACGCGCTCGTCAGCGCCGCCGCCGAGCTGCTGTCCGAGGGTGGCTTCGAAGCGGTGCGGCACCGGGCGGTTGCCCGACGGGCCGGATTGCCGTTGGCGTCCACCACGTATTACTTCTCCTCGCTCGACGATCTGATCGCACGCGCCGTCGAACACATCGCGATGATCGAGGTGGCGCAGTTGCGGTCGCGAGTCAGCGGCTTGTCGCGGCGGCGCCGGGGACCGGAGACCCTCGCCGACGTGCTGGCCGATCTGCTCGTGGGCGACGTGTCCGGCCCGGGCCGCACCGATCAGCTGATCTCGCGATACGAGCGACACATCGCGTGCACCCGCCTGCCCGCGCTGCGCGAGACCATGCGCCGCAGCCTGCGCCAGCGCGCCGAGGCGGTCGCCGAGGCCATCGAGCGCTCGGGCCGTTCGGTGCACATCGAACTGGTGTGCACGTTGATCTGCGCGGTCGACGGTTCGGTGGTGTCGGCCCTGGTGGAGGGCCGCGATCCGCGCGCGGCGGCACAAGGTGCGGTGGTCGACCTGATCGAGGTGCTCGCGCCCATCGACCAGCGGCCGGTGCAGATCTGACCGACCGCTACGTGCGGATCGGATCCGCAGGCAGCGACGGAGTCACGATGTACCCGGTGTCCAGGTCGCCGTAGATCGTCACGTTTCCCGGGCTGTGCTGCGCGTACAAGCCCGCATAGGCGCAGACCACGGCGTCGACCGGATCCTCCGCGCGGCGCAGCTCGCTCTTGCGCTGCGCGGCCGCGACGGCCCGGCGCAGCGCGACCCAGCCGGCGTGCCCGGCCACGCACAGCGGCACCGGGGCCTGCGCCAGCCGCTCGACGCCGTCCATCAGCAGCAGCAACTCGGATTTGAGTCCGTCCACGGTGCGCCCGGGCTTCGCCTTGTATTTCAGGGTCCGCTCCAGGCGGAACAGCGCGACGGTCGCCGCGTGCGGGTAGACCTCGATGGCGCGCCGGGCGGCCGGCGATCGCGGATCCAGATCCAGGCCCAGCGCCGCGGCCAGCCGGCCGGCGCGCGGGCCGTCGGCAAACTCGGGTTTTCCGGTGTTGCACGGGTGGGCGCCGGCCTGGTACCTGCGGAAGTCACGGTTGAGCGCGGTCTCGGCGGGACGCTGGCCGGTCGGGTTGGTCACGACCAGGGGCGCGTCGAAGGCGACCAGGCAGTCGCCCCGCACGAAGGGATGCAACGCGGCCAGGATCTCGTCGTCGTCGCGGACCGCGCACACGCTCACCAGGGCGCCGCCCGAGTCGACCACGGCGACGCCGGTCGGGTTACGACCCGCCCAGGCGAGGTCGACGCCGGCGAAGTACATCCGCATAGGCTATGACCGCGACCGTAAGCTGTGTGTTCGTGAGGACCAAGTGAGCATTCCGAATGTGCTGGCCACTCGGTACGCCAGCGCCGAGATGGTCGCGATCTGGACGCCGGAGGCCAAGGTCGTCGCCGAGCGGCGGCTGTGGCTGGCGGTGCTGCGCGCGCAGGCGGAACTGGGCGTATCGGTGCCTTCCGAAGCCATCGCCGACTACGAGCGGGTGATCGAGGACGTCGACCTGGCGTCGATCGCGGACCGCGAGCGGGTGCTGCGCCACGACGTCAAGGCGCGCATCGAGGAATTCAATGCGCTGGCCGGTCACGAGCACGTGCACAAGGGCATGACCAGTCGCGACCTGACCGAGAACGTCGAGCAACTGCAGATCCGGCGCTCGCTGGAACTGGTCTTCGGTCACGGTGTCGCGGTCGCCGCGCGGCTCGCGGAGCGCGCCCTGGCCTACCGCGACCTGGTGATGGCCGGACGCAGCCACAACGTCGCCGCGCAGGCCACCACGTTGGGCAAGAGGTTCGCCTCGGCGGCACAGGAGACGTTGATCGCGTTGACCAGGCTGCGGGAGCTGATCGACCGGTACCCGTTGCGCGGCATCAAGGGCCCGATGGGTACCTCGCAGGACATGCTCGACCTGCTCGACGGTGACACGGCCAAGCTTGCCGACCTCGAGCGGCGCGTCGCCGAATTCCTGGGATTCGCAACGGTATTGACCAGTGTCGGACAGGTCTATCCGCGTTCGCTGGACCACGACGTGCTCTCGGCGCTGGTGCAGCTGGGTGCCGGGCCGTCGTCGTTGGCCCACACCATCCGGCTGATGGCCGGGCATGAACTGGTCACCGAGGGATTCGCGCCCGGACAGGTCGGCTCCTCGGCCATGCCGCACAAGATGAACACGCGGAGCTGCGAACGGGTCAACGGGTTGCAGGTTGTGCTGCGCGGTTACGCCTCGATGGCCGCCGAACTGGCGGGTGCGCAGTGGAACGAGGGCGATGTGTTCTGCTCGGTGGTGCGCCGAGTGGCGTTGCCGGACAGCTTCTTTGCCATCGACGGTCAGATCGAGACGTTCCTGACGGTGCTCGACGAGTTCGGCGCCTATCCGGCGGTGATCAGTCGCGAACTGGACCGCTACCTGCCGTTCCTGGCCACCACCAAGGTGTTGATCGCCGCGGTGCGCGCAGGCGTCGGGCGCGAGGCCGCGCATCATGTGATCCGGGAACACGCGGTGGCCACCGCGCTCGCCATGCGCGAACACGGCGCCGAGCCCGACCTGCTGGAGCGGCTGGCGGCCGACGAGCGGTTGCCGCTGGACCGGGCGGCGCTGGACGCCGCCCTCGCCGACAAGAAGGCGTTCACCGGGGCCGCCGGTGACCAGGTGGACGAGGTGGCGGCGCAGGTGGACGCGCTGGTGAACCGGTACCCGGACGCGGCCAAGTACGCCCCCGGTGCGATCCTGTGACGCTGGCCGGCGCGCTCGCGGAGATCGACTTCACCGATCTGGACAACTTCGCAGGAGGATTTCCGCACGATCTGTTCGCGATCCATCGTCGTGAAGCGCCGGTCTACTGGCATGCACCGACCGACAACACCCCGGACGGCGAAGGGTTCTGGTCGGTGGCCACGTACGCGGAAACACTTGAGGTGCTTAAGGATCCGGTGACATATTCATCGGTCACCGGTGGCCCGCGGCCGTATGGCGGCACGCTGTTGCAGGACCTGGCGATCGCGGGTCAGGTGCTCAACATGATGGACGATCCGCGGCATTCGCAGATCCGGCGGCTGGTCAGCTCCGGGCTGACGCCGCGGATGATCCGGCTGGTCGAGGACGACCTGCGGACCAGGGCCAGCCGGCTGCTGGACGCGGTGGTTCCGGGCGAGCCGTTCGACTTCCTGGTCGACATCGCGGCCGAATTGCCGATGCAGATGATCTGCATCCTGCTGGGAGTGCCTGAATCCGAACGGCATTGGTTGTTCGAGGCGATCGAGCCGCAGTTTGATTTCGGCGGCTCGCGCAAGGCTACGTTATCGCAGCTGTCGGTCTCCGAAAGAGACGCAGCGGCCGGGTCGCGGATGTATGAGTACGGTCAGCAGCTGATCGCGGCCAAGCGGGAGAACCCGACCGACGACATGTTGTCGGTCGTGGCGAACGCGATGCTGGACGGCCCCGATGGCGACCACGGATCGGCCCTGTCCGACCTCGAGCTGTACCTGTTCTTCAGCCTGTTGTTCAGCGCCGGCGCGGAGACCACCCGCAACGCCGTCGCGGGCGGCCTGCTGGCGCTGGCCGACCATCCGCACCAATTGCGGTCACTGCGCGGCGATCTCGGCGCGCTGCCCACGGCCGTCGAGGAGATGGTGCGGTGGACGTCGCCGTCGCCCTCCAAGCGCCGCACCGCCACCCGCGATGTCACGTTGGGCGGGCAGTCGATCGAGGCCGGGCAGAAGATACAGATCTGGGAAGGCTCGGCGAATCGCGACCCCGGCGTGTTCGAGAATGCCGACGAGTTCGATATCGCCCGAAAGCCCAACCCGCACTTGGGGTTCGGTCAGGGTGTGCACTATTGCCTTGGCGCCAACCTAGCCCGGCTCGAGCTGCGTGTCCTGTTCGAGGAGCTGCTGTCTCGGTTCGGTGGGGTCCAGGTCGTCCGGCCGGTCGAATGGGCCCGCAGCAATCGGCACACCGGCATTCGGCACCTCGTCGTGGAGCTACACGAACAACCGTGACGATCCGGTTCGCCGATGTCGAGCCCTCACCCGATGTGTTCGCCGCGGTGATGGCGACGGGAATCTTGTCGATCGGCGCGCACGATCACGGGTACCGGTTGATCAGCGACACGATGGGTGTGATCGCGACTGTCGGGCTGTTGTTTCTGGTTGCCCTGGTCATCGTGAAGGTCGCCACGCCCGGCCAGAAGTTGCGGTGGGACCTGACCGATCCCGACGTCACCCTGCGCCTGATCACCTTCGTCGCCGCCTGCGCGGTGATCGACACCCGCTTGTCGTCCAACGTGTGGGTGGCGCGGGTGCTCGGCGCGGTCGGCCTGGCGTCCTGGCTGGTGCTGATCTTGTTCAGCGCGCGAAACATGTTGGCGCACCGGTGGACGGAGCTACGCGACCGCGCCCACGGCCCGTGGCAGCTGGCCAGCGTGGGCACCTCCGGCTTGGCGATCGTGATCGCCCGGGCGGCCCGACAGACCGGCCATCACTGGTGGCTGGCGGTGGCCGTGGCCGGGTGGCTGGCGGCCCTGTGCATCTACGGCCTGATGACCTGGCTTACCCTCTGGCGGGTCGTCAACGAACGCCAGGACCGCGACGGCTTCGAACCGGACACCTGGATCCTGATGGGCGGCATGGCGATTGCGACGCTGGCCGGCGACAACATCCACGCCGTGGCTCCCGCCTGGCTGGCCGGTCCGGTGCGCGAGCTCAGCATCGTGACCTGGGTGACGGCCACCCTGTGGATACCGCCGCTGATCTACTTTGCGCTGCACCGCATCAGGCGCCATCCCAACATGCTGCAATTCACCGGTGTGTGGTGGGCTTTCGTGTTCCCGCTGGGCATGTACTCCGCGGCCAGCTTCGCCATGGCTCTCGAGCTCGGCCGGCACCCGCTGCTCACCGTCTCTCTGGTGTTCTTCTGGGATGCGTTGGCCGCGTGGCTCATTGTGGTCGTCGCCGGGCTGCTGCTGGTGGCGCGGGCGCTGTTGCTAGCTCCCGCGCAGCGCGATACCGGCCGACCGTAGTTCGAGCGCCACCAGGGCCCCGATGGTGGCCGGATCCTCACGGCGCCACCCGCCGACCGGATCCGCGCTGACGGCGATCAGCTTGCGGGGCGGGCGGTTGGTCAGGGCGCGCAGCGCAAGCAATTGCGCACCGGCCGGGGTCGCGGCCAGCGCGGTAACCGTCAACTTGCGCCGAAAGAATCGCAGCCGCAGAAGGAACCACGGCAGCGCAGCGATGAGGATCGGGACCGCGACGACGGCCATCGCGAGCAGCACCGCGAGCCAGCTCGCCGCGCTGTCCAGATCGTGGCCCGCGCCGGCGATGTCCAGCGCGGCGTGGCTGGCGGAGTTGAGCGGCTTGCTGACCGTGTCGCCCACCACCGGGATGTGCTGGGCGCCGTGGCCGGCGGACTCGAGGTTGCCGGCGATCCCCTTCGCACCGCTCTCCACCTGCCGGCCGGCGTCGGCGATGGTGGCGATGGCGTCGTAGACGGCCAGCCCGACGAGCAGCCAGAGCACCGTCCAGACGACGACAGCCAAGTCGCTGAACAGCTGGGCGGCCAGCCGGCCGGGCCTGGTGGAGTAGGGCAGAAACCGCAGTGTCATAGCCCCGATCCCAGCACAAAGCCCGTTTGCAGGTGCCCGATAGGCTGACCGGATGCCTGCACTGTCCGACTACCAGCACCTGGCCAGCGGCAAGGTCCGCGAGCTGTACCGGGTCGACGACGAGCACCTGCTGCTCGTCGCCACCGACCGGATCTCGGCGTACGACTTCGTCCTGGACAGCACCATCCCGGACAAGGGCCGCATCCTCACCGCGATGAGCGTGTTCTTCTTCGGTCTCGTCGACGCCCCCAACCATCTGGCCGGGCCGCCCGACGACCCACGCATCCCCGACGAGGTCCTGGGCCGCGCGCTGGTAGTGCGTCAACTGGAGATGGTTCCGGTGGAATGCGTGGCGCGAGGCTACCTGACCGGCTCGGGATTGCTGGACTACCAGGCGACCGGAACGGTCTGCGGCATCAGGCTGCCGCCGGGACTGGTCGAAGCCAGCAGATTCGCCGAACCGCTGTTCACCCCAGCGACGAAAGCCGCACGGGGCGACCACGACGAGAACATCCCCTTCGCCCGGGTCATCGAGATGGTCGGTGCCGTGCCGGCCAACCAACTGCGCGACCGCACCTTACAGATCTACGTGCAGGCCGCCGATCACGCGCTCCGGAAGGGAATCATCATCGCGGACACCAAATTCGAGTTCGGCACCGACCGCGACGGCAACCTGCTACTCGCCGACGAAATCTTCACACCGGATTCGTCGCGGTACTGGCCGGCCGACGAGTACCAGGTCGGCGTCGTCCAGAACAGCTTCGACAAACAGTTCGTCCGCAACTGGCTGACCGGGCCCGAGTCGGGGTGGGACCGCCACGGATCAAAACCCCCGCCGCCACTGCCGGAGCACATCATCGCTGCCACCCGCGGCCGCTATATCGAGGCGTACGAACGCATTTCCGGCCTGAGCTTCAACGACTGGATCGGCCCCGGCGCATGACCGAAACGCACCTGGACGGGTCGGTGCCCCCTGTCGCCAAGCGGGTGGAGACTCGGCGTGAGCATCACGGCGACGTCTTCGTCGACCCGTACGAGTGGCTGCGCGAAAAGACCAACCCCGAAGTCATCGCCTACCTCGAGGCGGAGAACGCCTACGTCGATCAGATGACCGCCCACCTGGAACCGCTGCGGCAGCAGATTTTCGACGAGATCAAGGCGCGCACCAAGGAGACGGATCTGTCGGTGCCCACCCGGCAGGGCGAGTGGTGGTACTACGCGCGTACCTACGAGGGTAAGCAATACCGAGTCCAATGCCGTTGTCCTATCAGCGGTCCCGACGACTGGGACCCGGCGACCCTGGACGAGAACACCGAGATACCGGGCGAGCAGATCCTGCTCGATTCCAATGCCGAGGCCGAGGGTCACGAGTTCTTCTCCCTGGGGGCCGCGACGGTGAGCCTCGACGGAAACCTGCTGGCGTACTCGGTCGACACCCTCGGTGACGAGCGTTACACGTTGCGTTTCAAGGACTTACGCACCGGCGAGCTGTTCGAAGACGAGATCGCCGATATCGGTGCCGGTGCGACCTGGGCCGCCGACAACCGCACCGTGTACTACCTGACCCTGGACGACGCGCACCGCCCCGACAAAGTGTGGCGGTATCGGGTGGGCTCCGGCGAAGAGAGTGAGCTGGTCTATCACGAAGAGGACGAAAAGTATTGGCTCGGTGTGGGACTCACCCGCAGCGAGGCCTACGTCTTCATCGCCTCGGGATCCTCGATCACCTCCGAGTACCGCTACGCCGACGCCGCCGAACCGCAAGCACAGTTCACCGTCGTGCTGCCCCGCCGCGAGGGCGTCGAGTACGCGGTCGAGCACGCGGTCATCGGCGGCCAGGACCGGTTCTTGATCCTGCACAACGACGGCGCGGTCAACTTCACCCTCACCGAGGCGCCGGTCAGCGATCCAACCCAGCAGCGCACCCTGATCCCGCACCGCGACGACGTCCGACTCGACGCGGTCGATGCTTTCGCCGGCCTCCTGGTCGTCAGCTACCGGCGCGAGGCGCTGCCCCGGATGCAGCTGTGGCCCATCAACGCCGACGGCACATATGCCCAGCCCGAAGAGATTTCGTTCGACTCCGAGCTGATGACGGCGGGCCCGGCCGGCAACCCCAACTGGGGGGCGCCCAAACTGCGGATCAGGGCGGGATCGCTGGTCGTTCCGGCGCGGGTCTACGACATCGACCTCGCCACCGGCGAGCGCACCTTACTGCGCGAGCAGCCAGTACTCGGCGATTACCAGCCCGAGGATTACGTGGAACGGCGTGACTGGGCTGTCGCCGACGACGGCACCCGGATCCCGGTGTCCATCGTGCACCGCGCAGACATCGAGTTTCCGGCGCCCGCATTGCTTTACGGCTACGGCGCCTATGAACTGTGCACGGACCCGAGCTTCTCCATCGCCCGATTGTCGTTGCTGGACCGCGGCATGGTGTTCGCCATCGCCCACGTGCGTGGTGGCGGTGAGATGGGCCGGCTGTGGTACGAGCACGGCAAGCTGTTGGAGAAGAGGAACACGTTCACCGACTTCGTCGCGGTGGCACGGCATTTGGTGGAGTCCGGCGTCACCCGGCCGCGACAGCTGGTGGCGCTGGGGGGTAGCGCCGGCGGATTGCTGATGGGCGCGGTGGCCAACCTGGCGCCGGAGCTCTTCGCCGGAATTCTCGCGCAGGTTCCGTTCGTCGACCCGCTGACCACCATCTTGGATCCCTCCTTGCCGCTGACCGTCACCGAGTGGGACGAATGGGGAAATCCTCTGGCGGACAAGGATGTCTACTCCTACATGAAGTCCTACTCGCCGTACGAGAATGTCGAGGCCAAGCGGTATCCGGCGATTTTGGCTATGACGTCGCTGAATGATACGAGGGTCTACTACGTGGAACCGGCCAAGTGGGTCGCCGCGCTGCGCCATGCCAATGGCGACGGTAGTCCGGTCCTGTTGAAGACCCAGATGAACGCCGGGCACGGTGGCGTCAGCGGCCGCTACAAGGGCTGGGAGGAGGCCGCCTTCCAATACGCGTGGTTGCTGGCGGCGGCCGGGGCCCAGTCGTCGACGTAGGCATTCCTGGCCGGCCAACGGCCCGCCGCGGGGTGCCGGCGCTACTCGCTGACCGGTGGGGTCGGCGGCTTCTTCGGCAAGAACGATGCCGGGATGATGGTGAACGCCACCAGCACGACGGCCAGCACGAACACCGCCGTGTAGGCGTGTGCCAGGTGGTGCGACACGTGGCTGGCCAGATCGGGGGCAAGCGGCTGTCTCGGGACGGCTGACGGATCGGCCGGCAGGCCCTGCTGACCGGCGCCCGCGCGCGCCCCGCCCATCTCGTTCGCCGCCATCAGGGCCTCGTTGCGGTTGAACCCATTGGTCAGGATCACCGCCATGAGCGCGGCCCCAATCGACCCGCCAACCTGCTGGTTCACGCTGATCAGCGTCGTACCGCGGGCAATCTGATGCGGGGCCAGCGCCTGCATGAGCGCCGCGGAGAGCGGCGTGGTGGTGAGGCCGATACCCAGCCCCATGATCGCCAGCCCGGTCGCCAAGACCGGGGAATACGCGGCCTGCCTGGCGACGCCGTAGGTGAAGACACCCAACCCCAGTGCCATGAGCGGCAGCCCGATCAGCACGATGTTGCCGGGCCCGCGCTTGTCCATGAAGGCTCCGCCGAGCGGCATGGTCAGAACGGCGCCGATCCCGATCGGCAGCATGTGCATACCGGACTGCATCGGCGTCTCGTGGCCGACGATCTGGAAGAAGCTCGGCACCAGCAGGCCGGTGCCGACCGAGGCGGCGCCGAACACCAGGAGCGTCACGTTGACCTGCGTGACCACCGGGTTTCGGAACAATCGCAGGTCGATCAGGGGGTGATCGGTGCGATACCAGGCGTGCAGGATGAACGCGGCGATCAGGGCCAGGCCGAGGAGGGCCGGGACCAATACGTAGCGGTCGGCAATCGTGTGCCGACCCGGGATGGAACACACTCCGCACAAAAAGATCGCCACGCCGGGCGACAGGAGCAGCGCACCGGTGATGTCGAGCGCCTCCGACGGGGCGGAGCGATCCTTCGGGAACATGATCGCCGCGAGGACGAAGGCGATCAGCCCGATAGGCAGGTTGATCAGGAAGATCCACTTCCAGCCGTAGGCGCCGATCAGCCAGCCGCCCAGGATGGGTCCGCCGATGGGGCCCAACAGAATCGGGATTCCGCCGACCGCCATCAGGCGGCCGACCCGCTTCGGTCCCGCCTCGCGCGTCAGGATCACGAAGGTCAGCGGCAACAGCATGCCGCCGCCGATGCCCTGAACTACCCGAAACAGGATGAGCAGCAATATGTTCGGCGCGATCGCGCACAGCAGCGATCCCAGCGTGAAGATCAGCACCGAACCCATGAAGAGGCGTTTGGTGCCGAACCGATCCGCCGCCCAGCCGGTAATCGGGATCACGGTGGCGAACGCGAGCATGTAGCCGGCGATCGTCCACGAGACGATGGCCTGGGTGGACCCGAACTGGGCGATGAAGGTGCGCTGCGCGACGGCGACGACGGTGCTGTCCAGCACCGCCATGATGCAGGCCAGCCCACACACCCCTGCGATCCGGAACAGCGCCGCGTCCAGCTTGTCGGGGTACTCGTCTGAGCGCAGCGCCGATCCCGGGGCGGTAGGCAACGGGACACTCAACGCTGCGGAGCGGGTCTTCTGCATGGCGCCGCTGAGCATATCCACAGGGTTGCCCCGGCTGAAGGGTTTTTACTCGTATTCGCTATTCGCACAGGTGTAATTCGCGCGGCGGAGATTGTGACTTGCATCATTGCTAAACCGACAAACGGCCTGGTCGCGCGGTTACCGGGCGATTATGTTATTCGCCGGCCGTTTCGCTTGCCGGCTTTTTCGGCAAAAACGACGCAGGAATGAAGGTGCACACCACAAGCACGACGGCAATCACAAATACCGCTGTATAGGCATGCGAAAGATCGTGCACCACACTGCTCAGAAAGCCGGGCTCAAGCGACTGCTGGGGTATCGCCGACTGATCGACCGGCACCCCGTCCACCGCCGCCTTCTGATGCAGGGCGGCGACCTTGTTTGCTGCGACGATGTTGGGGCTCCGATTGAACTGGTTTGTCAGGATCATCGACATCAGCGCGGTTCCCATCGAGCCGCCCACCTGGTGACTGACGCTCATCAGCGTCGTTCCCCGAGCGATCTGATGGGGCGCCAGCGCCTGCACGGAGGCGACCGACAGCGGCATCATCGTGCAGCCCATGCCCAGGCCCATGACCGCCAGTCCGACCAGAAGGATGGGCAGGTAGTGGGCCTGGGTGGCCACCCCGAAGGCGAAGGCGCTCAGGCCGGCGGTGATCAGCGCGATGCCGATCAGCACGATCTTGCCGGGGCCCTGCCGGTCCACCAGCGGCCCGGTGAGCCGCATGGTCAGCATCGCGCCCAGCCCCTGAGGAATCATGTGCACGCCCGCCTGCATCGGCGTCTGGTGCTGCACCTGCTGGAAATAGCTCGGGAGCAGCAGGCCGGCGCCGAAAAATGCGCCGGCGAACACCAGCATCGTCACGTTGGCGTGCGTGAGCACGGGGTTGCGGAACAGCCGCAGGTCTATCAGCGGATGGTCGGCGTGATGCCACGCGTGCGCGACGAAACCCCCGATCAGTGAAAGGCCGATCACCGCCGGTATCACCACGTGGCGGTCGGCAACGGTGCCGCGGCCCGGGATGGAGGACACCGCGAACAAAAACATCGCCAGGCCCGGCGAGAGCAGCAGCACGCCGACGGCGTCGAAGGTCTCTGACCGGGCCGGATGATCCCGCGGAAAGATGAGGGAGGCCAGCGCGATGGTGAGAAACCCGATCGGCACATTGATCAGAAATATCCACCGCCAGCTCGAGGTGTCGATCAGCCAGCCGCCCAGGATCGGCCCGCCGATCGGCGCGAGCAGCATCGGGATGCTCAGAATAGACATCAGGCGCCCCAGCCGACCCGGGCCCGCTTCGCGGGTCAAGATCATGAATCCCAACGGGAGCAGCATGCCACCGCCGATTCCCTGCACCACGCGAAACGCAATGAGCTGCACGATGTTTGCGGCAATCGCACAGAGCAGCGAGCCCAACATGAACGCCACCACAGAACCCATGAAGAGCCGTTTGGTGCCGAACCGGTCCGCAGCCCACCCGGTTATCGGGATCACGGTCGCCAAAGCGAGGGTGTAGCCGGTCATCGTCCAGGCCACAACGGCCTGCGAGGACGCGAATTGGTCGATGAAGGTGCGTTGCGCGACGCTGACGACCGTGACGTCCAGGATCGCCATCACGGTGGCCAAGATGCACACACCGGAGATCCGCAACAGCGCGGCATCGAGCTTGTCGGGATATTCCCGTTCCTCGACGCCCGGCTGCCCGGTGTGGGCGTGGGGCAGCGGCTTTTTGGCCGCTGCGTACGAGGCCTCATCCATGGCGTTGCTTAGCATATCGAATTGATCGCTCCGGCTGACGCGCGCGGCGGTTGTGGTCTGTGCAGGGCCTGACAGCCGCCGAAATCAGTTATCGCGCTAGGGCGAGTGCATATACGCCTGCTGTCTGCGTGTCCTTCACCATTCCGACACTTGGGATCGGCAAACTGCTGGTGTGTCTGGAAAATTGATCGTCTCGGTCTCGGGGATCGGTGAACGCACCCTTCCCGACGTCGAGGCGTTCTGCGCGAAAATGGATGCCCGCCAAGTACCGGTGTCGTTGCTGGTGGCTCCCCGCCTGTCCGGTGACTACCGGCTCGACCACGACAAGCAAACCGTCGAATGGCTGACCACCCGTCGCGCCGGTGGCGACGCGATCGTGCTGCACGGCTACGACGACGCCGCCACCAAGAAACGTCGCGGCGAATTCGCGATCCTGCGGGCGCACGAGGCCAATCTGCGATTGATGGCCGCCGACCGCGTGCTCGAGCACCTCGGGCTGCGTACCCGGCTGTTCGCCGCGCCCGGCTGGGTGGTGTCACCTGGCGTTGTCAAAGCATTGCCGGACAACGGATTCCGCTTGCTGGCCGATCTGCATGGGATCACCGATCTGGTCCGCCACACCACCGTCCGTGCACGCGTCCTCGGCATCGGCGAAGGCTTCCTCACCGAGCCGTGGTGGTGCCGGATGGTGGTGCTGTCGGCCGAGCGGATCGCTCGCCGCGGCGGCGTCGTGCGGGTTGCGGTCGCGGCTCGTCACCTGCGCAAGCCCGGGCCGCTACAGGCCATGGTGGACGCGGTCGACCTGGCCTTGATGCACGCATGCACACCCACCGTGTATCGCTGGGAATCGGCCAAAGCGGTGCTCGACGCCGCCTGACGAAGCGACTGTCTGACCTGCTCGTCGGGGCACTACCCTGGTCCGACATGAGCGATTCTTCGGTTGCGGCGTTCGACGCTGATGCCATCGTCGTCGGGGCGGGCCTGGCCGGCCTGGTCGCCGCGTGCGAACTGGTGGATCGCGGGTTGCGGGTACTCATCGTCGATCAGGAGAACAGCGCCAACCTGGGCGGGCAAGCCTTCTGGTCCTTCGGCGGCCTGTTCTTCGTCGACAGCCCGGAGCAGCGCCGGTTGGGTATCCGCGACAGCCATGAACTCGCGTTGCAGGACTGGCTCGGCACGGCGGCCTTCGACCGTCCCGAGGACTACTGGCCACGCCAATGGGCGCACGCCTACGTCGATTTCGCCGCAGGGGAGAAACGCAGCTGGCTGCGGTCGCGGGGGCTCAAGCTCTTCCCGCTGGTGGGCTGGGCCGAGCGCGGCGGTTATGACGCACAGGGACATGGCAATTCGGTTCCCCGCTTCCACATCACCTGGGGCACCGGGCCCGCGCTGGTCGAGATCTTCGCCCGTCAACTGCGCGACCGCTCATCGGTACGGTTTATGCACCGCCACCAGGTCGACGAGCTGATTCTCGAGGGCGGGGTGGTGACCGGCGTCCGGGGCACCGTGCTGGAGTCCTCGGCCACGCCCAGGGGAGTCGCGTCCTCGCGGAAATCGGTAGGGCAGTTCGAATTTCGTGCTGACGCGGTGATCGTGACGAGCGGCGGCATCGGCGCCAATCATGAGCTGGTGCGCAAGAACTGGCCGAAGCGCATGGGCCGCGTTCCCGAGCAACTGCTGAGCGGGGTGCCGGCCCACGTCGACGGCCGGATGATCGCCATCTCGCAGCGGGCCGGCGCGCGAGTGATCAACCCCGACCGGATGTGGCACTACACCGAGGGCATCACCAACTACGACCCGATCTGGCCGCTGCACGGGATCCGGATCATTCCGGGTCCGTCGTCGCTGTGGCTGGACGCGAGCGGCAGGCGGTTGCCGGTCCCGCTCTACCCCGGATTCGACACGCTGGGGACCTTGGAGCACATCACAAAATCCGGGTTCGACTACACCTGGTTTGTGTTGAACGCCAAGATCATTGAGAAGGAGTTCGCGCTGTCCGGGCAGGAGCAGAATCCCGACCTGACCGGCCAGAGCGTCCGCGAGCTGCTGCGAAACCGGGCGCGTTCCGGGCCGCCTGGGCCGGTGCAGGCGTTTGTCGACCGGGGTGTGGACTTCGTCAGCGCGAACTCGTTGCGCGACCTGGTGACCGCGATGAACAAGCTGCCCGACGTGCAGCCGCTGGACTACGCGACGGTGGAGTCCGAGGTCACCGCCCGGGATCGGGAGGTGGCCAACAAGTTCAGCAAGGACGGGCAGATCACGGCGATACACGGCGCGCGTAATTATCTGGGCGACCGGTTGGGCCGGGTGGTGGCGCCGCACCGGCTCACCGATCCGAAGGCGGGACCGATGATCGCGGTCAAGCTGCACATCCTGACCAGAAAAACGTTGGGCGGCATTGAAACCGACCTTGCCTCACGGGTATTGAAGGCCGACGGCACGCCGCTGAGCGGTCTGTACGCCGCCGGCGAGGTGGCCGGGTTCGGCGGTGGCGGCGTGCACGGCTACCGTGCCCTGGAGGGCACCTTTCTGGGCGGCTGCATCTTTTCCGGCCGCGCCGCCGGACGCGGCGCCGCCGACGACATCATTTAGCCGGGGGCGAGGCCAACCGGCGTTAGAACGTGACGGCGTCTTCCTCGGGCAGCACCTGGAAGTCGGTGCTGGTCATCTCGGTCAGGCGTCCGTAGTAGATGCCGCGGGCATCCGGGGCGATGATCCCCTGGTGAATGGGAACGGCGCGCTCCGGAGCCACGGCACGCAGGTAATCGACGGCCTCGGACACCTTCATCCACGGCGCGGCGGCCGGAGTGGCCAAGACGTCCACCGGCTCGTCGGGCACGAAGAGCGCGTCACCGGGATGCATCAGCCGGGCGCGATGGTCGGCATCGCCCACCAGAAACGAAATGTTCTCTATCACAGGGATTTCCGGGTGGATGACAGCGTGTTTGCCGCCGACCGCGCGAACCGTCAGTTCACCGATGTGCAGCTCGTCGCCAACGTGGACCTCGCGGCAGGGTTCGCCCAGTTGCGCGGTGGTCTGCGGATCCGCGTAGAGCGCCGCATCCGGGTTACCCTCGAGCAATGCCGGCAGCCGTTTGGTGTCGACATGGTCGGGATGCTGATGGGTGATCAAGATGGCGGTCAAGCCGGTGATTCCCTCGAATCCGTGTGCGAAGGTACCGGGGTCAAAGAGCACGCGGGCGTGGTCGAATTCGGCAAGTAGGCACGAATGGCCGAAATGCGTCAGTTGCATATCTACGATTGTGCCTTGATGGACAAGCTGCCGATCCGCGTGATCCTGGCCACGATGCTGGTCGCCGGCAGTTTCGCAGTTGCTCTGATCGTCGTTGTTCCTGCGCACGCCGAGCCGGAGACTTGCCCGGGGCTGTGCGACCGGATCCCGAACACCGCGTGGATCGATCAGCACGCCGTCCCGCTGGACTCCGTGTACCACTGGCCCTCCCTGCCCGGCCAGGCCGCGCAGACGACCGGTTCGGCGCCCGGTCCTCGGTTCCGGTTCGAGGAGCTGTGCGCCGCGCCGGCGATACCCCAGGATCCCCGCGACTCGGCCGTCGCGGCCCGCGCGACGCTGCAGCATCCGGACGGACAGTGGCAACTGCAGGCCCAGGTCCTGCACTGGCGCGGTGACACCTCCCACGGTGGCGCGACCGCGACCACGGCGTTCAGCAACGCCGTCATCGCGCTGCGGGCCTGCCAGCAGCGTGCACCGCAGGAGTCGCCGTCGCTGACCAGCGACGAATCGACTCGGATGGCCGCCGTGATCAGCGGCCCGGTGGTCATGCACACCTATCTGTTCGCCCACCCGGCCAGCAGCACGATCAGCGAGGTCACGCTCTGGTCGACGGCCCCGCCGCAGACGGCTTGGCCCGCGATGGCGGACGATCCGGTGCTCAATGCCATGAGCGCACCCCTGTGCGAGGCCTACATTGGCTCGTGCCTGTAACCCCGAGCTGCGCTTTCGCCGGTAGAGTTGGCGCCGAAAACGCCAACTGAGGAGGAGCGCCGGTGGCCCGGGTGATCGTGAGCGTGATGCCCAAAGCGGAGATTCTCGACCCGCAAGGTCAAGCGATTGTGGGTGCGCTGGGTCGCCTCGGACATCCGGGAATCTCAGAAGTTCGGCAAGGCAAGCGCTTTGAGCTCGAAGTGGACGACAGTGTCGACGATTCGGCGCTCGCCGAGATTGCGGAATCGCTGCTGGCGAACACCGTGATCGAAGACTGGACGATCAGCCGGGAGACGCAGTGACGGCACGCATCGGGATCATCACCTTCCCCGGCACACTCGACGACGTGGACGCCGCCCGCGCGGCGCGGCGGGTCGGCGCCGAGGCGGTGAACCTGTGGCATGCCGACGCCGATCTGCGAAGCGTGGACGCCGTGGTGGTGCCCGGCGGCTTCTCCTACGGCGACTACCTGCGAGCCGGTGCGATCGCCAGGTTCGCCCCGGTGATGGCCGAGGTGGTGGAGGCCGCTCGGCGCGGCATGCCAGTGTTGGGCATCTGCAACGGTTTTCAGGTGCTCTGCGAGGCTGGACTGCTGCCCGGGGCGCTGACGCGCAACGTGGGTCTGCACTTCATCTGCCGCGACGTGTGGCTGCGGGTGGCCTCGACGTCGACGGCGTGGACGTCGCGATTCGAGCCCGACGCCGATCTGCTGGTCCCGCTGAAGTCCGGTGAGGGACGCTACGTGGCGCCGACCGAGGTGATCGAAGAGCTCGAGGGCGAGGGGCGGGTGGTGTTCCGGTACCACGAGAACGCCAACGGGTCGCTGCACGACATCGCCGGGGTCAGTTCCGCCAACGGCCGCGTGGTTGGCCTCATGCCGCATCCGGAGCACGCCATCGAGGCACTGACCGGGCCTTCCGACGACGGCCTGGGCCTGTTCTATTCGGTGCTGGACGGCGTGCTCGCCGGCTGAGCGGAAACGCCTGCGGCATCGCGCAATTCGGCGAATGACGCCGCGATGGCATCCGTCGCCTCGTGCGGGTCGTTGAACGTGCAGTCGTCGGTGAGCACGGCCACGCCGAGTCGGTCCACGTAACTCCACACGGTGATGTTGACCGGGGCGCCGGGCGACAGCACACCGGTGGAATAGATCTCGCTGACCGCCGCGCCGCCGAAGTGCCCGCGCTCGCGCGGCCCCACCACACTGGACACCGCGACGTTCATCAGCTTGTTCGGCGCGTCGCGCAGGCCCAGCCACCGGAATGCGGCGGGTGCGAAGGCGGTCGGGAGGTAGGCCATCATTTTCCCGTAGAGCTCCGGCCCGAGGACCTCGTGGTCTTCCTTGGCGATCTTGGTGGCCAGGGCGACCAGCCGGGTCCGCTCCATGGGGTCGGCGATATGGACCGGCAGCGAGATCATCAGCCCGCTGATCTCATTGCCGGTGATGCGGTCCGACTTGTCGGTGGCCGTCGGCACCGAGGCGATGATCGGGCGCTCGGCCGCGCCGTCATACGCCAGCAACAGTGTCCGCAGTCCGCCGGCCGCCATCGCCAGCACCACGTCGTTCACCGTGACGCCCAACGCCTTTGCCGTCGCCTTCACCTCCGGCAGCGACAACGACGTGCTGGCGAACCAGCGCCGCGGCGAGACGACATGGTTGAGAAACGTCGGCGGTGCGTCGAATGCGTCGGCCAGGTCGGGGTGAGCCCCGCGCTCTCTGGACCGGCGGCGCACCCGCATCATGCCGACGGCCGCATCCTTGAGCAGCCCCGGCAGTTCACCGATCTGCCGGACGTGGTCGCGCGCCGCCGCACGCAACAGGTCGGCATTGGACGTGGTGACGCCGGCCTCGTCGTTGTCGCGCTCGTCGGTGGGCCCGTCGCGCAGATCCATCGCGCGGGCCAGCAGGTTGACCGACGCGATACCGTCGGCCAGCGCGTGGTGAACCTTGCCGATCAACGCGAATCGGCCCCCGGCCAGCCCCTCGGCGAAGTGGAACTCCCACAGCGGGCGACTGCGGTCCAGCGGAGTGGACGCCACTTCGCCGATCACCCGATCGAGCTCGCGCCGGCCACCCGGCGCGGGCACCCGTACCCGCCGCAGGTGGTAGTCCAGGTCGACGTCGCAGTTCTCCTGCCACATGGGGTGATGCAAATGCCAGGGAATGTCAACGAGCTTGTAGCGCAACGGTTCTAGCAGATGGAGCCGGCGGCGCACATGGCGCCGGAACACCTCGAAACCGAATTCGCCGTCGAAGTCGGCGGGGTCGATGATGGCCACCTTCAGCGTGTGCGTGTGTAGGTTGGGCGTCTCGCTGTAGAGCAGCATCGCGTCCATGCCGTTGAGTCTTTTCACACGCCACCTCCAGCGGCCCGGGCGCCGTCAGCCCAGGATCGGGAACCGGCGCTCACCGGCGAGCCGCTGCAGCGCGGCTTCCATGACGGCGCGTACGTGGGCGTCGACCTCGTCGACGTCGGGGTCATTGCCGAAGCGGGCGGTGATGTCGATCGGCTCGAGGACCTCGGTGACGACCTTTGCCGGCAGCGGCACATTGGGCGGGAAGATCACGCTCAGCCCGAACGGGAACCCGACGCTGATCGGCAGGATGTCCATCCGCGCCTTGGTCAACCCCAACTTGCGGGCCAGCCAGTTGCCCCGGGTCAGGAACAGCTGGGTCTCCTGGGCGCCGATGGAGACGGTCGGCACGATGGGCACACCGGCTTCGATGGCGGTCCGCACGTAGCCGGTGCGGCCATTGAAGTCGATCGTGTTCGCACTGAAGGTCGGCCGATAGGAGTCGTAGTCGCCACCCGGGAACACGAGTACCACCGCGCCGGAATGCAGGGCGGTGGCGGCGTTTTCCCGGCTGGCCTCGATGACCCCGAGCCGGCGTAGCCAGCCATCCAATGGGCCGATGAACAGGCCGTAGTGGGCCAGTGTGTAGACCGGTCGGTCGTAGCCGAAGTGTTCGTAGAAGGCGGGCGAGAAAATCAACACGTCCGGGGTCAGCATGCCGCCCGAGTGGTTCGACACCACCAAGGCGCCGCCCGAGGGCGGGACGTTCTCGATGTTTCGGACCTCGGCGCGGTAATACCGTTTGATGGCCGGCCCGAGCACTTTGGCGACCTGTTCGGTGAAGGCCGGATCCCATTTGGCGGTTTCGTGGTTGTCGGCCGCGTCCACACCGTTGCCCGTCATGGCTCCCCGCTGTCTGTTCTGCACTCTTTGCTATTTGTTGCCGGTGTGACGCCGGTCTCAAACCTCGGGCCCTGGCTAGCATATGCTACTCTCCATTTAGGAGAATGTCATATTCGTTTGCTGGCGGACCAGCGGGCGGTGGGGGAGCATGTCCGAAAAGGTTCTGGTTACTGGGGGTTTCGGCCTCGTCGGGTCGCAAACGGTGCGCCGACTGGTTGCCGACGGTCAGCGCGTCGTCGCGACCGACCTGGGCACCGCAGCCCAGCGCAAAGCCGCGAGTTCGCTACCGGCGGGCGCCGAGGCGCACTGGGCGGATCTGACCGACCCGGGTCAGGTTGATCGGCTGCTCGCCGAGACGTCGCCCACGGCGATCGTTCACCTGGCCGCGGTGATCCCACCGGTGATTTATCGCCAGCCCGCGCTGGGTCGCCGCGTCAACGTCGACGCGACCGTCACGTTGTTGCGCGCGGCGCAGGCGCGGGCGCACCCGGTGCGGTTCATTCAGGCGTCGAGCAACGCCGTGTACGGCGCGCGCAACCCACACCGCCACCACGAGCTGTTGCGCCCGGACTCCCCGATGAACCCCGCCGACCTCTACGGCGCCCATAAGGCCGAAGCCGAACGGCACGTCCGGTCCTCGACTCTCGAGTGGGTCATCCTGCGCCTGGCCGGAGTGATCAGTGTGGAACCGGACGCGATGCCGTTCAGTGTCGATGCATTGTTCTTCGAAAGCGCGCTGCCGACCGATGGCCGCATTCACACCGTCGATGTGCGTGATGTCGCGCGCGCGTTCGCCGCGGCGGTCACCGCCGACGTCGCCGGTGAGACGCTGCTGATCGCCGGTGACGAGTCGCACCGGCTTCGGCAGGGAGACGTCGGCAAGGCGCTGGCCGCCGCTCGGGGTCTGGTCGACGTCTTGCCCGGGGGCCGGCCTGGCGATCCGGACAGTGACGACGACTGGTTTGTCACGGACTGGATGGATACCGTTCGCGCCCAGCAGGTTCTGCAATTCCAGCACCACTCGTGGCCGGACATGCTCACCGAGATGCGAGCCGCCGCTGGGTGGCGGCGTTATCCGATGCGGCTGATCTCGCCGCTGGCGCGGCGGTTTCTCAAAAGTCGTGCGGCATATCGGGATACGCCCGGACGTTACGCCGACCCGTGGGGCGCCATACGCGCCAGGCTGGGCGAGCCACGCCCGGATGCTCCGTCGGTTGAGTAGCCCGCCGGAGCCTCAGCCGGCATCGCGCAGCAATGACCGCTCCGGGGAAGGCAATTCGACGGTGGGGCCCAATTCATCGAAGAGCTCGGTGGCGTCTGCGATGGTTCGGTCGACGAAGGACGCGAAGTCACTGAACGAGACGTCGTTGCGGACCCATTGCGACTTGCGGGCCATCACGCCGATGCGCTGCGGATCCGAAGAACCGTGCACGATCGCGGTGACTTGGCGATCAAGACGATTCCACCTGTCGGAGAAGTATGTCAGCCAGGAGCGGTCGGCTGCCGGGAAGTAGCACCCCGGGTTGACGCGGATGATCAACACGTCGTCATGCGCGGGTGAAACCTCGAAGTGAATGTGCAAGCGCCGCGGGCCGCTGGTGACGAAGAAGTATTCGCCGTCGTTGTGGCCGCGAAAATAGCGCCGCCCACGGGTGCGCAGGTAGCGTTCGACCAGATTCACGCACAGCTGCTCATTCGTCATGAATAAATGTTGCAGCCGATGGCTTTGCAGATGCTTGGAGCCAAGCGATGCGGCACCGAAGAATTCGTTGAGAATTCGCTGAGTGGCCGTCGCCTAATCTCGCCGTTCCACGATGCCGGCGCCGGGACTGGGCACGGTGCGCGGCAACGTGACCGAAAACCTGTACCTCTCCGGGCGATAGTGGAATTCCACGACCTCGAGCGGCTTGTCGTCATGGCCGTAGCTGGTGCGTTCGAGGACCAGGACGGGAGACCCCAGCGGCAGGTTCAGCGCGCCGGCCACTTCCAGTGACGCGCCGGCCGCATGAATCTCATAGTTGGCGCGGGAGATGGGAACCTGCAGTCGCAGTTCCCACATGGTGTAGGTGCTTTCCATCGCCTGCGCGGTCTGCTCGTCGGTCGCGCTCTTCAGCAGCGGCTCGACGGCCTCGCCCAATCCCGGTGGCAGGTAAGCGATCATCAGGGCCAGCGGCTGGTCGCCATCGCGGAAGCGTCGGTGCACACAGAGAACTTTCGACAGGCCGAGTGTTTCGGCGATTCGCTGCGGCGCGTCTTCGACGCGATGCGACAGGACGTCGACATTCGGCGTGATCCCGGAGCCGGCCAGCACCTCGGTGATGGTACGCACGCCGGGCCCGAGTTCTTGTTTGACCGGGTTGGCCACGAAGGTGCCCAGTCCTTGCTTTCGTACCAGCCATCCTTGGCGTTCGAGCAACCCGACGGCCGCGCGCACGGTCACCCGGCTCACGCGGGTGCGATCGATGAGTTCTCGCTCGGTGGGCAATCGCGCGCCGCGGGGCAGCCGCTGTTTGACGATGGCCGCCTTGAGGGCTTCGGCGAGCTGAGTGCTGGCCGGCACGCTCCCGCGGGATATCCGGAGGTCGGCGACGTCGAGATCCAGCTGATCGGGGGCCACGAGATGTATTAAAACGTTCTATTCGCCGGCCGTAAAGCAATGGCCCTGGGCCCGGCGACCCTCATGGACGGATTACTCTGGTAGCGAATGGTTTTCGCGCGCAAGCTGCCCGAGCGCAGGTGGGTACGGTTTTGCGCGGGTCAGGAGGGTCGAAGGTGTCGATCGCCGTGGAACGGTTCGACCACATTGTCCTGAATTGCCGCGACGTCGAGGCCACTGCCGCGTGGTACGAGCGGGTGCTGGGCATGCGGCGGGAGAAGTTCGGGCCGTCGCACAGGACGGCGCTGTGCTTCGGGGATCAGAAGATCAATCTGCGGCCTGTCGGCGCGTTGACCGACGATCCCCACTGGTTCACCGCGTCGGTCGAGGCCGCCGGTTCCGAAGACCTGTGCTTCGTCACCCACGCCAGCCCGGACGATGTTCGCGCACATCTCGCCGCGTGCGGAGTGGAGGTGATCTCCGGACCGGTGACCAAGGTGGGGGCGCTGGGTGAGATGACCTCGCACTACTGTCGTGACATCGACGGCAACCTGATCGAGATCGCCGTCTACTGATGATCGGCCAGCGGATACAGGGCGGGGAGATTGATCACAATGGCCTCTTGGCTGCTGCGTGCGATCACCACCTCGGCGGTGGTGTCGGGGTCGGGGTTTTCCTCCCGGCGGCAGATACGGCGGGATGAAGACGTAATCGCCGGGCGCGGCGGCGATGCGGACCTCTCCGGTGCCGTCATGGAAGACGAATTCCGGGTTGCCGCTTCGCACATAGATGGCGGTCTCCGAGTCACCGTGATGGTGGTTGTCCGAAGCCGATTGCGGCGACGCGTGCGTCTCGCCCATCCAGAGCTTCTCCGCGCCGACCGAGCTGCCGGACAGGGCGGCGAAGCGCCGTAAACCCTCCGATTGTGCTGTGTCGGAGCTGATTTCCGACGCCTTGATGTGGCGCACCCGATTGCGCGCGGCGGGTGCTGCCGTGTCGTCGAAGTCCGGATGGAATCCGTCTGTGGTGGCCATGGGTCAATTATCGTCCGACTGATCCCGATACGCCTCGAGCAGTCTCAGCCACAGTTCGCTGATGGTCGGGAAGCACGGCACGGCGTGCCACAACCGGTCAATGGGTACCTGGCCGGCGACAGCGATGGTGGCCGAGTGCAGCAGTTCGGTCACGCCCGGGCCGACCATAGTCACGCCGAGGAGGTGGCCGCTATCCAGGTCGACCACCATCCGCGCGCGGCCGGTGTAACCGTCCGCGTAAAGCTTGGCCCCCATCACGACGTCACCGATTTCGATATCGACTGTGCGGACCCGGTGTCGGGCTTGCTTGGCTTGTTGAGCTGTCAGGCCGACGGCGGCCGCTTCGGGATCGGTGAAGAAGGCTTGCGGCACCGCGTGATGGTCGGCGGTCGTAGCATGAGCGCCCCACGGTTCGCTGTCCAACTGCTTGCCCGCCGCGCGTGCCCCGATCGCGGCACCGGCGATGCGGCCTTGATACTTGCCCTGGTGGGTGAGCAGAGCCCGGTGATTGACGTCTCCCGCCGCGTAGAGCCAGCCGTCCTCGGCGGCACCCTGAACAAGGCAGGTGTCGTCCACCTCCAGCCAGCTGCCCGGCCTCAAGCCCACCGTGTCCAAGCCGATGTCGTCGGTTAGCGGTGTACGCCCGGTCGCGAAAAGCACCTCATTGGCCCGTAATTCGGTGTCGTCGTCCAGGTCCAGTACAACGTGGGAGTCGTCCGGGCGGCGCAGCGCGCGAACCGATACTCCCACCCGCAGGTCGACGCCGGCCTCGAGGAGCCCGCGTCCGATCAATTCGCCCACAAAGGGCTCCATCCGGGGCAGCAGTCCCGATCCGCGCGCCAGCAGCGTCACCTGCGAGCCCAAACCCTGCCAGGCCGTGGCCATTTCGACCCCCACGCCGCCGGCGCCCACGATGGCCAGGCGCTCGGGAACCGCACTGCTATCGGTCGCTTGCCGGTTCGTCCATGACTTCGCCTCGGCAATGCCGGGCAGATCGGGCAATGCCGAGCGGCTTCCGGTGCAGATGACCACCGCATGCCGTGCGGTCAGCGCCACCTGCTCGCCGTGGCTGTTGGTGACGACGACCCGTCGTGGGCCGTCCAATCGCCCGTGCCCCCGGATCAGGGTCGCGCCGATTCCGCTGACCCAGTCGGCCTGGCTGCTGTCGTCCCAGTCGGTGACGTAACGGTTGCGGCGGCCGAACACGCCGTCGGCGCGAATGGAGCCGGTGACGGCTTCCCGTGCACCGTCGACACGACGGGCATCGGAAAGCGCAATGACGGGGCGCAGCAACGCTTTACTGGGCACGCACGCCCAATACGAGCATTCGCCGCCGACGAGTTCGCGTTCGACCAGAGCGACACGCAGTCCCGCGGCCCGGGCGCGTTCGGCGGCATTCTGGCCGATCGGGCCGGCGCCAAGCACCACGACGTCAAAGTCTCCTCCGCCAGCTGCTGTCATGGTCGACGATCCTTTCGCTTGGGTGGGTCGCCACGTCTCAGCACTCGCGGATTCCCTTTACCAGTTGCTCGGCGAGCCCACGCAGATCACTGGCGACGATGTCCGGCTGCGGCAGGCCGTCCACCGGCAGCGGTGCGTTGCCGCGCCGGGTGAGGAGAGCCCCACCGAATCCGACGTTCTGCGCACCGATTGTGTCCCACACATGTGCGGCGACCATCATGCAGTCCGCGGGAGCCACCTGGAGGGTCTCGCATACGTAGCGATAGACGGCGGGTGACGGCTTGAACACGCCACGGGCATCGACACTCAGTTGATGCTCGAAAAAGTTGGCAAGTCCAGATTGTTGAAGCGCCGTCGGGCCATCCAGATTGGGCGGGGAGTTGGTCAGGGATACCAGCCGAAAACCGTTGTCACGCAGGGCGGCAAGTCCATCGGCGGCATCGGGGTGCGCCGGCATGGTAAGCAGCTGGGCCTTCAGGCGGTCGGCATGCTCGTCGGTGACGTCCACCCGGTGGACGTCGCCCAGCATGCGCAGCACGCCTTGGGCCAGCACGGGGAACGTCACATAATCGCCGGCCAGCGTGATGGTCATCGAGTACATGATCAACTGCGCGAACCATTCCCGCAGCACGCCTTCATCTCCGAACAGCTCAGCGAAAAGCGGTGCGATGGATTCGATATCGAGCAACGTCTCGTTGACGTCGAAGACCAGGATGGACGGTGTGGTCATGACGGCTCGACATTCTTTCGTTGGGGAATATCCGGTCGGAGGTACCCCACGAGGCACAACACGATCAACAACATCGCCGCCACCGGCCACCACAGCGCGACCAGCGCCGCCGTCACGAACACCCCGAGCGTGATGAACGACCTCATTTGCAGCATGCGTCGCATCCGCGTTGAAACATCTTGGTGGGCGGGCCGATCCACCGCTTCCCAACACAGCGCCAGGTAGGTGATGTTGACCAGGACGAAGACCGCGGCGTACAGGGATACCGGCGCCGGGGCCAGCCGGCTGTCGGCGATCCACTCGGTGGTGAACGGGATCAGCGAGACCGAAAAGAGGTGCGCGAAGTTCGACCAGACCAGGCGCGACGTCGCAACCTGGGCGTAGTTGAACAGGTGATGATGGTTGACCCAGACGATCGCGATGAACAGGTAGCTGACCACATAGCTCAGCCCGGTCGGCCACAGCGGAAGCAGGGCGCGGAATCCGTGGGCGCTCGGCGGTTTGAGTTCTAACACCAGGATCGTGATGAGGACGGCGAACACGCCGTCGGAGAATCCGCGTAGCCGTTCAGGACTGGTCTCTCGCGCCGCCACCGCTACCTCCCGATCTGCCGCAATGGTTTTCAACCACTGTCAGCCCGGCTGATGGTTCCGCTCCTGCACTACCCAACCATTGCCGTCGGGATCGCGGAAGTCCGCGAAGCTCGCATAGTCACCGCGGTCCGGGTCGGTGCCCGGGAGGAACTTGCCGCTCCAGCCGCCGTCGGTATCTTTATGGCGTATCTCGCTGACGGTTACGCCGCGACCGGTCAGCTCCGCGCGACAGGCCTCGATGTCGGAGACCACGAGATACAGGCCGCGCACTGAGCCGTTCGGCGCATCGGTGAGACCCACTCCGAATTGGATCGAGGTGCCCGAGCCCTCGGGCGTCAATTGGATGACCCGGAATCCCGGGGTGGGCGCGTAATCGACGTCGAGGTTGAACCCAAGCTGGTCACGGTAGAACCGTAGCGAGCGATCGGGATCCGCGACGGGCAGGATGACGACTTCGATGGACGCCCTCATGAGGCGCTCCGGGTCGGGTTCTTCCCTGACACCTCGTCTGTGTCGAGCCCGCGGTCTACCCCGTGTGGGATGACGGTCTGGCCCGGCTCCAGTTGAAGTTGCTTGCCGTCGAGGTGCACATCGATTTTGTCGGGTTCGAAGGACACCAGGTTTCGGACGCGTGCGACCTCCGTCCACGCGTCGACGTAAGACCATGCCGCCCGTTGGTGGCTGCCGATGTCATAGTAGGAGCAGATTCCCTTGTAGGGACAAAACGTCTGGATATCAACGAGTTTGAGTGCGGACTCCTCGGTATCTTCGCGCGGCACGTACCATCTGGGCGCAAAGCCGGACTCGTACAGCGCCAACGGGCGATGGGTGTCGGCGATCACCCGATCGCCGTCCCGCACGACGAGATGCCGTGCAGTAGACCGGATGTCGATGCGATGGTAGGCATCCGCGGCGTGCCCGACGATCCGTTCCTCTTCTTCGTAGAAGGCATCCATGGCACGCCACGCAAACGCCACCCGGCCATCGAGCACCACCGCATGGGCGGGCAGCCCGGTGTGTTCCCACGCGCTGTGGTTGGTCTCGCGTCCCGGTGCCTTGACGGTGAACCACTGCGTGGCCCCGAGGTCGCGATGCTGCGTCACCCGATCCTCGGTGTGCAGCGTTCCCTCTTCGATATCACCGCGGGGGAAGTAGGCGACCGGGTAGCGGCCCGGTTCGTGTAGGAGGATCACGTCCTCGCTGTCGGCGATCCACCGATCCGCGAAGCGCACCCGCATCCGGCGGCGCAACGGCTCGGCGAACAGCAGCCGCGGTGGCATCGGCTGTTCGGTGAGGAAGTGTCCGAGCGATCCCGCCGCCAGCGGGCCTTGCTGCCATGCCAGACCCATATCGTGTCCTTCCCTCGTGAATCGTGTCCCACAACAGTGAATTTCACGCAGAATCACTCCATCACGATGACCATCTTGCCGCCGGATTCTCCGGCCTCCATCACTCGGTGGGCCTCATGAATCTGGTCAAACGAAAAGACGCGAGACGGCTTCGCTTCCAGCGCGCCTTGGGCGACCTGCCGGGCGATGTCCTGCAGGGGGACATCGGAGAGCGGGAAGCCTGGTGTGCCGAACACAAAGCTGCCGAAAAAGTTCCAGTTCACACCGGAGGCCATGCGCAGCAGCGGGTTGAAATCCCCAAGGGGATCCAGCCCGCCCAGCCATCCGGCCAGACAGGCCGTGCCGCCACGGCGCAGCATGTCGAGGGAATCCAGGATGGTGCTGTTGCCCACCAGATCGAGGACGGCGTCAATCTGCTTGCTCTCAGCGATATGGGCCGCCAGGTCACGGCGCTCCAACTCGACACGGGAAGCGCCCAGTTTCTCGAGCATGCCAACACGTTCGCTGCGGCGGGTGGTCGCGATGACTTGGGCACCCGCGGCCACCGCCATCTTGAGCGCGGCCTGGCCCAGAGACGACGTCGCACCCCGCAAGACCAAGGTTTGGGTTTCAAGGCGCAGGTTGCGGAAGAGGCATGTCCAGGCCACCGCATAGGTTTCCGGCAGCGCGGCCAACTGCGACCACGGCAGGTCGGATTCGATGAGCGCGACGTTGGCCGCGCGGACGCGGGTGTATTCGGCGTAGCTGCCATTTATGGTTCGGCCCAGGCCTCCCATGAGCGCGGCCACCTTGGCCCCGACCGGGAACTCGCCGCCCGGGCAGGAGTCGACGATGCCAACGCATTCGATGCCGCTCACTTCTGCGGCTTCGGCCCATTCACCACGACGCATGTGCATCTCGGCGTGATTGATGCCGAAACCCTTTACCGCGATGACGACTTCGCCGTCCTTGGGCAGCGGCTTGGGGATGTCGGTATAGACCAGGCTGTCCAGACCGCCGAACTTTGCCAAGACGATCGCCCGCATGGTTTCCCCGCCGGGTTGCTCGCGTACAACAGCCGGCGCGGTGGGCAGCTGGTGCGGATCGGCGGCAGCCACTTACTGCCCTCCCAGGTCGATGGAAGTGATCACATGATCGAGACGAATGGGCTAACTGACCCATTATTATGGGCGCGCCTTCCCGCTATGTCCAGGGGAATGGCGCCCTTAGCCTTTACTTCGGCCGCGCGACGGCGCGGATCGCCCGTTGCGGGTGGGCGGTCGAGTCGCAAAAGAGCGCACGTAGTCGACGGCGGCATTGACTGCCGCCCGCAGCGGCTCCGGATCGCCGGTGGTGTGGGTGAGCATGGCGCCGCCCTGGTGCGCGGCGACCAGCGACACGGCCAGATGCCGCGGGTCGGCTTCCGGGCGCAGATCACCGCGATCGCGCATCGACTCGAGGCCGACCCGAAACAGTTCGATCCATTGGTCGTAACCCGCGGAGAGCTCGTCGTGCATTTCGCTGTCGGCCTCGATCAGCTCGCCGGCCAACGACCCATAGACGCATCCTCCGACCCGGTATACGGCGTCGATGTCTGATACGCAGGCATCGGCCCACGCTTGTAGGGCATCCAGGCTGTCGAGTCCGGCGAACTGCGGCCGCGAGTGGAAGTCCCGGACGTCCTTGCGGCGCGCATCGACGACGTGGCGGATCAGGTCGCGCTTGTCCCGGAAGTAGTGCGAAATCTGGGATCCGCCCACTCCGGCGGCGCGTCGCACCCGGTCGATGCTGGTATTCGCGATGCCATGCTCGAACATCAGGCGTGCGGCGACCTCGACGATGCGTGCGCGCGTTGCCAGTCCCTTGCGCGTCAACCGCGGGGGGTTGTGTTCGGTCATGTCGTCACCTCCGGCCGTGAGCGTCAGCCGGCTTGCCGGGCGGGGCGGCGGCCCCGCGACCGGCGCGGGGGGCGGGGTGCGCGCTCGGCGCTGTCGGTTGCGAACAGGCGGAGGTAGTTCACCGCGAAACGCACCGCGTCGGCGTGCGGCCACTCCTGTTGATAGGTGAACGTCAACACACCACCTCCCTGATGGGCGGCGATGATCACCAAAGCGACCTGCCGGGGGTCGGCACCGCCAACCAGCAGGCCGTCGTCTTTCATTTGCTGAATTGCCTTCTCCAACAAGCCGATCCACTGGCGGTACCCGGACCCCAGAGCGTCGCGGGTGGTGTCGTCCGTCTTCGCCAGCTGGGCGGTCAGCGCGTGATAGGTGGGTGTGCCGAAATATCCGATGCGGCGCAGGTAGCGCATGTTGAGGTCGATCCACCGCTCGAAGTCGTCAAAAGAACACAGGCCCCGAAGCGTGGGCTGACGGTGAAAGTCCAGGACCACGGCGATCTGGCGCCAGATGACCGCGCGAATCAGCGCCGCCTTGTCGGCGAAATAGTGGGCGAGCTGTGAGCCGCTGACCGAAGCCGCGCGGCGCACGTTCTCCATGTTGGACGCGGACAGGCCCTCGGTGACGATCAGCTGGGCGGCGGCCTGCACGATCCGGTCGCGGGTGGCTCGCCCCTTGGCGGTCAACCGTTGTTCGTCGCGAACATCGGGGTGGGCCATCGCGCCAGGTTATCTCGGGAGCGCTCCCATTTATGGGACCTCCAGCCCATACAACAAGGATCAGGCCTTGAGGTGCTTGGCGAGGAAACTCCGGGTCAGCTGGGCGACGTCGTCGCAGGCCGACTCCAGCAGGAAGTGCCCGCCGTCGAGCAGGTGGATCTCGGCGTCGGGCAGGTCGTCAGCGAACGCCTCGGCGCCGGCCGGCGCGAAGATCTCGTCGCCGCGGCCCCAGACCGCGAGCAGCGGCACCCGGGTCGCGCGGAAGTACTCGTGTAGGTACGGATACAGGGGCGCATTGGTGGCGTAATCACGAAACAGATTCAGCTGCACCAGATCGTTGCCGGGCCGCGAAAGCAACGCGTAGTCGTGATGCCAGGATTCGGGGTCGACCAGTGTCTCGTCGGCCACGCCGGTGACGTACTGCCAGCGGGTGGCATCGAGGGTGAGGAACTGCCGCACCGGGGCCTCGGTGGCTGTTGTCTGCTCCTGTTGGTACGCCTGCACGACCTTCCAGAAGCTCTCGACGAATCCCGCGTCATAGCCATTGCCGTTCTGGCTGATGATCGCGGTGACGGCGGCCGGATCGCGCAGCGCGAGCCGCCAGCCGATCGGTGCGCCGTAGTCCTGGACGTACATGGCGTACCGGTCGACGCCCAGGGTTCCCAGCAGGCCCGCCGTGAGGTCGGTCAGCGCGTCGAAGGTGTAGTCGAACTCGTCGGCAGGTGGGGCGTCGGACAGCCCGAAGCCGAGGTGATCCGGCGCGATGACGTGGTATTTGTCGGCGAGAAGCGGGATCAGGTGGCGGAACATGTACGAGCTGGTGGGAAACCCGTGCAGGAGCACCACCGCCGGATCGGCCCGGTCCCCGGCCTCCCGGTAGAAGATCCGGTGGCCGTCGACCGCGGCGTAGCGATGATGAACAGCAGGCATGGCATTCCTCCTGACTGAATGCATTTCAGCATCGTGCGCCGCGGCGGCGTCCGATGGAGGTGCGCTGAACCGAGCGTCCAAATTTATGGGTTGTACGACCCAGTATGCACCAAACGGGCCTCGCGCAACAGTCCGCGAAACGGACATGTTGCCCCGCGCACCCGGCTGCCATACTCTGGGCCAACCAACCCAGTTGGCCCGGCTCGCGCAATGTCGGGTCAGGTTCGAGGTGACACGGTGGGCAAGCTTGTTTCGGTGAACGTGGGCATGCCGAAGAACGTGCAGTGGCACGATAAGACGGTCTACACCGGGATCTGGAAGAGTCCGGTCGACGGGCCGGTCATGGTGCGACGGCTGAACATCGACGGCGACGGTCAGGGCGATCTCGCCGGCCACGGCGGGGAACAACGCGCCGTCATGGTGTACCAGAGCGAGTCCTACGACTTCTGGAAGACCTACCTGGCTCGCGACGACCTGCAACCGGGTGACTTCGGCGAAAACTTCACCATCGCCGGGCTCGCCGACACCGACGTTTGCATTGGAGACCGCTATCGAATCGGCGATGCCGAATTCGAGGTTACTCAGCCGCGTGTCACGTGCTTTCGGGTCGGGCTGCGCCTCGGCGAGCCAGAGATGCCCAATTTGCTTGTCGCTCAACATCGTCCGGGCTTTTACTTCCGGGTAATCACCGAGGGCCGGGTGCGGGCAGGCGACGACATCGTCCGGACCCGCCGCGGTCGGCACGAACTCAGTGTCGCCGAGGTCGACGCGTTGCTGTACCTGCCCGACCGCAAAGTCGAAGCCTTGCGCAAGGCCGTCGACGTTCCCGCGCTCAGCCCGGGTTGGCAGCAGTCTTTCCACGATCTGCTGGCCGCACGCGATGGCGCGCCGCCCGCGGTAGCCCCACCCCTCGGAGTCGAGCCGGGGTGGAGGGGCTTTCGTAATTTGCGGGTCACTGAGACATGCTGGGAGAGTTCGCAAGTCCTCTCGATCCGGCTCGAGGCCGCCGACCAGGCTCCGCTGCCGCCGGCGCTGCCCGGACAGTACCTGACGGTCAGGATCGCCGGCGCCGGCGACCCACCACCGCTGCGCAGTTACTCCCTGTCGGATGATTCCTCCGCCGGCCATTACCGCATCAGTGTCAAGCGCGAGGACCACGGCGTGGTGAGCCGGTGGCTGCACACCCACATCCGGCCGGGGTCGGTGATCGCGGCGGCCGCCCCCCGCGGCGACTTCCACCTGGTCGAAGGCAGCGGGCCAGTCATCCTGTTCTCGGCCGGAATCGGGGCGACGCCGGTGCTAGGGATGCTGCATGCGCTGTCCGCAGCCGGGAGTCAGCGCGACATCTGGTGGTTGCACACCACGCGCAACCGCGAAACCCAAGTGTTCGCAGCCGAAGTTG
The DNA here is from genome assembly GCF_055419585.1 of Mycobacterium sp. IDUB_3. NCBI lineage: Bacteria > Bacillati > Actinomycetota > Actinomycetes > Mycobacteriales > Mycobacteriaceae > Mycobacterium > Mycobacterium sp. IDUB_3. The sequence goes on along the minus strand of NZ_JBVAXZ010000001.1, from coordinate 2,505,688 downwards.
CGACTCTCATCAAATCGCTACCGCACGCGAGGCAGCAGATCTTCTACACCGAAACGCAGGGCCGGCTGCGCCGAGAGTCGATCGCGAAATTGGGCCTGCCGACCGACGCCAGCGTCTACCTTTGCGGTCCAACGCAATTCATGGCGGACGTGCGTGACGACCTGGCCGGCATGGGATTCGACCCGACCCGCATCCACACCGAGCTGTTCGGCGCGTTGCCCGCGATCAACCCGGGCGTTGTCGAGACCGGCGAGCGCAGGCCACCCCACCCACCGGTGGGGCCACCCGGCGTCGGACCGGCGATCACCTTTACGCGCAGCGGATTAACGGTCAACTGGTCACCCGCCTACCGAAGCATCCTCGACCTCGCCGAGGCCTGCGACGTTCCGACCCGCTTCTCCTGCCGAAGTGGGGTGTGTCACGTGTGCGTCACAGGAGTTGTCGCGGGGACGACCAGTTACGTCCAGCAGCCTTTGGAGCCGCCAGCTGACGGCTCGGTCCTCATCTGCTCGGCGGCTCCGGAAACCGATGTGGTGCTCGATCTCTAGCGAAAACCGTTATGCGGCAATCGCCGACTGACCCCCCGTCGCGTGCAAGATAGCGCCGTTGACATAGCTGGCGTCCGGCGAAGCGAGAAAGACCACGGCGCTTGCGATCTCGCTCGCATCGGCCACTCGCTTCAGCGTGGTGATCGCCGCGATGGTGTCGAGTACACCCGGAAGGGCGGCGGCCCCAGGCGTGTCGGTCGGCCCCGCGGCCACCGCGTTCACCCGCACGCCCGACTCGCCGAATTCATCTGCCCACACGCGCGTGAGCTGCTCCAAGCCGGCTTTGGTGGCCCCATAGATCCCCGCGCTTCGTGTCGCTACCGATGCGGCCAGCGTGCTCACGTTGACCACGGCGCCGTTGCCCCGAGCCGCCATGGCCGGCACCAACTGCTGCACCAGGATGTACGGCGCACGCAGGTTCACGTTCACGTGTTCGTCGAAGGTCGCGTCGTCGGTGTCCGCGGTCAGCCCGAACTCATAGACGCCGGCGTTGTTGATCAGGACGTCCACGGGTCCGGCCTCGGCGGCCAACCGCCGCACATCGTCGGCGACGTTGAGATCTGCGGCGACGAAACGTGCTTTACCCCCGCCATTTTCAATATCGCGGACGGTCTTGGCGCCGCGTTCGGCGTCGCGACCCTGCACCACGACCTCGGCGCCGCGAGCCGCAAGCTGCAGTGCGATTTCCCGGCCGATTCCCGATGTCGCGCCCGTCACCAGTGCGGTCGAGCCTGCCAATGTTGTTGCCATCGAAACCCTGCCTCCAGGAGAGAAGTTCGTTTGTCCCTCCACCTAAGCAGCGGTCCGTCGGCGATTATTCCTACGGGCTCAGCGGGACGGACGCCTCCGCGGTGTAGCACAGGAATGTCATCGTCTCCTGCAGATACAGCTGCACGGTGTCGGCGTCATGGCTGGTGTATCCGATCGACACGTCGGTCCCGAGCTGCAGGTCGAAGTCGCCGCCGCGGGTGGTGAGCACGAATGCACCGTCGATGGCCGGCGCCCAGATGATGTCTCCGGGAACCAGCCGGTCGATGTGTTCGAGGATCGGATAGCCGTGTTCGGTGGTCTCGCTGACCCGCGTGTAGACCTCGGCGGACAGCAGCACCGAGTAGGGACCGTCGACACCGGCCAGCCGGAGTTCGGAGATCGCCTGAGTGATGACGTCCGGAATCTCGCGCGGATCCGCCGGCAAGGTCAGCGACTTGTTCGAGCTGGCCGAGCGGATGCCCTCGATGGATGCCGCGGCGTAGCCCTCGAAGATGGCTCGGTCTTCCACGAACGCCAGCTTCTTGGCGGCTTCCTTGACCGGATCCCAGTCGGAGTCGCTGGCGCCGCGCTCGACGTTGTCGATCTCGTAACGCGACAGGGTGAACGGAACACGCAGCCGAACGAGGGGTTTGGTTTCTCGGAGGTGGGCTTCCACGCCCTCGGTGGGAGACGCCACGTTTGCGAGCCGACCGGTGCTCACCGCGGCGGTCACCGGTCCGCCGGGCTCGCTGACGTCGACCACCCGGCGCCCGGCGATGTGGCGTTTGAAGGTGCGGGCCGCCTCCAATTCGATTTCTTGCCAAGCGGTTTCGGTGACCGGTGCCAGGTCGCGGTAGAGGTTGTTCATGAAGAGGTTCCTTTCAGGCTGCCGATCGAAAGTGAGCCATTCTGTGCCACTGGCGTTTCCGCCACCGGCGCTGTGGGCAGCGGCGGTGGATCGTCGAGAAAGTCGAGGGTGGGAGAGAAGAACAGGCCGCCTGTGACGGCCGTGGAGAAGTCCAGGATACGGTCGGTGTTGCCCGGCGGGTCGCCGAGGAACATATTGCGCAGCATCTGTTCGGTGACCTGCGGGGTACGCGAATAGCCGATGAAGTACGTGCCGTATTCGCTCTTGCCGAGCTCGCCGAACGGCATGTTGTGCCGCACGATCTTCAGTTCGGTGCCGTCGTCGTCGGTGATCACGTTGAGGGCGATGTGGGCGTTGGCCGGCTTGACGTCGTCGCCGAGCTCGATGTCGTCCAGCTTGGTGCGGCCGATCACGCGCTCCTGCTCGGTGACCGGGGTCGAATTCCACGAAGACATGTCGTGCAGGTACTTCTGCACGTGCACATAGCAAGAGCCGGCGAAGTCGGGGTCCTCGTCGCCGATCGCGGTGGCGCTGGTGGCGAGCGCGCCGTCCGGGTTCTCGGTGCCGTCGACGAACCCGAGCAAGTCGCGGTTGTCGAAGTAGCGGAAACCATGCACCTCGTCGACCACGGTGACCGCACCGGCCATCGATTTGAGGACGCGGTCGGCCAGCTCGAAGCAGACATCCAAGCTCTCGGCCCTGATGTGGAACAACAGATCCCCGGGTGTGGCAGGCGCGCTGTGCCGCGGTCCGTTCAGCTCGGGGAACCGATGCAGTTCGGCGGGCCGCGGTCCGGAGAACAGGCGATCCCACGCGTCGGAGCCGATCGAGGCGATCGCCGACAACCGTTTCTGCGGTTCGCGGAAACCGATCGCGCGCACCAGCCCCGGAATGTCGGGCAGCGCGTCGTGCACCGCCGCCTCTCCGCCGTCGTCGATGGTCACCACCAGGAAGATCGCCGCCGGGGTCAGCGGCGCGAGGATGGGTTGCGGCTGGACGGGGGGCACGTTGGTGACCCTAGCGTGGCGACGGCGAGCGCCGGAAGCGGCGCGAGCAAGGAGTGCGCAATCGAACCGAGCGTGGCGACGGCGAGCGCCGGAAGCGGCGCGAGCAAGGAGTGCGCAATCGAACCCAGCGTAAAACTGCATGACGGCCGAGCGCCATGATGTTCAACATGTCCGGCGGGCCTCGAAACCAGGCGAAGTCCTCAGCGAGTGCGCAAGGACTCTGCGATTTCATCGACGCGTCTCCGTCGCCGTTTCACGTGTGCGCCACGGTGGCCGCCCGGCTGATCGCAGCCGGATACACCGAACTGAGCGAAGCTAACCACTGGCCGTCCGAGCCGGGGCGCTACTTCACTGTGCGGGCGGCCTCGCTGGTCGCTTGGAATTCGGAGGGCGCAGACCGGCCGTTCCGAATCGTGGGTGCGCACACCGACAGTCCCAACCTCAGGGTCAAGCAGCATCCCGACCGGGTGGTCGCCGGCTGGCGGGTAGTGGCGCTGGAACCCTATGGGGGCGCGTGGCTCAACTCGTGGCTGGACCGCGATCTGGGCATCAGCGGGCGCCTCTCGGTGCGCGCGGACGACGAAGACGGCGGGGTCGCGCACCGGCTGGTGCGGATCGACGAGCCCATCCTCCGGGTGCCGCAGCTGGCGATCCACCTGGCCGAGGACCGCAAGTCGCTGACCCTGGACCCGCAGCGACACGTCAACGCGGTGTGGGGCGTCGGGGATGCGCCGCGATCATTCGTCGATTACGTCGCCCAGCGCGCCGGCGTGGCGGCGACCGACGTGCTTGGCGCCGATCTGATGACCCACGACCTGACTCCCGCCACGGTGATCGGCGCCGACGCGGACCTACTGAGCGCGCCCCGGCTGGACAACCAGGCCAGTTGCTATGCGGGGCTGGAGGCGCTGCTGGCCGTGGAGCGGGCCGGCGCCTATCTGCCGGTGCTGGTGCTCTTCGATCACGAGGAGGTCGGATCGTCGTCGGATCACGGCGCGCAATCAGACCTGCTGGGCACCGTGCTGGAGCGGATCGTGCTGGCGGCCGGCGGTAGCCGCGAGGACTACCTGCGCCGGCGGCCGGCCTCGCTGCTGGCCTCGGCGGACATGGCGCACGCCACCCATCCCAACTACCCCGAGCGACACGAGCCCAGCCACCCGATCGCGGTCAACGCCGGGCCGGTGCTCAAGGTGCACCCGAATCTGCGCTACGCCACCGACGGCCGCACCGCCGCGGCGTTCGCGCTGGCCTGCCGGCAGGCCGGAGTGGACCTGCAGCGCTACGAACACCGGGCCGACCTGCCGTGCGGATCGACGATCGGACCGTTGACCTCCGCGCGGACCGGCATCCCGACCGTCGACGTCGGCGCCGCTCAACTGGCGATGCATTCCGCGCGCGAGTTGATGGGCGTTCACGACGTGGCCGCCTACTCGGCCGCCATGCAGGCGTTCCTTTCCGCCGACTAGCGGCATAAGGTCTGCCGGTATGGCGCTCAACGTGGAGATGCTGACCTTCGACTGCGACAACCCCGCGAAGCTGGGCGCGTGGTGGGCCGAACAGTTCGGCGGGACGACGCACGAGGTGCTCGCCGACGAGTTCACCGCGGTGACCTTCGGCGACGGGCTGCGGCTCGGATTCCAGAAGGTGCCCGATCCCACACCCGGAAAGAACCGAGTGCACCTCGATCTGGGTGCATCCGACATCGACGCCGAGGCGTCACGGCTGACGGCGGCCGGAGCGACCGAGGTCGGCCGGCACCAGTTCGGCGACACCTTTCGCTGGGTGGTGCTGGCCGACCCCGAGGGCAACGTCTTCTGCGTCGTGCGTCAGTAGCCGTAACTCAGCGCTGACCCACGAAAACGGGGTCGTAGCGGATGACGTTCTCCACCACGATCCCGTTGCGGGTACGGACCCGGTCGATGCCGCGGATGTGGAACGGTCCGTCCGGGCCGGTGCCGTGACCGACGTAGTGCAAGAACACGAGTTCCTCGCCTTCGGCGGCGGCGGGGACGGTAGCGCTGTCGATCACCTCGAGCCGCAAATCCGGTGCGGCCTCGAGCAATTCGGCGATTTTCGCCGTGTACGCCGTGATCCCCCGGACCGGCTCCGGATCGCCCGGCCAGTAGCCGACGATGTCCTCGGCGAGGATGTCGAAGCCGCGCGACATGGTGGGGGCGGCCCAGTATGCCGCGAAAACCTCGGCGCTGAACTTCGGCGCGGATTGGACGTCCGTCATGGTTCCTCCTTGGATCGGGCGCTCCGATCGAGCGCGTACAGCAAGCGTGTCGCCGCGCTGCGCGCCCCCGCAATTACCTCCGAGGTCATCGCCGTGAGTGCCCAGACGTGGTTACCGTTGCCTGGTGAGCCAGGCGGCGGTTGGTGAGTTGTTGCGCGAATGGCGGACGCGCCGACGGGTGAGTCAGCTCGATCTGTCGCTGAGTGTCGGTGTGTCGGCGCGGCATCTGAGCTTCATCGAGACGGGACGCTCGCGCCCCAGTCCGGAAATGGTGCTCACCCTGGCCGACGGCCTCGATATACCGCTGCGGGAACGTAACACGCTGCTGCTCGCCGCCGGTTTCGCGCCGCGCTATCGATCGCGTCCGTTCGAGGATGCCGCACTCTCCCCGGCTCGGGACGCGGTGCAGCGCCTGCTCGATGCGCACCATCCCTACCCGGGCATCGTCATCGACCGGTGCTGGAACATCGTGGGGACCAACGCGGCAGCCTCCGCGCTGACCGCCGGCCTACCCGAGGAGCTGCTGGGTCCGCCGGCGAACGTCTACCGGTTGTGCTTGCACCCCGACGGTCTGGCGGCGCGAACCCTGAATTTCCCGGACTGGGCCGGCTACCTACTGCACCAGCTGCGACGCACCATCGCTCTCACCGGCGACCCGGGATTGGCGGCACTCGACGAGGAGGTACGCGACTACCCCGGGGTCGCGGCCGCGGCCGAAGCCCGGCGCGCGCCCCCGGATAGCGAGTCGCTGCTGATTCCGTTCGTCCTTGACGCCGGCGGGGGCCGACGGTTGTCGATGTTCACGACGCTGACGACGTTCGGGACGCCGCTCGACGTCACCCTCGCCGAACTGGCCGTCGAATTGTTCTACCCCGCCGACACCGCAAGCGCAGACCTGCTCCGCGCCGGATAGGTACCGCCTGACCGAAGGGGCGGCGAAAAGCGCCTGCACGCCGCCCAGCCCTAGACTGTCTGGCGTGACTGTCTCCGGGACGAGTGCGCGCACCCAGGCCATCGACACCGTCGAGCACGCCGCCACCACTCCCGACGAACCGCAGCCCTTCGCCGAGCTGGGCCTCAAAGACGACGAATACCAGCGCATCCGCGAGATCCTCGGCCGCCGCCCCACCGACACCGAGCTGGCGATGTACTCGGTGATGTGGAGCGAGCACTGCTCCTACAAGTCGTCCAAGGTGCACCTGCGCTACTTCGGCGAGACCACCACCGACGAAATGCGCGCCGGCATGCTGGCCGGCATCGGCGAGAACGCCGGCGTCGTCGACATCGGCGACGGCTGGGCGGTCACCTTCAAGGTCGAGTCGCACAACCACCCGTCCTACGTCGAGCCCTATCAGGGCGCGGCCACCGGAGTCGGCGGGATCGTCCGCGACATCATGGCGATGGGCGCGCGACCTGTCGCGGTGATGGACCAGCTTCGCTTCGGCGCCGCGGATGCGCCGGATACCCGTCGCGTGGTCGACGGCGTGGTGCGCGGCATCGGCGGCTACGGCAACTCGTTGGGCCTGCCCAACATCGGCGGCGAGACCGTCTTTGATGCGTGCTACGCCGGCAACCCGCTGGTGAACGCCATGTGCGTCGGCGTGCTGCGGCAGGAGGACCTGCACCTGGCCTTCGCCTCCGGCACCGGCAACAAGATCATCCTGTTCGGTGCCCGCACCGGGCTGGACGGCATCGGCGGGGTTTCGGTGCTGGCGTCGGACACCTTCGACGCCGAGAACTCGCGCAAGAAACTGCCCTCGGTTCAGGTCGGCGACCCGTTCATGGAGAAAGTGCTCATCGAGTGCTGCCTCGAGCTGTACGCCGGTCACCTGGTGGTCGGCATCCAGGACCTGGGCGGCGCCGGATTATCATGCGCCACTTCGGAATTGGCGTCGGCAGGCGACGGCGGCATGGCGATCCAGCTCGAGACCGTGCCGCTGCGCACCAACCAGATGACGCCCGCGGAGATCCTGTGCAGCGAGTCCCAGGAACGGATGTGCGCCGTCGTCACCCCGGAAAACGTCGACGCCTTCATGGCGGTGTGCCGCAAGTGGGACGTGCTGGCCACCGTGATCGGCGAGGTCACCGACGGGGACCGGTTGCGGATCACCTGGCAGGGCGAGACGGTCGTCGACGTGCCGCCGCGCACCGTCGCCCACGAAGGCCCGGTCTACCAGCGCCCGGTCGCCCGCCCCGACACCCAGGACGCCCTGAACGCCGACAGCTCGACGCGGCTGCCACGGCCGGCCACCGGTGAGGAACTGCGCGCCACTTTGCTTGCGCTGCTGGGCAGTCCGCACCTGTGCAGCCGCGCGTTCATCACCGAGCAGTACGACCGGTACGTGCGCGGCAACACCGTGCTGGCCGAGCACGCCGACGGAGGCGTGCTGCGCGTCGACGAATCCACCGGCCGCGGCATCGCCTTGTCGACCGACGCGTCCGGCCGCTACACGAAGCTCGATCCCTACGCCGGCGCCCAGCTCGCCCTCGCCGAGGCCTACCGCAACGTCGCCGTCACCGGGGCGGCCCCGGTCGCGGTGACCAACTGCCTGAATTTCGGCTCGCCCGAAGACCCCGGCGTGATGTGGCAGTTCTCGCAGGCGGTACGCGGCCTGGCCGACGGCTGTGTGGCCCTGGGGATTCCGGTCACGGGCGGCAACGTCAGCTTCTACAACCAGACGGGGTCGACGGCGATCCTGCCCACCCCGGTGGTCGGGGTACTCGGCGTCATCGATGACGTCGGCCGGCGCATCCCCACCGGTCTGGGCACCGAGCCCGGCGAAACCCTGATGCTGCTGGGCGATACGCGCGACGAGTTCGACGGCTCGATCTGGGCGCAGGTGACCGCCGACCATCTCGGTGGCCTGCCGCCCAAGGTCGACCTGGCCCGCGAGAAGCTGCTGGGCGAGGTGCTGCGTTCGGCATCGCGCGACGGGCTGGTGTCCGCGGCGCACGACCTGTCCGAAGGCGGCCTCGCACAGGCCATCGTCGAAGCTGCCCTGGCTGGCGAAACCGGTTGTCGCATCGTGCTTCCCGAGGACGCCGATCCGTTCGTGACGTTGTTCTCCGAGTCGGCGGGCCGCGTGCTGGTGGCCGTCCCGCGCACCGAGGAGAGCCGGTTCCGGTCGATGTGCGAGGCGCGCGGGCTGCCGGCGGTGCGCATCGGCGTGGTCGACCAGGCCTCCGACGCGCTGGAGGTCCAGGGACTGTTCACGGTTACCCTGGCCGAACTGCGCGAGACCTCCGAGGCGGTGCTGCCGCGGCTCTTCGGATGAGTGCCCGCAGCGAAACCTGATGTCTGACAGGAGTTTTCGTCGGACTGGCGCGTTGTCCCTGGCCGCCGCGCTGGTCGGCTGGAGCTTCGTCAGTCCCCGATTGCCGGCCTCGTGGCGAGCGCTGCTACAGGCGGGCGCGGGTGGCCTGCTGGTGGCGATGACGCGTGCACCCTTGGGCCTGGATCCGCCCCGGCTACGGGCCGGCCTGCGGCTGGGGTCACTGGCCGCGTTTCCGACTGCTTGCGCGGTCGCGGCGACAACCCTGCTGCCGCCGGTGCGCCGATCGATGGCCGGCCGCGAGGCACCGGCGACGGCGCCGGACTGGCTACTGCTGCGGATACCGGTGGCCACCGTGTGGTCGGAGGAGTCCGCCTTTCGCGGGGCGCTGGCCGCCGCCGGCGCCGCCGCTTTCGGGCAACGCGGCGGACGGTTGTTGCAGGCCGGCGCTTTTGGCCTGTCGCACATCGCCGATGCGCGCGCGACGGGTGAGCCGGTGGCCGCCACCGTGCTGGTCACCGGGATCGCGGGCTGGCTCTTCGGTTGGCTGGCCGACCGGTCGGGCAGCCTGGCCGCACCCATGCTCGCGCACCTGGCCATCAACGAAGCCGGGGCGATCGCCGTGCTGGCCGTGCAGGCGTCGAACCGCTGACAGTCGTCAGGGATTGATGGTGTAGTCACCGAGTTGGCGGCCCCACACGAAATCGACCGCGAGGGGCGAGCCGACTTCGAAGTGGTTGTAGGGAGCCATGCTGGCGCCGGTGTCCATCACCAGGAAGGGGGCGGGCCACAGTTCTCGGGTGATCTTCTGCCAACAGCCCGCTCGCCTACCGGGGCCGCCCCTGGCGTTGGTGCGTGGGAGGTTCTCCGGCCAGATGTACGGGTTGGGCGCGCCCGCGATGGCGCCCGAGGCGTGGGCGCCCAGCGAGTAGCCGTTGTCGCCCAGCGCGTTGTGGATTCTCGGCGCGACTTCATCGAAATTGTGAATGGTGCAATAGATTTCGGGGCTGTACTCGTCGAGCAGCTGGCTGCTGGGAACCAGGTCGTCGGCGCCGCGTACGAAGAACGGACCGCTGCGGCCCAAGACGTCGGCGCCGGCGTTGCCCAACCCGGCGGCCGCCAGCAGCGCGGCGTCGAGGTCGCGCTGCTGAGAGCCGAGTGTGCGTGCGGTGGTGACCGCGTGATCGAGCGCGTCCCACAGGTCGGGTGAGGCGTGCGCGTAGGTATCGCCCAGCGCCGTCAACCGCTGAATGTCGTTGCGCAGGGCTGGTATCCGGGGGTTCAGATCGTCGAGGACGGCGTTGCCGTTGACCAGCGAGGCGCCGAACTTCGCGCCCATTCCGGTCAGCGCCTGAGCGACCGCGCTGAGCGTGAGGTTCACCTTGACCGGATCGATCTTCTCCGCGATCGAGGTGAGTGTCTCGAAAAGAGTATTGAATTCGGTGGTCACCGACGTCGCATCGATTACCATCGACGGTGTGATCGACTGCACCGCAGGGTGTTTCGGCGCGCTCAACGCCACATATTTGTTGCCGAACACCGTGGTCGCCTTGACGGCGGCCGCCACATTGGCCGGGATCCGTTCGACGTATTTCGGGGTGATGTCCAGGACTAGCTTGGCGGCCGGTTTGCCGTCATGCGTGGTCTCCGAAATGCTTGACACCCGGCCGATCTGCACCCCGTTGTAGGTGACCTTGGAGCCGGAGTCCATCACCAGGCCCGCCCGGACCGCAATTACGGTCAACTTGGTGCTCGGCGCGAGGTCGCCCCGAAACTGCAGATAGAGAAGCGACCCGAGCAACCCCGTGATCACGATCGTCACCAGGCCGGCGGTCTTGTACGGCGGCCGCGCCCTTGAGCGACGGGGCTTCATGATTTTGAGACCCTAGGGTATGGGCCCCCGCGAGAAAGCCGATCCGGCCAAGACTCGGCAGGCCGTGCTGGCCGTCGCGGACTGGCTCCGCGATGAATCCCGTCCGGCGCCCGACCGGCAGGATTTGGCGGCGGCCGTGCGCCTGACTGCCCGCACCCTGGCCGCCGTGGCGCCCGGGCGGAGCGTGGAGCTGCGCATCCCGCCGTTCGTCGCCGTGCAGTGCATCGCCGGGCCCACACACACCCGGGGCACGCCGCCAAACGTGGTGGAAACCGACCCGCGGACCTGGCTGCTGCTGGCCACCGGAAAGTCGTCGTTCGCCGAGGCGCAGAGCACCGGTGCGCTGCGGCTTTCCGGCTCGCGAGCCGGTGAGATTGGACACTGTCTGCCCCTGTTCGATGTGGGCTGAACATAACCCTGAACTGCAGGTTTAGGGAATTTGCCCGGTAATTCGTCGCTCAACACGCCCGGCGGATTCGTCGGCGCGGCTACGGTGCCCGTAGACTCCGTTACGTCACCAACCGTTCCCCGGGGAGCTGCCTAATCGTGACCGTCCAAGAGCCCGAAGAGGATTTCAGCGCACCCCGTGAAGAATGCGGTGTATTCGGGGTCTGGGCCCCGGGCGAGGACGTCGCCAAACTCACTTATTACGGCTTGTACGCACTGCAGCATCGCGGCCAGGAAGCCGCCGGCATCGCCGTGGCCGATGGATCCCAGGTGCTGGTCTTCAAAGACCTCGGCCTGGTCAGCCAGGTGTTCGACGAGCAGACGCTGGGCGCCATGCCGGGCCACGTCGCCATCGGCCACTGCCGCTACTCGACCACCGGCGACACGACGTGGGAGAACGCGCAGCCGGTCTTCCGCAACACCGCGGCCGGCACCGGGGTTGCGTTGGGACACAACGGGAACCTGGTCAACACCGCCGAGCTCGCCGCCCGCGCGCGCGACGAGGGCCTGATCGCCAAGCGCGCCCCGGCTCCGGCGACCACGGACTCGGACATCCTGGGCGCGCTGCTGGCCCACGGCGCGGCGGACGCCACCCTGGAGCAGGCGGCGCTGGACCTGCTGCCGACCGTGCGCGGCGCGTTCTGCCTCACCTTCATGGACGAGAACACCCTGTACGCGTGCCGCGATCCGCATGGGGTGCGGCCACTTTCGCTCGGACGGCTGGATCGCGGCTGGGTGGTGGCCTCCGAAACGGCGGCGCTCGACATCGTCGGCGCGTCGTTCGTGCGTGACATCGAACCTGGTGAACTACTGGCGATCGACGCCGACGGCGTCCGCTCCACGCGCTTCGCCAACCCCACCCCCAAGGGCTGCATCTTCGAGTACGTCTACCTGGCGCGACCGGACAGCACGATCGCCGGCCGGTCCGTCCACGCGACCCGGGTGGAGATCGGTCGCCGGCTGGCCCGGGAGCGTCCCGTCGACGCCGACCTGGTGATCGGCGTGCCCGAGTCCGGCACGCCCGCCGCGGTCGGATACGCGCAGGAGTCCGGCATTCCCTACGGCCAGGGTCTGATGAAGAACGCCTACGTCGGCCGCACCTTCATCCAGCCTTCGCAGACCATCCGCCAACTCGGCATCCGGCTGAAGCTCAACCCGCTCAAAGAGGTGATCCGCGGTAAGCGACTCATCGTCGTCGACGACTCGATCGTGCGCGGCAACACCCAGCGTGCCCTGCTGCGGATGCTGCGCGAGGCCGGTGCAGTCGAAGTGCACGTCCGGATCGCCTCACCCCCGGTCAAATGGCCCTGCTTCTACGGCATCGACTTCCCGTCGCCGGCGGAACTGATCGCCAACGCGGTCGAAGACAAGAAGGAGATGCTCGAGGCGGTGCGGCACGCCATCGGCGCCGACTCGCTGGGCTACATCTCGCTGCGCGGCCTGGTCGCGGCCTCCGAGCAGCCCGCCTCCCGGCTGTGCACCGCGTGTTTCGACGGCCAGTATCCGATCGAACTGCCCGGTGAAACCGCGTTGGGCAAGAACGTCATCGAGCACATGCTCGCCAATGCCGCGCGCGGCGCCGGCCTCGACGATCTCGCGGCCGACGAAGTGCCCGTCGTGCACTGAGGGAACTCGGTTGCACACCTACACCGACGTTTGATACCGGCCGTCAGCGCCGCCTAGTAGCCTTTATCGCGATGACGGATCCCGGAAAGAGCCCCGGACGCCACCACGGCAGTCAGGGCATCACCTACGCGTCGGCCGGGGTGGACATTGAAGCCGGCGATCGCGCCGTCGAATTGTTCAAGCCGCTGGCCACAAAAGCCACACGACCCGAGGTGCGGGGCGGCCTGGGCGGATTCGCCGGCCTGTTCGCGCTACGCGGCGACTACCGCGAGCCGCTGCTCGCGGCGTCCACCGATGGCGTCGGCACCAAGCTGGCGGTCGCCCAGGCGATGGACAAGCACGACACCGTCGGGCTGGACCTGGTCGCGATGGTGGTCGACGACCTGGTGGTGTGCGGCGCCGAACCGCTGTTCCTGCAGGACTACATCGCGGTGGGCCGCACGGTGCCGGAACGGTTGAGCGCCATCGTCAGTGGCATCGCCGAGGGATGCGTGCGGGCCGGCTGCGCGCTGCTGGGCGGCGAGACGGCCGAACACCCCGGCCTGATGGAACCGGACCACTACGACATCTCGGCCACCGGCATCGGCGTCGTCGAGGCCGACGACGTGCTGGGGCCCGACCGGGTCAAACCCGGTGACGTCATCATCGCCATGGGCTCGTCCGGCCTGCATTCCAACGGGTATTCGCTGGCGCGCACCGTGCTGCTCGAGATCGACCGGATGAACCTCGAGGGCTATGTGGAGGAGTTCGGCCGCACCCTGGGTGAAGAGCTGCTCGAACCCACCCGCATCTACGCCAAGGACTGCCTGGCGCTCGCGGCCGAAACCCACGTCCGCACCTTCTGCCACGTCACCGGCGGCGGCCTGGCCGGCAACTTGCAACGCGTCATCCCGCACGGGCTGGTCGCCGAGATGGACCGTGGCACCTGGACGCCCGCGCCGGTGTTCGCGATGATCGCCCAGCGCGGCCGGGTGACGCGCGAGGAGATGGAGAAGACGTTCAACATGGGCGTCGGCATGATCGCCATGGTGGCTCCCGAAGACACCGACCGCGCTCTGGCCATCCTGACCGCCCGACACTTGGATTGCTGGGTGCTTGGCACCGTCGGCAAAGGCGGGAAAGAGGGACCGCGGGCCAAGATGGTGGGTCAGCACCCGAGATTCTAGGAAACTCGGACTTCGGTACAACTAACGCGGCGCCGGTGCACTACGCATCGGCGCCGAATCGTTGGCTCTACCGCCGCCAGCTGTCCTGGTCGTCCCAGGATTCGTCGGACCCGTCGCCGTCCAGTTCGTCGGACTCGTCCGAACCCGTCCCGGACAGCTCTTGCTGAAGCCGCTTTAAGTCGGTCTGCGGAGAACTGTATTTGAGTTCTCGAGCAACCTTGGTCTGCTTTGCCTTAGCCCGGCCGCGGCCCATGGGGGAACCCCCTCGCGCAATAACGGAGCGGCCTAACGAGTAGGCGGCTCCGATCTCCTGGTGTCGTATTGTCCTGCCGACAGTTTACCGTGCCCCGCCACCGGGCGTTGGCGCCCCCTGCTTGCTGTGGCGGACGTTACCGTTCATTATCCCGCACCGCCCCGCAACCGTTCAACAGCTAACCGCCCGGCGCCGATCTGTGCGGTTTCAGGCAGGGAATCGACATCGATCACCGCAGCCACCGAGGCCTCCGCTCCGGTCAACAATTCCGTGTCGGCGGGCAGCCCGCGCTTCAGCAGGGCCAGCGCTATGGGCCCGAGATCCACGTGGTCGACGACGGTGCCGAGGCGGCCGACCGTACGGCCGCCGGCCAGCACCGGATCACCGGTCGAGGGCCGGTCCACCGACCCGTCGAGGTGCAGCAGCACCAGCATCCGGGGCGGCCGGCCCAGGTTGTGCACCCGCGCGACGGTCTCCTGCCCGCGGTAACAGCCCTTGTCCAGATGGACGGCTCCGGTACCGGGTCCACCGATCCATCCCACCTCGTGCGGAATCGTGCGCTCATCGGTGTCGACGCCGAGGCGGGGCCGCACCGCCGCGACGCGGTGGGCTTCGTAGGCCCATGTCCCGCTGGGCCGCACCCCGGCCTGCGCCAGGCGATTGCGCCAGTCGTCGACCGCGGTGCGCGGAACCAGCAGGTCGAGCTCGTTCTGGCCGCGCGCGTTGCCCGGCATCCGCCGCACGAAGCCGTCACCGACAGGAACCGCGGTCAGCTCGGCGGGCAGCGCCTCCACTCCGAGCGCGTGGAGAACCGCCTGGTCAGCCAGCTTCGGGCCGAGCAAGGACAGCACGGCCAGATCTGCACCGGCCGGGGTGACCTCCGACCAGAACACCATCTTGCGCAGGTATTGCAGCAGCGGCTCCGCCCGCCACGGCTCGGTGTCGAGGTAGGTGGTGCCGGCCAGCTCGGTCTGGATCCAGTGATCCTCGACGCGGCCCTGGCCGTCGAGGCTCAGGTTCTGCGTGGTGGCGCCGTCGGGCAGGTCGCTGACGAACTGTGTCGAAATGCTGTGCAACCAGGTCTGCCGGTCGTTTCCGGTCAGGGTGAGCACGCCGCGGTGCGAGCGGTCGACCAGTATCGCCTCGGTGTCGGCCGCGCGCTGCTCGCCCAGCGGGTCGCCGTAATGCCAGATGGCACCGGCGTCGGGTCCGGTGTCGGGTGCGGGGACAGGGCGGGTCACGAGTCAACTCTACGGACCCGCGCACGCGTGCGGCCCGGCGTCGCCGCGCTCGCGGTCACGGGATTGGGGTCATTGGATAGGCTTCTGCACCATGGCTGGCCAGACGGGTGTGATCGTCACGCTGGACGGCGAAATGCATTCGCCCGACGCGCCCCTGCTGCACGCCGACGACCTGGCAGCGGTCCGCGGCGACGGTGTCTTCGAGACGCTGTTGGTCCGCGACGGCAGGGCCTGTCTGATCGAGTCGCATCTGCAGCGGCTGACCCAATCGGCCGCGTTGACCGATCTGCCCGAGCCGGATCTGCCGCGGTGGCGAGGCGCGATCGAGGTGGCCACCCGGCAGTGGTGCGCGGGCAGCGCCGACGAGGGCGCGATGCGGTTGATCTACAGCCGCGGGCGTGAGGGCGGTTCGGTGCCGACGGCATTCGTCATGGTCAACGCCGTTCCCGAACGCGTGACGGCGGTCCGGCGCGGCGGGCTGGCGGCCATCACGCTCGACCGCGGGCTGCCCGCCACCGGTGTCGATGCGATGCCATGGCTGCTGGCCGGCGCCAAGACCCTGTCCTACGCGGTCAATATGGCCGCCCTGCGCCATGCCGCCCGTCAGGATGCCGGTGACGTGATCTTCGTCAGCACCGACGGCTACATCCTGGAAGGCCCACGCTCGACGGTGGTGATCGCCACCGCCTCCGAGACTCCGTGCCTGCTGACACCGCCGCCGTGGTATCCGATCCTGCGCGGCACCACCCAGCAGGCCCTGTTCCAGGTGGCCAGGGACAAGGGCTATGACTGCGACTACCGGGCGCTGCGCGTCGCGGATCTAGATGCCGCACAAGGCGTTTGGCTGATCTCCAGCATGACCTTGGCTGCCCGGGTGCACACCCTCGATGGCCGCCCACTGCAGTCGTCCCCGATGGCGGCGGACTTCGCCGAACTGATCGACGCCGCCATCGTCAGCGATCGCTGAGCGCTGAATTCTGTTGTCGGCTGGCTGATTCGCCGGTACGGTCGGTCGTACACAAGAAGGGAGGTGGTCCGCGAAATTGATAGCTTCATGGACATGTGAGGTGGCTGCGCGCTAGCAGCACCTGCTCGGAAGACCTGGCGTCCCAAGTGCGCTAGCGAATTCCCCGCAGTCACCCGGCCCCCGAGCTTCCGGTTTTTGTCCAACCAGGAACACGGCTCGGGGGCCGCTCCATGTCTGGAGGTGGTGACAACACGGCGCAGGGACACGTCTTAGCCGGCGAAACGGGACAGCCGCGCCGAAAGATGCGGCACCAGACCGCCGTCGGCGTCCACCCGCTCTTCGACGTAGGCGAGGTCGCCGCCTTCGACGATGCCGTAGAGCCGTTTGGCGCCGCCGACCAGCACACCCGATCTGCTGCGGGCCAACGCGTCGGTGACCAGCTCCCACGACGACTGGGTCAGCGGGCGGCCATAGAACAGTTCGACGTAGCCCGCCGAATGGGCCAGTAGCAGTTCGATCGCGTGGGATTCGCCGGGGTCGTCGGGATCGGTGACAAAGCGCCAGAAACCGGTCTCGCGTAAACCGCGTTCTTGGTAGTCGCCCGTTTCGCTGAGCCGCCAGGAGCGAGCTTCCCAGTTGAGGTAGTCGCCGCCGTCGTGCGAGACCACGATCTGCTGGCCGAACCGGTAGTCGCCGTCGTGCCCACGGCCTTCGCCTTCGCCGCGCCAGACACCGACCAGCGGCAGCAGCGCCAGCAGGTCGTCGCTCAGGTTGGCGCCTTCGCGCAGGTTCGCGGTGTCGGCGGGCAGGGGCAGGTCATCGTAGGACGGGATGTTGCGGCCGGCGGTCAGCCTGGCGCGCTCAGCGGCGGCGGCCACCGCCCGGTCGCCGGAACTGGTGGGACTCAACGGTTCGTCGGAACTCACGACTCGTCAGTGATGAGCCGATAGAGGGTGTACAGGGCGAACCATGAAATCACCACGACCGCCGCGACCAGCATGATCTCGAAGAACAGCACCACGGGGACAAGTGTATTCGTCCCGCGGCGCCCCCGTCGGGGGCGGCCGGGTCAGGCGATCTTGACGTCGACCTCGTGGATGCCGGCACCGGACGGCGCCACCACGGCGTCGCCGTTGCCGGCCTTCGACAGGGCACGCAGGGTCCAGGATCCCGGTGCGGCGAAGAACCGGAAGTCACCGGTGGCCGACGCCACCACCTCGGCGGTGAACTCGTCCGAGGAGTCCAGCAAGCGGACGAACGCGCCCCCCACTGCCTGGCCCTCGCCGTCCACGACGCGACCGGTGATCACCGTTTCCTTCTCCAGGTCGACGCTGGCGGGCAACGTCAGTCCTTGTTTCGGTGCAGAGCACATATCAGCTTCCCAACTCGATCGGGGCACCCACCAGGGAGCCGTATTCCGTCCAACTGCCGTCGTAGTTCTTCACATTCCGATGCCCGAGCAATTCATAGAGAACAAACCAGGTGTGCGACGACCGCTCGCCGATCCGGCAATAGGCGATCGTTTCCTTGTCGCCGTCCAGGCCGGCGCCGGCGTAGAGCTTGGCCAGCTCCTCGTCGGACTTGAAGGTGCCGTCCTCGTTCGCGGCCTTGCTCCACGGCACGTTGATGGCGCCGGGGATGTGGCCGGGCCGCTGGCTTTGCTCCTGCGGCAGGTGCGCGGGCGCCAGGATCTTGCCGGAGAACTCGTCGGGGGAGCGCACGTCGACCAGGTTCTTGACGTTGATGGCGGCGATGACGTCGTCGCGGAACGCCCGGATGCTGTTGTCCGGCGCGGCGGCGATGTATGACGTCGCCGGCCGGCTGACCGGCTCGCTGGACAGCGCGCGGCCGTCGAGCTCCCATTTCTTGCGGCCGCCGTCGAGCAGCTTGACGTCGACGTGGCCGTACAGCTTGAAATACCAGTAGGCGTAGGCGGCGAACCAGTTGTTGTTGCCGCCGTAGAGGATCACGGTGTCGTCATTGGAGATGCCCCGCTCGCTGAGCAGTTTCGAGAACTGCTGGGCGTCGACGAAGTCGCGCTTGACCGGGTCCTGCAAGTCGGAGCGCCAGTCCAGCTTGATCGCGCCGGGGATGTGGCCGGCGTCGTAAGCGCTGGTGTCTTCGTCGACTTCGACGAAGACGACGCCTGAGGCGCCGAGATTGCTCTCAGCCCAGTCGGTGGAGACCAGGACGTCGGAGCGTGCCATGGAGTGGATCCTTTCAATCGCTTTTGTTTACAGCAGGTCGGGTGGGACGCACAGGGCGTCGGAAGCGGGCCACCAGCGGGTAGAGCTGGCACCCCAGGCAGATGCCGAAGGCCGCGTTGAGAAACGCGGCCGCCAGGGCGGCCGCGGTGGCGATGACGCCGAACAGGACGGCGCCGGCGGCGAAGCCGGCAACCCCCAGCACGGCGAAGATCAAGCCGACGAGTTGGGCGAACTTCAACGGTGCGGTCGGTTCGCGGTCCTGCACCGGGCCCAACCGCGGCGCGACGGCGGTGGCGAATATCCGGCCGTACGGGTGCTTGCGCGGCCCACCGGCCGCGCCGATGGCGAAGACGGCGGCCTGGACGGCCAGGATCACCGCCGCGGCCGGCGGACTTGCCGCGGACACGACGAGCGCGAGCACCAGGACTGCGGTGGTGACCCAAGCTGCGAATCGTGGTCCACGCACGTCGACCAGGTCGGGCTGCGTGGTGGTGTTGCTGCTTGGCAAGGTACTACTCCTCGATACCTCTGTTGCTGACGGAAACGACGAATGGAGACGTGCCACGGTCTGGAACCCGGGCCGCTCCGAGTGCTACGCGGAAGCGCGGCTACTCAGCAGCAACAGCAACAACAACAGCCCGCGGTGCGGCACAGTTCAACTGCGCGACGCTGGGTGAGCATGGGCTCGAGGCGGGCTAACACGTCGGTCAGCTTACCCAATGACACGGTGGTCAAGCCAACAGCGGTTTCAGGGCGGACCGCAGGTCGGCGCCGCTGGGCACCCCGGACGTGCGGTATCGCTGCCGCCCGTCGACGTCGAAGATCAACGTGGTGGGCAGGGACAGGACCGAATAGCGGCGCGCGGTCTCCGGTTTGGCGTCCAGGTCGACCTCGACGTGAGCCACGTCGCCCAGGTCGTCGCAGACCTGCTCGACCACCCGGCGGACCCGATCGCACGGGCCGCACCACGGGGCACTGAAATGCACCACGGTCGGCCCGCTGCGGGACAGTCCCAGCGCCGCGATGTCGGCGTCGGTGTCCCGATCCGGCGTGGTGTCGATTTCGCGGATGCGTCCGGAGCGCCGGGTCAGCAACCACCCGGCCAGTGTTGCCGCGGCCAGCACCGCGACGGTCACGACGATGACGGTCATGACTGCTTAAACCCGTCGAGGGTCACGGTTACTCCATGGGTGATGCCCTCGATGATGACGTCGGATCCCCGCGCGCCCTCGGTGGTCGGCGCGACACCGAAGGGCAGACGCTGATTGGGCAGCCGGCCGCTGAAGGCGTGCAGCACCGCGTCCTGCTTGTCCGCCGGCACGGTCTGGTTGGCGGTGTCCGATCCGGTGAGCACGGCGGTCGGGGTGAACACCAGCGTCGCCGGGTCATCGGGGGCGATGGACAGGTCGACCGAGACGCTGACTCGGCGATCGAAGCCCGCCGATTTGGGTGTGCCGGTGAACACCAGCCCGTGGCTGTCCGAGATGCCCGATGCGGTCACGCCCCCGGTCGAGGTATTGGTTTCCTTGGGCGGAGCCTCGACCATCAGGTCGCTGATGCCCATGAACCGGCCCAGGTGCGTCGAGTCGACGATGATGCGGCTCTCCAGCTTGCCCACTGGGAGCTTCGCGTCCGGGCTGATCAGCCACGACGCCCGGGCGAGGTCCACCGAGTACATCGTGGCTTCCAGGGTGGCCCTGCCGGTCATCGCGTGGTCGACGGCGTTGGCCTTGATCTCCACCTGGCTGTAGTTGCCGCGCACCGCCTGCGGAATGAAGGGAAACGCGACAATGGCCACGAACGGGTCGGTGCCCAGCCTGGCCGCTTTGCGGACGCTGGCCGACAGCCGGTATTCGGCATAGATGCTGGTCCCGTAGTCAAAACCGATCGCGCCGAGGGCGACCACCGCAACCAGGATCGCCGTCGCGGTCACAGCTATCAGCACCTTGCGCACCCGCATATTGTGGCGTAACGCCCAAGAGCCGGTCGCCGCAGGATCGGCCGTGGTGGGGCTCACACCCGGCTCGTCCGCCACGCGAAAAAAGCAGGTGACACGTTATCGTTAGATGACCTGGTAACTAACGCTTAACGACGTTGTGAAATTGGGAGATGCCGTTCCCCCGAGCTGGAGGGGCTAGTTGGAGCTACTACTGCTGACGTCGGAGCTTCATCCCGACCCGGTCCTGCCTTCGCTGTCCCTGCTTCCGCATGCCGTCCGGACGGCGCCGCCAGAACCCTCTTCGTTGCTGGAGGCCGGGACCGCGGACGCGGTGATCGTCGACGCGCGCACCGACCTGTCGTCGGCGCGCGGACTGTGCCGCCTGTTGAGCACTGCCGGCCGGTCGGTCCCGGTGCTGGCCGTGGTGAGCGAAGGCGGGCTGGTGGCCGTCAGCTCGGACTGGGGTCTGGACGAGATCCTGCTGCCCACCACCGGGCCCGCCGAGGTCGACGCGCGGCTACGGCTGGTGATCGGACGTCGCGGCGGGCTTGCGGACCAGGAGAGCGCCGGCAAGGTCAGCCTGGGCGAGTTGGTGATCGACGAAGGCACCTACACCGCCCGGCTGCGGGGCCGCCCGCTGGATCTCACCTACAAGGAATTCGAGCTGCTCAAGTACCTGGCTCAGCATGCCGGCCGGGTGTTCACCCGCGCGCAGCTGCTGCACGAGGTGTGGGGATACGACTTCTTCGGCGGCACCCGCACCGTGGACGTGCACGTGCGCCGGCTGCGGGCCAAGCTCGGTCCCGAGCACGAGGCGCTGATCGGCACCGTCCGCAACGTCGGGTACAAGGCCGTCCGCCCGGCGCGGGGGCGCACGCCGGTCGCCGAGCCCGACGAGGCCGACGAGGCCGACGGCGAGTCCGAATCCGAATCGCAGGACGTCCAACATCCGTTGGTCGATCCGTTGCACACACAGTGACGGCGCCCGACTGGCGCCGGACGCTGACCGTCGAAGAGCAGCGGGGCGTGCGCGAACTTGTCAGTGCGGCAACCGAATCCGATGGCGTCGCACCGGTTGGCGAGCAGGTGCTGCGCGAGCTCGGGCACGACCGCACCGAGCATCTGCTGATTACGGATCCCGCCCCGGCCGGCGACGCGATCGTCGGTTACCTCAACCTGAGCCCGCCACGCGACGGGGAGACCGGGATGGCCGAACTCGTGGTGCACCCGCAGGCGCGCCGCCGCGGTATCGGGTCCACACTGGCACGTGCGGCGCTGGCCAAAACCGGTGCGGGAAACCGGTTCTGGGCCCACGGCACGCTCGAGCCGGCCCGTGCGACCGCGTCGGCCCTGGGCCTGGCGCCCGTGCGGGAACTGATGCAGATGCGACGCTCGCTGCGCGACCTGCCCTCGACCGTGCCGTCGGTGCCCGGGGTCAAGATCCGCACCTATGCGGGCACCGCCGACGACGCCGAGCTGCTGCGGGTCAACAATGCCGCGTTCGCCTACCATCCCGAACAGGGCGGCTGGACGGACGTCGAGCTGGCGGAGCGCCGCAACGAACCGTGGTTCGACCCCGCGGGCCTGTTCCTTGCGTTCGCCGACTCGGGCAGCGACCAGGCCGGCGCGCTGCTGGGTTTCCACTGGACGAAGGTGCACCTCGATCGGCCCGGGCTGGGCGAGGTGTATGTGGTGGGCGTCGACCCGTCGGCGCAGGGCCGCGGTGTGGGGCAGGTGTTGACCGCCGTCGGCATCGACTGGTTGGGCCGGCGCCTGGCCGACGCCCCCGACCCCACCGTGATGCTCTACGTGGAGTCGGACAACGTCGCCGCGGTGCGCACCTACCAGCGCTTGGGCTTCACCACCTACAGCGTCGACACCGCATACGCGGTCGTACCCGCGGCCAACTGACCGCGGGTACGAGCCGCATCTACCCAGATCGTTAATCTGGTCCTGGCCACCGAGACGTTGCTGTGGACCGCGTCGGCGCATATTTTCGCCGGCACTTGGCAACCTCACATGACAGATGGCCAGCGGCGCCCACATGCGTCCGGGAACGCGTCAGGAAAGCGAGATCGGTGAGGCTGGACAGGCAGGGCAGGACGCTGGCCGCCGTGGCGTTGGCGACGGCGCTCGGGGCTGGAGCGCTGACCGCCTGCGGTAGCGACGAGAACCCCCGCGGGGCCAGTGCGCCCAGCTCCGGCGTCACCGGGACGGCGGGGTGTGGCGGCAAGGACAAGCTGACGGCGGAGGGCTCGACCGCTCAACAGAACGCCGTCACGGTGTTCAACCAGGTGTGGGGCCAGTACTGCCCGGGCAAGGGCCTGGCCTACAACCCGACCGGATCGGGCGCCGGTCGTGAGCAGTTCATCGCCGGACATGTCGATTTCGCGGGCGCGGACTCTCCGTTGGTCGCCGAGCAGATCGGGCCCGCGGCCAAACGCTGCGACGGCAATCCGGCGTGGGATCTGCCGCTGGTATTCGGCCCCATCGGGATCGTCTACAACGTGCCCGGAAATCCGGCTTTGGTGATCAACAGTGACGCGCTGGCCAAGATTTTCACCGGCAGGATCACCAGCTGGAACGACCCGATCCTGGTCGCGCTGAATCCGGGCACGGCGCTGCCCGACACCAAGATCACACCGATCTACCGGACCGACTCGTCGGGAACCACCGACAACGTTCAGAAGTACCTGACCGCGGCCGCGCCGCAGAGCTGGTCCAAACGGGTTGGCACGGAATTTCAGGGCGGCGTCGGCGAGGGCGCCGCGAAGTCGGCCGGGGTCATCCAGGCGGTGCGGGCCACCCCGGGCGCCATCGGATACGTCGAGAAGGGCTTCGCCGACCAGGCCGGCGTGCCCTACGCCAAAATCGCCACCCGCGGCGGCGTGATTCCGCTGACCAACGACACGGCCGGGAACGCCGTCAACGCGGCCCGATTCCTGGCCGAGGGCGATGACCTGGTGCTCGACCTCAATGCCATGTACGGCTCCGAGGAGCCGGGTGTCTACCCGTTGTTGCTGGTCACCTACGAGATCGTGTGCTCAAAGGGCTACGACGCGCAGACCGCGGCGGCCGTCAAATCGTTTCTCTCGATATCCGCCACGAGCGCGCAGGGCGAACTCGCGAAGGCCGGCTACGTCCCGCTGCCCGATAAGGTCAGGGAGCGACTGATTACGGCTATCAATGCGATGCAGTAACAAGTGACTCGGGTTTCAAGGAGCGACAGCAGAACTGTGACGGGATCACAGTGACGGGTTTTTCAGGGCCAAATCCCATCGACGCGGGTTCGGGTGCGGTTGTCGCCGCGCCGTATCCGGAGAAGCAGGCCACACCCACCAGCCCCTGGGGAGAGGGGCGGCCCCATGTGGCGGACCGGGTCTTCCGCTGGCTCGCGCAGTCGTCGGGGGTGGTCATCATCGTGGTCATCGCCGCGATCGCCGCCTTTCTGCTCGGACGCGCGATACCGGCGCTGCACCGCAATCGGGAGAACTTCTTCAGCTACGGCGGTGTCTGGGCCACCACGGACACGTCCGCGATGCACTTCGGTATCGCCAGCCTGGTCCCGGTCACCGTGTTCGTGTCGCTGTTCGCGCTGATCCTGGCCATGCCGGTCGCGCTGGGCGTAGCCCTCTTCATCACCCAGTACGCGCCGCGGCGGGTCGCCACGCCGCTGGCCTACTCGGTCGATCTGCTGGCGGCGGTGCCATCGATCATCTACGGAGCGTGGGGCCTGTATGTGCTGGCACCGCAGCTACGGCCGGTCGCCGCCTGGCTTAATCGCTCCTTGGGCTGGTGTTTTCTGTTCGCCAGCGGCAACGCGTCGCCCGCCGGTGGGGGCACCATCTTCACCGGTGGCATCGTCCTGGCGGTGATGATCCTGCCGATCATCACCGCGGTCACGCGTGAGGTGTTCGTCCAGACGCCGCAGGACCAGATCGAGGCCATGCTGGCGCTCGGCGCCACCCGCTGGGAAGTGGTCAAGACGGTCACGCTGCCGTTCGGGCGGTCGGGCTACGTCAGCGGCTCGATGCTGGGGCTGGGCCGCGCCCTGGGCGAGACGGTGGCGCTGCTGATCATCCTGCGGGGCACCCAGTCGGCGTTCGGCTGGTCGCTGTTCGACGGCGGCTCCACCTTCGCGACCAAGATCGCCGGCGCCGCGGCCGAATTCGACGACCGGTACAAGGCCGGTGCGTATATCGCCGCGGGGCTGACGCTGTTCGTGCTCACTTTCCTGGTCGACGCCTTCGCGCGGGGCGCCGTCGCCGGAGCCGGGCGAAAGGGCGCCCGATGACCTCGATGCTGGACCGCCCGCTCAAGCCGCGGACTTTCTCGCCGGTCAGCTGGCGCCGCCGCATCACGAATTACGTTGCCACCCTGCTTGTTTCGCTGTCACTCCTGGTCGCGGTGACCCCGCTTGTGATGGTGCTGTGGTCGGTAATCGCCAAGGGCTTCAAGGCGGTGGTGTCAACCACGTGGTGGTCGCACTCGCAGGCGGGGATGACGGCATTCGTGACCGGCGGGGGCGCCTACCACGCGCTGGTCGGCACCGTGCTGCAGGGATTGTTGTGCGCCCTCATCTCCGTCCCGCTCGGGCTGATGGTCGCCATCTATCTGGTCGAGTACGGCGGCGGCACCGCGCTGGGCAGATTGGCCTCGTTCATGGTCGACATCCTCAGCGGTGTGCCGTCAATCGTTGCGGCACTGTTTATCTACGCGTTGTGCGTGGCAACGTTGGGACTTCCCCGGTCGGAATTCGCGGTGTCACTGGCGCTGGTCCTACTGATGCTCCCGGTGATCGTGCGGGCCACCGAGGAGATGTTGCGGATCGTCCCGGTGGATCTTCGCGAGGCCAGTTACGCGCTGGGCGTCACCAAGTGGAAAACCATTGCCCGGGTGGTCATCCCCACCGGGCTGTCCGGCATCGTCACCGGGATACTGCTGGCTATGGCCCGGGTGATGGGGGAGACGGCGCCGCTGCTGATCCTCGTTGGTTATGCACAGTCGATGAACTTCGATATCTTCAGCGGGTTCATGGGGACGCTGCCCGGCATGATGTTCAACCAGACGACGGTCGGCGCGAGCTTCAATCCCATCCCCACGGATCGGTTGTGGGGTGCTGCATTAACCCTCATCCTGGTGATCGCCACCATCAACGTCGCGGCCCGGGTGATAGCGAAATTTCTGGGCGTCAGAAAGTCATAGGCAGGAGCACTAAGTGGCCAAACGGTTGGACCTCAAGGGCGTCAACATCTATTACGGATCGTTTCACGCGGTCTCGGATGTGACGCTGTCGGTTCTGCCCCGCAGCGTGACGGCGTTCATCGGCCCGTCGGGTTGCGGCAAGACGACGGTGTTGCGCACCCTCAACCGGATGCACGAGGTGGTGCCCGGCGGACGGGTCGAAGGCAGCGTGCTACTCGACGACGAAGACATCTACGGCGCCGGGGTCGACCCGGTCGGCGTGCGCCGAGCCATCGGGATGGTGTTCCAGCGGCCAAACCCGTTCCCCGCCATGTCAATTCGTGACAACGTCGTCGCGGGCCTGAAGTTGCAGGGGGTGCGCAACCGCAAGGTGCTCGATGAGACGGCCGAGTATTCGCTGCGCGGGGCGAACCTGTGGGATGAGGTCAAGAATCGGTTGGACCGGCCCGGCGGCGGGCTGTCCGGCGGGCAGCAACAGCGCCTGTGCATCGCGCGGGCCATCGCCGTGCAACCCGATGTGCTGCTGATGGACGAGCCGTGTTCGGCCCTGGACCCGATCTCGACGATGGCCATCGAAGAGTTGATCAGCGAACTGAAGCAGGACTACACCATCGTCATCGTCACGCACAACATGCAGCAGGCGGCCCGGGTCAGCGACTACACGGCGTTCTTCAACCTGGAGGCCGTCGGTAAGCCGGGGCGGCTGATCGAAGTCGACGACACCGAGAAGATCTTCTCCAACCCGAATCAGAAGGCGACCGAGGACTACATTTCGGGCCGCTTCGGCTAGCGGGGTCGCTTACTGCGAGGCGGATTTCGCTTCTTCCTCGGGCAGCCTGCCCGTTGCCTGGAAGATGACCCGCCGGGCCACCTCGACGGCGTGGTCGGCGAAACGCTCGTAGAACCGGCCCAGCAACGTCACGTCGACGGCCGCCGCGACGCCGTGCTTCCATTCCTTGTCCATCAGCACCGAGAACAGATGCCGGTGCAGGTCGTCCATGGCGTCGTCTTCTTCGCGAATCCGGGCGGCCTTCTCCGGGTCGCGCGACAGCACCACCTCTTGGGCGCTGTTACCCAATTCGACTGCGATACTGCCCATTTCGGCGAAGTAGCCGTTGACCTCTTCGGGCAGCGCGTGTTGGGGATGGCGCCGGCGGGCGATCTTGGCGACGTGCAGCGCCAGCGCACCCATCCGGTCGATGTCTGCCACCATCTGGATGGCACTCACAATGGCCCGCAGATCGCCGGCCACCGGTGCCTGTAATGCCAGTAGTACAAAGGCGCTTTCTTCGGCACGCGCGCTGAGCGCGGCGATGGCTTCATGATCGGAGATGACTTGTTCGGCTAGCACCAAGTCGGCCTGCAGCAGAGCCTGGGTGGCCCGCTCCATGGCGATTCCTGCCAAGCCGCACATCTCGCCGAGGCGCTCGGATAACTCCGAGAGTTGCTCGTGGTAGGCGGTCCGCATAGCACCAAGGGTACGGTCTCGCCGCAAGAAAAGGGCAGCGGAGCGCCGTCAAAAGCGGTTACTCGCAGGTGGTGTCGGCCGCGTTGGTGACGGTCAGGTCCTCGGGCAGCTTGGCCGGCGCATTGCTCGAACCGCGTTCGATTTGCAGGTTCATCGACGATCCGCTGGGCTGCGGGCTGGCGACCGACTTGAAATCGGGGCCCAGGACCACCTGCACGACCTGCCCGTAGCCAGATACCCGCTGGACTTTCGCGTTGGCGAACGAGGACGCGACGGTGGCGGCGGCCTCTTCATTGCCGGGCGAGAACAGCACGGTCGTCGCGTTCACCGAGCTCGGATAGTCGTCAGGCGACATCACGTTGAAGCCGTCCCGCTTGAGCTGGGTGGTCGCGGTGGCCGCCAGGCCGGTTTGCGTGGTCGCGTTGGAGACCCGCACCGTCACGCCGCTGGGCGACGTGGTGGTCACCTGCTCGTGTTGCGCCTCGGGCGCCGGTGCCGGCGTCTTCTTGGTCGTCGGCGCCTTCGACGGGCCCTTCGTCGGGGACGTACTCAAATTCTGCGCGTTCTGGTCGTTCTCCTCGGGCAGCGGATCGTCGTTGATGACGGCATCGAACAGCGCCCGCATATCGTCCATTCGCGGCGGCTCGTCGCCGTTCTGGTCGGTCACGCCGGTCGGCACGGTGACGAAGGTGACGTGCCCGGCCGCCATGCCCTGCAGCGACTGCCCGAGTTGGACCAGGTCCTTGGACTGCACGTTGTCGACGACGGTGTCGCTGATGAACATGTTGACGACGTTGTTGAGCTTGTTGAGGTCTAGCAGGGTGTCCTCGGAGATCAACGACCGCAGCAGCGACGACAAGAACAGCTGCTGGCGTTTGATCCGTCCGTAATCGCCGTTGACCTCGGTGGTGACCTGACGCGCCCGCACGTAGTTCAAGGCGGTCGAGCCGTCGAGAACCTGGCGTCCACCGTGGTCGAGGACGGTGCCCAGCTCGTAGTCGTGCAGCGGTGTGCTCGAGCAGACCTCGACGCCGCCGAGGGCGTCGACCATTTTCGCGAAGCCGGCGAAGTCGACGGCGATGAATCGGTTGATGCTCAAGCCGGACAGCTTCTGGATTTCCTTCACCAGACACTTCGGGCCGCCGAAGGCGAACGCCGAGTTCAATTTGGTCTCGGTGTAGATCATCTTGGGCCCGTAGGTCTTGGTCTTGGGGTCGTAAAGGGGCCCGTACTGCCCGGTTTCGGGGTTCCACGCTTCGCATTGCATCGGGGTAATCGCCAGGTCGCGGGGGAACGACACCGCCACGACGCGCTTTCGGTTGGCCGGAATGTTGACCAGCATCACCGTGTCCGACCGGGCACCGTCGGCGTCGTCGGTGTTGCCGGCGCCCATACTGGCGTTGTCGCCGGCCCGGGAGTCGAGACCCACGATCAAGAAGTCCTCGTCGCCGTACTGGCCGTTGCGGTCGCGGATGTCGGTGGAGTTCTGGTCGAGCGCGCTGATCGTGTTCAGCCGGGCGTTTTTCGACGCGCTCCATTGCCAAGCCCCGCCGGTCATGGCCAGGGCCAGCACCGCAGCCAGTGCGGCCGTCGAGCGCGCGGCCACCAGCAACGGACGGCGCCGGCGTTCGGGTTCCTCGGGGCTGGTGTCTTGGGCCAGGTCGTCGGGGTCGTCCTCGTTCGGATAGTCGGCGGCCTCGAGGGCGCGAAGCTCGGCGACGGCGTCCACGGAGTAGGCCAGGTCCTCGATGACCTGGGTTTTCTGCAGCTCGATCGGCAGGCGCGGCTCGGCGCCGGACGGCTCGACCTCCGGATCGTCGGCGGCCGCACGATGGTGGACGGGCCGGCCGGGGGCACCGATTTTGGCGATCAGATCGGCGACGCTGACGCCGCCGCCGGTGTGGGATCCGCCGTGTTCGGATTCCTCCTCGCGCGGCACGACGGGCTCCATCGGGGCCTCGGGTTGCCAGCGGTGCAGGTTGTCGTCGGCGGGGGGCTCGAAGAATCGTTCCCACGGAGCGGCGCCCAACGGCGCCGGGTCGGGCGCGATCGGGCGGGCGTGCGTCCCGCCCGGGCCGCGCCGACCATTACGAGTGGCGTCGCTCTCGGCGTCACTCATGTCGTACCGGCCTCCGAAGCTCTGATGCAGACGTCAGCGTGTCCGTGCCCTGATGTCAGCGCAGCCCCGCATTGCGGGCGCTGCCGCTGGTGCCAACCACTTTTGTTGCCCGGGTGCAGCGGCACCGAACCCATCCGCCACCCAAACGCATGCAACAAAGCCCACATCGTACTGAGTTATTGGTCCAGACGCGATTTCGAGTTATCGGCTAGCCGCCGGAGTGCATGACGTCGGCTCCGGCCGGCACTGTGCAGTCGTCCGGGTCGGTCAGCCAACCTTCCGGCAGCACCACCCGGGCCGGTGAACCCTGCCGGCCGCGCGGGCCCGTCGCCTCGTCCGGGAACGGCACGGTGCCGTCCAGCCGGTCGAGCAGGGTGTCCAGCTCGTTTAGCGTCTTGACCATCGCCAGGGCCCGGCGCAGCTCCGAGCCGGCCGGAAAGCCGTGCAGGTACCAGCCGATGTGCTTGCGGATGTCGCGCATGCCCTTGTCCTCGCCGAAGTGCGCGGCAAGCAGCTGCCCGTGCCGTCGGACGATGTCGGCGACCTCGCCCAGCGTTGGCGGCGTGGGTGGCGGGCTGCCGGTGAATGCGGCCGACAGCTCGGCGAAAAGCCAGGGTCGGCCCAGGCAGCCGCGGCCGATGACGACGCCGTCGCAGCCCGTGGTGGCCATCATGGTCAGCGCGTCGCTGGCGTCATAGATGTCGCCGTTGCCGAGTACCGGGATCGTCCGCACCTGCTGCTTGAGCCGGGCGATCTCCTCCCAGTCGGCGGTGCCGGAGTAGCGCTGCGCCGCGGTGCGGGCGTGCAGTGCGACCGCGGCGGCCCCTTCGGCTTCGGCGATGCGGCCGGCATCGAGGTGCGTGTGGTGTGCGTCGTCGATGCCGATACGGAACTTGACGGTCACCGGTATCTGGGTGCCCTCGGTTCCGCGCACCGCCGCCGCGACGATCTGACCGAACAGCCGCCGTTTGTACGGCAGCGCCGACCCGCCGCCGCGCTTGGTCACCTTCGGCACCGGGCAGCCGAAATTCATGTCGATGTGATCGGCCAGGCCTTCGTCGGCGATCATCTTGGCGGCCGCGTAGGTGGTCGCCGGGTCGACGGTGTAGAGCTGCAGCGAGCGCGGCGACTCGTCCGGGGAGAACGTGGTCATGTGCAGGGTGGCGGGATGACGCTCGACAAGCGCACGCGCCGTGACCATCTCGCAGACATAGAGCCCGCTGACGGTGCCGGCCTTGGCTTGCTCGAGTTCACGGCACAGCGTCCGGAATGCGACGTTTGTGACGCCCGCCATCGGTGCCAGGACCACCGGGCTGCGGAGCGCGATGGAACCGATGCGCACCGCCTGGTTACCGCCGGCTCATGGTCAGCGTGCCCGCGGTCTGGTGCAGCTCGGCGGCGGTGACCTTCTTGCCGGTGCGGGCTTCGCGGTCGAGCTGGCGCTGCTTGGAGATCTCGAATTTCTCGCAGGTTTGCTCGAGTTCCTTGATCAGCAGCGCAAGGTCGTCGCGCATGGCGGCCGCCTCACCGGTGAAGTCCTCGCGCTCGAAGATGCGCCATTTCTTCAGCACCGGCATGACCACGTCGTCGAGGTGGATGCGCGGGTCGTACACGCCGCCCACGGCGATGACGACGGCCTTGCGGCGGAACTCGGGCACCTGGTAGCCCGGCATCTGGAAGTTGCGCAGCACCTTGTGCAGCGACCTCATCGCCTGATTGGGCGCGGCCGCGAAACCGGCGTCGCTGACGTCGCGGTAGAAGATCATGTGCAGGTTCTCGTCGGCGGAGATCTTGGCCAGCAGCTGGTCGGCGATCGGCTCGTTGCAGGCCTTACCGGTGTTGCGGTGCGAAATCCGGGTCGCCAGCTCCTGGAACGTGACATAGATGACGGAGTCGAACAGGCTCTCGGCGAACAGATCGGCCCGAATCTGCTGGTTCTGGCCCGGGCTGAAGCCCCGGTTTACCACCTCGATGCGCAGCTTCTCCAGCTCGACCGGGTCGACCGCGCGGGTCACCACCAGGTAGTCGCGCAGCGCGATACCGTGCCGGTTCTCCTCGGCGGTCCAGCGGTTGACCCACTGGCCCCAGGCGCCGTCCATGCCGAAGTTCATCGCGATCTCGCGGTGATATGAGGGCAAGTTGTCTTCGGTCATCAGGTTCTGCACCATCGCCACCTGGGCGACGTCAGACAGCCGGGACTGACCGGGCTCCCAGTCCTGCCCACCGAGTGCGTAGTAGTTCTTGCCGTCCGACCACGGGATGTAGTCGTGCGGGTTCCAGTTCTTGTGCATGCTCTCGTGCCGATTCAGGTACGTCTCGACGAACGGCTCGAGCTCGTGCAGCAGCTGTAAGTCGGTCAGCCCGGCTGACATACGGCCTCCAGTTATCTGTGTCGATGGGTAGCAGTCAATATATCTGTGAACTTCAGTAGCATCAAGTTCCTCATCCGGCGCGCCAGGTGACGTTTTGATGCCGGTTTTCGAGCTGGCGTGGTTTATACGTCTAGTTGTACGGCTTGCCGATACGGCGCAATTGAAAACGCGCGTTATTGCGAATTGCCGAGTTCGCCGGCCGGGACGTACGGCGCGGCCGTGATGTACAGCATGTTGATGCAGTAATCGATGAACTGCTCGCGGGTGGCGCCCAGCTGTCCGTGCAGGTAGGCGGTGAACAGTCCCGACAGGCCGCCGACCAGGCTGGTGGCGATCATCTTCTGCAGCACGGCATCGCCGATCCGCGACAGCTTGCGTTGTAGCAGGTCGATGAAATTGGGCATCCACTCCGCACCGGAGCGGGTCAGAATCGGCTCCACCGCCGGCGCCAGCAACAGCACGCGACCGCGGACCGGGTCGTCGACCATGAGCTCGACGAATCGCTCGACGGCCTCGCGCGGGGTCGTCGCCGACGTCAGGGTGTTCATCGCGCGCGTGCAGACGTCGTCGTAGACCGCGCGGACGAATTCGTCACGGTCGGCGAAGCTTTCATAGAAGTAGCGTTCGGTCAGCGCGGCAGCACGGCAGACCGCGCGTACGGTCACCGCCGGCCCGCCGGGACTGCCGAGTAGCTGTACGCCGGCGCTGATGAGGTTGTCGCGGCGAAGCGCGAGGCGACTCTCCAAGGGGACGCCGGTCCAGCGGCCCCGTCGTTGACCCGTCTGCACATCGCTCCTAAGCTCTAAATTGACAACGGTTGTAGTCAAAATTCACGATACCTACAGGGATCCAATAGTGACTCAAGATACGTCCGCATCGCGCCCTCTGACCAGCGACGTAGCACGCAGCGACGTGGTCGGCACCGCTGAGCAGTCGGTTTCGGCCGAGCGGGCCGACGCGTCCGACGGTGTCGCGGGTGGCTGCCCGGTGTCGCCGGCGGGGTACGACGCGCCGCCCGCACCACTGGGACCCGACTCGCTGACCTGGCGGTACTTCGGCGACTGGCGGGGCATGCTGCAGGGTCCGTGGGCGGGTTCGATGCAGAACATGCACCCGCAGCTGGGCGCAGCGGTCATCGATCACTCCACGTTCTTCCGAGAGCGCTGGCCGCGTCTACTGCGTTCGTTGTATCCCATCGGGGGAGTGGTGTTCGACGGGGACCGCGCCCCGGGCACGGGTGCCGAGGTGCGCGACTACCACACCGACATCAAGGGGGTCGACGAACAGGGCCGGCGCTATCACGCGCTGAACCCCGACGTCTTCTACTGGGCGCACTCCACCTTCTTTATGGGCACCATCCATGTGGCCGAGCGATTCTGCGGCGGGATCACCGAGGAGCAGAAGCGCCAGCTGTTCGACGAACACGTCGAGTGGTACCGGATGTACGGCATGAGCATGCGGCCGGTGCCGGCTTCCTGGGAGGAATTCCAGGTCTACTGGGACCACATGTGCCGCAACGTGCTGGAGAACAACTGGGCGGCCCGGGCCGTGCTCGATCTGACCGAGCTGCCGAAACCCCCGTTCGCGCAATGGATTCCGGATCAGTTGTGGGCCGCGCAACGTAAGCTGTTGGCGCCGTTCTTCGTCTGGGTGACGGTCGGGTTGTACGACCCGCCGGTGCGGGAGCTGATGGGCTATCGCTGGTCACGCCGCGACGAGTGGCTGCACCGGTGTTTCGGTGACCTCGTCCGCGGCGTGTTCGCCCTGGTGCCCAGCAGATTCCGCAAGCACCCGCGGGCCCGGGCCGGCTTGGACCGCGCCAACGGGCGGATCCCGCTCGATACGCCCCTGGTGCAAACGCCGGCCCGCAACCTGCCGCCCGAAGACGAGCGCGGTAACCCCAAGCATTACTGCCCGGTGGTGTCCTGAGCCGACCAGGCCCCGGCCGCGCTACTCGTGGGTGTGGCCGTGAACCTCTTCCAGGCCCGCCTGATGCACGTGCGCATGGGTGTGTTCGGTCCCGTCGGCGTGCGCGTGTGAGTGTTCGTGCTCGACGTGGTCGTGCTCATGGGTGGTGTGCGCATGGGCGTGTGTCTGGTCGCCGTGCTGGTGCTCGTGCGCGTGCGGACCGTCGTGGGTGTGCTGTTCGCTCATTGCTGTTCCCTTCTTAGTGAAATGCCTTGTGGCTGCTGCTCGCTCAGCGGCCGGCGCTGTGCTGCCGGCTCGGCGGGCGGGAGGACTCGGCGACCGCCTTGAGCCCGCTGTCGCGTCGGTGGTGACCGGGCACCCCGGGGCCGGCGTGCTCGGCGTTGAAGACCGCGTCGATGACGAGTTGACGGACGTGGTCGTTTTCCAGGCTGTAGAAAATCGTCGTGCCCTCGCGCCGGGTGCGGACCAGGCGTGCCATCCGCAACTTCGCGAGGTGCTGGGAAACCGACGGCGCCGGCTTGCCCACGTGCTCGGCGAGTTCGTTGACCGACATCTCGTGGTCGGTCAACGACCAGAGCACCTGCACGCGAGTGGCATCGGCCAGCATCCGGAACACCTCGACCACCAGGCTGGCCTGGTCGTCGGGCAGTCGGCCTTTGCCATTATCTGCATGCATACGCAAATATTAGCGAAAGTCGATTCGGCTGCCAAGACGCGGATCAGGACGACGGGACCACCGTCGACTGGCGGCCGCCGTTGCGCTCGTTCCAGAGCCGGTAGACCTCCACGGCGTCGTCCCTGGGCTCGTAACGCATGGGCAGGCGTCGCTGGTCCCATTCCTTCGCGAATTCGTCGTAGAACGTGGACAACTCGAAATACTTGCGGTCATCGGTGTAGTACTGCTCGTAGCTGTCCCGGGTCGTCAGGAAGACGACTTCCTTGGGGGAGCAGTAGTACAGCGAGCCCAGGCACATCGGGCATGGGTGGGCCAGCACGTAGATGGTGGCGTCGACGAGGTGCTCGGTGCCCAGCTTCATGCAGGCCTCGCGGATCGCCAGGATTTCCGCGTGGGCGGTGGGATCGTTCGTCTGCGCCACCTTGTTGGCGCTCTCGGCGAGCACCGCGCCGTCCTGGACGATGACGGTCGCGAACGGGCGGCCACCCTCGGTCACGTTTCGGCGCGCCAGGTCGATCGTCCGCTGTGCGAAATCGGTCATGGGTCCTCCGGCGTGGAACGGGAGCGGATGACTCGGAGGGTAGTCCCGAGGGCCGGGATGCGACGTTGTGATACTAACTAGATTATCTATCTTTTTTCTGACCCGGTTAAGGGGGCACCATGGCGCGCGCCGAACGTGATCGGTGGGATCTCGCGACGAGTGTCGGGGCGACGGCGACGATGGTGGCCGCCCAGCGGGCGCTCTCATCCGACGCGAGGTTGATCGACGACCCGTATGCCGCGCCGCTGGTGCGCGCGGTGGGGATTGATGTCTACGTCCGGTTGGTCAACGGCGAAATCGCGGCCGGCGGTAATACCGAGTTCGACCCGCAGCGGATGGCGCAGGGGATGGCCTGCCGGACCCGGTTCTACGACCAATTCTTTCTGGACGCGACCCGCAGCGGCATCGGCCAGGTGGTGATCCTGGCGTCGGGCCTCGATTCCCGCGCCTACCGGCTGCCCTGGCCG
Source organism: Mycobacterium sp. IDUB_3 (assembly GCF_055419585.1). Lineage (NCBI taxonomy): Bacteria > Bacillati > Actinomycetota > Actinomycetes > Mycobacteriales > Mycobacteriaceae > Mycobacterium > Mycobacterium sp. IDUB_3. Next base: position 2,470,511 of record NZ_JBVAXZ010000001.1, on the reverse strand, counting down.
GCAGGGACGGTCGTGTACGAGGTCGACATGCCGGAGGTGATCGAATTCAAGACGCTGACGCTCGGCGACCTGGGAGCCGAGCCGACCGCCGAGCGGCGCACCGTCGGCATCGACCTGCGCGACGATTGGGCCTCGGCCCTGCAGGCGGCCGGATTCGATCCGCAGGCGCCGTCGGCATGGAGCGCCGAAGGCCTGGTGGTATACCTGCCCGACGAAGCTCAGGACGCGCTGTTCGACAACATCACGACGCTGAGCGTCCCCGGCAGCCGTCTCGCCTTCGAATTCGTGCCTGACACTGCCGTTTTCGCCGACCCGCGGTGGCGCGCCCACCACGACCGGATGAGCGAACTCGGGTTCGAGATCGACTTCAACGATCTCGTCTACCACGGCCAGCGCAGCCACATCGTCGACCACCTGAGCCGGCGCGGCTGGAAGACCAGCTCTCAGACCGTCGCGGAGCTGCATGCGGCCAACGGGTTTGTCTACGCCGACGACGACGTCGCCGCGGCTTTCGCCGACGTCACCTACAGCAGCGCGGTGCTCGGGCAATGAGCCGTCGTTCTGGCGCGCACAGCCTCCGGCCGTGCGCGTGGTGGTGCCCCCACTAGGACTCGAACCTAGGACCTGCGGATTAAAAGTCCGTAGCTCTACCAACTGAGCTATAGGGGCCGCGGAGATTCAGGATACTTGGACCGAAAACGAGGCTCGTTTGAGGATTGGGCACACCGTGACCTAAGCTGACGTGGCTCCCAACGAAACCACGTTGTGAGTACCCCGGAGTGATTCGGTTCTGGCCCCCATCGTCTAGTGGCCTAGGACGCCGCCCTTTCACGGCGGTAGCACGGGTTCGAATCCCGTTGGGGGTACGCGACGCGGTGACGCGGAGCAGCAGCAAGGCCCTGTGGCGCAGTTGGTTAGCGCGCCGCCCTGTCACGGCGGAGGTCGCGGGTTCGAGTCCCGTCAGGGTCGCCAAGCGCGGCGAGGCACTCGCTGCCCTCCGGCCAGGTAGCTCAGTCGGTACGAGCGTCCGCCTGAAAAGCGGAAGGTCGGCGGTTCGATCCCGCCCCTGGCCACCAAGGATCTGCGAATTCTCGTCTAGCGTCCCGTCAAACCACATAGGGCGCAATCAGAGTGGTGGCACCCAACACCACCAACCCGATCAGGAACGCGACGATCGTGAAGCCCATCACCTGGCGGACATTGAGTTTCGCGATCGCGAGCAGGGGCAGCAACCAGAACGGCTGGATCATGTTGGCGACCCCCTCGCCGACGGCGACCGCCATGGACATCAGCCCGAGGTAGCCCGGCGAGGTTTGACCGACCGCGCGCGCCGAGTCGACCGCGATCGGGCCCTGCACGGCCCAGTGCCCGCCGCCGGAAGGCACGAACAAGCTGATGATCAACGAGCCGATGAAGGTCAGGAACGGCAGCGTGTACTGCGTCGCGCCGCTCACCAGCCCGTGGGCCAGCAGCGTCTGCAGGGGCACGGCCTTGCCGGCGGGGTGCGGGGGCGCATAGCCGAGTAGGGCAACCAGACCGCCGTAGAGCGGGTACTGCAGCAGCAGCGGACCGGACACCTTCGCGGCGCCGGTAAATGCCCGGATGAACCGGATCGGCGTACGGTGCAGCAGCGCACTGGTGATCGTGAACAACATGATCATCGACGAGATGTTCAGCGCGAAGCCGCTGAGGCAGAAGTAGGCAATGCCCGCGGCGAACACGAGCACATTGAGGATCCACTGGTTTTCCAGCCATTCGGCGAACGATCGCTTGCCCTCGGCCTTTACCTCGGACTGGTCCTCGTCCTCGAACACGGCGGGATCGGGCGCAAGGCTTTGCGTCGGCTGCATGCGCCAGATGGCAAGCGCGAGCAGCGCCAGTACGACGATCACCGACAGCCAGCTGTAGGGCTCAAAGATCGTCAGCTTGAGCGGCACGGTGGCGCCAGTCATCTTGTGGATCACATTGATTGGGCTGCCGTCGTCCGTGTTCGCCAGCGCGATCGACGACGACAGTCCCTGCGTCCAGACGATGAAGCCCATGAACGCCGCGGCGATGAGGTAGCCGAAATGTGCGTCGGTGAAGCGCTTCGCGACTTGGCGGGCAATCAGCGCACCTGCGACCAACCCGAGCCCCCAGTTCAGGAGGGACAGTGCGGCGCTCAACCCGAAACAGAGCAGCGCTCCCTGTACCTGGTTCCTCGGCTTGCTCGCGATAAAGACGATGGCCCGCTTCAGAACCGGTGCCTCGGCGAGCGTGTAGCCGGTCACCAGGATCAAGACCATCTGGAAGGCGAAAGTGAAGATATTCTGCGATCCCCACACGCCCCCGTACCACGCCTTGAGCATGCCGCTCGCCGAGGCACCGTGCACCAAGAGCGCAACCAGCGCGGCGACGATGACGGTGAGGATGACCGCGAACAGGTAGGGGTCGGGCATCAACCGTTCGACATACCGGACACAGAGTGCGGTGAAAGCTTGGATGACGCCGCGGTGACCGGGTTTACCGTCTTCTTCTGACGCGCTTGACAGTTCGGCCTCGGGGGCCTCTGTTGCGGCCTTGGGTTCTTCGCTCGTCGTCATCGACCTGCCCTCGCGTTCTCTGGCCAGCTCGCGTTCGACCGCGCGCATTGGCTGATCGTAATAGCGGAACTGACAAGGCCTGAACCTGACGGGACATGTCGCGGCTATGAACTGTCTGTGGCCGCTAGGTTGCGATCCGGGCAACACGGCGCTGGGCTGGCAGGCAACCGGTGGGTACCGCTACTTGAGCATGCTCCCGGCATCGACGGTGACCGGAAGGCCTGTGATGTAACGCGATTCGTCGGATGCCAGGAACAGCACCGCGTTGCTGATGTCGACCGGTTCGACCCAGCCGACCGGCAGTACGTGCATGAATTGCGCGGCCACCTTGAGGTCGTCGGGTCCGGGGTTCTCCAGGTCCGGTCGGAACAGCTTCATCGTTCCCTCGTTCATGAACATCGGCGTGTTCACGTTGGTCGGGTGAACGGAGTTCACCCGGATGAAGTGCTGGCCGAGTTCGACCGCGAAGGTACGCATCAGTCCGACTACGCCGTGTTTGGCGGCGATGTAGTGACCGGTGTGCGGGTAGGCCTTCAGGCCACCGACCGAGCTGGTGAGAATGATCGAGCCGCCCTGACCCTGCGAAATCAGATGGGGTACACCGGCTTTGACTGTCTTCCAAACGCCGGAGAGGTTGACGTCGATCATGTCTCGCCAGTCGACTTCACTGGTTTTGTCGAGAGTCTGGCCGCCGTTGCCGATGCCGGCGTTGGCGCAGATGATGTCGAGGCGGCCGAGTTGTTCGACTCCGCTGTCCACCGCCGCTTTCAGGGCGTCGTAATCGCGCACGTCGACTTCGGCGGTCACGATGCGGCGGTTGAGCCCCTTGATCAGGTCGGCCGTCTCGGCCAGGTCATCCGGCGTCGACAGCGGGATCTCGCTGCTGCTGCTGATCGGGGTGCAGATGTCGACGGCGATGATGTCGGCACCCTCCTGCGCCAGGCGCACCGCGTGACTGCGGCCCTGGCCCCGGGCCGCCCCGGTGATAAACGCAACCTTGCCCTCGACTCTTCCGCAGATGACTGCACCTCACTGATCCGAGAGGCCGGGATGACGACGGCCCGGCGTGTTGTCGGTCGACTTCAATTATTTGTCGATCGATCAGGAAGGGTGGCACCATTCGGTCGCAGTGTCAACGGCCGCCGGGATGGTTGCACGATTTGGCGCTGCGCGGCGGGGAAGTGACGCGGGGTCGCCGCGGGAGGGGCGGCGGACCTTAGCTGCTCGGTATCGGTCCGGTCGCGGGTGCCTTCAGCAGACTCATCTGGCGCTCGACGAACGCACGCAACTCGTCGTGCCCTTGGGTGACGCCGACCGCGCTCTCGTTGCACAGGCTGCGCGCCACCTGCGCGATCAGCATCGAGATGGCCACCGGCGGGTACTCCTCGAGATCGACGTGGTTGGCGCGCAGCACCATCGTGACGGCCGCCGTCTCGATGTCGCGTACCCGCTCGGCGTAGGCCTTGAGTTCGGCGCCAATTGCCTTGCGGTGGTTGGCCAATGCCATGAACTCGGCATTAAGTGCCGTCACGGCTGAATCGCTGTTCATCAACCACAGCGCTTGCAGCGGGTCGTCGTCGGCCAGCAGGGCGCGCATGCGTGCCAGTGCGGTCTCGGCACCCGCGCGCAGCACCTCCACGAACAGATCGTCCATCGTCGGGAAGTAGTAATAAACCAGGGCCTGTTTGACGCCGGCCTCCGCGGCCACCCGCCGCGACGAGGCAGCGGCATAGCCCTCCTCGCGCATGATCCGGGCGGTGGCCTCGATCAGCTTGCCCCGCGCCCCCGCATCGGTGCCCCTCTTGTTTTGGCGAGCCGCCGCGGGGTTGGGCGCGCCGGGCTTGCTTGACCGGCCCGCTCGATCCGTGGTAGGCATACCGCATCCTAGCAATTTGGTCGATCGATCAGTTTTGTTTGACACGGACCGGAGTTAACCGGGATGGAGGGGCCACAGCATCGACGCCGCCGTGGCCGCCTGCCCACGCCAGGCCATCAGCGTGGTCGCCGGGGACGCGTGATGCGCCGCTTTGTCGGCCAAGAGAAGGAATCGAACTCATGACTGAACTCGCCGACGTCGACTACTTCACCGACGCAGACATCGCGCAAGATCCGTATGCCTACTGGGATTACCTGCGCGGCCAGGGCCCGGTATTCCGCGAGCCGCATTACGGGGTCGTGGCCGTCACCGGTTACCAGGAAGTCCAGGCCGCCTTCAAAGACATCGCTTCGTTCTCCGCCGTGAACGCGATCGGCGGTCCGTTTCCGCCGCTGCCGTTCACCCCGCAGGGGGACGACATCAGCGACCAGATCGAAGCGCACCGCCACGAGTTCCCGATCTTCGAGCACATGGTCGTCATGGACCCGCCCGAACACGAAAAGGCGCGCTCCCTGCTCGGGCGGCTGCTCACGCCGCGGCGCCTGCAGGAAAACAAGGATTACATCTGGCGATTGGCGGACCGGCAGTTCGACGAGTTCATCGCCAACGGTCAGTGTGAGTTCCTCGGCGAGTACGCGAAGCCGTTCGCGACTCTGGCGATCGCCGATCTGCTCGGGGTTCCCGATGAGGACCGTGCCGAGATTCGGCGCAATCTCGGGGCCGGTAACGCGCCGGGCGCCAGGGTGGGGGCGCTCGATCACGAACCGGTGGGCAGCAACCCGTTGCAGTACCTCGATGACCTGTTCAGTGCCTACATCGCGGACCGGCGGGAACGCCCCCGCGCGGACGTGCTGACCGGGCTGGCCACCGCCACGTACCCCGACGGCTCGACCCCACCGCTGCTGGAGGTCGTGCGGCCGGCCACCTTCCTGTTCGCGGCCGGCCAGGAGACCGTGACCAAGCTGCTGAGCGCCGCGGTGCAGGTCCTCGCTGACCAACCCGAGCTTGCGGCGCGGCTGCGCGCCGACCGAAGCCTGATCGGCTCGTTCATCGAGGAGTCGCTGCGGATGCAGAGCCCGACGAAGGTCGACTTCCGGTTGGCGCGCAAGACCACCACCCTGGGCGGAGTGCGCATCCAGGCCGGCACGGTCATCATGCTGTGCCTGGGAGCGGCCAACCGTGACCCCCGAAAATTCGATAATCCCAACGAATTTCAGGTTGACCGAAAGAACGTTCGCGAGCACATCGCCTTTGGTCGCGGAATCCACACCTGTGCGGGCGCACCACTGGCGCGCGTGGAAGGCCAAATCACCGTCAACCGGCTCCTGGACCGAACGCGCGACATCCGGGTCAGTGAGGCCAAGCACGGCCTGCCGCCCAACCGCGAGTACCGCTACGAGCCCACGTTCTTGCTGCGCGGGCTCAAGGAATTGCACATCGAGTTCAACCGGGCCGACTGACCAGCGTTAGTCCTGTGCCGCAAGGCCTTTCACTTGCTGGTAGTAGATGATGTTGCCGCCACCTGCCCAATTTCCTTCGGGGATTTCGTGGATCAACGTCCAAACGTGAAAGGCCCGTGCGCCCTGCGGTTCGATTCCCGCCGCGCCGCACACGGCAGCGTGCACGTCGGCGGCGAGTTGTTCCTTGCGGGCCGGATCCAGGCCGCCCTCGAACACTGTCAGGTCGACCCTGAACCGGGGCTCGCCGGGCCCGCGCCCGCCGATCGAGACTTCGGCCTTCTCCAGCGGGTGCAGGTACACCCAGGTGTTGTCCCGCAAAAACGGTGTGTCCGGCGCGCGTTCGGCGCGCAGCAGGACGGTGACCAGCTCGTCGGTCAATCGGTTCAACGCCTGATCATCCAGCGAGCCACGCACGAACGTCAGATCGATCATCGGCATTGCGGCACGCTCCTCACAGCTTCTTCAGGCCACGGACGAGCGTGAACACCTTGGCGATATCGCGGTGGGATATGGCGCTGGTCGCCGGCTAGTAGCTGGAAGACCGTTCACGTTGTTGGTGTGCGGCCCGCAGGATCGCCTCTGCGGCGATAAATGCGGGTTTGGTTCGGTCGGCACCCTCGACGGGCAGGTTTGCGGCGCAGCGCAGCACCATCAGGGCCAACGCACTGTGGGTCGCGTAAGAGACGATCAGCAGGTTCGCGCAACCCAGCGCCCCGCTCACCGTCATGACGTGCTGGCGTTTGCCTTCCCAGCCCGGCCAGTTGAAATCGGGTGGTCGCTGCAGCGATGACCAATTCACATTGATGGAAGTGACATCCCCGAGCAACGGAGTCAGGACCGCAACAAGCTCGGGTAATTCATTGGTGATGCGATCTGCACGCGGCCACCACGCGCCATCGATATCGCGGCCGAGGTGGCGCGCAACCGATAGCCGGATAGGAGTGGCCTGGCGCCGGGACCTGGCCGCGTAGCTCATCGGAAATACCGCAGTTCGCAGTTCGCCCACCCATTCACGACGGTGCAGTCAACCGCAGCATTTAATGGAGTTTTCCGGTGTTGGGCGATGGCCGGGTCTGCATAACCCATGGGCGGTTCCTTCGCGCTCAGCGTCGTCGGGCCCGCGGGTGCGGGACCAACGGAGGAATCACATTGCCCGGGGGTGTCATCCGCACCGACCGCGCGGTGGACCACCGCTGACAACGAACGGCTCTATTTCAACGCTACGCCACCACCGGCCCGCCGGGGCGGTCGGGTGGCCGGCGACAGCGCGCAAGCACGGCACGGCTTGGCCGCCCGCGTCTGGGCAATTCGCCCGGCAACTGAACCTTGCCATCGCCAACCGCAACAGATCCCCTGCGGTGCAAGGGATGAGAAGACGATGCTTGTCAACTGCCCCGTGGAGCGGCATGACGGGTAAGGTGGTGACAACGGCGAGGACGGATTACATGGCAATAGACAACTGGCGCGACGCGGTCGAGATCCATCCATCGCAGGTCAGGGTCGGTGACATCATCGGCACGCGGCGTCCCACCGAATTGCGCCTGACGGTCAAGATGATCAGTGGCCCGCAGAGCGGGCCGGGGCAGTGGACATTCTTCAGTCGAGACGATCACGGCCAGCAGCGAACCAGCACGTTTGGAGAGGGCGAATTGGTCCGCAGGTACGCCAAGGCATCCTGACGTCCTAGCACTTCAACGTCGATCAGCGACCGCGATTTGTAGAACCGACGGCCTCTGTATCGGGCCGATCGGAAAACGTCGGGTGCTCGACCGGTGTCGCAGAGGTTTCGCCCGAAGCGACATACTTCGGTTCCTCGGGGTGGGAAAACAGGTTCGACTGGTCCATGGGCTGTCCTTCCGAATGAAGAGTTCGACCGATAGGCGTTGTTACCTGGCGTCGAACGATCGAATCGCACCGTGGTCTCATTCGTGATTCGTTCGCGATTCGCGGTGACCGCTAGAGGGCGGTTCCCCGTCCACTCTACAGGCCGCCGGCGCCGTGCACACCGCGCTCAGGTGAGATGCTGCCATGGCGTGCTATCTGCATCGAAGAGGGCGGCTCCGTCACAGCCTGGGCGCGCTTGTTCTACCTGGCCACAGGCGTGGGCACCGTCCCGACCCGCTGATAAACCAATTGGCAAGCAACGCAACTATTTTCCAAATGTGGTGGGCCTCGTGCTACCCTGAGCCCGCATGGGTGTGTTTGGAACATCCGCATTTGATGAGAGAAGTAAGTAAATGGCACAGGGAACTGTGAAATGGTTCAACGGTGAAAAGGGCTTCGGCTTCATCACCCCTGACGACGGTACGAAGGACCTCTTCGTCCACTACTCTGAGATCCAGGGCAACGGCTATCGCTCGCTCGATGAGAACCAGCGTGTTCAGTTCGAGGTTGAGCAAGGAGCCAAGGGGCCCCAGGCAGTAGGAGTCAGTAGCGTCTAAGAACTTCACATACATCACAGTGGGCTGGTGCGGTTGCTCCGTACCAGCCCACTGGTGTTTTCCGAGCTAGACGCCGGCTACGACATCATCTAGTTCTTAACCCGATCCGGGCGGGCCAGCCGCGATAATGACGGCATGCGTCTCGCGTGGGTGCTGCGGTCGTCGGTCTTGGCGGCGCTCGTCTCGATGGGCGGGACTCCGTGGGCCTCGGCCGGCCCCGACGTGCCGCCGGTCAGTGACGCCGCGCGAGCGGCAGGATTCGTGGACATCCGCACCGTCGTTACTGACGCGGTGCTCGATCTGCGTTACGCGACCACGAACAACTTCACCCACACGCAGCTGTATCCGTCCGATGCCAGATGTCTTGTGCACCAATCGATGGCTCCCGGCCTGGCAGCCGCGGCCGGCGCGTTACGCCCGCAGGGGCACCTTTTGGTGTTCTGGGACTGCTATCGGCCGCACGACGTTCAGGTCAAGATGTTCAACCTGGTCCCCAACCCCGCGTGGGTTGCACGCCCGGGACCGTTTGCACACAGCCACGAGTCGGGGCGCTCGGTCGACGTCACGTTCACCACCGCCCAGCAACCGTGCCCATCCGGGCTGCATGCGGGCGGACTCTGCCTGGCGGACATGGGCACCGACTTCGACGACTTCACTTCTCGGGCAACGGCTTTCAACAACCAGGGCATCAGTGCCGACGCCGTGGCGAGCCGCGCCGCGCTGCGCAACGCGATGAGCTACGGCGGGCTGAAGGCGTATTCGGGGGAGTGGTGGCACTTCGACGGCCCGGGAGCCGGTATCGACCAACCGATACTCAACGTGCCCGTCGACTAGACTGTCTCAATATATGAGACGTTTGTTTCATAATGTGACCCGGCCGCGTAAGCTGCCAGACGAGACGCGCCAGGCAAGGGGTCACAGTGAGCGACGAACATCAAGCGACCTACACGCACGGACACCACGAATCGGTGTTGCGCTCTCATCAGCGGCGCACCGTCGAGGACTCCGCGGCGTATCTGCTGCCGTACCTGAAGCCAGGGCTGTCCGTGCTCGACGTCGGGTGCGGACCCGGCACCATCACCGCCGACCTGGCAGCCCTCGTCGCGCCCGGACCGGTCACCGCCGTCGACCAGGTCGCCGACGTGCTCGAGGTCGCCCGCGCCGAAGTCGAGCGACGCACTCTGCCCAACGTTTCGTTCTCGACGGCCGACGTGCGCAACCTCGAGTTCCCGGACGGCACTTTCGATGTCGTGCACGCGCATCAGGTGCTACAGCACGTCGCCGATCCGGTTGCAGCCCTGCGGGAGATGCGGCGCGTGTGTGCGCCGGGCGGTATCGTTGCGGCCCGCGACGCCGACTACTCGGGGTTCGTCTGGTACCCCGATCTGCCTGCGCTCGACCTGTGGCGAGATCTCTACCAACGCGTCACGCGCGCCAACCGCGGCGAACCGGATGCGGGCCGGAGACTGCTGTCGTGGGCGCAGCAGGCGGGATTCGTCGACATCACGCCCACCGGCAGCCTGTGGTGCTATGCCACGCCCGCGACGCGAGACTGGTGGGGCGGAATGTGGGCCGACCGGATTCTGCACTCCACCGTGGCCCGCGACCTGGTGAGCCTCGATCTGGCGACCACCGCGCAGCTCGAGGAGATCTCCGACGCGTGGCGGGAATGGGCCGGCGCGCCGGACGGCTGGATCGCCATCCCACACGGCGAAATCATCTGCCGCGCATAGACGCTCAGTCGAGGAACAGGTCCAGAATCGGTCGGTCGCCGCCGCCGTACCGGGACAGGTCCGTAACCCCGGCGGAGTGCAGAACATCGGCGTCGATGTAGCAGTTCCCGGTCGCTTCCCGGCTGGGGCGAGAGATGATCTCGACGGCTGCGTCGGCCATGATCTCGGGGCTGCGCGACGACTCGGCCAACTTGTCCCCGTCGGCCATGTTCGCCACCGCCGCGGTGGCGATATACGTCTGCGGCCACAGGCAATTCACCCCGATACCGGCGTCGGCGAATTCCACCGCCCAGCCCAGCGACAGCAGGGTCATGCCGTATTTGGACAGGGTGTAGGCCGGGTGCTCGCCCAGCCACCGGGGGTTCATGTTCACCGGTGGCGAGATGGTGAGGACGTGCGGGTTGGCGGATTTCTCCAGATGCGGCACGCACGCCTTGGTCAGCAGGAAGGTGCCGCGCAGGTTGATCTCCTGCATCAGGTCGTACTTTTTGGCCGACAACCTGGCGGTCGGTTCCACCGCGATGGCGCTGGCGTTGTTGACGCAGACGTCGACGCCGCCGAACCGTTGCACCGCCGCATCGACCACGCGTTCCACGTCCTCTTCGCGACGGACGTCGCCGACGACCGCCAGCGCCTTGCCGCCGGCCGCCTCGACCTCGGCCGCTGCGGTGTGCACGGTGCCGGGCAGGCGAGGATGCGGGGTGTCGGTCTTGGCCAGCAGCACCACGTTGGCGCCCCGCCTGGCCGCACCGATTCCGATCGCGAGCCCGATTCCGCGGCTGCCACCGGAGATGACGACGGTGCGATCGACGAGCGAACCGTTGGGCATGGAGCCTCCTTTTAGCAGGTCAAGCATGTGGTATTGGCATTCTCTTTTTTTGCAAGTACGTTATTCACCGATGGATAATACGGCCCACACTCCGTCTGGCATCCCGCTGCAGCCCGTATACGGGCCGGAGGACGTACGCGCGGAGCCTCCGCAACCGGGGGAGTTCCCCTTTACCCGCGGTAACTTCGCGTCCGGCTATCGCGGCAAGCTCTGGACCTTCCGCCAGTACTCCGGATTCGGCACCGCCGAGGAATCCAACCGCCGGTACCGCTACCTGCTGGAGCAGGGCGGCACGGGACTGTCGGTGGCGCTCGACCTGCCCACGCAGTGCGGGTACGACTCCGACGACCCCGAGTTCGGCGAGGAGGTCGGCCGGGTCGGCGTCGCGGTGGACACCCTGGCCGACTTCGAGATCCTGTTCGACGGCATCCCGCTGGACAAGCTCAGCACGAGCATGACGATCAACGGAACGGCGGCGATCCTGCTGGCGTTCTACGTCGCCGCCGCGGAGAAAAAGGGGATCCCGCGAGAGAAACTCACCGGCACCATCCAGAACGACATCCTCAAGGAGTACGCCTCGCGCGGTACCTGGATCTGGCCGCCGGAGCCGTCGCTACGACTGATCGCCGACACGATTGAATTCTGTGCGGCCGAGGTTCCCCGGTTCAATGCGATTTCGGTGGCCGGCGCGCACTTCCGCGACGCAGGGGCCAACGCGGTGCAGGAGATGGCGTTCACCCTGGCCGACGGCGTGACGTATTGCGACACCGTGGTCGAGCGCGGCCGCATGACGATCGACCAGTTCGCGCCGCAGATCTCGTTCTTCTTCTACACCCACGGGGATTTCTTCGAGGAGATCGCCAAATACCGTGCGGGGCGGCGGCGTTGGGCGACGATCGTGCAGGAGCGCTACGGAGCGAAAACGGCGAAGGCGGCGATGTTCCGCTTCGGCTGCGTCTGTGGCGGTGCGTCGCTGTACGCGCCGCAGGCCCACAACAACATCGTCCGGGTGGCCTACGAGGCGATGGCCGCGGTGCTGGGCGGTGTGCAGTCGATGTTCACCGCGGCCTGGGACGAGCCGTTCGCCCTGCCGACCGAGGAAACCACCACACTGGCGCTGCGCACCCAGCAGATCTTGGCGCACGAAACCGGCGTCGCCAGCGTCGCCGACCCGCTCGGCGGCTCCTACTTCGTGGAGGCGCTGACCGATGCGACCGAGGAGCGCATCATCGAGATCATGTCCGACCTCGAGCGGCACGGCGGGATGGTGCAGGCCATCGAGGATGGTTACCTGCAGGGCCTGATCGCCGACGAAGCCTTCAACATGCATCAGGAGGTCGAATCCGGCACCCGGCCCGTCGTGGGGGTAAACCGGTTCGTGACGGAGGAACTGGCGCACGATGTCGTCACGTACGAACTCGACGCCGAAGGACGCGATCTGCAGCTCAAGCGGCTGTCCAAGGTCAAGGCCGAAAGGGATTCGGCCGCAGTGAAATCCACGTTGGCTGCGCTGTCGCGCTCAGCCGAGGGAGACGACAACCTGATGCACAAGCTGATCGACTGCGCCAACGCGTACTGCACGGTCGGGGAAATGGTTTCCGCGCTCAAGGTGGTATGGGGCGAATTCCAGCAACCGGTGGTGTTCTAGATGGCCGTCCGCGTTCTCGTTGCCAAACCCGGCTTGGACGGGCATGACCGCGGTGCGAAGATCGTCGCCCGCACCCTGCGCGACGCCGGGTTCGAGGTCATTTACACCGGCATCCGCCAGCGCATCGAGGACATCGCCTCGATCGCCGTCCAGGAAGACGTGGCGGTGGTGGGGTTGAGCATCCTGTCGGGTGCCCACCTGGCCCTCACTGCGCGCACCGTGGAGGCGCTGCGCGCCGCCGATGCCGCCGACATCGCCGTCGTCGTCGGGGGCACCATCCCGCACGCGGACGTCCCGAAGCTACTCTCCGCCGGCGCGGCCGCGGTATTCCCCACCGGGACACCGTTGGACAACCTGGTGCGCGACATCCGAACACTGACCGGCACGGCCGACAATGACTCGAACGAACCCGTCACGGAGGAACCATGCGCGTCGGAGTGATGATCGGCGCCGAGCGGGGCGACATGGCCCGCAAGGTGGACAAACTGGCCTCCGACATCGAATGGGCCGAATCCGCGGGCCTGGACACGGCGTGGATGCCGCAGGTGCCCAACGACTTCGACTGCTTGACCATGGTGTCGCTGATGGCCGCCCACAGTTCACGCATCGAGTTGGGTACCGCCGTGGTGCCCCTGCAGGCCCAGCACCCGATAGCCCTTGCCCGCCAGGCGCTCTCGACGCATGCGGTGGCCGGTGGACGGCTGGCGCTTGGCGTCGGGCCGTCGCACCACTGGATCATCCGGGACATGCTCGGCCTGCCGTACGAGAAGCCGGCCGCCTACACCCGCGATTACCTGCAGGTGCTCAACGCCGCCGTAGCCGGGCCGGGATCGGTTGACGTCGAGAACGATTCGTTCAAGGTGCACAATCCGTTGGCGATCGGGGCCGATACCCCGATGCCGGTGTTGGTCGCCGCGCTGGGACCGGTGATGCTGCAGATCGCCGGTGAACTCGCCGACGGCACTGTGCTGTGGATGGCCGACGAGCGCGCGATCGGCGATCACATCGCGCCGAAGATCACCAAGGCGGCCGCGGACGCCGGGCGGCCCGCACCGCGGATCGTCGCGGGCATCCCCGTATGTCTCTGTGCGCCTGGGCAAGTCGACGAAGCCAAGGAGCGGGCCAATCGCATCCTGGGCGAGGCCGAGGTGTCGCCCAACTACCAGCGCCTGCTCGACCGCGGCGATGCCCGCGATGTCGGTGACCTGTGTGCGGCCGGCGACGAGCAGGCGATACTGGCCCGGATGCGCCGATTCGCCGACGCCGGCGTGACGGATCTGTCGGTGCGGCTGCTGCCGATTGGCGACAACCGCGACGAGCTGGTCGCCTCCAAGCGCCGCACCCGCGACATGATCGCCTCACTCGCCGCGGAATTGCGTTGACCGCAAACAACACCGGACCGCTGGCAGGGATACGCATCCTCGAGGTCGGCACCATGCTGGCGGGTCCGTACGCCACCATGCTGCTCGCCGATCTCGGCGCCGAGGTCACCAAGATCGAACCGGCCGGTGGCGAGATTTCTCGCAGCGTCGGTGCCACCTACTTCGCCAGCCTCAACCGCAACAAATCCAGCATCACGTTGGACCTGAATTCCGATGCGGGACAACAGCGACTGGGCGAGCTGGTCGCGGATTCGCATGCGCTGCTGGTGAACTTGAAGCCGTCGGCCATCCGCCGGCTGGGCCTGACCTACGACGAGTTGCGCCGACACAATGAGCGGATCGTCTGCGTGGCGATCACCGGCTTCGGACTGTACGGCGGCGACGATCCGGCCTTCGACTACGTGGTGCAGGCGGGCGTCGGCACCGCCGCCCTGACCGGTGACCCGGACGGGCCGCCGACGCTGCCCGGCTACTCGTCGGCCGACAACTCCACCGGAATGAGCGCGGCGCTGGGGCTGTTGGCCAAAATCATCTCGGGAACCGGCGGCCAGGTGGATGTGTCGCTGCGCGACGTCATGTTGTCCCAGCTGAACTACCACGCGTCGGCCTATCTCAACGGCGGGGTGGAGCCGCAGCGCCGCCCCTACGGAGCCCATTCCTATTACGTTCCGGCGCAGCTCTTTCCGACGGCCGAGGGATATCTGGCGCTGTTCATCACGCACGACGGATTCTGGAAGTCGTTTGCCGCCGAAGCGGGCATCGGGGGCTTCGAGACGATGGCCGAGCGGGTCGCCCGCCGCGACGAAGTGCTGGCCGTCGTCACCGCGATGCTCGCCACCGACAGCGCCGTCGGGTGGGAACGGCGGCTGCGGCCGCTCGGCGTTCCGGCGGCGGCCGTGCGAACCCTGTCCGAGGCGCTCGAGGCGACCCCGGAAGTTATTGTCACAGCAGGCGAATTCCGGTTGGTGGGAAGCCCGATCCACGTCTCGGGGTATGAGCCCGAGTACCGCCCGCCGCCGGAGCTTCGCCGGTAGCGCGCTGCTCAGACCGGAGCAGGCCCGGTGAGCAGAGCCTCAGCGATTTTGCGGAAGGCCGCCAGCAGACGGCTGCGATCCCCAGCGCGACAAGCCAATACGACATGGCTGGGTTCGACACCTTCCAACGGGACCGTGGTGATATCCGGTCTCACGCCGTTGCCGTGAACGCCCGCCGTGATGGCTACCGCTTGCCCCGAGGCGATGAGTTCGAACTTGTCCTCGAGCGCATCGATGAACGGACCATCGGGTGCCCGGCGACCGTCGGGGCGCGGATCGATGCGCCAGAAGGCGCTCCAGGCCGGATCTGAATGCCGCACCCGCGGCATGGGTTCGTCGGCGATGTCGTCGAGGGTGACCGATTCCCGGCCGGCCAGGCGGTGGTCGACGGGTATCGCCAGCACGCGTGGTTCGTCGTACAGGATCGTCACGTGCAGCCCTTCGGTTGGAAAGGGCAGCCGGGTCACCACCGCATCCACCCGATGGCCGAGTAACGCATCGAGCGCCTGGTCCCAATCCAAATGCGTGACTTGAACATCGGCTTCGGGATGCTCGCGGCGCATCTCGCGCACCGCGGGCGTGACGATCATTCCCATCGTGTACCCGATGGTGATCCGGCTGGGCTGCGCAGCCGCTCGCGCCTGCGCGGTGGCTTGGGCGGCCGAACGCAGCAGCGCCTTGGCCCGGGGCAGGAAGACCTCGCCCGCCTCCGTGAGGCGGGTGCCCTGCGGGGTGCGGTCCAGCAGGCGGACGCCGAGTTGCTGCTCGAGCCGGCGAATCTGGCGGCTCAACGACGGCTGCCCGACGCGCAGCGCCGAGGCGGCCCGGCCGAAGTGCAGGTGCTCGGCGACGACGACGAAGTAACCCACCGGCCGCAGGTCGAGATCCACTGCCTGCGATGCCGAGTCCGTCATGCGTCCAGTGTAATCAGAGCCCGTCGCGCCGTGCGCCTGAGAAGCCGCTGTGAGCTGCTGCAATGCCTGAATTGCATCACGCCATAGGAAACAGGACTTGGACACGGCTTGCACGCCGCCATTGACTTGATGGCATACATCCCAGGGGACCAGAAGGGGACTTTCATGCACGTTTTTGTCACGGGCGCGACTGGTCACATCGGCTCCGCCGTTGTCACCGAACTAATCGACGCCGGGCACCAAGTCACCGGCCTGGCGAGGTCGGATGTGGGCGCAGCCGCCCTGCAAGCCGCGGGAGCAACACCGCGCCGCGGAGATCTCGACGACCTCGACGGCCTGCGCGAGGCGGCGGCGGCGTCCGACGGCGTCATCCACCTCGCCTTCAAGCACGACTTCGACGACTTCGCGGGAGCGGCCGAGACAGATCTGCGCGCGGTCCGCGCCATCGGGGAAGCGCTCGTGGGTTCGGATCGGCCATTCGTCAGCACGTCGGGAACGCTGCTGCTTGCGCAGCTGGGCCAAGGTGGTGTTGCCACCGAACAGGACACGGTGTCATCCGGCCCGCGGGTTGACTCCGAAAACGCGGTGATCGCGCTCGCCGAGCGCGGGGTTCGGTCGTCGGTGATCCGCCTTGCGCCGCTGGTGCACAGCGACCTTGATCACCATGGCTTCACCCACCACTTGATCAACGTCGCCCGCGCTACCGGCGTGTGCGGTTACATCGGTGATGGCGTCAACCGCTGGCCCGGTGTGCATACGCTCGACGCCGCGCACTTGTACCGCCTGGCGCTCGAAAATGCGCCCGCTGGAACGCGTTTGCACGGCGTCGCCGATGAGGGAGTGCCGTTTCGGGACATCGCCGCAGTCATCGGTCGTCACCTGGCCGTGCCGACGTCCAGCATCCCCGCCGAAAATGCCGGTCACTTCGGCTTTCTCGCGATCTTCGCGTCGCTGGACAATCCGACGTCGAATGCCTTGACACAGAAGATCCTCGACTGGCACCCGGAACGACCCGGGCTGCTCGAGGATCTCGATGCCGGCCACTACTTCGGCGAGTGAGTGGGGCCATGGCTGAGACAGTGAGCACTGCGACTCGAAAGGCGCTGGGTCCAGTGGGCGTATGCCTGCCGGTCTCGTTCACCGGCGCACCCCAGGCCGCCCGGCTGCGGGAGGCCGCGTGCATCCTGGAAGACGCCGGGTACAGCGCGGTCTGGACCAACGAGGTCATCGGCAAGGACGCCCTGGTGCAGCTTGCCGTGTTGTTGGCCGCGACCGAGCGCATGGTTCTCGGCACCTGCATTGCCAACATCTGGGCGCGGCCGGCCCAGACGATGCACGCAGCGGCAGCCCAACTGGCACAGGCTTATCCGGGCAGAATTGTGCTGGGGTTAGGCGTCGGCTATCCGGAGCAGGCGGCCAGCGTCGGGCGCGAATTCGGCAGCCCGTTGACGACGATGCGCGACTATCTGGACCGGATGGATAGTGTGACGTGGCCGCCGGCACCGGACGTGCCGTATCCCCGAATTGTCGCCGCCAACGGGCCGAAAATGCTTACGCTGGCCGGTGAAAAAGCGGATGGAGTATTCCCCGCCGGCCTGCCTCCCGAGTTCACGGCCCAGGCCCGCGAGGCGTTGGGACCGGACAAGCTCGTGATCGTTGGCCTGTCCACGGCGCGCGACATCCAGGCCGCGCGTGAGGCGGTGTCGGCCAGACTCGGCGTGCCGTCTTATGCGTCGAGGCTGGTGGAGCTGGGCTACCCGGCCAGTGACATCGACGAGGTGAGTGACCGGCTGGTCAATGTGCTTGTCGCGCATGGCGATCCGGCGGCCGTCGCGGCCAAGCTGCGCGAGCACCTGGCGGCGGGTGCGGATCACGTCGCGCTGCTACCGCCTATTGGCGCTGAATTTGGCGCCGCCATCGACCAATTAGAAGAACTGGGGCGCGCGGTGGCCGATCTCGGGGAGATTGCCTGACGCGTGCTCGAAGTTCTTGTGCCTGAGACAGCTATCTATATATGGTGCAACGATGGATCTGCAGCGGGTCGCCGATGAACTCGAAATCACCGCGCTACTCAACAAATACGCCCGCGCCGTCGACGCCAAGGACTGGGACCTGTACCGGTCGGTCTTCACCGACGATGCGCACATCGACTACTCATCTGCGGGCGCCGCGGCCGGACCGCGCGACGAAGTGGCCAAGTGGTTGGAGCAAGGCTTCGGTGCCTTCCCGATGTCGATGCATTACATCACCAATGTGGAAATCCTTGCCCTCGACGGTGATTTCGCGGCGGTGCGCGCCATGTTCTACAACCCGATGCAGTTGCCGGGCATGGCGGAGCTGAGTTACTGCGGGGGCTACTACCACCACGAGCTGACCCGCACGGCGGGCGGCTGGCGCAGCCGCAACTTGCGCGAGGAGAACGTCTGGTTCGTCAACCCGCCAACGGGCTGACCGGCTGCACTACGACAGCTCCGCCAACTGCTTTTCCTGGTAGCGACGTGCCCACTCGGCACGTGACCGTATCGACACGTCCACGTCACTTCCCTTGGCGCGCAAGGCCTTGACATTCGCCCGCTCGCGCGGGGTCCGGGCGAACGGGTCCCAGCCGAAGAACCGGCAGGCGTTGCCCCAGGTGATCTTGTTGATGTCGGAATCGGCGGCGCCGGCGGCGTTGAGTTCGGCGAGCACCTGCTCGGGCGCGTCCGGCCAGAAGCAGTCCGAGTGCGGGTAGTCGCACTCCCAGGCGATGATGTCGATGCCGATCTCGTGGCGCAGCTTCAGCGACGTCTTGTCGGTGACGTAGCAGGCCAGCGAATGCTCGCGGAAGACGTCGCTGGGCAGTTTGTCGCCGAAGTCGCGGCGCAGCCACTTCTGGTTGGTGTAGTGGCGGTCGCTGCGGTCCAGGTAGAACGGAATCCAGCCGATGCCGCCTTCGGAGAAGGCGAATTTCAAGTCGGGATAGTTGCGCATCGCGGGGCCCCACAGCAGATCCTGGGCGCACATCGCCGACACCTGGGTGGCCAGAATGATCAGGTTGTCGATCGGCGCGTCGGGCGCCATGCTGATCGCCCCGAAGCCGGTGCCGATGTGCAGACACATCACCATGTTCTCCTCGGACAGCGTGCGGAACACCGGGCCCCAGTAGTTCTCGTCGTGGTAGCTCGGAAGTCCTTCCAGGTGCGGCAATTCCGGCATGGTGACCGCCCGGCAGCCCTTCGCGGCCACGCGGCGGATCTCGGCGCACATGCCCTCGGGAGTCCAGGTGGGCAGGATGGCGATCGGGATGAACCGATCGGGATACGACCCGGCCCACTCGTCGATGTGCCAGTCGTTGTAGGCCGACACCATCACCAGGGTGACGTCCTCGCGCGTCATGTTGAGGTGCCGGGCCGAAAAGCCGGTGAACGTCGGGAAGCACATCGACGCGAGGATGCCGTTGCGGTTCATGTCGCGGACGCGTTCGTGGACGTCGTACACGCCGGGGCGCATCTCCGCGAAGCCGGCGGGATCGCGGCCCCATTCCTCGGCCGGCCACGACACCACCGCATTGAGGCCGCTGACGCCCTGCGGCCTGCCCTGGTACATCCACTGGTCCACGCCCTTGTCGTCGGTGACGACGATGGGCGCCTCCTGCTTGTATTTGGCGGGCACGTGCCGCAGGAACATGTCCGGCGGCTCGACCACGTGGTCGTCAATGCTCACCAAAATCAGGTCGTCGACCTTCATCAAGCAGTCCTCTCCCGCGCAGCGACCCGAGCCGAACTCGGTCAGCCGACGCACTCCGTGGTGGTTTCGAGCAGTCGTGGTATCGGCGCCGGATCCAGCTGCAGGGCATCCGACATGTGCAGCTGCCCCGCGCTGGCGATCATGTTGTCCAGAATCGCCTGCAGGTCGTCGCCCTCGATCTCGTAGATGGCGACGTAGGGTCCGTCGGCGGCGACGGGTCGCAGCCGGCGCGCCGAGACAAATCCGTCCAGGGCTACGAGCTCACCCAGGTGCACCTCGTCGTACCAGGTGTTGTACTCCTGTTCGCGCTCCGGCGAGCTGGGTCGGCTCTCCACGAGGATGATGCCCTTGGCCATCGTCGCCACCTCTCTGGCTGCTACTCGTAGCGCACCGTGACGGAGTCCGTATCCGGAACGCCCTGGCACGTCAGAATGTAGCCCTCGGCTACCTCGTCGGGTTCCAGAGCGTCGTTGACCCGCATGGTGGCATGGCCCTCTTCGAGCTTGGCCATGCACGTACCGCAGTTGCCGGCCTCGCAGCTAAACGGAGGTTCCAGCCCGGCCCGCCGCGCGGTCTCCAGGAGAGTCTCGCCGGGGACTATGGGCACCGAGACCTTCTTGCGGTCGAGATGAATCGTCACCTTTCCGGCGCTGGCGCCGTTGGTTGCCGGATCTGTCACCCCTGGGGTCTCCTCGATGATCCGGGTGACCGTCACTGAGACCGCCCCCTTCCGTATTTGCATTCTTCAGTATAGAGAATACTATTCTCACGAAGCGATAGCATCTTCTCAAGTCTGTATGGATGTCGGGTCAGCCCGGTCTGTCAGGGAAGGACGGGACGTGACCGAGCCGGCGGCGCTCGTGTTCGAGGATCGGCGATTCAGCGTGCCCGAACTCGACGCGTTGGCCGCCGGATGGGCCGCGACCCTGGCGAAAGACGGGGTCACGGCAGGTCAACGCGTCGCCGTCATGGCCTCCAATCGGCCGGAATTCCTCGCCGTCCTGCTGGCGATCTGGCGACTGGCCGCCACGGCGGTGCTCATCAGTCCCGCGTGGAAGCGCGATGAGGTCGACCATGCGCTCGCGCTGACCGACCCCGGGCACGCCGTCGGCGACCATCCGGTGCTGGCCGCTCTGATGCCGATGCTGCACATGGACGAGCCGGTCGCGCCCGCAGAGCCGACAGGCGGCGCAGCGCCGCCTGCGAGCGACGCGGCGCTCGTGTTCAGTTCCGGCACCACCGGCCTGCCGAAGGCCGTCCGGCACACCCACGCCTCGCTGGGCGAGGCGGTGCGGCACTGGCGCCAGGCGCTGCAACTGACCCACCACGACCGGATCCAGGTTGCGACGCCACCGTCACACATTCTCGGCCTGTTGAACCTGCTGACCGCGTGGGAGACCGGCGTTTTCGTGCGGCTTCATCCCCGGTTCGACATCGACCGGGTGCTGCGGCACATCGAAAGTGACCGCATCACAGTGGAAATGGCGGTCGCTCCCATCGCGCTGGCCATCGCATCGCATCCCCACCTCGAGTCATATGACCTGTCGTCGCTGCGCTACATCATGTGGGGCGCCACCCCGGTCACCGCGCACGTCGCAGAGACGGTGACCCGGCGCACCGGAGTCGGTTGGCTCCCGGCTTACGGGACCACCGAATTGCCCGTCGTAGCGTGCAATCCGATCGATGACCCGCGCCTGGACACCGTCGGACGGGCGGTACCCGGGGTCGACCTGCGCGTCGTTTCGCTGGAGACCGGCGAGCCGGTCGGCGCGGGCGAGGTCGGTGAGATCCAGGCCCGGTCGGCGTCGCTCATGGCCGGCTACCTCCCGGCCGAGGCGACCTCCGATGCGGTCCGCGACGGGTGGTACCGCACCGGGGACGTCGGCTGGCTGGACACCGGCGGTTGGCTGCGAATCACCGACCGCCTCAAAGAGATGATCAAAGTGCGCGGCTTCCAGGTCGCCCCGGCCGAAATCGAGACGGTGTTACACGGTCATCCGGCCGTCAAAGATTGCGCGGTGTTCGGCATTCCCGACGGACTCAACGGCGAAGCCGTCGTGGCCGCGGTCGCCGCATCCGAACCCATCGACGCCGAGGCGGTCGCCACCGAGTTGACCGCCCGGGTGGGCGAAAGACTGGCGTCATATAAACATCTGAGCCGGGTCGTGTTCGTCCCCGACATTCCTCGCCTGCCTTCCGGCAAGGTGCTGCGCCGAGTGCTGAAGGAGCGCTATGGATGTACGTCTGACAGCTGAACAACAGCAATTGCGTGATGCCGCCGCCAAACTGGCCGACGATCTCGGGCCGGCAGCGGTGCAGGATCTCGAAGACCAGACTCGAATTTCCCGTCTGGACAAGCAGATCGAGAACACCGGCTGGCGGTCGCTGCGTTCCGACGGGGCCTCCGGCGTGGAGGTGGCCATCGTGGCCGAGGAATTCGGCCGCCGGCTGGTTGACACACCGTTCCTGGGGCCGGTGCTCGCCGACGATCTGGGCCGCCATGTCGGCGCCGACGTATCGGCGGCGACGGTGGCCGTCGACGATCGAGTGATCGATGCCCGCGGCGCCCGGCGCGCCCTGTCGCTCTCGGGTGGCACGGTCCTCGCCGCCGATGTGCAGGTTTCGCCGCAGAGCGTCGACCTGACGCGGGCCGACGGAACGGCCACGGGATCGCCGGAGGCGTTAGGCGACCTTTCGGCCGAGATCGCCGAACAATGGCGGGCTCTCGCGCTGGTCGCCACGACGGCGGATCTGGTGGGCATCGCCCGCGGCGCGCACGCCGTCGCGTGTGACTACGCCAAAATCCGTGAACAGTACGGCAAGCAGATCGGCTCCTATCAAGCCATCGCGCACTTGCTGGCCGAAAGCCTTGCGCTGATCGAGGGTTCGGTGAGCGTGTTGCGGCATGCCGCGTGGGCCGTCGACGAGCTCGCCCCCGCCGAAGCCATTCGGGCCGGCCAAATCGCAAAGGTCTACTGCGCGCGCGCCACCCGCACGGTCTGCGAGACGGCCATCCAGGTGCACGGCGGTATCGGCAACACCTGGGAATGCGTGGCGCACGTCTACTTGCGCCGTGCCCTCACATCGACCGAGCTGTGGCCGGTCGCGTTGAAGGAGATCGATCTTGGACTTTCGTGACTCACCCGACGAAGCCGCCTTCCGGGAGCGGCTGCGCACATGGCTTGCCGCACACGCCAAGGAGTTCTCGGGCTCGGGCGACGAGTACTGGGCACGGATGGCCGACTGGCACCGTGCTTTGTACGAGAACGGCTTCTTCGGCCTGTCCTGGCCACGCGATTGGGGCGGCCAGGACCTGGCGCCGGTCTACGACGTCATCGTCGACGAAGAGCTGGTGCGTGCCGGTGCGCCGCCGCGCCCCAGCGTCGGTTACCTGGTGTACGGCATCGGCGCCCACGCCAGCGATGAGCTCCGAAAGCGCTTCCTGCCCGGCATCATCAACGGCACCGAGCGCTGGTGCCAGGGCTTCAGCGAACCGGGCGCCGGCTCGGATCTGGCGTCGCTGACCACCACCGCTCGCCTCGAGGGCGACAACTATGTGGTGAACGGGCACAAGATCTGGACCAGCTATTCCGACGTGGCGGACCGGTGTCTGTTGCTGGCGCGCACCGACCCCGGGGCCAAGCGCCACCGCGGCCTGTCGGCTTTCGTTCTGGACATGAAACAGCCCGGCGTGCAACAGCGCCCGCTGCAGATGATCAACGGCGTCACCAACGAATTCGGCCAGGTGTTCTTCGATGATGCGACGGTGCCGGCGGACCGGATGGTCGGCGCTCCCGGCGATGGCTGGGCCGTCGCGATGACGGTTGTCGGGCACGAGCGCGAGCCCTCCACGCTCGGCTATGCGGCGCGCTACGGCAAGCTCGTCCGAGAGTTATTGTCGCGCAACGACGGTGAGGTACCCGAAGAGCTGGCGTGGGCCGCGGTTCAGTCGGATATGCTGACCCATCACGTCCGGCGGCGGCTCTCCGAGCAGCTCGACGGGGTATCGCACGGCTCGGAAGGCTCGCTGGACAAGCTGCTGATGACCTGGGTCGAACAATCCGTCGGGCATGCGGCCCTTGCCGTCGCGGGAACCCGCGATCCCGATCTGCTGAGCGCCTACCTGTACAGCCGGGCCCAGAGCGTCATGGGCGGGACATCACAGATACAAAAGAACATCATCGCTTCACGAATCTTGGGATTGGGAGTCTGACGTGTACGACATGCCTACCGAAATCGACGTTCAGGCCGACGGTGCCCTGCGCATCATCACGCTCAACCGCCCGGATTCGCTCAACTCGGTCAACGACAACCTGCACGTCGGACTCGCGCGGCTCTGGCAGCGACTCACCGATGATCCCACCGCCCGCGCCGCGGTGATCACCGGTGCCGGCCGGGCGTTTTCGGCGGGCGGCGATTTCACGTATCTGGAGGAGCTGGCGAACGATGCTGAGCTGCGCGCCAAAACCATCCGGGACGGCCGCGAGATCGTGCTGGGCATGGTCCGCTGCCGAATTCCGGTGGTGGCGGCGGTCAACGGCCCCGCCGTGGGGCTGGGCTGCAGCCTGGTGGCCCTCAGTGACATCGTCTACATCGCCGAAAGCGCCTATCTGGCCGACCCGCACGTGCAGGTGGGGCTGGTGGCCGCCGACGGGGGGCCGCTGACCTGGCCGCTGCACATAAGCCTGCTGCTGGCCAAGGAATTCGCCCTCACCGGCACCCGGATCAGCGCACAGCGGGCCGTCGATCTCGGCTTGGCCAATCACATTGCGGACGACCCGGTTGCGGAGGCGATCGCCAGCGCCAAAAAGATCTTGGAGCTGCCGCAGCAGGCGGTGGAGAGCACCAAGCGGGTGCTCAACATCCATCTGGAGCGGGCCGTGCTCGCCAGTCTGGACTATGCGCTGTCCGCCGAGAGCCAGTCGTTCGTGACCGAGGACTTCCGGGCCAACGTCGCGAAATTCAACGCGGCCAAGAAGAACTGAGGTTTTAGCCGCACGACGGCTTCAGGAGTCGTGCCGGCGCAGGAAGTCGCGCATCACCGCATCGAACTTGTCCGGCTCCTCGATGAACGGCATGTGCGCGCTGGCCTCGAACAGCTCGAACCGTGAATCCGGTATCCACTGGTGCATTTCCCACATGTGTTCGGGAACGCATTCGTCGTATCGACCCGCGAGTATCAGTGTCGGAACAGCGATTTCGCTGAGCCGGTCGACCACATCCCAGTTCCGGACCGTCCCCACGATGTGAAAGTCGCTGGGGCCGAACATGGTCTCGAAGACTTCGGCGCCCATGTTCCGGAATGCATCCTCGAGCTCTCGCGGCCACGGGCGTACCCGGCACAGGTAGGTCTCGTTCCAGGTTCGGATGGCGGCCTGATACTCGGGCGCGTGCGTGGTGCCGGCGGCCTCATGCCGGTCGATGACGGTCTGGGTGGCGGGGTCCAGTTCGGACTTCAAGCGCGCCACCATCTTCGCGAACTCCGGGATGGACGCGATGCTGTTGGAAATGGTCAGGCTCGCGGCGCCGGCGGGCGCCGCGTCGAGCACATACTGCTGGGCCAACATACCGCCCCAGGAGTTGCCGAAGAGGTGGAAGCGATCCAGCTCCAGGACTCGCACCACGGCATCTACCTCGGCCACCGAGCGCTCCATCGTCCAAAGCTCGCGGTTGGGTGGGCATTTGGAGTTTCCGCAACCGAGCTGATCCCAGAAGATGACCTCGCGCTCCGTGGCCAACCGCTCCAGTGACCGCAAGTAGTCGTGCGGCAAGCCCGGCCCGCCGTGAATGACGAGCAGCGGAAGACCCGCGCCGCCACCGGTCCGCTTGAACCACACGTTGCCGCCTGGGACCGCGACCATTCCCTGAGTCATTCATCCACCATCGCTGAAAAAGATTTCTTTGACCTCACGCAGCGCGTAGAACCCGAGCACATAGCCGGCGAGGGGATCCGCCCACCACCAGCCGGCGATGCCGTTCAGCAGCAGGCCCAGTAGCACGGCGGCGGCCAGCAGGCCGTCGATGAGGGTGACGCGGCCCTCAGTGGTGAGGACGGGGTTGCTCAGGGCGGCGCCGGTTCGGGCCTTGCCGGCGGCAAGCGCGAACATCGTCGCTGCGGTGACCGTCGTCCAAGCGATGCCAAGGGGCGAGGGCTCCGGGTGAAAGCCGGCGACGAGGACCATCGTCGACTGCACGGTCAGGTACATACCTAGCGCTCCGAAGGCGGTGCCGATGATCCGCAACGCTTTGCGCCGACGGGCTTCTCCGGTCCCGGAGAGCTCCCAGATCACCACCAATGAGGCGCCGATCTCGATCAGCGAGTCCAGACCGAACCCAGCCAGCGCCACCGATTTGGCCGTGATGGCGGCCGACGCGAGGATAACGATGCCGACCACGTTCCAGACCAGGGTGGCGTATTCGAGGGCAAATCCGCGCCGCAGCAGAGACCTCCGTGCGGCCTCGTCCAGGTGGCTCATCGGAGTCAGTCTCACACATCGGCATACCGCCATGGCCGATGTCGTCCATCAACTGTCAGGAAAGGTCGACGTTGCCGGGCGCGGCTGCCGCAGCAGCCCCGCGTTCTGGCAGGATCTCCAAGGGCAGCGGCTGCGGCCCAAAGGGAGGAACGGCAATGAGCAGCGTCACGAATCCGATCCCGTCGCAAGATCTTTCGGGAATTGTCGGACATCGCTTCATTTATACCTACGCCAACGGATGGCAGTACGAAATGTACGTCAAGAACGCCACCACCATCGACTACCGCATCCACTCAGGACACGTCGGAGGCCGCTGGGTCAAAGGCCAGGAGGTCAACCTCGTCCAACTCGACGAGGATAGTTTCAAGATTTCGTGGACCGAACCCACCGGCACCTGCGTGGCGGTCAACGTCCTGCCCGCCAAACGCCGCATCCACGGCGTCATCTTCTTTCCGCAGTGGATTCGCATCCACGGTGAACACACGGTCTGCTTCCAGAACGACCACCTGGATGAGATGCGGGCCTACCGTGACCAGGGACCCACCTACCCCATCTACGAAGTCCCCGAATTCGCCTACATCACTCTGTTCGAATACGTCGGAACCGATGACGAGACCGTCATCGACACCGGTCCCGAGAACCTCCCGCCGGGATGGTCCAACCGCACCAACTGATCGACCCGGGGGCACCCGGCCGGCCGCTCCTTGCGACTCACACTCTCGCAATGAGAGAATATGATTCTCATGAACGTGCGGGTGGCTTTCGAGGCGCCGCACCTGCTGGTCGAACTGGAGAAGACCCGTGTCTGAAGCCGTCATCGTGACTGCCCTGCGCACCCCCATCGGCACCGCCCGCAAAGGCACCCTGCGCGATACCAGCGCGTTCGATCTCGCGCAGCACGTGGTGACCGAAGCGGCGAGAGATCTGGATCCCGCGCACGTCGACGATGTGATCCTGGGTGAGGGCCTCTACGGCGGCGGCGTGATCGCCCGCCACGCGGCCATCACCGCCGGGCTGTCCCACGTCCCCGGCTTGGCCAACAACCGACACTGCGCGGCCGGACAGGCGGCGGTGCAGAGCGCGGCGGCAAGCGTGCGCGCCGGGATGGACGAGCTGATCATCGCCGGCGGTGTGAATGCGGCGTCGACGTCACCGCGCTCCCGCATCCAGGTCGACGGCGGGTGGGTCGACTGGTTCCCCCCGACCCACCCGGACCGGCCCGACGCGCCGAACATGGACATGTCGATCACCGTGGGCTGGAACGCCGCGGTCAAGGCCGGCGTGAGTCGCCAGGAGATGGACGCCTGGGCGCTGCGGTCACACCGCAACGCCATCGCCGCCATCGACGAAGGCCGCTTTAAGGAGGAGATCGTCCCGATCGAGACACCGCACGGCCTGTTCTCGGTCGACGAGCACCCGCGTCGCGACACCACCATGGAGAAGCTGGCCGCGCTCAAGCCGTTGCACCCCGAGATCGAGGGCTTTTCGATCACCGCCGGCAACGCGTGCGGCGCCAACGACGGTGCGGCGGCGCTGGTCATCGCCAGCGACCGGCTCGGCATGCCCGCGCTGGCCACCATCCGATCCTGGGCATCCGTCGGCGTCGACCCGGCGATCACCGGCCTGGCGCCGGTGGAGGCAATACCGAAAGCCCTTAAGCGGACCGGGCTTTCGGCCTCCGACGTCGATCTCTTCGAGATTAACGAAGCCTTCGCCGCGATGTGCGTGGCCACCATCAAATTGCTCGAGCTCGACCCCGACAAGGTCAACGTCAGTGGCAGTGGTTGCTCGCTGGGACACCCGGTCGCCGCGACCGGAGCCCGGATGCTGGTCACCCTGGTGCACGAATTGCGCCGCCGCGGCGGTGGCATCGGCGTCGCGGCGATGTGCGCGGGCGGTGGGATGGGCTCGGCGACCGTGATCGAGGTCCCGGCTCCATAATGCGTACATGATCATCGCTGACCTGATTGCCCGCGCGCGCAATGGATCTCCCCGCGCGGCCGGTCGGCTACTCAGCCTGGTTGAGGGCGACCAGCGCGACGAGGTCTTGGCGAGTATCGGGCCCGCGCCGCAGGGCATGGGGCCGGTCGTGGGCATCACCGGGCCGCCGGGCGCGGGAAAGTCGACGACGGTCGCCGCGCTGGTCGCCGCCTACCGCAAGCGCGGGTGCCGGGTGGCAGTGCTGGCGGTAGACCCGTCGTCCCCGTTCAGTGGCGGAGCCCTGCTGGGCGACCGAATTCGAATGTCCATGCATATCAACGACTCCGACGTACTCATCCGTTCGGTGGCCACCCGTGGGCATCTCGGCGGGCTGGCCGCCGCGGTGCCGGCGGCCATCCGGCTGCTGGGCGCCATCGGTTACGACGTTGTCCTGCTGGAAACGGTGGGTGTGGGCCAGTCCGAGATCGAGATCGCCGCCGTGGCCGACCCGACCGTCGTCATCCTCAATCCCGGCGCCGGCGACGCGGTTCAGGCCGCCAAGGCGGGAGTGCTGGAAGTCGCCGACATCGTGGCAGTCAACAAGGCGGACCGGGACGGCGCCGAACAGACGGTTCGGGACCTTCGGGCCGAAACCAGCGCCCCCATCGTTTCGCTGATCGCTGCGCGGGGTGAGGGCATCGACGACCTGATGGCTGCCATCGAGGACCACCGCCGCACCGACAGTCGCGCCCGCCGGCTGGCCCGCGCCAGGGCGCAGATTCTGTCGCTGGCGCAAACCCGGCTGCGGACCCAGCCCGATCTCGACCGGCTCGCCGAGGCGGTCGTCGACGGCAGCCAGGACCCATACACGGCCGCTGATCACCTGATCTCACCTCCCCCGCCTCAGACCGACTGACGGCCCGCCTGTCCCCCGATCGGGGGACGCGCGCATTCATCACCTTTGCGGGCCGATCGGCGGATGTGCCACTCGCGCAGTCGCCCTACGTTGAGTTCGTGTTCAACGCGGCGGCCCCCTCGGCCAGCGAGTTAGGAGATTCGGCATGACTCACACACCCCAGACTTCGGCAGCACTCGTCCGCGGCGACCGGTTGGAGCTGTATCGCCGGATGTGGGTTCTGCGACTGCTCGACATGGCGTTGGAGGAGCTGCGCGTCGACGGCCTGATCGACGACAGCGCACGAGTGGAATTCGGGCAGGAGGCGGTGGCCATCGGCACGGTGGCGGCGCTGAGGCCGGGCGACCTGGTCAACGCCGCCACCCCACAGTTCCGGCAGGCTCAGCAGGTCGGCCTGGCCCTGCCGCTGGGCCCGGCCATCGCGGAGATGATCGGCCCCAAGCGCCGGGACGGCGGCGCCGCCGACTGGAAACGCACGCTGGCCAACGAGACGGCCCTGGGCCAATCGACTCTGTTTGCGCTGGGCGACGCCAACACCCAGCGACTGACCGGCGAGGGCAGGGTCAGTTTGTGTGTCATCGGTGGGCGCGACACGCACTCCGTCGAGTTCACCACTGCCGCACAGATCGCCGTGCAGTGGCGGCTGCCGGTGGTGTTCGTCGTGGAAAACATCCGCGGTGGATCCAACGCCCGTCGGCGCGCGTACGAATCCGACGCGATGCCCATGCTTCCGGTCGACGGCAGGGACGTTGTGGCGGTGGCCGACTCGGTCGCCGAGGCGGTGCAACGGGTGAGCGCCGGCAACGGCCCCGCCTTGGTCGAGGCGATCACCTACGAAACGAATCACCCCGCGGCCGCCGACCCATTGGTCTTCGCGCGCCGGCAACTGGTCGCGGCCGGCAGCGACGGCGACCACCTCTACGAAGTGGAACGGGGGGCACGCCACCTGGTGGCCGAGGCCATGGCTTCGGCGAGAGCATTGGTGCGGGCGCAGGGGATTCCGCCCGTGCCAGACTCAAAGCCCTGGCCGGCCGCTAGCTGAGCAGACCTTGCCGCATTGCCTCGGCGACGGCGGCCGCGCGATCGTTGACGCCGAGCTTCTCGTAGAGGCGTTGCACGTGCGTTTTCACCGTCGACGGCGCCACGAAGAGCTCACCGGCGATCGCAGGGATACTTTGACCGCGAGCGATCCTGTTGAGCACCTCACGTTCGCGGGCACTCAACACCGGCCCCGACGGTTCAGCACGCTGCCGGATCTCCGCGGCGAGGCCGCCGACGAGCGCGGGCGCCACCACATCGTGACCCTGCGCGCACTCGAGCACGGCCTTGACGATCTCGCTGCGCGTGGAGTCCTTCAGCACGAATCCGGCCGCACCCTGCTGCAGCGCCTGGTACACGATCGCCGACTCATCGTGCGCCGAGATCAGCAACACCCGGGTGCACAACCCCTGCGTTCGCACCGCGGCCGCCACCTGGGCGCCGTCCATGCCGGGCATCCGGTAGTCGAGCAGCGCGACGTCGGGTATGTGCGACTTGATCAATTCCAGTGCCGCAGAGCCGTCTTCCGCCTCACCGACGACGTTGACCGAACCGCTCGACGACAGCGCGCGCACCACGCCCTCGCGAAAAAGCGGGTGATCGTCGCCGACAACCACCCGCACCATTTCGGGGGTAGCCGCGCCGACCATGGCGACGAGTGTAGCCGCTTGCCCAACAGCGACGTTCGCATTCTCTGGGCGGCACGATGAGTTATTTTCCAGTTTGCTTCGGCGCGGCAGACGCGGATGAGTACGGTGATCGGGTGGCGGTCGCCGGTGACCTAGAGCTGGAACGGGTGCGCACGATTCACCAGTTGCGCTCGTACCGCATCGGCTCGGTGCTGCGGATCGGTGTGGTCGGCCTCATGGTCGCGGCCATGATCATCGGCACCAGCCGAGCGGAGTGGCCGAAGGAAAGCGTGCTGATCGTCCTGTACGCGCTCGTCGCGCTCAGCGCACTGGGATTGGCGTTCGCTCCGTTCCGTCGATGGATCGGAATGGGCCGATTGGTCGCGATCGGCCGGTGGGAGCCGTTCGTCTTCACCGTCATCGACATCATCGCGCTGACCGTCTTCCAGCTGCTGTCCACCAACGGGGTCTATCCGCTGCTGATCATGGCGATGTTGCCGGTCCTATTGGGGCTTGACGTCTCCTCGCGCCGGGCCGCGGTAGTGCTGATCTTCTCCATGCTCGGGTTCGCCATCGCCGTGCTGCAAGATCCGGTGATGTTGAGCGAGGTCAAATTGCCGGAGGCGGGATTTCGGTTCCTGCTCTATGCATTCCTTTGTTGCGCGGCCTTCTTGGTAGTGCGCATCGAGGAGCGGCATACCCGCTCGGTGGCCGGATTGAGCGCCCTGCGAGAGGAATTACTTGCCCAGACGATGAACGCTTCGGATGTGTCGCAACGCCGGATCTCGGAATTCATCCACGACGGACCGCTGCAAGACATCCTGGCCGTGCGCCAAGAGCTCGTCGAATTAGACGCGGCGTTCGACGGCGATGAGCGCGTCGGCCGGGCACTGGCCGGTTTGCAGATGGCCTCGCAACGGTTGCGGCAGGCCACTTTCGAGCTCCATCCGGCGGTACTCGAGCAGGTCGGGCTGGGCGCCGCGGTGCAGCAGCTCGCGGAGTTCACCGCACAGCGGTCCGGCATCGACATCAGCACCGATATCGAGTACTCGACGCGCAGCGACATCGACCCCGTCATGTTCGGCGTGGTCCGCGAGCTGTTGTCCAACGTCGTGCAGCATGCCGCGGCCCGCAGTGCGACGGTCATGCTCGGGATCACCGACCAGACTTGCGTTTTGCATGTGGTCGACGACGGTGTGGGGTTCGGCCAGGAGACGGTGGCGCGCCGCCTGGGGGAGGGCCACATCGGTCTGGCCTCGCATCGCGCCCGGGTGGAGGCCGCCGGGGGAACCCTGGTGTTTCTCGACGTCCCGGTGGGCACCCACGTCTGCGTCGAAATGCCGTTGAAGCACTAGCCGTTCGTGCGCGCCTGGGCGGCTATCCGCGGGTCGGGTCGGCGAGTGCTGCAGTAGGTGGCGCCGATCCGGTCGTAGGCGACCATCGACTCGGGATGACGCAGTCGGCTGCGGTTGCGCCAGTATGTACCCGGCTACTGCAGGTCGACCGACTTCCCGGTGGCGGCTGCGTGACCCGCCCGGTAACCGAAAACCATTGCCGGGCCCAGTGTTCCGCCCGCGCCTCCGTAGGCCCGCCCGGTCACGCCGCCCATCGCATTGCCCGCAGCGAACAGGCCCGGTATCGGCTCGCCGCCGACATGCAGAACCCGGGCATCGTGATCGGTGCGCGGGCCGCCCTTGGTCCCCATCGCACCGATGCTCACCGGCACCGCGTAGAACGGGGCGGTATCGATCGGGCCCAGCGTCTTTCCGGCCGGCGTGGTCGCGCTGTCATCGCCCCAGTAGCCGTCGTACGCGCTGGACCCACGGCCGAAGTCGGGGTCGGCGCCGGCGGACACGTGACGGTTCCAGCTCTCCACCGTGCGGATCAGACCGTCGGCGTCGATACCGGTCTTGGCGGCCAACTCGGTCAGATCCGCCGACTCGCAGAACCAGTCCGGGGCGGGTTGGCCGGGTTCGATGCCGAGAAACCCGTAGCGCTGCAGATGAATCGAGTCGAACACCATCCATCCGCGATCGTTGACGTAGCCGCCGCGAGGATCCAGGTAATGGAAGGCGCCGGCCATCGAGTTGTAATCGCATGCCTCGTTGACGAAGCGCCGGCCGGCCGAGTTGACGATGATGCTGCGCGGCCGCGTCCGCTCGAGCCGTACGCTACGGCTGCGCGGCTTGCCCTCGATGGTGTCGCCAGGGATTTGCACGATCGGCACCCACCAGGCTTCGCCCATGTTGGCCAGGTCGGCCCCGTGCTCCATCGCCATGCGCAACCCGTCGCCGGTGTTGTTGGGCGGCGAAACCGCGCCGTGCATCGGGCCGCGCAGAAACGTCTGCGTCATAGCCGGATCCCATTCGAAGCCGCCGGTGCCCAGTATGACCCCGTGCCGGGCGCGAACGCTGATCGTCTGATCCGGCAGGGCCACGCGCACCCCGATGATTTCGCCGTCTACGGCGATGAGGCCTTCGGCCCGGGCGTTGGTGTGTGGGGTCACCCCGGCATCCAGCAGGCCCTTGAGCAGGCCCGCGATCAGCGCGGTGCCCGCGACGCACAGATGGCCGATTCGTTCGTCGATCGCCGCGTGCAGGCGCGCCCTGGTTTCGGCGTCAAAGCCGACATTGGACCAGTCGGCCGGGAAAGACGTTATCTGCGTTGCCCATTCGCCGAGCTGGGCCAGGTCGAAGGGAGCCGCACTGAGCGACCTGCCCCCGCCCGGCCGCCCTCCCGGTAACTCGGGACGGTAGTCAGGGAATCCGGTCGCGATCTCGAACTGAAGGCCGCTGTGTGCCTCGATGAAATCGAGCATCGCTGGCCCCGTGCGCACGAACGTCTCCACCAACTCGTCGTCCATCGATCCGAGCGACTGGGCACGCAGGTACCGCAGCGCGTCGGCGGGTGTCAATTCGCCGTTGGGAGAACGGTTATGGGCGGGGATCCACACGATGCCGCCGGACACGGCGGTAGTGCCGCCGACGGTCGGGGCCTTCTCGTAGACCTCCACCGAAGCGCCCGTGACGGCCGCGGTCAGTGCGGCGGTGAGGCCGGCGCCGCCGCTGCCGAGCACGACGACGTCAACTTCGTGGTCCCATGACATGGACTGTTATCCCTTCAGCTCAGTAGCTCGGACAACTGCTTGGCGGCTTTGACGACCGCATCCTTTCCACGCATCACGACGTCTTCCCGGTGTGAGATGAGGTTGATGCACGTTGGTGGGGACGGCACCGGACGGCGCACCCCAACCGCCAGGCCGTAGGTATTCGGTTCGATCTCACCGTAGGTCGTCACCCAACCGCGTTCGCGCGCACGGGAAACCAGCTCTCGTTCGCCCGGGCGGGGAGGCATGCATGCGAGCAGAGCGATCCCGGCGGCGCCGCGGTCCAGCGGGTAGCGGCTGCCCTCGTGGAAGGAAAGCTGGTAGGCGACATGGCTGGGCACGATGACCGCGATCGCCACCTGCTGGTCGCCTTCGGCGATGAGCAAGGACACGGTGGTGCCGAGCTCGTCGGCCAGCGCCCGCAGCGTCGGCAGACTCACTTGTCGCACGTTGCGGTCGAAGGAAGCGCCGAGCACGGCCAGGCCCGCGGCCGGCCGGTAGCGACCGTCCTCTCCCTTGGCCACCAGCCGGAACTCGGCCAACGTCGTCAGCAGCCGATAGGCGATGGTGCGGTGCACACCGACCTGATCGGCGAGCTGTTGCACCGTCAATCCGCCGGGGGAGTCCGCCACCATCTGCAGCGCGGTCAGACCCCTGGCCAGGGTCTGCGATCCGGTGCCGGACCCCGTCACAGCCTTGACAGACCTTCTCGCGAGAGCGAAGCTCTATATATAACGCACATTACTGTGCGATATTAGCACACAAGGTAATCCGAAAACGAGAACGAGATTTCCCCGATCTGGAGGCCGGACAGCACCGTGGCGGAGTTCGAGAGCATCTGGAGCGACCTCCAGGGCGTCGCGTTTGAGCAGGGCTACCTCGACGCCGGCGGAATACGGACCCGCTACCTGCGTGCCGGTGATCCGGGCAAGCCGGTGCTGGTGCTGCTGCACGGGTCGGGTGGGCACGCGGAGGCCTACGTCCGCAATCTGGGTGCGCACGCCGAGCATTTCTGGACCTGGTCGATCGACATGCTGGGTCACGGATATACCGACAAGCCGGGTCATCCTCTGGAAGTCGCCCACTACGTCGAGCACCTGATGGCGGTGCTGCGCACCATCGGTGTGGACCGCGCCTACATCAGCGGCGAATCGCTCGGGGGCTGGGTGGCCGCCCGCACCGCGGTCGACCATCCGGATGTGGTTGAGCGGCTGGTGCTCAACACGGCCGGCGGTTCGCAGGCCGATCCCGCGGTGATGCAACGGATCATCACGCTGTCCATGGCCGCCGCCGAGAACCCGTCCTGGGAGACGGTGCAAGCGCGCATCAAGTGGTTGATGGCCGACAAGTCGAAGGATTACGACGACCTGGTTGCCAGCCGCCAACGGGTTTATCGCCAACCGGGATTCGTCTCCGCCATGAGCGACATCATGGCGTTGCAGGATCCGGAAATTCGCGCGCGCAACATCCTCGGCCCGGACGAATACGGGTCGATCATCGCCCCGACGCTGGTGCTGTGGACCAGCGACGACCCCACCGCCGACGTCACGGAGGGACGTCGCATGGCGTCGATGATTCCGGGCGCACGCTTCGAGGTGATGCCCGGTTGCGGCCACTGGCCGCAGTACGAGGATCCCAAGACGTTCAATCAGTTGCATCTCGACTTCCTGCTGGGCCGGTAATGGTCACACCGGGACGCGAGGTACCTGAGACCGAGACCGACGTGCTCGTGGTGGGCGCGGGACCGGTCGGTTTGACCCTCGCCAACATCCTTGGCCTGCAAGGTATCCGCACGGTGATCGTCGACGAGCGGGACACCCTCATCGACTACCCGCGCGGGGTCGGCCTGGATGACGAGGCGCTGCGGACCTTCCAGTCGATCGGACTCGCCGAACGGGTGCTGCCGCACACCGTGCCCAACCAGATTCTTCGGTTCGTCGACGCCAAGCGCCGCGTGCTCGCCGAAATGGCGCCGCCGGACGCGCGTTTCGGGTGGCCGAAGCGAAATGGCTTCGTGCAACCGCTGGTGGACGCCGAATTGCTGGCCGGCCTGGACCGATTCGAACACGTCCAGGTGCGGTGGGGACGCCCGATGACGGCATGCCAGGAAAGCGCCGACGGGGTGACCGTCGAACTCGGTGGCTCCCACGACGGCGACAGCTCACGTGTGCGGGCGCGCTATGTGGTCGGGTGCGACGGCGGCCGCAGCATGACCCGCCGGGTGATGGGTGTGTCGTTCGACGGAACGACGTCGTCGACGCGGTGGCTGGTGGTCGACATCGCCAACGATCCGCTCGGGCACCCGAACAGTGAGGTCGGCGCCGACCCTGAACGCCCGTATGCCTCGATCTCGATCGCCCACGGAATTCGCCGCTTCGAGTTCATGATTCACGCCGACGAGACCGATCAGCAGGCCGAAGATCCCGCGTTCCTGACGCAGATGCTGGCCCGGATGGTGCCACACCCCGACCGGGTCGACGTCATCCGGCGCCGGGTGTACACCCACCATTCGCGAATCGCCGGCGCGTTCCGCCAGGACCGGTTGCTGCTGGCCGGGGATGCCGCCCACCTGATGCCGGTGTGGCAGGGCCAGGGTTACAACAGCGGGATCCGCGACGCGGCGAACCTGGGCTGGAAGCTCGCCGCGGTGGTCAGTGGCCGGGCCGACGACAAGCTGCTGGACACCTATGACGTGGAGCGCCGCAAGCACGCCCGCGCGATGATCGACCTGTCCACCATGGTGGGCCGGGTAATTTCGCCGACCAACCGCCGGGTGGCGACCGCGCGAGATCTGCTGGTGCGCTCGGCGTCAATTGTGCCGTCGCTCAAGCGATATGTGCTGGAGATGCGGTTCAAGCCGATGCCCCGCTACGAGCACGGGGCCGTCGTGCACGCCGCGCCCGGGCGTACCGATTCGCCCGTGGGAACCCTGTTCATCCAGCCCCGCGTCGACACCCGGGACCAGCAGAACGTGTTGCTCGACGACGTGCTCGGTTCGTGGTTCGCCGTGCTGTGCTGGAACAACAACCCGCGCAAGATTCTGGGGGATGTGGCTTTCGCGAACTGGAAAGCCCTGGGCGCCCGGTTCTTTGCGCTCCGCCCGGCGACCCAGCTGCACTGGACCGGCCACGACGACCCCGATGTCGTGGTGGTCGGTGACCGGGACGGTGGCCTCAAATCCTGGTTCGACACCCACTCCGACTCGGTGCTGTTCCTGCGCCCCGACCGGTGCATCGCTGGTGCCTGCATCGCTCAGCGCACCCCCGACCTGAGCGCCGCACTCCTGGACGCACTCACACTCACGCCGCGAGGGGGTGAATTACAAAGTGGCACTGGCTCTGTGCTGTATGTCGCACAGCCCTCTCCTGAATCTTCCGGGGCCGTCGCAGGACCTGCTTGACGACATCGAAGGCGCGATCGCCGCAGCGCGCGGCTTCGTCGAAGAGTACGACCCCGAACTGGTGGTCAGTTTCTCTCCGGATCACTACAACGGTTTCTTCTACAAGGTGATGCCGCCCTTCTGCATCGGCACCAGCGCCTGCGGAGTCGGCGACTACGGAACCCATGCCGGCCCGCTGAACGTGCCGGAAACGCTTGCGACCGAATGCGCAGAGGCGGTCCTTGACGCGGGCGTCGACATCGCGGTATCGGCCAGCATGGACGTGGACCACGGCACGGTCCAGCCGCTGGAGAAGCTCTTCGGTGACGCCACCGCCCGTCCCGTGATACCGATCTTCGTCAACGCCATCGGCGCGCCGCTGGGCCCGATGCATCGCTGCCGTGCGCTCGGCAGGGCCGTCGGCGACCATCTGGCCACCCTGGACAAGCGAGTTCTGATACTGGGATCCGGTGGGCTCTCGCACAGCCCGCCGGTGCCGACCCTGGCGACCGCGCCCGCGCCGGTGCTGGAGCGGATCGTGCACGGCCGGCCGATGACGTCCGAGCAGCGGCAGGCCCGACAAGCCGCCGTCATCGACGCGGCCAAGAGTTTCGCCGCCGGCGAGAGCGATCTGCAGGCGCTCAACCCGACGTGGGACCAACGATTCCTGGAGATCATCGACGGCGGATGGCTGAGCGAATTGGACGGGTGGTCGAATTCGTTTGTCGCCCATGAAGGCGGCAGCTCCGCGCAGGAGATCCGCACCTGGGTGGCGGCGTTCGGGGCGCTGGAAGCGGCGGGGCCCTACGAGACCACCGTGCGCTACTACAAGCCCGCACCCGAACTGATCGCCGGCTTCGCCATCCGAACGGCACTTCCGGCATGACGGCGGCATTGGACGGATTCGATCACGTTGTCGACGTGCTCATCGTCGGGTCCGGGGGTGGCGGCATGACGGCCGCGCTGACGGCGCAGGCCGCCGGGCTTGACACACTGGCGATCGAAAAGTCGTCCCACTTCGGGGGTTCCACCGCGTTGTCCGGAGGCGGCATCTGGGTGCCCGGGGCTCCCGCGCAGCGGCGGGAGGGCTATGTGCCCTCGCCGGAAGCCGTCGTGGGCTACCTCAAGCAGATCACCGACGGGTTGGTCAGCGAGGCCCGGCTGCGGCAGTACGTCGAGAGCGCGCCGGAGATGCTGCAGTTCTTGGAGCAGCTGTCCGGATGGTTCGAATTCGTCTGGAAGCCCGGCTATGCCGACTACTATCCCGAGCTGGCTGGCGGCTCCGAGCTCGGCAGCACGATCAACGTGCCCGCGATCGACCTGCGGAAGTTGGGTCCCGACGAACACAAGCTGCTCGCGCCCCTGGCGCTGGCCCCCAAGGGAATCTGGTTGGGCCCCAAGGACCTGCGCACGTTCTATCGGATCAGGCAGTCGTGGGCGGGCAAGGGCGTGCTGCTCAAGTTGATCGCGCGAATGGTCCGGGCGAGGCTGTTCGGCGAGCGGATGGCGGCGATCGGGCAGTCGCTGGCGGCCCGGCTCCGGCTGGCGTTGCGGGAACGCGGCATCCCGCTCTGGCTGGACTCGCCGATGGTGCAGCTGCTCACCGACGCCGACGGGTCGGTCACCGGCGCGGTGGTGGAGCGCGAGGGCAACGCGCAGCGAATCGGTGCGCGGCTGGGCGTCATCCTGGCGTCCGGCGGATTCGACCACGACCTCGCCTGGCGCAAAGAGCTTCTGCCCGAGGTGGACCAGGACTGGAGCTTCGGCAATCCCGCGGCCATGGGCGACGGCATCCGCGCCGGCCAAAAGGTGGGCGCTGCAACGGAGCTGCTCGACGAGGCCTGGTGGTTCCCGGCGATCCAGTGGCCGGACGGCCGTATGCAATTCATGCTCAACGAACGGATGATGCCGGCGCAGTTCATCGTCAACGGTGCAGGCAAGCGCTTCATCAACGAGGCGGCTCCCTACATGGACTTCGGTCACGCCATGATCGACGGCCAGCGATCCGGCGTCACGCACATCCCGTGCTGGCTGATCACCGACCACAGATCGTTCAACCGCTACGTCGTCGGGGGCCACCTGCCGATACCCAAGATTCCGGGAGCGCCGGTCCCCACCGGCCGCAAGATCCCACCGGCCTGGCTGGAATCGGGCGTCGTCAAAGCGGCCACCACGTGGGACGAAATGGCGGCGAAGATCGGCGTGCCCGCGGACCAGCTTGCCGAAACCGCTCGCCGTTTCAACGAACTGGCCCGCAAGGGCCACGACGACGATTTCAACCGCGGCGACAGCTTGTACGACAACTACTACGGCGACCACACCCTGCCCAACCCGAACCTGTATCCACTTGGCGATCCGCCGTACTACGCCTTCCGGATCGTTCTCGGGGACCTCGGGACCTCGGGCGGCCTGCTGACCGACGAGCACGCCCGCGTGCTGCGGGCCGACGGCAGCGTGGTGCCCGGCCTGTACGCGGTGGGCAACACGTCCGCGCCGGTGATGGGCCGCAGCTACGCCGGTGCCGGCGCGACCATCGGCCCAGCCATGACCTTCGGCTATGTCGCCGCGAAACACGTTGCGGCCCAAGCAGCCAACCGAGCCCTTAATACTCATAGGAGGTAACGATGAAAATCTCACTGTTCTACGAATTCGCTCTGCCGCGGCCCTGGGCACCTGACGACGAACACGTCATGCTGCAGGACTGTCTCAACGAGGTCGAGGCCGCCGACAAAGCGGGCTTCTCCACCGTATGGCTGACCGAGCACCACTTCCTCGAGGAGTACTGCCACTCGACGGCGCCGGAAATCTTCTTGGCCGCGGCCAGCCAGCGGACGAAGAACATTCGCCTGGGATTTGGCATCATGCACCTGCCGCCGGTGGTCAATCACCCCGCCCGGGTGGCCGAGCGCATCGCCACCCTCGACCTGCTCTCCAACGGCCGCGTCGAATTCGGTACGGGCGAGTCGTCGTCGGTCGGCGAACTCGGCGGGTTCAACATCGACCCCGCCGACAAGCGGGCCCAGTGGGAAGAGGCCCTAGAGGTCTCGATCCGCTGCATGATCGAGGAGCCGTTCACCGGCTTCAACGGCGAACACGTCCAGATGCCCGCGCGCAACGTCGTCCCCAAGCCGCTGCAAAAGCCGCACCCGCCGGTCTGGGTCGCTTGCACGCGGCCGGCCAGCGTGCAGATGGCCGCCCAAAAGGCGATCGGCGCATTGAGTTTCGCCTACACCGGTCCTGGACCCCTGACCGAGCGGGTCAACGGCTACTACAAGGAGTTCGAGGAGAACGGCGTGCCGGTCACTCCCCGGATCAACCCGAACATCCTGGCCATCGGCGGAGACCTGTCCATGATGGTCGCCAAGACTGACGAGCAGGCGTTGCAGCGGCTCGGGCAGGGTGGGGGCTTCTTCTCATTCGGAATCATGCACTACTACATGACCGGCGTGCACACCCCGGGTCGCACCGGAGTCTGGAAGCGTTATCTCGAAGAGGTGGAGAAGGATCCGACGCTGGCGCACGGGCCCGGCCGGGGGGCCATCGGCTCGCCGGGCACGGTGCGCGAGTTCCTGCGCGGCTACGAGGAGAGCGGCGTCGACGAGATCATCTTGCTGCTCAACCCGCGTAGCCACGAGGGCACCATGGAATCGATCGAGCTGATGGGCAAAGAGGTGCTCCCCGAATTCATCGAGCGGGACGCAAAGGCCGTGGCGGAAAAGGCGAAGCGGTTGGAGCCCGTCATCGAAAAGGTGGAGGCGCGTCGGCCGCAATCGACCGCGCCGCAATTCGACGAGGACTACTCGTTTGGTGGACTCCCGACCGGTCGCGGCGGTAAGTTCACCGCCAGCGAGATTCCCGAAGCCATGGCGGAGATCAACGAAGGCCGCGTGCAGGCGGCACAGCGTGCGAAGGAACAGCAGAAGTAGGGCCGGACGGCACCTGAGTCGAGAGAATTTCGAGGCGAGCCTTGGGAGAGATCGACAAGCTGTGGCGCTACGACGGCCGTCGTGCCGTGGTAACCGGATGTGCTTCCGGCATCGGTGAACACGTGGTACGCCAGCTCACCGAGCTTGGTGCCGAAGTCGTCGGGTTGGACAAGCGGCGACCGGGCTTCGGGATGGACGAGTTCCATGAGGTCGACCTGGCCGATCAAACATCGATCGAGTCGGCGGTCAGCGCGGTAACGGGGCAGGTCGATGCGTTGTTCAACGTTGCGGGCGTGTCGTCCGGGATCGGCGATCCGCCACTCGTCGTGACCATCAACTTCCTGGGGTTGCGCCACGCCACCGAGGCATTGATTCCGAAGATGGCCGCGGGGTCGTCCATCGTGAGCGTGTCATCGCTCGCGGCGGCCGCATACCGGGAACACCTGGGGGAGGTCGCGCCGCTGCTTTCCACCGCGACGATGCAGGAGGGTATCGACTGGTGCGCCGGCCATCCCGATGCGCTGGGCACCGGCTATCAGCTGTCCAAGGAAGCGATCATCTTGTACACCATGCGCAGCGCCACGCCGCTGGGCGCCCGGGGAATCCGCATCAACTGCACCGGTCCCGGGGTCACCGAGACGCCGATCCTGGACCAGCTGCGCACGGCGTACGGACAGGGCTTCCTCGACGACATTCCCAAGCCGCTGGGCCGCGTCTCCGGCCCCGCCGAGCAGGCCTCGGCGCTGCTCTTCCTGAATAGCGCCGCCGCCAGCTATATTTCGGGCCAGGTGTTGTGGGTTGATGGCGGAAACGTGGGCGCCGCAATCGCGCGTGAACTCGAGGAAGGGCGTGCCCCGTGGCCAGTGTGACCGACTTCCGCCGGACCGCTCGCGATGTCAGCAACTGGGGCCGTTGGGGCGATGACGACGAACTCGGCACGCTGAACTTCATCACCGAGGAAAAGATCGCCCAGGCCGCAAGCCTGGTCCGGCACGGCAAAGTATTTCCACTCGGTGTGGACTTCGGCTCGTCGGGGCCGCAGGGCGCCTTCGGTTTTCGGCACAATCCGATCCACGTGATGACGGTGGACGGCGGTGACGCCAGCACGCTGGCCCAGTACGGGCCGGATTGGGACCGGAATCCGACGGCGGCGCAGATGGGCCCGTACTTCGTCGACAACCTGTTCCGGTTCAACGACGACATGATCATCATGCCGTTGCAGGCGGCCAGCCAATGGGACGCGTTGTCGCACGTCTATTACGACGACCAGCTTTACAACGGGATCCCCGCGGGTTCGGTGACCAGCCTAGGCGCCCGCCGGCTCGGCATCGAAAAGGTGGACGTCAAGGGCATCACCTCGCGCGGTGTGCTGCTGGACCTGGTGCGTCATCGCGGCGCTGAGGTCTTCCTGGAGCACGGAAAACCCATCACGCCTGAGGAATTGGACGAAGTCGTCCGCGCACAGGGCGTGACGATCGGACGTGGCGACGTGCTGCTCATCAAAACCGGTTGGTGGACACGGTATCTGCAGACGGGGAACAAGACCGAATCGTATTCCGGGCTGGACTGGCGATGTGCCCAGTGGCTGCACGATCACGAGATCGCGGCGGTCGCCTCCGACAACCTCCAAGTCGAAGACCCGGTGTCCGGGGTCGAGGGCGTGTTCTTGCCTTTCCACCTATTGACGCTGCGCGACATGGGGCTGATGCTCGGCGAGTATTGGGACCTGACCGCATTGGCAGCCGACTGCGCCGCCGACGGCGTCTACGAGTTTCAGCTCGTGGCGCCGCCCCTGAGATTCGTTGGGGCAGTGGGCTCACCGGTGAACCCGATCGCGATCAAGTGATGCGGCGCAAAACCCTATCGGTCGACGGCCTGGCCACCAGCTATCTGGAAGCCGGCGACGGCGACCCGGTGGTTTTGCTGCACGGTGGTGAGTTCGGTGCCGGCGCCGAACTCGGCTGGGAACGCAACATCACCGCGCTGTCCGCGCGGTATCGGGTCTTGGCGCCCGACCAGCTGGGATTCGGGGAGTCGGCAAAGGTCATCGACTTCGTCGACGGCCGCGGCATGCGGATCCGGCATGTGGCGCGGTTCTGCGAACTGCTCGGCGTCGACTCGGCACACTTCGTCGGCAATTCGATGGGCGCCATCAACCTGCTCACCGACGCCACGTCGGAGACACCGCTACTCCCGGTGCGCAGCCTGGCGATCATCTGTGGCGGTGGCGAGATCCAGCAGAACGAGCATTTCGAAGCGCTGCAGAACTACGACGCGACGCTGCCCGCGATGCGCCGCATCGTTGGAGCGCTGTTCTTCGACTCCGGCTATCCGGCCGACGACGAGTACGTGCGCCGCCGCTACGAGTCGAGCACCGCGCCGGGGGCATGGGAAGCCATCGCCGCGGCCAGGTTCCGCCGCCCCGGCGCCACGCCGTCCGCGACCCCGTCTGCCAGCCGGGCCTACGAACGCATCGGGGTGCCAACGCTTGTCGTCGAAGGGGCGGGGGACAAGCTCCTTCCGGCGGGCTGGGCCGCCGAGATCGCCAAGCAGATAGACGGGGCCCGCTCCGTTGTGGTCGACAGGGCCGGACATTGCCCCCAGATCGAGCAGTCCTCGGTGGTCAACGAGTTGCTGATGGATTTTCTGGGCGCAATCTAGCGGTCAGAAGACGTAATCCACGCGGGTCATCATTCCGGCCACCTGATGATAGGTGTTGTGGCAGTGCATCACCCAGGTGCCGGGATTGTCGGCAACCAGGACGGCGACCAGCTTCTGCTTGGGTAGCACCATGACGGTGTCCTTGCGGGCGCCAGGGCTGCCGTCAGCCTTGATCACCTGGAATGTGTGCCCGTGCAGGTGAATCGGGTGATACATCATCGTGGTGTTGTCGAACGTGAGAGTGGGCCGTTGACCCTGCTGGACATGCAGCGGATTCGTCTTGCCGTAGGGCTCCCCGTTGATCGTCCAGTTGTATTGCAGCATGTTCCCGCCCAGGACCACGGGCAGATTGAGGCCGGGATCGGGACGCCCTAGGTTGACCGGCGTTGTGGCCGTGAACATCTCGACGGTGCCCACCCGCTT
This sequence comes from Mycobacterium sp. IDUB_3, assembly GCF_055419585.1. Lineage (NCBI taxonomy): Bacteria > Bacillati > Actinomycetota > Actinomycetes > Mycobacteriales > Mycobacteriaceae > Mycobacterium > Mycobacterium sp. IDUB_3. The sequence goes on along the minus strand of NZ_JBVAXZ010000001.1, from coordinate 2,426,412 downwards.
GGTGAGTTCGCCCGGTTGGAACTGCGGGTCGGGGTCGGTGCCCGAAGCCGTGGACAACAACGCGCGGGCCAGGCCGTTCTTTCCTTCGGCGACGGCGACCAGTGGGAAGACGCCGTCCGCGGCGGTCACGGTGACGTCGTAGCGTTCGGCCATCCCGATCAGCAGCGCGTCCACCTGCGCGGGCACCACGGGGTAGCCGTCGGTGTGGGTCACCGTCATCGCATGGCCGGCCAGTGCCACCCGGAAGGCGGTGTCGGACGCGGTGTTGATGAAGCGAATCCGGATGCGCTGGCCGGGCTTGGCGTTAAACGTCATGGGAGAACCGGGGATTCGCCCGTTGATCAGATAGTACGGGTAGGAGATGTCACCGGCGTCGCCACCGAGCAGGTCACTGGTGCCGACGCCTGCCGCGGCGGGCGTCGGTGCTGGGCTCGTCGAGGTTGTCGGGCTGGTCGAGGTCGTCTCGGTCGTCGTTTCGGACGATGTCTCGGTCGTTGTCGGAGTTGTCGACGTTGTCGAGGTCGTCGTTCCGGGTGCGTTCTGCGGGGGCTTGTTCGGGTTGGTCAGTTCGCTATAGAGCTGCTGCGGGCTCTTGCCGACACCATCGGTCCAATCATCAAGGACCACAATCCATTCGGCGTCGTAATTGCCCTCAGTCGGATCGTCGACGATGACCGGCAGATAGAGACCGGTGTCCTCGTCCAGGCCGGTGTGCGGGTGCGCCCAGTAAGTACCCGAATTCGGCACGGAGAACCGGTAGGTGAAGTCGTGACCGGCCGCGATGTTGGGTGTCGCCGGCTCGGCGCCGTCCATGTCGTTGCGCAGCGCGATGCCGTGCCAATGCACCGACGTCGGATGATCGAGCCGGTTCGACACCGTCACCTCGACCTCGTCACCGATGCGGGCGCGGATCACCGAGCCCGGGATGCTGTTGCCGTAGGCCAGTGTGCGCACGACCGGACCGCCCAAGTCAACCTCGACCTGCTGGGCTGTGAGCTTGGCGGTTACGGTGCGGCCGCTATGTGGCCGGGCGGCCTCGGTTTCGGCGATGGCGGCGGCCAACCGGGCATTGCCCGTCGGCTCCGGTTTGGATTGGCTGCACGCTGTCAGTGCCAATCCGCCGGCGATGCCCGCAGCCATGAAACCGCGCCGGGTGAGCCGACATTTGTCGAAGGGGACGGCATGGGTGGGTTGCACGGGCAATTGGTGCTCCTCGTCGTTGCGCAACTACCCACCGTAGAGCGAACATCGCCGAAATGTCCGCAACAACCCGACGCGGCCGCATCGACGCTCACACAGCGGCGCCGCCGCCGTCGACATGCAGGGTCGAGCCGGTGACAAAGCTTGACCGAGGAGAACTCAGGAAGAGCACCGCCTCGGCGATCTCGGAGGGGAAGGCGGTGCGCCCCAGCGGCAGCGCCCGCCCCAGCTCCTCGTTGACGTCGCCCCATTCGGCCGCCACTCCGGGCGTGCGGGTGGGCCCCGGCGCCACGCTGTTCACCCGCACCCCGGTTGCTCCGAATTCCGCGGCCCAGGTGCGGGTGAGAGATTCCAACGCGGCCTTGGAGGCGCTGTAGCCAGAGGCGCCGGGAATTCCCTTGAAGGCGGCCATGGTGGTGATGTTGACGATGCTGCCCCGACCCCGTTTGAGCATTCCCGGGACCAGCCCGGCAACCAGGAAGTACGCACCGCGAACGTTGGTGTCGAACATCGTCTCGAAGGACGACATCCCCTGTTCCACCGTCAACGCCGACGGAAAGCTGCCGGCGTTGTTGACGATGATGTCGACCTCACCGCACTGTTGCACAAGCGAATTCACCGAGTCGATATCCGCCATATCGGTCTGGACGAACCGTGCGTTCGGGCCGATCGCCTCCACCGCATGCGCGCCCCTGGCCGGATCGCGGCCCGAGATGATGACGGTGGCACCTTCGCTGGCGAACAGCCGCGCGGATTCCAGTCCGATGCCCGCCGTCCCGCCGGTGATCACGGCCGTGTGGTCCATCAGCTCCATCGGACCGCCTCCTCCGGCTTTTTAGCGGGCGCCGTTCGGCATCCGGGACTCCATCCAGGCGCTGAACGTGGTGGGGTAGACGCTCACTTCCTCGCCGTCGATGGGAACGATCATTCGCTCGTCGAGCACCGCGCCGTAATACTGCGCATCCGGGTCGGTGATCACCTGGCGCGCATCGCCGGTGGCGGCGAGCCGGGTGCGGATGAAGTCGTCCATACCCCGCTTTTCGGGTCCGGCGATATTGATCATCCCGTTGACCGGGTCACCGGTCGCGGCGCGGGCCACGGCTGTGGCCACGTCCGAAGCCGCGATGGGCTGGAAGGCGCCATGCGGTGCGCGGACCGTGTCACCTTCGGTCATCGAATCGGCAATGCCGTCAACGAATTCGAAGAACTGCGTCGCTCGCACGATCGAATACGGAGCTCCCGATTCCACGATCACCTTTTCCTGGGCGATCTTGGCCCGCATGTAGCCGCTGGCGGCCGCCCGATCGGCTCCCACGATCGAGAGCGCGACGTGATGCCGCACACCGGCGGCGCGCTCCGCCTCGAGGAGGTTGCGGGTAGAGGTGGTGAAAAAGTTCAGCACATCGTCATCGGCCCATGACGGCGAGTTGGAGACGTCCACCACCGTGTGGACGCCGGCGACAGCCTCGGCAACACCTTCACCGGTCACGGTGTTGACGCCCGTGCTCGGTGACGCCGGGACCGCTTCGTGTCCCTGCTCGTTAAGCATTGCGACAACCTGTGATCCGATCAGCCCGCTGCCACCGATTACCAAAATCTTCATGATCACGCCTTTCCGAGCTTCCCGATGAACTGGCTTCTTCAGCATGGCCCGTACACTCGCCGGCGGGAACCCTGGAAAGTCCGTAGTCATCGAACTCAGGGGGCCAGCTCCTTGGCCAAACCCCGCAGCTGCCGGCGCGAGGTGATGCCGAGCTTGGCGAACACCTTCCGCAGATGCCATTCGACGGTGTGGCTGCTGATGAACAACTGCGCGGCGATTTCGGGGTTGGTCAGTCCCGAACCGGCCAGCCGGGCGATCTGCCCCTCCTGCGCCGTCAGCTCGCCATTTGGCGACTTTCCCGTTTTGGCGGACCGCTTGTTCGCCTTCTCGCCGGTGGCCAGCAGTTCGCGGCGGGCCCGCTCGGCGAACGCGTCTGCTCCCATCCGGGAGAACATCTCATGGGCGGTTGCCAACTGTGCCCGCGCGTCGATCCGGCGATTGCAACGGCGCAACCACTCTCCGTAGGACAGATGCGCGCGGGCCAGCCGGACAGCGATGCGCGTGCGCGAGAGCTTGTCGATCGCTTCGCGGTAGCACTCCTCGGCGTCGCGATCGGGAACCAGCAATGCTTTGGACCCAATGAAAACCCCTGTCGACCAGTCTGTTTGGGCACTGATCGCCCGGACTTCGAGTTGACGCAGAGCGTCGTGTGCCGCGTTTTTGTCCCCGCTTCTCGCGGCGGCTTCGACGAGTTCGACCAGACACCAGCCGAACAGGCCCAGGTCCTCGTACTCGCATGCCTTGCGGGCCGCCGCGAAAGCGGCGTCGTAGCGGCACAGGCCGTTGTAGAGGACAGCGCTGGAATACCCGGTCAATCCGATGACCCGGCCTTCCCCCCTCGCCACCCCATCGGTGGCCGCCCGCTCGATCAGGGCGTTCGCGGCGTCCTCGTTGCCGCGCCAGGCGGCCAACAACACCGAGTGGTATTTGACCGGGACATAGCCGGTGGCAGCCGAGATGGCGTTGGCTTCCTCGATGAGTTGGGACGCCGTCGCGAATTCACCCGCCTGCACGTGCACTCCGGCGCGGTACACCAGGGCGTGGGGCAGTACGGCGAGTGCGCCCGCATCACGCGCGAGTCGCACGGCGTGGGTGGCCAGTCGGTGCCATGCCTCGTCGTCCCACAGTTCGTGGACGGCGGATTCCTGCACGACCGGAAAGGCCTGCCAGAACCAGTGCAGGACGTCGTCGCCGCGCTCGGCTTGCGCCTCGATGCGGGTCAGCGCGTCACGCAGCGCGGGCAGACTCGGGACCTGTCCGGCCGTCGCCCGTACCGCGATGCCATCCAACAGCAGATCGACCGGCCGCGCGGGCTTCGGCCCGGCGGGCGCGGCGCGGGCCGCCTCGGCGACCGGCTGAATACCGCCGTGCGGGCACAGTCGGCCGCCGAACATCGCTGCCCCCACGGCTTCTAGATACGTTTCCCGGGAATGCGCGTCGTCAAGGGTTTCCAGCCGGCGGGCGGCGTCCAGGAGGCCGATGGCGGCATCAGAGACTGTCGGTGCGTCGGCGGCACCGCTGCGGCTTCGGGCGAAGACGATCTGTGCGCGCAACCGGGCGGCGCGGGCCTGTTGCAGTTGGTTCAGTGACGCCGACTCGGCGATGGTCAGCAGCTCGTCCGCCGCGTCGAAGGCGGCCACGTCGCGTTTGGCCTGAGCGGCCGCGAGCGCCCGTGTTCCCCTGCGGGCCGGGTCGGCGGTCAATTGCGTGGCACGTTCCAAGAAGGCGGCCGCGGCGGCGACGCCGCCCCGCGCCTGGGCGCGGTCGGCGGAGCGCTCGAGCGCCGCGGCAACGGATTCGTCCGGGCCGTGGGCCGCGATGGCCAGGTGCCAAGCGCGGCGGTCTGGGTCGCTTCGTCTGTCGGTCGCTTCGGCCAGCGCCCGATGTATGCGTCGGCGCTCGATCAGATCCGACGTGCGGTATGCGGCCGAGCGCACCAGGGGATGGCGGAAACGCACCCGGGTGCCCACGTCGATCAAACCGGCGGCTTCCGCGCCGGCCGCCGCGTCCGGCGGAAGGCCCAAATGCTCAGCGGCGCGCAGCAATAACGCCGCGTCGCCCACCGGCTCGGCGGCCGCGGTGGTCAATAGTTGCTGGGTGTGGTTGGGCAGCGACCGGATCCGTCGGACGAATGACTGCTCGATCTGTCCCGTCAGCGGTTGCACGTCCGGACGCTGGAAGCCTCCCGCCAACTCCGCGGCGGTCAGGCCCCGGGGCAGCTCCAGCAGAGCCAACGGATTGCCCCGCGTTTCCGCGACGATACGGTCGCGCACCTGGTCGTCCAGCCGGCCGACGATGACCGAATCCAGCAACGCGCGGGCGTCGCCGGAATTGAGCCCGCCGACTGTCAATTCGGGTAGCCCGTTCAGCTCATCTGCTTCTGGTGCAACGGCGCCGTCGCGCACCGCGAACACCATCGCAACCGGCTCGGCGATCAGGCGGCGGGCAACAAATGCCAACGTCTGGGCCGAGATCCGATCGATCCACTGCGCGTCGTCGACGAGGAAGATCAACGGCCGGACCTCGGTCGCGGCGCCGATCAGACTGAGCACTGCCAACCCGACCAGGAAGCGCTCCGGTGCCGGCCCGGCGCTTTGTCCGAAGGCGATCTCCAGGGCGTTCCGCTGCAGCGCGGGTAAGCGGTCGATGCAGTCCAGCAGCGGCATACAGAGTTGCTGCAAGGAGGCGAACGGGAGTTCCATCTCGGACTCCACTCCCGCCACCCTCGCCAGATGGAATCCCGACGCGCGCTCGGAAGCGAAGTCCAACAGGGCGGTCTTGCCGATGCCCGCCTCGCCCCGCAACACCAGAACCTGACTTTTGCCCGAGCGAGCGTCCGACGCCAGACGATCGAGTGCCGCGCATTCCGTAGCCCGACCGCGCAAAGGTAGCGCCTGTGGAATTTTCACCGCACCGCCGCATCTGAGGGATTTGCTGTTCGACCTTACCGACCCCGCTCGCTGCCGTGGCGACGAACGCCGCGGCCTGCACCGCCTTAAATCAACTGCTTGACTTAACGCTTGCAGCCCCGATTAACTCGTCGGGTGGTTAACGAACTTGATGGCAAGGTCGCCATCGTCACCGGCGGCGGGTCGGGTATCGGTCGAGGCCTCGTGGAGCGGTTTGTGGCCGAGGGCGCGCGCGTCGTCATCGCCGACGTCGAGACCGACAGAGGTGAGGAGCTGGCGGCGTCGCTCGGCGCGAATGCCGTCTTCCGGCAGACGGACGTTGCCGACCCCGAACAGGTGGGAGCGTTGGTCGCCGGTGCCGTCGAGACATTCGGCGGCCTACACGTCATGGTGAACAACGCCGGGATTTCCAGCCCCTTGCGGAAGTTGCTCGACGACGACCTCGCCGATTTTCACCGGGTGATGGGCGTCAATGTGCTGGGCGTGATGGCAGGCACCCGAGACGCCGCGCGGCACATGGCCGAACATGGCGGCGGGTCGGTCATCAACATCACCTCGATCGGCGGCATCCAGGCCGGAGGTGGCGTGATGATCTATCGGGCGTCTAAAGCGGCGGTCATCCAGTTCACCAAGGCCGCCGCAATTGAGTTGGCGTACCACGAGATTCGGGTCAACGCCATCGCGCCGGGCAGCATACCCACGCCGATCCTGGGGAAGTCGGCGGCCGGCATGGACCCTGAGCAACTGAAGCAATTCGAGGCGCGGATTCGCCAGGGGATGCGCGATGACCGGCCGCTGAAGCGTGAGGGCACGCCCGATGACGTCGCCGAGGCGGCGTTGTATTTCGCCACCGACCGCTCGCGCTACGTCACGGGGACCGTGCTGCCGGTAGACGGTGGGACCGTGGCGGGCAAGCCGATCCGATCCAAGGAGCAGGGCTGACGTCGCCGAACGCCGAGCGTGACGCTGCGGTCACGTTCGGCAGCGGGGCTGCCCGCGGCGATCCAACGATTTAAATCAATCGCTTGACTTAAACTCCACGACGATGTTGACTGATCCAATGACCACCGCCAGCCGGACCGTTCGCACCGAGCGGGCCAGCTCCACCCAAGAGGCGATCCTGGTGGCAGCCGAGCGCCTGTACGCCGAGCACGGCATGTTCGCGGTGTCCAACCGGCAGGTGAGCGAGGCCGCGGGCCAGGGCAACAACGCTGCCGTCGGTTACCACTTCGGCACCAAGGCCGACCTGGTGCGCGCGATCGAGCAGAAGCACCGCGGGCCCGTCGAGCAGCTCCGTGAGCAGATGGTGTCGGACCTGCTGGCATCGGACGGATCCGGCGAATTGCGGGCCTGGGTCGACTGTTTGGTGCGCCCGCTTACCGATCACCTCGACGAGCTCGGAAACCCGACCTGGTACGCGCGCTTCGCGGCCCAGGCAATGACCGATCCGGCCTACTACAACATCATCGTCAAGGGCGCGCTCAGCTCCCGGTCGCTGGTCCAGGTCGTCGAGGGCATCAACCGCTGCCTGCCCGAACTGCCGGCCGAAGTGCACTTCGAACGCAACATCATGGCCCGAAACCTGTTGATGCACACTTGCGCTGACCGTGAACGCGCGCTTGCCGCAGGCGCGGTGACGTCTCATCGTTCATGGCGGGCCGCGGCATCCGGGCTCATCGACGCGATCGTGGGCCTGTGGCTGGCGCCCGTTACGGCGTACGAGTAAGGACTCGCCGATGAAAGTTACTGTCAACCAAGATGTTTGCGCTTCTTCGGGGAACTGCGTGATGAATGCGCCCGAAGTGTTCGACCAGCGCGATGACGACGGCGTCGTCGAACTGATCAATCCCAATCCAACATCCGAACAGGCCGAAGGGGCGCGGCGGGCGGCGGCGGCCTGCCCCGCGCTTGCCATCCACATCGAGGAATGACATGTCAGACACATTGACGAGCAGCGCGACAGCCCAGACCTGCGATATCCCGGACTACCCGATGGCCAGGGAGCCGCGCTGCCCGTTCGCGCCGCCACCGGACGTCATGGCGCTGGCCGCGGCCAGCCCGATGTCCCGGGTGCGGATCTGGGACGGCAGCACGCCGTGGCTCATCACCGGCTACGAGCAAGTGCGCGAACTGTTTTCGGATTCGCGGGTCAGCGTCGACGACCGCCAGCCCGGATTTCCGCACTGGAACGAAGGCATGCTGTCCACGGTCCACAAGCGCCCGCGATCGGTGTTCACCGCCGACGGCGAGGAGCACACCCGATTCCGGCGCATGCTCTCGAAGCCCTTCACGTTCAAGCGAGTCGAAAACCTGCGCCCGACCATCCAGCGAATCACCGACGACCACATCGACGCGATCCTCGCCGGACCCCAGCCCGCCGACATCGTCACCGCGCTGGCGCTGCCCGTGCCGTCGCTGGTGATCAGCCAGCTGCTGGGCGTTCCCTACGAAGACGCCGACATGTTCCAGCACCACGCCAACGTCGGCCTCGCGCGTTACGCCACAGGTGAAGACACCGTCAAAGGCGCGATGAGCCTGAACAAGTACCTCGCCCAGCTGGTCGAAGCCAAGATGGAGAATCCGGCCGAGGACGCAGTGTCCGACCTCGCTGAGCGGGTAAAGGCCGGAGAGCTCAGCGTTAAGGAGGCCGCGCAGCTGGGCACCGGCCTGCTGATCGCCGGGCATGAGACCACCTCCAACATGATCGGGCTCGGCGTGCTCGCCCTGCTGGAAAACCCCGACCAGCTGGCCGTCATCCGCGACGCCGAAGATCCGAAGGTCGTCGCCAACGCGGTGGAAGAACTCCTGCGCTACCTCAGCATCATTCAGAACGGCCAGCGCCGCGTCGCGCTCGAAGACATCCACATCGCCGGGGAGACGATCCGCGCCGGCGAGGGCATCATCATCGATCTGGCCCCGGCCAACTGGGATGCGGACGCGTTCGCCGAACCGGACCGGCTGTACCTGCACCGCTCGGGCGCCGACCGCAACGTCGCCTTCGGCTACGGCCGGCACCAGTGCGTGGGACAGCAGCTGGCCCGCGCCGAGCTGCAGATCGTCTTCCACACGTTGGCGCGGCGCATTCCCACGCTGCAACTTGCCATTCCGATCGAGGAGGTTCCGTTCAAGGACGACCGACTCGCCTACGGCGTCTACGAACTGCCGGTGACCTGGTAGCCCAGCTCGCTGCATATCAACACTGCGGATCCGAATTGGAGGGTCAATGATGACGACTCAAACAGGCACGCTCTACCCGCCCGGAGGTTATGGCGCTCCGAAAGATCGGCGTGGCCACGCCGCGGGTACCGACGTCGGTCTGCCGCAGGGGACGGTGGTCTTCTCGGCTGACAACCACATCTCGCTGGCGGATGACATCTTCTACCAACGCTTTCCGGACGACCTGAAGGACAAGGCGCCGCGAATCTGGTACGAGGACGGTGCCTACCAGGTCGGGCGCAAGGGACAGTCGTTCCTGCCGGGCGACTTCAGCGCCGTGCTGATGCAGTACGACGACCTGCCCGGGGCCGCGAGCACCAACATCGAAGCCCGCATCCAGGAGCTGCACGACGACGGCGTCGAAAAGGAACTGGCGTTCCCCAACGCGGTGCTGGCGCTGTTTCACTACCCGGACAAGCAGCTTCGCGAGCTCGCCTTCCGTATTTACAACGAATACATCGCCGAGCTGCAGGAGCGGTCGAACGGCCGCTTCTACGGCGCCGGGCTGATCAACTGGTGGGACCCGCAGGGCACCAGGAAGACTCTGGAAGAGCTGAAGTCATTGGGCCTCAAGACCTTCCTGCTGCCGCTCAACCCGGGCAAGGACGACGACGGCAACATCATCGACTACGGCAGCACCGCAATGAAGCCGGTCTGGGACGAGATCGAAGCCGCCGGTCTTCCGGTGACCCACCATATCGGGGAGACCCCGCCGAAAACCCCGTGTCAGTTCAACAGCGTCGTGGTCGGCATGATGATCAACATCGACGGCTTCCGCGAGCAGTTCGCCAAGTACCTCTTCACCGGAATTCTCGACGATCATCCAGGGCTGCGAATCGGCTGGTTCGAGGGCGGCATCTCCTGGGTGCCTTGGGCTTTGCAGGATGCCGACCACCTGATGGGCTCGTACCAACATATGTTCAACCGGACCCTCGAGCACGAACCGCGCTACTACTGGGACACCCACATGAGCGCGTCGTTCATGGTCGATCCGCTGGGCCTGCAGCTGATCGACCAGATCGGGGTGGACAAGGTGATGTGGTCCAGCGACTACCCGCACAACGAAAGCACCTACGGCTATTCCGAGAAATCACTGAAATCCGTTGTGGACGCGGTGGGTCCGGACAACGCGGTGAAGATCGTCAGCGACAACATCACGAAGTTCCTGGGCCTGTAGTGACGACATTCGCGCAACTGGATACCAACACCGGCAACGGACTGGTGATCCCGGAAACGGCCGACCTGGCCCGCCTGCGCCGCGAGACTGGGGCCCGGCTACGGGCTGCCATGAACGAGCACGGGGTCGACGCGATGATCCTGCTGGGCAACAACGCCGTGGTCTACGCCACCGGCGCCAGCTGGCCACTCGGCGACGCCGGATTGTCTTACGTCGAACGGCCGGTGGCCGTGGTGCTCGCCGACGACGAACGGCCGCACCTGTTCCTGCCCTTCCGCGAGGGGGCCTCGCAGGAGTCGGACTTGCCCGCCGACCACTTGCACGGGCCTGTCTACCTCGAATTCGACGAGGGCGTACAAAAATTCGCGCATCAGCTGGCCGACCTCATCCCGGCCACAGCGGTAGTCGCGGTCGACGAGTTCACCGGCGCCATGTCGCGCGCCGCGAAGCTCCTCTTCCCGGGCGGTGCACCCGTTGACGCGGCGGCCATCGTCAGCGCCGCCAAGTCGGTGAAAACGCCGGACGAATTGTCCTGCATCCGCACCGCGATCCGGATCACCGACGAGGCGATGGTCGAGGTCCAGAAAAGCCTGGCCCCCGGGATCCGTCAGATCGATTTATCGGCAAGCTTTTTGCGCCGAGCCTTCGAGCTGGGGGCCACGGCCAGCATGCTGGAGCCGATCTGGCAGGTGATGCCGCCGAGTAAGGCCGAGGGAGTGTGGACCACGCACGGCGATTTGGCGCTGCCCCTCCTTACCACCGAGCGCGAGTTGGCCGAAGGTGATGTGCTGTGGACCGACGTCAGCATCACCTATCAGGGCTACTGCTCCGACTTCGGGCGCACCTGGATCGTCGGCCGGGACCCGTCACCGCGTCAGCGGGCGCAGTTCGACAAATGGTTGGAGATCATGAGCGCGGTTCTCGGCGTCGCCAGGGCCGGCGCGACCGCGGCGGATCTGGGCCGGGCCGCCATCAAGGCGAACGGTGGCGCTAAGCCATGGCTGCCGCACTTCTACCTGGGCCATGGCATCGGCGTGAACGCCGCCGAAATGCCGATGATCGGAACCGATCTCGGGCAGGAGTTCGACGAGAACTTCGTCCTGCAAGCCGGGATGGTGCTGGTGCTGGAACCCGTGGTGTGGGAGGACGGCACCGGAGGCTACCGCAGCGAGGAGGTCCTGGTGATTACCGAGGAAGGCTGGATCCGTTTGACCGACTACCCCTATGACCCCTATGGCAACTGAAGTCCTGCCTGACGAGCGCACGCTGCGCTTGGGGCGCCGCCAGCGGGCGCTGGCTCAGATGGCGACACACGATCTCGACGTCCTGGTCCTCGGCCGGCAGGCCAACGTCCGTTACGTCACCGGAGCTCCGCAGTTGTGGGTCGCCGGCACCCGGCCGTTCGGTCCGACGTGTGTGCTGGTGCGCGAGACCGGTGCGGTGCACCTCCTCAGCACCTGGGACGAGGGCGTCCCCGAGGACATCCCCCACGAGAACCTTTACGGGATCTCGTGGAACCCGGTGAACACGATGGCCGCGCTGGGTCGCATCGACGGTGCGTCAACCGCACGGCGCGTCGGAACCGACGCGCTCTCACCGATTTTCGCGCAGCTTCTGCCCACCGCGTTTCCCAACGCTCAGCTGGTCGACGGCGAGGTCGCCATGCGGGCCGCGCGCCGCATCAAGACCGACGAGGAGATCGCAGCGCTGCGGGAGTCCGTCGCGGTGGCCGAGTCGGCACTGGCGGCCGCGGTCTCCGAGTTACGGCCGGGCGTAACCGAACAGGCGCTGGCCGGAGTCTTGCTGGAGGCCTCCGCCGCCGGCGGTGTAAGCACACCGTCGAATCAAGATGTCGCATGGGTAACCTCGCGCACGCATCCGTGGCGGCGCGCCCACGGCGACGGTCGCATTCAGGACGGCGACCTGGTGGCGTTCTCAGCCGGAGTGCTGGCGGGAGGCTATGTCGGCGAAGTGGGCCGGACCTGGCCCGCCGACATCCGACAGGCGCCCGGCGGGGCGGCGGCCCTGAACGGACGGTGGGAACGGCTGTGGGACAAGCTGATTACCGCCTGCCGACCCGGCGCGGGCGCGAGCGAACTACTCGGCGCCTATCGGGCCGCGGGCGAGCCCGAGCCGCCGATGCCGGTGGCCCGCGGCCTGGGCATGGGGTTCGACCCACCCGTCGTTTCCAAGCACCTGCCTACCACCGCTGCCGGCGAACGTCTGGAACCGGGGATGGTGCTGGCCGTGACGGGCTACGTGTGGGCCGAAGGAGTCGGCGGGGTATTCGGGCGAGAAGCGGTCCTGATCACCGCGGACGGTCCCGAAGTGCTTACCGGTAGCCCGTTCTGGCAGCCCTAGCCATGCCCGAGCCCTCGGAGCCGGCGGCCGAAGAGATCATCCGTTACCACAAAGACGCCGCGACGCGGATCGCCACGATCACGTTCGACCGGCCGGACTATCTCAACGCGCCGACTGTCGCCGCGCGCCTACGCTACGCGGACTTGTTGCACCGGGCCGGCATTGACGACGACGTCAAGGTTCTGGTGGTTCGTGGAGCGGGTGACGACCTCGGTTCGGGCGCGGACCTGACCGAGGTCATGCGGATGCGTGACGCGGCGGACCAGGGCCCGCGGCTTGCCGAATACCGGATCGGCGCCGACGAAGTCCGCTACCCGCCGCAGGGTTCGTTCCGCAACGGCGCCACCCTGGGCCAGTGGTATGCCAACCCGAACTCGGGCATCCGCGGCCTGCAGGACTTCAAGAAGATCAGCATCCTGGAGGCCAAGGGCTATTGCTACGGCTGGCACTTCTACCAGGCCGCCGATGCCGATCTAGTCATCTCCAGCGACGACGCGCTGTTCGGGCATCCGTCGTTCCGGTACTACGGCTGGGGCCCCCGCATGTGGTGGTGGGCGCAGACCATGGGCATTCGAAAGTTCCAGGAAATGGTGTTCACCGGAAGGGCTTTCACCGCCGCCGAGATGTATGACTGCAACTTCCTCAACAGCGTGGTGCCGCGTGACGAACTCGAGGCCGAGGTGGAGAAATACGCGTTGGCCTGCGCGAGTAACCGCCCCACCGACACGGTGTTCATGCAGAAGGTCTTCTTCGAGATCATGAAGCAGTTTCAGGGCGAATACCTCGGCAGCATGCTCAGCGGTGTCTTCGAGTCGATGGGTGGCAGCGTCCGCCCGGATGGCGGCGACGAGCTGATGCTCGACGACGCGATGAAGCGGGGCCTGGGCGACGCGGTCAAGGACAACGACGATAAGTTCCCCGCCGAATGGCGGCTGAGCAAAAAGGCGCGCAAGAAGGCCCGTGCCGACAGGGGCGCCAAAGCGAAGAGAAAGAAATAGTGACGCCACACCGCGTCGAACCGCCGCTGGACGGCTACACGGTGATCGACCTGTCCACCGGTATAGCCGGCGCATACTGCACCAAGCTACTCGCCGACGGCGGTGCCGACGTCGTGAAAATCGAGTCACCCGAGGGTGATCCGCTGCGCCGGTGGTCGGCATCGGGTGCCACCGTCCCGGCCGGCGGTGACGGCGCCCTGTTCAGCTTCCTGGCCGGGGCGAAACACAGCGTCGTCGCCGATCTCGCCGGCGACGCCGACGCCGCACTGGTGAACCGGCTGCTCGCGTCCGCGGACGCGGTGGTGTGGTCGGCCGGCTCGAAAGTGGCCGAGCACCCGGACTTTACGCCGGGCGCCATCCACCGCCGCCACCCGCATCTCACCGTCACCTCGATCACACCGTTCGGGCTGGAAGGCCCCTGGCGAGACCGCGCCGCGACCGAGTTCACCCTGCAGGCGTGGTCGGGAGGGATCGTCGGGCTCGGCCGCGGCGAGCAGGAGCGCGCGCCCGTCTTCGTCGGCGGCCAGGTGGGCGAGTACCTGGCCGGTGTCTACGCCAGCACGGCCACCCTGGCCTCACGCTGGCGCCGAATCGACGGCGGGGCAGGCGAACTGCTGGACCTCTCGATGCTCGAGACACAAATTCTGTGCCTCACCTATTACCCGGTGTCCTACTTCGAAGTGCTCGGACGGCCGTGGCGAGACACGCGACGGCCGACCATTCCGGGGGTGGCCCAGGCCAAGGATGGCCTGGTGGATCTGGGCTGCGGGACGGCGCAGCAGTGGTTCGACCTGTGCGCAATGGTCGGCCACCCGGAGTGGATCGATGAGGAATCGCCGCTGTCGATCACCGAGCAGGCCAACATCCACGCCGGGGAGCTCTTCGCCTGGCTGGCCGAGACCCCAGTTGACGAAATCCGGGAACTGGCCTCGGCATTCCGTATTCCCAACGCGCCGGTAGCCAACGGCGCCAACGTCACCTCCTTCGATCAGTTCGTAGAGCGCGATTCATTTGCGCGCAATCCGCGCGATGGCTTCCAGCAGCCGGGCCACCCGTATCGCATGCGGCCCGCGCAATTACGCCCTCCGCAGCCGGCGCCGCGGCTGGGCGAGCACACCGAGCACTACCGCACCGCACCTCTTCCGCCGCGCCCGGCGCCGACCGGAGCGGCGAAAAGGCTCCCGCTCAGCGGCATTCGCGTGCTGGACATGACGACATTCTGGGCGGGCCCGTGCTGCACCCATTCGCTGGCGTTGCTCGGGGCCGAGGTCATCCATGTCGAGTCAACTCGCCGACCCGATGGCACACGGATGATCGCCGGCATACCGATCAGCGAGGACCAGTGGTGGGAGAAGTCACCGATCTTCGAGGCCCTCAACACCAACAAGAAGGGCCTGACCCTGGACCTGCAGAGCTCGCGGGGCCGGGAGTTACTGCGTGAGCTCATCGCCACGTGCGACGTGGTGGTGGAGAATTTCACCCCGCGAGTGCTGGACCAGATTGCGCTGGATTTCGCCACGGTGCAATCGATTCGGCCGGACATCGTGCTGGTGCGGATGCCCGGCTTCGGCCTCGATGGCCCCTGGCGGGACAACCCGGCGTTTGCCTACGTCATCGAATCCGCATCCGGCGTGAGTTGGCTTACCGGCTATCCGGATCGAACGCCGTATGACCCCTATTCGATTGGTGATCCCAATGCGGGTGTGCACGCGCTCAACGCGATACTGCTCGCGCTCGAGCACCGGCGCCGCACCGGCGAGGGCGTGTTCGTCGAGGCGGCGATGGTCGATGCGGCCCTCAGCATCGCCGCCGAGCAGGTCATCGAGTACACGGCATATGGGGCGCTGCTGGAGCGTGCCGGCAACAGGGGGCCGACCGCCGCGCCGCAGAACCTCTATCTCAGCGCCGATATCGACGAATTCGGTCGGCTCGACAGCTGGGTCGCGATCGCGGTGGCCACCGACGATCAGTGGGACAGTCTAGGCCGGGCACTCGGATCACCCTCCTGGACAACCGATCCCAAGCTCGCCACCGAATCCGGCCGACGTACACACCATGATGTCATCGATGAGCAACTCGCTGCCTGGTGCGGGCAGCGCGGCCGCGATGAAATCGTCGCAACCCTATGGGACGCCGGCGTGCCGGTCGCCAAAGTCATGCAGCCGCACCGTCAACCCGAGCTGGAACAGTTGGCGTTCCGGGATTTCTTCGAAGAGGTCGACCATCCGGTCAACGGCCCGGCTAGGCTCAGCACCGTGCCGATGAGATTCTCAGCCGGGCCTCACAAGTTCCACACCGAGCATGCGCCGCTGCTGGGCCAGCACAACCATGAACTGCTGTCCGGCCTGGGCCTGTCCGATTCGGAGATCGCCGCCCTGGAAACCGACGGCGTGATCGGTAGCGCGCCGGCCATGCGCGCGAGGAGCTGATCGACCATGGCGGTCGACCCCTCGGACATTCTGCTCAGCGGCCGGGTCGCGGTGGTGACCGGTGGGGGAGCCGGCATCGGGCGCGGCATCGCGGCCGGGATGGCGGCATTCGGTGCCCGGGTGGCGATCTGGGAACGCGACCCGGAGACCTGTGCGCAGGCAGCCGAATCCATCGGCGCCCTGGGCATCGTCACCGATGTCCGGGACAGTGAGCAGGTGGACGCCGCGCTGCAGCGGACCGGCGCCGAACTCGGCACACCCACGATCCTGGTCAACAACGCCGGTGGCGTGTTCTCCTCGCCGTTGCTGGAGACAAGCGAAAACGGCTGGGACGCCTTGTATCGTGCCAACCTGCGCCACGTGCTGCTGTGCAGCCAGCGGGTCGCCCGGCAGCTGGTGTCTGCGAACCTGCCCGGCAGCATCATCTCGCTCACTTCGATCGAGGGCGTACGAGCCGCACCGGGCTACGCGGCATACGCCGCCGCCAAGGCCGGTGTCATCAACTACACCAAGACCGCGGCGCTGGAACTGGCGCCGCACAACATCCGGGTCAACGCGATAGCGCCGGATATCACGCTCACCGAAGGGCTGGCGAAGCTCGGCGGCGACGCCGCGACGGCCGCCATGGGCAACATCGTGCCGCTGGGGCGCCCCGGCCATGTCGACGAAATCGCCAGTGCCGCGGTGTTTCTGGCGTCAGGCATGTCGGCCTACTTGACCGGCCAGACGCTCCACATCGACGGCGGAACCCAAGCCTCCAGCGGCTGGTATCACGACCCGCAGACCGGCGACTACCGGTTGGGGCCGACGAGCTAGTGCGTCCAGCCCTCGGCGGCCTGTTCGTCGAAGGTCCGATCGATGCGCTCGAACCTGCGCTTGACCGAGGCCCGAGCCGCCTCGTGCGGCAGGATGTACAAGCGGTTGGCCAGAATCGCGTCGGCGGTGAGCCGTGCCACGCCATCGACCGACACCGTGTCATCCTGCGTCGGCGGGAGCTGTCCGAAGCCGCTCGTCAGGTCTGGCGCTGACGCGAGCCCGTCGTCCGCGCCGCGAATTCGTTCCGAGTTCGCGACCAGCCCTGTCTCGATGACCATCGGGCAGAGCACCGAGACGCCGATGCCGTTGTCCCTGACCTCGCGGGCCAGCGTCTCGGCCAGCCCGACGACGCCATACTTGGCAACGCCGTATGCCCCGAGTCCGGCGTTGGGCACCAGCCCGGCAAAGGAGGCGGTGAACGCGATGTGGCCGCCCTTGCCCTGCTCGATCAATTTCGGCACGAACGCCTCGACAGCGTGTATCGAACCCCACAAATCGATATCGATGACCCAGCGCCAGTCCTCGTGCGTCATCGCCGCGAGCGGACCCGCGACGACAATGCCCGCATTGCTGAACACGACATCGACCTGACCCAGCAGCCGGAAGGATTCATCCGCGAGGTGAATCATTTGGTCGAGATGCCGTACGTCGCATGTCACCCCGTGCGCGTCGAACCCCTCGGCCGTCAACTGTGCCACGGCTCGCTCCAAGGCGGACTCATCGACGTCGGCCAGCACCAAGCGGGCGCCGCGGCGGGCGAATTCGGCGGCGGTGGCCAAACCGATGCCGCTTGCACCGCCGGTGATGACCGCCCCGCGTCCCTCGAAACCGTCCATGGATTCCGAGCGTATTACTCGCCCAGGAAACGGTGTGAGAGACATCATGTAGATAGCCCCCTAACTATTAGGGCACAATACAAGTATGGCCGCTCCGACTGCGCGCGACATCGATCCGCTGGCGCTCGAGCACCAGGTGTGTTTCGCGCTGGCGACGACCAACCGGGCGGTCCTGGCGGTGTATCGGCCCCTGCTGGAGCCGCTCGGCCTGACCCATCCGCAATATTTGGTGATGCTGGCGCTGTGGGATCACCGCAAGACCCACGCCGCGGACCAGTTCCCGTTGTCGGTCAAGCAGATCGCCGCCGCGTTGCAGATGGATTCCGCCACGCTGTCGCCCATGCTCAAGCGCCTGGAGGCGCAGGGGCTGATCACCCGCGCCAAGAACGCGACCGACGAGCGCACCACCGACGTGATGCTGACGCAGCGCGGGATCGCCTTGCGGGAGCGAGCACTTGCGATACCGCCGGCCGTGGTGGCACGTCTGGGTGTCGAGGTGGCCGAACTCGAGCACCTACATCGGGTCCTCACCCGTATCAACGCCGCCGCCGTCGCGGCCGGCGCACTGCAATCCTGACACCCAGAGGAGCCATCATGACCGACGCGAAACCCAATCTGCGGCAGCGGATCGGCTATTCCTACGGCCGGCGTCTGCCCGACTCCATGCGCAGCTGGGTGGCCCGCGATCTGGCCGGGCAGGGAGCGGTGCGCCGGCACATGATCAGGTGGGCCATACCGCCCCTGCTGGTCCTTGCCCCGTTCTGGCTGCTGCCCGCTTCGCTCTACGTGCACACGGAGATGACCGCGCCGCTCTACATCTGGGCGCTGCTGATAACCCTTGCCCTGAACAAGGTCTGGCGCCGGCATCGGCTGGCAGTCCATGGGCTGGACCCGAACCTGGTCGACGTGATCACCCGCCGCAAACAGGCCCGGATGCACGAGGACTACATCGCCCGTTACGGGCCGCGACCCGAATCGGCCGAATGGCAGTCCAACAGCAGCCCCTTCTAGCGGCTACTTCAGGCAGCTACCCGCGTCGATGGGCAGCGTCACACCGGTGATGTAGCGGGCTTCGTCCGACGCGAAGAACAGCACCGCATTGCTGATGTCGATCGGCTCAACCCAGGGGATCGGCAGCGTGTGGAACAGCTGGCAGATCGGCGCCATGTCGTCCGGGCCCGGGTTTTCCAGGTCCGGGCGGAACATCTTGAAGGTGCCGTCGTTGTGCAGCATCGGTGTCTTGACGTGGGTCGGGTGCACCGAATTGACGCGAATCATGTGCTGTCCCAGTTCAACTCCAAAGGCGCGCATCAGCCCGACAACGCCGTGCTTGGCCGCCACGTAGTGGCCGGTGTGGGGGTAGGCCTTGAGCCCGCCCACCGAGCTGGTCAGGATGATCGAACCACCGTTGCCGCTTGCGATCAGGTGTGGCACACCGGCTTTCACGGTCTTCCACACACCGGCCAGGTTGATGTCGATCATCTCGGTCCAGTCTTCTTCACTGGTCTTGTCCAAAGTCTCGCCGCCGTTGCCGATTCCGGCGTTGGCCACGATGATGTCGAGCCGGCCGAGCTGCTCGACGCCGTTGTCCACCGCCGCCTTGAGTGCGTCGAAGTCGCGCACATCGACTTCGGCCGTGAAGATCCTGCGGTTGTGCCCCTTGACCAGGTCGGCCGTCTCGGCGAGGTCTTCGGGCGTCGCTGCCGGGATCGCGGTGTCCACCACGCCCTCGCGGATGGGCTTGCAGATGTCGACAGCGATGATGTCGGCACCCTCCTGAGCCAAGCGCACCGCGTGGCTGCGGCCCTGACCGCGCGCCGCTCCGGTGACGAAAGCGACTTTGCCCTCAACACGTCCGGTCATGGCTACCTCAACTCCTGACTTGATCTGATCGGCACGCCTCAGCGGGGAACAAACGCGTTCGGAGAACCGCGGGTCTTGCCGCCCTTGAACTCTGTCATTCGGCCGTCATGGGTGTCAATGACGGATCCGTTTCGGCTATCTATGATTCTAGATATTAGAGAATCTCATTCTCGCCGGCAAACGGCGTGCGCTATTTGCTCATCCAGAGAAGAGGGGAGTGTGGGGTGCCTGGGGTGTACTACTCGACGAATCCGCGTGAGCAGAAATC
Source organism: Mycobacterium sp. IDUB_3 (assembly GCF_055419585.1). NCBI lineage: Bacteria > Bacillati > Actinomycetota > Actinomycetes > Mycobacteriales > Mycobacteriaceae > Mycobacterium > Mycobacterium sp. IDUB_3. The sequence continues at coordinate 2,406,736 of NZ_JBVAXZ010000001.1, read as the reverse complement.
CCATACCTCTTCGGCGGTGATGGGGTGCATCGTCGCGTCATCGGGCCCGCCGCTGGATTGCGCGATGAACATGACGGTCTGCATGGTCATGGCGGCCACCCGCTTGGGATTGATGGTGGTGCGCAACTTGCCGGCGTCGTAGGCCGCGTCCATCAGCTCAGTCAGCAACGCAAGCAGCGGCGCGTGAGCCACCTTGACCTCGGCAGGGTGCGTCACCAGCAGTCTCGGAGCAAAGTCGGTGAACAGTGGACGCTTGGCCGTGGGGTCCGGACGGGACGCCTCGTAGAGGAGTTGGACCGCGACCTGCAGCCGCTCCAGCGGATCGGCTTGGCTCTCGGTGGCGGCGCGGATCTGGTCGGCCGATCGGCTCAGAGCGTCCTCGAACAGCGCCAGCAGCAACTCGTGCTTGCCGTCGAATTGCAGGTAGAAGCTGCGCAACGACTGACGGGAGCGGTCCACGACCTCCTGCACGGTAAAGTCCGTGCTGCCCTTTTCGATGATGATCGCCTGGGCCGCGTCGAGGAAGCGCTGAACACGTTGCGCCGCACGCAGTTTCGCAGTCTTGATGGACCGCTCGACGGCACGCTGCTTCCAGGCCGGCTCTTCGCTGGGGTTGGTCACGGCCGGCTCAGGTGATTGCCGCGAGGGGAGAACATGGTTGGACTCTACCGGAGAACGCGGTGACATCGCTGCGCTCGACCCCCTCACGGATCACGTGTCGGAGATTGTAACTTTCTTACCACGAGAATAGTATTCTCTTAGACGTGTGTAGGGAAGCGTAATCGTAAGAGTGAACCCCGTCGTCGGCGGAAACCCCAATCTACCGACGGCGCGGTGCACTCAGACCCATCCCGGGAAGTGCTGTGCAGCTGACGTTTGACGCCGACGTGGAGGCATTCCGAGCCGAATTCGTGGCTTTTCTCGACGCGCATCTGCCTTCCGAGGCCGAGGCGTTGGCACGGCCGCAGTCCAGTTCGGACATTCCTGAGTGGGCCCGCCGCTGGCAACGCCTGCTGTTTGACAGCGGATGGCTGCAGCCTGGCAACTCGCCGGAGTTCGGCGGGCGCAACGCCACGCTGTTGCAGCAATACGTGTACCAGGAAGAGCTGTCCCGGCGGCGCATCTACCAGAGTTTCAACCCGCAGGGTGTGGGCATCATCGCGGCGTCATTACTGTCGTTCGGCACAGCCGAACAGAAGCAGCGTTGGGCGGTGCCGATCCTGCGCGCCGAGATCACCGCATCGCTGGGGATGAGCGAACCCGGCGCGGGTTCGGATCTCGCGTCGCTGACGACGCGCGCCGTGCGCTCGTCTGATTCAGAAGGCGACCACTTCGTCGTCAATGGCCAGAAGGTGTGGACATCGGGCGCCCATCACGCCGACGTGTTGCTGACATTCGTGCGCACCGACCCGGACGCCCCAAAACACAAGGGCATCAGCGCTTTACTGATTCCGACCGACACCCCCGGTGTGGTCCGTCGCCCCTTCGCCTCGGTGGGCGACATCGAAGACGTCGACTTCAACGAGGTTTTCTTCACCGACGCGCGGGTGCCTGCCGAGAATCTGGTGGGGGAGCTCAACGGCGGCTGGCGCGTCGCGACCGGTTCGCTCGGCCACGAACGGGCGATGCTGTGGCTGGACTATGCAGACATGTTGCACGCCTTGACCGCCGAGTCCAGGCCCGCGGGGGCCGTGCAGCGGGATCACTACGCGACGCTGGTGATGGATTTCTATGCGATGCGCCTGCTGGGGTCGGCGACGCTGGCCAAGGCCACGCGCGGCGAGGAGGACGTGCCCGCGCAGTCGGTGCTCAAGCTGCTCGGCTCGGAGGCGATGCAACGCGCCAGCGAGGACGCCCTCAACGCCAAGAACGGCGACGGACTGGCACTGCGTGCGGTCACCGCCCCGTTCGCGCCGCTCAACCTGGACAGCCACTACGGCAGCTGGTTCGACCGGTACACCCGCACCTTCGCGGCGACCATCGCCGGCGGTACGTCGGAAATCCAGCGCAACATCATCGCCGAACGCGTACTCGGGCTGCCGCGCAATTGAGCTGCGCGTCAGTGATTCCGGGCGTCCAGCTGAGCGTAGTAGCCGATGGCGACGAGCCCCGCCACTATCGCGATCGCCCCTAAAACCATGCCGGCCACCGCAGTTCGGGGATTGTCCGCCTCCCCGCGGGCGACCCGTCGGCGGGCGATGTCGCCCGTCACCACCGCCGCGATGCCGAAGGGCACCCCGAGCAGCAACCAGCAGGTGAGGAGGCCGACCAGACCCAGCAGCACCGCGGCGACGCCGACCTGGTTCTGTGGTGCGTCGGGGTGACTCATCACGTCCCAACCTCCTCGGGCTGACGACCGGCGCCGGTTGGCCGCCGCGCCCAGTCTGCTCCGAGCTGCACCCGCGGGACAAGCAATGTGGCGTACCGCGGCCTGATGGCCGACGCGTGGTAACCGACGGCCTGCGGGGGCGTTGCGTTACAGCTGCGCGAGCCGTGGCGCAGATCCGGCCGCCACCACCGCTTTTCCGGCGGCACGCGTCAGTTCTCGAGAGCTACCCAGTAGTCCGTCAAGAATCAGCGACCGCTTGACGTGGTGGTGCAGCGGATGCTCGGCGGTGAAGCCGATACCGCCCAGCACCTGCTGGCAGTGTCGTGCGGCGGTCAGTGCCGCCTGGCCGGCCGCGGCCTTGGCCAGCAGGGAAGCCAGTCCCTGCTGGTCGTCGCACTCCGTGGCGGCCTGCAGTGTGGCCTCGGCGCCCTCGATCGCGACGAGTGTCTCGGCCAGCCGGTGCCGGATCGCCTGGAACGAGCTGATGTGCCGGCCGAATTGAACGCGGTCCACGGCGTGCTGACGGGCCAGCGACAGCATGGCGCGGCTGGTGCCGACCAGCCACCAGCCCAGTGCTCGCCAACCCGCTTGCAGTGCGGCTGCCGGCAAGGGATCCTGCTGCGGCACAGGGTGTATCGGCAGCAGCTCGTCGATCGCCGAGTCGAGATGGTCGCGGCGCTCCCACAGCACCCACGAGCCGCCGGCGAACGGCAGCGGCAGCGTGCCCCCGGGCGCGTCACCCGCCGCGCCCAGCACCACATCGTTGAGCACGGGGGCGTGCGCGCCGGTCTCACCGAGCAGCTTGAACACCAGAGGGATTGCGATGGCTGGCATTTCGTCGAGCATGTCGCGCCAGCCGAGGTCCGTCAGCGCTGCGTCAAGCTTGGCGCCCGAGGCGGCGCTCATCGTCGTCCGCAACGAGTCCGCCAGCAGGCGCAGCGATTCGGTGTCGGACTCGATGTCTGGCGAAGGGGTCACTGTTCACTCCTTCCCGAGGTCGAGCAGCCGGCGGGCGATGATATTGCGCTGGATCTCGGCGGTGCCGCCGTAGATCGTCGCCGCGCGCGAGTACAGGTATTCCGAACGCCACGGAGTGTCCTCGAGCTCGAGCGTCCCCGGCAACACATCGCGAACGGTGTCATAGAGCCGCTGCTCCGCCGAGGCCAGCAGCACCTTGTCGATCGAGGTATCGGGTCCCAGTCGGGCCCCGTCGCGCATCCGGTGCTGAGTGGCACGCGACCGGCAGCGCAACGTGTGCAGCGCGAGATAGGCTCCGCCGAGCGCGGATTCGTCGGGCTGGCCGGCTTCGGATGCCGCGGTGATCAGGTCGTCGAAACGCGAATAGAGGTACGCGATTCGCTGCCAGAAGCATGCGGAACGCTCGTAGGGCAGCAGGTCCATGGCCAGCCGCCAGCCGTCCCCGGGCTTGCCAAGCATCCGGCTGGCCGGAATCACCACGTCGTCGTAGTACACCTCGCAGAATTCGTCGACCCCGTGCATCGTCCGCAGCGGACGGATGGTGATGCCCGGTGTATCGAGGTCGACGAAGAATGCGGTGATGCCGTCATGCCCGGGCGCGGTGCGGGTGAGCAACACGCAGCGGGTGGAGAACTGCGCGAAGCTGGTCCAGACCTTTTGGCCGTTGACGATCCAGTTGTCGCCATCCTGGACCGCGCGGGTCGTCAGCGATGCCAGGTCACTGCCCGACCCTGGCTCGGAAAAGCCTTGGCACCATTGCTCTTCGCCGCTGAGCAGGCGGGGAACCATCTCCTTGGCGAGCTCTGCCGGCGCGTAGTCGATCATCGTGGGCGCGAGCACCTCGAGCATCGAGTAGGGACCGGGTTCGGCCAGTCGACGGCCCACCACCTCTTCACCGACGATCGCGCGCAGCAAGGCCGGTCCGCCCAATCCACCGACCTCCACCGGCCAGCCGAACCGCATCCAATCGGCGTCGTAGAGCGCACGGCTGACCCGGGCGAACTGCCGCATGTGCCCCTGCAGCGAGTGGTCGGGCTCGGGGGTCAGATCGTTGTCGTCGAGCCACGCGCGCAGGTCGGCCCGGAACTGCTCGACATTCACTTCGATTGGTCGGCTCCTTAAGTCGTTGCCTGGGCCGCAGAGTCACCGGAAGGGCGCCCGATGGCGTGCGGGCGTCCGGAGTCGTGCACACCGCTGCGGCGGATGAAGGTCATGGAGCGGGTCTTCAATCGCCACCCGTCGGCCGTCCGCAGATAGGTGTCGCGGTAGTACCCGATCCGCATGTCGTGAGTGGCGTGATCGATGAAGCACAGCGGTTGGGTGCCGCTGGCCGCATCCCCATCCAGGTCAACCACCGCGGTTCCGGTGAGGAACAAGCCCTTTGGGGCCGCGGCCACCAGTTCCGGGAATCGGCTCAGGCTGTAGGTTTCACCGAAAGCGCTGTAGGTGCCGTCGGGGGTGAACACGGCGACGAGGCCCTCGATGTCCGCCTGGGTGATGGTGACCGCGTAGCGGCCGAGCAGCTGCTGGATTTCGACCAGGTCGTCAGTTCTGGTGGGGCCGCTCTTAGGCTGATCGGGCGTCGACATAGACCTTGCCGCCTTTCATCACAAAGCTGACATTCCGGGTAACGGTGATGTCTTCCAACGGGTTTCCGGGCACCGCGATGATGTCGGCGAGTTGCCCCTCGACGAGGCGGCCGCGGTCGGTGACATTGATCAACTCGGCCGCGGTGGTCGTGGCCGCCCGCAGCACCGCCAGCGGCGGCATCCCCCATTCCACCAGCGTGACGAGCTCGTCGGCATTCTTGCCGTGCGGGATGGCCGGTGCGTCGGTGCCAACCGCGATCTTAACCCCGGCTTCGTAGGCGGCCTTGATCGACGTCTCCGCCTTGGGGAACATCTCGGCGGCCTTGTCCTGCAATTCTTTTGGGGCGCGGGAGACGTCCATCGCCTGGGCGAGCCTGCGGGTGGTCACCAGGAACCGGTCGTTGTCAACCAGCATCTGGATGGCCTCGTCGTCCATCAGGAAGCCGTGCTCGATGCAGTCGATGCCGCACGCGACTGCGTGCTTGACCGCTTCCGCCCCGTGCGTGTGCGCGGCGACACGCAGCCCGCGCCGGTGCGCCTCGTCGACAATCGCCCGCAGTTCCTCATCGGAATAATGTTGTGCCCCAGCCTCGCCGGTCAACGACATCACACCGCCGGACACGCACACCTTGATCAACTGAGCGCCGTGCTTGATCTGGTATCGCACCGCCTTGCGGATCTCGTCGACCCCATTGGCGATGCCCTCTTCGACCGTGAGCTCGAGTGCGCCCGGCATGAATGCGGCGAACATCGTCGGGTCCAGGTGCCCGCCGGTGGGCGTGATGGCGTGCCCGGCAGGGACGATACGGGGCCCGTCGATCCAGCCCGCGTCAATCGCCTTGCCCAGCGCGACATCCAGCAGGTAGCCGCCGGTCTTGACGAACAGGCCGAGGTTGCGCACCGTGGTGAAACCGGCGCGCAGCGTGCGTCGGGCGTTGCCGACCGCGCGCAGCACCCGCGTCGGCGGGTCGTCCTGCACCTGGGACAGCCCGGGCGTCTCGCCGCGTCCGCCCATCAGCAGGTTGACCTCCATGTCCATCAGGCCCGGCAACAGAATCTGGTCGCCGAGATCGATGATTTCGCCTTCGGGGTCGCCCCCGACGACGACGATCCGATCGTCCTCGATCTTCAGGATGCCGGGCCGAATGATCTCGCCGCTATCAACGTCGAGCAGCCCCGCGGCCTTGAGCGTCAGCACCGGCTAGATCACCGGTTCCCGGAGTACTTCAACCCACGCCGCGCCGCTGTCGGGAACGCGTGGCTGTTTCCACGCCTCGATGGGGAACGACACCATGACCAGTGATTGCATCATGTGCATCAATGTCTTTGCGTCGTCGGGCAGGTCGTTCAGGGGGAACTTGTCGCAGTAGGCGATGACGTCGTTCAGCAACGGGAACGCGACGTCGTAGAACTCCTGCATCTGGTGCATCGTCGAGGCCAGCCGCTTGGCGTAGCGCTCGGGTTCGGTGGCCAGGTCCCAATCCAAATAGGGCTCGAGGGCGGCGAATTCAGACGGTAGCGCCATTGCGCTGGTGCTCCTTCACGTAGTCACTGGTCGTCTTGTGCAGGTGGCGGATCAAGACTTCCTGGTCGCAGAGCAGGAACTCCTTGACGGCCCGGGTGCCGATCATGGTCTGCGTCGCTTCCAGGGTGTTGGCGTCCTGCAGCGCGTACTCCTTGAACGTCACCGCAGCCAACTCTTGGGCCAGACGTTCCCGCGCATTGCGCGGCGGCACGAAATACAGCGTGGACTCGAAGGTGTGCTTGTCCACCGCGGAGGGCCAGTAGTGGTAGGTCAGGTACCAGCCCGGCTCCCAGATCAGCAGCATGAAGTTCGGGTAGAAGAGCCACGAGTCGATGCCCCACTGCGGCACCCGCTTCACGTTGACACCCGGTGGCAGCTCGAGGTTCTCGATGATCTCCGGCTTGTCCCACGGACCGAACAGACCGCTGCGCAGCACCCGGTCCATCGGCTTCACCATGGACATGTCCACCGGCGGCGCCTGGCCACCCCAGGTCGATTGCAGGTTGTGCGGGCCGGCCAGTTCGTAGTGCAGCGCCTCGTAGCCGAACTTCTGGATCTTGGCGGCCTCTTCCTTGGTGTACTGCCCCTGGTGCAGGATCGGCGCGTGGTAGAACTCGATGAACGCGTCGATGAACAGCTTCCAGTTGCTGCCGACCTCGGCCCGGTAGGAGTAGGTCTCCGTCATCTCGCCGAAGGGATAGCCCTCGATGCTCTTGGCCAGCGGTCCGAGGTAGTCGATCAGCGGCGCCGCGTTGTCGTCGAAGTTGATGAAGATGAAGCCTTCCCACACCTCGCAGCGGACGGCCGCCAGACCGTAGTCGCTCTTGTCGACGTTGAAGAATTCTTCTTCCTGTTGGACGAAGGTCAGGTCACCGTCGAGGCTGTAGCGCCAGGCGTGGTACTTGCAGGTGAACTGCCGGCAGGTGCCGGAGGTTTCCTCGTTGGGAAAGTCGTTCCACACCAACTTGTTTCCGCGGTGTCGGCAGACGTTGTGGTACGCCTTGACGGTCCCGTCCTTGGTCTTGGTGATGATCACCGACGTGCCCTTGCCGGCGGCCGGCAGTTCCCTGGTGAAGTAGCTGCCGGTGCGGGGGAGCCGCTCGACCCGGCCGACGTTGAGCCAGGTCTTCTTGAAGACGGCGTCGCGCTCGGCCTCGAAGAACGCCGGATCGATCGAGTCGGTGTAGTCGACCGGCTCGGTCCCCAGGTCGGGGTAGTTTTCTGTCCAGCTGCCGGCGGCTGGCTTCGGGAAGTGCGGCAACGTTCTTACTCCTCTTGTTAGTGCTGTTCGGCGTGTTCGAGCTGGATGCCAAAAGTGTTGAAGGCCATGGCCAGCAGCGCGTAGCAGCCGACCGTGAAGACGAAATCCATGCGTTGCTGGTCATCGAGGCGCTCGCCGAGTGCCACCCAGGTCTGGTCGGACAGCTCCGATTTCTCGTCGAGCTCGTCCACCCCGGTGATCACGGCCTGGTCGAACTCATCGGCGGCCGCACCTCGTTTCAGGGCCACGATCTGGTCGTCGGTGATCCCTTCGTCCTTGGCCATCCTGACGTGGTGCGACCACTCGTAGGCGCACTGCCGGCGATGGGCGACGCGCAGGATGGCCAGCTCGCGGATGCGTGGCGGCAGCGTGGAGGTCATCAACAGATGGACGTTGAATCGCAGAAACGACTTGGCCAGCGCCGGGTGGTGAGCCAGCGTGGAGAGCGCGTTGTTGGTGGCCGCGCCACGCATGGCCGAGAGTGCCTGCTGGGTCGCCTCGTCCCACTGGCCAGCGGGCAGCGGCTGCAAACGCATTAGCAGTCCTCTCGGTGAAAGAGAATCGGATTCTCATTTGCAACTAACAGACTGGCACGAAACGCGCGTCGGGTCAATGCCGGCGTGTCGGGCGGGCGCGACTCCGGTCACGGCCTGGCTCACCCGGCTGCCGGGATAGCTGTCATGCGCATCAACGCGGTGCCGCCGTCATACTGATACGCCCGGTCGGGTCCTACCTCACAGCATTGCCGCGCGGCGACCTGGTAAGTCGTCTCCGCGCTCGGCTGCTGGTCAGGCGGGTGCGGACGGGCCCAGCAATTTATGGATGTTGATTCTCGTCTGGCGAGAAGATAGTTTTCATTTTAGTGATCTTGGCACGGGACAGCGATTCGCGGAGGCTGTGATCGATCCGGTGGATCCGATGGAAGGGACGGCCATGAACAAAGAAGACATGATCCTGATCAGCGTCGACGACCACACCGTCGAGCCGCCTGACATGTTCAAGAACCATCTGTCGAAAAAGTACCAGGACGACGCACCCCGGTTGGTGCACAACGCCGACGGTTCGGACATGTGGAAGTTCCGCGACACCGTCATCCCCAACGTGGCGCTCAACGCGGTGGCCGGACGACCCAAGGAGGAGTACGGCATCGAGCCGACGGGGCTCGACGAGATCCGGCCGGGTTGTTACAACGTGGACGAGCGCGTCAAGGACATGAACGCAGGCGGCATCCTGGCCTCGATCTGCTTCCCCTCCTTCCCGGGTTTCGCGGGTCGCCTGTTCGCCACCGACGACAACGACTTCTCGATCGCGCTGGTGCAGGCCTATAACGACTGGCACATCGACGAATGGTGCGGCGCCTACCCGGCGCGGTTCATCCCGATGGCGATACCAGTGATCTGGGACGCCGAGGCGTGCGCCGCCGAAGTGCGTCGGGTGTCGAAGAAGGGCGTGCACGCGCTGACCTTCACCGAAAACCCGGCCGCGATGGGGTATCCCAGCTTCCACAACGACTACTGGAACCCGTTGTGGAAAGCCTTGGTGGACACCGACACCGTGATGAACGTGCACATCGGATCGTCGGGCCGGCTGGCCATCACCGCGCCGGATGCTCCGATGGACGTGATGATCACGCTGCAGCCGATGAACATCGTGCAGGCCGCCGCCGACTTGTTGTGGTCGCGGCCGATCAAGGAGTACCCGGACCTCAAGATCGCCCTGTCCGAGGGCGGAACCGGCTGGATTCCGTATTTCCTGGAGCGCGCCGATCGGACCTTCGAGATGCACTCCGCCTGGACGCACCAAGACTTCAAGGGCAAGCTGCCCAGCGAGGTCTTCCGCGACCACTTCCTGACCTGCTTCATCAGCGACAAGGTCGGAGTGGCGCTGCGCAACATGATCGGCATCGACAACATCTGCTGGGAAGCCGACTACCCGCACAGCGACTCGATGTGGCCGGGTGCGCCCGAAGAGCTGTGGGATGTGTTGTCCCTCAACGACGTTCCCGACGACGAGATCAACAAGATGACCTACGAGAACGCCATGCGCTGGTATTCGTTCGACCCGTTCACGCACATCTCGCGCGAACAGGCGACCGTCGGTGCGCTGCGCAAGGCTGCCGAGGGGCACGACGTGTCCATCAAGGCGGCGGGCCACGATAAGGACAGCCGAGGCGGCTCGTCCTTTGCCGATTTTGCGGCCAACGCGAAAGCCCTTACCGGCAACAAGGACTAGAAGACACGTCGCCGGAATGCAAGTGCGCCGGTGGCGGTCGCAAGCGCGGGAGCCGGGCGCCACGGGCCGGCACCCAAAGCTGCTGCATTTCGATCGAAGGAGACTGAGCAGTGCCCGGCGCTGGAATGAACTTTGAGCTGACCGATGACCAGGAACTGATTCGTCGGTCAGTGGCGGAGCTGGCGCGGAAATTCGACGACCAGTACTGGATGGAAAAAGACCAGGCGCACGAGTTCCCGACCGAGTTCTACCGCGCCATCGCCGATGGGGGCTGGCTGGGGATGACCATCCCGACCCAATACGGCGGTCACGGACTCGGGATCACCGAGGCGACGATCCTGCTCGAGGAGGTCGCCAAGTCCGGCGGCGCCATGAACGCCGCCAGCTCGATTCACCTGTCCATCTTCGGCATGCAGCCGGTCGTGGTGCATGGCTCCGATGAGCTCAAGGCCCGTACGTTGCCCGCCGTCGCGACCGGCGAGGTGCACGTCTGCTTCGGTGTCACCGAACCCGGTGCCGGGCTTGACACTTCGCGTATCACCACGTTCGCCAAGCGCGACGGCGATCGCTACATCGTCAACGGTCGCAAGGTCTGGATCTCCAAGGCACTGGAATCCGACAAGATCCTGTTGCTCACCCGGACACAGAGCTACGACGAGGTCACCAAGAAGACCGACGGGATGACGCTGTTCCTCACCGATCTCGATCGGAGCCGCATCGACATCCGCCCGATCCGCAAGATGGGCCGCAATGCCGTCAGCTCCAATGAATTGTTCATCGACAATCTCGAGGTGCCGGTCGAGGACCGAATTGGCGAGGAGGGCAGGGGCTTCCAGTACATCCTCGACGGCCTGAACCCGGAGCGGATGCTGATCGCGGCCGAGGCTCTCGGCATCGGGCGGGTGGCGCTGGAAAAGGCGGTGAAGTACGGCAACGAGCGCGAGGTCTTCGGCCGGCCCATCGGCATGAACCAGGGCCTGCAGTTCCCGCTCGCCGATTCACTGGCCCGCCTCGACGCCGCCGAACTGATGCTGCGCAAGGCCACCTGGCTTTACGACAACGGCAAACCCTGTGGGCGCGAGGCCAATACGGCTAAGTATCTCTGCGCCGACGCCGGCTTCGCCGCCGCGGACCGGGCGCTGCAAACCCACGGCGGCATGGGGTACGCCGAGGAGTACCACATCACGCGATACTTCCGCGAGGCCCGGCTGATGAAGATCGCGCCGGTCAGCCAGGAGATGATTTTGAACTTCCTGGGAGCCAACGTCCTGAAGTTGCCGAGAAGCTACTGATGGCCACCGCCGGTGGACGGCGTCCTGGCGATCTGACGCTCGTTCGACGCCGATGACCACAACCGATGACCCCGTGCTGCTCTCGGAAGACCGCGACGGGGTGCGCACGCTCACGCTCAACCGGCCACGTCGCAAGAATGCAATCAATCCGGAACTGTGGCTCGCCCTGCGAGACGCGCTCGATGCCGCCGGTCACGATCCGGGCGTGCGCGCTCTGGTGATCACCGGTTCCGCGGGCAGTTTCTGCTCCGGCGCGGACATCTCGGCTCCCGAGGACATTCACCCGAAGTACAAGTTGCAGCGGTTGACCGACGTGGCGCTGGCACTGCACGAGCTGTCGGTCCCCACGATCGCCAAGGTGACCGGGGTGGCCGTCGGGGCGGGGTGGAACCTGGCGCTGGGCTGCGACCTGGTGGTGGCCACGCCGGAATCGACGTTCTGCCAGATCTTTTCGAAGCGCGGCCTGTCGATCGACCTCGGCGGTTCCTGGCTGTTGCCCAAAATCGTTGGCCTGCAACAGGCCAAGCGGCTCGCGTTGCTGGCGGACACGATAGATGCCGAGGAGGCTTGTGCCCTGAACCTGGTGACCTGGATGGTGTCGGCCGTGGAAATCGACGCCTTCGTCGCGGATCTCGCCCACCGGTTGGCCGCCGGTCCGCCGATCGCGCTGGCCCACACCAAGGCGTTGTTGAACGAGGGCGCCGACCGCACCCTGCGTGACGCGCTGGCCAACGAGGCCCGCGCGCAGGGAGTCAACTTCGCGACGGCAGACACCGCCGCGGCCTATGCCGCTTTCGCGCAGCGGCGGGAGCCATCGTTTACTGGTCGGTGGGCTCTATCAAAATCTGGTGTGGACCCAAGTTCGGGCGAGAAGCAATCGGAGTAGAGATATGCGTGAAACAGTCATCGTCGAGGCCGTGCGTACAGCGGTCGGGAAGCGCAACGGTGCGCTGTCCGGCATGCATGCCGCCGACCTCTCCGCGGTCGTCCTCACCGAACTCATCGAACGCACCGGCATCGGTCCCGACGTCATCGACGACGTGGTCTGGGGCTGCGTGTCCCAGGTGGGCGACCAGTCCAGCAACATCGGCCGCTACGCCGTCCTGGCCGCCGGTTGGCCCGAGACCATCCCCGGAACCACCGTCAACCGCGCCTGCGGGTCCAGCCAGCAGGCGCTGGACTTCGCCGTGCAGGCGGTCATGTCCGGACAGCAGGACGTCGTCGTGGCCGGTGGGGTCGAGGTGATGAGCCGCGTTCCGCTCGGTTCGGCCCGGGCCACCGGTATGCCGTATGGCCCGAAAGTCCTTGCCCGCTATGACGATTTCTCCTTCAACCAAGGCCTGTCGGCGGAAATGATCGCCAAGAAGTGGGGATTCTCACGCACCCGGCTCGACGATTTCTCCGTCGAATCCCACGAGCGGGCCGCCGCGGCGCTGGATCGCGGCGCATTCACCGAACAGATCGTGCCGGTCTTCGTCGATGGTGCCGACAACAACGTCTTCACCGCCGACGAGGGGGTGCGGCGCGGCAGCACCGTCGAGAAGCTCGGCACGCTCAAGCCGGCGTTCGCCGAAGACGGCGTGATCCACGCGGGCAACTCCTCCCAGATCTCCGACGGGGCGGCCGCGCTGCTGGTGACCACCGCCGAGATCGCCGTCGAGCTGGGCCTGACGCCGATAGTGCGGTACCTGGCCGGCGCGGTGACCGGGGCGGACCCGGTGCTGATGCTCACCGGCCCCATCCCGGCCACCGAAAAGGTGCTGAGCAAGGCCGGCGTCGCGCTGTCCGACGTGGGCGTCTTCGAGGTCAACGAGGCCTTCGCGCCGGTGCCGCTGGCGTGGCTGGCGGAGACCGGGGCGGACCCGGCCCGGATGAATCCGCTGGGCGGCGCCATCGCGCTGGGGCACCCGCTGGGCGCATCCGGCGCGGTGCTGATGACACGCATGGCGCATCACATGCGCGACAACGGGATTCGTTATGGTCTGCAAACCATGTGCGAGGGCGGTGGGACCGCCAACGCCACGCTGGTGGAGCTGGTGAGCTAGCGGCAGCGGCCTGACGCGCCCAAAAAACGTGCACCACGTGACCCTTGTCACAGCGGCCAAACTAACCTACTGTGTGTTCACTAGGTTAGTTCTCCGGCGTCGCTGCAACGTGAATTGAGGGGGTTTGGTGCCCGTCGCACGGCGATACGACACGCTCCTCGCCAAGGGTGAGGACCGCAAACAGCGGATTCTCGACGTCGCGCAACGGCTGCTCACCCGCAACGGCTGGCGCAGCACGACGCTCGCCCAGATCGCCGGGGAAGCCGGGGTCACTCCCGCGGGGCTGCTGCATCACTTCGAATCGAAAGAGCAGCTGCTACACGCGGTGCTCGACGCCCGCGACCTCGATGACGACACTCACGCCGATCGGACCGGTGACCTGTTCGACCAGATCGCCGCGGTCGCGGACCGTTTTCACCGGGCGCCCGAACTGGTGGGCACGTTCACCGTGCTGCTGGTCGAGAACATCCTTCCCGAGGCCCCGCTGCACGACCGCATGCTGGCCAGGCACCGGGCCGCGACCGATATCGTCGCCGATCTCATCCGTCGCGGTCAGGCGGACGGCCGGTACCGCGAAGACATAGACCCCGCCGTCAAGGCAATAGAAATCCTCGCCTTCGTCCACGGAATGGAAACGACATGGTTACTCGATCCTTCGATACCGCTCGCCGACGCGTTCAAGCAGTACGCCGAGACACTGGCGCGGGATTTCGCGCCCCCGAAGAAGTCCGAGACGACACGAGGTACCGGCTGGACGTCGTCGCCGCCACCGTCCTCGACGTGGTGAGATTCGCCGGCGGCTGGATCTTCGACCGGTCTATGGCGGGGTGGGACGTGACCGTGCTGGTGGCCGACCACCCGGACGACCGGCCGCTGCAGATCGTCGGCGCCCAGGTGCTCGACCTCGAAGAGGCGTTGGCGTCGGTGCAATCGCGGCCCCGTCCGCAGGCCCTGGCCGCCGCGGCGGACCTGTTCGGCTGCGACGCGCGAGTGCGCCAGGGCGTGCTGCAGGCCCTCGATCACGGCGTCACGGAGGTCACGCTGTGGGGCGAGAGCTGGCCGTCCGAGCTCGATGACAGCGTCGGCCTGGTGCAACACCAGCTGAGCATGGCGGCGCAGACGTTCAAGTCCCAGGCTTTGGCGGCCGCGGCCGCACCGCACGCCCCGATCGGTCACGTGGAGACCTTCCGCAGCGGGCTGTTGGCGTGGCCCTCGGTCGCCGCGGACCTCGTCCCCGCCAGCTAGCCGGCGGGGCCGGGAACCGCGCGACCACAACGCCCGGGCGCGTTTTGACGTCGGGCAGGGGTCCCGTCGTTGACGGCCACCATGGCGTGTGAAAATGTAATACTCAACCGCGAGAGGCGCGTTCTCACTAGCCGAGATTCAAGGAGCAGGAGATGGCGAACGAATTCTCCGAGTTGGACTTCTTCCGCGGCAGCGAGCTCATCGAGAACCCGTACCCCTACTACGAGGCGCTGCGCGAGCGCTGCCCCGTCACGCGGGAGAGCCATCACGACGTCACCATGATCACCGGTTGGGACGAAGCGTGCGCGGTGCTCAACGACGCCGAGACGTGGTCGTCGTGCATCTCGGTCACCGGCCCCTTTCCGGGTTTTCCGGTGCCGATCGAGGGTGACGACATCACCGAGCTCATCGAGCAACATCGCGACGAGCTGCCGTTCAGTGACCAGCTGCCCACGCTCGATCCGCCGACCCACACCAATCACCGCTCCCTGATGATGCGACTGATCACCCCCAAGCGCCTCAAGGAGAACGAGGACGCCATGTGGGTGCTCGCCGACCAGGCGCTCGACGACTTTCTCGCGCCGGGGCACGGCGAGTGGATCAAGGGCTTCGCGGGCCCGTTCACGCTGCTGGTCATCGCCGACCTGCTCGGAGTGCCGATGGAGGACCGCGACAAGTTCGTCAAGGGCATCGCTGAGCACGCAGGCGGCGGCATCGGGGGCACCAAGGGATCCCTGTCCCACAGCCCACTGGAATTCCTTTACGGCCTGTTCTCCGACTACGTCCGCGACCGCCGCAACGAACCCCGCGATGATGTCCTGACCGGGTTGGCCACCGCGACGTATCCCGATGGCTCGATTCCCGACGTCGAAGACGTGGCTCGCGTCGCCGCCAACGTCTTCTCCGCGGGCCAGGAGACCACCGTTCGGCTGCTGGGTGCGTCTTTGCAGACGCTGGGGGAGCGCCCCGACATCCAGGCGCAGTTGCGCAAGGATCGCAGTCTGATCCCGAACTTCATCGAGGAGTCGCTGCGCCACGAGAGCCCGGTCAAAGGTGACTTCCGGATGAACCGGGTACCCGTCAACGTCGGTGGCGTCGACCTGCCCGCCGGCACCACGGTGATGATCGTGCAGGCCGCCGCCAACCGTGATCCGCGCCGGTTCGAGGATCCCGCCACGTTCGATCCGGCCCGCAAGAACGCCCGCCAACACATCTCGTTCGGGCGCGGCATCCACAGCTGCCCGGGCGCGCCGCTGGCGCGGGCCGAAACCCGGGTGGCGATTGAGCGGTTGCTCGACCGCACGACGGACATCAGGATCGATGAGAAGGTTCACGGGCCGGCGAATGATCGCCGCTACCAATATGTTCCGACGTACATCCTGCGTGGCCTGACCGAACTGCACTTGGAGTTCACACTGCCATGAAAGTTTGGGTAGACGACCAGAAGTGTCGCGGTCACGGCATGTGTCTCACGCTGTGCCCCCACGTGTTCAGCCTGACCGAGGACGGTTACGCCGAGGCCATAGATTCCGACGTTCCAACGGAATTGGAGGCAGCGGCCCAGGAGGCAATCGAATGCTGTCCCGAGCAGGCGATCAGTGAGAAGTAATCAAATACACGGGCGAGTAGGGAGATTCCGCAGTGGCTAAGGGCTATGTAATCCTCACCGAGGCGATCAAAGACCCGGAAGGCATGAAGGCGTACGCCCAAGCCGCCGGATCGGCGATGAGTGGCGCGACCATTCTTGCGGTCGACACCGCACCCAAAGTCATTGAGGGCGACTGGCACGGCGACCAGACCGTCGTCCTGGAATTCGAGTCGGTGGATGCAGCCCGGGCGTGGTACGAGTCCGAGGGCTACCAAAAGGCAGCGAAACTGCGGCAGTCGGCGGCCGACTGCAACGCGGTCATCCTCTCCGGATTCTGATCGCTACTCTCCGACAATGGAGATCGCCTGCCGAGGGCATTGACGGACGGCCTCGCGCACGTCGGCCTCGTTCTCCGGGGTGACCTCTTCCTGGTGGACCGTCAGCATGTCGTCGTCGCCGAGCTCGAATATGTCCGGGTTGATGCCCATGCAGACGCCGTTGCTCTCGCAGAGTCCCCAATCGACTTCGATCTTCTTCGTCACCGTGACCCCCTTACCGAAGCACCTTGACGGGCACGTTCTTCCAGCCCGCGACGTTCTGCATCTTCACCCGTTCGCATCCCGCCCAGTCCACCTCGTAGCGCGGCATGAAGTCGAGCAGCCTCTCCAGCGCGATCCGGCTTTCCAGGCGGGCCAACGCGGCGCCGAGACAGCTGTGGATCCCATACCCGAGTCCGAGGTGCTGCGCCTCGGTCTGGTCACGTTCGATGTCGAATGTCTCGGCGTCGGTGAACGCCTCCGGGTCGCGGTTGGCCGCGGCGCCGCAGAGGAATACGGGCTTGCCCGCCGGGATCACGCCACCACTGACGTGGGCCTCTTTCAGGGTGTAGCGGACGTTGTACTGCACCGGACCCTCGTAGCGCAGTAGCTCTTCGACGGCCCCGGGAATCTTGTCGCGGTCCTCCTGCAGCTTCTGCCACTGGTCAGGGTGGTTGGCGAAGATGACCGCCGCGTTGCCCATCAGTTTGGTGACGGTCTCGGCGCCCGCGCCGCCCAGAAGCGTTGCGAATCCACAGATCTCGATATCGTCGAGCTTGCGCAGCTCGCCGTTTTCGCCGGGGATCTCGGCCGCGATCAGCCGGCTGATCATGTCTTCCTGCGGCTCCTGGCGCCGCTCCTGGACCAGGCTGAAGTAGTACATCGCCGTGTCGATGTTGGCCTGGGCGCCGGCTTCGCTGACCTCGATCTGCCCCGGCTCGTGATGCAGGCTGGTGTCGATCCAATGGCGAACCTGCTGGCGGTATTCCTCCGGCACGCCGGCCATCCGGGTGATGACCTCTACCGGGAACGGCCCGGAGAAGTCCTGCACGACGTCGAAATTGTTCGAGTCGACGGCGCCGAGGTACTTGTCGATCACCTCGATGATCGTCTCGCGCTGCGATTGAATGGCCCGTGGAGTGAACGCTTTGTTGAGCAGGCTGCGCATGTGGCGGTGCTCCGGCGGGTCCATGAAGATGATCGACTTCTGCTCGGGGGCGAGGCCCCGGCGCACCATCGCCAGGTCGCAGCCGCGCGCCGACGAATATGTCTCGAAATCCTTGAACGCGGCCGCCACGTCTTCGTGACGGGTCAGCGCGTAAAAGTCCTCCTTCTCGTCGTAATACAGGGGCGCGTCCTCGCGCATCCGTCGATAGATGTCGAACGGATTGTTGAAGAAGTCCTCGGAGTACGGATCGAAGACGACCTTCGGTTTTGTCACTGAATCCTCCTCAGCGGCGAGGTCGGGCTGAAACCTTTACAGCGGAGTCCCTGACTGTAACGGTAACGGTAATACCTTCGTGACGAACCGGAAAGACCAAAACGCTGGTATTTCAAACCCTCTTCGCGATGTCGATCTTCTCGATGGCCTCATCCAGCGCACCCAGGCCGCCGCCCAGCTCCGCGGCGATACCGCGGACGACGGCCACGTCTTTACCGACGAAGTCGCCGGCGACCTCGATGAACGACGCGACGGAACCGCCTGCCGCGACGAGGGCCAGCACGCGGCTGGTCGCGCTGCCGTGCTGCAGGGCGGTCAGCAATGTCGATTCCGGAACGCCGAGCCGCTCTCCCAGTCGGATTGACTCGGCAAGCATCCCGATCTGCGCGGCGAACAGCGCATTGTTGACGAGCTTGACCTTCTGGCCGGCGCCGGTCGGCCCGACGTGCAGGACGGGATCTCCGTAGCAACCCAGCAGCGGTCGCAACCGGTCAACCGCTTGGTCGGTGCCGCCCACGAACAGCGTGAGCCGGCCGGCCTCGATGTCGTGTGGGCCGCCGCTGACCGCGGCGTCGACGACGTCAACGCCGTCGGCGCGCTCGGCGATGGCCTCGATGGTGTTCGGATTCGCGGTGGTGTGTACCACCAGTACCGAACCGGGTGGCATGGTCGGCAGCAATCCGCTGTCCAGACAGACTTGCCGCAGCTGCTGGTCGGTGAAGACACAGAGCACCACCACATCGGCGTACGCACCGGCCTCGGCCGCGTCGTCGACCGCCCGCGCGCCCAGTTGCTCGAGTTCGCGGCGCTTTTCGACGGTCCGGCCCAACACGTGGACGTCGTGACCGGCCGCCACCAGACGGCCCACCATGGGGCGACCCATCCGCCCCGCGCCGATGAATCCGACCCTCACCGGACTCTCATCGGGGATGGTCCATCATGGCCAGCGCCGCGTCGGCCGCTTCGAGCACGGCGCCGCCGCTCGCCCCGACCTGACTGGCGAGGTCGACCACCAGCCGGACATCCTTCTGCAGCAGCCCTCCCGCGACACCGGCCAGCCGATCCAGCCCGCCGATACCGCCGAGGGCGTTGAGCGCGAAGCTGTTTCCACTACTGCGCGAGACCACCTCGGTGAGACGGTCCGGCTCGACGCCCAGCTCCTTGGCCAACGACAAGGCGGCGGCCGCCGTGGCCACGTTGGCGGTGAACAACAAGTTGTTGAGCAGCTTCGTGGTTTGTCCGGAACCCAGCTCACCCAGGTGAACGACCGGATCGGCATAGGTTTCAAAGACCGGCCGGCAGCGCTCGACGACGTCGGTATCACCGCCGACCATCACTAGTAGCCGGCCCTCGGCCGCCGCGACTCCCCCTCCGCTGACCGGCGCGTCGATGACGGAAACGCCTTGCGGGGCGGCCTTGTTCGCAAGCTCTCGGCAGGTGCTCGGGTGCACCGTGCTGTGCACGGCGATGACGCTGCCGGTTTGCATCGTCGTCAATAATCCGTTTTCGCCGCAGGCGAGATCGTCGATGTCGGCATCGCCGATCACGCAGAGGCAGACCAGATCACTGGCCGCGGCCAGTTCGGCCAGAGACCCGGCGACTTTCGCCGGGGTGTCGGCGAACGCGTCGAGGGCCTCCGGTCTGCGCGCCCACAGCGTGGTGGGGTACCCGCCCTCGGCGATTCGCCGCGCCATGGGCCCGCCCTGGCTGCCCAACCCGATGAATCCGACGCGCATTACCCTGCCTCCAGATCGGATTCTGCGTTCGCTGCGCGCTCAGCCACGCATTCCTGTACGAACTCAAGAACTTTCGAGTGGTAGTCGGGGGCGGCGTGGCTGAGGCTGATGTTGTGCCCGGCGTCCGGTTGTCGATGTACGACGAACCGCGGCGCCCCGGTGAATAGGGCGCCGATCTCGCTCACCGCCGCATCGTCGGTCTGCCAGACCTTTTCGTGCTCTGCGATGCTGAAGTGCACTGGGACGCGCACGGTGGGCGCGAGCTCCGGAAAAGTCTGTCGCGCCCAGTCCGAGACCATCTGGTCTTCGTAAGACGGAGCCGAAGGCGACACCGTAGCACCGCCGAGGACCTCGGGCGGATAGAGCTCCTCTGGGCTCCACAGCAATTCGCGCATGCCCGACGGGCGGCGTTCGCGAGTAGCGGTTTTCAGTATTTCCTTGGCCGCGGGATGGTAGTGCCGGCCGGTGCCCGCGAGTTCGATGCCGAGCAGGTCGGCACCCCGAGCATCGGCGGCCAACCGTATCGTCAGCTCACAACCACCCGAATGGCCCCACACGAATATGCCTGCACCACGGGGTCGTTCGCCGAGGATGCGGTCGACAGCACCGTAAGCCAGGTTGACGCGCTGCTCGCCGGAGGCCATGGCTTCCGGATAGGGCGCCGAGCTGCCATAGCCGGGCCGATCCAGGGCCACCACGCTGAATCCGGCCGCCGCGCCGGTCCGGGCGAGGGAATACGACGGATGGCCGGGGCAGTCGAAATACATTGCGGTGGTGCCGCCCCCGTGAATCGCCACGATGACGGCCTTGGGGTCTTCGGCTTCGGCGACCAACGCCGACATCGGTACCCCGTCCACGATCACCAGCCGGGGGCGGGGTGCCGCACTGCTCATCCTTGCCTCATTCCGGAGCCCGCAGCAGGAGCACGCCGCTGGGAGTGAGGCCGCCGCTGCTGACCACACCGACGCGGGCGTCGGCGACCTGGCGGTCACCGGCTTCGCCGCGCAGCTGGGTGATCGCCTCGTGCAGCAGTCCCATGCCGTGGGTGCGGCCGTGCGAGAGTTGGCCGCCGTGGGTGTTGAGGGGCAACAGGCCGTCGCGCGCAATGTTCTTGCCGCCGTCCAGGAATTCCTTGGCCTCACCGATTCCGCAGAAACCCAGCGCCTCGATCCAGGACAGGCAGTTGAAGGAAAAGCCGTCATAGAGCTCGGCCACGTCGACATCCGCCGGCCGCAGCGAGGTGCGCGTCCACACATGTGCCGCTTGGCCCAGCACCTGCGGCTCGTGGGTGAGAGTGCTTTGGTCCCAGTCGAGTCGCTCGACGATCTGGGTGCCCACCGCTTCCACCAGCACCGGCGGCTTGGCCAGGTCGCGGGCGGCGTCGACGGCCGAGACGATGACGGCGATGGCGCCGTCGCACGGCACGTCGCAGTCGTACAGCCCGAACGGCGTGGTGATGGGCCGCGCGTTGAGGTAGTCCTCCATCGTCATCGGCGTCCGGTAGATGGCGGTCGGGTTGAGTTCGGCGTTGGCGCGCTGGTTCAACGCGATCCAGCCCAACGTTTCCTTGGTGGTGCCGTACCGGTGAAAGTGCCGCTGCGCGTTCATCGCCAACGTGTGTGCCGCTGACGTCGCGCCGAATGGCATCTGCCAGCCCGACATTCGGCCCATCGACGGGGTGATCTTGCCCTGCTTCATCAGCTCGCCGTTGGTGGCTTCCCACAGCGTGCGGAAGCACAGCACGTGACGCGCCAGCCCGCAGGCGACCGCGAGCATCGCGGCGATCACCGAGCCGCCCGGGCCGAACGTCTCCATGGCGCCGTTGTGCCAAGTCGGCCGAATGCCGAGCGCGCCCTCGAGGGCGGTGGTGCCGCCCTCCCCGAAGCCGCCGACATTGATCGCGCCGGGGTAGGTGGACAGGCCGTCGATGTCGGCGTAGGTCAGGCCGGCGTCGGCGATGGCCGCTTCGCACGCCTGCACCGTCAGCGCCAGCGGCAGCTGCATCAACCGGCGACCGATCGGCGACGCGCCGATCCCGGTCAGGGCGACCTTGTCCTCGAATTTCTCGACGGTCAGCATGGGTCGCACGTGCTCGCCGAACCGTTCCGGCGCGATCTCGTCGGCAGGCAGAGCGGCGGGCTCGGCGTCCGGGACGGGCCGAAACAGCGGAAACCACACGTCCTCGACGTGCTCGAAGACGACTTCGACCTGTTGGCCGAGTTCGAGCTGATCGGGATCGCTTTCGACGATGTTGGTGGTCAACCGAACCCGGGGGTCCTCGGCGATCGCCACCTGCGCGATCACGTAGGGCGCCGGCAGCCCCGGCAGGCTGAATCGCTCGTTGATGGTGAATCCGGCGAGCGTCGCCCGGCCCGAGACGGCGCGCACACCGATGCCGCGGGACCGGCAGTATCGACACACGGGCGCCGGCGGATGGATCAGGGATTCGCAGGATTTACATTCCTGCAGCCGTAGTTTTCCGTCGGCACCCGAAGTCCAGAAGAATTCGTTCTCCTGCGTGACCAGGGGCAATGGGCGGCCGGGTGCTGCTGACACGTCACCTCCGGTGCGTCGCGCGGCCAATACGGTAGGGCCGTTATACGAATCGGAGAATCACGTTATCACTTTCGAGCAGGCGCGATCTAGACCGCGCCTGCCGTGCGAGCGCCGTCAGTACGGCACCCAGGTGCCGACGATATAGGTACCCCATTGGTGAAAGCCGGCATTCCACATCGGTTCGTTCGGTGACCACCAAGGCCGCGGCGGAGGCGGCGGCGGCACGTCCTGTGCGGCGAATGGCGGGGCGTATGCCGGTGGAGCGGTGTACCACGGCGGCGGCGCCGGTCGTGGTTTGCATTCAAACGTCGACACATTCCACGACATGTTGCGATCGCATTCCGCCGAGCTGATTCCCGGCGTGGAGATCACCGCCGTCGCCATCCCAACGAAGGCACACCCGATGACGACTGTCAGACGACGTACAAACCACCTCATGGTGGGCCTCCCGTTGGGGCCATCGTGACCTTGGCTGTCTCAGCTTATTCCGCTGCTACCGCCACGACTAGTGACGAACATCCAGAAGCGACGCCGCACGGCGTCTGGCTTCGTGGCATTCCCCTGCAAGCGGGAGTTATGCTCCATGGGCGGTATCAAGTACTTAACATTCGGAGGGCTGGTTGCTCGACGCGGAGAAGATCCTGATCACCGGGGCGACGGGCAAGATCGCATTTCCCATCGCGCGTGCGCTGGCAGCGGGAAACGAGGTGTGGGGCGCCGCTCGCCTGAAAGATCCCGCAGGCCGGGAAAAACTTGTGGACGCCGGGATCACGCCCGTGGCGCTGGACGTCGGCGCCGGCGACTTCTCAGCCCTCCCGGACGATTTCACCTACGTCTTCCATGCGGCCGTAGACCCGGGCACCGACGACTGGAGCCGCTGCGTTGAAACGAACGCGCAGGCATCCGGCGAATTGCTCTACCATTGCCGCGCCGCAAGGGGTTTCGTCTTCTGCTCCACCGGCTCGATTTACGCTTACCAGGGCCGGCGACCGCTGACCGAGACCGATCCGCCGGGGGCGCCGCTGCGGGCGAACTACAGCTTCTCCAAGGTTGCCGCGGAAGCGGTGTGTACCTGGGTCGCCAGGCGCTACCGGGTTCCGCTGACCATCATCCGGATCTGTTCGACGTACGGCCCCCAGGGCGGTGCGCCCGCCGACCGTCTCGATGCGATGTTGGCGGGCAAGCCCATTCGGCTGCATCCCGACAAGCCGAACAATTACAACCCCATCTATGAAGACGACTATGTGGAGCTGGGCATCCGCGCGATGGAAGTCGCCACGACACCGCCCGTCGTGGTGAACTGGGCGGGCAGCGAAACCGTCAGCGTGGAGGAGTACTGCGCCTTCATGGGTGAGCTGGTCGGTGTCGAGCCGATCTTCGAGTACACGCCCCAGGCGCACACCCCGCTGTGGCCGGACGTCACCCACATGCACGACGTGCTCGGCCGGACAAAGGTGCCCTGGCGTGAGGGATTCCGGCGCATGGTCGCGGCCCGCCATCCCGAAATCGCTCTGCCCGAGCACGATTCGACGAGATCCTGAGGACCAACACTATGCATCTTCCCGGCACGCCATCGGACGAGGTCCCCGAGATTCTTGCCACCGGGGGTGGCCAGATCACCACGCTGTTCGTCTCCATGGCGCTCCGCCACCCCGACGGGAAGGACGTCGAGTACCTGCGCTGGCACAGCCTGGACCACCGCCCGGAGCAACACCGGCTGGCAGCGGTGCGCGCCTCCTTGCGCCTGGTGTCCACCCCGGCCTGCCGTGCCGCACGCGCGCTCAGCGACGGGCCGTTGGACGCGGTCGACCACGTGATGACGTACTTCTTCACCGGCACGGCCGGATTGCAGGACTTCAATGAACTGTCAACGGCATTGGGGAATGCCGACCGTAAACTCCCGCTGCTGCCACCGGTGGAGCGTGGCGTGTACGAGGTGCAACGCAAAGCCGCCGCGCCGCGCGTGCGGGTCGGGTCGGACGTCTTGCCCTGGCTGCCCGTGCGGGGCGCGTTCGTATTGGTCGAGCGGGGATCGGCGTCGCCGAACCCGCTGCTGGAGGTCGACGGTGTCGCCGGTGTCTGGTCCGCGTTGTCGCGCCGGGTCGACGCCAGCCTGGCGAGTGCCCGAGAGAACCAGACGATCACCTATTGCTTCCTCGATGACGATCCCATCGCCACCGCCGAACGGCTGCGCCCGGTGCTCAAGGCCCGCTGGGCCGAGCCGGACATCGAAGCATTATTCGCCGCACCGTTTTTCGCGGTCGTGCCATACGAGTGGGATCGATATGTGCCATAGGGAAGGGGTCGCGTGCGCATCGGCTTGATGGTTGGTTCCGATAAGGAGCGCTCGCGCGCCGATCGGCTTGCCGGGCTGATCGACGACGGTGTCGCCGCCGAAGGCGACGGATTCACCGCGTTCTGGATGCCGCAGGTCCCCGGCTACCTCGACGCCATGACCGCGGTGGCCCTGATCGGGCAGGCGACCGGTCACATCGAGATCGGAACGGCCGTCGTTCCGATTCAGACTCGCCATCCGATGATCATGGCGCAACAAGCCTTGACCACCCAAGTGGTGTGCGGCGGACGGTTCACGCTCGGCATCGGACCCTCGCATCACTGGATCGTCAACTCGCAACTGGGATTGCCCTATGATCGTCCGGCACGCCTGATGGGTGACTACCTCGCGGTGCTCGACGCGGCCTTCGCCGGGCCGGGGAATGTCGACGTCGACAACGAAAACTATTGTGTTCATTCACCCGTCGACGTCACGGACTCCTTCGAAATGCCGGTGCTGTTGTCGGCGCTCGGGCCGACAATGCTGCAACTCGCGGGCGAGCGATGCGGGGGCACCATTCTCTGGATGGCGGACGAGCGTGCAATCGGAGACCACGTCGTTCCGCGCATCACTGCGGCGGCCGACCGGGCCGAGCGGCCCGCGCCGCAGATCGTCGCCGGCGTTCCCGTTGCGCTCTGCTCGAACGGCGAGACAGACGATGTTCGCGGCTACGCCAATGAGGTGCTCGGCCACGCGGACTTCTCGCCGAACTATGTGCGGCTGCTGCAGCACGGTGACGCCGAAGACGTCGGCGACACCATGGCGGCCGGCGACGAGACGGCCGTCCTGGCGCGGCTGAGCCGGTATCGCGACGCGGGCGTCACCGACCTGGCGGTGCGAATCGTGCCGCTGGGCAACGACATCAGCGAGCGGACCAAATCGCGACGCCGGACCCAGGAGTTCCTGTCGTCCCTGTGTCCCGCTCTGTGATCAGCGCGAGGGAAGCCCCAGCACACGCTGGGCGATGATGTTGCGCTGGATCTCCGACGTGCCGCCCGCGATGGTGCCCGCGTAGCTGCTGATATAGCGCGCGAACCAACTGGCGGTGAAAAGGTCAGGCGCGTAAGGGTTATGCCGGGCCGTGAGCATATTGTCGGGTAATCCGTCGACCCCGGCCGCGTCCAGCGCGTGCCGCAGCGCGCTCTGCTCGGCCTCCGAACCGAATACCTTCAGCACGGACAACGCGGCCACGTCTACTTCACCGCGGGCCGCTCGGCCCAGCGCGGCCGAGCCGAGCAGCCGCAGCGCGTAGTAGTCCATCACGATGGTGGCGTAATGGTCCGCGTTCACCTCATCGGCCGGCCGGTAGTCCTCGAGCAATTGCTCTAGCCGGTTCGCGAAGGTCATCCACATCAGGGTGCGCTCGTGGCCGAGCGAACCGTTGGCTACCTGCCACCCGCCATTGAGCGGGCCGACCAGATTCCCCGCGGGCACCCGGACATCGGTGAAGAACACCTCGTTGAAGTCCAGCTCGTCGCGGTCATAGACCGAGGGGAAGGGGCGACGCACCACCCCGGGAGTGTCGGTCGGAATGAGGAGCGCGCTGATTCCCTTGTGCCGAGGCACGTTTGGGTCCGTCCGAACGAAGGTCAGAATGACGTCGGCGTCATGGGCGCCGGAAGTCCATACCTTCTGCCCGTTGACCACGAACTCATCGCCGACCAACTCCGCCTTCGTGCGCAGCCCGGCGAGGTCGGAGCCGGCTCCGGGTTCGCTCATTCCCAGCGATGCGGTCTTCTCGGCTCGCAGGATCGGGACGGCCCAACGCCGCTTTTGCTCCTCGGTGCCGAAGGACAGCAGCGACGCCGCGATGATGCCGACACCTTGGGGATTGAAGCAGTGATAGATCCGGCGCCGTGACAGCTCCTCGCGATGCACGAACTGCTGCAAGATGTTAGCGTTGCGGCCGCCGAATTCCGGTGGGTTACCCGGCAGTAGCCACCCGTGGTCGAACTGAAGCCGCTGCCACCGGCGCGACCACTCGGGAACGTGCGAGGTCGACGAAGGACGCTCCGCGGCTTGAGCTTGCGTCGGCAGGTGTTCGGTGAGGAAGCTGACGAACTCCGCGCGGAATGCCTCTACGTCGCTGTCAAAGGTGAGTTGCACGGCGCTGCTTTTCCGGGCGAGGACGCGCTCAGCGCGTGAATCCCCACTCCGCCTCGTTCTCTTCGGTTTTGAGGTGCTCGGCCGGATCCTCGGTGTCGGCGAGTGGCGGCGCGGACGCGCGCGAGGTGCGCTGACCGATTTCGGTGATGGCGTGCACGGGGCAGTCGAGCAGCGCCCGCATGACCGCGTCGTGATCAGGCTCGGCCACCGTGCCGTCCCCGATGAGGGATGCGTAGCCCCAGTCATCCAGCGAGAAGTATCCCGGCGCGTGCTTGGCGCAGATGCCGAAGCCGTCGCAAATGGTGCGGTCTAGACGGATTTTCATGCTTGCCTCACAGGTTCCGCCTCATAGGGACGGTCCGCGCGGAACGGGCCCGGCGTGCAGTCCGGGCACGTGCCGTCGAGATGCGCACCGACTTCGTCCGGGAACTGATCGAGCAGGCTGGCGGCAACGTTGGTGGCGGCATCGAGCGTCGCGCACGCGCCGCGTCCACGCAGCAGCACCGACCAACGGCGCAACCGTTCGACATCTTCGATCGTCGCGACGCCGTCGCGCAGCGCCCCAGCGGCCGCGGCCATGGCCGCCGTTCCGTTGAAGCACGATCCGCATTGCCCGGCGTTTTCGCGGTCGAAGTATGCGAGCACCGATGCCGCCACCGCAACGGGGCAGTCGTCGGTGATCACCGAGATCGCGCCGCAGCCCAAACCGCTGCCGATACGTCGCATCGTCTCGTGGTCCAGGGTTGTCTCCAACACGGAGCGGTTGAGCAGACCGGCGAAGTAGCCGCCCATCAACGCCCCGCGCACCTGGTCGGCTGAAACACCGTGCAAAGCAAGCAAATCGGTGAACGCCAAGCCGTGGGGGAGTTCGTAGAGGACCGGCGGCTTACCGGCCCCGGTGATGGTGGCCAGGAAGGTGCCGGGCGACAACGTCGTGCCTTGCGACCGGTAATCGGCCGTGCCGTGGCCCTGCAGGTAGGGCAGGTTCGCCAGCGTCTCGACATTGCTCACCAGGGTGGGCCGGTCGTCGACTCCCGCTTCGAAGGGCCGCGGCGGTTTGTCGGTCGGCTTGGCCGGGCCGCCGTTGATCGCCCGAACGGCGGCGGTCTCCTCGCCGGCGACGTATCCGGGCTGCACGGTGAGCATGTCGATCGTGACGCCGAGCGCGTCGGGATCCGGCTCGCCGAGCGCGGATTGGACGCTGTGCGCCGATTCCGGGTCGGACACGTAGATGAAGGCGCGGTCAGCGGCGACGATCGTCGCGGCGAGCCGCAGTCCGTCCAGGACCAGGTGTGGGCGATTGCGCAGCAGCCAGCGGTCTTTGACCGAAGCCGGCTCTCCCTCTTCACCATTCGCGACGACGACGGGAACGCCTAGCGAGCGTCCGTTGTCGCGCACCGTCCGCAGCTTCACCGCAAGGGGAAACGCCGCACCTCCGCGCCCGACCAGGCCACTGGAATCGATTTCTCTCAGGAATTCGTCGGGGTCGGCCAGCGGCCGGTAGCCGCCGAGCTTGCGATAGGTTGCCAGATCTTCCCGGGCGTTGCCGGTGTGCTCAGTCAACAGCCGCGGCGTGCATCCGGGGATGGTCGCGGTGGTGATGGTTGTGGACTCGGTGGTGTTCAAAGCTGGCCTGTCATCGTCTTAGTTAAGCTTGCGCCCATGCGAACTGCGGTGGTGCGTGTGAACGTCGACCCGGACAGCGTGCTCACGCCCGCACAACTACGTGACGGCATGGCGGCTCTCCTCGAACTCGTGGCGCCGGCAGGTGCGGACGTGGTCGAGAACGACTTGGTGTCCATGCCCGCAAGCCGCCGCGAAGTCGAACTGCTCATCGCGGCCGACGACGGCGACACGGCCAAAGACACGGCGATCGGATTGTGCGCCAGCGCGTTCGGCGGTGCTCCCGTTCCGGGCGTGATCACGTTTGTCAGCAGGGGGACCGACGACGACGCGCACGGGGTCTTGTCCGCATTCGGGTTGACCGGTGACATCGAGCGCACGCCCGGCGATGACGGATTCGACGTCGTCCATGTGACGCTGCGGGAGTCCGACCTCGAGCGGATTCCGGAGAGCCGGGTACACACGGCGCTGGAGGCGTCGCTCAACTGTGAGGTTCACATTCACACCGTGTAGCGCCATCACGAGCCCAGGAATTCGAGAATCGCGGGTGCCGCCTGCACCCAGGTGTCGAACATGTTGAAGTGTTGCACTCGGCCCGCGGCGCGGTCTTCGGACGCGCGCTCCCAGGCGTCCTCGGGCCACGGCGGATCGATGAGCTTTGATCCCTTGATCAGGCAGCTGACTTCCAGCGACGTCCGCTTCGGGTGGTCCATGTCGTTCTCGCCGCCGCGAATGATCAACGTGGGAACCGTGATCCGGTCGAACATCTCGTCCTCGACGCCCGGAATCGTCTGCCCCGGCTTGGAGACGAAGGCGTTGAGCCAGCGCAACATCAGCTTGAGGAACTCGCCGGAGTCGAAGTCGAGGAAGCGCTGCTTGTTGTTCGGGTTCTCCTCGATGCGCTCGCGCCATTCGGCCACCTTCATCACGCCGTCCATGCCGGTGCCGCGTACCGCGAGGATGCTGGGGATGATGTAGAAGGAGCCGAGCACGAAGGTGCCGTAGGTGCCGCCGACGATGTTCCACACCACGAGCTTGGTGACCATCTCGGGGTAGAGCATCGTGGTCAGCATGGAATCCCTTGCCCCGCCGGAGCCTCCGGCCAGAATGCACCGCTCGAAGCCAAGGCCGGTCACCAGCTTGTGCAGCGTCTCGGCGCGCATGTGCGACTCGCTCTGCCCGTAGAACTGCACATCGGAGGCGCCACAGTTGGGCCGGTCCCACAGCAGCACCCGGTAGCCACCGGCGGCCAGCGCATCGGCCAGCGGACGTAGGCCGGGGATCTCCTTGCTGAACCGGCCGCCCGGAGTCAGGGCAATGAGATCGCCAGAGTCACCGAGGATTTCGTAGACAACATTTCCCCCGTTGATCTCGATAGAAGGCACCCGAATCTCCTGTAGTTAGGCCTGAACCAAAACGTCGTTGCCGACGACGCGCACCGGGTAGGTACGGATACTCCATTCGGGCTTGACCGCGGTGGTGCCCGTCGCCAGCTCGAAACCCCATTGGTGCCATGGGCAGTAGATGTATTCCAGATCGCGCACCATCACGGAGTCACCCGGCGCGCTCTCGTCCACGATCGTGCGTCCCCGGGCTCGTCCCGAACACAGCGGTCCGCCTTGGTGGGGGCAGTAGTTCGCAATGGCGTAGAAGGTGCCGTTGACGTTGTAGACGCCGACCCCGTGCCGCCCGATCGGTACCAGTTTGTGTGTGCCCGGCGGGATTTCGTCTACGGTTGCGACTACATGCTCGCGGCCCTGGGCAAGACGTGGCTCGGGCCGTTTGGTTTCCTCCGTCAACTCAGAGCACCCGGGTCTGACCCTCGAGGACCGGAACGGTCTCGGGCAGGTGATAGGTCGCGATGCCGTTCTTGTACATGACCGCGTCGCGGGCGTGCTTGGGCAGGTGCTTGACCAACCAGCGTGGGTCATCGAACGTCCAGTGCGGGTAGTCCGAGGAGAACAGCAGAATCTTTTCGCACTCCATCCATTCCAGCGCGCGGGTCAGTTGGGTCTTGTCCTCCGGGTAGTCCAGCGGCTGGGTGGTGAATTTGATGTGGTCCTTGACGTACTCGGACGGCTTGCGCTTGATGTCGAGCCAGGACTTGCGTGCGTCGTAGATGGCGTCCATGCGCCACATCAGCGGCAGGATCCAGCTGAATGCGTGTTCGACGAAGACGATCCGCAGCGTCGGGAACCGGTCGAAGACACCGTCGAAGATCAGGCTCATCACCTGATTGGCCGCCAGCAGGGAGTAGGTCACCATGAAGTCGTGGTTGTAGCTGGGGAAGCCCACCGGCGGGATCGGCAGCTCATCGTATTGGCTGCGTGACAGGTGGCAGCTCACGGTGATGTCGTGCTTGGTGGCCGC
Source organism: Mycobacterium sp. IDUB_3 (assembly GCF_055419585.1). Lineage (NCBI taxonomy): Bacteria > Bacillati > Actinomycetota > Actinomycetes > Mycobacteriales > Mycobacteriaceae > Mycobacterium > Mycobacterium sp. IDUB_3. The sequence continues at coordinate 2,376,168 of NZ_JBVAXZ010000001.1, read as the reverse complement.
CGCCCAGATCGGGTCATATTTCGGGTGGCCCCAGGACGGCCGGGGCTCGGCCTTGATCAGAATCTGCGCCATGAAGGGGTGTCCGGCCCAGCGTTCGATCTCGCGCACCGACTCTTCCGGCTCCTCGATGGCGATGCAGATCGACCCGCGCCACCGTTCGTGCCAGTTGTTGTGGCTGTCCAGCCAGTGATTGGCCTGCCAGTCGTTCAGGGCGGCCGACATCGCATGCTGCGCTTCGGCAATGCGCGCCGGATAGGCGGCGGGTTCCAGGATCGCGATGTCTGAGCCGGCCTCCATGATCAGCTGGCGGAACGCCAAATCGGGGTCGCTGCAGGGAAACTCGCCGTTGGCGGGGAAGGAGTCCACGCGCATGGCGTAGGAGTGTGCGTAGTCCGGGGCGTCGTAGTAGATTTGCTCGCCAACGGAGCGAGTCAGGAAGTACTTGCTGCGCCACGGCTCGGGGATGTACGGGAGTAGCTCTCCGCGCTTGGGCGCCGGGTGGACATCCGAGTCGACGCAGTGGACGGCTATGCGCTCGGTAGCGGGAACCCGCTCCTGCGAATGGGTCAACGTCATCTGGCTCTCCTCAGTCTTTCGCGATACTTCTACTCTGCGCCCACCCCGGCGGCAATGTCTATGCCGTAGAGCTGCGCCGCGTTGCGCCAGCACAGCTTCTCGCGCTGCTTGGCGGACAACGCTCTGGGCAACTTCGTGATGTCCCCGCACTGCCAGTGTGGATAGCTCGATCCGAACATCACCATGTCGTCTTTTCCGGTGAAGCCGAACCATTCGCCGGCGAACTCGACATCGCCGGGGCCGTCGAGACTGCCCTGGACGAAATACACGTGACCGGGCAGGTAGTCGCTCGGAATCCGCGGGGCCCATGGCGTCTGCTCCAGGTGCGGCCGGCCGAAGGTGTCCATCCGCCAGATGAACGGCGTGATGAAGTCGGCGGCACCGTCGCCCCACACGAACTTGAGGCCGTCGAACCGCTCGAACACTCCCTCGGCGATCATGTTCATCTGGTGGTACAGGTAGTTCAGCGCCATGAAACTCACGTACTGCTCGTAGGTGCGGGTGTTCCCGTTCGGCGTCGGCGGAAACGCAATACCCGAGCCCACTTCGATGTGCGCGGCAACGGGCAGCCCGGCGTCGACAGCGGCCTCCCAGATCGGCCAGAACTGCGGTTTGCCGTAGAGCTCGCGGGATTGCAGCGGGACACCGATCTGGACCACCCGCGGGTGCCCACGCCATCTCTCGATCTCGCGCAGCGCGCCGGGGATGTCGTCGGGGTTGACCCGGATGGTGCCGCGGAATCGCTCGCCGAACTCGCTGGACTCCAGCCAGTTCGACACCATCATCTCGTTGTGCGCGGCGTGCAGGGCGCTGCCCAGGTGCCGGTCCGGCATGATGCCACGCGCCATCGGATGCAGGACCGCAACATCGACGCCGCGCTTCGAAAACAGTTCATTGGCAACGAAATCCGGATCCGAACCCGGATACTGGCGGTCTGGGCCCTCGGTGTTGGGGGCGTACTCACCGCCGGGGGCGCCGTACCAGTCCATCTCGTAGTCGGGGAACCCGCGGCTCTTGAACGGCTCGCGGAGGGTATTCCGGAGCGCTTTGTTGGAGGGGAAGAAGATGTGCACGCTCGCGTCGATCAACGGGGTGCTGGTTCCGTCAGCGTGTTTGATCACGAGAGCCACCCTTCGACTCCGGCGGCCGAAGCCGGCCGTGCGAGGTCATATGATAGCCAATCTAACATTTTCTCCCACGGTCCATCAATGGGTTTCCGGTAAGCATTTCGTTTAATCATCATCCCTGGTAGCGGGCTTTTTACGACCCCTTGGGCAAGTCGGGTTCTTCTTTCCGGATAATACCATTCTCCGGGTTGCGGGACGGATGTGATCCCGGCGGTTTGGTCACCGCGACGGCCTGCCGCGACGGGTTAGTCCGAAGACCCGCCCACCGTGACACCGGCGGCTCGCTCGAACGGTTTGATCACCGACGTGAAATCGGAGTCGGGCCCTTCAACGCGGGCGAGCTCCTCCCACAGCCGGCCGACCGTCTCGGCAACCTCGGCGGGCACACCAAGCGCTCTGGCTTCGTCGAGATAAAGGCGCACATCTTTGAGCATCAGCCCGGTGGTAAAGCCGTAGTCGAAGGTGCGCGGCAGGATCGCCCGGGGGAACTTGTCGCGGCTCGCGCTCGTCGCACCCGACCCCGCATTGAGCACCTCGATCATCACGGCGGGATCCAGGCCGGCTTTGACGCCCATCACGACGACTTCCGCTGTCGCGGTCAAGACGTTCGCCGCGAGAATGTTGTTCGCCAGCTTCATCGTCTGCGCCGAGCCGGGCTTGTCGCCGACATACACCGGCCGGCCCAGCGCCTCGAGCGCGGTTCGCACAGCGTCGAATTCGCGGCGCGGACCGGACACCATCAGCGCCAGAGTGCCCTTCTCGGCCCCGCCGACACCGCCGCTGACCGGGCTGTCCATCGCCACGATGTCTTGCCCGGCCAGCATGGCGTGGATCTGCACCGCCATTTGGCTACCGACAGTGGACAAGTCGACATAGCGCTTCACCCTCGCGCCTTCGATCACTCCCGCCGGACCGGTGGCCACCTCGCGCGACGCGCCCGGTGTGGGCAGGCTGGCCAGCACCGTGTCGGCGCGATCGGCTACCTCTTTGGGCGATGAAACCCGACGTGCCCCCAAGGCGACGACGCGCTCGAGGGCCTCGCTGCGCGTGTCGAAGGCGACGACATCATGTTTTTCCGCAATGAGGCGACATGCCATGGGAAAGCCCATGTTTCCCAGCCCGATGAACCCGACGTCCACGTTGCGCCCCTAGTCCCGGTCCAGTTCGGCGAACGCCTCATTGGCGATGCGAAAGCTGTCGACGGCGGCAGGCACGCCGGCGTAGATGGCCACCTGCAGGAAAACCTCGCGGATCTCCTCCCGGGTGACACCGTTGGTCAGTGCCGCCTTGACGTGTGTGCGTAATTCGTTGGGCCGGTTGAGCACCGAGATCATCGCCAGGTTGAGCATGCTGCGGGTTTTTCGCGGCAATTCCTCACGGCCCCAGACGGCACCCCAGCAATATTCGGTGACGAGGTCTTGCAATGGCCCGGTGAAGTCGTCCGCGTTGGCCAATGCGCGATTGACGTACTCCTCGCCCAGCACTTCGGAGCGGATGTGGAGCCCTCGCTGGTAGGTTTCGCGATCCAATGCACTTCTCCCTTCGGTTCGGGGGCAGCGGCCCTCGATTTTGTCGTGCGTGTGCTGCCGAGGTGCCGATCGCCTGAGCGCAGTCTTGCACCGTGGCCGCTGGGCGGGGTCTACAGTCGAAGTTCAAATGGACCTGGCCGCTAGTGCCTCGTTTTCGTTGCGAGGACGCCGGAACTCGGTCGCCGCCCAATCATCCTGCAGCGGTTGGTAATACGAGGTGCGGTGCAGGTCTAGGCGACTCTGGACGTAGAGGAGAGGCAGTGACCGGAGCAAGCGCGGACATCTGGGAAGTGATGTCGACGGCCCGAACGATCCGGCGCTTCACCGACGAACCGGTGGACGACGCGACTCTGGCGCGCTGCCTCGAGGCGGCCAGGTGGGCCCCCTCGGGCGCCAACGCGCAGGGCTGGCGTTTCGTGGTGTTGCGGTCGCCCGAGCAGCGGGCCGTGGTGGCCAAGGCCGCGGCCCACGCGCTGGAAGTGATCGAGCCGGTCTACGGAATGAGCCGGCCCGCCGCCGACGACAACAGCCGCCGGGCCCGCACGTACCGTGCGACGTACGAATTGCACGACCGGGCCGGTGAATTCACCTCGGTGCTGTTCGCCCAGGCGCACTACCCGACCGCATCGGAACTGCTGCTCGGTGGTTCGATTTTTCCCGCCATGCAGAATTTTCTGCTGGCCGCCCGCGCCCAGGGGTTGGGCGCCTGCCTGACCAGCTGGGCGTCGTATGGCGGTGAACGGCTGCTGAGGGAAGCCGTCGGCATACCGGAGGGCTGGATAGTCGCCGGCCACATCGTGGTCGGGTGGCCGAAGGGCAATCACGGGCCGCTGCGCCGGCGCCCGCTTGCCGAATTCGTGAACCTCGACCGCTGGGACAACGCCGCCGACGGCCTCGTGACCAGCAGTTAGGTCACTGGAGGAATTCCGCTCGTCAGCGGCCATCCGGTGACCTCATGCCCGGATTCAGAGATTATTACTTCCGCAACCGAGAATGTTATTCTCGCCTGACAGTCACGACGAGAGGCGGCGCGGATGCTGTTGGAGTTCGATGCTGATCAGCGACTGTGGCAGGACACCGTGCGCGACGCCGTCGCGAAGCAGTGCCCGCCGTCGCTGGTGCGCAGCGTGGCCGAAGAGGGCGTCGACCCGAGCCCGTTGTGGAAATCGTATGTAGACCAGGGCTGGACCGAGCTCAGCGATGCGGACAGCGCAGTCGAGCTGGCCATCGTGCTCGAGGAGCTCGGCCGCGCCACCGACCCCACCCCGTTCCTGGCGACGATGAGCCAGTTCGCACCGCTCGCCGGCGACCGATTCGACCCGCACCAATCGGGCACCGCGGTCTACGGCGGGGTCGCGGCGCACCGCGACGCCGAGGGCTGGGTGCTGCACGGCACGGCCCGCCATGTGCTCGACGGTGATCGCGCGGATCGGCTGGCCGTGGTGACCGACGCGGGGGTGTTCCTCGTGGGATCCGATCAGGTGTCGGCCCGGCGATCGGCGGTGTTCGACCCGGTGCTGCACGTCGCCGACCTGTCGTTCGCGGAGGTCCGGGTGCCCGACAGCGAGCGGCTGACGGTCGACGCCGAGCGCGCCCACCATTTCGCGCTGACCGGCATGGCGATCACGATGGTCGGTGCCTGCCAACGCATCCTCGACCTGGTTCTCGAGCACGTGAGCAGCCGCCAGCAGTTCGGTGTGGCGATCGGTTCGTTCCAGGCCGTCCAGCACAAGGCCGCCGACATGCACGTCGCCGTGCAGCGGGCGCGGGCGCTGGCGTATTTCGCCGCGTTGACGATCGCGGCGGACGATCCGCGCCGCCGGCTGGCGGCCGCGATGGCCAAGGCATCGGCGGGGGAGTGCCAGTCGCTGGTGTTCCGGCACGGCCTGCAGTTGCACGGCGCAATGGGATTCACGTGGGAGAACGACTTGCAGTTCGCGCTGAAACGAGCCAAGGCGGGTGAGCTGATGCTCGGCGGCGCGGCGGAGCACCGGGCGCGGATCGCGGAGGAATACCGTGCAGCTGACTTTTGATTCCGACGTCGAGGAGTTCCGCGCGGAGTTCTCGGCGTTCCTCGACGAAAACCTGCCCCCCGCAAGCGAAACGCTCGAGCGGCCCCGGTCGGTCTCGCACATGCCGCAGTGGGCGCGCGACTGGCAGCGGACGTTGTTCGACAACGGCTGGCTGCTGCCCAGCCAGCCACCGGAATTCGGTGGCCGCAACGCGACGGTCATTCAGCAGTTCGTCTACCTCGAGGAACTCAGTCGACGCCGGATCTACCACAGCTTCAACCCGCAAGGTGTGAACATCGTTGGGGCGTCGCTGTTGTCGTTCGGCAGCGACGAACAGAAGCGGCGCTGGGCGGTGCCGATCCTGCGGGCCGAGATCACCGCGTCACTCGGAATGAGCGAACCCAGTGCCGGTTCCGACCTGGCGTCGCTGCGGACCCGCGCGGTGCTCGACGGCGATCACTTCGTGGTCAATGGGCAGAAGGTGTGGACTTCGGGTGCCCACGACGCGGACGTCCTGTTGACGTTCGTCCGTACCAATCCAGATGCGCCGAAGCACAAGGGAATCAGTGCGCTCGTCATCCCCACCGACACCCCGGGCCTGGTGCGGCGGCCGTTCCCGTCGATCTGTGGCGTCGACGATTTGGATTTCAACGAGGTGTTCTTCACCGACGTGCGGGTGCCGGCCGAGAACCTGGTCGGCGAGCTCGACCAGGGTTGGCGGGTAGCCAACGGATCGTTGGGGCACGAACGCACGATGATGTGGCTGGGTTTCGCCGATCGTCTCGAGAACATGATCGACGACTTCCATCCCAGCACCGAGGTCGAGCGCGACCAATATGCCAGCACGATCATGGACCGACAGGCGCTGCGCCTGCTGGGTTCGGCGGCGCTGGCCCGCGCCGCGCGCGGCGAAGATGACGTGGCCGCGATCTCGGTGCTCAAGCTGCTCGGTTCCGAAGCGGAGTTGCGGGGCATGGAATTGGCGTTGACGTCCGCGGGATCCGAGGGGCTCGTGCACCCCGGGCTGACGGGGCCGTATGCGCACATGAACCTCGACCATTACTTCGCCAGCTGGTTCGAGCGCTACGCCCGCAGCTTCTCCGGGACCATCGCCGGCGGCACCTCCGAGATCCAGCGCAACATCATCGCCCAGCGGGTGCTCGGCCTGCCGCGCGGCTAGCGCGATCAGAGGGCCTGCTGAGACACGTTGCTGGGCAACGTGATCCGCGGCACGCCCGGGGTGTGTACCTGGCCGGCCAGCCACGGCAGTGCGGTGGAAAAGGCCATGCCGGCGGTCGGCCAATCGTGCTTTCCGGTCTGGGCGATTACCGCGCAGTCGATGCCGTTCGCCCGGCCCAGCCCGCACAGGGACGAGGCGGCCGCGGCCTGGTTACCGGGGTCGGCGGCGGCGGCGCGGCCGGCGACAGCCATCGCGGCGGTATCGACGGTCGTGATGTCGCGACGCGGCGCACCACCCGACGAGATGGCGAACCAGCCGGATACTCCGGTGTATCGGCCGTGACGGTTGATCACCGTGGTCGGGTCGAATTGCGCCCACGCGCCGGCGTCGCCGTCGAAGAGGTTGGCGATGGTTTGTTCCTTGGTTCCGGTGTTGGGGGTCAGGTCGCCCTCGATGTCGACGAACGAGCTGAACATGTTGGGGTGCATGACGGTCAGGTCCACCGCGCACGTTCCGCCCATCGACCAGCCGACGATGCCCCAGCGGGACGGGTTGGGGCTCACCCCGAAGTTCGAGACCATGTAGGGCACAACGTCTTTGGTCAGGTGGTCGGCGGCGTTGCCGTGGCTTCCATTGACGCATTCGGTGTCGTTGTCGAACGCCCCGCCCGGGTCCACGAACACCAGCACCGGAGCGTTGCCGCCGTGCGCGGCCGCGAACGCGTCGACGGTGTCCACCGCGCCGCCGGCGCGCACCCAGTCGGCGGGCGTGTTGACCATGCCGCCGATCATCATCACCGTCGGCAGCTGCGGCGGCGGGTAGCTGGCGAACCAGGCCGGGGGCAGGTAGACGAGTTCCTCGCGGTGCTTGAATTGCGATGCGTCTTCGGGGATCACGACCGGCACCAGGCTGCCGTGCGGCGGCTTGGAGCCCTTCGCCGCCAGCGTGGTGACGGTGGCCTTGTCGGCCTGGTCGGGCAGCGGAACCGAGGTGAACTGATTCCACGCGCTCTGCACGGTCTGGAAGTAGCCGACCCATTGGTTGAGCTCGAGCAGCGAGCAGAGCAGGCACAGCGGCACCGCCAGGATCGATAGTGCGCGCCGCCACCACCGCGCGCCGCGCCAGCCGAGCATCAGCACCGCCGTGGCCATGCCGACCAGCGCGATCCACACGTACAGTGCGTCCGGTGCCGACTTGCTGGCGCCGTCGGCGATGTAGGAATGCGCCCCGAGGGCCGTCATTACTCCGGCGACCGCGGCGGCGGGCAGCCACAGCAGACGCCAACGCCGCGAGCGCCACCCGGCGGCGAGCCCCAGCGTGATCGGTGTGACGATCTGGGCCGTGATCGGCACCCAGCCGTGGATAAGAGATATGTGGTTGCCCAGAAGCGACATGGCGATTCCTCCTCTCAGCTGCCGGCGAGCCAGCTGCATGAACAAAGGATCGAATGCCGACCTCGGCGAATTCTTGGTGGATTCTTGGGCGTGGTCTTGCTGGTCGGCGCAGGGCCCCAACGTCGCGTGTGAATCCACGGCGTCGAGTGTGAAGCCACGGAGGCCGCCGTCGGTGGGTCGTCGCCCTGAGTTCACAATCAATGCCGAGGGTTCACACTCGAGAACAGCTGAAACGGCCTAGACCGGGTCGAATTTGGTGATCAGCCAGGCGCCGTTGACCCGGGTCAGACTCACCAGCACGCTGCTGGATGCCATCGCCGGGTCGGGATTGTCCTTGCTCGTGGTGCTCTGGTCGACCAGCACCAGCACGACGGCGGAATTCGGATGTAACTCCTGAACCGCGGCCCCCAGCACCCGGGCGTTGGTTTTCAGTGACTTCTGTTTGGCTGCCGGAGCCACGATCTGTTCGGTGAACTGGTTGTAGTAGGACAAGAAGTCGCCGGACAGGTGAGTCTTGGCGTTGGCGAAGTCTTTGTCGAGTGAGTCGGGCGAGTACGACAGCAACGCGACCGTTCCGTCGGACGCCGCATTGGCGACCGCGCTCGCGACGCGGGGGTCGGTCTGTTTGTCCGGCCGGTACTGCGTGAAGTACAGCCATGTCGCCGCGCCACCGGAAAGCAGCAGCAGCACAATCAGAATCAAGGGCACGAGTTTCACCGTGCGCCGCGCAGGTGGAGCGCTACTTTCACTGCGGTCGGTTAATTCGGCAGAGTCGTCGGCCGTGTCGATGCCGGGCTTGTCCTCGCTCATGGAATGAACTCCACGTTGGACATCTTGTATTGCCCGCCGTCGTTTTTGACGGTCACCTTGAGCCGCCAATTGCGTGGTTCGTCTTTGGCGCCCGCGGCGTTGGTGATGTGCGACGTCGCCGCGACGAGAACCAACGCGGCATCCCCGTTTACGGATTGCACGGCCGCCGCATTCACGGTTCCTTGGGTGACCACTTTGGACTGCTCAACGACGGTCGTGAAATCTTTTGCACGCGCCTGGAAGTCGTCCCGGAACTGGCCGGTCGAGCTGTCGATCACCCGCTGGACGTCCTCCTTGGCCTTATTGAAGTCCATGGAAGTCAGATTGACGACGCCTTGTCTGGCTCCCGCGATGAAGTTCGCGGCACGCTGGTTGCGCTCGACGGTTTCATGGCGCTGCCACATCATGTATCCGCTGGCCCCGATGAACGCACAGATGAGGACGATGACAGCCGCTTTCCATGCCACGGACCACGAGGGCAGCCGCAGGCGTCGCCGGGAGCGAGCTGACTCGTCTTCCGCTTGCGCCTCTTCGGCGGTTTCGTCGGAGTCTTCTTCGGCCTTTGTCTCGCCTTCGACGGTCGCCTCGGAGGTGTCGCTGACGTCGTCTATCTCGTCGTCAGTCTCCGGCTCCGCGGTGTCGGTTCCGTCCTCGGCGGTGTCTTCTTCGGCGGTCACGGTCACGGTCTCGGTCTCGGTCGCGGCCTCTGCCTCAGCCTCTGCCTGGGCCAGCGCTTCACGCCGGAGGCGAGCCGCACGGGCGCGGGCGCGCGCCGCGGCGGCCAGCGCTTCGGCTTCGGCGGCTTCCGCTTCTGCTTCTTCGAGCAAGGCCTGCATGTCGGCTTTGGAGGTGGCCGAATCCTGCGGCTTCTTTGCGTCAGTCATCGTGCTTACTGCCTATCACTTTCAATGATCGACTGACCCCGGTACGTCTCACGCGGCTAGAATCGCACGAGCGAGAACGGGTAACTGTTGCTGCCCCCCGGTCCGCCACCGCAGCCCGTGTCGAACGTCGAGTCGACCTGACCCGCCAGCGTCACCGCATCCCACGAGTAGACGTCATGCGAGGGAAAGAACTGGACCACGCAGCGCACACCGAAGGGGTCGTCAGCGGCCATGGTGTAGCGGCCGTCGGCCAGGTGGGCCTCTCCCCTCCACGGCGCCGCTTGCCCGTTGGGCTGCGGAGTTGCGTACACCTGCAAGCATCCCGGCGTTGGCTGGACGCACGGGTTAATCGACCAAAGCCAGAAGTGGCCGGGATCCCGGTTGGTGTCCACGTGATAGTTGGCAAAGAGCATGTCCGCGTGGGCGCTCGGCGTGACAGTCAGTGCGGCCAAGGCAAGCGCAAGGCTCATTGCGAAAGTCTTCACCGTTGCGTCTCCCATCTCTGCTCGCACTATTGCCCCAAATATAGGGCGCTGTGACCCTGAACAGGTCCAGTCGTAGAAATTGCGACGGTCAGTCGATGACCGCGGCTTCCTTGCGTTCCGTGATCGGCCTGGCGAGTTCCTGCTCGTCGCAGATGCGCTGCAGCTTGTCCAGGGTCTGCTCCAGGCCCGCCCCGACCTTGCGGCCGGGCGTGAACGTGGCCGGCAGCTTACGCATGCCCTGGATGACGCCGATGGTCTCGTAGTGGACGGTGCCCTCCGGGTCGCACTGATAGTCGGGCATCCGGTCGAGGACCGCGGTCAACATGGACTTGAACACGGTGCGCGCCACGTTCGAGCCGATGCACCGGTGAACGCCCAGCCCGAAGCTGAAGTGCCGGTTACCTTTACGGTCGAGGATGATCTGGTCCGGGTCATGGAACACCGAGGGGTCGCGGTTGGCCATCGCCCACGAAATCCAGAGCCGCTCACCCTCTTTGAACTGGGTGCCGTCGAGCTCGGTGTCGTCGGCAAAGGTCCTGCCATCCCCGGGCGCCGGGGTGAAGTAGCGCAGGAACTCTTCGGTCGCGGGGTCGAGCAGGGTTTTGCGCTCATTGCTGAGCAGCTGGCGCTGCTCGGGGTGTTCGGAAAGCCATTCCAGCGAATGGGCGGTCAGCGCGGTCGTGGTGTCGAAGCCACCGCCGATCACCAGGCCCAGGTTGCCGAGGATTTCCAGATCCGGAGCGGGCTCGCCGTCAATGCGCATCTGCAGCAGACCATTAATGATTCCCGGCCGTGGGTTCTCGCGGACCTCCAGCATGTTGTTGACCATGTCGAGGCCCATCTCCCGGTGCATCGCGGTGACGCGCTCGATGTCGGGGGAGTGCTCGGGCGTGTACACCGCGGCGTGCACCGGCTCGCTGTACATGTTCCACTTCTTCAGCGGGATGCCCAGCATTGCCAGCGTGAAGACGGCGGGCACGATGTTGGCCAGGTCGTCGACGAAGTCGATGCAGCCGCTCTCGATCTTCTCGTCGAGGCAGGCGCGCGTCACGTCGTCGATGAACGGTTCCCAACGCTTGATCGCCGCCGGTGACAGATAGGGGTTGAGCACGGTTCGGTAGGTGCGGTGCTCGGGGTCGTCCATCTCCAGGATGCCGCCCCGCACCGCGCTGACCCGGCTGGCCGTGGGGATCGAGATGCCTTTGTAGCCGCGGCGTTCGCCGTGGATGTCGTGATCGTTGGAGACTGCGGGGCAGCGGGCCAGCTCGAAGACCTCGTGGCTGCCGGCCGCAACCCAGTGCCCGCCATAGGTTTCCGTCCAGGCCATGGGGCACTTGGCGTGCATCTCTTCGGTGATCGTCTTGAAATTCGACCGGTACTCGGAAGAATGGCGGTCGAAGTGGTACCGGTTCTTCTTGCGGTCGCTGTCATTGACGACGTCGTCAGCACTCAACGCTCTGGTCTCCCTACGTGTTTCGTTGGCTGAGGATTGTGCCGGCTCAGGCGTCGTCGGTGATCATGATGGCCTGCTCCGGACAGGACTGCGCGGCTTCACGCACCTGGTCCTCGCGGTCGGCGGGCACCACCTCGTCGATCGCCGACGAACTACCGTCGATGTCGCTGAGCTGGAACGATTCCGGAGCGATCATCGCGCACAGGGTGTGGCCCTGGCACCGTTCTGAATCCACCCAGACCTTCACGGGCTTTCTCCTCTCACACTGGTTGCCGGGCGCCGCTGACGAATCGCCACCGCTCAGGTGTTTCGACCGCCGTTGACGCCCAAGATCTGACCGGTGATGTAGCCGGCCTCCTCGGACACCAGAAAAGCGCATGCCGCCGCGATGTCCTCGGGGGTGCCCATGCGGCGTACCGGGGTTCGCGCGATGGTCTCGTCGATGTCGCCGAGGAATCCGTTCTTCTCGGCCGCGCGCAGCATCGGGGTGTCGATGAAGCCGGGCGGCACCGCGTTGACCGTGATTCCCTTGGGCCCGTACTCGAGTGCGAGCGACTTCGTCAGGCCGTTGACCGCCGATTTGGCCGCCACGTAGTGACTCATGTACGGCGCACCCGAATGCGTGCTCGACGACGAGATGTTGACGATGCGTCCCCACCCCGCCTCGACCATGTCGGGCAGCACCGCTTGGACGGTATGGAAGACGCCATTGAGGTTGACGTCGATCACGCGGTGCCAGTCCTCGAAGCTGATGTTGTTGAACTTCTTGAACCCGTCGAGGCCGGCGGCATTGACCAGGACCGTCACCGGCCCGAGCTGGGCGCGGATGGCCGACAGCGCCGCATCTACTTGCGCCCGGTCGGTGACGTCGGCGGTGAAAGCGAAATCGGCTTCTGACGGACGCAGGTCGACAGAAGCGACGTTCAGACCGTCGGCGCGCAGCCGTTGCGCGACGGCGAGACCGATGCCGGACCCGCCACCGGTGACTACCGCGGTCTTCATGTTGAGGCCTCGACTCCAAAGGGGGCCATTTCAGTCACAAAGAATCTCCCTTACAATTATGAGAACCTTACTCTCCACGCGGAGCGCCGTGCAACACGCGCACAACACCGCGTCCAGCCTGCATGGAGAGGCCCAGGCCGACAGAGTACGGCTCTTTGCGGCGCTGGTCAGCACCTCGATCCCGTTCCTGAGACTTTCTTGAATTATCGAAACTCGAATGTAAGATTCGCCGGGGAAGAGAATGAAATTATCGTGATCGCCACCACACTAGGGAGTACGGAATGCCTGCCCAGAACACGGCAGAGCCCGCCACCGGAACCACGGTGACCATCGCGGATGCCGCGTCTGAGTCGCACGTCGACCGCCGTCTGCTGATCGACGGCCGGCTGGTCAGCGCCGACAGGACATTCCCCTCGATCAATCCGGCGACGGGTGCCGTCATCGGGCACGCGCCGGACGCCGGCAGCGCCGAGGCCCAAACCGCGATCGCGGCGGCCCGGCGTGCGTTCGACACCACCAGCTGGCCCACCGACGTCGAGTTGCGGATCCGCTGCCTCGACCAGTTGCACCGGGCGCTCCTCGAGCATGCCGACGAGTTGCGGGAACTCACCATCGCGGAAGTCGGCGCCACCCGCGCGCTTACCCAGGGGGCTCAGCTCGACGAGCCGATCGGCATCGTGCGCTTCTACGCGGACCTGCTGCGCACCTATGAGTTCTCCGAAGACCTCGGCGAACGAGAAGTGCGGGGCATGCGCCACCACCGCTGGGTCGAGAAGGAGGCCGCCGGCGTGGTCGGCGCCATCATCGCCTATAACTATCCGAACCAGCTCGCGCTGGCCAAGCTCGCGCCCGCGCTGGCCGCCGGATGCACCGTCGTGCTCAAGGGAGCACCGGACACACCACTGGTCACCTTGGCGCTCGGCGAGCTGATCGCCAACCACACCGACATCCCGGCCGGGGTGGTGAACGTGCTGAGTTCGTCGGATCCCGCGTCGGGAGTCGCGCTGACCACCAGCCCGGACGTCGACGTCATCACCTTCACCGGATCGACTGCGGTCGGGCGCAAGATCATGGCCGCCGCGAGCGACACCGTTATGCGCGTCTTCTTGGAGCTGGGCGGTAAGTCGGCGGCGATCATGCTCGATGACGCGGACTTCGCCAACGCCGCGCTGTTCGCGGCCTTCAGCATGGTCACCCACGCCGGCCAGGGTTGTGCGCTCACGTCCCGGCTGCTGGTGCCCAAGTCGCACCACGACGAAATCGTCGAACTGGTCGCGCAGAACTTCGCCAAGGTGCGACACGGCGACCCGGCCGACCCGACAACTTATATGGGGCCGCTGATCAACGAGCAGCAGCGGGAGAAGGTCGACGCTATGGTCCAGCGCGCCGTGGCCGCCGGGGCCACCCTGGTCACCGGCGGCAAGCGACTGAATCCGGGCTACTTCTATGCGCCGACGCTGCTGACCAACGTCGACCCCGACAGCGAGATCGCGCAGGACGAGGTCTTCGGGCCGGTGCTCGTGGTGATCGCGTTCGACGATGACGACGACGCCGTGGGCATCGCCAACAACTCGATCTACGGGCTGGCGGGCGCGGTGTTCAGCCGCGATCAGGACCGGGCGCTCGCCGTGGCGCGCCGCATCCGGACCGGGTCGTTCTCCATCAACGGTGGCAACTACTTCGGCGCCGACACCCCGTTCGGGGGTTTCAAGCAGTCCGGCGTGGGCCGCGAGATGGGGACGGCCGGGCTCGAGGAGTTCCTGGAGAGCAAGACCTTTGCCGTGCCGGCCGTCTCAGCGAAAGGAGCCGGCGCATGAGGCCGCTCGAAGGCATCCGCGTGCTCGAAGTCGCCATGTACGGATTCGTTCCGTCCGCGGGTGCGGTGCTCGCCGAATGGGGCGCCGACGTGGTCAAGGTCGAGCACGCGGTGACCGGTGATCCGCAGCGCGGGCTGCGGCAGACCGGGATGCTGCGCGTCGAGGGCGACCCCAACCCCAACATCGAACACGCTAACCGCGGCAAGCGCAGCATCGGGCTGGACATGTCGGTGCCCGAGGGCAAGGAAGTGCTGTACGAGCTGGCCCGTCGCGCCGATGTCTTCCTGACCAGCTTTCTGCCCGGCCACCGGCAGAAGTTCGGCATCGACGTCGACGACATCCGGGCGGTGAACCCCAAGATCGTCTACGCGCGGGGGAGCGCGCTCGGCCCGCGCGGCGAGGAGTCGACCAAGGGCGGCTACGACATGACGGCCTTCTGGTGCCGGGCCGGTACCGCGGCCACCATCACGCCCGCCGGCATGCCGGGCATGATCGCGCCGCCTGGGCCGGCGTACGGCGACACCATCTCGGGCACCAACCTCGCGGGTGGCATCGCGGCGGCGTTGCTCAAGCGCGAGCGCACCGGCGAGCCATCCGTCGTCGACGTGTCGCTGCTGGGCAGTGGCCTGTGGTCGATGGGACACACCGTCGCGCTGACGAAGCACTTGAACCAGCGGCTGGAAGCGCCGCCGCCCGGCGTGCACGGCGCTCCCAACAACCCATTGGTGGGGCTGTACACGACATCCGACGGCCGTTACATCTCGTTCGTGATGATGCAGCCCACCAAGTTCTGGGCCGACGTGTGCCGCCATGTCGATCTGCCGGAGTTGGCCGATGACCCGCGCTTCGACACGGTGGAGAACATCGCGGCCAATACGGCCGATGCGGTGGAATTGCTGACCAAAGCCATCGCCACCCGCACGCTGGCCGAGTGGAGCGAACGTTTCGCCACGCTCTCCGGGCCGTGGGCTCCCGTGCAGGACACCCTGCAGGCCGCCGACGACGCGCAGATCCGCTCGAACGAGTACATGGTCAAGGCGGGCGAACTCGAACTGGTGGCCAACCCGGTACAGTTCGACGTCGCAGCGCCACAGACCGGGCCGGCCCCCGGATTCGCCGAGCAGACCGATGAGATCCTGATGGAGCTCGGCCTCGACTGGGACCGCATCATCGAACTCAAGACGGCCGGCGCCGTCACGTGAGTACTACTGGGACCGGAGTCAGCCCTGACATGCTTGAGCCGATCGCCGCTTTCGTTGGGACGCAGTTACCTTGCGCCTTTGCACCGGCCGCGAACTGCGCGATAACGGTTATGCATTTTTCGCTCCGCCTGGGCGCGGCATGAGTCATAATCGCCGGACGCTTCAAGACGGGGAGCACCTCGTTTCGCAGCGCCCAGTCACGCGACCGAACGGAGGACCGGCGTGCGCGGACTAGCGACTGTCACATCGCACAGCGACGCCGGAAAATGGCTGCCCGCTGAGCATTTCGTGCTCGTCAGCGCGCCTTTACAGCTGTCAAATATGTCGAATGTACCGCACTCGTTGCGCCACAACAAGACTGTCGGTCTCGTAGCTTGGGAAGGGGCTGCCGCCGATGGCAACCAAGGGAGCTGACCACTGGTCGACGGGATTGCCCGCGCTCAGGCTCAAGTTCGACCTCTCGGGCCCGATGCAGGCCGTCGGAGCCTTATTCGCAATGTCGGCTGACGCGGTCAAATTCGTGTTCCGCCGGCCGTTCCAATGGCGGGAGTTCTTGGAGCAGTCCTGGTTCGTCGCGCGGGTGTCGCTGGCTCCAACTTTGTTGGTCGCGATCCCGTTCACCGTCCTGGTCAGTTTCACGCTCAACATCCTCTTGCGTGAACTGGGCGCGGCGGACCTATCCGGTGCCGGTGCCGCGTTCGGTGCGGTCACCCAGCTCGGTCCTCTGGTCACGGTGTTGATCGTGGCGGGTGCGGGTGCCACGGCTATGTGTGCGGACCTCGGGTCGCGAACGATTCGCGAGGAGATCGACGCGATGGAGGTCCTGGGCATCAACCCGGTCCAGCGGTTGGTCACCCCACGCATGCTGGCCTCCGGATTGGTCGCCTTCCTGCTCAACAGCCTCGTCGTCATCATCGGCGTCCTTGGCGGCTACGTCTTTTCGGTGTTTGTACAAGACGTCAATCCCGGCGCGTTCGCCGCGGGCATCACCTTGCTCACCGGGGTGCCCGAGGTGGTCATTTCCTGTGTCAAGGCAGCCCTTTTCGGCCTCATCGCCGGCCTGGTCGCCTGCTATCGGGGCCTGTCGATCACCGGTGGTGGCGCCAAGGCTGTCGGCAACGCGGTGAACGAAACCGTGGTTTATGCCTTCATGTCCCTGTTCGTCGTCAACGTGGTCGTCACCGCGATCGGCATCAAGATGACGGCGAAGTAGGACAACAATGGCGCTGAGGGCTGCATATCCGCGATTAACCCGCCAACTCGAGAGGCCGGTCGCCCTGATGGGGCGGATCGGCGACCACACAATGTTTTACGGTAAGGCGCTCGCCGGGGTGCCGTTTGCGGCCACCCATTACACCCGCGAAGTGGTTCGATTGATCGCCGAGATCAGCATGGGCGCGGGCACTCTGGCGATGATCGGCGGAACCGTTGTGATCGTCGGCTTCCTGACGCTGGCGGCGGGCGGCACACTGGCCATCCAGGGCTACACCTCGTTGGGCAATATCGGCATCGAGGCGCTGACGGGCTTCCTGTCCGCGTTCATCAACGTGCGTATCGCGGCACCGGTGGTCGCCGGCATCGGCCTGGCGGCCACCTTCGGCGCCGGGGTGACCGCTCAGCTGGGTGCCATGCGGATCAACGAAGAAGTCGATGCATTGGAGAGCATGGCCATTCGGCCGGTTGCCTATTTGGTGAGCACCAGGATTTTGGCGGGAATGATGGCGATCACGCCGTTGTACAGCATCGCCGTGATCCTGTCGTTCGTGGCCAGCCAGTTCACCACGACGTTCCTGCTCGGACAGTCGCAGGGTCTGTACCAGCACTACTTCAACACGTTCCTGAACCCGATCGACTTGTTGTGGTCTTTCCTGCAGGCCCTTCTGATGGCGCTCACCATCCTGCTGATCCATACCTACTACGGCTATTTCGCCTCGGGCGGGCCGGCCGGTGTCGGCAACGCCACCGGCAACGCGGTGCGCACATCGCTCATCGTCGTGGTGTCCGTGACGTTGTTGGTCTCGCTTTCTATTTACGGTACGAACGGCAACTTCAACCTGTCCGGTTAGCTTCAGGAGGTGAAACAGCAATGACGCAGAATGTTCCAGCGGGTCGCGGCGCGGTCGCCGGCCGACCCGCGCGCACCGGCCATGCGCGGCCGCCCGAGCGGAATTACCTGCCACCCCTCCTCGGACTGGCCACCGTGCTCATCATTTGTCTGATTTTCGCCGTGGCGGTGGGTCTGTTTCAGGGCTCCTTCACCAAAACCGTGCCGGTGACCGTGATTTCGCAACGAGCCGGCCTGGTCATGAACCCGGACGCCAAGGTCAAGATGCGCGGCGTGCAGGTGGGCAAGGTCGACTCGATCGAACCGCTGCCGAACGGTCAGGCGGCAATTCACTTGGCGATGGACCCGTCGCAGTTGCACTTCATCCCCGGCAACGTGCTCGTCGACATCGCATCATCGACGGTGTTCGGCGCCAAATCCGTCCTGCTGGTCGAACCCGACCAACCCTCGGCGCAGCGGCTCCACGCCGGCCAGACGCTGCAGGGCCAGCACGTCATGGTCGAAATCAACACGGTATTCCAGCAATTGGTGTCGGTTCTGAGCCACATCGATCCGCCGAAGCTCAACGAGTCACTGGGTGCGCTGGCACAGGCGTTCAGTGGGCGGGGCCCACAGCTCGGCCAGTCGCTGAGCGATCTGGATTCGTTCCTGGCCAGGCTGGAGCCGAGCCTCCCCGCATTCCGGCATGACCTCGCGGTCCTGCCGGCGGTGTCCAACGCTTATGCCGACGCGGCACCCGACTTGGTGAAGACCGCGGCCAACGCGACCCGGATCAGCAAGACACTTGTCGATGAGCAGCACAACCTGGATGCGTTGCTGATCAGCGCGATCGGCTTGGCCGACATCGGCAACGACGTCCTGTCGACGAACCGCCAACCGCTGACGAATGTATTGCATCTGCTGGTGCCGACGACCGATCTGACCAATGTTTACGCACCGGCGCTCAACTGCGCTTTGGCCGGGCTTGTACAGATAACGCACGGGGCGCCGTTGTCGGAACCGAGCATCAACATCGCGGCGAGCCTCACGTGGGGCGCCGAGCGTTATCGATACCCGACGAACCTGCCCAAGGTCGCGGCGACGGGCGGCCCGCAGTGCGTGGGTCTGCCGAAGCTGCCGTTCAACACGGCCCCACCGCAGCTGATTGCCGATACCGGCGCGAACCCCGTGAACTACGGAAACCCACAGGTGCTGATCAACTCCGATCTCCTCAAACAGCTGTTGTACGGGCCGATCGCCGGCCCACCACGCAACTCCGCGCAGATCGGACAACCCGGATGAGGACGCGCGCAACGCTGGTCAAGTTCGGCATCTTCGCGGTCGTGATGGCGATGCTTACCGCCTTCCTGTTCTTCATCTTCGGCCAATACCGGACGGGTTCGACGAGCGACTATTCGGCGGTGTTCACCGACGTGTCGCGTCTCAAGCCGGGCCAGTCGGTGCGGGTCGCCGGGATCCGGGTGGGCACGGTCAATAGTGTTTCGCTGCAGCCGGACAAGAAGGTTGTGGTGAAGTTCGACGCGGACCGCAACGTCGTGCTCACCGAGGGCAGCAGGGCGGCGGTCCGCTATCTCAACCTGGTGGGCGATCGCTACCTTGAACTCGTCGACGGTCCGGGCTCGCCCAAGCGGCTGCCGGCCGGCGCTCAAATTCCGGTCAGCCGCACCGCGCCTGCGCTTGACCTCGATCTGCTGCTCGGCGGGCTGAAACCCGTTACCCAGGGCCTGAATGCGCGCGATGTCAACGAACTGACTTCCGGGTTGTTGCAGGTCTTTCAGGGTCAGGGCGGGACGCTCGAATCGCTCTTCGCCAAGACGACCTCGTTTTCAAATGCCTTGGCCGACAATGACCAAACCGTGCAGCAACTGATCGACAACCTCAACATCGTGATCGGGACGGTGGCCAAGGACGGCAAACAGTTCTCCGGCGCGATCGATCGCCTCGAGCAGCTTGTCAGCGGCCTGTCGGGTGACCGCGACACAATCGGATCCGCCATTGACGCCCTGGACAAGGGAACCGCCTCGCTGGCGGATCTGCTGGCCGAGGCCCGCCCGCCGCTGTCGGGCACCATAGCTCAGTTGAATCGGCTGGCGCCGTTACTCGATGGCGATAAGGACCGCCTGGACGCCGCCCTCCAAAGGGCACCGAGGAACTACCGCAAGCTGGTCCGACTCGGCGTGAACGGCGCCACCATCCCGTACTACATCTGCCAGTTCGGGATCCGCGGCACGGATCTTTCAGGCAAGACCGTGCGCGCCAACATCTACAGGTCAGATGCAGGAAGGTGCACGGAACCCTAATGCTCAAGTATCGCGGAGCTGGGCTGGTCAAGGCCGGACTCATCGGCGTCGTCCTGGCGGTGATGGTCATCCTGGTGGGCCTGTCGCCCGACCGATTCATCACGTGGGCGACGATGGTCCGCTACCAGGCGCTGTTCACGGAGGCCGGCGGCCTCGCGACCGGCAACCCCGTGGTCGTGTCGGGGATGAAGGTCGGCACCGTGTCGGATGTGAAGCTGAGCCACGGCGATGCTCTGGTGACGTTCGCGATGAAGGGCAACATCCTGCTCGGCTCGGAGACTTCCGCGCACATCCGCACCGGCACGCTGCTGGGCGAGCGGATGCTGACGGTGGAGTCAGCCGGCAGCGGCACGATGCATCCGATGACTCTGATACCCGTCTCGCGCACGTCTTCGCCTTATTCGTTGACCGAGGCGGTCAGTGATCTGACGTCGGACACGGCCGGCACCAACACCACGGCGCTGAATCAGTCGTTGGACACGCTGGCGGCGACGCTCGACCAGATCGCACCCCAGATGGGGCCGGCCTTCGACGCGCTCACCCGGTTATCGCGAACCCTCAACAGTCGCAACAAGAACCTGGGCGAGTTGTTCAAGAGCGCCGGCGATGTCACCGGGATACTTTCCGAACGCAGCATGCAGGTCAACAAGCTCATCCTCAACTCCGATTCTCTGCTCGAAGTGCTGGTGGCGCGGCGACAAGAGATCGTGGACCTGCTGGCCAACACCTCGGTGGTGGCCAAGCAGTTGACGGGCTTGGTGCATGACAACGAAGCCACATTGGCGCCAACGCTGGAGAGGCTGAACAGGGTCCTCGGGGTCTTGGAGAAGAACCGCGACAACATCGGCAAAGCGCTGCCGGGTCTCGCCAAATTCCAGATCACGGTCGGTGAGGCCATCTCCGGTATGTACGCCTACCAGGCGTTCGCCCCGAACTTCCTTCTCCCGCAACTCTTCCAGGAATTGTTCGACTACCTCTGGGGCTTCCGCACCTTCGATACTTCTAAGGGTCCCGGCTTCCCGTCGCCGGTACCGCGGGCGCTGACCCCCTGGCCCTACAACGCCATTCCCCAGTGCCCTGGCTGCACGTTGGGCGGACGGATCGGAGGGTCACAATGATCTCCCGGATTCCCCGCAAGCGGCTGACGGCAGTGACGGCGGTCGTCCTGGTCGGGCTGATCGTTGCCGGCGCCGCCATGGTCGTCCGCAACACGTTCTTCGGCCCACGGACGATTACCGCCTATTTCACAACCGCCACCGCGATCTATCCCCATGACGAGGTGCGGGTATCGGGCGTCAAAGTCGGCAGCATCAAATCCATTCAGCCGCAGGGCACACAGGCCAAGATGGTCTTCAAGGTCGACCGCGACGTGCCCATTCCGGCCGACGCGAAAGCGGTTATCGTCGCCCCGAATCTGGTGGCCGCCCGCTACGTCCAGCTCTCACCCGCCTACCGCGACAGTGGGCCGGTCATGCGAGACGGGGCAGTCATTCCGGTTGAGCGCACCGCGGTGCCGGTCGAGTGGGACGAGGTCAAGACGCAGTTGATGCGGCTGGCAACGGATTTGGGACCCAAGAGCGGTGTATCGGGCACGTCGGTGGGCCGGTTCATCGACAGCGCCGCCAACGCGCTCGACGGCAACGGCGACAAGCTGCGGCAAACACTCGGCCAATTGTCAGGGGTGGGCCGGATCCTCGCCAACGGCAGCGGCAACATCGTCGACATCATCAAAAACCTGCAGACCTTCGTCGGCGCGCTGCGCGACAGCAACGTGCAGATCGAGCAGTTCAACGGTCGCCTGGCCACGCTCACCAGCGTGGTCAACGACAGCAAATCCGATCTGGACGCGGCCCTGACCGATCTGTCGACGGCGGTCGGCGAGGTGCGGCGGTTCATCGCCGAGACTCGCAACCAGACCAGCGAGCAGATCGCCCGGTTGGCCGATGTCACGCAGAACCTGGTCGATCACCACATGGCCCTGGAGAACATTCTGCACGGTGCGCCGAATGCCTTCGGCAACTTCTTCAACGACTACAACGCCGACACCGGAACCATCGTCGGAGGGTTCGGGCTGATGAATATGGCGAATCCCACGTGGGGCGGTCAGGTTCTGCTGTCCACTCCGGGCTGCACGCAGATCGGCGCCATCGAGAACATCACCGCGGTCGAATCGGGCAAGCTGTGCTCTCTGTTCCTCGGACCCGGGCTGCGGCAGACAAGCTGGAATAACTCGCCAATTCCGATCAACCTGTTCATAGCCAAGTCGGTTGACCCGTCCAAGATTCTCTACACCGAACCGCGTCTTGCGCCCGGCGGCGAGGGCCCGAAGCCCGGAGCGCCCGAGATCCCGCCCGCAGTGTCGGCCTACACCGGCCTGCCGGGTGACCCGGTGGGACCGCCGGGGGCGGTGCCGCCGGAGCGGATACCGGGCGCGGCGATGCCGCTGCCGCCGCCACCGTCGACACCGATGCCACCACCACCGGCGCCGACCGTGTCGGGCATGCTGCTGCCAGACGAAGGGCCACAACAATGAGCGCGCGCGTTGCGGCGAAGCGGATATTCGCCACCGGCTGTTGTGTGGTGTTGACGTCGACGGGATGCGCATTCCACGGTCTGAATTCACTACCCCTGCCCGGTGCGGTCGGACGCGGGCCGGGGGCCAACATCTACCACGTCGAACTCCCGAATGTCGGCACGATGGAGTCGAATTCGCCGGTGATGATCGACGACGTCGTCGTCGGCAGTGTCGGCACGATGCGGGTGAAAGGCTGGCACGCCGACGTCGACATCTCGGTGAAGCGCGATGTGGTGGTCCCGGCCAACGTGGTAGCCACCGTCGGTCAGACCAGCCTGCTGGGCTCGATGCATGTGGAGCTCAATACGCCGCTGGGCCAACAGGGAAGCGGACGGCTGCAGCCGGGCGCCACCATCCCGCTCAGCCGGTCATCGGCCTACCCCTCGACGGAGCAGACGCTGTCGTCGTTGGGAGCCGTCGTCAACGGCGGGGGGCTGGGACAGATCGGGGAGGTCATCCACAATTTCTCGGCCGCCCTGTCCGGACGTGAGGGTGCGGTGCGCGATCTGATTACCCGCCTGGACACGTTCGTGGGGACACTGGACGACCAGCGGGACAACCTCGTCGCCTCCATCCAGGCGCTGAATCGGCTTGCCGGCACATTCGCCGACCAACGCGACGTGGTCACCGAAGCGCTGCGCAAGATACCGCCGGCGCTCGAGGTGTTGATCAAGGAGCGGCCGCGTCTGACGGCCGCCCTGGACCATCTTCGCGTGTTCAGCAACACCGCCACCCGGCTGGTCAACGACGCCCAGGCCGACCTGGTCACGAACCTCAAAAACCTGGAGCCGACCATCAAAGCGCTCGCCGACGTCGGACCGGACTTCGGCGCGGCCATCGCGGCCTCGTTCGTGTTCCCGTTCACCCAGAACTTCGTCGACCGAGCCGTCCGAGGCGACTTCTTCAACCTGCATCTCGATTTCGACCTGACGATTCCGCGGCTCAAGAAGGGTTTGTTCCTGGGAACCCACTGGGGGCAGCTGGATATGCCCGTTCCACCGGTGCCCGGGGACCCATATCGCTTCAACTACACACTCGATCCTCTGCATAACCCGCTGAGGCCACCGTGGATCGATCCCAACGCGTTGCCGCTGCCCCCACCACCGCCGGGTGCGGTGCCGGCACCGGGCCCGGCGAATTATGGACCGCTGCCCGGGCCTGCGCCGAATGCGGCCCCGCTGCCCGGACCTGCGCCTGGTGCGGCGCCGCTGCCCGGACCTCCGCCTGGTGCGGCCCCGGTGCCTGACGCGGGTCTTGGTCAAACGCCGGTGCCCGCAGAGGCGCCTTCGACGGGAGCGGGTGGATAGATGCTGACTCGCTTCGTTCGGATCCAGCTGGCGATTTTCGCGATCGCCGGAACCATTGGCGTGATCGCGATGATCCTCTTCTACATCCAAGCGCCGACCCTGCTGGGCATCGGCCGGATGACGGTGACGCTGGAGCTACCGGCCACCGGCGGCCTGTACCAGTTTTCCAATGTGACCTACCGTGGGGTTCAGCTCGGCAAGGTCACCTCGGTGGGTTTGACGCCGACCGGCGCGAAAGCGACGCTGTCGCTTAGCACTTCACCCAAGGTCCCCGCGGACCTGACAGCGCAGGTGCTCAGTGTCTCCGCGGTGGGTGAACAGTACGTGGACCTGCGGCCCAAGACCAATTCGCCGCCCTATCTGCACAACGGCTCGGTAATCGCCGTGCGTGACACGACAATTCCGCAGCCGGTCGGACCAATGCTCGAGCAAGTCAATGCCTTGGTCCAAAGCATCCCGAAGACCAAACTCGGCCAATTGCTTGACGAGTCGTTCCAGGGCTTCAACGGCAGCGGATACGACCTGGGGTCACTGATCGATTCCTCGAAGACGCTGTCCCGCGACGCAAACGGCGTCGTCGATCGCACCCGAGCCCTCACCGAAGACACCGGGCCGCTGCTGGATACCCAGGCGCGCACCACCGATTCGATCAGAACATGGGCACACAGCTTCGCCGGCATCTCGGATACGTTGGTGAACAACGACTCTCACTTCCGCACCATCCTGGAGAAAGGTCCCGACGCCGCGAACGAAGCATCCCGGCTTCTCGAGCAAATCAAGCCGACGCTGCCGGTGTTGCTTGCCAACCTGACCACCATCGGACAGATCGGCGTCACCTACCACCCATCGATCGAGCAGCTGCTGGTGTTGCTGCCGTCGGGGGTTGCTATCGAGCAGGCCGCTCAGGGTGAAAACCATCCCGACGGTAAGGCTTACGGCGACTTCGCAGCCACGGTCGACGATCCGCCTATTTGTACGGTCGGCTTCATGCCACCTAACACCTGGCGATCCCCGGACGACCTCAGCGACATCGACACACCGGACGGGTTGTATTGCAAACTCCCGCAGGATTCACCGATCGCGGTTCGCGGTGCCCGCAACTATCCCTGCATGGGTCACCCGGGTAAGCGCGCGCCGACCGTCGAAATCTGCAACAGCGATAAGCCGTACATGCCGCTGGCGATGCGCCAGCACACCCTCGGTCCCTACCCACTGGATCCGAATCTGCTAGCCCAGGGTGTGCCGCCCGATGACCGGATCACCACCAATGACAGGATCTTCGGCCCGGTGCAGGGGACGCCGCTGCCGCCGGGAGCGGTGCCACGCGGCTCACCGGCGGGCCCCCGGGGAGAGAATCCACCATTTGGCACGCCTGGAGCCGCTGTGCCTCCCGCGCCATCGTCGGGACCAGCGCTGGCGCCGATGTCGAGAATGTCGGCGGACCTGCCGCCCATAGCGCCGCTCGACGTCCCTGTGGCGGGTGAACTTCCCCCGCCGCCCGCCGCGCCGCCAGCGCTGCCGTTAGCCCCGCTCGTTCCTCCCGATCCCGCACCGGCCGGGCCTGCACCGGTCGACCCTGCACCGGCCGACCCGGCCGGCGGCGGCGGACCGCAGGCGGCGCCAAGCTCGTTCGGAGCCAACGCATCTAAGCCCGCGCCGTCGGTCGTGGTGGCAAAGTACGATCCGCGTACCGGTCGTTATGTCGGTCCGGACGGGAAGTTGTATCAGCAGTCGGATCTCGTCGCCCCGAAGGCGCACAGGACGTGGAAGGACATGCTTCCCACCTGAATTCGCCCTGGGCCGTAGCTGGCCGGGGGACGGGTCAATGAAGCTATGGCCGCCCGGTCAGGAGAGCTGGTCCAGGCGCAACGGCATCGTGATATCGAGCCAATTGTTTTGCCCGCAGGCACCGCTCGGGCCGACTGTCTTGTCCTTGCCCGAGAGGACCCGCGACCCGGTTTGAAACCCACCATTGTCGTTCACCGGGTAGAAAAAGAATTGCTGCTGCCCCGGGAACGCAGTACCGTCCTCACACCGCTCCCAGTTCGGCACTTCGCGTCTCACCTTCCACATCTCCCCATCATTCATGTATAGGGGTGCGCTCCATCCCTGGTCGCTCGTCACCGTGCCATGGCATTCCAAGGTCGAGTCGCACGACGAGCTGATGGTCCATACTTGGTAGACCGTCGGTTCGCCGAAGTACTGATCATTTCTCTGGGCCCAATCGCCAATGGACGTGGCGCGGAAAGTCCCGTTGAGTGCCACGTCTTCCTTGGTTATCGCCTGGGCCGTGGATGCTGTGCTCAAACCGCCGAATGCGGTGGCAGCCACCAGCGTTGCGGTGGTGAGTATTTTGACTGAACGCATCAGGTGCTCCTCGAAGCGCGTAATCCGAGGGTGCCTATGGCACCTTTTCGCCGTCGATTGCGGCGTTCTCGAGCGATGACGTTACACCGCTTCGGCCCGCCAGGTAATGGTTGGGACAAGATCTGCCACGCTCATCCGGATGGGTCGAATTTCGCGATCAGCCAGGAACCGTTGACTTTTTTCAGCGTGACCAGGATGCTGCTCTGCGTCTTCTCCGGATCTTTCTTTTGCACGCTTGCCGTGGTCTGGTCGACGAAAACCAGCACGACGGCCGAATCGGGATGCAATTGCGAGACTGCGGCCCGAATCACCTTGGCGGATGCCGTCAGTTGTCCCTTCTGCGCCACCGGCGCGACGACCTCGTCGGAGAATTTGCTGTAATAGGCCAGAAAGTCGCCGGTGAGATGTGATCTCGCGGTGTCGAAATCGCGGTTTAAATGGACATAGGAATACGACAACGTCGCCACGGCTCCATCTGACGCCGCCCGGATCGCCCGCTGCGCCGCCGCGTCGCCGACCTGCTGATCCGGCCGATACAGGATGAAGTACACGCCGGCAACGACTCCGACGGCGACGATAACCAACGTGGTCGCGACGATCGAACGCCACCTTGCCGAATACCGGCGGCCCCGACGCCGAATCGCTGCCAGCCGGCGCAAGCGTGCCGGTCCCTCGGTAGCGGGTGGCCTCCCGTCCTCGTCGGCGGGTGAAGTCTCCACGTCGTCAATCCCCTTTTCCGTGCCGTCCGGTGACGAGCCATGCTCGACAGTCATTGCAGGAAATCAACTTTCGACATCTTGAGCTGGCCGCCGTCGCGGTCCATATTGACGCTGAGCCGAAACAGGGCGGGTGGCGGTTTGGCGTTATCCGGCCCAAAGGGATCGGTTTTGGCCGCCACGAGCACGACTCCCGAATTGTCGCTCAACGACTCGACGGCGACGGCTTCGATGGTGACCTTGTTGCCGACCTTCGTCTCCTCGGCTTTGTTGACTATCAGGGTCGACAGCACGGATAGCTGGTTCTTCTGGTCGCCCGTGGAGGCATCGATCGAGCGCTGGACATCCTCCTTGGCATGATCGGGATCGATCGACATCAGCGCCGTGACCGCTTGTCGGGCGGCTGCACTGAACTCCGTGGCGAGTTGGCGATTGTGCACGGCGGTGTGGTGCTGCCACAGCATGTAACCGGTGGCTCCGATGGAAGCGGAGAAGAGCACGATGCCGACGCCGGCGGCTACTGTTTTCCGCCCGGGGCGGCGAAGCCACCGTGGTCGCTCAGGACGCCGCAACCGTAGCCGTTTCCGTGTCCACTTCGCCGGGCGCTGCTCTACATCTTGGGCGTCGTCGTCCGCGTCCCCGGTTTCGGCTGCCCCGCGCAGCCGTAAAAGGCGTTGCCGAGCCGCCTCGGCGCGCGCCTCGGCCTTGGCAACTTCGTCTTCTGCGTCGGCTTCCGACGCGGCCGCTACGTCGCCGCCGTCGGCCCCTGCGCTTGACTGCGGTTCGTCGGGATCGGTCACATCCCTCGGGTCACCACCGTCGTCGGCGTTGGGCCCCTCCGGATCGTGCACGGAGAAGCAGCTTATCACTCGGGCCTGAGCTCAGCGCCGCCAGCGAACAGTGGCCTCAGCGGCCCTTACATGCGGAAATGCTCACTCGCCGGGAGCGGGGCGAAGTGACGTTCGGGATGGTCCGGCGCCGACCACCGGTCGGTCCAGGCGATCTTCTCCAACCAGGAGAATTTTCTTTTCAGGTGTGGCAGAGTAATCGGGTGCGATCAATCGTGGCTCTGGTTGCCGCGGTGCTCGGCGCCGGTGTGGTGGCGGCGCCGCCGCCAGCCTCGGCCGGGCCGACCGTCTGCGACTACCCCGCTTGCACCCCGGGCATCATGCCCCATCAGGTTTTGGGTGCGCCGTGTGACAACACCACCTACTACGCCTTCGGTGTCGCCGACGGATACGTTTCCTTTGCCTCGGAGCCCGGACGGCTGATGTTCTGCGGCTCGCCGAGGCGATACCAGCCCAGATGGTTCCGGTCACCGCCAATGGCGGGAGTCAAGGACGAAAACGCCGACTGCACGAACTATCTGAACTACGTCGCGCAGGCGCCCGACGGTCTGTTCCTGATCTGCATTGCCCACGACGGCATCTCGAGCTGGGTGCGCGCCGACACGTAGCAGTCACCCGGGGGTCTGCCGAGGCAGCCCCAGCAGGCGCCGGCTCAAATCGGTAACCCGATCGAGCAAGGTCTCGTCGTCGATGTCGGCTACCAGCGGATGCATGACCGCGGTGCTCAGGGC
This sequence comes from Mycobacterium sp. IDUB_3, assembly GCF_055419585.1. NCBI lineage: Bacteria > Bacillati > Actinomycetota > Actinomycetes > Mycobacteriales > Mycobacteriaceae > Mycobacterium > Mycobacterium sp. IDUB_3. Next base: position 2,347,788 of record NZ_JBVAXZ010000001.1, on the reverse strand, counting down.
GCCGGAGAACATGGCGGCCTCGATCCGCCCGTCCAGACCCGCATCGCTCAGCAGCACCCGGTACAGCCGGTCCATGAAAAGTTGAAAAGGCTTGTGTTCGGCCAGCAACCGGACGACGACGGGATCGAATTGCAGCGTGCGCACCAACCGGCGATCGCGAACGGCCATCTCGACCACACGGACCAACAACGCATCTCGTGCCTGAGGACCGTCGTCGTATGCTTCTGCCTCCTCGAGTGCGGGCTCGAGCCGTCCGAGTTCGCGCTCGGTCACGGCGATGACGATCTGCTCCTTGGTCGGGAATTGATGATAGACAGCAGCTTTAGTGATTCCGACGGCATCGGCGATCATCTGCAGCGACGTGCCACTGACACCGTGTGTGGCGATCAGGTCCAGTGCGGCATCGAGTACCCGCGTCCGGGCCGGGCTGTGCGCGACGAGCCAGAATTGCTCAGCGGTCACCGGCTGGCGTGCTGTTCCCACGCACCGAGACTAGACGACGCTATTGACCGTGGCTAGCCGATCGGCTAGCTTCGCTCACTAGCCGAGTTTCGGCGGCGATTTCGTGCGGGGAAGGGGTACCGATGTCCGACGTCGGCGGAAACGATACGGGCGGTAGCCAATCTGCGCGGACCGTCTCGCGGCGGACCGATGGCGAGCTGATCCTGCTCTGGACATTGCCGGCGGCGCTGATCCTGTGGATCGCCTCCTTCTTCCTGTTCCCGGGTTTCAACCCGCCGATGTCACCCACCATGCCGGCGGAGCAGGTGGCCGCGTTCTACCGCGATCCCGCGCATATTCCTCAGATCCGTTCCAGCATGATCCTGTTCAACTGGTTCGGTGTGTGTCTGGTGCCGATCCTGGCCCTGATCGTGCTGCAGATCCGCCGCATGGCGCACCGGACGCCGATCTTCTCCTACGCCATGCTTGGGTGTGCGGCAGGCGGCCCGACGCTGTTTCTCGTCGCCAATGTCTGCTGGCTGCTGGCGGCCTTTCGGCCGGAGCGCAGCCCAGAGCTGACGCAGCTGCTCAACGATCTCGGCTGGATCACCTTCACCATCCTGGTCCCGTTTTTCATCGGGCAGTGCGTAATCTTGGCCCTGGCAATATTTTTCGATGATCCGTCCCGCCCGGTGTTCAACCGGTGGGTGGCCTACTTCAATCTTGTCGTGGGGGCCGCGCTGGTGCCGGCGTCATTCGTCGGCGTCTCGTTGACCGGACCGCTGGCCTGGGACGGCTTGCTGTCGTTCTGGGTGAAGAATATTGCCATTGCCGTCTGGATCATTGTGATGGGCGTTGTCCTGGGCCGGGCCGTTTATCGTGAGCGTGCCGAGAACCACAGGTGCCCAGACGAATTGGCCACCGCATGAGTGCGGTGATCGCCCCGGCGACGTCTCCCGCAACGCCGCCCGCGGGCCCACTGCATCGCCGCATCGGCTGGCACCTGCGGCGCGACCCCAAGCGCGAGCTGTGGCTGGCGTGGGGGATCCTCATGGTGTTTTACGGCCTGTTCTTCCCGATGTTCTTCATCGTGGCCCAAGTCCAGCCGCCGCCGGAGCCCACCTGGGACCTCGCGACGCAGGCCCACTGGTTCGCCGAACGTCACCTCGGCATACCCGTCGGCTTCGGCGTCATCTTCGCCATCAGCGGCATGATCACGGTCAACAATGCCCTCATCGCGTATTCCATGCGGCGCATGTCCGTCAGCCGCGCGTTCGCGTACTCGTATCTGCTCATCTATTCGCTCAGCGCGGTGCCCGGCATGCTGCTGCTCAACATCGCGCTGATCGTCGGCACGCTGCGACCGGACCGCGACCCCCGTGTGATCGGTTGGCTTTATGACTTCGCGTTCTTGTCTTTTGACGGGACCATGGGAGTGTTCCTGATCGGCTCGCTGATCTGGATGGTGGCGATCCTGCTCGACAAGAACCGCGTTTTCCCCAAGTGGTTCGGCTATCTCAACCTGTGCAACGCACTGACCGAGGTGGTCGTGGCGCCCTGCTGGATCTTCCGGCGCGGCGTATTCGCGTGGGACGGCGAGATCGCTTGGTGGCTGGACATGGTCGTGTTCGGCATCTACCAAGTCACATTCATCGTGATGCTGTTTCAAATGATCCGCCGCGAAGACTTCGGCACCGGGGAACTGCCGGACCTGCCAAGGCCGAAGGCGGTTGCGCAGTGACCGACCTAGCCGGCAAGCGCGGACGCATCAGGGCCGTGCCGGGCCAACCCGACATGTGGGCCTTCGTATTGTTCGAGACCCTGGTGTTCACGGCATATTTCGGCTTCTACCTGTTCTCACGGGGCCGCAATCCCGAGCTTTTTCTGCACTCGCAGGCTCACCTCGACCTGCGCGTCGGAGTAGTCAACACCCTGGTTCTGCTACTCAGCTCATGGTCGGTGGCGCGGTGTGTCCAATCGGCCCGCGCCGGCGCCTATGGGGCGGCTCTCAGAGATGTCTTCATCACCGCAGCGTTCGCCGTGGTGTTCCTGTGTTTCAAGGTGTTTGAGTGGGCCCGGTTGGTTCAGGCCGGAAACGGCATAGAGCGCAACGACTTCTTCATGTTCTATTTCTTCCTCACCGGGATCCACTTCGTCCACCTGCTGATCGGCTTCGTCGTCCTCGGCATCATCGTCTACCAACTCCGAAGCCCGGTGCGGCGTTCCCAGGAACTGGTCGAAACCTGCGCAACCTATTGGCACACCGTCGACTTCCTGTGGGTGCTGATCTTTGCGCTGCTCTACGTGGTGAGGTGATCGGAATCAGATTCAACAAGAGATTGCTGTTCGTCTGGGTGGTCCTGGCGGCGTTGACGCTGGCTTATCTGTGGATAGACCGCTCCGTCGACGGGGCACTGAAATCCAGCGCTGTGGTCACGTCGAGCGTCATCGTCATCGCACTGGTCAAGGTGCGCATCATCTTTCGCGAGTTCATGGAGGTGCGAGACGGCCCGGTCCTGCTCTGCCGACTCACCGATGCGTGGGTGCTGTTGATCGCCGCCGTCTTGCTCGGCAGCTACTTCGTCGGCCTGCAGGTCCGGTAGCGCTCGCGAGCGAAAAGCCTTAGGCCACCGGCGCGATCGCGTCCGCGGTGGTGAACGACAGGTGCAGTTCGCTCAGGCCGCGCAGGATGTAGGTCGGCTCGTAGGTGTAGCGGCGTTCGGCGGCCGGCCCGTGATGGGCTTCGTTGATCTCGATGTGTGGCATCCGGTCCAGGATCCGCTCGATCGAGACGCGGCCCTCGACGCGGGCGAGCGGGCCGCCAGGGCAGGAGTGCACGCCGCGGGCGAACGCCATGTGCTCGCGGACGTTCTTGCGGCGCAGATCGAACTCGTGTGGGTTTTCGAAGCGCCGGGGGTCGCGGTTGGCCGCGCCCGGCAGGATCATCACCACGGTGCCGGCGGGGATGTCGACGCCGCCGATGGTGGTTGCCTTGCGTGCCAGCCGCGAGTCGCTCTTGACGGGGCTGTCCATCCGTAGCGATTCCTCGATGAACCCGGGTATCAGGCTGCGGTCGTCACGCAACTGTTGCTGGATGTCGGGCCGGTCGCCCAGAACCTGCAGGGCGGCGCTGAGCAGCTTGGCCGTGGTCTCCTGTCCGGCGGCGAAGAGGAATGTCGCCGAGCGGACGACCTCGATCACCGGGGGTGTCGAGCCGTCCGGGTACTTCGCTTCCGCCAGGAAGGTCAGCACGTCGCCGCGGGGTTCGCGGCGCCGATCCTCGATGTAGTGACAGAACTTGTCGTCGAGCCACTCGAGCGGGTTGATGCCGACGGACTCGTGGTCCAGCGCGCCCACCCGCGCGCCGGGCCGGTCGGCGCCCAAGACAGAGCGGAACTCCTTGTGGTCTTCTTCCGGCACGCCGAGCAGGTCGGCGATCACCAAGGTGGCGAACGGCTTTGAATATTCGGCGATGAACTCGCACTCACCGATGCCGAGGAACTCGTCGAGCTGGCGGTCGGCGAGGCGCCACATGAACTCCTCGTTCTGCTTCAGCCGGCTCGGGGTCAGCAGCTTGGCGAGCACCGATCGGGCCTTGGTGTGGTCCGGAGGATCCATAGTGACCATGTGCTCGAACATGGGGAAGGAGCTGCGGTGCGCATCGATCTGCGGGCTGATGTCGTCGCCTTCGGGCGTGAACGGGAGCGGCGGGAAGGGTCCGCCGAGGGCGACGATGTTGGAGAAGGTGTCCGGGTCCTTGTAGATCTCGCAGGCTTCGTCGTAACCGGTGACCGCGACGACGCCGTAGTGCGGTAGGCGCAGCACCGGGTTCTGACTGCGCAGGTAGTCGAAGTACGGGTGCGGATCTGGGACCAGTGACGGATCGGTGAAGAAGTCGATCGAGTCGAAGGTGCTCATCGGATTGCGTCTCCCTGGGCTGGGTTTACCGGTGGTGTTCGGCGGCAAGAGACAGCGCCGCCCGATTTCGAGATCGGAAATGTGCTGAGCACCTGCTTAGCATGGCGGTAATGTCAGGGTCAAGGTCGCAACGCCGCGTCAAGATACGATCCGGGTGGTCGGCAAGGCACGGCAGACAGTACGGAGCAGGGACATGACATCGGCCCGCAGAATCGGGGCGCCGGACGCGAAAAACCGCGTCTTGTTGCTCGATGCCGCCGAGCAGCTGATGCTCGAAGAGGGCTATGCCGCGGTGACCTCGCGGCGCCTCGCGAACAAGGCGGGGCTGAAGCCCCAACTGGTGCACTACTACTTCCGCACCATGGAAGAGCTGTTCCTGGAAGTCTTTCGACGTCGGGCCGAAGAGGCGCTCGAGGCGCACGTGCAAATGCTGAAGTTGCCACAGCCGCTGTGGGCGCTGTGGCGATTCGGCACCGATCCCGCGTTCACCCGGATCTCCATGGAATTCATGGCCCTGGCCAATCATCGCAAGGACATGCGGGCCGAAATCGCTTATTACGCCGAGCGTTTTCGCGAAGAGCAGCGCCAAGCGGTGACGACCGCGCTGGAGCGCTACGGGTCCAGAATCCAAGACGAAGGGCAGGACATCGAGATCGCTCCGGTGGTGTGGACGGTGCTGATGAGCAGCCTGTCGCGCTTTCTGGTGCTCGAGCAGGCGATCGGTATGTCCGCAGGCCATGCCGAAACGGTGGAGTTGGTCGAGAACTACTTGCGGCGCCTGGAAGGCGAACCGCAGCCGATCGAGGGCGTGCCGGAGACCTGGCTGGTTCACCAGTTCCGCAGCGAGCAGAGCACGCCTTTGGGACCGTCCTTGGATACGACGACGGCGCCGTCTACCGCCAACTCACAGTGAAGTCCCGGCGTGCCGGGCTCCGTACCCGTGCTCGCCACGACCATCGCGTAATGCTCGGGGTCCGACATGTCGAGGTCGAAGCCCCATGGCTTGCCCGGGGCGAGGTCGATGTCGACGTGTGGTGTGAACGAGTAGGGGTTGTGGCTGTAGTCAGAAAATTTTTCCGGCTGATGGTCCAGGTAGTAGATGCTCGTATAAATCGGATTCTGCGCGGTGACGGTGTATTTGACGTGATGCATGACCGGGTCGTCGGCATGTGCCCGTCCGCTTCCCACCAGCAGACCCGCTGCTGCCAATAGCGAAGCCAACGACACGATGGAACTGACGCCCATCACTGTCTTCATCGTGGTCATGACGCTCCTCCGGCTGCCGGGCGCGGTTTGGCGTTGCGGTTCATGACCCGTTCTGCGGCCTGCCAGTGCGGGTCGGCAACCCATAACCGTGCGAAGGATGCTATCGCCTCCTCGGGAGAAACTCCGCGGATTACCCGCTTTATCGCGGCCGCAGGCTGGTGTGCCAGCGATCGCGCGACGGCTCGCCATCCCTGGTCGGGCGAGTCGAACACGCCGCGGGGTACGACCTGATCCACCAGGCCGATGCGTTCGGCATCGACGGCGGTGAGGGCGGTTCCCGAACCGGCCAACAGCAGCGCCCTGCTCTTCCCGACCAGCGCGGCCAGCCGCTCGGCACCGCCCCAGGCCGGCATGATCTCGAGCTGCACCTGGTTGAAGGCGATCTTGATGTCGTCGGCGGCCACCCGGATGTCGGCGGCGACGGCGACTTCGGCCCCGCCGCCGAACGCGTGGCCGTTGAGTGCCGCGATGACCGGGGCGGGGAAGTCCGCCAGTTGATCACAGATGGACCGCATCCGCCGGGCCATGGCGGCGGCGTCCGCCTCGGTCCGCAGCGCGCTCAATTCCTTGAGGTCGCCGCCGGAGACGAAAGCTTTGTCTCCGGCACCCTTGATCACCAGCGCCTGCGCGTCGGCTGCCGCGTCGAGCGCTTTCTCGAGCTGGTCCATGGTGTCCAGACCGATGGCGTTGCGCGCGTGTGGGCGGTCGATGGTGACCACCGCCAACCCGTCGTCGATCTCCAGGTCCACCATGTCTGTAATCGCTCCTCGCAGGAACCCGATATTGGCATTCTCTTTTCGCGAGAATAACATCATCGCTGCAGGCTAAAGAACTTTCGTCAGCGAGGATGGAGGTGACTCGATGCAGAACCGAATCGTGGCCGCCGCTGCGGTCCTGACCGTTGCTTTGGTTGGGGCGTGCACGTCGCGGCCACCCAACCAGCTCGCCAGCACGGCGTCGGTCACCGTGAACGGCAACGACCGAAATTTCCACATCGTGAAGTGCAGCCAGCGGGAGTGGAGCCGGACGATCGAAATCGGCGGCAATTTTGCCGGCGCCAAACTCGTCATAGACGAGAGCGCGCAACCGGCGACGGTCGAGTCGGTACACATCCAAAACCTAGGTGGCTTCAGCGGCATGTACTCGCGGGGCGACGGCGGCAGTGCGGACATGAGCATGACGGGCGACAAATTCACCGTCTCCGGCACCGCCAACGGCTACCGAACCGACAAACCCGGTGAACCGGCTGACGCCACGTACAAGATCTTTGTGTCGTGCTGACGACGTCGAACCGGGCGTCGGCGGGGCCACGTTGCGATTGGGCACCCGTAGAGAATAGTATTCTCACAAATCAAGAAGGAGGATTTCATGGGGCAGTTGTCGCACCGGGAAGACGTCCCGTTTCCAATCTTTGACGCGGATAACCATCTCTACGAACCGCCGGAGGCGCTGACAAAGTTCTTGCCCAAGGAGTACAAGGACTACGTCCAGTACGTGCAGATCAACGGGCGCACCAAGATCGCGATCCGCGGCCAGATCAGCAACTACATTCCCAACCCGACCTTCGAGGTCGTCGCCCGGCCGGGTGCTTGGGAGGAGTACTTCAAGTTCGGCAATCCGGACGGCAAGAGCAAGCGCGAGCTGTTCGGTGAGCCGATGCGCGCAATCCCGGCGTTCTTCGAGCCCGGGCCGCGCCTGGAGAAGATGAACGAGCTGGGCCTGGAGCGCACCCTGATGTTCCCGACGCTGGCCAGCCTGCTCGAGGAGCGGCTGCGCGACGACCCGCTGGCCATCCACGTCCTGGTCCACGCGCTCAACGAGTGGCTCGATGAGGTGTGGGGCTTCAACTACCAGAACCGCATCTTCACCACGCCGGTCATCACCTTGCCGATCGTTGAGAAGGCGATCGAGGAGTTGGAGTGGGCGGTCAAGCGTGGTGCCCGTGCCATCCTGGTCCGCCCGGCGCCGGTGCCCGGCTTCCGTGGTCCGCGGTCGTTCGCGGTGCCCGAGTTCGACCCGTTCTGGGAGCGGGTCGTCGAGCACGACGTGCTGGTCGGCATGCACTCGAGTGACAGCGGCTATTCCCGGTACACCTCCGAATGGGACGGTGCCGACCAGGAGATGCTGCCGTTCCAAACCAATGCGATGGGCATCCTCAACGAGTGGCGGCCGATCCAGGACTCGGTGGGGTCGTGGGTGATCCACGGCGCGTTGTATCGCCACCCGAAGCTGAAGGTCGCGATCGTCGAGGCCGGTTCGAAGTGGATGACCCCGCTGCTGGACGGCCTGGCCGAGGTTTTCCGGAAGGCCCCGGAAGCCTTCCCGAGCGACCCCGTCGAGATGGTCAAGAACCGGATCCACGTGAGCCCGTTCTTCGAAGACGGCATCGACGATCTGGTCAACCTCGTCGGTGTCGACCGTGTGCTGTACGGCTCGGACTGGCCGCACCCGGAAGGGTTGGCGGAGCCGACGTTCTACGTCAACGCGCTGTCGCACCTGTCCGTTGAGGATCAGGCAAAGATCATGGGCGGCAACCTCGGTCGGCTCGTCACGACATGAGCTGGGAGACCATCCCCGAGATGGTCTTGAGCGCGGCGGACCGGTTCGGCGACGCCGAAGCAGTCGTGGACGGTCCGCTGCGCTTGACTTTCAGGCAGGTGGTCGAGCGGATCCGTTGCGCCGCAGGCGCCTTCGCCGACCTCGGTGTCGACAAGGGTGACCGGGTCGCGATCTGGGCGCCCAATTCGGCCGAGTGGATCGTCGCGGCGTTCGGGTTGCTCACCGCTGGTGGCGTGCTCGTCCCGGTCAACACCCGGTTCAAGACCGAAGAGGCCGGCGACATCATCGTGCGCAGCAAGGTGAAGGCCGTCCTGGTCCAGAAGGGCTTTCTGGGCCAGGATTACACCGCTCCCGCCGGCGTGCCGGTTATCGACCTGAAGTCCGACTTTCTGTCCAGCGGTTCACCATTCGAGCGACCGGTGAGCGGCACCGATACCTCGGACATCATCTTCACGTCGGGCACGACCGGTCGCCCCAAGGGGGCGATGCTGAGTCACGGTCAAACGCTGCGCATGTATGAGGAGTGGGCGACGCTCGCGGACCTGCGCGAGGGTGACCGCTATTTGCAGATCAACCCGTACTTCCACACCTTCGGGCTGAAGGCGGGTCTGGTCACGTCTTTCCTGCGCGGTGCCACGATGCTGCCCGTCGCGGTGTTCGACGTCGACACGGTAGTGGATCTCATTGAACGCGAACGCATCACGATGCTGCCCGGACCTCCGACGCTGTATCACTCGTTGCTGACGGTGCAGGACAAGTCCGGGCTGTCGTCGTTGCGCGCGGGAGTGACCGGCGCCGCCGACATCCCCGTCGAGCTGGTCCGTCGGATCCACGACGAACTGCCGTTCCAGACGTTGATGACGGGCTACGGGCTCACCGAGGCCGGCAACGTCACCCTCTCGCTGCCCGGCGATTCCTTCGAGGATGTCGCCACCACCGCGGGCGTGCCGTGCGACGGGGTCGAGGTGCGCATCGCCGACGACGGCGAGGTGCTGGTCCGCGGCTACGGGGTCATGAAGGGCTATCTCGACGAACCGGAGGCCACCGCCCAGGCGATCGACGACGATGGCTGGCTGCACACCGGAGATCTGGGCGACTTCACCGGGACCGGGCGACTGCGCATCGTCGGCCGGAAAAAGGACATGTTCATCGTCGGTGGCTTCAACGCCTACCCGGCCGAGATCGAGGGCTTCCTGCTCAACCACCCGGCCGTCGCGCAGGCGGCCGTCATCGGCGTCCCTGACGAACGGATGGGTCAGGTCGGAAAAGCGTTCGTGGTCCGCAAAGGCGACGTCAGCGCCGACGAATTGATCGGCTGGTGTCGCGACCGCATGGCCGGATTCAAGGTGCCGCGCACGGTAGAGTTCCTCAATTCACTCCCACTCAACGCGACGGGGAAAGTGATGAAGGACCAACTCCGATGAACAACGGCGATATTCACTCGATGGTGATCGCGTCGGACTACCGCGTGCCCGATCCCACCCGGGTATGGCCGCTGCTGAAACGCAACAAGGCCGCCCTCGCCGATATCGGCGCGCACCACGTGCTGGTCTACACCTCGACCCGCGACCACGGTCGGGTACTGGTGATGATCGGCGTCCACAGCCGTGAGCCGATCGTGGAGCTGCTGCGCTCCCGCGTCTTCTTCGATTGGTTCGACGAGGCCGGCGTCGAAGACATTCCCGCCGTCTTCGCCGGCGAGATCGTCGACAGGTTCATCGCGCAGCCACCGAACACCCCGGCGGCACCGGGCGTCGTCGTGGCCGCCATCGCGTCCGTCAACGACGTCTCCCTGCTGACCTCCGAGGTCAGCACGGCGATAGACCGATTCACCACGGCCGGCATCCGGAAGACGTGGGTATTCCAGGCTTTCGACGACGACCACGAAGTGCTGATCTTGCAGGAGTTCCCCGACGAAGAAAGCGCGCGGGAGTGGATCGACCACCCCGATGCCGCGGCGCAGTGGATGTCCGGGGCCGGAATCGGTGCCTACCCGCCGTTGTTCGTCGGCCGAATCTTCGACATGATGCGCATCGAGGCGGACTGAGGATTCGCCGTTGTTCGTGTGCCTGTGCAATGGAGTCACCAGTCAAACCGTGACCGAGGCCGTTTCGTGCGGGGCGTCGACCACGAAGGAAGTCGCCCAGGCGTGCGGAGCGGGCGCCGACTGCGGCCGCTGCCGGCGGACGGTGCAGGCCATCCTGCGCTCTTCCAGCGAGGATCGAACGCCGAACTCGCGCTAAATCTTCACCGTCGCGGGCTGCCGTCCGGTGACGTCGGTTGGACGAGGTCGACGAGCAGGTTGGGGATTTCGAGCCGCGGCAACATCACCTCGACCAACACCATGCGGTCTTGCTGCTCCGCGGCGGCGGTCAGGGCGTCGTCGAGCTCGCCGTAGGTCTGGACCCGGAACGCCAGGTGGTCGGTGACGCCCAGCGCGTTGGGAAGGTCCGTCCACTTCCAGCTCACGATGTCGTTGTACGGCGCCGTCTCTCCGTGGATCGCCCGCTCGATGGTGTAGCCGTCGTTGTTGACCACCACGATGACGGGGGACAGGCCCTCGCGCGAGAAGGCGCCGAGCTCTTGGACGGTCAGTTGCGCGGCGCCGTCCCCGATGAGCAACACCGTCCTGCGGTCCGGATGTGCCACCGCCGCCCCGAGCGCGGCGGGCAGCGTGTAACCGATTGAGCCCCATAGTGGTTGACCGATGAAGGTCACTCCGTGCGGCAGCCGATGGTCGGCCATGCCGTAGAAGGAGGTGCCCTGGTCTGCAAGCACCACGTTGCCCGGTGTGAGGGCCACGCACAGGCGGTCCCACAACATCTTCTGGGTGAGCGGCTGGTCGCGCGGCGGGGGCGGCGGCAATGGTTCGGCCGGCGGCGACACCACCGGCGGCGACGAGATTCCGCGCCGGACCAGGATGGTGGCCAGCGCCTCGAGCGCGGCACCCATCTCCAACGGCGCGAAGACTTCTCCGGCCACACTGCTCTGATACTGGCCGACGTCGATGGTGCGGGCCGGGTCGATGCGCTGGCTGAAGAAGCCGCTGACCATGTCGGTGAACACCACTCCGGCGGTGACCAACACGGGTGCCTCTTCGATCGCGGTGCGCACCGCAGGCGCGCTCGCGGAGCCGGCGTAGATGCCCAGGAAATTGGGCGAACTCTCGTCGAGCAGACTCTTGCCCCACATCAACGTGGCGTGCGGCACCACGTCGGCGGCCAGCAACGCCTCGAGTTCCTTGATCGCCTGCAGCCGGTGCACCAGCAGGTCGGCGAGCACGGTGATCTGGTGGCCGCCGATGAGTTCGGTCGCGGCTTCGACGAACATCGCCAGGGCGCGGGGACTGGTGCCACCGGGGTAGCGGGGCAGCGGCGCGTCGGGCGGCTCGGTGGGAAAGCGGGCCACGTCGGTGGACAGCAGGATGTAGCCGGGGCGCTTCTGCTCGCGCACCTCGGACAGCACCCGGTCGATCTCGCGGCGGGCCGTCGCGGGCATGAGATTAGCTTGGGCGCAAGTGATTTCGCGGCTAATGCGGAAGAAGTGCTCGAAGTCCCCGTCGCCGAGCGAATGGTGCAGCGCCCGCCTGGTGCCCTGGGCATCTTTGGACGGGCCGCCCACGATGTGCACGACGGGTACCTGCTCGGCGTAGCTACCAGCGACCGCATTGGACGCGGAGAGCTCGCCGACACCGAAAGTCGTTACCAATGCCGACATTCCGCGCAGCCGCCCGTACCCGTCGGCGGCGTAGCCGGCGTTCAGCTCGTTGGCGTTGCCGACCCAGCGAATGCTGGGGTGGGCGATGATGTGGTCGAGGAATTCCAGGTTGTAATCACCGGGAACGCCGAAGATCTCCGAGACGCCGAGCTCGGCGAGACGGTCCAACAGGTAGTCACCGACGGTGTATGCGGGCTCGGTCGCGGCATCAGTCACAGGCACGACGGTACGCTCGGTCCAATCGGTTCCGGGTGAGACGGCAGGCCAGTATCGTGCGGGCCATGGCACTCAAAGAATCCCGCGACATCGTCATCGAAGCCAGTCCGGAGGAGATTTTGGACGTCATCGCCGACTTCGAAGCGATGCCCGAATGGTCGGAGCCGCATCAGAGCGCGGAGATCCTCGACACCGGCGACGACGGGCGCCCCCGCCAAGTGAAGATGAAGGTCAAGGTCGCCGGGATCACGGACGAACAGGTGATCGCCTACACGTGGGGCGACAACGTGGTGAGCTGGAAGCTGGTCAGCTCCTCGCAGCAGAAGGCGCAGGACGGGAAGTACACCCTGGTGCCGCAAGGCGACGGGACCCTGGTCAAGTTCGAGCTTCTCGCCGACCCGAACGTGCCGCTACCCGGCTTCGTGCTCAAGCGCGCCGTGAAGGGAACGATCGACTCGGCGACCAAGGCGCTGCGCGAGCGGGTGCTCCGGGTCAAGGAGGGCAAGTAGCCGCGGTGAGCGGTGGCGGGCCGCTGGCCGGGGTGCGAGTCATCGAACTCGGCGGCATCGGACCCGGGCCGCACGCGGGAATGCTGCTCGCCGATCTGGGTGCCGACGTGGTGCGGGTGCGGCGCCCGGCGGGCGGGCTCACCATGCCGGCCGAGGATCGCGACCTGCTGCACCGCGGCAAGCGAATCGTCGACCTGGACGTCAAGGCGCGGCCGCAGGAGCTGCTCGGCCTGGCCGCCAAGGCCGACGTGCTGCTGGACTGCTTTCGACCCGGGACCTGCGAGCGACTGGGCATCGGACCAGACGACTGCGCGTTGGCCAACCCGCGGCTGATCTACGCGCGGATGACCGGCTGGGGACAGGACGGGCCGCTGGCGCCGACCGCCGGTCATGACATCAACTATCTGGCGCAGACCGGTGCGCTGTCGGCGCTGGGCTACGCCGACCGGCCGCCGATGCCGCCGCTGAACCTGGTCGCCGATTTCGGCGGCGGCTCGATGCTGGTGGTGATCGGCATCGCGGTCGCCCTCTACGAGCGCGAACGCTCGGGCACCGGCCAGGTGATCGACGCGGCGATGGTCGACGGTGTCAGCCTGCTGGCCCAGGTCATGTGGACCATGAAGTCCACTGGGGCACTGCGCGACCGGCGCGAGTCGTTTCTGCTCGACGGTGGCGCCCCGTTCTACGGCTGCTACGAGACCGCCGACGGTAAGTACGTCGCCGTCGGCGCCATCGAGCCACAATTCTTCGCCGCGTTGCTCGACGGACTCGGCCTGTCACCCGACGACGTGCCCGCCCAACACGACAGAGCGTGCTACCCGCGGATGCGCGAGATCTTCGCCCAGCGGTTCGCCGGCCGCACTCGCGACGAATGGGCACAGACGTTCGCCGGCACCGACGCGTGCGTCACCGCGGTGCTGACGTGGAGCGAGGCCGCCGTCGACGATCACTTGCGGGCGCGATCCACGGTGATCACCGCCCACGGCGCCGACCAGGCCGCACCCGCCCCGCGCTTTTCGCGGACCCCGGCCGGACCGGTCGCAAGGCCGCCGGTTTCGGCCACGCCACTCAACGAAATCAACTGGTAGGAAACTCTTTACGCCGAATCCGTCCGTACCGGGGTCGGCGTTGCTAAGTTGATCTTCAGTGGCCGTAAAAGCATCACGGGAATTCGTTGTCAACGCGCCGCCAGAAGTGGTGATGGAGGCGCTGACAGATGTCGGCGTCCTCTCATCGTGGTCGCCGTTGCACAAACACATCGAAGTGATCGACCGTTATCCCGACGGCCGGCCCCACCACGTCAAGACCACCATCAAGATTCTCGGGCTGGTCGACAAAGAGGTCCTGGAATATCACTGGGGTCCCGATTGGGTTGTCTATGACGCCAAGGGGACCTCCCAGCAGCACGGGCAGCACGTCGAGTACACCCTCAAACCCGAAGGGATCGACCGGACCCGGGTGCGCTTCGACATCACCGTCGAACCCGGCCGGCCCATGCCGGCGTTCATCGTGCGGCGGGCCGCCGAGAGCGCTCTCGACGCCTCGATGAAGGGGTTGCGCGACTTGGTGGCACGCCCTACGGGTTCCCCCGGGCCGGAATAGCCTTCGCCGGTGACTGCGCTGGCGTTAACTTAGTAGTAGTGGCCGTTCAAGCATCGTCGGAAATCGTCATCGACGCGCCTCCGGAAGTCATCATGGAGGCGCTCGCCGATATGGATGCGGTGCCCTCGTGGTCGTCGGTCCACAAGCGGGTCGAGGTCGTCGACAAGCATCCCGACGGGCGCCCCCACCATGTGAAGGTCACGATCTCGGTGACCGGCATTCACGACACGGAATTGCTCGAATACCATTGGGGCCCAGACTGGATGGTGTGGGACGCTCAGAAGACGGCGCAGCAGCACGGTCAGCACGGCGAGTACAACCTGAGCCGGCTGGGCGTCGACAAGACCAGGGTGCGCTTCACCATCACCGTCGAACCGTGGGCGCCGCTCCCGGAGTTCTGGATCGCCCGGGCCCGCAAGAAAATCCTGCACGCCGCGCTGGAGGGCCTGCGCAAGCGTGTGATGGGGATGGCGGGCTAGCCGGCATCTTTCAGGGCGGCCAGCCGCTTGATCGCCTCGTCGAGGGTGTCGTCGCGTTTACAGAAGGTGAAGCGCACCAGGTGATTCCACACGTCGGCAGGGCCGCGCGTTGCGGCCGGGTCGCAGAACGCCGACATCGGGATCGCGGCCACGCCAACCTTTTCCGGTAGCGCCGCGCAGAACTCGCCGCTGTCGTCGTATCCCAGCGGACGCGGATCGGCGCAGAGGAAGTAGGTGCCGGCGCTGTCGTGCACCTCGAACCCGACGTCGATCAGCCCGGCGGCCAGACGGTCGCGTCTGGCCTGCAAAGTGGCGCGCAGACCGGCCACCCACGCGTCCTGCGTCTCCAGGGCCAAGGCCACCGCCGGCTGGAACGGCGCACCGCCGACGTAGCTCAGATACTGTTTGGCCGCGCGCATCCCGGCGATGAGTTCTGCTGGGCCGCAAGCCCATCCGATCTTCCATCCGGTGCAGTTGAACATCTTGGCCGCGCTGGAGATGGTGATCGTCCGCTCGGCCATGCCGTCGAAGCCGGCCAGCGGCACATGTCGCCGCCCGTCGAACACCAGGTGCTCGTAGACCTCATCGGTGATCACCAGCAGGTCGGCCGCGATCGCGACCTCGGCGATGGCCGCCAACTCCTCGGCGCTCAGCACCGTGCCCGTCGGGTTGTGCGGGGAGTTGACGATCAGCGCGCGGGTCCGTGGCGTTACCGCCCGGCGCAGGGCATCGGCGTCCAGGGCGAAGCCGCGGCCGTGGGGGACCAGCGGCACGGCCACCCGCTGCGCGGAGGCCATCGCCACCACCGGCGAGTAGGAGTCGTAGAACGGCTCGATGAGCAGGACCTCGGAGCCGGGTTCGATCAGGCCGATCACCGCGGACGCGATCGCTTCGGTCGCCCCGACCGTCACCAGCACCTCGGTGTCGGGGTCGTATTCGATGCCGTAGCGGCGCTGCCGCTGGGCGGCGATGGCGTGGCGCAGCGGTGCGATGCCGATGCCCGGCGGGTACTGGTTGACGCCGTCGGCGATGGCCTCCTGGGCGGCCTTCAGCATGGCCGGGGGCCCGTCCTCGTCCGGGAACCCCTGGCCGAGGTTCACCGCTCCGATGCGCGCGGCCAGCGCCGACATCTCGGCGAATACCGTCGTCGCGTAGGGGCGCAGTCGCGACACCGTCATGGTGGTCGAGCTTAGGCGGGGCGTGCCGCGGCGAGTGCCACGACGTGTCGCCAGCCCAATGTGAAGTGAGGTGCACACTCGTCGCCGAGCGTGAAGGTAGTTTCACGCTCGCCCGGGACGGGCGTCCCCCACCAACCGAGCGCGTGGTGTCCGTCACAGGGTGCCCTTGAGCTGCGCGATCTTGCCCAACCAACAGGTTGGCCGGGGCCCCTGTTAGGCTGGCGCGGGACCTAGTCTTGAAGACGGATTCGTCTTGAAGACGGATTCGAACCCAATTCGGAGAACAGGAAGTCGTATGTCCGAAGAAGCTTTTATCTATGAGGCCATCCGCACCCCGCGGGGCAAGCAGCGCAACGGTTCGCTGAACGAGGTGAAGCCGCTCAACCTGGTCGTGGGCCTGGTTGACGAGCTCCGTCGGCGATTCCCCGACCTGGACGAGAACCTGATCAGCGACATGATCCTGGGCGTCGTGTCCCCGGTCGGTGACCAGGGCGGTGACATCGCCCGCACCGCGGTGCTGGCCGCCGGCCTGCCCGAGACCACCGGCGGCGTGCAGCTCAACCGGTTCTGCGCGTCCGGCCTGGAGGCCGTCAACACCGCCGCGCAGAAGGTGCGCTCCGGCTGGGACGACCTGGTGCTGGCCGGCGGTGTCGAGTCGATGAGCCGCGTCCCGATGGGCTCCGACGGCGGCGCCTGGGCGACCGACCCCGAGACCAACTACCAGATCGGCTTCGTGCCCCAGGGCATCGGCGCCGACCTGATCGCGACCATCGAGGGCTTCTCCCGCGAGGACGTCGACCGCTACGCGCTGCGCTCGCAGGAGAAGGCGGCTGCGGCGTGGTCGGGCGGCTACTTCGCTAAGTCGGTCGTGCCGGTGCGCGACCAGAACGGATTGGTCATCCTCGACCACGACGAGCACATGCGGCCCGACACCACCCTGGAGGGGCTGGGCAAGCTGAAGACCGCATTCGACGGCATCGGCGAGATGGGCGGCTTCGACGACGTGGCGCTGACCAAGTACCACTACGTCGAGAAGATCAACCACGTGCACACCGGCGGCAACAGCTCCGGCATCGTCGACGGCGCCGCGCTGGTGCTGGTCGGCTCGGAAGCCGCGGGCAAGTCGCAGGGGCTGACCCCGCGGGCGCGCATCGTGGCCACCGCCACCAGCGGCTCCGACCCGGTCATCATGCTGACCGGCCCGACCCCGGCCACCCAGAAGGTGCTCGACCGCGCCGGCCTGACGGTCGACGACATCGACCTGTTCGAGCTCAACGAGGCCTTCGCCTCCGTCGTGCTGAAGTTCCAGAAGGACCTGCACATCCCGGACGAGAAGCTCAACGTCAACGGCGGCGCCATCGCGATGGGCCACCCGCTGGGCGCCACCGGCGCCATGATCACCGGCACCATGGTCGACGAGCTGGAGCGCCGCAACGCGCGTCGCGCCCTGGTCACGCTGTGCATCGGCGGCGGCATGGGTGTCGCCACCATCATCGAGAGGGTTTAAGACCATGGCAGAGAACACCATTCAGTGGGATAAGGACGCCGACGGCATCGTCACGCTGACCCTGGACGACCCCACCGGGTCGGCCAACGTGATGAACGAGCACTACGCGGAGTCGATGCACAACGCTGTGGAACGCCTTGCCGCCGAGAAGGATTCGATCACCGGCGTGGTCATCACCAGCGCGAAGAAGACCTTCTTCGCCGGCGGCGACCTCAAGGGCATGATCAACCTCGGCCCGGAGAACGCCGGCGAGGCGTTCGACACGGTCGAGTCGGTCAAGCGTGACTTGCGCGCGCTGGAGACCCTGGGCAAGCCGGTGGTCGCGGCCATCAACGGCGCCGCACTCGGCGGTGGCCTGGAGATCGCGCTGGCCTGTCATCACCGCATCGCCGCGGACGTCAAGGGCCTGGTCGTCGGCCTGCCCGAGGTCACGCTGGGCCTGCTGCCCGGCGGTGGCGGCGTGACCCGCACCGTGCGGATGTTCGGCATCCAGAACGCGTTCATGAACATCCTGTCGCAGGGCACCCGCTTCAAGCCGGACAAGGCCAAGGAAATCGGCCTCGTCGACGAGCTGGTCGGCTCGGTCGAGGAACTGGTGCCCGCCGCCAAGGCGTGGATCAAGGCCAACCCCGACTCGCACGAACAGCCCTGGGACAAAAAGGGTTACAAGATGCCCGGCGGCACCCCGGCCAGCCCCGCGCTGGCCGGCATCCTGCCGTCGTTCCCGGCGCTGCTCAAGAAGCAGCTCAAGGGCGCGCCGATGCCGGCGCCGCGGGCCATCCTGGACGCGGCCGTCGAGGGCGCGCAGGTGGACTTCGACACCGCCAGCCGCATCGAGAGCCGCTACTTCACCCAGCTGGTCACCGGCCAGGTCGCCAAGAACATGATCCAGGCGTTCTTCTTCGACCTGCAGCACATCAACGGCGGCGGTTCCCGTCCGGACGGCATCGAGCCGGTCAAGATCAACAAGATCGGCGTGCTGGGCGCGGGCATGATGGGCGCCGGCATCGCCTACGTGTCGGCCAAGGCCGGGTACGAGGTGGTGCTCAAGGACGTCAGCATCGAGGCCGCCCAGAAGGGTAAGGCCTACTCGGAAAAGCTTGAGGCCAAGGCACTTCAGCGTGGCAAGACCACCGAGGAGAAGAGCAAGGCGCTGCTGGACCGGATCACGCCGGCCGCCGACCCGGCCGACTTCAAGGGCGTCGACTTCGTGATCGAGGCCGTGTTCGAGAACCAGGAACTCAAGCACAAGGTGTTCCAGGAGATCGAGGACGTCGTCGAGCCCAACGCGCTCCTGGGTTCCAACACCTCGACGCTGCCGATCACCGGTCTGGCGACCGGCGTGAAGCGCCAAGAGGACTTCATCGGGATCCACTTCTTCTCGCCGGTCGACAAGATGCCGCTGGTGGAAATCATCAAGGGCGAGAAGACCTCTGACGAGGCGCTGGCCCGCGTGTTCGACTACACGCTGGCCATCGGCAAGACCCCGATCGTGGTCAACGACAGCCGCGGCTTCTTCACCAGCCGCGTCATCGGCACGTTCGTCAACGAGGCGCTGGCGATGCTGGGCGAGGGCGTGGAGCCGGCGAGCGTCGAGCACGCCGGGTCGCAGGCCGGCTACCCGGCCCCGCCGCTGCAGCTGTCCGACGAGCTCAACCTGGAGCTGATGCACAAGATCGCGACCGCCACCCGCAAGGGCGTCGAAGACGCGGGCGGCACCTACGAGCCGCACCCGGCCGAGGCCGTCGTCGAGAAGATGATCGAACTCGAACGCCCGTCGCGGCTGAAGGGCGCCGGCTTCTACGAGTACGTCGACGGCAAGCGGACCCGGCTGTGGCCGGGCCTGCGCGAGACGTTCAAGTCCGGCAGCGCGGAAATTCCGTTGCAGGACATGATCGATCGCATGCTGTTCGCCGAGGCGCTGGAGACGCAGAAGTGCCTGGACGAGGGCGTGCTGACGTCGACCGCCGACGCCAACATCGGGTCGATCATGGGCATCGGCTTCCCGCCGTACACCGGTGGTAGCGCGCAGTTCATCGTCGGTTACCAGGGCGCGGGTGGTATCGGCAAGCAAGCCTTCGTGGCCCGGGCCAAGGAACTGGCCGCCAAGTACGGCGACCGCTTCCTGCCGCCGGCGTCGCTGAGCTAAGTACTACGAGCGCGAAAGCCCCCGAAACAACGAGGTTTCGGGGGCTTTCGTTTTGGGGTCGCGAAAGGCTAACGGCGCCTTTGGAACAGGTAGTACCACGCCGGAGTCTTCTCGGCGCGGTCCAGCTCGCGTTCGGCCCCGGCCGACGACAGCGTCCAGCTCTGTGTAAATCGTCGTTCCATCTCGGCGCGGTCGATGCCTCGCACCCCGACCCGGCCGCCCGGGATGAACGCGACGATCAGCAGCCGCGCATCGGGTGCCGCGACGGCGGTGATCTCCCGGACGTAGGCGTCGCGGTCCGCATCGCTCATGTTGTGCAGGCACCCGTTGTCGACGATCAGCTCGAAGTTCGCGCCGATGCCGGCCCGGCTCAGCTGAGTGACGTCGGCCTGGACGAACTCGACCGCGGCGCCGGCCGCGCGTGCCTTGGCGCGCGCCCGCTCGAGGGGCTTGGCCACGAAGTCGACCGCGGTGACGTTCCAGCCGTGTTGGGCGAGATAAATGGAGCAGTCACCCGTACCGCAGCCGACTTCCAGGGCCCGCCCGGCGGGCAGTGCCGCGGCGTCGCCCGTTCCCTCGACCAGATCCCGCACGCTCTGCGCGAGCGGGTGACCATCCCATGGGGTGAAGCCGATGCGGTAGAAGATCCGAAACAGCGTTTGTTTGGAAGCCATAGCTCACCCTAGGCCCGTCGGGCCGGTCACCGGGAGGCCGCGGCGATGCGACGCCATTCCTCCCGCGGGAAGGCCCGGGGATCGGCCCGCAGCACCTGCACGCAGACATGGTCGGCGCCCGCGGACCGATGCTCGGCGACGCGGCGCATCACGGCCTCCTCGTCACCCCACGCGATGATCGCGTTGAAGAGCCCATCGCTGACCTGCGACAGGTCGTCTTGGGAGAAGCCGCTGCGCAGCAGATTGTTGGCGTAGTTGGGCAGCGCCAAATACGCGCGCAGCCAATCGGTTCCGATCTGACGGGCCTCGTCGGCGCTGTCGGTCAGGATCACCGTCTGTTCGGGAAGCAGCAACGGGCCCCGGCCCAGAGTCGAACGGGCGGAAGCGGTGTGCTCGGGGGTGACGAGGTACGGGTGGGCGCCGCCGGCGCGGGTCGCCGACAGCGTCAGCATCTTCGGCCCGAGCGCGGCCAGCACCCGGCGGTCGGTGGGAACCGGCCGCGGCGCCGCATCCAAGCCGTCCAGGAAGGACGCCGTCGCCGCCAGCGGTTTGCGGTAACGCCCGGGTTGGCCGGCATCGATCAGCGGCGCGTGGCTGACACCGATTCCGAGCAGGAAGCGGTCGCCGTGCTCGGCGGTCAGCGTCGCATAGGAGTCGGCGACATCGGCGGGCGCATGCATCCACAGGTTCAGGATTCCCGTGGCGATCACGGTCCGCCTGGTCGCGCCGAGCAGATGGGCCACCGCGTCGAATACCGGCCCGCCGACGTCGGGTATCCACAGCGCCGGGAAGCCTAGTTCATCGAGTTCGGCTGCGGCCTCGGCAGATTCGGCCGGGTCACCGTAGCGCAGTTGACTACTCCAGATTCCAACACCGGTCAGTTCCATGTGCGGCCTTCCCTTCGTGGCGCGCGGCTGCTCGGGGCCGCGGCTCTACAGGACATGCTGTCAGACGTCGCTTCCGGTGTATTCGGGCACCGGCATCGAATCGTGCATCCGGATCCCCTTGGTGTTGAGCTTGGCCACGGAGCGCGACATGGACCCGGGCATCGCCGAGATCAGCTGGGCGCCACGGGTTAACGCCCACACGCCAACTCGTGAACCGGGAATGATGCCCTTGGCGGCGCCACGGGCGAAAGTCCGGCTGCGATGCACCGGTTCTTGCATCCGCAATTCGTAGGCGGCGAAGGCGCGCAGGTGGTCGCCTTCGGCCTCGGCGAGTTCGCCGGCCAGCACGTAGGCGCCGAGGACGGCGAGGCTGGTGCTGCCGCCCACCGCGGGTCCCGGGCAGTATCCCGCGTCGCCGACCAGGGTGACCCGGCGCCGCGACCACCGGTCGGTGCGCAGTTGGGTGATCGAGTCGAAGTAGAAGGTGGGCGTGCGCTCCAGTTCGTTCAGCCAGCTGTCCACCTGGTCGTGCATCCCGCTGAACGCCTGGCGCAGTAATTCCTTCTGCCGCAACGCATCATGATGGTCGTAGTCCAATTCCGATTTGCTGCGGAACATGAACACCGCGCGGGCGTCGTCCAGGTGATCAGCCGTGTAGATCCCGGCGAAACGGCCGGCGCCGACGTGAGCGACCATGTCGCCGGAATCGACCAGCGCCTTGGGTGCCGACACCACCGACAGGTACCCGCCGAGGAAGCGCGTCAGGTCGGCCTCCTCGCCGAAGGTCAGGCGGCGGACGTGGGAGTGCAGCCCATCGGCACCCACGATGACGTCGAAGGCGCGCGCCGGGGCGTGCTCGAATGTCACAGTCCCGTCGTGCTCGATCGCGGTGATCGAGTCGCCGAACAGGTACTCGACGTCGTCACGGGCGGCGTCGTAGTAGATCTCGCTCAGATCGTCGCGCATGATCTCCACGTGCCGGTCGGATGTGGCGGCGTAGATCTTGGTGAGGTCGATCCGGGTGGCTTTTGTCCGGCCTTCCCGGTACATCGTCAGCCGGTCCGTCCCCGTGGCCAGCGCCTCGATGCGCGGGAGGACGCCCATCTTCGCCGAGATTTCCATTGCGGGACGGAACAAGTCGACGGCGTGGCCGCCGGTCTTGCGCAGCGTCGGCGCGCGCTCCACGACGGTGACGTCGAAGCCGTACCGGGTCAGCCAGTACGCCAGGACCGGGCCGGCGATGCTGGCGCCAGAGATGAGAATCCGCATGATCACCTCCACTTACTTAACGTTCGGTAAGCATAACATCCCGCTTACCTATCGGTAAGTCAGATAAACTCGTGGGGTGAGCAGGCCCCGGTCGGACACCCGTGAGCGCATCCAGCAGGTCGCCCGCGAGCTGTTCTTGCAGCGGGGTGTGCAGCGCACCAGCCTGCAGGACATCGCAAATGAGCTGGGCATCACCAAACCCGCGCTGTATTACCACTTTCCGTCACGCGAAGACCTGGTGCGCAGCATCCTGGTGCCGCTGATCGACGAGGGTGAACAATTCGTCGCCGACCACGAGGCCCGCCGTCACAACGATGTGCGCGAGCTGCTGGAGGGCTATTTCGACTTCCATTACCGGCACCGACGGGATCTGGTGCTGCTCTTGACCGAGCTGTCCACGCTGATCGACCTTGACCTCATCGACACCGTGCTGGCGTGGCGTGAGCGGCTCGCCAGGCTGGTCTTCGGCAAGAAGCCGACGCTCGCGCAGTCCACCAGGGCGGTGGTCGCCTTCGGCGGCTTGCAGGACTGCTGCGTGCAGTTCCCCGATGCGCCCCACGAGGAGCTACGCGAGAAGTCGGTTGCGGCCGCGCTCGATGCGCTGGGTGCGTGAGGCGCGTCAGGACGTGCCTGCGCCGCTCGCGGTGCTTTGGTCTTGGGCGTTCTGAGTGAAGATATCGCCGGGGGTCTGCCCGTTGTCGTTGACGAAATTCGTGTCGTCCGTGGGCAAGGGGGCGGTGGCCGACGGTCCCGCGGCGACCACGGCGTCGCTTTCAGCCTGCGGTGCGGCGCTGAAGAAGACGAGCGTCGCGATCGCGGCGGCCCCGGCGAAGAGCGCGGGTGCGGCATAGATGTGCCGGCGGTCAGCGCCGGCGGGATTGGTGGGGTGCCCGACTGTCGTCATGCGTTATGTGTACGGTGTCGGCTTCGGCGACGGCTGGGCGCGGCTTATCGATCAGCTGTGAGCCCGTGCAGGCTAAAGTCCCGAGGTATGCGCTTTGGACTCTTCATCCCGCAGGGCTGGCGGATGGATCTGGTCGACATCGAACCCGAAAGACACTGGGCGGTGATGCGCGACCTGGCCACCTACGCCGACAACAGTGCGTGGGACTCGCTGTGGGTCTACGACCACTTCCACACCGTGCCGATGCCGACCGGCGAGGCCACACATGAAGCGTGGTCGCTGATGGCGGCCTACGCGGCAACCACGTCGCGGATCAAACTCGGCCAGATGTGCACGGCGATGAGCTACCGCAACCCCGTCTATCTCGCCAAGGTGGCCGCCACGGCCGACATCATCTCCGGTGGCCGCATTCAGATGGGTATCGGCGGCGGCTGGTACGAACACGAATGGCGCGCTTACGGTTACGGATTCCCCTCGGCGGGAACGCGATTGGGCCGGCTGGACGAGGGCGTGCAGATCATGCGCGATGCGTGGCGCGACGGCAAGGTCAGCTTGGACGGCAAGCATTATCAGGTCGACGGCGCGATCGTTGAACCGAAACCGTTGCAGGACGGGGGTATTCCCTTCTGGATCGCCGGTGGCGGCGAGAAGGTGACGTTGCGCATAGCCGCGCAGTACGCGCAATACACCAACTTCACGCCGGAGCTCGAGGCCTTCAAACACAAATCGGAAGTGCTGGCGGAGCACTGTCGCGAGGTGGGCACCGACTTCGACGCCATCGTGCGCTCGGCCAACTTCAGCGCGATCATCGGCACCTCCGACGCCGACGTCAAAGACCGGCAGCGGCGGATACGCGACCGCATGTCCCGCTACGTCCCCGAGGCGGCGGCGGATGCCATGCTCTCCGGCGGTTCGGAGGGGGCAACGGGCACAACGGAACAAGTCATCGAGCGGATCACCAAGGTCCGCGACCTCGGGTGTGAATACGCGATCTGCTACTTCCCCGAGGCCGCCTACGACCGCTCCGGCATCGAATTGTTCGAACGCGAAGTGATTCCCGCGCTGAGCTAGGGACCCCCGGTGCTTCGTCGGCGAGCTGGTACGGCAATGGTGTGTGCATGAGGGTGGGCGTCATCGGCGGCGGCTTCGCGGGTTTGGCGGCTGCCATCGCATTCCGGCAGGACGGCCACGACGTCACCGTGTTCGAGAAGATGTCCGGTCCCTCTGCAATGGGCGGCGCCATCGCGCTGGCCCCAAACGCGTTGGCGTGCCTGTCGATTCTGGGTGTACGCCACCACGTGGCGACCGACCCGTGGTCCCGGACGGTGGCCACCGTACGGGCCCGCGACGGGCGCGTCTTGGTCAGACGCACGCTAGCGCAACTCGCCGGCGGTGATGAATTCGCGACGGTGCCGCGCGCCGCGTTGATTGCCTGGCTGGCGGCCGCGCTGCCCTCGCAGTGTGTGCGGTACGCGGCCAGCGTCACCCACGTCGCTGCCGATGGCTCGGTGGTGGTGGACGGCAGCGCGGTGCGGTTCGATCTGGTGATCGGCGCAGACGGGTTGCGCAGCGTAACGAGAAGGCTAGTGTTTGCGGACGCGCCGCCGCCGCGCCCGACCGGCATCACCGGGTGGGCCTGGATAGCGGACCGCGAACTCGTCAGCGGTTTCGGTCCGATTTGGGGCCAGACAGCGGATTTCGGCATCTTGCCTTTGGTCGACGGCCGCACTTACGTCTACGGCGGCACCCGGCGCCGGCACACGGACCTGCGGTCGTTTCGCGACTGGCCAGAGCCCTTGCCAGCGCTGATCGAGGCCGCGACGGACGGCGAAATGATCACACCGGAGATCTTTGAAGCCCGGCCACCCCGTCGACTCGCCCGCGGCAACGTTGCGCTGATCGGTGACGCCGCGCACTGCATGCGGCCCACCTTCGGCCAGGGCGCAGCGCTGGCCATGGAAGACGCGATAACGCTGGCCCGCCACGGCGTACCCGGGCTGTCTCGACGATGGCTGCGCATGCTCGCTTTGTACGGCGCGTCCAAGGCGGGTTCCCGGTTCACCGCCCCGGGCAGCGCCGTCCTGGAGAGCACACGAGACCGAGCGCTTCGAATGCTGCCCGACCCGCTGTTCGCGGCCGTGGCGGGCCGGGTGAGCCGGTGGCGCGGCTAGCGCGTTATACGTCGCTGGTGAGGTACCTGGTTTTGGCCGGTGGCGCGGCGAGCAGCGGGGGAAGCTGCGTCAGCTTGCCTTCGCCGGCGCGAAACGCGCGGTAGGCCTCGTCGTGCTCGACGGTCTCCCACAACTCGTAGATGAGCCAGTGCGCCTCGTCGTCCTCGTCGACCAGCACGTCGGTGCGGACGTTGCCGTCGAACGCCCGGGTGTCCTGCAGCGCTCGGCCCATCAGCTCGCGCCCCGCGGCGACCTCGTCGGGCTTAAACCTGAGCTCAAGTATCACCGTGACCGTCATAGCCCCAACATATCTTCGGGCCGCGGCCCACCGGTGGCCTGGCCTTCCTCCCGCGGATGAGAATGCGGTTTCCACTTTTCGGAAGGCTGTTATACGGTTCAGTGAGCAATATTCTGTTGGCGGATTGTGGACGATCCTGGAGGATCCCTCGATGCAGAAGGCACTAGCCCCCGAGATCTCTACCTGGCCCGATGAGAGCCCGCAGCTGATCGGCAGCCGATGCGGCAGCTGTGCGGCCACCACCTTCCCGGTGCAGCAGTGGTGCCCGCGATGCAGCGCCGCCGAGATGTCCGACGTGCTGTTGCCCCGGCGCGGGACGCTGGTGGCGTGGACCACCCAGGGCTTCCCGCCCGGAGCTCCCTATGCCGGCCCGACCGGCAAGGACTTCGTGCCGTTCGGCGTGGGGTTGGTCCAGCTGGGTGACGTCATCCGCGTCGAAGGCCGGTTGACCGAGAACGACCCGGCCAAGCTGCAGTTCGGCCAGGAAGTCGAACTCACCATGGTGCCTTTCGCAACCGACGACGAGGGCGCCGAAATCATCACCTTCGCTTTCCAGCCGGTCTAGCGGGTCGCCACCATCTGATTAGGAGCACATGAGATGACGAACGACGTCGCCATCATCGGCGTGGGCCTGCACCCGTTCGGTCGGTTCGACAAGACCGCGATGCAGATGGGCGCCGAGGCCGTCCAGCTCGCACTCAAAGACGCCGGCGTGGATTGGAAGGACATCCAGTTCGGCTTCGGGGGCAGCTACGAGGTCTCCAATCCCGACGCGGTCACCCGCCTGGTCGGACTAACCGGCATCACGTTCACCAACGTGTTCAACGCCTGCGCCACCTCGGCCAGCGCCATTCAGCAGACCGCCGACACCATCCGGCTGGGCAAGTACGACATCGGCATCGCGATCGGGCTGGACAAGCACCCGCGCGGCGCCTTCACCGACGACCCCGCCAAGCTGGCGCTGCCCCAGTGGTACGCCAACAACGGCCAGTTCGTCACCACCAAGTTCTTCGGGATGAAGGCCAACAAGTACATCCACGACCACAACATCTCGCAGGAGACACTGGCGCGGGTGGCGAACAAGAACTTCCGCAACGGTGCGCTGAACCCGAATGCCTTCCGGCGCAAGGAGATCTCCATCGAGGAGATCCTCAACTCGCCCGCGCTGAACTACCCGTTGACGCAGTACATGTTCTGCGCGCCCGACGAGGGGGCAGCCGCGGTCATCATGTGTCGTGCGGATATGGCCGAGAAGTTCACCGAAAAGCCAGTTTACGTGCGCGCCTGCGAGATTCGGACCCGGCGCTTCGGTGCCTACGAGGTGCACGCCACGTCGGCGCCGCTGGACGAGGACGCGTCACCGACGGTGTATGCCGCCAAGGCCGCCTACGAGGCGGCCGGCATCGGCCCGGAGGACGTCGACGTCGCGCAGTTGCAGGACACCGACGCCGGCGCCGAGGTGATCCACATGGCCGAGACCGGCCTGTGTGCGGACGGCGAGCAGGAGAAGCTGCTGGCCGACGGCGCCACCGAGATCCACGGCTCGATGCCGGTCAACACCGACGGCGGGCTGATCGCCAACGGCGAGCCGATCGGCGCGTCGGGGCTGCGGCAGATGCACGAACTGGTGCGGCAGTTGCGCGGCGAGGCGGGGGAGCGTCAGGTGCCCGGCGACCCGCGCGTCGGGCTGGCCCAGGTGTACGGCGCGCCCGGCACCGCGTCGGCGACCATCCTGTCGCGCTAACCGCCTGAGCGGCGAGCGGCCACAACCTAAATCGCCGGCCCCAAGAGGTCGTCCGCGTCGCGGATGATGTAGCCGTAGCCCTGCTCGGCCAAGAAGCGCTGCCGGTGCGCGGCGTACTCCGCGTCCAGGCTGTCGCGCGCCACCACGGAATAGAAGATGGCACCCCCACCGTCGGACTTGGGCCGCAGCAGCCTACCCAGCCGTTGCGCCTCCTCCTGGCGCGAGCCGAATGTTCCCGAAACCTGCACCGCCACAGAGGCTTCCGGCAGGTCAATGGAGAAGTTCGCGACCTTGGACACCACCAGGGTGGACAACTCGCCACGCCGGAACGCGTCGAACAGCTCTTCGCGTTCCTTGGTCCGAGTGGACCCCTGGATCACCGGGGCGTTCAGTTCGGCACCGAGCTCGTCGAGCTGATCGAGGTAGGCGCCGATCACCAGGGTCTGCTCGCCGGGATGCTTCGCCAGGATCGATTTGACCACAGCGATTTTGGTGTGCACCGTCGAGCAGAGCTTGTACCGCTCTTCGGGCTCGGCGGTGGCGTACAGCATCCGCTCGTTGTCCGTCATGGTGACCCGCACCTCGACGCATTCGGCCGGTGCGATCCACCCCTGCGCCTCGATATCCTTCCACGGCGCGTCGTAGCGTTTCGGGCCGATCAGCGAAAACACGTCGCCCTCGCGGCCGTCCTCGCGGACCAGCGTGGCGGTCAGGCCCAGGCGCCGCTTGGACTGCAGATCGGCGGTCATCCGAAACACCGGCGCCGGCAACAGATGGACCTCGTCGTAGATGATCAATCCCCAATCCCGGCTGTCAAAGAGCTCCAGGTGCCGGTACTCGCCCTTGGTGCGCCGCGTGATCATCTGATAGGTCGAAATGGTGACCGGACGGATCTCCTTACGTTCGCCGGAGTATTCGCCGATCTCGTCCTCGGTGAGCGACGTGCGGGCGATCAGTTCGCGCTTCCATTGCCGCGCCGCGACGATATTGGTGACCAGAATCAGCGTCGTCGCACCGGCTTTCGCCATGGCGGCAGCGCCCACCAGTGTCTTACCTGCGCCGCACGGAAGCACCACCACCCCGGAGCCCCCGGACCAGAACGAGTCGGTGGCCATCTGTTGATAGTCGCGCAGGTGCCAGCCGTCCTGGGCCAGGCTGATCGGATGCGCTTCGCCGTCGACGTAGCCGGCGAGATCCTCTGCGGGCCAACCGATTTTGAGCAGCATCTGCTTGACGCGGCCGCGCTCGCTGGGGTGGACGATGACGGTGTCGTCATCGAGCCGCGCCCCTAGCATCGGGGCGATCTTCTTGTTGCGCAACACCTCTTCGAGCACCGCGCGATCCAGGCTCACCAGCGTCAGGCCGTGCGCGGGGTTCTTTACCAGTTGCAGGCGGCCGTAGCGGGCCATGGTGTCGACGATGTCGACCAGCAGCGGCTGGGGCACCGCGTAGCGCGAGAAGCTCACCAGCGCGTCGACCACCTGCTCGGCGTCATGACCGGCGGCGCGGGCGTTCCACAGCGCCAGCGGCGTGATGCGGTAGGTGTGCACGTGCTCGGGCGCGCGCTCCAGCTCGGCGAACGGCGCGATGGCGGCGCGCGCCGCGCGGGCCTGCTCGTGGTCCACTTCGAGCAGCACCGTCTTATCCGACTGCACGATCAACGGTCCGTCAGACATCGTCAGCGCCACTCCTCCTCATCTGTGTTCCGTCGGCGGGCATGCCAACCATTATCGGGCGGTGGCCGACACGACCGACGTGATGCGGTGAATGGCGAAGTCACGCAGCCGGCCGGACGCCGAATCGAAGGCGACCAGCTGACCGCCCTTGATGGTGATGGGCGACACCACCCGCTGGGTGGCCACGCCCGCCGCATCCAGATAACCGATCACCAGGGTGTCTTGTTCCTTGGCCGCGCGCTGCAGCTGGGTCATGGTGACGGCAGGATCGACGCGGATATTGCCGAACGGTGCGGCGGTCACCTTGCGCAGCACCGCGACCACCGCGTTGAGGCTTTCGCTGTTGGGGCGCCGGACCGGGCGATACGGCCGGCGCTGCTGGGGTGTCGCCACCCGGGCCCCGCGCTGACGCACGTCGACGATGGCTCCGGAGGAATCCTCGGCCGCCGGGGCGAAGCCCGCGGCGCGCAACGCGGTGAGCACGTCGCCGATGGGCGCCGGTGACACAGCGACGGTCGGCGCCAGCGCCCGCAGCTGCACCTCGTCGGTCGCCGGCGCGGCCACCGCCTGCGCCAGCAGCGCGGGGTCCTCGCAACGAACGAACGACGCGGCCATGCCGATCCGCAGCTGTCCATGCCGGCGCGCGACATCGTCGATCAGATAGGTAAGTCCTTGTGGCACTGGCGTTTTGGAATGCCTGGCGAAAAGGGAATGCATCCAGTCGCGGGTCTTGCCGACATCGAGTGCATGCCGGATCGACTGCTCGGTGATGCGGTACACCATCGCGGTGCCGGCCGATTCGACGGTGGCGACGACGGCGAGTTGCTCGGCCAGGTCGCGTTCCAACGGCCCGGGCACCACCACCGTCAGGTCCGCCTGCACCAGGAAATGGTCGACCGGCTTGGGCAGGGCGCGGTTCATCGCTTCGATCGCGGCCTGCGGATCCCCGTCGTCGTCCAGCAGCGCCCGCCCCGGCGTGCTGATCGCCCCGCGGCCCACCAGGCCCAGGGCGTTGCTCTCGGCGAGCAGGTCCCCGACGGGTCCGGGCTGCAATCGCTTCGCCCAGCGCGGACGTCGCCAGATCAGCGCCGCGGAGGCTTCCGCCGCGTTGACGCCGGCCCCGGGCGACAGTTCGGCCAGCATGCCGAGCAACAGCCGGCGATCCAGCGGTGCGGCCGTGGAGTACAGCCCGTCGGTGAGGGCCCCGTAGGGCTTGGCGTCGGGCCCGCGGCTGCCGATCAGCGCCGGGCGGCCGGGAAGGTCGAGCCAACTACTCGCCAACAGCTGCCAGCGTTCGGCGGCCGACATCGCGGTGTACCGGTCGGTGGCGATGGTCGGCGCCCAGTACGGTGCCTCGCCGGTGACCGGCTCGGGGTCGGGCATACCGCTGGCGATCAATCCGGCCGCGGCCGTGACTTCGAGGATCAATCCCAGCCGCGGTTCCTCGACGCCGGTCACCTTGCTCAGCCGCTTGACGTCGCGAATGCCAAGGCCGCCGCTGCGCAGCTCGGAAACCGGTGCGGTGGAAAGCGTTTCAAGTAGGACGTCGACCTCGTGCAGCAGGTCGATGACGGCCCCGGCGGCCGCCGCGTCGGCATCGTCGGCCGTGGTCGTCGACACCACCGGGTCGGGCGCGGTCAGCTGCATGGGGCCGGGCTGTTCGCCGCGCAGCACCTGTCCGACGTGGCGGGGCAGGATCACCGTCTCGGCGTCGATGCGCCGCAGCAGCCCCATGGCCAGCAGCTGAGGCACCGGCCGGTCGGCGGCCGCGCCGGGCGCGGCGTCGCGGGTGCGGCCCATCGGGGAGCCCTCGAGAAGTTTCTCCAACACGTCGAGCTGCGCCTGGTTGAGGTCGTCGATCAGGCCGGCGATCTCCTCGGCGCTGCGCGAGGTGTCCTCGAGAATGACCTGGCCCGGATGCCACGGCATTCCCGTCGCGGCGTCGGCGGCCACCCGCAGCGCGGCCTCGCCCCAGACCAGCGCGCGTTGCCGGAGGTCGTCGACGGCGGCGAGGACGTCGGATTCGGGGGCGCGGTCACCGATCAGCGCCAGCAGCTTCGCGGCCGGCACAGGCTCCACGTCGGCCTGCAGCACCAGCAGCGCGTCGAGAACGGCCAGGCGCAGGAAGTCGAGGTCGTCGGTGCCGGCCTTGATCGACTGGCGGGCCTGGGCGCGCGCGGCCAGTGCGGCGATGCTGCCGGGTGGGGGCTGGGCGAGGTCCGGCCGCAATTCCAACAGTCGGATCAGCCGCTCATCGGATAACTCGGCCAGCCAAGACCCCAGCGGGATATCCGGGGTGTTGTCGGTCATTGCTGACCAGCGTAAAGCAGGTTGCCGGTACCGAGCAGAGCTCGATGAGTGATCGCCTCACCCGGGCGGCGGGCATCGGCGGCGAGCGTCACGCGTCTCCGAACGCCGGTCTTGCACCACATGCAGTGGGGCCACCTGTAAGAATGGACCTCGTGGCTGACACTGCTGAGGGCAAAGCGCGCAAAACCAAGTACGTCGACAACGGCTGGCCGACAACGGACCCCGACGACCACGCGGTCAGTGAACTCGTGACCGATCGCACGGGTGCGCTGTCGCCCTTCGGCGAGCTGGTGTTCCCGCTGCCCTCCACCGATCTGCCCTACGTGCACCCGGTCACCGACGTCAATCGGTAGGCCGCCAAATGGCCAGGGCCTCTGAGGCCTCCGCAGCCTCTGCGAGCCGGGCGTCGCCAGACTCTGGGTCGGGCGCCCTGTCACACCTGGACGATCACGGGGCGGCGCACATGGTCGACGTCAGCGAGAAGGTCGCCACCAAGCGCACCGCGGTCGCCGCCGGCGTCCTACGCACGTCGGCCCAGGTTGTGGGTCTGATTTCGACCGGCGGCCTGCCCAAGGGCGACGCACTGGCCACCGCGCGGATAGCCGGCATCCAGGCCGCGAAGCGCACCAGCGACCTCATCCCGCTTTGTCATCAACTTGCGCTCACGGGGGTCGACATCGACTTCACCGTAGGTGAGTCTGAGATCGAGATCATCGCAACGGTGCGTAGCACCGACCGCACGGGGGTGGAGATGGAAGCGCTGACCGCCGTCAGCGTCGCGGGCCTGACGCTCTACGACATGATCAAGGCGGTCGACCCGGCCGCACGAATCGACGATATTCGAGTGCTGCGCAAGGACGGCGGCAAAACCGGAAGGTGGGCGCGTCCATGAGTTCACGTTCAGCCCGCATCATCATCGCCTCGACCCGCGCGTCGTCGGGAGTGTACGACGACCGCTGCGGCCCGATCATCGCCGAATGGCTGGCAGAGCGGGGCTTTTCGGACGTGCAGCCGGAGGTTGTCGCCGACGGGCCACCGGTCGGCGACGCGCTGCGCACCGCGATCGACGCCGAGGTCGACGTCATCATCACCTCCGGTGGCACCGGCATCTCGCCCACCGACAGCACACCGGACCAGACCGTGGCCGTCGTCGACTACATGGTTCCGGGGCTGGCGGAAGCGATCCGCCACTCTGGCCTGCCCAAGGTGCCGACGTCGGTGCTGTCGCGCGGGGTGTGCGGCGTGGCCGGCCAGACCCTGATCGTCAACCTGCCGGGTTCGCCCGGAGGGGTGCGCGACGGCCTCGGCGTGCTCGCCGGTGTGCTGGACCACGCGCTCGACCAGCTCGCCGGTAAAGATCACCAGCGATGACGCTCGTCGTGCGCGCCGCGATGACCGAGCACCCGATTTCACTGGCCGAGCACGAAGAGTTGGTGGGCCATCAGGCGGCCGGGGCCATCGTCGGGTTCGTCGGCATGATCCGCGACCACGACGGCGGCCGGCGGGTGGTGCGGCTCGAGTACTCCGCACACCCGTCCGCCGAGCAGGTCATCGCCGAGGTAGTGGCCGATGTGGCCGAGCAGTCCAGCGGCGTGCGTGCCGTCGCCGCCAGCCACCGGGTCGGCGCGCTGCGCATCGGAGAGGCGGCGCTGGTGGCGGCCGTCGCCGCCGATCACCGGCAGGCGGCATTCGCCACCTGCGCGCATCTGGTGGACACCATCAAGGCGCGGCTACCGGTGTGGAAACACCAATTCTTCGCGGACGGAACCGAAGAGTGGGTCGGCTCGGCCTGACTTCCTAGTCACGCGCCGTGCGCGCGTCGGCCTTGGGGGGCCGGGTGCCGAATGATCCGTGCCCGACACGCCCCGAATAGGAGGGTTTCGGGGCGTGCCGGGGAGTGCGGCGTGCTCAGGCGCTAGGCGACGGCTGGGCGAGAGCGTCCAGCGCGTCGTTGCCCTGAACGTCCTGGGCCCGGATGGCGTCCCACAGTTGCTGCGTGTAGCCGGCTTCGGAAGCATGCTGCGGCATGCCGGCCGGTACGAAACCGTGGAAGTCCGTGTCCACGACGGGCGGTGCGTCCGCTGGGGGCGCGGGCGGCATCGCGTCCGCTGGAGGCGGGACATCGGCCGGGGGTGCCGGCGGCAGGTCCACGGGAGGCGCGGGCGGGACGTCGGCCGGGGGCGCGGGCGGCAGATCCGCCGGGGGCGGCGGAGGAGCGTCCGGCGGTGCCGGCCGGTCAAACGAGGCCAGTTGCACCGGAGCGGGCGGCGGAGGGGCGTCCGGCGGGGGCGCGTCCGCGGGCGGGGCCAGCGGCGCCGGGGCGCCGTTGACGCCGGGAGCGTCCAGGGCGGCCGGCACGGGCACGTCGCGCTGGGTGGGACCCGACAGCGGGCCACCGCACACGGGCCAGGCGCCACGGCCCTGGGTGGCGAGCACCCGCTCGGCTACGGCGATCTGCTGTTCCCTGGTGGCGAGTTCGGCAGACGGGGCGTACTGGCCGCCGCCGTGCGAAGCCCAAGTGCTTGAGCTGAACTGCACGCCGCCGTGGTAGCCGTTGCCGGTGTTGATGCCCCAGTTGCCGCCGGATTCACAATGGGCTACTTGATCCCATTCGCCATCGGTGGCCGCAGCCGCCTGGCCGGCAAGGGCGATGCTGCCGCCACCAAGAACCGCACCGGTGAAGGCGATCTTGGCGACGCTGATGTTCGAACTGCTGGGCTTACGGTGACGTCCACTCATACGCGCCGGTTTATTCCTCTCTCGTCACGCGCCTGCGAGGTCAGCTGTCGGGTTCGGGTTGGAGAGGCCACCCGGCCGGCGTGGTCGTCATGCGAGACGACGCCGGCTTCACCCCTAGGGGCCGCGAGCGACCCCAGTCCGATCACGGTGGACCGGTGGGTCCCCCGTCTCCATCCATGTAGTTCGGTGGCCCCCCGCCTATTGGATGGAGCTCGGCGCGATAGGGAGGGGAGGTCCGCCAATCGGGATGGCTGGCGAGCCTTCGGAGACGGTAACGGTTTCTGTTGGTCTCGTCACGTCTTGCGAAACCCGGCGTTTCCCTCATGGCCAACTGCGAAAACCGCAGGAACACATAGTGTTTGCGCAGGTCAATATGCGCGATATCGGAGCGTGACCGCGCCGTTATGAATCCGTTACGTGAGATAACTCACAGTTTCAGCCGCCAGAAAAGGGCGGCAGGACATCAATCGTGTCACCGGTTTGCAACACCGCGGTCTCGTCGCGGACCGCGATCCCGTCGCGCAGGTACGAGCAGCGCATCAACACGGTGGCGAGGCGAGACCCTCGAACGGCGAGCCGCTCGACCAGCTCGCCGACCGTAGTGCCGGGGCGCAGCACCACCGTCTCCGACTCGACACCCGCGGCCGCGCGGGCGGCCGCGAAGTAGCGCACCGTCACCTGGATTCCGTTGGCTTGGACAGGGGCCTGTCCCGCAGGGCTAGCCACCGATCGCGCTCATCGGGCGGTCGGGCTGGATGAAGTTCGGGTCGTTGATGCCGTGACCGGCGGGCTTGCCCCACATCGCGGTGCGCCAGGCAGCCTCGATCGCGTCGTCGGTCGCGCCGCCGCGCAGCAGCCCGCGCAGGTCGGTCTCCTGCTCGGCGAACAGGCAGCTGCGGATCTGGCCGTCCGCCGTCAACCGGGTGCGGTCACACGCCCCGCAGAAGGCGTGCGAGACCGATGCGATGACGCCGAACTTGCCGCTCGGCGTTCCCGGGCCGGTGTCCACCAGCCACAGCTCGGCGGGGGCCGATCCGCGCGGCGCCGGGTCGGGCCGCAGCCGGAAGTGCGGGCGCAGCGCCGCCAGCACGTCGTCGGCGCTCAACGCCGCGTCCCGTCGCCATTGGTGCCCGGCATCCAGCGGCATCTGCTCGATGACGCGCAACTGGTAGCCGTGCTCCAGGCAGAACCGCAACAGCTCCACCACGTCCTCGCGGCCGGTGCCGGGGTCGAGCACGGCGTTCACCTTGACCGGCGTCAGGCCGGCCTCCTGGGCGCCGGCCAGGCCGGCCAGCACGTCGGCGAGCCGGTCGCGGCGGGTGATGGCCGCGAAATTCTTCCGGTCCACGCTGTCCAGTGAGACGTTGACCCGGTTCAGGCCGGCCGCGGCGAGCCCGGCGGCGCGCCGCGCCAGCCCCACACCGTTGGTGGTCAGCGAGATCTCGGGGCGCGGCTGCAGGCCGGCGGCCGCGGCGACCACTTCCTCGAGGTGGCGCGCCAGTAGGGGTTCGCCGCCGGTGAACCGCACGCTGGTCACCCCCAGCCGGATGACGGCGATGCGCAGCAGCCTGGCCAACTCGTCGGCGTTGAGCAGTTGCTCGCCGGGGAGCCAGTTCAGGCCCTCTGCCGGCATGCAATAACTGCACCGCAGGTTGCAGCGGTCGGTCAGCGACACCCGCAGATCGGTGGCGACCCTCCCATAGGTGTCCACCAGCGGGCCGGTGGTCGGCGCGTCCGACGGTACGGCCGGCCCGCCGTCGCGGCTCGGCACCGTCGGGAGGCCCAGCGTCGTCAGGGTCATGCGGCCACCTGTGGCTCGTAGTGAGTCGGCGAGCTGACCGGAACGATCTGCTTGCCCAGCGGCATCAACGACACCGGAATCAGTTTGAGGTTGGCCAGCGCCAGGGGAATGCCGACGATCGTGAGCGCCATCGCCGCCGCGCTGACCAGGTGACCGATCGCCAGCCACACACCGAACAGCACCACCCAGATGACGTTTCCGATCAGGGCGCCCGACCCCGCGGTCGGCTTGTCCACGATGGTGCGGCCGAACGGCCACAGCGCGTAGGAGGCGATGCGCAGCGACGCGAAGCCGAACGGAATGGTGATGATGAGCACGAAGCTGACGAGCGCCGCAGCCAAATATCCGACGGCCATCCAAAGGCCGCCGAAGACTAACCAGATGATGTTAAGGATCAGGCGCATATCTCCTCCGCGGGTACTACCAAGGGTACCGAGTGCCCGATAACGGGGGTGCTCGTTACCCGGGCATCCGAGTAGGATCAGACTCCTAATACGGCGTCCTGCGCAGGCGGGACGCTTATTGTGTTGCCTATTTCTACTGATTCGTTAGACAAAGCAGGTGAGACCAGTGCCGACGGGCAAGGTGAAGTGGTACGACGCTGACAAGGGCTTCGGCTTCCTGTCGCAGGAGGACGGCGAAGACGTGTACGTCCGCTCGTCGGCGTTGCCCGCCGGGGTCGAGGGCCTCAAAGCGGGCCAGCGTGTGGAGTTCGGCATCGCCTCCGGGCGACGCGGGCCGCAAGCGTTGAGCCTCAAGCTGATTGAGCCGCCGCCGAGCCTGACCAAGACGCGTCGCGAGGCGCCCGCCGAGCACAAGCACAGCCCCGACGAGCTGCACGGCATGGTCGAGGACATGATCACCCTGCTGGAAAGCACCGTGCAGCCCGAGTTGCGCAAGGGCCGCTACCCGGACCGCAAGACCGCCCGCCGGGTCTCCGAGGTGGTCAAGGCCGTGGCCCGGGAACTCGACGGCTGACGCTGACCCCGGCTCGCCGCGACGCGGGCGGAAAGATCTGCCCGGCTACCTGGCCCGAGCGGCCGAGCCTGCGCGCACCGCTGGTACTTCACTTCTGCTAGGCGATTCCGTGGTGGCGAGCCACGCATCGCGGGTACTCACACCCCATTACGGCCGTCTAGCAAGGAGGCTGCGATGGCACAGCGAGCGCACGTCACCGAAGAGCAGGCGAGAGCTCTCGCCGAGGAGTCACGCGAAAGCGGTTGGGATAAACCGTCCTTCGCGAAAGAGCTATTTCTCGGTCGATTCCCGCTGGAGTTGATACATCCATTCCCGACGCCCTCTGATGCCGACGAGGTCCGCACCCGGACGTTCCTCGACCAATTGCGCGAATTCCTGGCCGGCGTTGACGGCAGCGTGATCGAACGCGATGCCGAAATTCCGCCCGAGTACGTGAAGGGCCTGGCCGAACTGGGCTGCTTCGGGATGAAGATACCAGCCGACTATGGCGGTCTGAATATGTCGCAGGTCGCCTACAACCGGGCTCTGATGATGGTGACGAGCGTGCATCCCAGTCTCGGCGCCTTGTTATCGGCTCATCAGTCGATCGGGGTACCCGAGCCGCTCAAGCTCGCCGGGACAGCCGAGCAGAAACGGAAGTTCTTGCCGCGGTGCGCCGCTGGGGCCATCTCGGCATTTCTGCTTACCGAACCCGACGTGGGCTCCGACCCGGCGCGCCTGGCCTCGACGGCAACACCGATCGAAGACGGTAAGGCCTACGAACTCGATGGCGTGAAGTTGTGGACCACCAACGGCGTGGTCGCTGAACTGTTGGTGGTGATGGCCCGGGTTCCCAAGCACGACGGGAACCGCGGTGGCATCAGTGCTTTTGTCGTCGAGGCCGATTCGCCCGGCATCACCGTCGAGCGACGCAACAAATTCATGGGACTGCGCGGCATCGAGAACGGCGTGACCAGGCTGCACAAGGTCCGGGTTCCGAGCGAAAACTTGATCGGCAAGGAGGGCGACGGCCTGAAGATCGCGCTCACCACGCTCAACGCCGGACGGTTGTCGATTCCGGCCAGTGCGGCGGGCTCGTCGAAGTGGGCGCTCAAGATTGCGCGCGAATGGTCTGGTGAGCGCGTGCAGTGGGGAAAACCGCTGGCCGAACACGAAGCGGTGGCGAGCAAGCTCTCGTTCATCGCCGCGACCAACTACGCCCTCGACGCGGTGCTGGAGTTGTCCGCCCAGATGGCGGACGAGGGACGCAACGACATCCGCATCGAAGCGGCGCTGGCCAAGTTGTGGTCGAGCGAGATGGCCTGCCTGATCGTCGATGAGGTCATGCAGATCCGGGGCGGTCGCGGGTATGAGACCGCCGAGTCGCTGGCCGCGCGCGGCGAACGCGCGGTGCCGGTGGAGCAGGCGTTGCGGGACCTGCGGATCAACCGGATCTTCGAAGGATCCAGTGAGATCATGAGACTGCTCATCGCTCGTGAGGCGGTCGACGCGCACCTCGCTGCGGCCGGTGACCTCGCCAAGCCGGACACCGGCTTACGGCAGAAGGCCGCGGCGGCGCTCGGTGCGAGCGGATTCTACGCAAAGTGGTTGCCGCAGCTGGTATTCGGTGAAGGCCAGCGGCCACGGGCCTACCATGAGTTCGGCCCGCTGGCGCCACATTTTCGCTTTATCGAACGCTCCAGCCGCAAGCTGGCCCGCAACACCTTCTACGGCATGGCACGTTGGCAGGCCAAGCTCGAGCAGCGGCAGGGGTTCCTCGGTCGCGTGGTCGACATCGGCGCCGAGCTGTTCGCGATGTCCGCGGCGTGCGTGCGGGCAGAATCGCAACGCGCCGCCGATCCGGTGGTCGGTCAGCGGGCGTGTGAGCTCGCCGAGACGTTTTGTGAGCAATCGGCCTTACGGGTCGAGGCGCTGTTTCACGCCTTATGGGACAACACCGACGGCAGCGATGTTGCGCTCACCCGCAACCTGCTGGAGGGTCATTACCGCTGGCTTGAGGACGGGATCATCGATCAGTCCGAGGGCACCGGACCGTGGATCGCTCACTGGGAAGAGGGTGCGTCGACCGAGACCAATCTGGCTCGGCGAATTCCGTCCGGATAGTCAATGCGCCGAACGCCGGTGTTGAGCAATATGGGAGATATGGCTTCCTATATTGCGCAAGCAGGTGAATTCACCCGCGACACCAACTACATCGCCACCCGCATAACGGCCGATGGGCGCGACGGGTACCCCGTCGAGCCCGGTCGGTATCGGCTGGTCGTCGCCCGCGCGTGCCCATGGGCAAACCGCGCGATCATCGTGCGTCGCTTGCTGGGCCTGGAAAGCGTTCTCTCCATTGGTTTTTGCGGCCCCACGCACGACGAGCGCAGTTGGACGTTCGATCTGGATCCGGGCGGTGTCGACCCGGTGCTGAAGATCCCGCGGCTGCAAGACGCCTACTTCAAGCGCTTCCCCGACTACCCCAAGGGCATCACGGTGCCCGCGATCGTCGACGTCCCAACCGGTGCGGTGGTCACGAACGACTTCGCGCAGATGACCCTGGATCTTTCGACGGAATGGACGGCCTACCATCGCGCCGGGGCGCCGGAGCTGTATCCCGAGCGGCTTCGTGCGGAGATCGACGAGGTGAGCAAGAGGGTTTACACCGAGATCAACAATGGCGTGTACCGGTGCGGGTTCGCCGGCTCGCAGCAGGCCTACGAGGCGGCATATGACCGGTTGTTCACCGCGCTGGATTGGGTGAGTGAGCGGCTGACCAGTCAGCGATTCCTGGTGGGCGACACCATCACCGAGGCCGACGTGCGGCTGTTCACCACCCTGGCGCGCTTCGACCCGGTGTATCACGGGCACTTCAAATGCAATCGCAGCAAATTGAGCGAGATGCCGGTGCTGTGGGCCTACGCGCGTGACCTGTTCCAGACGCCGGGTTTCGGTGACACCGTCGACTTCGTTCAGATCAAGCAGCACTACTACATCGTGCACGCCGACATCAATCCCACCCGGATCGTGCCCAAGGGTCCGGACCTGGCCGGCTGGCTATCTCCGCACGGGCGAGAGAGCTTGGGCGGCAAGCCCTTCGGGACAGGTACACCTCCCGGGCCGCCGGTCGAAGGTGAACGCGTGCCCCCCGGCCATGGGGCCTAGTACTGGAGGTGAACTCTCAGAAGGTCAGCCGCACCGACCATTCCGCGTGCGGCACGTCGCGCAACTCGCCCGCGGGATCCACCGCCAGCGTCAGCAACTGCACCACGATCCCGGCCAGGCGGCCGCGATGCGGGTCGACCGAGGGGATGGTCACGGCAAACCGGGTGTCCGGCCGGAAGATAGTGCTGGTGGTGTTGGTGGGGTCGTCGTAA
The DNA here is from genome assembly GCF_055419585.1 of Mycobacterium sp. IDUB_3. NCBI lineage: Bacteria > Bacillati > Actinomycetota > Actinomycetes > Mycobacteriales > Mycobacteriaceae > Mycobacterium > Mycobacterium sp. IDUB_3. Next base: position 2,307,437 of record NZ_JBVAXZ010000001.1, on the reverse strand, counting down.
ACCTGGAGTAACCGCCAGGGTGCCCGGTAGATGGCATCGGGCACCGAGAGCTGAATCGGGTAACGCTCGCTGACCCGCAGCTCACCCTGGCTCTGCGGCGTCTCGCAGTCTTCGAGGTTGAGCACGTTGCAGTACAGGTACGGCCCCACCCGGGTCAGGTGGCCGTGCGAATACGCGCTGATCTCGGGGTGCCGCGGTCCGGAGCGTCCCACTAACAACCAGGTTGCGACGCCGGCGCCGACGCAGAGCACAGCCACCAGGCAGGCGAGCAGCACCGCCACACCCCGCTTGCTTTCGGGTTTCACTCGGCAACCACCGCCGGTGCGCCGACACCGCGGCGCTTGCCCTCCTGCTCGACCATGATCGGCCTATTCCCTCCCAGGCCGGGAATCAATGAGTTGCCGCGGAAGCTGACCAGGGTCTGCGCCAGGCCCAGGATGAGTAGCGCAGTCACCGCGGTGAAACCGACCCACAACTCGGTGTACACCAACACCCCGAGCGCGCCGCCGAGGACCCAGGCCAACTGCAGCGTCGACTCCGAGCGCCCGAAGCCCGAGGCGCGGGATTCCTCCGGCAGGTCGTTCTGCAGCGACGCGTCCAGGGACGCCTTCGCGATGGCGCTGGATCCCGACGTGACCAGGGTGGCGACCACGGCCAGCATCAGGTTGCCTGCGACCGAGGCGGCCAGCGCGACCGCGCTCACCGCCACCGTGCAGCGCACCACCAGCGCGGCGGGCCGGCCCAGCTTCAGGCGCGCGCTGGTGAAGTTGCCGACGAAATTGCCGATCCCGGCCGCGGCGCCGATCATCCCGAGCATGGCGATCTGGGCCCAGCCGTTGGCCTGATGGGCCTTGGCGACGAACGCGGGATACAGGAACAGGAAGCCCACCATGACCTTGATGGTGCAGTTACCCCACAGCGAGGTGATGATGTTGCGGCCCAACGGCTGTCGCAGCGCCCCGCTGACCTCCTTGTGCCAGCTGCGCCGCAGCGGTTCACTGTCCTGGCGATAGCTCAGGGTGGCGGGAACCTCACCCGCGGTCACCTCGACCCAGCGCGGTATCCGCATCGACAGCATGGCGCCGGCGATCGTCATCGCGATCACCACGAACAACGCCCCGGGCAGCTTGAACAGATGGGTGCAGACGAATTCGACACCGCCCGCGATCGCGCCGCCGACGATGGTGCCGCCCAGCAGACCGAACATGGTCAGTCTGGCGTTGACCCGCACCAGGTCGATGCTCGGCGGCATCACGCGCGGTGTCACCGCGCTGCGCAGCACGCTGAACGACTTCGAGAACACCATCATCGCGAGCGCGCACGGATAGAGCACCCACGACGGGAAACTGCCACTGGCGCTGTCGTAGTTCATCACCAGCAGCACGGCCAGCGCGGTGCGCAGGGAGAACGACGCGGCCAGGGCGACGCGGCGGCCGTGCTGCAGCCGGTCGAGCGCCGGACCGATCAGCGGAGCGATCACCGCGAACGGCGCGATGGTGATCAACAGGTACAGCGCGACCCGGCCCTTGCTCTCGCCGGTGGCCGCCGCGAAGAACAACGTGTTGGCCAGCGCCACGGCCATCGCGGCGTCCACCGCGAAGTTGGCCACCACTGGCCACGTCAGCGCCGTCAGGCCGGACTTGTCGGCGCCGTCGGCCGTCGCGGCGCGCTGCACCATCCAGTACATCCGCGAACCCATCTCGCGGCTTCGCAGCGCCGCGGCGCGGGTAACGGTGATCCGCTCGCCGGACGAGGGACCGCGCGGCGCCGCGACGCTGGTGCGTTCCGGCTCCGGCTGGTGGCCCAGCGGGGGCAGGTAGCGGTTGGCGCTCGGCATCGGGGTCGGGCGGCGGGTGCGCCGATCGGCGGCCCCGCCGGCGGGGTAATTGGCCGCGCCCGGATGTTGGGAGGCAGCGCCATTGCGAGGCCGGCGGCCCGGCTGAGGGGCCACCCGGCCCGGCTTGTTCTGCCGCCGTCCAGACACGTCCCGATTCTCCCCTATGCCGCCTGGATGCGTCTGCAGGTAACGGGGCGTGGCTCGTCAACCTAGTATTGAAAACGCAATGCAGAAAGAAGACAGCGCGACCCGACCCATCGAGGAGCCCACCGTGGAGAACGCCGTGGCGACCGTGGCCGACTGGCCCGAGGGGTTGGCGACCGTGCTCACGGGCGCGGCAGACCAGGCCAGGGCCGCGGTGGTGGAGTTCGGCGCGCCGGAGATGGTGGGCGACTATCTGGGCGTCGGCTACGAAGACCCGAACACCGCCACCCACCGATTCCTGGCGCATCTGCCCGGCTACCAGGGCTGGCAGTGGGCGGTCGTTGTGGCCGCCTACCCCGGCGCCGACCACGCCACCATCAGCGAGGTGGTGCTGGTGCCAGGGCCGACGGCATTGCTGGCCCCGAACTGGGTGCCGTGGGAGCAGCGGGTGCGGCCCGGGGACCTGAGCCCCGGCGACCTGTTGGCGCCCGCCGCCGACGATCCCCGGCTGGTTCCCGGTTACACCTCCAGTGGTGACCTCGAGGTCGACGAGACCGCCGCGGAAATCGGGCTGGGCCGGCGCTGGGTGATGAGCATCGAGGGCCGCTCGGAGGCGGCCGAACGCTGGCGGACCGGCGATTACGGCCCAGACTCACCGATGGCGCGATCGACCAAACGGGTATGCCGCGACTGCGGCTTCTTCCTGCCGCTGTCGGGATCCCTGGGCGCGCTGTTCGGCGTGTGCGGCAACGAACTGTCGGCCGACGGGCACATCGTCGACAAGCTGTACGGCTGCGGTGCTCACTCGGACACCCCCGCCCCGGCGGGTACCGGGTCGCCGGCCTACGAGCCCTACGACGACGGCATGCTGGACGTCACCCAGGCACCGGTCGAGCCGTCCCCGCCGCCTGCGGACTCGCCGGAGGCGTCCGAAGCGCAGCCGCAGGCCGAGGACGAAGAGCAACAGCCCGAGGCTGCGGAGCAACAGCTCGAGGCTTCGGAGCAACAGCCCGAGGCTGCGGAGCAACAGCCCGAGGCGCCGGGCGAGACCGCGGCAGCCGAGCCGGAGACCGAGACGCCGGACTAGCCGGTTTCGGCGGCGGCCTTGATGCGCGCCAGCGAGGCGTTCATCCCGTCGAGCAATTCGCGTTCGAACTTCTCGGTCCCGCCGAAGAGTGCGTTCACCGACAGGTTCGAAAACGCGGTGACCCCGTTTTCGGCGTGCCGACTCTCGATCAGCCGGGTGCCTTCGCCGCTGGGCTCGAGCTCATAGGTCCAGATGGTGTTGTTGGTGTCCACGCGGAACGCGAGCTTGCGGTCGGGAACGATCTCGACGACCGTGCACGTGGTCGGCCAGAACATCCGCTTGCGGCGATTGAGGTTGAGGGTCCGGGTGCCCTGGCGGACCGGGCCGAAGGGCTTCATCCACCTGCACTGCGGGCTCCACTGCGGCATGCGCCGCAGATCGGAAATCAATCCCCACACGGTGGCCACCGGTGCGTCGATGTCGACGTGCGTTTGCAACAGCGGGGCTACCATCGCTCCTCCAGGTGTGCGGATTACTTGTGGTCGAGATAGTTTTCGAGCCCGGCCTGGGCGCCGCGCGCACCGCGCCGGGCCGCGGCCAGCTGCAGCAAAAAGATGCTCGTGCCGAGCACACCCACGCCCAGCCCGGCCACGGCCACCGGACGCCAGCTGGTCAGGGCGGGCACCAGGAAAGCGGCGGCCGCCACGGCCAGCCAGCCCAGTGCGCCGAGCACGATGAAGGGCCACACGTGCAGCAGCGCGGCCGGCAACGGCGGCGCTGTGCGGTTAGCACCGGGTTCGGCAGACATCGCGATTAACATAGCCCGCCGCCGGTGTTCGCCGGCGGCGCACCCACTTGCCGAAACCGATGATCGGAAACCGCTGAGCGAGGCGGGATGGGCGGGCGGGTAAGCGTTTCGAGCAAAATTCCGAAGCCTAGCGAAAAGGATCAACATCGGTCGTTGACCGGTTCGTGTCCCGGTTTCTCAGGCTTCCGTGTAACCTCGCGCCATGCCTGACAGCGATGCGCGGCTGGCCAGCGACCTGTCACTGGCTGTTATGCGGCTGGCCCGCCAACTGCGGTTTCGCAACCCGTCGTCGCCGGTGTCGTTGTCCCAGCTGTCGGCGCTGGCGATGCTGACCAATGAAGGCCCGATGACACCGGGCGCCCTGGCGATCCGCGAACGGGTCCGGCCGCCGTCGATGACCCGGGTGATCGCGTCGCTGGCCGAGATGGGCCTGGTGGACCGCGCGCCGCACCCGGTCGACGGCCGGCAGGTGCTCGTCTCGGTCTCGGAGTCCGGGGCCGAGCTGGTCAAGGCGAACCGACGTGCCCGCCAGGAGTGGCTGGCCAAGCGGCTGGCGACGCTGGACAGCGAACAACGCGACACCCTGCGCAACGCGGCCGATCTGATGTTGGCCCTGGTCGACGAAGGCCCGTGAGTTACCGGACCGAAGCCCTGAATATTCAGGACGTTGACGACCCCGACGATCCGAGGCTCGACGATTTCCGCGACCTGAACAGCGTCGACCGCCGTCCAGATCTGCCGTCCGGCAAGGGGCTGGTGATCGCCGAGGGTGTGCTGGTGGTCCAGCGCATGCTCGCGTCGCGCTTCCGACCGCATGCCCTGCTGGGCACCGACCGCCGGCTCGCCGAGCTCGACGATGATCTGGCCGGCAGCGCCGTGCCGTTCTACCGAGCCTCGGCCGACGTCATGGCCCAAGTGGTCGGCTTCCACCTCAACCGCGGCGTGCTGGCGGCCGCCCGGCGAGTGCCCGAACCCGGCGTCGCCGACGTGATCACCGGGGCGCGCACGGTCGCGGTGCTCGAAGGGGTCAACGACCACGAGAATTTGGGCTCCATCTTCCGCAACGCGGCGGGCCTCGGCGTCGATGCGGTGGTGTTCGGCAGCGGCTGCGCCGACCCGCTGTACCGCCGCGCGGTCCGGGTGTCGATGGGCCACGCGCTGCTGGTGCCCTATGCGCGCGCAGTCTGTTGGCCCGCCGAGCTTGAGACGTTGCGGGAGAACGGTTTTCGACTCATGGCGATGACCCCCCAAGGCACGGCGTGCGCCTTGCCGGAGGCGATGGCGACCGCGCGCGACGACCGCGTCGCGGTGCTGGTGGGTGCCGAGGGGCCGGGGCTGACGCCGGCCACCCTGCGGTTGAGCGACGTGCGGGTACGCATCCCGATGTCGCGGGGCACCGACTCGCTCAACGTCGCGACGGCGGCGGCGCTGGCGTTCTACGAGCGGGCCCGCTCGACGTCTAGAGGCGGCGATGGACAGTCAGACTAGGCTCCGGCTGATGAGAGACGAATCCGTCCCCTGGGCAACGGGTTTGACGGTGACCGCATTCGTTGCGGTGGTCACCGCCGCCGCGATCGTGGTGCTCAGCCTGGGGCTGGTTCGGGTGCACGCGCTGCTGGCTGTGGGGCTCAACGTCGTCGCCGCCGGGGGACTGGCGCCGACCTTGTGGGGGTGGCGTCGCACCCCGGTGCTGCGCTGGTTCGTGCTGGGCGCAGCGGTGGGCGTCGCGGGCGCATGGATTGTGCTGCTGGCCCTGACGGCCGCGGGTCGGGCTTAGTGGTGATCGCGAGCGCGGCGTAGCCGGGCGAAGCGGGTCGCCACCATCGTGCTTAGTGGTGATCGCGAGCGCGGCGTAGCCGGGCGAAGCGGGTCGCCACCATCGTGCTTAGCGCTGCCCGCCCGAGCGCACGCCGAGCAACACGTCTTCCCACGCCGGGATGACCGGCTTGCCCCGGCGGGTGTGTACCGGCTTTTCGTCGGGCTCCACGACCGCCTCGGGTTCCGCGACCGGCGGCTTCGCGGGCTCCTCGAAGTCGACATGGGCGACCCGGGCCACCGGGCGCAGCGGACGTTCGTAGTTGGGGTCGATCAGCGCGCTGGCCGCGTCGTCGATGGCGGTCACGGTTCCGCCGTGGGCGCCGGGGGAGAAGCAGAAATGCGCGAGGTTGTCGGAACGGCCGACCTTCCACGCGAGCTGCACCGTCCACCGGTTGTCTTCGTTGCGCCAGGCGTCCCAGCTGAGTTTGTCGTGGCTGAGGCCCCGGGTCACCAACGCGGCGCTGACCGTCTCCAGCAGCGTCAGCACGGCGGGGCCGTCAGCCAACATCGGATGGGCCGCGGTTGCCAGTTCGGCGGCGCGGAACCGTTCCAACAGCACCGGATGGGCAAAGCGGCGGATCCGCGACACCTCCGAGCCTGACGCCGCGGCGACCTGCTCGACGGAGGCGCCCGCGCGGATTTTGGACTGAATTTCTTTGGGGCTCAGCATGTTGGTGACTTCAATCTCGAGCTGCGGTTGCTCAGAGGAAAGGGCTGCATCGCGCAGCAGGGCTCGCAGGCGGTCGTCGGCCGCTAGCTGGAACTGCTCCGCGGGATCGTCACTCTCGCAGATGACATATTTGCTGTCGGCATCCAGCCCAATCACTTTGAGTTCCCGCATGGTTATCTCCTCGCAGGCTCCGTGCAGGTCAGCGACGGATCCGTCACGTGCGCACTTTAGTCCAGCAACCGCCCATCACCTGTGCTGACACGCTGTGCGGTTGCGCGCCGATTGCCGGTTAGTTACAGCCGCTCGACGACCCAGTCAATGCATTGGGTGAGTGCGCTGACATCGTCGGGGTCCACCGCCGGGAACATCCCCACCCGTAGCTGGTTGCGGCCGAGTTTGCGGTACGGCTCGGTGTCGACGACGCCGTTCGCCCGCAAGACCTTCGCCACGGCCGCGGCGTCGACCTCGTCGGCGAAGTCGATGGTGCCCACCACCTGGGAGCGCAGCTTCGGGTCGGTGACGAAGGGCGTGGTGTAGGCCTGCTCCTCGGCCCAGGAGTACAGCCGGCCCGACGAGTCCGCCGTGCGCTTGACGGCCCACTCCAGCCCGCCGTTGCCCAGCATCCAGTCGACCTGCTCGGCCATCAGCGCCAGGGTGCCGATCGCCGGGGTGTTGTAGGTCTGGTCCTTCAGGCTGTTCTCCACGGCGATCGGCAGCGACAGGAAGTCGGGCACCCAGCGGCCGGAGGCAGCGACGGACTCGACGCGGGCCAGCGCCGCGGGGCTCATGACGGCCAGCCACAGGCCGCCGTCACTGGCGAAATTCTTCTGCGGAGAGAAGTAGTAGGCGTCGGTCTGCGCGATGTCGACCGGCAGGCCGCCGGCGCCAGAGGTTGCGTCGATGACGATCAGGGCGTCGCCGGAGTCGGCGGGCCGGCCGATGGGCACCGCGACGCCGGTGGACGTCTCGTTGTGCGCCCAGGCGATCACGTCGACGGAGGGGTCGCTCTGCGGCTCGGGGGCGCTGCCGGCGTCCGCCTTGATGATGACGGGATCGCCGACGAACGGGTTCTTGGCGACCGCGGAGGCGAACTTGGAGCTGAACTCGCCGAAGGACAGGTGCAACGACCGCTTGTCGATCAGCCCGAAGGCCGCGGCGTCCCAGAACGCCGTCGCGCCGCCGTTGCCCAGAATGACCTCGTAGCCGTCGGGCAGCGAAAACAGATCGGCGAGCCCGGACCGCAGCCGGCCCACCAGATTCTTGACCGGCGCCTGCCGGTGCGAGGTGCCGAACAGGGGGGCGGCGGTCGTGGTCAGCGCCTGCAGTTGTTCGGGCCGGACCTTCGACGGGCCACACCCGAAGCGGCCGTCGCGGGGTTTGATGTCAGCGGGGATCTCGAGCTGGTCAGCCATGCCCATCAGGGTAGTGAGCCGACCTGACGGGTCGGTGCGGCGGCCCGGCCGCGGGCTCCAACCGCCGGGACAAAAGGCCTGCTCGGGTGTGGCCGGACGTTTGGCCGGGTGTGACCTGGGGCATAAAAATTTCATGACCACCGGTCAGGTCACAGTGCCTGGGAGGGGCCTAGGAATTATCCGGTACCTGCGGTACTGTCTGGACATAGCACGTCCAAATGTAAACCTCGTTGGGGAGGCCTGGATATGGCTCGGACGCGATTAGTCCGGCGTTGGCGAAGCAAGATGGAAGTGCGCGACGACGCCGAATACGTCAACATGCTTGCCACACTGTCCGAGGGGTCAGTGCGGCGCAACTTCAATCCGTACACCGATATCGATTGGGATTCACCGGAATTCGCTGTCACGGAAAACGATCCACGGTGGATTCTGCCGGCGACCGACCCGCTGGGCCGGCATCCCTGGTATCTGGCGCAGTCGGACGAGCGCAAGATCAAGATCGGGATGTGGCGCCAGGCCAACGTGGCCAAGGTGGGTCTGCACTTCGAATCCATCCTGATCCGGGGCTTGATGAACTACACGTTCTGGGTGCCCAACGGTTCGCCTGAGTACCGGTACTGCCTGCACGAGTCGGTCGAAGAGTGCAACCACACCATGATGTTCCAGGAGATGGTCAACCGCATCGGCACCGACGTGCCGGGCATGCCGCGGGTTCTCAAGTGGCTCTCGCCGCTGGTTCCGCTGGTGGCCGGCCCGCTGCCGGTGGCATTCTTCATCGGCGTGCTCGCCGGCGAGGAGCCCATCGACCACACGCAGAAAAATGTTCTGCGCGAAGGCAAGTCGCTGCACCCCATCATGGAGCGGGTGATGGCGATCCACGTGGCCGAGGAAGCCCGCCACATCTCGTTCGCCCACGAGTTCCTGCGCAAGCGGGTGCCGGAATTGACCAAGAGGCAGCGGTTCTGGACCGCGCTGTACCTGCCGCTGACCATGAAGGCGCTGTGTCGCGCCATCGTGGTGCCGCCCAAGGCGTTCTGGCGCGAATTCGACATCCCGCGTGACGTCAAGAAGGAACTGTTCTTCCGGTCGCCGGAATCGCGAAAGTGGTTGAGCGACATGTTTGGTGACGTGCGGATGCTGGCGTACGACACCGGCTTGATGGAGACGCGCTCGGCGCGGTTGATGTGGCGGCTGTGCAAGATCAACGGCAAGCCGTCGCGGTACCGCAGCGAGCCGCAGCGCCAGCACCTGGCTGCGGTCCCGGCCGCGTAAACAACTGCGAGTTCCTTTATGCCGCACGTTATTACCCAGTCGTGCTGTAACGACGGGTCCTGTGTTTTCGCTTGCCCGGTGAATTGCATTCACCCGACACCGGATGAGCCCGGCTTCGCTACTTCGGAGATGCTCTACATCGATCCGGTGGCGTGCGTGGACTGCGGCGCCTGCGTTAGCGCGTGCCCCGTCGGCGCGATCGCGCCTGACACCCGACTGGACTCCAAGCAGCTGCCGTTCATCGAGATCAACGCGTCCTTCTACCCGGAGCGGCCCAAGGACCAGAAGCTGCCGCCGACGTCGAAGCTGGCGGCGGTGATCCCCGCCGCCGAGGTGCACGCCCGCCGCAGACCGCTGACGGTGGCCATCGTCGGATCCGGGCCGGCGGCGATGTATGCCGCCGACGAGCTGCTGACCCAGCGGGACGTGCGCGTCAACGTCTTCGAAAAGCTGCCCACACCTTATGGTTTGGTGCGGGCCGGGGTGGCGCCGGATCATCAGAACACCAAGCGGGTCACCCGGCTGTTCGACAGGGTCGCCAGTGATGGCCGGTTCCGGTTCTATCTCAACGTCGAGGTCGGCAAGCAGCTGAGCCACGCGGACCTGCTGGCTCATCACCACGCCGTGCTGTACGCGGTGGGTGCACCCGATGACCGCCGGCTGGACATCGAGGGCATGGGCCTTCCGGGGACCGGAACGGCAACCGAATTGGTCGCGTGGATCAACGGGCATCCCGACTTCGCCCATCTGCCAGTCGATCTCAGCCACGAGCGGGTGGTGATCGTCGGCAACGGCAATGTCGCTCTCGATGTCGCCCGGTTGCTCACCTCGGATCCCGACGATCTGGCCCGCACCGATATCGTCGACCACGCGCTGGCGGCCTTCCGGGGCTCGGCGGTGCGGGAGGTGTTGATCGCAGCCCGGCGCGGCCCCGCCCAGTCGGCGTTCACGTTGCCCGAGCTGATCGGGCTCACCGGCAGTTCCGAGGTGGTGCTCAGCGCGGCCGACCATCAGTTGGTGGCGGCCGATCTCGCGACCGCGTCGGACGCCTTGACGAAGCGCAAGCTGGAAATCTTGAGTTCGCTCGGCGACGATTCGGCGCCGTTCGACCGACCCAGAATCAGGCTGGCGTATCGGCTCACCCCGAACCGGGTGCTGGGGGACGGGCGCGCCGTCGGCATCGAGTTCTCCGTCACCGGTACCGACGAGACGCGCCTGTTGGAAACGGGTCTGGTGCTGACGTCGATTGGCTACCGCGGCAAGCCGATTCGCGATCTACCCTATGACGAATCGTCGGCTGTCGTGCCGAACGACGGTGGCCGCGTCGTCGACCCCGCCTCGGGACAACCGGTGCCCGGCGCATACGTGGCGGGCTGGATCAAGCGGGGGCCCAGCGGGTTCATCGGCACCAACAAGTCCTGCTCGTTGCAGACCGTGCAGGGCCTGGTCGCCGATTTCAACGCCGGCAAGCTGACCGATCCGGTCGCCAAACCCGACGCGCTGGCCCGCCTGGTGCACGACCGTCAGCCCGACGCGATCGACGCGGCGGGATGGCGCGCTATCGACGCCGCCGAAGTCGCACGCGGCGGCGACGCCGGCCGGCCCCGCAACAAATTCACCGATGTGTCCGCCATGCTCGCGGCCGCGGCCGCCGCGGAGCCGGCGCCGCCGCAGCGACGCCGGCTGCTGGATCGGCTGCTCGGCTAGTCCCGATGGTGGCGACCCGCTTCGCCCGGCTGCGAGGTGTAGTGGCGACCCGCTGCGCCCGGCTACGCCGCGCTTGCGATCGCCACGGCCGCGCTCGCGATCGCCACTAACCGGCTCCCTGGCCGGACATCGCCGCCGAGATCTCTTCCATGCTGACCTCGCGGACCGGCTGCCCCATCGACCAGTGGTGGCCGAACGGGTCGGCGACCATGCCGTAGCGGTCGCCCCAGAACTGGTCGTCCAACGGCGTCACCACGGTGGCGCCGGCGTCGAGCGCCCGCTGGAAGCTGGCGTCGACATCGGTGACCGTCAGATGGATGGTGACGGGGGTGCCGCCCAGCGACGTCGGCGTCATGGACTTGCCGCCACACACCTCCGGGAAGTCGTCGTTGAGCATCACCGTGAAGCCGTTGATGCGCACCGCGGCGTGCACCAGTTTGCCGTCGGGACGCGGCACGCGCCCGATTTCCTGTGCCCCAAAAGCCTTGACATAGAAGTCGATTGCCGCGGCGGCATCGTCGACCACCAGGTGCGGGGACAGTGCCGGTTCGATGTTGATCGCCATGATGGTTCTCCTTGCTATCGGTTCCCTCACCCGCCCACGACGGGCGGGTTCACGATTTATGACTGCGCCGGCGACAGAAACTCATCGCGACGACAACCATTAGATCGCCGGGCACCGACAACCAGGTCGGCTCAGGCGTTGGTGAGACTGCGGTCCCAGCCCTCGACGGATTCCGGGCTGCGCGGGCTGGGGCCTACGTAGATGGCCGACGGGCGGACCAGCTTGCCCAGCCGCTTCTGCTCGAGGATGTGCGCGCACCAGCCGGCGGTACGGCCGCAGGTGAACATCGCCGGCATCATGTTGGCCGGGACCCGGGCGAAGTCCAGCATCACCGCGGCCCAGAACTCGACGTTGGTCTCGATCGCCCGGTCCGGACGGCGCTCGCGCAGCTCGGCCAGGGCCGCCTGCTCGAGCGCGACGGCGACCTCGTGGCGCGGGGCGCCCAGCCGTTCGGCGGTGGCGCGCAGCACCCGGGCCCGCGGGTCTTCGGCCCGGTAGACCCGGTGCCCGAAGCCCATCAGCTTGTCGCCGCTGTCCAGGATCTTCTTCACCAGGCCGCGCGCGTCGCCGGTGCGCTCGACCTCTTCGATCATCGGGAGCACCCGCGCCGGCGCCCCACCGTGCAGCGGGCCGCTCATCGCCCCGATCGCCCCGGACAAGGCCGCCGCCACGTCGGCGCCGGTCGAGGCGATCACCCGGGCGGTGAATGTCGAGGCGTTCATGCCGTGCTCGGCGGCCGAGACCCAGTAGGCGTCAATCGCTTCGACGTGCCGCGGGTCCGGCTCGCCCTGCCACCGCGTCATGAAACGGGCGGTGACCGTTTCGCATTCGTCGATGATCCGCTGCGGGACGGCGGGCTGGTAGATGCCGCGCGCGGACTGTGCGACGTAGGACAGGGCCATGACCGAGGCCCGGGCCAGCTGGTCGCGGGCGACGGTCTCCTCGGTGTCCAGCAGCGGCTTGTACCCCCAGATCGGGGCCAGCATCGCCAGGCCCGCCTGCACGTCGACGCGGACGTCGCCCGTGTGGATGGGCAGCGGGAACGGCTCGGCGGGCGGCAGCCCGCGGCCGAACTTGCCGTCGACCAGCAGCGCCCACACGTCACCGAAGGTGACCTGCTGGCTCACCAGGTCTTCGATGTCGACGCCGCGATAGCGCAGCGCACCGCCGTCTTTATCCGGCTCGGCAATTTCGGTGGTGAAGGCGACCACGCCTTCGAGGCCGGGGACAAAGTCTTCGGGTACCACAGTCATACCGAAAATTCTCGCACCCCCTGATCGGGCCGACGCTACCGGCCGGTAGCAAGCGCCGGTAGCGTTGACGCGATGGCAGGACCAGAAGACGAGCACCTGCAAAGAATGCGTGTGGAGTACGGGTCAGTGGAAAAAGACGGCAGTCCAGATCTCGACGCGGATTGGCTGCGCGACGGCTGGGTTTCGTTGTTGCGCAAATGGATCGATGACGCCGAACGCTCGGGTGTGGCCGAACCCAATGCGTTCGTGCTGGCCACCGTCACCGCCGACGGCAGGCCCGCGAGCCGATCCGTCTTGTGCAAGAGCGCCGACGAGACCGGGATCACTTTCTTCACCAACTATGACTCCGCCAAGGGCGACGATCTCGCGGCGACGGCGTACGCCTCGGCGACGTTTCCCTGGTACCAGCTCGGCCGCCAGGTCCACATCCGCGGGCCGGTGAGCAAGGTCACCGCACAGGTCACCGAGGACTACTGGTCCAAGCGGCCGCGCGGGTCGCAGCTGGGCGCGTGGGCGTCGCACCAGTCGCAACCGATCGCGTCACGAGCGGCCCTGCTCGACCAGCTGGGGGAGGTGACCGCCCGCTTCGCCGACCGCGAGCAGGTTCCGGTCCCGCCGGGTTGGGGTGGCTATCTCATTGCGCCGGAACTGGTGGAGTTCTGGCAGGGCCGGGAAGATCGATTGCACAACCGCATCCGCATAACCGGAGATCGGGTGGAGCGCCTGCAGCCCTAACCTGCTGATGATGCACGTCGCGCGGCGGTGTGACGGGATCGATTGCTGGCGTGACCAGCGGACTCGACCCCGGGCAGGCGCCTCATCCTCATAACGACTACCTTTTGCAGTAAGCACCAAGTCAGCAGCCATATCAGCCAGAGCGCAAAGGGGTTCTCGTGGCAGACACCGACGACACCGCCACCTTGAAGTACCCGGGCGGTGAGACCGACCTGGAGATCGTCAACGCCACCGACGGCGCTGACGGCATTGCGCTGGGCTCGCTGTTGTCCAAAACCGGCTACACCACGTTCGACAACGGCTTCGTCAACACTGCCTCGTGCAAGAGCTCCATCACCTACATCGACGGCGACGCGGGCATCCTGCGCTACCGCGGCATCCCGATCGAGCAGCTCGCCGAGAAGTCGACGTTCATCGAGGTGAGTTACCTCTTGATCTACGGCGAACTGCCGAGCAAGGAGCAGCTGGCCGACTTCACCAAGCGGATCCAGCTGCACACCATGCTGCACGAGGACCTCAAACGATTCTTCGACGGCTTCCCGCGGAACGCCCACCCGATGCCGGTGTTGTCCAGCGCCGTCAACGCGCTGTCCGCCTACTACCCCGATTCGCTTGACCCGATGGACACCGAGGACGTCGAGCTGTCCACGATCCGGCTGCTGGCCAAGCTGCCGACCATCGCCGCCTACGCCTACAAGAAGTCGGTCGGACAGCCCTTCCTCTACCCGGACAACTCGCTGTCGCTGGTGGAGAACTTCCTGCGCATGACGTTCGGGCTGCCCGCGGAGCCCTACCAGGCGGACCCCGAAATCGTTCGGGCGCTGGACATGCTGCTCATCCTGCACGCCGACCACGAGCAGAACTGTTCGACGTCGACGGTCCGGCTGGTGGGATCGTCGCAGGCCAACCTGTTCACCTCCATCTCCGGTGGCATCAACGCGCTGTGGGGCCCGCTGCATGGCGGCGCCAACCAGGCGGTGCTCGAGATGCTCGAGAAGATCCGCCAAAGCGACGACGACGTCAGCGAATTCGTGCGCAAGGTGAAGAACCGCGAAGAGGGCGTGAAGCTGATGGGCTTCGGCCACCGGGTGTACAAGAACTACGACCCGCGCGCCCGCATCGTCAAGGAGCAGGCCGACAAGATCCTGGCCAAGCTCGGCGGTGACGACGACCTGCTGGACATCGCCAAGCAGCTCGAAGAGGCCGCGCTCACCGACGACTACTTCATCGAGCGCAAGCTGTACCCCAACGTCGACTTCTACACCGGCCTGATCTACCGGGCGCTGGGCTTCCCGACCAGGATGTTCACCGTGCTGTTCGCGCTGGGCCGGCTGCCCGGCTGGATCGCCCACTGGCGCGAGATGCACGACGAGGGCGACAGCAAGATCGGCCGCCCGCGTCAGATCTACACCGGCTACACCGAGCGCGATTACGTCACCATCGACGCGCGCAAGTAGCTCGCACGGCAATAACATTCGCTAATCGAGCGAGGCAAGCACCGCCATCGCGGCGTTGTGCCCGCCGATTCCCGACACCGCCCCGCCGCGGCGAGTGCCCGAGCCGCACAGCATGATTCGTTCGTGCGCGGTGGCCACGCCCCATTGCCGCGCCGGGGTGTCCAGCGGGTCGTCGTCCTCGGCGAACGGCCACGACAGGCCGCCGTGGAAGATGTTGCCGCCGCTCATGCGCAGGGCGCGCTCCAGATCCAGTGTGGTGGTCGTCTCGAGGCACGGCCGGCCTTGCGCGTCGGTCAGCAGCAGGTCTTGAATCGGTTCGGCCAGAACGGAATTCATCGACGCCAGCACATCGTGGGTCAGCTGATCGCGCAGCGCGTCGGGGTGGGCGCCGCCGAATAACGAGTGCGGGGTGTGTAAACCGAACACCGTCATCGTCTGCGCGCCCGAGTCGCGCAGCTCGCCCGACAGGATGCTGGGATCGGTCAGCGAGTGGCAATAGGCCTCGCACGGCAAGGGATTCGGCGGTTGACCGGTGGCGGCCTGCGAATAGGCCGTGTCCAGCTGCGTCCAGGTCTCGTTGACGTGAAACGTCCCGGCGAATGCCTGGGCGGGCGTGACGGCGTGGTCGCGCAGCCGCGGCAGCCGTGCCAGCACCATGTTCACCTTGACCTGTGCGCCGGCGGCCGCCGGCTGCGGATCCTCGCCGAGCAGCCCGTCCAGGACCGTCGGTGTGACGCCGGCCAGGACGAACCGGGCCCGAATCAGGCGGTCTTCGTCGTCGCTGCGATAACGCACTTCGCCGGTGGGATCGACAGCGTAAACCTCTGCGCCGGTGTTGATTTCGGCTCCGTGGCGCACGGCGGCCGCGGCCAGCGCCGTGGTGACCGCGCCCATGCCGCCGATCGGGACGTCCCAGTCTCCGGTGCCCCCGCCGAGCACGTGATACAGGAAGCAGACGTTCTGCGTCAGCGATGCGTCATCGAGGCGGGCGAACGTGCCGATCAGTGCGTCGGTCGCGATCACCCCACGCACCACGTCATTTCGCACCGCATCGGCGATGGCGTGTCCGATCGGGTCCTCGATCACCGCCCGCCACGCGGCCGCCGCGCGGCGATCCCCGTGTTGCATCACCAGCCGGCGGGCGTCGTCGCGGGTGCGCAGCGGTTGGAGCAACGTCGGCCACAGCGCTTCGGTCACCAGCCGGCAGCGTTGATAGAAGTCGGCGAACCCCCGCGCATCCCCGGCCGCCCCGATGGCGGCGAAGGTGTCATTGGGCGACCCGATCAGCAGTCCGCCGCGGCCGCCGGTCGCGGGGTCGGGTGTGTACGACGAATACGGCCGCCGGGCCAGTCGCACGTCGGCGCCCAGATCCTCGACGATGCGCGCAGGCAGCAGACTGACCAGATAGGAGTAGCGCGACACCCGAACGCCGACACCGTCGAAGGCCTGCGCCGAGACGGCCGCGCCCCCGGTGTGGTTCAGTCGTTCCAGCAGCCGCACCCGCAGACCCGCGCGAGCCAGATAGGCGGCCGCGACGAGGAGGCCGTTGTGGCCGCCTCCGACGATTAAGGCGTCGACATCGGTCGCGTGGTCGGTCAGCTCAGGTAGCCCTCGACCTCGTCGGGCGGACGCACCTCCGCCTCCCGTGCGTCACCGCCGGTCTCGCGCAGTGCCCGGCGCTGCCGCAGCAGGTCCCAGCACTGGTCGAGTTCGACCTCCACCCGCCGGAGGCGGTCATGTTCTTCCGACTCGTCGATGTCCCCGCGCTGCAGCTGCGCCCGCAGCGCCTTCTCCTCGGCGACCAGGTCGCGGATGACCGCCAGTGTGTCGTTGTCGGTTGGTTTACTGCCGTTGGCCATCGTTCCAGTGTGCCCGACTCGGGAGGGGGGTGAATCGGTAGGCTGCATATCGCCTGGCAAGCGCGGGTGACATGAGGGAGGGCCGTCGTGAGCATCAAACGGCCCGGCCCGCCCTGGCTGATCGCGCTGCTGGTCATTCCGCTTCTGCTCGCTGCAATCGGCTACCAAGTGTCGGCACGGTCCCCGTCCGGTCGCGTGTCCTCGGCGCCGTCGACCAGCGCTGGTGCGCGGAAGTTTTCGTTGGCGGCGTTCGCCATGGTCCGCAGCGGCAACAGCGTCACCCTGACCGGAGACTTCCCGGACGAGTCCGCCAAAGCGGTGTTGCGCAACGTGCTGACCGGAGCGCTGCCTCCCGGCCTCGACATCGTCGACCAGATCCGCATCGATCCTGCCGTCGATGCACTCGATTTCGCCAAGGCCAAGCCGGTTTTCTCCGACAGCGCATCGATCGCAGACTTCGCTCTCACGGTCGGCGGCGACACCATAACCCTAATGGGCACCGCGGCATCGCCTGAGCAGAGCAACACCATCGACATCGACGCGAAGCGCATCTGGTCCACCCTGAATGTCGTTGACAATCTTGTCGTTAACGCACCTGCGGCGGCTCCATCGCCCGCCGCCGCGTCGTGCACCAACCTGCAATCGGCGATCAACACCCTGACCGACGGCGCTCTTACCTTCGAGTCGAACGTCGGCAGCCTGACGGCGTCCGACGAGCAGGTCTTGACCCGGGTAGCCGACAAACTCAAGGCGTGCCCGACCGCACATGCGGTCATCAACGGCTACGCCGACAACACTGGCAATACGAGCCTGAACGTCCCGTTGAGCGAAGAGCGCGCGCAAGCCGTCGCGGGGTTCTTGGAAGCCCAGGGCGTGCCCGGCGACCGCTTGAGCACCACCGGTTTCGGCTCGGCCAATCCGATCGCCCCCAATGGCACGGACTACGGGCGGACCCAGAATCGCCGGGTCGAAATCGTAATCAGCTAAGGAGATTCGGCGTGGACTTCGTCATCCAGTGGTTGTGGTACCTGTTCGCGTTCGTGGCGGGCTCGGCCGTCGCCTGGGTGGTCGCCACGCTGCTCAACCGTGCGCGAAAGGATGCTGGGCGATGAACCACGTGCACTGGTGGCTCTTCGGCCTGTCCTTCGGTCTCGGGTTGGTGCTGACTTTCACGCTGATGATGACCTCCGTCAAAAGCCAAGCGCCGGTGTCGAATCCACCGAGCAAGGGTGCGAGCCCGGAGCCCGCCACCACCACGATCCCGGTCGCCGAGAAGCGCACCACGAGAATTCCGGTCACCGAGCCGCGCACCACCACGATTCCGGTGGCCAAGGAGTCGCCGACCACCAAGATCCCGTGGTCGCCGCGGGCGCCCTACGGCCCGGGCTCCGCCGACGCACAGCCCGACGGCCGGGGGCCGGCGGGATACCTGATCAAAGCCCGCGCGGAGGGCAAGATGTACTTCACACCGGACGATCCGAACTACGACTCCGCCCCCGCCGAGGTCTGGTTCAGCGACGAGAAGTCCGCGCAGCAAGCGGGTTTCACGCCCTGGCGCGACAGCCCGGACAACCCGCGGCGGCGATAGGGCGCTAGCTCGGGCCCGGGATCCGCAACACCAGCCGCGCCCCTCCCAGGGGACTGCTCTCCAGCGCCGCCGTCCCGCCGTGCAGCTGGGCCTGTTGGGCAACCAGCGCCAAGCCCAACCCCGACCCGGAATGGGAGGCCGTCGATCCGCGGGAAAACCGATCGAACACCACCCGGCGCTCATCCTCGGGCACACCGCCGCCGTTGTCATCGATGGCGATCTCCACGCCGGCGCGCGAGCTGACCGCCGA
This sequence comes from Mycobacterium sp. IDUB_3, assembly GCF_055419585.1. Lineage (NCBI taxonomy): Bacteria > Bacillati > Actinomycetota > Actinomycetes > Mycobacteriales > Mycobacteriaceae > Mycobacterium > Mycobacterium sp. IDUB_3. The sequence goes on along the minus strand of NZ_JBVAXZ010000001.1, from coordinate 2,289,035 downwards.
CAGCTGGACCCGGGTGGCGCCGCCGTGCTTGACGGCATTGGCGATCGCGTTGTCGACGCTCAGGCGCAACCCGGCCGGCAACCCGACGATGATGCAGGTGGGCGAGGGCACCAGCGAAACGTCGACCCCGGGATAGATGCGGGTGGCGTCGTGGGCCGCGCGGTCGAGCAGCTCGGTGATGTCGACGGGCACGTGATCGTCGGCCGTCGACAGTTCGCCCTGGGCCAGCCGCTCGAGGGCGGTCAACGTCGCCTCGATCCGCAACTGCGTGCGGATGACGTCCCCCAGCACCTCTTTGCGCTGCTCGTCGGGCATGTCCAGGGTGGACAGCACTTCGAGGTTGGTGCGCATCGCGGTCAGTGGGGTGCGCAGTTCGTGCGAGGACACGGCGGCGAAGTCGCGGGCCGACGCGAGCGCGTCCTTGGTCCGGTCCTGTTCGGTCCAGATGCGCTGCAGCATGCCGCGCATGGCTTCGGCGATCTCGACGGCCTCGCTGGCGCCGCGCACCGCCACCTGCGGTCGCTGGCCGGCGTCGATCGAGCGGGCTTGCTGGGCCAGACGTTTGAACGGCCGCACCGCGAAAGCCGCGAGGAGCCAAGCGAATACCGCTGCCGCGCCGATCGAGAGCGCGCAGATCAGGATCACCCGGCGATGCAGGTTGTTGGTCTGGGTGATCGTGTCGTAGTACGTCGCACCGACTGCCACCGTCGCCGGCTGCGGCGTGGCGACCTCTAAGGTCCGCACCCGGTAGCGCACGCCGTTGATGTAGGTGTCGGCATAGCCCACGTCCAGCGGCGGCAGCGTGACGTCCGAGTTGGACTTGACCTGTCCGTCGCGCCGGACGGTGATGACGGTGTCCTGATCGTTGGGGGCACGCGGGATTTCGTCGAGTCCACGCGGCAGGAAGGGGATGGCGAAACCCGCCGCCTCGTCCAGACGGCGATCCAGGCGTTCCTTCCAGGCGCTGGTGATGCCGAACCACACCACCGCTCCCGCGATGACCACCACGATGGCGGTGCCGATGGCAGTCGCGACCGCGACCCGGGCCCGTAGCGATGGCGTACGGGTCAGAATCCGGGACAGGAACTTCATGGGCCGGTCGACCTGGCTACTGCATGCGCAGTACGAATCCCACTCCGCGGACGGTGTGCAGCAGCCGTGGGCCGCCGTTCGCCTCCAGCTTGCGGCGCAGGTATCCGATGAACACGTCGACGACGTTGGTATCGGCGGCGAAGTCGTAACCCCACACCAGCTCGAGCAGCTGCGCGCGGGACAACACCGCCGTCTTGTGCTCGGCCAGCACCGCCAGCAGGTCGAATTCCCGCTTGGTCAGGTCGACGTCGACCCCGTTGACCCGGGCACGCCGGCCCGGGATGTCGACTTCCAGCGGCCCGACCGTGATGGTTTCCGACGAGGACGTGGCGGTGGCGCCGCGGCGGCGCAGCAGCGCCTTGACCCGCGCAACCAGCTCGGCCAGCACGAAGGGTTTGACCAGATAGTCGTCGGCTCCGGCCTCCAGGCCCGCGACCCGATCGTCGACCGAGCTCCGCGCGGACAGCACACAGACCGGGACGTCGTTGTCCATAGCGCGCAGCGCCGTGACGACGCTAACGCCGTCCAGCACGGGCATGTTGATGTCGAGCACGATCGCGTCCGGACGCGTCTCGGTGGCGCTGCGCAACGCTTCGGCACCGTCGACCGCCGTCGACACCTCAAATCCGGACAGCCGCAGACCGCGTTCGAGCGAGGCGAGCACATCTGAATCGTCGTCGACGACCAAGACGCGCGGTGAGCTAGCTCCAGTGTCCATGCCGCCCATTTTGCCTGATTGTCGGCTATGGCTGTGGGAGGCTACACCGCTGTCTTACCCGGCGGTGTCGCGATGGTGCTCGGGCAATCCGATGTTGCGGTAGCGCCGCAACCGGGCGGCCAGCCGTTCGTCGGCGGAGAGTCCTCGTAGCGCCTGCACCTCGGCGGCGATGGCTCGCGACAATCGCTGCGCGAACTCGACCGGCTCGTCGGCGGCATCGGGATGCTCCGGCACGATCGCGTCGACGATCCCGGACCTCAACAGGTCAACCGATCGAATGCCTTGTGCCGAGGCGAGTTCGGCGGCGTGCTCGGTATCGCGGAAGACGATCGCGCTGGCCCCCTCCGGTGGTAGCGGAGCCAGCCAGCCGTGCAACGCGGCCAGCACCCGGTCGGCGGGCACCATCGCCAGCGCCGGCCCGCCGCTGCCCTGGCCCAGCAGCACCGACACCGTCGGGGTATCCAGCGTCACCAGCTCGGCCAGGGACTGCGCGATCTGCCCGGCCAGCCCGCCCTGTTCGGCTTCGGCCGACAGGGCCGGCCCCGCGGTGTCGATCACCAGCACCAGGGGCAGGCGCAGCTCGGCGGCAAGCGCCATGCCGCGACGGGCCTCGCGCAAGGACGCGGGCCCCACCAAGCCGCCCGTCAGCCGCTGCTGGCCCAGCACCACCACGGGCTGGCCGGCGAATCGGGCCAGCGCCAACAGCGTGGTCGCGGCCTCTCCCTGGCCGGTCCCGGACAGCAGCACCCGATCGGTGGCGCCATGCCGCAGCAACAGCCCCACCCCGGGCCGGTCGGGCCGTCGCGACGCCACCACCGAGTCCCATGCCGCGACGTCGGGTGTCGGTTCGGGTGGCGCCGCCGCGGGCAGCGGCGCGGGCGCGTCGGCGATGACGGTCATGGCACGGTCGAGCGTCCTGCGCAGCTCATCGAGCCGGACGACGCCGTCGATCACGCCGTGTCGGTGCAGATTCTCCGCGGTCTGCACGCCCTCGGGGAAGGGTTCGCCGTAGAGCAACTGGTAGACGCGCGGCCCGAGGAAACCGATGAGCGCGCCCGGCTCGGCGACGGTCACATGACCGAGCGAACCCCAGGACGCGAACACCCCACCGGTGGTCGGATTGCGCAGATAGACCAGGTACGGCAGGTGCGCCTGTTTGTGCAGCCGGACGGCCGCGGCGATCTTCACCATCTGCAGAAACGCGACCGTGCCCTCTTGCATGCGGGTGCCGCCGGAGCTGGGCGAGGCCAGCAGCGGCAGTCCCTCGGCCGTCGCCCGCTGCACGGCGGCGGTGATCCGCTCGGCGGCGGCCACCCCGATCGACCCGCCCAGGAAGCCGAACTCGCAGACCACCACGGCGACCCGGCGCCCGAAGACGCGCCCTTCGCCGGTGAGCACCGACTCGTCCAGGCCCGTCGCTTCCCGGGCGGCGGCCAGCTCTTCGGCGTAGGAGGCGCTGACCGGCACCGCGAGCGGTTCGCTGTCCCAGCGGATGAAGGAATTTTCGTCCAGCACCGCATCGCGGAGTTGACCAGCCGTAATACGACTCACGGGACGAGGCTATATAGGGTGGCTGCCATGATCGGTGTTACCCAGGCCGAAGCCGTTATGACCATCGAGCTGCAGCGTCCCGAGCGCCGCAACGCCTTGAACTCCCAGCTGGTCGAGGAGCTGCGCGAGGCAGTGCTGAAGGCGGGCGACGGCGCCACCCGCGCGATCGTGCTGACGGGTCAGGGCACGGTGTTCTGCGCCGGCGCGGACCTGTCCGGTGACGCGTTCGCCGCCGACTACCCCGACCGGCTTATCGAACTGCACCGGGTGCTCGATGCCACGTTGATCCCGGTGATCGGGGCCATCAACGGGCCTGCCATCGGCGCCGGCCTGCAGCTGGCCATGCAATGCGATCTGCGGGTCGTCGCGCCCGACGCGTTCTTCCAGTTCCCGACCTCGAAATATGGCCTGGCCCTGGATAACTGGAGCATTCGCCGACTGTCCTCGCTGGTCGGTCACGGCCGCGCCCGCGCCATGCTGCTCACCGCGGAGAAGCTGACCGCCGACGTGGCGCTGCAAACCGGAATGGCCAACCGCATCGGGACACTGGCCGACGCGCAGGCCTGGGCCGCCGAGATCGCGGGCTTGGCGCCGCTGGCGATCCAGCACGCCAAGCGGGTGCTCAACGACGACGGCGCCATCGAAGAGGCCGGACCGGTGCACAAGGAGCTCTTCGATAAGGCTTGGAGCAGCCAGGACGTCGTCGAAGCCCAGGTCGCCCGGATCGAGAAGCGACCGCCGAAGTTCCAGGGGGCCTGACAAACATGCGGGGGACGCTGCGGCTGGTCGCCGGTACGGCGTCGCTGGCGGCCGGTGGCTGGCTGGTGCGTGCGCTGCACGGCGCACCCGACGCGCTCGGCGCCCATCCCGCCTCGATCGCGGCGGTGACGGCCGGGTCGCCGCACTACCGCGACGGCGTCTTCGTCAACCTCGAGCCGGCCTCCGAAGCCAAGATGGATCGCGAGCAACTGCGGCTCGTCGCTTGGGAGCTGATCGGGAACCGGAGCGGCAGCCGGCCGAAGGGGCCGATCCCGCTGGCGTCGCCGGGAATTCTCGACACCGGCCCGGCCCGGCTGGCCGTCAGCTGGTTCGGCCATTCCACGGCGCTGCTGGAGATCGACGGTTACCGGGTGCTCACCGATCCGGTGTGGAGCGACCGGTGCTCGCCGTCAGACGTCGTCGGACCGCAGCGGCTGCACCCGCCGCCGATCCAACTCGAGGCGCTGCCCGCCGTGGATGCGGTGGTGATCAGCCATGACCATTACGACCACCTCGACATCGACACGGTGATGGCGCTGGCCCGAACTCAGCGGGCCCCGTTCTTCGTGCCCCTCGGCATCGGTGCCCACCTGCGCATGTGGGGCATCCCCGAGCACCGCATCGTCGAGCTCGACTGGCATCAGAGCGCCAAGGTCGACGAGCTGACGGTGGTGTGCGTGCCGGCGCGGCACTTCTCGGGACGCTTTCTGGACCGCAACACGACCCTGTGGGCGTCATGGGCGTTCGTCGGCCCGACGCATCGCGCCTATTTCGGCGGCGACACCGGCTACACCAAAAGCTTTGCCCAGATCGGCGCCGATCACGGGCCGTTCGACCTGACCCTGCTGCCTATCGGGGCCTACAACACCGCGTGGCCCGACGTGCACATGAACCCCGAAGAGGCGGTGCGGGCGCACCTGGACGTGACCGACGGCGGGCTGCTGGTCCCGATCCATTGGGGCACTTTCCGGTTGGCCCCGCACCCCTGGGCGGAACCGGTTGAGCGCCTGCTCGCCGCCGCCGCGCCCGAGCGGGTGGACGTGGCGGTGCCGCTGCCCGGTCAGCGCATCGATCCCGCGGCGCCGGGAAAATCCGAGCCCTGGTGGCGGCTGTAGATCGACGCGGCGCGCATCGCACCGCGTTAGGGTTCGCGCATGACCACACGTGCGGTCGCGGCCGCATTCGCCGCGGCGCTGCTCGGGTTGACCGGGTGCGGCTCCGCGCAGCCGACAGCCGCTCCGCCGTCCACATTGTCTGACGCCCCGCCCAACCAGGTCTCCGGCGTGTCGATACCCGCCGGCCGCATCGATGAGGCCGTCGCCAAGGTCGACGGTCTGGTCAACGACCTGATGAAAAGCACCGGCATCCCGGGGATGGCCGTGGCCGTTGTCCACGGCGGCAAGGTGTTGTACGCCAAAGGCTTCGGCATCAGGGACGTGAGCAAGGGGAAGGGTCAGGACAACAAGGTGGACGCCGACACCGTCTTCCAGTTGGCGTCGGTGTCCAAATCCGTCGGCGCGACGGTGATCGCGCACGAGGTCAGCGACAACGTCGTCGCCTGGGACACGCCCGTCGCGTCCAAGTTGCCGTGGTTCACGCTGAGCGATCCCTACGTCACCAGCCATGTGACCGTCGGCGACCTGTATTCGCACCGCTCCGGGTTACCGGATCACGCGGGTGACAAGCTGGAAGACCTGGGCTACGACCGTCGACAAACGCTGGAGCGGCTCAAGTACCTCCCGCTGGCTCCGTTCCGAATCAGCTATGCGTACACCAACTATGGGATCACCGCCGGTGCCGAGGCGGTGGCGGCCGCCGCGGGCAAGCCATGGGAGGACCTGTCCGACGAGGTGCTCTACCGCCCGCTGGGAATGACGTCGACCAGTTCGCGGTTCGCCGACTTCGTCGCCCGGCCCAATCATGCGGTCAACCACATCAAGGTCGACGACAAGTGGCAGGCCCGCTTTCAGCGCGACCCCGATTCCCAGTCGCCGGCGGGCGGCGTGAGTTCATCGGTGAACGACATGGCGCGCTGGCTATTGATGTTGCTGGGCAACGGAACCTACAACGGCCGGCGGATCACGTCGCCGGAAGCCTTGCTACCCGCCACCAGCCCGCAGATTGTGTCGTCGCCTGCCAAAACGCCGCTGGCGCGCGCCGGGTTCTACGGATACGGCTTCAACTCTTCGGTGGATTCCTCGGGACGCACCGAGTACAGCCATTCCGGCGCTTTCGATCTGGGTGCGGCGACCAACTTCGTGGTGCTGCCGTCCGAGGACTTGGGCATCATCGCGCTGACCAACGCCGCGCCCTACGGCATCCCGGAAACGCTCACCGCCGAATTCATGGACCTCGTCCAGTACGGGCAGGTCCGCGAGGACTGGGGCCCGCTGTACAAGAAGGCGATCGGCTGGCTGAACAACCCGGTAGGCTCGCTGGTCGGCAAGCAGCCCCCGGCCGACCCCGCCCCGGCCCGACCGCTCGGCGACTACGCCGGCAGTTACGCCAGCGACTACTGGGGACCGGCCGTGGTGACCGAACACGACGGCGCGCTGCAGTTGGCGATGGGGCCGAAAAACCGGACGGCCACCCTCACGCACTGGGACGGTGACACCTTCACCTTCACGCTGACCGACGAAAACGCCCCACCCGGAACGGTTTCCAAGGCCACATTCTCCGGGTTCCCCGGCGCCACGATGAACTTGGAGTACTACGACTCGAACAAGCTGGGAACCTTCACACGATGACTCTCGCTACCGCCGCCGGCCTGACCGACGCCGAAGTCGCGCAGCGCGTGGCCGACGGCAACAGCAACGAGATACGGGAACGCGCCACGCGCAGCATCACCGCCATCGTCCGGGCCAACGTCTTCACCCGGATCAACGCGATCCTAGGGGTGCTGCTGCTGATCGTGCTCGCGACGGGCTCGGTGATCAACGGGATGTTCGGGCTGCTGATCGTTGCCAACAGTGTCGTCGGCATGGTCCAGGAGATCCGGGCCAAGCAGACGCTGGACAAGCTCGCCATCGTGGGGCAGGCGAAACCGTTGGTGCGCAGGCAATCCGGAACCCGTGCGGTGCCACCCGGCGAGGTGGTGCTCGACGACATCATCGAACTGGGCCCCGGCGATCAGGTCGCCGTCGACGGCGAGGTCGTCGAAGAGGCGAATCTGGAAGTGGACGAGTCGCTGCTGACCGGTGAGGCAGACCCGATCGCCAAGGCCGTCGACGACGCGGTGATGTCGGGCAGTTTCGTCGTCGCGGGCAGCGGCGCCTACCGCGCCACCAAGGTCGGGCCGGACGCCTACGCCACCAAGCTCGCCGAGGAGGCCAGCAAGTTCACCTTGGTGAAATCCGAACTGCGCAGCGGCATTAACCGCATCCTGCAGTTCATCACCTACCTGTTGGTGCCCGCCGGCCTGCTCACCATCTACACCCAGCTGTTCACCACCCATGCCGACTGGCGGCAGGCGGTGCTGCGCACGGTCGGCGCACTGGTGCCGATGGTCCCCGAAGGGCTGGTGCTGCTGACATCGGTGGCCTTCGCGGTCGGGGTGGTCCGGCTCGGCCAGCGCCGGTGCCTGGTGCAGGAGCTGCCCGCCATCGAGGGGCTCGCGCGCGTCGACGTGGTTTGCGCGGACAAGACGGGCACCCTGACCGAAAGCGGCATGCGGGTGGCGACCGTGGACGAACTCGACCCCGCGGGGGAGCGGATCGCCGACGTGCTGGCCTCGTTGGCCGCCGCCGACCCGCGACCCAACGCGAGCATGCGGGCCATCGCCGAGACCTACCACGAACCGCCGGGCTGGACCGCAACTGCGACAGCACCTTTCAAGTCGGCCACCAAATGGAGCGGCGTCTCGTTCGACGGCCACGGCAACTGGGTGATGGGGGCGCCGGACGTGTTGCTCGAGCCGGCGTCGGCGGCGGCCGAACAGGCCGAGCGGATCGGCGCGCAGGGGTTGCGGGTGCTGCTGGTTGGGGCCGGTGACGTCGCCGTCGACCACCCCGACGCGCCGGGCCGCGTCACCCCCGTCGCGCTGGTGGTGCTGGAACAGAAGGTGCGTCCGGACGCGCAGCAGACACTGGATTATTTTGCCGAACAAGGTGTTTCGGTCAAGGTGCTGTCCGGGGACAACGCGGTCTCGGTCGGCGCTGTCGCCGGCAAGCTCGGGCTGCGCGGCGAGACGATGGATGCGCGCCAATTACCCTCCGAGCCCGCGCAATTGGCAGACGCGCTGGACACGCACACCACCTTCGGGCGGGTGCGGCCGGACCAGAAACGCGCCATGGTGCATGCCCTGCAATCACACGGGCACACCGTCGCGATGACCGGCGACGGCGTCAATGACGTGCTGGCCCTCAAGGACGCCGACATCGGCGTCGCGATGGGCGCCGGCAGCCCGGCGGCGCGCGCGGTTGCGCAGATCGTCCTGCTGGACAACAGGTTCGCCACGCTGCCCTACGTCGTCGGAGAGGGGCGCCGGGTGATCGGCAACATCGAGCGCGTCGCCAACCTGTTTTTGACCAAGACGGTGTACTCGGTGCTGCTGGCGTTGCTGGTGGGCATCGAATGCCTGCTCGCCAAACCACTCAAAGCCGACCCGCTGCTGTACCCGTTCCAGCCCATCCACGTCACCATCGCCGCCTGGTTCACCATCGGCATACCGTCATTCATCCTGTCGCTGGCGCCCAACAACGAACGCGCCCACTCGGGTTTCGTGCGGCGGGTGCTCACCTCGGCGCTGCCCTCCGGGCTGATCGTCGGCACCGCGACCTTCGCCTCCTACCTGCTGGCCTATCACGGTCGCCACGCCACGTTCGTCCAACAGGATCAGGCGTCCACGGCGGCCCTGATCACGTTGCTGATGACGGCGCTGTGGGTGCTGGCCGTGGTGGCCCGCCCCTACGAGTGGTGGCGGGTGGCGCTGGTAATCGCTTCGGGCCTGGCCTATGTCGTGATTTTCAGCCTGCCGCTGGCGCGCAAGGAGTTCCTGCTCGACCCGTCCAATGTCGCGGTGACCTCGGCCGCGCTGGGCGTCGGGTTGCTGGGAGCGGCCGCCATCGAGGCTGCGTGGTGGATCCGCGCCAAAGTGCTGGGCGTGCCGCCGCGGTTGTGGCGCTGAGCGCGCCGAACTCACCCAGAATCGGCCGCCGCCGGCCAAGTACGATGCCGGGAAAAGGGAGGGCACATGGGATTCCTGGACAAGGCAAAAGACCTGTTGTCGCAGAACGCCGACAAGGTCGAAATGGCGATCGACAAGGCCGGCGAGTTCGTCGACGACAAGACGCAGGGCAAATACACCGACACCATCCACCAGGTGCAGGCGCAGGCCAAGAAGGCCGCCGGCGCCGCGGACACCGGCGACCAGCAGAACTGAGCAATGGCGAAGCTCTCCGGATCCATCGATGTCCCGCTGCCACCCGAGGTCGCCTGGCAGCACGCCTCCAACCTGTCCCGGTACAAGGACTGGCTGACCATTCACCGGGTGTGGCGCAGCACCCTGCCCGACGAGATCGAAAAGGGCACGGTCGTCGAATCGATCGTCGAGGTCAAAGGCATGTACAGCCGGATCAAATGGACGGTGGTGCGCTACAAGCCGCCCGAGGGCATGACGCTCAACGGCGACGGCGTCGGCGGGGTCAAGGTCAAGCTTCTGGCCAAGATCGCGCCCAGGGACGACGGCTCCACCGTCAGCTTCGACGTGCACCTGGGCGGCCCGGCGCTGTTCGGCCCCATCGGCATGATCGTCGCCGCCGCCCTGCGCGGCGACATCAACCAATCGCTGGAGAACTTCGTCACGGTGTTCACCCGAGCGGACCCGAACACCAACGGAGACGGTGGGCCTCATCGCTGATCGCCGGCGCCGATGAGTTTTAGGCTGGGCAGCAGTCGATAGTGTGAAGCCCTTTCCTCGGGGCCAGGACACCACCACCAGGAGGTCACCGTGCCCATCCGTGACTGCGCCCCACTGGGCGCTCCATGCTGGATCGATCTGACCACGTCCGACGTCGAACGCGCCCAGCAGTTCTACGGCACGGTCTTCGGCTGGACCTTCGAGTCCGCCGGACCCGAGTATCACGGCTACGTCAATGCCGCCAAGGACGGCCACCCGGTGGCCGGCATCATGGCCAACCGGCCCGAAGCCGGGTCGCCCGACCACTGGGCCACCTACTTCCACACCGCCGACATCGACACCACCGTCGCCGCGGTCACCGGGGCCGGTGGTGCGGTGTGCATGGCGATGGAGGTGCCCGCCAAGGGCCACATGGCCGTCGCGACCGACCCCGCCGGCGCGGTCTTCGGGCTGTGGCAGCCGCTGGGCCACCGCGGCTTCGAGGTGATCGGCGAGGCCGGCGCCCCGGTGTGGCACCAGCTGACCACACGCGGCTACGGCGCCGCCCTCGATTTCTACCGCGACGTCTTGGGATGGCAGACCGAGGTCGTGTCCGACACCGACGAATTCCGCTACAGCACGGCACGATTCGGTGACGAGCAATTACTCGGCGTAATGGACGGCGCCGCGTTCCTGCCGCAGGACATCCCGTCGAACTGGGTGATCTTCTTCGGCGCCGAGGACGTCGACAAGACCCTGCGGGTGATCGCCGACAACGGCGGCATGGTGGTGCGCGACGCCGAGGACACCCCGTACGGACGGCTGGCCGCGGCGGGCGATCCGACGGGCGCGGTCTTCAACCTGTCCTCACTGCAGACGTAGTCTCCTACGGCGAGCCTCACGCTCGCTCACGCGGGCGGGTGTGAGAGTCGGTTAATCTCGCAACCATGACTCGCCGACTGCGCCCCGGTTGGCTGGTGGCGTTGTTCGCCGTCGTGGTGTCGGCCAGCGCATGGCTGCCGTGGCTGCGGACGACCGTGAACGGCGGGGGCTGGGCCAACGCCATCGGCGGCGCCCACGGCAACCTGGAATTGCCTCCGGGATTCGGTGCGGGCCAGCTCATCGTGCTGTTGGCCTCGACCCTGCTGGTGGTCGGCGCGATGATCGGCCGTGGGCTGTCGGTGAAGCTTGCTTCGGTTGCCGCGCTGATGATTTCGCTGCTGATCGTGGCGCTGACGGCGTGGTACTACAAGCTCAACGTCAACCCGCCGGTGTCTGCCGAATACGGGCTCTACGTCGGGGCGGGCGCCGCCGTCTGCGCGGTGGCGTGCTCGCTGGTGGCCGTCATCGCCGCGGTGGCTTCCGGACGGTCCGGCCGCTGAAGGGTCAGGCCGACGGGAATTCGTGCCTCCCCGACGCGGCGCTGCTCTCGGGCTCGTTCACGCCGAATACGAAGGGCGCGAACACGATTTCACGTCCATCCGGGTCGCGGAAGGTGACCGCACCCGTGGCGTCCCAATAGGGGTGCTGCTCGACGGGCTCGACGCCCGCCTCGCGCAGGCGCGCCAGGGCGGCGTGCTGCGCCTGTTGGTCGGGAAAGTACAGGCACAGCTGTTCGTGATGGTCCACCGCGACGGGGTCGACGGCCTCCACGATTTCCATGGTGAGGTTCCAGCTGGGCAATCCGAAGATGGCGCCGTTGCTTCCGTAGCTGTCCCCGAACGTCTCGTAGAGCGGCAGCCCCACCAGATCGCGGTAGAACCGCACTGTTTCAGCGAAATGCGTGGAGCGGCGTGCGAAACGGATGGCACCGATCGGCGCCAGCCGCAGCGGCCAGTGCGTCGTGTGGTGGGGCTTGCCGGCGCTCATCACAGCCCGATCGCGCCGGCGGCCGAGTCGGCGGTGTCCCAGCGTCGCAGTTGGGCGCCCGGCGCCCACGTCGAGTGGGTTCCGCTGGAAATACGTTCGGGCAGTTGCAGTTTGCACACCGGACCGTCGCCGACCCGGGCGGCGTCGAACACCAGGCAGTAGGAGGCGTCGGCGTTCATGTCGGTGGTGAGGGTGACCAGGTAGCCGTCGTCCTCACCGGAGCCGCCCGCCCGCGGCGCCATCGCGGTCTCGCTGCCGTAGACGCCCTCGCCGAACGAGAATCCTTCCTCAGTTCCGGTGCGCAGGTCGTGTTTGACCAGCCCGTCGAACAAGAACCAGCCGGGCTTGCCGGTGGCGGCATACGTGTAGCGGTAGGCACCGCCCGCGTGTTCGGGGTTGATGGTGCCGAACTCGGTGATGGAATCCGTGAGCCGCTCTTCTCGCACCGCGCCGGTGACCAGGTTGAAGCGCCACCGGTGCAGCCGGGCCTGCAGTCGATCCAGGGCGAGGAAGCGAAACAGCTTCTCCCACTTGGTTCCACCGGTATCGAGCGGAGAAGGATCGGATTCGAAGAAGCCGTCGAGCACGATCTCGTCGCCGTCCTCGTAGGCGTTGGTGAAATGCAGCACGAACGTCGGGTCGGCCTCGAACCAGCGGATGTGCCCGGTGCCGCCGTGCCGGGGGATGACCGCGAACCGCGACGGCATTTCGGGATAGAAGCGCGGCAGGTGCACGTCGTGCTGGAGCAGTTGGGGATCCCAGAACAGCGGGAAATCGTTGAGGATGGCGTAGTTTTCGGTGAACGCCATGTCGTGGGGTAGACGCGGCCCGGGCAGCGGGATGTCGACATAGTGCGTCAGCTCGTTGCGCTCGTCGACCACGCCGTAGTGCATGTACGGCTCTTGCTTGCTGTAGTTGAAGAACAGCAGTTCGCCGGTTCTGTTGTCTACCTTGGGATGTGCGGACACGCCCCATTCGGCCGGGAATCCGCCGTTCCAGGACTCCTTGCCCAGCGTGCCGGCCGAGTACGGGTCGATCCGGTACAGGTCGCCGCACTGGTAGAAACTGGTCAGCGCGACGCCGCGGTGGATGATGACGTCCGTGCTCGATGCGTCCTTCATCTTCGTGCGCGCACCCCAGCCGTGCTCGCGCCGAGCCAACTGCACGGGTTCGGCCAGACCCGGCCACAGCGGCCCGCCGGCCTCGTTCTCGGCCAGGAACCCGTCGGTGCGGATAAACCGGTTGCGGTAGAAGGCCTTTCCTTGACGGAAGCCCACCACGTGCACCATGCCGTCGCCGTCGAACGGGTGATAGGTCTTCAACGCCGGATGCAGCGGGTTCTCGGTGTTGCGCAGGTAGACGCCGTCCAGGTCGCGGGGAATTTCACCCTCGACTGCGATCAGGTCGTCGGCGTCCCACTCGGTGGTCTGGGGACGCCACGGCCCGGTGCGATACGGGTGGTCGTCGTCTTCAGGCAAGGTGGACAGGAACTTGCCGACGATCTCAACATCCATGGTCACTCGCCTTCGGTGCCGCTGACGACGAAACTCACTGTGGTGGCGGTGCTCCCGCCGAAATTCAGGGTGCCGAAGCTCTGGGCACCCTCGACCTGATACTCGCCTGCGGCGTCGCTGACCTGCTTGGCCGCATCGAGCAGCATCCGCACGCCGGAGGCTCCGACCGGATGTCCGCCACCGATCAGCCCGCCGCTGGGGTTGATCGGCAGCCGGCCGCCGATGTCGATCTCACCGTTCTCGATGGCCTTCCACGATTCGCCCGGCCCGGTCAGCCCGATGTGGTCGATCGCCAGGTACTCGCTGGGGGTGAAGCAGTCATGGACTTCGAATCCGTCGACGTCGTCGAGGCCGCGCTGCGCGCGACGCAGCGCGTCGAGTACTGCGGCCCGCACATGGGGCAGGACGTAGGGGCCGCCGTCGGCGCGGTCCAATTTCTGTTGCAGACCCAGCCCGACGGTGCGATGACCCCAGCCGTCGATGCGGCCGATCGGGCGCGCGTCGGGGTGCTCGCCCAGATAGCCGTCGTTGACGAGCACCAATCCCGCACCGCCGTCGGTCATTTGGCTGCAGTCGAATCTGCGTAGCCGGCCTTCGGTGATCGGGTTGGTCGTGTCGTCGTCGGTGATCGGGTCGGGGACGGTCCATTCGCGGGTCTGGGCGTTGGGGTTGCGCCGCGCGTTGGCAAAATTCAGCTGGGCGATGGCGCGCAGGTGCGCGTCGTCCAGGCCGTACCGCCGGTCGTATTCGTCGGCCACTTGGGCGAACATGGACGGCCACAGGTAGCGGGCGTCTGCCCCCTCGTGCCCGGTCCAGGCGGCGGCACCCAGATGCTGCGCGGCGGTGTCGCCGGCGACGGTCTTCTCCAGTTCGACGCCCACCACCAGCGCGGTGTCGTAGGCGCCCGAGCGCAGATCGGCCATCGCCGACAGTGTCGCCACGCTGCCGGAGGCGCACGCCGCTTCGTGCCGCGAGGCCGGGGTATCCCAGAGGCCGTCGCATACCGTGGCCGGCATCGCCCCGAGGTGGCCCTGCCCCGCGAACATCTCGCCGAAGGCGTTGGCGACATGCACCACCCCGATGTCGGCCGCATCGATCCCCGCCGCGGTCAATGTGGCATCGACGATCCCGCCCGTCAGCGCGGCGAAGTCGCGACCTTCTCTGGTGAGGTTGCGAGCGAAATCGCTTTGATAACCGCCGAGAATCCACACGCCAGGCGCTCGAGCCATACGCCGACGGTACTCCCGCACGGCGGGGTTGTTGAGGCCTATCGGCGACCCAGGCCGACCGCTTCAGGTCGGCGAAAAGGGCCCAAAAAGGGCGGCCCCGTCGGCTCTCGGGCTGAACCGACGGGACCTAGACGAATGCGAAGGCCGGCCGACGCACTCGCCTCTGTTGGATCATTGCCACCGATGACGGTCGACAAACATGCTGACCCAATCTATTTCAGTGTGACACGCCTTTCGCGCTGCGCCGGGCGATTGACGAATCTTGTTTTCCTTGTGTGCAACAGAGTGTTCGACGGCTCCGCGCGCGCGAGCCTGAGCTGCGGCAATGTGGTGCGCCCGTACCGAATGCGGATCGGCGGCTGGTGGGGCTCTCGGCGGCGGCTCCGGCGGCCGCCCAGCAAAGTCGATGTCGCGTCCCCCGGGACCCCACCACTACTACGTCGCTGCCGCGGGGCCGAGTGAAGAGGTGCTCACCTCATAGTGACAACCCGGCTATCGGAGAACCGTCGCCCAGCCCCCGGGTGGCGCGGGTCCAGCGTCCATCCTGGCACCGCGCCGGGCGCCGGGTAGCCCAGTGTGGCCGCGACTGGGGCAAAGCCTGTAAGGCTTCCCAACTGCCCATATGGACCGTGAGCTAACCGCATGGAAGGCGCGCGGTGGGCGGGATCGCCGCGTTGCGACACGGTCACGGATGGATACCTATCAGCTCATCACTGGTCACATCTGCCCCGCAAATCACTATCGTCACATGGGCCAGCTAAGGGACGTCAACGCGGTGTCCTACCGCTCGAAAGGTGCTACATGTCGGCGTTTCTGCGAAGTGTGTCGCTATCGATGGCGTCGGCGGCCGCTATCGGATTCGTCCTTGTGGTGGGGCCCGCACCAATTGCAAACGCCACACCGTGCGGGGCGCCCGAGGCGAACGTCGATCCTCCCGCGGCGCCGCCGGCCATGCCCGCTCCCCAGCCGGTCGTACAACCGCCGGTTGGGCGCCGACCCACGCACACGAATGATCAGGCGCCGCTGCCGCGGTTGGGTCCGCTGATCTCGTCATTGCTCAAGCCGGCCGCTCCGGGTCGGCAGTATTCTGCACCGGCGCATCCGCGAGCCGAGGTGCCGACGCCCGGACCCGACCCCTCCGCCCCGATGTACCCGCAAGCCGCAGTGTTGCCGCCCGGACCCAATCCGCCCGCGCCCGGGGTCCCGGTCCCGCCGAACGCCAACCAGCTGCGCCCGAACGCCGCGCCCATGCCGCAGCCCGAGCCGGGGCCGCCGCCCCCTTCGATCGCGGGCGCGCCGACGTCGCTCGTCGACTGGGTGACCGGACCGAACGGCCCCAACAAGACCCTGCAACGTTTCAGCATCTCCGGTACCGACCTCGGGATTGCCTGGGACAACGGCGATCCCGCCAACCGCCAGGTGCTGATGGCCTTTGGTGACACCTTCGGCTATTGCAAGGTGCACGGCCAGCAGTGGCGCTACAACACCCTCTTCCGCAGCAATGACCACGATCTGTCCAAGGGGATTCACATCGCCGATGGTGCGCCGAACGACAGGTATTCGGGCTCGCCGGTGTGGGCGCCCGGACTTTCCAAGCAGGTCGTCAACACCATTCACAAGGCGGCGCACGAGACGGGAATCATTCCGACCGCAGCGATGTCCATGGGCAGAACCCAATACATGAGCTACATGTCCATCCGCCAGTGGGGCCGTGACGGCGAATGGTCGACGAACTACTCGGCGATCGCCCGGTCCAACGACAACGGCCAAAACTGGGGGATCTTCCCGACCACCATTCGTACGGCCTCGCCGGATGCCATTCCGGGAGCTGGGTTTACGCCGGGAAATGAAAACTTCCAGATGGGCGCGTTCATGAAGGGGAACGACGGTTACCTCTACCAGTTCGGCACCCCGTCCGGACGTGGCGGCGCGGCATTCCTTTCGCGCGTCCCACCGAATCAACTGCCCGACCTGACCAAGTACCAGTACTGGAACGGCGACAACGGCGGTCACTGGGTGGCGAACAATCCCGGCGCGGCGACACCGATCTTCCCGGGGCCGGTCGGCGAAATGTCGGCCCAGTACAACAGTTATCTCAAGCAATATCTGGTGCTTTACACCGACGGCGGCAGCAACGACGTCGTGGCACGGACCGCGCCGACGCCACAAGGGCCTTGGAGTCCCGAGCAGCCGTTGGTGTCCTCGTTCCAAATGCCCGGCGGTATCTATGCGCCGATGATTCATCCCTGGTCGTCAGGACGAGACCTGTACTTCAACCTGTCGCTGTGGTCGGCATACGACGTGATGCTGATGCACACCGTGCTGCCGTAAAGCCGTTGCCGTCGAACAAAACGATGGCCGAGTGAGAGGAGGGCGACGATGATCGCCTTGGCGTATCACGAAAATTCTTGCGGCCTCGCCGACCCGCTCACTCCTCTCGCGGCGGCGGCGTTACCCGACGATGTGCCCATGTCGTCGGCGGGTGAGCTCTCCCGGCGAGAGGGGGTCGACGGTGCGGACGCCCACACGGTGTTCGACGGCCACCGTCCGGACTTCTGGACAGCGGGAAGGCCGGGCCTGCGGGACATCGAGGTGTGCATCGAAGGCACCCGTGCCGACGGCGCGATCAGCCTGGGCCTCGTGGTCAACGGCCTGGACTGCAGTGGTGTTCCGATCGACCAGGCGCTTTCGCTCGCAGACGCCCGGGGGGATGCGGGCGTCTGCGGCGTTAGCTGCCGCGGAGGCGGTCACCTCAAAGCCAGTTAGCCACCGGCTGAAGGCTTTTCGCGCGGCCGCCATCGCCGATCTGTGTCAGGGGTATCGGCTACGGCGGCGGCAGCGGTATCCACCGCTTGCCATCCGTCGTCCAACCGCAGGGCAGGTAATTCCAGTGTCCCGGCGGATTGGGATCGAAACTCAGACACTTCGGTGCGTAGAACGAAGGGGTGGGAGGAGGTGGTGCCGGCTGGTTCTCGGAGCGAGCGATACCCCCGGTGAGCATCAAGGCCCCAACGGCCATCAGTGTCGCGACCAGCTTCCGCATCGCAGGCTCTTCTTATGCCCTACGAAGCGACGGGCGCTACGTTTCTTCCCTCACGCGCACGGTATAGATGGTAGTCCTCTTCTCCGCCCTTTGTGGGGATCTGAATTGTCCCGCCCACGCCGGTCGCACACCTTCCGGCGAAGGCCCAATCCGCTCGGCCGCCGGTCGCGTTGTGGGCAATTCCCTTCATATTCGGCCCAATCGGTGCTCCGACTCCGGGCCGCTGATATGCCTGACCAATCTGTCGATCGGACTCACGGTGTCCGCGCCCTTCGATTGCTACCCGATCGGTCACGCCCAGCCGACGCAAGCGCGAAGGGTGAACCGGCACCTACGCGGCGTTGTGGCGATGCCACGGCGCGAGTGCCGACGCCTTCTGCGGCTCGCGGTGGTCGGTCGTCAGGTGAGACACGGAAGCCAACCCAACCTCGCTGCTCCGCACGCGACGCCCGGCGGTGCGACGCACCCACCAGGCGGTCGCGATGGCCCCGGCGGCCAGCGCGAGGCCCAACACGATCACGACGTCTCCCAGGGCGACCAGCAGGATGATGCCGGCGATGCCCCACAGCGTCGAGGCGATGGGAAAACGGGCATCCGGGCGCTGGCGAATGGTGGTCTGCCGCATGTCAGCCTCGCTAAGTGGGGGCCACCGTTTGAATTAGTGACTTAGTGTTGCAACACATAAGGGGCCGAAAGGCTGCCCGTGGCGGGATCTGGGGTGACTCAACTCACTTCCGCTCATGCCGCAGAGGCGGCGGCCCGTTTCTGATTCGCCAACGCGGTAAGGCCCATACCAAGGAACACCGCCGCGCCGCCACCGGTAACGATCGCGCCGACCGGTCGCAGCGTCTCGTGTCGGATGCCGCGCAGGGTCGCGATGATGTCCAGGGCGTCCGTGAGCAGCCCAAGTTGCAGTGCGCGGGTGCGCAGCCGCGGGGATGCGGGATCCGCGACGGCCAGGGCCAGCGTCAGTTCGCGAGACGCGAAGAGTTGGGCGAGCAGCGGCTGCTGTTTGGCGGAACCCAGTCCAAACAGCCGGGCAGCTCTGATTGGGGCGGCCCATCCGGCCACGCCGGTGGCGAAGCGCAGAGCGGCGAATGTCGGGATGAGGGCGCTGTTCGGTGTGGTGGTCATGGGACCATCCTCTTCCGGCGAGCTGTCGATGCATACGGCTGCATCGTAAAAACGTTGAAGTGCCGTCTTGGCCGGAACCTGCGACACCGGCTTTAGGAGTCGGTAGTTAGTCGTCAGCCAGTGTCGCGCAACAGGTTTCGACATCGCGGATTTGATCACCCCAACCTGCGAACCATCGATGACGATTGAGGACCGGGTCGCCGACGGCGGCCGCACTCAGCAGTTTCCTAACAGATTCTTGGGAGATTGCTGGCGTGCCTCTCAGCAGATGACAAGAGGCGCGGCGCACGATGGGTTCCATGGTCGACTCCTCCGCCCTCGCCGCGGCCCGCATCATCGAACACTCTGCCGCGTATCTGAAATGCGGTCAGTGCCAACGAGTGGCCACCAAAGCAAATGCTGTTATCCGGCGGTTGCCCGGGATTGATGTGGTGTTATGTCACGACTGCCAATTCGAGCGGATCGCAGCAGCACTGCTCGTTACGTGCAGTGAAGTGCAGGAGGGCGACGCGACCGCGGTCGCCTAGGGCTCGCCATCTATCAGCGGAACTGCGGAGTTCGAGGCCCCGGCGTGGCTGTCTGACCGAGAAAAGCCATCACTGACGTGCCCCTGTTCAGAGTCTGTTGATGGTTGACGTTTCTGTTTCGGTTGATCGTTGACACTCGTTGTTGTGTTTTAGGCGTCTGCGCTGGTGCGCATGGCCCGTTTGATTCGTACCTCGCCGGGGGTGCGTCGGGCGGCGGTTTTGACCAATTGATCACCAATCCAGAACCGCAGCAGCTCGCCGTCGACGTGGACATCGCAACGCGCGCCGGCGTAGTAACGGCCGATGCTGACCTGCTGCCAGGCCACACACACCACCCCATTGGTGGTGACCCTGCGACTGACCCAGTCATCTCCACCGCGCTCGGTGCGCGCGCATGCGAACGGCAGTCTCCGAGCACGTACGCCAGCTCCGGTGCGGTGACCATCACGTTGATCGGGTTGACAACTGCTCCGGCGCGCAGGGCTCCGTGGTAGGCCACCACCCATTGCCAGGCGTTCTGACCGAACAGCGAAACGACATGACCGGTGGTGATGCCGCGACGCTGTAAGGCGACGGCGAAATGCCGCGATAACCGTTCCAGGTGGCCGTAGGTCAGTCGCACCGTGTCGGTGATCAAGGCCAAGGCGTCAGCGTCCCGTTTGCGGCGCAGGGAAGTATCTCGCCGGGACTGCTCGACGGCGAAACGCCAACCTGGGCCTTAAGCATCGCCGGCTTCGGTGCTGTCGATGGGTGAGAAGGTCAATACGGCTTTGGTCGTGGCGCCGCGGTGTACTGCGTCGATGGCCTCGTTGATGTCAGCGAAGGGGAACGTGTCGATGATCTGGTCGAAGGGGAAGCGGCCATTCCGGTACATCTCCAGCAGCCGTGGAATGAATGTAGCTGCTACGGCGTCGCCCTCTATCACTCCGATCACCGTGCGTCCGAACAGCAGATGCCCTTGGTCGACAGTGATGTCGTTGGATGGACCCTGAAATCCGACGCTCGCACAAATCCCCGGCTCTTGTAGCGATTCGATCGCTGCGCGTGCGACGGATGGAAGAGCGATGCAGTCGACGGTGTACTGGACGCCCCGACCATCGGTCAGGTCGCGTATGAGGCCGGCGGGGTCGCCCGATGAGGAGTTGACGGTGTGGGTCGCTCCGAGTTGGCGGGCCTTCGATAGTGCCGAGTCGTTGATATCGACTGCGATGATCGGTGAACAACCGGCGGCGACGGCAGCGAGTACGGCGGCAAGTCCCACGGACCCGACGCCAAATATCGCAATGGACGAACCCGGGGCGGGGTCCAAGGTGTTCAGAACCGCGCCGGCGCCCGTCTGGATGCCGCAGCCCAGGGGGCCTAATAGAGCGAGTGGGAGCTCGGGATCGACTTTCACACAGCAGCGTTCGGTCGCCACTGCGTGGGTGGACCATGACGATTGCCCGAAGAATGCGCCGAGTATTGGACCGGCGTCGTCGTGCAGGGGAGTCGTCCCGTCGCCGCGCGCGCCGGAAAAATTCAGTTCCATGAATTGGCGGCAATGCATGGGAAGGCCTGCGGTGCAGTTGTCGCAGACGCCGCAGAAATTGTAGGACAGCACCACGTGATCTCCCGGCGCGATCGTGGTCACTGCACTGCCGACCTGTGATACCACGCCAGCTCCCTCGTGTCCGAGGACGATTGAAGGTTGCTCCGCTGAAGCCGAGGCGATTACGCCCAGGTCGGTGTGGCAGATGCCCGCACTAACCATGCGTACGAGAACCTCACCGGGGCGCAGCGCGTCGATGTCGAGCTCTTCAATCGTCAACTGTGACGAAGTCGAGCGGAGGACAGCCGCAGATGTCTTCATGGAATACCTGCCTGGGACTTGTTGAGGGTGATGGTTTGATAATTGGTGTATTTAGCCAGACCGCGGAGGGAGTTCTCTGCACCTATCCCGGATTGTTTGTGTCCACCAAACACCTGATGAGGAGAATATCGGTGAATTTCGTTGAGCCACACCGTGCCTGCCTCCAGTCGTCGTGCGATGCGCTGGGGGCGGTCGAGGTCCTTTCCCCACACCGAGGCGCCTAATCCCCAGGGTGTGTCGTTCGCACGGGCGATGACGTCGTCTTCGTCGCTCCAGCGCAACAACGGCAGGATCGGACCGAACGGTTCCTCGGTGACCAGACGCGACTTCTCAGGCGGATTGTCGACGAGCGTCACGGGCACGAACCATCCAGGGGCGTCTGTATCGATGCTTCCCCCTAGAGCGAACGTGTAACCGCGAGTGCGGCAGTCGTCGAAATACTCAGCGACCTACGTTTGAGGTACTGAGGTTCATTCTGAATCGGCCCGAGTTGTGTGCGCGAGTCGGCGCCGTCGTCGACGGCGATGGTCTTGGCATAGGCGACCAAGCTGTCACGCATGGCGTCGTAGACGCGGTCGTGAATGTAGATGCGTTTGGCGGCGTTGCAGAATTGGGCGTTGTTCTGGAATGCCGCCCAGAACAACTTGGGAGCTACGCCGGCCGGATCGACGTCGTCGAGCACGATCGCCGGGTCGTTGCCACCTAGCTGCAGTGTGAGCCTCTTGAGTGTTCCAGCCGCAGAACGCATCACGTGCTTGCCGGTTTCGGTACTGCCGGTGAAGGCGATCTTCGAGATACCAGGATGACTGGTCATCCATTTGCCCAGCTCTTCGTCTCCGCTGACCGCACTCAACACCCCCGGCGGAAGCAGGTCCTGCAATAGCTCAACCAGTTTGAGGTCACACAGCGGGGTAAACGGGCTGGGTTTGACGATGATCGTGTTACCCGTATTGAGCGCAGGAGCGACGCCCAGGCCGGAAACGCGTCGCGGGCGGCCGCGACGGCCCGCTCCAGGCCCTCGGGACGAGCAATCAGAACGCGGGCGAGGATCGATCGGTCTGCTGGGTTGACCACCGGTGCAGAATCGGCCGTCGCGCAGCGATTTCCATCGATCGTCATGGCGAAATCGGCGTCGATGCGGGTGGTCGAGGGGGACGGGGTCACCGGGGCTACTCCTCGTTGAGTCGGACGGTTCGGGTTCAACGGTGGGTACATCGTCTACGAGTTCTGGGCAGCCGGAATGTTCTGATTGCGAACACCTCCATCAGTCCAGGCGGTAACGGCGCAGCCGTTGGTAGAGCGTGGTGCGGCCGACGCCCAGGCGGATGGCCGCTGCCGCCTTGTTGCCGTTGGCGCTCTGCAGAGCAGCGATGATGGCGTCTCGCTCGGCGACCTCCATGCCCGACAATGTGCGCGGAGGCGTCCGCTGCAGTGTCTGAGGCAAGTCGATGTCGATGATGTCGCGGTGGATGCGGCCGCGGGCCGCCTGGGCGACAACGTCATGAAGCTCACGTAGATTGCCCGGCCATGGATGGGCGGTCAGCAGACGGGACCCCAGACAGGTCACTAGCCAGTCGGTCCAGCACCGGCGCCACAGCGACCGTCAATCGGCTTGACGGGACAGGTTCGGCGGCAACGGGCGGGCAGATGCGGGTGCCGGGGTATAGGCCGTGAAGCTCAGCGAGACGCCAGGCCTGGGCGATCTCGGATCGGACGGCTGTCACCGACGGGAGTTTGTCCAAGGTTGTGCGTGACCGACCAGAACTAGCAGGTGATGGAGCGGAGCGTCCAGTCGGCGGGGACGCGAACGGACCGCTGCGCGGATACCGACCTAGGTGGTCGGAACCCGCGGCCAGCGTTAGCTCTGGGTCACCGAGGCCAGCCATGTGGCCAGGCCCTCGCCCATGGAGTGCGGGTCCTCCAGCGGGATCCAATGCAGCCCCTCAACGTCGATGACCGAGAGGTTGGGGAAAGCGGCAATGGTGTCCCGGCGACGCCCGCCGACAAACTCGATACCGCCGGGGACGCCGGCCATGTGCAACTTGGCGATGGACGTCTTCGACAGCCATTCCGCCTGACCTTCAAGCACTTTGCGCATCGGGGTGTCATCGTCACCGAACGGCACCGAACGCGGCCAATCCAGCGTCGGCCGGCGGTCCTCGCCAGGGTTGGCGTACGGCCGGACGATCTCAGCCCACTCCTCGGGTGCGAGTACGCGCACGATGTTGTCGCGCGAGGAGTTTAGGAAGAAGTTGTTGTCCAAGACGTCCTGACCGCCTTCGGGCGTGCGTAGGTGCTCGAACACACCGCGGACCAGGATCGGCCAGTCCGACCAATCGAAGGGCGGCAGTAGCGCTTCGGTGAACGCGATGGCGCGCACGTGATCCTCATGCTTCATGGCCCAATCGAAGGCGAGATTGGAGCCCCAATCGTGTCCGACGAGGATGACGTCATCACCCAAGTTCAGTTTCTCGAACAGGCCCTCGAGATAGTGCGCGTGAGTTTCGAAACTGTAGGTGCCCTCACCGGATGCAGGAAGCTTGTCCGAATCGCCGGCGCCGATCAGGTCAACGGCGATGGCGCGGTGGTTCTCGGCGACGTAAGGCATCACGTTGTCCCACAGGAATGACGACATGACGTCGCCGTGAATGAACACCACTGGCGTACCCTCGCCGTGTTCGACGTAGGTCATGACGTGTCCGTCGACTACCGCGGACTTCTTCACCGAGGGCGCCGGGGGGATGATCGGCTTACCCTGTGGCAGTGCGGGTTGCAGGAGAACGTTCTTCATCAAAGTGCCAATGGGCGTACGAGCCGCGCCGCTAAGATTGACCTGCTCGAAGTACTCGTACCAGCCAGATGCGGCGATCCCGGCTTCGAACATGCGTTGCAGTCCGACCGCGGGCACGCGATACACGCAGAAGAAGTCGTAGGGCGCGCGGTGATCGGTGGCCGGATCGTTGACGGCGTAGGCCAGTACCTCGACTCCAGCTGCACAAAGCTCCCCCAATGCCGAGGCCAAAGTGCCGATGAATGCCTCTCGCTCGGGGACGCTCAGATCGATCCAGTTCTGCTTGTAGTTGTACATTTCGACGAACATTTGTTGCATGGCAGTACCTTTCGTGGGGAATTTATGAGTGGTGCTGGGTAGTCAGCGGTGCAGAGCGCTGCTTACCGAGATGATGCTGAGAACCGGTGCCGGTACTCGCGTGGTGTGGTGCCTAGGCGGCTGCGAAACAATCGGTGCAGCGTTTCCACCGATCCGACTCCGCTTTCGGCGGCGACGCGGGCGGAAGACAGGTCGGTACGTTCCAACAATCGACGCGCGTGTTCGACGCGCGCGCGCTCGACGAATTCACCGGGAGTGACGCCGACGTCGGCATGAAATACGCGGGCCAGGTGACGGGGGCTGACCCCCATCCTGCGAGCCAAGGCGGCTGCCGAGAGGTCGGCGGTGAGATGTGTGCCAATCCAGCGGCGCAGTTGCGCGATATCTGAGCGCGTACTGACTGGCACGGACAGCGCTGCGCTGAACTGGCTCTGCCCGCCGGGGCGCTGCACGTACATGACCATCAGTTGTGCCACCTGCAGCGCGATCTCTTTGCCGTGGTCTTCGCCGACGAGGGCCAACGCCAGGTCCATCGACGCAGTGATTCCCGCGCTGGTCCACACCTTGCCCGAGCGCACGAAGATCGGGTCGGGATCGACTTCGATGAGTGGATGTTCGGCCGACAACTGTGCCGCCGTGCCCCAGTGAGTGGTCACACGATGGCCGTCCAGAAGCCCAGCTGCGGCGGCGACTTGACCGCCGGCGCAGACCGCGACGATCCGGCCGGCTTGGGCAGCGTGGTCACGAAGCCAGTCGCGCACCTCGGTGTCCACGAAGGCGACGGGCAAGCCGTCCTCACCGATGTCCACTCGACCCGTCACCAGCAGGGTGTCGGGTCGCTCCTGCAGCTCAGTGAAAGCCTGGTCGACCCCGAGGCTTAGCCCCGAGGACGTCGTTACCGCGGCGCGTTGGGCGGCCACGACTCGCACCTCGTAGCGCACTGCCCCGGGCGGCAGCGCGATGTTGGCCATCGCGAATACCTCAGCGGGTCCAGCGACGTCGATGGCGTCGATGCCGGGAAACGCGGTGGCGACCACGAGGTGGGTTGGCTGGCTGTCCATCCCATCAGCATTGTGCGGATCGGGCGCGTCCACAATGACCAAACTCTGTCAAATACGGACATGCGAGCCTGTGATGCACCCACCCACCCTTGTTCTCGCCTAGTACGAGACAGCCGATACACCACCGCTTGGCAGTGCTATGCGACGGCGGGAGAACGTCCTCTGGTGGCGCGGAGCATCGTTGCTGATGTCCGTATTTGGCAGAGTTTGGTCATTGTGGACCCGGGCGTGGGGAGCAACACTCAAACGATGGGGACAATGAGTCCTTTCCGAGGCGCCGTGACGCCTCACCGACGCCAAGTGCCAGCGCGGCATGAGTATCGACTACTACCTACGGCTTGAGCAAGGCCGAGAAGACAATCCGTCGCATCAGGTGCTCAATGCGATCGGTCGGGCGCTGCAACTCGATGATGAAGCCGTGACCTACATGCGAAACCTGCTGCGTCATCAGTCCGTTGCGGGTCGGATGGAACCGTTGCAGGAGCCGCATCCAGCAATCGGGGTCCTGCTTGACGACTGGCAGCCGGCCGCGGCCCACGTATTTGACCCCGCCCTGACCGCTGGTTAGTGCGACAAACTTGCCGCGGCGCTGTCCGCACTTCGGGGTCGCGGCCAACACCGTGCGAGCGTTGTTTGTCGAGCCAGAGATGCCAAGCTTCTACCGCAACTGGGACAGGTTGCATGGTCGGTCTCATTGGTCGCGCCATGCTCGGTCAACGTCCCGATCCGGCTCTGATCAGTCTGGTCGACAAGTTGAGAAGTTACAGCGCGCCGTTCCGGCAGTTGTGGGCCCGGCATGACGTCAGGCAGGAGACTGCCGGAGTGATGCTGGTCAATCACCCGCTGCTAGGATCTCTCGATCTCAACTACCAGCAAATGACGATACCGTCGACCCGGCCATTGGCTTGTCGCCTACTGGGCCGAACCTGGGTCAGCATCCGAAGCCGGACTTCAGCGTCTGGCCAGTAGCTAATCCTGGCTGTCGCACTGCCAGGAATCATGCGTCCTGGATACCTTTGATACGCCACCGCAGTATCAGAGTATGAGCCTCAACAATTTCATGGGCCGCCTTGAAAACGTTTCGCCGCCGAAGAACTCGGTGGAGCACGGTCGGGCGTTCATTCAACATCCGCACGACCTGTATCGCCGGCTCCGCGCGGAGGCACCGGCACATCGCGTGGTAATGAGGGGCGGGACGCACGCATGGCTGGTCACTCGACACGATGACGCAGAGGTTGTACTAGACGATCCCCGGCTGAGCAAGAACCGGCGTCAGCTCATGGACCTGTTGCCATGGGGCAGTTTTGGTCCGCGCTGGACCCTGGTGAAAAGCCACATACTGCGCGAAGACTCGCCTGAGCATACTCGGTTGCGCGAACTGGTTACCCGCGAATTCACCGCTCGCAGCGTGCTGAAGATGCGGCCCGCCATCATGCGGATCGCCGACGAGTTGCTTGACGGCGCCGCGGTTTCCGCCGCAGCCGGCGAAGCGGTGGATTTGATGCAATCTTACGCAGTACCACTGCCCTTTCGGGTCATCAGCTATTTGTTAGGTGTGCCGTCGGGCGAGGCCGAAAGCTTTCGGATACATATCGAACCGCTACTCACCGCCACACACGCTGCCGAATTGGCCGCCACCGAATATGCACTGACCGACCTGCTGGACGAGTTGATCACACATAAGCGCGCACATCCGGCGGACGACCTGTTCAGTGCGTTAGTGCACACGTCCGACGGAAAAGAGGGGCTGAACCATGATGAATTAGTCTTGACCGCACTGCTACTGATCTTGGCGGGATACGACACCTCCATACACCTGATCGGCCACGCGCTTCTCACGTTGTTGCGCAACGTGTCACAGCTAACGGCGCTCCGCGCCGATCCGTCACTGCTGCCCAGCGCGGTGGAAGAATTCCTGCAATTTGAAAGCCCGCTCGATGTCGCCACTGCGCGCCTCACCACCGAAACAGTGCGGATCGGCGAAGTCGATATACCACCGGGTCAACTAGTGTTGGTGTGCCTACTCTGTGCTAATCACGGCGCTCCCTCGCATGCCGATGCGGATCGCCTCGACCGGACCCCAACTTCAAACAGACACCTCGCGTTCGTGTCGGACATTAAACACTGCCTCGGAGGACGGCTAGCGCGGCTCGAGGGCGAAATTGCGGTCAGCCGCCTGCTTGAGCGATTCGCGCAGATCACGGTGGCCGACAATACCTTCCTGCAGCATCGAAATAACGTCGTGATGCCTGGACTAACCACACTCCCCGTTCGCCTCGGCGCATAGTGCTGAACAGCTACAACCTAAGAGAAGTTGGATTCATTGCGTCCAAATCAAGTCCTGCCAGTCTCCCGCAAAGACTGCGAAACCCGAAGTATAGCAACCGTTGTTGCGTACATCCTTATACCGGCCGCAATAGCGACACTCATATGGGTTGCGCTCGCTGCAGGGCTTCCCTTCATGTTGGGAACTGGTGCGCTGTACTTCGCGGTCTCATCAACATGGTTGTGGTATCACATTTTTCAGCTTCACAGGCCAGCTAAATATTGTGTCAATAGAAACCCTATCGAGCCGCGAGCGGAAAACGGAGTTGTCAACCGTGACGCCGTGCCTCCTACGGCCGAGCGTGAACGCAGCTTCAAAACGAGGTTGGCGCATGACCACGATGCCCTGCTGGCGGTCAGGCCGTAGCGCCCACCACTCAAGAGAAAGGAAGCCCAAATGGGAATGCTCGACAACAAGGTTGCATTTATTACCGGAGCTGCGCGAGGACAGGGGCGGAGCCACGCTATCCGGTTGGCGGAGGAGGGCGCAGATATCGTCGCAATCGATCTCTGTGGACAAATCGACTGCGTTCCCTATCAGATGGGCACCGCCGAGGACTTGGAGTACACAACCAAAGCGGTCGAATCGCTTGGCCGCACGATCGTCGCCCGGACGGCTGATGTCCGTGATGTAACGGCACTGCAGCGTGTCGTGTCCGAGGCAACGCATGACCTCGGCCCGATCGACATCGTCGTAGCCAATGCCGGGATAGCGGCGGTCGGCACCAAAGAGCCCAATGCCGACACGGTGTTCCGAAATGTTATCGATGTCAACCTTATCGGCGTCTGGAACACAGTTATGGCCGCCACCCCCAGTATGCGTAAAGCGGGAAAGGGCGGGGCAATCGTGCTTATTAGCTCCACGCAGGGCCTCAAGGGCACCGGTGGTGATGGTACTGCTGCGAACAGCGCCTACGCTGCGGCCAAACACGGTGTTGTGGGCCTAATGCGATCCTTCACACACTGGCTAGCGAAGGACAAGATCCGCGTCAATACCGTGCACCCGACTGGCGTTGAAACACCAATGATCATGAATGAGGCGATTAGCGCGTACCTAGCCGACAACCCCGAAGCGGCGCAAGCAACCGTGAATCTTCTCCCCGTTTCGTTCGTTCAGCCGTCAGACATCAGCGACGCGGTCGTTTGGCTAGTTAGCGATTACGCCAAATACGTTACCGGAGTGGCCCTTCCGATCGACGCAGGGTTCAGTGCGCGATAGAGCTTGCCCACAGTGCGACAACACAACCGCTGGAGCGTGGTCCGCTAATTGCATGCACGAGCAAACCCGAACGTGTGGTGCCCAGGCCGCGAAGTGCCGATCGACCAATGACCAAACGGAGGAACCCAAGTGACAAGTGCGCATTCCCTTTTCAGGCGAATCGACAGTATGGATCCCGCGGGGATTGCCGAGCTTTTCGCGCACAACGCCACCATGACATTCGGCAACGGCGAGCCGATGGCCGGCCGAAGTGCCATTGCGGCGGGTAGCGCAGCGTTCTTTACGAGCATCGCCGGCCTGCGCCATCACATCAACAACCAATGGATCGTCGAGCAGGACACCATCGTCGAGACAGCGGTGACATACACGCGCCACGATGGCACGAAGGTGACGATCCCCGCCGTGTCGATCTGGCGCGACGACACGTCCGGCTTTATCACTGACTACCGCGTCTTCATCGACCTGGCTGCGGTATTCGTCGCGTAGGCGATCCGGCGGCCCACATTGTCTCGTTGTCAGCCATCGATGCCACCGGGCCAGCCGCGCGGCTTTGTCCCCATCGGATTCGGTGATGTAGCGGGCGCAAACCGTCAGGGACCGAGAGTCCAACCCTGCTGCCTGCTTCTCGCGCGCCCGCGCGGTAAGCGGCGGGACGACTTCGACATCTGGGCGATCGTCGACCTGGTGGTCAGCGACGGCGTCATCAGCTTTTTCAGCAAGGGTATTCACAACCGAAAGGGTATTCATGGCGAGCGATTCGAGTGGCCTGGACGAGCAGGTCCGGACGTTCGACGTCTACGATCCGCAGCTGCAGGAGCAGGATCTCCATCCGTTCTTCGACGAACTGCGCAGCAAGTGTCCCGTGGCCCGCACCGACGTCCCGGGCGGGGATGGTCCGCTATACCTGGTCTGGGCGATGCGTCCATCGAGACGCGTTGTTAGAACGATTGCCCGACCTGCACCTAGCCGACACGCCCGAAGCACCACTGCGCGCCAGCAATTTCGTCACCGGGCCGGAATCGATGCCGGTGGTATTTACACCCACTCCCGTCGTTAACACCGCGTAGAAGAGATGAGAGCGCCGGCCAGTTCACCGTTTGGCGTTCACAGGATAGACGGGTCCGCAGTCGTTGACCCCGGCATGACCGTGGTTGGTGCGAACAAGCCTGCCGTGGCGCTGTTACCGCACTTGCGGTCCAGGACAACGCGATACGGGGTGGTTTCCGAGCCGGAGTCACAAGGCTTTTACTGCAACTGGGACAAGCTGACCGCCCGAAGGGCCCAACACGACGTCATGCAGCAGACTGCCGAAGAGATAGCTATTACCTAGGTGTCCCGCATCCAGGAATAACGCGCCCTGGATACTTCCAAATGGCTGCCGCAGCATCTGACGGATGAGACAGACCAACGACGAGTATTTGTTAAGCGCCGACTTGTTCGGTATCGATGCCGAGCGGGAGCGTGCTCGCCTGAAGGGCAGCGAAGCGCAGTGGGATCCGGGCAGCCAATCCTTATTAGCCGACCTCGGTTTAGGCGCTGGTTGGCGCTGCCTGGAGGTCGGTGCGGGTAATGGTTCACTGGTCGAGTGGATGGCCAGCCAAGGAGCGGCGGTGACCGCCGTCGATATCGACACCCGGTTCATCGAACATTTGGCGTCAGACAACGTGGATATTCAATGCCTCGACATCCGCACCGATGTGCTCCCTCCGGGCAAGTTCGACCTCATTCACACACGCCTCGTCCTTCAGCACCTCAGCGACCGCCAGCAGGTTCTAAACCGGCTGGCCGCCGCGTTGAGTCCCGGCGGTTGGATTGTCATCGAGGATTTCGACTGGACCTATTTCAGTTGGGAGCCAGGGGTTCCCGCGCTGAACGCAATGACGGAGGCGGTCCTCGATTATGCGCGGCAGGCAGGCAGGGTCGACACCAATTACGGACGTCGCGTGCTGACTGCCCTCAATGATGCGGGTATGACTGACGTCCGTTGCCAGGGGCGTGCGCACATCATTGATGGTTCTTGCCCTGGCTTCGACTTCTTCAAGCTGACAATTGAGAGTCTGCGTCAACAGCTCATCGATATCGGCACGGTATCCGAGGCCGACGCCAAGGTGGTTGATGCGCGCCTGGAAGACAAGCACTTACGCGTCTGCACGCCGATGATGATGGCCGGCATTGGCCGGCGAGGAGACATGGCCGACTGAAGACGCGGGTTGACATATCAACCAGCTAAAAGTAAGTTCTGTACCTAGGCGAGTTGACATATCAACCACAGATTTTACGGGGAGAATTCGTGACTGAACGGCGGTTGATCGTAGTGGTCGGAGCGACCGGGTCGCAGGGCAGCGGCCTGGCACGGCCGATTTTCCTCGATCCCGATCACTGTTGGCGGGGTGCGGCATGATTCTCAGCCCGACGACGATAATGCCACGTTGCCGGCGGCGGACGACCAATGCGGATGCGGAGTGCATGCGCCACTTCACCGAGCTCCAAGTCGCCGACCGATCCACACATGCAATGCACATCGTCATGTCCCGTGGCAAATTCACTCGGGCGATCAGCACGCAGGATCGTAATCTGCGCATGGCGATCTGGCTTGCCGGCTGGCGCATCGAAATCTATGAGGAATTCGATGGATACGTCGCTCAGCATCACTGAAATCGCGCCTCGATGCGGTTTCGCCAGGCCTCAGCACCTGGCAAAACAATCGCGCGCTCTGGCCAAATGCATTGCCACGACCCCAATCACGATGACAAGCCACCGGCCGACGAATGCGCGTGCCAATACCCTGCAAGCTCCTGATTGACAAAGGGGAAGGAACCACGATGAGCACCCGAATCCTCGCGATGGTAGGCAGTCTGCGTGCCGCTTCGTACAATCGCCAGCTGGCCGAGGCAGCTGTCAAGCTCGCACCAAAAGGCTTCAAGGTTGAACTCTATGAAGGCCTCGCAGACGTGCCCTTCTACAACGAAGACCTCGACCAGCCCGACACCGTCCCGCCGTCCGCCGACGCGCTGCGCACCGCGGTACGGTCCGCCGACGCGCTGCTGCTGGTCACACCGGAATACAACGGGACCATCCCCCCGGCGCTCAAGAATGCTATCGACTGGGTGTCACGTCCCTACCCACGGGGAGCCATCTACCAAAAGCCTGTCGCTGTGATTGGCACCTCTGGCGGGCGCTACGGCGGGGCATGGGCTCACGAAGACGCCCGCAAGACGGCCCGCATCGGCGGCGCAACCGTACTCGATGAGATCGCATTGTCGGTGCCCTGCGCGACGACGCGCTTCGCCGACACCCCGCCTGTATGCGACGAGGAGATCATCACCAAAATGCCCCAGCTCCTGGCTGCTCTTGCCTTGGCAGCCCAAAGCCCAAACCCAAATCCCTAACTGAAGGAACCTGCCATGACAACTTCTCTATCCACCAATCGTCGTGACATCGACGAGATCCGGCCGTTTCGCGCCCCGGACATCCTGTTCGAGGACCTGCAAGCCGTCCTCGTCGACTTGATTGAGTTGAGCTTGCAAGGCAAGCAAGCCCATTGGAACCTTGTTGGGACGAACTTCCGCGACCTGCATCTGCAGCTCGACAGCATCGTCGATACCGCGCGGGAAGCCAGCGATACAATCGCCGAACGCATGCGCGCCTTAGACGCCGTTCCTGACGGGCGCTCAGACACGGTCGTGGAAAAGACAACCATTCCCGCGATACCGCCCGGTCTACTCAGTGCCACCGAAACGGTGGAGATGATCACCACCCGGATCTATGCCGCCGTGGGTGCCATCCGCGCCGTGCACGACGAGGTCGATGGCGCCGATCCGTCGACCGCCGATCTGTTGCACGCCATCATCGATGACCTGGAAAAACAAGCATGGCTGCTCAAGTCGGAAAACCGCACGGCCTGAGCGAGCTCAAGACCGCCATGATTCGCAAAGAGGCCACTGTGCAATAGGTGTCGTCAGAGGAAGGCCAATCTTGCTTGCTGTGACTGCAACCGCGTGAAGAATCAGGTAAGTGGACCCTTCGAGCATGCGCAATGGGCAAGTAGCCGATGAACATTCTCTTGGCAGGATCACCCTGGCGCAGTTTTTACGTGCTCGCCGAAGCCTGGTCCAGCCTGCCGATGTCGGTCTGCCTGCAGGTGGGCGCCGCAGGGTGGCCGGGCTCCGGAGAGAGGAAGTGGCGGTACTGGCCGGCATCAGCACCGACTACTACCTACGGCTTGAACAAGGCCGAGAAGACAATCCCTCGGATCAGGTGCTCGAGGCCATCGGTCGGGCGCTGCAACTCGATGATGAAGCCGTGACCTACATGCGAAACCTGCTGCGTCATCAGTCCGTTGCGGGTTGGATGGAACCGTTGCAGCAGCCGCATCCAGCAATCGGGGTCCTGCTTGACGGCTTGCCGCTGGCGGCCGCGCTTGTCGTTGACCCCGGCATGACCGTGGTTCGTACAAACAAACTTGCCGTGGCGCTGTCCCCGCATCTTGGTGGGCTCGGGGTTAACACCGTGCGAGGCTTTTTTCTCGCCCCAGGGATGCGAAGCTTCTACCGCGACTGGGAGGGGCTGACTGCATGGTCGGTTTCATTCATCCGCGCCATGCTCGGCCAACGCCCCGATCCCGCTTTGACCGACCTCGTCGACGAGTTGACAGAGCGAAGCCCGCGGTTTCAACAGCTTTGGGCGCGGCACGACGTCACACAAGAGGCCCTCACAGTGATGCTGATCGACCATCCGCAGGTAGGGCCGCTCGATCTCAGCTATCAGCAGATGCTGTTGCCAGGGACCGGTCATTGGCTTGTCGCTTACTGGGCCGAACCTGGGTCAGCATCCGAAGCCGGCCTTCGGCGTCTGGCCAGTAGCTAATCCTGGTTGTCGCACTGCCAGGAATCATGCGTCCTGGATACCCCCTGTCGACTCCCGGAGGATCGGAGCAATGAGACAGATCCACGATGACTACTTGTTAAGCGCCGGCGCGGTATCAGAGGCCGACGCCAAGGCAACCGCTATACGCCTGAACGACAAGAACTTACGCATTTACACCCCTACGATGATGGCCGGTATAGGTCGACGAGGACGCCTCGCCGATCAGAGAGTTGTTTCGTAGACGACCAGACCAGCGGACGCTGCACGAGGACGACGAGTGCGTGATCTGAAGGTTGTAGGTAAGGCTGCGCGGAACCGCTAGCTCAACAAATCGCTCGGCCTAGCGTCAGCATGTGTCCTTAAACCGATCCAGAAACGGAGGAGGGGTCAGAGTGCCCACTCAGCCTGAACCAATCGACATTGAAGCGATTCCGCTTGTCGCGCTGGTGCTCAATGTATATAGCCGTATAGCGTTGAGCTGTATCGCGGGCGGGGTAGCTCTCCTGCGGCGGTCCGGTCGGCCCGCAACCACTACCACAGTGCCGCGGGTGAGCCGAAACAGTCGATCATCACATCCAGTAACGAATCGATGTTCGTGATGACTGCGCCGGAATTCGAGGGTGATGATCGCTACTTCTCACCACAAATTCAGACAAGCGGCCGAAATCTTGGCCGCCGCCGCGCGCGGCGGCTCTGCCAGCGCTTCGCGCAAGTAGGGGTCGAAGCCCGGCCCGAACGTCTTCAGGAGATGCTCGCGGGCTTACCCGCTGCAAACCGTGAACTGACCGACATAAGCTTCGCTTTGATCGCCTCGGAGCTCAATCGTGCTGCGCGGACAGCAAAGTTCAAACGGCTGAAACAGCGCGGCGTGCGCTCACTCATGTTTACGGGTGTGGTGTTGGCGGTATTGCATTTACTAATCTGCATGGCCTATGTCTTGGTGAACCTGCTTCAACAGACCTAGCCGGCGCTTTATCACGCATCAATCGCCGATCACCAAATCCCGTTCGCAAGCCGTCACTCGATTGCGCCGGCCATCGCGTCCGCACGCGCGGTGTCCGGTCGCTAGTAATGCATAACGGAGGAGGGACCGAATGGATTTGGGCATGGGTGATCGTAACGGTGCTGCGGCACAAGACAATGCGACGGTGCAATGTGAGGTTCCGCTTGCCGGCATCGAGCTTGGTTCATGGGACTTCTGGGCCAGAGACGACAACTATCGCGATGGTGCTTTCGCCACGCTGCACCGTGAGGCGCCGATCTCATTTTGGCCAGAGCTCCCGTTCGACGGATTTGGACGCGGCAACTGGGGTCGCCTTTCTCGCGGGCGAGACTTCTGGATACATCACCGGCCCAAGAAATCGGCATTGACGGCGGGCTGCAGTTGGACTCGCTTTACGTCGGTGCGACCCGCGCGGGGCATGCCGATGGCTGAGGGATCCCGCGTGGGCGCGTTGCCTGCGACGCCGCCGCATGCGACTCCTGTTGCCTTCTTTGACGTAGTGGTCATCGGTGCCGGAGTCAGTGGACTCTGCATTGCCGGCAATAATGGAAGTGAGACGGTTCTGATGCTATGTTGCCTGGTGCTGGGCGGACTCGCCCTGTTTGGTCCCCACGGAGTGCGGCTCTATCAGATTCTGCGTGGACGTCGAGATATTCGGATAAGCCGACAGTTTGATGAGCCGCGGACCTCGCGTCATCTCGTCTCCGCACATACGGCAGCAAGGGCGACCCTATGACTCTCAACGCTGCAGTCGTTCCTGCCCAGGCTCCGGCGATACTGACGACCGAACGACTATCGACCCGCTGGTTGGTTCGAACTGTCGCCGTTCTCCTGTTTTTCTGGGCCGCTGCCGTCGGCCTACCTCAAGTCCTTGGATTGAGTGGGCCGTGGCGTGCCTTCGGCGCCGGACTCGTCGTACCCGGTGCCGGACTGCTCTACGCGATCCCTGGAATGCAGCACCCGATAGGCATCACCATGGTCGTCGGGCACGCCATACTCGTCGCGATCGAAGCCGTCACGGCCGCCTGGGTATTGCGAAAACTCGGGTGGCTGCCCGCCGTCTGCGCCACGCTGGTTTGCGTGGCGCTGATTGTTGGCTGCTTCGTTGCGCCCTACGCCGTCGTTGTTTCGGGCCACGTCGCGGCATTCGTCGGAGTCGTGCTTGCGTGCGGGTGGGCGTTCGGGATTCGTCTCATCGCCCGCGCCGACAGCGTGACACTCGTTGCAATAATCACAGTCTCGGCTGCTGCCGGTGGGGGACTCACCGCATGGCACGGCGGCCGTCCAGGTCCGATGACTTGGATTCCGTGGGCTGCGCTCGCGATCGCCATCGGTGGTGTTTGCGCGTCGTCGACGCGCGCTTGGACGGCGCGCCGGTCAGCCCGACGGCTCGGCGAGGCGCGAATGCAGTATCTCAACCCTCTGCGGAGGTCGCAGAACACGCCAGCGCAGGCATCCGCCGTCGGCCTCGAGCGGTCAGTCGCGATACCGGAGGTTACCGAGGCAAGCGCCGATCAGTTGAGGCTGTTGCGGTACCTGATCGGAGTCGCGAGTCAACCTGTAGACGATTGGGACAGTTTCGACGACGAGGCGCAAGGCCCACTGCAGCAGTACCGCTACCAGGTCAACGCTCTAGGTTGGGCACTGGCCATGTACAACTACTCCCATACACCTGCGTACAGCGGTGTGCTGACCACCGCCCAGGTGGCACTGCTCGAAAGGGCGCAGCAGAAGGCAGTGTGGGGTTATTGGTACTGGCAGAACCTGTTGGGCAACTGGGACTTCCGTAAGCGTCGCGCCGATCCCATCGATATACCGCAGAACATCATGTTCTCCGGCTACCTGAACCTGCAGCTGGCGATGTTTCGGCAGGCCACTGGCGACAGTCGGTTCGAACTCCCAGGATCGCTGGTCTTCAATTGGTCACCGCGGCAACGCTTCAGCTTCGATCATCAACAGATCAATACGATCTGTATCCGCAACTTCAATCAAGACCTGTACCTATGGCCGTGTGAGCCAGTGCTCAGCCCGGGCCGCAAGCGCGGCTACGTGTTCCCATACTGCAACACAGTCACCACCGCAGGCATCGCGATCATGGACACGGTCAATGCGACCAATTACGGGTCTTCCATTGCGAACAACGTCGCGGGAGTGCTCGAACGGGAGTACACGCGGGCCGCCAACGATATGGCCGCCTTCGTGGTGTCGGGACTTGGCCTGTCGGTGCGTAGGGTGATGTCGGGAACGGGAAGCACCGCCGGTGTGGCAGCCTTCATCGCACCGCTTTGTCCAGAGCTGGGCTGGCGGGCATGGGAAATCCTCAAGCGCGAATGGCTCGAAACCGATCTGTTTCGTGAGCCGAGTTCGACCGGTCGGGAAATGCCCGATTGGTCGACCGGAGCAAAGACTAACGCCGAGACGCTGGCAGCAGCAATGCATTTGGCACACACAGTCGGTGACGAGGCCTGGCACGCCACGTTGTGGGACGCTGCCGTGGAACAACTTCATTTCACGGGGCAGCCGACCAATCCCGGAGTTGCAAGCTTCGAAGCGGCATCTGTGCACGCCAACGGCATGCTCGGACTTGGCGGCCTCAGTCGACCGTTAGCATTCAACGATATGCTGACCAAGCCTCGCCCCACCGCGTGGGACAACGGCCCGCAGCTGGTCGAGGCGCCGCACCCCGAAGTGCTTGTCGCCAAGGCCGTGTCAGACGGTCACGGACTGGACTTGGTGCTCCAACCAGGCATCGCCGATGGTCGTGTCGGGCTGAGCCTCGATTGCTTGCGGCCCTTTGGTCGATATGTCATCCACGGTGCAGTCGAAAGCCACTTGACGGCAGACGGCCATGGCCGTGCTGAATTGACAGCCGACATAATGGGCCGCACTACCATCGAGCTTCGCCCCCTGTGACCGGCGGACCCGAGTGTTCATGGACTGCGACGCGGCTAGCGACGCCGGCGCGTCGACGGGCCGAGGTTAGGCCATCTCGCGACATTTACTTGGAACTAAGTGGGAATACACCGTTCGTCGTGTTCGACGACGCCAACGTCGACACGGCGGTTGAGGGTGCGATCGCGGCTTCGTAACATCGGACAGGCGTGCGCGCGGCGAACCGGTTCATCGTGCACCGCTCCGTGGTCGACGAGTTCAGGCGACGCGTCACCGAGCAGGTCAAAGGATTTACGGTGGGGCATGGCACCGAGCCCGGGGTCACGATCGGCCCGCTGATCGACGGCGACGCGGTCGCCAAAGCCGAAGCGCTCGTGCCCGACGCAACCACTCGCGGTGCAACCATCACCACGGGTGGGAAGCGTCTGGACGGGCCCGGTACATTCTTCGCTCCTACGGTTTTAGCCAATGTTGTTGCTGGCAGCAACATCCTGCGCGAGGAGATCTTCGGCCCAGTGCTGGCGGTGGCATCGTTCAACACAGAAGACGAGGCCGTCGAGCTGGCCAACGACGCCGAATACGGGCTGGTCGCGCATGTGTACACCGAGGACCTTCGCCGCGGTCAACGCATGATCGAGCGCATCCAGATTGGAATGGTGGGTCTAACATCGGAGTGGTCTCGAACGCCGCTGCGCCCTTTGGTGGCTGGAAGCTCTCCGGTCTCGGGCGAGAGGGCGGCGCAGAAGGCATCCACGAGTATCTGCAGACGAAGTACACCATGACTTCGACACCGTTCGGTTAAGATTCGACGCTCGACGCCGGAAATTTCGCGTGATGGCGTCGCACATGTTCGCTGACTTCGGCTCTCGGGAATGCCGTCGCGATCGAAGACAACCCACGGCGGTGGGCCGCTGTGACGCCGTTCGACGGCACCGGCAAGTGGATCACACGGCCGACTCGATCAGAGCCACATACCCGATGATCCGACGTGGCGGATAAGACCTGAGCGGCGCGGTCTGTTCGGCGCCAACGTCGGAAGGCTGCCGAGCCCCTAAGGCGTCGCCCAAACTTCGAGAATCGCGAGGTGCCACCGTATTCGTGCGGTCCGCGGTGGCTGAACAGTGCATCGTCACTGGCAGTCCTACGGTGCCGGGAGGACGGAAGACGTCGAAACTTCGAAGCATTTAGGCATTCGATCTTCGATCGACCCCGAACAAACGGTTGTAGGTGGATTGTGTCGCCGTCAATAACCAGCTAGGTACGCGCTGGTTCGAGGCAGTTATCGCGTCATCATGGGGTGGCCTGACCCCGATCGGTTGGTCCATGTGATCTGTTCCCCGCCGTTTCGAGCCGTAGTTATGCGAGTTGAGGGATCGAAGAGGTGGACGTCCAGAGCGTTTCGAACTCTGTGGGCTGATGTTACCGAGGTAGCTGTGACGGCGTTCGGCGTTATAGAAGTTGCCGATGTAGCCGGCCATGGCGGCGACCAACTCGATGGTGGTCGCCGCCTGTGGGTGTTGAGCAACTCAACTTGCATCCGCGCCCAAAATGACTCCATGGCCGCGTTATCGAAGCAGTCGCCCACGGTGCCGAACGAGCCGAGTAGGCCCCATCGTCGCATGTTCTCCCCGAAACTCCCAGACGTGAACTGAGTCCCGTGGTCAGGATGCAGAATGGTTGAGCCACTCCGCGTTCGGCTATCGACGGCCATGTTGGCCGTGTTATTGACCAGTGCGGCGTCAGCGGTCGTGAACCGTATTGTTGTTCCACCGTTGTGAGACTTGAGGGCGGAGTGATCATCGGGAGGCCGCATGCCCCGGATGTATTCGTCGTCGGTCCGCCGGCAAATCGTTGGATGGTTAGGGCTGCCGCCACGCTGAGCCAAGGCGGTAAACCATATGTGTTGCAGTGCGAAGGGGCGCCCTTAAGAAGTTCGCCCTCGGTCGCGCCAAGCGGTGTCTCGCCAGTAGTGAGTTAACTAGTGGGCGAAGCCATTCGGAACCGCGGATCGGCGTAGCGAGGTTACGCGGCGGGGTTCAGACGCGAGGTTGACGTGGCTTTCCTGCCATCGCTAGCTGGTTACCCGCCATATCCGATCCGGCCGTATTCAAAAGCGTGGCAAGGCCGCAACGCCATAGGCGAAAGGCACCGGCGTGGGCGGTGTCGTAATCAGTTCTTGAATGGTCGCTCGCCTAGGTTGACTCCGAGCGGGTGCAGGGGAGCGGTCGTGGAAACGTGAGTGTCCTTCCTCTGAACGTGCCTGCCAAGCTGGAGAAGCGAATAGCTGAAACAGAGGCGTGAAGCCTTTCTATCCGGTCGCGACCGCCTCGATGACGTTCAGGACGCCGGCGCGGCTCACCTTCGTGCGACGCAGTCCGGCTGAGAGCAGCAGAGCGTCGAACTCCTGCAGGTCGCGTTCGCGTCCCCCTCCGGTCATGGCGAGCATGTTCATGTCCATCAGCGCGGCAAAGGGATCCCCGCCGTTGACGAGATAGTCCATGATTACGATCCGACCGCCAGGCTCGAGGGAGGCCCGGCAGTTCGCGAGAATGCGCACGCTCTCGTCATCGCTCCAGTCGTGAAGGACCAGCTTGAGGATGTGCAGATCGGCGGCAGGTATCGCTTGAAAGAAGTCGCCGCTGACGGTGCTGAATCGTGCCTCGAGCCCGTCCTTGAGCGCGGCCTGCTCGGCGTCGGGCACGACGTGCGCCAGGTCGAACACCCCGCCTCGCAGGTCTGGGTTCGCACGTAGGAGCGCTCTGACGATTTCGCCGTTCGCGCCGCCGACGTCGAGGGCAAAGCGCACGCCACGGGTGTCGAGCACTCTGGTGATGTCGATGGCCTCAGCCGTACTCAGGTTTTGCATGGCCTCGGTGAAGTACTGCGCCTCTTCGACGTTGTCGGCGAAATACGAGAAGATCGAGTCAGTATCGTGAGCGGCTTCGATCTGGCCACGGCCACACTGGATGGCGTCGGGGAAGCGTCCCCACGGTAACCAGTGGCCTGGAGCGGCTTGCGCCAGTGCCATTCCGCGCAGCGATCGTGGGGAATCGGCGCGGAGGATGTTCAACAACGACGTCCCCGCGTAGTGCACGCCGTCGGTGGTGTCGACGAGATCGAGTGACGCGAGGGCTCGCAGCAGGCGGCGCACGGCGTCGCGATCCGCACCCTCGTCCTCGGCAATCTTGGTTGCCGTGTCCATTCCCGCGGCCAGGCGCTCCGGCACGTGCAAGGTCGCGGCCGCGCGGACCACTTGCGTCACCCAGAAACCGGTTACCATCTTCAGCATTCGTCCGTAATCGTCGACGCTGGCTGTGCCTTGTCGTTCATGCATACTTGGTGCTCCTCGTTGTCGAATCGCGCTGCGAGCGCCGGGCACATTCCTCTTGTCTCGTTCTGAAGACTTGAGACGGTGGAGATGTGGGTTAATGCGTTAACCCACATCTTGATTCGGGGAGTCATCCCGCCGGCCAATGCCGGCCATCATCATAGGAGTGTAGAGGTGTAAGTGCTTGTCATCCAGACGCGCATCAACCACCTTGGCGTCGGCCTCGGATACCGCACCGATGTCGATGAGCTGTTGTCTCATGGCCTCGATTGTGATCTTGAAGAAGTCGAAGCCAGGGCAAGAACCATCGATGAGTTCGGCACGCCCCTGGCCACGGACGTCAGCCAACCCCGCATGGTTGAGCGCAGTCAGCACGCGACGCCCGTAATTGGTGTCGACACCGCCTACCCGCTGGGCATAATCGAGGACCGCCTTGGCCATTGCGTCTAGCGCGGGAACGGCTGGCTCCCAACTAAAATAGCTCCAGTCGAAAGACTCGATAACAATCCAACCGCCGGGACTCAACGCGGCGGCTAACCGGTCTAGAACCTGCTGCCGATCCCTGAGGTGCTCGAGGACGAGTCGTGTGTGAATGAGGTCGAACTTGCCCGGAGGGAGCGCATCGGTGCGGATGTCGAGGCATCGAACATCCACGGTGTCGGACGCCAAATGTTCGATGAACCGGGTGTCGATATCGACGGCCGTCACCGCCGCTCCTTTGCCGGCCATCCATTCGACTAGTGAACCATTACCTGCACCGACCTCCAGGCAGTGCCAACCAGCGTCCAAACCGAGGTCGGCCAGTAAGGACTGGCTGCCAGGATCCCACTGCGCTTCACTGCCTTTCAGGCGAGCGCGCTCTCGTTCGGCATCGACACCGAACAGGTCGGCGCTTAACAAGTATTCATCGTAAATCTGTCCCATCGTCCGATCCTGCGGTAGCCAATTAGGAGCATCCAGGGCACGCTATTCCTGGTTGCGGCACTCCTGGGGAACTGCTATCTCTGCGCCAGTCTTCGGTCTGACGTCGCGCCCGGCTTAAAGCTGTGTTGGAACTGCGCACTCGCTCCGCCAACTCGTCGATAAGGCCGATCCGAGGTTGCCGGGACGTTCGTCGAGCATGGCGGGATGAACGAGACCGACTGGGTGCGCAGGGGTTGGTTCCGGCGTCTCGGCGGCGCGAGGTTGGCGGGTGACTCGGCGGGTGTGATCTCGATCAGGTTGCGCGGGCAGAGCTCACTAGTCCGCTAGCCTGCAGTAGGAGTCGGCTGCGCGAAAGCAGTTGCCGACTGGTGTGACGCAGGAATCGTCTCGCGGTTGGTGAGCCCTACGCCGATCCGACTTGGGTAACCCCGATATCTGATCGAGCTCGAGGTGGAAGGCAGACCACACATGGACACCGGCGACACTGAGAACAACTATCATCTTCCGTACGAGCTTTTCCCGACCGAGGCATTTGAGCTGCCCGTGGTTCTGCAAAAGCTGCGTGATCTCAGGGATGCAGCCGTGGGGGCGGACGTCGCCGCGAAGATGGACCAGGCAACAGCCGAGC
The DNA here is from genome assembly GCF_055419585.1 of Mycobacterium sp. IDUB_3. Classification (NCBI taxonomy): domain Bacteria; kingdom Bacillati; phylum Actinomycetota; class Actinomycetes; order Mycobacteriales; family Mycobacteriaceae; genus Mycobacterium; species Mycobacterium sp. IDUB_3. Next base: position 2,246,559 of record NZ_JBVAXZ010000001.1, on the reverse strand, counting down.
TTGCAGGCGTCGATCCGCTCGCTGGGATGCCTGGCATCGGTGACATCGCGCCGACGTTCGAACTGGCTAACCAGACCGGCAGCATGGTGTCGTTGGATGGGCTACTAGCCACTGGGCCCGCGGTAGTGGTTTTCTATCGCGGCGTGTGGTGTCCGTTCTGCAGTCTCACTCTGCGCGCTTACGAGCAGCACCTGAGCGAGCTCGGTGAGTTGGGGGTTTCGTTGGTCGGGATTTCACTGCAGACCCCTGACGACTCGCTGACGATGGTCGAGCGCAATGCGCTTACCTATAAAGTTTTGAGTGACGTCGGGGCCAGGGTGTCTCGCGCGTACGGGCTGGTGTTCGACCTTCCTCCCTACCTTCGGGACATTTACCGAACGCTGGGGCATCCGCTGCCAGCGTTCAACGGCACCGACGATTGGGCACTGCCCATTCCCGCGAGTTTCGTGATCGACCGTGACGGAAAGATTGTGTTCGCCGACGCGCTGGCTGACTACACGCACCGGACCGACCCTGCCCAGGTCATGGCTGCCGTACGGCAACTTGCGGTGTAGCGTCGTTCCGGCTCGTCCCCGGCCGTGCTCGGCGACATGCTCGGGATCCACACCACCGCCGCCGACTGGGCCCGCGCAGTCGAGACTGGGTACTCCACGCACGCCATCCAGATCGCAGTCCGGTGACCCTGCGCCGCCCACCCGCCAGGCAGACCGACATCGACGAGGCCTCGGCGAGCACGCAAAACTGTGCCAGGGTGATCCCGCCAAGCGAATGTTCATCAGCTGCTCGCCCATCGCGCGTTCTCGAAGGGCCACCGACCTGATATTCGCGGTTGCGGTCATGGCAACCGGACCCAGTGCGGTATCGGTTGTGCGCGGACGCATCGCGGATGCGGGCAGTCGTCGGAGAATCTGGCGGTACCCGGCGCGGCCGAGCATCGGAGTGACCTAGCGTAATACGGCAGTCCGGAACTGCGGGCCAGTTATCGAAGGTTTGCACGCAGCTTTGGGCCTGGCGGCTTACGAGGCCAAGGGGCTCAAGACATCTGATTCACGCCTCAGGATGAGGTGGAATGTTGTGGTTGAGCCGAAATCTATTGTGCGGATCGTAGATCGTTTTAACTGCCCGCAACTTGGCGTACGTCGCGGGCTCATAGGCCTGCCTGGTGCGCTCCTCGCTTATGTCATTCGGCCCAAGAAAGCTCGGGTTGCCGGTGTCGTGGAGCCAAGGCTGCAGCGCTGCAAAAAGCTCGCTGCCGGAGGGCAGGTAATCCGAAACATGTTGCCCCGGCGGCACAACCGTCAAGCCGAAGACGGCGAACGCGGCGTCGCGCGCACCGACCGCGTTGGGAAAAGGCGATGGCCTGCCGAACGCTCCTTGCAAATGGCGGATATCCACGATGTTGATAGGGCTCGTTGAGTCAGGACCGACCACGTCGATGATCGAGGCAACGGTGCCCTGCGTCAGTTCTCGAAGCAGCCCGAAATGCTCCACTGCCGGCGCTGGATCTGTCGGATCATTCGTAATGGACCCGAACTGTGTGTACGGGATGCTGGCCACCGTGTCGGCCAACACAGGGGCCGCTTGCCGCAGCGGTTCGATCAAACGAGTGGCAGCATAATCACCACCCACATAAGAGACGCGCACCGAAACAGTAAGCTTTCCCTGCATGAATGACGGAATACTGGGCAGCGGCGGCAAATTCAGCAACGCGAATCCAGTAGTCATCTCATCGGGTGCTGACAAGGTGAGCTCCCGGTAGGCCGCCAGTACTTGCCCGGCGTATTCGCCGGAATAGAAGAGCGCTCCTGCGTACAACCGCGTCACCGGAAAAAGCGTGAACTCCATTGCCGTAACAACGCCAAAGTTGCTTTTCCCACCCAGCAACGCACCGAACAGGTCGGCTTCGGAGTGTGGGGACACACGACGGATTTGGCCGTCCGCGGTCACGACTTCGATAGCGCTGACATGATCGGCGGCCCAGCCGTATTTGCGTCCCATCGTCGAGCTGGCCCCACCACTCAAGGTGTAACCGACGACACCCACCCCGGGTGAGGAGCCGGGCAGTGGAGCGAGTCCGTACCGGGCCGCCGCCTCCACGAGCGGCCCGAAACGTACCCCGGCCAGCACGCGCGCCAAGCTGTTTTCGGCGTCGATGGTGATACCGCACATCCTCCTCGTCGTGATCATCAACGTGTCAGCATCGGCCGCCATCGACGGTCCGTGCCCGGTATTGAGTACAGCGATCTTTAGGTCCTGACGGGAGGCGAATTTCACTGCCTCGGATACGTCGACTGCATTGGCAGCACCTACCACAACTACCGGTCGGTGTCGCACTGCCATGTTGAACACCGTTAACTCGCTGTCATAACCCGGGGTGTCCGTCGTGAAGACAGGCCCGTTCACGGCGTCCTGCAGTTCTGCAACTTCGTTGCGCCACGATTTCATTGCACATCCTCCCCATCGCGATCACGCTCGCCGAGGGCGCAAATCCAGACCCTCCGGCGGCTGATGTCGCCGTCTAGAAGTGTCGGCTCCGCACCCATATCGAACGAAGCAACAGGTTTAGGTACCGAAGCCAGGTTTTAGATACCGTCACAGATTTCGATGCGCCAGCCCGCCAGCCAGATCCCCAAGCGCACGTTGTGTCCCTGCGGGACTGCATAAACGGACTTGTTGCGCGACACCACCATGTGCACCCATGGACGGACCGATCGGCGACTTGGGGGTCGGTGACGTCGCGCACCGGCTTCGCATCGGCCTTCCGCCGCCGCCAGTCCGACGTTGCGGCCGCGGAAAATTGGTTGATTGGCTCGCCTCGAGCGGTACGGCTCGCGTGCGCACCGAGAGGGGTAAGAGTCGCCCTCGATCAGATCGTCATCTGGGTTAGCTCCGGGTGGCAGATGAGCGGATCGGTTCACTTTCGCAGGTTGGAAATCGTTGAGGCTCATGCTCTGATACTGCGGTGGCCTATCGGAGCTATCCAGGTCGGGCGATTCCTGGCAATGCCACAACCAGGATTAACTACTGGACAGGCGCCGAAGGCCGGCCTCGGACGCGGACCCCGGTTCGGCCCAGTAAGCGACAAGCCAATGGCCGGTCGCCGGCAGCAGCATCTGCTGATAGTTGAGTTTGAGAGGTCCTACCTGCGGATGGTCGACCAACATCATTCCGGCTGATTCCTCTGTGACGTCATGCCGGGCCCACAACTGCCGGAATCGCGCGCTGTGGGTTCTCAATTCGTCGATCAGGTTGATCAGGGCCGGATCGGGACGTTGACCGAGCATCGCGCGGATAAACGAAACCGACCACGCAGTCAGCCTCTCCCAGTTGCGGTAGAAGCTGCGCATCTCCGGGGAGACGAACAACGCTCGCACGACGTTTGCCCCAACCCCAAGATGTGGGTACAGCGCCTCGGCAAGTTTGTTCGAACTCACCACGGTAAGACCGGGGTTGAACACGTGCGCGGCTGCCAGCGGCCAGCGGTCAAGCAGGACGCCGATTGCGGGATGCGGCTCCTGCAACGGTTCGATGTGATCAACAGGCCGGTGACGCATCAGGTTTCGCATGTAGTTCATGGCGTCGTCTTCGAGTTGCAGCGCCCGACCGATCGCATTGAGCACCTGATCTGACGGGTTGTCTTCTCGGCCCTGCTCAAGGCGTAGGTAGTAGTCGGTGCTGATGCCGGCTAGTACTGCTACTTCTTCTCTTCGGAGGCCGGCGACCCTGCGGCGCCCACCTGCAGGTAGACCGACATCGGCGGGCTGGACCAGGCTTCGGCGAGCACGTAAGAACTGCGCCAGGGTGATCCTGCCAAGAGAATGTTCATCGGCTGCTTGCCGATCGCGCATTTTCGAGAGGTCCACCGAACTGATTATTCGCGCGGTTGGAGTCATGGCAATAGGCGCCCGGGCGGTATCGGTTTGGGGTAAGCCAATACAGTGGCGGTCCGTCGGTTCGATTGCGTGTTCAACGGCGTCAGATTCGTCAAAGCTCACCCGGGTCAGGCCGCCGCCCTGCGGCACAGTTGTTCGACCCCTGCAAGCAGCCTTCGTTTAGCCATAACGTCCTCGTCGGATCCGGGTTGATATATCAACCTGATGATCCCAAAATCTACTCTGGGCGGGTTGTTATGTCAACCCGCCAGGCATGGAGACGCGACGCATCCTGGAGTGCTATTGCAGACCGCTGGCGAGGCGCTCCCACTGGGCTCCTGCAGTCCGCGGCGCACATGTCTGGCCTCACTGACCGCCCCGGGATGCCATGTTCTATCTCAGGCTACGGGCATCGGGTCACGGTCTGTTGCCGGCAGAAACGATCCGCTCTGCCGCCGGTTGCTGAATAAGCTTCAATGAGCGCGGATTTGGGGTGGACAGTCGCTTTGATGGTGTTCTTCGATGGCAGCGAGCACGTCCTCGGAGGCTTCACGCAGCATGGCGAGACGCTGGGGCCCAAGTACGTCGATGAAGAACTTTCGCACACGGGCTGCGTTCGCCGGTGCACTAGCCTCGATGGCGTCTCGCCCCGCCTTGGTCAAAACGATATCCGGGTAGCGGGCGTCGGAGGCTTTCCGGCGGATCAGTCCTCGTTTTTCCATCCGGCTCAGGTGATGTGACATCCGGCTCTTCTCCCACTGCGTCGCCTCGCCTAGTTCGAATGTGCGCATCCGTCCCTTCGGTGTTTCGGAGAGGTTTACCAGGATCTCGAAATCGGGGTCGGACAGGCCGAATTCACGCTGTAGGTGCCGCTCGAGATGCCTTTCCAGCATGTGCCGCATCTCGGTGAAAGCCCGCCACGCCTTTTGCTCCTCGGCGCTGAGCCATGGTTCATCAGACATGCATCCAATCCTAGTCCAAGCGTTGACGTATCAACCAGCCGAAAGTCCGGCGTGGCTTGAGCTAGCGCGTCGCTTTGGCGATCGTCTCCCAGACGTCCATGTCCTCCAGGATCTCGAGCGAGCCGACCTGTACTTGCGGACCGTAGCGGAAGATCAGGCCGGTCGCACCCGAGTCGGTCCACAGCTGCAGCCGCTCGGCGATTCGCTTGTGTGAACCGATCAGGAAGGCCGTGTCGACGTAGTCATCGGGGACGGCGGCGAGCGCCTCCTCGCGTCGGCCCGCGGCGACGAGCTCGGCGAGCCGGTCGCAGAGGCCGGTGAACCCGAGCGCTTCGGTCTGCGGGCGCATGTGTTCCGACCACTCGACGACGTAGGGGCGGAAGAGGTCCAGACCGGCCGCGACGTCGTCAGAGACGATGAAGTCGACGATGGCCCAGACGTCGAAGTCCTCGCGCTTCTTGCCGTCCGTGCGGCTCGCGAAGCCGGCGTCGAGCTGCGGCTGGAAGGTCGGCATCATCCCCGGCGCGAAACCCCAGGGAAACCAGCCGTCGGCGATTTCCGCGGTCAGCTCGAGCATCTGCGGACCCACCGCGGCGACGTGGACCTCCGGCGCGAAACCGGACTCGACGGACATCGACCACGGCTCGACGCCGAGCGCACCCTCGCCGCTGTACGGGATGCTGGTTTCCGAGCTCTGACAGCGCACCGGGCTGGCGAGGCGAGCGCGAGAGTGCTCCCAATACAGCTCGGTGCTCTCGATCGGGTTCCCGTCGGTGTCGCGTGCACCCTGGCTTGCGAACGCCTGGCGCAGGACGCCAACGTAGTCACGCAGCCGGCGCACCGGTTTGCCCCACGGTCGCCCGTGCCAGCCCTCGGCGATGCTGGGGAATCCACCTCCTACGCCGGCGATGACACGGCCACCGCCGGCCATCGCGTCGATCGTTGTGAGGCCCTGCGCGAGCACGGTCGCCGGGCGCGCGGTCAGCGTCGCGATGTGCGTGCCGAGCCTGATCTTTGAGGTGTGGGCTGCGATGTAGGCGAGCGGCGTCAGCGCGTCCGAGCCCGCGCCCTCAGCGGTGAAGACCGCGTCGAATCCGAGTTGCTCACAGCGCTTGATGCGCTCCAGCGGGACGGTGAAGTGCCTGCTCTGCCAGGGTACCTCGCACGCGATCTTCGTCACAGCTCTGCCGTCCTATTCATTCGAGTCACTTCCTCTCCGTGGATCGCCAGATACGTTGACACCGGGAGCATTTCAGCAGTAGCTCCCTTCTCGGGTGGTGCGTCTGCGATGTTGTTGACGCTTTGTGGTGCAAACCCTCTGGCACCTCGCCTTTTACGCCCTGTGCCAACAGCGCCACATGCTCGATCAGCTTTCTCGACATCGTCTCCGGCGTACCTTTCGGCCAGCTACCACGTCAGCCGACGCGGATGCCGGTGGCAGCGGGAACCGTCAATTCGAAGGTCACTCCAACATGGGCGGGTGCAGCATTGCACAAAAGGAATACCGAACGCCCACTGCCGATGTCAGAGCGTGGACTGCGCAGAAGATTGTCAGCGCTAGCCATCATGTTCGCCTTACGTGGTCGAGGCTAGCTTTAATCACACAAAGTCTGTTCTCGTCCTTCATGATTCGATCACGAAGACGCCTCACGATGTTCTCGGCATCGGCTAACTGACCACGGCGCCAGCGCAGACTGCGCTCGGTTTCAACTATCACGGTTTCAATTAGGGGAACCAGCGTTTTGTTATGCATAGATGCCGTTACCTCACCACCGGCATGGTCATCTGCAGATCGCGAAAATTCGTTAATCTCAGTCAAATCGAGTAACAGACCAACGTCGTTGACGTCTAGTCCAATGTCCGGGTGAGGCAATGGGTCACCTATCTTGATGATGAAGGGGCGGCATGGGGATTATCTTGATTCCGCTCTCTCTGATTGACATACGCAGTTGATGCGTCAGTTCAGTGCGCTCGCCGTGTGTTTCACCAGCGCTCGCTGACAACATGACAACGGCCAACCACTACTGGCGGCAGCTGCCGGAACGCTTTGCGTAATCTGCATGCGTGGGAACCTCATCGCCCTGGGATGGCGATGTGCCGGGTGCCGATTTCGGTGCCCCATAAGGTTGGTGGCTACTGGCATTGTCTAATGTGCAGAGACGAACGGCGAGTTGGGACACACAGTTTGATATAACTGCCATGCATACCAACAGCAAGATCACCATCACGAGGGGTAGGTCGGCGGCGAGGGTGATCCATATTAGCATCGGCGTTACCAGCGTCATGGTCGAAAACCCCACTAACAGGCCAACCGCCTGCATTGCGCCGGAGATCGTTGCCCATATTTTTACGCTCATGTCAGGAGATCCGAACGGGAAGTGTGGTCAGTCCGCGCATCAACGTGCTGCTTCGATACTCAAGAACGGCATTGCTGTCCAGTCTGATCCGCTCGAACCGGGCAAGCAGCCGCCCGATCGCAATCTCCCCCTCAAGCCTAGCCAGTGCTGCTCCAAGACAGTGGTGTATGCCGTGGCCGAATGCGAGGTGCGGGTTGGGTGTCCTTGCTATATCAAGTCGATCCGGGTCGCCGTAGCGTCGGGCGTCGCGGTTGGCACCGAGGAGGGAGATCACCACAAGCTGACCCGCGGGAATCTCGACTTCGCCGATTCGTACTGTGTCGATGGTGAATCTGGTGGTGGCTGTGTTGAGTGGGCTTTCAAACCGCAAGAATTCCTCCACCGCGGTCGGCATGAGCGATAGGTCGGCACGCAACGCCGCGAGTTGAGATGGGTTGCGCAGCAGGGCAAGGACACCGTTGCCGATCAGGTTTACCGTGGTCTCGTATCCGGCGAGAATTAGCAAGAAGGCTGTCGCCAGCAACTCATCGGGTGACAGTTGATCCTCGAAGTCGGAGGAGTGGACCAATGCACTGAGCAAGTCCTCCGCGGGTTGTCGGCGCTTCTGCGCGATCAGCTTGGCTAATAGGTCGATCAGTGCCTTTTCCATAGCCTGTAACTCGTCGGAATCGATGCTGGTGAGCAATGGTTCAACGTGCGTTTTGAAGTTTTCGCGATCACTTGGCGGGACACCCAATAACGCACTCATGACTTGGAGGGGGAGTTGAGTTGCGTACGACTGCATAAGGTCAACCTCACGGGTGGCGCCGTCCCGAGCCATGCCGTCGAGCAACTGATCGGCGATCCTGCAGATATCGGGTCGCATCTTATGCACGTTGCTTTGAGTGAACTCCCTCGCGACGAGTTTGCGCAACCGCGTATGGTCCGGCGGATCCTGTTGCAACATATGCCTGTTGAGCACCGAGTTGTGCGCGCCATGATTGCCGGATGGGAAGAACTTCACCAAGTACTGCCAGTCCTTGCTCAACAGCGGATCGGCCAGCAATGCCCGTGCTTCGGCGTAGCGAGTGACCAGCCAAGCTTGCCTTCCGCCCCATATCCTGACGCGATGTACCGGAGCCTCTGTGCGAAGCCGCCGATACAGGGCGTGGGGATCTTGGATAAATTTACGGCCAAGCCGCGGCGGGTTTGCCGACGTCGCAAGCTCTTGAACGCTTAACTCGCTATCATTCACACCTCGAATGCTGCAGTGCCAGATCGCAGGTATCCAGGACGCGCTTTTCCTGGTTGCGGGATACCCAGGTTTAGTTGCCGATCATCAGGCAGCGCACGGCCGCCTCGGATACGAAGCTAATTGTTAGCACGCTGGCATGTGGTCGCCGGGCGCGACAGGCGCGTGTAGTGCCTGGCGCAGCGCCCGCCCTAGGATTCAGACATAACGACGTATCCCAGTTGGGTCAATTGCGCTAGCCGCACCATAGCGTCAGTGTTGGTTTTGATACCGCCGATTGTGTCGGAGTTTCGCCATCCGTTGGCTTTAGCGGGTCGCTCCGCATAGCTCGACGCGCCCGCCCCGCCCCAATAGTTCCGTGGCAAGGGCTTTGGGGATTCCCAGTGGCAACGTCACGATAGCGGTTGTACACGTCATCGCCTAACGTCACATGACCCGCGTTGGTATGGAACACCACGACCAGTTGTGGCTTCACGCTCCACGACGCCGCATCATCAAGAAGGAGTCCGATGTGGAAGATGGCGGCGGGTAGATCGCCCTCGGAAGCCAGCGACGCAACCCAGAAGGCGACCTGCACTTCGTCGAGTTCCATAGCGATGTCAATCTTTAGTTCTTCGTGGCCGGTAGACATTGGGCCCCTTTCAATTGGGGGCGATGTGACTTGGGTTATGTGGGGACGTCAGGTGATTGAGGCCGGCGGTGTGTGGCGCTTCGGGCATCAGATGAGGACGGTGGCCGCCAGGGAGCGGTTGCCCAGAAGCGATTCGGAGGAGCGGCGTCGGAACTGAAACCCCGTGGTGCGGTTCGTAGCCGCACTTGTGGCATATCAGGCGTCATATCTCCCATAAGGCGCTTTGTTGTCGTAGCCAAGCTCCAGCCAGTGCGAATCACCGGAAGATGAAGGATCGCATGGTTTCCGTGAGCCATAGATGACGAATTCACGGCCGCTTCTGGTGCGGCTCACCGCTCGGCCGGCCGGGCCGCAATGGTTTGAAGCGGTGTGGCCTGTGTGCGCCTGTCTGAGACGACCATGGACACCATCGCTGCTGCCGTGAATGTCTCCCGGGTTCGCTGGCGGACGTCGTGGGTTCACAACCGTTGAGTCGCGTAAGTCGGATGAGAGGAAGTGCTCTGTTGATCGCCGCTGCGTTGATGAAGTCCATCTAGGTGGAGGGCGTGAAGGTAGAGGTCTCGCCATGAGACAGGTAGACGAATTGTGTACTTCCGGCAGAGCTTTCGGCTGCCTGCTTGAAGTCGTCGAGTCCAGACAGAAATACCGAGAAGTCGTTGTAGTGGATTGGGATGGCGGTTCTAGGTCTGGTGATCTCGACAGCTCTGACTGCTTGCTCGCCGGTCATCGTCACGACCGTGACGAGGAACGTTGTGCCCCGGTGTGAATCAGGCCGAGGTCGATGTCAGGATAGCGACGGGGAATGTCCTCGAGGTCATCGACCAGCATGGTGTCACCGGTGATGTAGATACGGTAGAGGTGATCGCCGCTGCGGTTGAACTCGAGCAGATGGCCGTTAACGGGCATCAGGAGTTCGTCAACCGCGTCGTTTGCGGCGTGTTTGGCCGGCATCGCCGTTATCGTCAGCTCCGCATCGCCCTTGCGGATCACCAGCGATTCCCAGGTTTCTAAGGGGTAACCGTGCATGAAACCCAAAGCAGCCAGCATATCGACTGCGTCACCCGTCGACACGATGGGCAGAGTCTTGTCGAGTTCACGAGCGGCAACGTCGTCGAAATGGTCACCGTGGTAATGGGATAAGACGACTAGATCTATCGGGGGCAGGTCGGCGATTTGACACGCCGGCTCAACCTCGCGCCGCGCTCAAATCCCATGGCCCAAAAACATGCTCACCCTTGTGAAGAAATGCGGGATCGGTCAGCACCGTCAATCCGCCGAATCGGATGACGCTGGTGGCGTTACCGATGAAATAGACCTCACCCTGGCTGAAATCCGCCGTCTCACTGCTAGTTAGAGCCAACGACCTCATCGTGAATCCTCTCCCGTAGTTGCCCGGTCACTTGTCTTGCGGTGGTAACGCGGTGGCGTGCGGGACGCGCGGTCTCTCGATTGCCATAGCCGCGACGGCCTCGACCGTAGAGGGAACAGCATGTGCGAGGAAGGCGTAGTTGACCAAGGCGGCCTGGTAGCCGTCTCCGTGTGTTGGATGCCGAGGCCCGGCCGTAGCATCGCGGACCACGGCTACTTCGAATCCCTGCTCAAGCAGATCCCGCAGGTGGGACTCCACGCAGATGTTGGCGAGCATGCCGCACAGGACAACCTTGGTGATCCGCCGCTTGCGCAATTGCAGCACCAAGTCGTTGGTCTGCGGTCCCCACACTTTGTGAGGACTGGCGACGACGGTCGCGGAGTCCTCGATGAACGGCTTCAACTGGTCGAGCCAATCAGCACCAGACCCAGCGAAACCGTCAAGGCTCAGCGGGCCAACGCGTGCAAATGTGCTGGTGCGAAGCTCATCTGCCTCCAGCGGCCCATTGAACAACCAACCGTGGTCGGTCGGGTAAAAGTAGTGGGGAGAGACGAACACGGCAAAGCGGCCCGCGGCGGCGGCTGTCAGGATTTGGATGAGGTTCTCGACTGTCCTGTTCTCAGTCACACTTGCGCGCAAAAAATCCCAGTTTCTGCCCGAAGGGGAGAGGACGTCGTTCTGTGGGTCGATGACGACAACTGCGGTGTCGGCGGGGTCGAAGTTCACGGTATGGCTCCTGGTGCGGATGGCTTTCGGATAGGAATGAAACCGTGCGGGAGGTTATGCAGCTTCTTTCGTCGCGCTGTTCATGGACTGTGTACAGACTGCAGGGCTGCGCCGATCGGGGAAAGAGCCAATATCGGATCGCTGTGATCGTCGCTGCCGATTAATCGAGGTCGGTCACTTCCGGAGTGGTTAGTATTTGCCAGTGGAGCTGCGACAGCTTGAGGCCTTTGTTGCTGTGGCTACTGAGCTGCACTTCGGCCGTGCTGCGCGGAAGCTGAACATAGGGCAGCCAACGGTGAGCGGTACCCCGGAGTCGTCGGGTACATATTCTGCGGCGAGGTTTTGCTGGTCGGATTGAGGACGAATCACCGCCTTGCCGTTCGAGATGCGATTGCCCTTGCCGAGTTAGAGGGTGAGACCCTAGGCATTCACAATGGAGCACTGTTTCCGGCGTGGGCGCTGGCCGAACGGCAGGCCCTCGATGCCGCAGGGGCGTCGCCGCCCACTGTCGAGCTCGTAAATTGCGGTTTATCCGCATGTCAGTGGACGACGCAGCCCGACGTTGACTGGATCATCACGACAGCATCTATTGCCGGTGGCCAGATGTCCACGCCACTTCGACCCGTGGTGCCCACCCAACCCGTGCCGTATGTGCTGGCATGGAATCCCGACCGAGCCTCCACCGCCGCTGTGAGCCGTTTTGTGCAGTTAGCGCTGACGGTCGATGTGCCCACGGGCTGGGTATCCCAACCTGCCTGACCACTCGCGGCACAACTCCCGCTGAACGGCCGAACCCAACGACTTAAGCCGGGCGTGGCTTGAACCTGAGTTCAAAGAAGTCGCCGCGACCGATGGGATCGCCGCCAGTAGAGAGGTCGGCGTGGCCTGGGCTGGGTATCCGCGCCCGTTGGTGGCGGCTCGGCGCGACGATCCGCATGGCACCCGTTGCCGATGATCGAGCAGGGCCATCTGCAAGCCACCGACCGCGCCCCTTGATGTTGACCCGCGTAAACCGGATCGCCACTAGATAGCCAGTCGTCCTCAACGCTCCCATAAAATGGGATCTGACGTGCGAAGGCCCTGGTGCCCCCGGCAGGATTCGAACCTGCGACACCGGCTTTAGGAGAGCCGTGCTCTATCCCCTGAGCTACGGGGGCGGACGGCCTGAGCTTACCGGCACGCCCGCCGGTAAATCGCCACGGCGGTCAGCGCAGTTCGGCGATCACCTTCGAGAAGTTGTCGATGTTGTTGTCCTGCACGGTGAAGGACGACACGCCGTACTTTTCCCGGTATGCGAGCAACGTGTCGGCGATCTCGCGGGGCGAACCACTCAGTACCGAGTGCTGAGACAGGATCTCCTCGTCGGACAGGTCCGGCGAGTACGCACGGGTCAGCTTGAGGTCGGGCTCGGTCTCGCCGACCCGCGGCATCGCCGTGATGGCCAGGTTCAGCTCGAGCGAGTCGAACCGGTCACCCGCCGCCTTGCGGACGAACTCGACGCGTTCGGCGAACGGGTCCTCGACGTCGCGCACCTTGGAGCCGGTCAGCCCGATGATGTCGGCGTTGCGGGCGGCGATGGTCAGCACCCGGTCACCGTTGCCGGCGATGATGAGCGGTGTCGACGGGTGGTGCTCCTTCAGGTACGTCGTCATGTGCTCGAGGTAGTCGACCCGCGCGCCGGCGCTGGGATACGGGATCTCCGCGGCCTCGAACTCTTCGCGGACGTAGCCGGTGCCAAGCCCGATCTCCAGGCGGCCGTCGCTGAGCAGATCCAGGCCCTGCATGTCCCGGCTGAGCAGGGCCGGCTTGTAGAACGCGGAGTTGAGCACATACATGCTCAGCCGCAGCGTCGTGGTGACCATCGCGACCGCGGTCAGCGTCGGGAACGGAGCCGCGGCCCCCAAATGGTCAGGCACACAAAGAATGTCGAAGCCGGCGTCCTCAGCCCGCTTGGCCTTATCGAGCAGTGCCTCGCGCGACTTGAAGAACCGCATGCTCATTCCAAAGCGAAAATCCTTGGCCACCAACAATATCCGTTCAACGATCCGACATTGACCAACTACGGGCGGCCTCGGCCAACCCCTGAATCAGGGCGCTGGTGACCGACGACAAACCGTCATCACCCGCCAGCGGGCTGCGCGGGCTGATCCCCCTGACCCGGGCGCAAAGCTCCAGCTGGGTTCCGCCGTCGCGCACCCGGTTCACCGGGTTGCGCGGATGCAGGCCCCGCAGTTCCGGCGGGATCTCGTCGAGGTCGGTGATCACCTGGTAGCCGGTCAGCCGAATGTGCCGGGTCAGGTGCGCGGCCAGCGCGCGGTTGCGGCCCCCGGCCAGCAGCTGGGTGCTGCGACCGTCGCGGCCATAGCCGTGCAGCGACACCGCGACGTCGACATGGTCGAGGAATTCGGCGAGCCGCGGCGACTCGGCCGGGTCGAACAGGGCCGACGACAGGTGATGCGGATAAGCGTCGGGATGGCGCACCACGTACACCGAGGCGCCGGCCGCCTCGGCGGCACGCTCGGCGATCACGTCGGTCATCTCTTCCAGCCCACCGCCGTGGATCGCGAAAAACCCGAAGCGCGAACGTAATTGGCTGCTCTCGGTCATCCCGGGCTCGCTCAGCAACGCCGAAAGTGACTGTGGCCCAGGCCCGGACGTCGACGATTTCGGGCGGGGCCAGCCGGCGGGATCCCAGCGGCGCAAGAAGTCGACCCAGCGTTGCGGCAACCCGTGCTGCGTGGCGCCGTCGATGATCTTGGGCAGGTAGCCCGGCCTGGGCGGGCCCGGCGTCACGCGGTGGTCGATGTAGACCCAGGCCGGCGCCGGTCCGTCGTCGGTGTGCACCGTCATCTCGTCGCGCCGGTAGCGCACCGGAACCCCCTCGGCGCTGTCCAGCGTCGCCAGGTCACCGTCGGAGATCCGCCACACCACCCCGTACACCTGGTTGCCGGCGAGCGGTTCGACGGTGGCCACGCCGCGCTGATTGATCAGCCAGTCGTGATCGGCCAGCACGGCAGGGCGCGGATGCGCGGCGTCGGGGCAGCGTTGCGCCATCTGCCTGACGCATAGGTTCGACCCGTATGCGAAGTAGAGGTGCCGGAGGGCCGGCATTCAGCCGGTCACCGTCAGCCAGATCAGCACCACGTTAAGCAGAGTAATCAATACGCCGACGGCCCAGCCGAGAATCGTGGTGATGCGGTGATTGACGTCGCTACCCATCAGCCCGCGATCGCTGGTCAGCTTGATCAAAGGCAGCACGGCAAAAGGTATTCCGAACGACAACACCACCTGCGACAGCACCAGTGCGCGGGTGGGATCGAACCCCACCGCCAGGATCACCAGTGCGGGGACCAGGGTGATCACCCGACGCAGCACCATCGGGATCGACCGGTGCAGCAATCCCTGCATGATCATGGCGCCGGCGTAGGCGCCCACCGACGACGACGCCAGACCCGACGCGAGCAACCCGATCGCAAACAGCACCGCGATGGTCGCGCCCAGCGTGTTGTGGATCGCGGAGTAGGCGCCCTCGATGGAGGCGCTCATGTCGCGGTGCTGCAGGTTGACCGCGGCGATCACCAGCATCACGGCGTTCACCGTGCCGGCCACGGTCATCGCCAGCACGACGTCCCAGCGGGTGACGCGCAGCAGCAGGCGCCGATGTGATCCCTCTTCGGGATGGCCGTGCCGGTCCAGGACCAGGCCCGAATGCATATAGACCGCGTGCGGCATCACGGTGGCGCCCAGGATGGCGGCGGCCAGCAGCACGCTTTCGGTGCCGCGGAACCGGGGGATCAGCCCGCCGAGCATCTCCTCCGGCGGGGCCGTCTTGACGAAGAAGCTCGCCGCGAACCCGATGGCGATGACCAGCAGCAAGCCGGTGATGACCCGCTCGAAGATGATCTGTCCGCGCCGGTCCTGGATCCCCAGCAGCAGCAAGGCCACCAGGCCGGTGATCAGCCCGCCGGCCAGCAGCGGCAGGTTGAACAGGATGTGCAAGGCGATGGCCCCGCCGACGACTTCGGCCGCGTCGGTCGCGACGGCCACGAGCTCGGCCTGAGCCCAGTAGACCAACCGCGCCGGGCGGCCCATCCGCTTGCCGATCGTGGCGGGCAGCGAGCGCCCCGTGACCAGCCCCAGCTTCGCGGACAGGTACTGGACCAGGCCCGCCAGCACGTTGGCCGCGACGATGACCCACAGCAGCAGGTAGCCGTACTGCGAGCCGGCGCTGACGTTGGCGGCGACGTTTCCCGGGTCGACGTAGGCGATCGCAGCGACGAACGCGGGCCCGAGCAAATACCAATTGCCCTTGAGCGAGCCCTGGGTCCGCTGCCCCAACGTGCCGACCTCGATTCACTTCACCGAATAAGAAAGTGAGGTTAGTCGAACATCTCGGCGCGTCCCTCAGCGGCTACGGCGTTTCCCGCCCTGGGGCCTCACTGCGGGAGGTAGAGCCCCTTGCCGGTGACCAGCGGCAGATCCAGGGTTGTCACGATGCCGGGCTGGGCGGCCACCACCGCGGGGATCGCGTTGACGACGCGCATCGCGGTGGCAACCAGGCCGGCGTGGTTGTGATCGCCCTTGCGGCTGCTCACGCAGACGTCCATGGCATACGAGGGTTCGCCGGTGATCTCGATGCGGTAGGAGCCGCCCTCCTGGGCGGGCTGCGGCCAGTCCGGGCACAGATCCTCGCGCAGCCGGGTGACGTGTTCGAGGACGACGACGGGTTCACCGTTGACCATGCCGAACACCTCGAAGCGCAACGCCGCGGCGGTGCCCTTGGCGATATGACCCGAGGCGATGTCGAAGTCCTCGGGGGCGGGGACGCGGACGTAGTCCTGGGTGACCTCGTCGAGCGAAATACCCAGGCCCGCAGCCATTTGGCGGATCACCGAACCCCACGCCAGGCTGAGCACGCCGGGCTGCAGCAGCATGGGAAGCTCGTCCAGCGGCTTGCCGAAGCCCATCACGTCGAACATGACCGCGGCGCTGTCGTACGTGGCGTAGTCGACGATCTCCATGCAGCGAATCTGCTGGATGCTCTGGCAGGTACCCGCCAGCGCCAGCGGCAGCAGATCGTTGGCGAAGCCGGGATCGATACCGTTGACGTAGAGGCTCGAATTCCCCTCTTGCGCAGCGTCTTCCAAGGGCCTGATCAGTTCCTCGGGGATGACCTGCCACGGATACTGCAAGAAGACCGGGCCGCTGCCGACGATGTTGATTCCCGCCGCCAGGACGCGCCGGTAGTCCTCGAGCGCCTCGGGCAACCGGTTGTCGGCCAGCGCGTTGTACACGGCGCATTGCGGCCCGGTGGCGAGCACGGCATCCAGATCGGTGCTGGCGAGCACACCGGTCGACTCGCCGAGTCCCGCAAGCTCCGCCGCGTCCTTGCCGGCCTTGGCGTCCGAGGACACCCAGACGCCCAACAGGTCGAACTCCGGATTGGTGATGAGCGCGCGCAGGGCGTGGATACCGACGTTGCCGGTGCCCAATTGGACGACGGGGATGGGCATGACGAGCTCCTTAGCGATCGGGGGTCACAGGTCCGGGACGGGAATGTCGAGGTTGGGGAAGGTCAGGCCGCCGTCGACCTCGAGTGTCTTACCGGTCAGGAAGCTTCCGGCCGGGGACGCCAAATAGACTGCGGCAGCGGCGATGTCGATCGGATCGCCGAGACGGCGCATCGGTGTGGCCTTCTCCATCGGCGCGCGCAGTTCGTCGTTGGAGGCAACGACGTCCAGGGCGGAGGTCAGGATCGATCCCGGTGCGATCGCGTTGACGCGAACGCGCGGGCACAGGTCCAGGGCGGTCAACCGGGTGTAGTGCGACAGCGCGGCCTTGGCGGTGCCGTAGGCGGCGAAACCACGGCCGGCCAGCCGACCCATGGTCGAGGTGATGTTGATGATGCTGCCGCCGTCGGAGTGCTCCAGCATCAACGGCACCGCCGCAAGCGTCAGCGCGTGGGCGGTGGCGACGTTGAACGTGAAGGCGTCCTTGAGGTCCTTCGTCGAGGTGGTCAGCAGCGTGTTGGGCATGGTGCCGCCGACGTTGTTGACGACGATGTCTAGTTTCCCGAACGCCTCGACGGCCTTGGCGGCCAGCTCCGCGGTGGCCTCGGGATGCGCCAGGTCGGCGGCCACGACGTGGGCGCGCCGTCCGACGGCCCGGACCTGTTCTGCGACGGCTTCTAGTTGGGATTCCGTGCGTGAGGCGATGAGGACATCGGCGCCCGCCTCGGCGAAGGCCAGCGCGATGGCCGCCCCGAGACCGCGGCCTGCACCGGTGATGACGGCGACTTTGTCGTCGAGACGGAACCTGTCAAGGATCATGGCGGCCTCTCTTCATTTCAGTGTCAGCCGACACGGTAGCAAGCCGCGCCGTCTCGGATCGGGCATTTCTGGAACAGGTTCTACTTTTGCATATGGGCGTGGCGGTGGGGCCCCGGGCGCGGGCACGAACACGGGCGCCGGGTCCTACCCGCGCCGGGCGACCATTCGCCCGCCGTTAACCTTGGTGCTGTTAGCTGAACGGCGACGATCATGTCTGGTCTTCACCGTGAGGAAGTAACTTGAGGCGCAACCGATTTGGTGCCGCATTGAGTGTCCTGACGGCCGGTGCGCTGGTGTTGTCGGGATGCGGGGGCAACGACACCCGGGCGTGGGGAAGCGGGGCGGCCCCGGTCGATTGCGGCGGAAAGAAGACCCTGAAGGCCAGCGGCTCGACCGCCCAGGCCAACGCGATGACCCGCTTCGTCAGCTCGTTCGAGCGGGCCTGCCCCGGCCAGACGCTGAATTACACCCCCAACGGTTCGGGTGCGGGCATCGGTGAATTCACAGGTAATCAAACCGATTTCGCGGGTTCGGACTCACCGCTGGCCCCGATCGAATACTTCGCGGCCCAGGCCCGATGCGGTTCTCCGGCGTGGAACCTGCCGGTGGTTTTCGGCCCGATCGCGATCACCTACAACGTCGCGGGCGTCCACTCGCTGATCCTGGACGGCCCCACCACCGCCAAAATCTTCAAGGGCGCGGTCGCCGCCTGGAACGATCCCGCCATCCGGGCGCTGAACCCCGGCACCGCACTGCCCCCCGAGCCCATCCACGTCACGTTCCGCAGCGACCAGTCCGGCACCACGGACAACTTCCAGAAATACCTGGACTCCGCCTCCGACGGCGTGTGGGACCGGGGCATCGGCAAGGCGTTCAACGGCGGGGTCGGCGAGGGCGCCGAGGGCAACGGCGGCACCTCGGCGGCCGTGAAGGCGACCGAAGGATCGATCAGCTACAACGAATGGTCGTTCGCGTCGGCGCAGAACCTGGCCATCGCCAGGATTGTCACCTCGGCCGGCCCGGACCCGGTGTCGATCGGTGCGGAGTCGGTGGGGAAGACGATCTCCGGCGCCACCCTGACCGGGCGGGGCAACGACCTGGTCGTCGACACCTACTCGTTCTACAAGCCGACTCGGCCCGGCTCCTATCCGATCGTGTTGGCCACCTACGAGATCGTGTGCTCGAAATATCCCGACCCCAAGGTCGGCGCCGCGGTAAAGGCGTTCCTGCAGAGCACCATTGGCGATGGACAAAACGGCTTGGCCGGCAACGGGTACATCCCGGTACCCGCGTCATTCAAGTCACGGCTGGCGGAGTCCATCAACGCCATCTCATAACGTGAGACGGCACCCACGGGCGGCGTGAAACCCAACAAATATTCTTTGCTGTCGTGGCGGGCCGAAGCGCCGTCGAGTCCGGCTCGCGCGCACGTCGCCGCCCGGAGTCACCGCGTTCAGCGGCGAGCGCCGAACAATTTGCTCAACGTTCACCTTGTTACTGTTAGCTTCGTGGCTGCGAGACGGCTGGTCGGACGCAACCGCTACCGACCGGCGGCGATCTTGTTTCATCCCTACCGTAAGGAAGCGAATTGAAACTCAACCGATTTGGCGCCGTGCTGAGTGTCGTTAGCGCCGGCGCGCTGGCGTTGTCGGCATGCGGAAGCGACAACAACGGGACCGGCGCGAGCGCAACCAGCGGCTCCTCGTCGGGCAACGTGAGCTGTGGCGGAAAGAAGGCCCTCAAGGCGAGCGGCTCGACGGCTCAGGCCAACGCGATGACGCGGTTCGTCAACGCGTACGAGCAGGCCTGTCCCGGCCAGACGCTGAACTACACCGCCAACGGGTCGGGCGCGGGAATCAGCGAATTCAACGGTAAGCAAACGGATTTCGGTGGTTCCGACTCGCCGCTGGCGGCCAACGAGTACGCCGCCGCGCAACAGCGGTGCGGTTCGCCGGCGTTGAACCTGCCGGTGGTCTTCGGCCCGATCGCGATCACCTACAACGTCGCGGGCGTCAATTCACTGAGCCTGGACGGCGCCACGGCCGCCAAGATCTTCAACGGCGCGATCACGACATGGAACGACCCCGCGATCCAGGCGCTCAACCCGGGGGCCGCCTTGCCGGGCGAGCCGATTCACGTCGTGTTCCGCAACGACGAATCCGGCACCACGGACAACTTCCAGAAGTACCTCGATGCCGCCTCCAACGGCGCGTGGGGCAGGGGCGCCGGCAAGTCCTTCAAGGGCGGCGTCGGCGAGGGGGCGAAGGGCAACGACGGCACCTCCGCCGCGATCAAGGCGACCGAGGGGTCCGTCACCTACAACGAGTGGTCATTTGCTCAGGCGCAGAAACTGAACATGGCCAAGATCGTCACCTCGGCCGGCCCGGATGCGGTGTCGATCAGTGCCGATTCGGTGGGCAAGACGATTGCTGGAGCCAAGATCGCCGGCCAGGGCAATGACCTGGTGCTGGACACGCTGTCCTTCTACAAGCCGACCCAGGCCGGTTCCTACCCGATCGTGTTGGCCACCTACGAGATCGTCTGCTCGAAGTATCCCGACGCCCAGGTCGGTACGGCGGTCAAGGCATTCCTGCAAAGCACCATCGGTGCCGGGCAGAACGGCCTGGCAGACAACGGCTACATCCCCATCCCTGACGCGTTCAAGGCGAGGTTGTCTGCTTCCATCAACGCCATCACATAACCTGAGGTGGTCGTGACACGAGGAACAGCCATCAGCCCGTCGACCACCGAGAAGCCGGCACTAACGGCGCTGAGTCAACACGTGGGGCGGCGCGCTGATCGACTGTTCAAGTTGGTTGCGGCCGCCGCCGGTTCGACGATCGTGGTCGCCATCCTGCTGATCGCCGTTTTCCTGCTGCTGCGCGCCGTCCCGTCGTTGCGGGTCAACCACGCGAACTTCTTCACCAGCGCCAAGTTCAGCACCAGCGACCCGGCGAAGCTGGCGTTCGGCATTCGCGACCTGCTCATGGTCACGGTGCTCAGTTCGCTCAGCGCGCTGGTGCTGGCCGTTCCGGTCGCGGTCGGTATCGCGGTGTTCCTCACCCAGTACGCGCCGAAGCGGCTGGCCCGCCCCTTCGGCGCGGTGGTGGATCTGCTGGCCGCGGTGCCGTCGATCATCTTCGGGCTGTGGGGAATTTTCGTGCTCGCACCCCAGCTCGAGCCGGTGGCCGCGTTTCTCAACCGCCACCTGGGCTGGCTGTTCCTGTTCAAGCAGGGCAATGTGTCGTTGGCCGGTGGCGGCACCATTTTCACCGCCGGTGTCGTGCTCTCGGTGATGATCCTGCCCATCGTCACGTCCGTCTCGCGCGAAGTGTTTCGGCAGACCCCGCACATCCAGATGGAGGCGGCGCAGGCGCTCGGCGCCACCAAATGGGAGGTGGTGCGGATGACCGTGCTGCCCTTCGGCCGCAGCGGCGTCATTGCGGCCTCGATGCTGGGGTTGGGCCGCGCGCTGGGCGAGACCGTGGCGGTGCTGATCATCTTGCGTTCGGCCGCCCGCCCGGGTAACTGGTCGCTGTTCGACGGCGGCTACACGTTCGCCTCGAAGATCGCGTCGGCGGCCGCGGAGTTCAGCTCGCCGCTGCCGACGGGGGCATACATCTCGGCTGGATTCGCGCTGTTCGTCTTGACGTTCGTCGTCAACGCGCTCGCCCGCGCGATCGCCGGCGGGAAGGTGAACGGATGACCGGCTACGGCAACGAGCGGCGCTCGTGACGGCCGAAGCGCTGGACCGGCCGGTCAAGGTCGAGGTGTTCAAGCCGCTGAGCTTCCGGCGCCGGATCACCAACAGCGCCGCGACGGTCTTCTTCCTGAGCTCGTTCTGCGTCGCGCTGGTGCCGCTGATCTGGGTGTTGTGGATCGTCGTCGAACGTGGCTGGTACGCCGTCACGCGGTCGGAATGGTGGACCCATTCGCTGCACGGCATCCTGCCCGAAGAGTTCGCAGGCGGGGTCTACCACGCGCTCTACGGCACGGTGGTGCAAGCAGGGGTCGCCGCGGCCCTGGCCGTGCCGCTGGGCTTGATGACCGCGGTCTTTCTGGTGGAATACGGAACCGGGCGTCTGGTGCGGCTCACGACGTTCATGGTCGACGTACTCGCGGGCGTCCCCTCGATCGTGGCGGCGCTGTTCATCTTCAGCCTCTGGATCGCCACCCTGGGTTTTCAGCAGAGTTCGTTCGCGGTGTCGCTGGCCCTGGTCCTGCTGATGCTGCCGGTGGTGGTGCGCTCGGCCGAGGAGATGCTCCGGCTGGTGCCCGACGACCTGCGCGAGGCCAGCTACGCGCTGGGCGTGTCCAAATGGAAGACCATCGTGCGGATCGTCTTTCCGATCGCGATGCCCGGCATCGTGTCCGGCATCCTGTTGTCCATCGCGCGGGTCATCGGCGAAACCGCACCGGTGCTGGTGCTGGTCGGCTACAGCCGCTCGATCAACGTCGACATCTTCCACGGCAACATGGCGTCACTGCCGTTGTTGATCTACACCGAGCTCACCAACCCCGAACACGCGGGTTTCCTGCGGATCTGGGGTGCGGCGCTGACCCTGATCATTATGGTCGCCGTCATCAACATCGTGGCGGCGCTGACCCGCTTTTTGGCCACCCGCAGGCGCTGACCCGACGGCGGGTCAAGACTTCGACGACGCCTTCGAGGCCGCCTTCTTGGCCGGAGCCTTCTTGGCGGCCGTCTTCTTCGCGGGGGCCTTCTTCGCCGGGGTCTTCTTCGCGGGCGCCTTGCCGTTGCCGGAACGCGCCTTCACGCTGGCCTCCAGCTTGGCGAGCAGATCCGAGACGTCCTCGGTCTCGTCCAGCTGCTTCGGCTGCTCCTCGGTCGTGAACGCTTCTCCGCCTTCGAGTTTGGCGTCGACCAGCTCTTGTAGTTGTTCCTGGTAGGTGTCGTGGTAGCGGTCGGGATTGAACTCCTCGGCCATCGACTCCACCACCTGACCGGCCATCTTGAGTTCGGCCGGCTTGATTTCGACCTTCTTGTCCAGGATGGGGAAGTCCGGATCACGGATCTCGTCGGGCCACAACAAGGTGTGGATCACCATCACGTCACGCTTGCCGAAGTCCTTGACGCGCAAGGCCGCCAGCCTGGTCTTGTTGCGCAGGGTGAAGTGGACGATCGCCATCCGATCCGTCTCGGCAAGCGTCTTGGCAAGCAGCACATAGGATTTCGATGACTTCGAGTCCGGCTCCAGGAAGTAGCTGCGGTCGAACAGCATCGGGTCCACCTCGCTGGCCGGAACGAACTCCAGCACTTCGATCTCGCGGCTGCGTTCCTCGGGCAGGGTGGCTATGTCGTCGTCGGTGATGATGACCATCTGACCGTCGTCGGATTCGTAAGCCCGGGCGATGTCACGGTATTCCACGGTCTCGCCGTCGACCTCGCACACGCGTTGGTAGCGGATGCGGCCGTTGTCCTTGGCGTGCACCTGGTGGAACTTGATGTCGTGGTCCTGGGTGGCGCTGTACACCTTGACCGGGACGTTCACCAGCCCGAACGCGATGGAACCCTTCCAGATGGAGCGCATGCAAGTCAGTATGCCCGTAGGTCCGGTGGCAAAACAGCACGACAGGGCTACGACCTGGGATTGTCCACGCGGGCTTTCGACTTCCGGGGTATGCGCCTAGTCCTGCGAAGCCGCGTCCAGCGCGGCCCGATCCGGCAGGTCGGCTCCGGCGCGAGCGACGGTCAGCGCCGCGGACAGGCTCGCCGCCTCCAGCGCCGTCGTCAGCGCGTCTACTGTGATCCCGCGCAAGTCGGCGCGACGGTCGCCGCCCAGCGATCCCGATTCCCACATCGCGTCGAGCAGACCGACCATGAACGAGTCACCGGCGCCGACGGTGTCGACCACGTGCACCGCGCGCGTCGGCACCCGGGCGACGCCGGCCGCACAGAAGGCCACGGCGCCCCGGTCGGCCATCGTCACCGCCACGATGGCCGGACCCAATCGCAGCCACATTTGCGCGATCTGCTCGGGCGGGTGAGCGGGGTCGATCCAATGCAGGTCTTCCTCGCTGACCTTCACGATGTCGCTGCGCTCGATGAGGTGCTCGATGCGTTCGACGGCGAGTTCCCGGTCGGCGATCAGCGACGGCCGAACGTTGGGGTCGAAGGTGACCGTGGCCGAGACTCGATAGGTGTCGATCAGCGCCGCGACCGCCAGGCAGCCCGGATCCTGTACGGCGGCAATCGATCCGGTGTGGACAAAGAGCGGCGGGGCGACCGGCGGCGTTCCGGAGAGCCACCAGTCCAGGTCGAACACGTAGTCGGCCGACCCGTCTTCCGCGATGGTCGACCGTGCGGTCGGTGTGCGCTGCGCAGACCGGCTTTCCGAAACCAGTTGCACCCCTGCGGCTTCGACGTAGTCGACGATGCGCCGCCCATACGGGTCGTCGGCGATCGAGGTCAGGAAGTCGATTGGGCGGCCCAGTCGGCCGAGTCCGACGGCGACGTTGAGTGGACTGCCGCCGACATGCTCGTCGCTCCCGACGATATCGATCAGCGACTCGCCGATCACCAGCCCGCGGGTCATCGCACCAAGGCATCCAGCGTCGCGCGAGCCCCCTTGCTGTGCAACGAATCCAGCGCCCAGAGGTACGCCTCGACGAAGCGCGGCTGATGGGCCAGATCGCAGAACACCGCGGTGATCTCGATGAACACGGTGGGGTTCTCGCGCTGCGACCTGGCGATCGGGATGAGCGAGTCGGCCAGTTGGTCCAACACCTCGTACGGGTTGCCCCACTCGTCGACGCCCTCGGCGTATCGGGCCCAGCTCGCCACCACCGCCGCCGCCAGCCGAACCGGGCCGTCGTTGGCCAGGTTGTCGCAGATGACGGGATACAGCCATTTCGGGATGCGATCCGACGAATAGGCGCACAGCCGTGCGACGGTGTCCCGCACGGCCGGGTTGGCAAACCGCTCGACCAACGTGCGGCCGTACTCGTGCAGGTCGATTCCCGGCACCGGCGGGAGCGTCGGAATGGCCTCGGATTCGAAGTAGGCAAGCAGGAATTCGGCGAACAACGGATCGCTTGCGGCCTCGTGGACGAACTTGTAGCCGCACAGATGGGCGAAGTAGGCCAGGCACTGATGCCCCGCGTTGAGCAGTCGCAGCTTCATCAGCTCGTACGGGCGCACATCGTCGACCAACAGCACGCCCGCTTGCTCCAGCGGCGGCCGACCGTCGGCGAAGGCGTCCTCGATCACCCAGGCGGTGAACGGCTCGGCCACCACCGGCCACCGGTCGTTGACGCCGAAATCGCGTCGCACTTCCGCAGCCATCTCCAAAGTCGTTGCCGGAGTGATGCGATCGACCATCGAACTCGGGAACCGGGCGTGCTCGGCCACCCACTCGGCCAATTCCGGATCCACGTGTTCGGCGCTCGCGAGCACGGTACGTCTGGCGACCTCGCCGTTGTTCTCGATGTTGTCGCAGGAGACGATCGTCGGCGCGGCGATCCCGCGTTGGCGACGCCGGGCGAGCGCCTCGGTGATCAAGGTGAACGCGGGCCCATCGGGGTCGCGGTAGCCACCTTCGGTGATGGTCAGTGAAATGATCCGGGTGGACGGGGCGGCCAGCACCTCCAAAGCCGAATCCGGATCGTCCGGGGCGTAGCGGTAGTCGATGATCGAGCCGATCACCTGGGCGTCGCGGCTGCCGTTGGGGTTCTCCAAGATCAGCGTGTACAGCCCGTCCTGACCGTTGAGGACGTCGCGCATGGTCCAGTCGGCGGGCATCACACCCACCCCGCAAATGCCCCACTCGTACGCCAAACCTTGCTGCAGCAGCAGATTGATGTACACGGCCTGATGCGCCCGGTGGAAGTGACCGGCGCCGATATGCGCGATCCCGACGGTGACGCTGCCCCGATCGTATTTCGGCGCGTCGATCGGCAGCTCGGAGAGCGACGCATTGTTCAGATCGATCGCGTTGTTCAGATTGGTCGCGCTGGCCATCGTGGCCACCTCCTCCCCGGGTCGCAGCCCGGATCGCTACTGCGAGGTCGACGTCCTACGGGTGCGGGGAACGTCCGGCCGGCACGGCCGACGACAACAGGACATCGGCAAGAGCACGCCACGAATCGGTTATCGCGACTGCGCCGGCTTCGATCAACTCTGCACGGCGGCATTCCCGTTCGTCCGGCAACACGAACATCAGGTTGCCGACGGTGGCATAGCCGGCCGCCACCGCGGACTTCACGCCGGCCACCGAGTCTTCAATGGCCAGTCCCTGTTCGGCTGCGACGCCCAGTACCTGGCCGCAATGCAGATACACCGCCGGATCGGGCTTGCTCGTCGGCACCGGCAGAGAATCCTCCGCGCTGAAGGTCACCGCCTCCGAGATCAGCGAGTCCAGGCCGGTGGCGGTGAAGCAGGCACGCAGACGCTTGGTGGCGCTGGAGCTCACGGCCGCGAGTGCGTAGCGCGCCGCGAGCTCGCGCAGCGGTTCGAGCACCTGTGGATCGGGGGTCAAGGTGACAGCCAGGTGAGCGGTGACCCGTTCACGCTCGTCGCGCACCCACTGCTCGAGTTCGTCGGCGCACAATGCATTGCCGCTCGCCACGTCACCGGCCGACGCGACCACCGCGGCGGGGCGGCCCTGGGCCAATGTCTGGTCAAGCGGAACTTCGCATTGCACCGCCAAGTCGAGGGCCGTGGTACGAAAGTTCTTCCCGACGGCGCGCTTACGCAACTCCTCGGAGCTGAGCGGGGCGGTCACGCCGAACCTGGCCAGGAAACGATTGGTCACCTCGGTCGATGCGTCGAACGCCGGCCTCTCCGACCCGAACAGGTTGTCATCGGCGTCGCAGAGCAAGGTGGTGAGCGGCGCAGGGTCGAATTCGCGCACGAAGGTCAAGCCCGTCATCGTGCCACCAACTCCCGCTGGTCGTGCCGCAACGCGTCGCGCAGCGTGGGCAGCACACCGCGCGCGTCGATGTCGGCGATCATGTCGCCGAAACGTTCCGCAAAACCGGGGACCGCGCGCACCTCCGCGAACATCTCGTGCCCCAGCAGCGGATCGGGATTGCTGCTTGCCATGTTGGCCAACCTAGCCACCGGTATCGCCTGCGAGTCCTCGAGGCGGAGCTTTCGCCCCTGGAGGTCGTGGCCACGCATGTAGCGGGCCCATCCGGCGACCGCCAACATCAACAGGGTGTGTGGCCTGCCCTGCGCGATCGCCTCCTGCAGGGAGGGCAGCACGAACGTCGCGATCTTGCTGGTTCCCCGGCGGGCCAGCCGAGTCAGCTGGTCACTCATTCGGGGATTGCTGAGCCGATCGAGCAACGTGCGCCGGTATTCGGGTGTGTTCATCCCGGGAACCGGGGGCAGCAGCGGTTGAATCTCGTCGCGCAGCAGCTTCTCGACGAAATCGACGATGATGCCGTCCCGCATCGCTTCGTCGGTGCGCTGGTAACCGGCAAGGATGGCCAGGCACGCGAGCGCGATATGGGTTCCGTTGAGAAGCCGGGTCTTGATCAGCTTGTGGTCGCTGACATCGGCGACGAACTCGGCACCGACCTCGTGCAGCGGCGGTCGCCCATTGCTGAACGAATCCTCGATCACCCACTGGCAATACGGTTCGGTCACCACCGGCCACTTGTCGGCGACGCCGAACGTCTTCTCGACGAATTGCCGCTCCGACTTCGAGGTTTGCGGGGTGATGCGATCGACCATCGTCGACGGGAACGCGACATGCGTGTCGATCCAGCGGGCCAGCCCGGGGTCCTTCAGAGCGGCGAACGACACCAGCGCGGTCCTCGCCGGCTGGGTGTCGCCGGGGATGTTGTCGCAGCAGAGCACGGTGAACGGCGCGATGCCGGCGTGGCGGCGCCGGTGCAGGGCTTCAGCCAGGTACCCCCATGCGGTGGCGTAGTTTCCGGACGCGACGAGGTCGGCGCGCACGTCGGGATCGTCGGCGTCGAACTCGTCGGTGACGGGGTTCAGGAAGTATCCGTTGCCGGTGATGGTCAGGCTGACAATGCGGGTCTGCGGATCTACGAGGGCGGCGCGGACGGCTGCCCCGTCGTTCGGTGCGTAGTGCACGGAGCCGATCGACCCGACGACGCGGGCGGTTTGGCGATCGTGTCCTTGCTGCACCACGGTGTACAGCCCGTCTTGTGCCGACAGCAAGTCTTTGACGTCCGGGGAGTGAAGGCTGACGCCGGTAACCCCCCAGCGATCGGAGATGCCCGAGCGGGCGAGGTCGTCGAAGTAGACGGCCTGGTGCGCGCGATGGAAGTTGCCCGCACCGATGTGGACGACTCCGCGACCGAGGGATGACCGGTCGTAGGTTGGAACGTCGATTCTCCGGGAATGCAGTCGGAGGGTCGCGTCGCTGAGTGGGACGCCGCTGTTTCGACGCCACGGGGAGGGGATTACGTCAAACATTCAGTGTCTGTGCCCCGGGCCGGTCGCCAATCAACGTGTTCGTGGGTCATGTCACAAAATAAACTGGCGATCTGATGATTAACCGTGGTCAAAGCGGTTAACACGCGCGAAACGCGTAGTTTGACAACATGGCACCGCGGGTGAAACTGACCAACGCCGAGAAGGTGCTCTATCCCGCCACCGGAACCACGAAAAGCGAGATCTTCGACTATTACACGCGCATCGCCGAGGTGATGAGCCCGCACGTCGCCGGGCGGCCGGCAACGCGCAAGCGCTGGCCCAACGGCGTCGAGGAGGAATCGTTTTTCGAGAAACAACTGGCCTCGTCGGCGCCCGAGTGGCTGCCGCGCGCCAGCGTGACGCATAGATCCGGAACGACGACGTATCCGATCATCGACGGCGTCGACGGGCTGGCGTGGATCGCCCAACAGGCCGCGCTTGAGGTCCATGTACCGCAGTGGCGCTTCGTCGCCGAGTGGACCCGCAGCCGGGCCGAGGAACTAAAACCCGGTCCGGCGACCCGCCTGGTGTTCGACCTCGACCCGGGTGAAGGCGTCACGATGGCCCAACTGGCCGAAGTGGCGCGCGCCGTCCGCGACCTGATCACCGGAATCGGGCTGACCACCTATCCGCTCACCAGCGGCAGCAAGGGCCTGCACCTCTACACGCCACTGCAGGAGCCGGTGAGCAGTAAGGGCGCGACAGTGTTGGCCAAACGCGTTGCGCAACAACTGGAAAAGACGATGCCCACACTGGTGACGTCGACCATGACCAAAAGCCTGCGGGCCGGAAAGATCTTTCTGGACTGGAGTCAGAACAACGGTGCCAAGACGACCATCGCGCCGTACTCGCTGCGCGGACGTGAGCAACCCACCGTCGCGGCGCCGCGCACCTGGGAGGAACTCGACGACCCCTCGCTGCGCCAGCTGCGTTATGACGAGGTGCTGGGCCGGGTCGCCCGCGACGGCGATCTGCTGGCACCTCTGGACGAGGATGCACCGGTCCCCGATCGCCTGAGTAAATACCGCAGCATGCGCGACGCTTCGAAAACCCCTGAGCCGGTCCCCGCTGCGAAACCCGTTACAGAACACGGTAATAGCTTCGTCATCCAAGAACACCATGCCCGCCGGCTGCACTATGACTTCCGGCTCGAACGCGACGGCGTGCTGGTGTCCTGGGCGGTGCCGAAGAACCTGCCCGAAACGACCTCGGTGAACCACCTGGCGGTCCACACCGAGGACCATCCGCTGGAATACGGCGGGTTCGAAGGCACCATCCCCAAAGGGGAGTACGGCGCCGGGAAGGTGATCATCTGGGACGCCGGAACCTACGAGGCCGAGAAGTTCCTTGACGACGAGGTCATCGTTAATCTGCACGGCAGCAAGATCTCCGGACGCTATGCACTGATTCAGACCAACGGCGACCAGTGGCTGGCGCACCGGATGAAGGATCAGAAGGTCTTCGACTTCGACACCATCGCCCCCATGCTGGCCACCCATGGCTCGGTGACGGCGCTGAAGGCGGGCCAGTGGGCGTTCGAAGGAAAATGGGATGGCTACCGGCTGTTGATCGAGGCCGACCACGGCGCCATCCGGGTACGGTCTCGGCGCGGCCGCGAAGTCACTGGCGAATATCCCGAACTACGTTCGCTCGCAGAAGATCTCGCAGAGCACCACGTGATCCTCGACGGTGAGGCCGTCGTCCTGGACTCCTCGGGTGTGCCCAACTTCCATGAGATGCAGAACCGCGGTCGAGGCTCGCGCGTCGAATTCTGGGCGTTCGACGTGCTGTACCTCGACGGCCGCTCGCTGCTGCGGGCCAGTTACTCAGACCGGCGTAAGGTGCTGGAAATGCTCGGCGCCGGCAGCGATCTCATCGTTCCCGAGCTGCTGCCCGGCAACGGCGCGCAGGCGCTGGAGCACTCCGGCAAGCGCGGCTGGGAAGGGGTGATCGCCAAGCGGCGCGACTCCACCTACCAGCCCGGCCGGCGCTCGTCGTCGTGGATCAAGGACAAGCACTGGAACACCCAGGAAGTCGTCATCGGCGGCTGGAAGGCCGGGGAAGGCGGACGCAGCAGCGGCATCGGCTCACTGCTGATGGGCATCCCCACCGGCGATGGCCTGCACTTCGCGGGCCGTGTCGGCACCGGGTTCACCGAACGCGACCTGACCAAGTTGAAGAAGACGCTGGCGCCGCTGCACACAGACGCGTCCCCCTTCCAGCCACCGCTGCCCCGCAGCGAAGCCCGGGGCGTCACGTACGTCGAGCCGGTTCTGGTCGGGGAGGTGCGGTACAGCGAATGGACCCCGGATGATCGGCTGCGCCAATCGAGTTGGCGGGGGTTACGACCGGACAAGGACGCAAGTGAGGTGGTACGCGAGTGAAATGGGTTACCTACCAAGGTGATGACGGCGAGCGGGTCGGGGTCCTATCCGGGGACACCATTCACACGTTGCCGGCGGGAGTGACGCTGCTCGACCTGATCGCGCGGGGCCCTGACGGACTGCGGCAAGCGGGGGAGGAGGCGCAACGCACCCCGGCGGCGACGGTACCGCTCGCAGACGTGCGCCTACTGGCGCCCATCCCGCGCCCGCCGTCGATCCGGGATTCCCTGTGCTTCCTCGACCACATGCGCAACTGCCAAGCCGCGCTGGGCGCCGGGCGGCTGCTCGCCGACAGCTGGTACCGCGTCCCCGCGTTTTACTTCGCCTGTCCGGCAACCGTTTTAGGGCCCTACGACGACGCGTGGACGGCGCCCGGAAGTGCTTGGCAGGACTTCGAATTGGAGATCGCGGCGGTGATCGGGACGGGCGGAAAGGATCTCACCGTCGAACAGGCCGAACGGGCGATCATCGGCTACACCATCTTCAACGATTGGTCCGCGCGCGACCTGCAGCAGATGGAAAGCCAGCTGGGTATCGGGCAGGGCAAGGGCAAGGACACCGGTGTCACGCTGGGTCCGTACCTGGTGACGCCCGATGAGCTCGAGCCGTACCGCCACCCCTCCTATCCTGGCAAGCTGGACCTGCAGGTCACCGCCCTGGTCAACGACACCGTGATCGGTACGGGGTCGACGGCCCAGATGGACTGGACGTTCGGTGAAGTCATCTCTTACGCCTCGCGCGGCGTCACCCTCAATCCGGGCGACGTCATCGGCTCGGGAACGGTGCCCACCTGCACACTGGTCGAGCACCTCAATCCCGCTGCGCTGGAATCGTTTCCCGGCTGGCTGCACGACGGCGACGTCGTCACGCTCCAGGTCCAGGGCCTGGGGGAGACCCGGCAAACAGTCCGCGCGAGCAGTGCGCCGCACGCGTTGGCCGCGCGGCCCAATCCCGATGCGGCGCCGGCCGCGCCGCGGGTCAACCGGGCGCCGGCCCGGGTGCCCTACACGCGCGGGCTGCACCGGGTCGCCGACCGGGTGTGGGCATGGACGCTGCCGGACGGTGGCTACGGGTGGAGCAACGCCGGGCTGATCGCCGGCGAGGGCGCGTCCCTGTTGGTGGACACCCTGTTCGATCTGGCGCTGACTCGCGAGATGCTCACCGCGATGCGGCCCATCACGGGGTCCGCGCCCATCACCGACGCGGTGATCACCCACTCCAACGGCGACCACACCCACGGCAACCAACTGCTCGACGCGTCGGTGCGCATCATCGCCGCGCACGGCACCGCCGAGGAGATCGAGCACGGGATGGCGCCCGAGATGTTGGCCATGGCGCAAACGGCCAACCTGGGGCCGGTGGCGACCCCGTACACGCGAGAACGCTTCGGGCACTTCGACTTCAGCAACATCACGCTGCGCAACGCCGACCAGACTTTCGAGCGCAACCTGTCCGTCGAGGTCGGCGGGCGAAGGGTCGACGTGCTGAATCTGGGTCCCGCGCACACCGCCGCCGACTCGGTGGTGCACGTGCCCGACGCGGGGGTGCTGTTCGGCGGCGACCTACTGTTCATCGGCTGCACACCCATCGTGTGGGCCGGCCCGATCGCCAACTGGGTCGCGGCGTGCGACTCGATGATCGCGCTGGACGCACCCACGGTGGTGCCCGGCCATGGCCCCGTCACCGATCCGGACGGAATCCGCGCGGTGCGTGGCTATCTCGTGCACGTCGCAGAACAGGCCGAGGCGGCCTACCAGCGGGGCTTGTCGTGGGCCGAGGCCGCCGACACCATCGACCTCGGCGAGTACGCCACGTGGCTGGACGCCGAAC
Organism: Mycobacterium sp. IDUB_3; assembly: GCF_055419585.1. Classification (NCBI taxonomy): domain Bacteria; kingdom Bacillati; phylum Actinomycetota; class Actinomycetes; order Mycobacteriales; family Mycobacteriaceae; genus Mycobacterium; species Mycobacterium sp. IDUB_3. The sequence continues at coordinate 2,214,454 of NZ_JBVAXZ010000001.1, read as the reverse complement.
GCGTCGTGGTCAACGTCTATCAGCGATACCGCGAACTCGACCCGCAGACACCGCAATTGGAGGTCATGGCCCTGCTGGTGATGCAGGCCGAGTGGCTGGCCAAGCGGTCGCGGTGACGACCGGTGTTCGCTACAGCCGTACCGCCTTGACGAAGCTGATCGTGTCGGCCGGCACCTGATGCTCGGCGGGCCCCAGTTCCGGTAGGCCCGCGGCGGAGAACAGCTCGGCGAGCCGAAATGTGGTGGTATCCCACCCGTTTGCCGCCAGGTGCGCGGCGACGTCGGTGTGCTCGCCGGGGTAGGACAAGCCGGGGATGTCCAGATCGAGACCCTGCCGTCGCCACCCCTCGGTCATCAGCCGGGCCTGTTCCTGCCCCTCTGGCGTCGTGGGGGCGACGGTCCCGAAGTCCGCGGCAAGCCGGCTTCCCTCGCTGGACAACGGAATGATGGCGTCGAGCAACCGAACTTCGGCCTCGGGCGGAAGGAACCCGATCAGCACCCCCTCGGCGAGCCACGCCGTCGCCTGATTGGGGTCAAAGCCCGCCGCCTGCAACGCCGCCGGCCAGTCGTCGCGCAAATCGACACCCACGGTGCGCAGTTCGGCGGTCGGGGCCGCACCGATCTCGGCCAGCGTCGCCGTCTTGAACGCGATCACCTCCGGCTGATCGATCTCGTACACCGTCGTCCCGGCCGGCCACCGCAGTCGGTAGGCCCGCGAGTCCAGACCCGATGCCACGATGACCACCTGGCGCAGCCCGGCCTGCCCGGCCGCGGCGAAATAGTCGTCGTAAAACCGGGCTCGGGCAGCGAATGTGTCCACATCCGAGAGAATTCGACGCCCTGCTCCAGGTCTATCGAATCGAGTTCGCCGGATGCGAGCTTGGTGAACACGTCCAGCCCGACGGCGCGCACCAGCGGCTCGGCGAACTCGTCGGTGATGACCGGCTGCGGGCGTTTGGTGGCGGCCGCGCGGGCCGCGGCCACCATGGTGGCGGTGGCGCCCACGCTGTTGGCCAGGTCCCACGAGTCACCGTCGGTTCGTGCCATGGCTGCTCCTTCGATGTGGTGGCAAAACCACGGTATGCCCAGTCGCTGAATAGCGACGTCGCCTACGGTTCCCCTATGCCTGCAGTGACACTGGAACGTCTCGAAGACAACATCGCCTGCATCACCCTGAACCGGCCGGAGCGCCTGAACGCCATCGATGGGTCGTTGATCGACGGCGTCCACGAGGCCCTGGACATGCTGGACAACGGTGAGTACCGGGTGGCGATCCTGACCGGTGCCGGACGCGGATTCTGCGCCGGCGCCGATCTGAGCGGCACCGGGCAGCCCTGGACGCAGAACAAGCCGACCACCCCGGCGTTCAAGGTCAACTACGACGCCCAGGTCCGGCTGGCCAACCTGTACACCCGGATCTACGAGATGGACATTCCGGTGATCGGCGCGGTGAACGGTGTCGCCGTCGGGGGTGGGCTGGCGTTCTCGTTGGTCTGCGATATCCGGGTCGCCTCCGAGCAGGCCCGGTTCGGTTCGGTGTTCATCAAGGCGGGGTTCTCGTCGATGGACATGGGCACCAGCTATCTGCTGCCCAAGATCGTCGGCGCCGGGGTGGCGCGCGAACTCATGCTCACCGGTCGCATCATCGACGCGGCGGAGGCCTATCGCATCAAGTTGGTTCACGAGGTCGTAGCCCCCGATGAGCTGATGCCGGCCGCGCTCAAGCTGGCCCGCTCGATCGCCGAGAACAACGCATACGGCGTGTGGCAGACCAAGATTGGCCTTAACGCCGCACTGGACGCGCCCAGCCTGCGCCATGCCATCGAGATCGAGAACCGCACCCAGATCCTGAGCGGCTTCACGAACAACCCGGTCGAGGCCGCGATGGCGCACCGGGAGAAGCGCGCCCCGAAATGGGATGTGCTGTAAGGCTTCCCGCTAAAGCTTCGCGATCACGTTCTCGGCGAACATCTCCAGGTTGCGGATCTTGCTGTCCAGCGGCTCGGTGTCCTTGCCCTTGATGTACGGGATGCGGAAGCCGACGATGACGTCGGTGACGCCCTTGTCCTCGAGCCGTTTGATGCCGTCCGCGGTGTAGGCGTCGGCCGAGATCACGTGGATCTCGAACGGACCGGTCTTGCCGGCCTCTTCACGAAACTTCATGAGCTTCGCCAGCAGGTGGTCGAGTTCCTCGGGGTCGCCGCCACCGTGCATCCAGCCGTCCAGGCGAGCCGCGCGCCGCAGCGCCGCGTCGGCGTGACCGCCGATCAGAATCGGGACGGGCTTGGTGGGGGCCGGCGTCATCTTGGTCTTGGGGATGTCGTAGAACTCGCCGTGGAATTCGAAGTAGTCACCCGTGGTGAGGCCTTGGATGATCTCGATGCATTCGTCCATCCGCTTGCCGCGCCTGGCGAACGGGACGCCCAACAACTCGTAGTCCTCGGGCCATGGGCTGGTGCCGACGCCGAATCCCACCCGGTTATCGGTCATCGCGGCCAGCGACCCGATCTGCTTGGCCACCAACGCCGGTGGTCGGATGGGCAGCTTGAGCACGAAGAAGTTGAACCGCAGCTTCGTGGTCACCGCGCCCAATGCCGAAGTGAGCACGAAGGTTTCGATGAACTCCTTGCCGTCCAGGAACTCGCGGTTGCCGTCCGGGGTGTAGGGGTACTTCGAGTCGGATTCGAAGGGGTAGGCGATGCTGTCGGCGATCGTCATGGCGTCGTAGCCGGCCGCTTCGGCTGCCTTGGCCAGCGGGATGTAGTACCTAAAGTCCGTCATCGCCTCTGCGTAGGTAAACCGCACGTCATCTGCCTTCCTGAAGGGGTCGTCACTCGACACTAGAACGTGTTCTAGTTTCAGCACAACCGGCAGATCGCGCGACGACGACCGGGTCGCCGAACTAGGGGTTTTAGGCTAGAGCTGGTTCTCGGGACCGATGACCGCCCACACCGTCTTCCCGGACGAGGTGGGCGTGCTGCCCCACGCTCGCGACAACGCGTCGACGATCGCGAGCCCGGACACGTCGATGCCCTTCTTCGGCGACGGCAGTCGGACCGCGGGCGTGTTGCTCGCGTCGGACACCGCGATGGTCGCCGTCGTGCCCTGCGCTTCGATGCGGACCGCCGGAACGCTGGCGGTGTGTTCGAGCACGTTCTCCACGAACACGTTGACCACCACCAGCGCCACCGGAATCAGCTTGGACTGCGACCATGTGGTGAGCCACTCGCGGACCAGGCGCCGTGACTCTCGCAGGCTGGTCAGGTCCGCGGGCAGCTGCACATCGGCGCGCCGCGCCGGGCGACGGCTGTTCTGGCCGAGCGCCTTCAGCGCGGCTTTCTCGCTTGCGTAGACCGGCATGATGTGGGTGACACCGCTATTGGTGATCGCCTCGCGGGTCGCCCGGTTGGTGCACACCAGCACGATCGGAATGTGGGGGGCGCTGCCGGCCTGCCAGTACGCGCCCATGAAGGCCGCCCATGCCGATTCGGTGTGCACCGTGAGCCCGGAGACGTTGACGATCACGGCGGCGGCCTCGTCCAGCGTGGCCTTGAGGATGCGTTCGCGAACTGCGGTCGAGTGGGCGGCATCAAGCTCCCCGTCGACGGTCAGAACGGCAACCGAGTCATCCGTCCGCATCGCAACGGCCACAGGGCTCATCCCAGTTCGGTCCTGGCGTCCGGTTCCATTTCCCGCTCCTCGCATCATGCCGGGCCGATTGCTTGAGTATCCGCTCTCAGCGGCAAAAGTCTACTTCGCGAACCACCGACCTCAACACAGCCGGAACCCGCAGGCCGCGATCCGGATCCAAGCAAATCCATGCCGCAAGCCCGCAATGAAAGCACCATGCGCCCCCCTCCCGCATCCGTCGGGGAGTCGAGGAACCCCACCCCCGACACGCTATGGAGTCGAATGCCCAGCACGCGCTTCCACCGGGGTTACCACGCGGTGACCGCCGCCAAACTTTCCGGTATGTCGGAAACATGGGGTTAACCTGCGCAAAGGCATCTCCCGCGCGCCGCGCGCCCCGCCGGCCCGGCGCTCATGTCGGCTCAGTGGTTGCTCAGCGCGTAGGGGGGAGCACCCACTCCGGCGACCGAATGCGTCCCCCACGGTGTCTGTTCGACGATGCGTGCCGGCGCGCTGCGTTCGCCGACCGTCAAGGTGCCCGTCCGTGATTGCTTGAGGATGTCGCCGGACACGGGTCCCGACGGGGAACCAAACAGAGTTCCCTGCCAGTGGTAGCGGCCGTCGATCGGGTCCAGGTGACCGGTCAGCCGGACCCGCACGGGGTGGTGGGCGCCGGCGATTTCCAGCGTGGCGGCGCCGTCGTACGTGTCTTCACCGGCAGGCGCGCTGGCCGAGAGGTCGAAGGCGGACGCCGGCGGGGGAGGTTCGGCCGGTCGCAACAGGGCGCGCTCGTTGAACACCCGCTGGCTGCTGGCGCGCACCTCGATGCGGCCACTGGCCGTGCGCTTCATGACTTTCAGGCACTCGGCGACGTAGCGTGCCTGGGCGTCCGGATCGGGACCGGTGACAAAGAAGTAATTGGGGAACCCGCGAATCGCCACCCCGCAGAACGGCTCCATGCCGTCGTGCCAGGCCTGCCGGATGGTCAGCCCGGCCGCGCCGGCCAGGGCCTCGTCGCCGGTGTCCTCGGGGATGAAGAAGCCGGTGCCGTAGATGATGGCGTCGACGCGGTGGTCGGCACCGTCGGCGGTGCGCACGCCCGACGCGGTCACCGCCTGGATCGCGGACCCGGCGATGGTGACCCGGGACCCTGCGGCCGGCGTGCGGCGCAGCCAGCGTGTGGCGCGGGCGGGCCACGCCGGGATGTCGGTCACGACGCGACGCGGTGCGTGCGCGAACACGGTGACCGACGCGGCCGCCCGGGCCAGCCGCCCGAGGTGATGAGCGGCCGCGGCGTCGGTGCCGACCACCGCGAGGTGCTTGCCGGAGGGAACGAAGCCGGACTCCCACGCCGCGGCGTGAAACGCCGCGCCACCGAACTCGTCGCGCCCGGGAATGCGGGGCAGCCAGGGCCGCTGGACCGGGTGGTCGGCGGCGACGACGACATCGGCGCGGGTTCGGTCACCCTCGGTCGTGGTCAACAGCCAGGTTTCGGACTCGTCGTCAAAGCGCGCGTCCTGGGTGGGCCGGTCCAGCATCACCAGGTCGGTGAAACCGGCTGCCAGCAAGGCGGTTTGGGCGCTCTGAGCGCGGGCGCCCGCCCCGAGAACGGCGATGTGGGAGCGGCGCTCGGCGCGGTCCCGCGGCTGTGTCACAGAAACCTGCTGCGCTTCCAGCCGCGGCGTGCGATCGAGCCCATCAGGCCGACCTCGGTCAAAAACGCCGCCAGCGGCGCGAACCCGGCCACCTGTGTGTCGCGACGATGCGGACTGGTGCGTGCAACCTTCCGGGCACGCTTGGGGTCGAGACCCGCTCGTGCATAAGGGACGGGATTGCTGAACAGGTAGTTGAAGAAGTAGCCGCCCAGCCCGTTGATGTTGGCCATGAACCAGCGGTTGAACCGCGGCATCTCGACGACGCGCTTGCGGGCACCGTCGCGCGCGAACTGGATGTGGCGTGCTTCTTCGGTGACGTGAATGCGCATGAGCCGCTGGATGATTGGTTGCAGCTCCGGGTCGTCCATCATCTGTCGCTGCAGCGAATCGAAGATTTCCTCACCGATCAGGGCGGCCACCCAGAGCATCGAGCCGCGCTGAAACGCAAACGGCAGCGCATTGATGATCATTCGGTGAAACAGCTTGGGGCGCACCGGCTTTGCGCCGATGCGTTCGATCGCCTTGCCGAACATCACCATGTGGCGGGTCTCGTCGCCCAGTTCGGTCAGCTTGTAATGCGTCGACCTGCTGGTCGGGTCCTCGTGCAGGATCGTGCGCAGCAGCACCTGGTTGAGCATGTTCTCGAACCAGATCCCGGCCGACAGGGTGTTGACCAGTTCCTGCCGGGACAGCTCGATCTGTTGCTCGCGGGTCATCTCGTCCCACATCGGCGTGCCGTAGAGCGACACCAGCCGGGGCGGCAGATAGAACTTGTCCGGGTCCAGCGGGGCGTCCCAGTCGATGTCGACGACGGGTTCGTAGGACTTTTTGACCGAGCCCTTCAGCAATCGGTCCGAGAAGTCTTCACGACTTGGCCCACCTGGCTTCACCGGAGTGGTCATCGCTGGCGTCCCTCCATTGGGTGCTTCAGACGGTACCCATGGTACTGGGTACTTGCGGTCCCGACTAGATGCCGGAGGTTGCGATTCGGCAATCTGACGGGCAACGACCATCAGGAGGCGGCGAAGTGGGCCGGCACATTCACGTCATCGGCATCGGTGCCGGCGACCCCACCTACGTGACCGTGCAGGCGATCGAGGCGCTCAACGACACCCAGGTGTTCTTCGTGATGGACAAGGGCGAGCAGAAGAGCGATCTGGTGGCGCTGCGACGCGAGATCTGCGGCCGTTTCATCCGCGAGCCGGGCTACCGCTTCGTCGAGCTGCCCGACCCCAAGCGGGCTGAGGACGCCCATTACCGGGACGCGGTTGCGGATTGGCACGCCGCCCGCGCGCAGATCTGGGCCGACGCCATCTCCGCCGAGTTGGGCCCGCACGATGTCGGCGGGTTTCTGGCCTGGGGCGACCCGTCGCTCTACGACAGCACCCTGCGCATCCTCGACGTGGTGGCCGAACAGGTCGACTTCACCTTCGACGTCATCCCGGGTATCACCGCCGTGCAGGCGCTGACCGCCCGGCACCGCATCCCGCTCAACGAGGTCGGCGAGCCCGTTCTGATCACCACCGGGCGCCAGCTGCGCACGCACGGGCCGACCGTGGGATCCGCCGTCGTGATGCTCGACGCCGACTGCTCCTTCCAGGTATGCCCGCCCGACACGCGAATCTGGTGGGGCGCCTACCTGGGTACCGACGACGAACTGCTCATCGCGGGCACGATCGGCGAGGTGGGTCCCCGCATCGTTTCGCTGCGAGCCGAAGCCCGCGCCCGGCACGGCTGGATCATGGACACCTATTTGCTGCGACCGGCACACTGAGACCGTGCCCGAACTACCCGAGATCGAAGCGCTGGTCGACCATCTCCGGCGCCACGCCGTCGGCTTGACGATCGGGAGGGTCGACATCGCCGCCCTGTCCGTGCTGAAGACCTTCGATCCGCCGATCAGCGTGCTACACGGCCAGGCCGTGACCGGGGCCGAGCGGTGGGGCAAGTACCTCGGGCTGCGCACCGACAACCTTTTCCTGATCGCCCATCTGTCGCGTGCGGGCTGGTTGCGGTGGTCCGACAAACTCGCCGCGGCGCCGCTGCGCCCCGGCAAGGGCCCGATCGCGCTGCGGGTGCACCTGGGCACCCCCGGTGAGGCGCCCGGCTTCGACCTCACCGAGGCCGGCACCCAGAAGCGGCTGGCGGTGTGGCTGGTCGACGACCCGGCCCTGGTCCCCGGGATCGCCTCGCTCGGCCCGGATGCGCTGGACCTGGACCTCGACGCGCTGGCCAATGTGTTGGCCGGCAACACCGGCCGGATCAAGACGGTCATCACCGACCAGAAGGTGATCGCCGGGATCGGCAACGCCTACAGCGACGAGATCCTGCACGTCGCGCGCTTTTCGCCGTTCGCCACCGCTGGCAAGCTGTCCGACGCGCAGATCGCCACGCTGCACGACGCGATGGTCTCGGTGCTCACCGACGCGGTGAGCCGGTCGGTCGGGCAGGGGGCGGCCACGCTCAAAGGCGAGAAGCGCTCCGGATTGCGGGTGCACGCCCGCACCGGGCTGCCCTGCCCGGTATGCGGGGACACCGTGCGCGAAGTGTCGTTCGCGGACAAGTCTTTCCAGTACTGCCCGACGTGTCAGACCGGTGGCAAGATCCTGGCCGACCGGCGCATGTCGCGTTTGCTGAAGTAGTCGCCCGACTCCGGACTTGACACCTGTCGATATGCTGCCCCGATGACTCGCCAGAAGATCCTCATCACCGGTGCCAGCTCGGGCCTGGGCGCCGGCATGGCGCGCGCCTTCGCCGCCAAGGGCCGCGACCTCGCCCTGTGCGCGCGTCGCACCGACCGGCTCGATGAGCTGAAAGCCGAGCTCTCGCAGAAGTATCCGGGCATCAAGATCGCGGTCGCCGCGCTGGACGTCAACGACCACGAGGCCGTCCCCAAGGTGTTCGCCGAACTCGGCGACGAGCTGGGCGGCATCGACCGCATCGTCGTCAACGCCGGCATCGGCAAGGGCGCGAAACTGGGCTCCGGCAAGCTGTGGGCCAACAAGGCAACCCTCGAGACCAACCTGGTCTCGGCGCTGGTGCAGATCGAGACCGCGCTGGAGATGTTCAACAAGAACGGTGCGGGCCACCTGGTACTGATCTCGTCGGTGCTCGGCAACAAGGGCGTGCCCGGCGTCAAGGCGGCCTACGCCGCGAGCAAGGCCGGGGTGAGCTCACTGGGTGAATCGCTGCGCGCCGAATACGCCAAGGGCCCCGTCAAGGTTTCGGTCATCGAACCCGGCTATATCGAGTCGGAGATGACGGCCAAGTCCAACAGCACAATGTTGATGGTGGACAACGAAACTGGCGTCAACGCCCTAATCGCCGCCATGGAACGGGAGACCGGCCGCGCCGCGGTGCCGTGGTGGCCGTGGGCCCCGCTGGTTCAGTTGATGCGGGTGCTGCCGCCTCAGCTGACCAAGATGTTCGCCTGAGTCAGCTGGTTCGCCCGCGTTCGCTGCGATAGCGGCGCACCAGGGCGTCGGTGGAGCTGTCCGACTGCGGCGCCGGCGAACCATCCGCGGTGATCACCGGAAGCAGCGCCTTGGCCTGGGTTTTACCCAGCTCCACACCCCATTGGTCGAACGAGTCGATTCCCCAGATCACGCCCTCGGTGAAGACCTGATGCTCGTACAGCGCGATCAGCTGGCCCATGACCGACGGGGTGAGCCGGTTGGCCAGGATCGAGGTCGACGGCCGGTTACCGGGCATCACCTTGTGCGGCACGATGTCCGCGGGCGTGCCTTCGGCGGCGATCTCTTCGGCGGTCTTGCCGAAGGCCAGCACCTGGGTCTGGGCGAAGAAGTTGCTCATCAACAAGTCGTGCATGCTGCCGTCGCCCTCGGCGGTGGGCAGGTCGTCGATGGGCTGGCTGAAGCCGATGAAGTCGGCGGGCACCAACCGGGTGCCCTGATGCAACAACTGGTAGAAGGCGTGCTGCCCGTTGGTTCCCGGTTCGCCCCAAAAGATTTCACCGGTGTCCGTGGTGACCGGGCTGCCGTCCGCGCGGGTCGACTTGCCGTTGGACTCCATGGTCAGCTGTTGCAGGTAGGCCGCGAAGCGTGCCAGGTCGTTGGAGTACGGCAGCACGGCACGCGATTGCGCGCCCATGAAGTTCGAGTACCACAGGCCGATAAGCCCAAGCAGCACAGGCGCATTGGATTCCAGCGGGGAGGTCTTGAAATGCCGGTCGACGATGTGGAAGCCGGAAAGGAAGTCCGCGAAGGCTTCTCGGCCGATGACGGCCATCACCGACAGTCCGATCGCCGAGTCCACCGAGTAGCGGCCGCCGACCCAATCCCAGAAACCGAACATGTTGTCGGTGTTGATGCCGAAGTCGTCGACCATACGTTTGTTGGTCGAGACGGCGACGAAGTGCTGCGACACCGCGGCGTCGCCGAGGGCATCGGTGATCCAGCGGCGCGCGGCCGTGGCGTTGGTCAGGGTTTCCAGTGTCGAGAACGTCTTCGACGCGACGATGAAAAGTGTTGTGGCCGGGTCCAAGTCGGCCAGGGTGGCGATCAGATCCGCCGGGTCGACGTTGGAGACGAACCGCGCCGAGATCCCCGCGTCCGCGTAGTGGCGCAGCGCCTGGTAGACCATCACCGGGCCGAGGTCCGAGCCACCGATGCCGATGTTGACCACCGTGCTGATACGTTTCCCGCTGGCCCCCGTCCATTCACCGCTGCGCAACCGGTCGGTGAAGTCGCCCATGGCATCGAGCACCTCGTGCACGTCTTGGACGACGTTTTGGCCGTCGACCACCAGCTCGGCGTCCCGGGGCAGTCGCAGCGCGGTGTGCAGGACCGCGCGATCCTCCGAGGTGTTGATGTGCACGCCGGCGAACATCTGGTCGCGGCGCTCTTCGAGGTTGGCCGTGCGCGCCAGATCAACCAAGAGCCGCAGCGTTTCTCGCGTGATGCGGTGCTTGCTGTAGTCGATGTAGAGGTCGCCGACGGAGACGGTCAGCTCGCGGCCGCGATCGGGATCGTCGTCGAAGAACTGCCGCAGATGGGTGTCGCCGATTTGTTCATGATGCCTGCGCAGGGCGTCCCACGCCGGGGTGGCGGTGATGTCGGGGAGGGTGTGCACGGAGGTCATGCTTCGACCCTATGGGCTGTGGCGGGACGGAGCCAGGTGTAGCGGCGAGCTCTGCGCCCGAAGGATGAACCGCCGAGGTCAGTGACCGAGCCGGCCCCTGCCCAACCGCAGCAGCAGTATCGCCAGGTCCTTGCCCTCGGGGCCGAGCTCGCTGTAGCGCTCGATGACCTTCATTTCGCGGCTATGGACAAGCCGCGTGCCGCCGGACGCCATCCGGGCCTTGCCGATCGCCTGCGACACCTCGGTGCGCCGCTGTACCGCTGCCAGAATCGCGGCGTCCAACCGGTCGATTTCGTGTCGCAACTCGTCTATGTCGGTGACCTCTTGGGTCTGCACCGTGTCGATGTCCATCTCTGCTGACTCCGCGTCTTCGTCGTGATGTGGGGGTTCTGGTCTCATGCAGTATCGGGCCTCACAAACGACGAGCCCCGAGTGCCGGAAGCGGACCACGGGGCTCTGCGGAAGCAGTTAGGCCACGGGCACCGCGAACCGGTACCCGCAGGGAAATCGGCGGCGCCACTCCTGGATCGAGGAGCGTCGCCGAGGCTGCACGTTGAGCACGAATCGAGTGTGCCACTAAAAGTGGTAAACGCGCAAAAAAAACGTACTTAAGCTGCGCTTTTTGAACTCGGGTGCAATTACTCCGCAGGACGAAATCCGGTGGTCGAAATTGCATTCCGACACGCCGAATTCTCGGTAGCCCGCGTGACGCCGCCCCGGCCGCCCGGGCCACTAGCCTGGTCAGATGCCAGGGCGCTGTGCGTCAGTGGGCGGCGGTAAGTTTGGACTGACATGAGTGTGCACGCAACAGATACCAAGCCGGCCTCCGAAGCAGATCAACTGCTCGAGGGCCTCAATCCGCAACAGCGCCAAGCGGTGGTGCATGAGGGTTCCCCCCTGCTGATCGTCGCGGGTGCGGGTTCGGGGAAGACCGCGGTGTTGACCCGGCGCATCGCCTACCTGATCGCGGAACGCGGGGTGGGGGTCGGCCAGGTGCTGGCCATCACCTTCACCAACAAGGCCGCCGCCGAGATGCGCGAACGGGTGGTGCGGCTGGTGGGCAACCGGGCACGGGCCATGTGGGTGTCCACCTTCCACTCGACCTGCGTGCGCATCCTGCGCAATCAGGCGTCCCTGATCGAGGGCCTCAACTCCAACTTCTCCATCTACGACGCCGACGACTCACGGCGGCTGCTGCAGATGATCGGGCGCGACATGGGGCTCGACATCAAGCGCTACTCGCCCCGGCTGCTGGCCAACGCCGTCTCCAACCTGAAGAACGAGCTGATCGACCCCGCGCAGGCGGTGGTCAACCTGACCGACGACTCCGACGAGTTGTCCCGCACGGTGGTCAGTGTCTACGGCGAATACCAGCGGCGGCTGCGCGCGGCGAACGCGCTGGACTTCGACGACCTGATCGGGGAAACCGTGGCGGTGCTGCGGGCCTTCCCGCAGATCGCCCAGCACTACCGGCGGCGGTTCCGGCACGTCCTCGTCGACGAGTACCAGGACACCAACCACGCGCAGTACGTGCTGGTGCGCGAACTGGCTGGCCACGGCGGAGGCGGGACGAAGCTGGGACCGCCGAATAAGCCCGACGGTGCCGAGGTGTCCGACGAGGTGCCCCCCGCGGAACTGTGCGTCGTCGGCGACGCCGACCAGTCGATCTATGCGTTCCGGGGCGCCACGATCCGCAACATCGAGGACTTCGAGCGCGACTACCCCGACGCGACAACCATTCTGCTGGAACAGAATTACCGCTCGACGCAGAACATCCTGTCCGCGGCCAACTCGGTGATCGCCCGCAACTCCGGACGCCGCGACAAGCGGCTGTGGACCGCGGAGGGTGCCGGTGAGCTGATCGTCGGGTACGTCGCCGACAACGAGCACGACGAGGCCCGCTTCGTCGCCGAGGAGATCGACGCGCTCGCCGAGAAGGGCGAGATCACCTACAACGACGTCGCCGTCTTCTACCGCACCAACAACTCCTCGCGGTCGTTCGAAGAGGTGTTCATCCGCGCCGGAATACCCTATAAAGTCGTTGGGGGAGTGCGCTTTTACGAGCGCAAGGAAATTCGCGACATCGTCGCCTATCTGCGGGTGCTGGACAACCCGGGGGATGCGGTCAGCATGCGGCGCATCCTGAACACCCCGCGCCGGGGCATCGGCGATCGCGCCGAGGCGTGCGTGGCGGTGTACGCCGAGAACACCGGCGCCAGCTTCGCCGACGCGCTCGTGGCCGCGGCCGAAGGCAAAGTGCCGATGCTGAATTCGCGTGCGGAGAAGGCGATCGCCGGTTTCGTCGAGCTGCTCGACGAGTTGCGTGGCCGACTGGACGACGATCTCGGAGACCTGGTCGAGTCGGTCCTCGAACGCACCGGATATCGTCGCGAACTCGAATCCTCCACCGATCCCCAAGAGCTCGCCCGGTTGGACAACCTCAACGAACTCGTCAGCGTGGCACACGAATTCAGCACCGACCGGGCCAATGCCGCGGCGCTGGGCGAGTCGCTGCAGACCCCCGAAGACGAAGACGTGCCGGACACCGGTGTGCTGGCGGAGTTCTTGGAGCGGGTCTCGCTGGTCTCGGACAGCGACGAGATCCCCGAGGACGGCGCCGGCATGGTCACGCTGATGACGCTGCACACCGCCAAGGGTCTGGAGTTTCCGGTGGTGTTCGTGACCGGCTGGGAGGACGGAATGTTCCCCCACATGCGGTCGCTGGACGATCCGGTCGAACTGTCCGAGGAGCGACGGCTGGCCTACGTCGGGATCACTCGGGCGCGGCAACGGCTCTACGTGAGCAGGGCAATCGTCCGGTCGTCCTGGGGACAGCCCATGCTCAACCCGGAATCGCGCTTCCTGCAAGAGATTCCGCAGGAGCTCATCGAATGGCGGCGCACGGCGCCGGCCCCGTCGTTCAGCGCGCCGGTGAGCGGCGCCGGCCGGTTCGGCACACCGCGGGCGGCCCCGACCCGCTCGGGGATGAGCAAGCGGCCGCTACTGGTGCTCGCGGCCGGCGACCGGGTGACGCACGACAAGTACGGGCTGGGCCGGGTCGAGGAGGTGTCCGGCGTCGGCGAATCGGCGATGTCGCTGATCGACTTCGGCAGTGCCGGGCGGGTGAAGCTGATGCACAACCACGCCCCGATCAGCAAGCTCTAGCCGGTTTCGTTCGGGGAAGGTCAGGCGTCCAGCCAGCGTTTGGTCTGCGGCAGCAGCACCAGCACGACCGTGGTGATCGGCAATATCGGCAACAGGTGGACCACCCATGCGACGCGGGCGCCGGCGATGAACACGCCGATGTAAGTAAGGAAGGCGACCAGTGCGCCGGCCATCAGAAGGTAGCGGCTGATCGATCGGCGCTTCAGTAACAGGATCACGCCCGACACCGTGGTACCCGCGAATACCAGGGCCAGAAAGGCGACCGCGATGCAGAACAGGCGGTCGGTTCGCCACCAACCGGCGATCAGGTCGGTGGCCACCACCGAGGTGGCCCAGCCGCTGACGATGCTCACCGCACACGCGGCGACGGCCGTCCGATCGGTGGGCTCAAGCGCCGGCACTCCGGCATAACCGGTGCGACCCGCACGAGAACCGGCCCGGGCGGGCGCCGATTGCGGGGCGAAGTGGGTGGTCGGGCTGTCCGGTGTGATCGGAATGGGCCCGGTCGGCGCGCGCCGGATGATCCGTGTCCGTGACTCGGAGGGCGAATCTTGCTCGGGCGTGAGCTCGGGCGGACGCGGACCGGAAGTTTCTTCGTTTGGCGCGGTCACCTCAACCAGCGTAATTGCCGACCATAAGACCCCGCTTAGCGAGCCACGGCACGGGGTCGATCCGTTCGCTGCCGCCTTGCAGCACCTCGAAATGCAGGTGCGGGCCGGTGGAATTGCCGCGGTTGCCCATGGTGGCGATCTGGTCGCCGGCCATCACCCGCTCGCCGACGCTGACCAGTGTGGTGTTCACGTGGCCGTAGAGCGTGACCGTGCCGTCGGCGTGACGCAGCTTGACCAGCATGCCGTAGCCGCTGGCCGGGCCGGCGTCGATGACGACGCCGTCGGACACCGCGTAGATCGGTGTCCCGATCGAGTTGGCCAGGTCGATACCGGCGTGCAGCACACCCCAGCGGTAGCCGAAGTTGGAGGTGAAGATGCCCTTAGTCGGCATCACGTAGAGCGGTTGCGATAACCGCGCCTCGCGCTGAGCGCGATCGTTGGCGAAGGCGACGCCCTTGGCGAGCTCCTGATTGTGCAGCGCGGCGGTGGCTGCCGGCGCGGCGGCGATCACCTGCGGACCGCGGACGGTGCTGCTGCCCGCGCCGCCGTTGAGTGCGGACGCGTTGGCGGTCAGCACCGCGTCGGTCTTGGGGGTGTCGGCGTGGCTGGTGGCCGTGTGGGCGGCCGCGGCGGCGGCGCCGGCGGCCATCGCCGAGATCAGCAGGCGTCCCCGGGCCGCACTGGTCGCTTGCTTGCGGTGCTGGCCGCCGCGGCGTGCGACGCCGACGACGTCGGTGCTGTGCGAGCGTTCGAGACGTCGCTCGGTGCGCGGCTCGACGATCACCCGCGGCAGCACCTCGGTGACGGGCGCGGCCAGCCATGCCGGGCGCACGTCGTCGGCCTCGTTGAGGTCGTCGAGCTCGGGCGCCAGCAGCACCTGCGCTTCGTTGTCGAATGGTGAGTCGTTGCTGAAGTCCAAATCGCCGAGATCACCGGCGTCGTCGCTGAACTCGAAGTCGTCGAAATCAAACCCGTCGAGCGGGAGTATCTCCGTGACCTCGGTGCGGTGCGGTGCGTCGGCCCACCGGGCGCCTGCCGCGCGACCTACCCTCACGACGCCTTCAGTTGCAGAAGGCCGGGCAAAACGGTGCTGGGACAACCTGAAATGTCCTCGTATCGTGACCATAACGTTATCTGGACCCTAGGAAGGTATCCGCTAACGCGCGGGGCTGGCAACCTAGTTGGAAAATCCAGGCGGAATTGTGATTTGGATCACGCGGGCGGTCAACCCATAGCCGGTGAGCTGTGCCACATCGGCGGACGCGGTGGTCAAAGCCGTTTGAGGGGTGGATACAGTTCGTCCGTGCGAGTCGCCGAGTGCGGCACTGCCCACCAAGAGGCCTAGTAGTTGAGTCGAGCGAAGACAGAGAGTCCATGGACCTTTTCGAGTATCAAGCAAAAGAATTGTTCGCCAAGCACAACGTACCGACTACGCCGGGACGCGTGACCGACACCGCCGAGGGCGCTCGCGAGATCGCCAGCGAGATCGGTCGTCCGGTGATGGTTAAGGCGCAGGTGAAGGTCGGCGGACGCGGCAAGGCGGGTGGCGTCAAGTACGCGGCCACGCCCGACGACGCCTACGAGCACGCCAAGAACATCCTCGGTCTCGACATCAAGGGACACGTCGTGAAGAAGCTGCTGGTCGCCGAGGCCAGCGACATCGCCGAGGAGTACTACATCTCCTTCCTGCTCGACCGCGCCAACCGCACCTACCTGGCCATGTGCTCGGTCGAGGGCGGCATGGAGATCGAAGAGGTGGCCGCCACCAAGCCCGAGCGGCTGGCCAAGGTTCCGGTGGACGCCGTCAAGGGTGTCGACCTGGCGACCGCGCGTTCCATCGCGGAGCAAGGCCACCTGCCCGCCGAGGTGCTCGACGCCGCCGCGATCACCATCAACAAGCTGTGGGAGGTCTTCGTCGCCGAGGACGCCACCCTGGTCGAGGTCAACCCGTTGGTGCGCGACCCGCAGGACCAGATCCTGGCGCTGGACGGCAAGGTCACGCTGGACGCCAACGCCGACTTCCGTCAGCCCGGGCACGCCGAGTTCGAGGACCGCGACGCCACCGACCCGCTGGAGCTCAAGGCCAAGGAGCACGACCTCAACTACGTCAAGCTGGACGGCTCGGTCGGCATCATCGGTAATGGTGCGGGCCTGGTGATGTCGACCCTCGACGTAGTCGCGTACGCGGGCGAGAAGCACGGCGGGGTCAAGCCGGCCAACTTCCTCGACATCGGCGGCGGCGCGTCGGCCGAGGTGATGGCCGCGGGCCTGGACGTCATTCTGAACGACAAGCAGGTCAAGAGCGTGTTCGTGAACGTGTTCGGCGGCATCACCTCGTGCGACGCCGTCGCCAACGGCATCGTGACCGCGCTGAACATGCTCGGCGACGAGGCCAACAAGCCGCTCGTGGTCCGGCTCGACGGCAACAACGTCGACGAGGGCCGGCGCATCCTGGCCCAAGCCAACCACCCGCTGGTGATCCAGGCCGAGACGATGGACGCCGGTGCCGACAAAGCCGCCGAGCTGGCGAACAAGTAAGGGACACAAGAGATGTCGATCTTCCTGAACAAAGACTCCAAGGTAATCGTCCAGGGCATCACGGGTGGAGAGGGCACCAAGCACACCGCGCTCATGATGAAGGCCGGCACCCAGGTGGTGGGTGGCGTGAACGCCCGCAAGGCCGGCACCACGGTGTCGCACGTGGACCCCGTGGGCAAGGACGTCGAGCTGCCGGTCTTCGGCACGGTCGCCGAGGCGATGAAGGAAACCGGCGCCAACGTGTCGGTCGTCTTCGTGCCGCCCAAGTTCGCCAAGGACGCGATCATCGAGGCCATCGACGCAGAGATCCCGCTGCTTGTCGTCATCACCGAGGGAATTCCGGTGCAGGACAGCGCCTATGCGTGGGCCTACAACGTGGACAAGGGGCAGAAGACCCGCATCATCGGGCCGAACTGCCCCGGCATCATCACCCCGGGCGAGGCGCTGGCCGGCATCACCCCGGCGAACATCAGCGGACCAGGCCCGGTCGGCCTGGTCTCGAAGTCGGGCACGCTGACCTACCAGATGATGTACGAGCTGCGCGATTTCGGCTTCTCCACCTCGATCGGCATCGGTGGTGACCCGGTGATCGGCACCACCCACATCGACGCCATCGAGGCCTTCGAGAAGGACCCCGACACCAAGGTCATCGTGATGATCGGTGAGATCGGCGGTGACGCCGAGGAGCGTGCGGCCGACTACATCAAGGCCAACGTGTCCAAGCCGGTCGTCGGCTACGTCGCCGGATTCACCGCGCCGGAGGGCAAGACGATGGGCCACGCGGGCGCCATCGTGTCCGGCTCGTCGGGCACCGCGGCCGCCAAGAAGGAGGCCCTGGAGGCGGCCGGCGTCAAGGTCGGCAAGACCCCGTCGGAGACCGCGGCGCTGGCCCGGGAGATCCTGCAGAGCCTGTAGCCAGGTCGGACACTGGCGCTGCGCGGGCCCCGGATTTGGCGGGGCCCGGCCCTCGGTAGATAGTGGGTCTATGAATCTCGACCCGAACACCCCCGTCATCGTCGGGGTGGGGCAGTTCACCGAACGCATCGAGGACTCCGACTACCGCGGAATGTCGTCGGTGGAACTGGCGACGGCCGCGGCGCAGGCCGCACTGCATGACTCCGGTGCCGACGCCACCGCCGTCGCCGCGGCCATCGACACCGTCGCCGCCACTCGGCAATTCGAGCTCTCCGGGCGCACACCGGCGCCGATGGGCAAGTCCAACAACTACCCGCGGTCGGTGGCCACGCGCATCGGCGCCGCACCGGCCCGCGCGATTCTCGAACCCATCGGCGGCCAGGGCCCCCAGCATCTGGTCACCGAGTTCGCCGGCGTCATCGCCTCGGGTGAGGCCGAGGTCGTGATGATCTTCGGCTCCGAAAACACTTCCAGCATCCGGTATTTCGCCGACCGGGATAAGCCGGACCACTCCGAGACGGTCGAGGGTTCCCTCGAGGACCGAGGCTTGGGCTACGACGGTCTGTTCGACGACTACACCGTCGCCCACGGCCTGATCGGAGCGCCCGCCCAGTACGGGCTGCTGGAGAACGCGCGCCGCGCCCGGCTGGGCTTGAGCGTCGCCGACTACCGGCGCCGGATGGGCGAGCTGTTCGCCCCGTTCAGCAAAGTGGCGGCCAAGAACCCGTTCGCGTCCTCTCCGGTGGAACGCAGCGTCGACGAGCTCATCACCGTCACCGCGTCCAACCGGATGATCTGCGATCCGTACCCGCGACTGTTGGTGGCCCGCGACCAGGTCAACCAGGGTGCGGCTGCGCTGCTGATGTCGGTGGGCGCCGCCCGCAGGCTCGGCGTGCCCCAGGAGCGCTGGGTGTTCCTGCACGGCCACGCCGACATGGTGGACCAGCCGCTGCTGGACCGCCTCGACCTGACGCACAATTCGGCCTCGGTGCTGGCGGTCCGGGAAGCTCTCGCCGGGGCCGGCGTCGGCATCGACGACGTCTCGACCTTCGACCTCTACAGCTGCTTCCCGGTGCCGGTGTTCAACTTCTGCGACGGGATGGGTCTGGCCGCCGACGATCCTCGCGGGCTGACCCTCACCGGCGGTCTGCCGTACTTCGGCGGACCGGGCAACAACTACTCACTGCACGGCATCGCCGAAACGGTCAGCGAAATGCGGGACCTGCCAGGGCAATTCGGCCTGGTCGCCGCCAACGGCGGGATCATGAGCAAGTACTCCGTCGGGGTGTACTCGACAACGCCGGCGAACTGGAAGCCCGACAACAGCGCCGCGCTGCGCGCCGAGGTCGCCGCCCGCCCCAAGATGGCGGTGAGCATCAAGGCCGATGGTCCGGCGACCATCGAGACCTACACCGTGCGGTACGACTGGCCGGTGCACACTGGCCTCATTATCGGTCGGCTCGACGACGACGGCAGCCGCTTCCTGGCCCTGAGCGAGGACCCCGATCTGGTCGGCCTGCTCAGTGACGGCGAGCCGCTCGGGGCCTCGATCGTGGTCCGGCCGACCGAGAAGGACAATCGGGCCACGCTGGCCTGAGCGTCAGACCAGGGCGGCGAGTTTGCCGGCCAGCCGCTCGACGTAGGCGGCGACCTCGTCCTCGGACTTGTCCGGCAGCCCGAACAGCACCTCGGTCACCCCCAGCTCGGCCCACTTCGCGAGCTTCTCGGGCACCGGCTTGAAGTCCAGCGCCACGATCTGCGGGGCGCCGTCACGGCCCGCGGCCGCCCAGGTGTCCTGCAGCAGCTTCACCGGTTCGTCGATGTCGAAGTCGCGCGGAGTGGTGATCCAGCCGTCGGCGCTGCGGGCGATCCACTTGAAGTTCTTCTCGGTGCCCGCGGCGCCCACCAGCACCGGGATGTGTGATTGCACCGGCTTGGGCCAGGCCCAGCTGGGACCGAACTTCACGAATTCGCCGTCGTATTGGGCTTCCTCTTCGGTCCACAGCGCCCGCATCGCCTCGAGATATTCGCGCAGCATCGTGCGGCGCCGGCCCGGCGGCACGTTGTGGTCGGCGAGTTCGTCGGTGTTCCAGCCGAACCCGACGCCCAGGCTGACCCGTCCGCCCGACAGGTGGTCAAGGGTGGCAATACTTTTCGCCAGGGTGATCGGGTCGTGCTCGACCGGCAGGGCGACCGCGGTGGACAGCCGCACCCGCGAGGTGACCGCGCACGCAGCACCCAGACTTACCCATGGGTCTAGTGTCCGCATGTAGCGATCGTCGGGCAGCGATTCGTCCCCCGTGGTGGGGTGAGCCGCCTCGCGCTTCACCGGGATGTGAGTGTGTTCTGGCACGTAGAAGGTCGCAAAGCCGTGGTCGTCGGCGAGCTTCGCGGCCTTCGCCGGGGAGATGCCACGATCGCTGGTAAAAAGCACAAGCCCGTAATCCATGCAGAGAATTAGAACGTGTTCTACCTCTGCTGAGCAAGCTGTTGTGACACGGACCGTCTCGCGAGGGGCTGGTGGCACCGCGGGCGTGGGCCGCGCCGTCCAAGCCAGTGGCGGCGGCACGGGTTGCCGCACGTGCGCTAGCGTGGGTGATCGACCGCGTCGCTAACCCAGCGAGGCGCCTGGAAGCACAGCGTTGCACTGCAATCGTGGCGACCGCTAGGCAGTTCAAGGCACTGGAAGCAACAGGAGGAGCCATGACCTACTCTCCCGGAAGCCCGGGCTATCCATCGGCGCAACCCGGCGGCAGCTATGCGGGCGCCACACCGTCCTTCGCCAAGGACGACCACGGAACGAGCAAGCTGCCGTTCTACCTGAACATCGCGGTGGTTGTGCTGGGTCTGGCGGCGTACCTGCTGAACTTCGGTCCCACCTTCACCATCGGCGCCGACCTCGGCCCGGGCATCGGTGGACGCGCCGGCGACGCGGGCACCGCGGTGGTGGTCGCCGTGCTGGCCGCGCTGCTCGCCGGCCTCGGCCTGCTGCCGAAGACCAAGAACTACCCGGGAATCGTCGCGGTGATCGCGGTTCTGGCTGCGTTGCTGGCCATCACCGAGACGATCAACCTGCCCGCCGGTTTCGCGATCGGCTGGGCGATGTGGCCGCTGGTGGCGGCCGTCGTGCTGCAGGCGATCGCCGCGGTTGTGGTGGTCCTGCTGGACGCCGGGGTGATCACCGCGCCGGCGCCGCGGCCCAAGTACGACCCCTACGCTCAGTACAACCAGTACGGGCAATATGGCCAGTACGGTCAGCAGCCCTACTACGGTCAGCAGGCGGGCGGCCAGCAGCACGGGGGCCAGCAGCAGTCGCCCCAGGGATACGGGTCGCAGTACGGCGGCTATTCGCCGAGCGCGGCGCCCACCCAAAGCGGCGTTCCGACCGGCGGTTTCGGTGCTCAGCCGTCGCCGCAGTCGGGTGCCCAGCCGTCCGCGCAGCAGCAGGGTCCGTCCACACCCCCCACCGGCTTCCCCAGCTTCAGCCCGCCGCCGAACGTCGGCGGATCGGATGCCGGTTCGGCGACGACGAACTTCTCCGAGCAGGGTGGGGGCCAGCACTACGGCCAGGAGCAGCAATCGCCGTCGTCACCGTCTGGGCCAGCGCCCTCCTAACCGTGCGCTGTCGCGCCTAGTCGGGGACGTGCCCCAGAGTGACACGGGTGGAGGACAACCGGGCAGCGGGCGCTCGCCAGGCGCGTGACTTAGTCAGGGTCGCGTTCGCGCCGACGGTGGTGGCGTTGGTCATCATCGCCGCGATCACGCTGATCCAGTTGTTGATCGCCAACAGCGACATGACCGGCGCGCTGGGCGCCATCGCCAGCATGTGGCTGGGCGTGCACCAGGTCCCGGTCTCGATCGCCGGCCGCGAACTCGGTGTGATGCCGCTGCTGCCGGTCCTCCTGATGATCTGGGCGACCGCCCGCAGTACGGCGCGCGCCACCACGCCCCATTCGTCGTGGCTGGTTGTCCGCTGGGTCGTCGCCTCGGCGCTGGGCGGCCCGCTGCTGATGGCGGCGATCGCCCTGGCCGTCATCCACGACGCGTCCTCGGTGATCACCGAGCTGCAAACACCCAGCGCGCTGCGCGCGTTCCTCAGCGTGCTCGTGGTGCATGCCGCCGGCGCCGGCATCGGGGTGTGGTCCCGGGTGGGGCCGCGCGCGCTGGCGGCGGCGTCGCTGCCGTTTTGGCTCGGCGACTCCGTGCGCGCCGCATCCGCCGGCCTGCTGGCATTGCTGGGGCTGTCCGGCCTGGTGGCGGCCGGGTCGCTGGTCGTGCACTGGTCGACCATGCAGGAGCTCTACGGCATCACCGATTCGATCTTCGGCGAGTTCAGCCTGACGCTGCTGTCAATGCTTTACGCGCCCAACGTGATTGCGGGCACCGCGGCGATGGCCGTCGGGTCCAGCGCGCATATCGGGTTCGCGACCTTCAGTTCATTCACCGTGTTCGGTGGCGATATCCCGGCCCTGCCGGTGCTGGCCGCGGTCCCCAGACCGCCGTTGGGTCCGGTCTGGGTGGCGCTGTTGATCATCGGCGCCTCGTCCGGCGTGGCGGTCGGCCAGCAATGCGCCCGGCGTGCGCTGCCGCCGCTCGCGGCCGCGGCCAAGCTGCTGGTCGCCGCGGTCGGCGGCGCGCTGGTGATGTCGTTGCTTGCTTATGCCGGCAGCGGCCAGCTGGGCAACTTCGGCCACGTCGGCGTGGACCAGGGCGCGTTGCTCGTCGGCGTCTTCTTCTGGTTCGCGGTCGTCGGCGGGATCACCGTGGCGATGACCGGCGGGATCATGCGTCGGCCCCGCCGGATCAAGCCCAGGCCCGCGGCCGCCGCGGCTGTCGAGGAACCCGCGGACTTCGTGGGCGTTTTCGACGACGACCTGGTGCCCGAGGACGCGGAGCGAGACGACGCGATCCCAGCGGATTCGGCCGACTCGGGTGATCTGCCTCCTTGCGATGCGGACGACGTGCCTCCCGGCGATGTGGTCGCCCCTGACGATGCCACCGAACAACACGCGCCGGCCGGTGACGACGCGCCGCCCCCCGCCGAACCGGGGCTGGGCGCGTCCGAGCGAGATTCTGGGGATTAGGCCTTCGCCCGCCTCGTAACGACAACCGCGGCGAGTGCGGTGCGCCGCCAGGTGATAGTCGCTCAGAGGCGGGCAATTCCCCTGTGGCCAGCCTGATCGTCAGGGCGATGACGTCGCCAGTAGGCTCGCCGATGTGGTCGAACCGCTCCATGTGCCCCCGAACGCACCGGCACGGATAGTGGTACTGGCGTCGGGCACCGGGTCGCTGCTGAATTCACTGCTGACCTCAGCGGTCGCGGACTATCCGGCGCGGGTGGTCGCCGTCGGCGCCGACCGCGACTGCCTGGCCACCGAGATCGCCGCGGCCGCGTCCGTGCCCGCGTTCACCGTCCGGCTCGGCGATCACCCGGACCGCGACGCCTGGGACGCGGCCATCACCGAGGCCACCGCCGCGCACTCACCCGACCTGGTGGTCTCCGCCGGTTTCATGAAAATTCTTGGGCCACAGTTCCTTTCGCGGTTCAACGGCCGCGTCATCAACACCCATCCGGCGCTGCTGCCGGCGTTCCCGGGCGCGCACGGGGTGGCCGACGCGTTGGCCTACGGTGTGAAGGTCACAGGTTGTACGGTGCACCTGGTGGACGCCGGGACGGACACCGGGCCGATTCTGGCGCAGGAATCCGTTCCGGTGCTCGACGGCGACACCGAAGAGACTCTGCACGAACGCATCAAGGTCACCGAACGCAAGCTCCTGGTGGACGTGGTGGCCGCGATCGCAACCGGCGGCCTGACCCTGGTCGGGAGAACAGCGACGATCGGACGAAAGGCGACGAACCGATGAGCACCGACGACTGGCGCGAAGACGCCAAACGGCCGATCCGGCGCGCCTTGATCAGCGTGTACGACAAGACCGGGCTGTTCGACCTCGCCCAGGGCCTGGCGGGGGCGGGCGTCGAGATCGTCTCGACCGGGTCCACCGCGAAGGTCATTGCCGACAAAGGCATTCCGGTGACCCGGGTCGAAGAGCTGACCGGTTTTCCCGAAGTCCTCGACGGCCGCGTCAAGACATTGCACCCGCGCGTGCATGCGGGCCTGCTGGCGGACCTTCGCAAGCCCGAGCACGCCGCCGCGCTCGAGGAACTCGGGATTGCGGGATTCGAGCTCGTCGTCGTGAACCTGTACCCCTTCACCGAGACCGTCGACTCCGGGGCGAGCATCGACGAATGCGTCGAGCAGATCGACATCGGCGGCCCGTCGATGGTGCGGGCCGCTGCCAAAAACCACCCCAGCGTGGCGGTGGTCACCGACCCGCAGGGCTACGACGGAGTGCTCGCCGCGGTGCGCGAAGGCGGCTTTACCCTCGCCGAGCGCAAAAAGCTGGCGTCGCTTGCTTTTCAGCACACCGCCGAGTACGACATCGCCGTCGCCAGCTGGATGGAGTCGGCGCTGGCTCCCGAGCACCCGCCGACGACCTTCCCGAAGTGGCTGGGCCGCAGCTGGCGCCGCTCGGCGATGCTGCGCTACGGCGAGAACCCGCACCAGCAGGCGGCGCTGTACAGCGACCCGGGCGCCTGGCCGGGACTGGCGCAGGCCGAGCAGTTGCACGGAAAAGAGATGTCCTACAACAACTTCACCGATGCGGATGCGGCCTGGCGGGCCGCCTTCGACCACGAGCAGACCTGCGTGGCAATCATCAAGCACGCCAACCCATGTGGCATCGCCATCTCGTCGGCATCGGTCGCGGACGCACACCGCAAGGCACACGAGTGCGACCCGCTGAGCGCCTTCGGCGGGGTCATTGCGTCCAACACCGAAGTCAGCCTGGAAATGGCCGAGTACGTCAGCACCATCTTCACCGAGGTCATCGTCGCGCCCGCCTACGAGCCGGCCGCCCTGGAGGTGCTGACCCGCAAGAAGAACATCCGGGTGCTGGTGGGTTCGGAGCCGCTGACCGGTGGCACCGAGCTGCGGCCGATCAGTGGCGGCCTGTTGGTACAGCAGCGTGACGAGCTCGACGCGCACGGCGACAACCCGGTGAACTGGACCCTGGCCACCGGCTCACCCGCCGACCCGGCGACGCTGGCCGACCTGGTATTCGCCTGGCGCGTCTGTCGAGCCGTGAAATCGAACGCGATCGTGATCGCCGCCGGCGGCGCCACCATCGGCGTCGGCATGGGTCAGGTGAACCGGGTCGACGCCGCGCGGCTGGCGGTCGAACGCGGCGGCGACCGGGTGCGCGGCGCGGTCGCGGCCTCGGATGCGTTCTTCCCGTTCCCCGACGGACTCGAGACGCTGACCGGCGCCGGGGTGAAGGCGATCGTGCACCCCGGCGGATCGGTGCGCGACGACGAGGTGACCGCGGCGGCCGCCAACGCCGGCATTTCGCTCTATCTCACCGGGGCGCGTCACTTCGCGCACTAGCCACGGGGTGCGCCGACGCGGGTGTCAATAAGCGTGTAGTGAACGCCCTTGGCATGACTCGTCTGAGCGCGCGTCGTAGCGTGTAGTGGTGACGTCACCGAGCAACCTGCCCCGCACAGTCGGCGAACTGCGTGCCGCCGGTCATCGTGAACGGGGAGTCAAGCAGGAAATCCGCGAAAATCTGCTTACCGCACTGGCCGAGGGAGATGACATCTGGCCGGGAATTCTGGGATTCGACGACACCGTCTTGCCCCAACTGGAGCGGGCGCTGATCGCGGGCCACGACTTCGTGCTGCTCGGTGAACGCGGCCAGGGCAAGACCCGGCTGCTGCGCGCGCTGACCGGATTGCTCGATGAGTGGACGCCGGTGATCGCCGGGGCCGAATTGGGTGAGCACCCCTTCTCTCCGATCACGCCGGAGTCGATCCGCAAGGCCGCCACCCTGGGCGACGATCTGCCGATCGAATGGAAGCACCGCAGCGAGCGCTACACCGAAAAGCTCGCTACTCCGGACACCAGCGTCGCCGACCTGGTCGGCGACGTCGACCCGATCAAGGTCGCCGAGGGCCGCAGCCTGGGAGACCCGGAGACCATCGCCTACGGCCTGATCCCGCGCGCGCACCGCGGCATCGTCGCGGTCAACGAACTGCCCGATCTCGCCGAGCGCATCCAGGTGTCGATGCTCAACGTGATGGAGGAGCGCGACATCCAGGTCCGCGGTTATACCCTGCGTCTCCCGCTGGACGTGTTGGTGGTCGCCAGCGCCAACCCCGAGGATTACACCAACAGGGGCCGCATCATCACCCCGCTCAAAGACCGTTTCGGCGCGGAGATCCGGACCCACTATCCGCTGGAGCTTGACGCCGAAGTCGGAGTGATCGCGCAGGAAGCGCACCTGTCGGCTCAGGTTCCCGATTACCTGATGCAGGTCATCGCCCGGTTCGCGCGGTATCTGCGGGAGTCCAACTCCGTCGATCAACGTTCCGGGGTGTCGGCACGGTTCGCCATTGCCGCCGCCGAGACCGTCGCCGCCGCCGCGCGGCATCGCGGCGCGGTGCTGGGGGAGACGGATCCGGTGGCCCGGGTGGTCGACCTGGGCACGGTGATCGACGTCCTGCGCGGCAAGCTGGAATTCGAGTCCGGCGAGGAAGGCCGCGAACAGGCCGTCCTCGAACACCTGCTGCGCCGGGCGACCGCGGACACCGCGTCGCGGGTGCTGGGCGGCATCGACGTCGGGTCGCTGGTGAGCGCGGTCGAGGGCGGTTCGGCGGTGACGACGGGCGAGCGAGTGTCGGCCAAGGACGTGCTGGCCGCGGTCCCCAGCCTGCCCGTGGTGGACAAGATCGCTGCCAAGGTCGGGGCGCAGTCTGAAGGCGAACGCGCCGCGGCGCTGGAACTGGCGCTCGAGGCCCTGTATCTGGCCAAGCGCATCGACAAGGTATCCGGGGAGGGTCAAACCGTCTATGGCTAAAGGGCATTCCTCGCGCTACTCGGCGTATACCGGCGGGCCCGACCCGCTGGCCCCGCCGGTGGATCTGCGCGAGGCGCTCGAACAGATCGGCCAGGATGTGATGGCCGGCACGTCGCCGCGCCGTGCGCTGTCCGAGCTGCTGCGCCGCGGCACCAAGAACACGCCCGGCGCCGACCGGCTGGCCGCCGAGGCCAACCGGAGACGACGGGATTTGTTGCGGCGCAATAACTTAGACGGCACCCTGCAGGAGATCAAGAAACTTCTCGATGAGGCCGTGCTGGCCGAACGCAAGGAGCTGGCCCGCGCACTCGACGACGACGCCCGGTTCGGCGAACTGCAGCTGGACGCGCTGCCGTCGTCGCCGGCCAAGGCCGTCCAGGAGCTCTCCGACTACAACTGGCGCAGCGGCGAGGCGCGCCAAAAGTACGACCAGATCAAGGATCTGCTCGGTCGCGAGATGCTCGACCAACGCTTCGCGGGCATGAAGCAGGCGCTGGAAGGCGCCACCGACGAGGATCGCCAGCGGGTCAACGACATGGTCAACGACCTCAACGACCTGCTGGACAAGCACGCCCGCGGCGAGGACACCCAGCAAGACTTCGAAGACTTCATGGACAAGCACGGCGAGTTCTTCCCGGAGAACCCGCAGAACGTCGACGAGTTGCTGGACTCCCTGGCCAAGCGCGCCGCCGCCGCGCAGCGTTTCCGTAACAGCCTCAGCGCCGAGCAGCGGGCGGAGCTGGATGCCTTGGCGCAACAGGCTTTTGGCTCGCCATCGCTGATGCAGGCGCTGAACCGCCTCGATGCGCACCTGCAGGCGGCACGGCCGGGGGAGGACTGGAGCGGGTCCGAGCAGTTCTCCGGTGACAACCCGTTCGGGATGGGGGAGGGCACCCAGGCGCTTTCCGACATCGCCGAGCTGGAGCAACTGGCCGAGCAACTCTCGCAGAGCTATCCGGGCGCCACCATGGACGACGTCGACCTGGACGCGCTGGCACGCCAGCTCGGTGACGAGGCCGCCGTCGACGCCCGCACGCTCGCCGAATTGGAACGCGCGCTGGTCAATCAGGGCTTCCTGGATCGCGGCTCCGACGGTCAGTGGCGGCTCTCGCCGAAGGCCATGCGCCGACTCGGCGAGACGGCATTACGCGATGTGGCACAACAACTTTCCGGTCGCCGCGGTGAGCGCGACCATCGGCGCGCGGGAGCGGCCGGTGAACTCACCGGCGCCACCCGGCCCTGGCAATTCGGCGACACCGAGCCGTGGAACATCTCCCGCACGTTGACCAATGCCGTCCTGCGACAATCGGGAACCGCCACCCTGGACGGCCAGGACGGCCGGTTGAAGATCACCGTCGACGACGTCGAAGTCTCCGAGACCGAGACACGCACGCAGGCCGCGATCGCGTTACTGGTCGATACCTCGTTCTCCATGGTGATGGAGAATCGCTGGCTGCCCATGAAGCAGACGGCGCTGGCGCTCAACCACCTGGTGTGCACGCGATTTCGCTCGGATGCCTTGCAGATCATCGCTTTTGGCCGATACGCGCGGACGGTTACCGCCGCCGAGCTCACCGGCCTCGAGGGTGTCTATGAGCAGGGCACCAACCTGCATCACGCGCTCGCGCTGGCCGGACGCCATCTGCGCCGGCATCCCAACGCGCAGCCCGTGGTGCTGGTGGTGACCGACGGTGAGCCGACCGCGCACCTGGAGGACTTCGACGGCGACGGCACGACCGTGTTCTTCGACTACCCGCCGCATCCGCGGACCATCGCCCACACCGTGCGCGGCTTCGACGAGATGGCGCGGCTGGGCGCCCAGATCACCATCTTCCGGCTGGGCAGCGACCCGGGCCTGGCCCGGTTCATCGACCAGGTCGCCCGGCGCGTCGAGGGACGGGTCGTGGTACCCGATCTCGACGGATTGGGAGCGGCCGTGGTCGGCGACTACCTGCGGTCTCGCCGTCGCTAAACGCCGCATCGGCAGCGCCGGTCAGGGGATAGGTGTGCTCTGGACGGGGTACAGGCACTTGGAGAAGGAGGAGACGTATGAGCCAGGTTCCAACGATCGAACTCAATGACGGCGGCAGCATTCCGCAGCTGGGTTTCGGGGTGTTCCAGATCAAGCCCGACGAGACCGCGGCGGCGGTGAAGAAGGCGCTCGAGATCGGATACCGCCACATCGACACGGCCGAGATGTACGGCAACGAGAAGGAAGTCGCACAAGGCATTCGCGAGGCGGGTCTGGACCGCGGCGATGTCTTCGTCACAAGCAAACTCAACAACGGCTTTCACCAGCCCGACGATGCGCGCCGCGCATTCGACGAGACGCTGAAGAAGCTGGATTCCGACTACGTCGATCTGTTCCTCATCCACTGGCCGCTGCCCACCCTTTATGACGGCGACTTCGTCTCGACGTGGAAGGTCTTCGAGGAGTTCAAGCGTGACGGCCGCGCCCGCAGCATCGGTGTGTCGAATTTCCAAGTCGCACACTTGGATCGGCTCGCCGACGAGACCGACACCGTCCCGTCGGTCAACCAGGTCGAGGTGCATCCCTACTTTGGCAACGACGAAGTCCGGGCCTATGGGCGCGAGCACGGCATCGCCACCGAGGCGTGGGCGCCCATCGCGCAGGGCAAGGTGCTCGACGATCCGGTGATCAACCGCGTCGCCGAGGGCCGCGGTAAAACCGCCGCGCAGGTGGTGTTGCGCTGGCACATTCAGCGGGGCGACATCGTCTTCCCGAAATCGGTGACGCCGGAACGGGTCAAAGAAAATTTCGAGCTGTTCGACTTCGAGCTGGACGACTCCGACATGGAAGCGATCTCCGGGCTGAACAAGGGTGAGTCGGGACGCAACGGCCCCAACCCCGACACTTTCGATTACGTGCCCGACTAAAACGTTCTGTTAGCCGCGTGGCCGGCGGGCCTTGCGGATGATTCCGACCCCGCCCCACAGCGAGAAGCCGCGAATACGGACGGTCGGGGCGCCAGGAGTGCCCTTCCCGAGGGCGGCGCGATCGAAGTTGCCCATCACGCCGCGGCCGTGCACCTCGACGTTGACCTCGGGCGGCAGCAAAATGTTCTGCACGCCCATGATCGACATCGCATGAATGTCGACCTCGGTCGAGGTGAAGTCGGCGTAGCGCAGATCGACGACCCCGCTGCCCCACAGGGTGAAGGTGGTGAGCTTCTTCGGGACATTCCATCGCCCGCGGCGCTCGAAGCCGCTCATCAACGCCAGCAGAAGCGTCGACGGCGCCGGATTGGGCTTGCCGCCACGGCGAGGGCTGACGGGCGTCCCCGGCAGATCGGCCCGCAGCTGATCCAGCTCCTCGTATGTGGTGGCTGCATAAGCCCTGGTCAGGCGGTCCTCGTAGTCATTGAGCTGCAGGCGGCCCTGCTCGGCCGCGTACGCGAGCAACTGCGCAATCTGGATGCGATCAGTATCAGCCGCGCGCGACGGCTCGTCGCGCGTGTCCTCCGCATCCCGTTGCGTTGAGTTGCTCATCACCCACGAGCCTACGACGTCCAGGTTTTGCTGCAAGAGGATTGGCTAAACTGCAACCTTGCGCCGGCCCGCGCCGCGCCGCCGGCCGTCCGGCCGGACCCGTTGTTTGACATCTGGCTAACTTCTCGGCTGGCTAACTCGTCCAGCGGGGCGGCCGCTTCTCCAGGAACGCCAGCATGCCTTCGCGCGCTTCGTCGGACACGAACAGCCGGGCCGATTCCTCGGCGAGCCGCTCGGCGTCGCGGTCGAACCCATCCAGCACCGCGGCCGTGTTCAATGCCTTGGAGGCCGCGAGGCCCTGCGGTGAACCGCGGCCGATGTCGGAGACCAATTTGTCGACCGCGGCGTCAACGTCCTCGGCGGCCTCGGTGATCAGTCCGATCTCGGCTGCCCGGCCGGCGTCGAACGTCTCGCCGCTGAGGTAGTAGCGCGCCGCGGCCCGCGCTGACAGTTTCGGCAGCAGCGTCAACGAGATGATCGCCGGGGCGACGCCGATCCGGGCCTCGGTCAGCGCGAAGGTGCTGCGCGGGCCGGCGAGCGCGATATCGCAGGCGCCCACCAGACCGAATCCGCCGGCGCGGACGTGCCCATTGATCGCGGCGATCACCGGCAGCGGCGAGGAGACGATGGCCCGCATCAAGGCGGCCATCTCCCGGGCCCGCTCCAAGGCCATGGCGTATGCCGTTGGTGGCGACCCGCTTCGCCCGGCTGCGCCGCCCTCGCGATCGCCACGTGCCGATGGTGGCGACCCGCTTCGCCCGGCTGCGCCGCCCTCGCGATCGCCACGTGCCGATGGTGGCGACCCGCTTCGCCCGGCTGCGCCGCCCTCGCTCAGATCCGCACCGGCACAAAAGGTGCCGCCGGTGTGGCCCAGCACCACCAGCCGCACCGCAGGGTCCGCCGAGGCGTCGCGCAGGCCCTGGTGCAGTTGGTTGACCAGCGCGGTGGACAGGGCGTTGCGGTTGTGCGGTGAGTTCAGCGTCAGCCGCGCGTACGGGCCACCCGTGTCGGCGGGCCCGGCGTATTCGACGAGCCTTGTCATGAGAAGGACCTAGCCATCAGTAGCTTCGGGGCAGACCCAGCGATGTCTGCGCGACGAAGTTCAGCACCATCTCGCGGCTGACCGGAGCGATGCGGCCCAGCCGGGCCGAGGTGAGCATCGCCGCCACGCCGTACTCCTTGGTCAGCCCGTTGCCGCCCATCGACTGCACCGCCTGGTCCACCGACCGCGTGGCCGCCTCGGCCGCAGCGTATTTGGCCATGTTCGCCGCCTCGGCCGCGCCCATGTCGTTGCCGGAATCGTAGAGGGTGGCGGCCTTCTGTAGCATCAGCTTGGCCAGTTCGACCTCGATGTGGCACTGCGCCAACGGATGTGACAGGCCTTGGTGCGCGCCGATCGGCGTGCCCCACACCTGGCGGGTCTTGACGTAATCGGCGGCCTTGTTGAGGGCGAACCGGCCCATCCCGACCGAGCTCGCCGCGCCCATGATGCGTTCGGGGTTGAGCCCGGCGAACAGCTGCGCGATGGCGGCGTCTTCGGCGCCGACCAGCGCGTCGCCGGGCAGCCGAACGTCGTCGAGGAAGACCTGGAACTGGCGTTCGGGGCTGATCAGTTCCATTTCGATTGGCGTGTAGGTGAATCCGGGCGCGTCGGTGGGAACCACGAACAGCGCGGGACGCAGCTTGCCGGTCTTGGCCTCTTCGGTGCGGGCCACCACCAGCACGGCCTGCGCCTGGTCGATACCGGAGATGAAGACCTTCTGGCCCTTGAGGATCCAGTCGCTGCCGTCGCGGCGGGCGGTGGTGGTGATCTTGTGCGAGTTGGACCCGGCGTCGGGCTCGGTGATGGCGAACGCCATCGTCAGTGTGCCGTCGGCGATGCCGGGGATCCAGCGCTTCTTCTGCTCCTCGGTGCCGAACTTGCTGATGATGGTGCCGTTGATGGCGGGCGAGACCACCATCAGTAGCAGCGCGCTGCCCGCGGCCGCCATCTCCTCCATGACGAGCGACAGCTCGTACATTCCGGCGCCACCACCGCCGTACTCTTCGGGCAGGTTCACCCCGAGGAAGCCGAGTTTGCCTGCCTCGGACCATAATTCGTCGGTGTGCTCGTGGGCGCGGGCCTTGCGCAGGTAGTACTCGCTGCCGTAGTTGGCTGCCCACGCCGCCACCGATTTGCGCAGGGCCTGACGCTCCTCGCTCTCGATGAAGCTGGTGTCGGTCATGCTTGATCCCCTTCTGGTTGCGGCGCTACCACTCTTGCCAGCACGGCGCCGACTTCGACTTGCTGACCGGTCTTGACGTTGAGTTCGGCGAGTACCCCGTCGACCGGGGCGGCGATGGTGTGTTCCATCTTCATGGCTTCCAGCCAGACCAGCGGCTGGCCGGCGCTGACGGTGTCGCCGATCGCGGCGCCGAGCCGGATGACGCTGCCGGGCATCGGCGCCACCAGCGAGCCCTTTTCGACGGTCGAACCGGGCTCGGGAAAACGCGGCAGGGCGATCAGGTGCACGGGTCCGCGTGCCGAATCGACGTAGACGTCGGAATCGTAGCGCCGCACCGAGAAGCCGTGGTCCACGCCGTCGGCCCGCAGCACGACGTCATTGGGCGTGGCCGACACCAGCTGCACGGACGGATCGTCGGGCAGGTCCAAGCCGGTTCTGGTGAAACGGTATTGAACCCGTAGCTCGTCGCCCGCGTCATCGTGGTAGTCCCTGACCTGATAGACCGACGCTAGGTTGCGCCAGCCGCTGGGAACGGCGCCCAACACCGGAGCGACGGCGCGGTTGTGCGCGGCGTCGGCGAGCGCGGCCGCGACGGCGGACAGGCGGATTACCGTGTCGTCGCCCAGCGGCGCGGCCAGCCGCTCCAGGTCGTGGGTGTCGAAAAACGCGGTGTCGGTGGCACCGTCGAGGAACGCCGGATGCCGCAACACGTTCACCAGCAGATCGCGGTTGGTGCGTACGCCGTGCACGCGGGCGCGGGCCAGTGCATCGGCGAGGACCAGCGCCGCCTGGCGGCGCGTCGGGGCATAGGAGATGACCTTGGCCAGCATCGGGTCGTAGTGGATCGAGACGGTGAACCCGTCGACGATGCCGGAATCCAGCCGGATTCCGGTCCGTTGTCCCAGCGAGGTGAACTCGGTCCGGACCGACGGCACGTCGAACGCGTGCACCTGGCCGGCCTGCGGCTGCCAGTTCTTCGCGGGGTCCTCGGCGTAGAGCCGGGCTTCAATCGAATGGCCTTGGGCGGCAGGTGGTTCCGCGTTGAGACGCCCGCCGTCGGCGACGGCGAGCTGCAGTTCGACGAGGTCGAGTCCGGTGGTCTCCTCGGTGACCGGGTGTTCGACCTGCAGCCGGGTGTTCATCTCGAGGAAGTAGAACTCGCCGTCGTCGTCGGCCAGGAACTCCACCGTCCCGGCTCCGGTGTAGCCGATGGCGTCGGCGGCCAGCCGGGCCGCGTCGAACAGCTTGGCGCGCATGCCGGGTGTGCGCTCCACCAGCGGCGAGGGGGCCTCCTCGATGATCTTCTGGTGGCGGCGCTGGATCGAGCATTCGCGTTCGCCGACCGCCCACACGGTGCCATGGGTGTCGGCCATGACCTGAACCTCGATGTGGTGCCCGGTCGGCAGGTAGCGTTCGCAGAATACGGTCGGGTCACCGAAAGCGGACTGCGCCTCGCGGCTCGCCGCGGCGACTTCGCCTGCCAGAGCGGACAAGTCGCGGACCACCCGCATGCCGCGGCCACCGCCGCCGGCGGAGGCCTTGACCAGAACCGGCAGTTGCGCCTCGGTGACGGTGTCGGGGTCGAGCTCGTCGAGCACGGGCACCCCGGCCGCGGACATCAGCTTCTTGGACTCGATCTTGGAGCCCATTGCACGCACCGCGTCCACCGGTGGGCCGACCCAGGTCAGGCCGGCGTCCTGGACGGCGGACGCGAATTCGGCGTTCTCCGAGAGGAACCCGTAGCCGGGGTGTATCGCGTCGGCACCCGCGGCGCGGGCGGCGGCGATGATGGCCGCGGCGTTGAGGTAGTAGTTGGTCTTGTCCAGCCGCACCCGGGCGTCGGCCTCGGCGACGTGGGGCGCGCCGGAGTCGGGATCGGTGTAGACGGCGACGGTGCCCAGGCCGAGCCGGCGGCAGGTGGCGAACACCCGCCGGGCGATCTCGCCCCGGTTGGCGACCAGTACTCGAGTGATCATGGGGCTCACATCCGGAAGACGCCGAAGTTCGACGTCCCCTTGATCGGGCCATTGGCGATGGCGGACAGACATATTCCCAACACGGTGCGGGTATCGCGCGGGTCGATCACCCCGTCGTCGTAGAGCATCCCGGACAGCACCATCGGCAGCGACTCGGCTTCGATCTGGCCCTCGACCGCGGCCCGCATCGCCGCGTCGGCCTCCTCGTCGACCTGCTGGCCGCGTGCCTCGGCGGCCGCGCGGGCGACGATCGACAACACGCCCGACAGCTGGGCGCCGCCCATCACCGCGGACTTGGAGGTCGGCCACGCGAAGAGGAACCGCGGGTCGTAGGCGCGGCCGCACATGCCGTAGTGGCCCGCGCCGTAGGACGCGCCGATCAGCAGCGAGATGTGCGGAACGGTCGAATTGGATACGGCGTTGATCATCATCGAGCCGTGCTTGATCATCCCGCCCTCTTCGTAGTCCTTGCCCACCATGTAGCCGGTGGTGTTGTGCAGGAACAACAGTGGCGTGTCGGAGCGGTTGGCCAGCTGGATGAACTGGGTGGCCTTCTGGGACTCCTCGCTGAACAGCACGCCGCGCGCGTTGGCCAGGATGCCGATCGGATAGCCGTGTAACTGGGCCCAGCCCGTCACCAGCGACGACCCGTACAGCGGCTTGAATTCGTCGAATTCGGAGCCGTCGACGATGCGGGCGATCACTTCCCGGGGGTCGAACGGAATGCGCAGATCCGCGGGCACGATGCCGATGAGCTCCTCGGTGTCGAACAGCGGCGCGGTGACCGGTTTGGGCTTCGGCCCCTGCTTGGCCCAGTTCAGCCGGGCGACGACGCGGCGGCCGATCCGGATCGCGTCGAGTTCGTCGACGGCGAAGTAGTCGGCCAAACCCGAGACCCGGGCGTGCATTTCGGCGCCGCCGAGCGATTCGTCGTCGGATTCCTCACCGGTGGCCATCTTCACCAGCGGGGGCCCCGCGAGGAAGACCTTGGAGCGTTCCTTGATCATCACCACGTGATCGGACATGCCCGGGACGTAGGCGCCACCCGCGGTGGAGTTGCCGAACACCAATGCGATGGTGGGGATCCCGGCCGCCGACAGCCGGGTCAGGTCGCGGAACATCCGCCCACCCGGAATGAAGATCTCCTTCTGCGTGGGCAGGTCCGCGCCGCCGGATTCCACCAGGGAGATGACCGGTAGCCGGTTCTCGAAGGCGATCTGGTTGGCCCGCAGGATCTTCTTCAGTGTCCAGGGGTTGCTGGTGCCGCCTTTGACCGTCGGGTCGTTGGCGACGATCATGCATTCCACGCCTTCGACCACGCCGATCCCGGTGACCGTGCTGGCGCCTACCTTGAAGGCGCTGCCCCACGCCGCCAGCGGACTGAGCTCCAGGAACGGCGAGTCCTGGTCGACGAGCAATTCGATGCGCTCGCGCGCCGTCAGCTTGCCGCGAGCATGGTGGCGCTCAACGTATTTGGTCCCGCCGCCGGCCAGCGCATTGGCCAGCTCGGTGTCGATCTCCTCGAGTTTCGCCGCCGCTGCCGCCGCCGCGTCGGTGAAGGCGGGGGCCTCGGCGTCGAGTGTGGACTGCAGCACGGTCATGATTGGAATCCCAGCAGTTTGGCGGACAGCGCGGTCAGGATCTCGGTGGTTCCTCCGCCGATGCCCAGGATTCTCATGTCCCGGTATTGGCGTTCCACCTCGGATTCGGCCATGTAACCCATCCCGCCGAACAGCTGAACGGCTTGGTTGGCCACCCATTCGCCGGCCTCGACGGCGGTGTTCTTGGCGAAACACACCTGCGGAATCAGGTTCGTCTCGCCGGCGAGCTGCCGCTCCACCACGCTGCGCGAGTACACCCGGGCGACGTCGATGCGACGGGCCATCTCGGCCAACGTGTTCTGCACCGACTGCCGCGATATCAATGGGCGACCGAACGTTTCGCGGTCGCGACACCATTGCACCGTGAGGTCCAGGCACCGCTGCGCGCTCGAATAGGCCTGTGCGGCAAGGCCGATACGTTCGGAGACGAAGGCCTGGGCGATCTGGGCGAAGCCACTGTTCTCGGCGCCGACCAGGTTGGCCACAGGCACGCGTACGTCGGTGTAGGACAGCTCGGCGGTGTCCGAGGACCGCCAGCCCATCTTGTCCAGCTTGCGGGACACCTCGAAGCCCGGCGTGCCCTTCTCGACAACCAGCAGCGAAACCCCGCCCGCGCCAGGACCTCCGGTGCGTACCGCGGTCACCACGTAGTCGGCGCGAACTCCGGAGGTGATGTAGGTCTTGGCGCCGTTGACCACATAGTGATCACCGTCCAGGACCGCGGAGGTCCGCAAATGCCCGACGTCGGAACCGCCGCCGGGTTCGGTGATGGCCAGCGAACCGATCTTCTCGCCGGCCAGCGTCGGGCGGACGAACTCCTCGATCAGCCGCTGATCGCCTGAGGCGATCATGTGCGGCACCGCGATGCCGCAGGCGAACAGTGACGCGAACACACCTCCCGGGGCCCCGGCCTGATGCATCTCCTCGCAGATGATCACCGCGTCGCCGCCGTCGCCGCCACCGCCGCCGACGGATTCGGGGAACCCGGCTCCCAGCAGCCCGGCGGCCCCGGCGCTGCGGTGCAACTCGCGCGGCAGGTCGCCGGTGCGCTCCCACTCGTCGACGTGGGGCAGGATCTCGCGTTCTGCGAACGAGCGCACCGTCTTTCGCAACTGTTCGCGCTCGGGCGTGGTCCAAAGATTCACAGGAGTCTCTCCGGGATGTCGAGGTAGCGGCCGCGGAGCCATTCGCCCAGCCCTTTGGCCTGGGGGTCAAATCGAGCCTGGTACGCGACGCCTTGGCCAAGGATGCCGTCGATGACGAAGTTGACCGCCCGCAGATTCGGCAGCAGGTGGCGGGTGACGTCGAAGTCCGCCGCTTCGGGCAGCAGCTCCTGGAGCAGCTCGACGGTCAAAGTGTTGGCCAGCCAGCGCCATTGCTCGTCGGTACGCACCCAGACTCCGACGTTCGCCGAGCCGCCCTTGTCGCCGCTGCGGGCCGCGGCGATGCGACCCAGCGGCACCCGGCGGGTCGGCCCGTTGGGCAGCGCTTCCGGAAGCGGTGGTTCAGCAGCAACGGGGGAGAGCTCCAAAGTGTCTGTGGCGCATGGAATGTCAACACGTGATCCGTCGGCGAGTACCGCGACGTGCGGTACCTGATCGGCGGCGACGTAACCCGGGGTGAACACGCCGTAGACCTGGCCGTCGCCCGGCGGGGCTGTCACGTGAAATCCCGGATAGCTGGCCAGCGCCAATTCGACAGCGGCGGAGGAGAATTGGCGCCCGACATTGGCGGGGTCGGGGTCACGCACAACGCAGTGCAACAGGGCGCTGGCGGCCTCTTCGGTGTCGGCGTCGGGGTGGTCGGTGCGGGCCAGCGACCACTGCAGCTCGGCGGGCTTGACCGTCAAAGCGGCGTCGAGTTGCCGGCGCACCAGGTCGGCCTTGGCCTCGATGTCCAAGCCGGTCAACACGAAGGTCATCGAGTTGCGGAACCCGCCGATGCTGTTCATCGACACCTTGTAGGTGGGTGGCGGGGCTTCGCCGCGAACCCCGCTGATGCGCACCCGGTCGGGCCCGTCGGACGACAAGTCGACGCTGTCCATCCGGGCGGTGACGTCGGGATTGGCGTAGCGCGCGCCGGTGATCTCGTAGAGCAGCTGCGCGGTGACGGTGTCGACGCTGACCAGGCCGCCGGTGCCCGGGTGTTTGGTGATCACCGAGGATCCGTCGGCGCTGACCTCAGCTAGGGGGAAACCGGCGTGGGTGAGATCGGCGACCTCGGTGAAGAACGAGTAGTTGCCGCCGGTGGCCTGCACCCCGCACTCGATGACGTGGCCGGCGACCACGGCGCCGGCGAGCCGGTCGTAGTCGGTGCGGTCCCACCCGAAGTGTGCGGCGGCCGCCCCGACGATCACCGAGGCGTCGGTGACGCGGCCGGTAACGACCACGTCGGCGCCGTCGTCGAGGCAGTCGACGATCCCCCAGGCGCCCAGGTACGCGTTCGCGGTCAGCGGGCTGCCCAGGCCGAGTTCGGCGGCACGCGACAACAGGTCGTCGCCCTCCACATGGGCGACCCGGGCGTCGATGCCCAGGCGCTCGGCCAGCGCGCGTATCGCGTCGGCC
The DNA here is from genome assembly GCF_055419585.1 of Mycobacterium sp. IDUB_3. Lineage (NCBI taxonomy): Bacteria > Bacillati > Actinomycetota > Actinomycetes > Mycobacteriales > Mycobacteriaceae > Mycobacterium > Mycobacterium sp. IDUB_3. The sequence goes on along the minus strand of NZ_JBVAXZ010000001.1, from coordinate 2,176,049 downwards.
AGGCCGGCCGGGTTGAGGCCGCCGGCGTTGGCGACGATGCGGACCCCGCGGTCGCGGGCCTCGCCCAGGCAGTCCTCGAGCTGGGTCAGAAAGGTCTTCGCGTAGCCGCGCTCGGGGTGTTTCATTCGGTCCCGGCCCAGGATCAGCATGGTGAGTTCGGCCAGGTAGTCGCCGGTGAGGTAGTCGACGTCGCCGCCGGTGAGCATCTCGCGCATGGCCGACAGCCGGTCGCCGTAGAACCCCGAGCAGTTTGCGATCCGGACGGCGCCGGGACTGCCCGAGGCGCCGGAAGCGCCGGAAGCAGAGGCCATGCCTGTCCTCCATTCGGGGATTCACCGGTTCGGATCAACCAACCAACCGGTAGGTTAGCGGGTACCGTCGGTGTCACGTCAAGGATCCCACTTCGGAACGGGGTCCCCGCGGCGCGCCCGACGGGCGGGGATCGGCACGCGGGCGTCCATTTTGGCCACGAGCGGACCAGCGACTATCCTGATATGCGATCGTCGCCCGTTCGGCCCACCAGCCACGCCGCGCGACATGCCGAACTGCAAGTCCCACATTGAGGAGTTAGGCCCGACCATGGCCGTACCCAAGCGCAGAATGTCGCGCGCGAACACCCGTAGCCGGCGCGCGCAGTGGAAGGCCGAGAAGACCGAACTCGTCGGTGTGACGGTCGCAGGTCAGCGGCACAAAGTGCCCCGGCGGCTGCTCAAGGCGGCCCGCCTCGGTCTGATCGACCTCGACCGCCGCTAGCCCCTTCCGGCGCGCCTCTCAGGCCAGTCTCAGGCGATGGGACGAAACTAGGGGCCGTGCGAATACTGGTCGTCGACGACGATCGCGCGGTGCGCGAGTCGCTGCGTAGGTCGTTGTCCTTCAACGGCTACTCCGTTGAGTTGGCCCATGACGGGGTCGAAGCCCTTGAACTGATCGCGAGCGATCGCCCCGACGCGCTCGTCCTGGATGTGATGATGCCGCGCCTGGACGGCCTCGAGGTGTGCCGTCAGCTGCGCAGCACCGGTGACGACCTGCCCATCCTGGTGCTTACCGCGCGCGATTCGGTGTCGGAACGGGTCGCCGGCCTGGACGCCGGCGCCGACGACTACCTGCCGAAGCCGTTCGCCCTGGAAGAACTGTTGGCCCGGATGCGCGCGCTGCTGCGCCGCACCAAGCCGGAGGACGAGGACGCCGATTCGGTGGCGATGACGTTCTCGGACCTGACGCTGGACCCGGTCACCCGCGAGGTCACCCGCGGCCAGCGCCGGATCAGCCTGACCCGCACCGAATTCGCGCTGCTGGAAATGCTGATCGCCAATCCGCGCCGGGTGCTCACCCGCAGCCGCATCCTCGAGGAGGTCTGGGGATTCGACTTCCCCACCTCGGGCAACGCGCTGGAGGTCTACGTGGGCTATCTGCGGCGCAAGACCGAAGCCGATGGGGAGTCGCGGCTGATCCACACCGTGCGCGGCGTGGGATACGTCCTTCGGGAGACGCCGCCGTGACGATGCGGGTCCCTCGATGATCCGGTTCCCCCGGCCTCAACGTCCACCGCTGCGCCCAGCATTGCGCGCGACGCCGTCGTTGTCGTTGCGGTGGCGGGTGATGCTGCTGGCCATGTCGATGGTCGCCATGGTCGTCGTGCTGATGGCCTTCGCCGTCTATGCCGTGATCTCGGCCGCGCTGTACAGCGACATCGACAACCAGCTGCAGAGCCGGGCGCAACTGCTGATCGCCAGCGGTTCACTGGCCGCCGACCCCGGCAAAGCCATCGAAGGCACCGCCTATTCCGACGTCAACGCGATGCTGGTGAACCCGGGCCACGCGATCTACACCGCCCAGCAGCCGGGTCAGACCCTGCCGGTCGGTTCGGCGGAAAAAGCCGTCATCCACGGCGATTTGTTCATGTCGCGGCGCACCGCCGGTGATCAGCGGATTCTCGCGGTGCACCTGCAGAACGGCACCTCGCTGCTGATCTCCAAGAGCCTCAAGCCCACCGAGGCGGTGATGAACCGGCTGCGCTGGGTGTTGCTGATCGTGGGCGGTGTGGGTGTGGCGGTCGCCGCGGTGGCGGGCGGCATGGTCACCCGGGCCGGGTTGCGCCCGGTGGCACGGCTGACCGAAGCGGCCGAGCGGGTGGCGCGCACCGATGACCTGAGACCCATTCCCGTGTTCGGTAGCGACGAATTGGCAAGGCTAACCGAGTCGTTCAACCTGATGCTGCGCGCGCTCGCCGAGTCCCGGGAGCGGCAGGCACGGCTGGTCACCGACGCCGGGCATGAACTGCGGACCCCGCTTACGTCGCTGCGGACCAACGTCGAGCTGTTGATGGCCGCGATGGAACCGGGGGCGCCGCGCCTGCCCGAGCAGGAGATGGTGGACCTGCGCACCGATGTCATCGCGCAGATCGAAGAATTATCAACGCTGGTAGGCGATTTGGTGGACCTCACCCGGGATGACGCCGGCCAGGTGGTGCACGAGCCCATCGACGTGTCCGAGGTCGTCGATCGCAGCCTGGAGCGAGTCAGGCGTCGGCGCAACGACATTCACTTCGACGTCGACGTGACGCCGTGGCAGATCTACGGCGACGGCGCCGGGTTGTCGCGCGCGGTCCTGAACCTGCTCGACAACGCCGCCAAGTGGAGCCCGCCCGGTGGCCGCGTCGGTGTCACGATGCGCCAGCTCGACCCGTCGCACGCGGAGCTGGTGATCGCCGACCACGGGCCCGGCATCCCGCCCCAGGAGCGCCGCCTGGTGTTCGAGCGGTTCTACCGCTCGACGACGGCACGAGCCATGCCCGGCTCCGGACTTGGGTTGGCGATCGTCAAAAAGGTTGTGCTCAATCATGGGGGGCTGCTGCGCGTCGAGGACACCGTTCCGGGCGGTCAGCCCCCGGGTACGTCCTTCTATGTCCTGCTGCCCGGCCGGCCTCTGGCCGCGTCGACGTACGCCACGGCCGTCGCCGATGCGGAAACCGACCAGGTAGACGTCGCGACCGGTCCCACCGACGCGATAACCGGTGACGAGGCGAACTCTCGGGAATCGGCGAACGTTATCTCAGTGGACTCTCAGTCCGCGCGGGCAAGGTAGGTCTGCGGCTACTGTTGAACCCAGCCGTCGACTTGCCGAAACACTGAGATAGAGGAAGAGCGACTTAGCGACATGACGAATGACCCGAGGTATTCGCCACCGCCGCAGCAGCCGGGATACCCCCCCGCGCCGAACCAGCCTGCGCCCGCCCCGAGCCATGCGGGGTCCTCCGGCTACGCCCCGGGACAACAGCAGCCCTACAGCCAGCAATATGACTGGCGCTATCGGTCGCAGCCGTCCCAGTCGCCGACGACGCAGTTCCGTGCGCCCTACGAGCCCTTCGGCAACACCGGGCAGGGTCGGATCCCCGGGGGAACCGGCGCAGGCCCGATCCCGGGAGGCACCGGCACAGGTCCCATGCCTGGCATGCTGCCCGGAATGCCTGTCCCGCAGGAACCCCAAAAGCGTTCTCGCACAGGCCTGTTGTTTGTCGGTGCGTTAGCCATCGCGGTGGTGTCGGCCGGTATCGGCGGTGCCGCCGCGACGGCCGTCGAGCTCGGTACGCACGCCACCGGTAACGGCGGTGGGCGGGTCATCGGGGCGGCGCCCAGCGTCCCGGCCGCGAACATGCCGCCCGGCAGCGTCGAAGGGGTTGCCTCCAAGGTCGTGCCCAGCGTCGTGATGCTCGAGACCGACATAGGGCGCCAGTCCGAAGAGGGCTCCGGCATCATCCTGTCCACCGACGGGCTCATCCTGACCAACAACCACGTGATCGCCGCCGCGGCGGGACCGCCCAAGGGGCCCGGCGGCCCCCCGGGAGCTCCGCCCGCGGCTCCCGCGCCTCCCGGCATCCCGGGTGGTCCCGGCGGCGCCGGTGCCGGCTCCCCGACGCCCAAGACGACGGTGACCTTCTCTGACGGTCGCACCGCACCGTTCACGGTGGTCGGCGCGGACCCCACCAGCGATATCGCCGTGATTCGCGTGCAGGGTATGTCCGGACTCACGCCCATCTCGCTGGGCTCCTCGTCGGACTTGCGCGTCGGCCAGCCGGTCGTCGCGATCGGATCGCCGTTGGGCCTGTCGGGCACGGTGACCACCGGCATCGTCAGCGCGCTGAACCGGCCGGTGTCCACCACCGGTGAGTCGGGCAACCAGAACACCGTGCTGGACGCGATTCAGACCGACGCCGCGATCAACCCCGGTAACTCTGGTGGCGCGCTGGTCAACATGAACGGCCAGCTGGTGGGCGTCAACTCGGCCATCGCCACCCTGGGCGCCGACTCGCCGGATGCCCAGAGCGGTTCGATCGGCCTGGGCTTCGCGATTCCGGTCGATCAGGCCAAGCGCATCGCCGATGAGCTGATCGCCACCGGCAAGGCGACCCACGCCTCGCTCGGCGTGCAGGTCACCAACGACAAGGGCACTCCCGGCGCCAAGGTCGTCGACGTCGTCGCGGGCGGTGCGGCGGCATCCGCCGGCGTCCCCAAGAACGTGGTCGTCACCAAGGTCGACGACCGTCCGATCAACAGCGCCGACGCGTTGGTCGCGGCCGTGCGGTCCAGGGCGCCCGGCGACAAGATTTCGCTGACGTTCCAGGATCCCGCTGGTGGCGGCAGCCGGACGTTGCCGGTCACCCTCGGGAAGGCGGATCAGTAGTGAAAGTGGACGAACCCTCGGTGACGGGATTGTCTGAGCTCGGATATACGGTTGCTCCCATGGAAACGGGTGCGGAATTGGTAGTTGGCCGGGCTCTGGTTGTGGTGGTCGACGATCGCACCGCTCACGGGGACGAGGACCACAGCGGTCCGTTGGTGACCGAGCTGCTGACCGAGGCGGGATTCGTCGTCGACGGTGTGGTCGCGGTCGCCGCTGACGAGATCGAGATCCGCAACGCGCTGAACACCGCGGTGATCGGCGGGGTGGACCTGGTCGTCTCGGTCGGCGGGACGGGCGTCACGCCGCGCGACGTCACCCCGGAGGCCACCCGCGAGATCCTGGATCGCGAGATCCTCGGTATCGCAGAGGCTATCCGCGGGTCGGGCCTGTCGGCGGGAATCATCGACGCCGGATTGTCACGCGGTCTCGCCGGGGTGTCCGGCAGCACGCTGGTGGTCAACCTGGCCGGCTCCCGTTACGCCGTGCGCGACGGGATGGCGACGCTGAATCCGTTGGCGGCTCAGATCATCGGGCAGTTGTCGAGCCTGGAGATTTAAAGCCCAGGCCGGTCGTGGGCCCAGCTCGCAGCTCGCAGGCTACTTCGATTCGGCCTCCGCCCGGGGCCCGTACTCCGGTGGCGGCTTGGTGGTGACACTCCCGTGTTTGCCCGGCGACTCGCCATTGGTCTGCGCGAGCAGGTCGCGAATCTCTTTGAGCAGGACGACCTGCGCGTCATCGGCCGGCTCGACCTCATTGCGTTTGCGCAGCGTGGTGTACGGCAGCACGACCAGGAAGTAGACCACGGCGGCGATGATCAAGAAGTTGATGGCGGCCGACAAGACGTCGTTCAGGTCAATGGTCTGACCGCCACCGATGCTGATCCTCAGGATGCCGAGATCGGACTTCTGGTTGACGCCGATCCGGTTGATCAACGGCTTGATGATGGCGTTGGTGAAAGCCGTGACCAGTGCGGTGAAAGCGGTACCGATGACCACTGCGGTGGACAGATCGATGATGTTGCCCCGGGAGAGAAATTCCTTGAACCCTTTGAGCATTGGAGACGCCTTTCTGGGACTGGACAGAGTTGGCTGTCGGCTAGCAGACCAACAACGGCCAGGCACTCAGTGCAGGGTGAGCGTAACGGTCTGGCCCAGCGCCGACCCTGCCACCGCGTTCGCCACACGAGCCGGCAGCGCAACCAACACTACGCGGTCGCTGTCGGCGGCCTGAATCTTTTCTTTGGCCGAGACCAGCACCACCACGGCGTCGGTGGCCACCACCTTGGGGGCGGTGCGCGAATCGTCCGGCCCACTGGTGGCCGGCGCGGCCAGCACGTCAACCACGTCACCCACCCGCACGAGGTCGATCAGAGCGCCGTCGGCCAAGTGCAGCGGCACGATGCGGGCGCCAGGCCCCGACGCCGACCCGATTGCGGCCTCAGCCAACCGGCTTCCCAGTAACCGGACGTCGGTGAGCACCTCACCGCGCCGGGTCGGGCCGGCCAGCGTCGAACCCACCACCGCGCCCAGGTCGGCTCGTGCTCCATCGGGAACTGTTGCGGTCAAACGCTTTTCGAGCCGTACGTCGGCGGGAGTCAACGCGGCGCCGGGACGCAGGTCATGCTCGGCCACCACGACTTGCGCATAGTCACCGGCGGGGTTGGACCGCAGCGTCACGATACCGGCCAGCACCACCAGCCCGCCCGCCGCGACGCGGCGTACCAGCACGGTGCGAGTCCAGTCCGGGCGCAACCACAGCGCGAGCCGGCTCAATAGGCTTGGGTTCAGCGATGATTCGCCCACGCGACAACGGTAGGCGCTACCGGGCGCTCGGGCTCACGGCCGGCGAGGCAGGTGTGGATAACCCGTCAGCTGGTGGCCGCGGCGGTGGAAGTCGTGGAGCTGCTGCTCGACTTGTCGCTCGAGCTGGACTTGTCACTGGTGCTCGAGCCGGATTTTTCGCTGGAGTTCGAGCCGTTTGATCCCGAGTCGCTCGACGAGCCGTTGCTCGAAGCCGACGACTTCTTGCCGGACTCGCGGCTGTCGGTGCGATAGAAACCGCTGCCCTTGAACACCACCCCGACGGAGTTGAAGCGCTTGCGCAGTCGCCCGGAGCAGCGTTTGCACGTGGTCAGCGCGTCGTCGGTGAAGGCCTGCACGATGTCGAAGCGATCGTCGCACTCGGTGCACTGATAGCTGTAAGTCGGCACAACAACCTCCGGATGATTGCAAACGTGATTAGCACTCTAGCGTCTCAAGTGCTAGAACCGCCACGTGACGTGTCTCATTCCCGACATGTCAGCGCCCGGCGAGATCGATCAATCCCTGCCGCGGCGTGAGTGCATGGGTCATCGGAATGTCGTGCGGATCGGCCGGTAATTCGTCGAGCACCTCGGCGTCGCGGACGACCGCGATCAGCCGCGCGTGGGGGTCTCGGCCGCCCAGCGAGCGGTCGTAGAACCCGCGGCCCCGGCCCAGCCGCACACCGCGGCGGTCGACGGCCAGGGCCGGCACCAGCACCACACCGGCTTGCGCCAAGGCGGCTGACGGCAGCCACGGCTGCGGTGGTTCGAGCAGCCCCCACCGCCCGGTGGTCAGCGTGCCGGGCCGGTATTCGCCCCAGCTCAGCGGCAGCGGCGTGTTGTCGGCCGCGGTGCGCGCAACCGGCAGCAGCACTCGCCCCGTGCGCCGCAGCAACATGTCGAGCATCTCGATGGACCCCGGCTCGGTGCCCACCGGCACGTAGGCGCAGATCGTGCTGTCCCTGGTCACAATGCTTTCCAGCGCCTCCAGCCGCTCGCACACCTGCCGCGCCTCGGCGGCGCGAACGTCGTCGGCAACGTGGCGTCGGGCGGCAAGCAGCTGGTCGCGCAGCGCGGCTTTGCTGGTGGTCGCCATTCGTTAACCATGACAGCCGGGTCTTTGCCCGCGCCACATCGACTCGGCGAAGTGGATGCGGGTTATCGTGTGAACAATGTCAAGCCCAAACGTGGTGGTGCCACGCACTGCGGTCGTGCCCGCCGCGGGCCTCGGTACCCGCTTCTTGCCGGCGACCAAAACGGTCCCCAAGGAGCTGCTTCCGGTTGTCGATACGCCGGGCATCGAGCTGGTGGCCGCCGAGGCGGCCGAGGCCGGCGCCGAGCGCCTGGTGATCATCACGTCGGAGGGCAAGGACGGCGTCGTCGCGCACTTCGTCGAAGACCTGGTGCTGGAAAGCACGCTGGAGGAGCGCGGCAAGACGGCGATGCTCGACAAGGTCCGGCGCGCGCCGCAGCTGATCAAGGTCGAGTCGGTGGTGCAGAGCGAGCCGCTGGGCCTGGGACACGCGATCGGCTGCGTCGAGTCGCGGCTGGCCGACGACGAGGACGCCATTGCGGTGCTGCTGCCCGACGACCTGGTGCTGCCCACCGGCGTGCTGGGCACGATGTCGAAGGTGCGCGCGCACTACGGCGGCACGGTGTTGTGTGCCATCGAGGTGACGCCCGAAGAGGTCAGCGCCTACGGCGTTTTCGACGTCGAACCGATTCCCGACGACGACAATCCCGACGTGCTCAAGGTCAACGGCATGGTCGAGAAGCCTCCCGCCGGGAACGCGCCGTCGTTGTTCGCCGCGGCCGGCCGTTACGTGCTCGACCGCGCCATCTTCGATGCGCTGCGTCGCATTGAGCGCGGGGCCGGCGGCGAAGTACAGCTCACCGACGGGATCGCGTTGCTGATAGCCGAGGGCCACCCGGTGCACGTGGTCGTGCATCGCGGATCTCGACACGACTTGGGAAATCCTGGCGGCTACCTCAAGGCTGCGGTTGACTTTGCATTGGATCGAGACGACTACGGGCCGGATTTGCGGCAGTGGTTGGTGGCGCGATTAGGTCTGGCCGAGCAGTAGCCGGGCGCTGACCCGGCTGGCGGACGACGGCGGCCGGCGCAACGCGTAGCGGTCCCGGGCGGGATGCCCCGCCTGCGCAGTGAGCGGTCGCCCTGCGCGGCCCGACGGCAGAGAGGCGCGCTGTGCGTTCGGTGGAAGAGCAGCAGGCCCGGATCACGGCCGCCGCGGTGGCCCCGCGGCCGATACGTGTGGCGATCGCCGAGGCCCAGGGATTGTTGTGCGCCGAAGAAGTGGTGACCGAACGCCCGATGCCCGGCTTCGACCAGGCCGCGATCGACGGCTATGCGGTGCGCAGCGTCGACGTCCTCGGTGTCGGCGAGGTGGGCAGCGAGGGTCTGCCGGGGCCGTTCGATGAGTCGGGCGAGGGCGACGGGCGCGAGGGCCTGGTGCTGCCGGTGATGGGCATGGTCGAGGCGGGGTCGCGCACCCCGAGCCGGTTGCAGCCGCGCCAGGCCGTGCGCGTGCAGACCGGGGCGCCGCTGCCGACCCTGGCCGACGCGGTCCTGCCGTTGCGGTGGACCGACGGCGGGACGCAGCGGGTGCGGGTGCTGCGGGGTGCGCCGTCGGGCGCCTACGTGCGCCGCGCCGGCGACGACGTCCAGCCCGGTGACGTCGCGGTGCGGTCCGGGACGGTGATCGGTGCGGCGCAAGTCGGGCTGCTGGCCGCGGTCGGTCGCGAGCGGGTGCTGGTTCACCCGCGGCCTCGGGTGACGATCATGGCGCTGGGCGGCGAGCTGGTCGACATCTCGCGCAACCCGGGCAACGGGCAGGTCTACGACGTCAACTCCTACGCGCTGGCGGCGGCGGCCCGCGATGCCGGCGCGGAGGTCAACCGGGTCGGGATCGTCAGCGGCGGGCCCCGCGAGCTCCGCGAGATCGTCGAGGGCCAGATCAATCGCGCAGAGGTGATCGTCATCGCCGGCGCGGTCGGGGGCGCCGCGGCCGAGGCGGTGCGCCAGATGCTCGCCGAGCTCGGTGAAATAGAGGTCGTGCGCGTCGCCATGCATCCGGGATCCATCCAGGGTTTCGGGCAGCTGGGCCGCGAGGGCGTGCCGACCTTCCTGCTGCCGGCCAACCCGGTGAGCGCGCTGGTGGTCTTCGAGGTGATGGTCCGTCCGCTGATCCGGCTGTCGCTGGGCAAGCGTCAGCCGATGCGCCGCATCGTGCAGGCGCGCACGCTGTCGCCCATCACGTCGGTGGCCGGACGCAAGGGCTTCCTGCGCGGCCAGCTGATGCGCGACCAGGAGAGCGGGGAGTATCTGGTGCAGGCGCTCGGCGGCGCCCCAGGCGCGTCGTCGCACCTGTTGGCCACCCTCGCCGAAGCGAACTGTCTGGTCGTGGTGCCCAGCGGCGCCGAGCAGATTCGCACCGGCGAGATCGTCGACGTCGCCTTCCTGGCTCAGCGCGGCTGAGCGAAACGACTGCACACATGGTGAACCTGTTGCTCTCCAATTCCCGTCATCCAGGTTGGCCCATGAGCGTTGGGCCACTTCGGGTTCCGGCGGGCATCGTCCGGTTGCGGGCGGTGCGGCTGCGCGACGGAGCGCAGTGGAGCCGGATCCGGCTGACCGATCGCGCGCACCTGGAACCGTGGGAGCCCAGCTCCGAGGGCGATTGGACGAGCCGTCACGCGGTGGCGGCATGGCCGGCGTTGTGTTCTGGTCTGCGCGCCGAGGCGCGGCAGGGGCGGATGCTGCCCTACGTCATCGAGCTCGACGGCCGCTTCTGCGGCCAGCTGACCATCGGCAATGTCACCCACGGCGCACTGCGGTCGGCGTGGATCGGCTACTGGGTGCCGCGGTCGGCCACTGGCGGCGGCGTGGCCACCGCCGCGCTGGCGCTGGGGTTGGATCACTGCTTTGGCCCGGTGATGCTGCACCGGGTGGAGGCGACCGTGCGCCCGGAAAACGCCGCGAGCCGCGCCGTGCTGGCCAAAGTCGGCTTCCGCCAGGAGGGCCTGCTGCAGCGCTACCTGGAAGTCGACAGGGCGTGGCGAGATCATCTGCTGATGGCCATCACCGTCGAAGAGGTGAGCGGTTCGGTGGCATCGGCGCTGGTCCGGGGCGGTAACGCCAGCTGGGTGTGACCGCCCCGCCGGCGAGGCGCGCAATTCGCCGTCCCTAGATAGGGTTTCCGACGGCTCGCGGGGGAGTCGAAATCGTTGCCGTTCTGGGACTGGCGCGACACGAGTGACTCGTGGTGCTTGTGAGAGGCAAATTACAGGTGTGTAATTGTCCTGGTCAGTAGACCGCCGCGTTGGCCACCAATGGGCTCCGCGGGGGATGGACACCGAAGAGAGCAGGTCATCATGCCAAGCATCCCGCAGTCTTTGTTGTGGATATCGCTCGTGGTGCTGTGGCTGTTCGTCTTGGTGCCGATGCTCGTCAGCAAGCGCGACGCGGTGCGGCGCACCAGCGACGTGGCCCTGGCCACCCGGGTGCTCAACGGCGGAGGCAACTCCCGGCTGATCAAGCGCACTGGTCCCGCCGCCGGGCATCGCAGCGACCCCAACTGGACGCCGCCGGAAGAGTCGGCCGACACCGACCTCGATGAGGAGCGCGACTTCTCCGAGGATGAAGACCGCGACCATGAGGCGGACGACGAGGCCGACACCGACGAGCTGAGCCGCAGGCGCCCGGTCGTGATGAGGATGGCCGTCGCCGAGCCCACCGAGCCCGACTACCTCGACGTCGATGTCGTCGAGGATTCCCACGTCCTTCCGGTGGGGGCCAGCGATTCTGCGGCCGAGCCGGAGACGGCCGACATCGAGCCGATCGAAGACGACGAGGCCGACACCGAGGCCGTCGCCAAACGCGACGACGCTGACGAGGACAGCTACGAGTACGTCGAGGATTCCTCCGGTCTGGAGCCCGCCGCCGAGGCTGACGACGCCGAGGAGGAGGCGCCGGCGCCCATGCCGCGCAACGCATCACGGCGGCGTCGGTTCGACAACAAGACCGCCGCCGCGGTGAGCGCCCGCAAGTATGCGTTCCGCAGGAAGGTCCTGATGGTGATGGCGGTCGTCCTGGTCGGCTCGGCCACCGCGGCTTTCAAGATCTCGCCGACCGCCTGGTGGGTGTGCGGCACCTCCACTGCGATCACCCTGATGTACCTGGGTTACCTGCGGCGCCAGACCCGCATCGAGGAGAAGGTGCGCAACCGCCGGATGAAGCGGATGGCGCGGGCGCGGCTCGGCGTGGAGAACGCCTACGACCGCGACTACGACGTGGTCCCGTCGCGGCTGCGACGCCCCGGCGCGGTGGTCCTGGAAATCGACGACGAGGACCCCGTCTTCGAGCATCTGGACTACGCGATGGCGATGCGGACCTTCGGTTGGCCGCGGGACTTGCCGCGCGCCGTCGGCGAATAGTGCTGGCAGTTCGGTAGTTGGTGCCGCGGCTGGTAGCCTGCTAGCGGTCAGGGGCTATGGCGCAGTTGGTAGCGCGACTCGTTCGCATCGAGTAGGTCAGGGGTTCGATTCCCCTTAGCTCCACAAAGTTTGAGCAGTTCAGAGCCGGTAGCGTCCGCTAGGGAACTTGCGCCGTCCGCAGTGCGTCCGCAGTAACTTGGATAGCCGCGTCCATAGTTGGGCTGACCGTGCCTGGCTGATAGCCGTGCAACCGCTGCACCTCATCAGACCACTCCCAGCGTTGGTCATCGAAGTAGAACCGAAACCATCCCGTCCGCTCCGATGAATCCGCTAGAAGCTCTCCCGCAAGCCCACCCTCGACAGGGGACTCACCAGCGGCTCCGGACACAACACGGACTCTAGCGCCGCTGCTCTACCTGCTCGCAGGCTATTGCCGCACGCAACGAGTGCTGGGCGTGCGGTTATGAACGGCGATGGATGCGCTAGTTGTGCGCCGGTTGCGGTTGGGTCATGTCTACGGCCTTCGCGGCGGAGGCGTTCATCTTGACCGACTGGATGCCTTTTTCGACACCTGCCTTTGTGTCATAGGCCTGGCCGGCGGCGATGATTTCGCCGTTGGCTGCCCTTGAGGTGGAACCGGAACTTGCCGGATTTGTCCTTGCTGAATTCGAACTTGGCTGCCATGGCAGTTCTCGTTCGTGTACTCGAACAGCGAAAAGGCTATGCCTGTACGGCTTGTGGCGCATACACGTAGATTGACCGCAGCCGTTCACTAGCTCGAAGGCGCTCCTCTAGCAGCGCGTCCGCCACGTCTCGACGGCAGCGGCCGTGCCGCTCCCCAGCCGGGTCAGCGGGTGCTGCACCCGGGTGCGTCTTTTATCGGGAGGTGTAAAGGGCGCACGTTAGTGGGCACCCTCGCTCTTGGGGGGCTCGCAGCAAAGGTGGAGCGAAATGAGCGCCTATCAGACCTTGGTGGTCGGCACTGATGGCTCGGACACATCGTTTTGTGCGGTGGACCACGCCGCCGCGTTCGCCGCGAGAAATAACGCGAAGTTGATTATCGCGATGGCGCACTTGTCTTATTTGGAAAAGGGAGACAAGGGAGGCTGGGGAAGACCAGCCCGGCCGGATCGTGTGCTTGATGGCCGCGCTGAGGTCGCCCTCGGGAACGAGGGGGATTACAAGGTGCACGGGATGGCCGCCGTCTATGCGATCCTGCGGGAGGCGCGGGAGCGGGCCAGGAGGGCTGGAGCCAAGGATATCGAGGCGCGACCCGTTAGGGGTGATCCGGTGCATGCGCTGTTCCACCTCGCTAAAGACGTCAAGGCCGATCTGTTGGTGGTTGGCAACGTGGGACTAGGCACGCGCAGCGACAAGTGGCTTGGCTCGGTGCCCGGAAACGTCTTGCGCAGGGCGAAGACCGACGTGCTGCTCGTCCATACCACCGACTGAGGCACCGTTAAGAATCGTTTGAAGCCAGCCCCTGCGCGCACGGCTTCTAAGGGGCTTCGCGGCCATCCGCTCGCCCACGATGTGTTGAACGTATCGAGGGTCTGGTAGTCGGCAGTCTGAGCACATAAAGTTGCTGTGCTCGAAGCAACCCATCACGCGTCGTCCCCATTGGGGGTAATAGATGGCTGCCGACACCCTGCCACCCGGTCCTCGACTACCCGTGGCGGTGCAAACTGCCGAGTGGATAGCCCGGCCGTGGGAATTCATGGAACGCGCCGCCGCCCGATACGGCGACACGTTCACCATGAAGTTGCTCCGTGAAGGACCAATCGTGATGGTCTCGCATCCAGATGCGGTGCGGCAGATTTTCACCGCGCCTCCTGAACTGGCGCTGGCCGGGGAGGCCAATCGCATCCTGCTGCCCGTGGTGGGCCGGAACTCGGTTCTACTGCTCGACCGCGACGCGCACAAGGAACAGCGCCGACTCCTCATGCCCGCCTTTCGCGGTAACCACTTGCAGAGCTACATGAGCACGATGACCGCCATTGTCGAGGCCGAGATGGCCGGCTGGCCGCGTGGCGTGCCGATTCGACTGCACTCTCGAATGCAAGCGTTGACCCTCGAAGTCATCTTGCATCTCGTGTTCGGCCTTGAGCGCGGGGAAAGCATGGACCGGCTGCGTCAGGCGCTCCAGCGGATGCTCGCTCTCACCACCCGCGCCATCGCGCAGATGTTTCTCTTGGTCGTAGGTCCCCAACAATTGAGGACCGCGTTCACCAATAGATTGCTGGCCGAAGTGGATCGGCTACTCCACGACGAGATCGCCACTCGCAGAAGACAAGAGGATCTTGATACCCGCAACGACGTCCTGTCGGTGCTGTTGAAGGCCGAGCACGAAGACGGTAACCCGATGAGTGACCAAGAGATTCGCGATGAACTCGTCACGTTGCTACTTGCGGGCCACGAAACAACGGCATCGGGACTGGCCTGGGCTGTCGAACGGATCATCCGTCATCCGGATGTGCATTCGCGACTCATCGAAGAGGTGCAGTCCGGTGACGGCCAGGGGTACGTCGACGCGGTGGTGAAGGAGACACTTCGGATGCGGCCGGTGCTCGCCCTGGTCAGCGGGCGGCTCACAGAACCGATGGAGGTCGGCGGGTTCTCCTTGCCCGCCGGGGTAAAGGTCGCACCCTCGATCTACCTCATGCACAGGCGTCCCGACATCTACCCCGACCCGGAGCGGTTTCGTCCCGAGCGGTTTCTCGAGAACCGGGCAGGAACGTACACGTGGATTCCGTTCGGAGGCGGCGTTCGACGTTGTCTGGGAGCGACCTTCGCCGAATCCGAGATGCGGATTGCGCTTGGCGCACTGTTCAGCACCATCCGGGTGCGCCCCGTCGACGTCAAATCCGAGCCGATACACCGCCGGTCGATCACCCACGTGCCAGGACGCGGGACCACGGTAGTGCTGGACTGAACCGGCCGGTTAGCTTGTGTCGCCAGGCTCGCGGGTGATGGGTCGGGGTCGCCGCAGAGAACCTCTGGGACACCGACGCGTGGCCGGGCAATCGCTGCAGCGACCATCCCGGACGAGCAAGAGGCGGTCTCGAGCCGGTGACGCTACGGCGTGTCGCGGTTTCACCGCAGGTCGGTTCTGGGACCGTTGGACATACTCGCGATGGATCGCAAGGAGGCGGCATGAGCCCGACTCACATTTTCTTCGTGTCGGCTCTCCTCGTCATGCTGGTAGTCGGGATCGCGGCAAGTATGTTCTCCGGAAAGCTGTTCCGCCCTGAAGCGACCCTGGCGATTGTGTTGACGGTGATTACCGTCGCGGGCTGGGTCTGGCGGATGCCACGGGGGTGGTACACGATTTCGCAAATCGCTTGGCGCTACCGGTTGAAGACTTGTCAGGTTTGGGAGGTCGCGGACAAGCTCGGTATGAGGGCCTTCAACCGCGGTGCGCTAGTCCCTCCCTCACAGCGCAAGAAGATGCATCCCGAACTGATGCGTCTGAAGAAGCGCAGGGCGCTGCGCGAGCCGAGGGCACCGAAAACCACCCGACTGGTCTACGAATCCTCAGCCGCGCAGTCCGATTTCCTGGGGGAGGCCGAGCGCATGCAGTTCTCCGGTGAGGAGCTACTGCGACATCTGCATCCGAGCATTACCCATTTTGTGGCAGACGTCGAGGACGAGGCAGTCTGACGAATCAGCTGGGGCCGGCCAAACGCGAGCCGCGATCCACGGGTAGGTAGTCAAGCGTCCTGGGCCGCTCAGCGCTCGACGGCGGCGTGCGCGCGCACCGACGGCGCGATCCAGTCCTCGAGGAACTTTCGCAGCTCCTGCCCGGTGCGCGGTGGGCGGCCCGGGTCGACGATCAGCGACTGCAGGGTGCGCAGCATGATCTCGACCAGTTCGTCGAGCCTGCGCCCGGCGAATCCCGCTGCGGCCCAATCGACGTCGAATCGTTGCAGGATCGACCTGCCGAACGAGATGGCCATGTCGGACGTGACGCCCGCGGTGAACGCGCTGGCCTTGCCGGGCTGGAACACCAGGCTCAGGTATTTGTCGTGCGCGAGTTGCTCGAAGGTGTAGGCGATGCCCTCGACCACCGCCTCGGTCGGGTCGGTGATCGAACCCAGATGCGCCGCAAGGCGATCCAGGAACCCGTCGACGGCGGACAGTGCCGTCGCGCCCAGCAGTACCTCGTGGGTGGGGAAGTACCGGTAGATCGTCTGCCGCGTCACGCCGAGCGTCGACGCGACCTCGGACACACTCACGGTCCCGCGCGCGTCGATGGCGCTGCGCGTCGCGGTCAGGATGCGCGCGACCGCCTCATCGTCGTCGGCCGGGATGTCGCCCGACCAGCCGTGCCGGCGCATTGCGTGATCGTCGCACACCCCGGCCGCCCGTCTTGACAATACAAACGATAGTGATTGTATGGTCCGAAGGTCGAGGCGAAGGAGACCAGGGTGACGACGATCGACAAGCCGGTGAGCGGCACCGACGAGACGCTGACGCGGCGGGGCCTGCGTCACGCGCGGGACAAGACGACCGACCTGGCCGAACGCGAACTGCGGGTGCCGCTGCACTACTACCGCGACCCGAAGATCACCGAGATCGAGGAATCGCAGATCCTGCGCCGGGTGCCGCTGGCCATCGTCCCGTCGGCGCAGGTACCGAACAAGAACGACTACGTCGTGCGCTCGGTGCTGGGCGATTCGCTGCTGGTCACCCGCGACCGCACCGGCGCCACCCACGTCTTGCTCAATTACTGCCGGCACCGCGGCGCGATGCCGGCCTGCGGCTCGGGTAACGCCTCGCGGTTCGTCTGCCCGTATCACGCCTGGACGTACCGCAACACCGGGGAGCTGTTCACGGTCCCGGGCAAGGCCGGCTTCGATTCGATGGACACCAAGGACTACGGCCTGGTGGAGCTGCCCTCCGAGGAGCGGCACGGGTTCATCTGGGCGGTGCTGACCGCCGACGCGACCATCGACCTCGACGCGCACCTGGGCGACTTCGGTACCGAACTGGCGCTGTGGAACTACGAGTCCTACGGCTACCACACGCAGCGCGAATTCACGTCCGAGGTGTCGTGGAAGGGCGCGTTGGAAGCCTTCGCCGAGGGATACCACTTCCCCTACGTGCACGGCGAGAGCCTCATCGGGCAGAACACCCTGGCCAACACAATGGTCTACGACGAATTCGGCAAGCACCACCGCATCGGGTTTCCGTTCACCTGGATCACCAACGCTTACACCGACCCCACGGCGTCGCTGCACCCCTCGACGAACATGGGCGTGATCTATTGGGTGTATCCGAACCTCATCCTGGCCAACAGCCCGGTCGGAGTGGAGATCATCGACATGCTGCCCGCCGGTGAACCGACCCGCTGCACGGTCCGGCACAGCTGGATGGGCCGCATCCCGGCCACCAACGACGAGATGAGAGCGGCATACGACACGGTCTTCGAAGGCGTGCACGCGGCCGTGCGCGACGAGGACTTCGCCATGCTGCCCCAGTGCGGCGAGGGCGTCCGGCACGGCCAGCACGACCATATGATCATCGGACGCAACGAAATAGCCGTCCAGCACATGATCAAGGTGTTCGCGCAAGAACTGGGCGTCGCACTCGCCTGAACATCTCCCCGTTGGGTAGCCGCAGGCCAACGTGGGTACTGATCCACTGAACCCAATGACGGAGAGGATCCGATGGCGCACCGCGACGCAGGCGACGAGTTGCTACAAGAACTCCTGTTGACCTATGGGCCGTGCGGGCAGGAGGGCGCGGTACGCGCGGTCATCGCCCGCGAACTGCAACCCCTCGTCGACGACATGTGGACCGACGACGCAGGCAACCTGATCGGCTACGTGGCGGCCAACCCGTCGGCCGGTGATGCCGGGGCGCCCACTCACCGCCACCGCACCGAGTCCATCCCCGGTACCGCGACACGGGTGATGGCGCACATGGACGAACTGTCCATGATCGTCAAGCGCGTGGAATCCGATGGCACACTGCATCTGACGCAGCTGGGCACGATGTACCCGGGAAACTTCGGATTGGGTCCGGTCGCCGTTCTCGGCGACAACGAAACCCTCACCGCCGTACTGACTCTCGGCTCCGAGCACACCACCCAGGAAAGTCCGCGAATCTGGGAGACCAAGCCCGATCAGGGCGACCGCGCGCTGGACTGGCATCACGTCTACGTCTTCACCGGCCGCAGCACCGACGAGCTGACCGCCGCGGGAGTACACGCCGGCACTCGGGTGTGTGTCGACGCCAGCAAGAGATCGGTGGTCGAGATGGGCGACTACGTCGGCGCCTACTTCCTTGACGACCGCGCCGCCGTGACCGCTCTGCTGCGCGCCGCACGCCTGCTGCGCGAGCGCCAACAGCGGCCCGTCGACGACGTCTACCTGGTGTTCACCACCAACGAAGAGATCGGTGGGGTCGGGGGCACCTACGCCAGCGCCACGTTGCCCGGCGACCTCACCCTCGCCCTGGAGGTCGGCCCCACCGAACGCGAATACAACACCAGCGTCACCGGCGGCCCGATCGTCGGTTACAGCGACGCGCTCTGTGTTTACGACAAAGAGGTCGCCGACCGGTTGCTCAAAATCGCCACCGACCGCGAGCTGTCGCCACAGCCGGCCGCGTTGGGCGCCTTCGAATCCGACGCCTCGCACTCCAAGGCCAACGGGCTGACGGCACGCGCCGGCCTGCTGTGCCTGCCCACGCTGAGCACCCACGGCTACGAGGTCATCGCTCGCCGCGCGATCGACGACATGGCCACGATCGTCGTCGATTTCGTGCTGCAGCCGAGTCAAAAGATCGCCTGAAAACCCGGCGACCGCGCTGGTCAGCCTGCTAGGCTGGCGGCGCTTCGGGACGCCAAACGATGGGATTAGCACGTGGCGGGTGTGGTCTCTGACAAGTCGTTGCCGCAAAGCGAATCCCCATGACACGCCCCCGAATCCGCGCCCGAGCGCCGCTGCGTATCTCGTTCGCCGGCGGCGGCACCGACGTCCCGCCGTTCCCGACGACCGAAGGCGGCTGCGTCCTGTCGGCCACCATCGATCGCTACGCCCAGGGATCGCTCGCGCCACGTACCGATCGCCGGGTCAGCATCGAGTCGGTGGACTTCAAGACCACACACGAGATGACGCTGGACAGCGAGATCCTCTACGACGGCAGCCTCGACCTGATCAAGGCCGCGGTGCGCAGGTTCGGCCGCGACGGCACGGACGGCTACGACCTGGTGCTGCGTTCCAGCGCTCCACCCGGCTCGGGGCTGGGCTCGTCGTCGACGATGATGGTCGCTCTCACCGGCCTGCTCGCCGAGCATTACCGAGTGCCGATGGGCGAGTACGAGACAGCGCAGCTGGCATGCGCCATCGAACGCGACGACTTGGGCATCGCGGGCGGCCTGCAGGACATGTACGCCGCGACGTTCGGCGGCTTCAACTTCATCGAGTTCACTGACCGGGTGATCGTCAATCCCTTGCGGATCCGCGACGAGACCGCCTTCGAACTCGAGCTCAGCCTGCTGCTGTGCTACACGGGGATCACCCGCGACTCCGCCCGCGTGATCGAGGACCAAACCCGCCGTGCCACAACGGGTTCCGACGATACCCTGGCGGGTCTGCGAGCCCAGAAGGATCTGGCGGTCGCGATGAAGGCGGCGCTGCTGACCGGCAAGCTCAACGATTTCGGCGCGCTGCTCGGCGAGGCGTGGAGTCAGAAGAAGCGCATGTCGCCCTACATCACCAACGAGCGCATCGACGACCTCTACGACCTCGCCCGGAAGAACGGAGCCCTGGGCGGAAAGCTCACCGGCGCGGGCGGTGGGGGATACATCCTGCTGTTCTGCGACTTCGCCAAAAAACACCGACTCATCGAAGCCCTCGAGGGCGCCGGCGCCACCATCACCGAATTCGCTTTCGAGAGCAAGGGATTGACAACATGGCAGGCTTGACCGAGTCCGATGTCGTCCCGCCGAGCGTGGAGCTGGTGCGGCAGCGGCTTGCCGAAACCATAGCGGTCAAGCAGCAAATGCAGCAGGGCGATCTCGCCGCGCAGACCGTCGAGGTGGCCCGCGTGATCATCGGCGCGTTGCGCGCCGGCGGAAAGGTGATCTTCTTCGGCAACGGCGGGTCCGCGCAAGACGCGGGGCACCTGGCCGCCGAACTGATGGGCCGCTTCGCTTTTGACCGCCCTGGTTTGGCGGCGATCAGCCTTCCCGACGCCACCGCGGCGATCACGGCGATCGGTAACGACTATTCCTATGACGAGGTGTTCGCCCGTCAGGTCCTCGCCGCGGGGCGCCCCGGTGACGTGGTGGTGGGGCTGACCACATCGGGCAACTCTCCCAACGTCGTTCGCGCTCTCGAGGCGGCCGGCCAGGTGGGGATGACTACCGTCACGCTCACCGGCGCACGCGGCGGCAAGGTGGCCGATGTCGCCGAAATCTGCATCCAGGTGCCCAGCCACGACACCGGGCGGATCCAGGAGGCATGCCTGCACCTGGGCCACTCCATCTGCGAAATGGTCGAAGCGGCACTGTTTTCCAGGCCTTCCTGAATCGACGATGGCCGCACCCGACCTGCGCACCGTGCGCACCGTGTTCCTGGACCGGGACGGCACCATCAACGTCAAGGCGGCCGAGGGCGAATACATCCGATCACCCGACGAGCTGGTGCTGTTGCCCGGCGCGGCCAAGGCGCTGGCCACGCTGAACGCCGCGGGCCTGCGGACCGTGCTGGTGACCAACCAGCGGTGGCTATCGGGAAAGACCGCCGACCCAGCGGATTTCGCCGCCACCCAGCGGCGTCTGGACGAATTGCTGGCGCGCGAAGGCGCCCGGCTCGATGCCGCCTACCACTGCCCGCACGCGGCGAGCAGCTGTGACTGCCGCAAGCCGCTGGCCGGCATGTTGGTGCGCGCGGCGCGCGAGCACGGCTTCGACCTGTCCGAATCGGTCATGGTCGGCGACAGCGACAGCGACATGATGGCGGGCCGGGCGGCCGGGACGGCGACCATCCTGCTCCGCAATGGTGGTGAGGCCTCCGAAGACGCCGACTTCGTGGTCGACGACCTCGCCGCCGCCATCGACCTCATCGTGACGCCCAAGTGACGCACTAGTTTCGGCTGAAGCGCTGGGCCGCCGAGCGGGCCACCAACGCGAGCGCAAACGGCAGATCGTCGCGCAGGTATCGGCGGGCCAGCCGTCGCGGCTCTTGTGCCAGCCGGTGCAGCCACTCGAATCCGAGCCGCTGCATCAACGGGGACGCCCGCCGGACCACGCCGGCAGTCATCGCGATGCCCCCGCCGCACGCCAGAAACCAGGCACTCGGCAACTCCTGGCGCAGCTGCTCGATGAGGCGTTCCTGGCGTGGGAAGCCCAGGCCGACGAACACCAGATCCGGTGCCGCGCCGATGACCGCGGCCATCGCCCGCCGCGCGCCGTCCTCGGTGTCGTCGAAGCCGAAGTCCGGCGACTGGGTGCCCGCGATGCGTAGCTCGGGGCACCGTGCGGCCAGCGCCTCGGCCGCCCGCTGGGGAACGCCGTCGGCGCCCCCGAATAGATACACCGACTTACCGTCCGCGGCGGCCGCCGCGCACAACGGAGAGATCAACGACGAGCCGGCCACGCGCTCGGGCAGCACGGCGCCTTTCGCGCGCGCGGCCCACACCAGCGGCATCCCGTCGGCGACGACGAGCGAGCCCCGGGCTATCAAGTCGGCCAGCCCGCGATCCCGGGTGGCCGAAAAGGCCACATCGATGTTCACCGGGATGACGGAGCCGCCGTGGCCGGTCGCCCAGTGCGCGCGCACGGCGTCGACAACTTCCTGTTGCGTCACTGCGTCGAACCACAGATCGCCCACCTGGATTTTGATCGGACCCGAACCGGCCGACTTCGGTGATATAACCACTGGCCCCCATCTGGCGCGGTCGCACATACCTCAGGCAGCGCTTTGACCCGATCATCATGCCCGACGGCGCCCCCGCTGATCCGGCAATTGACCCGCGCATCCTTGCCGCAGCCGCAACGGTGCTCATAACCTGGCAACATCCGACCGCATCCGGGGTGTTCGGCCCGGCGCGGTAGACGACGGCAAGCAGGCGGGCAGGTCATGGCATCACCGCGACGCGCAGACCGGTGTCGCGATGCTGCGGGCGGCGGTCTATAGCGGTGGCCGGACTGACCGGCGCCCGGGTGGACGAGCTGGCGACGATGGACATCTTCAAGGGGTGTCCCGCCGAAGACCTCGCCCCGCTGGCGGGCCGCCTTCAGCCACTGCGCGCCGCGGCCGGCCAGGTGCTGATGCGGCAGGGGGAGCAGGCCGTCTCGTTCCTGTTGATCTCCTCGGGTACCGCCGAGATCACCCACCTGGGTGACGACGGCGTGGTGATGGTCGAGCACGCGTCCCCGGGCATGATCGTCGGCGAGATCGCCCTGCTGCGTGACATTCCCCGGACCGCGACCGTGACCACCGCCGAACCGCTGACCGGTTGGATCGGTGACACCAGGGCCTTCGCCAGCCTGGTGCACATCCCCGGCATCACACCGCGGCTGCTGCGCACCGTGCGCCAGCGTCTCGCCGCGTTTATCACGCCGATCCCGATCCGCGTGCGTGACGGAACGCTGCTGTTGCTGCGCCCGGTGCTGCCCGGCGACAGCGAGCGCACCGTGCACGGACACGTCTACTTCTCCAGCGACACCTTGTATCGGCGCTTCATGACCCCGCGACTTCCCACCCCGGCGTTGATGCACTACCTGTCGGAGGTCGACTACGTCGATCACTTCGTTTGGGTGGTCACCGACGGCAGCGACCCGGTGGCCGACGCGCGCTTCGTGCGTGACGCGAACGACCCGAAGGTCGCCGAGATCGCCTTCACCGTGGCCGACGCCTATCAGGGCCGCGGCATCGGCACCTTCCTGATCAGCGCGCTGTCCATCGCCGCCGAGGTCGACGGCGTCGAAAGGTTCACCGCCCGAATGCTTTCCGACAACGGGCCGATGCGTGCGATCATGGATCGCTACGGCGCCGTCTGGCAGCGCGAAGACATCGGCGTCATCACCACCGTGATCGACGTGCCCCGCCCGCGGCACCTGCGGCGTGAGGAGGCCGAGCAGATCAAGCGTGTGGCCCGGCAGGTGATCGCGGCGGTTGGCTGAGGCCGCGCTGGCGTGGGGCGACGGGTGCGGTCGCATCTTGTGTTATCAACTCCTCATGCGGCCGTTCCGGATTGGCCCGTCGCTGGCTGCCGTGCTCGCGGGGGTGATCGCCGCGTGCGGTCACTCACCCGCGCACGCACCGTCGGCCAAACCGACGAAGTCCGCTCCGGCGAGCGCCGTTGCCGTCAACCCCGCCAACATCAAACGGGTCGTTCGGGACCTGCCGCCCGGTTACGAGGTGACCACCGAAATCCCCAGCGCGGCCTCGCCGAGGGTGATCTGGAGCCTCGGGGACGATCTGCAGGCCAAACCGGCCAAGTGCGGGACGCTGGCCGATCCCGGCAACGGGCGCGACCAGTCGGCGCAGGGCGTGTCGGGCTCGGGGAGCGGCGGCATCGTCGACGCGGTGGTGGTGGCTTTGCCGGAGCCGGTGGATCTCCCGGACGACCTGCTCACGTCGTGTTCGCAGTGGTCGGAGGCCGCCGGGCGCACCGTGGTGCACGTCCACCTCACCGACGCGCCGCACGTCGATGGTGTCGACACCGTCGGCATGGTGGCCGACGTGAAGTCCTCCGTCGAATCAGGCACCGAAATAGATTCGCGCACCTACACATTCACCGCGTACCTGGGCAACTACTACGCCTTCACCACACTGACCACCGATCCGGGTTCGGCCCTTCCGGTGCTGCCGCCGCAATTCGCCGCGGATCTGCTCGCCAAAACGGTGTCCACGTTGCGCAGCTGAGCTACCCGCTTGGGTAGATTGGCCACGATGTCCAAGATGTTGCTCGCGGTCGCGGCTGTCTGCGTCCTGGCCGGCTGCTCTTCGACCACTCACTCGGCAAAGGTCGACATCAACAAGGTCGTCGACGTGAAGTCCAGCTTCGGACCCGAGTTTACGGTCAGCGACATCAGCGAACGGGGAATCGATCCCAAGCTGCTAGCGGGCCGCAAACTGCCCGACGGGTTGACGTTCGACCCGGCGAACTGCGCGAAAGTGGCCGCCGGGCCGGACATGCCGGCAGACCTGCAGGGCAACATGTCCGCGGTCACCGCCGAGGGCCGCGGCAACCGCTTCGTGGTGATTGCGTTGGAGACCTCAAAAGCGTTGCCGTTCAACGACCCCGGGCAGGACTGCAACAAGGTGACCTTCACCGGGCCGCAGCTGCGGGGCGGCGTCCAGGTGGTCGAGGTGCCGCAGATCGAGAGCACCCGCACGCTGGGCGTGCATCGCGTCATGCAGGCGCTGACACAGGGCGGTCCACGCACCGGTGAGTTGTACGACTATTCGGCCGCATTCGGCGACTACCAGGTGATCGTCATCGCCAATCCGTTGGTGGTTCCCAATCAGCCCGTCGCCGCGGTTGACACCCAGCGGGCGCGCGACCTGCTCGTCAAAGCGGTGTCCGCGGTGCGCACCTGAGCGTCTCGCTTTACCGAACGCCGCGCGGCCGGAACTGGATGCTCACCCGCGGCCCGACGGACGCCGCCGTCTTGGGCACCGCGTGTTCCCAGGTGCGTTGGCACGATCCGCCCATCACCAGCAGGTCGCCGTGCGCCTGCGGCAGCCGCAGCGACGGGCCGCCGCCGCGGCGGCGCATCGCGAACGACCGGGTCGCGCCCAGGCTGACGATCGCCACCATGGTGTCCTCGGAACTGCTGCGGCCGATCGTGTCGCCGTGCCAGGCCACGCTGTCCGACCCATCGCGATAGCAACACAACCCGACCGTGGTGAACGGCTCACCGAGCTCGCCGGCGTAGATGTCGTTGAGCCGGCGCCGCAGCCGGGCCAGCTCCGGATGCGGCGGCTCGCCCACCGTGAGGTCGTGAAAGCTCACCAGCCGCGGCACGTCGACAACCCGGTCGTACATCTGCCGGCGCTCCTCGCGCCACGGCACCGTCGACAGCAAGGCGTCCAGCAGGTCATCGGCGTCGGTGAGCCAGCCGGCGCGGATCTCGATGAACGCGCCGTCACCGAGTTGCCTGCGCTCGGTGTGCTGGAACAGGGAGCCTTGAACCGCGATCTCCACGCGACCGAGTTTATCGCACATCCGTTCGATGGCGTGGGGCGCGCGACGGGCGTGTGGCGGGACCGCGCTGCCGTGCGCCGCTACGGTTGAGCCGTGGGTGTTGTTGAGCTGGGCACCAATTCCGAGGTCGGCGCGCTGCGCGTGGTCATCCTGCACCGCCCCGGCGCCGAGTTGCTCCGGCTCAATCCGCGCAACGTCGACCAGTTGCTGTTCGACGGCCTGCCGTGGGTCGCCCGCGCGCAGGACGAGCATGACCAGTTCTCCGCGCTGCTGCGGTCCCGCGGCATCGAGGTGCTGCTGCTGTCGGACCTGCTCACCGAGGCGCTGACACACAGCGGAGCCGCCCGGATGCAGGGCGTGGCGGCCGCCGTCGACGCACGACGACTCGGGGTGCCGTTGGCGCAAGAACTCTCGGGCTACCTGCGCGGGCTCGAGCCGGCCCGGCTGGCCCAGGTGCTGATGGCCGGCATGACGTTCAACGAGTTGCCCTCGGACACCCGGACCGACGTCTCGCTGGTGCTGCGCATGCACCACGGCGGCGATTTCGTCATCGAACCGCTGCCCAACCTCGTCTTCACCCGCGACTCGTCCATCTGGATCGGCCAACGGGTGGTGATCCCGACGCTGGCGCTGCGCGCCCGCGTCCGCGAGGCGTCGCTGACCGACCTCATCTACGCCCACCACCCGCGGTTCACCGGCGTGCGGCGTGCCTACGAGTCACGCACCGCCCCCGTCGAGGGCGGTGACGTGCTGCTGCTGGCGCCCGGCGTGGTCGCGGTCGGGGTGGGGGAGCGGACCACTCCGGCCGGCGCGGAAGCGTTGGCACGCAGCCTGTTTGACGACGGTCTGGCCAACACGGTGCTCGCGGTGCCGATCGCTCAGCGGCGCGCCCAGATGCACCTGGACACGGTGTGCACGATGGTCGACACCGACACGGTGGTGATGTACGCGAACATCGTCGACTCGTTGTCGGCCTTCACCATCGCGCACACCCCGGACGGAGTCGCGATCAGCGACGAGGCCCCGTTCCTGGAGGCCGCCGCCAAGGCGATGGAGATCGACAAGCTGCGGGTCATCGACACGGGGCTCGACCCCGTCGTCGCCGAGCGCGAGCAGTGGGACGACGGCAACAACACGCTGGCGCTCGCGCCCGGCGTGGTGGTCGCCTATGAGCGCAACGTGCAGACCAATATCCGCCTGCAGGACGCTGGCATCGAGGTGCTGACCATCGCCGGATCCGAACTGGGCACCGGTCGCGGCGGGCCCCGGTGCATGTCCTGCCCCGTCGCCCGCGACCGGCTGGCGTAGCGCTAGCGCCAGCTGGGCAGCCAGATCTCCATGTTCCACGTCTGCTGCGAAATCGGCAGGCCGGTCAGCACCGGGAACAGCCACGCGAAGTTGGTCACCACCAAGGCCACGTAACAAGACACGGCGATCAGTCCCAGCGTGCGCCGCTCCGAGTTCACCTGCAGCCGCAGCCGCCGGGGCGGGGCGCCAGGGGTGTAGAGGATGTCGCCGCAAATCAGCGCGATGGCCATCACCAAGAACGGCGCCATGGTCGCCGCGTAGAAGAAGTACATCTGCCGATCGATGTCGGCGAACCAGGGCAGCCAGCCGGCGCAGTAGCCGACCAGCACCGCGGCGTAGCGCCAGTCGCGGCGGACCAGCATGCGCCACGACGCGAAAACCAGGACCGGCACGGCCAGCCACCACATCGCCGGGGTGCCCACCAGCATCTCGGCCTTGACGCAGGATTGGGCCCCGCACCCGGCGACGTTCTGCTCGTCGATGGCATAGAGCACCGGCCGCAGCGACATCGGCCAGCTCCACGGTTTCGATTCCCACGGGTGGTAGTTGCCCGCGGAATTCGTCAAGCCCGCATGGAATTGGAACGCCTTGGCGGTGTAATGCCACAGCGATCGGATGGCGTCGGGCAGCGGCACCAGCGAATGCGGGCCGATCGTCTGGCCCACCTCGTGCCGGTCGATGGCGGTCTCGGAGGCGAACCACGGCGCGTAGCTGGCCAGGTACACCAGCACCGGCATGACGGCCAGCGCATACACGGTCGGGGCGAGGTCGCGCCGCAAGGTCCCCAGCCAGGGCCGGGTGACCTGATACTGGCGGCGTGCGGCCACGTCGAACGCCAGCGACATGGCGCCGAAGAACAGCACGAAGTACAGGCCGGACCACTTTGTGCCGCAAGCCAATCCGAGCAGGATCCCGGCGCCGAAGCGCCACCACCGCACGCCGAGCCGCGGACCCCAAACCGTGTCGGCGTTGCGGCCCTCGGCCAGCGCGATGTGCATCCGTTGCCGTACCTGGTCGCGGTCGACGATCAGCGCGCCGAACGCCGCGACCACGAAGAACGTGAGGATGCCGTCGAGCAGGGCGGTCCGCGAGGCGACGAAGCTGACGCCGTCGCAGATCACCAACACCCCGGCGACGGCGCCGACCAGCGTCGAGCGGCTGATCCGCCGGACGATCCGCATCACCAGCGCCACCATCACCACGCCGAGCAGCGCGCCGGTGAACCGCCAGCCGATGCCGCCGTAGCCGAAGATCGCCTCACCGAGGGCGATCAGTTGCTTGCCGACCGGCGGGTGGACCACCAGGCCGAACCCGGGATTGTCTTCCACGCCGTGGTTGTGCAACACCTGCCAGGCCTGCGGCGCGTAGTGCTTCTCGTCGAAGACCGGGGTGCCGCCGTCGGTAGGTGAGCCCAGATTCAGGAACCGGGTGATCGCCGCCACCAGCGTGATCACCCCGGTCACCACCCAGCCGCGGACCTGATCGGTCGGGCCGAAATCGGCCACCGGCACCAGCGGCCCGGGGCTGACCACGGGCACCACGCGTTCCTGCTCGGCACCCTCGGTGTTCAAGAGGGATTCGCGGGGCGGGGCGGTCATCACGTCGATCGTAGGCTGTCGGTCATGACCACCGGCCGCCTGTTGCTGGGCGCGACCCCCCTGGGCCAGCCGTCGGACGCCTCCCCCCGCCTGCTGGACGCCCTGGCCCGAGCCGATGTGGTGGCCGCCGAGGACACCCGGCGGGTGCGCACCCTGGCCAAGGCCCTCGAGGTGCGCATCACCGGCCGCGTGATCAGCATGTTCGATCAGGTCGAGAACGCCCGGGTGGAGTCGGTGATCGAGGCGATTCGCGCGGGCGCGACGGTGCTGGTGGTCAGCGACGCCGGGATGCCGCTGATCAGCGACCCCGGCTACCGGCTGGTGACCGCCTGCGTGGAGGCCGGCCTGCCGGTGGGATGTCTGCCGGGGCCGTCGGCGGTGACGACCGCGCTGGCGCTGTCAGGTCTGCCGGCCGAAAAGTTCTGCTTCGAGGGGTTCGCGCCGCGCAAGAAGGGCGCGCGGCGGGCCTGGCTGGATTCACTGGCCGACGAGCGGCGCACCTGCGTGTTCTTCGAGTCGCCGCGCCGGTTGTCCGCCTGCCTGCAGGACGCCGTCGAGCGGCTCGGCGGCGCGCGCCGAGCCGCGGTCTGCCGCGAGCTGACGAAGGTGCACGAGGAGGTGGTGCGCGGGTCGCTCGACGAGCTGGCGGCGTGGGCGGCCGACGGTGTGCTCGGTGAGATCACCGTGGTGCTGGCCGGCGCCACCCCGAGCGCCGACCTGCCGTCGCTCGTCGTCGAGGTCGAGGAGCTGGTCGCGGGCGGCACCCGTATCAAGGACGCCTGCGGGGAGGTGGCCGCCGCGCATCCGGGGGTGCGTTCGCGCCAGCTCTACGACGCGGTGCTGCAGTCCCGGCGCGGCTGAGTCCGAGCGGTCAGACGGCCGGGCGCGCGGCGGCGATGGACGGCAGCCCAACGATCGGGGATGCCTTGTGCAGGCATTCGGCCCATTCGGCGTCCGGGTCGGAGTCGGCGGTGATTCCGCCGCCGACTCCCAGCACCGCGGCGCCCGCGGCATCGAATTCGACGGTACGGATCGCGACATTGAGTTCGCAGCCGGCCACGGGTGAGGCCAATCCGATTGTGCCGCAATAGATTCCACGACGATTGGGCTCCCACTGCGAAAGCAGTTGCCGGGCGCGGTGTTTGGGCGTCCCGGTGACGGAGGCCGGCGGAAAGGTGGCGTCCAGCAGCGCCGACGTGGGCAAGTCTGTGGTGACCTGCGCGGACACCGTCGACACCAGGTGCCACACGCCGGGAGCACGCCGCACCACCAGCAGCTCGGGCACGGTCACCGTGCCGGTGATCGCCACCCGGCCGAGGTCGTTGCGGACCAGGTCGACGATCATGATGTTCTCGGCGACCTCTTTGGCCGACGCGCGCAGCGCCGCAGGCCAGGCATCGAGCGGCAAGGTGCCCTTGATCGGGCTGGACGTGACGACCGTGCCTCGCCGTCGCAGGAAGAGCTCGGGGGACAGCGACGCCACCGCACCCCAGGTGCCGGCGACGTAGGCCGCCCGGGCCGGGGAGGTGCGCGCGACGCCCTCGATGAAGAAGTCCAGCGGGGCGCCGGCGACCGTCCCGGTGAACTGCGTGCACACGCAGGCTTGGTAGACCTCGCCCGCGCGGATGGCCTCCAGGCAGGCCAGCACCCCGTCGCGATGTGCCGCCCGGTCGGCGCTGCCCCAATCGATGTGGCATTCGCGCGCCGCGGCCGCCGGCGCAGCGAGCGCGGTGGCGAGCCACTGCGGCATCGGCGCGCCGGACAGACTCTCGTACCACCAGTGGCCGTCGCGGTCGCGGCGCAGCACGCAGTCGGTCCAGCCGCCGGCGGCCTCGGGGATCCGGTTGGGCTGCGCGTCGGCGCCGGGGTCGGGGTAGGACAGGTAACCGATCCAGCCGCCGCCCACAGCGTGCGGCTCCGGCGTCGGCGACGGCTGCACGGCGAATACGTCGTCGGCGTGCACCGGGCGCACTGGCAGGCTCGGCGCGATCACCGCCAGGGCGCCGAACCACTCGCCGGTCAGCGCGGCTGGCGGCGGCAGACCGAGCCGGCGGGTGGCGTCGCCCACGGCGCCCAGCACCTGAGGGGCGGCGCCAAGGTCACCGAGCCGGTCGATTCGCACAGTCCTAGCTTGACAGAGCGGCGGCGTTTCGCACCCGCGGTGCCCGCCGGGCTAGCCGCGGCTGATATCGCGCGCGGTGGCCAGGGCGGCCAGTTTCTGCGGGTTTCGCATCACGTAGAAATTGGTGATCTTGCCCTCGGCGATCTCCAGCGTGATCACTCCCTCGAGCTGGTCACCGAGGTAGAGCAACACCGCCGGGGCGCTGTTGCAGGTCACCATGTTCACCCGCATCGCGCCCAGCGTCGCGGCCCGGCGCATCAGGCCGGCGATCGCGCGAGCCACCTTCTCGGCGCCGACCACCGGCCGGCGGGCGGCGCTCACCACGCCGCCGCTGTCGGCCGTCCACGTGGCGTCCGGGGCGAGCATCGTCATCAGCGCTTCCACGTCGCCACCGGCAGCGGCGGCCAGAAACTGCGCGGTGATTTCGGCGTTGCGTTCCGGGTCCACCGAGTCGAAGCGCTTGCGCCGGGCCCGCACGTGTTCGCGGGCCCGGTGCGCCACCTGCCGGACGGTGGGCGCCGGCCTGCCCACCGCCTCGGCGATCTCGCCGTAGTCGAACCCGAACACCTCGCGCAGCACGAACACCGCCCGCTCGTCGGGACCCAATGTCTCCAGCAACACCAGCATCGCCATCGAAATCGACTCCGCCAGAACAACATCGGCCGAGGGATCCTGCTCGTCGAGCAGCAGCGGCTCGGGCAGCCACGGCCCCACGTAATCCTCGCGCCGACGAGCACCGGCCCGCAGCGAGTTCAGCGCCTGGCGGGTGACCAGCTGGGCCAGATACGACTTGGTGTCGCGCACCGTCGCCAAGTCGACCGCCGCCCACCGCAGATAGCTGTCCTGCAAGACGTCGTCGGCCTCGGTCGCCGAGCCCAGCATCTCGTAGGCGATGGTGAACAGCAGTGGCCGCAGCAGGGTGAACCTTTCGGCGTGCTCGCTGCCGGTCGGCGCGTGCGTCATCGCGCGGCGACCTGCTCGTCGGCCGGGGACTGCGCGGGCCGCTTGCCGCCCTTGATCCAGCGATATGTACCGGGCTTGGCGGCCTCCCGCCGGATCGACCACACCGTGCCCTTGCAGATCGCTTCCTTGAGCGAAGCCGCCGCCCGGCCGCCCAGGTACATGTTCACCGGGGTGTCATCGGTGCGCGCCATCTGGAACGTGGCGTGCGTGCGGCCGAGGCTGATGCACTGCCCGACGAACGCCTGACTCAGCGCCGCGGGGATATCGCCCGCGATGCGGGCGAGCACGGTGTTGGCGGCCTGGGCGCCCATCGGCCCGGCGGCCTGGCAGCTCATCCGTAACGGCCGGCCGGAAGGCGCGGCGGCGTCGCCCGCGGCGACGACGCGCTCGTCGTCGATGCTGGTGAGCGTCTCGTCGGTGAGGAGCCGGCCCATCGGGTCGGTGTGCAGCCCGCTGCGCACGGCCAGGTCCGGCACGGCGAATCCGGCCGTCCAGATGGTTGCCGCGCTGGGCAGCACCACGCCGTCGGTGAGCACCACCTCATTCCAGCGCACCTCGGCTACCGCCACGGACTCCAGCACGTTGACACCCAGGCGACGCAGCCGCTTGGCCACCGAGCGCCGGCCTCGCTTGCTCAGCGACGGACCGAGCACCGGACCGCAGACCAGGGTCACCGGGCGCCCGCCCTCGCCGAGCTCGGCGGCCGTCTCGATGCCGGTCAACCCGCCACCGACCACGGTGATGGGTGCGGGCAGCGGCAGATCGGTGAGCGCCCAGTGCAGCCGCTGCGCGCTTTCCAGGTCGGCGACCGAATGCGCGAACTCGGCGCAGCCGGGCACCGTCGACGCGGTGGCGCCGGTGCTTCCCACGGCGTAGATCAGGTAGTCGTAGGTCAGCTCGCCGCCCGAGGCCAGTGCGATCCGGCGGCCGGCGGTGTCGATGTGATCGACGGAGTCGACGACCAGCTGGATCCCCTCGCCGAGCAGCGTCGCGTAATCGGCGGTCGCCGTGCCGGTGTCGGCAACCAACTGGTGCAATCGGATTCGCTCGACGAAGACCGGCCGCGGGTTCACCACGGTGATGTCGATGTCCGGGCGCTGGCGCAGATGGTTGGCCGCCAGCGTCCCGGCGTATCCGGCGCCGACAACGACGACATGTGTTCTTTGGGGGGCCTTCATGGCTGTCTCCTTTGTGTGAGGACCTGTGCCCTTGAGACACCGCAGACCCGCTGAGCGTGACAAGCGCGCCCGTAATTGTGACCTGTCTCACTACGCGACAAAGGCGATGCGGGCCGATTTGCCCCGTCTACCCCCGCTGAGCTGCGACGAAGCCATGCCTAAACGCGCGTGATACGCTGCGCTACGCCAATTCGTGGCCTGCCCCGGGCCGCCTGCACGCACCACTGGAACGCGCGAAATACGGGGCCACTCACACGCGCATCGGTGTGTATTGGGAGAAGCAACCTTGACGACGATGATCGCTTTGACCGGGTCCCGCGCCGCACCGGCGCGGTCGCGGAGCCCGCGCGGGCCGTTGTCGTCGGGCGCGATCTGACGCCGTGACCATGGTGTGCTCATCGAGGAAACGCGCGCTGGCCGCTGTCGTGTGCGCGGCGTTGGCGCTCAGCGGCTGCGGCGATAACAGCGACCCCGGGCCGTTGTCGGCGATGGTCAGCCCGGCCATCCCGCCCACCGCGCAAGAGATACCGAACCCGCTGCGCGGCCAGTACGAGGAGATGCTGAATCCGCTGTTCCCGCAAGGTAATTCGGCGCAGCAGCGATACTCCGCCTGGCCCGCGTCATACGACGCCAGCCTGCGCGTCTCGTGGCGGCAGTTGCAGCCGGTCGACCCGCGCACGCTGCCCCCGGACGCACCCGACGACCGCAAGTTCGATTTCAGCTCCATCGACGACGCGCTGGCCAAGCTCAGCACCCGGAACATGCGCCTGACCCTGGGTGTGTACGCCTATAAGTCCTGTTGCAACGACGCCTACGCCGACAACACCAACATCGCGATTCCGGAGTGGCTGCGCCCCTCGGCCGCCAGCTATCCCGCGCCGCCGAACGGTTCCGCCCCGGGGGTCACCCAGGTGGTGCCGAACTTCAACGACCCCGACTATCTCAACGGCGTCGGCCAGCTGTTGGCCGCGCTCGGCCGCCGCTACGACGGCGACGAGCGCCTCGCCGTGTTCGAGTTCTCCGGGTACGGGGACTTCGGCCAGAACCAACTCGCGTACCTGCGTGATTCGCTGAGCGCGCCGGGCCCCACCCCCGACGACAGCGCGGCAAAGCTGGGCTATTACAGCCAGTTCCGCGACCAGAGCATCACCAAGGCCTCCATCGCGCAGCTGGTCGCGGCCAACACCAACGCCTTCCCACATACCCAATTGGTGGTGGCTCCGCAGAACCCGGAGATCGTGCGTCAGCTGTTCGCCGACGACGTCACCAAGAGGTTGGCCGCGCCGGTAGGAATCCGCGCCGACTGCCTCGGGGTGCAGGCCCCCCTGCCGGAATGGGCCGAGGCCAACGACTCGCACTACGTGCGGTCCAACGATGCGGTGGTCAACGCGATCAAGCAGCGGCTGATGACCGCGCTGGTGATCAGCCAATGGTGCCGATTGCCGAGCGGAGCCGATGCCCGGTCGTATTACGAGAAGGGCCTGCACGACGTCATCCGGTATCACGTGTCGATGACGTCGAGCGCCGATTTCCCGGACCGCGATGCGGGCTCGGCGATGGACCCCAAGCTGTTTCAGCTGTGGAGCCAGGCCAATACCTCCGCCGGCTACCGCTATTCGGTCGAGGCGAAGCCGGGATCGCAATCGATCCAGGGCAAGGTGGCGACGATCTCGGTCGACTGGACCAATTACGGCTCGGCGGCGGCCACCGAGCGCTGGGCGCCCTTCTACAAGCTGGTGGACTTCTCCGGCGCAGTGGTTCGCAGCCTGCCGGCGACCGTCAATCTCAAGACGTTGGTGCACGACGAATCCAGCCAGTCCCGTGAGGAGCCGGTCGCGGAGTCGGCCAGCGAGTCGGTGCACGTGGACGTCACCGGTCTGGCGCCCGGTCACTACACGCTGCGCGCCTCGGTTGAATGGCAGCAGCACATCGCGGGCGCCTCGCACGTGGTGAACTACGCCCCGATGGCCCTGGCGCGGGACGGTCGCGACGGCTCCGGGCTGTACCCGATTGCCACACTTGACATTCCGGGCGACGCGGCCTCAGCAAACGGTCAGTGATCCGTCGCGTCGCGGCGCCCACGCGCAGCTTGTCGTAACTCCTGATCGACCGGTCCTTGCGTGATACCGTTTCCAGACGGATTTCGGCCGCGTCGCCGCGCGGTTCGGGATTCGACCAGCAAACAACCGAGCGAACTATCGGACCCCTTCGACGGGTATTCGGAAGGGTCGCCGTATGTGCCCGTATCGGAGGACCCGTGCCGCGCAGCCTGGACCTGGTGGTCACCTCCGTCGCCACCCAGCTGATGGAGGCCACGGCGCCCACCGCGACCCAGGTCAGCGAAAAGGTTCTCGCGCAGCTCGTCGAGCAGTTCGATGTGGACGCCAGCTTCCTGCGTCACCACGCCCAGGACGCCCCGGCCTCGGTGCTGGTGGCCGAGTGGCCACGGCGCACCGACGCCGCCGATCCGGATCCGGTGGCCGACCTCGAGCGCGACGGCGCCGAGTCGGTGCTCGCCCAGTGCGAGCGGGACCGGAAACCGGTGGTGACCCGGCCGGATCAGCCCAACGGCTGGATTCGCCGCTCGCTGAACCAGGGCAAGTCACCGGTCTCGCCGTCCCTGGCCGTCGCGCCGCTGGTGTCCGGCGACGCGACCACCGGTGTGCTCGGCTTCGTCAAGTTCGGCGCCCGTAAGTGGAAACAAGAGGAGATCAACACGCTCGAGGCGGTCGCCGCCCTGTTCGCCCAGCTGCAGGCCCGCATCGCCGCCGAGGAACGGCTCCGCTATCTCGCCGAACACGACGACCTGACCGGCGTCTACAACCGTCGGGCACTGGTCGCGCATCTGACCGAACGGCTCGCGGCCGGAAGCCCCGGGCCGGTCGCGGTTTTCTACCTCGACCTCGACCGGCTCAAGCCGATCAACGATTACCTGGGCCATTCCGCGGGTGACTGGTTCATCAGGATGTTCGCGCAACGCATCGAGGAGTGCGCGGGAAGCCAGAGCATGATCGCCCGACTGGGCGGCGACGAGTTCGTGGTCATCCCCCACCAGCCGATGCGCTCGGAGGACGCCGAGGCGTTCGCGCGCCGGCTGTTGGCGATGCTGTGCGACCGCCTCTCCGTCGGCGGCCACGTGATCAGCCGGACCGTCAGCATCGGGCTGGCGGTGGGCACCCCCGGGACCGACAACTGCGCCGATCTGCTCCGGCGGGCCGACGAGGCCGTGCTGACGGCCAAGCGCGCCGGCGGCAACCAGACCGCGGTGTCCACCGACGACATGTCGCTGAAACGGGCCTTCCGCAACGACATCGAACTGCACCTGCAAGGCGACATCGAAAGCGAAGGCCTGCTCCTGCACTACCTGCCCGAGGTCGACCTGTGGACCGGCGCCATCGTCGGCGCTGAGGCGCTGGTGCGGTGGCGTCATCCGGTGTGGGGACTGTTGTTGCCCGACGCGTTCATCGGTGTCGCCGAATCGACCAACCTGGCCGCCGAATTGGGTCGGTGGGTGATGCGCAGCGCCTGCGCCGACTTCAGCGGGTGGCGGGCCAACGGTATCGGGCAAGGCGCCATGCTGCGCATCAACGTGTCGCCCATCCAGCTGATCAGCCGCGGTTACGTGGAAAGTGTCGCCGACACCATCGGCGAGTTCGGCATCGATGCCGAGTCGGTGTGCCTGGAGATCACCGAGCGCGCGGTGGTGCACGACATCGACACCACGCGAAAGACCTTGGCGGAGCTCAAGGAAGTGGGCGTGCAGATCGCCATCGACGACTTCGGCACCGGTTATGCCGTGCTGTCCCACCTGAAGTCCCTTCCGGTGGACATGCTCAAGATCGATGCCGGCTTCGTGCGTGACGTGGGCACCAACCCCGGTGACCTGGCCATTGTCCGGGCGATCATCGGGCTGGCCGAGGCGTTCGGCCTGGAAGTGGTCGCCGAAGGCGTCGAGACACCTGCTGCCGCACTGACTTTGATGCAGCACGGCTGTCACCGGGCGCAGGGCTTCCTGTTGTCTCGTCCCATCGCCGGCGATGCGATGGAAGCGTTGCTGTCCGCGCGCTGGATGCCGATGCCGTTTCTGGCCGATCGCGAGTCATCGTCGCTGGGTTCGCTCTAGCATCGCAACGGTGGTCCGAACACTAAGGCTAGCTACGGCGGTCGTTGTCGCGTGCGCGACGTTGATGTTGAGCGGATGCGGTGGCGCGCACCGCGCCGACCCCGGTCCGTTGTCCGTCGTCATCAGCCCGTCCATACCGCCGACCATTCAAGAGGTACCCAACCCGCTGCGCGGCCAGTACGAGGACCTCCTGATGCCGCTTTTCCCGCAAGGCAATTCCGCGCAGCGGCGTTACCCGGCGTGGCCGTCGTCGTATGACGCCAGCCTGCGTGTCTCGTGGCGGCAGCTGCAGCCGACCGATCCGGGCACGCTGCCCCCCGACGCGCCGGACGATCGCAAGTTCGACTTCGGCGTCATCGACGACGCGCTGGCGAAGCTGGCCGGCCGCAACATGCGGCTGACGCTGCGCGTGGTCGCCTATAACTCCTGCTGCGACACCACCTATGCGAACAACACCAACATCGCGATGCCCGACTGGATGCGCGGCATTCCCGATGCCAGCGTCAGCCTCACCGGGCCGCAACGGTATTGGTGGACACCCGGGGTGGCGCAGGTGGTGCCGAACTGGAACGATCCCGGTTACCTCAATGCCTTCGCCCAACTGCTGGCCGCCCTCGGGCGGCGTTACGACGGCGACGAGCGGCTCAGCGTGTTCGAGTTCTCCGGCTACGGGGATTTCAGCGAGAACCACATCGCCTATCTCCGTGACAAGCTGGGCGCGCCGGGTCCGTCACCGGAGGACAGCGTCGCGAAGCTCGGGTATTACAGCCAGTTTCGTGACCAGAGCATCACCAAGGCGGCTATCGCGCAGCTCGTCTCGGCGAACGTAAACGCCTTTCCCCACACACAATTGGTAACCACCGCGCTGAACCCGGAGATCGTTCGCCAACTGCTGGCCGACGACGTCACCAAAAAACTGTCTGCGCCGGTGGGGATCCGCTCGGATTGCCTCGGCGTGTACGCGCCCTTGCCCACCTGGGCCGAGGCAGACGGCTCCTACTATCTGCGGTCGAAGGATCCGCTCGTCGGCCAACTCAAGGACCGGCTGGCCTCGGCGCTGGTGATCTCAGAATGGTGCCAGTTAACCGATGGAACCGATCCGCGGTCCTACTACGACAAGGGACTGCGTGACGTCGTCAAGTACCACGTGTCGATGACGTCGAGTTACAACTTCCCGGCGGTGGATTCGGCGAGCGCGATGGACCCGGCGCTGTACCTGCTGTGGGCACAGGCCAATGTCGCCGCCGGCTACCGCTACTCGGTCGAGGCGAAGGCGGGGTCGCCGTCGGTACGCGACGGGGTGCCCAGCTTGTCGGTGGTGTGGACCAACTACGGCTCGGCCGCCGCCACCGAGAACTGGGTCCCGGGCTACCGGTTGGTGGATTTCTCCGGAAAAGTGGTTCGCACCCTGCCCGCGTCCGTGACGCTGAACACGCTGGCCCAGGGGCGATCCGGGGACAAATCAGGGACCGAACCGGTGCCGGCGACTTACACCGACTCGGTGTCGGTCGACGTGGCCGGCCTGGCGCCCGGCCACTACACGCTGAGCGCGGCCGTGGATTGGCAACAGCACAAACCCGGCGCGTCGCACGTGGTGAATTACCCGCCCATGCAGTTGGCGCGTGCCGGGCGCGACGGCAACGGGTGGTATCCGGTCGCGACGCTGGACGTTTCCCGCGATGCGCTGACATCGGCCCCCCGCCAGTGAATGGCGGTGCGAAGCGCCGCTCAAGTGTCCGGTTTCCGATGAGAGAGCACGCTCGCGATTCCGCCGATGCCGCATGGCGATTGCTGCATAATGTGGACTGAGCTTTGCGCGGCGGGTGCGAAGTAAATGAAATCGACGCTATTCCTGTGGCGTCGGCCAGAGAGGTTAGTGGATGGATTTCCGCACCTTTGTCAAGATTCTTCTTGCTCATTGGAAACTCGCCGCGGCCGCGGTGCTTGCCTGCACCATCGGTGCCGCAGCCATCACCGCGTTGCAGACCAAGCATTACCAGTCGACGGCCACGATCCTCGTCTCATTTCCAAGTGCGACCGACCTGACCGAGATGTACAACGGCACGCTGGCCGCCCAAGAACGGTTGTCCTCCTATGCGCAGATCGCCGGCGGGCGCGTCGTCGCGGAGCGTGCGGTCAATCAGCTTCAGGTTCCGATCAGCCCCGACGCGCTGGTGAGTCAGACGCAGGTGAAATACACCGCGAAATCAATGCTTTTCACCATCACCGTCAAGGACACCGACGCCGCGCGTGCCGCGGCCCTCGCGGGCGCGATGGCCGATCAGTTCGCGCTCATGGTCCCGGCGCTCGGTGCGAACCTGACGCCGAACGGTCCGATTGCGTCGCCCCCCAACGGACCGCGACTAGAGACGGGTGAAACCCCAACCAACGCCCCGCTTCCGGGACCCGCGCCGGATGTGTCGAATCCCTCGCAAGCGTCGACCAAGGCGCTGCCGCTGGCCCGGGCCAGGGTGGTGGAGCCGCCCCGGGTGCCCAAGCATCCCGTCACGCCGGTGCCGATGCGCAACATGGCGATGGGGTTCATCGCCGGCATATTGCTGGGCATCGCGGTTGCGCTGATTCGGGAGGCCGGCGATCGCACCGTGCGCGATCGGGAGAAGCTGGAGAAACTCTCTGGCTTGCCGACGCTGGCCGAGTTGTCCGGTAAACGCGGTGGCACGCCGCGGTTCGGCAGCGACGGCGCGCTGGACGACGCGGTGCGGGGCCTGCGCGCGCGGCTGTTGCGGGCCATGGGGTCCGAGGGCCGCCGGGTGCTGGTGACGGCGCCATTCGGCGGTGAAGGAACGACGACGACGGCGCTGAATCTGTCGCTGGCACTCGCCGAAATCGGCGAGGAAGTGTTGCTGGTGGAGGGCGATACCCGCCGTCATGTGATCGCCGGCCTGTTGCGAGTCGAATCGGGGGAGGGACTGGCCAACGCGCTGGCCAATCCGGATATCGCCGCCGAAGCAGTCAAGCAGTCACCGATTGCGCGGTTGTTCGCCCTCGCCTCGCGGTCCGCCCGCCGCGAGACCCCTCCAGTCAGCGCGTTCCTGCCCGAAGTGATCGACCGGGTGCTGCTCGAGTTGTCTTCGCGATTCGACCGGATCGTGGTCGACGGCCCGCCGGTGCTGGCGACGGCCGACACCGCCCTGTTGGCCGGCGCCGTTCAGGCCACCGTGCTGGTGGTACGGGCGCGCCGAACCACCGTCGAGGAGCTCAAGGATGCGCTGACCGCGTTGCATGCGGCGGGCGCGAACGTGGTCGGAACCGTGCTGACCGACGCCCGTCCGGCCCTGCACATCAAGGCGGCGACCCGGGCCTACCGGACGAAGGTCAGCGGGCCGGCGTGATCCCCTATCTGCCGGGTCGCCATCGCCTGGCGGTGGATGGCGCACTGCTGGCGGTGTTCCTGTTGGGCTGCTTCGTCTTCGGCGTGCTCTCGGTGCGCCGAACCACCGAGGGCGCCGTGCTGATCGCCGCTCTCTTCTGCCTGGTGGTGTACTGGGTGAAGCCCGAAGGCATGGTAGGCGTCACCCTGTTCTTGGCGTTCGCGGCGCTGCCAGAGGGGTTGCACGTCGGCAAGGTCATCGGCCCGGTGGCGGTCTACGCCTACCATGTGGCCGCCGTGCTGGCGATCTGCTACCTGATCCCCATCGTGAGACCGCGATTCGCCGATTTCCTGTTGCCGGCGATGTTCGTGTTCACGGTGCTGGCCTATACCGTCGTCGGCTTTGAGCTAGGCCACGAAGCCACCATGGTGATGCGGGAATCGGCAACCCTGCTCGAAATGGTGATCGGATTCCTGCTGGCGTTGTTCGTTGTCTACGGCGGCTACGTCAGGTGGTGCGTCCGCGTGATGATCGTGACGCTGTGGTTCTCGGCCTTCATGGCAATCGTGAGCTCGCTGCACGCCATCCGCCTGGCCGGCCGGGCGGAAAGCCTGGAGGGGGCGACGGGCGCCGGCCAGGCGCTGCGCATCGTCCTGTCCATCCAGACACCGGCGACCGCGGTGCTCAGCGCGTTGGTTGCCGCCTCGATCATCGGGCGGGTCAGGCCCGCAATGTTTTTCGCGTTGGCCCCGCCGGCGCTGATCATCTCGTTGCTGTCCTTCGCCCGCAACACGCTGATCGCCGTGGCGGTGGCGGCCGCCCTTGCTTTCTTCACCAGCTTCGGCTGGGCGGCCATCCGCCGGACGGCCGTCGTCGCCGCCCTCAGCGCGGCGGTTCTCGCCCTGACGGTGCCCGCATCGCTGTTCTTACTACAGCACTCGCACGCCGGGTCATGGCTCAGCGACCAGTTCACGGCGTTCAATCAGCGTGTGCTGGGCGGCATTTCGGCGAGCGCGCTCGCCACCGACGAATCGACACTGGACCGGCTGCGCGAGGTCGCCCGCCTCGACGACGCCATCGCCCAGGCGCCGGTATTCGGCCACGGGCTCGGCTACGCCTACCAGTTGCCGTCGGGGAAGGATCCCAACGCGTTCGCCTGGACGCTGGGCCCCACCTACTCTCACCTGTTCTACCAATGGTGGCTGGCCAAAGCCGGGGCGGTCGGCATGGCGGCGTTCGTGTGGTTCGCGGGGACACCGATAGTCCGCGCGGTGCGCACCGCGACGGCGCCGGCGAAGATCAGCGCGGCCACGTCCGCGGCCCTGCTCGCGATTTCCGCCGTGTGGCCCCTGCCGGAGATGCCGATGGATGCGCTGGCGATGGGTCTGTCCTTGGGCACCACAATGGGTTTCGCCAATCTGGGCCGCCGCCAGCGCAAAGCCCGCGAACTCGAGATCAGTCCCGCGCCCGCGCCGGCCCCGCTCGCCGCAACGACGTGAACGCGGTCACCCACGTGGGGCCGGACCCGTACAGCTTCGGCGGGACGCAGTCGGTGATCCGAGTCC
This sequence comes from Mycobacterium sp. IDUB_3, assembly GCF_055419585.1. Lineage (NCBI taxonomy): Bacteria > Bacillati > Actinomycetota > Actinomycetes > Mycobacteriales > Mycobacteriaceae > Mycobacterium > Mycobacterium sp. IDUB_3. Next base: position 2,134,758 of record NZ_JBVAXZ010000001.1, on the reverse strand, counting down.
TCCGCGACAACAAGATCGGCGCCGACGAGATCCGCGTCCTGTCCACCTGGGACGGGCGGCACCACGCGAAGAATTCATTACTCACCGCGCGCGCCGGGGTGGCGCTGGCTCGCTCGCCGCGCGGGACCGTCACGCACTTCCACATGTCCAACGGCGGCGCGTGGCTGCGTGAGGGGCCGTTGATCCGGCTGGCGAAGGCCCGCGGTCTCCGCGTCGTCGTCACCATTCACGGTTCCGATTTCCACGAGTTCGCCCACGCGCGTTCACGTTTCGTCCGGGGCACGTTGAGCCACGCCGACCACGTGATCCTGTTGTCGGAGGAGGCGCGTGCCGCCGCACGGTGGGTGGCGCCCGGGGTGCGGGCGTCGGTGGTGGCCAACCCGATCCCGATCGACCGGGAGGCGCCGCCGGCCGGCTCGACGCCACCCGTGGTGCTCTTCGCGGGAACCATCGGCCGGCGCAAGGGCGTCGACACGTTGGTGGCGGCGTGGCGGCTCCTTCTCGCCGAGGGTATCGAAGGCTATTGCCGGATAGTCGGTCTCATCGACGACTACGTTCCACCGCTGACCGAGCGGCTGACGGTCGAAGGGCCGGTGCACCCGGATGCGGTCCGCGATTTGATCCGGTCGGTTCGCGTGGTCACGCTCCCGTCGTTCGCCGAAGGCATGCCGATGATCCTGACCGAGGCGCTCGCCGGCGCGCGCCCGTTTGTGGCGACACCCGTCGGCGGCACGGCGGAGATCGCGTGCGACCCGGGAATGATTGTGCCCGTTGATGATGCACCCGCGCTGGCGGCGGCGATCGGGCGATATCTGCGTGACCCGCAGCTGGCCGAGCGCGACGGGCTGCGCGGGCAGGCGCACGTCGCGGCCACCCGCAGCCCAGAAGTCATCGGCGCCCAGCTGCGCCGCATCTACGAAGGCTGCGCCGTTGAAACGGGTTGAGCTGCCAGGTTCGAACCTGAGCCTGAGCGTGGTCGGATTCGGATGCGGCGGTCTGATGCAATCGCCGTCCCGCAAGGAACGGATGGCCGTGCTCGGCAGAGCGGTGGACAACGGAATCACGCACTTCGACACCGCGCGGATGTACGGACTGGGCCGGGCCGAGGCCGAGCTCGGGACTTTCTTGCGCACGGTCGACCGCGACGCGGTGACCGTGGCGACCAAGTTCGGCATCGACGTGGGCGGAATGGCCCGGCGGCTCGGCCGGTTTCAGGCGCCGGCGCGCGCGCTGCTGCGCAAAGCTCCGGCGCTGCGGAGCGCCGTGAAGCGCAACCACCCCTCAGACGAGACCGCCCGGGTCTACGACGCGGCCGGCGCGGCCCGCAGCCTCGACGAAAGCCTCGCCGCGCTGGGTGTCGACCACGTCGACATCCTGTTCGTCCACGGCCCCAGGCCACAGGATGTGTTGGAAAGCGCCGAACTTCGCGAATTCTTCGAAAGTGCCCGCCGTCAGGGCAAGATTCGCGCATGGGGCGTCTCCCAAGACGAAGGGCTCGAGGTGGACTTCGCCCTTGACTTCGCGCCCGAGGGAGTCAGCCAGGTGCGCGGCGATCTGCTCAATCCTCCGCCGCATCCCGCGGATCTCGTGTTCGGCGTGCTGAACGGTTCGTACACCGCGCTGTCGGCGGCGTTGCGGGCCGACGCGACACTGCTGCGACGCTGGCGCGAGGCGCTGCAGCTAGACCCGCTGGGCGCCGGCGCGTTGCCGAAGCTGATCCTCGGATCATCGGCTGCGGCAATGGGTTGCCGCGCAATTCTGTACAGCACCACCAACCCGACCCGGGTCGCCGAAGCGGCGAGCGCAGTGTCGTCGCCCCCGGCCGCGGAAATCTCGACGCGGTTTCTGGCGCTCGTCGACGAATTCCGGGCGGGCGATGCCCGGTGATCCGCGGCCCGCAGGACTTCAGCACGCACGCGACGATCGACACCGACGTGGTGGTCGTCGGTGCCGGGGCGATCGGCATCGCGACCGCGCTGGAGCTCGCGAACTCGGGTGTCCAGGTGGCGTTGATCGAAAGCGGTCTCGAACGCACCGACCAAGCGGCGCAAGAGTTGTCGGCGCTGGATTCGCACCAGGACGACTACTTTCATTCCAGCAGCGACCTGATGATTCGCAGGCAGGTGGGCGGGACCACCGCGCTCTGGGGTGGGCGCTGCGTGAACTTCGACCCCATCGATTTCGAGGATCGGGCGCTGACGGCCCAGGCGCCCTGGCCGATCCGCTACGAGGACGTCGAGCCGTATCTGCAGAGCGCCTGCGATTGGGCGGCGTGCGGGCAGGCGGTGTTCAATGCGCGCGCCATTCCGGAAATCGCGGACCGGGATCTGGTCGCCGGGCTTCCCGACGGCGACGTGCGGACCACCGATCTCGAACGTTGGTCATTGCCAACACGTTTCGGCCATGAGTACCGGCCCGCGTTGCGCGACGCCGCTGGCCTCACCCTATGGACGGGCCTGACGTGCACCGAAATCGTCACCACGGAATCCGGTGACGCCGTCGACCACCTGGTGGTCAAGACACTCGACGGCCGGCAGGGGAGAGTGGTCGCGACCGACTACGTCATCGCGACAGGCGGTTTGGAGGCGACCAGGCTGCTGCTGGCGTCGGATCGCCATCATCCGGCGGGACTGGGCAACGCGGGCGGGCACCTGGGGCGCTGGTATATGTCGCACGTAGAGGGTCGCGTCGCGCGCGTGCACTTCACCACCGACGACGTCCTCTACGCCTATGAGCGCGACAGCGACGGGGTGTACGTCCGCCGCCGCTTCACCCTCGATCCGGTTCTGCAGCGCGAAGCGGGGATGCTCAATGCCGCTGTGTGGCTGGTGAATCCGCCGATCAGCGATCCCGGCCACGGAAGCGGGATCCTATCGGGCGTGTATCTCACGCTGATCTCTCCAGTCGGCCGCTTCCTGCTCGCGGAGGCCATCCGCGCCAAGCACACCCACACCGACGGGCCGCCGCAGATGTTCGCGCATCTGCGAAATATCGTGCGAGACCTGTTCGGCTCCATCCGATTCGCGGTGACGTTCTCCTACACACGGTTCATCCGCAGGGGCCGCAAGGCGCCCGGATTCTTCGTCAAAAGCGCCGATAACCGGTACCTGCTGCACTACCACGGCGAGCATCTGCCGCACTGGGAGAGCCGGGTCGAGCTGGCCGACGACCGCGACGCCCTGGGCATGCGCAGGCTGCGCACGCACATTCATTTCTCCGACGCCGACTACCAGAGCGTGCACCGGGCCATCGTCGCCATCGACGATCACCTGCGCCGTCACGGCGTCGGATACGTGGAATGGCTGAGCGACGACGTCGAGGGTCTGGTCCGTGAGTTCTTGGCCGGGCACGCCGGCTACCACCAGGCCGGAACGACGCGGATGTCCAGGACGCCCGAGGGTGGTGTCGTGGACGCGAACCTTGAAGTCCATGGGGTGCGCGGGCTGTACGTCGCGAGCACCTCGGTCCTGCCGACATCGAGTCAGGCCAACCCCACGCTGCTCGGGATCGCGCTGGGGGTGCGGCTGGCCGATCGCCTGGCCAAGGCCCGAACCGCTCGCCGGCCTTCGGATTCCAAGACGGCCTGAACGGGTCAGCGGCGCCCGGCCCGCACCTGCGCGATGACCTCCAGGAAGCGGCGCGCGACGATGTCGACGTCGCAGCGCTGCGCGTAGTCGCCCGCCGCCTCGGCGCCACGTTGCGCCGCGACGACCGGGTCGGCCAACTGGTCGAACGCGGCGGCCAGCCCGGCGGCGTCGTCGACACCGATCGGAGGGCAACCCGACGGCTGGTATTCGGGCAGGCCGCCGGCGGTGGACACGATCGGCATCACGCCCAGTTGCATCGAGAGCACCTGCACACCGCTTTGCGACGCGCGGCGGTAGTGCGAGATCGAGCCTTTCGCGGTGGCCAGCGTGGGGATGACGTCGGCGTAGCGGTAGCTGCCGTTGCGCCAGCTGGTGTGCTTGGGCAGAGCACCGGCATCCAGCGGCCCGTCCCCGATCAGCACCAGGTTGTCACCGCGCCAGCCATCGCCGACGATATGCCGTTGCCAGGCTTCGAGCACGACGTCGACGTTCTTGTAGGGATTGAGCCGGCCGAACATGACGAAGTCACGGCGTCCGTCGGGCCCGACGAACGGTGGAACCCGGTGTGGGTCTATGTCGCTGGCGAGCGGCACCACGTGCACGGGCGTGCCGGCCACGTCGCGGCGTGTGGCGACTCCGGCGGCGACGTACTCGCAGTAGGTGATGGTGGCCGCCGAGCGCGCGCCCCAGCGGTCGAACACCGCGCGCTCGTAGGACGGGACCTGTTCGCCGGGGTCGTGTGGACGGTCGTCGTGCACCACCTGGATCCGGGGCGCCGACCCGGCCAGCGCAATCCAGCGCGGGTCACGGACGATCTCGGCGATCACCACGTCGGGCCGGAACTGCCGGATACGACGCCAGGCCTTGACGGTGGGCAGCCACGTGGCGGCGGTCTTGAACCGCGGATCGAGCACCAACTCGTAATCGCGGGCGGCGTCGGACTCCGGGTGGCGATCGGAGGTGACCAACAGCACGTCGGCGCCCCGCCGGATGAGCGCCTCGGACTGCACGCGCACCGCCGGTCGCGTCCACGGCGAAAGCCACAGCACCCGAGGCGAATTCACGACCCCGGATCCGCGTGCAGGAACAGGTCGGCGTCCGCCCACATCCGTGTCTGAAGCGAACTGCGTGGCAGCCCCTGTAGAAGGTTCGTCACCCGCGGCGAGGCGAGCAGCCGCCAGGCGAGCGGGTTGATCTTCTTGCGCGTCCAGATGTGCAGCCCCATGCCGCCCAGGAACCACCATCGGGTCTTGGAGGTGTGGAACTGCATGCCGAAGCGCTGTCCGATCAGCTCCAGCGTCCGCTTTTGGTAGAAGGTGATGTGCTGGCCGGTCGCGAAGGCGTAGTACATCCACTCGTCCGGAGGTGGGGGCCCGCCGTCGAAGAGTTCGGTCGTGAAGATGATCGTGTCGGTACCGGTGGTTTCCAGCAGCTCCGACACGAAGCCGACCGGGTCGGTGAGATGCTCCATCACCTCGAAGGCGGTGACCGCCGTGTACGGCGCCCCCGGGCCGGCATCCGCCTCGAAACCCTGTGCGGTGAGGTTAGGGGAGTACTTGTCGTTCCAATAGTAGTCGAACCCGATGTCGCGCATCAGGCGGGTGAAAACGCCGTAGCCGCCGGCCGCGTCGAGAAACCGGCCGCGGTGATCGAACAGGAAATACAGCAACACCGACATCGCGCGGGAAAGGTAAAGGTTGCGCCACAGCATGGTGGTGTCGGCGGCAGCGACCGGGCTGGCATACGCCTCGTCGAGCCAATGCGGCTCTTCGGTCTGCAGGCCACCGCAGCTGTCGCAGAAGTAATACCGGCAGTCGTATTTGTCGAGAACCTGGCGCGTGAAGGCCGGGATGGTGTCCGAACTGCAGATGCGGCACAGCACGGCATCAAACCTTCCTGGGCGTCTTCCGCGACGTCGGTAAACGCCGGAAGAAGGACAGTTAAAAGCTACGGCACTTCCGCCGCGATGAGCAAGGGAACTCGTCCGAAAGTCGGCGGCCACCCTTCTTTGCGCTTGCGCAGCCGATGGGTTGTGCACCATGACTATTCGATCAACCTGCGGACCCGATACAGCACCGCTTGGGCGGTCTGGCGGGGCAAATCGCAGGGGCTACAAGAACTTCGCATCGGCGTTGGCGTGGTAGCTTTAGGCTCCATTCGACGTTTGCTTGAGAGAGACCCCGGATGACCGCCTAATGGCCGATAGCGCGACACCGCCGCCCCGAAAGAGGCTCAGGCACAAGGTCCGGCGCATCGCCGGAACTGAAACGCGCGACCAGCTCAAAGATCTGATCCTTTTCGACCAATCTCGAACGCTGAGGGCGAATCACCCCAATCCACTGACCCGGGCCGGGAAGAGATGCTTTTCCGGAACCGACCAGGACGGCATAACGCTGGAGATCCTGCGCCGCATCGGCCGTCTCGAGGACGGGGTGTTCGCCGAATTCGGTGTCGGCGACGGGACGGAGAACAACACGCTGATCCTGGCGGCGCTGGGCTGGAAAGGCTTCTGGGTCGGGGGACAGGACCTGGCGGTCAGCTATCACGACGGCTCCCGTTTCACCTACGAGAAGGCCTGGATCACCGCGGAGAACATCCTGGCGCTCAGCCGATCCTGCCTGCAGCGAATCAACGCCGCGCAGGTGGACGTGATCTCCCTGGATTTGGACGGCAACGATATCTATCTCGTCGAGAAACTCTTGGCCGACGGCATCCGGCCGAAGGTCTTCATCGTCGAATACAACGGTAAGTTCCCGCCTCCGGTGAAATTTCAGATCGCCTACGACCCCGAGCATGTCTGGCAGTCCGACGACTACTTCGGGGCATCGCTGAGCAGTTTCGCCGCGTTGTTCACCCGTTTCGACTACCAGCTGGTGTGCTGCAATTCGCACTCGGGTTCGGATGCGTTCTTCGTCGACTCCGCGCTCGCGGAGCATTTCGCCGACGTGCCGACCGACATCAACGAGATCTACTGCGAGCCGCGCTACTTCCTGTACAGCGGGTACGGGCAGCACAAGACCTCGCCGCGCACGGTGGAGAAGATCCTGGGGACCGGCGGCGACAAACCCTAGTCGACCCGGCCAAAGTCAGTCCACCCGAAGGTGTTTCACAATACAGCATTGATCGCGTCGAGGTAGGCGTCCGCCATCGCCTCCACGGTGTAGTGCTTGTGCATGCGGTCGAAGCCGCGCCGTCCCACCGCCGGCAGCGCATCGGGATCGGCCAGGATGTTCGAAAGGCTTTGACGCCATCCGGTCACCGACACGGGGTCGACGAGAAATCCCGCCTTTCCGAAATCCAGCATCTCGGGGACGGCGCAGATCGCCGACGCCGCCACCGGCACGGACCGGGCCATCGCCTCGAGAATCACCAGCGGGAACGCCTCGGAGCGGCTCGGCACACACAGCAGGTCGGCGTCGGCGAGCGCGGTCCCGGGCCCGTCGACCCATCCGCGCCAGTACACCCGATCCAGCAGTCCGGCGGGCGTGCGGGCCTGCAGCCGTTCCCGGTCGGGGCCGTCGCCGAAAATTGAGAGCTGCCAAGACGAGTCGGTAACCCCGTCAAGCGCCTCGATCAGCACGTGCGGATTTTTGTGTTCGAGGATGCGCGAGAGCATCACCAGGTGCAGCGGCTCCCCGGCGGTGCGGACCCGGGGACCCGGGTCAGGCGGCGCGGCGACACCGTTGGGCGCGATGAATCGCCGGCCTCGCAGCCGTTGGGTGGCCGCAAGCATGTCCCAATGCCGTTGCGCCAGCACGATGAAGGCGTCCGCACGGCGCATCGCGGCCGTCAGCGGCCGCGAGTAGATGGGCCGGTCCTGTTCCGGGGGAACATGCGGAGCGACCAGCCAGCGGCGGTGTCGGCCGGCGGCGCGCCACAGGGTGGCGAATCCCGCTTCGGTGTTGGTGTCGGCGGTGATCAGCACCGCCGGGCCTTCGGGGATGTCGATCACCGGCGCCCACCAAGGCTGACGTACCACCCGCACAGTCGGCGGGATTTCGGAGATCATCGGGCCGAAGCGTTGCACGCAGACGATGGTGACCGGATAGCCACGACGATCCAATTCTGTTGCCAACAAGGCCTTTTGCCGCTCAGCGCCGCCGTGGACCAGGCGATTGGTGCTGATCACGATGGTCGGCAGGTCGCGACGCCGGCGGGCGATCTTGCGCGCGTACCGTTTCGACGGCTGCACGCGATCCAGCAGTGTCGTGCCGGCCAGATATATGTCGGCGTGGTGAACGCCGTTGTGATGCTCGAGGAGCAGCGCGGCGTTGGTGCGCGCCAGGTCCCCGGTGCGGCGCTGTCCGGCGCCCTGCCCGGGCACCGCACCGGCGCGCTCGGCGCCGAGTTCGTCGGCCAGCAGCAAGCGCCAGCCCGCGGCGCGGGCGCGGGCCTGCCAGTCCGCCGCCTCGCCGTAGCCGAAGTATTCTTCGTCGAAGCCGCCGATGGCGTTCCAGGCCGCGCGATTGATCGCCAGGCAGGTGGCGCTCAAATCGCCGTCGACACCGCGTGATTCGGGAGGCCGGCGAGCGTACAGCTGCGACAAGGGTGTGCGGCGTAGCGAGTCAGAGCAACCGGCGGCCGCGCTCAGCTCCCGGATCACGCTGCGGCGACGGACCGCGACGTCCCACGACGCCCGGCCGGGAGCGCTGTCATCGCGCACGAGTGGCGCGACCGCCGCCACCTTGTGCTGACGGAGCAACTCCCGGGTGCGGCTGAGTGGCCCCAGCACGCGGGCGTCAGGATCCAGCAACAGCAGGTCGGCGTCGCCGGGAGCGTGCTCCACCAGCGCGTTGCAGGCCGCGGCGAAACCAACGTTGCCGGACCCCGATACCCAGTGCACCGCAGGGAATTCCGCTGCGAGCCCGGCATGCGAGGGATCAGCGCCGCCGCTGTTGTCGTAGACGTAGACCGGCAGCGCGGGCAGATGCCGGGCGACGCCGCGAAGGCAGTTCTGCAGCGACGCACGGTCGCCACGGTTGACGATCAGGACCGCGAGCGGACGCGTGTCCGGCAGGTCGGGCGGGTCGCCGACCGGACGCTTCAGGTACGCCCGGTCCAATTGCTCCTTCATGCCGCCAGCTGGTTCCGGCGCAGGGAGGTCAGGTTCGACCAGCGCAGCGGCCCGACGGCCGCGCTGGTGGCCAGGTAGGCGCCCGCGGCGACCGTCAGGGTCAACACCACATGGTGGCCCGAAAGCAGCAGTGTCACAGCCACACCCGCTGCCGTCGGGATCAGCAGCCGCAGTAAGAACATCACCGGCGTACGGTAGCCGCACTGGCGGCGCAGCCACCACGTGCTGACCACCATGTTGAAGAACTCCGTGCACACCAGCGCGACGCCCGGACCGACGGCGCCGTAGCGTCCGGCGAGAGCGAGATTGAGTGCGACGTTGAGCACCAGGGTGGCCATCGTCAACCAGAACAAGATCCGCTGATGGTGACTGGCGACCAGGCCCTGGCCCAGGGTGCCGCTGACGAATCGCAGGGCCGCCGCGACGAACAGCAACGCCAGCGTCGGCGTGCCGCGGGCGACGAACGCCTTGTCACCGAACAGCGCGATCAACGGTCCGGCCAGCAGCGCGCCGATCACCGCGACGGGGACCGCGACGAAATACATCAGCTCAACGCTGCGCCGCAGGAAACCGGCGAACGCGGCGACGTCACGCGCGAACAGCTCGGTGGCCGTGGACAGCGTCGACTTGAGAAAGATCAGCGACACCACAATGGTGTTGAACGCGATCGTGAAGGCCAACCCGTACACGCCGACCTCGGCATGTGTGCTCAGCAAGGACAGGATCACCCCGTCGGCGCGGCAGTACAGCAACCCGACGACCAGGAACCCGATGAGCGGCAGGCTTTCCCGCAACAGATCGGCGGCCTCGCGGGGGGCGAAGAGCGGGCGCACCGAGATCTGCCGCATGGCGGCGGCGCCCTGGATCAGCAGTTGTAGGGCCGGCGGGATGAGTTGCGCGACAGCGAACCAGATGACGTTCGCGTGCGTCGCGACCAGCCAGGCGACCATGCCAAGGGCGGCCAGCCGGCCGGCCAGGTCGGAGATGGCGACCGCCGAGAACCGCACGGTGGCAAGGAACACCGGCTCGAACCGCGTCACCATCGTCTGCATGAGCAGGGCTCCGGAGAGCACGACGAGCATCACCCGCACGTCCCCGTCGCTGTAGACCAGCAACCCGGACAACGCCGCCAGCGCGGCCAGCGGCACGCAGTAGACCAGGGCCAGGCCGCTGTTGATCCGCACCAGGCGCTCCAGGTCGCCGCGGCCGGAGGTCACCCGGCGCACGATCACGGTGGCGATGCCGAGGTCGGCCAGGCTGTTCCACATCGCGATGAAGAGAACGGCGATGGAGAGCTGGCCGTAGCGTCCGGGTCCCAGATAGCGAGCGGTCATCGCCACCGAGACCACCGAGGCCAGCATGCCCAGGGCGCGGCAGATCAACTGAATCGAGAACGCGTGAGCCATCTGGTTGAGTGGGACTGACGGCACCACCGCGTCGGGTGCCGTCGGCTCGGTCATGGCTCGCGAGCCTAGTAGGCTCCGTGGCTCGTGAGAACCGCTTTCACCGTCTTGGCGACAATCACCAGATCACCCGACATCGACCAGTTGTCGACGTAGGACAGGTCCAGCCGCACCGACTCTTCCCAGGACAGGTCCGAGCGGCCGCTCACTTGCCACAATCCGCTGACGCCCGGCTTCACCAGCAACCGCCGCTTCACGTCGCTTTCGTACTTGTCGACTTCCCGCTGCAGCGGAGGCCGCGGCCCCACGACGCTCATGTCTCCCTTGAGGACATTGATGAATTGGGGCAGCTCGTCAATGCTGTACCGGCGCAGGATCTTGCCGACCGGCGTGATGCGCGGGTCTTCGCGCATCTTGAACAGCATGCCGCCGGTGCTCTCGTTCAGCGACAGCAGGTGTTCGATCTGGGTGTCCGCGCCGTCGGTCATGGTGCGGAACTTGAGCATCGTGAAGGGTTTTCCGTCGGCGCCGATCCGCTCGGACGGGTAGAAGATGGGGCCCCTGCTGGTCAGCTTGATGGCGATGGCGGCGGCGATGAGCACCGGCGCGGTGGCGATCAGGGCCGCCAGCGAGAACACGAAGTCGAAGGCCTGCTTCTGGAAGCGGTGCGCCCCTTCGTATTGCGGCTTGTCGACGTGCAGCAGGGGCAGGCCCGCTGTGAGGCGCAGGGTCAATCGCGCCTCGGTCACGTCCATCACGCCGGGCGACACGACCAGGTCGACGTTCATGGTCTCGAGCTGCCACATCAGCTCCCTGATCCCGTGCATCCCAAAGTGATCCGTCTGGGTCAGCGCCACGGTGTCCGCGCCGCAGCTGGCGATCGCGGTAGCCGCATGGGTCTGGTCGCCAAGGATCGGGATCTCGCGGCCGGCGATGGTCAGGCAGTTGCCGCGGGCCGGCCCGTAGCCGGGGATGCAGACACCGACCACGACGCAGCCGGCCAGCGGGCTGCGGGCCAGCTCGTGCGCGAGGTGGGTAACCGCCTGGCGATCTCCGATCGCCAAAACCCGGGTCTGGTACTGGCCTTCGGCACGCCTGCGGTTGACGTGCTTGCGCCACACGCTGCGGCTTCCCAGCAGCGCCAGGGTCCCGACGGGAAGCGCGATGGCCAGGTAACCGCGGGCCAAGTCGACCTTGGCGAGCAGCGTCACCATCGCGATGATTCCGAATGTCCAGAACGACGCGGTGCCGATCCGGCGGTACTCCTCGATCCCCGCGCCGATGACTCGCGTTGAGCGCGTTTGGAATACCGCAAGGGCCGACAGCCACAGCGCCGCGAAGAGGCTGGAGAACAGCGTCATCATCGGATCCGAGTAACCCGAGGTGTTCGCGATCTCGCCGAAGCGAACGTACTGGGCAAGCAACACAGAGGCGCAGACGATCACCGAGTCGCTGATGCGCAGGTTCTGCGAATAGTGGTCCTGCCAGCGCCGTAAGACTTTGCCACCGGCCGAAGGCGGCGGAGCGGCGATTGCCGCTGAGGCTTTGGCGTCACCGCGATGCAACGCGCTGACACTGGGGGGACAGGTCTTCGGCGAGCGCCGGCTGGGCACGAGATCCACCGTGTTGCGAATCATTACCGACTGATGCATGTTGCCACCTGCTCCACTGGAACCAACCTGGGTTTACGTGAGGGCCAGCTCGCGTCCTGCTCGGAGATGACCGTGACCGGTATGGGCCATGTGATGCCGAATTCGGGGTCGTCCCAGCGGATCCCCTGCTGGTCGGCCGCGGAGTACTGCCCGCTCACCTGGTAGCTGACTTCGGTGTCGTCGACCTGCGTCTGGAAGCCGTGGGCGACATAGGGCGGCAAGTACAGCGTCCGGTGGTCGTCGGCGTTCAGCTCGACCATCAGGTGGTCGCCGTAGGTCAGGGAGTCGGGGCGGATGTCGACCGCGACGGCGGCGACGGCGCCGCGGGTGCAGCGGACCAGCATGGCCTCGGCGTGTGGCGGCACCTGACGGTACAGACCGCGGACGGTTCCGCGGGTGTAGTTGAAGACGATATTGGTCTGCGTGACATCGAAATTCAGCCCGTGATTGGCGAAGTCCCGGGCGCAAAACGAGCGTGAGGAATACCCGCGATGGTCGCGACTGAGTTCGAGGTCGATGATTGTGACCCCGGCGACCTTGGTGGGCGTGTACTTCACTTACCGCTCCTTCTGTAACCGGGCCTGCAGAAAACCTTGTCGCTCATGCGATGGCTCACGCGTATCCGGCGGCCGGGGGGCGCGTCATCACGGTCGGGATGACGCCGTAGCGGGGTCCGAGCGACTTGCCCGTCGCGGCCGCCAGGCGCGGCAGCGAGCCCATGACGCTGGGCGGCACATTCGCGCCGGCGAGATTGATGGCGGGCAGGGCGGAAACGGCGCTGTTGGCGGCGGGGATCACACTGGTCCAGCTGGCCGGCACGGCGAGCGGACCCAGCGAGGCCGCGCTGCCGAGGCTGCCGAACACGCCGGAGCCGAGCGATCCGAGCGCACCCGCGCCGGTGCTGGCCGCGCTCGCGACGCCGGACGCCGCGGTGCCGGCCACCGCCATGGCCCCGTCGCCGGCGACTTTGGCCAGGCCCTGCGCGGTCTGGGCCATGCCGAGGATGGAGGACATCCCGTAAAGGGGTGTCGCGCTCGCCATGAAGTAGGTGGCGGCGGTATTGGGCAGCTGGGACATCAGGTTCGAGATCGCGTCTGACGTGGCCGAATTGGTGGTCCCGCCCACGGTGTTTCCGACGGTTCCGCCCGCATCGGTCAGCGTGGACGTCCCGGAGGTCATCGGTGAGGAAAGCTGGTGCAGCGTGGTGGGGACTTTGGACACCACCTGCGCGAGGTTCGCCTGCTCGGTCTGCGCGGTGACCCGCCCGACCGTCGCGGCCTGCTCGGCCATCCCGCTCTCGTTGGTCACGTTTGGTGCCGGGTTGAACTGCGTCACCGAGCACGCGGTGGCCGAGCCGGCGGCGTATTCATACATCGCCGCGGCGTCCTGCGCCCACATCTCGCCGTATTCGGCTTCGGTGGCCGCGATGGCCGCCGCATTCTGGCCGAAGAAGTTGGTCGCGACCAGCACCGCGAGCTGGGCCCGGTTGGCGGCGACCGCTGGTGGGGGGACGGTCATCGCGAAGGCGGCTTCGTAGACCTCCACGGCGAGCCTGGCCTGACCGGCCGATTCCGCGGCCCGCGCGGCGGCCCCGGCCGTCCACGCCATGTACGGCGCGAAAGCGGAGGCCATCGCCAGCGACGACGGACCCATCCAGCGCTGGGTGGTCAGCCCCGCGATCACCGTGCGGTAGCAACTGGACGCCGCGTGCAGTTCGGCGGCCAAACCGTCCCAGGCCACCGCGGCGGCGATAAGCGATAGCGGGCCGGGGCCGGCATACATCCTGGTGGAGTTGATCTCCGGGGGAAACGCTCCGAAATCGATCATTTCAGACCGTGGCCGTCGGTCGGGCACAGGCGGCGTTGACAGCGGAGGAGGTGCAGGCGACGCTCGATGCGTCGATAAGCCGCAGGTCAGCCGTGGTCTGGCGGCCGGGTGAGATCCCTGACCAGCGGTTCGCCGTGACGAACGACATGTGCTTCCCCTTAGGCGGTGCAGACGGTCGAGACGATGTTTGGCCCGTTTCCAAACTGACGATATGACAATAGCGTACAAAACATACCAATAGTTTGACAAGAGCGTGTGATCTAAACCGTAGGTATTTACGCGGGCGTCAACCAGGACAGCCGTATGACTGCTAGCCTCAGGAGTGGACTGGATATCTTGAGCGACGCGGGTGTGTTCGCTCCAACCCCCGAAGAACCGAGGTAGTTGTGCCCTGCTCGAGCAGAGCGTTTAGCGACGTGGTGGCAGGCGACGCTGCCCACGACGTCAGCCTCGGGCTGGACTTTTGCATCAAAACGCGCGCCGCGGGGAATCCGAGTTCTCGATTGCGATGACGACCCACTCGACTGATGGACGAGCCGATGCGACCCGGCAGCAGATACTGCGGGCCGCGTCTCATCAATTCGCCCGACGCCCGTACCACGACGTGGGCCTCGACGACATCCTCGCCGAGGCCGAACTGACCAAGGGCGCGATGTACTTCCACTTCAAGTCGAAGCACGCGTTGGCGGTCGCGATCATCGACGGCCAGACCGAGGCGGGCGCCGAAGCCGTGCGAGATCTGCTGTCGCGCGGTCTCTCGGGCCTCGAGACCCTGATCGACTTCTCCTATCTGATCGCCATCAAGGACATCAAGACCGATGTCGTCAGGTCCGGGCTGAACCTGATGGAATCGGTCGGCCTGGCGGACGGGCTGCAGGAGAAGTTGTTCGATCAATGGATCAAGGCGCTGGCCAGGGTCGCCGAGCAGGCCAAGACCGAGGGTGACATCAACGACGAATGCGATCCGCACGACGTCGGCCGCTTGATGGTCTCGCTGCACATGGGCCTGCGGAAGACCAGCAATCTGGACGAACCGGAACGGTTCCTGCGCGACCTGGAGAACTGCTGGTCCCTGCTCCTGACCGGGGTATTGCAGCCGGACCGCACCGAATACTTCCGCCAATTCCTCAGGCGGCGTGCGGCGCTCGCCATCAACACCAGTTCCGCGGATGTCGACTAGCGGCAGCAACACCGGCGGGTTGCACGGGGGGATCGCCGTGGTGGCGGCTGATACTGTGGGCCGTCTTGCGAGCAAGGTGAAACCAGATGAGCGATCTGCGCATCCGATGAGACTCCGGAGGTGCGTGCACAATGGCGCGCCAAGTTCGCTCTGAAGCCACTCGCCGAAAAATCCTCGATTCCGCGATCGAAGTGTTCGGTGACGTGGGCTATGCCGCCGCTGGATGGAGCACCATCATCGAGCGCACGGGAATGACCAAGGGCGCTCTCTATCACCACTTCGATTCGAAAGAATCGTTGGCGTCGAACATCATCGAGGAAGGTTCGGACACACTTCTCAGCGCTTTCCGCAATGTGTGCGGGGCGTCGTCGCCGGGGCTGGAGAACCTGCTGCACGGCACATTCACGATTGTCGAGGTGTTGAGCTCGGACATAATGGCCCGCGCGGCCGCGCAATTGGCCACAGCCTTAAGCGGATTCAACGGAGCGGCGTCGCGCTTCTACGCGAACTTGATGTTGGAGACGGCGCAAGAGGCACGCCGCGCAATCAAGGAGGGCGACCTCCGCAGCGAAATCGACCCCGACGTGCTCAGCGCGGCAATCATCGGCGCCATCTTCGGGGCCCGGTTGGTGGCCAACGCCATATCCAGCCACGGCAGAATCGGCGACATCATCGGCGACCCAACCGCGCGGCTGCACCAGATCTGGAACCTGCTGCTGCCCGGCGTCGTCTCGGAAGCGTCGCTGCCTTACTTCGACCAATTCCTGCGCCGCGAAGGAATGCGGCACGCGGCGGCCAGGGCTGCCCGCGACGAGGCCGCAGCGGATTCGAAAACCGAATAGACCGCGGTGAAGGCAGCGGATCTCTAAGAGGTGGCGCCAGATACCTTTTCGCGGTCGCCACGGCGACGATTCCGTTATTGGGGTTGAAGCGCTTTCAACAATGCATACTGTTCCGGTGATGTACCGGAAATCTCTCCGCCGAGTATTTGCACTGGCCGGTGTCGTCGGATTCTTGGTGATGAATGCTCCGGCATCGTGGGCTGCGCCGGCCGACCCGACCACCCCGTCGGACTCGACGTCGACTTCGGCGACGGCGACGCCAACCACGACGACGTTGTCGATGACCGACGTCGGGGCGTCCGCGAACCTGGAGTTCTGGGGCCTGACGAGCAGCCAACAATTGTCTCTTCCGGTACTGCACGGGCTGAACCCCACGGCGTTCAACGCGACTGTCGAACTGCCGATCAATCTGCGCTCCGGTCTGCTCACCGTGTCGCAGGGCGAGCGCACCCTCGCGCGGCTCAACCTGCCCAACACCGATCAGGCGCCGATCGTCATCCCGCTGGGCGGGGCCGAGGTGATTGACAACTGGCTGACGGTCACGGTGCGGGCCTATCTGGTGCCCAACGACGGAGCTTGCTTGTATCCGGAGAGCCCGCTGCGGCTGTCCAACGGGACGATCAATTACACGGGCACCGAACTGCCGCCCACCACGGTGTCGCATTTCTTGCCGCCGGTGCTGCGGAAGCTGAGCATCTATCTGCCGCAATCGCCGTCGACGGCCGAGTCCGACACGGCAATTCAGCTCGCCACCTCCGCCGCCGCGCACTACGGCAAGCAGGCCCCCGACATCACGGTGATCCCGTTGCCGGAAGGGCAGAACTCGCCGCCGACGCCGCCGCAATCGCTGGAACGCCAGGTCGTCGTGAAAGAGGGCCCGGACAACGGGCTTTCGCTGCAGGGTTCCTCCGGCGTGCCCTGGCTGTTGGTTTCGGGCCCGTTGAACCGCACCGACGAGTCGGACACGGCCGTGTTGTTCAGCGACCTTTCGGATCTGGCGCTGTCGTCCAAGGCCTCGATGGAATCGCCGAAGCCCAAGGTGCAATTGCCGGGAGACACCGCCACCCTGCGCGAACTTGGCCAGTCCGTTGCCAACTCGACCTCACTGCAACCGCGGGTGTCGATCGGAGTTGACCAGACCCGGTTCGGCAGGTCGGTGCATTCGGTGCGGGTGCATCTGCAGGGCTCATACACTCCGACGCCGAACAACATCGGCGGCCAGATCGCCGTCACCATGGGCTCGGAGACCATCGACCACTGGCCGACCGACGGCCACGGCAACATCGACCGGTGGGTCGACGTGCCGGATCGACTGCTGCAGCGCTACACCAGCCTTGATCTGGTACTCGATGTCGCAAGCAACATCGGACATTGCGGTGACTTCTACACCGCCGGGCCCGGCAACCAGCTTCTCTCGCTGAACATCAGCGGCGACAGCGTCATTCAGAGCAGCCCAGCCGCGCCGCCGGTGCCGGACGGCTTCCAATCGGTGCCGCAAACCCTGATGCCTCGCGTCCAGGTGGGCATCGCCGAGCACTCGTTCATCGACACCATGCGCGCGCTCGACATCTTGATCGGCCTGCAGCGAATCAGCTCGATCCCGATCGACACCACCGTCACCAGCGTCAAGCAGGCGATCGAATCCTCGAATCCCGCGCTACTGATTTCCGCCGACGGGTGGAACCAATCCGACGTGGTGCTCCCGGTGACGGCGGGACCCAGCGGCCCGATCACCGTCAACGCCGTCGGGCCCGGTGACAAGCCGGCTAAGCTCACGCTGGACCCAGTGCTGCGGTTCGCCTCTCTCCAAACGGTTTTCAACCGCGGTCGGTCGCTGCTGGTCGCGACGTCCAACGGGGCGCCCGGACAGCTCGACGAGCTGATCAGGTGGCTCAAGAGCGACGACAACAAGCATTGGCAGCGACTCAGAGGTGTTGCGGTGGTGTCGGTGCCCGGGCAAGACCCGGTGACGGTCGACCATCCGCCGTTGGCCGCCGGTGCGTCCGCCGCGGGATCCGGCGGTCATTCCGACCTCGACTGGCTGTGGTGGTTCGGCGCCGGCTGGGTCGTCGTGGCCATCATCGGTGCCGGGGTGATCCTGTGGCGCGTGAGGCGCGAATCATGGCGGCGCCAATAGAGTTTGACGCTTGATGACGCGACTCAGGAGCGCGGTGATGCGCCCGGCCGTCAAGAACATCGCGGCCCGATTGTTGTGTGCTGCCGGGGTTCCGGCGCTGGCGCGGCGACGGCACCGCGACGTGCTCGCCATCGTCATGTTCCACGGCGTGGAGGACCACCCACTGTCGCCGCCGTGCTGGCATGTCAACGGCGCAGAGCTGTATCGCCGCCAATTGGAATACGTGCGTGCGCACTTCAACGTCCTGCCGCTCGCGGAGGCCCTCGCTTGCCTTTCCGCAGGGACATTGCCGCCGCGCGCGCTGGCGATCACGTTCGACGACGGCACCCGCAACCTCGCGACACACGCTCTGCCGGTGCTGCGCGAGCTGAACCTGCCCGCGGCGGTGTTCCTCGCGACGGGCCCGATCGGCACCGACGCGACCTTGTGGCCCGACCGGCTGTGGCTGGCGATCGCCCGCAGCAACGCCGACGAAGTCGACTTGGGCGCATTGGGATTGGGAACGCGTTCGCTCGACGGCAGCGCCGAACGGGGCGCTGCCTACGTGGCGGCCGTCGAGGGGTTGAAGAACCTTGCCGACGCGGAGCGCATCGCGGTGCTGGACGAGGTCCTGGGCGCACTCGGATACCGCGACGACGGCGACCCCGGCCCGTTCCGGATGCTCAGCTGGGACGAGGCGCGGGAGATGGCCGGCGATCCCCTGGTGACGCTGTACCCGCACACCGTCACCCACCCCATCCTCGCGCGGTGCGGTGACGACAAGGTCGAGCAGGAGATCGCCGATTCCTGCGCGGCGATGGAACGTGAGACGGGCCTGGCGCCAACAATTTTCGCCTACCCGAATGGCCGGCCTCAGGATTTCGATGCTCGAGCCATGGACGCGTTGCGCCGCCGTGGGGTGCGTTGGGCGTTGTCCACCGCGCCGGGATTCGCCGATTGCCGCTGCGACCCGCTGGCGTTGCCACGGTTGGCGGTGGGTAGCAATTCCTCGTTCGACTACTTCCGGCTCACGGTCTCCGGCGGCCTGCCGCGCCGGCGCGCAACGGCCGTTGCCTCAAGCCGCTGAGGGAGGTTGGACGCGCTAGCGCGTTTCTTCCCAGAGCTGTTCGGTCAGGTCCTGGAACGCCGCGAGGGCGAACTGATCGTCGACGCGCCGCACGGCGGACTTGCTCATCATCGCGCGCACGACCGAGCCGTCCTTGTGCGCGAGCTCGACGACCATGTTCGCGAGAGCGTGGACGGTAGCCAACAGCGAATCCGACGCAGGGGCCTGATGGAAGATCTGCTCGAACCGCAGCGACAGGGCCTCATCCGGCTCGTAGCCCATCATGTCGGCAAATGCGGTGTTGGCGAACAAGATACTGCCGTCATCCCCGATGGCCAGCACCGGAACCGGGATCCGCTCCAGCACAACCAGGGCGGGCAGCTCCTTCAGGGTCGTCATCGGCGATTGGCTCTGTTGCCTGTTCTGGCGTCGTTCCACACCGAAGATTATGGTCTATGCCAGAAGTTATGTTGGACTCTTTTGTCCAAAGCGGCACAGAAGTATGGGCCGTGTCGTCGAACTCGCTTGATCCTCAACCGAATTGTTCGGGTCTTTGACCGCTGGTCACGGCGCTATGAGCTCACTCCACCTCGGTGCTCGGCTGGTAGCGGGGGAACACACCCGCGGGAGCGGGCAACGCGGTGCCGGGAGCCAATCGCGTACCGACGGCGGCGAACGCTCGCCGGTCTGACGGCTGGCCGAGCAGATCCAGCAGCTTGCCGGACGATTCGGGCATGACGGGCTGGACCAGCAGCGCCGCGATGCGGACTGCCTCGCAGGTGACGTACAAGACGGTGCGGAACCGTTCCTGGTCCGCCTGGGACTCGCTCTTGCGCAAGACCCACGGCTGCTGCGCCGAGAAGTACTTGTTGGCCTCGCCGAGCATCAGCCAGATCGCTTCGAGGGCCAGATGCATCGCCTGGGAGTCGAAACTGGCCCGCACGCGTTCCAACAAACCGTCGGCCGTGGCGAGCAACTCGGAGTCGGCGGCAATCAGCCCACCGGGTTCGGGGACGATCCCGTCGAGGTTCTTGGCGATCATCGACAACGACCGTTGCGCCAGGTTGCCCAGCTCGTTGGCCAGATCGGCATTGATCCGGGTGACGATGGCGTCTTCGCTGAAACTGCCGTCCTGGCCGAACGGCACTTCGCGCAGCAGGAAATAGCGAACCTGGTCAACCCCGAACGTGTCGATCAGGTCGATCGGGTCGACCACGTTGCCCACCGACTTGCTCATCTTCTCGCCGCGGTTGAGCAGGAAACCGTGCGCGAAAACCCTACGCGGCAGCTCGATTCCGGCCGACATCAAAAATGCGGGCCAGTACACGGTATGGAATCGGATGATGTCCTTGCCGATCATGTGCAAGTCGGCCGGCCAATAGCGGCGGAACCGCTCGGATTCGGTGTCCGGGTAGCCGACCCCGGTCAGGTAGTTGGTCAGCGCGTCGACCCAGACGTACATCACGTGGTCGGGATGCTCGGGCACCTGCACGCCCCAGTCGAACGAGGTGCGCGAGATGGACAGGTCGCGCAGTCCGCCCGAGACGAAGCTGACCACCTCATTGCGCCGCACGTCGGGCGCGATGAAGTCCGGGTTCGCCTCGTAGTGGGCCAGCAGCTTGTCGGCATAGGACGAGAGCCGGAAGAAGTAGGTCTGCTCCTCGGTCCAGGTCACCGGGGCGCCGGTCTCCACGGCCAGCCGGGTCCCGTCCTCGAGGAGTTTGGTCTCCGATTCGACGAAGAACCGTTCGTCGCGCACCGAGTACCAGCCCGAGTAGGTGTCCAGGTAGATGTCACCGGCGGCCGACATCCGGCGCCAGATCTCCTTGGACGCCTCGCGGTGGTCGGGATCGGTGGTGCGGATGAACCGGTCGAAGGAGATGTTCAACCGCTCCTGCAGCCGCTGGAACACATCGGAGTTGCGCCGGGCCAGCTCGGCTGTGGGGATGCCCTCGGCCGCCGCCGTTTCGACCATCTTGAGGCCGTGCTCGTCGGTGCCGGTCAGAAACCGCACATCGAAGCCGTCGAGCCGCTTGAACCGGGCGATTGCGTCGGTCGCGATGTACTCGTACGCGTGGCCGATGTGCGGATCGCCATTGGGGTAGGTGATCGCGGTGGTGACGTAATAGGGCCTCATCGCCCCCAACCTTATTTGGGGGCGACCTATTGTGTGCGCGTGAGTTCCAAACGCCGGTCGGCCCCGGCCCCCGAGCCGTTGAGCCCGCTCGTCGATGCGCACACCCACCTGGATGCGAGTGGTGCCGTCGACGCCGAGGGCGTGCGGGCCATCGTGGACCGCGCCGCAGCGGTCGGGGTAGGCGCGGTCGTCACGGTCGCCGACGACCTGGCCTCGGCGCGCTGGGTCACCCGCGCCGCCGAGTGGGACCCGCGGGTCTATGCCGCGGTGGCGCTGCACCCGACTCGCGCCGGCGCGCTCGACGACGCCGCCCGCGCCGAAATCGAGCGATTGGTGACCCACCCCAGGGTGGTGGCCGTCGGCGAGACCGGCCTGGACCTGTATTGGCCCGGCCGTCTGGACGGCTGCGCCGAGCCGGCCGTGCAGCGGGAGGCGTTCGCCTGGCACATCGACCTGGCGAAGCGGTGCAAAAAACCGCTGATGATCCACAACCGCGACGCCGACGAAGAAGTGCTCGACGTGCTGGCGGCCGAGGGTGCCCCGGACGCCGTGATCTTCCACTGCTTTTCCTCGGACGCCGCGATGGCCCGCCGCTGCGTCGACGCCGGATGGTTGCTGAGCCTGTCCGGCACCGTGAGCTTCCGCAACGCGCACGCCCTGCGCGAAGCCGTCCCGTTGATACCGCCGGAACAGCTGTTGGTGGAGACCGATGCACCGTTCTTGACGCCCCATCCATATAGGGGGACGGCGAATGAGCCCTATTGCCTTCCTTATACTGTTCGGGCGATCGCCGAACTGGTGGATCGTCGCCCAGAAGAGCTGGCCGAGATGACAACCGGCAATGCTCAACGGGTGTACGGATTGGTCACAGTGTGACGAAAACGACCAGGCGATTCGTTTAAATTCGCCGCGTCGGAGTTGCCCAACATTGACCGGTTCGTTACCGTCTTGTGATCGAACGGTTGGGCCTACGGGCCCTTAATTTGTGACTTGCTGCTGAATGAGTGGGTTGTTGAGGGTTGGGTAACGCGCGTTGAGTGTATTGACAAAACTGCATCAGAATCCTTCGCCGATGTTGCGGCTCGTGGTCGGAGGGCTGCTGGTAGTCCTGGCATTCGCGGGCGGATACGCGGTCTCGGTGTGCAAGACGGTGACGTTGACCGTCGACGGGGTCGCCATGCGAGTCACCACCATGAAGTCGCGGGTCATCGACGTCGTCGAGGAGAACGGTTTCGTCATCGACGACCGCGACGACCTGTATCCCGCCGGCGATGTCGCGGTGCACGACGCCGGCAAGATCGTGTTGCGCCGTAGCCGTCCCCTGCAGATCTCGCTGGACGGCCACGACACCAAGCAGGTGTGGACCACCGCATCCACCGTCGACGAGGCGCTGGCCCAGCTGGCGATGACCGACACCGCCCCGGCCGCGGCCAACCGCGGCAGCCGCGTTCCGCTCGCCGGAATGGCGCTGCCCGTCGTCAGCGCCAAGACCGTCCGCATCAACGACGCCGGTGCGGTTCGCAACGTGCACCTGGCTGCACCGAATGTCGCCGGCCTGCTGAGCGCCGCCGGCGCACCGCTGCTCGACAGCGACCAGGTAGTGCCCGCCGCGACGGCGCCGATCGTCGACGGGATGGAAGTCCAGGTGACCCGCAACCGGATCCAGCAGGTGACCGAGCGGATCCCGCTGCCCCCCACCGCCCGTCGCATCGAAGATCCGGGCATGAACATGAGCCGCCAGGTCGTCGAGGATCCGGGCAGCCCGGGCACGCAGGACGTCACCTTCTCGGTGGCCACCGTCAACGGTGTCGAGACCGGCCGGCTGCCGATCGCCAACACGGTGATCACGCCCGCCCGCGACTCGGTGGTCCGCATCGGCACCAAGCCCGGCACCGAAGTGCCACCGGTCAGCGACGGTTCCATCTGGGACGCGATCGCGGGCTGTGAGGCCGGCGGAAACTGGGCGATCAACACCGGCAACGGGTATTACGGGGGTGTGCAGTTCGACCAGGGCACGTGGGAGCGCAACGGCGGTTTGCGGTTCGCCTCGCGCGCCGACCTCGCCACCCGCGAGGAGCAGATCACCGTTGCCGAGGTGACCCGAGAGCGCCAGGGTTGGGGTGCATGGCCAGTGTGCAGCGGAAGAGCTGGTGCACGCTGACCATCCGGCTACTCGGGCGTACCGAGATCAGGCGGCTGGCCAAAGAACTTGAATTTCGGCCACGGAAATCCCTCGGCCAAAACTTCGTCCACGACGCCAATACGGTGCGCCGGATAGTCTCGACCTCCGGGGTGAGCCGGTCTGACCACATCTTGGAGGTCGGGCCCGGTCTCGGCTCGCTCACCCTGGCATTGCTCGACCGCGGCTCGCCCGTCACCGCCATCGAAATCGATCCGGTACTGGCCGAACGGCTGCCCCAAACCGTCGCCGAGCACTCCGGCAGCGAAAGCCAGCGCCTGACGGTGGTCAACCGCGACGTCTTGACCCTGCGCCGCGACGATCTGTCCGTGCAGCCGACCGCCCTGGTCGCCAACCTGCCCTACAACGTCGCCGTCCCGGCACTGCTGCACCTGCTCGCCGAGTTCCCGTCGATTCGAACCGTCACGGTCATGGTGCAGGCCGAGGTCGCCGAGCGCCTGGCCGCCGAGCCGGGTGGCAAGGAATACGGCGTGCCGAGCGTCAAGGTGCGCTTCTTCGGCCAGGTTCGCCGTTGCGGCACGGTGTCGCCGACCGTTTTCTGGCCGATCCCCCGGGTGTATTCCGGGCTGGTGCGCATCGACCGCTTTGCTACCTCGCCGTGGCCCACCGACGAGACGTTCCGCCGCGAGGTGTTCGCACTGGTGGACATCGCGTTCGGGCAGCGGCGCAAGACCTGCCGCAACGCGTTCGTGAACTGGGCCGGCTCGGGCAACGAGTCGGCGGATCGGTTGCTGGCCGCCAGCATTGACCCCGCCCGCCGCGGCGAGACGCTCTCGATCGACGACTTCGTGCGGTTGTTGCAGCGATCGGCCGACCGCCCGCACGGCACGCCCGATGCGACTGCGCAGACCGCCGAACAGGGGGCGCCGACCGGCTGACGGCGGACCTCAGGGGCGCCGTTGCGTGTGATTGGCTCTCAGCAGCGATAGTCTGCTGCGGTGTCAGCGTCTGACGGCAACACCGCCGCGCAGTGGATTCCCACCGGGTCGGTCACCGTTCGGGTCCCCGGAAAAGTCAACCTTTACCTGGCGGTCGGCGACCGCCGCGAGGACGGTTATCACGAGCTGAACACGATCTTTCAGGCCGTTTCGCTGCTCGACGAGGTGACGGTCCGCAATGCCGATGTGCTCTCGCTCGAGATCGTCGGCGAGGGCGCCGAGAAGCTGCCCACCGACGGACGCAATCTCGCCTGGCAGGCCGCAGAGCTGATGGCCGAACACGTCGGCCGGGCGCCGGATGTGTCGATCATCATCGACAAATCGATTCCGGTGGCCGGCGGCATGGCCGGTGGTAGTGCCGACGCGGCGGCCGTGTTGGTCGCGATGAACTCGCTGTGGGAACTCAACGTCCCGCGCCGCGATCTGCGCGCGCTGGCCGCCCGGTTGGGCAGCGACGTCCCGTTCGCGCTGCACGGCGGAACCGCGTTGGGCACCGGCCGCGGCGAGGAATTGGCGACGGTGTTGTCCCGCAACACCTTCCACTGGGTGCTGGCTTTCGCCGACAGTGAGCTGCTGACGCCGGCCGTCTTCGCCGAACTGGACCGGCTGCGTGAGGTGGGGGACCCGCCCCGGCTGCCGGCTCCCGGGCCGGTGCTGGCCGCCCTCGCCGCCGGCGACGCCGAGCAGCTGGCGCCGCTGTTGGGCAACGAGATGCAGGCGGCCGCCGTGAGCCTGCACCCCGCCCTGCGGCGGACGTTGCGCGCCGGTGTGGAGGCCGGGGCGCTGGCGGGGATCGTGTCCGGGTCGGGCCCGACGTGTGCCTTCCTGTGCTCGTCGGCGACCGCCGCGGTCGACGTCGGCACCGAGGTGTCGGGGGCGGGCGTCTGCCGCACGGTGCGGGTCGCCAGCGGGCCTGTGGCGGGCGCTCGGGTGGTCCCCACACCGACCGAGGTGTGAAAAGAACCCCAATTTACGCATTAGTTTGGCGCCACCCTAAGAGGAGTTTAAGATAATGCGCGGTGACGGGAAGTGTTGAGCAAGATCACTTAATTCCATCGTCCGCCGGACGTTCCGGCGGACGATTAATGAATCGGGCCCGGCAGCGTTTCTCCGGCCCGATTCGCGCTTATCGGGTGATCGAACGCCGCCGCCTTGCGGCGGGTGCGGACGCATCATCGATCCGAGACCTAACCGCCGCCCAACTGTGTTTACGTGCTTGCGTCGAAGAGTTACCCAGCGGGCGGAACATGAGATTCCGGGCATTGGGACGAGGGCTGGAACCGAGGAGGCTTTTGTGAGCAGGTTTACCGAGAAGATGTACCGCAATGCCCGGTCCGCGACGACGGGCATGGTCACCGGTGAACCCCACGAACCCGTCCGTCACACCTGGGGTGAGGTCCACGAGCGCGCGCGCCGCATCGCCGGTGGCCTGGCCGCCGCGGGCATCGGGCCCGACGACGCGGTCGGTGTGCTCGCCGGTTATCCGGTGGAGATCGCGCCGACGGCGCAGGGCCTGTGGATGCGCGGCGCCAGCCTGACCATGCTGCACCAGCCCACGCCGCGCACCGACCTGGCCGTGTGGGCCGAGGACACCATGAACGTCATCGGCATGATCGAGGCGAAGGCCGTCGTCGTCTCCGAGCCGTTCATGGTGGCGATCCCGGTTCTCGAGGAGAAGGGCATCAAGGTCGTCACCGTCGCCGACCTGCTCGCGGCGGAGCCCATCGAACCCGTCGAGGTCGGCGAGGATGCGCTCGCGTTGATGCAGCTGACCAGCGGCTCGACCGGATCTCCCAAGGCGGTGCAGATCACCCACCGCAACATCTATTCCAACGCCGAGGCGATGTTCATCGGCGCCCAGTACGACGTCACCAAGGACGTCATGGTCAGCTGGCTGCCCTGCTTCCACGACATGGGCATGGTCGGCTTCCTGACCATCCCGATGTACTTCGGTGCAGAGCTGGTCAAGGTCACGCCGATGGACTTCCTGCGTGACACGCTGCTGTGGGCCAAGCTCATCGACAAGTACAAGGGCACCATGACCGCGGCGCCCAACTTCGCGTACGCGCTGCTGGCCAAGCGGCTGCGCCGCAACGCCAAGGCCGGCGACTTCGACCTGTCGACCCTGCGCTTCGCCCTGTCCGGTGCCGAGCCCGTCGAGCCCGCCGATGTCGAGGACCTGCTCGACGCCGGCAAGCCGTTCGGCCTGAACCCGGCGGCGATCCTGCCGGCCTACGGCATGGCCGAGACCACGCTGGCCGTTTCGTTCTCGGAGTGCAACGCCGGCCTGGTGGTCGACGAGGTGGACGCCGACCTGCTGGCCGCCCTGCGCCGCGCCGTGCCCTCCACCAAGGGCAACACCCGCCGGCTGGCCACGCTCGGCCCGCTGCTGCGCGACCTCGAGGCGCGCATCATCGACGAGAACGGCGAGGTGATGCCCGCCCGCGGCGTCGGGGTCATCGAGCTGCGCGGCGAGTCGCTTACGCCCGGCTACCTCACCATGGGTGGCTTCATCTCGGCCCAGGACGAGAACGGCTGGTACGACACCGGCGACCTCGGCTACCTGACCGAAGAGGGTCACGTGGTGGTCTGCGGCCGCGTAAAGGACGTCATCATCATGGCGGGCCGCAACATCTATCCCACCGACATCGAGCGCGCCGCCTGCCGCGTCGAGGGGGTGCGGCCCGGCTGCGCCGTGGCGGTGCGGCTGGACGCCGGCCACTCCCGCGAGACATTCGCGGTGGCCGTGGAGTCCAACGCCTTCCAAGACCAGGCCGAGGTGCGTCGCATCGAGCACCAGGTCGCCCGAGAGGTGGTGGCCGAGGTCGACGTGCGGCCGCGCAACGTGGTGGTGCTCGGTCCGGGGACCATCCCGAAGACGCCGTCGGGCAAGTTGCGCCGGTCGACCTCCGTCAGCCTGGTCACCTAGTCCGGGTCGGCCGGGCTACCAGGCGTGGACGCGGTTCTGCGCGGGCTCTAGCCCCAGTTCGATCAGCAACTCGGTCGCGTCCGCGGCCTGCTCGCAGATGGTGGGAACCTCGGGCCGTTCGGCGGCGCTGAAGCCTTCCAGCACGAACGCCGCCGGATCCTTGCGTCCCGGAGGACGGCCTATCCCGATCCGGACCCGCTGAAACTCCTTGCTGCCCAAGGCATTAGCAACCGAACGCAGGCCGTTGTGGCCGCCTTCGCCGCCACCGATCTTGAGCCGGATACGCCCGAAATCCAGGTCGAGATCGTCGTGGATGACGATGACGTCGGCCGGTGTCACCGAGTAGAACTTCGCCAACGGGCCGACCTGACGGCCGGATTCGTTCATGTAGCAGCGCGGCTTGGCGACGACCACCGAGCGCCCGGCGAGGCGGCCGCTGACGATCTCGGCGCCGGAACGCTTGTGCGCCTTGAACTTCGAACCCATCCGCCCGGCAAGCAGGTCGGCGACCATGAATCCGACGTTGTGCCGGGTCCGGGCGTAGTTGTCTCCGGGATTGCCCAGGCCGACGACCAGCAACGGCTCGGCCACGTTGCGATCCGCCTACTCGGCCTCGGCCTCGGCGGCCTCTTCTTCGCCGGCCTCGGCTTCTTCTTCGCCCGCGGCCGCTGCGGCTTCCTCGGTGACCTCGCCCGCGCCCTCTTCGGCGAGTTCCTCGGCAGTCGGTGCGGTGACCACGTTGACCACCAGGGTCTCCGGGTCGGAGATCAGGGTGACGCCCTTGGGCAGGGTGATCTGTCCCGCGGAGAACTGGGTGCCGGGCTCGGCGCCCTCAATCGACACCGTCAGCTGCTCGGGAATCGACAGCGCGTCGGCCTCGATCTCGATGGTGCTGGTGTCCTGGGTCACCAGGGTGCCGGGCACGGCCTCGCCCTCGATGACGACGCGGACCTCGACGACGACCTTTTCGCCGCGGCGCACGACCAACAGGTCGGCGTGCTGGATGGTGCGGCGGATCGGGTGGATGTCGAGCGACTTGGTCAGGGCCAGCTGCTCCTTGCCCTCGATGTCGAGGGTCAGCACCGCGTTGGTGCCCGCGTGCCGGAGTACCGCGGCGAAGTCGTGGCCGGGCAGTTCGAGGTGCTGCGGGTCGGCGCCGTGACCGTAGAGGACGGCCGGGATCTTGCCGTCGCGGCGGGCTCGCCGGGACGCACCCTTGCCGGTCTCGGCGCGGACCGCCGCCTTCAACTGGTTGAGTGCTTGCTTGGCCATCGTGTCGCTCCTGTGTGCTCGCCTGTGTTTCGGGGCACGGCCGGGGTCGCGACGATTCGTCGGTCTCCGTCGATAACGGTGCTGGCCCGCCAGCCACCCTCGCCGTGACGCCCGGTCAGGTTAGCGCATCTGCACCTCAGAGCAGAAATTCGGCGGTCGGTCGCTCGTCGCTCGGCGGCTGACACCCGTTGTCGCTCGAAGGCGGGCAACAAGCCTTATAGGCCGCGTAGGGGCTGGCGTGACGGACGTGACCGATGCGGCTCAGAGTGGGAACTTGGTCTTCGTGAGCTGCTCGGACAGCGACCACAGCGCCGCCGCGGTGGCGCTGTCCCGGGCACGCCGGCTGCGTCCGACCGGTTGGGTGCGGCCCATCTGGCCGAATCGGGGCCCGACGAACGTGTCCCCGGGCAAATCCTGGGACGCCGCGTACAGCGTTTGCCGGGCGCCGAAATCCGCGTCGGTGGCAACCACCCGGGTGACCGCCGACATCAGCGCGTCACCCAGCTTGCGGCCGGAGGCGCCCTGCAGGTTGGTGTGCGAGTAGCCGGGGTGGGCCGCGAGCGCCCGCAGTGGGGAACCGGCCGCGACGAGGCGGCGCTGCAACTCGCTGGTGAACAGCAGGTTGGCGAGCTTGGACTGGCTGTAGGCCAGCCACGGCGAGTACCGCCGGTTCTGCCAGTTCGGGTCGTCGAGGTCGATGCGCCCGGGCCAGTGCGCCATCGACGACACGGTCACCACTCGATCGGTCAACTTGGGCAGCAACAGATTAGTCAGCGCGAAGTGCCCGAGGTGGTTGGTACCGATCTGGGTCTCGAAGCCGTCGACGGTCAGCGCGAAGGGGGCGGCCATGATGCCGGCGTTGTTGATCAGCACGTCGGCCTTGCTCACCCCGTCGGCGAACCGGCGCACCGACGACAGGTCCTGCAGATCGAGCTCTCGCACCTCGACCTGACCGGCCATCTGTCGGGCCGCGGTCTCGCCCTTGCGGATGTCGCGGACGGCCATGACGATCGTGGCCCCGTGTCGCGCCAGCTCACGCGCGGTCACGGCGCCCAACCCGCTGTTGGCGCCGGTGATGACGACGGTCCGTTCGGCGAATGAGGGCAGGTCTGCGGCGGTCCAGTTCGTCATGCCCGAACAGTACCGACATCGAACTCCAGTGGCAGGGTCATCGGGCCGGTGATTCCGCTGATGGCCTTCCACGGGGCCGGGCCGATTCTGTGCGGGTTGGGCATGCGTTGGGTGATCACCCGGAGTGCTTCAGTCAGTTCGAGGCGCGCAAGGTGAGCGCCGAGGCAGTAGTGCACACCGCCGCCGAAGGTGAGCATCGCCGGAGGGTCGTCGCGGATGATGTCGACACGGTCGGGGTGGTCATAGACGCTTGGATCGCGGTTGGCCGCGGCGGTGTTGGCCAGCACCAGGGTCCCGGCGGGAATGCACACTCCGGCCAGCTCGACGTCGACGGCGGTCCGCCGCACGGTGCCGAAGATGATTGGGTAGTAACGCATCAGCTCGTGAACCGCGTGGGCCGCCAGCTCGGGGTGCTGGGCAAGCAAGGCCCACTGGTCGGGGTGGTCGGCCAGCACCTGCACCGCGGCGGCCAACTGGTTGCGGGTGGTGTCGGTGCCGGCGCCGAGCAGGGTCGCGCACAGCATGAGCAGTTCGTCGTGGGTAAGGCGATCGCCGCCGTCTTCGCTGCGGATGAGCTCCGATATCAGGTCATCGGACAGCGACGCGCGTCGCCGGGCGATCAACTCCTCGAGGTAGGCGTCAAGCTGATCCCACGCGGCCAGGATCGCCGGGCCGTCTTCGGCGACGTTCCAATCGAAGATCTTCTTGATGTCATCGGTCCAGTCGCTGAACAGATGCCAATCCTGCGGTGGCGCGCCCAGCAGCGCGCAGATGACCGGCGTGGGGTAGCGGCGGGCGATGTCGGAGACGACGTCGCAATGTCCCCCGGCCGTGAGCGGGTCGACCAGGTCGTTGATGATCTCGACGACGAGCGTGCGCAGCCGCTCCGCCCCGCGGGGTGCGAAAGCCTTCGACACCAGCCGGCGCAGCCGATGATGCACGTCGCCGTCGAGCCCGAGGATGTTGCTGATCGCCCTGTCCCACAGTGGGCCGGAGGTGATGCCTTGCAGGTCAAGCCCAAGGCCGCGCGCGGTGACGAATCTGCTGTCGCGCAACACGGTCCGCACCAGTTCATAGCTCAAGACTTCGGGTCCGTGCGGGCCGATCGCGATTGGCGAAAGCTCGCGGGCGTCGTCGATGATGCGGTGCGCTTCGTCGGGGTCGGTGAGGTGGTCGTAGGCAATGATGGGCAGGCCGGCGTCGAAAACGTTCGGGCAGGTGGCCGTTTGATCGATGGTCATCGGGATCTCCTCGGTCGGGTTGAGTCGACTATCCGGCGCCGCGCGACCAAGACCATCCGCCACGGCACGTAGATCTACGCGGTGGGGGTCGTAGATCCGCACGCCGCTGGAAAGGGATCTGCGCGCATTGGCCGATGTTTTGCGTTGGCGGGGGCGACGATGCTGGCTAACATGAGCCAATATGCGGATAATCCGGCGCTAACCTGGGACGATTTGTGCGTGGGCGAGTTGCTGCCGACCGGAACCGTGACGTTGCTGCTGGCCGATGTCGAGGGTTCCACACGGCTGTGGGAAACGCGGCCCGAAGAGATGACGGCCGCACTGGTCCAGCTGAACAAAACGGTGAATGAGGCGATCGCCTCGCACGACGGGGTGCGTCCGCTCGAACAGGGCGAGGGTGACAGTTTTGTGGCCGCGTTCGCACGAGCGTCGGACGCGGTGGCGTGTGCGCTGGAGTTGCAGCGCGCCCCGTTGGCGCCGATCCAGTTGCGGGTCGGAATACACACGGGTGAGATTCAGCTGCGCGACGACGCCAATTACGCGGGCCCGACCATCAATCGCACCGCACGGCTGCGTGACTTGGCGCATGGTGGGCAGACGGTGTTGTCGGGCGCCACCGAATCGTTGATCGTTGATCGACTGCCCGACGACGTGTGGTTGGCCGAACTGGGCAGCTACCCATTGCGGGATCTTCCACGTCCCGAGCGCGTGGTGCAGCTGTGCCACCCGGACCTACGCAACGACTTCCCGCCACTTCGGGTGCGCACTGTGGTTGCCTCGCACAACCTTCCGGCCCAGTTGACGAGTTTTGTTGGGCGCCAGGCGCAAATGGAAGAGTTGCGACAGGTCATCACCGCCAACCGTTTGGTGACGTTGACCGGAGCCGGCGGTGCCGGAAAGACCCGGCTCTCCGTGGAAGTCGCCTCTGCGCTCAGTAGCGGGTTCTCCGACGGCATCTGGTACGTCGATCTGGCACCGATCACCATCCCGGAAGTGGCGCCGGTCACTGTGGCGCGCACGCTGGGACTTCCCGATCAACCGGGTCGCTCCACCATGGACCTCCTCGTACGCTTCTTCAGCGATAAGAAGATATTGCTGCTGCTCGACAATTGTGAGCACCTCCTCGACGCGTGCGGCACGATGACCATCGAATTACTGGCGGCCTGCCCGCAATTGACGATCCTGGCCACCAGTCGCGAGCCGTTGGGCCTGCCCGGTGAGCTGAGCTGGCGGGTGCCTTCGCTTTCCCTCACGGACGAGGCCATCGATCTGTTCACCGATCGCGCCCGTCGTGCCCGCCCCGAGTTCTCTGTGGGAGGGGATAACCACGCGCAGGTGGAGCAGATCTGCGCGCGCCTCGATGGTATGCCGTTGGCGATCGAGCTTGCCGCAGCGCGGGTTCGGGCGTTGTCGCTGGGCCAGATCGTGGAAAGCTTGCATGACCGCTTTCGCCTCTTGACCGGAGGCGCGCGCACCGCGGTGCGTCGCCAACAGACGCTGCGCGCCTCGGTGGATTGGTCGCATGCGCTACTCACCGAACCGGAGCAAGTTTTGTTTCGACGGCTCGCGGCGTTCGCCGGTGGCTTCGATCTGGACGCCGCCCAGGCCGTCGGCGCCGATAGTGATGTCGAAAGTTACCAGCTGCTAGACCAATTGAGCTTGCTGGTAGACAAATCGCTCGTGGTGACCGACGACACCGGCGACGAAATGCGGTACCGCCTGTTGGAAACGGTACGCCAGTACGCGCAAGAAAAACTCGGCGAATCCGGCGAGGCCGACCAGGTGCGGACTCGCCACCGCGACTACTACACCAGTCGGGCTATCGCTTTCGAATCTCAAGGGCTGGCGGGTGTTGATCCGCTACTACGTTGGGCACAAAGCGAAATCGAGAATCTACGAACCGCCTACAGTTGGAGCCGAGAGAACTCGCACATTGAGACAGCGATGCGGCTAATCCTGTCGCTACAGCCATTGTGGTTGCGGGGCGGCCGTGTAGGTGAGGCGCTGGCGGGTTTAGACGCCGCCTTGACTGATGAGGGGCAATCGCCCATAGCACCCACCGTGCGGGTTGCGGCGGCGATCGAGCGCCAGTTCCTCGCTGCCTGGTTAGGCCTCCCAACGGATTTGAGTAGGGCGCTGGACGCGTTAGCGATAGCTCGTCAGCTCGATGACCCGGCACTGATCGTCCGTGCCCTGATTACATGCGGAATGAGCGCCGTCTACCACGCCGAAGTGGTTCAGTCCTACTTCGCCGAAGCAAGCGAACTTGTCCGTGCGGCCGGTGACCGGTGGACCCTGTGCCAAATCTTGAGCCACCAGGCGACGGCGGGCGCGATAGGGGGTGAGCCGACCGCAACACGTGCGGCCGCCGAAGAAGGGCGCGACCTCGCCGATGCGCTTGGCGACCGGTTCTACTCACGAAATTGCCGGACTTGGCTGGTCGTCGCTCTCATGCAGCAGGGACATCTCGCCCAAGCGGCCGAAGTGGCACGTTCCCTGGCTGTGGAGGCCGCAGAAGCCGGGGACGCGGTGATGCAGGTTTATGGATGCCTGGTGCATGGCGTAGTGCTGGCCCGCCAGGGGCATGGGTCCGCCGCGCACGCCGCGGCGCAGTCCGCGCGGGCCGCCGCAGAGGCGCTGGGCGGGATTTCGGAAGACACGGTGTACGGGGTTCTCGGCGACGCCGCATTGGCCTCCGGCGATGGTGCTGCGGCAATGCAGTTCTGCGAGAAGGCATGGGAACACACCAACCCACTGCGCGAGGTGTTCACCCGATCCACCAACCCGATAGCGCAGGCGGCCTTGGCAATCGGTGATCTGACCACGGCGCGCCGCTGGGCCGACGAGAATGTCGAGATGACACCGGCCTGGCAAAAAGTGCCGGCGCTAGTCGTTCGTGCGTACATCGCACTGGCTGCAGGTGAGTCTGGGCAAGCGGAGCAAGACGCTCACAAGGCCCTCACCCTCGCGTCCCATACTCAGGGATATCTGCACGTCGATGACGCCTTGGAATGTCTCGCCCGCCTCGCCGCCGACTACGACAGTCACCCGCACGCGGCGCGCCTGT
Source organism: Mycobacterium sp. IDUB_3 (assembly GCF_055419585.1). Taxonomy (NCBI): domain Bacteria; kingdom Bacillati; phylum Actinomycetota; class Actinomycetes; order Mycobacteriales; family Mycobacteriaceae; genus Mycobacterium; species Mycobacterium sp. IDUB_3. The sequence goes on along the minus strand of NZ_JBVAXZ010000001.1, from coordinate 2,101,096 downwards.
TGGGCGCAGCGGAGGCCATGCGACAGCGCATGGAACACCCGCGCTTCCCCATGTACCGGACCGATCACGATGCTGCGCTCACGGTGGTACGAGAAGCTCTGGGTCAGGCGGCTTTCGACTCCGCGTGGGCTGAGGGCGCCGCGCTATCCACCGAAGAAGCGATCGCCTACGCGCAACGTGGTCGCGGAGAGCGTAAACGTCCGACCAGCGGCTGGGCGTCGCTGACTCCCATGGAAAACGATGTGGCGCGCCTGGTCGCAGAAGGCCTGGGCAACAAGGAGGTCGGCGCCCGGCTGTTCATCTCACCGCGGACGGTGCAGACTCACCTCTCCCATGTGTATGCCAAACTCGGCTTGACCTCCCGTGTCCAACTTGTGCAGGAAGCAGGTCGGCGTGCCTGAATCACTTTGCCGCGACGACGAATCCGTGAATGATCGTGTCGATGTCGCTCGCCTGCGCGGCCGCCTGATTGGCGAAGCCGGTGATGGTCAGCTGCACCAGGTAACGCTGGTGCGCGGGCGGTGATCCGGTCGCGATGACGATGCGGTTCCAGCTGTGCAGCCGCATGCCACCGTCGAGGTCGTAGCTGCCCTGGATCATCGACGAGGGAAACCCGTTGTAGGGCGCGCCCGAGGCATCCAGCTGCTTGAAGTTCTCGAACAGTTGCGCATCGTCGTTGCCGTGCTTGATCACCTGGGCCGGGTCGAAGTCACCGTTGAGCTTGAACACCACCAGCCGCGCCGTCGGGAACTTGCCGCCTTGGGAGATGATCAGCGTTTGCGGGCTGATGTTCGGGCTGGTGAACGGCGACCAGCCCGGGGGCGTCGGTATCGACACCGTCAGGTCGGGCAACGATCCCGGTGCCACCGGCTCTCCGGTCACCCCGATGCTCTGCAGATACTGCGACAGGGGAACCGGCTTCTGCGCCGCCGTGGTGGTCGTGGTCGTCGGGGTCTTCGACAGGATCGACTGGTAATCAGGCGGTTTCGGTGCGCAGCCGGCCGCGGCGAATGCCGCCGCAACCATCGCGGCAGCGGCCACGCGGCGGCCGAGCCGATTCACAGAATCTCGCGGACCGCGTCGATCGGGCGGGCCAGCCGAGTGCCCTTCGGCGTGACGACGAAGGGTCGTTCGATGAGGATGGGGTGTTCGACCATGGCGTCGAGCAATTGGTCATCGGTCGCGTCCGCGAGATTGAGCTCCTCATACAGCGACTCGCGCTTGCGGGTCGCGGTGCGCACGTCGATGCCCGCGTCGCGGATCATCTTCACCAGCTCGTCGCGGGTCGGCGGGGTCTTCAGGTACTCGACCACCGTGGGCTCAAAATCGTTGTCGCGCAACAGATCCAGTGTCTTGCGGGAAGTGCTGCAGCGGGGGTTGTGGAAGATAACGGCGTCGTCTGGCTTGGCAGCCATCTAGGCATCTCCGTCGAAAAGCCCGGTGACCGAACCGTTTTCGAAGACGGCGCGGATGGTGCTGGCCAGCAGCGGTGCGATGGACAGGACGGTCAGCTGCGGGAAACGCTTCTCCTCGCCGATCGGAAGCGTGTTCGTCACGATCACTTCCCGGGCGCCGCAGGCGGCCAGCCGCTCGGCGGCCGGATCGGAGAGCACACCGTGGGTGGCCGCGATGATCACGTCACCGGCGCCCTCGTCGCGCAGCAGCTTCACCGCGCCGGCGATGGTTCCGCCGGTGTCGATCATGTCGTCGATCAACACGCAGGTGCGTCCGGCCACCTCACCGACGACCCGGTTGGACACCACCTGGTTGGGCACCCGCGGGTCGCGGGTCTTGTGAATGAAGGCCAGCGGGACGCCGCCCAGCGAGTCGGCCCATTTCTCGGCGATGCGCACCCGGCCGGAGTCGGGCGAGACGACCACCATGTTGCCGTCGGGGTAGTTGTCGCGGATGTAGCCGGTCAGCAGGTTCTGCCCGCGCATGTGGTCGACGGGCCCGTCGAAGAAGCCCTGGATCTGGTCGGTGTGCAGGTCGACGGTGACGATCCGGTCGGCGCCCGCGGTCTTGAGCAGGTCGGCGACCAACCGCGCCGAGATCGGCTCGCGGCCGCGGTGCTTCTTGTCCTGTCGGGCGTACGGGTAGAACGGCATGACCGCGGTGATCCGCTTGGCGCTGCCCCGCTTCAGGGCGTCGATCATGATCAGTTGTTCCATCAGCCAGTTGTTCACCGGGTCAGGGGCCGACTGCAGGACGAAGGCGTCGCAACCGCGCACCGATTCGTGGAACCGCACGAAGATCTCGCCGTTGGCGAACTCCCGCGCTGTCTGTGCGGTGACGTGGACGTCGAGCTCCTTGGCCACCTGCTCGGCCAGCTCCGGATGCGCACGGCCGGAGAAGAGCATCAAATTTTTGCGGTTATCGGTCCAGTCGTGGCTCAACGCACTGCCCTCGCCAAATCGGGGTGGGGGATGGAAGGCCCCATCGTACGAAGCGAATCGTACGGAAATGTGGCCGGGTTGCCAGCTAGCAAATTCACGGTGTCTAGTCGGCTCTTGGTGCGGAGCCCTCCGCGGGGCCCTGACCAGCGAATTTCTCGGCTGCCTCGGCTGCCTCGGCTGCCTGCGCGGCCGCGCTGCCCGGGCGCTTGCGGTGCACCCAGCCTTCGATGTTGCGCTGTGGACCAGCGGATACCGCCAACGTTCCTGGTGGGACGTCGTTGCGCACCACCGTGCCCGCGCCGGTGTAGGCGCCGTCGCCGACGGTCACCGGCGCCACGAACATGGTGTCCGAGCCGGTGCGCACGTGCGAGCCGATGGTGGTCCGCCGTTTGGATTCGCCGTCGTAGTTGACGAACACGCTGGACGCGCCGATGTTGCTGTGTTCGCCGATGTCGGCGTCGCCGACGTAGGTCAGGTGCGGCACCTTGGAGCCGGTGCCGATGGTGGCGTTCTTGGTCTCGACGAACGCGCCGAGCTTGCCGTCGTCGCCCAGCACGGTGCCGGGCCGCAGGTAGGTGAACGGCCCGACGGTCGCGCCGGCACCGATCGACGACGCGGTGCCGTGGGTGCGCACCACCGAGGCGCCGTCGCCGACGCTGACGTCGGTCAGGGTGGTGTCCGGGCCGACGACGCAGTGGCCACCGACCTGGGTGCGGCCCAGCAGCTGCGTCCCCGGCTGGATGACGGTGTCGCGCCCGATGCTGACGTCGACGTCGATCCAGGTGGTGGCGGGGTCGACGATGGTGACGCCCGCCATCTGATGGGCCGCGATGATGCGTCGGTTGAGTTCGGCGCCCAGCTGCGCGAGTTGGACGCGGTTGTTGACGCCGGCGACCAGCGCGCTGTCGTCGACGTGGCGCGCGTGGATGGCCAGGCCGTCGCCGCGCAGGATGGCTATGACGTCGGTCAGGTAGAGCTCCTGCTGGGCGTTGTTGGCGCTCAACCGGTTCAGCGCCGAGCGCAGCGCGGCGGTGTCGAAGGCGTAGACGCCGGCGTTGACCTCACGGATCTCGCGTTGCGAGGGCGTGGCGTCGGCGTGTTCCACGATCGCCATGACCTCGTTGTCCTGGGTGCGCAGGATGCGGCCGTACCCGCTGGGGTCGCTCACGGTGGTGGTCAGCACCGTGACCGCGGCCGGCGCCGCGGTGTGGGAGGCGATCAGGTCGGCCAGGGTGTCGGCGTCCAGCAGCGGGGTGTCGCCCGAGGTGACGACCACGACCCCGGCGTAGTCGTCGGGCAGCGCGGACAGGCCGCACAGCACCGCGTCGCCGGTGCCGCGGGGCCGGTCCTGCAGCGCGATGTCGATGGGACGGCCCAGCGCGTCGGCCCAGTCGGCGACCAGCGGCGCGATCCGGTCGTGGTCGTGGCCGAGAACGACCGCCAGGTGCTGGGGCGCCACCTTGGTGATCGCGTGCAGGAGGTGGGACAGCATGCTGCGCCCACCGAGGGTGTGCAGAACTTTCGGGGTGTCCGACCGCATCCGGGTGCCGGGCCCGGCGGCCAGCACCAGGACCGCGGTATCACCAGGAGACGACATCAACCCTCCTCTTGGGTTTGTCCCGCGCGGGTTGCGCGCGGAAGCGCCGACACGCCGTCAAGCGTGTCACTTCAGCTGCGGTGAAGGCAAAAAACGATGGGATATCGCAATGGCAATTGAAGCTCCGTCGCCAGGACTCGAACCTGAACTATCTGAACCAAAATCAGAGGTGCTGCCGATTACACCACGACGGATCGCTAACCCATGGCGAGCGGCGGCGGAGACCGACCGCGCCACCAAGACTTTAGTCTGACGACGATCCGAGCCGCTTGTCGGCTGTTGACCGATACGCTGAATGACGTGGCCGTGCTGGACAAGGAACCGGACAAGGAGGTGCGGGCGCCGCGCGCGCGGATGACCGGCACCGAGCGCCGCCAACAGCTGGTCGGCATCGCGCGCACGCTGTTCGCCGAACGGGGGTACGAAGGCACCTCGATCGAGGAGATCGCGCTGCGCGCCAACGTGTCCAAACCGGTCGTCTACGAGCATTTCGGCGGCAAGGAAGGCCTGTACGCCGTCGTGGTCGACCGCGAGATGTCGGCGCTGCTGGACGGCATCACCTCGTCGTTGACCAACAACCGGTCCCGGGTGCGCGTCGAACGGGTCGCCCTGGCGCTGCTCACCTACGTCGAAGAGCGCACCGACGGTTTCCGCATCATGATCCGCGACTCGCCTGCCGCGATCAGCTCGGGCACCTACTCGAGCCTGCTCAACGACGCCGTCAACCAGGTCAGCTCCATCCTGGCCGGCGACTTCTCCCGTCGCGGGCTCGATCCCGGGCTGGCGCCGCTGTACGCGCAGGCGCTCGTCGGCTCGGTGTCGATGACGGCGCAGTGGTGGCTCGACACCCGCGAGCCCAAGAAGGAAGTCGTGGCCGCGCACCTGGTCAACCTGATGTGGAACGGGCTGATCGGCCTTGAAGCCGATCCTCGGCTGCAGGACGAGTAGCCGACGCGGGCCGGCTCACCCGACTGACCAACCTCCCTGGACATCACAACTAGCCGCAGTCGCGGGCCAGCAGGTCGGTAACGGTCTCCCGGCGAACCAGTTCGCGGGCCCGTCCATCCTTGACCGCCACCAGCGCGGGGCGCCCGACCATGTTGTAGTTCGACGCCATGCTGTGGTGGTAGGCACCGGTGCAGGCCACCGCCAGCAGGTCACCGGGGTGCAGATCCGCCGGAAGCTCGACGTCGCGGGCGATCTCGTCGCCCGCCTCGCAATGCCGACCGACGACGGTGACCCGCTGCTTGAGTCCCAGCGAATGCCGGTTGGCCAGCGCGGCCGTGTATTGCGCGCCGTACAGCGACACCCGCGGGTTGTCGCTCATGCCGCCGTCGACCGCGACGAAGGTGCGTCCACCCGGCTGGTTCTTGATCGAGCACACCCGGTACAGCGTCACCCCGGCCCGGCCGCAGATGGCCCGACCCGGTTCCACCACGATCTGCGGCCGCGGGAAATGCTCGGCGGCACACGCCTCGTCGAGGGCGTTCTCGATGACGTCGGCCAGCTGCTCGAGATTCAGCTCGCGATCGCCGGGGACGTAGGGGATCGCGTGCCCGCCGCCGATGTTCAGCTCGGTGAGTATGGCGCCGTGCCGGGCACGGATATCGGCCATCGCCGCGATCATCCGGCGGATCGCCTCGCCGTACAGGGCGGGGTCGGCGACCTGCGAGCCGATATGGCAGTGCAGGCCGACGAGGTCGAGGATGGGGTGCGACAGCACGCGCTGGGCCGCGACGTCGGCCCGGTCCCCGTGGAGCGTGAACCCGAACTTCTGGTCGCTGACACCGGTGGTGACGGCGCGGTGTCCGTGGATGTCGATGTCGGGGGTCACCCGGATGAGCACCGGTTGGCGCCGTTGCGCCAGGCCGGCGAGGTAGGCGATCTCCATTGCGGAATCCAGCACGATACGCCCCACGCCGACGCGCACCGCTTCGCGCAGCTCCTCGGGCGATTTCGCGTTGCCGTGCATGACGATGCGTGCCGGGTCGACTCCACCGGCAAGCGCGACGGCCAGCTCGCCGCCGGAGCAGACGTCGAGCCCGAGGCCCTCTTCGCGGGCCCAGCGGGCCACCGCGGTGCTCAATAGCGACTTTCCGGCGTACACCACCACTGTGTTTCCGGCGCCGCATAGCGTGCGGCGGTAGCGGCGCGCGCGATGCCGGAAGTCGGTTTCGTCGATGACGTAGGCCGGGGTGTGAAACTCGTCGGCGATATCGGCCAGTGGTACACCGCCGACGCACAGCCTGCCCTCCTCGTCGGGGTGGGCGGTGATCGGCCAGATGGCCGGATCGAAACGCGGGGAAGCGGCCTGGCCCACAGACGGCAGGATGTCCAGCAATGTCATGAATCCAACCTGCGCCCGCGGATATTCGGGTGGTGGGTTCCTTACGATCCCTTGACGGCGGCGACCTCAATATTGACGTGGTTCGGTGTGTCCGGCCCTGTCGCTGAGGGCCCCTAGAATGGAATTCATCATGACCGCACCGGGGGCTGCTAGCCCAGAAACCCCGATCGCGGGGCTCGTTGAATTGGCGCTCACCGCGCCGACCTTCCAGCAGTTGATCGACAGCGCGTCCGTTTCGCCTGCCGAATTGAGCCTGGTGGGTCCAGCCAGCGCACGACTATTCGTCGCCAGTGCGCTGGCGCGGTTGGGTCCTCTGCTGGTAGTCACCGCGACCGGGCGCGAAGCCGACGACCTGACCGCCGAACTGCGCGGCGTCTTCGGCGATTCCGTCGCGGTCTTCCCATCGTGGGAAACGCTGCCGCACGAGCGACTTTCGCCCGGCGTCGATACCGTCGGCGCCCGGTTGACGGTGCTGCGCCGGCTGGCCCATCCCGACGATGCCCGGCTGGGTCCGCCCCTGCGGGTGGTGGTGACCGCGGTGCGCTCGCTGCTGCAGCCGATGACGCCGCAGCTGGGCCTCGTGGAACCGGTCACGTTGACCGTCGGGACGGAGATCGAATTCGAGGGCGTGATCACCCGGCTCGCCGAGCTTGCCTACACCCGGGTCGACATGGTCGGCCGGCGCGGCGAATTCGCCGTGCGCGGAGGCATTCTCGACGTCTTCCCGCCGACTGCCGAGCACCCGGTGCGCATCGAGTTCTGGGGCGACGAGGTCAGCGAGATGCGGATGTTCTCGGTCGCCGATCAGCGCTCGATCCCGGAGATCGAGGTCGACACCCTGATCGCGGTGGCCTGCCGCGAACTGCTGCTGACCGATGCGGTGCGGGAGCGCGCCGCCGAGCTGGCCGCCCGGCACCGCACCACCGAACCCGCGATCACCGGCAGCGTCACCGACATGCTGGCCAAGATCGGCGAGGGCATCGCGGTCGACGGCATGGAGGCCCTGCTGCCGGTGCTTCGGCCCGGTGAGCACGTGCTGCTGACCGACCAATTGGCCGAGCGCACACCGGTGTTGCTCTGCGATCCGGAGAAGGTCCGCACCCGGGCCGCCGACCTGATCAAGACCGGCAGCGAATTCCTCGAAGCGTCGTGGTCGGTCGCCGCATTGGGTACCGACGCCCCGGTCGACGTGGCGCAGTTCGGCGGGTCGGGATTCGCCGAACTCGACGAGGTCCGGGCCGCCGCGGCCCGCGCGGGGCATCTGTGGTGGACGTTGAGCCAGCTGTCCGACGAGTCGGCCGTGGAACTCGATGTCCGCTCGGCGCCGTCGGCTCGGGGACATCAGCACGACATCGACGGCATCTTCGCGATGCTGCGCGCGCACGTCAGCACCGGTGGCTACGCCGCCGTCGTCGCGCCAGGCACCGGCACCGCGCACCGCGTGGTCGAGCGGCTGGCCGAATGCGACACCCCCGCGGCCATGCTCGAATCGGGGGCCGCACCCAAGGCCGGCGTGGTCGGTGTGTTCAAGGGTCCGCTGCACGACGGCATCGTCATACCCGGCGCCACGTTGGTGGTGATCACCGAGACCGACCTGACCGGCAGCCGGGTGACGGCCGTCGAGGGTAAGCGCCTGGCGGCCAAGCGGCGCAACACCGTTGACCCGCTGGCGCTCACCGCCGGTGATCTGGTGGTGCACGATCAGCACGGCATCGGCCGGTTCGTGGAGATGGTCGAGCGCACCGTCGGCGGCGCCCGCCGCGAGTACCTGGTGCTCGAATACGCCTCCAGCAAGAACCGTGGTGGTGCGGCAAAAGACACAGACAAGCTGTATGTGCCGATGGATTCGCTGGACCAGTTGTCGCGGTACGTCGGCGGCCAGGCGCCCGCGCTGAGCAAGCTGGGCGGCAGCGACTGGACCAACACCAAGACCAAGGCCCGCCGCGCGGTGCGCGAGATCGCCGGCGAGCTGGTGTCGCTGTACGCCAAGCGGCAGGCCAGCCCCGGGCACGCGTTCGGGCCGGACACGCCCTGGCAGGCCGAGATGGAAGACGCGTTCGGCTACACCGAGACCGTCGACCAGCTCACCGCGATCACCGAGGTCAAGGGCGACATGGAAAAGCCGGTCCCGATGGACCGGGTGATCTGCGGCGACGTCGGCTATGGCAAGACCGAGATCGCGGTGCGGGCGGCGTTCAAGGCCGTCCAGGACGGCAAGCAGGTCGCCGTGCTGGTGCCTACCACGCTGCTGGCCGACCAGCATCTGCAGACCTTCACCGACCGGATGACCGGGTTTCCGGTGACCGTCAAGGGTCTGTCCCGGTTCACCGATCCGACGGAGTCCAAGGCCGTGATCGAGGGCCTGGCCGACGGGTCGGTAGACGTGGTGATCGGCACGCACCGACTGCTGCAGACCGGGGTGCGCTGGAAGGACCTCGGCCTGGTGGTGGTCGACGAGGAGCAGCGGTTCGGCGTCGAGCACAAGGAGCACATCAAGTCGCTGCGCACCCACGTCGACGTGCTGACCATGAGCGCCACCCCCATCCCGCGGACGCTGGAGATGAGCCTGGCCGGGATCCGCGAGATGTCGACGATCCTGACGCCGCCCGAGGAGCGGTATCCGGTGCTGACCTATGTCGGCCCGCACGATGACAAGCAGGTGGCGGCCGCCCTGCGGCGCGAGCTGCTGCGCGACGGGCAGGTCTTCTACGTGCACAACCGGGTCAGCTCGATCGATCGGACCGCGGCGCGGATCCGCGAGTTGGTGCCCGAGGCGCGGGTGGTCGTCGCGCATGGGCAGATGCCCGAGGAACGGCTGGAGCGCACGGTCCAGGGGTTCTGGAACCGCGAATACGACATCCTGGTGTGCACCACGATCGTGGAGACCGGGCTGGACATCTCCAACGCCAACACGCTGATCGTCGAACGCGCCGACACCTTCGGCCTCTCCCAGCTGCACCAGCTGCGCGGCCGGGTCGGCCGCAGCCGTGAGCGTGGCTACGCCTACTTCCTCTATCCGCCGCACTCGCCGCTGACCGAGACGGCCTACGACCGGCTGGCCACCATCGCGCAGAACAACGAGCTGGGCGCGGGCATGGCAGTCGCGATGAAGGACCTCGAAATCCGCGGCGCCGGCAACGTGTTGGGCGTCGAGCAGTCCGGCCACGTCGCCGGGGTCGGTTTCGACCTGTACGTCCGGTTGGTGGGCGAGGCGGTGGAGGCCTACCGGGCGGCTGCCGACGGCCAGACCGTCACGACGGCCGAGGAGCCCAAGGACGTGCGGATCGACCTGCCGGTCGACGCGCACCTGCCGCCGGATTACATCGCCAGCGACCGGCTGCGCCTGGAGGGGTACCGGCGGCTGGCCGCCGCGGCCTCCGACGCTGAGATCGACGCGGTGGTGGAGGAACTCATCGACCGGTACGGGGCGCTGCCCGAACCGGCCCTGCGGCTGGTGGCGGTGGCGCGGCTGCGGTTGCTGTGCCGCACCGCCGGCATCACCGAGGTGTCGGCGGCGTCGGCGTCGACCGTGCGGCTCTCACCGATGACGTTGCCGGATTCTGCTCAGGTGCGGCTCAAGCGGATGTACCCGGCGGCGAGCTACCGCGCCACGACGTCCACCGTGCAGGTGCCCATCCCGCGGGCCGGCGGGGTGGGCGCACCGCGACTGCGCGATGTCGAACTGGTGCAGATGGTCGCCAACCTAGTGACGGCACTGCAGGGCAAACCGCAGACAGACATTGGTATAACGAGTGAACTACCTGCGTCGATGGCGAGTGAGGAGGGGCGCCTGTGATCGTCGTCTTGTTCGACCCCCGCCGTCCCTCGCTGGTTCCCATCGAAGCCATCGAGCACCTCAGCGGCGAGGTGCAGTACACCGAAGAGATGCCCGTCGCGGTGCCGTGGTCGCTGTCCGCTGCGCGTCCGGTGCACTCCGGTGAAGACGCCCCGGTGCTGCTGTCGTCGGACCCCGACCATCCCGCTGTCGTCGCCCGGTTGGCGGCCGGGGCTCGGCTGATCTCGGCGCCCGAGACGCCGCGCGGGGAACGGCTGGTCGATGCCGTGGCGATGATGGACAAGCTGCGCACCGCCGGGCCGTGGGAGAGCGAGCAAACCCATGACTCGCTGCGCAGGTTTCTGCTGGAGGAGACCTACGAGCTGCTGGACGCGGTCGGCAGCGGCAACGCCGACCTGTTGCGGGAAGAGCTCGGCGACGTGCTGTTGCAGGTGCTGTTCCACGCCCGCATCGCAGAGGACGCGCCGCAATTCCCCTTCACCATCGACGACGTCGCAGCGACCCTGATGCGCAAGCTGGGCAACCGGGTGCCGGGAGTGCTTGCCGGGCAATCGATTTCGCTCGAAGAGCAGCTGGCCCAGTGGGAAGAACGCAAGGCGGCCGAGAAGCCGCGCAATTCGGTGATGGACGATGTGCACACCGGGCAGCCCGCATTGGCGCTGGCCCAGAAGGTCATTGCGCGTGCCGGCAAAGCGGGCCTGCCCGCGGACCTGATCCCCGAGGCGGTTACCTCGATCTCAGTGTCGGCCGACGTCGATGCCGAAAGTGCGCTGCGCAGCGCCGTTCTGGAATTCGTGGAGACGGTCCGCGGAGTCGAGCGGACGATCTCGGCGGCGCGCCGCGGCACGGGTGTTCCCGAGGAGTTCGACGTCGCCCCGCTGGGCGAGATCTCCGAGGACGAGTGGCGTGAGCACTGGCCGGGCGAAGAACCCGCGGCCGACGATCGGTCGCAGGAGGCGGCGCCCGAGACCGACGGCGAGGCCGACGCGGTTGCCGATGTGGTCGAGGAAGAATCCAGCGCCGACGCCACGGCCGACGACGCCTGACGTGCCGGCATCGCCCGCGCCCGGCGCCGCGGCGCACTAATTCGCATTTTCGGCCGTGAGTCAGAGCGATCACCGGAATGTTTGCGGCATTTGTCATCGGCCGCTCGGTAATATCGCGGACGAGGTTGCGAATCCCCGTGGTCGACGTCGGTCTGACTGCGCTAGCCGAGACGACGAGCAGCTAACCGAGCATTAGCTGAAACCGACCAGAGGTCGGTGCGCCGAGGCCCGAGGCAACCGGGTAGTTGCCGAACGCATGGGACGATGGTGTGGCGGAAGTTGGTGCGGGCGAGTTTAGGGGAGCTCAGAAAAGCATGGTGTCGCCGAGGCGTTGGATGCGCGCGGCCGCCGTGATCGGCGCGACCGCGATCGTTCTGGCCTCGAGTTGCACCTGGCAGCTCAGCCTGTTCATCCCCGACGGGGTCCCGCCACCGGCCGGTGATCCGGTGCCGGCGGTGGACACCCACGCCAGTGGCCGACCCGCGGATCAGTTGCGCGAGTGGGCGGCGCAGCGGTCGGCGGGACTGGAGATCCCGGTGATCGCGCTCGAGGCCTACGCCTACGCGGCCCGGGTCGCCGAAGTCGAGAACCCGAAATGTCACATCGCGTGGACCACCCTGGCAGGCATCGGCCAGGTCGAAAGCCACCACGGCACCTACCGCGGCGCGCGGCTGGCCCCCAACGGCGATGTGAGCCCCCCGATTCGGGGTGTCCGCCTCGATGGCAGCGGTGGCACGCTGCGCATCGTCGACACGGAGGAAGACGTCACCGACGACGACGGTGTGACGCGCGCCATGGGGCCGATGCAGTTCATCCCGGAGACGTGGCGGCTCTATGGTGTCGACGCTCACAACGACGGCCGCGTCAACCCGGACAACATCGACGACGCCGCGCTCGCGGCGGCCGGGTATCTGTGTTGGCGCGGAAAGGATCTCGCGACGCCCCGCGGCTGGATCACCGCGCTGCGCGCCTACAACAACTCCGGTGTCTACGCCCGGGCGGTCCGCGATTGGGCGACCGCTTACGCGAAGGGCCACTCGCTGTAGCAGGATGTATCGCTGACCGGCAAAAGCACGCACCGGCGACGACGCAAGGAGAACTCAGTGCCGATTATCGAGCAGGTCGGGGCCCGCGAGATCCTCGATTCCCGCGGTAACCCGACAGTCGAGGTCGAGATAGCCCTGATCGACGGGACGTTCGCCCGCGCGGCGGTGCCGTCCGGCGCGTCGACGGGCGAGCACGAGGCCGTCGAGCTGCGCGACGGTGGCGAGCGTTACGGCGGCAAGGGCGTGCGGAAAGCGGTGCAGGCCGTGCTGGACGAGATCGGCCCGGCGGTGATCGGCCTGAACGCCGACGATCAGCGGCTGGTGGACCAGGCGCTGCTGGATCTGGACGGCACGCCCGACAAGTCGAGGCTGGGCGGCAACGCGATCCTGGGCGTGTCGCTCGCGGTGGCCAAGGCCGCCGCCGATTCCGCCGCGCTGCCGCTGTTCCGCTACCTCGGCGGCCCGAACGCGCACATCCTGCCGGTGCCGATGATGAACATCCTCAACGGCGGCGCGCACGCCGACACCGCCGTCGACATCCAGGAGTTCATGGTGGCGCCGATCGGTGCGCCCAGCTTCGCCGAGGCGTTGCGCTGGGGCGCCGAGGTGTATCACGCGCTGAAGTCGGTGCTGAAGAAGGAGGGGCTGAGCACCGGCCTGGGCGACGAGGGCGGTTTCGCCCCCGACGTGGCGGGCACCACCGCGGCCCTGGATCTGATCAGCAGGGCCATCGAGTCGGTTGGCTTCAAACTCGGCTCCGACGTGGCGCTGGCGCTCGACGCGGCGGCCACCGAATTCTTCACCGACGGGACGGGTTACAAGTTTGAGGGGGCCACCCGCAGCGCCGAGCAGATGGCGGACTTCTACGCAGGCCTGCTCGGCTCGTACCCGCTGGTGTCCATCGAAGACCCGCTGTCAGAAGACGATTGGGACGGCTGGGCTACCCTGACCGCGTCGATCGGTGACCGGGTGCAGCTGGTCGGCGACGACATCTTCGTCACCAATCCCGAGCGCCTGGAAGAGGGCATCGACAAGGGCGTGGCAAACGCCTTGCTGGTCAAGGTGAATCAGATCGGCACGCTGACCGAGACGCTGGACGCCGTCGCGCTCGCCCACCACAGCGGCTATCGCACGATGATGAGCCACCGCAGCGGCGAGACCGAGGACACCACGATCGCCGACCTGGCAGTGGCCGTCGGCAGCGGGCAGATCAAGACCGGCGCGCCGGCCCGCAGCGAGCGCGTCGCCAAGTACAACCAGCTGCTGCGGATCGAGGAGGCGCTCGGTGATGCCGCGCGCTACGCCGGCGACCTGGCCTTCCCGCGGTACGCCGTGGAGGCGAAATAGCTTGACGTTCAACGGCTGACATGGCTGACGCGAAACGGCCCGACTCGAAACGGCGCTCCCCGGCCTCCCGCCCGGGGAAGGCCGGCGAAACGGGTCGGGGCCGGCGCACGGCCAAGCCGTCCTCCAAGCCGTCCTCGCGGACGTCGCCTTCGGCGAATCAGGCCGGCCGGACCGCCACGCGAACGCAGCAAGAGCATGTCGTCGAGCCCATCACGCGGCAGGCCGCCGAATCGCTGGAGCAGCGCTCCGAGCAACGGCTGGGTTTCACCGCGCGCCGCGCCGCGGTGCTTGCCGCGGTGATCTGCGTGCTGACGCTGACGATCGCCGGACCGGTGCGCACCTACTTCGCGCAACGCACCGAGATGAATCAGCTGAACGCCAGCGAAGCGGCGCTGCGCCGTCAGGTCGCGGACTTAGAGCAGCGCAAGGCCAAACTCGGTGACCCGGCCTACATCGCCGCGCAGGCCCGCGAGCGGCTCGGCTTCGTCAAGCCCGGAGACATCCCGTTCCAGGTTCAGCTTCCGCCGTCGGCGGCCGAGCCCACGCAGCCGGGATCGCCGGCGGCGAAGCCGGCCAACGGTGACCCCTGGTACACGTCGCTGTGGCACACCATCGCCGACGCCCCGCACCTGCCGCCGGCCCAAGCGCCTGCGCCCGAAGCCCCGCCGGCCGAACCGGGATCACCCGGCCCGGTGCCCGCACCGAATCCCACGGGTCCCGGTGGCTGATCATGCCGACCTGGAAGCGGTGGCGCGCCAGCTCGGGCGCGAGCCGCGCGGGGTACTCGAAATCGCCTACCGGTGTCCCAATGGTGAACCCGGTGTGGTGAAGACCGCGCCGAAACTTCCTGACGGCACGCCGTTTCCGACGCTGTATTACCTGACCCATCCGGCCCTGACGGCCGCAGCCAGCAGACTGGAGACCACGGGGTTGATGCGCGAGATGACCGAAAGGCTGGGCCAGGACCCCCAATTGGCGGCCGCCTACCGGCGCGCCCACGAGTCGTATCTGGCCGAACGCGACGCGATCGAGCCGCTGGGCACCACGTTTTCCGGCGGCGGGATGCCTGACCGGGTCAAGTGTCTGCACGTGCTGATCGCCCATTCGCTGGCCAAGGGCCCCGGCGTGAACCCGTTCGGCGACGAGGCGCTGGCGATCCTGGCCGACGGGCCCGCGATGGCCGGCATCTTGGTGGTCGGCCAATGGTGAATGGCAGGCTCGCCGGAATCGACTGCGGTACCAACTCGATCCGGTTGCTGATCGCCGACTTCGACGGCGGCCGGCTGCGTGACGTGCACCGGGAGACGCGGATCGTGCGGCTGGGTCAGGGTGTCGATGCGACCGGTGAGTTCGCGGCGGACGCGATCGCCCGCACCCGCGCGGCGCTCACCGATTATGCGGCCTTGATCAAACGGCACGGCGCGCAGCGGGTGCGGATGGTGGCCACGTCGGCCGCCCGCGACGTCGCCAACCGCGACGCCTTTTTCGCGATGACGGCCGAGGCGTTGGGTGCGGTGCTGCCCGGGTCGGTGGCGGAGGTCATCACCGGCGCCGAGGAGGCCGAGCTCTCGTTCCGGGGTGCGGTCGGCGAGTTAGACAGTGCGACGGGTCCTTTCGTCGTCGTCGACCTGGGTGGCGGCTCCACCGAAATCGTCGTCGGCGGCGACGCGGTGACGGCCAGCTACTCGGCCGACATCGGCTGCGTGCGGCTGACCGAACGTTGTCTGCATGCGGACCCGCCGACGCACGAGGAGGTTGCGGCCGCCCGGCAGCTGGTGTGCGAACGACTCGAGGTTGCGCTGGGTGTGGTGCCCGTCGAAGGGGCCCGGACCTGGGTCGGGCTTGCCGGAACGATGACGACGCTATCCGCGCTGGCCCACAACATGACGGCGTATGACTCTGCGGCCATTCATCTTTCGCGTGTTTCGGGCGATGCCCTGCTATCGGTGTGCGAGCGGCTGATCGGCATGACGCGGGCCGAGCGCGCGGCGCTGCCGCCGATGCACGAGGGCCGGGCCGACGTGATCGGCGGGGGCGCGATCGTCGTCGAGGAGCTGGCGCGCGAGCTGCGCGTCCGTGCGGGCATCGACGAGCTGACCGTCAGCGAGCACGACATCCTGGACGGCATCGTGTTGTCCATCGCGGAGTAGGGCACATCCGCCCCGCTGGCCCCTGGGGGAGCGGGCATGTCTTTTGCCCGCCTCGTAGCGACAACGTGGGCGTGCGGCCGGGCTCACGCCTCGAAGCGATACCCCATGCCCGATTCGGTCAGCAGGTGTTTGGGGTGCGACGGGTCGTTCTCGAGTTTGCGGCGCAGCTGCGCGAGATATACACGCAGGTAATGCGTTTCGGTGGCGTACGCCGGTCCCCACACCTCTTTGAGGAGTTCTTCACGGCCCACCAGCTTGCCGCGGTTGCGGACCAGGACCTCGAGCATTCCCCACTCGGTCGGGGTGAGGTGGACTTCGCTGCCGTTCTTGGTGACCTTCTTGGCGGCCAGGTCGACGGTGAACGATTCGGTCTCGATGACCGGTTGCTCCAGTTCCGACGCGGCGGTGTTGCGGCGCACCGCCGCGCGCAGCCGCGCCAAGAACTCGTCCATCCCAAAGGGTTTGGTCACATAGTCGTCGGCGCCGGCGTCCAGCGCCTCCACCTTGTCCGAGGAGTCGGTGCGCGCCGACAACACGATCACCGGTGCGGTGAGCCAGCCGCGCAGACCGGCCAGCACATCGATGCCGGAGATGTCGGGCAGGCCGAGGTCGAGAATCACCACGTCGGGTTTGTGCTCGGCGGCCGCGCGCAACGCGCCGGCCCCGCTGGACGCCGTGATCACCTCGTATCCGCGCACGGTCAGGTTGATGCGCAGGGCACGCAGGATCTGCGGTTCGTCGTCGATGACGAGTACGCGCGTCATACCGCGTCCATCGCCTGCGGCGCAGCCATATCCACGATCACGGTCAGTCCGCCTCCCGGGGTGTCGGTGGCCGTAATTGTCCCGCCCATCGCCTCGACGAAGCCCCGCGCCACCGACATCCCCAGGCCGACGCCGGTGGTGTTGTCGTGATCGCCGAGCCGCTGAAACGCCTCGAAGATCTGTTCCTCGGCCCCGTGCGGAATCCCGGGGCCCTCGTCGATGACGTTGATCAGCACGCGATCACCCACCCGCCCGGCGTTGACGCGCACCACACAGTTGGGCGCATAGCGCAGCGCGTTGTCGATCAGGTTAGCGAGTACGCGTTCCAGCAGCCCGGGGTCGGCCATCACCATGGCATCGGACACGTCGACCTTCACCCGGTCGATGGCAGACCGGAAGAAACCGGTGGCGCCCTTGCCGATGCTGACCAGCGCCCGTTGCACGGTCTCCTCCAGATACACCCGGCGCAGATCCGGGTGGATCACCCCGGCGGCCAAACGCGATGAATCCAGCAGGTTTCCGACCAGCGCGGTCAGCTGGTCGATCGACTCCTCGATGGTGGCCAGCAGTTCGGCGGTGTCGGCGGGGGAGAAGGCGACGTCCTCGGCGCGCAGGCTGGAGACGGCGACCTTGGCCGCCGCCAGCGGCGTGCGCAGGTCGTGGCTGACCGCCGACAGCAGGGAGCGGCGCAGTTCGTCGGCCCGGACGATCGCCTCGGCGCGGCTGGCTTCCTCGGCGAGCTCACGCTGCCTGATCAAACCCGCGGCCTGTCTGGCCACCGCGCCGAGCACCCGCCGGTCACGCGCGGAGAGCTTCCTGCCCGCCAGCAGCATCCAGAACTCGTCGTCGCCTACCTCGATCGCGGTGTCCGCGGAATCGATTGTGACACAGGGATCGCGGCCCACACAGGCGACGACGTCGCTCTTCCTGCCGCCGGCGCGCGCTACGTCGTCGTGCTCACGCAGCATGCTGACGGTCCGCTGGGCGTAGGTCTCGCGCACCCGTTCGAGCAACGTCTCGAGATCGGCACCGCGCAGTACCGAACCCGCGAACAGGGTCAGCAGCTCCGCCTCCTGCGAGGCGCGACGGGCCTCCCGGGTGCGTTTGGCCGCGAAGTCGACCAGCACCGCGACGGCGACCGCGATGAGCAGCAGCACCAATTCGGTGATGGCGCTGTTGGGTTCGGCGATGGTGAAGCTGTGCCGCGGAGCGATCAGGAAGTAGTTCAGCAACAGCCCGGACAGCACCGCCGAAAGTGCCGCGGGTGCAATGCCTCCCAATAATCCGACCAGCAGCACGCCCACGAAGAACAGGGCGCTCTCGCCGCCGGTATCCAGGTACGGGTCCAGCGTCGTCACGGTGATCGCGCAGATGACCGACGGCACGATGAACGCCGCCAGCCACGACGCCACCCGCCGCTCCCGCGGCGCGAGAGAGGATGCGCGGAAGCCGCGTTTGGATTCCTCGTGGGTGACCAGGTGCACGTCGATCTTCCCGGACAGCTCGACGATCCTCGGGCCGATCCCCTCCTCGAACAGCCGCGCCCAGCGCGACCGGCGGGAGGTGCCGATCACCAGCTGCGTCGCGTTCATCTCGCGGGCGAACTCGAGCAGTGCCGTGGGCACCTCGTCGCCGACCACGGTGTGCATCGACGCATCCAGGCTGTTCGCCAGCTCCCGAATCTTGGCCATCCGTGACTCCGACAGGCCGGCCAGCCCGTCGCCGTGGATCACGTGCACCACCATCAGTTCGGCGGTCGACTTCGAGGCGATTCGGGACGCCCGTCGTACCAGCGTCTCGGACTCGGGACCACCGGTGACCGCCACCACGACCCGCTCGCGGGCCTCCCACATGTCGGTGATCTTGTTCTCGGCCCGGTATTTGGCCAGCGCGGTGTCGACCTGGTCGGCGAGCCACAGCAACGCCAATTCCCTTAACGCGGTGAGGTTTCCACGCCGGAAGTAGTTGGACAGCGCCGCATCGATGCGATCCGGGGCGTAGACATTGCCGTGAGACAACCTGCGGCGCAATGCCTCTGGCGTGATGTCGATGAGCTCTACCTGTGACGCCTGGCGCACGATCGAGTCCGGTATGGTTTCCTTCTGCTCGATACCAGTGATCTGCGCGACGACGTCGTTCAGGCTTTCCAGGTGCTGCACGTTGACCGTGGAGATCACGGTGATCCCGGCATCGAGCAGTTCCTCGACGTCCTGCCACCGCTTGGGGTTTTTGCTGCCCGGCGTATTGGTGTGCGCGAGTTCGTCGACCAGGACGACCTGGGGGTGGCGCGCCAAAACCGCAGGCACGTCGAGTTCGGGGAAGCTGCCGCCGCGGTAGTCGACGAGTCGCGGCGGAATCACTTCGATGCCCTCAAGCAGCTCAGCGGTTTTCGACCGCCCGTGGGTTTCCACCACGCCCGCCACCAGTTCGGTGCCGCGTTCCAGCCGCCGATGTGCTTCGCCCAGCATCGAGTACGTCTTGCCCACGCCCGGAGCCGCACCGAGGTAGATGCGTAACTCCCCGCGCTTGGGGTGGTGGTCGCGGAGGTTGACGTCACTCACGTCAACCATCATCCCCCCTCGGCGCTAACTCGCGACCGGATACCGGTGGTCGAGTTGCAGATTTAGTTGCAGCACATTGACGCACGGTTCACCGAAAAACCCGAGGCCGCGGCCGCTGCTGTGCTGCGCGACCACTTCCCGTATCTGATCTGCGCTGACGTGACGCACTTTGGCCACCCGCGCCACCTGGATAGCGGCGTAGGCGGGCGAAATGTTCGGGTCCAGGCCGCTGCCGCCGGCGGTCACCGCGTCCGCCGGCACCGCCGGATCGGCCGGCGCGGCTCCTCGGATCGGCACGATCTGTCCGATCGTGTAGTCCTCGCCGTACTTGGCACATTCGACGCGCACACCCTCGTAGAGGGCAAGGAACGGCATTGTCGTCGACCCGCACGGCTCGTTGACGCTTACCACCCGGGTCGGGCGGATGACGTTGCCGCGCCCGTCGCGCGGACCGATCACCGACAGCACCGCGCCCACGCCGCCGCCCGTGCAGAACGGCCGCGACCCATCGACTCCGTCCAGCTTGCCCACCGCGGCGCTGCGCGAGCACACGGTCGTCAACAGGCTCGGTTTGAAACCCGCGTCCGACGCGGACTTGCCGGCCGCCAGTTGCGACGGATCGGCGGGTGTGTCCACGATACTTTCCGGCCCCAGGTTGCTGCCGCCCGACGACGTCGGGTCATACCCGTTGCCGGCCGCCGAGGGGCGACTCTGGAAGTACTGCGGCAGAGCGTTGCCGTCCTTGTCGGTGAACGACTGGCCGATCAGCCTGCTGCCCACCGGCTTTCCGTCGGCGGTCAGAATCGATCCTTCGGCCTGGTCACGCAGTCCGGGGAACTGTGCGACCACCCAGATGAACAGGGGGTAGGCCAGGCCGGTTATCACGGTCAGCACCAGCAGCGTGCGCAATGCCGCCCAATGCAGGCGGACGAAATTCGAGAACGTCATCAGGACATCCCTGGGATGAATTGGATTATCAGGTCGATCAATTTGATTCCGATGAACGGTGCGACGATGCCGCCGAGACCATAGACGTAGAGGTTGCGGCTCAACAGCTTTGACGCGCTGCTCGGCGTGTACCGCACGCCGCGCAGCGAAAGCGGGATCAGCGCGACGATGACGACCGCGTTGAAGATGACCGCGGACAAGATCGCCGATTGCGGGCTGTGCAGCCGCATTACGTTGAGCAGATCCAGGCCGGGGAACAGCGCGACGAACATCGCCGGGATGATCGCGAAGTACTTCGCGATGTCATTGGCGATCGAGAAGGTGGTCAGCGCACCACGGGTGATCAGCAGCTGCTTGCCGATTTCCACGATCTCGATGAGTTTGGTGGGATCGGAGTCCAAGTCGACCATGTTGCCGGCCTCTTTGGCGGCCGACGTGCCGGTGTTCATCGCCACACCCACGTCGGCTTGAGCCAGGGCGGGCGCGTCGTTGGTGCCGTCGCCCGTCATCGCGACCAGCTTGCCGCCCGCCTGCTCACGCTTGATCAAGTCGAGCTTGTCCTCGGGCGTGGCCTCCGCCAGGAAGTCGTCGACCCCGGCCTCGTCCGCAATCGCCCTGGCGGTCAACGGGTTATCGCCGGTGATCATCACCGTCCGGATGCCCATCCGCCGCATCTCGTCGAACCGCTCGCGCATGCCCTGCTTGACGACGTCCTTGAGGTGGATGACGCCTAGCACCCGTGCCTTCTTGTCGGCCATGCCGCCACGGCTTTCCCCGACCACCAGCGGGGTACCACCGCCGGCCGAGATGCCGTCGACGACCTCGCCAAGCTGCTGGGGCACCTGACCCCCTTGCGCGCCTACCCATTCCGCGACCGAACTCGCCGCACCTTTTCGCAGCAGGTGACCGTCGAGGTCGACACCCGACATCCGGGTGGTGGCCGAGAACGTCACCCATTGGGCCCGGGCCAGCTCACCCGGTGTACGCGCGCGCAGCCCGAAGTGCTGCTTGGCGAACACGACAATCGAACGGCCCTCGGGTGTTTCGTCGGCGAGGCTGGACAACTGCGCGGCGTCGGCCAGCTGTTCGGCGGAGACTCCGTCGAGCGGGATGAAGGCCGCGGCCTGCCGGTTGCCCAGCGTGATGGTTCCGGTTTTGTCCAGCAGCAGGGTGTTGACGTCGCCGGCGGCTTCCACCGCCCGCCCGGACATGGCCAGGACGTTGCGCTGCACCAGACGATCCATGCCCGCGATGCCGATGGCCGACAGCAGCGCGCCGATCGTCGTCGGGATCAGGCACACCAGCAACGACACCATCACGATGCCGGTGACGCCGCTTGCGTTGAGCGCCTGACCATCCGGGACGCCGGGGTTGTTCGCCTTGGAGTAGATCGCCAACGGCTGCAGGGTCGCGACGGCGAAGACGAAGATGATCGTCAGCGCGGCCAACAGGATGTTCAGCGCGATCTCGTTCGGGGTCTTCTGCCGGTTGGCACCCTCAACCAGCGCGATCATCCGGTCGATGAAGCTCTCCCCGGGCTTCTGGGTGACCTTCACGACGATGCGGTCGCTGAGCACCGTGGTGCCGCCGGTGACCGCGGAACGGTCGCCACCTGACTCCCGGATCACCGGCGCCGACTCACCCGTGATGGCCGATTCATCCACCGAGGCAATGCCTTCCACGACGTCACCGTCTCCCGGGATCACCTGGCCCGCCTCGACAACGACGATGTCGCCCCGCTGTAACTGCGGCGCGGCGACCGCTTCCTCGACCGCGGTCGCGCCGGGCGCCCAATCCCTGAGGCGCCGGGCCATGGTCTGAGTTTTGGCGCGGCGCAGCGTTTCGGCCTGCGCCTTGCCGCGGCCTTCGGCCACCGCCTCGGCGAGATTGGCGAACAACACCGTGAGCCACAACCAGATCACGGTCAGCCAGGCGAACCACGTCGGGTCGACGATCGCCAACGCGGTGCTCCAGGCGGCGCCGATCTCCACGATGAACATCACCGGGTTGCGCCACAGGGTGCGCGGGTTGAGTTTGCGCAGCGCGTCCGGTGTGGACTTCCACAGCATCTTCGGGTCGAGCAGTCCGCCCTGCACCCGTTTTCTGCCGGTGGACACCGCCGGCTGGGTGCGCTCGGTGGGGTGGATCGCGGTCGCGGTCATCAGTGGATTCCTTCAGCGAGAGGCCCGAGCGCGAGCATGGGCAAGAACGTGAGGGCAACGACAATCAAGGTGACACCCGCGACCATGCCCACGAACTGCGGGCGGTGCGTGGGCAAGGTGCCCGCCGAATCGGGTGTGCTGCCCTGCCTGGCCAGCGACCCGGCCAGCGCCAGCACCAGCACGATGGGCAGAAACCGGCCGAACGCCATGGCCAGGCCGAGAGCCGTGTTGTACCAGTCGGTGTTGGCGCTCAGCCCCCCGAAGGCCGACCCGTTGTTGTTGGCGGCCGAGGTGAACGCGTAGAGCACCTCCGACAGCCCGTGCGGTCCGCCGTTGAGCATGCCGGCCCGCTCGCCGGGCAGCGCCATCGCGATCGCGGTGCCGGTCAGCACGATCAACGGTGTCACCAGGAAATAGCTTGCGGCAAGCTTGATTTCGCGCGGGGTGATCTTCTTGCCGAGGTATTCGGGGGTACGCCCGACCATCAGCCCGGCGACGAAGACGGTGATCACAGCCAGGATCAGCATGCCGTAGAGGCCCGACCCGGTGCCGCCGGGGGCGACCTCGCCGAGCTGCATGTTGAACATTGTGATCATGCCGCCCAGGCTGGTGAGCGAGTCGTGAGTCGAGTCCACGGCCCCGGTGGAGGTGAGCGTCGTCGCGGCGGCGAACACGCCCGAGTCGGTGACGCCGAAGCGCTGCTCGACTCCCTCCATCGCGGAGCCGATCGAGGTCGGCACCGTCCCGTGGTGTTGCACCTGAAACCACAGCATGAACGTCGTGCTGGTCGTGTAGAGCGTCGCCATCACGGCCGCAATCGCGAAGCCCTGCTTGGTGTTACCCACCATCCGACCGAAGGTGCGCGGCAGCGAGAAGCCGATCACCAGGATCAAAAAGATCTCCAGCCAGTTGGTCCATACGGTCGGGTTCTCGAACGGGTGAGCGGAGTTCGCGTTGTAAAAGCCGCCACCGTTGGTGCCGAGCTCCTTGATGACCTCCTGGCTGGCCACCGGGCCGCCGGTAATGGTCTGCTGGGCTCCGTTGACGGTGGTGACCATCTGGTCGTGCAGGTGGAAGTTCTGGATCGCCCCACCGGCGACCAGCAGGATCGCGCTGAGGACGGCGATGGGCAGCAGGATGCGCAGCGTTCCGCGGACCAGGTCGACCCAGAAATTGCCGAGCTCGCCGGTGCGTTTGCGGGCAAACCCGCGCACCAGCGCGACGGCCACCGCCATCCCAACGGCGGCCGATACGAAGTTCTGCACCGCCAGGCCCGCCATCTGGACCAGATGGCCCTGCGTGGATTCACCGGAGTAGGCCTGCCAATTGGTATTGCTCACGAAACTGACCGCGGTGTTCCACGCCAGTGAGGGCGTCATCTTGGTGCCCGGATCATGCAGATGCAACGGCAGCTTGTCCTGCACGAGCTGGAAAACGAACAGGAACAGGATGCTGACCGACGAGAACGCCAACACGCTGCGGGCGTAGGCGCCCCATGTCTGCTCCGAGCGGGCATCGACCCCGATCAGTTGGTAGATCACGCGCTCCGCGGAGAGGTCCTTTTCCGACGTGTACACCCGAAACATGTAGTCCCCGAAGGGCACGTGCACGACCACCACCGCCGCGACGAGGACGACGAAGAATCCGATCCCGGCCGTTGTCGTATTCACTTAGAACCTCTCCGGGAACAGCAGCGCGCCCCCGAGGTAGAGCGCGATGACGATGGAAAGCACCAAGCCGACCGCATTTTGGTAGTTCATAACCGCTCGACCAACTTCTGGGCCAGACCGATTGCGGCGAACACCGCCACGGTCAGCACGAGATACACCACCACGCCCATCATTTCTCCGTCCCTGCATGCGAAAGGGACCTCGACGCGCCGGCCACAGCCCGCCAGACAAGGTCAGCTCGAAATTAATGGGGTGTCATCCGCAGGGGCATTCGGTTGACGGTTTCCTAACGGGTGCGCAGTGCACATTTACGGTTTCTTAACGCCCCGAACGGCGGCATCCGGCCGGCGCCGCCCCGGCGCGGTGCCGGTCAGGCCGAGAAACGCACCGCGGCCACTAATCTCCGCCGGTGGCAACGGCTTCCACGCCCCGAAACGACCGTCGGCGAGTTAATGTGCTGGTTTGTCCGCGCTCGAGATCAACGGCAGTCGCACTCGGAACACCGTGCTGTTCTCGTTGGATTCGGCGGTGACCGAACCATGATGGGCCTTGACGATCGAGCTGACGATGGCCAGACCGAGCCCATTGCCCGAGCCGTTGGATCTTGACTTGTCGGCGCGAACGAACCGTTCGAACAACTTGGGCAGCAACTCCGCGTCGATGCCCGGGCCGTCGTCGGTGACGGTCAGTTCCGCGTAGGGCGCCTCGGGACCGTCACGGCGGCAGGTGATTCCGGTCGTCACCGTGACCCCTGGCGGTGTGTGCACGCGGGCGTTGCTGAGCAGATTGCTGACCAACTGGTGCAACCGGGCGTGATCGCCGCGCACCCACACCGGCTCGTCGGGCAGATCTTTGACCCAGTGGTGAGTCGATGCTGCGACGGTCGCGTCATTCACCGCATTGCTGACCACTTCGGCCAGATCGACGTCCTCGGACTCCAGGTCTTGCCCTTCGCCGAGGCGGGAGAGCAGCAGCAGCTCGTCGACGAGCGAAGCCATCCGCCGCGCCTCGGACTCGATTCGGGCCAAAGCGTATTCGGTGGTCGGCGGGAGCGCCGAACTATCCTGGCGGGTGAGTTCCGCGTAGCCCTGAATGGCCGCCAGCGGAGTGCGCAATTCGTGGCTGGCGTCGGTGATGAACTGGCGCTGCCGCAGATCCGAGTCGACCCGATGCGCCAGCGCACTGTCGACGTTGTCCAGCAAGCGGTTCAGCGTGTGCCCGACGATCCCGACTTCGTTTTGCGGGTTGGTGTCTTGCGGTGGTACCCGGACGCTGATCCGGTGGTCGTCGTCGGTGAGCGGCATGGCGGCGACGCCGGCCGCGATCGACGCCAGCCGACGCAGCGGACGAAGCGTGTAACCGACTACCCACATGGTGAGTCCGGCGGTGAGCACCAGCGCCGCCGCGGTGAGCACGATGGTGGTGAGCTGTTTGCGGACGATGATCCGATCGGCGAGGTTCTGCGACATCCCGACCACCAGGACGTCGGACCCGACGGCGGTGCTGTCGACGCGGTAAGGCCCTAGCCTGCCGAGGATTTCGGTGCGCGGCGGCCCGTCACTCCACGTCTGCGCCTGCAGGTCGCGGACGACGTCGGCCGGTGCGGGCTTGGGTTCGTCTTCGGAGAAAACCGCCGACCCGATCACGGTGCCGTTGTGCAGCACGGCGATCAGGTTTCCCGGCGTCTGCCCGGTGAACTCCAGCATCGCCTGTGCGATCGGCGGGGTGCCGGGATGCGACGAAACATGTTCGCCGTTGCGGTATTTGGTGTACTGGTGGTTCAATGCGTCCAGGGACTCGGCGACATCGGCATCGCTCATGGCATTGACATAGCCACGCAGGCTCAGCACCGAGACGATCCCGACCGTCACCAGCACCACGCTCACCACGGCCAGCACGCCCAACAGCAGTTGGCGCCGCAGCGAATGCGGAAACCACCGCGAGAAGCCCCCGGATGTGGTGTCTGGGTCTCGGGTCATTCCGCAGGCCGCAGCATGTACCCCACACCGCGGACGGTATGAATCATCGGTTCCCGCCCCGAGTCGATCTTTTTTCTCAGGTACGAGATGTAGAGATCCACGATGCTGGTGCGACCGGCGAAGTCGTAATTCCAGACGCGGTCCAGGATCTCGGTGCGGCTCAGCGCACGGCGCGGATTGCGCATGAGGAAGCGCAGCAATTCGAATTCGGTGGAGGACAGCGATATCGGATCGCCATCACGGGTGACTTCCCGGCTGGCGCTGTCGACCCTGAGGTCGCCGACCTTGAGGGTCTCGGCCGTCGGCGTGGGCTGCTGGCCGGAGCGGCGTAGCAACCCGCGCAGCCGGGCGACCAGCTCCTCGAGGCTGAACGGCTTGGTCATGTAGTCGTCGGCGCCCGCGGTCAGGCCGGTGACGCGGTCCATCACCGAGTCGCGTGCGGTGAGGAAGAGCGTGGGGGTGTAGGCGTCGGATTGGCGGACGCGTTCCAGGATTCGCAATCCGTCCACGTCGGGCAGCATGATGTCGAGGACGAGGACGTCGGGACTGACCCGGTCGAACTTGGCCATGGCCTCGCGCCCGTTGTGGGCGATGTCGACAACCCAACCCTCGTAGTGCAGCGCCATCTTCACCAGATTGGTCAGCGCCGGCTCGTCGTCGACCAGCAAAACCCTGATGGGTGACCCGTCGGCACGATAGATCCTGGGCAGCTGCCCCAGGATGGCTTGGCGTGGGCGCTGCGCGCCTGAGTATCCCGACATTGCGGTCATGCTCCTACATTCTGGCAAGCCACACACGGGACTGTCACGGAGTTCATAGAATTCTCAAATGTAGGCCTATTCGCCTGGGTGCGATGGTCGGCCGCGAGTCCGACGGTGGCGTACACCGAATCGGTTTGCGGCGTCACTGTTTCCGCGTTCGCCGGTGGCCGGATAGCCCGGAGCCGGCAACAAATCGGGCTTGCGCCGTTGCGGCACAAGCCCGTTCGCCGACCGAAAAACGGGGCCGCACACCAAGTGGTGTGCGGCC
The DNA here is from genome assembly GCF_055419585.1 of Mycobacterium sp. IDUB_3. Classification (NCBI taxonomy): domain Bacteria; kingdom Bacillati; phylum Actinomycetota; class Actinomycetes; order Mycobacteriales; family Mycobacteriaceae; genus Mycobacterium; species Mycobacterium sp. IDUB_3. The sequence goes on along the minus strand of NZ_JBVAXZ010000001.1, from coordinate 2,074,258 downwards.
CCGGAGTCGAGACGAGGTGTCAGGCCCAGCTGGACCCGACGGCGCTGTCGGTGCTGGCCATGTTGCTGCCCGCGGACTGGACCTTCTGTCCGTGGGAGTTGGCCTGCTCGTAGATGACCTGGAAGTTGCGACCCAACTGGGTGATGAACTCCTGGCATGCCACCGAACCCGCACCGCCCCAGAAGTCGCCGGCAGCAAGCACATCGCGAACGATGGCCTGGTGCTCAGCCTCCAAGGAAGCGGCCTGGGCGCGGATCAAGGCACCGTGGGCGTCTACGTCGCCGAACTGGTAATTGATGCTCATTTGGTTAGCTCCTTAAAAGTGTTGGGCGACAGCCGCTTCGACTGCTAGCTGCCGAGGATCTGCTGCGAGGCCTGCTCTTGCTGCTCGTAGTTGTTCGCGTCGCGAATCAGCCCGTCGCGCACCCCGTGGAGCATGTTGACGATGTTGCGGAAGGCCTGGTTGACCTGACCCATGGTGTCGTACGAGGTGGCCTGGGCCTGACCGCTCCAGCCCGAGCCGGCGATGTTCATCGACGACGCCCACATCTTGCGAGCCTCGTCCTCAACGGTCTGGGCGTGCACCTCGAAGCGGCCCGCCATCGCCCGCATCTCGTGCGGGTCGGTCATAAAACGTGTTGCCATGTCGGCTGTCTCCTATCTTAGAGCTTCAGTTCGCCGAAGTCTTAACAGTTGTGATTGATGCGGTGGTGGCCGCGTTGCAAATAGATTACGGCCTGCCGGTTAATTGCTCGCCTCAAATGGGTGACATGTACCCCCTTTTTCCCATATCAGCGGACCCTCTCAGACGACAACCTGTTTGGGCATGACGATCGGCTTGACGCCGTACCGCGGCCCGGCGCCGTAGGCACCGGCTCCCTTTGCTGCCGCCGCCATTCCGGGCATGCCGGGCATCGCGGAGACCGGCTGGGCGGCTTCGGAGGCGACGGTCCAGCCCGAGCCCTCGAGCGGGGCGGCGGCCGAAGCCAACTGCGTCGCCGGCGCGGCTGCAGACCACGTGGGCGGCACCGACAGACGGCCGACCGTGGACGCCTGCCCGGCGGCTGCCGATGTCGCCGCGCCCAGGCCGCTTCCCGGCGCCACCGAGCTCACCATGGTGCCTTCGGTGATGCCCGCAACACCGTCGGGCGCCACGTCACCGACGGCGATGGACGGCACGGTACCCAGGGTGTGGCCCAGCGACACCGCGGTCGGGATGGCGTTCATGGTGAACCAGGCCCCAGTGTTGACCGCGCCGTTGATGGCGTTGAGCACGGACGGCGTGCCGAGGAAGTTGTCGATCGAGGACAAGATGCCTGTGGTCTGGAACGGAAGGGTGGGCGCCGCGGCCGCCAGAGGCGCCGCCGAGATGGGCGCGGCGAGTGCCTGAGCCGTGCCGCCGGTCGCACCACCGGCGAGGGCGGTGTTGTCCACGACCGCGGCGGCCGCCGGGTCGGTGGTCGACGTCAGCGGCGTCACCGGGGTCAGCGCCCCGGCCGCCGCCGAGGACGCCTGGTACGCCGCCATCGCGGCGGCGTCCTGGGCCCAATACTCGGCGTACAGGGTGTCCAGCGCGACGATCGCGGGGGTGTTCTGGCCGAGCACGTTAGACGCGACGAGCGCCGCCTGGGTGGCCCTGTTCGTGGCGATCACCGGTGGCGGCACCACCGCGGCGAACACCGCCTCGAACGCGGCCGCCGACGCCGTGGCCTGGGCACTGGCCTGCTCGAGCGTCGCCGCCGTCTCGGTCAGGTAGGTGACGATGGGCTGGGCCGCCGTGGCCGCCGCCGCCGACCCGCCGCCCGTCCACTGCTCGCTAGTCAGCAGCGCGACGATCGACTCCCACTGGGTGGCCGTCGTGCTCACCTCGGCGGCCAGGTTGGCGTAGGCCGTCGCCGCCGCCATCAGGGGCGCCGCGCCCGCACCGGAGTAGATGAGCGAGGAGGTGATCTCCGGGGGTATTGCCGCAAAACTTAGAACCATTTCTGTCCCGCTCCTTAGTTGTCTGTTCGAATGCGACGTCTGGGTGACCGCTGCTTAGACGGCGGCCGGTTTCGGCATGACGATCGGCTTCACGCCGTAGCGCGGAGCGCCAAAGCCGGCGCTGCTGCGCGCGGCCGAGGCCATTCCGGGCATGCCGGGGACGACCGTGCCGGCGCCGGCCTGCGGCGCGGCGGCGGTCCAGCCCGCCGTTTGGATCGCGCTGACGGGCGTGACGGCCGGGGCGGGCGCGCCGGCCCAGCTCGGCGGCACCGCCAGGTTGTTGACCATGGTCGCCGAGCCCATCGAGGCTACCGGCATCCCGCCCATGCCGACCATGCCGCCGGCCGCGGCGCCAGTGGCACCCAGCCCTGGCGAGGAGGCGACATCCGCGGCCAATCCGGCACCGGCGGCATCGCCGGAGGTGTCGAGCAGACCACCACCGGCCATTCCCAGCAGGTCGGACCCGGCCGAGGCCCAGTTGCCAGCACCGATGTTCAAGATGTTGGCACCGTTGCTCGAGAGGCCGAAGATCCCGCCGAGCATGTTCGGGTTGGTGCCGTTGCCGGTGCTACCGAGGAGGTAGGAGAGGTAGTCCAGGGGAGTGTTCGACGGAGTGGCCGCGGCGGCAGCGAGGGGCGAGGCGGCATTCGACAGCACGGCCTGACTCGCGTTGACGGCCTCGGTGTCGCCGTAGGCGTTGGAGCTGATCCCCAGGGTGCTCGCGTACTGCTCCAGCTGCGCCTGCGCCTGGGCGGCGATCGTCTGGTACGTGGTGCCGTAGGTCGAGAAGATAGCTGCCTGCTGGGCCGAGACCGGGTCGGCAGCCGCGGGAGCGATCACGGTGGTAGCCGACGCGGCGCCCGCGTTCTGCGCCGCCAGGTTGGTGTTGATGCCGCTGAGCAGTTGCTCCGCGGCTAACATCTCTTCGGTCTGTGTTGTCAGAAAAGACATCCGTTGCTCCTAGTGTTCGGAACTGGCCGGCCCCTTGCGGTTGGTCGGCCTGTGCGTTGGCGTCACGGTCCCTGTGCGTTGGGGAAAGGCTAGCTATCCACCGACTCCACGTTCCCGCCGAAAACGCACACGTGACAGCCGTTTACGGCTTCTTAACGCCGGGTGTCGTAGTTTTAACAAGCTCCTGTCGGGCGATACCGTGACGTCATCTGAGCTCGGGCGGCGCAACAGGAAACCGCGCGCGCCGCGCGGATCCTAGTCGACGCCCGCCCGCGCCGCACGTTATACATCTGGCTAATTGCGAGCGGGTGGCCGCGCCTGCAGGTGGCCGCCGTGCGCCGACCCCCCGAAGGCTCGATTTGCGACGGAAGACGGAGTCACATCCCCAAGTGCCGGTTAACGTTCGACCGTGGCGGGTGCGTCTGATTGACGCGGATTGCGGTTCCGGCGGCGCCCGGCTGCGGCCGGTGTCGCGCAAACTGGTCTGAGCTTCCGGCAGCTGCCCGAGTAGGGTGCCGCGAGGCTTGCTGTGACGCACGCCACGGCATGGCCTTCGCGGACCGCCGGCATTTGCTCCCGGCGATTAGGTGGCATTGCTCCCGGTGTCAGGTAGCAAACCCGCGAGCGGCTGGGAGGGGTTAAGGGATCTTGCTCCGGAACTCCGGGCAGTAAGTGGCCGTCGCAGCACCCTGAGGATCGTGCCGCTGCCGCTGTTGGCGGCCCCTACAATTTGCTGCGGTATTGCGGGCAGTACGCCGCAACCGCCGCGCCCACGATGATGTTGGCGCCGCCGTTGCTCAACCCGACCGACTTCTTCACATCGCCGATGGTCTGGGCCGCCGTGTCCCCGCCATCGAAGTCCGTACACACCGCATGCCCCACATTGATCATCGACTGATCGGCGCCATCCGCCCAGCTGAGGCCGCGCAAATGCAGCGTTTGCAGGTACTGGTCATCCGCGGGGTCGGCACTCGCGATCGGCGCGGCGACGATGCCGACGACACCGGCCACGACGACGGCGACAGGGCCTGCCAAACGTGCCGTGTTTTTCACTCGTCGACTCCTCCGGTTCCATACCTGCGTGCAGGAACCGAATCTTAATTGCGTCCGGCAAATCTGTCTCGACGAGTTAACCAGGGGTTTTTCGGCGCCCGGATATCGGCGGAGGCTTGTAAGTTAATCGCCACCGCCAACACAAGGCACGAAAACCCGCCCGTCGCGAAGGAGCCAGCGCCGAAGTGACCGAGGACCCGCGGGGTGACGCCGTCTCCCGTCAATACGATCGGTGGGAGTACCCGCCCCCGGTGGACGACCTCGCGGCGTGGTGCGAAACCCACTGGGATTGGTTCGATCCGTTCTGGGCCCACCGGCTGTTGTGGCCGGACCGGGAATACAAGCCGGACCTCGACATTCTGATCGCGGGCTGCGGCACCTTTCAGGCCGCCCTGTTCGCCTTCAAGAATCCCGGCGCGACGGTGGTCGGGATCGACGTCAGCGGCAACGCCCTGAATCACCAGAGGCGGCTGAAGGACAAGCACGGGCTGCAGAACTTGGAGTTGCACCTGCTGCCGATCGAAGAGGTGTCGGCGCTCGGGCGCGACTTCGACCTGATCGTCTCCAGCGGCGTCCTGCACCACATGGCGGACCCGCTGGCCGGGCTCACCGCGCTGGGCGCGTGCCTGCGCCGCGACGGAGCGCTTGCGGTGATGCTCTACGCCAAGTACGGCCGGATCGGCGTCGAAATGCTCGAATCGGTGTTTCGCGACCTCAAGCTGTCGCAGGACCACGCGTCGGTCCAACTGGTCAAAGAGGCCGTCGCGATGCTGCCCGCCGACCACCCGGTGCGCAGCTACCTCAAGGCGGCCCGCGACCTGGTCTCCAACGGCGCCCTGGTCGACACATTTCTGCACCCCCGGGCGCGCAGCTACACCGTGGCCGAGTGCCTGGATCTGGTCGCCGCCGCCGGACTCGCGTTCCAGGGATGGTTCCACAAATCGCCGTACTACTCCCACGAGATGCTCACGCCGGCGAGCGGATTCCAGTCGGCGCTCAACCAATTGCCCGACGCCGAACTGTGGTCCGTGATGGAGCGCCTGCAGCCGGCGAACGCCACCCATTTCTTTCTGGCCTGCCGTCCCGAGCGCCCCAGGGGGCAGTACACCATCGATTTCGCGTCACCGGCCTCGTTCGATTACGTGCCGCTGGTGCGCACGGCGTGTTTGTTGTCCGGCGACGAAATCCATTGGCCGGGCGGGAAGCAGAAGCTCAATCCGGCCCAGTTGCCCTTCGTGCAACACGTGGACGGCCGGCGCACGATCGCCGAGATCATCGAATGCGTGGCACAGGTTGGTGGTGTCCCCGACGAGCACCGGGCCCTACTGCGAGAGTTCGGCCACAAGCTGTTCCAGGGCTTGTGGCGGCTGGACTTTCTGGCCATGGCGTTGCATGCCGACCCAGCCGGATAGCCGGCCCCCGGTCGGCTACATTCGCGACGGGCCCCCATAGCCCAATTGGCAGAGGCAGCGGACTTAAAATCCGTCAAGTGTCGGTTCGAGTCCGACTGGGGGCACAGTGTTTATTCTGCTAGGAGGGCATATCTGCCTCGAACGTGTGAGCGGTCGTCGCCGTCAAGACTCTCCGCGTCAGCAACGCGTCAGCAGTCAGTTGACTTGTGACGTCACGCGCGGCGCAAGCTTCCCAAACTTTGTCTCCTGAACGCCACAGCATGATGCGCTGCCAACCATTCAAATTGCAGTCGCGCGTGGTGCTGTCACGATACTGTTTCGGCTATCGACCTGACGTTCGCACGGCCGAAAATAGCCCTGTTTTCTACCGAAGTGTCGTCCTTATCGATTTCGGCAAGCGCTGGCGCTTCAGGCAACATTTCAGCAAGCAGTGGGATGGCGGAGGGGGCGAAGAGTCGAAGCTGCTAACTTCGTCCCACTGCGGTCACAATCGTGCCGCAGTCGGTTGCGCGAACAGCGACGGCTCAAAACTTGCACGCGCCCGACCCGGGTGGCGCAAGCGCATACCGGCGGCGGTCTTATCTGGCAGAGCCCGACGGCGTGGCGCAGCGCGACGACGCCCGCCCGGGCGACGGTGCACCGAATTGGCTGCACAATAACGTTTTTGACGATCATGATGCGCCGCCGTCCGCACCCATCGTCGCGTGGACCAACAGTTTGGGCCTGCCGCCGACGGGCGCGCAAACCGTCATCCATACACTGACCCAGCATGGGCATGCTGTTCGGCCTCGCGCCGTGGATCGTGTATTGGGTACTCGTCGGTAACGTCCCATTCGCCGCGGCCGTGCTGGTCGCGTTGGCGATCGCCGCCGCCAGCCTGGGCCTGGGGGGCGTGCTGGGCAGGAAGTGGCAGTTCTTCGATTTTGCTTCCGTCGCAGTGCTTTTGATTCTCGCCGTGCTGGCCTTCACGCTCAGCGATTCGTTCCTCGAGCGGTGGATACTGCCGCTGAGCAACGCCGGGATCCTCCTGGTGACGCTGATCGGGGTGCTGGTCGGCAAGCCCTTCGTGGCCGAGTTCGCCGCGGCGGAACAAGCCGCCGACGTCGTTAAAACCGCGCTGTTCGGCCGGGTCGTCAAGATTCTCAGCTGGCTGTGGGTCGCGACGTTCGCCGGGATGACGGTGTCGTCGGTGATCCCGTCGATCCTGGAAGGCCCCGCCGGACCCGCCGGGACCACCGCCGCCCTGATGCTGGACACCAAGACACCGCTGTTGTTTCTCTGCTACTGGATCATTCCCTTCGGGCTGCTGGGGCTCGCGGCGGTCGCGTCGCGACTGCTGCCCGACTGGATGCTGGTCGGCATCGACGACGTCGCGCGGGAAACCTCGTTCGTCGCCTACGACGAAGCCACCATCGACGAGCTCTACTTTTTGGCCCAGGAACACGCCAACCGTGAGGTCGGCCCCGGCAAGGAGGCGTATGCCGTCAAGGTCGGCGGGATGGGGACTCCGTTGACCGGAGACGAGTCCCGCAAGTCGTGGCCCTCGACCTACAAGGTGCGCGACAAGCGGCACTGAACCCGCAGCGCGATTCGGCTACGTTGGTTCTCGGCGGAGCGGCCCGGACCTACGGCAGCGCTCCGCATCCGGGTGGCCACAACGGGAATGCCCACCGGAGCGGAGAAAGGGAGTCGTGATGAACGCGCCCAGCGCAGACGCCATCCGCGCAGAAACCATCACCATCATCGGCCACGGCGGCGACGAGATCGAGGCCTACCACGCCGTGCCGCTCGCGCAGGCGTCGCGGGGCGGCGTCGTGTGGATCCACCACATGCCCGGGTACGACCGGGAGACCAAGGAGTTCGTCCGCCGGCTCGCCGTCAGCGGCTACAACGCCGTGGCGCCGAACCTGTACTCGCGCGAAGCCCCGGGCGCCGCGCCCGATGACGCGGCCGCCGCGGCGCGCGCCGCGGGCGGGGTGCCCGACGAACGACTGGTCGGCGACGTCGCGGGCGCGATGGACCACCTGCGCACGTTGGACGGCGCCAACGGCAAGTTCGGGGTCATCGGGCACTGTTCGGGGGGACGGCACGCCTACCTCGCGGCGTGCTCGCTGCCGTTCGATGCCGCGGTGGACTGCTACGGCGCCTTCATCGTCGAGGACCCGCCCGAGGGCATGCCCAAGGCCATGAAGCCGATCCTGGACCTGGCCGCCAACCTCAGCTGTCCGCTGCTGGGCCTGTTCGGGCTCGACGACCGATTTCCGGCGCCCGCCGCGGTGGCCACCCTGGACGCCGAGCTCAACAAGCACGACAAGCCGCACGAGTTCCACTCGTACGAGGGCGCGGGCCATTCGTTCTTCTCCGTCGACCGCCCGGCGTACCGGCCGGAGGCCGCGGTGGACGGCTGGCGGCGCATCGACGAGTTCTTCGCCACCTACCTGAAGGGCTAGGCATCTCCCCATGTGCACTTATCTCACCGAACACGTCGAGATCGACGGCAGCGGCAAGGGCGCGACGGGATGGTTCGGCGCCAACCGCGCGACGGTATACGTCGACCACCCCGTGCACGCGCCCTACGGCCACACCGTCAACATCGACGTGATCAACCCGCAGCTCGGCCCGTCGGCGCGGGTGGCCCTGGAACTGACCGAGGAGAGCGCGCTGGCGCTGGCCGACGCCATCCGCAAGGCCATCGGTCACGCTCCGGCCGGACTGGCCTCCAAGGACCAGTAGGTCAGCCATGGCCGCCGACACCGGTTACCCGCAGATGGCCGCGGCGCGCGGCAGGATCGAACCCGCCCCCCGGCGGGTCCGTGGCTACCTCGGCGACGCGCTGGTCTTCGACACCACCGCCGCCCGGTACGTGTGGGAAGTCCCGTACTATCCCCAGTACTACATCCCCCTTGCCGACGTCCGGACCGAATTCCTGCGCGACGAAAACCACGCCCAGACAGTACAATTCGGCGCGTCGCGGCTGCACTCCCTGGTGGGCGCCGGCCAGACGCACGAGTCCGCCGCGCGGGTATTCGACGCCGAGGGCGACAGCGCGCTGGCCGGTACCGTTCGCTTCGAATGGAATCCGTTGCGCTGGTTCGAAGAAGACGAGCCGATCTACGGGCACCCGCGTAACCCGTATTCACGCGTCGACGCCCTGCGCTCGCACCGCCACGTTCGGGTCGAGATCGACGGAATTGTCTTGGCCGATACCACAACTCCCGTTTTGCTGTTCGAAACCGGTTTGCCGACAAGGTATTACATTGATCCGACCGATGTCGCGTTCGAGCACCTGGAGTCCAGCCCCACGCAGACGTTGTGTCCGTACAAGGGGGTTACGTCAGGTTATTGGTCGGTGCGCGTGGGTGACGACGTGCACCAGGACCTGGCATGGACCTACCACTATCCGCTTCCAGCGGTCGGTCAGATTGCCGGTCTAATCGCTTTCTACAACGAGAAACTCGACATCAGCGTCGACGGGGTCGGGTTGGCGAGGCCGCAAACGCAGTTCAGCTAGCCCCACCGCATTTCGAAATAGATTCTTAAACTCGCGCACATACGGGCGCAACATTGCCATTCGACGCTTCACCCGTCTACGGCGTCACTTCGCACCGCAGCTGATTCTAAAAGGCCTACCAGCCTGAATTGGGGTGTGTCTGAACCATGTTGCCTTATCCAGATTGGCTCAATCCCGGGGACAACGCCTGGCAGTTGGTGGCGGCGACTCTGGTCGGCCTGATGAGCATTCCAGGCATCGCCGTCCTGTACGGCGGAATCGTGCAGAAGAAGTGGGCCGTCAACACCATGTTGATGGCGTTCACCGGATTTTCTCTGGTGCTGGTCGTGTGGGTGCTGTGGGGCTTCAAGATGGGCTTCGGCGAGCCGCTGAAACTCGGACCGGGCATCTTGGCGTCGGCCGTCGGGAAACCCAGAACCATCCTGAGCAGCAACAACCAGCAGATCGCTTATATCCCGCTGCTGGATGGCACCATGCCGTCTTTCCGCTTCTCGGAGACCACGCTGGCCTACTTCCAGTTCGTGTTCGCCGCCATTACCCCGCTGCTTTTCCTCGGTAGCGTGATCGGGCGAATGAGCTTCAAGGTTTGGCTGATCTTCGTGCCGCTGTGGTCGACATTCGCCTACTCGGTCAATGCGTTCCTGTTGTGGGGCGGCGGCTGGTGGTCACACGCGGGCGCCTTGGATTACAGCGGCGGCTACGTCATTCACCTCGCCGCAGGGACATCCGGGTTCGTCGCCGCCGCCGTGATAGGTCCGAGGCTGGCGCGGGACCGGGAGCGCGCGGTGCCGAACAACCTACCCCTGGCCGCGGTCGGCGCCGGAGTTTTGTGGTTGGGCTGGAACGGCTTCAACGGCGGGGACCCGTACTTTTCGGGTGCCGATGCGTCACTGGCGGTGATCAACACCAATCTCGCCACCGCAGTCGCATTGCTCACCTGGGTGATCTGGGACATCTTCGCAAGCAGGCAGCGCAAACCGACGTTCCTCGGCGCGGTGAACGGGATGATCTCCGGTCTGGTCGCCATCACGCCGGCGGCCGGGTTTGTCAACAGCTTCGGTGCGATGATCATCGGTGCCGTCGCCTCGTCCCTGGTATGGATGTCGTGGAATTGGCTTGGTACGACAAGGCTTTTCAAGAAGGTGGATGACACGCTCGGTGTCTTTCACACCCACGGTGTGGCGGGTTTGGCCGGCGGCTTGCTGGTCGGGGTGCTTGCCGACCCGCACATCGTGGAATATCTGGGCGGCAGCACGGGACAGGACGTGACTTTTTCTGGTTGGCTGTACGGTCACCACCCCAAACAGATACTGATCCAGGCCGGCGCTGCGGGCACCGTCATCGTCTGGGATGCGTTCGTCACCTTCGTCATCCTGAAAGTCCTTGGCCTCTTCATGAAACTGCGGTTGCCTGACGAGGTGTTGGAGACCGGTGACCTCGGTGCTCACGACGAAGAGGCTTACCCCGACGACACACTCGTCACGGGTCGGAGGGTTGAGCCGGTCTCGGCAACGCGGAGTGACGCGTTGACCTCGAAACCCACTGAACCGGTGGATGATTGAGGATGCGAAGTCGCCATGAAGCTGATTACCGCGATCGTCCAGCCCTTCACCCTCGATGACGTCAGGCATGCCGTGGAGTCCGCCGGTGTGCTGGGTTTGACCGTCACCGAAGTCCAGGGGTACGGCAGACAGCGCGGACATACCGAGGTCTATCGCGGAGCCGAGTACGCGGTCGAATTCGTGCCGAAGGTGCGGGTCGAGGTACTGACCGACGAGGAGTTCGTCGACCGGGTCACAGGGGCCATCATCGGCGCGGCTCGCACCGGGAAGATCGGTGACGGGAAGGTGTGGGTTTCACCGGTGGAATCGCTTATCCGGATCCGGACCGGGGAACGTGACCACGAGGCGCTGTGAATCGGTGACATTGCACCCAAAGGGTGACTATTTTGCCAAACATCTTGCGGTCGGCCGATGTGTGATATTCACCTCGTCGGCCGCAAATCCTGAGAACTCCTTACATACGCGACGGTGCAGCGCTTACGGCAGTTGTTAGCGACATGAGCGAAATCCGCCGGAAGCGGGTTTGCCTGACTTTCGCTACGGGTAAGCGACTGCGATACAGCGTGATTGGAAGTCTGAGCAGAACCTGAGTGTGCGGAGTGACGTAGCTAACGTCGAAAACTTCGAACTGCTTTGGGGCGAATTTTGGCCAGTAGACTACCGAAAACCAGTCTCGTCAGCGCCTTTCGGTGCTGCAATCCGGTGGATCCGGAGGCCAAATCGTCGCACACGTATCGGCGGCTTTCGCCACATGACGACCAGAGCCAACAAACACAGCAAAGGCGGTGCCAGCGTGAACGATGTGAACGGCCCTACGGCCGCGCATGACGATCGAGACGCCCGAATCTTCGAGCTTGACACCACCTCGGTGGTGCGAGTGCCGTTGCACAACGGTCCGATCAGCGATATCGACATCAGCCCGGACGGGCGCCGGCTGGTCGCAACCAACTACGGCCGCAATATGGTTTCGGTCATCGACGCCAACACGTGTCGTGTCTCGAGCACCGTCACCGGGCTGGCCGAACCGTTCGCGGTCACTATGAGCAGCGCGGACTCCAACTACGCCTACGTCAGCATCGCGACCGCCGGCTACGACGCCATCGAGGTCATCGACGTCGTCACGAACTGGCGTATCGCCACACACCAGCTGGCGAACAGCGTCAGCGATCTGACGGTGAGCCCGGACGGCAAATTCCTTTACGCCAGCCGCAACGCGGTTCGCGGCGCCGATGTGACGGTGCTGGACACCACCACCGGCGAACTGGAGGTCATCGACCTGGCGACCGTGCCGGGCACCACCACCGAGTGCGTGCGGATCAGCGCCGACGGACGTCGGTTGTACGTCGGCATGAACGCCCCGACCGGCGGCAGTCTTGCCATGATCGAGACCCGGACGCGGTCCGACAACCGGCGGGTCGGCGGCCGGTCGCGCATCGTCGGCGTCGTCGACCTCGGTCTGCCCCTGCGGGATGTGGCGCTGAGCAATGACGGCGGCACGGCGTACGTGGCGAGCTGCGATCCGGTCGCGGGCGCGGTGCTCGACGTGGTCGACACCCGGGTCAACAAAATCGTCGGCACCCACAAGATTCCGGAGATCACCGGCCCGCTCACGCGGATGACGCTCAGTCGTGACGGCGCGCGGGCCTACCTGGTCAGCGACGACCGCATCACGGTGCTGAGCACCCACCAGCAGGACGTCGTCGGCGAGGTCATGGTGTCCAAGCACCCGTCGTGCGTGGTGGAGAGCCCCGACGGCACCCATCTGTACGTCGCCGACTACTCCGGCGTGGTCACCGCGGCGCGCATCGCCTCGACCGCGCCGTCGCAGACCCGCGGCGACGCGAGCGACCGGAACCTGGCGGTCGCCGGCTGGCTGCCCGAACTGCCGGAGTGGGAACCGGTCCTGGCCTAGGCCCGCCTGGTGCCGCGGGGCGCCAAAGCGGCCCCGGCCGAACGGGATCCACGCAATCGACCGCCAGTCTCCTCGGGTGCTGACACTCTCGCCGAATTCAGGCTTAGGGTGGGAGGCGGCCGACGGCACAGGTGTGTTGCCCCGAGACTAAGGCGGTTGATCAGTGGACGGCACGATGCAGGACTTCCCGTTGACCATCACCGCGATCATGCGCCACGGCTGCACCGTGCATGGGGAACGCAGCGTCACGACCGCCACCGGGGACGGCTACCGGCGCACGACCTACCGGGAGCTGGGCCGGCAGGCCGCGCAACTGGCGAATGGCCTGCGCCGGCTGGGCGTCACGGGTGATCAGCGGGTGGGCACGTTCATGTGGAACAACGCCGAGCACCTCACCGCCTATCTCGCCTTGCCTTCGATGGGCGCTGTCCTGCATACCCTTAACATCCGGCTGTTCCCCGAGCAGATCGCCTTCGTCGCCAACGAGGCCGAGGACCAGGTGGTGCTGGTCGACGCCTCCCTGGTCAAGTTGCTCGCACCCGTGCTGCCCGAGCTCGAGACCGTGCACACCGTGGTCGTGGTCGGCGACGACACCGAGCCACTGCAGGGATCGGGTAAGACCGTGCTGCGCTACGCCGACGTCCTCGACGGCGAGCCCACCGACTTCGACTGGCCGCGCATCGACGAGAACTCCGCCGCCGCGATGTGCTACACCAGCGGCACCACAGGCAACCCGAAAGGCGTTGTCTACAGCCACCGTTCGAGCTTCCTGCACACGATGGGCGCGTGTACCACCAACGGCATCGGCGTCGGGGCCACCGACAGCGTGCTGCCCATCGTGCCGATGTTCCACGCCAACGCCTGGGGGCTGCCATACGCGGCGCTGATGGCCGGCGCCGACTTGGTGTTGCCCGACTGCCACCTCGACCCCCGGTCGCTGGTCGCGATGGTCGAGGACCTGAAACCCACCGTGACCGGCGCGGTGCCGACCATCTGGAACGGCGTCCTGCATCACCTCGAGGACGACCCCGACCACGACATGTCCTCGCTGCGGTTGGTGGTCTGCGGCGGCTCGGCCGTCCCGGTGTCGCTGATGCGCACCTTCGAGGAAAAGCACGACGTACAGATCCGGCAGCTGTGGGGCATGACGGAGACCTCGCCGCTGGCCACCATGGCGTGGCCGCCGCCCGGCACCCCGGAGGACCAGCACTGGGCCTTCCGCGGGACGCAGGGCCAGCCGGTCTGCGGGGTGGAGATGCGCATCGTCGACGACGACGGTCAGGTGCTGCCCAACGACGGCCAAGCGGTCGGCGAGGTCGAGGTCCGCGGACCATGGATCGCCGGGGGCTACTACCTGGGCCGCGACGAATCGAAGTTCGACTCCGGCTGGCTGCGCACCGGCGACGTGGGCCGCATCGACGAGCGCGGATTCGTCACCCTGACCGACCGCGCCAAGGACGTCATCAAATCCGGTGGGGAATGGATCTCCTCGGTCGAGTTGGAGAACTTCTTGATCGGGCACCCGGATGTGGTCGAGGCCGCCGTGGTCGGCGTTCCCGACGAGCGCTGGGAGGAGCGGCCGCTTGCGGTGATCGTGGCCAAGGAGGGCGCAGCGGTGAGCCCCGAACAGCTGCGAAACTTCCTCGCCGACAAGGTTGTTCGGTGGTGGCTGCCGGAGCGGTGGACCTTCGTCGACGAGATCCCGCGCACCAGCGTCGGCAAGTACGACAAGAAAACCATCCGATCGCGATACGCCGAGGACGAATATCAGGTGATCGAGGCGCGTGATTGAACGATGCGTACCCGTCGGCCCTGCTGACGTGCCGACCGGCGGCCGCTAGCGTGGGGAGCCATGTGCCGACTCTTTGGCCTGCACGCCGGGACGCACGCGTGCACCGCGACCTTCTGGCTGCTGGACGCCCCGGACAGCCTGGCTCAACAGAGCAGGAGGAATCCGGACGGCACCGGGCTGGGGGTCTTTGACGAACACGGCCAACCGCACCTGTACAAGGAGCCGATAGCGGCCTGGCAGGACGCCAAATTCGCGACCGAGGCCCACCGGATGACCGGCACGACCGTCCTCGCCCATGTCCGCTACGCGACCACCGGCTCGCTCGATATCCACAACACCCACCCGTTCCTGCAGGACGGGCGGATCTTCGCGCACAACGGCGTCCTCGAGGGATTGGACATCCTCGACGAACGGCTGCGTGAGGTCGGCACCGACGACTTGGTGTTGGGCGACACCGACTCCGAGCGGGTGTTCGCCTTGATCACCGCCGCGATCCGCGCGCGCGACGGCGACATCACCGCCGGCCTCACCGACGCCATGCGGTGGCTCGCCGAGCACGCTCCGATCTACGCGGTCAACGTGCTGCTGAGCACGGCCACCGACATGTGGGCGCTGCGCTATCCGGACACCCATCAGCTCTATATTTTGGATCGATCCGACGATGTCGCTTCGCGCGACACCGAATTCGACTTGTGCACCAAGCGGATTCACGCCCGATCGGAGCATCTGTGTGAGCGGCCGTCGGTGGTGTTCGCCACTGAGGTGATGGACGACGAGCCGCGCTGGCGGCTGCTGCCGGCGGGCGAACTCTTCCATGTCGATGCCGGTCTGCAGATCCACCGCAGCATGATCCTGCCAGACCCGCCCAAACATCTGCTGCGTCGCGAGGACCTGAGCTCGCCGGTTGAGGAGTCCCAGCACGCCCTGCCGAACACCCGGCAGCTGGCCTGATCCGTGCTGGCAAGCTAGACGACGTGACAACCAAACGCGCCCTGGTGCTGGCCGGTGGGGGGATTGCGGGAATCGCCTGGGAGACAGGTGTTCTGCGGGGCATCGCCGACGAGTCGCCGGCGGTGGCCCGGCTGTTGATCGAGTCCGACGTGCTGGTCGGGACGTCGGCGGGCTCGGCCGTCGCCGCGCAGCTGAGCAGCGGACACACCCTGGACGAGCTGTTCGACCGGCAGGTCGCCGAGACGTCGGCCGAGATCGATTCCGGGGTCGACGTCGAGACCATCACCGAAATGTTCCTGACGGCCCTGGGTGAGCCGTATCAGGACACCCTGGACAGGACCCGGCAACAGATGCAGCGCATCGGCGCCGTGGCACTGGCCACCAAAACCGTTCCCGCGCCGGTGCGCCGCGACGTCATCGCGCGGCGCTTGCCGTCGCACCACTGGCCGGACAGGGAATTGCGCCTCACCGCGATCGACGTCGAAACCGGCGAATTGACCGTCTTCGGCCCCGACTCCGGCGTCGACCTGGTCGATGCCGTCGCGGCCAGCTGCGCGGTGCCCGGGGCGTGGCCGCCGGTGACGATCGCGGGCCGCCACTACATGGACGGCGGGATCGCCAGTTCGGTCAACCTCGTGGTGGCCGCCGACTGCGCGACGGCGGTGGTGCTGGTGCCCTCGGGCGTCGACGCGCCCTCGCCGTTCGGTGCCGGGCCGGCCGCCGAGGTCTCGGCATTTCCCGGAGCGGCGTTCGCCGTCTTCGCCGATGCCGATTCGCTGGCCGCCTTCGGGCCCAATGCGCTCGACCCGGGCTGCCGCATCCCGTCGGCCCTGGCTGGACGCAAGCAGGGCCGTCGCGAAGCCGCTGCCATCGCCCGCTTTCTGGGGCTGTGACAGCGCTTGGCGCACAAGCGATTTGAGCGCCTCTCAGTGCTCGATCGCGGGTGGGACGTCCTGGTCGTCCACGACTTCCAGGGCGTCCAGCGCGTCATCCGCCAACGCGCGGCCGGCGGCGATCACCTCCATCGCCCGGTGGAATTCCAGGGCCCGGCACGTCGAGCGCGGAATCTCGATGTGCAGGTCGGGCGGGTAGACCGCCAGGGTGTGGCGGGCCAGGGCGGCCTGGGCGATGTCGATCGTCCGGTTCATCACCTCGAAGCTGCCCAGTTTCGGCACGTCGGGTCCCACACCGACCAGTTCGCCGGCGTCGTCACCGGGCGCGGGCTGCTCGTCGTCGTGGGTGTCCGCCCAGCCGTCCGACTCACCCGGTCCGCCCAACCTGCTCAGCACCGCCCGCGCCGTCGGCCGATCGAGCAGCGAACGGGCGGCGGTCGTGTCAAGCAGCGCGGAGGTGCTGCGCACCATGCGGGTCAACCACTCGACGGTGGCACCGGGCTCCGGTTCACGGTTGCTGATCGCCTCGCTGCCGGACAGGCTCACCGCGATGGTCAGGTCGGCGTTGACCGCGGCGAGCGGGGCCAGCGGCAGCGGATCCAGGATGCCGCCGTCGGCGAGCAGCCGCCCGTCGACCGCGTGCGGTGCGATCACGCCGGGGATCGCGATGGACGCCCGGATGGCCTCGTCGAGGGGCCCGCGCTGAAACCAGACGGACTTTCCCGTCAGCAGGTCGGTCGCCACCGCGGTGTAGGGGATGGGCAGTTCTTCGATGGCGACCGGGCCCAGGATGTCGCGCACCGCGTCCAAGATCTTGCCGGCCCGCATCACGCCGGCCGCGCTGATGGACGGGTCCAGCAGCCGCAGGATGGTGCGCTGAGTCAGGGACTTCGCCCAGTCGGCGAACTCGTCGAGCCGCCCGGCCGCCTGCAGGCCGCCGACCAGCGCGCCCATCGACGAGCCGGAGACGCCGACGATGTCGTAGCCGCGCGTCACCAGGGCCTCGATCACCCCGATGTGGGCGTAGCCGCGGGCGCCACCGCTGCCGAGGGCCAGGGCCACCCGGGTCGGTTCTGATCGGCGCCGAAGTTCGTCGGGCACCCCTACATTCTGCGCGGTGGGTCAGCGGGCTGCGCGGGCACTTTATTCAGTCGTGATTCCAATTACCCGGCGGCGAAAAAACCTCCGGGTGCGGCGCTACCCGCATTCGTCGTTGGCGGCCGCCCGCGCGGCGACGATCACGGCGGCCTGGCGGGCCGGCGCCAGCTTCGACCACGGGGCGTTCCAGCTGCCCGCGGTGCCCGCCGGGGACGCCTGAACCATCGACAGATACGGCTCGAACAGCGACGCACCCGTCTTGGGCTGGGCGTCCATCCACTCTTTCGCGGCGTGACAGGCCTGGTAGTACTCCTCTTCGGTCGAGTTCGCGGGGACGTCGACCCTGGTCGTCACGCCGGCGGGGGACAGGCCGACCGAACCCGCGGGCAACGAACCCGGGATGCCGGATTGCCGCGCCGACGGGGACGAGGGGGCGCCACTGTGCGCGCCGTGCGAGCACCCCGTGACCGCCATCACGGCGGCCGCGGCAACAACCGCGCCCCACCGCCGGGACCGACCACCGCACCACCGCACGGTCTCAATCTATGCAACACTGGCGGCCGTGATGGAGCGCTTCGGATTTTGCGAGTGTTGTCGGCCGTAACACGCCGCCGCTTGCCCTGTCCGTTTTCGCGTGAAAGCTCCTCTAAATGTCTGTGCCCGTCGTCACGGTCCCCACTGTGGCTGCCCCGCGCCCGCGAGCCCTCTCCGCCCCGTCCGCCGGCCCGACCCGGCTGCGAGTGCCGGATCTGCTCTACGCCACCGACCAGGCCGCCGACGATGTGCTCAGCGGGCGCTGCGATCACCTGTTGCCCGAGGGCGGCATACCTGAGTCGCGGCGCTGGTTCACCCGCATTCACGGCGACGAAGAACTCGACGTCTGGCTGATCAGCTGGGTGCCCGGCCAGCCGACCGAGCTGCACGACCATGGCGGGTCGCTGGGCGCGCTGACCGTCATTTCCGGATCGCTGAACGAATACCGTTGGGACGGAAGGGCTTTACGTCGCCGTCGGCTGGACGCCGGCGATCAGGCCGGATTCCCGTTGGGCTGGGTGCACGACGTGGTCTGGGCGCCGCGGCCGGTCGCCGTGCCCGTTTCGCTGCCGGTCGCGGGGTCGCCGGGCGCGGCAGCCGCGCCGGTGCAGCCGACCCTGAGCGTGCACGCCTACTCGCCGCCCCTGACGGCGATGTCGTATTACGAGATCACCGACCGCAAGACGTTGCGCCGCGAACGCACCGAACTGACCGACCAGCCGGAAGGATCGCCATGAGCCGCATCGACGTCGTCTTGAGATCCGCCCGGCGCCGGTATCGCCGCCTGCCCGCCGTCGAAGTGCCCGATGCGCTGCGGCGTGGCGCGGTACTGGTCGACATCCGGCCGCAGGCCCAGCGCTTTCGCGAGGGTGAGGTGCCCGGGGCGCTGGTGATCGAACGCAACGTCCTGGAGTGGCGGTGCGATCCCACCAGCGAGGCCAGGCTGCCCGAGGCCGTCGGCGACGACGTCGAATGGGTGATCCTGTGTTCGGAGGGCTACACGTCCAGCTTGGCGGCGGCCGCGCTGCTGGACATCGGCCTGCACCGCGCCACCGACGTCATCGGCGGTTATCACGCGCTGGCCGGCGCCGGCGTGCTGAGCGAGCTGGCCGGGGGCCGGGTCGATCCGGTGTTCGCCGACACCGGCGGCAACGCGCGGCGCTGGATCTAGCTCGTCTCGTCGGCGTGCAGCAGCGGACGCAGTTTCGCGGTCTTGTCCGGCGTCCAGCCGGGCGGCGACAGCACCGCCGCCCAGCCGTCGGCAACGTCGGCGACGTAGTGGTGGCCATGCCCGTCGGGTACGTCCACCGCCACCGCCATGTCGGCCGACACCTGCAGGAACGTGACGACCGGAATCCAGCGCGTCTGCGGCAGCACGTCATAGCCGCGCGGCTCGTTCAGCCAGTCGGGCTTGCTGAACAACAGGTCCGGCGTCCACCAGGCGATGGGGTCCGACGCGTGCTGCAGGTACACCACCCGAGGGTGATCCCACGGCGCGTCGGGGCGCGTCAAATCCTTTGCGCGAGCGACGAATCGGACATAACGACCGTCCTGATAGATCGGTAGCCACTCCGGCGATCCGTGGTCACGCGTCGACGTCAGATCGGTCCAGATGGTGTTTTTGAAGGTCGGTCCGCTGAACAACGCCCCGTCGGTGCGCGCCAGCACGTTGTTCAGGCTCAAGAACGGCGCCTCGCCCCCGAACGATCCCAGGCTCTCGCCGAACACGACGAGCTTGGGGCGACTGCCTTCGGGCATCTGGCGGATCAGCTTGTCGACGGCCTCGAAGAGCGCCTGGCCGGCGTGCCGTGCGTTCTCCTTGTCCACCAGGAACGACAGCCAGCTCGGCAGGAACGAATACTGCATGCTCACGATCGCGGTGTTGCCGTTGTACATGTATTCCAGCGCCGAGGCTTCCGCCTCGTTGATCCAGCCGGTCCCGGTGGTGGTGCCCACCGCGACGACGGCGCGCTGCAGCCCCCCGGTGCGCTGCAACTCTCGTGCCGCCAGTTCCGCGGCCGCGATGATGCCCTTCGACGAGTCCAACCCGGCGTAGGCCCGGATCGGCTCGATGGCCGGGGCCCCGTTGAACGAGGTCAGATCGGCGACCTTCGGACCGCCCTCGACGAAGATACGCCCTTGGTGACCAAGGGATTCCCACGACACCAACGACTCGGGACCACCGGAGCGCAGCGGCGTCTTCGGCGCCGCGCTATCGGGGCTCAGCTCGTCGTTGGCCGAGGCGAAAGTGTTGTTCATGGTGCGCATGGCGAACTTGAGCACGACGCCGTTGAGCACCGCGACGGTCATGACCACCAGTGTGATGACCACGATGGTGGCCGAAAGCCGAAACGGCACGAACCGGTCCACCTGGCCGACCAGAAAGCGGACCAGCCAGCGGGTGAATTGGCCTATTTCGACCACCGTGAACAGCACCACCAGCGATAAGACTCCCGCCAGCGGGTAGTCATACCACTCCAGATGGGACACGCCCATCAGGTCGCGCACGTCGTCCTGCCACACGTGGAACCAGATCGCCATGAGTACCTGGCCCACCACGCCGATCGGGATCAGCACCTTCCATGCCCAGCCTGGTGGCGGCGGGCTGTGATCCTTTTCGCGCATGAACCGCACCAGCCAGACCGAAAAGACGCCCAGCCCATAGCCGATGGCGCCGGAGAGCCCGCTGACCAGCCCCTGAAACAATGGGCCGCGCGGTAGCAGCGAGGGTGTCAGCGAAAGCCAGATGAAGATCAGGCCGACGGTGGTGCCGAAGAATGTGTAATGCCGTACCCACCAAGGTCTTTCGGTCCACGGCAGGGTGGGGGCGGCGCGCCCGGCTCGCGATGCCGGTGCCGGGTGCGGTGCGGCGTCCGGCTCGGCCGCCGCGGACTCCTCGACGACGTCCGCCGGGTCGTGGTCTGCCTCGGTGGGTGTCGCGGAAACCGGTTCGCTCATGCAAGCGTCCTAGCGGTGGGTGAAGTTCGGCGGGCGCTTCTCGACGAAGGCCGCCATCCCTTCGGACTGATCATCGGTCGCGAACGTCGAGTGAAAGAGCCTGCGCTCGTAGAGAAGTCCCTCGGCCAAGGTGGATTCGAACGCGCGGTTGACGGCCTCCTTGGCCATCCGGGCCGCCGAGCGCGACATCTGCGAAATGGTGGTAGCGACGGCCTTGGCCTCGGTCAGCAGGTCGTCGGCCGGCACCACTCGTGAGACCAGGCCGCTTCGTTCGGCTTCTTCGGCGCCGATGGTGCGGCCGGTCAGGATGAGGTCCATGGCCTTGGCCTTGCCGATGGCTCGGGTCAGCCGCTGTGAGCCGCCCATGCCGGGAAGCACCCCGAGTTTGATTTCGGGCTGGCCGAATTTCGCTGTGTCGGCGGCGATCAGCACATCGCACATCATCGCGAGCTCGCAGCCGCCGCCCAGCGCGTGCCCGGCCACCGCGGCGATCGTCGGAGTGCGGACCGCGGCGAGCTTGCTCCAGGGGGCGAAGAAGTCGGCGCCGAAGGCGTCGGCGAACGTCAGCCCGGCCATCTCCTTGATGTCGGCGCCGGCGGCGAACGCCTTGGCCGAGCCGGTGATGATGATAGCTCCGATGCCGGGGTCTTCATCTAAATCGGCTGCCGCGCTGGTGACTTCGTTCATCACCTGAGTGTTCAGGGCGTTGAGGGCCTTCGGCCGGTTCAAGGTGATGATGCCGACACGCTCTTCGCGCTCGACGAGGATGGTCTCGTAATTCGTGTCTGTCATCCAAACCGCCTTTCTAGAAACTCAAGTCGTCCTCGACCGGCGTGAAATACGCCTCGACGTCGGCCGCGGTGACCGCGGACAGCTGCGCCGGCGACCATTTCGGATTGCGATCCTTGTCGATCAGCTGGGCGCGGATGCCCTCCACCAGATCGTGCGAGCGCAACGACGCCGACGACACCCGATAGTCCTGCACCAGAACGTCTTTCAGTGTCGCGAGCTTGGCGGCACGGCGCACCGCCTCCAGGGTCACCGACAGCGCGATCGGGGAACGGGTGGCGATCAGGTCGGCGGCGTCGTTGGCCGGAGCCGCATCGTGCCCGCGCAGGGCGGCGACGATGTCCTCGACGGTGTCGCCGGCATAGCATGCGTCAATCCAGTCACGTTGCGCGGCAAGCTCACTGGCCGGCGGTTCGGTCGCGTACTTGGCGAGTGCGTCCTGGACGCCGTCGGAGACCACCGCGCGGCGGAACGCTTCGACGTCGTCATGCGCGACGTAGTGGTCGGCGAAGCCCATGGCGATGGCGTCGGCTCCGGAGAACGGCGCCCCGGTCAGCGCGGCGTGCAGACCCAGGCCGCCGGGAGCCCGAGACAGCAGATAGACACCGCCGACGTCGGGGATGAAGCCGATGCCGACCTCGGGCATGGCGATTTTGGACGTATCGGTGACCACCCGGGTGTTCGCGTGCGCGCTGACGCCGACGCCTCCGCCCATCACGATGCCGTCCATCAACGCCACGTACGGCTTGGGGAACTCGGCGATCTGCGCGTTGAGCAGATACTCGTCGCGCCAGAACCGTCGCGCCTCGACCCCGTCTTTGCGCGCGCTGTGATAGATCGAGACCACGTCGCCGCCCGCGCACAGTCCGCGCCCGCCGGCACCGGACAGCACCACCGCGTGCACCGCGTCGTCGCCCGCCCAGCCGGTGAGGATGGCGCTCAGCGCGTCGACCATCGGCTGATTCAGCGAGTTGATCGCCTTGGGGCGGTTGAGCGTGATCAAGCCGACGCTTCCCTCGACTTCGGTCAGAACCTCATCGGATTCGTCGGTCACGCCCTCGCCTTCCTTGAGCCGGTCCAGGCCGGTTCAGCCCCGAGGAAGAAATCTAGATCGTCACGACCGGCGCGGTACCCGCGGGTAAGGGTTATCTTTAACGCGACGACATCGGCGGAGGCTGTATACACCGGAAAATGCCCAGGTCCGCTGGGAACCAGGGTGCAGCGCCGATCGTTGACAGTGTGTTCGCACAGCTCGAAGCCAAATAGAGAGGATCCGACGGTGCGGGAGACAAGCAACCCGGTATTTCGTTCGCTGCCTAAGCAGAGGGGCGGATACGCGCAATTCGGCACTGGCGCCCCCCCGATGCAGGGCTATGGCTATGGGGCCGACCCCTACGCGGCTCCCTATCCGGCCCCGTATCAAGAGGCCAAAGCTTCGCGTCCGCTGACCATCGACGACGTCGTCACGAAGACCGGCATCACGCTGGCCGTGCTGGCGGTCTCCGCCGTGGTCTCCTACTTCCTGGTCGCCCGCGACGTGGCGCTGGCCATGCCGCTGGCCCTGGTCGGCGGGCTGGGCGGATTGGCGCTGGTGCTGGTGGCCACCTTCGGCCGCAAGCAGGACAACCCGGGCATCGTGCTGGGTTACGCGGTGCTCGAAGGGATGGTCCTGGGCGCCATCTCGTTCGTCTTCGCCAACTTCACGGTGTCGCACGCCAACGCCGGGGCGCTGATCGGTGAGGCGGTGCTGGGCACATTCGGGGTGTTCTTCGGCATGCTCGTCGTCTACAAGACCGGGGCCATCCGGGTGACGCCCAAGTTCACCCGCATGCTGGTCGCCGCGATGTTCGGCGTGCTGGCCCTGATGCTCGGCAACTTCGTGCTGGCGATGTTCCACGTCAACGGCGGCACCGGCCTGGGCCTGCGCAGCGGCGGCACGTTGGCGATCATCTTCTCGCTGGTGTGCATCGCGATCGCGGCGTTCAGCTTCCTGATCGACTTCGACGCGGCCGATCAGATGGTGCGCGCCGGCGCGCCGGAGAAGGCGGCATGGGGCATCGCGCTGGGCCTGACCGTGACGCTGGTCTGGCTGTACATCGAGATCCTGCGTCTGCTGAGTTATCTGCAGAACGACTAGCTCTCTCAGAGAGAAAAACCGGCACGTCCGTTGGCGTGCCGGTTTTTTCGTGTGTGTGGGCGCAGGGCGGGTTTACTCGGCGTGTCGCCGCCGGGGTTTCACACTCGACGCGCAGCTTTCACACTCGACGCGCACGGCCCACGCTCGGGTGCCTAGCTCAGCCGCTCGATCACCATCGCCATGCCCTGGCCGCCGCCGACGCACATGGTCTCCAGACCGAAGGTCTTGTCGTGCGTCTGCAGGTTGTTCAGCAGCGTGGTGGCGATGCGGGCGCCGGTCATGCCGAAGGGGTGGCCCAGCGCGATCGCCCCGCCGGACACGTTCAGCTTGTCCTCGTCGATGCCGAGCTCGCGCGCCGAGCCCAGCACCTGGACCGCGAACGCCTCGTTGATCTCGAACAGGTCGATGTCGCCGACCGACAGCTTGGCGCGCGCCAGCGCCTTCTTGGTCGCCTCGATGGGGCCCAGGCCCATGATCTCTGGGGACAGGCCGCTGACCCCGGTCGACACGATGCGCGCCAGCGGCGTCAGACCCAGTTCCTTGGCCTTGGTGTCGCTGGTGATCACCACCGCGGCGGCACCGTCGTTGAGCGGGCAGGCGTTGCCCGCGGTCACGGTGCCATTGGGCCGGAACACCGGCTTGAGCTGGCTGATCTTCTCGTAGGTGGTGCCGGGACGCGGGCCGTCGTCGGTGCTCACGGTGGTGCCGTCGGGCAGGGTCACCGGGATGATCTCGCGTTCGAAGAAGCCGCTCTTGATCGCTTCCTCGGCGCGGTTCTGGCTGCGCACCCCCCAGTGGTCCTGGTCCTCGCGGCTGATGCCGGTGAGCAGCGCAACGTTCTCGGCCGTCTGCCCCATCGCGATGTACACGTCGGGGATGTTGTCGTCGGCGCGAGGGTCATGCCACTCCTCGGCGCCTTCGGCCGCGGCGGCCGACCGCTCCTGGGCCTCACCGAACAGCGAGTTCTTGGTGTCCGGCCAGGAATCGGCGCTGCCCTTGGCGAACCGGGACACGGTTTCCACACCCGCGGAGATGAAGGCATCGCCCTCGCCGGCCTTGATCGCGTGGAAGGCCATCCGCGAGGTCTGCAGCGACGACGAGCAGTACCGGTTGACGGTGGTGCCCGGCAGGAAGTCGAAGCCGAGCTCGACGGCGATGACCCGCGCCAGGTTGTAGCCGGATTCACCGGCCGGCTGGCCGCAGCCCAGGATCAGGTCGTCGATCTGGTGCGGGTTCAACGCGGGCACCTTGTCGAGCGCGGCGCGCACAATCTGGACGGTCAGGTCGTCGGGGCGCATGTTGACCAGCGACCCCTTCATCGCGCGGCCGATCGGCGAGCGAGCGGTTGAGACAATCACGGCTTCAGGCATGGTGGTTCCCTTCAGATCCCTGCAGATCCCACAGATGGGGGCTGGCTCGCTTCACCTTCGGGCGGTAGGTCCACCCCGACCGGCGAAAACAAATCTAGTCGCTGCCGACCTCGGGGCACGAAGACGGGGCAGGTCCGGGCGCCGGACGTCGCCACAGCCGCGACATCACGCTGGTGCGGGTGTGTCGCTGACCGAGGACCGGCGTCGCCGCCGGCACCGGCGAACTCACCGGCGGGCGCTCCACCTCCTCGCCCAGCGCGTCGCACAGGGCGAGCAGCAGCGCGTCGGCCGCGAGCGCATAGGCGGGCGCCGAGGGGTGGAAGCCGTCGGCGGAGAACATCACGTCGGGGGTGGCGCGGAATTGCGGCGCCATCAGCTGCGCCAACGGCACCGGCACGCCGCCGGCCGACCGGACGGCCGCGGTCTGGGCGCGGGCAAGCTGCAGACAACGCTCGTGCGCCAGCGACCGCAGCGGTTGCGGAATGGCGCTGATGAACCCGAGATCGGGGCAGGTGCCGACGATCACCACGGCGCCGCGGGCGCGCAACTTGCGGACGGTCAACGCCAGCCGTTGCGCCGACTGGCTGATGCCGTTCAGCGCGGTCACGTCGTTGGCGCCCACCATGATCACCGCGATGTCCGGCGGCGGGCCGGCCACGAACATCGCGTCGACCTGACCCCACACGCCCTTGGAGGTGGCGCCCACGATTGCCTTGGTGCTCAACCGGATTCGTTTGCCGGTCTGCTCGGCGAGGCCTCGCGCGATCCGCACCCCGGGCACTTCGTCGGCGCTCATGCAGCCGTATCCGGCGGCGGTCGAGTCACCGAAGATCATCAGGTGCTGGTCCACCGCCATGCCGCGGTGCCAGCGTTCCACCGGGCCGCCGCCACGCACGTACACGCCGTCCGCGCGAGGCGGGATATCCCAGGATTTGGGGATGATCGTGCGCGCGTGAGTGGCCTGGCCGACCAACAGACTGCGTGCCCCCAGGTAGGCGGTTCCTGTTGAGGCCAGCGCGCCTGCTGTGGCCAGGGCGATCGCCGAACGGCGTGGCACCCGCATGGTCACGCAATCAAGTTTAAAGCTGCTGGGAGTTTCGCGCGGGTGGCTGGAAAACGAACTGATTACGGTGCGAAGCAAAACTGGTATCGAATCAGCTATTTCATACGTTGCACTAAGCATCGCCTGTCAAGCTGTAATCAAGGGATTGGCTGAGCGCTCTGGCAAACGGCTGAACCAGACGCTCGGTCGCCTCGTCACATGCTGTATCGCACTACAACGGCGTAGGAAGTGTTGAGCATGACTGCACCTAGTAAGGAATCGGGGTCATCGGCAACTACCGTTCGGCCCCATGACGTCCTGAGAGCGCGTCGAGCCCAGGCGCGCAAATTCGCCATCAGCGACGGCGCGCCCGTCGAGGTCCTGGAATCCGGGCCCAGCGTCGCCGCGCGATTGGCGAACCTCACTTCGCGCCTGACCATCCGGCCGATCCTGTCCGTCGGCAGCCACGTTCCCAACCTGCCCTGGCCCTGGGGTCTCATCGACCTCACCGCCCGGGTGCTGATCCCGGTGTCGGCCACCGTCCGCGAGACCGTGAAGCTGCCCCATGCGTCGGCCCAGCTGGTCCGCGCGCCCGGGGTGCTGCCCGCCGACGGCAGCCGCCGCGTGATCGTCTACCTGCACGGCGGCGCCTTCCTCACCTGCGGGGCGAACTCGCACGGCCGGCTCGTCGAAGCCCTCTCCAAGTTCGCCGACTCGCCCATCCTGGTGGTCAATTACCGTCTGCTCCCCAAGAACTCGGTCGGGATGGCGCTCGACGACTGTCAAGACGCCTACCGATGGCTGCGGCAGCGCGGATACGAACCCGACCAGATCGTGCTGGCCGGCGACTCCGCGGGCGGCTACCTGGCGCTCACGCTGGCCCAGCGCCTGCTGGAGGAGGGTGAGGATCCCGCTGCGCTGGTGGCGATCTCACCCCTGCTGCAGCTGGCCAAGGAACCAAAGCAGGCCCACCCCAACATCGAGACGGATGCGATGTTCCCGGCCGGGGCGTTCGATGCGCTGGCCGAGCTGGTGGCCGGGGCGGCCCAGAAGAACGTCGTCGACGGGAAGCCCGAAGAGATCTACGAGCCGCTCGAGCACATCAAGCCGGGCCTGCCGCGCACGCTGATCCACGTGTCGGGCTCCGAGGTGCTGTTGCACGACGCACGGCTGGCGGCGAGCAGGCTGGCCGCGGTGGGCGTGCCGGCCGAGGTGCGGGTATGGCCCGGGCAGATCCACGACTTCCAGCTGGCCGCGCCGATGGTGCCCGAGGCCATCCGCTCGCTGCGGCAGATCGGCGACTACATCCGCGAGGCCACCGGCTAGACGCGCAGACCGCGCGGAGAGTAGTTGTGCGCCGCGCGAAACCGCCTGAGACGATGAACGCATGCGGATCGCGCAGCACATCAGTGACCTCATCGGCGGCACACCGCTGGTGCGCCTGAATTCCGTCGTCCCCAACGGTGCCGGCATCGTGGCGGCCAAGGTCGAATACCTCAACCCCGGTGGCAGCTCGAAGGACCGGATCGCGGTGAAGATGATCGACGCCGCCGAGGCCAGCGGGCAGTTGCGGCCCGGCGGCACCATCGTCGAACCCACCTCGGGCAACACCGGCGTCGGGCTGGCCCTCGTCGCCCAGCACCGCGGCTACAAGTGCGTGTTCGTCTGCCCCGACAAGGTCAGCGAGGACAAGCGCAACGTGCTGCTGGCGTACGGCGCCGAGGTCGTCGTCTGCCCGACCGCCGTGCCGCCCGAGCACCCGGACAGCTACTACAGCGTCTCCGACCGGCTGGTCACCGAGATCGACGGCGCGTGGAAGCCCGACCAGTACGCCAACCCCGAGGGCCCGGCCAGCCACTACGCCACCACCGGCCCGGAGATCTGGGCCGACACCGACGGCAAGGTCACCCATTTCGTCGCCGGCATCGGCACCGGCGGAACGATCACCGGCGCGGGCCGCTACCTCAAAGAGGTGTCCGACGGCGCGGTGCGCATCATCGGGGCCGACCCCGAGGGGTCGGTGTATTCCGGCGGCACCGGCCGGCCGTATCTGGTGGAGGGCGTCGGTGAGGACTTCTGGCCGCAGGCCTACGACCGCACGGTGCCCGACGAGATCATCGCCGTGTCCGACTCCGACTCGTTCGACATGACCCGGCGGCTGGCCCGCGAGGAGGCGATGCTGGTCGGCGGATCGTGCGGGATGGCGGTGGTCGCCGCCCTCAGGGTGGCCGAGCAGGCCGGCCCCGACTCCATCGTGGTGGTGCTGCTGCCCGACGGCGGGCGCGGCTACATGTCGAAGATCTTCAACGACGCCTGGATGTCGTCGTACGGGTTCCTGCGCAGTCGCCTCGACGGCTCCACCGAACAGTCCAGGGTCGGCGACGTGCTGCGCCGCAAGTCCGGGGAGCTGCCCGACCTGGTGCACACCCATCCGTCCGAGACCGTGCGCGACGCGATCGGGATCCTGCGCGAGTACGGGGTGTCCCAGATGCCGGTGGTCGGCGCCGAGCCGCCGGTGATGGCGGGGGAGGTGGCCGGCAGCGTCTCCGAGCGCGAATTGTTGTCGGCCGTCTTCGAGGGCCGCGCGAAACTGGCCGATGCGGTCGCGCTGCACATGAGCCCGCCGTTGCCGATGATCGGCGCCGGGGAGTTGGTCAGCGCGGCCGGCAAGGCGCTGCGCGATTGGGACGCGCTGATGGTGGTCGAGGAGGGCAAACCGGTGGGGGTGATCACCCGCTATGACTTGCTGGGTTTCCTCTCCGACGGCCCTCGGGGACTGTCCGGGCGCCGGTAGTTCGCGGCGCCGCGCTTCTCGCCGGGCCGCGACGCGCTCGGGTACTGTTTCGGCCTAGTTCGGCTGGACCTGAGTGGAAGGTTGCCCATGACCGATCAACCGCCGCCCGGCGGCGCTTATCCGCCACCTCCCTCGTCGCCCGGGCCCTCGGGTGGGCAGCAGCCGCCACCTCAGGGTGGGCAACAGGTCCCGCCGCCTCCGCAGGCGCCCGCCGGGTCGTATCCGCCGCCCCCGCCACCGCCGCCGGGCGGGTCGTACCCGCCGCCTCCGTCGTCGGCCGGCGGATACGCGCCGCCGCCACCCGGGCCGGCGATCCGCACGCTGCCGACGCAGGACTACACGCCGTGGCTGACCCGCGCGCTGGCGTTCATCATCGACATCCTCCCGTACGTCGTCGTGCACGGGATCGGCACCGCGATCCTGGTCGCCACCCAGCAGACCGCCTGTATCACCGACGTCACGCAGTACGCCGTCAACCAGTACTGCGCCACCCAGAACTCGACCACCGGCATGGTTGCGCAGTGGCTGGCGTCGATAATCGGGCTGTTCTATCTGATCTGGAACTACGGCTACCGGCAAGGCACCACCGGGTCGAGCGTCGGCAAGTCGGTGCTGAAGTTCAAGGTGGTCAGCGAGGTCACCGGGCAACCCATCGGCTTCGGGATGTCGGTGGTGCGCTCGCTGGCACACTTCGTCGACGCGATCATCTGCTTCATCGGTTTCCTTTTCCCGCTGTGGGATTCGAAGCGTCAAACGCTGGCGGACAAGATCGTGACGACGGTGTGCTTGCCGATCGACGGCGCCGAGAGGCCGGCCGTCACCTAGGCTGATCGTCGATGAGCGACGACCGCACCGGACACCCCGAGTTCACCGGACTGGCCACCAAAGCGATTCACGCCGGCTATCGGCCGGACCCGGCGACCGGCGCGGTGAACGCGCCGATATACGCCACCAGCACTTTCGCCCAGGACGGGGTCGGTGCGCTGCGCGGCGGGTTCGAATACGCGCGCACCGGCAACCCGACCCGCACCGCGCTGGAAGCCGCACTGGCTGCCGTCGAAGACGGCGCCTACGGGCGGGCCTTCGGTTCAGGCATGGCCGCTACCGACTGCGCCCTGCGCGCGCTGCTGCGCCCCGGCGACCATGTGGTCATCCCGAACGACGCCTACGGCGGCACCTTCCGGCTGATCGACAAGGTCTTCACCCAGTGGAACGTCGAGTACACGCCGGTGGCGCTGCACGAGCTGGACTCCGTCGCCGCCGCGATCACGCCGAGAACCCGGCTGATCTGGGCGGAAACCCCGACCAACCCGCTGCTGTCCATCGCCGACATCGCGGCGCTGGCCGAACTAGGCAAGCAGAGTTCGGCAAAGGTGTTGGTGGACAATACTTTTGCCTCGCCCGCGCTGCAGCGGCCGTTGACGCTGGGCGCCGACATCGTGCTGCACTCGACCACCAAATACATCGGCGGGCACTCCGACGTGGTGGGCGGTGCGCTGGTCACCAACGATCGGGAACTGGACGAGGCGTTCGCCTTCCTGCAGAACGGGGCCGGCGCGGTGCCCGGTCCATTCGACGCCTACCTGACGATGCGCGGCCTGAAGACACTGGTACTGCGCATGCAGCGGCACAGCGAAAACGCTTCGGCCGTAGCGGAATTCCTCGAAGGCCACTCTGCGGTGAGCGCGGTGCTCTATCCCGGCCTGCCGTCACACCCCGGCCACGAGGTCGCCGCACGACAGATGAGTTCCTTCGGCGGCATGGTCTCGGTTCGTATGCGCGGCGGCCGCGAGGCCGCCCGCGATCTGTGCGCCAAGACCAAAGTGTTCATCCTGGCGGAATCGCTGGGCGGGGTCGAGTCGCTGATCGAGCACCCCAGCGCGATGACCCATGCGTCGACGGCCGGGTCACAATTGGAGGTTCCCGACGATCTGGTGCGCCTGTCGGTCGGCATCGAAGACATCGCCGACCTGCTGGCCGATCTCGATCAGGCCCTGGGCTAGCGGCGATCGCGAGCGCGGCGGAGGCGGGCGACGCCGGTCGCCACCATCGGGCTAGTGCCCCGATCAGGAGTGGTAGGGCTCCGCGCTGACCAGCGTGACCTCGACGGTGTTGCCGTTGGGCACCACGTAGCTGCGGGTCTCGCCTTCCTTGGCGTCGATC
Source organism: Mycobacterium sp. IDUB_3 (assembly GCF_055419585.1). Lineage (NCBI taxonomy): Bacteria > Bacillati > Actinomycetota > Actinomycetes > Mycobacteriales > Mycobacteriaceae > Mycobacterium > Mycobacterium sp. IDUB_3. The sequence continues at coordinate 2,043,353 of NZ_JBVAXZ010000001.1, read as the reverse complement.
AGGGCGGCGCCCAGCGGTGAGTTGGGCGAGTACACCTCGAGCTTGCCGTCGTTGACGCCCTCCTGGCGGGTGGCGATCAGGAAGGTCTCCGTGTCGGACTTGTCGCCGTTGTAGTAGACCTTCACCACCGAACCGGGCAGCGCGACGCCGGACTGCTTGGGCGCCTCGCCGACTTTGGCGTTGTTGAGCAGGTCCTGCAACTGACGGATGCGGGCCTCCTGCTGACCCTGCTCTTCGCGCGCGGCGTGGTAGCCGCCGTTCTCGCGCAGGTCACCCTCCTCGCGGCGGTCGTTGATCTCCGCGGCGATGACCGGACGATTCGCGATCAATTGATCGAGCTCGGCCTTGAGTCGATCGTGTGACTCCTGGGTAAGCCAGGTCACGGAAGTGTCCGTCATCTCGTCGTGCTCCTCGTATGTTGTTTCGCGAGTTCGCGTTAAGTCCTGTTAGCTCCGCCGCCCCGGAGTGCGCGGGTCCTCCCCGTGTGCTGCCGCTCCGTTTTGCTCACGGTCGCTAATGCAGCAACACGGCCCCAACCGGAACCGTGCATTCATCCATGTTACCACCGCGCAAACAGTTGATGACCCCATATTCGCAGTTCGCCGCGGATCGGGAGGTCACGCCGGGCGCAGGTAAGCGGGCACATTGGTGCCGCAGCCATAGATGTCGGCCACCACCGGCGGTTCGAAAGATTTCACCGTCGTGGTCACCTGCACGGTGGTCGCGTCCGACGGCGGTACCAGCAGCTCGCGCCGGCCCGTCTCGCTGCCGTCCTGCGCACGGACCCGCACGATGCAGTCCACCGGCCGCGACGGATCCGATCGCGTCACGCTGATCGTTATCAACGCCGTCTGGTCATCGATCACCTGATAGCCGGCCATCGTCCCCTTGACGTCGCTGGCGCCGAACCGGTGATAACCGACGACCGCGATGACGAGTCCCGCCAGGATCACCAGCGCGCCCAGCGTGGCGATCACCCACCGGCGGGGGATACGCGACAGCCGGGAGCGTCCGTAGCGGGACTCCGGACGAGAAATCGGGGTTTCGGTCATACCTGGTTATGCCTGTTATGCCTGGTTGTCGGCTGCCCGGCACCGGCCGACAGCATGCAACGAACTCGGAACTGGAATTATAGGGTCAGACCGGGCGACCACCTGAGGTGACAAGGGAGCACGTGAGCGAATTGCGGTTGATGGCGGTGCACGCCCATCCCGACGACGAGTCCAGCAAGGGTGCTGCCACGCTGGCCCGCTACGCCGACGAGGGCCATCGCGTGTTGGTGGTGACGTTGACCGGCGGCGAGCGCGGCGACATTCTCAACCCGGCGATGGACCTGCCAGAGGTGCACGGACACATCGCCGAAATCCGCCGGGACGAGATGGCCAAGGCGGCCGAGATACTCGGCGTGGAGCACACCTGGCTGGGTTTCGTCGACTCCGGACTGCCCCAGGGCGACCCGCCGCCGCCGTTGCCCGAGGGCTGTTTCGCGCTGGTGCCGCTGGAGGAGTCGGTCGAGGCGCTGGTCCGCGTGGTCCGGGAGTTCCGCCCGCACGTAATGACCACATATGACGAGAACGGCGGCTATCCCCACCCCGATCACATTCGCTGCCACCAGGTTTCGGTCGGCGCGTTCGAGGCGGCCGGCGATTACCGGCTCTTCCCGGACGCCGGTGAGCCCTGGACGGTGTCCAAGCTCTACTACAACCACGGGTTCCTGCGGGCCCGGATGCAGTTGCTGCACGACGAAGCCATCAAGCACGGTCAAGAACCCCCGTTCAAGAAGTGGCTGGAACATTGGGACGCCAAGCACGACCCGTTCGAGTCGCGGGTCACCACGCGGGTCGAGTGCTCGGCGTACTTCAGCCAGCGTGACGACGCGCTGCGCGCACACACCACCCAGATCGACCCCGACCACGACTTCTTCGCCGCTCCCATTGCGTGGCAGCAACGGCTGTGGCCGACTGAGGAATTCGAGTTGGCGCGCTCGCGCGTCCCGGCCCGGCTACCCGAGGACGACCTGTTCGCCGGAATCGAGAGCGACGAGTGAACCACCTCTATCTGGTCGTGACCGCCGCCGGCTGGCAGGCCGACGGCCCGCCGCGCCACACCGGCCCCGATTTCGGCAAGGCCAGCCCGGTCGGGCTGCTGATCGTCGTGTTGCTCTTGATCAGCACGCTCTTTCTGCTGCGGTCGATGAACCGGCAGCTGAAGAAGGTGCCCGAATCGTTTGATCCCAAGCACCCCGAACCGGACCAGGCAGTCGACGAGGGCACCGACGCGGTCGACCCGGAGAGCACCCCCGACCAGACGGACGGCCCACCGCGAGCCCCGGGGCCCGGCGATGAGCCCGGCTGACCGCGCTTCCACGAATACCCTTGGGCTGGCGACCAGCCCGTATCTGCGCCAGCACGCGGACAATCCGGTGCATTGGCAGCAGTGGACCCCCGAGGCGCTGGCCGACGCGGCCGCCCGCGACGTGCCGATCCTGCTCTCGGTCGGCTATGCGGCCTGCCACTGGTGCCATGTCATGGCCCACGAATCGTTCGAGGACGACGAAGTGGCCGCCGTGATGAACGCGGGCTTCGTCTGCGTCAAGGTCGACCGCGAGGAACGCCCGGACATCGACGCGGCGTACATGAACGCCACGGTCGCGCTCACCGGGCACGGCGGCTGGCCGATGACGTGTTTCCTCACACCGGACGGGCGCCCCTTCTTCTGCGGTACGTACTATCCGAAAGACGGCTTCCTGCAACTCCTTTCGGCTGTATCCGCCACCTGGCGGGAGCGTCGTGGTGAGGTGGAGGAGGCGTCCGACCAAATCGCCGGTGAGCTACGCAAGATGGCTTCGGCTCTTCCGGGTGTCGGTCCTGCGGTGGCGCCGGAGCTGTGCGACCACGCCGCGGCCACGCTGCTCAAGGAACGCGACGCGCTGCACGGCGGATTCGGCGGTGCACCCAAATTCCCGCCGTCGGCGCTGCTCGAGGCGTTGCTGCGGCACTTCGAGCGCACCGGCTCACCGGCGTCGCTCGCGGCGGTTGCCCACACCGGCAACGCGATGGCGCGCGGTGGCATCTACGATCAGCTCGGCGGCGGATTCGCCCGGTACAGTGTCGACAACGCTTGGGTGGTACCGCATTTCGAGAAGATGCTGTACGACAACGCGCTGCTGCTGCGCGCCTACGCGCACTGGGCCAGGCGCACCGGTGATCCGCTGGCGCGCCGGGTCACCGCCCAGACCGCACGGTTTCTGCTCGTCGAGCTGGCCGACGGTGCCATGTTCACCTCGTCGCTGGACGCCGACGCCGACGGCCGCGAGGGTTCGACCTATGTCTGGACGGCGGCGCAGCTGAACGAGGTGCTTGGACCCGACGACGGCCCTTGGGCGGCAAGCGTTTTCGCAGTCACCCAGAGCGGTACGTTCGAGCACGGCACCTCGGTGCTGCAGCTACCCGCCGATCCCGAGGACCCGCAGCGGCTGGAACGCGTGCGGGCCGCGCTGCTGACCGCCCGCCTCGCCCGAGTCCAGCCCGGGCGTGACGACAAGGTCGTCACCTCGTGGAATGGCCTGGCGATCACCGCCTTGGCCGAGGCCGGGGTGGCGTTGGATGAGCCGGAATTGGCGCAGGCGGCAATGCGTTGCGCGCGGACCCTGCTGGATTCGCATGTCGTCGACGGCCGGTTGCGACGTGCCAGCCTGGGCGGTGTGGTCGGCGACAGCGTTGCCATCCTGGAGGACTACGCGATGCTGGCCACCGGCCTGCTTGCGCTGTATCAGCTGACCGCCGATGCGACCTGGCTGACGGCCGCCACCGACCTGCTGGACACCGCGTTGGCGCACTTCGCCGATCGGGCGCAACCCGGCCGCTGGTTCGACACCGCCGACGATGCCGAGCAGTTGGTGCTCCGCCCGGCCGACCCGCTGGACGGCGCGACCCCGTCGGGAGCGTCGTCGATCACCGAGGCGCTGCTGACCGCCGCGCACCTGGTCGAGGGAGACCGCGCCGAGTGGTATCTGCGGGCGGTCACCGAGTCGCTCGGCGCGCACTCCCTGCTGTTGGCGCGGGCGCCGCGTTCGGCCGGGCATTGGCTGGCCGTCGCCGAAGCGGCGGTGCGCGGACCGCTGCAGATCGCGGTCGCCTGCGACCCGTCGGCCTCGGCGCTGCTGGCCGATGCGCGACGGCTGGCACCCGGCGGGGCGATTGTGGTGGGCGGGGAGGTGGATTCGTCGCCGCTGCTGGCCGGCCGCCCCAGGGTGGGCGGCGCGGATGCCGCCTACGTGTGCCGCGGCCAGGTCTGCGACCTGCCGGTGACCGCCGCAACCGAACTGGCCACCGCCCTGGGTGTATCCGGTCACTGACTCGGGGTTACCCTGCGTCCCATGCCGAATGCCGCCAAGACCGAAGCGATCAGAAGCACGGTCAACCGCTACATCGAGTTGGTCGCCAAGGGCAGCGCCGATGACTTGGTCGAGTTGTACGCCGACGACGCCACCGTCGAGGATCCGGTCGGCGGCGAGGTGCACATCGGCCGGCAGGCCATCCACGGCTTCTACTCCGCTGTCAACGAACTGCAGCGCGAATGCGAACTGAAGACGCTGCGCGTCGCAGGCAACGAGGCAGCCTTCCAATTCCGGCTGACCGTGACCGCGGGCGAACACCGGATGGTGATCGAGCCGATCGACGTCATGGTCTTCGACGGCCAAGGCAAGATCGCCTCGATGAAGGCCTACTGGTCGCCGGAGGACGAGGTCGCCCCGGCCTAGCCGCCCGCCAGCCAGGCGTGGTCGCCGGTGTAGAACACGGCGAACCACATGGCGATGTAGTGCAGGATCGCTGCGATCGCGGTGAAGGCGTGGAAGAACTCGTGGTAGCCGAACGTCTGCGGCCATGGGTCGGGCCAACGCAGCCCGTAGAAGATGCCGCCCACGCTGTAGAACACGCCGCCCACCGCCAGCAGGACCATCGCCGCCACGCCGGCCTGGTGCAGGATCGTGGGGGCGAACCAGACGGCCACCCACCCCAGCAGCAGATAGAGCGGCACCCCGACCCAGCGCGGCGCCGTCGGCCAGCACATTTTCAGCGCGATGCCGGCGGCCGCGCCGCCCCATACGATGCACTGCACCAGCACCCCGGTGTTCTGCGGCATGACCAGCCGCGCGAACGGCGTGTAGCTGCCGGCGATGAAGACGAAGATCATCGAGTGGTCGAGCCGCTTCATCCGGCTGCGCGCGACGGGTGACTTCCAGTGCACCCGGTGATAGGTGGCGCTGACCGCGAACATCGCCACCGTCGCCGCGGCGTAGACCAGCGTCGAGTGGCCGGCGCGCGGCGAGGCGAGCGCCCACGACACCGACACCAGCGTGGCGCCGGTGATGATGGCCAGCCACGCCGAGACGAAGTGGATCCAGCCGCGCATCCGGGGCTTGCCCAAGAACTGGGCGGCACCCTCGACGAGCTGGTCGACGGTGTTGCCCGGAGCGATCGACTCGCGTTCGGGCTCCGGGTTGGGAACGGTGCTGGTCTGGCTGCTCATGTCTCCTGTGTCTTGTTCTCGCAACTTGGGATACCGGTGGGAAAGTCGCCGCGGACTGCCCACGATCCACAGTAGCCAGGGATGGTTACGGCGCCGTGTCGACTTCTCAGATGACCGGGCCGAAATGAGACCGGTGAATAAATCACCGCTGGCAGTAGGGTGAGTGTTCGTGGAAATTATCCCGCCGCGCCTCAAAGAGCCGCTGTATCGCGTCTACGAGCTGCGGCTGAGGCAGGGCCTGGCCGCCTCGAAGTCCCAGCTGCCGCGGCACATCGCCGTGCTGTGCGACGGGAACCGGCGGTGGGCCCGCGACGCGGGATACGAGGACGTCAGCTACGGCTACCGGATGGGCGCATCCAAGATCGCGGAGATGCTGCGCTGGTGTCAGGAAGCCGGGGTCGAAATGACCACGGTGTACCTGCTGTCCACCGAGAACCTGCAACGTGATCCCGACGAGCTGGCCGGGCTGATCGAAATCATCACCGACGTCGTGGAGGAGATCTGCGCACCGGCCAACCGCTGGAGCGTGCGCACGGTGGGGGATTTGGAACTGCTCGGCGACGAACCGGCCCGGCGGGTGCGCGGTGCGGTCGAGTCCACCCCTAGCGTCGCGCCGTTTCACGTCAACGTGGCGGTCGGCTACGGCGGCCGGCAGGAGATCGTCGGCGCGGTGCGTGCGTTGTTGAACAAAGAACTCGCCAACGGCGCCACCGCGGAGGAGCTCGTCGACGCGGTGACCGTCGACGCCATCTCCGAGAACCTCTACACGTCCGGGCAACCCGACCCAGACCTGGTGATCCGCACCTCGGGCGAGCAACGGCTGTCCGGATTCCTGCTATGGCAGAGCGCATATTCGGAGATGTGGTTCTGCGAAACGCATTGGCCGGCGTTCCGCCGCGTCGACTTCTTGCGTGCGCTGCGTGACTACAGCCAGCGGGATCGCCGGCACGGCAAGTAGCCCCCAAAGGCCTTCAGCGCCCGCCTGCGCGCGTGCCACACTAAGGACATGGCTGCGCTGTCGGCGGTGGTATTCACGCTGAGCGCCTGGCTGGGCCTGTATCTGGCCGCCCGCGATCCGCGTAAACCCGTCCTCGCGCTCGCGGCAATCGGGTTGTGCGGATTCGCGCTCGTGGTGGGCCTGGATGCGGTTCGCACCGCCGGCCCCGGGCATGCCCAGCTGCTGAGCCGGGTCGAGATCTACCTGACGACCATCCCCGGCGTGGCGTGGTTCGCGGTGCTGGTCGAGCTGTCCCGGCCCAGTGACGGCTGGCGCTCGCGTACCCGCGAGGTGTTACTCGTGGCGGGGGTGGCCGCGCTGACCCTGTTCGGGGCGGCGCTGGCCGGCAGCGTCGACGGGCCGCTACGGCCAGGCCACTGGCTGATGTTCGCGGTGATCTCGGTGTCGACCCTCGGCGCGATGGTCGTCGCGCTGCGCCGCCCGCGGCGGCCGAGGCCGGCGGTGGGACTCACCATCACCGCCACCCTGTTCTTCGCGCTGGGCAACGCGATCCTGATCATCCCGCTGGGCCTGGTGCCCAGCTGGGTTGCGCTGGCGTCGACGAGTTGCGACGTCCTCGGGCTCGGGGTCGCCGTCGCGCTGTGGGACGCGTTCGACGAGGGCCACGCGCTGCGCGCCGACATGCTGCGTTCGTTCGCCGGTTCGGTGGCGGTGGCGGTGCTGTTCGGTGGCCAGGCGCTGATCGGGTTGGCGGTGACTCGCGACGACGCCGGCGCGCAGACCGCGCTGACCGTGCTGCTGTTCACCAGCCTCGCGATCGCGATCACCGTGCAGGTGCTCGCCGATCCGCTGGCCGGGGTGCTCGACCGCCTGGCGTTCTCGAAATCGCCTGCGCTGCGGGCGGATCGGGCCGCGCTGCGCCATACCGGGGCGGCGTTGCCGCTGCGCCAGGAGCATCCGCTGGCCGGCGTCGACGACGTCACCTTCGCCCGGCTCACCCGTCGCGCACTGGGTCATTACGGCGACCTGACCAAGCTGGTCGCCAGCCCGCTGACCGCGTTGCCGGTGATCGACGCGCGGCTGGCCGCCCGAGGAGCCCCCGACCAACCGATCGAGCGGGCCAACGAACTCAAGGCCGTGCTCGCCGACGGCATAGCGCGGCTCAAGCCGCGCGACGGCGGCGACTTCGGAACCACCGAAGAGTGGCGGTACTACAACTCGCTCTATTTCCCCTACGTCGTCGGGGTGCGCGCGTACGCCCAGAACGCTACCGCCGCCGGTCTGGATCCGACCGCGCGGCAGGCCTGGCAGTGGTTCGTCACCGAGGTTCCGCAGCGCTCGCTGCACAACTGGCAGAACGCCGCCGCCCGGCTGATCGCCGCCGATCTTCGCGGCCGGGTCCCGGTTCCCAGCGACTAGAACGGGTACTTCAGTTGCCGCGGTCGCCGACGGCACAGTGCCGCGCCCCCTGCCTGTGACTCGTGGGGCCGCTGAGCCCTCGAGACCGGCGCGTGTCAAATATTTACCCACTGAGGGAATAGTGGGGTGAATCACCTCGTCTTTGTATCCGTGGCAGTAGTTGGCAGCGCCACGAGTCGATATGGCAGTGCACTGGCGGCACCCTCAAAGCTGTTCGACCCAACCCGCCATCGCGAGGAGTAAGCACATGAGCTCGATCACCGGTGTATCAAGCATCCCGCCCCGGCCCCTCTACGACTCGACGGACTCGCTGTTGCGTTTTGCCGTGCGTGCCGACGCGACCCTGACGGGGTTGTGCGGGTTGGCCATCGCCTTCCTTGCCGACCCGATCTCGTCGCTGACCGGCCTGACGTCCTTCCAGGAATACGGCGTGGGCGTGGTTTTCGTGATCGCCGGCCTGCTGGTGTTCAGCCTCGGGGCGCTGCCGGAACTGCGGCGTCTCGGTATCAGCGTGGTAGTGGTCAACGTCGCGTTCACGCTGGCCGCGATCGTGGCCGCCGAGGCGCTGCCGCTGACCGCCACCGGCGTCGCGATGACGCTGGCCAGTGGCGCGTACACGGCGGCCTTCGCGGGGCTGCAATACCTGGGTCTGCGTCGCCTCGAGGTGTGATCTTCCGTTCCCGGCCTGCGTAAAGCGTTAAAACGCTAGAGCTTGCGCAGCCGCAGCCGGTTGATGGAGTGGTCGGCGTCCTTGCGTAACACCAGGGTGGCGCGCGGCCGGGTCGGAAGGATGTTCTCGACCAGGTTGGGGCGGTTGATCGACCGCCAGATCTCGCGCGCGGCGGCCACCGCCTTCGTATCGTTGAGGGCCGAGTAGTGGTGGAAGTGCGATTCGGGATCCGCGAAGGCCGTGCTGCGCATGGCCAGGAATCGCGATACGTACCACTGCTCGATGTCCTCGATTCGGGCGTCGACGTACACGCCGAAGTCGAACAGGTCCGACACCATCAGGGTCGGACCGGTCTGCAGAACGTTGAGTCCCTCCAGGATCAAGATGTCGGGGTGACGGACCACATGCTTGGCCCCGGGGATGATGTCGTATTTCAAGTGCGAATACACCGGCGCGCACGCATAATCCGAACCGGATTTGACCGAGGTCACGAACCGCATCAGCGCGCGACGGTTGTAGCTTTCGGGAAACCCCTTGCGGTGCATCAGGTTCCGCCGGTCCAGTTCGGCATTCGGGTACAAGAAGCCGTCGGTGGTGACCAGGTCGACGCGCGGGTGGTGATCCCACCGCGCCAACAGGGCCTGCAACACACGGGCGGTCGTCGACTTGCCGACCGCCACGCTGCCGGCCACGCCGATGATGAACGGCACCGGCCGGTCCGGGTTCTGCTGAGGTTCGCCGAGGAATTCGGCGGTGGCGGCGAACAATCGCTGCCGGGCCGCGACCTGCAGGTGAATGAGCCGGGCCAGCGGAAGATAGACCTCTTCGACTTCGAGCAAGTCGATTTGTTCACCCAAGCCGCGCAGGCCGACGAGTTCTTCCTCGGTGAGGGCCAGCGGCGTCGACATACGAAGCGCACGCCATTGCTTTCGGTCGAACTCCACATATGGGCTCGGCTCGCTAAGCCGCGGCATAGTGCAAGTGTTGCAGGAGCGCGGAAAAGCCCGACGGCTGGGCTGGCGAAAACTCAACGCTGGATAGACTGGCGGCCGTGACTGCCGCACCTGACGCCCGCCCCACTGCCCCCGCCACGGCGTCCTTCATGTCCGCCCCGCTGGCCGACGTCGACCCGGATATCGCCGAGCTCCTCGGCAAAGAGCTCGGCCGGCAACGCGACACCCTCGAGATGATCGCTTCGGAGAACTTCGTGCCGCGCGCGGTGCTGCAGGCGCAGGGCAGCGTGCTGACCAACAAGTACGCCGAGGGGTTGCCCGGGCGGCGCTACTACGGCGGCTGTGAATACGTCGACGTCGTGGAGAACATCGCCCGCGACCGGGCCAAGGCCCTGTTCGGCGCCGACTTCGCCAACGTGCAGCCGCATTCGGGCGCCCAGGCCAACGCCGCGGTGCTGCACGCGCTGATGGCGCCGGGGGAGCGGCTGCTGGGTCTGGACCTGGCCAACGGTGGTCACCTGACGCACGGCATGAAGCTGAACTTCTCTGGCAAGCTCTACGAGAACGGCTTCTACGGCGTCGACCCGACCACGCATCTGGTCGACATGGACGCGGTGCGCGCCCGCGCGCTGGAATTCCGTCCGAAGGTGATCATCGCCGGCTGGTCGGCCTACCCTCGGATCCTCGACTTCGCGGCCTTCCGGTCGATCGCCGACGAGGTCGACGCCAAGCTCTGGGTGGACATGGCGCACTTCGCGGGCCTCGTCGCGGCCGGGCTGCACCCGTCCCCGATCCCGCACGCCGACGTCGTCTCGACCACCATTCACAAGACGCTCGGCGGCGGCCGCTCGGGCATGATCCTGGGCAAGCAGGAGTACGCCAAGGCCGTGAACTCGGCGGTGTTCCCCGGCCAGCAGGGCGGGCCGCTCATGCACGTCATCGCGGGCAAGGCCGTCGCGCTGAAGATCGCCGGCACCCCCGAATTCGTCGAGCGGCAGCAGCGCACGTTGTCCGGCGCGCGCATCCTCGCCGACCGGCTGCTGGCCGCCGATGTCGCGAAGGCCGGCGTGTCCGTGGTCAGCGGTGGCACCGACGTGCACCTGGTCCTGGTGGACCTGCGCAACTCCCCGCTGGACGGTCAGGCCGCCGAGGACCTGCTGCACGAGGTCGGCATCACCGTCAACCGCAACGCCGTGCCCAACGACCCGCGCCCGCCGATGGTCACCTCGGGGCTGCGGATCGGGACGCCCGCCCTGGCCACCCGCGGCTTCGGCGACGCCGAGTTCAGCGAGGTCGCCGACGTCATCGCCACCGCGCTGGCGGCCGGCACCTCGGCCGACGTGGCCGGGCTGCGGCAGCGCGTGACGCGGCTGGCGCAGGAGTTTCCGCTGTACGAGGGCCTCGAGGACTGGGCGCTGGTCGGCCGCTGACCCGGGGAGCGCAGCGGCTTTGAGGACCAAGGTCACCAATCGCCGCGACACGACCCGGGCGATTTCATGAACCTGTGTACGCGGGTTACAGTCACCTCATGGCCGAAAGACCTGTCGCTAACGCGCTGACCCTGGAACTCGAGCCGGTCGTCGAAGCAAACATCGACCGCCACCTGTCCACCGAAGAACTCTGGTTCGCGCACGACTACGTGCCGTTCGACCGGGGCGAGAACTTCGCCTTCCTCGGCGGGCGCGACTGGGACCCGTCGTCGATGACGCTGCCGAGGCCGTTGACGGACGCCTGCGAGATCATGCTGCTGCTCAAGGACAACCTGGCCGCGCACCACCGTGAGTTGGTCGAGCACTTCATCCTGGAGGACTACTGGGGCCGCTGGCTGGGCCGGTGGACCGCGGAGGAGCACCTGCACGCCATCGCGCTGCGCGAGTACCTGGTGGTGACCCGCGAAGTCGACCCGACCGACAACGAAGAGGCCCGCGTCCAGTACGTCATGAAGGGCTACCGCGCCGACACCTACTCGCAGGTGGAAACGCTGGTGCACATGGCGTTCGTCGAACGCACCCACGCCGTTTTCTGTGAAAACTTGGCCGCCAAGCTCGAGGAGCCCATCCTGGCCGGCCTCGTCGACCGGATCGCCCGCGACGAGCGGCGCCACGAGGTCTTCTTCTCCAACCTCGTCGCGCACTGCCTCGAGTACACCCGCGACGAGACCGTCGCGGCGATCGCCGCCCGCGCAGCCGACCTGAACGTGCCCGGCGCCGACATCGACGCGTACGCGGACAAGGTGCAGAACGTCGAAAAGGCAGGCATTTTCGGTCCGGAGCAGCTGCGTCAGGCGATCTCCGACCGCATCACCGCATGGGGGCTCGCGGACGAGCCTGAACTGCGGCAATTGATCGTCGGCTAAGCCGACCTGCAGGCGCCCCTCAACATCGACGGCCCACTGAAGGTGGTCTCGGCCCGCCACGTCGGCGCGCCTGCACAGCGCGCATGCGGCCACGGGAGTAGCGTCGATCCCGATGGTCAGCGTCATGCTCTGCTGCCAGGGCGGCACCTCCCGTCACCACAACGGAAGGACCGGCCCCGGTCCTGGTGCTGCGGTTCCCGTCGACATGCCTGTGCGGGTCCGCGCGGGCTCATCCCGCTCGAGGAGCGCTACGTGACCGAAATCCGGACCTACGTGATCGACACTTCCGTGCTGCTGTCCGACCCCTGGGCGTGCAGCCGGTTCGCCGAACACGAGGTGGTTGTTCCGTTGGTGGTGATCAGCGAGCTGGAGGCCAAACGCCACCACCACGAGCTGGGATGGTTCGCTCGCCAGTCCTTGCGGCTGTTCGACGATCTCCGGCTGTTGCACGGACGACTGGATCAGCCCATTCCCGTTGGGACGCAGGGCGGTTCGCTGCATGTCGAGCTCAACCACACGGACCCGTCGGTGCTGCCGGCGGGTTTTCGCAGCGACAGCAACGACTCCCGAATCCTGAGCTGCGCAGCCAACCTCGCCGCCGAAGGCAAGCGAGTTACGTTGGTCAGCAAGGACATTCCACTTCGGGTCAAGGCCGCCGCGGTTGGGCTGGCCGCCGACGAGTACCACGCGCAGGACGTGGTGGCCTCCGGCTGGTCGGGGATGCGCGAGATCGAGACCGCCACCGAAGACATCGACGCGCTGTTCACCGACGGCGAGATCGATCTGGTGGAGGCGCGAGACCTGCCCTGCCACACCGGTGTTCGGCTGCTCGGCGGAAGTTCTCACGCGCTGGGCCGGGTCAACGCGGACAAACGTGTCCAGCTGGTGCGCGGTGACCGCGAGGTATTCGGGCTGCGCGGGCGGTCCGCCGAACAGCGGGTGGCGCTCGACCTGCTGCTCGATGAGTCCGTGGGCATCGTGTCGCTTGGCGGCAAGGCGGGCACCGGCAAGTCGGCTCTGGCTTTGTGCGCGGGTCTGGAGGCGGTGCTGGAGCGCCGGACCCAGCGCAAGGTGGTGGTCTTCCGGCCGCTCTATGCCGTCGGCGGGCAGGAGCTGGGGTACCTGCCCGGCAGCGAGAGCGAAAAGATGGGGCCGTGGGCGCAGGCCGTCTTCGACACCCTCGAGGGTCTGGCCAGCCCGGCGGTGCTGGAGGAAGTGCTGTCCAGGGGCATGCTCGAGGTGCTGCCGCTGACCCACATCCGGGGCCGGTCGCTGCACGACTCATTCGTCATCGTCGACGAGGCCCAGTCGCTGGAACGCAACGTGTTGCTGACGGTGCTGTCCAGGTTGGGCACCGGATCGCGGGTGGTGTTGACGCACGACATCGCGCAGCGCGACAACTTGCGCGTGGGTCGCCACGACGGGGTCGCGGCAGTGATCGAGAAGCTCAAGGGTCATCCGCTGTTCGCCCACATCACCCTGTTGCGCAGCGAGCGATCCCCGATTGCCGCCCTGGTCACTGAGATGCTCGAGGAGATCGCCGGCCCGCAGTGAGGGCGCCTGACCAGCGCGCTCGACCCCGGGTAGGGCTTCCTTCGATAAACTTCCACGGTGGCGAAACGACCCGACACCCAAGCCTGGCGCTACTGGCGCACGGTTGTCGGCGTGGCGGCGGCCGTCGCGGTGCTGGTGATCGGCGGGCTCACGGGCCACGTAACGCGCGCCGACGACCTCAGCTGTTCGGTCGTCAAGTGCGTCGCGTTGACGTTCGACGACGGGCCGGGGCCGTTCGACGAGCGGCTGCTGCAAATCCTGAAGGAGAACGATGCCAAGGCCACCTTCTTCCTGATCGGCAACAAGGTAGCCGCCAACCCGGCCGGGGCCAAGCGCATCGCCGACGCGGGGATGGAAATCGGCAGTCACACCTGGGAACACCCTAATATGACCACGATCCCGCGCGAGGACATCGCCGCCCAGTTCTCCAAGGCCAACGACGCGATCATCGCCGCGACCGGCCGCACCCCGAACCTGTACCGCCCCGCGGGCGGATTGTCCGACCCGGTGGTGCGCCAGGCCGCCGGCCAACTCGGGTTGGCCGAAATCCTTTGGGATGTGATCCCTTTCGATTGGGCGAACGACTCGAACACGGCGGCGACCCGCTACATGCTGATGACGTATATCAAGCCCGGCTCGGTGGTCCTGCTGCACAGCACCTACTCGAGCACGGTCGACCTGGTGTATCAGTTCATCCCGGTGCTCAAGGCCAATGGCTACCGGTTGGTGACGGTCAGCGACCTGTTGGGATCACGTTCTCCCGGCAGCAGTTACGGCGGCCGAGAGAACGGCCCGCCCGTCAACGGCCTGCACGACATTCCTCCCGGTGACATCCCCACGCTGCCCAATACGCCCTCACCGAAACCGATGCCGAATTTCCCGATCACCGACATCCCAGGGCAGAACTCCGGCGGGCCGAACAACGGTGCGTAGAGCAAATTTCGGACCAGCCGCGGCTACCTTTACAGGGTGATCACCGTGGGCTGGCTTCGGGATCGGCTTCCGCCATCATGGCGCGGCCCGGCGCGGCAACCCGCCACGGGGCAACGAAAGTCCTTTCGACGGTGGTTGTTTCAATACGGGTTCGATCTGAGCCTGTCCCACGTGCTGGCCGTCGTCGAGGCGGCGGCCATCCTGATTCCGTTGCGGGGCCACACTTCCGTCGGCGCCAACGCGGACTTCGCGCGGCAGAACACCGCGCCCGTGGTGTTGCTCATCGTGCTGGGCATCGCCGGCGTCGCGGTGGCCGGCGCCGTCAGCCTGGCGCCCACCGTGCGCTGGTATGTCGCGGGTGCCGAACCCACCCCACAACAACGCGAAGCCGTGATGAAGCTGGCCGGACGCCAATCGGCGATCCTGGTGACGGCCTGGGCGCTGAGCGGTGGGATCTTTACCTTGCTGAATCTGAGTGGCGGGCCCCAACTTCTGCTGCCCATCGCGCTCGGAGTGGTGCTCGGCGGATCGGCCGCCGCCGGCACCGGGATGCTGCTCGCGCAACGCACCCTGCGGCCCATCATGCGCGCCGCCACGCTGGGCGCCGAGCCGAGGCTGGCGGTGCCGAGTGTGTACGCACGGCTGGTCCTGCTGTGGTTCTTGTGCAGCGCCTTTCCCATCGCCGTCATCGCGACGCTGGTCGTTCTCCGCTCGTATGGGTGGCTGATCGAGAAATCGGCGTCGCTGGACGTGCCGATTCTGGTGGTGTCGCTGGCGGCGCTGGTGCTGGGGCTGCCCACGATGATCCTGACCTCGCGGTCCATCTCGGATCCGGTCGGGGAGGTCGTCGACGCGATGGCCGAGGTCGAGCACGGCCGCATTGAGACGTATGTCGGCGCCTACGAGAGATCTCAAATCGGGCGCCTGCAAACGGGATTCAACCGGATGGTAGCAGGTCTCGCCGAGCGCGACCGGCTGCGTGACCTGTTCGGCCGGCATGTCGGGGCCGACGTCGCGCAACGCGCCCTCACCGAGGGGGCGACGCTGTCGGGCGACGTGGTCGAAGCGGCAGTGCTTTTCATCGACCTGGTGGGATCCACCCAGCTCGCCCAAAGCCGGCCCCCACAAGAGGTCGCGGAGGTGCTCAACGACTTCTTCCGGATCGTCGTGCACGCCGTCGACGAACACCACGGGCTGATCAACAAATTCGCCGGCGATGCCGCGCTGGCCGTCTTCGGGGTGCCGTTGCCGACCAGCGAGCCCGCATCGTCGGCGTTGGCGACGGCTCGTGCGCTCGGCTCCCAACTGCGGCGCCTGCCGGTCGATTTCGGCATCGGTGTGTCAGCGGGGCGGGTGTTCGCCGGCAACGTCGGCGCCGAAAACCGGTACGAATACACCGTGATCGGTGACGCGGTCAACGAAGCCGCTCGGCTGGCCGACCTCGCCAAGACCTCTGACAGGCGGATCCTGTGCTCGGCCGGTGCCATCGACGCCGCGGGTGAGGCCGAGCGTGCGCAGTGGGCTGAATGCTATTCCACGGTACTGCGCGGGCGATCCGAGGCCACCCACGTCTCGGCGCCGACGGGCCCGGCCGGCTAGCCGGGCCCACCTGCGTCAGGACTTCGAGACCTTCAGCGCGGCAATGATTTTACCGATAAGGCCCGCCGAAGCGGCGTCACCGATGGGTGTGCTGCCGATGAAGACCGTGACAGGCTTGGTGTCGACGGCGATTATGGTGACGGAGTCGCCCTTGACGTTGCGACTGGGATCGGCGATCGTGACGTCGGCGTCGACCCGGGCGGCCTTGGTGCCGTCGACGGTGATCGACGACGACTTCGTCGGTCCTAGCGTGGGCTGGGCATTCGCGTAGCCCGGGCCCGCGACGATGCATTGCATCAGCTTCGTGGCTTGCGCCGTAAGGTCCATGCTGGAAACGAAATTGGTGACGCCGACCTCGGCCGTCATCATCCACTGATTGGCCCCAGGCACGTCCTGGGCGACCCCCAGGCCGCCGATCAGGTTAGGGCCCTGGTCGTCGGAGAACACCGTCCAGCCGCCCGGCGCCGCAGTGGCGGGGAACGAAAGCTTGCCGGCGGAGATCGAGTCGCTCCGCGGCATCTCACCGCCTGACACATTCGGGGTGCAGTCGGTCGCGTTCTGCGCGGAGTTCTTCGGCTGCGAGACCGAGGTGCTCGTTGTCGACGGCGCGGTGGCCGGCTTGTTGTCATGGCCGCCTCGCATCACCAGCAGCGTGGCCACCAGCGCGATGACCGCGAGCACGACCAGGCCGGCGACGATCAGCCACGGCAGCTTCGAGCCGGACCCACGCGGCGGCCGTCCCGGAGGGTACGGCCCGCCCGGGCCACCCGGAAACTGTTGTCCGGGTTGGGGATACTGCTGATATGGGTACGGGCCACCCGGCGGCGGGTAGGCGTACGGACCGCCCTGCGGATAGGGGCCTGGACCGCCCTGCGGATACGGGCCTGGACCGCTCTGCGGGTAAGGGCCTGGACCACCTGGCGGGTAGGGACCGGGACCGCCCTGCGGCTGGCCGCCCCAATTCGGGTCCTGCCCATACGGATTGGGTCCGTAGGGCCCCTGACCGTAGGGACCACCGGGAGGAGCCGTCATGGAAAACCACCCTTACTCTCGTCGACCACCGCCGTCACCCCCGGACGGCCGGCTCAGTCTTCCGGCTTGACCTTGGCCATCGCCAGCACGTCGAGCCGCCGGTCGAGTTCGTCGATCGACAACTTGTCGCCGATCAGCCCGCGATCGATCACGGTCTGACGAATCGTCTTGCGCTCCTTGAGCGCTTGCTTGGCCACCGCGGCGGCCTCCTCGTAGCCGATCGCCGAGTTCAGCGGTGTCACGATGGACGGCGACGATTCGGCCAGCTCGCGCAGGTGCTCCACATTGGCGGCCAGGCCGGTGATGCAGCGCTCGGCGAACAGTTTCGACACGTTGGTCAGCAGCTTGAAGGACTCGAGGATGTTGCGGGCCATCATCGGGATGTAGACGTTGAGTTCGAACGCGCCGTTCCCACCGCCCCACGCGACCGCGGCGTCGTTGCCGATCACCTGCGCGGCGACCTGCGTGACCGCCTCGGGCAGAACGGGATTGACCTTGCCCGGCATGATCGAGCTACCCGGCTGCAGGTCGGGCAGCTGAATCTCGGCCAGGCCGGTCAGCGGGCCCGACCCCATCCAGCGCACGTCGTTGGCGATCTTGGTCAGCGACACCGCGATGGTGCGCAGTGCGCCGGAAGCCTCGACCAGCCCGTCGCGCGCCGCCTGCGCCTCGAATGAGTTTGCCGCCGTGCGCAATTCGCTCAAGCCGGTGGAGGCGACCAACGTCTCGACCACCTTGGCGCCGAAGCCGTCGGGGGCGTTCAGGCCGGTACCGACCGCGGTGCCGCCGATGGCCAGCTCGCCCAGCCGGGGCAGCGTCGCGCGCACCCGCTCGATGCCCGCCTCGATCTGCCGGGCGTATCCGCCGAATTCCTGACCGAGCGTCACCGGGACGGCGTCCATCAGGTGGGTGCGGCCGGACTTGACCACGGTGTGCCACTCGCGGGCCTTGCCGGCCAGGGCGGCGTGCAGCACCTCGAGGGCGGGGATCAGATGACGCACGGCCGCCTCGGTGGCCGCGATATGCGTTGCGGTGGGGAAGGTGTCGTTCGACGACTGCGACATGTTGACGTCGTCGTTGGGGTGCACAGTCACACCGTTGGCCGCCGCGATGCTGGCGATCACCTCGTTGGTGTTCATGTTGGAGCTGGTGCCCGAACCGGTCTGGAAGACGTCGATGGGGAACTGGTCGTCGTGCTGGCCGTCAGCGATCTCAGCCGCCGCGGCGATGATCGCGTCGGCCTTCTCCGGTGCCAGTAACCCGAGGTCCTTGTTGACCTGCGCGCAGGCGCCCTTCAGCAAGCCCAACGCGCGGATCTGGGTGCGTTCCAGGCCGCGGCCCGAAATCGGGAAGTTCTCGACCGCACGCTGAGTTTGCGCGCGCCACAACGCTTTTGCGGGCACGCGCACCTCGCCCATGGTGTCGTGCTCGATGCGGTACTCGGTGTCTTCGACGTTTTCAGCGCCCATAAAGCGGCTTCCTCGTTCTTCGATCGGTGGTGTCAGGGCAGGGGATAGGCGGCGGAGCTATCGCCGGTGAAGTCGATGGCGGAGTACTCGTTGAGTTTCGAAAGCCGGTGGTAGGCCTCGATCATCCGGACGGTTCCCGACTTCGACCGCATCACGATCGACTGCGTGGTGCAGCCGCCCGGGTAGTACTGCACGCCCTTGAGCAGGTCGCCGTTGGTGACCCCGGTGGCGCAGAAGAACACGTTCTCACCGGAGACCAGGTCCTCGGTGGTCAGCACGCGATCGAGGTCGTAGCCGGCGTCGGCGGCCTTCTGGCGTTCCTCGTCGTCCGTGGGTGCCAGCTGCGCCTGGATCGCGCCGCCCATGCAGCGGATCGCGGCGGCCGCGATGATGCCCTCCGGCGTGCCTCCGATCCCGGCCAGCATGTCGGTGCCCGAGTGCGGCCGGCAGGCCGAGATGGCGCCGGCAACGTCACCGTCGGTGATCAGCCGGATGCGGGCGCCGGTCGCCCGGACGTCGTGGATCAGCTGGGCATGCCTCGGCCGGTCCAGGATGCACACGGTCATGTCTCGCACCGACAGCGCCTTGACCTTGGCGACGGCCTTGATGTTCTCGGCGATCGGGGCGGTGATGTCGAGCACGTGCGCGGCCTCGGGCCCGACGGCGATCTTGTTCATGTAGAACACCGCGGACGGGTCGAACATCGCGCCGCGGTCGGCCACCGCCAGCACGGAGATGGCGTTGGGCATGCCCTTGCTCATCAGCGTGGTGCCGTCGATCGGGTCGACCGCGAAGTCGCACTCCGCGCCGTCGCCGTTGCCGACCTCCTCGCCGTTGTAGAGCATCGGCGCGTGGTCCTTCTCACCCTCGCCGATGACGACGACACCGCGCATCGACACCGTGTTGACCAGCTCACGCATCGCGTCGACGGCCGCCCCGTCGCCGCCCTCTTTGTCGCCGCGGCCGACCCAGCGACCTGCGGCCATGGCGCCGGCCTCGGTGACGCGTACCAGTTCCAAAGCCAGGTTGCGGTCCGGAGCCTCACCGCGCGGTCGGCCCTGCGCTGGGGCCCGGCCGGTGGTGGCGGTCGAGCGGTCGCCCTCAACTGTCATGGTTGGAATTGTCCCAGAAGCAGATCGCTCCGCTGGAACTGGGATACTTGGGGGATGACGGAGGAGCCGCCGCTGAATGCCCAGCTTGATGGGAACGTAGCCGGCGCGCCGTCTCCGCAGGCTGGACCGGCGCCCAGGCCGGCGAAGCCCCGGCTGTTGCAGGACGGCAGGGACATGTTCTGGTCCCTGATTCCGCTGGTCATCGGGTGCGTCGTGCTGGCCGGGATGCTGGGCATGTGCTCGTTCCAGCTAGGCAACCACCAGGGCCCCGTCCCGTCCTACGACGCGGGTGCGGCGCTGCATGCAGACGCTTCCGCGCTCGGCTTTCCCATCCGCCAACCTTGGCTGCCCGCCGGCTGGCAGGCCAACTCCGGCCACCGCGGTGGTATCCAGGGGGGTCGGACCGACCCCGCCAGCGGGCAGCGGGTGAACGCCCCCATCTCGGTCGTCGGCTACATCAGTCCAACCGGGATGTATCTGAGCCTGACCCAGAGCGACGCCGACGAGGACAAGCTCGTCAACTCGATTCATCCGTCGGCCTTCCCGACCGGGGCGGTCGACGTCTCCGGAACCAGCTGGGTGGTCTATCAGAGTTCCGGCCAGGACGGCGCGGGCGCAGAGCCGGTATGGACGACGCGGCTCAGCGGGCCGGGCGGAGCCACTCAAATTGCGATAACCGGCGCCGGAAACACCGATCAGTTCCGTACGCTGGCGTCGGCGACGCAATCGCAACCGCCTTTGCCGACCCGCTAGAAGGGACTCGCGTGACTGCACCAGAGGCCGATCTTTCCGGATGGTCGGTGGCGCCGTTCAGCGGTGGCGGCTACACGCACGACGTTTATCGCAAGGGCAGTGGCCCGGGGGTGGTGCTGATTCCCGAGCTCCCCGGCATCCATCCCGGCGTGCTGGCGCTGGGTAATCACCTGATGGACAACGGCTTCACCGTCGTCATGCCGTCACTATTCGGCGAGCCGGGCAAGGCCAAGACGGCCGGCTACATCATCAGCGCCATCGGCCGGGCTTGTGTGGCACGGGAATTCGCGGCGCTGGCACTGAACAAGCAGCGGCCGGTGGCGCAGTTCCTGCGTGCCCTGGCCCGTGATCTCAACGCGTCGACGCCGGGCAAGGGCGTCGGCGTGATCGGCCAGTGCTTCACCGGCGGGTTCGCGCTGGCCGCCGCGGTCGACGACAGCGTGCTGGCGCCGGTGCTTTCGCAGCCGTCGGTCCCGTTCCCGTTGGGCGCCGCGCGGCGCCGAGACCCGGGCCTGAGCGAATCCGAGCTGGCCACCGTGGCCGACCGGTGCGCCAATGACGGGCTGTGCGCCATGGGCCTGCGGTTCAGCGAAGACAAGACGGCCCCGGCCGAGCGGTTCGTGACGCTCAAGGAGCGCCTCGGTGACGCCTTCGAGGTGATCGACATCGACTCGGGCCCAAACAATCAGCACGGCTTCGGCAAGATGGCGCACTCGGTGATCACCGACGAGGTCCGCGAAGTCGACGGCCATCCCGCCTACGAGGCGCGTAAGCGAGTGGTCGAGTTCCTCAAGCAACGCCTTTTCTAGGTTCTCCAGGAGATTTCGCACGCGCATGACAATCGACGACTTGGTGGTCGAAACCAACTGCGGCCCGATCCGGGGCACCGCAGAGGACAGTCTCAAGGCGTGGAAGGGCATTCGATACGCGGCGGCCCCCACTGGCCAGCTGCGTTTCCGGGCGCCCCAACCGCCCCCGCGCAGTACCGAGGTCGCCGATGCCACCGCATTCGGGCCGGCGTGCCCGCAACCCGTATTTCCCAACATGCCATTGGATCTGGGTGCGCCACAGGGCGAAGACTGCTTGCGGCTCAACGTCTGGGCGTCTTCTGACACCCGGCCCGGTGACGCCAAGCCGGTGATGGTCTGGCTGCACGGCGGCGCCTATGTCCTGGGGTCGAGCAGCCAGACGCTCTATGACGGCCGCAGGTTGGTCAGCCACGGCGATGTCGTCGTGGTGACCGTCAACTATCGGCTCGGGGCGCTGGGCTTTCTCGACCTGTCATCGTTCGATCGCGGGAGGCGGCATTTCGACTCGAACGTCGGCTTGCGCGACGTGCTGGCGGCGCTGGAGTGGGTGCGCGACAACATCGCGGCCTTCGGTGGCGACCCGCGGCGGGTCACGCTGTTCGGCGAGTCCGCCGGGGCCGGGATCGTCACCACGCTGCTGGCCAGCCCGGCGGCCGAGGGTCTGTTCGGCGCGGCGATCGCGCAAAGTTCCCCGGCCACTTCGGTTTACGACCGCGAGCGGGCCGCCCTGGTAGCCCAGGCCTTTCTCGACCGGCTGGGAGTCGCCCCATCGGAATCACAAAAGCTCCTCGACCTGCCCATGGCGGCGATCCTGGCCGCGTCGCAACAGGTGTTCGACGAGGTGCCGGTGCGCAACCCGGGAAGGCTGGCGTTCGTCCCGATCGTCGACGGCGACGTGCTGAGCGACTATCCGGTCAAGCTGGCGCAGGAGGGCCGCTCGCATCCCGTCCCGCTGATCATCGGCACCAACAAGCATGAGGCGGCGTTGTTTCGGTTGATGCGCTCGCCGCTGATGCCGATCACTCCGAGCGCGATCACGTCGATGTTCAACCAGATCGCCGCCGAACAACCCGATCTGCAGTTGCCCACCGAAGAAGTGATCGGCTCGGCGTATGCGCGAATGCGGCGCAAGGCACGGAGTTTGAGCATCGCGACCGACGTCGGCTTCCGGATGCCGTCGGTGTGGCTCGCCGAGGGCCACAGCCGGGTGGCGCCGGTCTACCTGTACCGGTTCGATTACGCCACCCCGTTGCTGAAGCTGCTGATGGTCAACGCCGCGCATGCCACCGAATTGCCTTATGTCTGGGGCACTCTCGGTGCGCCCAAGGATCCCACCCTGAAACTCGGTGGCACCAAAACCGCCAAGGCGGTATCCAAGCGGGTGCGCGCCCGATGGATCAACTTCGCCGCGCACGGCACGCCCGCGGGTCCCGCCGGCGAGCCGGAGTGGACGCCGTATGCCCAGGATGACCGCTCCTGCCTGATCATCGGCCGCAGCGACGCAGTCGCGCACGACGTCGATGCCAACATCCGCGCGGCGTGGGGCAGCGAGATGGTGAGCTTCCGCTAGGCGGATGCCTTGCTCGCCAAGGCTTGTCGCTTCATTTGGTCGAACATGTCGACGTAGTACGACAGACATTCCCTCAGCGCCTGCTCGGTGTTGAACAGGGGCTGATACCCGAGATCGCGCGACGCCTTGTCGATCGAGAAGAAGTTGTCCAGGTAGAGCCGCTCGACGGCGAGCGGCTCGAGCAGCGGCGCCGGTATTCCGAACCGGAAATGCAGCCGCTGCCAACCCGTCATCGCCGCGCGCACGACGGGGCCGTTCAGCCGGACCCGGGGCCACTTCTCCCCGCAGGCCTCGACGACCGGCCTGGCGAACTCGAACATGTTGATCGGCTCGGCGTCGTTGATGAAGTACGCCTGCCCGGGCGCGGTGCCGCCGGGCATCAGGTGCTCGGCCGCCAGGATGAAACCGTGAATCAGGTTGTGCACGTAAGAGTTATCCAGCCGAGCCGATTTGCGCCCGATCAGTACTTTGACGTGGCCGGCGATCACGCTTTCGAACAGCTTGCGGAACATCGTCTGATCACCACGGCCCCAGATGCCGCTGGGCCGAATCGCACACGTCAACAGGCCGTCAACCCCGTTCTGGCCCAACACGAATCGCTCGGCGATCACCTTCGTCTCGGTGTACAGGTCGTTGAACCGGTGGGTGTAGGGCAGCGTCTCGTCGCCGCCGGCGATGTTCTGGCCGCCCATGACGACGCTGTTGGACGAGGTGTAGACGAAGCGCTGCACCCCGGCGGCCTGCCCGGCGCGGACCAGGTTCTCGGTGCCCCCGACGTTGACCCCGAAGCTGCGCTGCCGGTACTCGTCGGTCACCGACGCGCCGCCCATCAGGTCGATGATCGCCGCGGTGTGGAAGACGGTGTCGATGCCGTCGACCGCCCGCGCGCACACGGCCGTGTCGGTGATATCGCCCTGCAGCACCTCCAGCTGCGGGTGTGGCGGCAGCGGTGAGGGCGCACGGTCGAAGGAGCGGACCTGATGCCCTCGGTCGAGCAACGTGGTTACCAGGTTGGCGCCGACGAATCCGGACCCCCCGGTGACCAGGACACGGCCCAGTTCGGCCGTCAGTGATGCATCACCCATGGTCGAGAGCATAACTGAAACGTGTTCCAGTTTGGAAAGAAGTTTTCAACAAAGCGCTCCAGTATCCGCGTGTTCAGGCGTCCTCGGCCTCGCCCGCCGCGAGCGCATCTTCGATTCTCTTCCGAGCGCCAGCTAAGTGCTCTTCGCAGCGTTTAGCGAGTTGTTCGCCTCTTTCCCATAATTTCAGCGACTCATCCAGGTCCAAGCCACCCTGCTCCAGCACGCGGACGACTTCGATCAATTCGTCCCGGCACGCTTCGTAAGCCAGCTGACTAATAGGTGTAATGGATTCGTCCTCTTTTGGGGTGGTGGAGTCGTCTCCGTCGTGGTTTTTACGGGCCATCGGTCCGCCCCTCGCTCACCGCGGCCACGGCGCCGTCGGCCACCCGCACCCGCAGCCGCGTGCCCGCCGGCGCGTCGTCGACCGAGCGGAGCACCCGGTTCGTCGGCCCGAGGGCTTGCACGACGGCGTACCCGCGGGCCAGCGTGGCCGCCGGCCCCAACGTCGCCAGCCGCGCGCTCAGGTGGCCGACGCGCTCGCTCTCGGTGGCGGTCAGCCGGGTGATGTCGCGGCGAATCGCCGACCGGGCACGGTGCACCTCCTCGGCGCGTGCGGTCAGCGCCGCCAGCGGCTCGGCCAGCACCGGGCGGCTGCGTATCTGGGCCAGCGCCCGCTGCTCGCGGGACACCCAGTTGCGCAGCGCCTGCGCGCTGCGCCGGCGCAGGTCGTCGATCAGCCGTTGCTCGGCGGCGGTATCGGGTACCACCTTCTTCGCCGCGTCGGTGGGAGTGGCCGCGCGTAGATCGGCGACCAGGTCGCACAGCGGATTGTCGGGCTCGTGGCCGACCGCACTGATCACCGGGGTGCGGCACGCCGCGATGGCGCGGCACAGCGTCTCGTCGGAGAACGGCAGCAGGTCTTCCACGCTGCCGCCGCCGCGGGCGAGCACGATGACGTCCACCTCGGCATCGCGGTCGAGTTCGCCCAGCGCCTCGACGATCTGGGCGACCGCGTTGGGTCCCTGGACCGCGGTGTTGCGCACCGCGAAGCGCGCCCCGGGCCAGCGGGCGCCCGCCACGGTAGTCACGTCGCGTTCGGCGGCGCTGGCCCGGCCGGTGATTAAGCCGATCATGTTGGGCAAGAAGGGGATTGGTCGTTTGAGCCGAGGATCGAAAAGCCCCTCGGCGTCCAGCAGCCTGCGCAGCCGCTCGATGCGGGCCAGCAGCTCGCCCACCCCGACGGCGCGAATCTCGGTGAGCCGCAACGAGAATGTGCCCCGGCCCGTATAGAAAGACGGCTTGCCGCGCACCACCACCTGCGTGCCTTCGGCCAGCTTCACCGGCGCGTTCAGCACCAGATCGCGCGGGCACGTCACGCTCAGGGACATGTCGGCGGCCGGGTCGCGCAGCACCATGAACACGGTTTTGGAATCCTGCCGCATCGAGATCTGGGCGAGCTGGCCCTCGACCCAGACGGTGCCCAGCTTGTCGATCCAGCCGGCGACCCGGATGGCCACCGCGCGCACCGGAAAGGGGTTCTCGGCGGAGTTGGGTTCGGAGGTAACGGCCGGTGTCACTTCGCGTTCGCGCGGGTGATCCTGTTGGCGAGCAGCGTCTGGAACGGTGCTCGGCCCTTGGTGGCCTGCTCGTAGGCCAGCAGGGCTTCGAGTTCATCCACGCTCAGCGATTGCAGGCGGGCCCGCAGCTGCGCCAGCGTCAGCGCCGCGTAGTCCAGCTCGGTGACCACCGCCGGTTGCGGAACCGAGGCGTTGGCGGCCGGCTTCTTGGATTGCCGGGCGGGCTTGGTCAGGGCGCTGGCGTCTTCGTGCGCGTCGGCAACCGAGTACAGCGCGAACCGGCCCTCGGCCCGGCGCTCGCCCTCACCGCCGTCCGGCACGGGGCTGTAGCCGCCGTCGATCGCGTCGTTCAGGTCCTCGTCGAAGGTCGCCCATTCCGGCTTCTCATCGCGGGGCGGAAAGATCGATTCGAGGGTGCTGTCGCCCTTGATCGCCAGCTCGGCGAGGTTCTGCTGAAAGCGCATCACGATGTGCGCAGCCTGGCTGGCCAGTGTCATCGGGTACATCAGGATGGTTTTCGGCAGCCTGATGGTCTCTTCGACAGCGACTGTTGCCGCGCCGACCAGCAGCCGAACGCCATACGGTGCAGTGCCCATGGGTCCAAGATTGCCCTAAGCGGCGGCTAACTCCAAGCCCACCGGCGCGAGCTGGCAAGCCCGTGTCGGCAGTAAGTACCCTGGACGTCATGCCGCCGACTATCGACATGGGGATTCCCGGCGCGGTGCGATCGGTAGCCAGCGACCCAGTCCGTAAGCGAGTGCTCCTGGCCGAGCCGCGCGGGTATTGCGCGGGGGTGGACAGGGCCGTGGAAACCGTGGAACGCGCACTGGAAAAGCACGGCCCACCGGTCTACGTGCGCCACGAGATCGTGCACAACCGGCACGTCGTCACCACCCTGGAAAAGGCCGGGGCGGTGTTCGTCGAGGAGACCGACGAGGTTCCCGAAGGCGCCATCGTGGTGTTCTCCGCCCACGGCGTCGCGCCCACGGTGCACGCCGCGGCCGCCGACCGCAACCTGCACACCATCGACGCCACCTGCCCCCTGGTGACCAAGGTGCACAACGAGGCCAGGCGGTTCGCCCGCAACGACTACGACATCCTGCTGATCGGCCACGAGGGCCACGAGGAGGTCGTCGGGACCGCCGGGGAGGCGCCCGACCACGTGCAGTTGGTCGACGGGGTCGCCGCAGTGGACAACGTGACGGTGCGCGACGAGAACAAGGTGGTGTGGCTCTCGCAGACCACGCTGTCGGTCGACGAGACCATGGAGATCGTCGAGCAGCTGCGGCAGCGCTTCCCGAAGCTGCAGGACCCGCCCAGCGACGACATCTGCTACGCGACCCAGAATCGGCAGGTCGCGGTCAAGGCGATGGCGCCGGAGTGTGAGCTGGTGATCGTCGTCGGGTCCCGCAACTCGTCGAATTCGGTGCGGCTGGTCGAGGTCGCGCTGGGCGGCGGGGCCGCCGCCGCGCACCTCGTCGACTGGGCCGACGACATCGACCCGGCGTGGCTGGAGGGCGTGACCACGGTGGGCGTCACCTCGGGGGCGTCGGTTCCCGAAGTCCTGGTGGAAGGCGTGCTGGCGCGGCTGGCCGAGTGCGGCTTCAACGTGGTGCAGCCGGTCACGACCGCGCAGGAGACCCTGGTGTTCGCGCTGCCGCGGGAGATCCGGTCAGTTCGCTGAGCTTGCGATCGCCGCTAGACGTCGTACTCCCACGATTCCGCCGGCGAGCGTCCCGGTGTCCTCGAACGGCTGCGGCGCTCGGTGTGCGGCTCGCGCGGCGGGTCTTGCGAACCGGCGCCGCGGTAGCGCACCTGCGAGATGGGGTGATGCGTTCCGTTGGAGCCGTTTGACGGGGGCCGCCGGCGTCTCGGTTCATAGGACGGCTCGTAGGGCTCGCGGGTTTCGTAGCGGCTCCCATACCGCCCTCCGGAAGTCGGGCCGCTCGGCGGTTCGTATCTGTCGCCGTAGGACTCGAAGCCGTCGAAACGGCTGCTCCGCGGGGTGGGCCGCTCGTACGGGTTGCGAGGGGTGCGCGGCTCGCGACGGGCGTCCCGGGGCGATTGGCCACGCGGATCGGGGTCGGCGTCCGGCCGCGGCCGACGCCGGGGTCGCCGGGCCGGCTCGGCGGCGTCGTAGTCGCGGGCCGTCGCCGCGCTGCGACGCGTGCTGCTGCGCCTCGGACGCTCGGACCGCTCGACCGGTTCCGACCCATCGGCCAGGGGCTCTCGTGAGTGCCGGGAGCGGGTGCGCGCCGATCGCGTGGCGGAACGGGTGCTGCGCGTCGTGCGGCGGGTCCTGGACGACGAGCCCGGCCTGCGCCCGTGGCGGGAGTCGGTGGTGTCGTCTGCGTCGTCCGCGTCGGTATCGGACTGCAGCACGGACTGCGCCTTGGCGACGATGCCGTTGAAGAAGGACTTGACGTCGACGCCGGGGACCCCGGCAGCGTCCCCGGAGGCGTTCACCGGTGCGCTTGTCTTGTAAGCGTTTCCGAAATACCAGCGGGCCAGCCCGATGGCCAGCACGCCGCCGGCGGTCCCCAGCATCAGCGGGAAGCGCTCGATCAGCGGGTAACCGCAGTTGATCAGGAGGTCTTTGAGGCGACCGACCTTGGCGTCGTGGAACAGCCAGTAGGCGCCCGGGACCGCGCCGAACAGGATCAGCGGCGGCTGGATGATGGTGGTGAAGATGCCGTCCTGGCGCACCGCCAGCACCGCCGCCACGCAGCCGGCTATATAGAAGCCGGCGAAGACGTGGGTCAGTTCCTTGTGACCAGCGTCGATTCCGTAGCCGATGGCAGTCGCCGTGACGGCGATAAGCAGGGCCGCGTACCAGGGGACACCTGGGATATTTGGGTGGATCGAACGGTGAGCACCCTCCACCGTCGAACTTGCCCGCTGTGCTGACACATGTAGACCGTACCGGGAATGGGCCGAAAGGCCCGTAAATACCTCGTTGCGATCCTGCGCGTGCCATGCCGGCGTGCAGTATCGGCGGTGATCAACGGTCCCCGGCGCCCGTCGCCGCCCACACCCCTAGACTTGGTTCCCCGTGAGCCTGAGCCTCGGAATCGTGGGTTTGCCCAACGTCGGCAAGTCGACCTTGTTCAACGCGCTGACCCGGAACAACGTCGTGGCGGCCAACTATCCGTTCGCGACGATCGAGCCCAACGAGGGCGTCGTTCCGCTGCCCGATCCCCGGCTGGACAAGCTGGCCGAGATGTTCGATTCCGAGAAGATAGTGCCGGCGCCGGTGACGTTCGTCGACATCGCCGGAATCGTGAAGGGCGCGTCCGAGGGCGCCGGGCTGGGCAACAAGTTCCTGGCCAACATCCGCGAATGTGACGCGATCTGCCAGGTGGTGCGGGTGTTCGCCGACGACGACGTCGTGCATGTCGACGGCAAGGTCGATCCGGCGTCCGACATCGAGGTGATCGAGACCGAGTTGATCCTCGCCGACATGCAGACGCTGGAGAAGGCCGTACCGCGGCTGGAGAAGGAAGCCCGCAACAACAAGGACCGCAAGCCCGTGCACGAGGCGGCTGTGGCCGCGGAGGCCGTGCTGAACTCGGGCAAGACGCTCTTCGCGGCCGGTGTCGACACCGCACTGCTGCGCGAGCTGAACCTGATGACCACCAAGCCGTTTTTGTATGTGTTCAACGCCGACGAGTCCGTGCTCACCGACGACGCCCGCAAGGCCGAGCTGTGCGCGATGGTCGCACCCGCCGACGCGGTGTTCCTCGACGCGAAGATCGAGGCCGAATTGCAGGAGCTGGACGACGAGTCCGCCGCCGAGCTGCTCGAGTCCATCGGGCAGACCGAACGAGGGCTAGATGCATTGGCGCGGGCCGGTTTTCACACCCTCAAGCTGCAAACCTATCTGACGGCGGGCCCAAAAGAGGCGCGCGCGTGGGTGATTCACCAGGGCGACACCGCGCCCAAGGCCGCCGGGGTGATTCACACCGACTTCGAAAAGGGCTTCATCAAGGCCGAGATCGTCTCCTACGACGACCTGATTACCGCGGGATCGATGGCGGCGGCGAAGGCGGCCGGCAAGGTGCGCATGGAGGGCAAGGACTATGTCATGGCCGACGGTGACGTGGTCGAGTTCCGGTTCAACGTCTAAGCCGAAAGTCGGCGTCGATCGAAGTCCCGCACTCGTTCGCGACGTTCACGCGACGGCGTGGGCGATCAGCAGGTGCGGTGCGTTGGCGTCCTCACCGATCTGACGGTGTTCGACTGTGAGGCCGGTGCTGCGTAACACGTCGATCACGTGCGGCACCGGACGGAGGTGAAAGCCGTGTTCCGTGAAGGGCAGTTTTGCCATCACATCGGGGTCGGCCAGTCCGATGACGAGTCGGCCCTGGCTGTTTATCACCCTGGCAAGCTCTGTGAACGCTCGGTCAATCTCCGCGACGAAGTAGATGGTGTTGACGGTAATGGCGCCGTCCAATGCGCCATCGGGAAAGGGCAGCTGTGTCATGGACCCGGAATGCAAAGACAGCCGCCCGCTTGCGATGTCGCGGCGGTAGCGCCCTGCGGCCTGGCTGAGCATCGTCTCCGACACCTCGACACCATGAACTCTGCCGGACGGACCGACACTGTCAAGCAGGAATTTCAGCCCCACTGCGCCACCGAATCCGACATCGGCCACCGCCGATGCTTTATCGGGTTGCAGCGCCCGCGCGGCGGCGCTCACCAAGCGCCGGTTGCCCCGATTGAGCGCCGCACCAACCAGGCGCCCGCGCACACCACTTGGATGACCGAGCTGCTTAGCAATACCCGCCATGACGGCGTCCCGGACCCCCATTCGACGACCGTAGAGCACGGACGCTGTGCGGCACGGCTTATTGGATGAAGTGACGGGAGCGTAGGCGACGAGGGCGTCCGGTCGGCGGAAGAATATCGTCTAGTGCGTCGTGACCTGGGGCCGACGGTGACCTTGTCGAGTTTGCTTCAACGTGTGCCTCAAGGCGGCGCTCGCTGCTTCTGCCCGAGCAATAACGGGGTCGTCGAAGCATGCGCCCCGCGGAGCGGGGGAGGTGGAGGTATGGGAAGAACGGATACCGCCTCACTGGTGGTGGATGCCCCGGTGCGTCGGGTATATGCCGCGTTGATAGAGCCGCAGGCGCTCCTCAAGTGGCTTCCGCCTGACGGGATGTCGGGTCGGTTCGAACACGTCGACGTCCGCCCCGGGGGCTCCTACCGGATGAGGCTGACCTACGCCGAGGCGCCCGAGTCGGGCGGCAAGTCGAGCGCCGACTCGGATGTCGTGGATGTTCGGTTCGTTGAGATCGTGCCCGATGAACGGGTCGTTCAGGCCGTCGACTTCGAATCCGATGACCCTTCGTTTGCGGGAACGATGACCATGACGTGGTCGGTCACGGCGGTGAGCGCCGGCAGCACCCGTGTTGATATTCGAGCCGATGACGTCCCGCCCGGTATCTCGGCCGGAGATCACATCAACGGGCTTCGATCGTCGTTGACGAATCTTGCTACCTATCTGACTCGGCCGCCGGGCCAGCAGGGTTGACGGCGAAGTGGTCGAGTTCAGGTTCAACGTCTAGGCCCGTGAGCCAGCGAAGTCGGCTGGGAATCGTCCTCGGCCTCAACGTTTCTCTCGTAGCAGCGCTTGTCATCGTCGGCCTGGCCGCACATTCGGTCGGCGTCATCGCGGCGGCCGGCGACACGGCGGCGGATTCGGTGGCGCTGGTTCTGGGCCTGATCGCCGTTACCGTGCGGGACCGCACCGACTATTCCTGGCGTTCGGTGGCGATACCTGTGGTCGCACTGATCAACGGTGGGGGGCTGTTGGTCGTGGCAGCGCTGATCGCGGCGGAGGCAATCGGTCGACTGAGTCGCGGCGTTCCCGAGGTGCGCGGCCTACCAGTGTTGATTGTCAGCGTGGTGACGATGGCGGTTCTATTGGCGGGTGCGTGGGTCCTGGGCGCCTCGGCCGCGGACGAGGACCTCCATATGCGTTCCGTCCTGCTGGACACGCTCGCCGATGCAGCGGCGGCCGCGGCGATTGCCGTCGCTGGTGGGGTGATCGCGCTGACCGGACGTTTCTTCTGGCTCGATTCGGTTCTCGCGCTTGCGATAGCGGCTCTCGTCGCATTCCCGGCGACCACACTCTGCGTTAAGGCCTTCAACGCAATACGCGGTAACGCAGTCGATTTCACGGATGACTAGGCTTCCGAGCCGTGCAGTTCCCGGCATCAACCACATCGCGCTCCCGTCTCGTAGCCGGGCAGCAGTCGACCGGTGGCATCGCGAATTCTCGTTCGATCCTTCGGTCCGGGGTTGTCGGAGGCGGCGTTTAGCATTCGGTCCTCAGACACGTACCGCTGTGACCTCGAGGGAGCCCGCATGAAGTTCATTTCGACCCGCATCATCACGGCCGACGTCAAGCGGCTCGTCAGTTTCTACGAGCTGGTCACCGAGGTCTCGGCGATCTGGGGCAACGAGCTGTTCGCCGAGCTCCCGACGCCGATCGGCACGCTGGCCATCGGCAGTGACAAGACCGTTCCGCTCTTTGGAGACGGATCCGCCGAACCCGCTGCCAACCGCAGCGCCATCCTGGAGTTCATCGTCGAGGACGTGGACGCCGAGTACGAGCGGCTTCGCGAGCACGTGGCCGAGGTCGTGACGACGCCGACGACGATGCCCTGGGGAAACCGCGCGCTGCTGTTCCGGGATCCTGACGGAAACCTGGTCAACCTGTTCACTCCCGTCACGGAGGAGGCGCGGTCCAAGTTCGGGGTGTGAGCCGGGGACTTGCGAATCCGAATTACTACTTGCCCGGATCCCCGCCTAGGGAAATTCTTGGGAGATGGCGACTGTGAAGAGCGCGGTGCGGCGGATTGCGAGCCTGGTGGGCGGCGCGTTGGCGCTGTCCGCTCTGGTCCTGGTCGGTGGCACCGCCGCTGAGGCGGCCCCGGCGCCGCCACCCGTCGGTCACTGGTGCCCCGGCGATCCTTGGAACCCCACCTGGGGCAACGTGGCGGACTGGGACTGGAATCACTGCCACGACTGGCAACGTCCGGGAGGCCCGACCGCCCCGGCGGGGTGGGGGCCCTGGGGACCTCCGCCGGCGTGGGCCCCGCCGCCACCCCCCCAACCGGAGTGGGCGCCCGGGGCTCAAATGATGTGGAACCCCACCGGCGCCGGTAACTGGGGCATCTGGAACAACGGGATATGGACTCCCATCTGATCAGACCTGTTGTGAGGGGCCGGCCGGGTGCAAGCGGCCCTCGTCGGGTCGAACAGCCGACCGCCCAGCGTTGGGGTGAGCTGTTGCCGCCGAGGATCGTGTCGAGCAGCGCGCGGACGAACGCGAGGCAGCAAAAGCGGGAGCAAGCCGACGGCGACCGTGAGACGGCGCACAGCGAACGGGGCTCCGATAACCCTTAGCCGCTAACGGCTGGAAGCGTCCTCGGGAAACCACGGAACCGGTACCCCGGAGGCGCATATATTTTGCTGCGGAAAATATACCGATGTGTGATGAGTTTGCTCTGGCTGCGGCGCACGTCATTGTCGCCGCAGCGAATGACCTGCGCCACAAATTTTGGTTCGCGTTAAATGTTATTGCTAGCCTCCGTGCCCATGGTCGTTATTGCAACATTGATGTCGTTGATCGGGCAGGTCTCCGGCACGCCCTATATTGCGGGTGGCGATTCGCCCGCCGGGACGGATTGTTCGGGACTTGCTTCGTGGATTGCGAATGCAGCGACTGACAGGCCCGTTTTCGGGGATCGATTCAACACCGGAAACGAAGAAGGCGCATTGCTGGCGCGCGGCTTCCAGTATGGGACCGCCCCCAACGCCTTGGTCATCGGCTGGAACGGTGGCCACACCGCGGTGACGCTGCCGGACGGAACGCCCGTGTCCAGCGGTGAGCGTGGCGGCGTGCACGTCGGCGGCGCGGGCGCCTACCAGGCCGGATTCACCCACCACATGTTCCTCCCGATGCCACCGGAAGACGGTGCCCCGCCGCCGCCGCTGTTCGCGCCGCCGCCCCCGCCGGATGCCCCGCCTCCGCCGCCGGACGCCCCGCCGCCCCCGCCGGATGCCCCGCCTCCGCCGCCGGCCGTTCTGATCGACGCTCAGACGCCCGTTCCGCCTCCGCCGGGTCCCTGATTGCCTTTATCGGGCCACGCGGGAATTGCGAATTAATAACAAATAGAACGCGGATTGCCGGGCATAAAAGATCGGTTTTCCGGCGCCGTAAACGCTGCAATTCTGCCGTCATACGCGATAGTGAAATGGCGCCGTTTGCGGCTAATTTGTGAGCTACACCACTGACGGCGAAAATGGGTAACCTGCGGCGGAAGTGTGCTCATGCGTCCTGTGTGACGCATGAGCACACTTTGCTCTAACCATTACCCAAGCAAACTACGTCCGGATCTCGGCCGCTCAGGTCGCCACGGCTCCGCCCGCGGACGGGATAGGCTTGGCGCTGCCCGCGAAGACCGGGCGGGCGTAATCGGAACAGCGAACCGAGGCGGGGCCGCAATGATCTTCATCGTCGTCAAGTTCGAGACCAAACCAGAGTGGACCGACCGCTGGCCCGAATTCGTCACGCCGTTCACCGAGGCGACCCGGGCCGAAGAAGGCAATCTCTGGTTCGACTGGTCGCGCAGCCTGGACGACCCGGCGGAGTACGTCTTGGTGGAGGCGTTCCGCGACGACGAGGCGGGCGGCGTTCACGTCAACAGCGACCACTTCAAGCGCTTCATCCAAGAGGCCCCGCAGGCGCTGAAGTCCACCCCCAAGATCATCAACCAGACCATCGACGCCACGGGCTGGTCGGAGATGGGCGAGATGGCGGTCGGGTAATCTCGACTAGCCGACCGCGATCTCGATCTCGTCGCCCAGCGCGTAGCCCGGTGTGAGCGGAAGCTTGTCGCCGCTCCAGAACGAGCCGGGGTCGAAGTAGTTGGAGTACTTCTCGGTGGTGAGCAACCCCATCTCCTCGTAGGTGATGGCCACCGTTTCCGCGCAGTAGGCCACCTCCAGGCCCAGCTTTTGCCGCTCCTTGCGTCGCTGCATCGATTCGCGAACCTTCTGGTCCACCAACGGGATTCCGCGCAGCCAGTCGTAGGTGTTCGGCAGCCGGCCGCGCAGCCACCGCCCGGTCAGCCGCATGCTGGTGGGAAAGGCGGTTCCGTCCATCCGGGCGATGACCCGTAGCAGCGTGTTCTCTTGCTCCCGGTTGGCCGGCGGGGTCAGCTGGCGCAGCCAGCAACGCTGGTGGTAGCGCTGCGACCACCGCAACACCGACTGCGCAAGGTCGTTGAGTTGCACGCCACGATGATTCGTCCCGGTCCACAGGTCAACCAGCTTGTCACCGAGTTCGGCGTGCCAGATCAACGGCGGCAGGTCGTCGATGGCCACCGTCATCCCGACGTGGTTCACCGGGCTGTTGGTCAATGTCTGGATGGCGCGGTCGGGTCCCGAACCGCCGCGAAACAGCCAAAGGTCGCCGGTGCGGGTCTGTTCGAGCGCTTGGTTCAAAGTGAGCATCTTTGTGTAAGCCCGTCCGCCGCTGCAACTTTCGCCACTGTTGTCGCCAATGTCAGCCCGCCGCTACGTAACGCGCGATGCGTTGCCGAACGTTGCGGGCACACAAGTCAATCACAATCGGGCCATAACGACCCGGCTGCGCATAGCCTGGTGTCATGCGCAATGTGTGGAAGTGGCTGGGGTTGGCCGGTGCCGCCGGTGTCGTCGCCGGGGGAGCGCTGGTCGTACGCGACCAACGCAAGCGGCGCGCATACACCGCCGATGAGGTCCGCGACCGTCTGCATCGGCGGTTGGCCGAATACAACGGGGACGGCGTTCAGTCCGGCTCGGAATCGGGCGGAGACTCGACGGCGAACAGGCGGTAGGTGCCCGAAAAGCCCTTCAGCTCCACATTGCGGCCGTCGTCGAACCGGATGCCGTCGGAATCGGAAAGCGCGTCGCGCACCGGCTGACTCACCAGAATCTGACCGCCCAACGCTTGCGCGGCGACCCGCGCCGCCATTGCGACGTTGCGGCCGAACAGGTCATCGCCGCGACGCACCGAACGGCCCATGTGGATGCCGATCCGGACGCGAATCTCCTCGTGCCGCTTGCGATTTCCCTGCCTACGCAACGCCTGCTGCAGGTCGATACCGCACCGCACCGCTTCCTCGGCGCGAGCGAAGGCGATCATGAATCCGTCGCCCTGGCTCTTCACCACATGACCGGACCGACGCCGCACCAGATCCGAGACCAGCTTGTCGTGCGAGCTGATCAGCTTGACCCAGGCCCGGTCGCCGATCCGCTCGTTGAGCGCGGTGGACTCCTCGATGTCGGAGAACAAGATCACCACCCGGCCGTCCGGGGTGACGCGGGCAAGGTCGGGTCGCTCGACTTCGGCCCAGTCCGCGAGTTCCTCGATGCTGGTGCGTACCACCGCGCCGAAGCCCTCTTTGCGCATCAGGTTGGCGGTGTTCCACACCCTTTTGACGGCCTCGCGACCGCCCGATAGCAGCTGATTGCGGGCGTCGGTCCGCTGGCGCAACTCGTCGAGCTCCTGCTCGCTGCGCGCCAGCAACCGCCACAGCACGATCAGCGCAACACCCTCGATCACGGCGATCCCGGCCAGAACGTAGACCGTGACGTGCAGCGCGTCAGCCATGGCGGTCATCCTTTCAAGGCCGCGGCCCACTGAGGTTGTCGGCCCTATCTGCAGTGTCTAGTGTTGACTCCGCCAGCCGCGGGTAGTGATCTCAAGGGAGCCGATCGGGTGACTTTCGGGAGGAGCGGTTTTGGCCGAGGACGACACTAAACCATCTGACCTGCTGGTGATCTTCGGAATCACCGGTGATTTGGCGCGCAAGATGACATTCCGGGCGTTGTACCGGCTCGAGCGTCACGACATGCTCAACCACCCGATCGTGGGCGTGGCCAGTGACGACATCACCGTCGAACAGCTGCAGGACCGGGCGCGCGACGCCATCAAGGCATCGGGGGAGACGTTCGACGACGCCGTGTTCGACCGGCTGGCGGACCGGCTGTCCTACCTGCACGGCGACGTTACCGACGCCACTCTCTACACGCAGCTCGCCAAGAAGATCCCCTCGGGCTCCCATCCGCTCTACTACCTCGAAATGCCGCCATCATTGTTCGCGCCGATCGTGGAGAACCTGGCGAAGGCCGACCTGCTGGAGCGGGCCAGGGTGGCGGTGGAAAAGCCGTTCGGCCACGACCTGGACTCGGCGCGTGATCTCAACGAGCGGCTGCGCGCGGTGCTCGACGAAGACCAAATCCTGCGCGTGGACCACTTTTTGGGCAAACAGCCGGTTGAAGAATTGCAATACCTGCGGTTCGCCAACAACGGCCTGGCCAAGCTGTGGGACCGCGACAGCATCTCCGAGATTCACATCACGATGGCCGAGGACTTCGGCATCGAGGACCGCGGCAAGTTCTACGACGTGGTTGGCACCCTTCGCGATGTCGTGCAAAACCACCTGCTGCAGGTGCTTGCCCTGGTCGCCATGGAGCCCCCGGTCGGGGCCGGTGCCGACGACCTGAACGACAAGAAGGCCGAGGTTTTCCGGGCGATGCCGGCGCTGGATCCCCAGCGTTGCGTCCGCGGGCAGTACCGCGGCTACACCGACGTCGCCGGTGTAGCAAAGGATTCCACCACCGAGACCTACATCGCGCTGCGCACCGAGATCGACAACTGGCGCTGGGCCGGGGTGCCGATCTTCCTGCGTGCCGGAAAAGCATTGTCGGAGAAGGTGACCGAGGTGCGGATGTTCCTGCATCACGTTCCCGGGTTCTCGTTCCTGCCCAACCGCCGGCCGCCCGAGTGCAACCAGATCGTGCTGCGCATCGACCCCGATCCCGGGATGCGGCTGCAGTTGTCCGCCCAGGCAGGCGATTCGTGGCACGACGTTCACCTGGACTCGTCCTTCGCCGAGGATCTCGGCGAACCGGTGCGGCCCTACGAGCGGCTGCTCCACGCCGCGTTCGACGGAGATCGCCAGTTGTTCGCCCGCGAAGATGCCATCGAAGAGACGTGGCGAATTGTGCAGCCGGTGCTGGACAAGCCGGCCCGCATCCATCATTACGACCAGGGCACATGGGGACCCGAGGCCGCACAGGCGCTGCTGCGGGGTCACCACAGCTGGCAAGAGCCGTGGCTGCCGCGTAGCAAGCCCACCGAACAGTAAGGAGACTGGCACGATGCAGCTTGGGATGATCGGCCTCGGCCGGATGGGCGCGAACATCGTCCGCCGCGTCGCCAAGGGCGGACACGAATGCGTGGTCTATGACCACAACCCCGACGCGGTCAAGGCGATGGCGGGGGAGGAGAGGACCACCGGCGTGGGCTCGCTGCAGGAGCTCGCCGAGAAGCTGACGGCACCGCGGGTGGTCTGGGTCATGGTGCCGGCCGGAACCATCACGACGGGTGTCATCAAGGAACTCGCCAAGACGCTGGAATCGGGCGACATCGTCATCGACGGTGGCAACTCCTACTACCGCGACGACATCCGCCATGCGAAAACGCTGTCGGAGAGCGGCATTCACCTACTCGACTGCGGTACCAGCGGCGGCGTGTGGGGCCGCGAACGCGGCTACTGTCTGATGATCGGCGGTGACGACGAGGCTTTCCTGCACGCGGAACCGATCTTCGCCACCGTCGCACCGGGCGTCGACGCCGCGGCCCGCACGCCGGGTCGCGATGGCGAGGTCGCGCGGTCGGAGCAGGGCTATCTGCACTGCGGGCCTGCCGGTGCCGGGCACTTCGTCAAGATGGTGCACAACGGCATCGAATACGGCATGATGGCCTCGCTCGCCGAGGGGCTCAACATCCTGCGCAACGCTGACATCGGCACGCAAGTGCAGGAGGGTGACGCCGAAACCGCGCCGCTGGAGCACCCCGAGTTCTACCAATACGACTTCGACATTCCGGAGGTCGCCGAGGTGTGGCGGCGCGGCAGCGTCATCGGCTCCTGGCTACTGGACCTGACCGCGATCGCGCTGCACGACTCGCCCGACCTCAAGGAGTTCTCCGGACGGGTCTCCGACTCCGGGGAGGGCCGCTGGACCGCCATAGCGGCGATCGACGAGGGCGTCCCGTCGCCGGTGCTGACCACCGCGCTGCAGTCCCGCTTCGCCTCGCGCCAGCTCGATGACTTCGCCAACAAGGCCCTCTCGGCGATGCGCAAGCAATTCGGCGGGCACGCGGAGAAGCCGGCGAACTAGCTGCGATCGCGAGCGCGGCGGTGCCGAGCGAAGCGGGTCGCCGCCATCGAACTAGCTGCGATCGCGAGCGCGGCGGTGCCGAGCGAAGCGGGTCGCCGCCATCGAACTAGCGGCGATCGCGAGCGCGGCGGTGCCGGGCGAAGCGGGTCGCCGTCATCGAACTAGCGGCGGTTGACGAACGCCACCACCGCGTCGCTGAATGCGTCGTTGTCGTCGCCGGCCGCGGTGTGCCCGGCGTTGGACAGCTCGACGAACTCGGCACGCGGCACGGTGGCCAGAAAGTGCCGCACACCCTCGGGGCTCACCACGTCGGACAGCTTGCCGCGGATCAACAGGACGGGGATCGTCAGGTTCTTGGCGGCCTGCTCGAAGCTCTCGGTGCGCAGTTCCGGATCGTCGCCAGGCTTGGTCATGAAGGCGGGGTCCCAGTGCCAATACCAGCGGCCGTCGCGCAGGCGCAGGTTCTTCTTCAGGCCCTCGGGGCTGCGCGGCTTGCTCCGGTAGGGCAGGTAGGCGGCGACGGCGTCGGCGGCCTGCTCGAGCGAATCGAAGCCGTCGAGGCCGCTGAACATGAAGTCGCGGATGCGGGCGCTGCCGCCCTTTTCGAATCGGGGGACCACGTCGACGAGCACCAACCGGGTGACCTTCGCGGGACCGGCACGATGAGCGGCGAGGATGCCGGTCAGCCCGCCCATGCTGGCCCCGATGATCGTCACGGGCCGGCCGATCGCGTCCAGCACCCGCATGACGTCGCCGGTCAGCGTCTCGATCTCGTAGTCGGCGTCGGGGGAGCGTGCGCTGTCTCCGTGTCCCCGGGAATCGAGCGCCACCACGTGCAGTCCCTCATCGGCCAGCGTCTGGCCGGTGTTTTTCCAGGAAAACCGGTTCTGGCCGCCGCCGTGCAACATCAGGATGCTCGGCCGGCCGGCACCGTCGGAGCCGCGATTCCATTCGTCGGCGACCAGGGTGATCCCGTCGACGCCGGCAAACTCAACCGTCTCGGGACTGCTACTGACGGTATTCATGCGACCTGACGTTACATAGGCCGGTTAAGCACTGTTGCGCGGGTGGACGCGGCGGTGAGTTTTCGTCGCCAAGGGGGTCTATCAATGCCAGAGACCAACGACCATCAAGGAGGCCCCGGACATGCCATCGATCACCCCGTCGTTGTGGTTCGACGACAACCTGGAGGAGGCCGCCAGGTTCTACACCTCGGTGTTCCCCAACTCCCACATCGAGGGCTTCAACCAGACCACCGACGCCGGACCGGGGGAACCCGGCACGGTCCTGTCCGGCAGCTTCGTGCTGGACGGGACCCGGTTCATCGGGATCAACGGCGGTCCGCACTTCCACTTCACCGAGGCGGTCTCGTTCACGATCCACTGCAAGGACCAGGACGAGGTCGACTACTACTGGGACCGGCTGACCGACGGCGGCGAGGAATCGCAATGCGGCTGGCTCAAAGACCGGTTCGGGATGAGCTGGCAAATCGTCCCGGACCGGCTCTACGAACTGATCAGTGACCCTGACCGCGCACGGGCGGCGGCGGCCACCAACGCGATGTATGGCATGCGCAAGATCATCATCGCCGAGCTGGAACGGGCCGCCGCGCTGCAACGGTGAAAGCTGCTGGTACAGCGGCGGTTTGACCCGCTGCCGACCAGGGTCGGTGCGTGGTGCGGCCGCACAGGTTAGGTTGATCCCTGCGGAGACGTCGAGCAGGGAGTGAACATGGCTGAACCAGGCTGGATCGACGTGACCGGTCCCGCGGGGGACCTCAAGGCTCTCACGTGGGGGCCAGAAGACGGTCCCATCGCGCTGTGTCTGCACGGCTTTCCCGACACCCCCTACGGCTGGCGCAAGGTCGCCCCCCGGCTCGCCGCGGCGGGGTGGCGGGTGATCGCGCCCTTCATGCGCGGATACGCGCCGTCGTCGATCCCGGTCGACGGCAGCTATCAGGTGGGCGCGCTGATGGACGACGCCCTGCGGGTGCGCTCGGCGGCGGGCGGCACCGAGAACGATGTGATCATCGGCCACGACTGGGGCGCGATCGCCGGCACCGGCCTGGCCGCCATGCCCGACAGCCCGTTCACCAAAGCGGTGATCATGTCGGTGCCGCCGTCGGCGGCGTTCCGGCGGCGCGGCGGTGGCGCGGCCGAGCGGGGCCGGATGGCCGCCCATCTAGCGCGCCAGGTGTTCCGCAGCTGGTACATCATATACTTCCAATTGCCTTGGCTGCCTGAGCGTTCCGCCTCCTGGGTGTTGCCGCTGCTGTGGCGGCGGTGGTCGCCCGGTTATCGCGCCGACGAGGACTTGCGTCACGTCGACGCCGCGATCGGGGCGCCGGAAAGCTGGCGCGCCGCGCTGGGGCCATACCGCGCCACCATCCGCAACACCCGGCCGTCGGCGCGGTACGCCGCGTTGAACCAGTTGTGGACCGAAGAACCCGTGCTGCCGTGCCTGTACCTGCACGGTCGCGACGACGGTTGCATGACACCGGCTTTCGCGCGGTGGGCGGAAAAGGTGCTGCCCCCGGGCAGTGAGGTGGGCATCGTCGAACACGCCGGTCACTTTTTGCAGCTCGAACAGCCCGACAAGGTCGCCGACCTGGTGCTCGGGTTCATCGACTCACCCGGCTGACGTTGTGGCTCGGGTCGTGTCGGGACACCGGATGGCGGCGGTCGATGCGCAGTTCTACTGGATGTCGGCCAAGATCCCCAACGACGAGTTCCTGCTCTACGCGTTCGACGGTGAGCCCGCCGACTACGCGCTTGCCGTCGAGCAACTCTGCTTGCGGGCCAATGCCGAGCCGGCGCTGACGATGCGGGTGCGGGACCAAGGCCGATGGCGCTACCCGCGGTGGGTGCCGGAGTTCGTCACGGCCGAACGGGTGGTCCGCCACGACGTCGCCGATCACAGCTGGAATGGTGTCCTGGCGGCCGTCGCCGGTCTCGCCGATGACCAGCTGGACGTTCGGCGGATGGCTTGGCGGCTGCACGTTTTCACCCCCGTGCGCGGGATTCCCGGCGTCACCGGGCCGGGTGCCGTCGCGGTGTTGCAGGTCGCGCACGCGCTGGCCGACGGCGCCCGGTCCGCGGCGATGGCGGCGTGGCTGTTCGGGCGCCCGGACCGGGTTGCCGAGGTGCCCAGGTCACGGCCGGGCTTTCTGCCCTGGCGAGGCGTCCAGGCGGCGCGCGCCCATCGCCGGCTGGAGCGCGACATCCGCGCGGGCCTGCTGGCCCCCGGCGCCGGGTCGCGTCCGCTGTTGCCGACGAATGCGCGTCCCGGGGGCGCCCGCGCCGTGCGGACCTTGGTGCGACACCGTTCGCAGTTGCCCGGCCCCACGATCACCGTCGGCGTGCTGAGCGCGGTATCGCAGGCCCTGTCCGATCTCCTTGACGGGCAATGCGATTCGCTGGGCGCCGAGGTTCCGATGGCCAAGCCCGGTGCGGCGCGGGCGTTCAACCACTTCGGCAACATCGTGGTGGGGCTGTACCCGAATCTCGGGTCGGACGCGCGCGCCGAGCGGATCGCGGCCGACCTGGCCAACGGCCGGCGCCGCTTCGAGCACCCGGCCACCCGGACCGCCGACCGCGCGTTCGCGGCGGTTCCGGCAGGGTTGCTGCGTTGGGGCATCACACAATTCGATGTCCACGAGCGCGCGACGCAGGTGTCCGGCAACACCGTGGTATCCAGCGTCAACCGGGGTGCGGCCGATCTGAGCTTCGGCGGCGCCCGGGTGGTGCTGACAGCGGGATACCCGGCGCTGTCACCGATGATGGGGCTGACGCACGGCGTGCACGGCATCGGTGACACCATCGCGATCAGCGTGCACGCGGCGGCCTCGGCCGTGCCCGACGTCGACGCCTACCTGGCGCTGCTCGACGCGGCGCTCTAGCTATTGCGCGTCGCCGGATCTGGCCGCCTCTTCGCGGGTCAGGCCGGCGGCGACGATCAGCTCTTCGTGCAGCTCGAACCACACCGTGTGGTAGGAGTCGATCAACGGCCGGGTCAGCCAGGTGGTCTCCCCGGCCTTGACTTTGTCCAGTGCCGCAACCAGTTTGGCCGCGTAGGCGCTCAGCCGCGGCAGCTGCGCCGCGGCCGCCTCGAGGATCGGCATCATGCGGGCGTGCACGTCGTCGAGGCGGGCCAGCACCGCGGCGTCGTAGTCGGCGTCGTCGTGGGCGTTGGGAACGCCGTCCGGTCCGCCCTTGAGCTGCCAATCCGTCACCAGCCGCTTGAAGTCGGCGTTGACGGCTCGGAAGTCGTCGTAGGCGGCCGCCATCGCGCGTGGATCGATGCCCCCGCGTTCCTCGGCGAGCAGCGTCGCGAGCTTGTCGGTCCCACTGAGGGTGATCCGCAACGTCGGGCCTTCGGTCAGCAGTCCCGCCGCGGTCAACCGCTCGACCACCGGGGTGATGTCGGCGAGGTCCGCACCCAGCGTCGCGGCCAGATCGGCGGGGCTGACCCGTCCCTTGAGCCGAACCCCTTGC
Organism: Mycobacterium sp. IDUB_3; assembly: GCF_055419585.1. Lineage (NCBI taxonomy): Bacteria > Bacillati > Actinomycetota > Actinomycetes > Mycobacteriales > Mycobacteriaceae > Mycobacterium > Mycobacterium sp. IDUB_3. The sequence goes on along the minus strand of NZ_JBVAXZ010000001.1, from coordinate 2,000,237 downwards.
AGCACCGCCAATTCGGTCACGATGTGGATCCTGGTGTCAGGCGCAGCGCGGTCAGCATCACGATCAATGGCGTCGGCGACACCACGTCGGCCTGCCCGCTGTTCAGCGCGGCGCGCACCGCGGCCTCGGAGCTGTCCTCCAGTCGCACGTGGTCGCCCGCGGCGTGGGCACGCAGCGGGCTGATCCGCCGCGCGATGTCGGCCAGTTCGCGCAGTTCCGGCGTGTCGTCTTCCGACCACGCGGATAGGCTCAGATTGCCTTCGCGCACTTCGCCTTCGGCGCCGTCGACGGTGATGTGCTTGCCGGCCAGCGCTGCGGCGACCCCGTGGCCGCAGCCCACCACCGCCACCCGGCCCAGCTCGCGGCTGACTACCGCCGCGTGGCTGGAGGCGCCGCCGACTTCGGTCACGATGCCCTGCGCGGCCAGCATGCCCGACACGTCCTCGGGCCGGGTGTGATCGCGCACCAGGATCACCTGCTCCCCGCGATCGACGGCGCGCAGCGCCTCGTCGACATCGGTGTACGCCTTGCCCGACGCCACGCCCGGGCACGCCGGTAATCCCTTGGCCAAAAGCGGTGCTGCCAGGCGTATTTCGGGCTGCAAGGCCGGTTGCAGCAGGGTCTGGACGTGCGTCGGGGTCACCCGGCGCAATGTCTCCTCGTCATCGATGAGTCCCTCGTGCCGCAGCTGCAGCGCCGTGCGCACCGCCGCCTGCGCCGACCGTTCGGCCGCCCGCGTCTGCAATAGCCACAGCTTGCCGGCCTCGACGGTGAACTCGATCTCCTGAATGTCGGAGTCCAGCCGTTCCAAGGTTCGGGCGGCATCGATCAGCTCGTCGTAGACGGCCGGCTGCTCATCACGCAGCGCGACGATCGGTTCGACGTCGACCGATCCCGACACCACGTCGTCGCCCTGGCCGCGCGGCAGCCATTCGCCGAACGGTTCGTTGTCACCGGTGATCGGGTTGCGGGAAAAGAACGCCCCCGCACCGGAATTGGGGTCGTGGTTGCCGAATACCATCGCCTGCACTACTACGGCGGTTCCGTGCTGATCGTCGATTCCGTAGTGGGCGCGGTAGGCGACCGCGCGCGGTGAATTCCACGAAGCGAACACCGCCTCGATGCCGGCGCGCAACTGCGTGTACGGGTCGGACGGCACCGATTCGTGCTCGGCGACGCCGACGATGCGCCGATACATCTCCGAGAACCGCCGGCGGGTGTCGCTGGCGAAGGCTCGGTCACCGGTCGCCGCCAGCGCCTGCTCGACCTCATCGTTGATGCCGAGGTCCAGGATGGTGTCCATCATGCCCGGCATGGACTGGGTGGCTCCGGAGCGCACGCTGACCAATAGGGGATGCGGGCCCCGGCCGAAGGTGCGCGAGGTCTGCGCCTCCAGCCAGCGCATCCGGTCGAGCACGTCGTCCCAGATAGGGTCGATGGTCGCCGCGGGATCGGCGAGATACCGCAGGCCGACCGCGGTGGTGATGCAGAACGCCGGCGGCACCGGCAGGTTGTGCCGGCGCATCGCGTCGATGCCGTGGCCTTTGTTGCCCAGCAGCTCCCGCGGGTGGTTCGATGAGCCGTCCAGCAACACCACGGAGTGGTCGGTAGGCGCAGACCCACGGCCGCTTGACGCAGTGCGGTGGGCGCCGCTGCCTCGTGGGGTGCCAGCCGTGGTGCACCCCCTTTGCTGGTGTGGCTACTGATCGGGCCGACGTCGGAACGCCCGCTATGTTCCCACACGGACCAGCGGATTAAGCGACGTAGCTGCTCGGCGGCTCTTGTGGTGGCACCCGGCCCATGATCTAGGTTTACAGTTATGACTTCATATGACACGTTCCATGACGTCGGCGTACTGATCCTGCGGCTGGTGTTGGGCGTGACGCTGGCCGCGCATGGCTACAACAAGTTCTTCGGCGGTGGCCGCATCCCGGGCACCGCGCGCTGGTTCGAGAGCATCGGCATGAAGCCCGGCAAGTTCCACGCCACCGTGGCGGCGACCACCGAAATGGCCGCCGGCCTGGGCCTGGCCGCCGGATTTTTGACCCCGATCCCGGCGGCGGGCTTCGTCTCGCTGATGCTGGTCGCGGCCTGGACGGTGCACCGTGCTAACGGCTTCTTCATCGTCAAGGAGGGCTGGGAGTACAACCTGGTGCTGGCGGTCAGCGCCGTGGGCGTGGCCACGCTGGGCGCGGGCAAGTACAGCCTTGACTACCTGGTCTTCGGGAAGAACTGGTTCGACGGCTGGCAGGGCCTGGTGATCTCGGCGGGGTTGGGCCTGGTTGGGGCGATCGGCCAATTGGCGATCTTCTACCGACCGCCTGCCAAGCAAGCCGGTTAATCGCCGCCGCTGTCGATAGCCGTGGTGACGCGCTGCACTGCCTTCTCAAACTGCGGCGCGCGACTAGGAGTTAAACTCACCGCCGTAGCTCTTTGCCCAGCAAAGGAGACACCATGGCCCGCCTGCGTTCCCGACTGGCCCGCGCGGGCGTGGTTACCGCCTTGACCGGTCTGACCGCCAGTGGGTTAGCCACGACGGCCGCGGCAGATCCCGCCACTCCCGCCAATAATCCGGCAGACGTGCAAACGCTGATGAGCCACCTCTCGGGCGGCTACACCCCAGCCGACTGCCACCCCGCCGGCGCGCACTCCGCCCGGGCGGTCGCCGCGGTCAACTGCGACAACTACTGTCACGATCCCGGCGGCCCCTGGAACGCGGATTACCTGTTGTACGCCAACACTGACGATCTGAATGCCGACTTCCAGCGCAGCCTCGCGGAGGACCCGCGGACTCCGGCGCAACCTTTTCCGGATGGCACGACGGGGCCCACCGAGTGGAATCGCGGCGGGCACTACGGGTCGGTCGTGTTCCTCGGCGCTGGCCCAGATGATGACGGCGTCTATCTGGTCTGGACAGACATCCCCTCGCGGATGCTAGTCGTTGCTGAGCAGGGCATCGCCCCGGACAGTACCCAAGCCGCCCTGTACGACTGGTGGCAGGCCGAGGGCGTTCGCTGATCGAGTTCGCGGGACTGTGGAGGTGGTCGAATGTCGGGCCGGAAAGAGCTACTCAGAGTGCGCCACCACGGCGTAATGCCGTGCGCTGGCTCTGTACATTCAGCAGGAAAAATTAGGAACGGTGCCATGGCGAATCGAACGGGCAGAGCCGCAGCGTGCATAGGCGCTGCCGTGCTTGCACTGGCGCTTGGCGGTGTCGGCGGTATGCCGCGCACCAACGCCCTCCCTGCGCCGATTGCGGCCCCTCCGCCGATTGCCGCACCTGCGCCGATTGCCGCTCCTGCGCCCGCATCGCCGGACGGCGTTTGCTGCGCCGATGCTGCCCAACCCCAAGCAAGCGGCTCGGACTGCATAATTGGCTTGAATTGCGGCCAGATTCGCCCTCGCCGCACGGCGCCGGCGCCCCTCCCACCGCCTCCTCCGCAGCAATAGTCGCAGTCGGCCCCTGCCTGCGCTTCCGTCAGACCGTGTGAGCTTTACGCCGCGTCGTCGTCATCCTCGGCCAGCAGTTTTTCGGGGTGATGAAACGTGTTTACCCGGGGCTGGCCATGAACTGCTGAAGTACGTTCTAAAACGGTCACCCGGCTAGGGCTGCTGCGTCGCCCCGGCGAGTGTCGTTGAACAACGGACAGGCGGCGCGGTGCCAGGATCGAAACATGAGCATGGAGTCATCCGCCTTCAAGGTCGCTGCGATGGCCGTCAAGGCGGCGGTCGGTGAAAAGACGGTACGTGAGCGGCTGATGAAACGGCTGAAGACCAAGCTGAAGGAAGTTCCTGGGGCACCCACTATCGGCTGGAAGTTGCGTTGGCGGCTGATGGACCTCCTCAAGGACAGAGACGCTGAAGGCGCTCTGATGGATCAAGATCAGCAGGGTGTGGAGACGCTATCTGCGATGATTGCGAGCCGAGTGCTGCGCACAGCCCCATCTCCAGATTCCCGGTTCATCGCTGAAGCATTGATGACCGAGTATCCCGAATCTCTTAATATGCAAGAAGCTTTCGGCGGCCTCTACTACAAACTGCGGCGCGTGGATGAAAGCATGAATGCTCAATTTGAGCGCATGCTCGACGCAATCGACCAGTCCGGCCAGACTGCGACCCAAATTGATCCAGACATCCTTCTCGCAGGTCCGTTGCAGGGCCTGGGGCTGACGGACCAGCACCGAACAGCAGAGCGGCTGGCGTCATCGGACCCCATCGCCGCAGCAGCGATTTTCGCTGAGGTGACCCACGAGTTGGAGCGCGCTGGATACGGCCCGCTAGCCGAGCCACTCCACATCCGGCGCGCACAATTGCTTACCGATGCGGGTCAGTTCGCTGCAGCGGATGGCGAGTGGCTGCCATTCGTTGAACGCTTCCTCGTTTCCGGCGCGGGACGCACTGCCGATACAGCGGTAGAGGCGTTCATTGCACTCGCGAAGCGAGAAGGCGCACCGGAATGGCTACTTCCACGCGCGATTGCCGTATCGAACCTTGAGAAATGGATCAACGGCGACGTGGAGTCCGACACTGCAATTGCGGCTGCAGTTGCGGCCTCAGTCGCCGGTGACCCGGCAGGTGCCCTCTGGTTGTCTATTGCCGCAGAAGGAGCTATCGCGCTAGGTGCGACGCAATTGGTCGCAGACGTGAGCGACCAGCTGCGACAAGTCGCTGGCTCGTGCACAGAGGCCAATCTAAGGGTCCGGCTGAAACTCGCTGTCGCCGAAGCCACGCACGACGAGGAGTCGTGGACCGAATTGCTTAGGGACGCGGCACCCGGGTCGGGTCGATGCTCTCTCCCGGACTCTGCGTTGATACATGCACGGAGAGGCCGATACCTATTCTGGCGTGATCAGTCCGAGGCGGCAGCGGCAGAGTTCCGATTCGGTGTTGAGCGCGGTTGCCGGGCACGAATCTGGGACGACGCGGCTGCCTGGTGCCGTTCAATCATCCGCGTCCATTCTCGTGCCAGCGAGGTGAATGTGACTGATATGGAGAATCTTCAGCCGCAGATTCGGGCCATCAGCGCGTCTGGACGTGGCGCACTGCGTGTGCAAGCCTACGACCCGGAGGTTGCGGCGCTGCAGGATCTTCTGGAAGCCGCCGTTGGAAGAAAGCGGCCTCGTGCTGCGCGCGCCGAGCTTCGACGTTACCTACGCGACAGCGTGGCCTCAGCGCATCTAGAGGACGAAATCCAGGCCCATATTCTTATGGGCCGGATGTATCAGCAAACGGGCCATCTCGAACGCGCCGTGGGTCATTACATTGTCGCCGGCAGCGCGGACGACTGCCGCAAGATTGCCGCGCAGCTTAGCGCCTACTTCGACTGCCGTGAGGAATCGCGGGCGCTTCAATTCCAACAGCGTGCAGCCGCCTTCGGTGCCGCCGCGGGGGAGGCTGACTTAATTCCAGATGACTTGGTTAACGAGTGGGCCACATCAGCAATAGCCGAAGCTGTACAACACAACGGGCGACCATTTGGGGCGGAGGTGTGGCTCGAGGCGTACAAGTTGCTCGCCGGACTCGCCATAAGGCTGCCTGATGAGGTTGTTAATCAACTTCTTTCGGATATCGACCGGCTCCTTCCGCGCCAGCGGCACCAATATACGCACGCTGACGACCAGATCGCCAGCATCCTCGTCGGCCTATGCGCTGGAAGGCCGGAAATGCACACACAGATTGCTGAGCGGGTCGCCCTTGCTTTCGAAGTCGCCGACGAAATTTCCGTCAGCCTCATTGCGCACTTTGATGTCATGGAGCCCGTATTCCGACTCATCGAAGGGCAACTGCAGTCTCTGGTCGGACCATACGAGATAATGGATTATGGAAAAGTGCGCAATGCCACGGAAGTGCTTGTCCGCCTTGGGAATCGCTCCGACGAAGTTATTGAGGCGGCCGAATCATTCGTGGCACGCGAACTTGCTGCGCCACCGACATACTCCGCGAATACCATGTCACAAGTAGCGGCGAAGTCGGACATTGCGACGATAGCGACGTGCCTCGCGGCTGATCGTCAGGTCGCACTCGCCTGGCACTTTTGTAATCACGCGTTGGATGACAATGACAGCGAAGGTAACCGTGCCGTCTTCGCGGGGGCTTGTATCCCGCTTGCCGATACACTCCCAACTGATACTCGAAACGAATTGTTCGACAGACTATTTCGGCTCGCAGTGGGTTCAGACGAGCCTGTGAGCCAGTTCGATGAGTGGGAAAGACGCTTCGCTGATCCGTTCGCGCCTTTCCATATCGAACGCACACCCGGGAGCCTTCGTCGTCAGGTGATCATGACGCTGGCGATGCTGGCTGCCGACGGCCAACGCCGCCGCCTCGTGTGGCATGCAGCCCAGCTTCTGCTGCGAACCGGAGAGAGTCAGGACGCGCTCGCGTTCGCTAGGACGAGCTACCAGCTGAGTCGATTTGACTTTTCGATTGAGTTACCTTGGCGGACGATGGCGCTGAGCAATGACCCGGAGATGCGGTTACTCGCGGCGACAGTGTTCCCAACGTCCACCGAGCAGATGGATTTCGAGGCTACTCAATCCCTGGCACGTGACAGCAACACAAATGTCCGCATCGCGGTCGCCGGGTCCCTGGCCTCTCGAGGCCACCTTGGATCAGTTGGGATCAAGGAGCTTACGCAGATTCTGCAAACTGACCCTAGTTACCGAGTACGTCGCAGACTCCAGGTCCAAGGCGACCCCGCTTCCTAGATTCGCCGGAAAACGGGTGCAAGCTCGGCGCGGACACGGTCGCGGCGCATGCGCGCCAGCACGTCCAGGTCCTCGTCGTCGGGTTCAGGCTCCGGCTCAACCTCCACCGCATCGGCCCGCGTGCCGGCCACGGAAACCTCCCGCGCCAGACCGTAAACCAACACGTGCTGAGCCAGTATCTTGCGGCACAACTCCGCAGAGCGATAGTTGCCGTCCAACGCCGGCCCCCAGTGGGCGCGGAACAGCCGCTCACTGCGCTCCTGCCACACAGCGAACGCCTCATCGGTCAGCAGCGCGCGCCTGTCCGCGGAACCCTCCAACGCCCGCGCCACGATGTTGCCCACACTCCGATGGGACCGAAACCCCACAGCTCGCGCAATGGCCCTGTGACTGGCCCCGCCCAGAAACAACCGGAGCACTTGGGCGTCGCGGCGCTCCCGATCAGCAGCTTTCATGGTGGGCATTTTCCCCGAAACCACCGACGCACAGGGCGATCCACCAAACCGGCAGGTCAAACCAGCGGAAACGACGCTGCAGCAACACCTGCCAGCCAACGTCAAACGGGCAAAAACGCTCGGGGGGGTACATCAGCTAGCTATGGGGAGTAGGTTGGCTGTCCCCCGTCGCGCGAGAGGGGTACCCCCTACCCGTGAGAGTGTCGGACGCTGGTCGGGCCTGGGACCTCGGTGACCGGGTGGAGTGGTGCCGCAACAGGTTCGGCCAGTGTGTGGGTACTGATGGCAAGCGAACACCCACCAAGCCCCAAGGAGGAAAGCCTGGTGGGTGTCGCTGTGGGCCGCGCACGGTGGCCGCGCCCAGGGTCGGTCCCGTTGACCGGGGGAACCACAGGTAGTGGCCCACCAATTGCGCCCCGGCCAACGGGAGACTAGGGGGTTCCGTGGAGGGGGACCCCGTGCCCTGGGATCACAGCGCGCAGCTATTGTCTACCGGGTTATCCCGCGCGACCACACGCCGTGACGTTGACCCCCTCCACGGAAATCTGTGTCGTTATTCAGTTGTGGGGGTCCCCCGCGAGGGGCCGCGAGAGCTACACCACGCGACTTTCGTTGACGCAACCCACCAGGGTGGGGCGACTACAGCCCCTCGCGGGGGACGTCTGGTCACACCTTCAACATGCGGAAGGCGCTGGTGTTGATGCAGTCGGAACCCCACCGCGACCAGGCCCACAGGCCACGCTTGCCGGTCGGGCGCTGGTTGGGGCCGAACACCACCGGCACGAACTCCACGCTGGTGCCGACCCGCTGGGAGATCACGAACTGATTCCAGTCGCCGTAAATCAACGGCGTGGTGCCAGCGGCCAGGGTGCCGTCCATGTTCGATGCCTCACCCACCGGGCGGCCCAACAGGGTGCGCGGCTCGTTCTGGATCGACGGGAACCGGATCGCACCGTTAGGGGTCTCCAACGCGGCAATCGCGTTGATGGCCGCGAGATTCCCCAGCCACTTCGCGCCGGCCTGCCACCGGGGTCCCAAGGCATTTTGTACGCCGTAGAGGTCGTTGGCCGAGATCGTCGCGGCAGTACCGGCGTTGACCACCGAGCTCGACCCGGTCAGCTTGGTGACGATGCCGGTCGGCCCGCCCACACCACCGCCGTTGGTCCAGGCCTCGTTGAGCAGCTGCAGCTGGGAGTCCGAGATCAGCCGTCCCAGCTGGGAAACCAGGTTGACCGCGTCCATCGCCACTTCCACCGAGAATTCGATCCAAGTGGAGGCCTTGTAGTTGGGCACCGACGGTTCGCTCAGCACCGGGGAGGCGTCAGCGGCCTCCGCCCCCTCGGCCAGCCACTCGGAAACCACGCCGTTGCTGTTGATCCCATGCCAGATGTCCGATACCGACTGAACGGTCCTGGCCCACTGCAACAGCGGGTTGATGCTGCCGGAGGACACCAGGTTGATTTGAAAATCGACTTCGTAGGGCACCAAAAATCCTCCCGCAGAGTCCGTCAAGGACATGGCGCGCTGCTCCTGCTTCAACCGGGCGACCCGCTCATAGGCGGCCCGCTCGGCAGCGGTGAACTCAAGCCCAGCGCGGGCCTCACCGTGCACCAACAGCTTCCGGAAAGCACTGTGGTACTCCGGCGAGCCGCTGTCGCGTACCCACCGCTGCATCCACGACCGTTCGAGCTCGCTGCCGTCCTCGCACAGCCGCTCGACCGCTTCGGCGCTGCGCGCGTCCAACGCGCCGGCCTTCAGCGACCGCTCCACCGTCCGCAGCGCCGCGTCCCGGGCAGACTGGGCGGCGTTGTCGGCGAGCAGGTCACGGCCCGCGTGCGGGTCAATCGCCCGCTCCAACCGCAAACCTGCGCCACCTTCCCCGGCAGCCGCGGCAATCACAGCCGCGCGGTCCAGCTTCTCGATATGACGCTGCAGGGCCTCAAATTCGGCCATGCTCTCGCTGGCCTCGGTCTCGTCGTCCTTGCTCAGCCGCCGTTTCCCCGACAGCGCGTCAAGCCGGGCGTCGATCTGTTCGAGCCTGGCCACAGACTGTTCGCGTGTCAGCTGGGTAATCGTTGCAATCGTCATGGTCGTTCGTCTTTCTCAATCAGTCAGGGCTGCGGGAAATTTCGGGCCCCGACATGGTCCCCACCGCCGTCAAAGCCAAGGAACCGGCAGCGGGTGACCATGCGGGAGTCTGCGTGTTGTTGGCACGCAAAGGGATTGCCTATCCGGGCAGCTGACGCTGGGCGGCGGCGGTGCGTTTTCGGCGGGCTGGCCGCGGCGGGTCCCCTGGACCCAACCGCGACGGCGGACTCCATACGGAGCGGGCTGCTTCTAGGCCGAACGCACTCGCAGAGTACCCCGCAGCGCCGACAAGTAGCCACACCGCCACGCCCGCACTCACTTCGGCTTGTCCTTCCGCGCGCCGGCCAACCGCGCGTCGACCCAGTCGTCGCGGTCGCCGAACCACGTCAGCCCAACTGGATCGGTGGCGGCCAGGCGTTCCAGGGCCTCCTGCTCGTCGTCAAGCTGCCGGTCGAGCAGGTACACCTCGGCCGCCTGCTCGCGGTCGTCGGGGTGCCAGTCGTCGTTATCGAAAAACTCGGCCTCGTTGCTCATCGTGCGGTCCTCTCGGGGGTTGGGTCACCAGGTGGCGATGACACGGTGGGTGTGGTCGAAGCGTCGATGGCAGGGGCGGCACATCGGCTGATACCTGTCGGGGTCCAGGCTGTACCGCCTGGGCTTGCCGTTGACGGTGGTGACCAGTTCATCGGGATCGGCGTTGTCGTAAGCCCACTCGGCTGCTGGACCCCCGCAATCACCCACGCAAGGTTGGTCCGACGCGCGACCCCGGGCGGCCCGGACTCGGGCGTGGGCGGCGCGGTAGCCAACGCGGGCGATTGCGACCGGCTGGCCGCGACGCTGCCGCGTTTTCCGCCCCTTCTTGGGGTGTCCGTGGCTGGCAGCGCGGCAAAACGAGCACACAACGCCGGGCCGGCAGTCACAGGCCGCTTGGACGTAGTGGGCGAAACCACTGCTGCTGCGGGCTCTCACGTGAATTTCCCGACTTTCCGTGAAACCGCGACTCTCCGTGGAACCGTCGTCTTTCCTCGCGCGGTCGTTGGGTCGCCACACAGTCCCCGATTTGCGTAACCCGGTAAGCAAGCTGCGGAAGGGTATTTGATCCGTCGTGCACGCAGTGCATGACGGGTTTGGTTGTCCACGTACGTAAGTACGTAGGTTGTCCAATGGTGCACCGAAACCGTGCACCTTAAGTTGCACGGAAACCGTGCAGCTTGGAGGGGGCTTAAGCTGCACCCCAACCCGTGCAGCTTGGAGGGTCTAAGGTGCACGGATTCCGTGCACGTTCCGCGATCCAAAGGTGCACGGAAACCGTGCAGCTTGGTCAACATTCGATCGGCCGCGACCACAGCGACAACTCCTCGTCGGTGAACCGCCGGCCGCCCGCACACACGACATACGCACATCGGTTGGGCAACTCCTTGCCGTCGCGCACGAACTTGCGCCGGACCAGCCTGTGGTCCTTCTCCGCCTTGGCGATGGCCGCCCTGGCACGCTCTCGGTTCTGACCCCAGCCGAATTGCTCGGACAGCGCGGCCGGTGAGGTCTCCCATGGGCGGCGGTTGGAACCAGGCGCGCAGGCACAAGACAGCAGGTAAGACATCACCGCGAACCCGTCCGATCCAAGCGCGTCTTCGTGGGCACCCAAACGGATCAGCTCGTCGGAAAGCCAGGTAACTCCTTGGCGGATCGGTTGTCCCGCAACGTAAATAGGGTTTCTGCGGCCCATGGATCACCACCACGCTTCCGCGTCCGCGCCGGCACGGCGCGTGTCGGCTTCCCCCAGTCGGCGGCGGGTGGTATATCTAGAGGCCTGGAAGGCATTACCTAAGTGATTGGCCCCCGCTTCTTGCCGGTAGCGGGGCCTTTCCTTTTCTGTGGGGCCCGTGTTGGCGGTCGCCGCTGCAGGGTGTGTGCCCCAGTCGGTTTCGTGTCTCATTTGCCACCGGCCCGTCGCACGGGGCGTAGCAGCTCGGCCAGCTGGGCTCGCTGCTGGGCGGTCAGGGGTTTGGCCTCGGCCAGGACACGCTGCACGTAGGCGTCGTGGCCGCTGTGGTCGCTCTGGGCCGGTGTGGCGGTGGTCATGCCGCGTCGCCGGGGGTGTGGTGCTGTTGGCGGGCTCGTTCGGCGGCGCGGCGCTCGTCGTTCTTCTGGCGGGTCACAGCGCCGCCGCGACGCCCCCTCTCGCTCATCTCGGCTTTGTATGCGGCGTCGGCCAGCTTGCGGCGCTTGTCGTCGGGCAGCGCGGGATTGGTCTGGCGGTAGTGCTTTTCCCAGTTCCCCCGCGTCATGTGTCGGCCGCGTCCGGAGCGGTCTTTGGTGTTGGCCCAGGTGGCGCGGGCAGCGTTGGAGGCTCGAAGTCGGCGCTGTTCGGGTGTCAATGGCATAGCAGCACAAGGCCTTAGGTTGGATGCGAACCGCCCCTAGGTTCGCTCAAACCAGCTAGGCCTTTGTCCTGGTCACTCGGTCCTCATTCCTGACCAGGTCGTGGTGCTGGGGGTTTTAGCGTGTCGACCACCATAGTGAGTCGACAACACGCTGCCGTCAAGCGTCGAAATGGCGTGCGTGTCAAGAGTTTCCGTGAAAGTCCCGAATGGGTTGCGAGTATTGGGGAAACTCTCAAATGCGCGAGTATCGGGGAAAGTGCGGAATACAAAGGGCCTGGTAGACAGGTCGCGCCTTCCCGTGAAAGTCGCAAACTATCGGGGGAAGCCGCAAACCACCCCTGGACGCGGGAATGCGACTCTCACGGGGAGACGCGAATCAGCGCCAGGACACCACAAGTCGGTCGGGATTGAACACGCGCCCACTCTTACCAACAGGTGCCACGGTCACGTCCATCAGCACTTCCATCACAGCGCGGAAGCGATCCGGCGACAGCGACCGCACCGCCTCCACCACCTCCGGGGTTCCCAGCGGCAGATCGCGGAACACCCGCACCCGCTCCGCGTCGCGCTGCTGGTGCTCGATCACGGCCAGCTTGGCGTTGATCCGCTCCGTCGCCCGTTGGGCCTGGCGGCCGGTCAGCAGACCATCGGCGCGTTCGTCGGCGATCTCATCCAACCGGACCAGCAGCGAATTGGCCTGTGCACGTAGTGACTCGGCTTGCTCGGTGTCGTGCTGCTCGGCCTTGAGCAGGTCCGCGGCATCAGCCATCGCCAGTCGGCCCCCGACGATGTCGAGCAGCAGCGGTTCCACGTACTCGGCGCGCACGTTGATCCCGTGACAGCCCTTGCAGATGTAGGTCAGCGCTTTGGTGGCCTTCCCGACATAGGCACCCGACAGATAGCCGCCGCACTTGCCGCAACCCAGCACGCCGGTCAACAGGTGCTTGCGTACGCTCTTGCGGCCCGGAGCGCGACCGGGGGCGTCCAGCACCGCCTGGGCCGCCCAGAAAGTATCTTCGTCCACCAGCGCGGGCCAATTGCCTTTGCCCACAACGCTGTCACGGGTCACCGCGCCGTAGCGCACACCGTATGTCCGCAGCCCAGCGTTGCGGGCCTTACGCAGAAACTTCGACACCACAGTTGGCGTCCACGGGCGGCGCTCCACCACCGGCTCGGCGTCCCGGATGGGATTGCCATCGGTGTCGCGCGGCCGCATCCAACGCTCGGTCTGCGCGCCGGCATCGTTGAACAGGCTGCACACGTCACCCAAGCTGGCCCCGGCAAGCACCGCCGCGTATGCCTGCTTCACCAGCGGCGCGGTCACCGGGTCACGGTGGCGCTTGCTGTTGCAGTCGCGCGGGCAGTCGGGTTGGTGCTCGGGGGTGTAGCCGAATGCCCGCGTCCAGTTGGGAACCCCGCGTTCGGCCAGCTGGCGGGTCGCGCGCAGCTGGCGAGCCTTGCGGTGCTCACCCTCATGGGCGGCCACGCTGCCTTTCAACCGGGCCACCAGGCGGCCCTGAGCAGTCGACAGGTCGACGTCGCCGCTGACGGTGGCCAGCGCCAGGTGCTTCTCGTCGGCCAGCGCCATGAACGCTTCCAGTTCGATCGGGCGGCGGTGCAGCCGGTCCAGGTCCCAGGCGACCACCGCCCCCAGACGACCGTCCCGGATGTCGGCCAGCATCCGCTCGTAGTCGCGCCTGGGCGTGCCGCTGGTGGCGCTGGTGTCGTTATCCAGGTACTCGACCGGAATCCAGCCCTTTTCCTGGCACAACGCAAGGCAGTCCTCGCGTTGCCGGGTAACGCCGAGCTGCTCGCCCGACCTGTCTTCGCTGGTTCGGAGGTAAATGGCGGCGTCCATGTCTAAAGGGTACTTCAGCAGTTCGCGCTTGGTCACGGTCGAGGTGTGGCGGCGGGATCCATTCGGTGTCGCCGTTGACGCGTTTTCGGGTGGTCCAGCCCTTCTCGGCCAGTGGGTGATGACCACCGCACGCGAAGGTCAGTTCGTCGATGTCGGTGCTGGGTCGCGTGGCATAACTGGTGACGTGGTGGACCTCGCAGTAGTAGCCCGACACGTCGCAACCCGGATGCGAACACCCACGGTCCTTGGCGTACAAGACAATTCGCTGTCCGCGCGAGGCCAGGCGCTTGGTGTGATACAGCGCCAGCGCTATGCCCTTGTCGAAGATCGCCAGGTAATGATGGGCGTGGCGGGCCAGCCGAATCACATCCGACATCGGTAGCAGGGTGCCGCCCCCGGTGAGGCCCTTGCCGGTGGTGTGTTCGAGGTCGTCGAGCGTGGTGGTGACCATGATCGATACCGGTAACCCGTTGTGCTGGCCCAGTTTTCCGCTGGCCAGCACCGCGCGCAGCGCGGCATTGAGGCCGTCATGGTTGCGCTGGGCGGCGCTGCGGGTGTCGCGTTGCATCGCGTCCTCAAACGGGGCGCCGTCGACGACTGGCTGCTCGTCGTCCGGGTTGCACATGCCGGGGGCGGCCAGCTTGGCCAGGACCGCCTCCCAGCCGGCACGCGCCTCCGGTGTCAACCAACCACTCAGGCGCGACATACCGTCGGCCTGCTGAGTGCCCAGCACCAGCCCACGCACCCGTGCCCGGTCCCCATCGGTGTAGCTGCCATCGGGATTGAGACAATCCAGCAGGCGCCGGGCCAGTTTGGCGAATTGGTCGGGCCGAAATCCGGCGGCCTTGACCGCCAGATGCCGCTCGGCCTGCTCACACGTCTCGATGTCGACCGACTCAGGCAACTGGTGGAAAAACCGCCGGATCACCGCCACGTGGTCGGCCCCGATCGCCCCGTCCCGCTGCGCCGCCGCGGTGGCGGGCAACACCGGCGCTAGCGGCTCACCGGAAAGCGCCCGACGCGGACCAAGATCGGCGGCCTCGGCGATGCGGCGACCGGCCTCCGCACGCGTGATGTGCAACCGGTCGGCCAATACCCAGGACAGCTTGCCACCCAATTCGACCGAATTCGACTGCTCGGCGATCTGATTGATCAGTTGATGGCTAAAAGCTTGGAGTTTGCGTGTTTCGCATTCGAGTATCTCCAAAAGCTTCAAACGCTCCGGAGTGGTCAGCCCCTCGTACGAATGTCCCTGCAAACACGACACCGCCGCGCGCGGCGCATCGATGGCTTCTTCGACCCCCTCGCGGTCCGTCAAGGTCATGTGCGCCGCCTGCTCGACCGTGATAACGGGGCTGCGCGGTTGGTCTGTCGAACCCATGTTCGAATGCTACCGCGCCCCACTGACAAAACGCGTTGCCGGATCCACTGAAACGACAGTGGTGCAAGTGGTTTGGCCTGACCGCCGCGGAAGTTCGTGCCACCCGACAGCCGGCGAAATTCGACTATGCGACGACGGCGGTGGTCTCGGCATCGGTCACCTCGGCCGCGGCGCGCTCGCCGGAGCGGATCGCTCCATCGATCCACCCGCACATGACGGCCGAGCTCTCGGTGCCTGCCCAATGGATCCGGCCGCACGGCTCGCGCAAGGTATAACCGAATTCGGTCAGCACGCCGGTGGGGGCGTGGCCGATCATTCCGCCACCGGAATAGCGGTCCACCGTCCAGTTCTGTTCGTGCACCTCCAGCGGCGCTTTGGCCTTGCTGCCGAACCGGTCGACGAGTTCGTCGATCACTACCGCTCTGCGCTCGGCCTCGTCGAGTCGTGTCAGTCGGCGCGCCGCAGGCCCTTCGGTGATGACGCACATGATTCCCGGGTTTCCGGTGTCGGTGCAGGCGTCGATGGTCAGGGTGGCCGGGGACCCCGGCGCCGCGGACTGGCCGGAGAATCCGTCCGCGCGCCAGAACGGCTCGTCGTAGATGACCGAGGTCTTGATGACCGCGCCGCTCGGCATGCGCTGGTGCAGAAATGCTCGGTCCACCGGGAGCATCGGCTCGTACAGGATCGACGTGGCGATCGCCAGCGGGATCGCGACAATGACGCGGCGCGCGCGCACCGTCAGATCGGCGGCGGTGATCGTGACACCGTCGCCATCCTGGGTGATCTGCCGGACCGGCTGCGAAAGGTGCAGCGCGTCGCCCAGTTCGGCCACCATCGGACGGTGCAGCGCCCCCATTCCACCGACCGGGCGGGCATCTTGCGAGCCGCCCTTGCCCGATATCGCGAAGGTGAGCCCGCCCGCCGAGGCCGTCTGCAGCAGCCCCCACAGCAACGACGTCTCCGACGCTGCCGAGGTGTAGAGGCCGGCAAAGGCCATGTCCA
This sequence comes from Mycobacterium sp. IDUB_3, assembly GCF_055419585.1. Taxonomy (NCBI): domain Bacteria; kingdom Bacillati; phylum Actinomycetota; class Actinomycetes; order Mycobacteriales; family Mycobacteriaceae; genus Mycobacterium; species Mycobacterium sp. IDUB_3. Next base: position 1,984,362 of record NZ_JBVAXZ010000001.1, on the reverse strand, counting down.
GCATCTCGGCGGCTTCGGAGGACATGGAATTCTTTTCGATCCATTGCGCGATGCTGATGCGGTCCCACTCATGGGCCTTCTTCGCCTCCCACGGGGCCTCGCGCGGAAGAGATTTGCCCATCCTTTCGATGGTCGCCAAACCAAGCCCGAGGTTGGCGACCGCCCACGGGCTCACGGTCCATGGGATGGTGCCGCCGTAGCGGTGTTTTTTGCCGCGGACGATCATCATGGCGTCGCCATCGTTGTGCTGCTTGTACTCCGGCACGCCGAACTCGTGCATCAGCGCATAGATTCGGTCCTGGCCCGGACCGATCCACGCGCCGCCACGGTCGATCCATGTCCCGTCGGCTCGGGTCTCGGTGAAGGTGCGGCCACCGACCCGATCACGCGCCTCCAGCAAGGCCACCGAGTGGCCCCCCTGTTTGAGCCGCAAAGCGGCCGTCAAACCCGCGAATCCGGCTCCGACCACGCAATAGTCGACCTCAGACACGGCTGGCTCCTCAACCTCGTCCACCCCAAGCAGCAAAGTACACGGGTCGAGTGTCCGCGGGGGCCGGTTAACGCAGATTTCTGCGGGAGTTCGCGCGCCCGGCCGTCCGCGGGTGTTCGAGACCAGCGCCGAATGTGACTGAAAAGAGTTGGCGCACAGACTAATCGGTCGGCAACCGCTACGAAGGCCCGCCGTATTGCCACACCAGGGCATGGGGTCCGGTGGTCGTCGGGTTGCACCACATCGGTCTGTCGTTGACGTCCTGGGCGATCGAGTGCAATACCGTGCACTCATCACCGGGCAGCGGCGGATCGGCACGGCCTTCGGCGGCCGACGTGATCGCGACGATGGCGGCAACTGTTGCCCATCCGAGGGACCAAGGCCTGCTCATGATGAAAATCCCCCTAAGCGCACGCCGACCGCCTTCAACGGTAGCTGCGCCAAAGGTGCAGGCAAAGGTTTCTTCCCAAGGTTGCAGCACGTAGCCCTAGAACACGTTCTAGTCTGTGAAACCATGGGATTTCTGAAGCCCGAGCTGCCGCAGCTCGACATGGCCGAATGGAACAAAGGCACCCGTAGCGACAAGATCCGGCCGATGGCCAAGCACTGGGCCGAGGTGGGCTTCGGCACGCCGGTCGTGCTGCATCTGTTCTATGTCGTCAAAATTCTGCTGTACATCCTCGGTGCGTGGCTGTTCGCGTCGGCCACCGACGGCCTGGGCGGCTTCACGCGCGTGGCGTCGTGGTGGTCGGAGCCGATCGTGTTCGAGAAGGTCGTGCTCTACACGATGCTGTTCGAGGTGATCGGGCTGGGTTGCGGCTTCGGCCCTTTGAACAACCGGTTCTTCCCGCCGATGGGCTCGATTCTGTACTGGATGCGCTTCGGCACCATCCGGCTGCCACCATGGCCGGATCGGGTCCCGCTCACCAAGGGCACCAAGCGCAAGCCGGTCGACGTCGCCCTGTACGGGCTCTTCCTTCTGGTGACGCTGGCGGCGCTGTTCGCCGACGGCACCGGGCCGATACCTGAACTGGGCACCAGGATCGGGCTGCTGCCCGCATGGAAGATCGTGCTGATCCTGCTGCTGCTGGCGGTGGTCGGCCTGCGCGACAAGGTGATCTTCCTGGCCGCCCGTGGCGAGGTGTACGCGACCATGGCGGTGACGTTCCTGTTCGCGGCGCCCGACATGATCGTCGGGTCCAAGGTGGTGTTCCTGGTGATCTGGATGGGCGCCGCCACATCCAAGCTCAACAAACACTTTCCGTTCGTCATCTCCACGATGATGTCCAACAACCCGCTGGTGCGGCCCCGCTGGCTGAAACGGCGCTTCTTCGAAAGCTTTCCGGATGATTTGCGGCCCGGACGGTTGTCGCGATGGTTGGCGCACCTGAGCACCGCCATCGAAATGTTGGTGCCGATACCGCTGTTCTTCTGTCACGGCGGCTGGCCCGTTACGATCGCCGCCATCGCGATGGTCTGTTTCCATCTGGGGATCCTGGTCTCGATCCCGATGGGCGTCCCGCTGGAGTGGAACGTCTTCATGATCTTCGGGGTGTTGTCGTTGTTCGTCGCGCACACCCACATCGGGCTGAGCGACCTGCGGCACCCGGTGGTGGTGGCGGTCCTGTTCGTCGTCATTGCGGGAATCGTCGTGTTGGGCAACATGTTTCCGCGCAAGATCTCCTTCCTGCTCGGGATGCGTTACTACGCGGGCAACTGGGACACCACGCTGTGGTGCATCAAGCCATCGGCCAGCGACAAGATCGGCAGGGGCATCGTGGCGATCGCCAGCATGCCGCAGGCCCAGCTGGAGCGGTTCTACGGCAGCCCCGAGGCGGCGCAGATCCCGATCTACATGGGATATGCGTTCCGCGGCTTCAACACTCACGGCCGCGCGCTGTTCACGCTGGCGCACCGCGCCATGGCGGGGCAGAACGAGGACGACTACGTCATCACCGACGGCGAACGGATCTGCAGCACCGCCATCGGCTGGAACTTCGGCGACGGCCACATGCACAACGAGCAACTGATCGCCGCCCTGCAGGAGCGCTGCCACTTCGTACCGGGCGAGGTCCGCGTGGTTCTGCTTGACGCACAACCGATTCACAAGCAGACGCAGGCGTACCGGTTGGTCGACGCGGCGACGGGTGAATTCGAGCGCGGCATCGTCCGGGTCGCCGACATGGTCGTCCGCCAGCCGTGGGCCGACGACGTTCCGGTGGAACTGGTTTCGGAGAAGTCGGAGTAGGTCCGCGAGCGTAAGCCCCCTGCGAATAATCGCCGGAAATCGCAGTGGGCTTACGCTCGCGAAAACCCGAAAACCTAAGCCTTCGCGCGAACTTGGTGCGCGGCGGCGACCATGTTCTTCAGCGACGCATTCACCTCGTCGGTGTTGCGGGTCTTCAACCCGCAGTCGGGGTTGACCCACAGCCGCTCGGCGGGCACGGCCCGCAGCGCCGCGCGCAGCGACTCGGCCATCTCGTCCGTGCTCGGCACCCGCGGCGAGTGGATGTCGTAGACGCCCGGCCCCACGCTGTTGGAGAAGCCGATCGAGTTCAGATCGTCCAGCACCTCCATGTGTGAGCGTGCCGCCTCGATGGACGTCACATCGGCGTCCAGGTCGGCGATGGCTCCGATCACCTCACCGAATTCCGAATAGCACAGGTGGGTGTGGATCTGGGTGGAGTCCGCGACGCCGGAGGTGGCCAACCGGAAAGACCCTACCGCCCAACGCAAGTAGTCGTCCTGATCGGCGCGACGCAGCGGCAGCAGCTCCCGCAGTGCCGGCTCGTCGACCTGGATCACCGCGATGCCCGCGGCCTGCAGATCCACGGTCTCGTCACGGATGGCCAGCGCCACCTGGTTGGCGGTGTCGGCCAGCGGCTGGTCGTCGCGGACGAACGACCACGCCAGGATCGTCACCGGACCGGTCAGCATGCCCTTCACCGGCTTGTCGGTCAGCGACTGCGCATACTTGGCCCACTCCACCGTCATCGGGTGCTGGCGGATCACATCGCCGAAAAGAACCGGCGGCCGCACGCACCGGCTGCCGTAGGACTGCACCCAGCCGTTCTTCGTGGCGAAGAAGCCGTCCAGTTGCTCGGCGAAGTACTGCACCATGTCGTTGCGCTCCGGTTCGCCGTGCACCAGCACGTCGATCCCGAGGCTTTCCTGCAACTTGATGACGTCGGCGATCTCCTGCTTCATCCGCCTCTGATACTCGGCCTCGTCGATCTCACCGGCGACCAGCGCGGCGCGGGCCTTGCGGATCTCGACGGTCTGCGGGAACGACCCGATGGTGGTGGTCGGCAGCGGCGGCAAATGCAGCCGCTCTTCCTGGCTGGCGCGGCGCTGAGCCGCATCACCACGGTGCGTTCCCGACGCGACGATCGAATCGATGCGAGCCCGCAGCCCGTCGTTGTGCAGGCGCGGGTCGCTCTTGCGGGACGCCACCGCGGCGTTGGACGCGGCAATCTCGTCGGCGACCGCGTCGCGGCCCTCGTGTAGTGCCCGGGCCAGCGTCACCACCTCGGCGACCTTCTCCTGTCCGAACGCCAGCCAGCTGCCCAGCGCGTCATCGAGGCCGGTCTCGGGCTCCAGCGAGTACGGCACGTGCAGCGTCGAGCAGGACGTCGAGACCGCCACGTGGGCCGCCGAACCCAGCAGGGTGGTCAGCTTGCCCAGCGCCGACTCCAGGTCGGTGCGCCAGATGTTGCGCCCGTCCACCACACCGGCGACCAGGGTCTTGCCGGCCAGCTCCGGCACCGCCGCCACTGCCGTGTCGGCGCCGTAGACCAGGTCGACACCGATCCCCTCCACGGGCGTGCGGGCCAGCCCGGCCAAGGAGGCGCCGGGATCACCGAAGTAGGTGGCGACGTAGATGGCCGGCCGGTTGCTCACCGAGCCCAGCTTGTTGTAGACCGCCTCGGCCAAAGCCGGCGCGTCGGGGGAGATGTCGGTGACCAGCGCGGGCTCGTCGAGCTGGACCCACTGCGCGCCGTTGTCGGCGAGCAGCGACAACAGCTCCGAATAGATCGGTATCAGCTCCTGGAGCCGCTCGATCGGCGCGCCGCCACCGTCGACGCCCTTGCTCAGCAGCAGGAACGTCACCGGGCCGATGACCACCGGGCGGGCCGGAATCCCAAGACCTCGAGCCTCTTTCAGCTCCGACAGCACCTTGTCGGGGTTCAGCGAAAACGTGGTCTCCGGCCCGATCTCGGGAACGATGTAGTGGTAGTTGGTGTCGAACCATTTGGTCATCTCCAGCGGCGCGACGTCCTTATTGCCGCGCGCCGCGGCGAAGTAACGGTCCAGGTCGTCGGGGACCTGCGCGGCCCGGGCCGGCAGCGCGGCCAGCATGACCGCGGTGTCGAGCATCTGGTCGTAGTAAGAGAAGGTGTTCACCGGCACCGAGTCCAGGCCAGCGTCGACCAGGCCCTTCCAGGTGTCGCGGCGCAGTGTGGCGGCAACCTTTTCCAGATCGGCTCGGCTGGTGCGTCCGGCCCAGTAGCCCTCGGTGGCGCGTTTGAGTTCGCGCTTGGGACCGATGCGTGGCGAGCCGACAACCGTTGCGGTGAATGCTTGAGGGGTCACGTTATTCGTCCTTCAATCGGCGTGGTGGTCACCGCCGGCGGACGTGCAGCCAATCCGTTGGCGGTGCGTACCCAGGTACCAATCGCAACGACTGCAGCCGAACGCCCATTCCTCGAGGCGATGAGCCGCCGGACGCGGCGCGCCCGGCACGGCTGGCAGGTCTCCGGACTCGCAGGCGCGCACTTCGGTGGTGCTCCTAATGGCCGTCGCTTCCCAGTCTTGCGACCAGTGCTTGCCAAAAACTCTGACGGCGGTCGTTCCTGCATACCGTTGCGGGACAGTCCCGGATTCTCACCGGGTTCCCTCTCACGAAGCGTTACTAACGTTGCCTCGCTCGATGCCCACGCCGCCGTTGCGGCGCAAGCAGACCAGCTGCGTAAGGTAGCTTACTCCGGCGGGGTCAGTCAGCCAGGTCCGGGCGGGCGCCAAACGTTCGCGGATCGGTGCTGAGCGCCGGCCAGTGTCACTCGCGATACCTGTCAACGAGTCCGCCGACCGCCCAGCTCCTCGGCAGCGATGGCGAAGATTTCGTCCGCGACGCCGACGGCCACGAAGTGCCCGGCATCAGCGACCGGATGCCACACCGCGCCAGGCATTGCGTCGGCCACCGCCTTATTGATGAGGTCCGGGACAAGCCGGTCATCGAGTCCCTGCCACATGTGGACTCGGCGTCCGATTGTCGACAGATCGAAAGCCCAACTCCGATAAAGGACTTCAGCGTCGCGCACCAATCCGCCCGAACCGTGAGCGAAGCATTCGGCGCACGATTCGCTGAAGGCGGTTTCGATCTCCGGGCGAAGCAGGATCTGCCGATCGTAATCGTTGACGATCTTTCGTATTTGTTTGACGAACGATCCGCGGAAGTGTTTGGCGGTTACGCCCAGGATGGCGTACATGATGCTGAACGCGGGTTTCATACGCAGTGCAAGGGAACCGCCCAGTGCGTCGATTTTGGAAAGGTGACCGGCTGCCCAGTTGTCACCGAACGCTCCGTAACTTCCACCCGCGATGCTGCTCACGTGACGCAGTCGAATGGGATCGATGTAGGCGGCCGCAGCGAGTGCCCACGGGCGCCCTCAGACCAGCCTGTGACCCCGAATTCGCGGTACCCCAACGCATCCGCAACCGTCATCAGGTCGTCGGCCCAGCCGGAGTACGAGCGTGTTTTCTGACGGCTGGACTGACCCATGCCTGGTCGGTCCACACAGACGAGTCGCGGTCGATTCTTCGACGCGGCATCCGCTAAGAGGCGTGCCTCGAGTCGGCTACTGGGTCCACCGTGATTATGGATGACGAGCGGTCCGTGGGGATCTCCGACTTCGAAATAGGCAAGACGTCGGCCATGTCGGGTTGCCACTTCGTCGGCGCTTCCCCCATGGACTGCACGCTACTCGGCCGGGTCAGCCAGCCAGTGCCTCGGCGATCGGGATGTCGCCGTTGTTGAATTCGATGGTCCGCCGGATGGTCGAATCGTCGGCCAGCGCGGCGGCCGCGACGAGCGCGACGTCTGCGCGGGACACGGAGTCATTTTCGGGCCGGTTTCCGTCCCGTAGCGCGATCTTGCCGGTCGCCGGTTCCAGCGTGAGCCGGCCGGGACCCAACACCGTCCAGTCCAGGTCGCTGTCGCGCAGGTGGGTATCGGCGGCGGCCTTGGCCTGCGCATAGGCGAAGAACGGATCATCTTGCGGCACACCGTGATCCGGCCCCGCGCCGAAGTAGGACACCATGACGAACCGCTTGATGCCCGCCTGTGCGGTGGCGTCGATCACCCGGATCGCCGCGTCGCGGTCGACGGCATAGGTCCGGTCCGGATCACCACCGCCGGCCCCGGCCGAGAAGACGACCGCGTCGTGTCCGGTCACCAGGTCAGCCAGCGCGTCGGTGTCGAGCCGCTCGATGTCGGCCACCACCGGTTTGGCACCGGTGGCAGCGACATCGTCGGATTGGTCGGGATTGCGGAAGACCGAGCTCACCTGGTCGCCGCGTTCGGTCAGGATTCGGGCGAGCTGCAGTGCGACCTTGCCGTGCCCGCCGAAGACGATGATGCGTGCCATCCCTCCGACGGTAGCGCGACGGATCCCGGCAGCGGGGCTACAGCTTTACCTTGCCCATGATGATGTCGATGATCGGCTTGCCGGGCGCGTAGGCGCCGGTCATCGAGGCCATGGTGTGTCCGGAGTCCACCAGCAGCGTGATCCCGCTGATGCCGCAGGCCGCTTCGCTGTTGAGGAACGTCATCACGTCGCCCATCTGCTCGGGGGTGTGCACCTTCGAGCCGGTCTCGTCGCGGTAGTCCTGGGCGAAGCTGAGCCACAGGTCCGCGTTGGCCTGGGCCAGCGGGGTGTCGGTCGGCCCCGGGCAGATCGCGTTGATCCGAATGCCCTTCTTCGCCAGCGGATAGCCCTGGGTCGCCACGTAGGTGTTGATCACCTTCTTGCTGGTGCCGTAATGGTTGATGCCTTCGGCCTCGTGCGCCTGGCACCAGGCCTCGGCCGCCGCGAAGTCCGGCGTGGCCAGGAATTCCAGCATCAGGTCCAGGTCGTTCTCCCAACCCATGCCGGCCACCGAAGAGATGAAGCAGATCGCAGCGCCGTTCGGCAGCTTGTTCTGCTCCAGCAGCCGGTCGATGAGGTGGCGGTGGCCGATGAAGTTGATCTTCATCAGGTCGATCGTGCCGTCCGCGACGCCGGCGGCGGAGAACACCGCGTGGATCGGGCCCTCGACCTGCTCGAGGGCGGAATCGATGGATGCGGGGTCGCGTAGGTCCACCTGGACGGACTGGGCGACCTTGTAATCGACCGGCGCGTAGTCCATCACAATGACTTCGGCACCCAGTTCGGCCGCTGACTTGGCCGCCGCGGCGCCCATGCCAGTCGCGCCACCAACAACGAGAGCGCGCTTGCCGTCGTAGCGCAACCGATCGACAATGGTCATGGAAATCCCCTTCTCGGATAATGCCAACGCGGTTCTAACTGCTCAACTGTATGGGTAACAGTTATTTGGTTCAATACCGGGGCGGGTTAATTGAGGTTTAGTTGCCGCGGACGGCGACGCCGCGCAGGACGGTGTCGCGAACATGCAGCAAAGCAGGGCGTTTGCCAATCTCGCGGAGAATGTTCTCCGGAATCCACTGCAGGCCGATGAGGCAGCGCGCCAGCATCGCGGTCGACGGGGCTTCCATCGCGATCTCGCCCGAGCGGAGCCCTTCGGAGAGCAGCGATTTCATCTGCCTCAGGCGCGTCGTGTAGGACCAGCCTGGATTCGCTGTCGGCGGCGACAGCCGCATCCAGGCCAGCTGAATCCTGAACTCGTCGGAAAACTGATCCAACGCATTGACGTTGACCCAGCTCAGCGCGTCCAGCTTCTCGGTGGGGGTGGCGTCGGAACGAAGCACGCTGACCCAGCCGGCCTCCACCTTCTTGCCGAAAGAGCGCATGATCGAGTCCAGAAGTTCGTCCTTCGATCCGATCACCCGGTATACCGTCCCGGTGCCCAGGCCGGCCGCCGAGGCGATGTCCCTGATGGTGGTGACCTCGTACCCCCTGCGCCCGAATTCCGTTCGCGCCACCGCGCGCACCAGCGCCGCCTTGTCGCTCGGGTCCGCGTCGCTGTCGTCGGACCATGTCGCGATGACGTCATTGGCGGCGGCAAAGGCGTTGGACCGGTCGAGTGCCGAGTCAGCTGGAGGGCGAGTTGCCAAGCCCTGCAGGATGATTCGGCACAGCAGCTCGGCCACCTGGTTGGCTGACGAACTGTGGCGCATGACGTCGAGGCCGACCTGCAGCATGGTTTGGCAGATTCGATCGGCCAGCGTCGGCAGATCGATGTCGGGTTTGATGTAGCCGCTCCACCGACCTGCCCGCAGCGTCTGCAGCATCGCCTCCTGGATGGCCACGGGCCGCTGCTGCGTCAGCTTGGTCAGCTCCGGGTCCGTACCCGGCCCCTCATAGAACGACATCTGCAACGCCGCGCGGTGTTCGACGGCGCAGTTGGCGATCGCCGACCCGAGCTCGATGATCTGGTCGGCGACCGGACGAGCATCAGGTCCGTCCAATCTCTCCTGCGCGGACCGTCCGATGCGCTCCAGGTCTTCCTGGTAGCGCAAGATCAGCTCGACGAGGATGGCTTCTTTGGACTCGAAATGGTGATACAGGCTGCCGGGAAGAATGCCTGCGGCATCCGCGATCTCCTGCAGCGACGTCCGCAGCCCTGAGGATGCGATCAAAGACGCGGCGGTGGCCAGGATCTCGGCGCGGCGAGTGGGAGAATCGGCTGTGCCGCTGGCTCGCAGTGAGTCGGCCTTCGCCATGGTTAGCGGTGTGCAAATCTGGACGACTGCGGGCTGGCGAACATTCGCATTCGTCCTCTCTTGCCGAACCAAATCTTTGTTAGAGGCTATCAGACTGTGCGCGCTGAATGCCCTGCACAAAGCGGTGAAAGCTCCATTCTAGAGCGGGGGGCCATCCCAGCGGTCGCACGCAACCACTTCCTCGAGCGGCCGCCTGGGCGCTGGTGAGAACGTGCGGCCCGCCCGCAGCCGACCTACCGGCAACAAACAACCCTGAACGTAGGTCGGCGGGATCCCGACCAGGATCCGGATTTCCTCTTCGTGATGCAGATGCAGGGTGGTGATGCACGTCCCGTATCCCCGGGTGTGCAGCGCCAGCTGGAAATTCCACACCGGCGGGAAGATCGAGCCGTACAACGTGGCCAGGTGAAACGATTCGTCGCCCTCGATGCGAGGCAAATAGGGCTCATAGCAAGGGATTACCAGCAGCGGTACGCGCGCCATGTTCTCGACCAGCCACTCCGTCGACGACATGACCCGGCTCTCGGGAGTTCCCGCGGGCATCAGGCCGGCGATCAGCTGTCCACCGACGCGCAGCAGGTAGGCCTGGCGATACAGCTCGGCGATCTTGGTGCGCAGCGCCGGATCCGAGATCAACAGCCAGCGCCATGCCTGGGCATTCGACCCGTTAGCGGCCTGCAGGGCGATCCGCAGGCAGTCGCGGATGTCGTCGGGGTCCACCGGCGCGTCGAGGTCGATCGACTTGCGGGCCGAAGGCGTCGCGGTGAGCAGGTACTCGATATCCATCACTGACGGCCTCTCTTGGCAAGGCGCGCACCGAGTTCGGTGAGGTATTCGTCGGGTCCGCCGCGCAACGCGCTCCAGCTCAGCAGGCGCTTGAGGTAGAGGTGAGCATCGTGCTCCCAGGTGTAGCCGATCCCACCGAAGACCTGGATGGCGGTGTCGGCCACGGTGGCCAGTCGCCCGGCGAACGCCTTCGCGCGCATCGCGGCGAGGTGGCGCTCTTCGCCGGATTGGCCGTCGGCTGCCGGGAACGCGTCGCTGGCCCACAGCGCGTGGATCACGCCGCTGCGGGCCAGCTCGACCGTCTCGAACATATCCACGCACAGGTGCTGGATGGCCTGGAAGGAGCCGATCGGCTGACCGAATTGTGTTCTGCTTTTAGCGTATTCGACGGCGAGGCCCATGATGGCGCGCGCGGCACCGAGCGCGTCGGCCGCGGTGGCGATCAGCACGTCGTCGATCACCGCCGCCAGGTCGTCCGCGGGCGCCGCGGCCAGTCGCTGCGCGGGTACTGAGTCGAACATGACGCGGAACAGCTTGCGGGTTTGGTCGATGCCGTGCTCGGGCGCGACCGACAAGCCGGACGAGCCGGCCCGTACCGCGAAAAGCGCGGTGCCGTGGTCATCTTCGGCGACCACGAGCAGAACATCGGCGGCTGCGGCGTCGGGTACCGTGGCGATTTCGCCGCCCAGCACTATCGCGTCATCTTGCCGGCTCGCGGCGATCGAGGCGTTCGCCGCATCCGGGAAGCAGACGGTGGCCACGGTGGTGCCGTCGGCGATGCCGCGCAACAACTTCGGTGCGATGTCGTTGTCCCCGAGCCGGGTCAGCGCCCGCACGGCGGCCACCGCGGTCGACAACCACGGCCCCGGGTGCAGGGCGGCGCCCAGCTCTTCGGCGACGATGCCGGCCTCGACCATCGTCATGCCGGCGCCGCCGTACTCCTCCGGCACCAGCAGGCCGGTGGTTCCGAGATCGGCGAGGCCGCGCCAGACCGCCTCGTCCGTTCCGGCCGGATCGTCGAGTAGCGCGCGCACATGTTCCGAAATCGGTGCCTTCTCGGCGAGGAAGCGCCGTGTGGTGTCGCGCAGCGCCACCTGTTCGTCGGTGAGTTCGAGGTTCATTTGCGCGGCAGTCCCAGCACTCGTTGCGCGGTGATGTTCTTGTTGATCTGAGTGGTACCGCCCGCGATGGTCAGCGACCGCGACGTCAGACGGTAGTTCGCCCACGGCGCGCCGGGACCCTGGGTGCCCAGAGCGTCGAAGGCCAGTGCGGCCAGGTCCTGACCGATTTCGCCCCACACGGTCTTGGCGAGGCTGGCCGACCCCAACGCGTCACCGCCATGCAGTGTCGCCGAGATCGACCGTTGACACAGGACCTCGAGATACTTGATGCGGACCGCGATTTCGCCGAGGCGCCGCAGCGTCACCGGATCGTCCAGCGCGCCGGTGCCGGCCGCGGCGAGATCGTTGACCAGCTCTTCGAGCCGCACCTGCATTTCCGCGTAGAGCCTGGCGGCCCCGGCGCGCTCGTGGCTGAGGGTGGTGGTGGCCACCTGCCAGCCCGCATTGAGCGGACCGAGCAACGCGTCCGCCGGCACCCGCACGTCGTGGAAGAAGACCTCGGCGAAGTCGGCGTCACCGTTGAGCGTGACCAGCGGGCGGACCTCGATGCCCGGCAGCGTCATGTCGACGATCAGGCAGGAGATCCCCTTGTGCTTGGGCGCCTCGGGATCGGTGCGCACGTAGAGCTGGCACCAGTCGGCTCGATGTCCCAGTGAGGTCCAGATCTTCTGGCCGTTGACGACGAAGTCGTCGCCGTCTCGCACGGCGCGGGTGCGCAGCGACGCGAGATCGGACCCCGCCTCGGGCTCCGACATGCCCTGGCACCAGATGTCGTCGGCGCGCATCATGCGGGGGAGCAGCGTGAGTTTCTGTTGCTCGGTACCGTACTGCATGATGGCCGGCGCGATGTTGTTGAGCCCAATCACGTTGAGCGGCATCGGAGCTCGAGCGCGCGTGGTCTCTTCGGTGTAGACCAGCTGCTCGAGCACCGTTGCGCCGCGCCCGCCGTATTCGGGCGGCCAGGATACGGCGGCCCATCCCGCGTCGGCCATCGTCGCGTTCCACGCGCGCAACATCTCGAACGCGGCGTCGTCGCGGCCGGTGGGCCGGCGCGCCGCCACCAGCTCGTCGGTCAGGTTCTGCGAGAGCCAGTCACGCAGCTCGCTGCGGAACTGTTCCACTTCCGCCGGATATGAAAAGTCCACGTTCCTCTGTCTTCAGCGTCGTAAAACCCTGACCAAGCCGGACTCTACGGTTGGGCGGATATCTGGTCAATGATGTTGGCGGGCATGCGCGCCGCCGCGAATTCGCCGTCCACGTTCAGCCCCCTCGGGGTGCGGGGAATGCGACCTCCGCGTTGCCCGGCATCGGGCTGACGCCGCGTCGCCCACACACTTCCAGCACCTCATCGACGATCGACTCCGGCACGATGAACTTCTCAGTCGAGGACATCTGCTCGAGATGGGCCTCGATGTCCTCGGCCGTAGGCCGGCCCTCGGCGTCGGCGAGCCAGCCTTCGGTGAGGCCGACGAACACCCGCGCGTAGCGGCCCGCGGCGGCCGAATAATTGCGGTGGGTGAACGTGCAGGCCTTGCTGGCCAGAAACGTCACCAGCGGCACGACGAGTTCGGGCTGGATCGCCTGCATGAATCCGGATTCGGCGAGGAACTTCTCGTCGCCGACGGTCTCGGTGACCATCCGCGAGAACCCGGTGGGCATAACGGAATTGGCCAGGATACCGTACGCTTCGCCTTCGATGGCGATGACGTTCGTCAACCCGACCAACCCGGCCTTGGCCGCCGCGTAGTGGGCTTCCATCGGCTGGCCGAAGATTCCGGCCGACGACGAGATGAACACGAATCGTCCGCCGCCGTTGTTCTTCATCACGCGATACGCGGGCTGGGACAGGTGAAAGCCGCCGTCGAGATGCACGCGCAGCATTCGCGTCCAGTCGTCGTGCGAGAGGTCCTCGAAGGGCACGCTGCCGAAGATGCCGGCGTTGCTGACGACAGCGTCGAGGCGCCCGAAGGCGCCCACCGCCGCATCGATGATCGCCTGGCCGCCGGCCGGGTTGTCCACGGAGTCATACGAGGCGATAGCGGTCCCGCCAGCCTGCTCGATCTCGTCGACGACCTCGTCGGCGACGCCTTTGTCGGAACCCTCCCCGCGCATCGAGCCGCCGAGGTCGTTGACCACCACGGCGGCGCCGCGGCGGGCCAGATCCAGCGCATACAGCCGACCGAGTCCCCGACCGGCCCCGGTCACCACCGCCACCCGGCCGGTGAAGTCAATCATCGTGTGCTCCTGATTCATTGACTGCTGTGCAGCCGGACTTTACGGTGGAACAGATATTTGGTCAACAATCCGGAGGTTGAGCGTGGGGGACGACGCCGGTGCCGACCGACTGCAGGCCCTGCGCATGCTCGCCTCCGCGCTGGCTGGCCGGGCCGTCGCGGTCGCCGGGCTGCCGCCGGGGGAACCGGCATGGACCGACGGCCAGACGATCCACGTCGACGCCGCCGCGGCGCCGCGCGCACAGCTGAAAGCCGTGGCCGTGCAGGCGTCGATGATCGCCGCCGGCAGCCTGGAGCCCGACGTGGTGGGCGCGTTGGTTCGCCGCCGCAAGCTGGCGAAGCGTTACCTCTCTATCGAAGGCCACCGCGCGCTGGTGGCCAACGCCCCTTTGTTGCCAAGCGTTTTGGCGTCGCTGGGCGACCGCGACATCGCGGGTCGCAGCGATTCGCCCTACGGGTCGCTCGACATTGCCGCCGCACGGGTGGCGCTGGAGGACCCGGCGCCGGAGTTCGGCGTGATCCGCGCGGCAAAGGTGATGTCGGCGTGTGCGCGGGTGGCCAACCAAAACGAAGAGGCGAAGGCCGGCCATGTGCCGCGGCGTAATGGCGCAACGGAACTCGAGGAGCTCTACGACGGCGAGGTCGACGACTCCGACGATCCGGACCTGTTCACCAGCCCCGTTGGCGGGGGCGGATTCATCGGCAAGTGGTTGAAGAAGATGCTCTCGTCGGCGCGCAAGACCGGAAGTGGTGGCGGGCCGCCCGGCGCGGACAGCCCGACCCACCGCACCAACACCGGGAAGCGCGGCGCGTACGCCGTCACATCGCTGGCCTCGACGTCCGGCGTCGACGACGGGGACGCCGACGATCGCGAGGGCCAAACCGCCGAGGACGGCGTGCGGTATCCGGAATGGGACTTCGCGCGCAAGAGCTACCGCCCGGCGTGGTGCACGGTGCGCGAGGTCGAGCCGCAGATCAAGGCTTCTGCCACCCAGGCCATCGACGACGCCATCGGGGTGCGGCGGCCGCTGTCGCGGCTCGGCATGGGCCTGCACCGGCGGCACCGGCAGCCGCAAGGTGACGACATCGACATCGATGCGGCCGTCGAGGCCCGCGTCGAGGTGCGGGCCGGATCGGTGCCCGACGAGGCCGTGTACCTCGACAGCCTGCGGCGCAGGCGCGACCTCTCGGTGTTGTTGCTGCTCGACGTGTCGGGCTCGTCGGGCGAACCCGGAACGGTCGGGCGCACGGTGCACGAACAGCAGCGCGCGGCGGTCGCCAACCTGACCGTGGCCTTGCACGACCTGGGTGACCGCGTCGCGCTGTACGCCTACTACTCGCAGGGCCGGCGCGCGGTGAGCGTGGTGCCGGTGAAGCGGTTCGATGACCAGCTGAACGCCCAGGTGATCCGGCGGCTCAACAGCCTGGAACCGGGCGCGTATTCACGCCTGGGCGCGGCGATCCGGCACGGTTCGGCGACCCTGGAGGCGCGCGGCGGGACGTCACGGCGGCTGTTGGTGGTGCTCTCCGACGGCCTGGCCTACGACCATGGCTACGAGCGGGCTTACGGTGCCGCGGACGCGCGCCGGGCGCTGACCGAGGCACGCCGCCGGGGGACCGGCTGCGTGTGCCTGACGATCGGCGCGGGAACCGACGTGCCATCGCTGCGCAGGGTGTTCGGCAGCACCGCGCACGCCACCATCGGGCGCCCCGATCAGCTCGCCGGTGTGATCGGACCGCTGTTCAGGTCCGCCCTGCGCTCGGCGGAGGTTCGCCGCAGGATATCGGTGATGCCAAGTCCCAGAACACAGTTGGCCCGCGAGAGTGTCAGCACTGCCCGTCGGGGCACTTGAAACAAACATCTGTTCCGGCTAGGCTCCATTCGCCGGAAGTAGCAGAAGGGAAGCTATGGCCAACGAGCCCGGGCTTGCTTACTTCAGCGGTGGTCCGTCCGACGCGGACGGGAAGGAAGAAGTGCGGCCCTACTACCAAGCGGTCGGCAGCGAAGAGGCGGTCTTCAAGGCGGCCTACCGCCAGGGCCTGTCGCTGGTTCTGAAGGGTCCGACGGGGTGCGGAAAGACCCGATTCGTCGAGGCGATGGCCCACGACCTGGGGCGGCCGCTGATCACCGTCGCCTGCCACGACGACCTCACCACGGCGGACCTGGTCGGCCGATACCTGCTGCGTGGCGACGAGACGGTCTGGGTGGACGGCCCGCTGACTCGGGCGGTGCGTGAAGGCGCGATCTGCTATCTCGACGAGGTGGTGGAAGCCCGGCAGGACACCACCGTGGTGCTGCATCCGCTGGCCGACCACCGGCGACAGCTTCCCATCGAGCGGCTCGGCGTCACGCTGGACGCGGCGCCCGGATTCGGCTTGGTGGTGTCCTACAACCCCGGTTATCAAAGTGTGCTGAAGGATCTGAAGGATTCGACCCGACAGCGGATGGTGGCCATCGAATTCGGTTTCCCCACAGCCGATATCGAAGAGGGCATCGTCGCGCACGAGGCGGGCGTGAACGGGGCCACCGCGGCCGAGCTGGTCCGGTTTGGGCAGGCCATCCGCCGGCTGGAAACCGGCGGGCTGCGCGAGGTGGCGTCGACGCGGGTGCTGATCGCCGCGGGCAGGCTGGTCGCCGAGGGCCTGAGCATGCGAGAGGCGGCCCAGGCCGCCATCGCGGGCCCGCTGACCGACGACGTCGCGGTGGGCAAGGCGCTGGGCGAAATGATCCAGATCTACCTCGGTTCGGACGGGTCTGGCGGGTCCGACGATTGACGCTGCATACCGCCCCGGCTAGGGTCTGAACAAATATTAGGTTTTTCGGACGGGCGCGCGCAATCAAGTCACCTGGGAGGTCGGATGTCCTACGAGAGCAGCGCAGAGCCGATCAAGGTCGGCTACCTGATGGACTTCACGCTTCCGCCTGGGTTTCCCGAAGACCTGTTCGCCTCGTTCACCCAGACTTTCGACCTCATCTTCGAAGAGGCTGTCGCCCAGGGCCTGATGGACCGCCCCGTGCAGATGATTTATCGCGAGGTCGAGGGACTGCCCAAGGGTTCGGTCAAGGCGGTGATCGATGCATATGGCGAACTGGTCGATGAGGGCTGCCTGGTGGTTTTCGGCCCGAACATCACAGATAACTGCGTGCCGTTGCGAGAAGCGATCGAGGAACGGTTCAAGGTGCCCGCGATCAGCGTGACCGGCACCGATGACTGGCTAGGTGAGTGGACCTTCGCATTCCCACAGGGATCGATGACCGATGAGCCGATCTTCCTGGCCGACCTCATCGCCAAACGAGGACTTGCCGAGATCGGCGTCCTGGTCGAGCAGAGCCTCATCGGTGAGAGCTACCTGAAGAACCTGCGAAGCGCCTGTCGGCGCAAGGGCATTCGCATCGTGGCGGAAGTTGCCATCGCCCAGACGGCTCAGGACATCAACGCTGCGGTGCAGACGCTGCGTGAGGCAAAGGCCGAGGCGATCGTGCACCTGGGCTTCGGCTTCGGAATCGTCTTCATCAATCCGGCGCTCGAGTCCCTCGGCTGGGACCCGCCCCGCTTCACCACGACGGCGTGGCAGAACGCCTGGGTCAACCCGATCATGTGGAACGCGTTCATGGGCTGGATCGGTGTCGACCAGTACGACGAGGCGAACCGGATCGGCCAAGACTTCCTCGACAGTTACGCGAAGAAGTACAACGGCAGTCGCCCCGAGTTCTGCGTGACCGTGGTCAACCGCGATGTCGCCGCCACGCTCGTGCGTGGGTTCACCGACGCACATCCGTTGAGCCCTCGGGGCGTCAAAGAGGCTTTGGAACGGGTCAAGATGTTGCCCGCCGCCTCCGGCGCGCCCGGGACCCGAGTGTCGTTCGGCAAATGGACTCGCCGGGCCTGGATGGGTGCCGGCTACCTGGTGGCGCGCACCCTCGACGCCGACGGCATCAACTCGCACCTGGTGGATCGGTTCGGAGAGGAAGACTGATGTCCACGGAACAATCCACGCCGCCTGCCGCGCAGGAGGAACCGGCCGTCCCGCGACGAAATGGCAAGCGCAGCTGGGGCGGTTGGATCGCCGGCGCGACGCTGGCCGCCTTCGCGCTGTTCTTCATTGCGAATTGCCGTGTGGCCCTTGACCCCCGCGTAGCGAACCCGAACGTGCAGGGCCGGCCGCGGCCGGTGAAGTTCACGTTCGGGCTGGACTACATCGGGTTCCTGGACTGGGCCACGGTGGTGGCGCTCATCGTGCTGTTGATCGTGTTCATCCGGGGCTGGCGCCGCAATCCCGGCAGCCCGGTGATGTTGATGTTCCTGTGCACCACACTGATCGTGTGGCAGGACCCGATCATGAACTGGTCACCGTTCGCGGTCTACAACCCCGACCTCGTTCACTGGCCGGAATCCTGGCCGCTGGTGTCGTTGTCGCCGACGGTGGAACCGTTCGTGGTCTTCGGTTACGTGATGTTCTACTTCGGCCCTTACTTCCCGGCGGTCTGGCTACTGCGCAGACTGCAGGCAAAATACGGGCCCACCAGCTATGTATCGCGGCATCCTTTGGTCAGCCTGGGTCTGATCACGCTGGTGATCGGGTTCATTTTCGATGCCTTCCTGGAAAACATCCTCATCCACTGGGGCATGTACATCTACTCGCAGGTGATCCCGTGGGGATCGGTGTTCACCGGCACCACCTTCCAGTTCCCGCTGATCTGGGAATCGTTCTCGGTGTGCTTCGTGATGGTGCCGGCCGCGATCCTGTGCTATCGCGACGATACGGGCAAGTCGGTGGCGGAAAAGCTTGCTGCAAAAGCAAAGTTGTTCCCGTCGCGACCCGTGCTGGGCACGTTCCTGGTGATGTTCATCATCATCAACGTGTCCTACTTCGCCTACGGCGGCTGGTTCTGGGTCATCAAGGTCAGCCACGCCGCCACCTCGGTGGCGTGCCCGTGGCCGTATCCAGAGGCGAAAGTGTATGACCCGCAAGGGTATTACGAGAAGGCGGGCGCCCAGGGTCCGTATTCGGTCGGCATCTGGTCAACCTGGGCGAGCGGGGAGCCCAACGGACGGCCGCATGTCGATCCTCCGCCGCCGGGTGAAGGCGCGTGTGCGACGGCGGGCCAGCATGGCTGAGCCGCGCACGATCGTCATCACCGGTGCGTCCCGCGGACTCGGCTTCGCTTCGGCGGTACGGATGTACCGGGAGGGGTGGCGTGTCGTCGCGGCCATGCGCACTCCCGACCAGGGAATGCCGTTGCTGCGCCGGGCTATTCAGGAACTGGGGTTGCCGGCCCCCGGCGACGAACGGTTGATCGGCGTCCAGCTCGACCTGATCGACAGCGCGTCGATCGCCGCGGCGGCCAAGACAATCGAAGAAGCCGTGGGCGCACCCTTCGCTCTGGTGCACAACGCGGGAATCTCGGCCGCCGGAATGGTGGAGGAGACCGACGCTGCGTTGTGGCAGCGCATGTTCGCCACCAGCGTCCTGGGCCCCGTGTTGCTCACCCAGGCACTGCTGCCGTCGATGCGGGCGGCGGGCCGGGGACGCATCGTCCTGGTGTCCAGCGCGGCGGGGGTGCGGGGCCAGCCGGCCACCGCGCCGTACTCGGCGGCCAAGGGAGCGCTGGAGCGGTGGGGGGAATCGATGGCGTGCGAGATCGCGCCGTTCGGTCTTGGTGTCACGGTTCTGGTGGCCGGCACATATGACACCGACATCATCACCGACGCGGGCACCACCGATAACCGCAACTTCGGCGGCCCGTACGCCCGGCTGCACAACACCATGAACGGCCGCGGGCGCTTCGCGATGAAAATGGCGCGGCCACCGGAGCGGTTCACCGACGGCCTGCTCAAGGCGATCGAGGACCGGGGAGCATTCCGCCGCCGGGGAATCGGGCCGGACGCCTCGATGCTGTTGGTGGCCAACAGGATCCTGCCGGCTTCTGGCATGCACCACATGTCGCGGATCGTGCTGGGGATACCCCGGCAGGGGTCGATGCGCGGTGGCGCTTGGCCGTTGACAACAAGTCAAAAGGCGATGGTCTTCGTCGCCCGTGTTCTTCCGCAACCGATACTGCAGCGCTTGGCCGCGGTGGCGGGGCGGTTCTCGTCGCAGAAAAATGCGGCACCGCAAGAGGATTAAAGGGGCAATCATGGAACAACTTTTCGACGATCTAGAAGACTTCGGCGCGTTCGACGATGCGGTCTCCGGGGACGTGCGCGACCCGTACACCGAATTGGCCCGGCTGCGTCGCGAGGAACCGATTCAGCGCCTGGACACCTCCGGGATGCCCCATGAGGAATCCAAGCCCGTCTTCATCGTCTACCGGCACGAGGAAGCGCAGCAGATGCTGCGAGACAACGAAACGTTCTCCTCGGCGGCCGTGATCGCGGCGTTCGGTCCCGTGCTGGGGGAGCGCGTCATGCTCGGCATGGACGAGCCGATACACGGCCGGCTGCGGTCACTGGTGTCAAAGGCGTTCTCGCAGAAGGCGTTGGCGCGCTGGGAGGACGAGTTGGTCGGACGCGTGGCCAATGGCCTGATCGACAAGTTCGCCGCCAACGGCAAGGCCGACCTGGTCAAGGAATTCACCTTCGACTATCCCAGTCAGATCATCGCCGGACTGCTGGGCCTGCCCGAGGAGGACTACCCCCAGTTTCAGCGCTGGTCCATCTCGCTGCTGAGCTGGATCCTGAATCCAGAACGCGGACTTGCCGCGTCGGCGGCGCTGTGCGACTACTTCGCGCCGATCCTGGCGGCCCGGCGCGCCGAGCCCAAGGACGATCTGATCAGCGCTCTGGCCGAGGCGGAGATCGACGGCGAGAAGCTCGAGGACGAAGAGATCTATTCGTTCCTGCGTCTGCTGCTGCCCGCCGGGGTGGAGACCACCTACCGCGCGCTGGGCAACCTGCTGCTCGCGCTGTTGTCCGATCCCAAGCAGCTGGACGCCATCCGCGCGGACCGCTCCCTGTTGCCGCAGGCCATCGAGGAGGGCGTGCGGTGGGAACCGCCGCTGTTGACCATCACCCGGGTCGCCACCCGCGACACCGAACTCGGCGGGGTGCCGATCCCGGCCGGGTCGAGCGTGATGCCGATGCTGGGCGCCGCCAACCGGCAGGAAGACCGTTACCCCGAACCGGACTCGTTCGACATCTTCCGCTCGCCCAAGAGCCACCTGGGCTGGGGGCACGGTGTGCACGTCTGCCTGGGCATGCACCTGGCGCGGCTCGAGATGCGCACCGCCATCAACCTTCTGCTGGACCGGTTGCCGAACCTGCGGCTGGACCCCGAGGGCGCCGACCCGCATATTCGCGGCCAGGTCTTCCGGTCACCGACGTCGGTCCCGGTGCTGTTCGACCCCCAATAACCGGCCCCACCCGAGCCTCCACTTGCCAATCGGCTAGTTTCCAGTAAGGCTCCCCGTAGGGCAATCAGCGCTCTGCGGGACGCCCCGTTAACGAGTCAGAAGAGAGTGACAGATATGACTGAGGCTGTAAAGGTCCGCTTCGAGCCGAAGATGATGATCGACGGCAAGCTCGTCGACGGGCAGGCCGGCACCTTCACGAACATCAACCCGGCGACCGAAGAGTCGCTCGGCGAGGTCGCCGATGCCTCGAAGGAGGACATGCACCGGGCCATCGACGCGGCCCGGCGCGCCTTCGACGAGACCGACTGGTCGACCAACAAGGAGCTGCGCAAGCGCTGCCTGTTGCAGCTGCACGAGGCGATCGAATCCGAGATCGACGAGCTGCGCGAAGAGCTGATCCTCGAGGTCGGCTCGCCGCGTGCCATCACGTTCGGGCCTCAGCTGGACGCCCCGCTGGAAGATGGGCTGAAGTACCCTGCTCGGCTCATCGACGAGTACGCGTGGGAAACCGACCTGGGCGACAAGGTGATCAGCCTGACCGGCACGCTGACCACCCGCAAGGTGTGGCGGGAACCGGTGGGCGTGGTCGGTGCGATCGTGCCGTGGAACTTCCCGTTCGAGGTCACCCTCAACAAGCTCGGCCAGGCGCTGGGCACCGGTAACACCGTGGTCCTCAAGCCGGCGCCCAACACCCCGTTCAACGCGAACCGGCTCGGCCGCCTGATCGCCGAGAAGACCGACATCCCCGCGGGCGTCGTCAACGTCGTCACCGCGTCGGACCACTTCGTGGGCGAGGAGCTCACGCTGTCGCCCAAGGTCGACCTGATCTCGTTCACCGGCTCGACGGTGGTCGGCAAACGGATCATGGAAAAGGGTGCCGCGACAATGAAGCGGCTGTTCCTGGAACTCGGCGGCAAGTCGGCCACCATCGTGCTGGAGGACGCCGACTTCGGGACGGCGTGCATGGTCGGCATCGCACCGTGCATGCACGCCGGTCAGGGCTGCGCCAACCCGACGCGGCTGCTGCTGCCGCGGTCCCGCTACGACGAGGGCGTCGAGATCCTCAAGAACCTCTACGAGAACGTCACCTGCGGCGACCCGCAGGACCCCGGAACGCTGTGTGGGCCGGTGATCTCGCAACGCCAGTTCGACCGCGTGACGGACTACATCAAGAAGGGCGTCGAAGAGGGCGCCACGGCGCTGGTCGGCGGACCCGGTGCGGAAACCGGTTTCGACAAGGGATATTTCATCAGGCCAACGCTTTTCACGAATGTCGACAACAAGATGACCATCGCGCAGGAGGAGATCTTCGGCCCGGTGCTGTCGGTCATCCCCTTCGAAGACGAGGAGGACGCGATCCGGATCGCCAACGACAGCGTGTACGGGTTGGCCGGCAACGTGTTTGCGGGTTCACTCGAACGTGCGCTGTCGGTGACCCGCCGGATCAAGGCCGGCTTCATGGGCGTCAACGGCGGCGCCCCGTACGGCGCCGACACACCGTTCGGCGGCTATAAGGAAAGCGGTGTGGGGCGCCAGAACGGTATCGCTGGATTCGACCAGTACACCGAGATCAAGTCGGTGGCCTACCCCGCCGGATAACGGATCGGGCGAAGGCTTGGCTTCCGGTGCTGTTCAATCCATCCGGCTGGCTGAGCCGTCGTAAGATGCTGTGAACCAACGGCTTCGAGCGATGCCGATAGACCGCGCGTTCGTTTTCGCGGCCGTCGCCGACGAGCGACGCCGCATTGCAGGCCTGCTAGACACATTGGACGCCGCGCAGTTGGCGACGCCGAGCCTTTGTGCGGGCTGGGACGTCAAGACGGTGGCCGCTCACGCTGTCAGTACCGCCACCGACGGCACCGCCGCATTCCTGCGGCTCGCGCTACGTCGCGGGAGCATGGCGCGCGCGATCGACGAGTTGGCGCGCCGTCGTGCTCAATTGCCGGCTGCCGAGATCGTCGCAAGTTTGCGTCAATGCGCGGATCGCCAGATCGACCCGCCGCTACTCGGTCCGTTGGACCCTCTGGCGGATGTCTTGGTGCACAGCGGCGACATCCGGATCCCTCTCGGGTTGCCCTTCCAGCCCGACCCGCAGCGAGCGGCGTTGGCCATGGACTTCTTGACCGGCCGGTGGCCGTTCGCCTTCGTTCCTCTCGGGCGACTGCGTGGGATCAGCCTGCGTGCCATTGACCTTGGCCAAGTGTGGGGGAGCGGTGCGGAAATTCACGGACCGGTGGCTGCCCTAATGATGACTGTCGCCGGACGCACCGCGCTCCTGCACATGCTCGACGGGCCGGGCCTGCCACGGATTCTCCAGCGATTGTCAGGGTAGAGCCTTGCCCCGGGTGCAGGAGTGCTCACATCCGGGGACCATATGAGCTGTCGGCCCAGCAGAAATGGATTACGGGTGACCGCCGAAGAGTTGGCGTCAAACTGCCTGGGCTGATGCGGTGCCCGCGTTCAGGGCTACGGGCGATCGCGCGACCACCATGTGTGCGCTCAGCTTGACCTAATATTTGTTCAGCTCTAGATTGGCAGGAGAGGTTGCGTCGCCCGGGCCGAAGTTGGTGGGGCGGTTACGTGGATCCTAGGAGTCCTGTTGAGCGAATTCGAATCGGTTGATTTCTTCACTGACGTGTCCCTGATTCCGGACCCGTACCCCTACTTCGATCATCTGCGCGCGCGCTGCCCGGTGTTGCCCCAACCGGATCAGGGCGTCATGGCGGTAACGGGACACTCCGAGGCGCTCGCCGTCTACAAAGATCCGGCTTTCTCGTCGTGTGTCTCGGTCGCAGGGCCGTTTTCGGGGTTGCCGTTCGTACCCGAGGGCGACGACATCGGCAACCTGATCGAACAACATCGCTCGCAGATCCCGATGAGCGAACACATCGTGACTCAAGATCCACCGGAGCATGCCCGGACGCGGGGTCTGCTCAGCCGCCTACTGACGCCCAAGCGGCTCAAGGAAAATGAAGACTTCATGTGGCGGCTCGCCGATCAGCAGCTCGACGAGTTCTTGTCCCGCGGGAGTTGCGAATTCCTCGACGACTATGCGCGGCCGTTCTCCGGGTTGGTGATCGCCGACCTCTTGGGAGTTCCCGTCGAGGATCACGAAGAGTTTCGGAATGTGTTCTCGGGCAAGTTCTCCGGTGGGGTCGAGGACGACTCGGTGACGCGCGCGCACAATCCGCTGGAATATCTCGACGAGAAGTTCACCACCCACATCACCGAACGGCGCCGGCAGCCACGCGAAGATGTGTTGACCGAGCTGGCCCAGGCGAAGTACCCCGACGGCTCCACTCCCGAGGTCATCGACGTGGTCCGGTTGGCGACCTTCCTGTTCGCGGCCGGCCAGGAGACCACGACCAAGCTGCTCAGCTTCGGGGTCCGCACGCTCGCCGAGATCCCGGAGTTGCAGAAGCTGCTCCGCGAAGACCGCAGCCGGATACCGAATTTCGTCGAAGAGACGCTGCGCATGGAGAGTCCGGTCAAGTGTCACTTCCGGATGGCCCGCACGACGACCTCGATCGGTGACACCGACATCCCGGCGGGCAGCACGATGATGCTGCTGCCCGGCGCGAGCAACCGGGATGCACGAAAGTTCGAGCAGCCCGATGAGTTCCGCATCGACCGGCCGAACGTGCGTGAGCATGTGGCCTTCGGCCGCGGCAATCACTCTTGCCCGGGCGCACCGCTGGCCCGCGCGGAGGGGCGAATTTCGCTGAACCGCATACTCGACCGGATGGCGGACATCGCCATCACAGAGGCCGAGCACGGGCCGCCGGACGCCCGCCGCTACACCTACGACCCGACGTGGCAGATGCGGGGTCTGTCCGAGTTGCACCTCGAGTTCACCCCGATTTCGTGAGTGACCGCGAAACCCGCGAGTGGGATCCCGGCTTCACCGAGCGCTTGGTCGGCGCGGCAGAACCTTTGGCACGGGCCTGGTTTCGCTTCGACGTGCGTGGGCTGGAATCGCTGCCGTCCAACGGCGGTGCCCTGATCGTCGGCAACCACTCGGGCGGCATTCTCACGCCGGACGTGCTGATCTTCGCCGCGGCCTTCTACCGCAGGTTCGGCTACGGGCGTCCGCTGTACACGCTCGGGCACGACGGGATGTTCGTCGGGCCGATGTCGGGATGGTTGGGCCGCCTCGGGGTCATTCGCGCCACCTCGAAAAATGCCGCGCAGGCGCTGCGGTCCGGCGGTGTGGTGCTGGTGTTCCCGGGCGGGATCTACGACGCCTACCGACCGACGCTGGCGGAGAACGTCATTGACTTCAATGGCCGGACCGGATATATCAGATCGGCGATCGATGCGCGCGTGCCGATCGTGCCGCTGGTCTCCATCGGTGGCCAGGAAAGCCAGTTGTTCCTCACCCGCGGAACGTGTCTGGCGAAGCGGTTGGGCCTGTCGCGGTGGCGGTCCGACATTCTCCCCATCACGTGGGGCTTTCCCTTCGGGCTCAGCATGATCCTGCCGCCCAACCTGCCGTTGCCGACCAAGATCGTCAGCGAAGTCCTGGAGCCCATCGACGTCGCCGCCCAATTCGGCGACGCGCCAGACGCCACCGACGTTGACGCACACGTCCGTTCGGCCATGCAGGACGCCCTGGACGGGCTGGCTCGCGAACGACGCTTCCCCGTTCTCGGATAACGCGTCGGTGCTCAGGGTTTGAGCGTTACCGGGGGCATCGCGCCGTCGACCATCGCCGGCTCGTCGGAAAGCCCTGCGGCGGCGCTGATCTCGGAAAATGCATGGACCATGGCTGTGGTGACCTCGTGCGGATCCTCGACGGTGCGGTCGTCGGCAATGACCGAGATGTTGAGTTGGTTGACGTAGCTCCACACCGTGATGTTGACGCCGCACGCGGCGATCAACGGGCCGGCCGAGTAAATCTCGCTGACCGGTGTGCCTGCCAGATGACCGGTCTGGCGTGGCCCCGCCACGTTGGAAACCGGGATGTTGAACAGTCTGTTTTTTGCGTCGCGCCGGGCCAGCCACTTGAACGCGGCGGGAGCGGCGGTCGACGGTAGGTAGCTGATCAGTCTGCCGTACAGCTCGGGACCAAACAGCTCGTTGTTTTCCTTGGCGATCGTGGTAGCCACCGACGTCAGTCGCACCCGCTCCAGCGGATCGCCGATGTGCGTGGGCAGTGACACCGCCATCCCGCCGAGTTCGTTGCCGCTGATCCGGTTTGGTGAGCGGTCGGTGCTGGCCGGAACGGAAGCGACGATCGGCCGGTCCGCGCCACCGTCGTAGCGCAACAACAACTCTCGTAGTGCACCCGCCGTCATCGCCATCACCACATCGTTGATGGTGATCCGCAAGCTCTTGCCGACCTGTTTCACCTGTGGCAGTGAGAGCGTCGCGGTCGCAAACGTTCTGCCCGGCGAGACTACGTGGTTCATGAATGTCGCCGGCGCGTGCAGGAGCCGGGCAAGGTCTGGCTGCTTGCCCCGCTCGCGGGCGCGGCGTCGCAGCCGTCGCGCGCCGGACAGCGCTTCGGTGATCACCCCCGGCAGCGCGACGGCCTGCTGGATGTGGTCACGCGCCGCGGCCCGTAGCAGCTCCGCCGTCGACGGCGGTACGCAGCCGGTGTCGTTGTCGCGTTCGTCCTGCACCGTGCTGTCGGCATCCATGAGGCGGGTTAGCAGGTTCGCCGATGCGACACCGTCGGCCAGCGCGTGGTGAATCTTGCCGATGACGGCCAGCCGCTGATCGGCCATTCCCTCGGCGATGTGGAATTCCCACAGCGGGTGGCTCCGATCCAGCGGCGTGCTGGCGATGTTCCCGATCACTGCGTCGAGCTCGCGTCGACCGCCCGGGGCGGGCACTTCCACTCGCCGCAGATGGTAGTCGAGGTCGACGTCGCAGTTCTGCAACCACATCGGATGGTGCAGTCGCCACGGAATGTCAACGAGCTTGTAGCGCAACGGGTCCAGCAGATGCAGCCGGCGCAGCAGGGTACGGCGAAAGACGTCGAAGGTGAAGTCGGGGTCGGCGACGATCGCGATCTTCAGGGTGTGCGTATGCAGGTTCGGCGTCTCGCTGTACAGCAGCATCGCGTCCATGCCGTTGAGCCGCTTCACGCCTGCCCCATCTGTCCGAGGACCCGCGACGCTGCCGGCGCCACCGACTCAGGTGACGGGTGGATGACGCGGTCTCCGACACCATTATGGTGACATCCGCGCGAGATGGGCGAACAAATCTCTGGTTCCGCTATGGTCCCTCGGCGTCCGTCGACGGGGCCGCGAAGGCGCCACGGCACCCCGCGCTTCGCCCGCCCAACCCCTTGGTTGACAATCGACGCAAGACTCCACTCTTTCGAAGTCCACGTGTCAAAGGAGACAAGACCATGGCTGAAGCCGTCATCGTCGAGGCAGTGCGTTCACCGATCGGCAAGCGCAACGGCGGATTGTCCGGGGTGCACCCGGCGGATCTGTCCGCACAGGTGCTCAACGGCCTGGTCGACAAGGCCGGCGTCGACCCGGGCCTGGTCGACGACGTCATCTGGGGTTGCGTCATGCAGGCGGGTGAGCAGGCGCTCGACATCGGCCGCACCGCGCTGCTGACCGCCGGCTGGCCCGAGACCGTCCCGGGCGTGACCGTGGACCGCCAGTGCGGCTCCAGCCAGCAGTCCATCCACTTCGCGGCCGCCGGCGTCATCGCCGGGCACTACGACGTCGTCGTCGCCGGTGGCGTCGAGTCGATGTCGCGGACTCCGATGGGCGCATCGCTGGCCAACGGTGGGCGCCCGTACCCCCAGGCGTTCCTGGACCGCTACGAGGGCCAGATCCCCAACCAGGGCATCGGCGCGGAGATGATCGCCGAGCAGTGGGGGTTCGACCGCACCGCGCTCGACCAGTTCTCCCTCGATTCGCACGAAAAGGCCGCTGCCGCACAGGATGCCGGCGCCTTCGATGACCAGATCGTGGGCATCAAGGACCAGGACGGCAACGTGGTGCTCAAGGACGAAGGCATCCGCCGCGGCACGCCGATGGAGAAGATGGCCTCGCTGAAGCCGGCGTTCAAGGAAGACGGTGTGATCCACGCCGGCAACTCGTCGCAGATCTCCGACGGCTCGGCGGCGCTGCTGTTCATGTCGGCCGAGAAGGCCAAGGAACTCGGGCTCAAGCCGATCGCCAAGGTGCATACCGCGGCGCTGGCCGGCGCGGACCCGGTGATAATGCTGACCGCGCCCATCCCGGCGACCCAGAAGGTGCTCAAGCGCTCGGGGCTGTCCATCGGCGACATCGGCGCCTACGAGGTGAATGAGGCGTTCGCGCCGGTTCCGCTGGCCTGGCTCAAGGACATCGGCGCCGACGAGAAGAAACTCAACCCCAACGGCGGCGCCATCGCGTTGGGTCACCCGCTGGGTGGGTCCGGTGCCCGGATTATGACCACCCTGCTGTACCACATGCGGGACAAGGGAATTCAGTACGGCCTGCAGACCATGTGCGAGGGTGGCGGCCAGGCCAACGCCACCATCGTGGAACTGTTGTGACCCAGGAGCCGGGGGCCCTGGCCGAGCGCCGGGGCAACGTGATGGTGATAACCATCAACCGGCCGGAGGCCCGCAACGCGGTGAACGCCGCCGTCAGCATCGGCCTTGGGGATGCGCTCGAAGAGGCGCAGCACGACCCCGAGGTGCGGGCGGTGGTGGTCACCGGCGCGGGCGACAAGTCGTTCTGCGCCGGCGCCGACCTCAAGGCGATCGCCCGGCGAGAGAACCTTTATCACCCCGACCATCCCGAGTGGGGCTTCGCCGGATACGTCCACCACTTCATCGACAAGCCGACGATCGCGGCGGTGAACGGGACCGCCCTGGGCGGTGGCACCGAGCTGGCGCTGGCCAGCGACCTGGTGGTGGCCGACGAACGCGCGCAGTTCGGCCTGCCCGAGGTGAAGCGCGGGCTGATCGCCGCCGCCGGTGGCGTATTCCGCATCGCCGAGCAGCTACCGCGCAAGGTGGCGATGCGGCTGCTGCTGACCGGCGAACCGCTCAGCGCGGCCGCCGCCTGCGAATGGGGCCTGATCAACGAGGTCGTCGCGGCGGGCTCGGTGCTGGACGCCGCGCTGGCGCTGGCCGAGCGGGTCACCGTCAACGCGCCGCTGTCGGTGCAGGCCAGCAAGCGGGTCGCCTACGGCGTCGACGACGGCGTCGTCGTCGGTGACGAGCCGGGCTGGGAGCGCACCATGCGCGAGATGAAGGCCCTGCTCAAGTCCGAGGACGCCAAGGAAGGGCCGCTGGCGTTCGCCGAGAAGCGGGAGCCGGTCTGGAAGGCGCGCTAGTGGTGATCGCGAGCGCGGCGCAGCCGGGCGAAGCGGGTCGCCACCATCAGGACTAGCCGGCCAGGATGTTGACGCCGCGGCCGAACAGCGGGGGTAACAGCGTGCACGTCGGGACGACGGCGCCCCGCACCGCCCGCGGCGTGCTGGCCAGCACCAGCGCGCGGGTGAGCAGCCGGTAATCACGGGTGATCCGGTGCCACGCCTGCTCGTATGACGCGGGCGTCTCGTGGACGATGGCGTCGATGGCCGCGGCGGACTGTTTGAGCGCCAGGCTGATGCCCTCACCGGTGAGCGCGTCCTCGTAGCCGGCCGCGTCGCCGACCAGCAGCACGCGCCCCGCGACCCGGCGCGAGACCACCTGCCGAAGCGGGCCGCAGCCGCGGGGCTGGCCCGGCGCGGCGCCGTGCAGCTGGCGGGCCAGCCGTGGAAACCAGGCCAGCTCGGGCCGGCCACGCGACAGGATCGCCACACCGACCAGATCCGGCTCGACCGGCGTCACGTACGCCTCGCCCCAGCGCGACCAATACACCTCGACGAATTCCGACCATGCCGGCACCCGGTAATGCCACCGCACGCCGTAGCGCCGCGGTGTCCCCGCCGTCGCCGTGATTCCGACCGCGCGCCGGACCTGGGAATGCAGTCCGTCCGCCGCCACCAACCATCTCGCGCGCACACCGGCGGCCGAGACGCCGTGGGCGTCTTGCGCGACGCTGGTCACCCGCGTGCGGATCCAGTCGGTGTCTTGCTCTTTGGCCCGCGCGCCTAGCGCCGCGTGCAACGTGGTGCGACGCACGCCGCGTCCCGGCCCGCTGTGAAAGCGCGCCTGGGCCCGCCGTCGTTCACTCACGTAGGCGATCCCGTGGAAAGGCATGCCGACGGGATCGACGCCCAGCGAGGTCAGTTCGGCCAGCCCGCCGGGCATCAACCCCTCGCCGCAGGCCTTGTCGATGGGGCCGTCGCGCGGCTCGGCCACGATCACGGAAAGTCCATGACGTCGAGCGTGTAACGCCGTGGCCAGTCCGCCGGGGCCGCCACCGACGATCAACAGGTCCGCGTCGTAGTCGCTCACGTGTAACCCAACGCGGAGTTCTCCACCCGCAGGCGCACCCTGAGCAGCGCGGCGTTGGCCAGCGTGAAAACGGCGGCGGTCAGCCACGCCGTGTGGACCAGCGGCAACGCCAAACCCTCAGCCACAACAGCAACATAGTTCGGGTGGTGCAGCCAGCGGTAGGGACCCTGACGCACCAACGGCGCCTGCGGCAGAACGATCACCCGGGTGTTCCATCGCCGTCCCAGCGTCGTGATGCACCACCACCGCAACACCTGGCTGGCCACCACCACCGCCAGCATCGGCCAGCCCAGCCATGCGATGAACGGCCGGTGCAGCGCCCACGGTTCGACGAGGCAGCCGACCAGGAGCCCGGTGTGGATGATCACCATCACCGGATAGTGCGATCGGCCAAACTCCTTGGCGCCCTTGGTAAACGACCAACGCGCATTGCGGGCGGACACCACCAGCTCCGCGACGCGCTCGAGTCCGACCGCCAGCACCAGCAGGTAATACATGGCTACAGTCTTTACCAGCTCTACCAGGCCAGCAGCACCAGCTCGGAACAGAACGCCGGGCCCATGGCGATCATCAGACCGATCGACCCCGTTGGCGGCGGATCGGCCATGTTGGCCGCGAGCACGTCGAGCACCGAGACCGAAGACAGATTGCCGTTGTCGCGCAACGAGTTTCGCGTGTGGTCGAGCGCGTCCCCCGGGAGGTCCAGGACGCTCTCGACGGTCTCGATCACCCGCGGTCCGCCGGGATGGCACACCCAGGTCGCCACATCGCGGGGGGTCAGCCCGTGGTCGGCGAGGAAGTCGCGGACGTCGTCGCCCAGGTATTTGTCGGCGATGGTGGCCACGTCGGCGGACAGCACGATCCGGAAGCCGTCACCGCCGATCTTCCAGCCCATCACCTCTTCGGTGTCGGGGTAGATGCGGCTGCGCGTCGCCAGCACCCGGGGGCCGGTGTGTTCCCGGCCCGCCCGGTCGGCGCCCTCGGTGATCACCGCGGCCGCACCGTCGCCGAAAAGGCTGGTGGCAACGAGATTGGCGACCGACTTGTCTTGGCGCTGAACGGTCAACGAGCACAGTTCCACCGCGAGCAGCGCGGCGGTCTGGTCGGGGAAAGCGCGCAGGTAGTCGTGCATGCGTGCCACTCCGGCCGCACCGGCCACACAGCCCAGCCCGAACAGCGGGACGCGTTTGACGTCCGGCCGCAGCCCGACTCGCGTCGCGAGCCGCGCCTCCAATGTCGGCACGGCCAGCCCGGTGACCGTCGTCGAAAACACGATGTCGAGCTCCGACGCCCTGACCTTGGCCTCGTCCAGGGCGGCCAGCAGCGCCTGCTCGCCCAGCTCCATCGCGACCTCGAGATAGGCGTCGTTGGCCTCGGTGAATCCGCTGAGCTCGCGGTACCGCGGCAGCCGCAACGCGGTGTTGCGGAACTCGACCCCGCTGCTGCGCGCGAAACGCTGAAAGTCCGGACCGGCGATGTCGGTCAGCGCGCGGATGGCTTCACTTTGGGTATAGCGATTGGGTGGAAACTTCACCGCGACGCCGGCGATGGACGGATTTTTCGGCGCAAACCCTGTCGAGACTGTCATCGAGCCGGCAAATTCACGGCTTCCCCCATGGTCCATATATGGGTGACGGTGCCGCCGCGTCGCCGGTTCAAACGCCCGCCGCGCGGCCGGGCCGCTCGGCGCAATTGCCCGACTCCTCCACACGCCGCGAGCGGCGTGCAGCGTCGTCCGGCTAGGGTCGGGGTATGCGGGCTCTGGTCACCGGTGCCACCGGTTATGTGGGATCACGCCTGGTCACCGAGCTGCTGGCCGATCAGCACGAGGTGGTGGCGGCGACTCGAAACCCGGCGCGCCTCAAGCGTTTCGGCTGGATTCACGACGTCACACCGGTCGAATTGGACGCCGCCGACCCCGCGTCGCTGGCCTCCGCGTTCGCCGGTGTGGGCCCCGTTGACGTGGCGTATTACCTGGTGCACGCGATCGGTCAGCCCGGTTTTCGCGACGTCGACAAGACCGCCGCGGCGAACTTCGCGGCCGCGGCCCGCGACGCCGGGGTATCACGCATCGTCTACCTGGGCGGCTTCGTGCCCGCCGCACAAGACTTGTCCGAGCACTTGACCAGCCGGGCCGAGGTGGCCGAGGCGCTCACCATCCCGGACGGCCCCGAACTGGTGTGGCTGGGAGCGGCGATCATCATCGGTGCCGGTTCGACGTCGTTCGAGATGATGCGCTACGTCGGCGACCGTTTCCCGCTGATCCCGATCCCGCGCTGGATGGACAACCCGATCGACCCGATCTCCATCCGCGATGTCCTGCACTATCTCGTCGCCGCGGCCGATCGCGACCTGGTGCCCGCCGGGGCGTACGACATCGCCGGCCCGGACACCACGACCTACCGGGACCTGCTCAAGGCGTATGCGCGTGTCTCCGGCCGCTGGCACACCGGATTGCCGGTCGGCAGGGTCGACACCTCGCTGGCGTCGCTGATCACGGGCGTCGCGTTGCCGGTGCCACCGGGGCTGGCGGGCGACCTGGTCGAATCGCTGGACCACCCGATGGTGGCATCGGCCAGCGGCTTGCGCGATCGGGTTCCCGACCCGCCCGGCGGCCTGCTCGGCATCGACGAGTCCATGGCCCTGGCCCTGTCCGGCCAGTCCACGCACCGGCCGCGTCCCGTCAACGCCCTGGCCGATCCGCACCACCTCGCCAACACCGATCCCGCCTGGGCCGGCGGCGACGCGCTGCGCATCCGCCGGCTCGCCCGGCGGGTCACCCCCTCCATCGTGCGGCCGACCCTGGGTCTGGTGAACTGGGTCCCCGGACCGGTGGCCGGAGCGGTACGTACCGGCCTCGACATCCTGATCGCCCTGACCCCGAAGGTGCGTCCAGCATGACCCAGTCGACGAGTAGTCCTTACCAGACCGGCGTCTTCACCGAGTTGCGCCGTGCACTCACCAATGTCGCTGTGCCCCATAATGAATCGCCGGCCATCGTGCGGCGCCGGCGCATCGTCGTCGCGATCACGCTGGTGATCGGCGCCGCGGTGCTGGGCTATTCGTTGCGGCGCAATCCAGGCGAGGCCAGCTTCTACTGGTTGACCCTGGTGCTCGCGGGGGTGTGGACCGCCGGAGCGCTGGCCTCCGGTCCGCTGCACCTGGGCGGCATCTGCTGGCGCGGCCGCAACCAGCGGCCGGTCATCACCGGCACCGGCGTCGGCCTGCTGGTGGGCGGCGCGTTCGTCGTGGGCGGACTCATCGCCCGGCAGATCACCCCGGTGGCGGAGCTGATAACCCAGGTGCTGCTCTACGCCCACCACGGGTGGTATCCGGTGATCGTGGCGATCACGCTGATCAACGGCTTCGCTGAAGAGGCGTTCTTTCGCGGCGCGCTCTACACAGCCCTGGGCCGCTATCACCCGGTCGTGATTTCGACGGTTCTCTACACGTGCGCGACGCTGGCCAGTGGCAACCCGATGCTCGGCTTCGCCGCGATCATCCTCGGAACGGTGTGCGCGTTCGAGCGCCGGGCCACCGGCGGTGTCCTGGCGCCGGTGCTCACCCACTTGGTATGGGGACTGATCATGGTGCTGGTGCTGCCCCCGATGTTCGGGGTCTAGCGCCGGCTATCGGGCCGAACCGACGACCTCACGCGCGAGCGCACGCATCGCGGCGGTGCGGACTGGGCGAACGAAGAACCAGTACACCCGCCCCGGAATGCCCCTCGGCAGAAAGACCGACCGCTGGGTATACCGGCTCCCGCGATCGCCTTGCCGCGTGACGGCAATCTCGAGCCACTCCCGTCCCGGGGCCCGCTTGGTGGAACGCAGCCGCAACAGGGTTCCCGGCGCGCGCTCCTCGACCTTCCAGTCGGTTGTCCGCGAGTTCACCGCGTTCTCCGCGGCCGTCCAGACGCTCTCGGGTTCGACGGCGGTTTCGGCCGTGCGCACATCGGTGTAGACGATCTCGCCCGCCCAGGTCGGGTCGGTGGGCAGCGCCCCGGCCGGCTCGGACCGCGGCGATGACCACATGGGTTCGGGGACACCCCGCGCAGCGCGTTCGAGCGCGAGTTCGACTGCGCGCCGGTAACCCGTCAGCCCGCCCGGTGGCGGCGCGATGATGCCGTCGATGTCCGAATTACGCATCACCGCATCGCATTCCAGCGATTCGACGAGTGGCCGCGCCAGGCCGGGCGGAATCGGCGTCACGGTCCCGACCCAGAGGCTGGCGATCGTCGGAGTAAGGAACGGCAGCACGATGAGGTAGCGATTGCCCAACCCCGCGACCTCGGCGTAGACCCGCATCATGTCGCCGTATTCCAGCACGTCGGGCCCGCCGATATCCCAGGTGCGCGACGCCGGGACCGGGGCCGTCGCGGCCGCGGCCAGGTAGTAGAGCACGTCGCGCACCGCGATCGGCTGGATCTTGTTGTGCACCCATTTCGGCGTGGTCATGACCGGCAACCGGTCGGTGAGGTGGCGGATCATCTCGAACGACGCCGACCCCGAGCCGACGACCACCCCGGCCTGCAACACCACCGTCTCGATGCCGGATTCGATCAGCGCGTCGCCGACGGCCTTGCGCGACGCGAGATGCGGTGAGAGATCGCGGTTTTCGGGATGCAGCCCACTCAAGTACACGACCCGCCGCACCCCGGCGCTCCGGGCGGCCGTGACGACGTTGCGGACGGCGCGCGTTTCCTCGGCGGCGAAGTCCTTCGAGGTGCCCATCGAGTGGACGAGGTAGTAGACCACGTCGACGCCTTCGAACGCGGCGATCAGTGAATCGACGTCACCGAGGTCACCGCGCGCCACCTCCGCCTGGTGCCGCCACGGCACCTGCGCGAGCTTGTCGGGGTTGCGCGCCAACGACCGAACGCGGTGGCCTTCCTCCAGCAGCCGGGGCACCAGGCGCCCGCCGATGTAGCCGGTCGCTCCGGTGACCAGGCACCGCACCTGTTCGGGCATCGATCCTCCGTCGTTCGTCAGCCAAAGGGGTCTGACGGGGAGGATTACCTCATAAACAAGCGGTTAAGCGTTGCTGCCGATCAGCGCCACGACTTTCAGCGGTCGGTGAAGTTGGCGGCACGCCGCTGCTGAAAGGCCGTTGCGCCCTCGACGAAGTCGGGGGATTTCAGCAACACGGACTGTCCGTCGAACTCACGCTGCAGGGCCGGGTCCAACTCGGTCAGGGTGGCCGCGTTGATCGCCAGCTTGGTCTGGGCGAAGGCCACGGCCGGGCCGGCCAGCAAGCGTGCGATCACCTTATCGACCTCGGCGTCGAAATCGCCGGCCGGATAGACGGCGGTGACCAGGCCCCACGACAACGCCTCGGCGGCGGTCAGCCGTTCCGGAAGCAGCGCCATCTGCATGGCCCGGATCCGGCCGACCGCGGCCGCCACCAACGCCGACGCGCCGCCGTCGGGCATCAACCCGATCTTGGTGAATGCGAGCATGAAAAACGCGCTCTCCGAAGCCAATACGACGTCACAGGCCAGGGCGATGGAGACGCCGACGCCCGCCGCGGGGCCCTGAACGACGGCGACCACCGGGTGCGGCAGCGCGGCGATCGCGCGCACCAGCCGGTTGATCTCGAGGATGATCTCGTCGGGCGGGACGCCGCCGCCGTCGGAGACGTCGTCGGCGCTGATGCCCGCACCGGAGCTGAAGCCGCGTCCGGCGCCGCCGAGCCGCACCACCTTCACCTCGGGGTCGGTGGCCGCGTACTCCATCGCGTCCGCGATGCCGGTGATCACCGGAATGGTCAGCGAATTCAGGCTGTCCGGCCGGTTGATGGTCACCGACAACACGCCGTCGGACAGCGTGACGTCCAGGCCTGCGACTGGGTAGAGGGTGGCGATCGCGGATGAAGGCATGGGCTCACCATAAGTGACCGGGGTGCACCACCGTCCGGCACGGCTGCGAAGATGTCGAACGACCGGTTGTTTGGTTGCGAACGGTCAAGGCGTCAGAGCAGACGAAAGGTCGGTGCATCGTGGCTGGACCATTGAAGGGACTGCGTGTTGTCGAGCTAGCCGGCATCGGCCCCGGCCCACACGCGGCGATGATCCTGGGGGATCTGGGAGCCGACGTGGTGCGCATCGATCGCCCGGCATCGAGCCCAGGGGGCTCGGGCGGCACAGCCAAGGACGCCATGATGCGCAACCGGCGGGTGGTGACCGCCGACCTGAAGTCCGACGAGGGCCGCGGCCTCGTCCTCAAGCTGATCGCCAAGGCCGACGTGCTGATCGAGGGCTACCGGCCCGGCGTCACCGAGCGGCTCGGCCTGGGCCCCGAGGACTGCGCCAAGGTCAACGACCGGCTGGTCTACGCCCGGATGACCGGCTGGGGCCAGACAGGCCCGCGCAGCCAGCAGGCGGGTCACGACATCAACTACATCTCGCTGAACGGCATCCTGCACTCGATCGGCCGGGCGAACGAGCGGCCGGTCCCGCCGCTGAACCTGGTCGGTGACTTCGGCGGCGGCTCGATGTTCCTGCTGCTCGGCATCCTGTCCGCGCTATGGGAGCGGCAGACCTCAGGCAAGGGGCAGGTCGTCGATGCCGCGATGGTGGACGGCTCCAGCGTGCTGATCCAGATGATGTGGCAGATGCGTTCGTCGGGCATGTGGACCGACACCCGCGGCACCAACCTGCTCGACGGCGGCGCCCCCTACTACGACACCTACGAATGCGCCGACGGCCGCTACGTCGCGGTCGGCGCCATCGAGCCGCAGTTCTACGCGGCCATGCTGACCGGACTCGGCCTGGACGGCGCCGACCTGCCCGGCCAGAACGACGTCAGCCGCTGGCCCGAACTGCGGGCGGTCCTGACCGAGAAGTTCGGCAGTCAGGACCGCGACCACTGGGCCAAGGTGTTCGCCGACTCCGACGCGTGCGTGACGCCGATCCTGGCGTTCGGCGAGGTGCAGACCGAGCCGCACATCACCGAGCGGAACACCTTCTACGAGGTCGACGGCGGCCTGCAGCCGCTGCCGGCGCCGCGGTTCTCCCGCACCGCGCCGGAGACACCGCGCCCCGCGGCGCCGGTGGCCGACGCCGAAGCGGTACTCAAGGACTGGGTATAGTCCCAACCAACCAGTTGGCTGGACTCGAGCGAATCAGGAAGGACTCGGATGGAGATCAAAGACGCCGTTGCCGTCGTCACCGGGGGAGCGTCAGGCCTGGGCCTGGCCACCACCAAGCGACTGCTGGACCGCGGCGCCCAGGTGGTGGTCATCGACCTGCGCGGCGAGGAAGCGGTCCGTGAACTGGGCGATCGCGCCCGCTTCGTCGAGGCCGACGTCACCGATGAGGCTGCCGTGGGCAAGGCGCTGGATGCCGCGGAGTCGATGGGCACGCTGCGCATCAACGTCAACTGCGCCGGCATCGGCAACGCCATCAAGACGCTGTCCAAGGACGGCCCGTTCCCGCTGGACGGCTTCAAGAAGGTCATCGGCGTCAACCTGATCGGCACCTTCAACGTGCTGCGGCTGGCCGCCGAGCGCATCGCCAAGAGCGAGCCGGTCGGCCCCGAGACAAGCCCGGAGCGCGGCGTCATCATCAACACCGCCTCGGTCGCCGCGTTCGAGGGACAGATCGGCCAGGCCGCCTACTCGGCATCCAAGGGCGGCGTCGTCGGCATGACCCTGCCGATCGCGCGCGACCTGTCGCGCGAGCTCATCCGCGTGGTGACCATCGCACCGGGCCTGTTCAAGACGCCGCTGCTGGGTTCGCTTCCCGAGGAGGCGCAGGCGTCGCTGGGCAAGCAGGTGCCGCACCCGGCCCGGCTGGGCGACCCCGACGAGTACGGCGCCCTGGCCGTTCACATCGTCGAGAACCCGATGCTCAACGGCGAGGTCATCCGCCTGGACGGCGCCATTCGCATGGCGCCCCGCTAGGGGCGTACGCCCCTCGGAAAAGCATCGACAAAACGAAAGCCCCCCGCGTCCGCGGGGGGCTTTCGTGAAAACCAGGATCAATGGCTACTTGCGGAACCATCGACTGACGTTGGGTTCGGCCATCAACAGGCGTGCGAGCATGCTCATGATGGGCCTCAGCTCGCGGCTTGCAGTTCGTCGAACTGCTCCGAGGTCTCGCCTTCCACCAGGACGTCGCCGTGGTAGAGGGCTTCGAAGTCAACCTTGATGACGTCGGCACTTGTGTCGTCGATCCACATGACACTGAGCGTATGGGCCACCATTAAGGAATCTTTGAGTCACGATTCGGAAAACCTTGGCAATTTACCCGCGGGTAGGTTGACCGGCGGCTGCGCCACGATTTGGGCCGTGAGCTGCTTAGTTACGGCACATTTTTCTGGCCGGACTCTTACTGTCGGCGCGGTTTAAACGCGGCGTTGAACGCTTCGGGCGGTCGCCACCGTCTTTAGATAGGGAGAACACTGTTTGACGCGTGCAAATTAGCGTTTGTTACGTTGTCGCCGATAAGCCAGCGGCCAGCGCAACGGGGCACCGGCAGCGGAAGGGCTCGAAATGCTGCAAAAGATCGCCCGAGTCGCCATCAGGGCGCCCCGCCGCATCCTCGCGATCGGTGTGCTGGTTTTCATCGCCGCCGCCATCTTCGGCGTCCCCGTCGCCAAGAGCCTGTCGCCGGGCGGTTTCCAAGACCCGGACTCGGAGTCGGCACACGCCATCAGCGTGTTGAGTGACAAATTCGGACAGAGCGGCCAGCAGGTGCTGATTCTGGTTACCGCCCCCGGCGGCGCCAACAGCGAACAGGCCCGCAAGGTGGGCAACGACCTCGTCGACCAGCTGCAGAAGTCCCCGCTGGTCTACAACGTCTCCTCGCCGTGGACTCGACCTGTTCCTGCCTCCCCGGGGCAGCCCGACGACTTGGTGAGCCGCGACGGCAAGTCCGGGCTCGTCGTGGTCAACCTCAAGGGCGGCGAGAACTACGCCCAGAGCAATGCGCAGACATTGGCGGACCAGTTCATCCACGACCGCGACGGCGTCACCGTCCGCGCCGGCGGCGCCGCGATGCAGTACGCGCAGATCAACACGCAGAACCAGGCCGACCTGCTGGTGATGGAGATGATCGCGCTGCCGCTGAGCTTTTTGGTGCTGATCTGGGTGTTCGGCGGTCTGCTGGCCGCGGCGCTGCCGATGGCGCTTGGCGCGCTGGCCGTGGTCGGGTCGATGACGGTGCTGCGCCTCATCACCTTCACCACCGAAGTCTCGATCTTCGCCCTCAACCTGAGCACCGCCCTGGGCCTGGCCCTGGCCATCGACTACACCCTGCTGATCGTCAGCCGCTACCGCGACGAGCTGGCCGAAGGCCACGACCGCGACGAAGCGCTCATCCGGACCATGGCCACCTCCGGACGAACCGTGCTGTTCTCCGCGATCACCGTGGCGCTGTCGATGTCGGCGACCGTGGCCTTCCCTATGTACTTCCTTAAGTCGTTCGCCTACGCCGGCGTCGCGACCGTCGCCTTCGTCGCGGTCGCCTCGATCGTGATCACCCCGGCCGCGATCGTGCTGCTGGGCCCCCGGCTGGACGCCCTGAACGTACGCCGGCTGGGGCGTCGCATGCTGGGCCGTCCCGAGCCGGTGCACAAACCCGTCGAGCAGCTGTTCTGGTACCGGTCGACAAAGTTCGTGATGCGCCGCTGGGCGCCGATCGGCCTGACCGTCGTCGCGCTGCTACTGCTGCTCGGGTATCCGTTCCTGCGCGTGACGTGGGGCTTCCCCGACGACCGGGTGCTGCCGCGGTCGGCGTCGGCGCATCAGGTGGGCGACCAGCTGCGCAACGATTTCGCGCACGACTCGGCAACGTCGGTGCCGGTCGTCATCCCCGACGCGACCGGCCTGGGGCCGGCGGACTTCGACAGCTACGCCGCGGCTCTCTCTCGTGTCGCCGACGTGACGGCCGTGGCGGCCCCCGGGGGCACCTTCACGGCCGGCAACCG
The DNA here is from genome assembly GCF_055419585.1 of Mycobacterium sp. IDUB_3. Lineage (NCBI taxonomy): Bacteria > Bacillati > Actinomycetota > Actinomycetes > Mycobacteriales > Mycobacteriaceae > Mycobacterium > Mycobacterium sp. IDUB_3. Next base: position 1,944,182 of record NZ_JBVAXZ010000001.1, on the reverse strand, counting down.
GGCGGGGCCGCCGGCCGGGCCCACCGGGTTGCATGACGGCAGCGCCTTCCTGACCGTCAGCAGCGCGGCGCCCCTGTTTTCCACCGCGAACGACACCCAGCTCAATCGGCTGCACGAGGTGCCCGTGCCCGCGGGCCGGTCCGTCGAGATGGGCGGGGTCGCGCAGGTCAACCGCGACAGCGTCGACGCCGTGACCAACCGGCTTCCGCTGGTCCTCGGGTTGATGGCGGCGATCACCTTTGTGTTGCTGTTCCTGCTCACCGGCAGCGTGCTGCTGCCCGCCAAGGCGCTCGCCTGCAACTTCCTGTCGCTGACCGCGGCGTTCGGCGCGCTGGTGTGGATCTTCCAGGACGGACACCTGGGCGCGCTCGGGACGACGCCCAGCGGGACGCTGGTGGCCAACATGCCGGTGCTGCTGTTCTGCATCGCCTTCGGGCTGTCCATGGATTATGAGGTCTTCCTGCTCTCCCGGATCCGGGAGTACTGGCTGGCGTCCGGTGCCGCCCGGCCGGCGAGGCCGACGGCGAAGCAGGCCCACGCCGCCAACGACGAGAGCGTGGCGCTCGGTGTCGCCCGCACCGGCCGGGTGATCACCGCGGCCGCGCTGGTGATGTCGATGTCGTTCGCCGCGCTGATCGCGGCCCACGTCTCGTTCATGCGGATGTTCGGCCTCGGCCTGACCCTCGCCGTGTTCGCCGACGCCACCCTGGTGCGGATGGTGGTCGTGCCGGCCTTCATGCACGTGATGGGCCGGTGGAACTGGTGGGCGCCCAAACCCCTGGCGTGGCTGCACGACCGTTTCGGCATCAGCGAGGGCGCGGCCGGAGAAGCCGTCGACCACCTCGAGCCGGCCTCGGACCCCGTCGAGCTCCCCGGTCCGGCCGCAGAGCCCGTCGAGCGCCCCGACCGGGTCGCCGCCGAGCCGGTACCCAATATGCGGTAACTCCGACCGTCTGGCCGTCGGGAACCTATTGTGAGGCGCAAAGCGAGTCGGAAGGTTCACAGAGGTATGACAACGGTGGTCGACAACCCCTTCTTCGCGCGGGTCTGGCCGGTCGTCGCCACCCACGAAGCCGAGGCGATCCGGGCAATGCGCCGGGAGAACCTGGCCGGCCTGTCCGGTCGGGTACTGGAAGTCGGCGCGGGAATCGGCACGAACTTCCCCCACTATCCGGACTCGGTCGACGAGGTGATCGCGGTGGAACCCGAACCGCGGCTGGCGGCGCAGGCCCGTGCCGCGGCGGAGGCGGTGCCCCTCCGCGTGGTCGTCACCGGCGAGACGGCCGAAGCGTTCAGCGGCGCGGAGCCGTTCGACGCGGTGGTGTGCTCGCTGGTGTTGTGCTCGGTGCGCGACCCCCGCGACGTGTTGCGGCGCCTGTACACATTGCTGCGGCCGGGCGGGGAGCTGCGCTACCTTGAGCACATCGCCAGTGCCGGTGCGCGGGGCCGCTTTCAGCGTTTCGTCGATGCGACGGTGTGGCCGCGGCTGTTCGGCAACTGCCACACCCACCGGGACACCGAGCGCTCGATCGCCGAGGCGGGCTTCGAAATCGACACGTCGCGGCGGCAGTTCACGTTGCCGGCCTGGGCGCCGATGCCGGTCTCTGAGTTACTGCTCGGCCGCGCGCGCCGGCCCTGACCGGCGGGCCCGATCAGCTCAGCAGGGCCGGTAGCCGCTGCAACAACCCGGGCAGCGCCTGACCTGCCGTCTCACGGATGCTGATCGTCACGCTGCTGGACAACGGAGTGACCTCTGGATTGACCTCAATGACGGCGGTGCCGCGGGACAGCGCCCGCTCAGCCAGCCCGGCCGCCGGATAGACGATCGCCGAGGTCCCGACCACCACCATGACGTCGGCGGCCTCGGTCGCCTCCACGGCGCGCTGCCACGGCTCGTCGGGTAACTGTTCACCGAACCACACGATGTCGGGTCGGATCAGGCCGCCGCAGTGGCAGACCGGCGGTTGCACCTCCAGCGCCGGCTCGGCCATCGCCGGCAGCTCCCCAGAATAGGCCATACCACAACGCGCACAACGGAATTCGAACAGGCTGCCGTGCAGGTGGTGAACCGAACGGCTGCCCGCGCGCTCGTGCAGGTCGTCGACGTTCTGGGTGATGACGCTGACCTGGGCGTCGTCTTGCCAGGCGGCGATGGCGCGGTGACCCGCATTCGGTTGGACATCGGCGACCAGATAGTGGCGCCACAGATACCAACCCCAGACCCGCTGCGGGTTGTCGCGCCATCCCTGGGTGCTGGACAGCTCGTAAGGGTCGAAGCGGGCCCACAATCCGTTCTTGTCGTCGCGGAAGGTCGGCACACCGCTTTCGGCGGAGATCCCCGCGCCGCTGAGCACCGCTACTCGCATCTCACCAAGATAGCCGGGGGTGGGGGATACTGGATGGGTGGAGCTGGGTGACTGGTTGAAGGTCGACATGAAGGCGGGAAAACCGTTGTTCGACCAGCTCAGGACGCAGGTCATCGAAGGAGTCCGGGACGGCGCGTTGCCGCCCGGCACCCGCCTGCCGACCGTGCGGGACCTGGCCGGCCAGCTCGGCGTCGCCGTCAACACCGTCGCGCGCGCCTACCGCGAGCTGGAAAGCTCCGCCATCATCGAAACCCGCGGGCGCTTCGGCACTTTCATCGCCCGCTACGACCCGACCGACGCCGCGATGGCGGCCGCTGCCCGCGAGTACGTCCGGGTTGCGCGCGGGCTCGGGTTGGACAAGGCCGAAGCGGTGCGCTACATCGAAGCGGTGCCCGACGAATGACGCGTGCTCGGCGAGCATCGAAACTTCTTGCCGCACCGGCTTTTTGCTAGCGCGGGCTCAGCGCAACACCTTGTCCAGCGTGCGCAGGTTGCGCGTCGTGGTCGACGACTTGTACCGCGGCTTACCCATCGTCTTGCCGATGCTGCTGTCCAGCGTGCCGCCCTTGGGGACCTGCCAATAGATCACCCCGTCACCGCGGCGGATCTTCTCGTCGGGACCGGCCTTCTTACCCAGCGCGGCGAGCTCGTCAAGCACGGCCGCGTCGGCGACGAACGTGACATAGGACTGATAGCCGTCGACCTCGCGCTCGAACGGGTAGGCATCGACCACCGCGCGCAGCGTGTCGATGTCATAGGCCAGCACCCACGCGTCGTAGCCGAACCGGTCACGCAACGTGGCTTCGGCCTTCTTGCGCACCGACGCCACGACGGCGGTCGACTCCAGCAGCACGTTGCCGGTGGCCAGGATGGTCCGGACCTGGGTGAATCCCGCCTCGGTCAGCGCGGCAGCCACCTCGGCCATCTTGAGGTTGACGCCCCCGACGTTGACGCCACGCAGAAACGCCGCGTACTTGGTCATGTCCCGATTCCACCAGGTCGGCCGCGCAGAAAACACCCCGGCCCGCCCCGGCCGTCCGCGACGTACGCTTTCGTCATGGGACGCCAAGTCTTCGACGACAAATTGCTGGCCTTGATCAGCGGACACTCCCTCGGGGTGCTGGCCACCATCAAGCGCGACGGGCGGCCGCAGCTCTCCAACGTGAGCTATCACTTCGACCCGCGCAGCGTGGGTATCCAGGTGTCGATCACCGAGCCGCGCGCCAAGACCCGCAACCTGCGTCGGGATCCGCGGGCCTCGATCCTGGTCGACGCCGACGACGGCTGGTCGTACGCCGTCGCCGAGGGCACCGCCGAGCTGACGCCACCCGCGGCCGCGCCCGACGACGACACCGTGGAGTCCCTGATTGCGTTGTATCGCAACATCGCCGGTGAACACCCGGACTGGGACGAATACCGGCGGGCGATGGTCACCGACCGGCGGGTGCTGCTGACGCTGCCGATCTCGCACCTGTACGGCATGCCGCCCGGCATGCGGTAGCCGCGCCGCCTACCGAACCGTTCGGCAGGCCCGGGCTAGGCTGCCCCGTATGGCTGAATCGAATGCCCGGCAGGGTTCCAAGTCGTCGGAGTCTTCGGGGGCCGCCGGATCGCCCGGGTCGGACGACGACACCAAGCGCAAATTCCGCGAAGCCCTGGACCGCAAGATGGCGAAATCCTCGAACGGGTCCGACCACAGGGACGGCGCGGGCAAGCAATCGCGGGCGCACGGCGCGGTGGGAAACCGCCGGGAGTTCCGCCGCAAGAGCGGCTGACGGTTGCTGGCGAAACATGCTGTGTGCCAGCATGTTTCGCCGATCTCAGTCCTCCGGGGCTGCGAACAGGCCGATCGAAGGGTCGGCTTGGCCGGGTTGGCCGCGCAGGCTGCCCCTGGTGCTGGGGTGTTCGAAGTTCACTCGGGACGGGTCGTTCTGGTATGCCCAGTCCGCCACGATGGTGCGTTGACTGAACTTCCACCGGTCGTCGTGTTTGGTGTAGCTGTCCAGGTATCGCCCGCCGATGATGACGTCGACGTCGTGCTCGGGGCCGGCGAAGGTGTGAAACACCAGGCAGTAGATCTCCCCCCGCGCCGTGTCGCCGTCGACGACGAAGTTCGTGGTGGTGATGTTGTGTTGGGAGACACGCACATACGGTTCGGCGCCTTGCAGTTGCGCGATGAATTGTTCGACGCCGCCCGTCGAGAACGAGCCGTGCGAATCGGTCGCCTCGGGGTGGTACAGGCCGCGCAGCGTGTCGTAGTCGGCGCGGTCGACGGCCCTGCAGTAGGCGGTGACGAGCTGATGCAGCCCGTCGCGCGCCAGCATCAGTGCCAGCTTGCCCTCATCCACCACCACGCCACGATAACGCGGTCATTGCTGGTGAGTAGTCTTGCGACCTATGGGTCCCCGGTCCCAGGATGTTCAGCGGAAGGAAGATCGTTGACGGTGAAAATTTGCCTTGCCCAAGATCCTGAGGCCGACAGCCTGCTGGACGAGAATCCGTTGGCGCTGCTCATCGGGATGGTCCTGGATCAGCAGGTCCCCTTCGAGACGGCGTTCGCCGGACCGAAGAAGATCGCAGACCGGATGGGCAGCCTCGATGCCGCCGAAATCGCGGACTACGACCCCGACAAGTTCGCCGCATTATGCTCGCAAAGGCCTGCGATACACCGCTTTCCGGGGTCGATGGCCAAGCGCATCCAAACGCTGGCGCAGATCATCGTGGACCGCTACGACGGTGACGCCGCCGGACTGTGGACCGCCGGCAACCCCGACGGCAACGAGCTGCTGCGGCGGATCAAGGGGCTGCCCGGATTCGGCGACGTCAAGGCGCAGATCTTTTTGGCACTGCTGGGCAAGCAGTACGGCGTGACCCCGAAAGGCTGGCGTGCGGCGGCGGGAGACTTCGGCAAGGCCGGCGCGCACATATCCGTCGCCGACATCGTCGACGCCCAGTCGATGGGGAAAGTGCGCGCCTACAAAAAGCAGATGAAAGCGGCAGCCAAAGCGGCGAAGTAGCAGGTCCACAGAAGGGAAGGGCGACAACGTGAAGACACACATCACGTGTCCGTGCGGCGAAGCCATCGTCGGCAAGGACGAGGACGAACTGGTCGAGTTGACCCAGGCTCACCTCGCCAGCGATCATCCTGGCCTCGAGTACGACCGGGACGCCATCTTGTTCATGGCGTACTAGCCCCGCTCGACGCGAATGCGCGTGCCCCCCGGTCGGGGACACGCGCATTCAGGGCGACGAGACGGTGGCGGCGCCGATCCGTTACGGCACCACCGTCGAACCGATGGTGGGCAAGAACTGGCACTGCTTTTCCTTGGTGGTGACCTGCCCGAAGATCGTCGACATGATGCTGCCCGAGCCGGTGTCGACGATCGCGCTCAACGTCGTCGGCCCCTCCGGGTTGATGTCCGGACGCGGCTGGAGAGCGACGGTTCCCGACTTTCCGGTGGTCAGGTTCACCCAGGTGACGTTCAGCGGCAGCTTCTGCACGTCGGCGGGTCCGGGCGTGCCGACCGCGGTGAACACGTAGGCGGTCTGGCCGGGCCCCGGGCCGGGGGCGGGAATCTTGGCCGGCCCCGCCACCGACAGCGCGGTGGCGATGGCGCTGGTGCCGTCCGCCAGGCAGTTGGAGCCGATCGATGGGTACATGAAGTCCTGGGTGGGGGGCGTGTCAGGGCCGAACCCCGGCGCCGCCGCCGTGGGAGCGGCGTCCGGGGCCGGTGCCGGTGCGGGCGCCGGGGCGGCTTCCGGTGTGGGTGGGGCCGCCGGAGGCGCTGCGACCGGGGCCGGTGGCGCTGGGACCGGCGCCGCGACCGGCACGTTGGCTGGTTGGGCGGGACCCGGTGCGGCGGGTGCCGCGGCGGGTGCGGGACCGGCGGCGTGGGCCGGGTCGATGCCGGCCGGCAGGTGTGCCTCGGGCGCTGGAGCCGCGGCGGGCGCGGCAGCGGGCGCCGGAGCCGCGGCGGGCAGGTGTGCCTCGGGCGCTGGAGCCGCGGCGGGCGCCGGAGCGGCGGGTGCCGCGTCGGGGGCCGGGCCGGCCGCGTGGGCCGGGTTGATGCCGGCCGGCAGGTGGGCCTGCAAACCGGGCTCCACCCCCGCCGCGGGCACGTGTTGCGCCGGCGCGCCGGGCTCGGCGACGAATTGATTGACTGCGGCCGCAACGTTTTTCGACTCGCTGGGCGTGGTCGGGTTGTGGGCGAAGGCTTGCGCTGCGGCCATCAGCAGCTGTGTCGCTTGCTGCGGGTCGGTGGCCGCTTGCTGGATGAGCGGGCTCAGCTGCGACAAGGCAGGCAGACCGGGCAGCCCTTGGGCCGCATTCGGTTGCGGTGCCGGCTGCGGTGCCGCCGGGTCGGCTGCCGCGCTCGGGCAGAGCCCGAACGCGACAGCCGATGCCGTGACGACAGCGGCCAAACCTTTGGACAGATTCCAAGTGGTTGCCACGGTGCGTGTCCTCCGGTTCTCGGTGGTGATTTAGCCGTTTACGAAACTGATCAGGGCAGGGCGGCCAGCAGCGGCGCTACCGGTCCGGCGGGGCTGACCGGCGCCGGCGCGGGTGCCGCCGGTGCTGCGGGTGCGGCCGGAGCCTGACCCGAAGCGAGCGCCGGCAGATCCTGCGGGAGCAGCACTTTCGGAGGCACACTGACCGGCAGGCCGGCCGGCATCGCAGGCATGTTGACCTGCGCCTGCGGAATCTGCGGAGCCGGCGGAGTGGCCGGTGCCGCCGGAGCAGACAGACCCGGGATCGCGGGCAGGCCCGGGATCGACGGAGCCGACGGGGCGGCGGGACCCGCAGCCGCCGGCTGCGCACCCGTCAGGCCCTGGATCATTCCCGGAATACCGCCGGTCGCCGTCGACGGCGCGGCAGGGGTTGCCGACTGCGCCAGCCCCGGAAGGAAGGGGTTGGCCGCCGTAGAAGGCACCTGGGCGGCGGGGCTTGTCGGCGCGGTCAGTCCGGGAATCGACGGAAGACCCGCCGCCGGAGCCGCCGCGGTTGCCGGAGCGGTGGCCGCCGGAACACCCGGGAAGCTGATGCCCGGAGTGGCCGGAGCCGCCGGCGGCGTGGCGCCGAGTGCGGTCGCGAGGTTCTGCAGGATTTGCGGTGCGTTGGCCGCCGAACTGATCAGCTGCTGCGGAATGTTCGGCATGGCGGGGGCCGGCACGGGGTCGGCGTGGGCGATTCCGCCCGTCAATAGCGCTGCGGACGAACCGACCACGACGGCGGCTGCACGCATGTAAGTCCAGATGGTTGGCATGACTCTCCCTGATTGATCGATTACAGGTTCGGCGCTGAAGTTACTTTGATGCAGATGAGACTCAAGTGACACGTGTGGCATTTATGAACTCGTTACTGATACGAGTGAGAAGGGTGACCGAATGGGTGAAAAGAGGCCTCCACGAAGCTGAGTGGGGACCGACGGCGCGGCGGCGCGTACCACGCTCGCTAAAGTCGGGCGGATAGACACCACCTCGGCCGCTCCGGCGGCACCCAAGCCCCAGCGGTTGGCGAGTCTCCTGCAGGCGGCCGCGCCGATGCTGCTCATCGCAAGCATCGCTGCGCGGCTGGCGTGGACGTATCTGGCTCCCAACGGCGCGAACTTCGTCGACCTGCACGTGTACCTCGGCGGGTCGGCCGCGATCGACCACCCCGGCACCTTGTACAGCTACGTCTACGCCGACCAGACGCCGGACTTCCCGCTGCCGTTCACCTACCCGCCCTTCGCGGCCGTCGTCTTCTACCCACTGCACCTGTTGGCGTTCGGCCTCGTTGCGTTCCTCTGGCAGATCGCAACCATGGCCGCTCTGTACGGCGCGGTCCGGCTCAGCCAGCGCCTGATGGGCGTGGCCGCCGGGGCCGACGGCCGGCGTGTCGCGATGTTATGGACGGCGGTCGCCATCTGGATCGAGCCGCTGCGCAGCACGTTCGACTACGGACAGGTCAACGTGTTGCTGATGACCGCGGTGCTGTGGGCGGTCTACACCACCCGGTGGTGGCTGTCGGGGCTACTGGTGGGCGTGGCGGCCGGCATCAAGTTGACCCCCGCGATCTCCGGCGTCTATCTGGCCGGCGCCCGCCGGTGGGGAGCCGCGGTGTTCTCGGCGGTCGTTTTCGTTGCCACCATTGGGATTTCGGTCTTGGTAGTCGGCGATCAGACACGCTTCTACTTCACCGACCTGCTGGGCGATGCCCATCGGATCGGCCCCATCGCCACCTCGTTCAATCAGTCCTGGCGCGGCGGCATTTCGCGGATCCTGGGCCACGACGTGGGATTCGGCCCGTTGCTGGTGGCCGCCGTCGCCGTCACCGCGGTGCTGGCCGTGCTGGCCTGGCGCGCGCTGGACTCCGCCGATCGGTTGGGCAGGCTCCTGGTGGTGGAGCTGTTCGGGCTGCTGCTCTCGCCGATTTCGTGGACCCACCACTGGGTGTGGCTGGTGCCGCTGATGATCTGGGCGATCCATGGTCCGGTGCGCGAGCTGCGCGGAGCGCGCATCGTGGGCTGGGGCTGGCTGGCACTCACCGTGATCGGCGTGCCGTGGTTGCTGAGCTTCGCCCAACCGACCATCTGGCAGATAAGCCGGCCTTGGTACCTGGCGTGGGCCGGGCTGATCTACATCGTGGCGGCGGTGGCGACGTTGAGCTGGATCGCGGCTAGCGGCAGCCGGGAGACCGCGGAGAAGGGCCCGGCCGCCGCCTAGTTGTCGACGATGCCGTTGATGTCGCGGGCCATGTCGATGTCGTTATTGGTGATGCCTCCCTCGGAGTGCGTGACGAGGACGAAAGTCACTGTCCGCCAACGAATATCGATGTCCGGGTGATGGTCCTTGCTCTCCGCGTGCTCGCCCACCCGGCGTACGGCATCGATGCCGGCGAGAAAACTCGGAAATTTGATCGAGCGGCGCAGGGCGCCGTCGGCGCGCTCCCATCCGTTGAGATCGGGCAGTGCGGCGTCTACTTGCTCATCCGTTAACACAGCCATACCGTAAGTATCCACCGCGAAGATGGGGACGATAACGTCTCGCGGATTTACCGAAGCATTTTCCGATGGCACTGGGTCATTCCTCGAAAGTTTCTTCGTCAATCTGCTTCAAGTGGACGTCTCATGTACTTGGACGCCGACGTTGTAACGGACCGTCAGTTTGGTCTAGGTAGAGGCGACCGCGAATAGGTGCCATTCGCCTGGCACGCCCTTGAGTTGGTGTGTCCCACGTTCCTCGAATTCGAGTCCTGACCCGATCACCAGGTCGCGCAGTGTGCTCGACACGAGCACGTCGTTCGGCCCTGCCAATGCGCTAACTCGCGCTCCGATGTGCACGCCGATCCCGCCGATGTCATCGCCGCGGACCTCGCACTCACCCGATGTGCAACCCAGCACGCACCTGTATGCCAAGTGCCTGCACGGCGTCGCGGATCGCCATGGCGCAGCGGATCGCTCGCTGAGGACCGTCGAACATCGCGAGGAAGCCGTCTCCGGATGTGTTCACCTCGCGGCCCCGAAACCGGACGAGTTGCGACCGCACCACAGCATCGTGCGCATCGAGCAACGCATGCCAGTCACGGTCGCCCATCTCCGCCGCGCGACGCGTCGAGTCCACGATGTCGGTGAACATCACCGTAGCCAGAACCCGGTCGTCGGCCACATCGGCCTGCTGGCCGGTGAGGAACTGGGCGATCTCCTGAAACGAATCGCGCCATGGTTCTACGAAGTGCATCATGTTGCGCCCTGGCAGCTCAACGTATCTCGCGCCCGGTATCCGATCAGCGACTTCCTTGCCCCACTCCGGCGGGATTACGGCGTCGTCGGTGTGATGCAGGGCGAGCGTCGGGACGCGGACTGTGGGAAGCAACGCCCGCACGTCCATTTCGGCCATCAGCGCCATCATGCTGGCAACGGTTCCTGGGCTCGCTGAGAGGCGTTCCATCCGGGCTGACGCTGCCCGGATTTCCTCGTTCCAAGGCATGTCCGGGTTCATGACATGTTGGGACCCTCCGGTACCCCACACACCCACCATTGCAGCGAGGACGTCCTCCTGAGCGAGCCCGCCAGTCCGTTGAGCCCTCGGGTCCGCATAGCCCTCCAGCACCACCAGCGCGGCTGTACGCGACGGATATGTTGCCGCGAACAGCGCCGCTGTCGGGGCCCGCGAGAAGGACCACTTCGCTCATCTCCAGGTCGTCGAGCACCGCGGTCATGCTGTCGGCCCATTGCTCCACGGTTGCCGGCGCGCCCGACGTAGTGGGATCGGAGGCTCCCATGCCTGGCTGGTCGAAGAAGATCAGTCGACCGAGCGATGTCAGCGCTTCGACGCAGCCTTGAATGAACGATTGCTCTGGAAGGATGTCGCAGTTGGTGAACCAGGTCGGGATGAGCACGATGTCGCGAGGACCCTTGGGTGACGCGCGATAGGCGACGCGCAAGTCCCCGTTCATCGCGTAGCGCGTCTCCGAGAACATTGCGGAAGTGTAAGCCGAGGAGTGGTCGGGAATGGACATGCCCGCGCAGATCAGGCACGACAGGCAACGGGCGATCACTTACGTTCAACAGAAGCTACAGCGTTAGAACGCCAGCAGTGTTTCCCCAGCTCACGTACAGCGTTCGGCGGGAAATAACACAGCCATGCCCCGACGGTATACCGTCACCGGCCATGCCGCGGGAAGGAAATACGCGAACCCTTCCCGACAGGGTGGTCAACTACGAGGCAACAGCGGGACCCGGCGTCTGACTTTTTTGATCCAGCTGAACCACGACGTTTGCCTCCGGCGGGTTGTTTCGTTCTTGGTACGCCGTCTCGAGGATCGCCGGAACCCGCTGGAGGTCGCGGGCCACGCCCATCAGTTCTTCCAGGATCATGATCCGTCGCTGGTTCGCCTCACCCAGCGCCCTGTGGGCCTGCTCATCGGTTTGACGGGCTCTCTGTTTTGCGTCGGCGAGGAGTCGGTCGCGCTCATGCTGGGCTTCCTGCCACGCATCATCGATCGACGATTGGGCTTCAGCACGCATCCTGGCGAGTTCGGCGTCCAGCTCTTTCCTGGTTGCCGCACACTCTGCCTCCAGCGCCTTTCGCTGCGCGGCAATGTCCGCCAGCAACTCCCGGTGCTCTTGGTGGGCGGCCTCGGCCTCGGCCTCGGCCTCGGCAATCAGCGCTTCTACCTCGGCGCGCGACTCGTACTGCATCTGGGAGATCTCATCGAGCGCACGCCGCAGCAACTTCGCCATGCGATGTTGCATCGCGTAGGGCGACGGCGACGTGTCCGAGAGGACGGCGATCTCATCCTTGAGGCAGGCGGCTTCGATCCGCAGCGCGACCGCTTCATCGCCGGATTCGTTTCGCTGGGCCCTGAGGTTCTGGACTTCGTCGATTAGGAGCTTCTGCTTGGCGAGCAACACCTGGATATAGGCATCGACCGCAGCCGTGTCATAGCCCCTGAACGTGCGGGCGAACGTCGTTGCGGGTTCGGTGGTCATTGCCAACCCCCATTCCTGGAAGTGCTATTTAGGGATACTGACCGGCTAGAGCCGAGTATCCCACGCCGGTGCTCAAATCGGAACAGAACCGTTGTGCCGCATGGGAATTCGATCCATATCGCGGGGGTTTGACGCCATTTCGAGGAATTTGATCTTCGCCGGCCGAGGGCGTCGTGCCCAGCCGAGGTGCCCGACGGTATACCGTCACTGGCCATGTCGACCCAGATCGTCGTCGCGGGTGCCCTGATCTGCGACTCCAAGGTCTTGGTGGCGCAACGCGTTCGTCCGCCCGAGCTCGCCGGCCGCTGGGAGCTGCCCGGTGGCAAGGTCGCGCCCGGTGAAACCGAGCGTGACGCGCTGGCCCGTGAGCTGGTCGAGGAGCTGGGCCTGGCGGTCGGTGACGTCGCGGTGGGCGAGCGGCTGGGCGCCGACGTCGCGGTGGACGGCCGGTTCACGCTGCGGGCCTACCGCGTGCGCCTGATCCGCGGCGAGCCCGACGCCCGCGATCACCGGGCGTTGCGCTGGATCACGGCGGCTGAGCTGCACGATCTCGACTGGGTGCCGGCCGATCGTGGCTGGTTAGGGGACCTGACCCGGGCGCTTTGACGGGCGCCTCATAACAAGTCCACAGACTTCCGGCAGCTTATGTACAGCCGCGTTGCAGGTCTTCGCAGTGAACTGAACAGAACAATATGACGTGTACAACGACGCCACAAAAATCTGCCCTGGATGCGCGTGCGGATAGCGAGTCGAATGCTTGTTCAGCCCTTGCCGTCGCGGCCTCGATGCCGGGCCGGCGCATTGCCAGGCGCACAAAAACCCATACTCATGACCACTTTTTGCGACATGTGGCCACGCGCGGCGGACCTGATTTCGCCCTCGGCCCAGACCTACGCTGGTGCTGTATCGCCTCCCAGCCCGCGGGCCCGACATGCCGGGCGCTGAGCCGATCCGAGCTGGTGCGGGCGGCTGGATCATTGGGCTGATTGCCGAACACAACGCAGTTGGGGTCGAACGGACGGCCCGGCGACGAGGCGCGACGTTACCGAATCGGAGGAGTACTTCTTGACTGTCACACCTCACATTGGCGGAGTGCTCGAGGAGCTCCTGGAGCGCAGCGGGCGGTTCTTCACGCCCGGCGAGATCTCGGCCGACCTGCGCACGGTGACGCGGGAGGGCGGCCGCGAAGCCGACGTGTTCTACCGCGACCGCTGGAGCCACGACAAGGTGGTCCGCTCCACCCACGGGGTGAACTGCACCGGATCGTGCTCGTGGAAGATCTACGTCAAAGACGGGATCATCACCTGGGAGACCCAGCAGACCGACTACCCGTCGGTGGGCCCGGACCGGCCCGAGTACGAGCCGCGCGGCTGCCCCCGAGGTGCGTCGTTTTCGTGGTACAGCTACTCACCGACCCGCGTGCGCTACCCGTATGCCCGCGGCGTGCTGGTCGAGATGTACCGGGAGGCCAAGGCGCGGCTCGGCGACCCGGTGCTGGCCTGGGCCGACATCCAGTCCGATCCAGAGCGTCGCCGCCGCTATCAGCAGGCGCGCGGGAAGGGCGGGCTGGTCCGGGTCACCTGGGCCGAGGCCACCGAGCTGATCGCCGCCGCCCACGTGCACACGATCAAGACCTACGGACCGGATCGCGTTGCCGGATTTTCCCCGATCCCAGCGATGTCAATGGTGTCCTACACCGCGGGCTCGCGGTTCTTCGAGCTGATCGGCGCCCCCATGACGTCGTTCTACGACTGGTACGCCGACCTGCCGGTCGCCTCACCGCAGGTCTTCGGCGATCAGACCGATGTGCCCGAATCCGGGGACTGGTGGGACGCAGCGTATTTGATGATGTGGGGCTCCAACGTCCCGATCACCCGCACGCCCGACGCGCACTGGATGGCCGAGGCGCGCTACCGCGGCACCAAGGTGGTGACCGTCAGCCCGGATTACGCCGACAACACCAAGTTCGCCGACGAGTGGATGCCCTGTGCGGCCGGCACCGACGGGGCGCTGGCCATGGCGATGGGCCACGTCATCCTCTCGGAATGCTATGTGCGCAAGGAAGTTCCGTTTTTCACCGACTTCTCCCGCCGCTACACCGACCTGCCGTTCCTGATCAAGCTGGAAGAACGCGGCGACATGCTGGTGCCGGGAAAGAACCTCACGGCGGCGGATCTGGGGGAGGCCGTCGAGAACGCGGCGCTCAAGCCCGCCGTGCTGGACGAGACGACCGATTCGGTTGTGGTGCCGCTCGGTTCGCTGGGATTCCGGTACGGCGAGTCGGGCGTCGGGAAATGGAATCTCGATCTCGGCGACCTGATGCCGGCGCTCAGCGTGCGAGACGCGCACGGGTCAGGAGATGACACCAGCGCGCTCGTCCACCTGCCCAGCTTCGACACCGTCAACGGCGAGGGAACGACCGTGGCGCGCGGTGTCCCGGTACGCCGCATCGGTAAGCACCTGGTGTGCACCGTCTTTGACCTGATGCTCGCCCAATACGGTGTGGCGCGGCCCGGTTTGCCGGGCGAATGGCCCACCGGCTACGACGACGCCACCCAGCAGAACACCCCGGCATGGCAGGAACCGATCACCGGCGTGTCGGCCGCCCAGGCCATCAGGGTGGCAAGGGAATTCGCGCGCAGCGCCGAGGAATCGGGCGGCCGCTCCATGATCATCATGGGTGGCGGCATCTGTCACTGGTTCCACAGCGACGCGATCTACCGTGCGGTGCTCGCGCTGCTGATGCTGACCGGATCGATGGGCCGCAACGGCGGCGGCTGGGCTCACTACGTCGGCCAGGAAAAGGTGCGCCCGCTCACCGGATTCCAGACGATGGCGATGGCAACCGACTGGGTGCGTCCACCGCGGCAGGTGCCCGGCGCCTCGTACTGGTACGCACACACCGACCAATGGCGCTACGACGGATACGGCGCGGACAAACTGGCCAGCCCGGTGGGCCGGGGCAGGTTCGCGGGCAAGCACACCATGGACCTGCTGGCGTCATCGGTGGCCATGGGGTGGAGCCCGTTTTACCCCCAATTCGACCGGTCCAGTCTGGACGTCGCCGACGAGGCGCGTGCCACAGATCGCGACGTCGCCGAATATGTCGCCGAACAGCTCGGCCAGCGCAAGCTGAAGCTCGCCGTGACCGATCCGGACAACCCGGTCAATTGGCCACGGGTGCTTACCGTTTGGCGCGCCAACCTGATCGGCTCGTCGGGCAAGGGCGGCGAATACTTCCTGCGCCACCTGTTGGGCACCGATTCCAACGCGTCGGCGCTGCCGCCCGAGGACGGGGTGCGGCCCACCGGCGTGACGTGCGAGGGCGACATCCCCGAGGGCAAGCTCGACCTGATGATGTCGATCGACTTCCGGATGACCTCGACCACCCTGGTGTCCGACATCGTGCTGCCGGCGGCGACTTGGTATGAAAAGGCCGACATCTCCAGCACCGACATGCACCCGTACGTGCATGCGTTCAGCGCCGCGACAGATCCGCCGTGGGAAACGCGTTCGGACTTCGACGCTTTCGGTGCGATCGCCCGCGCCTTCAGCGCCATGGCCAAGGACCATTTGGGCACCCGCACCGATGTGGTGCTCAGCGCGCTGCAGCACGACACTCCGGATGCGATGGCCTATCCCGATGGCACCGAACAGGATTGGCTGCACACCGGTGCGACGCCGGTGCCCGGCCGGACGATGGGCAAGCTCACCGTGGTGGAGCGCGACTACACCGCCATTTACGACAAGTGGCTGACCCTGGGTCCGCTCGTCGACAAATTCGGCTTGACCACCAAAGGCGTCACGGTGCACCCGTTCCGCGAGGTCGAGGAGCTCGCCGCCAAGTTCGGCGTGCTGAAATCCGGTGTGGGGGCGGGCCGTCCGGCCATCACCACCGCGTCGCGGATGGCCGACGTGCTGCTGCTGCTGTCCGGGACCACCAACGGGCGGCTGGCGGTCGAGGGCTTCCACGAACTGGAAAAGCGCACCGGTCAGCGGCTGGTGCATCTGGCCGAGGGCAGCGAGGACAAGCGCATCAGCTACGCCGACACCCAGGCTCGGCCCGTTCCCGTGGTCACCAGCCCGGAATGGTCGGGCAGCGAAACTGGTGGCCGTCGCTACGCGCCGTTCACCATCAACATCGAGAACCTCAAGCCGTTCCACACCCTGACCGGCCGGATGCATTTCTACCTCGCGCACGACTGGATCGAGGAACTCGGCGAGCATCTGCCGGTGTTCCGGCCGCCGCTGGACATGGCCCGCCTGTTCGGCCAGCCCACGCTTGGCGCATGCGAGGACGGCATCGGGCTCACCGTGCGATACCTGACGCCGCACTCGAAGTGGTCATTCCACTCCACCTATCAGGACAACCTGTACATGTTGTCGCTGTCCCGCGGCGGCCCGACGATGTGGATGAGTCCGGGCGACGCGGCGAAAATCAATGTGCGCGATAATGATTGGGTCGAGGCGGTCAACGTCAACGGCATCTACGTGTGCCGGGCGATCGTCAGCCACCGGATGCCCGACGGTGTGGTCTTCGTCTACCACGTTCAGGAGCGGACCGTGGACACGCCGCGCTCCGAAATCAACAACAAGCGCGGCGGTAATCACAACGCGCTGACCCGGGTGCGCATCAAGCCCAGCCACCTGGCCGGTGGCTGCGGGCAACACGCGTTCGCGTTCAACTACCTGGGTCCGACCGGTAACCAGCGCGACGAGGTAACCGTCGTGCGCCGCCGCAGCCAGGAGGTGCAGTACTGATGCGCACCAACACGACACGGGAGGGGGGATCGCAATGAAGGTCATGGCGCAGTTGGCGATGGTGATGAACCTCGACAAATGCATCGGTTGCCACACCTGCTCGGTGACGTGCAAACAGGCCTGGACCAACCGACCCGGTACCGAATACGTGTGGTTCAACAACGTCGAAACCCGCCCCGGCCAAGGCTATCCACGCACCTATGAGGACCAGGAGCGGTGGCGCGGCGGCTGGATCCGCGACAAGAAGGGCCGGCTGCGGTTACGGGACGGCGGCCGGTTGCACAAACTGCTGCGGATCTTCGCCAATCCGAAGTTGCCCCTCATCGGCGACTACTACGAGCCCTGGACCTACGACTACGAGAACCTGACCACCGCACCCGCGGGGGACACCTTCCCGACGGCCGCTCCCAAAAGCCTGATCACCGGTGAGCCGATGAAGATTTCGTGGGGGCCGAACTGGGACGACAACCTGGCCGGGTCGCCGGAGATCCTGGCCGAGGACCCGATCCTGAAGAAGATCAGCGAAGAGGTCAAACTCTCGCTCGAAGAAACCTTCATGTTCTACCTGCCCCGCATCTGCGAGCACTGCCTCAACCCGTCCTGCGTGGCGTCGTGCCCGTCGGGCGCGATGTACAAGCGCAGCGAGGACGGCATCGTGCTGGTCGACCAGGACCGCTGCCGCGGCTGGCGGATGTGCGTGTCCGGATGTCCTTACAAGAAGGTCTATTTCAATCACAAGACCGGCAAGGCCGAGAAGTGCACGCTGTGCTATCCGCGGATGGAGGTCGGCCTGCCGACCATCTGCTCGGAGACCTGTGTGGGGCGGCTGCGCTACCTGGGCGTGGTGCTCTACGACGTCGACAGGGTGCTTCAGGCGGCGTCCGTGGGGAAGGAGACCGATCTCTATCCGGCGCAGTGCGAGATCCTGCTGGACCCCAACGATCCGGAGGTCATCGCCGGGGCGCGGGCCGAGGGCATTCCGGACGAGTGGATCGAGGCCGCGCAACGCTCCCCGGTGTATGCGCTGATCCACACCTACAAGGTGGCGCTGCCGTTGCACCCGGAATACCGCACCATGCCGATGGTTTGGTACATCCCGCCGCTCTCGCCGGTGGTCGACGCGGTCAGCCGCGACGGGCACGACGGGGAAGACCTCGGCAACCTGTTCGGCGCGCTGGACGCGCTGCGCATCCCGATGCAGTATTTGGCCGAGCTGTTCACCGCGGGCGACACCGCAGTGGTCGAGGGCGTGCTGCGGCGGCTGGCGGCGATGCGTTCCTACATGCGCGACATCAACCTCGGCCGCGAGACCCAGCCGCACATCCCGCATTCGGTCGGCCTGACCGAAGAAGAGATCTACGAGATGTACCGGCTGCTCGCCATCGCGAAATACGAAGAGCGTTATGTCATTCCAACCGCCTTCGCGCCGCAGGCCCGCGATCTCGAGGAGATGGGCTGCTCGCTGACCGGTGACGGCGGGCCCGGCATGTACGAGTCGGATTTGGTGCCGGTGTCCGTGGAGACCTTCCACACCCTCCAGCAGCGCGGCGACGACCCCGGCAACATGCGGCCGTCCACCCGGGTGAACCTGCTCAACTGGGACGGCGGCCAGGTGCCCGCCGGAATGTTTCCCGAGGAGCCGCAGCGATGAAACTGCTCTCGGCCCTGCGGGAGCGCTCCACCAACCGGGCGATGCAGGATCGCCTGGTGTGGCAGGCGGCGTCGCTGCTGCTGGCCTATCCCGACGACGGGTTGGCCGGGCGCCTGGACGCCGTCGACCGGTTGCTCGCCCACATCAGCGGTCCGCCGGCGGCGTTGCTGCAGCAGACGGTCGCGGCGCTGCGCGCCCGCGAGCCGATGGCCGCCGCGATGGATTACGTCGCCACCTTCGACATGCGCCGGCGCTGCACGATGTACCTGACCTACTGGACCGCGGGGGATACCCGCAACCGCGGCCGGGAGATGCTGGCGTTCGCCACCGCGTATCGGGAGGCGGGCGTAACAGCGCCCGGCGGCGAGGCGCCCGACCATCTGACGGTGGTGCTCGAATTCGCCGCCACCGTCGATCCAGAGGTGGGGCGGCGACTGCTTGACCAGCACCGCGTGCCGATCGACGTGCTGCGCGGCGCCCTGGCCGACGCCGAGTCGCCGTACGAGCCGACGGTCGCGGCGGTCTGCGAGACCCTGCCCGCCGCAACCGATCAGGAAGTTCGCCGCGCCGAGCGGCTGGCGAAAGCCGGACCACCGGCGGAAGCCGTTGGGCTGCAACCGTTTAACCTGACCGTGCCACCCCGTAAAGGAACACCAAGTGTTTAGCAACGTCCTGTTCTGGGACATCGCGCCCTACGTCACGCTGTCGGTGCTGATCGTGGGCACCTGGTGGCGCTACCGTTACGACAAGTTCGGCTGGACATCGCGCTCGTCGCAGATCTACGAGTCGCGGCTGCTGAGCATCGCCAGCCCCATCTTCCATTTCGGCATCCTGGCGGTGTTCGCCGGACACGTGATGGGCCTGCTCGTCCCGCCCAGGGTCACCCAGATGCTGAAGATGAGCGACCACTTCTACCACCTGCAGGCGGTCATCGCCGGGTCGATGGCCGGCATCGCGACGCTGATCGGCATCGGGTTGCTGATCTACCGGCGGTTCACCCGCCCGGCCGTGACCATGGCCACCAGCCGCAGCGACAAGGTGATGTACGTCGTGCTGCTGCTGGCGATCGTGGTGGGCCTGTACTGCGACCTGATCGGCACCGGCCCGCACGGCGGCGAGTTCCACTATCGCTACACAGTGGGCCTGTGGTTCCGCCGGATCTGGATATTCCAGCCGCACGGCGAGGTGATGATCAACGCGCCGCTGGACTACCAGCTGCACGCGCTGATCGGCATGGTGCTGTTCACGCTGTGGCCCTTCACCCGGCTGGTGCACGTGTTCAGCGCTCCGGTCGTCTACCTGTTCCGGCCCTACATCGTCTACCGCAGCCGCGAGGCGGCGGGCAAGGGCCAACTGGTCGGTACGGCGCCGCGCCGGCGGGGCTGGTGACCGTTCGTCCTGCGCTTTGGTTGTGCGGCTAGGGCGGCGACACGCCGACCCGGAACGCCGCCACCGCACACTCAACGCCGCCACCGCACACTTGACGCCGTCGGCGACCCGAGGGTTGTCCACCTGCCGGTTCGCTCGCCAGTTCGCCTTTCAAGGCTCCCCGCTGCCACAATCACCGACGTGCTATTTCGCAACGTCGCCATCGTCGCCCACGTCGACCACGGAAAGACCACCCTGGTTGACGCGATGCTGCGGCAGTCGGGCGCGCTGCACCACCGGGGTGACGACGCGGTCGAGCGCCTGATGGACTCCGGGGACCTGGAGAAGGAAAAGGGCATCACGATCCTGGCCAAGAACACGGCCGTGCATCGCAAGCACGCCGACGGAACGACGACCGTCATCAACGTCATCGACACCCCGGGCCACGCCGACTTCGGTGGTGAGGTGGAGCGCGGACTGTCCATGGTCGACGGGGTGCTGCTGCTGGTCGACGCCTCCGAGGGTCCGCTGCCGCAGACCCGGTTCGTGCTGCGCAAGGCCCTGGCCGCCCACCTTCCGGTGATCCTGGTCGTCAACAAGACGGACCGGCCGGACGCCCGGATATCCGAGGTCGTCTCGGAGAGCCACGACCTGCTGCTCGACGTCGCCTCCGACCTCGACGAGGAAGCACAGAAGGCCGCCGAGCACGCCCTGGGCCTGCCGACGCTGTACGCCTCGGGCCGCGCAGGCATCGCCAGCACGACCGAACCGTCCAATGGTGAGAACCCCGCGGGCGACAACCTCGACCCGCTGTTCGACGTTCTGCTCGAGCACATCCCGCCGCCGCAGGGCGATCCCGAGGCGCCGTTGCAGGCGCTGGTGACCAACCTCGACGCCTCGGCCTTCCTCGGCCGGCTCGCGCTGATCCGCATCTATAAGGGCCGGATCCGCAAGGGCCAGCAGGTCGCCTGGATGCGCGAGGTTGACGGCCATCCCGTCATCACCAACGCGAAGATCACCGAACTGCTGGTGACCGAGGGCGTGGAACGCACGCCCACCGACGAGGCCATCGCCGGAGACATCGTCGCCGTCGCGGGCATTCCGGAGATCATGATCGGCGACACGCTGGCCGATCCCGACCACGCGCACGCGCTGCCACGCATCACCGTGGACGAGCCCGCCATCTCGGTGACCATCGGGACGAACACGTCGCCGCTGGCGGGCAAGGTGAAGGGTCACAAGTTGACCGCCCGCATGGTGAAGTCGCGGCTCGACGCCGAACTCGTCGGCAACGTCTCCATCAAGGTCGTGGACATCGACCGGCCCGACGCCTGGGAGGTGCAGGGCCGCGGCGAGCTCGCGTTGGCGGTGCTGGTCGAGCAGATGCGCCGCGAGGGTTTCGAGCTCACGGTCGGCAAGCCGCAGGTGGTAACCCAGACGATCGACGGCAAGCTGCACGAGCCCTTCGAAGCGATGACCATCGACTGCCCCGACGAGTTCGTCGGCGCGATCACCCAACTGATGGCCGCCCGCAAGGGCCGCATGGAAGAGATGACCAACCACGCGGCGGGCTGGGTCCGGATGGACTTCATCGTGCCCAGCCGCGGCCTGATCGGCTTCCGCACCGACTTCCTCACCCTGACCCGCGGCACCGGCATCGCCAACGCCGTGTTCGACGGCTACCGGCCATGGGCGGGGGAGATCCGGGCCCGCCACACCGGGTCACTGGTGTCGGACCGCGCCGGCACCATCACACCCTTCGCCATGATCCAGCTCGCCGACCGGGGCCAGTTCTTCGTCGAGCCCGGCCAGGACACCTACGAGGGCATGGTCGTCGGAATCAACCCGCGCGCAGAGGATCTCGACATCAACGTCACCCGCGAGAAGAAGCTGACCAACATGCGGTCGTCGACCGCCGATGTCATCGAAACGTTGGCCAGGCCGCTCGAGCTCGATCTCGAACAGGCCATGGAGTTCTGCGCGCAAGACGAATGCGTCGAGGTGACCCCGGAGATCGTGCGGGTGCGCAAGGTCGAGCTGGACGCCACCTCCCGGGCCCGCAGCCGGTCGCGCGCCAAGGCCCGGGGTTAACACCGGGTGGTCGGACGGGCTGCTGTGCGGTTGCTCGATACCCTGAGCAGCGTGCCGAGACGAGTCCGCCGCTTGTTCATGGTGCTCGGCGGCCTGGTCTCGTTGGTCGGACTCGTCCTGTCGGCCTGCACCGTCAACCCGCCGCCGGCGCCGCAGAGCACCGATACGCCGCACAACTCGGTGCCGCCGCCGCCGCGGGTCAGCGAGATCATCATGGGCATCGACTCGATCGGCGCCGGCTTCAATCCGCACCTGCTGTCCGACCTGTCCCCGGTGAACGCGGCGATCAGCGCGCTGGTGTTGCCCAGCGCCTTTCGGCCCGTCCCAGACCCCAACACGCCGACCGGCTCACGCTGGGAGATGGACCCCACCCTGCTGGTGTCGGCCGAGGTGACCAGCCAGAACCCGTTCACGGTGACCTACAAGATCCGGCCCGAGGCACAGTGGACGGACAACGCGCCGATCGCCGCCGACGACTTCTGGTACCTGTGGCACCAGATGGTCAGCCAGCCCGGGGTCGTCGACCCGGCCGGGTATGACCTCATCACCGGCGTGCAGTCCCTGGAGGGGGGCAAGCAGGCGGTCGTCACCTTCGCCGAACCGTATCCGTCGTGGAAAGAGTTGTTCAGCAACATCCTTCCGGCGCACATCGTCAAGGACGTCCCCGGCGGCTTCGCGGCCGGCCT
This sequence comes from Mycobacterium sp. IDUB_3, assembly GCF_055419585.1. Lineage (NCBI taxonomy): Bacteria > Bacillati > Actinomycetota > Actinomycetes > Mycobacteriales > Mycobacteriaceae > Mycobacterium > Mycobacterium sp. IDUB_3. The sequence goes on along the minus strand of NZ_JBVAXZ010000001.1, from coordinate 1,921,786 downwards.
GGCCCGGGCGCTTCCCGTCACCGGCGGACAGTTCCGCGTCGAGAGCATCGACCCGCAGCGCGACGAGATCCTGGTGGCGCGCAACGACCGCTACTGGGGGCCGCCCGCCAAACCCGCGCTCATTCTCTTCCGGCGCGCCGGTGCGCCGGCCGCGCTGGCCGATTCCGTGCGCAACGGCGACACCCAGGTGGCGCAGGTGCATGGCGGCTCGGCGGCGTTCGCGCAGCTGTCCGCCATCCCGGACGTCCGGACCGCCCGGATCGTGACGCCGCGGGTCATGCAGCTCACGTTGCGGGCCACCGAGGCCAAACTCGCTGACACGCAAGTGCGTAAGGCGATTCTGGGGCTGCTCGACGTTGACCTGCTCGCCGCGGTGGGCGCGGGCAGCGACAACACCGTCACCCTGGACCAGGCCCAGATCCGCGCGCCGAGCGACCCGGGTTACGAGCCGACCGCGCCACCGGCGATGACGACGCCGGCCGCGCTGGCGTTGCTGGAGGGCGCCGGATACAAGGTCGAACCCAATTCCTCGGCATCACCCGAGCCGACCCCGCCGAACACCGGGCCGCCCGAGGTCATCCGCGGCCGGATCAGCAAGGACGGCCAACAGCTTTCACTGGTCATCGGGGTGGCGGCGAATGACCCGACCGCAGTCGCGGTGGCCAACACCGCCGCCGACCGGTTGCGCAACGTCGGCATCGCCGCGACCGTGCTGGCGCTGGACCCGGTCACCCTGTACCACGACGCGCTGAACGACAACCGGGTGGACGCGATCGTCGGCTGGCATCAGGCAGGCGGAAACCTGGCGGCCCGGCTCGCCTCCCGATACGGCTGTCGCGCACTGGAATCGACCCAGGTACCGATTTCCAACGGCCCGGCGCCGGTGCCCACCACCTCCACCGGTCCGGCGCCGTCCACCGGCCCGGCCGCCACCTCGACGACCCCGACGACGACGCCGCCGCCCAGCCGCCCCGCCGATCCCAACGCCTTGGTCCAGGCGCCGTCGAACCTGACCGGGATCTGTGATCGCAGCATCCAGTCGAACATCGACGCGGCCCTCAACGGCACCAAGAACATCAACGACGTGATCACCGCGGTGGAACCGCGGCTGTGGAATATGTCCACCGTGCTGCCGATCCTGCAGGACACCACGATCGTCGCGGCCGGCCCGAGCGTGCAGAACGTCAGCTTGTCCGGTGCGGTTCCGGTCGGCATCGTCGGCGACGCCGGCCAGTGGATCAAGACCGGGCCGTAACCCGCGTCGTCAGTCGGCGGCCAGCGCCGCCCGCGGCGGGATCACGGTATCCACGATCAGTGCCAGCTCGCGCCGGTTCGGCGGCGACCCGTTCAGCAGGAAGTGCTGGTTGATCAGGGCCGATCCGATCCGCGCGGTGAGTGGCGTGACCGTCTTGGGATCGAGGTCACCGTCGCTCATGGCCGCCTGCAGGATCGATTCCACGATCTGCATGCGCGGCCGCACCACCGCATCGGCGAAGATGGCCCGCATCTCGGGCTCGTGCAACAGCTGATGGATCACGTCCAGGCCGGGGAAGCCGGTTTTTCCGGCCAGCAGGTCACGCTGTGCGGTGAACATCGCCAGCAGGTTCTCTCTGGCCGAACGGCCGGAACGCAGCTCGGGCAGCGGCGGCAGCGCGAAAACCAAAGCGGCATGCACCAGCTCGCACTTGGTGTCCCAGCGCCGGTAGAGCGCGGCTTTGCCGGTGTGGGCCCGCGCCGCGATTCCCTCCATGGTCAGGCCGCCGTAACCGACTTCGGTCAACTCGGCCAGGGTCGCCTCGTAGAGGGCGCGTTCGAGGACCTCACCTCGCCGACGGCTCCGGCTGCCGGTGTGGTCTGCGTCCGTGAGCTGAGGCACCCCTTGATAGTAGCCGTGCGCGTTCCTATCTGCCGCTTACCGGTGGGTAGCCGCCGGGCTGCCGAAATCGGGGCCGCTGACGGGTAGGGTGCCGTCCATGCCTGAGACGCCGCGGCTGCTGTTCGTCCACGCGCATCCCGACGACGAAAGCCTCGGCACCGGGGCCACCATCGCCCACTACGCCGCCCGCGGGGCCGACGTCCGGGTAGTCACCTGCACGCTGGGTGAAGAGGGCGAGGTGATCGGCGATCGCTGGGCCGAACTCGCCGTCGATCGCGCGGACCAGCTCGGCGGCTACCGGATCGGCGAATTGACCGCCGCGCTTCGGGCGCTGGGCATCGGCGAGCCCCACTATCTCGGGGGCGCGGGCCGCTGGCGCGATTCGGGCATGCGCGGCACACCACGCCGGCACCGGCAACGATTCATCGACGCCGACGAGCGCGAGACGGTCGGCGCGCTGGTGGCCGTCATTCGCGAGCAGCGTCCGCACGTCGTCGTGACCTACGACCCGGGCGGCGGCTACGGCCATCCCGATCACGTGCACGCGCACCGGGTGACGGTGGCCGCCGTGGCGGCGGCCGGACCGGGAGTCGGCGCCGACTTTCCCGGCGAGCCCTGGGCCGTGCCGAAGTTCTACTGGTCGGTCTTCGCGACGAGCGCCTTCGAGGCGGCCATGGACTCGCTGACGCCCGAGGATCTGCGGCCCGAATGGTCGACCCCGCCCAAAGAAGAGTTCACCTTCGGCTATGCCGACGCCGACATCGATGCCGTCGTCGAGACCGCCCCGGCGGCCCGGGACGCCAAGCGGGCGGCGCTCGCCGCGCACGCCACCCAGGTGGTGGTCGGCCCGACCGGTCGGGCCTGCGCGCTGTCCAACAACGCGGCGATACCGATACTGGGAGACGAACACTACGTCCTGGCCGCCGGCACCGCGGGGGCGCGCGACGGACGCGGCTGGGAAACGGACCTGCTCGCAGGGCTTGATTTCCCGGGGTCCGCGACGCGGTAGGCTGCCAATCAGGCAGCCACGGAAGGAATTCGCATGGACCCCGACCTGGACCCTAATCAGCAGCACTGGCAGGACCGGCTGGACAGCCTGCAGTGGGTCATCGGCTCGATCATGTCCAACATCGACAGCGTCCCGACCTGACCGAAACCAAGCCACGCGTCGCGTCCGTCGACGACAGCGGCGCAACCGACCCCGCGATCCGTTTCGTCGTGTTGGCCCTCTTGGCGGTCGACGGGGTGCTCTCCGCACTCGCTGGAGCTCTGCTGCTGCCTCTCTACATCGGGACGGTCCCGTTTCCCATCAGTGGACTGATTTCTGGACTGGTGAACGCGGCGCTGGTGTGGGCCGCCGGTCGCTGGACCCGCTCCCCGCGGCTCGCGGCCTTGCCGCTGTGGACCTGGCTGCTGACGGTGGCGGTGATCAGCATGGGCGGCCCGGCCGACGACGTCATCCTGGGGGGCCGCGGCCTGATGGCCTACGGGGCCTTATTGCTGCTGGTCCTGGGGGTCGCACCGCCGGTCTGGGTGCTGTGGCGGCGCGGCCGGGGGGTCTGACGTTCAGCCGGGATGTCGCCCGCTTGCCCGCGCGGGGGTGCGGCTACTGTTGACTGTTGCCCAGACGGGACCCGCCAACGGGTGCCACGATTTCACATGTTGGGACGCACGGATGAAATTCGATCGTCGGGAAGTTACACAAAGGTGCTGTTGACTCCGGGCGAGGAGCCTACCGCTCTACCCAACCCTGTGGTTCCGGCCAAGGCCTCCACTGAGGTCAGTGCCTCCGCGCTGCGACGGGTATTGCGACGGGCTCGAGATGGTGTGGCGCTGAACATCGACGAGGCGGCGGTCGCGATGACGGCGCGAGGCGCGGATCTCGCGGATCTGTGCGCCAGCGCAGCGCGGGTGCGCGACGCGGGGCTGGAGTCTGCCGGACGCCGCGGCCCGGGCGGTGGGCTGCCGATCACCTACTCGCGCAAGGTTTTCATACCGGTCACCCACCTGTGTCGGGACAGCTGCCATTACTGCACCTTCGTCACCGTCCCCGGCAAGCTGCGCGCCCAGGGCGCCGGCATGTATTTGGAGCCCGACGAGATCCTCGACATCGCCCGCCGTGGTGCCGAACTCGGTTGCAAGGAAGCACTATTCACCCTCGGCGATCGGCCCGAGGATCGCTGGCCGGAGGCGCGCGAGTGGCTGGAGGCGCGTGGCTACGACTCCACGCTGTCCTACGTGCGCGCGATGGCGATCCGGGTGCTGGAGGAAACCGGCCTGCTGCCGCACCTGAACCCCGGCGTGATGAGCTGGTCGGAGATGGCGCGGCTCAAGCCGGTGGCGCCGTCGATGGGCATGATGCTCGAGACGACGTCGCGACGGCTGTTTGAAACGAAAGGGCTTGCGCACTACGGCAGCCCGGACAAAGACCCGGCCGTCCGCCTGCGCGCTCTGACCGACGCGGGCCGGTTGTCGATTCCGTTCACCACCGGCCTGCTGGTCGGCATCGGCGAGACGCTCGCCGAACGTGCCGACACCTTGCACGCGATTCGCAAGTCGCACAAGGAGTTCGGTCATGTGCAGGAAGTGATCGTGCAGAACTTCCGGGCCAAGGAACACACCGCGATGGCCGCCGTCCCCGACGCCGGCATCGAGGACTACCTGGCGACGGTGGCGGTGGCGCGGTTGGTGCTCGGCCCCGGGATGCGGGTTCAGGCGCCGCCCAACCTGGTGTCGCGCGACGAGTGCCTGGCACTGATCGGCGCCGGAGTAGACGACTGGGGCGGTGTTTCACCGCTGACGCCCGACCACGTCAACCCAGAGCGGCCCTGGCCGGCCCTGGACGAACTGGCCGCCGTCACCGCCGAGGCCGGCTATGAGCTGGTTCAGCGGCTGACCGCGCAGCCCAAATACGTGCAGGCGGGCTCGGCCTGGATCGACCCGCGCGTGCAGGGACACGTGACCGCGCTGGCGGATCCGGCGACCGGCCTGGCTCGCGACGTCAACCCGGTGGGGATGCCCTGGCAGGAGCCCGACGACGTCGGCTCCTCGGGCCGGGTCGACCTCAACTCGGCGATCGACAGCGAGGGCCGCAACACCGAGACCCGCAGCGATATCGACAGCGCCTTCGGCGACTGGGAATCGATTCGTGCCCACGTCCACGAACTGGCCGCCCAAGGCGCCAAAGCGCCCGAACGCCTAGACACCGACGTGCTCGCCGCACTGCGCTCAGCCGAACGCGACCCCGCCGGCTGCTCGGACAGCGAGTACCTGTCGCTGGCGACCGCCGACGGTCCGGCGCTGGAAGCCGTTGCCGCCCTTGCGGATACGCTGCGCCGCGAGACCGTCGGCGATGACGTGACATTCGTGGTGAACCGCAACATCAACTTCACCAACATCTGCTACACCGGGTGCCGGTTCTGTGCGTTCGCGCAGCGCAAGGGCGACGCCGACGCGTACTCGCTGTCCGCCGACGAGGTCGCCGACCGCGCGTGGGAGGCGCACGTCGAAGGCGCCACCGAGGTGTGCATGCAGGGCGGCATCGACCCCGAGCTCCCGGTCACCGGCTACGCCGACCTGGTCCGGGCGGTCAAAGCGCGGGTGCCGTCGATGCACGTGCACGCGTTTTCGCCGATGGAGATCGCCAACGGTGTGACCAAGAGCGGGTTGAGTATTCGTGAGTGGCTGATCAGCCTGCGCGAGGCGGGCCTGGACACCATCCCCGGCACCGCCGCCGAGATCTTGGACGACGAGGTGCGCTGGGTGCTGACCAAGGGCAAGTTGCCGACGTCGCTGTGGATCGAAATCGTCAGTACCGCACACGAGGTGGGACTGCGCTCGTCGTCGACCATGATGTACGGCCACGTCGACAGCCCGCGGCACTGGGTCGGCCACCTCAACGTGCTGCGCGACATCCAGGACCGCACCGGCGGTTTCACCGAATTCGTGCCGTTGCCGTTCGTGCACCAGAGCTCGCCGCTGTATCTGGCCGGCGCGTCGCGTCCCGGGCCCACCCACCGCGACAACCGGGCGGTGCACGCGCTGGCGCGAATCATGTTGCACGGCCGCATTTCTCAGATCCAGACCAGCTGGGTCAAGCTCGGTGTCGAGCGTACGCAGGTGATGCTCAACGGCGGCGCCAACGATCTGGGCGGCACGTTGATGGAGGAGACCATCTCGCGGATGGCCGGTTCGGAATACGGCTCGGCCAAGACGGTGGCCGAGCTGATGGCGATCGCCGAAGGCATCGGCCGCCCGGGGCGGCAACGCACCACCGACTACACCACCCTGGCCGCGTAGTTCGCTTTCTTGTCACAGGCGGCGGGTATACCCGAAGCCGTGAAGCGACGAATCGACGACAACCGATTTCCCGAATGGGCGCCGTTCGAGGACGCGGTGCGCAGGCACGGACCCGACGCCGGCACCTGGTGCGAGGCCTGGACGGTGCGCGACATCGTCGTCCATCAGGCGGGAAACGCCGAAGAGCTCGCCCGGGTGCTCGGCGGCCATCTGGCGGGTGAGCCCGTCGCGACCCGCGGCTTCGAGGAACGTGAGGGCCCGTTGCGCGCCCTGAACGACGCGGACCTGTGGGACGCGCTGGTGGACCGGATGGCCACCCTCAACGATGTCGCGGTGGCGGCCGAAGAACTGCCCGCCGACACCGATGTCGCCTGGACGGGCCGCACCATGAAGGTGCCCTGGTTCGCCGAGCACATGCGCGAGGAGCTCGTCCTGCACGGCTGGGACATCACCGGCGACGAGCCGGAAGCCCAGGCCCGGCTGGCCGAGCCGTGGATGACCACGCACAGCGTCCTCGCCGTCGGCAGGCCGCTGCTGGTGAAGGGCTGCAAGCAGCTGCAACCGGGTGAGCGCATCGAAGCCAGCCTGCGAGCCGATGGCACCGACGACGTCGTCCTGGCCGCCGGCCCGGATCAGATCACCATCGGCTTTGCCGAACCGGACGGCCCGGCCACCCTGGAAACCGACGCGGCCGCGCGCGTGCTGCTGCTGTGGGGCCGCAGGCCCGCCGATCCATCACGCATTCGCAGCCGCGTCGGGCCGGAAACCCTGGGCCGGGTGCGCCGCCTGCTCGGTGGTTACTGACCCGCTTCGTCCGAAGCGATCGGCTCAGTAGTTATTACAGGTGACCGCGACCTGGTTGATGTCGTCGTAGTACTTCTGCGCCGACGGCATGGCCTGGATCTGCTGGGCCATCTGCTGGCGCTTCGGCGGCGGCGACGCCAGGAAGTTGCGGATGTAGGACTGCGCCACCGGCGACGAGTTCAGCTGCTGAGCGGCAGCCGGGTCGGTCGCGTTCAGCGCCGCGATGACCTGCCCGTAGTTGCAGGTGGTGTTGATGATCGCGTCCGACGGGTCAGCCGACGCGACCCCGGCCGCGGCGGTCAACGCCACCGCCGCGCTGCCAACCGCAACGCCCAATTTGCTCAACGACAGCCTCATGTGTGGACACCTTCCCCAGTTAATGCACCGCTATTACGGCGAGAACATCTGCCCAGCGGTTGCCGTCCTCCGGATGAGATTACCAGGCCCCGCGAGCGTGCTCGCAACGCAAGAGCTATCTACCGCCACCGCCGGAGCGTTACTCTTCGCAGGTCAGCGACCCGTCAGCGGTGTTCGCCCTCGGCGAAACGGGACCCGGTCGCGGCCTCCGAGACTGTCGGTCTTAAATCTATGTACCGACAGGCGCGCCAAATGGTTGACCTGTATCTGCGACGTCTAGTATCAGTAACCGAAGCTTCATCGAAGCGGTCGGACGCGCCGGTGCGAGCTGAACAGCAGCCCAACATTTCAGCCCTAGTACACGGACTAGTACATGGAGGAGACGTCTGTGACGTACACGATCGCCGAACCCTGTGTCGACATCAAGGACAAAGCCTGTATCGAGGAGTGCCCGGTCGACTGCATTTATGAAGGCGCTCGGATGCTCTACATCCACCCCGACGAATGCGTCGACTGCGGGGCGTGCGAGCCGGTCTGCCCCGTCGAAGCCATCTACTACGAAGACGACGTGCCGGACCAGTGGAGCCAGTACACGCAGATCAACGCCGACTTCTTCGCCGAGCTGGGATCGCCCGGCGGCGCGGCCAAGGTCGGCTTGACCGAGAACGACCCGCAAGTGGTCAAGGATCTGCCACCGCAGGGCGAAGGCGACTGAGCGACCCGGTGCCACACCAGCTCAAAAAGCGCCGGCCGGCGGTGTCGGCATCCCTGCCGGAATTTCCCTGGGACACCCTGGCCGACGCGAAAGCGCAGGCCGGCGCCCATCGGGACGGGATCGTCGACCTCTCCGTCGGCACCCCGGTCGACCCGGTCGCCCCGGTGATTCAGGAGGCGCTGGCCGCCGCCGCTTCGGCGTCGGGCTATCCCGCCACCGTGGGCACCGCCCGGCTGCGCGAATCGGCGGTCGGCGCGCTGGACCGCCGGTTCGGCATCACCGGGCTGACCGAGGCGGCCGTGCTGCCGGTCATCGGCAGTAAGGAGCTCATCGCCTGGCTGCCCACGCTGCTGGGCCTGGGCCCCGCGGACCTGATCGTGGTGCCCGAGCTGGCGTATCCGACCTATGACGTCGGGGCGCGGCTGGCCGGGGCGCGGGTGCTGCGCGCGGATTCGCTGACCCAGCTGGGCCCGCAATCGCCGTCGCTGTACTACCTGAACTCGCCGAGCAATCCGACCGGACGCGTCCTGGGCGTGGATCACCTGCGCAAAGTGGTCGGCTGGGCGCGCGACAGGGCCTGCCTGGTGGCCTCAGACGAGTGCTATCTGGGGCTGGGCTGGGACGACCAGCCGCTTTCGATCCTGCATCCCTCGGTGTGCGACGGCGACCATACCGGCCTGCTCGCGATCCACTCGTTGTCGAAGAGCTCCTCGCTGGCCGGGTACCGGGCCGGTTTCGTCGCCGGAGACCCCGAGCTGGTCGCCGAACTGCTCGCCGTGCGCAAGCACGCCGGCATGATGGTGCCGACGCCGGTGCAGGCGGCCATGGTGGCGGCCCTGGACGACGACGCGCACGAGCTGGCGCAGCGGGAGCGTTACGAACGGCGCCGCGCGGCCCTGCTGCCCGCGCTGCGCTCGGCCGGTTTCACGATCGACTACTCCGAGGCCGGCCTCTATCTGTGGGCCACCCGCGGCGAGCCGTGCCACGACAGCGTCGCCTGGCTGGCGCAGCGCGGCATCCTGGTGGCGCCGGGCGATTTCTACGGGCCGCGTGGTGCGCAGCACGTGCGGGTTGCGCTGACCGCCAGCGACGAGCGGATCGCCGCCGCCGTGCATCGGCTCGCGTAGCCGACCCACACCCACACCCACACCGCCTGGGGCGCCCGGGCGTGCACAATGCATCGGAGGCGTTTCACGAACTCTGGGTAAGGACGGTGCTCGTGACCAGTTCGACCGGCAAGCTGCGCATCCCGCTCTCGCTAGGAGACATCGCCAAGCGGGTGTTCCTCGGAAAGCCGCTGATCACCGAGGATATCGCGTCCGAGAAACTGTCGAATTCTGTTGCGCTAGGCGCACTTTCGCCTGACGCCGTCTCCTCCGTCGCGTACGGTCCCGAGCAGATCCTGATCGAACTGCTGCCCCACGCCGGGCTGGCCGCGTTCGTGCTTCTGCTGCCCATCACCGGTGTCATCCTGCTGATCCTGGTGCTGGTGGCCGCGTCGTATCGGCAGGTGGTCATGGCCTACACCCGGGCCGGCGGCTCGTACATCGTCGCGCGCGACAATTTCGGGCCCCGGGTTGCGCAGATCGCCGCCGCGGCGCTGTTGATCGACTATGTGGTGACGGTCGCGGTGCAGTCGGCGGCCGGGACCGTCGCGGTGGTCTCGGCGATTCCCGCGCTGGGCCCGTACAGCCTCGAGCTCACCGTCGCCGTGGTGCTTGCCATCTGCTACGCCAACCTGCGGGGCCTGAAGGAGGCCGGATTGCCGTTCGCGGTGGCGACCTATTCCTTCATCGTCATGGTCGGGCTGACCATCGTGATCGGCGTCGTCCGTGCGGTCATCGGAAACCTGCCGACCTACGATCCCACCCACCTGGCCGGCACGGTGCCGGTGCACCAGGGCAACGGCCTGGTGCTGGGCGCCACGATCTTGGTGCTGCTGCGGGCGTTCGCCAACGGCGGTTCGTCGCTGACCGGGGTCGAGGCCATCTCCAACACGGTCGACTACTTCCGAAAGCCCCAGGGCCGCAACGCGCGCCGAGTGCTGACTGCGATGGCCACCGTCCTCGGCCTGCTGCTGGCCGGCGTCGCCTACCTGGCCCACGTCACCCACGCGACGCCGTATCTGACGGAGTACCCATCGGTGCTGTCGCAGATCGGCCGCGCCGTCTTCGGCAGCGGCACCGTCGGCGACGTTTTCTACGTCCTGGTCCAGGCGGCGACGGCCGCTATCTTGTTCACCGGCGCGAACACCAGCTTCAACGGCTTTCCGGCCCTGGCCAGTTTCGTCGCCGAGGACCGCTTCCTGCCCCGTCAGCTCACCAAACGTGGCCACCGCCTGGTGTTTTCGAACGGGATCATCACACTCACGGCGCTCTCAATCGCATTGCTGGTGACCACCGGCGGGTCGGTGAACGCGCTGGTGCCCTTCTACGCGATCGGCGTGTTCACCGGCTTCTCGATGGCCGGCTACGGGATGACCAAACACCATCTGACGCACCGGGAACCGGGCTGGCGACGCCGGCTGGCGATCAACCTGTCCGCCGCGGTCCTGTCGACGATCGTGGTGGGAATCTTCGCGGTGGCGAAGTTCACCGAGGGCGCCTGGCTGGTGGTCGTCGTGTTCCCCCTGTTGGTGTTCATGCTGACCCGGCTCAACCGCGAATACCGCGCCGAGGCGGCAATTCTCGAGATGTTCCGCACTGATCGCCCGGAGCTGGTGAAGTACGCGCGGCACCGGGTGTTCGTGTTGGTCGACTCCGTCGACCTGGCGGTGATCGAGGCCTTGCGCTACGGCAGGGGACTGCGGGCCGACGAGCTGATCGCGGTGCATTTCATGGTCGACGCGGCCCACGCCGCGCTGCTGCGAAAGCGGTGGGACCATTTCGAACTCGACACTCCGTTGCGGATCGTGGATTGTCCCGACCGCCGGGTCAGCCGGGCCGCGCAGCTGCTGGTGGCCAAGGCGCTTGAGGAGCACGCGCGGACCAATGTGACGGTGCTGCTGCCCCGAAGGACCTTCGCCCGGCTGTTGGGCCGGGTTCTGCACGACCGCACCGCCGACAAGATCTCGCGAGCGGTCAGCCTCATCCCCGACGCCGCGGCGACGATCGTGCCCTACGACGTCGAATCCCGGATCAGGGAGGCCTATCCCGACACCTTCGAGCAAAAGATCGGGGAGCGCATCGACAAGCTCGAGGCGTGGGTGTCCCAGGACGAGGACCGCAAGGTCGACGCCTACGAACACCCGGAGCGGCCCCGGTCGGTGATCATGGTGGCGGGCCTGATCTCCGGGCAGCGCGCCAGCGTCGAGGGGCGGGTCAGCGAGGTCGAAGACGTCACTACCCGCGGCCGGACCCACCGCCAGATCGTCATCGGGGACAGCACCGGCGAAATGACCGTCACCTTCCGCCCGGGCAACGGGGGCGCCGACATCCAGCCCGGTCAGGTGCTGCGGATCACCGGGAAGGCCCGCCAGGCCGGCACCCGGGCCATATCCATGCTCGACCCGGCATATCAGATAATCGAGGACCCGGCGAAGGACGCCGAGTCCGAGGACTCCGACCAAGGCGGCGATTCCTAGCCCCTTGCGTCCCGTGCCCGAGTGAATTTGCTTGGTTATCAGGGGATTTCGGCACCGCCTCCGCTTGGAGCACCCGTCGATGACGCCGCATTGCGACGAAATCGGGGATTCGGGTGGCCGGCGGTACTCAATGCCCACCTGCGGCACGGGTCGCCGCCTCATCGGTGAGATGGGCATTGACGGAATTGCGCAGTCACGGCGCGGGTTTCGCGACACTCTGGGCTTGCTGGCCAGTTTTCGGTAGGCCCAGCCGAAATTCCTTACTCCCGCTAAGCTGACGGCGTTTGAATGTAAACTGACATCTGCATAATAACGCTTGACACACGTGAGAAAGATGGTGCGCGCCGATGCTCCCCGCGCACCCGCGCGGCTATCGAATGCCCGAGGTAGTGGGCGAGGATAGGGGACTTGCACTTTGGGTGCTGCAAACGCCACGCCCGTCGCCGTCATCGGGATGGCCTGCCGACTCCCCGGCGGGATCGACTCCCCACAACTCCTCTGGGAGGCGCTGCTGCGCGGTGACGACCTCGTCGGCGAAATTCCCGCCGACCGGTGGGATGCGGATCTGTTCTACGACCCCGAGCCCGGCGTACCCGGCCGATCGGTAACCCGCTGGGGTGCGTTCCTCGACGACGTCGGCGGCTTCGACACTGAATTCTTCGGGATGACCGAGCGCGAGGCCACCGCGATCGACCCGCAACACCGCCTGCTGCTCGAGACGTCCTGGGATGCCATCGAGCATGCCGGTCTGGACCCCGCCTCCCTGATCCACTCGCAGACCGGGGTGTTCGTCGGCCTGACACACGGCGACTACGAACTGCTGTCCGCCGACTGCGGCGCGGCCGAAGGGCCGTACGGATTCACCGGCACCAGCAACAGCTTCGCGTCCGGACGCGTGGCCTACACGCTGGGCCTGCACGGCCCGGCGGTCACGGTGGACACGGCGTGTTCGTCGGGGTTGATGGCCGTCCACCAGGCGTGCGGCAGTCTCGGCAGTGCCGAATCCGACCTCACCCTGGCCGGTGGCGTCGTGGTGACCCTGGAACCACGCAAGTCCGTTTCGGGCTCGCTGCAGGGCATGCTGTCCCCGACCGGCCGCTGCCACGCCTTCGACGTCCGCGCCGACGGCTTCGTGTCCGGCGAGGGCTGCGTCATGCTGCTGCTCAAACGGCTCGACGACGCCCAGCGCGACGGCGATCGCATCCTGGCCGTGCTGCGCGGCACCGCAGCCAACCAGGACGGCCGCACCGTGAACATCGCGGTGCCCTCGGAAACGGCTCAGGTCGCCGTCTACCAGAAGGCCCTGGAGATCGCGGATGTCGACGCCGCCACGGTCGGCCTGGTCGAGGCGCACGGCACCGGCACCCCGGTCGGCGATCCGATCGAATTCGCCAGCCTGGCCGCTGTGTACGGCACCGGCGGCCCCTGCGCCCTGGGATCGGTGAAGACCAACTTCGGCCACATGCAGTCGACGTCCGGGCCGCTGGGACTGATGAAGGCGATCCTGGCGCTGCAGCACGCCGTCGTGCCGCAGAACCTGCATTTCACCCGGCTCCCCGACGAGATGGCCCGGATCAAGACGGATCTTTTTGTGCCGCAGAGCAATACGCCGTGGCCCAGCAATGGCCGCCATCCGCGACGCGCCGCGGTGTCGTCGTACGGGATGTCGGGCACCAACGTGCACGCCATCCTGGAACAGGCTCCCGAACAAGCGCAGGCGCAGCCGCCCGGTGAACCGGCGGGGCCGCTGCTGTTTCCCCTGTCGGCCACCTCCGCCGAGCAGCTGCGTGTCACGGCCGCCCGGCTGGCGGACTGGCTCGACGAGCACGGGGCTAGCGACGGCGAAAGTAGCGCGGGCCTAAAAGATCTGGGCTATACGCTGTCACGCAGGCGCGCGCACCGGCCGGTGCGGACCGTGGTCTCGGCGAACACTCTCGACGAATTGCGCACCGAGCTGCGGGCGGTCGCCGACAGTGACATCCCGTACGAGCCCGCGGTGGGGCAGGGCGACCGCGGGCCGGTGTGGGTATTCTCCGGCCAGGGTTCGCAATGGCCGGAGATGGGCGCCGAATTGCTGGCCAAGGAGCCAATTTTCGCCGCGACCATCGCGGCCATCGAGCCGTTGATCGCCGCGGAATCCGGCTTTTCGGTGACCGAGGCCTTGTCGGCGCCCGAGACGGTGACCGGCATCGACAAGGTGCAGCCGACGATCTTCGCGATGCAGGTCGCGCTCGCCGAGACGATGAAGTCCTACGGGGTACGCCCCGGCGCTGTCATCGGGCATTCGCTCGGCGAATCGGCGGCCGCGGTCGTCGCCGGTGGGTTGTCGGTGGCCGACGGTGTGCGCGTCATCTGCCGTCGCTCGAAGCTGATGGCTCGGATCGCGGGCAGCGGCGCGATGGCATCGGTGGAACTGCCGGGACAGCAAGTGTTGTCCGAACTTTCGATTCGCGGCATCTCCGACGCGGTGCTCTCTGTGGTCGCGTCGCCGACATCGACCGTCGTCGGCGGTGACGCCCAGACCATCCGCGATCTGGTCGCGGCCTGGCAGCAGCAGGACGTGCTGGCGCGCGAGGTGGCGGTGGACGTCGCCTCGCATTCACCGCAGGTGGAACCGATCCTCGACGAGCTGGTCGAAGCCCTCGCCGATCTGCAACCAACGGCGCCCGAGGTTCCCTACTACTCCTCGACACTGTGGAATCCGCGCGCACGGCCGTCGTTCACCGGCGATTACTGGGCCGAAAACCTGCGGTACACAGTGCGATTCGCGGCCGCAGTGCAAGCAGCCCTCAAGGATGGGTTCCGCATTTTCGGTGAGCTGGCGCCGCATCCGTTGCTGACGCACGCCGTCGAGCAGAACGCCGGCAGCCTGGACGTGCCCATCGCCGCCCTGGCGGCCATGCGCCGCGAGCAGGAGCTGCCGTCCGGCCTGCGCGGCTTCGTCGCCGACGTGCACAGCGCCGGCGCCCAAGTCGACTTCGCCGTCCAGTACCCGTCCGGCCGACTGGTGGATGCCCCGCTACCGACGTGGACCCACCGCCGGTTGATGCTCAGCCGCGAGGCAACCGACCAGGCGCACGGCGGCTCCGTCCAGGCCGTGCATCCCCTGCTCGGTGCGCACGTGCACCTGCAGGAGGAACCCGAGCGGCACGTCTGGCAGGGCGAGATCGGGACCGACGCCCACCCGTGGCTTGCAGATCACCAAATCAACGGTGTCGCAGCGCTTCCCGGCGCCGCCTATTGCGAGATGGCGCTCGCCGCCGCCCGCGCGGCCCTCGGTGATCGCGCCGAGGTCCGCGACGTCGCGTTCGAGCAGACGCTGTTGCTGGGTGACGACACGCGGGCGTCGTCGGTCGCGACGGTCGCCACGCCCGGTGTTCTCGACTTCGCCGTGGACACCCACGAGGACGGCGAACGCATCCGCCGGGCGAGCGCGGTCCTGCACGCGTGCGCGGGAGACGGCGCGGACTCGGCGGAGGCCCAGCAGCCGCCCGCGCACGAGCTGGGCACGCTGATCGCCAACCACCCGTCCCGCATGGACGGAGCGGAATTGCGAAAGGCGTTCGAGGCGGTAGGAATTCACTACGGACCGGCGTTTTCGGGTCTGGCCGCGGTGCTGGTTGCCGACGGGGAGATCAGCACGGTGCTTGCAGAAGTGGCACTGCCCGGCGCCATTCGCTCGCAGCAGTCCAGCTACGGCGCGCACCCGGCTCTGCTCGACGCGTGCTTCCAGTCGGTCGTCGTCTCACCCGAGGTGCAGAAGGCCGGCGCCGGCGGCCTGCTGTTGCCGGTCGGCGTGCGCAGGGTGCGCAACTATCACTCGACGCGTAACGCCAAATACTGCCTCACCCGGGTTACGTCGTCGCGAGCCGGCGAATGCGAGGCTGACCTCGACGTGCTGGACCAATCCGGAACGGTGCTGTTGACCGTCGAGGGACTCCGGCTGTCCGGCGGCGCCTCCGAACGCGAACACGCCCAGCGGCTGCTCAACGAGCGGTTGTTGACCATCGACTGGGAGCCCCGGGAGCTGACCGAGGACGCGCAGGGCGAGCCCGGCTCGTGGGTGCTGCTCAACGCGTCCGACGGCCACGACCCGTTGCCGGCGCGGCTTGCCGAGGCGCTGAATTCCGATGGCGCGCAGTGCACCATGGTGCCTGTGCCGCTCGGGGTAGTGGACACCGCACAGCTGCGGACGCTGCTGTCCGGCGGCGCGACCGCCTCCAACGGTCACGGGCCGCTGAAGGGGCTGACCGGCGTCGTCGTGGTGGCCGCGGCGTCCGATGGCGCCGCGGGCGACCCGCACGTGCCGCGGCGCGGCCGGGATTGCGTGTCGCACCTGGCGGCCGTCGCCCGCGAGCTCTCGGAGCTGCCCGGGGAGTCGCCGCGACTGTACGTGGTGACCCGCAACGCCGCGAGCGTGGCCGCCGGTGATGTGGCGAACCTGGCGCAGGCCGGGCTGCGCGGACTGATGCGGGTGATCGACTCCGAGCATCCGCATCTGGGCGCCACCCAGATCGATGTGGACGACGCGACCGATCCCGAACAGGTTGCGCTGCAACTGAAAAGCGGCTCGGAAGAGGACGAGACCGCCTGGCGCGGCGGCCAGTGGTACGCCGCGCGCCTGCGGCCGGGTCCGCTTCGCCCGTCCGAGCGGCGCACCACCGTCGTCGATCACGAGCGCGACGGCATGCGCCTGCAGATCCGCACTCCCGGTGACCTCGAATCGCTGGAGTTCGCCGCGTTCGACCGGGTGCCGCCCGGGCCAGGGGAGATCGAGGTGGCGGTGACCTCGTCGACCATCAACTTCGCGGATGTTCTTGTCGCGTTTGGGCGTTATCCCACATTCGAGGGCTACCGGCAGCAGTTGGGCGGTGACTTCGCCGGCGTGGTGACCGCCGTCGGCCCGGACGTCACCGAGCACCAGCTCGGCGACCACGTCGGCGGAATGTCCCGCAACGGATGCTGGGGCACCTTCGTCATCGCCGACGCCCGGCACGCGGTCACGCTGCCGCCCGAGGTTCCGCTGGAAGAAGCGGCCGCGGTGCCGACCGCCTCCGCGACCGCGTGGTACGGCCTGCACGATCTGGCGCGCATCGCGCCGACCGACAAGGTACTCATCCATTCCGGGACCGGTGGCGTCGGCCAGGCGGCCATCGCGATCGCCCGGGCCGTGGGCTGTGAGATCTTCGCGACCGCGGGCAGCCCGCAGCGCCGGCAACTGCTGCGCGACATGGGTATTGAGCACGTCTATGACTCGCGCAGCACGGAATTCGCGGACCAAATCCGGCGTGACACCGACGGATACGGCGTCGACGTGGTGCTCAACTCGCTGCCCGGCGCCGCGCAACGCGCGGGTATCGAGTTGCTGGCCTTGGGCGGACGGTTCATCGAGCTGGGCAAGCGAGACATCTACGGCGACACCCATCTGGGTCTGTTCCCGTTCCGACGCAACCTCTCGCTGTTCACCGTCGACCTCGCGCTGCTGACTTTCAGCCACCCGCACACGGTTCGGCGCCTGTTGACCACCGTGTACCAGCGCACCGCCGCCGGTGAACTGCCCTTGCCGCGCACCACGCACTATCCGATTCACGACGCGGCCGCCGCGGTGCGCCTGGTCGCCGGCGCGGGACACACCGGCAAGGTGGTGTTGCAGGTGCCGCACGCGGGAAGCAGTGTGGCCGCGGTACCGCCGGACAAGGTGTGGCCGTTCCGCGCCGACGGCGCCTACATCATCACCGGCGGAATCGGTGGCTTGGGCTTGTTCCTGGCCGGCCAGATGGCCGCTCGGGACGGCGGCGCGGGCTGCGGACGGATCGTGCTCAACTCCCGCTCCCAACCCGATGAGCGGGCGCGCGACACCATCGAGCGGCTTCGGGCCAGCGGGGCGGACATCGCGGTGGAGTGCGGTGACATCGCCGAGCCGCAGACGGCCGAGCGGCTGGTGGCGTGCGCCACGGCCACCGGGTTGCCGGTCCGGGGGGTGCTGCACGCCGCCGCGGTCGTGGATGACGCCACGCTGGCGAATGTCACCGACGAGCTCATCGACCGGTGTTGGGCGCCAAAGGTTTACGGCGCGTGGAACCTGCATCAAGCTCTGCGGGAACAAAGCAGCGGCCAGCCGCTGGATTGGTTCTGCTCCTTCTCGTCGGCCGCCGCGCTGGTGGGGTCGCCGGGGCAGGGCGCCTACGCCGCGGCCAACAGCTGGCTGGACGCGTTCGCGTATTGGCGTCGTGCCCAGGGCCTCGCGGCCACCTCGATCGCGTGGGGCGCGTGGTCCGAGGTCGGCCGCGCCACGGCCCTGGCCGAGGACGCCGGCATCGCGATCACGCCGGCGGAGGGCTTCCGCGCATTCGAAACGCTGCTGCGCTACGACCGCCCATATTCGGGCTACGCGCCGATCATGGGGACGCCATGGTTGACGTCCTTCGCGCAACGCAGCCGCTTCGCCGAGGCGTTCGGTTCGATGGGCCAAGGCAAACCGGACACCGGCAAGTTCCTCGCCGAGCTGCAGGCGCTGCCGCGCGAGGAATGGCCGTCGGCCATCCGCCGGCTGGTATCCGGTCAGATCAGCCTGTTGCTGCGGCGCACAATCGATCCCGATCGGCCGCTGTCCGACTATGGCCTGGATTCGCTGGGGAATCTGGAGCTGCGGACCCGCATCGAAACCGAAACGGGTGTACGCGTCAGCCCCACCAAGATCACCACCGTTCGCGGTTTGGCCGACCATCTGTGCGACGAGCTGGCCGGTCTGGAAGCAGCGCCGTCAGCAATCTGACCCGCGCTTGAAATGACCGGCGTCCCCGCCGTTTCCGGTCATCGGCACGAAAATCGCGGCTATCCGCCGGCGGAAGGGCGCGGCATCTTGAATTGGCGCGGCGTCACTCGCGGCGCGTCGTCGGCCGAGGCCGCGACAAGAGTCCTGACGTCGACGCCGTGGCCGCCACCGGCGGCCCCCTCCACCTGTTGGTCGCCGGGCCCTCGTGGCACGACGGGCCCCCGTCGAGCTCGGTGACGCCGGTGACCGCTGGATTTGTCGCCGCCCAGCTTTGCGGGACGGACAACCGGCCTACCGCGGAGGACGACCCCGACGACGACATGGACGAGTCCGAAGTGCCTGTGGTGGAAAGGGTTTGCAGCTGTAGCGGGACGGTCGACATCGCCCGGGACAGGGCGGCGTGCGACCGTCCGGCGGCCGAGCCGCCGGCCGCGTGGACCACCGCTGCGGTCTGGGTGGATTGCCCGCCGGCAGTCGCGGTCTGGGGCGGTTGGCCGAATTGCCTGAGCGTGGTCGCGCCCGACGATGATGCGGCGTAGCCGTACATCGCGCCGGCATCCTGGGCCCACATCTCGAAGTAGGCGCCCTCGGTGGCCCCGATCAACGCGGTGTTCTGTCCCAGAACGTTGCTCGCTACCAGGTGCGCCAATAGGGTGCGGTTGGCGGTCACCACTGCGGGCGGCGCGGTGGCACCTAAGGCCGTCTCGTAGGCGGCCGCCGCGGCGCGGGCCCGCCCGGCGGCGTCCTCCGCCTGCGCCGCCGCGTTGGCCATCCACGCCACGAATTGAGCGGCCAGGGTAGCCATCGCGGCCGACGCGCCGCCAGAACAACTTTCGCCTTCCAGCCGGGCGAGCACCGAGGCGTAGCCGCGCGAGGCCGTCTCGAGTCCGTTGGCCAATACCTGCCAAGCGGCCGCCGCGGCGATCAGCGGCCCCGAGCCTGGACCGGCATACATTCTGGTCGAGTTGATTTCTGGGGGCAGCGCCCCGTAATCAAGCATTCGTCGCCCCCCACATCGCCCGCCGCGCGTTTGCCGGCCGGGTTTGGACCTGGCCGAGGCGGCCGCCCGCGAACGGTAGCCCGCGCAGTCATGACGAATCCCACCGTCATCGAGCCTCGCCGCCCGGGCGCCCGATTCGGGCGCAACGACTCGATTACTGCTGTCTGAGTCAAACCCACCGACGCCCGCCGGGACAACCCCGAATGGTGGATATACAGACTATTGACAGCTAACCCGGCTGGCGCGCCGAAGTGGCATGACCTGTTGAACTGCGCGCAGGGCTGAGCTTTGTGATGCCGGAGGGCGATCCCCATTGCTATTGGCAAAGTCCCGAACCTGTGGTGCCAGACGCCCGGGACGCCGGCCGGAATGACTCCTACGGCCGAGGCCTGCGGTGCGGCGGCGGCACGGCAGGATCGCACCGGCCATGTCGACGCGTAGCCACGTGCAACGCGAGGCCGCCCGCCCGCGGCGGGTTCTCCGGCGTTAACGGGCCGATCGGCCAACCTCAACCGGACTTCATTTCGTTTGCTGGCGGACCCAAAACGGGGCCCGGCGCGGGGCGGCGCGGCGGGTCGCCGTGAGGCCACACAAACTCCCGTAAGTTGACCAACTTTACTTGTGGACTGGTTCTAATCCGGATTGATTGATAAACAATATGGTGAAGGTGTGTGGCCGGGCTCGGTGCGACGAGGTTGCCGCGCCGAAGCCGGGCGTCGGTATCGGCAGGCAAACAAATCCCGCGGAGCGGGCCCAACGTCCGGCCGGCCACCGAAGCGGAGACCGGTGAGGCGGAGGATGGCAAGTGGCCGTGAGGGTTTCGTCAGCGTCGGCCGATACGTTGTGAACAGGAGCTGGCAATGTCGAACAACATCACCTGGCACGAACACCAGATAAGCCGCGCCGAACGCGAAAGACTCAACGGTCACAGGGGCTGCGTCATCTGGTTCACCGGGCTGAGCGGCAGCGGCAAGAGCACGGTGGCCAACGTCGTCGAGCAGAAGCTCTACGAGCGGGGCATCCGCAGCTACCTGCTGGACGGGGACAACGTCCGCTACGGACTCAACGCCGGCCCGGACCTTCTCGAGGAGCGCCACGGGCCCGAGTTCGCGAAGCGCTTCGGCCTGGGATTTTCCGCCCAGGATCGCGAGGAGAACATCCGCCGTATCGGCGCGGTCGCGAAGCTGTTCTGCGAGTCCGGCACCATCGCGCTCACGGCGTTCATCAGCCCGTACGTTCGTGACCGCGACGCCATCCGGGCCACCCTGGACGACGGCGATTTCCAGGAGATCTTCATCGACACCCCTATCGAGATCTGCGAGCAGCGCGACCCCAAGGGGCTCTACAAGAAGGCCCGCGCCGGCGAGATCAAAGGATTCACCGGAATCGACGACCCCTACGAGGCCCCGGCGCAGCCCGAGCTGCGGCTCGAAGGCGGCAACAAGGACGCGGACACGTTGGCCGAGGAGGTGATCGCCCATCTCGAGCGCGCGGGCGTCATCTCGGCCCCGGTCCGGCCAGACGCTTAGCGGACGGGTCCGGCAGTGACGGCGTCGGGAGCCGTCGACGGGCAAACCGCTGATTACCGAAACGAGGTCACTTTCATGAGCTACCAAGGACATAACGGGAAGCCGATCGTGGAACGGGTGTCCACGGAGAATGCGGCGGGTCAGATCGATGGCTTGCCGCGCGTCCCGATTTCGAAAGCCACCGCGCACGAGGTGATCAGCCTGTCCTACGGCTTCTTCACCCCGCTGACCGGGTTCATGGGCCGGCGCGAAGTGGATGGCACGCTGGACAACTTCCAGCTGCCGGACGGCACGCTGTGGAGCATCCCGATCGTCTTCGATCTTTCCGCGGAAGACGTGCAAAAGTACGGGGTGAAGGAGGGCGAACGCGTCGTCCTCGAATATCTCGATGCCCCGATGGCGATCTTCGAGGTCTCCGAGATCTACGAATACGACTTGGAGCGGATGGCCGAAAAGACCTACGGCACCACCGATCCCCGGCACCCGGGCGTCAAGAAGACACGGGCTTATGCGAATCGGTTCATCGGCGGCGACATCACGCTCATCAACGAGCCGGTGTTCAACGAACCCTTCAAGAACTTCTGGCTCACGCCGCGGCAGCACAAGGATGCGCTGGCGAAGAAGAACTGGGTGCGTGCCGTCGCCCATCAAACCCGCAACGTTCCGCACACCGGCCACGAAGCCCTGATGAAGCAGGCGTGGCTGGCGGCGAATGAGGACCAGCCCGTCGACAACCTGAACACCGGCGTGCTGGTCAATGCCATCATCGGCCAGAAGCGCGTCGGTGACTACATCGACGAGGCAATCCTGTTGGCGCAGAACGAGTTGCGCACCAGCGGGTATTTCCGGGAGGACGTGCACCTGGTGTCGTTCACGCTGTGGGACATGCGCTACGCCGGGCCCCGCGAGGCCATCTTCCACGCGATCCTGCGGACGAACCTCGGCTGCACGCATCACATGTTCGGGCGAGACCACGCCGGCGTCGGCGATTTCTACCACCCCTACGACTCCCAGAACATCCTCAAGGAACACCGCAGCGAGCTGGGCATCAAACCGGTGTTCCTGCGTGAGAACTGGTACTGCCCGGTGTGCCAGGAGGTCACCAACTCGGCCCTGTGCGGTCACGACGACCAATCGCAAAGCTTCAGCGGCAGCCTGATTCGAAGCATCCTGACCGACGAGGTCAAGCCGACCCAGAAGGTGATGCGCCACGAGGTTTTCGAAGTCGTGATGGACAGCGCCGCCAAGTACGGCCAGGGCTCGCCGTTCGTCACCGAGGAATATCTGAAAGACAGATTGCCGGTCTTTACGCTGAACCAGTTGGAGAACTCATGAGCAATGGCGAGAAAAAGATCAAGGTCAACGTCTGGATCAACGAGGAACGGCTGGAAGCGCTTGCGAATGCCGGAATGGCGGACCTGGCGAACGAGGCGTTCGCCGGCATGAAGCTACTCGAGATCTACACCACCGAGGAACAGAAAGACATTCTGCTGCAGCGCTTTCCCGGGGCGAAGTATGACTCGGCCACCACTGGCTCGATCGAGCTGCTGCCGAAGCGGGCCAAGGACAGGCTGCTCGAACTGTCCATCAAGATGCACTCCACCGGCCCCGACGTGGTGGGTCACTTCCTCGAGGAAGCCCAGACGGCGAACAGCCAGTAGGGCTAAGCGTCCAGCCGGGTGAATTGCCGGCGGCGGTACTGCTCGACGCATGCGGCCCGCCGGATCTTGCCGCTGGTCGTGGTGGGAATCGATCCCGGTGCCACCAGCACCAGATCGGCGACGTTGAGCCCGTGCGAGTTCGATATCGCCGCGGTGACGTCGTTCTTGACGGTGTCGAGGTTGCGCTTCGCGGCTTCGTCGGAATCGCCGCGCTTTTTGAATTCGATGATAGTGACCAGCTTTTCGGTCTCGTCCACGGAAACCGAGATCGCCGCGACCCGGCCGCCGGTGATCCGCTGCACCGTCGACTCGATGTCCTCGGGATAGTGGTTGCGCCCGTAGACGATCAGCAGATCTTTCATCCGGCCCACGATGAATATCTCGTCCTCGCAGATGAATCCGAGGTCGCCGGTGCGCAGCCACGGGCCTTCGGGGGTGCCGGGCGACGCGTCGGCCAAGGCGCCGCCGAAGGTGCGCCGGGTTTCCACCGGCTTCTGCCAGTAGCCGTCGGCGACGTTCTCGCCGCTGACCCAGATCTCACCGACCGTCCCGGCCGGGCACTGAGTGCTGGTGTCGGGGTCGACGATCCGCACCATCGGCGACGTCGGCGTGCCGTAACTCAGCAGCGGTGAGCCGGTCTCCGCCGGGCACCGCTGCGCCTTGCCCTGCGACAGCTGCCCCGGTTCGAAGTGGACGACGTGTGGGGCGGCGCCCTGTGCGCGGCTTGCCACGTAGACGGTGGCTTCGGCCAACCCATAGGAGGGCTGCATCATGTGCTCACGAAAGTTGTACGGCGCGAACCGTTTACAGAACCGGTCGAGCGTGGCGGGATGGATCCGTTCGGCGCCGCTGACGATGCTGATGACGTTGCCCAGGTCGAGTCCGGCCAGGTCGTCCTCGGTGGTCTTGCGGACCGCCAGCTCGAACGCGAAGTTCGGCGCGGCGGAGAAGACCGGATTGGTTTGGGACATCGCGTGGATCCAGCGCGCCGGGCGCTGCAGGAACGCGACCGGGCTCGTCACATCGCCCAGGTAGCCACCCAGGATCGGTGCGATGACGCCCTGCACCAACCCCATGTCGTGGTAGAAGGGCAGCCACGACACGCAGACGGTGTCGCGCGGGGCCACCCCGTTGAAGTCGGGAAAGTACGCGGCCATCAATTGCTGGAAGTTCACCTGCAGGTTGCGGTGCGAAACCATGACGCCGGCCGGAAGGCGCGTGGAGCCCGACGTGTACTGCAGGTAGGCGATGCTCGGGGCGCCGCTGATCCGGATGCTCGACGAATTCGGATCATCCAGGTCCAGCGCGTCGACGGCGATGACCGCCGGGGCGGGCGACTCCGGCCGCTGCAGGTAGTCGTTGACGGTCGCGGCGGCCGCCGACGTGGTGAGGACCACGGTTGGTGCGGTGTCCGCCAGGACCGCGGCAACGCGCTCGTCATGCGAGCCCGGCTGCGGGACCGGGAGCGGAACCGCGATCAGCCCGGCCTGGATCGCGCCCAGGAACGCCACGATGTAGGGCAGGCCCTGGGGGGCGAGGACGACGGCGCGGTCCCCGGTGGTGCCATGCCGCTTGACCTCGCGCGCAACGTTCAGCGTTCGCTGGTACAGCTGTGCCCACGTCAGGGTCTCGGTGACGCCGGCCCAGTCCTGCTCGTAATCGGTATACCGGAACGCCAAGTCGTCGGGTTGCAGACCGGCGCGTTCCCGCAATAGGGAGACAACCGACGTACTCTGCATGCGGGCTAGGGTACCGCTTCCGGATTTTCGTTCATGCCGGCCGCCATGCCCGGGAAGGCGAGCGGGTCAACGGCTTTCCAGCACCCGTAACCCCAACGAAAACAACAGCCGCACCTCGGGATCGGCCAGCGACGTCGACAACAATTTCTCGATCCGCCGAACGCGGTAGCGAACCGTATTCGGATGCACCCGCAACGCTTGTGCGGCCGCCGCGATGTCGCCGAAGGCGTCCAGATAGGCCCGCAAAGTCTCGGCCAGCACCGGATCGTCGTCGCGCAGCGCCACGATTCGCGGATCGATCAATCGCTCGTCGCTGCCGACCAGGGTCACGATTTCGTCGAGCAGGACGGCGGTGCGCGCCTCGGCCAACGACGTGACCTGCCCGAACGAAATCGGGTGCCGCTCAGCGCTGTCCAGCACGCGGTCCACCTCGATGCGCGCCGCGGCAATCCCGGCCAGGCCGGCGACCGGTGCGGCGATGGCCGTCCGTAGCTGCACCCCGAGCTCGTCGCGCATGGCGCCGATGGTTCCGCGCACCCACGAGGTGACCGAACGGTTGCGTGTCTGGGGGAGGAGTACATACGTGCGCGCGCCGTTCGAGGCGACCTGGGCGTCAGCGCGAAAAGCGCTGGCGCTCAGCGCGATAACATCGGCGAGTCGACCGTGACCGGGTGAGCCGTCCGTCGCGTCCCAACCGATCAGCGCCGCGTCGCCGTCGGCGGCCAGGCCGAGCTCGCCGGCAACCGCAGCAACGTCGACATGCGCGAGGGTCTCCGCATCGGCGAGGCCGAGGAGTTGCTGCACCCGCCGGGCATGCGTGGACGGCCGGGCCGCCAGCCGCGACATGATGCGCGCGGCCAGCACGGCGGCACCCCGCAACATCTCCTCGGCGTCGTCGGCCAGTGGTTGCGAGCCCTGCTGGACCCAGATGGTGCCGGCGAACACCGGCGGCCGCCGCGCGTCCGGTGCGGGCCGGTGGATGCCGACGGCCAGCCGCGGGCGCAGCCCCAACTCGGGCCGCTCGGCGACGCGCACGACGTCGCCGCCCGACCGCAGCGCATCGAAGATGCCCCATTGGCCGATCCACTCCAGGTGCTCGGGCGGGCCGGCCCTGCCCAGGATGGAAAGGCGGCGCAGCTCGTCGGCTTCGTCGTTGGAGGCGGAATAGGCCAGGACGTGCGATTGGGCGTTTTCGATGCTGACCATGCCGTGAATGCGGTCGGCGAGCGACTGCGCCAACCCGAACAGGTCGGTGCCCGAGTCGTCGGTCGCGTCCGCGCGGTCCCCGTGATGCTCCAGGACGTGGTTGACCAACTGATAGAGCCGCTCCCAGCGGGCCCGCGGATCGGCGGCCACCACGGCCGAGCCGGCCGCAACGGCCTTGGCCACCAACGCATTCGACGGCTCTTTGACGAAGATGGCCACCGGCACGCGGTCGCGCGCCTGGTTGTCCACCCACCGCAGCGCCTCGTCTTCGGCGACCCCCAGCAGGAAGAAGACATCGGCCGAGCCCGCGGCGGCCGCCAGCCCGAGCCGCACGTCGTCGGAGTCGATCAGCGCCGCCGACCCCACCGGCAGGTCCAGGCCACGGGGCGCCTCGACCAGGCTCACCAGGGTTGCGTCCAGCGCGAGTAACAGCTGCCCCAGCCCCACACCGGCCATGTTGTCCAATTCTACTATGACTACCGGCCTCTATTGTCCGATCGGCTAATTCTTCGTGGGGCCGCCGCGAGGATCCTTGCAGCATGGACGCGATAACCCAGGTCCCAATGCCGGCCAACGAGCCGGTCCACGACTATGCGCCACACTCGCCGGAACGCGCCCGGCTCCGCGCCGCACTGGCCGCCCTGGCCGATGGCCCGATCGACCTGCCGCATGTCATCGGCGGCGCCCACCGGATGGGCGACGGTGAACGCATCGACGTCGTCCAGCCACACCGGCACGCCGCGAAGCTGGGCACCCTGACCAACGCCGGGCACGCGGAGGCGACGGCGGCGATCGAGGCCGCGATGGCCGCGAAACGCCCGTGGGCTGCACTGCCCTTCGACGAGCGGGCGGCGGTGTTCCTGCGCGCCGCCGACCTGCTGGCCGGGCCGTGGCGGGAGAAGGTCGCCGCCGCGACGATGCTCGGCCAATCCAAGTCGGTCTATCAGGCCGAGATCGATTCACCGTGCGAGCAGATCGACTTCTGGCGATTCAACGTGGCGTTCGCGCGACAGATCCTGGCGCAGCAGCCGATCAGCGGGCCGGGGGAGTGGAATCGCAGCGAGTACCGCCCGCTGGACGGCTTCGTGTACGCGATCACGCCGTTCAATTTCACCTCGATCGCGGGCAACCTGCCGACGGCGCCGGCGCTGATGGGCAACACCGTGGTGTGGAAGCCGTCGATCACCCAGACGCTGTCGGCGTATCTGACCATGCAGCTGCTCGAGGCCGCGGGGCTGCCGCCCGGGGTGATCAACCTGGTCACCGGCGACGGCCTCGCCGTTTCCGATGTGGCACTGGCCGACCCGCGGCTGGCGGGCATCCACTTCACCGGGTCCACGGCCACCTTCCAGCATTTGTGGCAGCAGGTGGGCGCCAATATCGGCCGCTATCACAGCTATCCGCGGCTGGTCGGCGAGACCGGCGGCAAAGACTTCGTCGTCGCGCACGCCTCGGCGCGCCCGGAGGTGTTGGGCACGGCGCTGATTCGCGGCGCGTTCGACTACCAGGGACAGAAATGCTCGGCCGCGTCGCGCGCCTTCGTCGCGCAGTCGGTGTGGCGCCGCATGGGTGACGACTTCCTGGGCAAGACCGCCACGCTGCGCTACGGCGACGTGACCGACCTGACCAATTACGGCGGAGCGCTGATCGACCGGCGCGCCTTCATCAAGAACGTCGACGCCATCGAACGGGCCAAGGGCGCCCCGCACGTCACCATCGCCGTCGGCGGCGAATACGACGACAGCGAAGGCTATTTCGTCCGACCCACGGTATTGCTGTCCGATGACCCGACCGACGAGTCGTTCGCGACGGAATACTTCGGCCCGCTGCTGTCGGTGCACGTATACCCCGACCACGATTACGAGCGAATCCTCGACGTCGTCGACACAGGGTCACGGTACGCGCTGACCGGCGCGGTCATCGCCGACGACCGCGCCGCCGTGCTGACCGCGCAGGACCGGTTGCGGTTCGCCGCCGGGAACTTCTACGTCAACGACAAGCCGACCGGCGCGGTCGTCGGGCGTCAGCCGTTCGGGGGATCACGTGGCTCGGGCACCAACGACAAGGCCGGGTCGATGCTGAACATGTTGCGCTGGACGTCGGCTCGCACCATCAAGGAAACCTTCGTCCCGGCGACCGATCACACCTATCCGCACATGGGCGCCGAGTGATGGCCGGACTGTTCGCCACCACCCTGCGCCCGGCGATCCTGGCCGCGAGCCGCCGCGAAGGGTTGCGCCGAACCGCCGAACGGCTGACGGTGACCCGTAAGGTGGTGCGCCGATTCGTTCCCGGGGAGACCACCGATTCCGTGCTGAACAGCGTCGCGGTGCTTCGCGATTCGGGCCGATTCGTCAGTATCGATTATCTGGGCGAGGACGTCGCCAACGCCGACGACGCCGACGCGGTGGTGCGGACCTACCTGGATCTGATCGAAAGGCTGGGTGGCTCCGGCGATTTCGCGGGTGTGCGACCCCTGGAAGTCTCGGTCAAGCTGTCGGCGCTGGGGCAGTCGCTGGAGCGCGACGGGCACAAGATCGCGCGGGAGAACGCATGGTCGATCTGCGACGCCGCCCAGCGTGCGGGCGTGTGGGTGGCGGTGGACGCGGAGAATCACACCACCACCGATTCGACGCTACGCATCGTGCGCGACCTGCGCGCCGAATTCCCCTGGCTGGGCCTGGTTTTGCAGGCGTATCTGCGGCGCACCCTGGATGACTGCGAGGAATTCGCCGCCTCCGGCGCCCGGGTTCGGCTGTGCAAGGGCGCCTACGACGAACCGGCCTCGCTGGCCTACCGCGAGCCGGCCGAGGTCACCGACTCGTATCTGGCTTGCCTTCGGGTGCTGATGGCCGGGTCCGGCTACCCGATGGTGGCCACCCACGACCCGGAGATCATCGCCGCGGTGCCCGATATGGTGCGCGAATCGGGCCGTCGAGGCGGCGAATTCGAATACCAGATGCTCTATGGCATCCGCGATGACGAGCAGCGGCGCCTGGCCGCGGCCGGGGACCGGGTGCGGGTGTACGTACCGTTCGGTACCCAGTGGTATGGCTACTTCATGCGGCGGCTGGCCGAACGCCCGGCCAATTTGACGTTCTTCCTGCGGGCACTGGCGCACCGCCGCTGAGTGTGAAGCGTTGGCGTCGAGTGTGAACACCGGGCGGCGACACGCCGACAATCCCCGCCACGGAAGCACACCCTCAACGCCGTGGACGCACACCGTGGCTAACCGCGGCGGGGGCGCGGGCGCTCGCTGGCGAAGCCGCGCACCACGTGGGCCCGAACGAATTCCGCCGCCACCTCCGGATCGTCCATGTCGAGCGTCGAGGACGGCGTGCTGAACAGTGAAAAGAGTATGCGCGCGAACCATTCACCGGCGGCTTCGATGTCGAGGTCCTTGCGCACCTCGCCGGTGAGCCGGGCGGCCGACAGGTAGGGGGCGAAGAACTCGACGCATTCGCGCAGCAGCACGCCCGCGTCCTTGGTCAGCAGCAGGCTGATCGCATCCTCGTCGAAGTACTTCTCGGAGGCGATGACCCGTCGCGCCTGAGTGACGAAGACCGCCGCCGAACACAGCTTGTCCTCGAGCGTGCCGCCACGGTCCATCGCCTTTGTCATCTCGCGATAGAAGCGCTCGGACGCGTGTTCGGCGCACGCCTCGACGATGGACGCCTTGTCGGAGAAGTATTCGTAGATGGTGCTGCGGGACACCCCGGCCCGCTTGGCGATGTCGACGATGGTCGCCTTCTGCAACCCCTGCTTGCCGAAGCACTCGAACGCCGACTCCACGATGAGCTCGCGGGTGTCGGTCAGCTGAGTCGCTTGCGTCGTCACGGAATCAACGCCCCCCGAGGGACGAGCCCGGCATCGGCCGACGCGAACGCGGCGTTGACGTCGACCAGATGGAACGGCTTGGGCATCAGCCGCTCGAACGGAAAACTGGTGTGCTGCAGAAACGATAGGCCGGTGGCCAGGGTCACCGGATCGTAGAGCATCACGCCGCGCACGGACTTGTTGCCGTAGACCAACGCGCTCGGGTCGAGCTCGAAGGTGCGCCCCATCCCGACGTTGCCGACCTCGAGTAACGTTCCGCCGTTGTTGAGAAACCCGATCCCTTCCGGGATGACGCCCGGCACGCCCACGACCTCGAGCACCCAGTCCGCGCCGATACCGTCGGTGTGCTCGCGCACCCGCTCGGTGACTTCGGCGGCCGAGATCCCCCCGGCGTCGATGCAGTGGGTGGCGCCGAAGTCGGCGGCGACGTCGAGTCGTTCGGCGATCTTGTCGATGACGATGACCGCGGCGGCGCCCGCCGTCCGCGCCACGGCGGCGGCGTTGATGCCCAGCCCGCCAGCACCCTGAATGACGACGGTGTCCCCGAGCCGCACATCGCGCAGCGCGAAAAGCACTTGGGCGAGCGCGCAATTCAGCGGTGCGACGGCCTCGTCGGGCAGGTCTGCGGGAACCTTGTACAACGGCTGCCGGCGGCTGGTGTAGTAGTACTCGCCGTAGGCGGCGACGAAGTGCGGCGCCTGCTCGTGGGTGCGGTACTCGCCGGCCATCAGGTTCTGGCAGGCATACGAGCGTCCACGCGCGCACGCGTGACAGCTGCCGCAGAACCAAAAGTACGGCGCCACCACACGATCGCCGACGGCCAACGGCTTTCCGGTCGCGTCGGCGGTCAGGCCCTCGCCGAGTTCGGCTATCTCACCGACCATTTCGTGGCCCATGGCGAACGGGCACGGCAGCGGCAGCTCGCCGCGGAAGATGTGCAGGTCGGATCCGCAGATGCCGGCCATCCGCAGCCGCAGCGCGGCGGTGCCCGGCGCCGGTGTGGTCAACGGGAATTCGGCCAGCTCGATGGGCCCGCCGTGGGCGGTCAGGAGCGCGAGCCTCGGCATGACGGTCCCCCTAGCCGGCCGGTGCGAGAATCAGGCCGCTGGTCGGCACGCCGGTTCCGGACGTGACCAGCACGTGTTCGACGTTGTCGACCTGGTTGTGTGACGTGCCGCGCACCTGACGCACCCCCTCGGTGATGCCGTTCATGCCGTGGATGTAGGCCTCGCCGAGCAGGCCACCGTTGGTGTTGATGGGGAATTCCCCACCCAGTGACAGCCGCTCGACGGTGGCGAAGTCCTTGGCCTCCCCGCGCCCGCAGAACCCGAGCTCCTCGAGCTGGGCGAACACGAACGGCGTGAAATGGTCATAGATGAAGGCGGTTTGGATGTCTTGCGGCTTGAGGCCCGAGTCGCGCCACAGCTGGCGGCCCACCACGCCCATCTCGGGCAGCCCGGTGATCTCGTCGCGGTAATAGCTGGTCATCATCTCGCCGTTGTCGGCCGCGCCCTGGGCGGCCGCGGTGATGATGGCCGGCGGCTGGCGCAGGTCGCGGGCGCGCTCGGCGCTGGTGATGACCAGCGCGACGCCGCCGTCGCTCTCCTGGCAGCAATCCAGCAGGCGCAGCACGGGTTCGACTATCCAGCGCGAGTTCTGGTGGTCTTGCAGGGTGATCGGGCGTTGGTAGAACCAGGCGTCCGGGTTGGTCGCCGCGTGCTTGCGGTCGACGACGGCGATCCTGCCGAAGTCCTCGTTGGTGACGCCGTACGTCGACATGTAGCGCTGGGCGTGCACCGCGACCCAGGCCGCGGGCGTGAGCAGCCCGAACGGCGCGTAATGCGCCATGAACAACGGCGTTTCGGCCATGCTGCGGCCGCTGCCACCGAACCGGAAGCCGGATCGTTCGTTGAACGCGCGCCAGCACACCACCACGTCGGCGACGCCGGTGGCGACGGCCATCGCCGCATGCACGACGGTGCCGGCGGCCGCCCCGCCGCCGTGGTGCACGCGGGAAAAGAACCTCAGGTCGCCGATGCCCACATTGCGCGCGATGTCGATCTCGTCGCTGGAATCCATGGTGAACGTGACCATGCCGTCGACGTCACTGGGCGCCAGGCCGGCGTCGTCGAGTGCGGCACTGACCGCCTCGCACGCCAATTGCAGCTCGCTGCGCCCGGATTCCTTGGAGAACTCCGTCTGGCCTATCCCGACGATGGCCGCGGCGCCCGGGAGCGTCCGGCTCATGCCTGGTACCCGTCGAGCAGGCTGAGCACCGCGGTGCCGGACACGTGGTCGCCCAGGCTGTTGGCGCCGGTGAAGGTCACCTCGACGAAGTTCTCACCAGCTGAGCCCGCGGTCTTGCCGGTGACGCTGCCGGTGAACCGCAGCGGGTCGTCCGGGAAGCACGGCACGCCAAGGCGAATCGAGAGGTTCTTCAC
The DNA here is from genome assembly GCF_055419585.1 of Mycobacterium sp. IDUB_3. Taxonomy (NCBI): domain Bacteria; kingdom Bacillati; phylum Actinomycetota; class Actinomycetes; order Mycobacteriales; family Mycobacteriaceae; genus Mycobacterium; species Mycobacterium sp. IDUB_3. Next base: position 1,889,964 of record NZ_JBVAXZ010000001.1, on the reverse strand, counting down.
CATCGCCTCGGGTCCGGCCCAGTCGGTGAGGAAGCGCACGCAGTAGCCGTTGGTGGTCAGGATGTTCATGAACAGGTTGGGTGAGCCCTGCTGCTTGGCGTAATCGCGGTCGTGGTGCACCGGCATGAAGTCGCGGGAGGCGATCGCGCCAGCGACGATCATCGTTGTGGTGATCGGGATTTCGAGCGGTGTGACCTCGTCGCCCTTCGCGATGTCCTGCCATCGCAGGGTGGTGGTCCGGCCGGTGGTAGTCGTCATGCGGGTCCTTCCGAATAGGTTGCGCCGAGGTGGGCCAGCTGCGCCGAAGCCGGACCGAGGGTCAGCTCGTTGTGCTTGGCCCACAGGAAATAGCGGTGCAGGGGATAGGTGACGTCGATGCCGATGCCGCCGTGGACGTGCTGGGCGGTGGCGGCCACGCGTGCGCCGGCCTCGGCAGCCCAGAATTTCGCGATGCGCGCCGCCCGGTCAGCCGGGCGCCCGTGTGCGATCAGCCAGGCCGCCTGCCAGGTGGTCCACCGGATCGCCTCGACGTCGATGAAGGCGTCGGCCATGCGCTGCTGCACCGCCTGGAAGCTGCCGATCGGACGCCCGAATTGCTCACGCCCCGTGGTGTATTCGGCGGCGATCCACAGCGCCCGCTCCGCGACACCCAGCTGGATTGCGCACAGCGCCACCAGGGCCCGGGTATAGAGCGCCTCGACCACCCCGGCGCCGGCGATCACGTCGGCCGCGGAAACGATGGCGCCATCGAGGAATACGTCCGCGTGCGGTTCGCGGTTCGTGGTGGGCACCGGGCGGATCTCGGCGCCGGCGGCGTCGGCGGCGAGGAGGAACAGGCCCACGGTGCCGTCGTCAAGTGCGGCGGGAATCAGCAACGTGTCGGCGAGTTGGGCGGCCGGCACCAACTCCTTGACGCCGTCGAGGCGCCAATTCGGGCCGTCACGGCGTGCGGTGGTGGCCGGGCGAGCCGGATCCGAACGGCCGGGTTCGACCAATCCCGCTGTCAGGATGCGGGATCCGGTGACCACGCCGGGCAGGAACCGTTGCTGTTGTTCGTGGCTGCCGTGCCGGGCGATCGGGTCGGCGCCCAGCACCAGCGTGGCGTAGCCGGGAACCGGCGCGACGCTGTATCCGACCTCGGCCAGCAGCACCCCGAGCTCCACGAAGCCACCGCCGTTGCCTCCGACCGACTCCGGCAGCGCGGTGCCCAGCAGGTCGGCGGCGGCCAGCTCTTCCCACAGCGCGGCGTCGTGGCGGGTGTCGCCGGCCTCCAGCTCGGTCAGCCGTTCCGGGGTGGCGCGGCGCCCGAACAGGTCGCGGGCGAGCTTGGCGATCGTCTCCTGCTCTTCGGTGAACGAGAAGTCCATGACGGGGCCTAGGCGCTCGGCCGGAACTGGTGCAGCACCAGGTCGTTGTCGAAGGTTTGGTAGTAGACCTCGACCGGCATTCCGGGCGTCACGTCGGCCGGGTCGATGCCGGTCAGGTTGGACACCAGCCGCACCCCCTCCTCGAGTTCCACCAGCACGACCACGTAGGGGTACTCGAAGAACGGAAACTTCGGCTCGTGCGGCATCACGTAGCTGAAGACGGTGCCGCGTCCCGACGACTCGATGGACTCCCACTCCAGCGAGCGGCAGTGGGGGCACATCGGGCGGGGCGGGTGACGCAGCTGCCCGCAGCCGGCGCAGCGCTGGATCAGGAGTTTGTTCTCCCGCAACCCATTCCAGAAGAATTCCGTGTCTGCGGTGATCGCCGGAGCCAGACGGGCCGCCATCAGCTGGCCGGCCTGAAGCGCAGCACCCGGAATCGCTGGCGTCCCAACACCTCGCCGTTCTGGTCGGTGTAGGTCGTGAGCCAGGTCAGGAAGAACCCGGTGCCCAGCGCCGTCTTCTTCTCCTCGGAGACCGACTCGTAGACGGTCGTCGCGCTGATCACGTCGCCCAGCCTGGGATACCGCTCGATCTCGAACTCCGAATTCGTGGCCACCGTGCTGGTGTAGCCGGCCTCGTCGAGGAACGCCGTTGGGTTGCTGTGGATCTCGACCGGCGCCCCACCGCGCTCGCCGATTCCCTCCAGCTTCGGCGACGGCATGGTCCAGGTCTGCAGCATCACCGGCGGCGACACGATGCCGCCGAACCGTGACGACGCGGCGAACTCCGGATCGATGTAGACGGGGTTCATGTCGGCCATCGCGTACGCCCAGTGCCGGATCATCGGCTGGTTCACCGGGTCCGGCGCCAGCGAGGGCTTTCCGGTGCCACCCGTCGGCTGGCCGACGAGGGCCCGCACCTTGGCGCTGACGGTTTCTGAGTCGGTCACGACAGTCCTGTCCTCCTTGCTATTTCGCGGCCCGAAGGTCGCGCGGTGCCCGGGGCATGCCCAACCCGGCCATGGCGATGATGTCACGTTGGATCTCGTTGGCGCCGCCCCCGAACGTATTGATGACGGCTTGGCGGTAGGCGGATTCCAGCGCGCCGCGCAGCGGAGCCTCGGCGCCGCGCCGCACCCCGTTGCCGTCCAGCACCTCGAGCAGCTCCCGGGCGACCTGCTGGGTGAGCTCGGTGCCGAACACCTTGGCCGCCGACGCCTCGCCCATGCTCAGCACCCCCTTGGTCATCGCCGCGTTCACTCGCAGATTGACGAGCTTGTATGCGGCGACTTGGGCTTCGACCCGGGCCAGCGCCGATTGCACCCAGGGCTGGTCGATGACGCGGCCACCGTCGAGCTCGGTGGTGACGGCCCAATCCAGCGTCTTCTCGAACAGTGGCTCGAGCGCGCCGAGATTGCCCAGGGCGGCGCGTTCGAAGTTCAACTGCGTGGTGATCAGCTGCCAGCCCTGGTTCTCCTCGCCCACCAGCGCGCTGACCGGCACCCGCACCTCGTCGTAGAAGGTGTAGAAGGTCGAGATGCCCGGCATGGTGTGCAGCGGCTGCCAGGAGAATCCGGGCGAGGAGGTCGGCACGATGAGGATGGACATGCCCTTGTGTTTCTTGGCATCCGGATCGGTGCGCACGGCCAGCCAGATGTAGTCGGCGTAGGCGGCGCCGCTGGTGAACATCTTCTGGCCGTTGATCACATACTCATCACCGACGCGCACGGCCGTCGTCCGCACCGAGGCCAGGTCGCTGCCCGCGCCCGGCTCGGAGTAGCCGATGGCGAACTCCACGGAGCCGTCCAGGATCGCCGGCAGAAACCGCTGCTTCTGCTCCTCGGTGCCGTAGTGCATCAACGTCGGGCCGACGGTGTTGAGCGTCACCAGCGGAATGGGGGCGCTGACCCGGCGCGCCTCCTCGGAGAAGATGAATTGCTCTATGGCCGAGAACCCTTGTCCGCCATATTCTTTAGGCCATCCAACGCCCAGCAGGTTGGCCGCCGCCAGGGCGCGGACGCATTCGCGCACCTCGGGACCGCCCTCCATCCGCTCGCTGACCGCGGCGACGCGTTCCGGCGTCATCACGGTCTCCAGCGTCGCGCGGATCTCGGTGCGCAGCGTGCATTGCTCTGGCGTGTATTCCAGGTCCATTGCTCAGGCCCCCATCCGCACCGGCATGCGTTTCACCCCGGGCACCATGGTGGCCCGCATCCGATCCACCTCGCCCACCAGCTCCATGGCGGGGAACCGGGGCAGCAACTCCTCGAAGAGCACCGTCGCCTCCAGTCGTGCCAATTGTGCACCCACACAAGAATGTTCACCACAGCCGAAGGCGATGTGCGGGTTCGGGTGACGGGTCACGTTGAACTCCTCGGAGTCGGGACCGAAAACGTCCTCGTCCCGGTTGGCCGACCCGTAGAGCATCACCACCACCTCGCCGGCGCGGATCCGCTGACCGCGGATCTCGACGTCGGCGGTCGCGGTGCGGGCCATGTGTACCACGGGGCTGTTCCACCGCAACATCTCCTCGACCGCGAGGGGGATGCGGGCGGGATCCTCGACGAGCAGGCGGTATTGGTCGGGATGCGCGATCAAAGCCAGCGTTCCGAGCGCGATGAGGTTGCGGGTGGTTTCGTTGCCGGCCACCAGCAGCAGGAAGGCGAAGTTGAGCAGGTCGTCATCGTCCAGCCGGTGTTCGTCGATTTCGGCCTCGGCCAGGACCGAGAGCAAGTCGTCGCGCGGTTGCACGCGGCGGGCCGCGATCAGCTTCTGGAAGTACTCGTAGAGCTGCCCGGCCGCCACCAGCGGGTCCAGCTCGATCTCCGGATCGGCGGTTCCGGTGGCCGCGTCCGACCACGCGCGGAACTGCTCCCAGTCGTCGGGCGGGGCGCCGATCAGCTCGGCGATCATCCGGGTGGGCAGGGGAGCGGCGATCTGTTCGGCGAACTCGTGCACGGAGCCGGGTTGGATGCCGTCGAGAACGCCGCGAACAATCTCGCGGATCTTGGGCTCGAGCACCGAAACACGGCGTCGGGTGAATCCGGAGTTGATCAGCTTGCGCATCTGCCGGTGCCGCGGCGGATCGGTGAAGATCAGGCTGCCCTGCTGCACCGGGTTGGGCATCTGCGGATCGGGGATCGTGATGCCCAGGGTCGAGGTGAACAGCGCCGGGTTGCTCGAGACGAACCGGATGTCCTCGTACTTGAGCAAAGCCCAGAAGTTGGTGACGTCGTTCCAGCACACCGGCGCCGTCGCACGCAGCTCCCTATAGGCGGGATACGGGTCCCCCGCGTAGAAGTCGGGGGAGTGCAGCGGGAAGCTCGGCGAGCGCAGCGGCGGATGAGTCTGCACGGCAAGCCCCTCTCGCAGGACACCCGATCCGACAGATTGGTGCAATCTGTCTGCCGACTGTGTCTACTCCGCGCCGCCGCGTGCTGTCAATACGGCACCAAAATATTGAAATAGCTCGGATTTCACGCAATTGCTAATTGACGGTGGACACGCGGGGGTGTACACCAAATGATCAGATGACCGGAGGAAGCAACATGGCCGATTCGCCCGCTCTTGTCCAGACCTACCCGCTCTACATCGACGGCCAGTGGGTCGAGCCGCAGGACGGTCGCTACGACGACCTGTCCCCGTCCACCGAGGCCGTCATCGCCACCGCGCCCGACGCGAGCGTCGCGCAGGTCGATGACGCGATCGCGGCCGCGCGCCGCGCCTTCGACAGCGGACCGTGGGGCACCATGACCGCCGAGCAGCGCGCCGGGTGTCTGAACCAACTGGGCGAGGCGCTGACCAAACACGCCGACGATTTCTTCGCGCTGTCCCAGGCGGAGTGGGGCTGCATCGCCAACGAGCGCATCATGCAGATCGACGGCACCGGGTTCATGTCCATGCACGCCGCCCAGCTCGCGACCCAGCTGGTCGACCAGGAGGTCACCGGCCTCAGCGCCGGTACCACGTTGCTGCGACACGCGCCGCTGGGCGTCGTTTCGGTGCTGACGCCGTGGAACTTCCCGCACTGCCTCAACGTCATGAAACTGAATCATGCTCTGGCCGCGGGTAATACGGTCGTGCTCAAGCCATCTCCGCTGACGCCGCTGGCCGGGCTGGCGCTGGCGCGGCTCATCGACGAGCACACGGACATCCCGCCGGGTGTGGTCAACGTGGTCACCCCCTCGGGCGTCGAGGCCGCCAAGCTGCTGACCACCGATCCGCGCATCGACATGGTGAGCTTCACCGGCAGCTCGGTGGTGGGCCGCCAGGTGATGTCCGCCGCCGGGGACACGATGAAGCGAATCCTGTTGGAGCTCGGCGGAAAGTCGGCCAGCATCGTCCTCGGTGACGCCGTCGTCACCGACGAGATGCTGGAACAGATGCTGTTTCAATCCTGTTCGCTGCACGCCGGACAGGCCTGCATCCTGCACAGCCGGCTGCTGTTGCCCGATTCACTGCACGACGACGTCGTCGATCGGCTGGCCGCATTGGCCCGTGCGGTCAAGGTGGGCGACCCCACCGATCCGGACGTGCAGATGGGTCCGCTGATCAGTGCGGCGCAACGCGACCGGGTCGAGGCGCACATCGCCGGCGCGCGCAGCGAAGGGGCGAAGCTGGTGACCGGCGGCGGGCGGCCGGCCGGCCTGGACGTCGGCTACTACGTCGAACCGACCATTCTGTCCGAGGTGGAGCCGAATTCGACTATCGCGCAAGAGGAAGTGTTCGGCCCGGTGTTGACCGTACTGCGCTACCGCGACGACGACGACGCAGTCGCCATCGCGAACAACTCGCAATACGGACTCTCGGGTGCGGTGTGGGGTGAGGACGTGGACCGCGCCGTCGGGGTGGCGCGCCGCATCCGCACCGGCCAAATCGCGGTCAACGGCGTCAGTCCCGGCGGTGCGCCCTTCGGCGGCTTCAAGCTCAGCGGGCTGGGCCGCGAGGGCGGCGGAATCGGCGGGCTGCACCAGTACATGGAAGCGATGGCCATCGGGGTTCCCGCGTGACGGGACCCGTCGCGGGGCTGCACGTCGTCGAAATCGCCAGCGAGATCTCGGGTCCCTACGCGGCAAAGCTCCTGGTCGACCTGGGCGCCGAGGTCATCAAGATCGAGCCGCCCACCGGCGACCCGTTGCGGCGCTGGGGCCCCTTCCCGCCGGGCATCGTCGACCCGGATCGGTCCGGCCTGTTCGAGTACCTGAACGCCGGCAAACAGACTGCCACGCTGGATCTTTCGGAGGAAGAAGACCTCGCGGCCGCGCGCGAACTCATCGCCGGGGCGCACCTGCTGATCGAGGATGCCGGCGCCGGAACGCTCGAGGGCTGCGGGCTCGGGGTCGATGACCTGCAGCGGATCAACCCAAACCTGGTGTTACTACGCATCTCTGGGTTCGGTCAGTCCGGTCCGTCCCGTCACCGGAAAAGCACACCGCTGACCCTGCAGGCGGCATCCGGCTGGATCAGCTCCCGGGATCCCGGGCGCCCACCGGTGCAGGTCGGCGCCCGCATCGCCGAGTACGTCGCCGGCGCCTACGGCGCGCTCGGTGCGCTGACCGCCCTGCGGTCGCGGCCTGACGCCCGCGTCGCCGAAGTCGATGTCTCCCAGCTGGAATCGTTGCTGTCGACGTTGCCCTATCCGATGTTGATGGCGCAACGGATGCGACGGCTCGGCCTGCCCGCCAACCTGCGGTCGGCGCCCATGCTGGGTGTCGTCCGGGCCGCCGACGGCTGGGTGGGCATCAACTGCCTGACGGGTCAGCACTGGCTGGACGTCTGCGCGATGCTCGGCCTGCCAGAGTTCGGCGAGCACCAGCTCGCGATCATGATGGGCGGGCCGGAGCGTGACGACTTCTTCGCCAAGGCCGAGCCGGTGCTGGCCGGCCAGACCGTCGCCGAGATCGTGGAACTCGCTCAGGCGCTCCGGATTCCGGCCGCCCCGGTCAACGACGGCGCCAGCGTGCTCGAGTGCCCGCAATACGCCGAGCGGCGGTTCTTCGTCGAAACCGGATCATTTCGGCGCCCCGGAACGCCGTTCAGGTTCTCGGAAACCACTGTTGCGCAGCGTGTTCCGGCGCCGCGCTCCCGGGCGTCGCGAACCGCGAAGTGGGCCGGCGACGGCCGGGCGTTGCGGCGGTCGGCGGACCCACTGCCCTTCGCGGGGCTGCGGGTGCTCGACCTGACCACGTTCTGGGCCGGCGCGTATCTGACCTGCTACCTCGGGGCGTTCGGCGCCGACATCGTCAAAGTCGAGTCGATCCAGCGGCCCGACGGGCACCGCTACTCGGGGGCCTTCGCCTACGAGGGCGACGACTGGTACGAGCGCAGCCCCATCTGGCAGGGCACCAACCTCAACAAGCGCGACCTCACGCTCGACCTGACATCGCCGAGCGGTCTCGAGCTGGCGCGGCGGCTCGCCGCCGACGCCGACGTCGTGGTGGAGAACTTCTCGCCCCGCGTCGTCGAAAACTTCGGTCTGGACTACGACTCGCTGACTGCGCTGAAACCCGACGTGATCGTGGTGCGGATGCCCGGGTACGGCCTGCACGGCCCGTGGCGGGACTACGTCGGCTGGGCGCTGAACTTCGAGCAGACCTCCGGAATGTCGGCGGTCACCGGCTACCCGGACGGCCCGCCGTGCAACCCGCAGGGTCCCGCCGATCCGATCGTCGGCGTGCACGCCGGGGTCGCGCTGCTGGCCGCGCTCGAGCACCGCAACCGTACCGGCGCCGGCCAACTCATCGAGATAGCCCAGATCGAAGTCGCCGCCGCGGTCACCGCCGAACCGGTGATCGAGTACTCGATGACCGGCGTGGTGCGCCCGCGCGAGGGCAACCGTCGGCGCGGCTGCCTGCAGGGCGTCTACCCGACCAACGAGGACGACGTGTGGGTGGCGCTGTCGGTGCCCGATCAGCCGATCGACCACGACGTCTTCGACGAGCTCGTTGCCGCCTGGACCCGCACGCAGACCGCCGCGGCGATCGTCGACACCCTTCAGGCACAGGGGATCGCGGCCGAGCGGGTGATCACCGGCGAGCAGATGTATGGCATACCCCAGCTCGACGCGCGCGGCTACTACGAGGAGCTCAAACACCGGATCACCGGCCCCCACCGCTACCCCGGCTGGCCCTTTCGCATCACGCCCGGACCGCGGCACCACCACCGCACCGCGCCGCCGACGCTCGGTGAGCACAACGACGAGGTCCTGCGTGAGCTGGGCCTGTCCGAGGAAGAGGTGGCGGACCTGCGTCATCGGCGGGTGATCGGCGAGCGGGTGCTCAACGCCTAGCCGCCAGCAACGCCCAGCCGCCCTTTGGTGAACCGCGCCTGACATGCCAAGCTGCTGGACATGGTCATCGAGATCGCCCGCCCCAAACTCGAAGGAAACGTCGCCGTCGGCGAAGACCGCCAGATCGGCTTCGCCGAGTTCGGCGATCCGCAGGGCCGGGCCGTCTTCTGGCTGCACGGCACCCCCGGCGCGCGGCGCCAGATTCCCACCGAAGCCCGCCTGTACGCCGAAGACCACAAGATCCGGCTGATCGGGCTGGACCGCCCCGGGATCGGCTCGTCGACGCCCCACCGCTACGAGAACATCCGGGCCTTCGCCGACGACCTGCGGACCATCGCCGACACGCTCGGCATCGACAAGATGGCCGTCATCGGCCTGTCCGGCGGTGGTCCGTACGCGCTCGCGTCGGCCGCGGTGCTGTCCGATCGGGTGGTCGCGGCCGGCATACTCGGCGGCGTCGCGCCGTTCCTCGGCGACGAAGGCATCACCAGCGGCCTGATGAACCTGGGCAAACGGGTGGCGCCGCTGCTGCAGCTGGGCGGTGACCCGCTGCGGATCGGCGCGAGCCTCTTGGTCCGTGCCATCCGACCGGTCGCCAGCACCGCGTTGTATCTGTACGCCGCTGTGTCGCCGGAGGCCGACCGGCGCCTGCTCACCCGGCCCGAGTTCGGGGCGATGTTCCTGGACGACCTGCTCAACGGCAGCCGCAAGCAGCTGGCGGCCCCCTTCAACGACATCATCCTGTTCACCCGGGACTGGGGATTCCGGCTCGACGAGGTCAAGGTCCCGGTGCGGTGGTGGCACGGCGACAGCGACCACATCGTGCCGTTCGCCCATGGCCAGCACGTGGTCTCGTTGCTGCCCGACTGCGAGCTGTTCGTACTGCCCGGCGAAAGCCACCTCGCGGGGCTGGGCCGCGGCGAGGAGATCCTGTCCACCCTGATGAAGATCTGGGACGAGAAAGGCTGACCCACGCCGCGGCCGGGTAGCCTGCTGACGTGCTGCTGGCGTCGCTTGATCCTTCGGTCCTCACCGCCAACGATGTCGCCGACGCGGTGCGCATCGACGGCACCGTGCTCAGCCGCAGCGACCTGGCCGGCGCCGCGACGTCGGTGGCCGAACGGGTCGGCGGCGCGGGCCGCGTCGCCATCCTGGCCGCACCGACCGCCGCGACGGTGCTGGCGGTCACCGGGTGCCTGATCGCCGGGGTGCCCTTCGTCCCGGTGCCCGCCGACGTCGGCGCGGCCGAGCGCCAGCACATGCTCACCGACTCCGGGGTGCAGGCCTGGCTTGGGGCGGCGCCCCCAGAAGACTCGGCGTCGGAGTGGCTGCCGCACATCCCGGTGCGGTTGCATGCGCGCTCCTGGCACCGCTACGCCGAGCCGTCGCCTGAGGCCACCGCGATGATCATCTACACCTCGGGGACGACGGGGCTGCCCAAAGGCGTGGTGTTGAGCCGGCGGGCGATCGCGGCCGACCTCGATGCCCTCGCGCAAGCCTGGCAGTGGACCGCAGACGACGTCCTGGTGCACGGCTTGCCGCTCTTTCACGTGCACGGCCTGGTGCTGGGTCTGCTCGGCTCGCTGCGGATCGGGAATCGCTTCATTCACACCGGCAAGCCGACGCCGGCGGGCTACGCGCAGGCCGGGACCGACCACGGCGGCACGCTCTTTTTCGGGGTGCCCACGGTGTGGTCGCGGGTGGCGGACGACGAGGCGGCCGCCAGGGCGCTGCGCCCGGCACGGCTGCTGGTCTCCGGCAGCGCGCCGCTGCCGGTTCCGGTGTTCGACCGGCTGGCCGGGCTCACCGGACATCAGCCCATCGAACGCTACGGCGCGTCGGAATCGCTGATCACGCTGTCCACCCGGGCCGACGGCGAGCGGCGCCCGGGGTGGGTGGGCCTGCCGCTCACCGGTGTGCAGACCCGCGTGCTCGACGACGGCGGCGGGCTGGTGCCACATGACGGCGAGACCGTTGGGAAGCTGCACGTGCGCGGGCCGATGATGTTCGACGGCTACCTGAACCGGCCGGACGCCACCGCCGAGGCGTTCGACTCCGACGGCTGGTACCGCACCGGCGACGTCGCGGTGATCGACGCCGACGGCATGCACCGCATCGTCGGGCGCGAGTCGGTGGACCTGATCAAGTCCGGCGGTTACCGCATCGGCGCGGGTGAGATCGAAACGGTGCTGCTCGGGCATCCGGGCGTCCAGGAGGCCGCGGTGGTCGGGATGCCCGACCAGGATTTGGGTCAGCGGATCGTCGCGTTCGTGGTCGGATCGGCGGACGGCGACGCATTGATCGACTATGTGGCCCAGCAGCTTTCGGTGCACAAGCGGCCGCGCGAGGTCCGCATTGTGGACGCGCTGCCGCGCAACGCCATGGGCAAGGTACTCAAAAAGCAGCTGCTGACCGACGGCTGAGCGGCCGCTCAAACCGGGTAGCAGCTGGTCAGCCGGGCGCCGAGACACGCAGCAACTTGCCAGCTCCAGCGCCGAGCGTGGCCGCGAAGCTTCACCTACCGTCGTAACCGTGCATCGATGTATCCGGACAGCGAACGGCCGCCATGGGTGAGCCCGCTCGGCCCGTGGGGACCGCCGCCCCCACCCCCATGCGGCGGATCGCGGTGGCCTGCCTGGTGGGTTCGGCCATCGAGTTCTATGACTTTCTGATCTACGGGACCGCGGCGGCGCTGGTGTTTCCCGCGGTGTTCTTTCCGCACCTGGGTCCGACGGTGGCCACCATCGCGTCGATGGCGACGTTCGCGACGGCGTTCCTGTCCCGCCCGCTGGGCGCGGCCGTCTTCGGCTATTTCGGCGACCGGCTGGGCCGCAAAAAGACCCTCGTCGCCACGCTGCTGATCATGGGCGCATCGACGGTCAGCGTGGGCCTGGTCCCCGACACGGCGTCGATCGGGATCGCGGCGCCGTTGATCCTCATCGTCCTGCGGCTGCTGCAAGGCTTCGCCGTCGGCGGCGAATGGGCCGGGTCCGTCCTGCTCAGCGCCGAATACGCGCCTCCCGACAAACGCGGCTGGTACGGCATGTTCACCTCGCTGGGCGGCGGCACGGCCGGCATCCTCGCCAGCCTGACCTTTCTCGCCGTCAGCCTCACCGTGGGCGAGAGCAGCCCCGCGTTCCTGGACTGGGGATGGCGGGTGCCCTTCCTGATCAGCAGCGGGCTGATCGCCATCGCCCTCTACGTGCGGCTCAACATCGACGAGACCCCGCTGTTCGTGGAGGAGAAGGCCCGCAACCTGGTGCCCAAAGCGCCGCTGGCAGAGCTGGTCCGCCTGCAGCGGCGGGAGATCGTGCTGGTCGCGGGCTGCTTCCTGGGCGGCATGGGCTTCGTCTACCTGGGCAACACCTTCCTCGTCATGTACGCCCACTCCCACCTGGGCTACTCGCGCAGCTTCATCTGGGGTGTCGGCGCCTTGGGCGGGCTGACGAGCATCGCGTTCGTCTCGTTCGGGGCGTGGCTGTCCGACCGCGTCGGGCGTCGCCGGGTGATGCTGTGCGGGCTGGCGGCGTGCCTGCCGTGGGCGTTCGTGGTCATCCCGCTGATGGATACCGGCAACCCGGTCTTGTACGCGGTCGCCGTCCTGGGCATGTTCGCCTGCGCGGCGGTGGCCAACGGCCCCACCGGGGCCTTCGTTCCCGAGCTGTTCGCCACGCGCTACCGCTACAGCGGTGCGGCGGTGGCGATGAACCTGGCCGGCATCCTCGGCGCCGCGGTGCCGCCGCTGCTGGCGGGCACCTTGCAGGCGATCTACGGTAGCTGGGCGATCGGGCTCATGATGGCGACCCTCGTGGTGGCCAGTTTCGTGTCCGTCTCGCTGCTGCCCGAAACCAGGGGGACCGCGCTGCAGACCGTCGAAGTCGACGAGCGGGTCCCCGCCGACCTATAGGCGCACCCTCAGTTGGCATGCAGGTCCTGGTTGAGGGCGATGCCCTGTCCGCCGCGGGCCACCACTTCGACCGCCCCGCTCACCGAATTGCGACGGAACAACAGGTTGTTGCCGCCGGACAGTTCCAGGGCCTTCATCGTTTTGCCCTCGGGCGTAATGACTTTGGTGCCCGCGGTGACATACAGGCCCGCTTCGACGACGCAGTCGTCGCCCAGGGAGATGCCCAGGCCCGCGTTGGCGCCGAGCAGGCAGCGCTTACCGATCGAAATCACCTCGGTGCCACCGCCGGACAGCGTGCCCATGATCGAGGCGCCGCCGCCGATGTCGGAGCCGTCGTCCACCACCACGCCGGCGGAGATGCGTCCCTCCACCATCGACGCCCCCAGCGTGCCGGCGTTGTAGTTGACGAAGCCCTCGTGCATCACCGTCGTGCCCGGAGCCAGGTGGGCGCCGAGGCGCACCCGGTCGGCGTCGGCGATGCGCACCCCGGTCGGTAGGACGTAGTCGACCATCCGCGGGAACTTGTCGACGCCGTAGACCGTCACCGATCCGTGCCGGCGCAGGCGGGCCCGGACCGCCTCGAATCCCTCGATGGCGCACGGTCCCCGGTTAGTCCAGACGACATTGGTCAATACCCCGAATAAGCCGCCGGCGTTCAGCCCGTGCGGCGCCACCAGCCGGTGCGAGAGCAGATGCAATCGCAGGTAGGCGTCGTAGGCGTCGGCGGCCACGTCGTCCAGCGAGCCGATGACCGTGCGCACGGCAACTGTCTCGGTGCCGCGGTCGTCGTCCCGTCCGATCAGAGTGGTCAGTTCCGGGGGAATGTCGGACAGCGCCAGCCGCGACGTCGCGCTGGTGCCCGAGTCGGTCAGTTCCGGTGCGGGAAACCACGTGTCGAGGATCGATCCGTCGGCGGCCAGCGTTGCCAGCCCGATACCTGCAGCTCCAGTCACGGCGGTCAGGTTACTTCGTGGGCCGCGTCCCGATCCGCCCGCCCCGCGCGGGGCCCGCGCCCCCGGCGCGCCCCGGCGTTCAAAGTCCCACGCGGGCAAGGCAATTGCGCACAACCCGCCGTCGTGCGCATTCGCACGCGGTCAACCGTCCCGGTCCCAGCAGGTCAGCGGCGTGAATTGCGCCGTTTCGGGTACGTAGCTTGCGGGGTCCGCGGGTCGTTTCTGGCCTTGTCGCGGGGGTTTGTTGTCGCCGGTCGGCGGGTTGTCCACGCCCGCCGCGTGGTCGGCGGCCGCACCACGGCTGACTGCCGAGACCGTCGCGGGCACGGGCTGGACCGCGCCGACCGAAGAGGCGCATACGACGTGGGCTTCCGGGATGCCGGCCGTCGCCTCGGCGGGGCGGGGCGGTTACGGGATGGGGCCGCGGTACGGCGTCAAGCCCAAGGTGATGCCCACGCGCTTGCTCGTCTAGCGCACGCGGCGTTCCGCGCGGTTCATGATCGCCGCCGGGTTGAGGGTGGCGACCCGCTGCGCCCGGCTCCGCCGCGCTTGCGATCACCACTGGATCGATGGTGGCGACCCGCTGCGCCCGGCTCCGCCGCGCTTGCGATCACCACTACCCTGAGACCGTGCTGGACTTACGCGGAGATCCGATCGCGCTCACCGCCGCGCTGGTCGACATCCCCAGCGAATCGAGGGACGAAGCGCGGCTGGCCGACGAGGTCGAGGCCGCGCTGCGCGCCCAGACGTCTGGGTTCGAGATCATTCGCAACGGCAACGCCGTGCTGGCACGCACCAATCACCGGCGGCCGTCGCGGGTCCTGCTGGCCGGGCACCTGGACACCGTGCCGGTGGCCGGAAACCTGCCCAGCCGCCGCGAGGGCGACGACCTGTACGGCTGTGGCACGGCGGACATGAAATCCGGGGACGCGGTCTTCCTGCATCTGGCCGCCACCGTGGCCGACCCCGTGCACGATCTCACGCTGGTGATGTACGACTGCGAGGAAATCGACGCCGCAGCAAACGGATTGGGCCGCATTGAACGCGAGCTGCCGGACTGGCTCGCCGCCGACGTGGCCATTCTGGGCGAGCCCACCGGAGGCTACATCGAGGCCGGCTGCCAGGGCACCCTGCGGGCGGTGGTCAGCGCCAGCGGCACCCGTGCCCATTCGGCGCGATCCTGGTTGGGCGACAACGCGATTCACAAGCTCGGCGCCGTGCTGGAGCGGTTGGCGGCGTACCAGGCGCGCAGCGTGGACATCGACGGTTGCGTCTACCGTGAGGGCCTGTCGGCCGTGCGCATCGATGGCGGCGTGGCGGGCAACGTCATTCCCGACGCGGCCGCGGTGACGGTCAACTTCCGTTTCGCCCCCGACCGGTCGCTGCCCGAGGCGCTGCAACACGTGCACGACGTGCTCGCCGGGCTCGACGTGCACATCGAACAGACCGACGCGGCAGCCGGTGCGCTGCCCGGGCTGTCCGAACCCGCGGCCAAGGCGCTGGTCGAGGCGGCCGGCGGCAACGTCCGGGCCAAGTACGGCTGGACCGACGTGGCACGGTTCGCCGCGCTGGGCATACCGGCGGTCAACTTCGGGCCGGGTGATCCCAACCTGGCGCACAAGCGCGACGAGCGGGTCGCGGTCGCAAACATCACCGCCGCGGCGGACGTGCTGCGCGGTTACCTGAGCGGCTAAGCAGTCCCGGCCCCGCACCGCCGCGCTTGAGCGGCGGCGTCGGTGGCGGCCGCGTGCATGCCGATCGAGGTCAGCTGGTCCGATACCGCCCGCAGACCCGCGTCATCGCCGGCGGCCAGCGCGCGGGCATGGGTCAGTGCGATTCTGCCTGCGACGCAGTCGATCTCGGCGCAGAGCCGGGCCAAAGGATCGTTGGCCCGGGTGTCGCCGAGGCGCACGGCCTCGTGCCAGACGCGCACCGCCACGCCCCGCTGTCCACCGCGTTCGGCCATCCGGGCGGCGTCGCGCGCGGCGGCCACCGCCCCATGCGTGTCGCGCACCAACGCCAGCCGCCATGCCCGCGCCACCCCGAGCTCGGGCGCGAACAGCGCCGACTTGGTGCCGTGCCGGGATTCCGCCCTGCTCAACGCCTTTGCCGCGGCGGCGGTGTCGCCTTGCTGGGCCAGCGCGGTGGCCAGCAGCGTCAGCGACAGCGGCCCCCACGAGTAACCGGTGCGCTCCAGGGTGGCGGCCGCCGGGGCCAATAACGCTGCCGCAGAAGCGAATTCGCCGCCAGCGATCAGCACGTGGGCCAGCAGCACCTCGCCGATGGCGCGGCCCGGCTGTTGCAGCTCGGCGAAGTCGGTGAATTGCTGTGCGAGCCGGCGGGCTTGGTCGGGGCGGCCGGCCATCAACAGCGCGGTGGTCTGGCCCAGCCCGATGGTGAAGCGCAGCAGCCCGGGGTGCTCGGCGGCCAGTGCGCGCTGCGCCAGCGGCTCGACGTCGTCGAATCGGCCTTCGCGCGCCGCGGACAGGGCGCCGGCACTGGCCGCCCAGGCCACCGCCTGGTCGTCGGCGGCCGGCGAGGCGAGGACGTCGCCGGCGACCTTCACGGCGTGCCCGACGTTGCCCGCGTTCATCGCGAAGGTCGCGCTGAGCGCGTCCAGGGTGGTCCGCGGGCCGGTATCGGTGACCCGGTTGCGCACGGTCCGCAGGAACGCGGTGGCGCGCTCGGGTTCGCTGAGCATCCAGAACTGGTTCGCCGCCCGCAGCAGTGCCCAGTCCATCAACGCCGCTTCGGTCAACGCGGTGGAGTCGACGTCGGCCAGCACCGAATCGGCCTCCCGGCCGCGGCCCTGCCAGGCCAGGGCGTGCGCCAGCGCGAGCCGCGCCGCCAACCCGCCGGAGCGCTGCAGCGCCGACCGGGCCAGCCGTTCGCCCAACGCCAGGTCGCCCAGCCGCAGCGCCTGCTGGGCGGCGGCGACGACGTCGGCGACCCGCGGGGGAGTGTCGCTGTCCAGCGCCAGCGACACCAGCCGCAACCTGTCACTGAGGTGCTCGGACGGCCGCTGCGACAGCAGCGTGACCAGGTCGGTGCGTCGTCGCCGGGCGTCTTCGGGGTCGAGCGCGGCCCGCGTGCGCTCGGCGAACAGCGGGTGGGCCGTATAGACGACCGGGTCATCCGACGAGCCGCCGCGCGTCCGGGTCTCCGCGGCGCCCCACCTCACCGCGTCGGCCACCGCGCCGTCGCCGGCGAGCGCGGTCAGATCGGCGACCGACAGCGGCTCCGCGACGGCGAGATACTCCAGCACCGACCGCGCCGCCGCCGGGAGCTCGGCGAGGAAGGTGTTGATCTCGGCCGGCGCGGTCGCGCCCCCGGGCGGCTCGATGTCGATCCGGGTGAGCAGGCCGTCGGTCCACAGGGCCGCGATCGCGTCGGGGGCGGAGTCGCCCTGCGCGGTGACGATGAGCCGACCCGCGCCGTCGCGCGCCAGCTGGTAGACCAGCGTGGCCGACAGCACGTCCAGGTGGTGGGCATCGTCGACGATCAGCAGCAGGTCGTCACCGCCCAGCGATGCCCGGGCGGCCCGCAACAGCGCGGCCGGCTTGCCGAGTTCGGCGATCTCCACCAGATGGCTGAACGCCCCGAACGGGACGGCGCGTTCGGTCGGGGTGCCGGTCACCCAGCGGACGAGCGTGTTCGGGTGCCGCCCGGCGAACCGCTCGGCTGCCACCCGGGCGAGTGTGGATTTGCCGACGCCGTCGGGTCCCAGCACCACCGCCCCCCGCGCCCCGTCGGCCAACGCCGCATCGAGCCGCTCTGAGGCCGTCGCATGTTGGGGGACGTTCCATCGAATCGGCACTGCCGAATTTTATGGTGCGAGAGCCGGGCGGCAGGGCGAAAGCCCCAGATATGACGGGCCGTATGCGGTTGGTCTACCTTTGGCGGATATGCCCGGCCAACGCGTTTCGTCCAGCGAGTGGTCGGTGTGTGTGTATTGCGCATCCGGGCCGCAGCATCCCGAATTGCTCGGAGTCGCTGCGGAACTCGGCGAGGCGATCGCCGAGCGCGGTTGGACGCTGGTGTGGGGCGGGGGCCGGGTGTCGGCGATGGGCGCGTTGGCGAGCGCGGCGCGCGCCCGGCGCGGCCGGACCGTCGGCGTCATCCCCAAGATCCTGATGCGCCGCGAGATCGCCGACGCGGACGCCGACGAGCTGATCGTCAGCGACACCATGCACGAGCGCAAGCAGCTCATGGAAGACCGCGCCGACGCGTTCGTCGTGCTGCCGGGTGGCCTGGGCACCCTCGACGAGTTGCTTGACGCATGGACGACGGCCTTCCTCGGTCTGCACGACAAACCCATCGTGTTGCTGGATCCCTTCGGCCACTACGAAGGGCTGTGGACCTGGTTGTGCGGATTGCTGGACAGCGGTTACATCTCCCAGGTGGCGATGGACCGGTTGGTGCTGGTCGACAAGGTGAGTGCCGCGCTCAAAGCGTGCGCACCCGACTGAGGCCGCCGACGGGTTTGCCACCCCTATTAGGCTGTCCGCCGAGCTTGACTTTGGAAACGAATCGAGGGGATCACGTTGTCCGATCGTGACGGGGGAGCGCGCACGGCGGTCAAACTGACCGACATCGCATTTCGGGCGCCGGCGGTGCTGGCCGACCTGCCGGTGATCGTGCGTGGCGCGATGACCGGACTGCTGGCCCAGCCGGGCTCCAAGAAATCGATCGGCACGGTGTTCGCCGACCGGGCCGCGCGCTACGGCGACCGGATCTTCCTGCGCATGGGCGATCAGAAACTGACCTACCGCGATGCCAACGCGGCCGCCAACAGGTACGCCGCCGTGCTGGCGGCGCGCGGTGTCGGCCAGGGCGACGTCGTCGCGATCATGCTGCGCAACTCGCCCAACACCGTGCTGGCCATGCTGGCCGCGGTCAAGTGCGGCGCGGTCGCAGGCATGCTCAACTACCACCAGCGCGGCGAGGTGCTCGCGCACAGCCTCGGCCTGCTGGACGCCAAGGTGCTCATCGCCGAGACCGATCTGGTCAGCGCCGTGGCCGAGTGCGGCGGCTCGGGCAGCACCGAGACGCTGACCGTGGAGGACCTGGAGCGGTTCGCGGTGAGCGCGCCGGCCACCAACCCCGCGTCGGCGTCGGCCGTGCACGCCAGGGACACCGCGTTCTACATCTTCACCTCGGGTACAACGGGATTCCCGAAGGCCAGTGTCATGACGCACCTGCGGTGGCTCAAGGCGCTCGCGGCGTTCGGCGGGATAGGGTTGCGGCTCAAGAGCTCCGATACGCTCTACTGCTGCCTGCCGCTGTACCACAACAACGCGCTGACGGTGGCGCTGTCGTCGGTGATCAACTCGGGGGCGACGCTGGCGCTTGGCAAGTCGTTCTCGGCGTCGAAGTTCTGGGACGAGGTGATCGCCAACGATGCCACCGCGTTCATCTACATCGGCGAGGTGTGCCGCTACCTGCTCAACCAGCCGGCCAAGCCGACCGACCGCGCACACAAGGTGCGGCTGATCGCCGGAAACGGGCTGCGCCCGGAGATCTGGGACGAGTTCACCGAGCGATTCGGCATCGCCCGCGTCTGCGAGTTCTACGCGTCCAGCGAAGGCAACGCCGCGTTCATCAACATCTTCAACGTGCCTCGCTCCACCGGCGTCTTCCCGATGCCGCTGGCCTACGTCGAGTACGACCCCGACACCGGCGCCCCGCTGCGTGACGACAACGGACGGGTCCGCCGGGTACCGGCCGGCGAGCCCGGTTTGTTGCTCAGCCCGGTCAACCGGCTGCAGCCTTTCGACGGCTACACCGACAAGGAGTCGAGCGAAAAGAAGTTGGTGCGCAACGCCTTTCGTGAGGGCGACTGCTGGTTCAACACCGGCGACGTGATGAGCCCGCAGGGCATGGGACACGCCGCGTTCGTCGACCGGCTCGGCGACACCTTCCGGTGGAAGGGCGAGAACGTGGCCACCACGCAGGTCGAGGCGGCGCTGGCGTCCGACGACTCCGTCGAGGACTGCACGGTCTTCGGGGTCGAGGTGCCGCGCACCGGCGGCCGCGCCGGGATGGCCGCGGTCAAACTGCGCGGCGGCGCCGAGTTCGACGGGCAGTCGCTGGCCCGCTCCGTGTACGACCAGCTGCCCGCCTATGCGCTGCCGCTGTTCGTGCGGGTGGTGGACTCCATCGAGCAGACGACGACATTCAAGAGCCGCAAGGTAGAGCTGCGCGAACAGGCCTACGGCTCGGACGTGGCGGACCCGCTGTACGTGCTGGCCGGGCGCGACGAGGGCTACGTGCCCTTCTACGACGAGTACCCCGACGAAGTGGCCGAGGGCAAACGCCCATAGGCGTCGGCGGTCCCCGAGCCGCGCGATCGGCGGCGACCGGGCACCATGTACATGTGCAATCGACACCGCCCGAGCCGTCCGGCCAGTCAACTTGGTGCGGCCGCCCGGTCGCGGGCGATCGCGCGCTGATCATGGCGATCATCAACCGCACCCCGGACTCGTTCTATGACAAGGGTGCGAACTTCAGCGACGAGGCCGCCAGGGCGGCCGTGCATCGGGCCGTCGCCGACGGCGCCGATGTCATCGACGTCGGCGGCGTCAAGGCAGGCCCCGGTCAAGAGGTCGATGCCGACACCGAGATCGCCCGGCTGGTGCCGTTCATCGAATGGCTGCGCGACGCCTATCCGGACCAGTTGATCAGCGCCGATACCTGGCGCTCCGAGGTCGCCAAGGTGGCCTGCGCGGCCGGGGCGGACCTGATCAACGACACTTGGGGCGGCATCGACCCGGCGCTACCGGAGGTGGCCGGCGAGTTCGGGGCGGGCCTGGTGTGTTCGCACACCGGCAACGCGCTGCCGCGCACGCGCCCGTTCCGGGTGAACTACGGAACCACCACCCGCGGCGTGGTCGACGACGTCATCGCCCAGGTCACCGCAGCCGCCGAGCGCGCCGTGGCCTGCGGGGTGGCCCGCGACCGGGTGCTGATCGACCCCACCCACGACTTCGGCAAGAACACCTTCCACGGGCTGCTGTTGTTGCGCCACGTGAGCGATCTCGTTGATACCGGGTGGCCCGTGCTCATGGCTTTGAGTAACAAGGACTTCGTCGGGGAGACTCTGGGTGTGGAGTTGACCGAGCGGCTCGAGGGAACGCTGGCCGCCACCGCGCTGGCGGCCGCCGCGGGTGCGCGCATGTTTCGCGTACACCAGGTCGCCGCCACCCGCCGGGTGCTGGAAATGGTGGCCTCGATTCAGGGAACCCGCCCGCCGGCGCGCACGGTGAGGGGGCTGGCATGACCGCATCGGACCTGTTCACCGGTGATCTCGCCAACGACACGGTGCTCGCCGCGCGGCCCGGAGACGTGTGGCTGGCCAACGACAGGCGGAGCCGTCCGGGCTGGACCATCGCCGAACTCGAGGCCGCCAAGGCCGGGCGGACCATCTCGGTGGTGCTGCCTGCCCTCAACGAGGAAGAAACGATCGAGTCGGTGATCGAGAGCATCTCACCGCTGGTCGATGGGCTGGTCGACGAGCTGATCGTGCTGGATTCGGGCTCTACCGACGACACCGAGATCCGCGCCGTCGCCGCGGGCGCCCGCGTCGTCAGCCGCGAGCAGGCCCTGCCCGAGGTGCCGATACGACCCGGAAAGGGCGAGGCGTTGTGGCGCTCGCTGGCGGCCACCAGCGGCGACATCGTGGTGTTCGTCGACTCCGACCTGATCAACCCGCACCCGATGTTCGTGCCGTGGCTGGTCGGCCCGATGCTCACCGGCGACGGCATTCACTTGGTCAAAAGCTTCTACCGACGGCCATTGCGGGGCAGCGAGCTAAGCGACGTCGGCGACGTCGGAGGCGACGTCAGCGCCACCGGCGGTGGGCGGGTCACCGAGCTGGTGGCCCGGCCGTTGCTGGCGGCGCTGCGTCCGGAGCTGGGCTGCGTCGTGCAGCCGCTGGGCGGTGAGTATGCGGCCAGCAGGGAACTCCTGACCTCGCTGCCGTTCGCGCCGGGCTACGGCGTGGAGATCGGCCTGCTGGTCGATACCTTCGACCGGCTGGGTCTGGACGCGATCGCCCAGGTCAACCTGGGGGTGCGCGCACACCGCAACCGGCCGCTGGCCGAGCTGGGCGTGATGAGCCGCCAAATCATCGCGACCCTGCTGTCGCGCTGCGGCATCCCGGACTCCGGCGTCGGGTTGACCCAGTTCGTCGCCGACGCCCACGAGGGCACC
The DNA here is from genome assembly GCF_055419585.1 of Mycobacterium sp. IDUB_3. Classification (NCBI taxonomy): domain Bacteria; kingdom Bacillati; phylum Actinomycetota; class Actinomycetes; order Mycobacteriales; family Mycobacteriaceae; genus Mycobacterium; species Mycobacterium sp. IDUB_3. The sequence continues at coordinate 1,868,236 of NZ_JBVAXZ010000001.1, read as the reverse complement.
GACTTTCAGGGCTACACCCAGCGCACCTCGCCGGTGTCGTTGGCCGACCGGCCACCGATGCAGGTGCTCAGGCCCCGGTAGCTCCCGGCGCGGTCACGCTGAACGTCGCCGCGTCGGTGGCATAGGGCAGTATCGATCACGTGGCGTTGGTGTTGCTGTACCTGGTGGTCCTGGTGCTGGTGGCGATCGTCCTATTCGGCGCGGCCAGCCTGTTGTTCGGTCGCGGCGAGCAGCTGCCGCCGCTGCCCCGGGGGACGACGGCCACGGTGCTGCCCGCGTTCGGAGTGACCGGCTCCGACGTCGACGCCGTCAAGTTCACCCAGGTCCTGCGCGGCTACAAGGCCAGTGAGGTGGACTGGGTACTGGACCGGCTCGCGCGCGAGCTCGAGGCGCTGCGCGGCCAGCTGGCCGCCGTGCACGCCTCGCCGGCCACCGGCCGGGAGACCGAGGGCGAACCCGGGGAACCAGACGACGGCGAGGATCGTCAGGACTCAGTGTGAGTGAGGACGAGCTGGTTCGCTGCAGCTGGGCGACCGTGCGACCAGGACCCGATTTCGAGCTCTATCGCGACTACCACGACCGGGAATGGGGCCGACCGGTGCGCGACGGGGTCGCGTTGTTCGAGCGGATGAGCCTGGAGGCCTTTCAAAGTGGTCTGTCGTGGCTGATCATTCTGCGGAAACGGGAGAATTTCCGGCGTGCGTTCGCCCGGTTCGACATCGCCGAGGTCGCGCAGTACACCGACGCCGACGTGCAGCGGCTGATGGCGGATCAGGGAATCGTGCGCAACCGCGCCAAGATTGAGTCGACGATCGCCAACGCGCGCGCCGCCGCGGAACTGGGAACTCCGGCGGACCTGGCGGACCTACTGTGGTCGTTTGCGCCGTCGCCGCGGGTCCGGCCGGCCGACCCGTCCCAAATCCCTGCGGCCACTGACGAATCGAAGGCCATGGCCCGTGAACTCAAGCGGCGCGGCTTCCGCTTCGTCGGCCCGACCACCGCCTATGCGCTGATGCAGGCGACCGGCATGGTCGACGACCATATTCGCGGTTGCTGGGTGCCCGCCACCATCCGCTGAGCACACAGTTGTGGGTCTTTGTACAAGTGGTGACCTGGATAGGGAACAATGGGGGGGTGATAAGGCACTTCGATGCCGGGCATGGCTTGAATTTCGCTGGCGGGACATGCTCGGTGCCGACCAGGTCCGCATGGGCGGGCCAGCTCGAACCTGGAGGGAGCACTCGATGGCGGCGATGAAGCCCCGGACCGGAGACGGTCCTCTGGAAGCAACAAAGGAGGGGCGAGGCATCGTGATGCGGGTACCACTTGAGGGCGGCGGTCGACTTGTCGTCGAGCTGACGCCCGACGAAGCCGCTGCCCTCGGTGACGAACTCAAGGGCGTCACGAGCTCCAGCTAGGGCTTGCCGCCCGAAACGGATGTCGGCGGCGCTACGCGCACACCTTCCGATAGATCTCCAGGGTCTGCTCGGCGACGTGGGCCCAGGAGAACTCTTCGACGCAGCGCTGGCGTCCCGCCGTACCGTAACGCTGCGCCTTGTCGCGGTCGGCGATCAACTCGTTGACCGCTTCGGCCAATCCGGTCTGATACCCCTGCGCGTCGTCCGCGTCGTAATGCACCAGCGTCCCGGTGATTCCGTCGGCGACCACCTCCGGGATGCCGCCGACATCGGAAGCCACCACCGCCGTCGAGCAGGCCATCGCTTCCAAGTTCACGATGCCCAACGGCTCGTACACCGACGGGCATACGAAAACCGATGCCGCCGAGAGGATTTCGCGTAGCTCCCCGATGGGCAGCATCTCCTGGATCCAGAACACTCCGGTGCGGCTGCTGGACAGCGCGGCCACGGCGTCGCGGATCTCCTCGGCGATCTCCGGGGTGTCGGGCGCCCCGGCGCACAACACCACCTGCGCCTCCGCGCTGAACCGGTGGGCGGCCGCCACCAGGTGCGCCAGCCCCTTCTGCCGGGTGATCCGGCCAACGAACACCACGATGGGCCGGGCCGGATCGACGCCGAGTTCGGTCAGCATCGACCCGCGTTGCCCGGGCCCCGCCGGGTACCAGACGTCGGTGTCGACGCCGTTGCGGATGACGTGCACGGCGCTGGGATCCAGTGTGGGATAGACGCGCAGGACGTCCTCGCGCATCGCGGAGCTGACCGCGATGACGGCGTCTGCGGCCAGCACGGCGGTCTGCTCGACCCAGCTCGAGATCCGGTAGCCCCCACCGAGTTGCTCGGCCTTCCACGGGCGCAGCGGTTCGAGCGAATGCGCGGTCAAGACGTGCGGGACGCCGTAGAGCAGCGCGGCCAGATGCCCGGCCATGCCGGTGTACCAGGTGTGTGAATGCACCACGTCGGCCTCCGACGCCGCGTTGGCCATCATCAGGTCGGCCGACAGGGTCGACATCGCCGCGTTGGCGCCCCGCAGCCGCGGGTCGGGCTCATGCACGTGAGCCCCCGGCCGCGGTGCGCCCATGCAATGCACGTCGACCGCGCAGAGCCGGCGCAGCTGGGCGACGAGCTCGGTGACGTGTACTCCCGCTCCGCCGTAGACCTCTGGTGGGTATTCCCGCGTCATCATCGCCACCCGCATACCCGAACGGTAGTTCGGCGACGGGGCCCGCCGCGAGTCGGGTTCGCCACACGGCCTGCGCGATCTTCGCGGCATGCGCGGCCAAATACCTTGACGGACAGCCCCACAGAACTTTGCCAATCACCCCGTCCCCCTGGCAGCCCTCCGCAACGGCCGATAGGTTTGACACCATGAGGGAAGCGCCACACGTGCTGGGCATCGTCCTGGCCGGCGGTGAGGGCAAGCGGCTATATCCGCTGACCGCGGACCGCGCCAAGCCTGCGGTTCCCTTCGGGGGCGCCTACCGACTGATCGACTTCGTCCTGTCCAACCTCGTCAACGCCCGGTATCTGCGCATCTGCGTTCTCACCCAGTACAAGTCGCATTCACTGGACCGTCACATTTCGCAGAACTGGCGGTTGTCCGGCCTGGCCGGTGAGTACATCACGCCGGTGCCCGCCCAGCAGCGGCTCGGCCCGCGCTGGTACACCGGCTCGGCCGACGCGATCTACCAGTCGCTCAACCTGATCTATGACGAAGACCCCGACTACATCGTGGTTTTCGGTGCCGACCACGTGTACCGGATGGACCCCGAGCAGATGGTCCGGTTCCACATCGACAGCGGCGCTGGCGCGACGGTGGCCGGCATCCGAGTACCCCGCAACGAAGCCACCGCGTTCGGTTGCATCGACTCCGACGAGTCGGGCCGCATCCGCAAGTTCGTGGAGAAGCCACTGGATCCGCCGGGCACCCCGGACGACCCCGAGCAGACGTTCGTGTCGATGGGCAACTACATCTTCACCACCAAGGTGCTCATCGACGCGATCCGCGCGGACGCCGACGACGACCATTCCGATCACGACATGGGCGGTGACATCATCCCGCGGCTGGTCGACGACGGAATGGCCGCGGTGTACGACTTCAGCGACAACGAGGTGCCCGGCGCCACCGATCGCGACCGGGCCTACTGGCGCGACGTCGGAACGCTGGACGCGTTCTACGACGCGCACATGGACCTGGTGTCGGTGCACCCGGTGTTCAACCTGTACAACAAGCGCTGGCCGATCCGCGGCGAGTCGGAGAACCTGGCGCCGGCCAAGTTCGTCAACGGCGGTTCGGCGCAGGAGTCCGTGGTGGGCGCCGGCAGCATCATCTCGGCGGCCTCGGTGCGCAACTCGGTGCTGTCGTCCAACGTGGTGGTCGACGACGGCGCGATCGTGGAGGGCAGCGTGATCATGCCCGGCGCACGCGTCGGCCGCGGCGCGGTGGTACGCCACGCGATCCTGGACAAGAACGTCGTCGTCGGGCCGGGCGAGATGGTGGGCGTGGATCTGGAAAAGGACCGCGAACGCTTCGCGATCAGCGCCGGCGGCGTCGTCGCGGTGGGTAAGGGCGTCTGGATCTAGCCCGGGATCTCCGGGACCAGCAGGTGGGCCTCGCGCCGCGGACCCCAGTGCAACGTAACGCGGCCGCGCGGCGAGCCCGCGTACCACGCCGGAAACTGGCCGGTGAGTGGGTTTCTCGGGGCCAACCAGCGCGCGGCGATCGCCAGCCGCAACTGCTCGCCGGCGCGGAACAGCGTCGCCGACGGGCCCAGCTCCACCTTGACCGCGGCCACCTCGCCGGCCGACAGCGGCCGCGGATCGATGCCCGTGATGACGGGTTGGGCCGGCCGGGACAGCTCGGGGTCCAGGGCGCGCAGCGCGACCCGCTGCCACCCACTGGTCACTCGATCGCGGCCGTAACCGTAGGACCCCTCGAAGCCGACGAACCGCTCGCCGCGCCACTTCTCCGCACCGACGAACAGATTCGCATCGTCGCAGCCGCTCAGCTCGACCCACAGCCGGGCCACCATCGGGCCGGTCAGCTCGACGTCCTCGGGAAAGGTCCAGGTGAAAGATGCTGCACCGGAACGTGTTCGGAACGTGCTGCGGCCGGGGTGCGCGGGCTGCTCGGCCGTCAGCGCGCCGGCATCGCCCAGATACAGTGGGCGCCAACGCGTGCGGGCCAGCGGCCATTCGGCCTCTTCGCGCACCGCGGTGACGGTGTCGCGGTCTTCGCGCACCTCCAGGCGCACACTGCGCGAGGGCCGCGCGCCGTCGAGCACATCGCGAAAGAACTTCAGCTGCTCGGCGCGCGCCGCGTCGGAGTAGAAGGTCGTCCACTTGCCGCCGCGGTGGGTGTAGAGCCGGGCGTGGCCGGAGCCGCCGTGCACGAATGCCCGCATCGAGCCGCGGCTGTGCAGGTTGTTGTCCGAGAAGCTGCCGCAGACCAGCATGGGGACCTGGATCGCCGACAGGTCAGGGGCCAGCGAGCGCCAGAACTCGTCACGCTGCGGGTGGTCTTCCTGCATCCGCGCCAGGTCGTAGCTCTGCCGTGTGTCCCGACTGAGGTTGCGCGACCACAACCGGCTGAAGCCGATCTCCTGCACGCCGCCGGGAAACATCAGGTCCCGGTAGGCGTCGGTGAAACCTTCCCACGGGCAGATCGCCCGCAGCGCCGGCGGCTGCAGGGCGGCCACGGCGTACTGGCTGATGGCCAGGTAGGACACCCCGAGCATGACCACGTTCCCGTCACTCCACGGTTGTCCGGCGATCCACTGCACCAGGTCGTAGGTGTCCTCGGCTTCCCGGCGGGACAGCAGGTTCCCGGTGCCGTCCGAATGGCCGCAGCCGCGCGAGTCGGCGTTCACCACGACGAAGCCCTGCGCGGTCCACCATGCCGGATCCGGCGCCTCCCAGCCGGTCAGGGTGGAGAACGCCACCGGTTGCGGCTGGCGAATCATGCGGTACTGCACCGAGAACGTCGTCTTGTTGCCGCGGCGGGTCGGCAGGTTGTCCTTGCCGTACGGGTGGATGCTCAGGATGACCGGCCGGGGTGCTTCGGCCCCGCCTTCGCGAAAGACGTTGGCCCGCACGACCGTTCCGTCGCGCGTGGTGACGGCGACGTCACGCTCGACCTGCGGATCGGTGGGCGGGTCGGTGACGGTGACGGGGGGCTTGGCGACGCCGCGAATCCTGGTCACCGCATACCGCAACGCGCCCGGGCGCCGCCACGGGCGGTACAAGGCCGGCGGCCGATTACGCAGCACGGCAATACCCTAAGCGGCGGGTCGGGTGGCTACCAGATGTAAGGCACCAGCCGGTAGCGCACGCGGTCGGCGTAGTCGCGGTATCCGGGCAATTCCCGGAAAAGCAGCTTTTCCTCGTCGAGGATGCGCAGCGTCAGCCCCACGGTGCCCGGGATGATGAAGAGCAATCCCCAGTACGAGCCGAGCGCCAGGGGGATACCGATCATCATGATCACATTGCCGACGTACATCGGATGGCGCACGAATTTGTAGAGGCCGTTCGACACGACCGTCTGGCCGCTTTCGACCGTGACCGTGGCGCCGGCATAGCTGTTCTGGACGATCACCAGCATGGCGATGCCGAGGCCCGTCGCCACCAGCACGTCGCCGAGCACCGACAGCCACGGCGGCACCGACGACCAGCCGAAGCGATGATCGAGCGCGCTGAACACCATTGTCGCGAACAGGCCCAGAAACGACCCGGCGATGATGAACTTCTGGGCCTTCCTGGGTTCCGCCCGCGGGCCCGCACGCATCCGGCGCTGCAGGGCCGCGGGATTGGTGCGGGCCAGGTAGACGGTGGGGACGATGGTCGCCAACGTGAACACGGCGATGAAGACCCACGCCTGCCAGTAGTGCAGCGTCCCGGCCGGCAGGAGCAGGATCAAAATCCAGGAGAGAATGCCCCAGAGGGAGGTTGCCGTTACCCTGATCCCGGTTTTCATCACGCTCCTAGTAGCGCAGATCGCGGCGCCGAAAAGCTATGGCACCCAGAACCACCAACCCTACGTCCAAGGCCAGTAGCCATAACAGTGGTACGACGGTGAAATCTGTGCCGATCCGCGGGATGTGTGCGAAGGGTTCCAGGTCGAGCAGCCACTGCGAGTAACCGGCCAACGACCCGATCAGGTACAGGGCGACGAAACCGATCAGCACGCCCCAGGCCACCGGTGTCAGGCGCGGCGCGATGCCGAACACGCAGACCGTCACGGCCGACAACAGCCACACAGCGGGCAGTTGGACCGCCGCGCTGGCAACGACCATCGGCAGCTTGGCGGCGACGTCGCCGGCCGCGACGCCGTAGACGACACCGGCGGTCAGGCCGCTGGCCAGCATCGCCGCCGCGGATCCGGCGAGTGCGGTCACCAGATGACTTGTCAGCCAGCGGGTTCGCGACACCGCGCCGGCCAGCACCGTTTCGGCTCGCTGGCTCGACTCCTCCTGGTGGAGCCGCAGCGTGAGCGACACCGCGAACGCGGCGGCTACCATGCCCATCATGGAAAACGCGACGGCGATGAACGCCTCCTCGAGCGCGCTGGTGCCGCCCATCCGCGCGACGATGTCGCGCGCCACGCCGCTGTCGCCCAGCTCATCGCCGATGCCGTGCACCACGCTGCCGATCAGCAGGCCATAAAGGCACAACCCCACCGTCCACAGCAGCAGCGCGGCGCGGTCCAGCCGCCACGTCAGCCCGAACACGTTACCCAGCGCCGGGGCGGCGCTGGCCGGGCCGGGCCGCTCCGCGATCAGCCCGGCGCCGACGTCGCGGCCGGCGAGCAACCGATACGCCAGCACGGTCAGTACGGCCGTCGTCACCAGGTGCAGCACCAGCACCCACCCGCGGTCGCCCGCATACGGTTTGACCTGCAGCGACCACCCCAGCGGGGAAAGCCACGAGAGCGTGCCGTCACCGGCGTCGCCGACGGCGCGCAGGGTGAACGCGGCGCCCAATACGGCGAACGCGGCGCCGCGGGCGAACCGGGCGCTCGGCGACAGCTGCGCGGTCACCGCGGCGACGGCGGTGAACACCAGGCCGGAGCAGGCCAGCGCCGCCCCGAAGGCCAGCGACCCGCCGGCCGGGACGTCGGTGCTCAACAGGCCGGCCGCACCGATCGCGCCGGTGGCAATCGATGCTCCGAACGACAGCAGCAGCGCCGCGCTCAGGCTGGCGTAGCGGCCGATCGCGGTCGAGTCCACCAACTCGGTCCGACCGTTCTCCTCGTCGGCGCGGGTATGACGGATCACCGTGAGGATGACGGCCACCGCGATCAACACATGGAACATGCCGGCTTTCCAAATCCCGACGGCACCAAGGCTGTTGTTGTAGATCTGGCCGTAGAGGGCGCGCTGGGCCGGGCTGGCCATGATGGAGGCCGCGAACCCGGCGCGGCCGGCCTCGGTGGGGTAGATCTTTTCGATGCTGCCGACGTACACCGTGGCCAACGGTACCGACAGCAGCAGTACCCACAGCGGCATCGATACGCGGTCGCGGCGCAGGTATAGCCGCAGCATCGCGAGCGTTCCGGAGAAGCTCGAACTCTTAAGTGGCGCAGGCGATGCCGACGCGAAAGGCCGGTCCAGCGTGGGTGTGCTCATGACAGCGAGACCTTTGCTTCGTCGCGTCCGTGCCGACCGTCGCCGCCGGACGTGTCGTAGTGGCGCAGGAAAAGCTCTTCGAGGGTCGGCGGCTGGCTGACCAGGCTGCGCACCCCGGCATCGCCGAGCACCCGGATGAGCTCGCCCAGGCTCTCGCTGTCCACCTGCGCGCGCAGCGTGTTGCCCTCGACGGTGACGTCCTCGACACCCTTGATGCGCCTGAGATCACCGGGATCACCGGTCATTTCGGCCTTGATCGAGGTGCGGCTCAGGTGCCGCATGGAGTTCAGCGACCCGCTCTCGACGGTCTTGCCGGCGCGGATGATCGTCACCCGTTCGCACAACGCTTCGGTTTCGGCCAGGATATGGCTGGACAACAACACCGTCGTGCCCCGGTCGCGTGCCTGCGCCACACACTGCTGAAACACGTTCTCCATCAACGGGTCCAGGCCGCTGCTGGGCTCGTCCAGGAGCAGCAGTCTGGCGTGCGACGAGAACGCCGAGATCAGCGAGACCTTCTGGCGGTTGCCCTTGGAATACGTGCGCGCCTTCTTGTGCGGGTCCAGGTCGAAGCGCTCGATCAGCTCGGCACGGCGCTTCTTGTCGATGCCGCCGCGCATGCGGGCCAGCAGGTCGATGGTCTCACCGCCGGTCAGCGACGGCCACAGGGTGACGTCGCCTGGGACGTAGGCGATTTGGCGATGTAGGGCGACGGCCTGAGTCCAGGGGTCGCCGCCGAGCAGCCGCGCGCTGCCGCCGTCGGCCTTGACCAGGCCCAGCAGGATGCGGATGGTCGTCGACTTCCCGGCGCCGTTGGGCCCCAGGAACCCGTGAACTTCGCCTTCCCGCACCGTGAGGTCCAGGCCGTCCAGCGCCCGCACCACACCGAAATTCTTGGTGAGCCCGCGGATCTCGATTGGCGCGACACCGGTGGCGTTTTCAGTTGGCATCAGATTCTCCTTGATCTTCAGCGGCCAGGAATGCGTCGTACATGGTCCGGTCGGTCAGCAGCCCCTCGGTGTAGATCTCGAGTGCGGGCAATATCATGTCGCGCGAGTAGTCGCGCAGCACCGCCCGAAGATCCGTTGGCGTCTCGTGCATTTGGATGTAGAGAAAGAAACCCCCGCCGCCCGTCATGGCGAGATACCTGGCCCTGGCCTTGGGATCGCGGCTGGGCTTGATCGTCCCAGCGCGCACGCCCTCTTCCATGTATTCCTCGGCATTGTCAATCATCCTGCGCCACAACATGTTTGCCAGTTCGCCACCGGACTGCATGGCCCGCACCAGGTAGGCCATCAGCGGCGCATACTCCTCGATCTCGGCCATCTTGGCGAACCACGTGGCCGGATCGTTGGACTGCAGCGCCTCCGACTTGGTGCCGTGGATCGTCTCGGTGATGTAGTCCTCGCAGGCCTTGCGCAGGCCGTCCTTGGAGCCGAAGTGGTGGATGACCAGCGCGGCACTCACGCCGGCTGCTTCGGCGATGGTGCGCAGCCCCACGCCGAACCCGTGCTCGCCGAATTGTTCGATCGCCGCGTCTCGGATCCGGGCGGCTGCGGTCAAGTCGGCTGAACGCATGTTCAGTACGCTAAACGCACGTTCAGCCCGCCGTCAAGGACGGCGCGCGTCAAGAATTCATAAAGATGCGGGCGACCACGAAACGGCGGGGTCAACGCCGCAGCGGCGGGAGGCAGAAAGCCAGGCGGATCAGTCGCGGACGGCGGCCAGGATGCCGTCGCCCAGCGGCACCAACGCCGGGGTGAGGCGCTCGTCCTCGGCGATCAGGCGCGCCGCCTCGCGCACCGCGACCACCTCGGCGTCGCGGGCAGCCGGGTCACCGGCCCGTCCGCCCAGCGCGGCGCGATGCACCACGATCACGCCACCGGGGCGCAGCAGTCGCACGCCCTCGACGACGTAGTCCGGCTGATCGGCCGGGTCGGCGTCGATGAACACCAAGTCGTAGGACTCGTCGGCGAGCCGGGTGAGCACCTCCTGGGCGCGGCCACCGATCAACCGGGTGCGCGACGGGCCGATGCCGGCTTCGGTGAACGCCTGCTTGGCCAGCCGCAGATATTCGGGCTCGATGTCGATCGTCGTCAAGACGCCGTCGTCGCTCATGCCGGACAACAGCCACAGCCCACTGACGCCCGCGCCGGTGCCCACTTCGGCGATGGCCTTGCCGCCACTGAGCTTGGTCAGCAGGCTCAGCAGCGCGCCGACCGCCGGTGTCACCGCACCGGCGCCGATGTCCACGGCCCGCTCGCGCGCGGCCGCCAACAGCGCGTCTTCCGATATGGAGCTTTCGGCGTGCGCGAAGAGCGATTCGGCCCGGCTGGGCGCTGCCTGGCCGGGGGCTTCTGCGTCGGTGCCGTCCATGCCCGCAGCGTATTCCACTTCGGCGCACAGTCCGACAGGCGCGCCTGAATCAGAACGGGGTGACACGCCCAACACTCCCGCTGCGTTTAATGTCACTGCGCGATGGATATCTCCTGCACAGCGCAGGTTACGTTACGGTTTCTCAGGGTCAGCTCAGATTGTTCATATACCGCACATACTCCGGTACGCGACGGTAGCCCTATGGATCGCGGAGGGCGTTGGACCGGGAATACCGAATGGGAACTACCTGTTGCCGCCAGTGACGAAGTGTCACTGTTTGGCACGCCGGATTCGGAGGACTTGATCATCACCACGCTTCTCAGCCCATCCAGCATGTCTCACGCGCAGGAGCTGCCCGCCGACGAGTGGGTGCAGCCGTCCGACGCGCTGCAAGGGACCGCGGTGTTCGACGCGACTGGCGACAAGGCGGCCATGCCGTCATGGGACGAGTTGGTGCGCCAGCACGCCGACAGGGTGTACCGGCTGGCCTACCGGCTTTCCGGCAATCAGCACGACGCCGAGGACCTCACCCAGGAGACCTTCATCCGGGTCTTCCGGTCCGTGCAGAACTACCAGCCGGGAACGTTCGAAGGGTGGTTGCACCGCATCACCACCAACCTGTTCCTCGACATGGTGCGCCGGCGCTCGCGCATCCGGATGGAGGCGCTGCCCGAGGATTACGAGCGGGTGCCCGCCGACGAGCCGAATCCCGAGCAGATCTACCACGATTCCCGGCTGGGCCCCGACCTGCAGGCCGCGCTCGATTCGCTGCCGCCGGAATTCCGTGCCGCCGTCGTGCTGTGTGACATCGAAGGCCTGTCCTACGAGGAGATCGGTGCCACGCTGGGCGTCAAACTGGGCACGGTGCGCAGCCGCATCCACCGCGGCCGCCAGGCGCTGCGGGACTACCTGGCCGCGCACCCCGACCACGACGCCGTGCGCGCCAAGTCGGCGTAATCACCGACCGCCCACTTAACGTTCGGGCAGCTATTCAGCGGCTTTGCGGCCTTAGCCTCGGTATCGCGCGCTCTCTCGCGCTACATTCGAATAAGGCGGCGATAAGAAATGAATGGCGAGGAGTTGGTGATGCCCGATCGTGGACATGTGTTCCGCCGCGCGTTCTCCTGGCTCCCCACTCAGTTCGCCTCCCAGAGCGACGCGCCCGTCGGCGCACCGCGCCAGTTCGGTTCCACCGAGCACCTGTCCGTCGAAGCGATCGCAGCGTTCGTCGACGGCGAGCTCCGGATGAACGCGCACCTGCGTGCCGCCCACCATCTGTCGTTGTGCGCCCAGTGCGCGGGCGAGGTCGAGGACCAGAGTCGGGCGCGCGCGGCGCTGCGCGATTCGCGCCCCATCCGCATCCCCAGCACGCTGCTCGGCATGTTGGCCGACATTCCCTACGAGTCGCCCGACGATTCCTCCGCGCAGGCATCCGACCGCTTCGCGGACCGTGACGGACGTGAGCGGCGCAAGCGCCGGTAGCGTCCAGCCCGCCCCACACGCGCATTCATGCCGACCGACGGCGCGCCATGGATACTAGGGTGGACACGGACAACGCCGGTGCCGCGCATTTCGCCCGGTAAAGGCGTGTCTCGAGCGCTCAGGCAAATGATCCAAAAGGGATGACGTGACCTCCGACCAAGGCTACGACCAAGCAAAAGACAGCGGCAACCGCTTAGCGCCGCGCCCCGTCTCGCGTCCGCCGGTCGACCCCGCTTCGACTCGGGAGTTCGGTCGTCCCGACGGGCTGCGCGGGTCGTTCGTGGCCGAACGGGTCCGTCCGCAGAAGTACCGGGACCAGGCGGAATTCCGGCCGAGCAACCGACCGGCCGACCCCGTGCTACAGGAGGCTTTCCACCGGCCCGACGGCAGCCCCGACTCGCTGCAGCGCCACCCGGTGGACGCCAACGCGCTGGCCGGGGAGAAAAACGGTGCGGAGCCCGACGAGCGAGACGATCCATGGCGAGACCCGGGGGCCGCGGCAGCGTTGGGCACGCCGGCGGTGGCGCCGTCGCGATCCGGGACCGCGCTCGGCTACGGCGGCAAACTGGGCGTGCGCGACGTGTTGTTCGGCGGCAAGGTATCCTACCTGGCTTTGCTGATTCTGATGGTGATCGCGTTGGTCATCGGCGTGCTCGGCGGTGTGATCGGTCGCAAGACGGCCGAGGTCGCCGAGGCGTTCACCACCTCGAAGGTGACGCTGTCGACCAACGGTAACGGCGAAGGCCCGGCCGGCCGCTTCGCCAAGGTGGCGGCCGCGACGACGGGTGCGGTGGTGACCATCGAGTCCAAGAGCGACCAGGAAGGCATGCAGGGCTCCGGCGTCGTCATAGACGGCCGCGGCTACATCGTCACCAACAACCACGTCATCTCCGAGGCGGCGAACAACCCCAGTCAGTTCAAGACGACGGTGGTGTTCAACGACGGCAAGGAGGTGCCGGCGAATCTGGTGGGCCGCGACCCCAAGACCGACCTGGCCGTGCTCAAGGTCGACAACGTCGACAACCTGTCGGTGGCGCGCCTCGGCGACTCCGACAAGGTGCGGGTGGGCGACGAGGTCCTGGCCGCGGGTGCGCCGCTGGGCCTGCGCAGCACCGTGACGCACGGCATCATCAGCGCGCTGCACCGGCCGGTGCCGTTGTCGGGGGAGGGCTCGGACACCGACACGGTGATCGACGCGCTGCAGACCGACGCCTCGATCAACCACGGAAACTCCGGTGGTCCGCTGATCGATATGGATTCCCAGGTGATCGGCATCGACACGGCGGGTAAGTCGTTGTCCGACAGCGCAAGTGGGCTGGGCTTCGCGATCCCGATCAACGAAGCCAAGCAGGTCGCCGAGACGCTGATCAAGGACGGCAAGATCGTGCACGCGACGCTGGGCGTCAGCACCCGGTCGGTGAGCAATGCGATCGCGTCCGGCGCGCAGGTGGCCAACGTGAAGGCGGGCAGCCCCGCGCAGAAGGGCGGAGTGCTGGAGAACGACGTCGTCGTCAAGGTCGGTAACCGCAAGGTCGCCGACGCCGACGAGTTCGTCGTCGCGGTGCGGCAATTGACCATCGGCCAGGATTCGCCGATCGAAGTCGTCCGTGACGGCCGGCACGTCACGCTGACCGTCAAGCCAGACCCCGACAGCTGATGTTCGGCAGCCTGAGCTGGGAGCACATGCTCGTCCTCGTCGTGGTCGGGCTGGTGGTGCTTGGGCCCGAGCGGCTGCCGGGTGCCATCCGGTGGACGTCCAACGCCTTGCGGCAGGCGCGCGACTACCTCAGCGGTGTGACCAGCCAGCTGCGCGAGGACCTCGGGCCCGAGTTCGACGATCTACGCGTGCCGCTCAGCGAACTGCAGAAACTGCGGGGCATGACACCGCGTGCGGCGCTGACCAAGCATCTGCTGGACGGCGATGACTCCTTCCTGACCGGGGCCTTCGAGAAACCGGCGAATGGCGCCCCGCCGCAGACGCCGCACCCGGCCCCGCCCGCCGCGAACGGCCAGGCGCTGGCGGCCGAACAGCAGGCCGGCGGTCACACGCCGTTCGACACCGACGCGACCTGAGCGCCCCACCAGCCGCCAATAGGGGCGCCGGTTGCGTTAATCAGCGCCGGGTCGGATCGAGCCCCAGCGATACGCCGGCGAGCCCGCGCTTGCGCGACGACAAGCTGTCGGCCACCCCGCGCAGCGCTTTGCCCACCGGCGAATCGGGTGCGCTCAGCACCAGCGGCATGCCGGAATCGCCCGCGGCCACCAGTTCGGGATCCAGCGGGATCTGACCCAGCAGCGGCACGTCGGCACCGACCGCCCGGGAGAGCCGCTCGGCCACCTGCTGGCCACCGCCCTCGCCGAAGACCTGCAGCGTGGAGCCGTCGGGCAGGGTGAGCCCGGACATGTTCTCCACGACGCCGACGAGGCGCTGGCGGGTCTGCAGCGCGATGCTGCCGGCCCGCTCGGCGACCTCGGCCGCGGCCAGCTGTGGCGTGGTCACCACCAGGATCTCCGCGTTCGGGATCAGCTGCGCCACCGAGATGGCTATGTCGCCGGTCCCCGGGGGCAGGTCGAGCAGCAGCACGTCCAGATCGCCCCAGTAGACGTCGGCCAGGAACTGCTGCAGCGCGCGGTGCAGCATGGGGCCGCGCCACACCACCGGGGTGTTGCCCTCGGTGAACTGGGCGATGGAGATGACCCGCACCTCGTGCGCGATCGGCGGCAGGATCATCGACTCGACCTGGGTGGGCCGTTCGGTGGTGCCCATCATCCGGGGGATGGAATGGCCGTGGATATCGGCGTCCAGAACACCGACCGACAGGCCGCGGGCCGCCATCGCCGCGGCCAGGTTGACCGTGACGGTGGACTTGCCGACCCCGCCCTTGCCGGACGCGACGGCGTAGACCCGGGTCAGCGAATTCGGTTGTGCGAACGGGATAACGGGCTCGCGGGCGTCGCCGCGCAACTGCTTGCGTAGCTCGGTGCGCTGCTCGTCGTTCATCACGTCCAGGGTGACCTTCACCGCGCCGGTGCCCGGGACGTCGGCGACCGCCTGACTGACGCGGTCGCTGATCTCGGTTTTCTTCGGGCAGCTGGCGGTGGTCAGGTAGATCGTGACATGCACCGCGCCGTCGGGCTCGGTGTCGATGCTCTTGACCATCCCGAGTTCGGTGATCGGACGCCGCAGTTCGGGGTCGATCACCTTGCCCAGGGCGGTGCGGATAGCCGCGCTCAGGTCGGCTGCTGAATCGGAAGAGTCATGGCGGGACATCACCGCCGAGTGTAGGCGTGCGCGACGGTGCCGTTTTGCGGTGACCCGCTGGGCCGGTCAGGCCGGTCCGGCCCCCGCCTGCTTCGGCTTGGGCGCGCCGGGTGCCACGCCCGACGGGCCGGCGGGCTTGGGCGCCGGTGTCGCCTGCGAGGGTCCGGCGGCCGGAGGTGCCGGCGCCGCGGCCGGGGGCGCCGGCGAGGGCCCGGCGTCCGGGGGCGGCGCGCCGAACGGCGATGGCGCCTGGGGGGCCAATGGCGCCTGGGGGGCGAACGGCGCCTGGGGGGCGGACGGCGGCGGCGGGCCCCCGGGCGGGGTGCCCTGCGAGCTGATGCAGATCACAGTGCAACCGGGAAGCTGGGCCGGCGCCTGCTGGGGTGTGGGCGTCATCCACGGGAACATCGGCGGGGGGCTGACGAGCGCCGGGCTGCTCAAGTCGATCAGCGGGACGCGCGCCAGCGGGTCGTCCAGCGGCAGGCCGTTGATGTTCATCGGCAGGTTCGGGCCGAGCCCTTCGGGGTGCTCGAGGTGCGCGTCGCCCAGCGGCGGCGGCGGTCCGGTCATTGGCGGCAGGTCGACCGGCACCACGCCGGTGGCGTAGGCCGCCGCCCAGCCCAGCACGTTCTGCGCATAGGGCATCGAGTTGTTGTAGCGCAGGATCGCGGTCAGCACCTGCGACTGATCACGCAGGTTGAGCCCGCCGCTGCACAGGTAGCGGGCGGCCGCCAGGGTGGCGTCGAAGATGTTCTGCGGATCCGCCACGCCGTCGCCTTTGCCGTCGGAGGCGTAGCGCGCCCAGGTCCCCGGGAGGAACTGCATCGGTCCCATCGCGCGGGCGTAGGTGACGCGGCTGCCCGCGCTGCTCTGGATGATCGTTTCGTTGCCGGGCAGCGTGCCGTCCAGGGACGGGCCGTAGATCGGGTTGATCGCGGTGCCGCGCGCGTCGACAGCGCCGCCGCCCGCGTGACCCGATTCGATGCGCCCGATGCCAGCCAGCAAATTCCAGCTGACGCCACAGCCCGGGACGGCGACGGCCATCTTCTGTTCCGCGCTGCGGTATGCGGCCAGCGCGATGCTCGGAATGCCCAGTGCACCGGGCGCATTGACGATCATCGCCGGCGGTGGCGCGGACAAGGCGGGCTCGGCGACGTGAAAGGCGGTCGGGCTACGGTCGATCGCGACCACGGCGGGCCCGGTGAGGTCGGGGAAGGTCGGCGAGACCGCGGCCACCGGGGTGACGGCGGCATGCCGCGGCGGCATTCGCACCGGAAGCGAAGGGGCCGCCGCGCTGACCGCCCCCGCGAAGACCAGTGGAGTAATCATTGCTACGCCGAAAATCGGCTTGCGCGTGTTCCGAAGTGCTCGCTGCCGCTCAGTCGCGGCGGCGGGGCTCTCACCCCGGCTTCCCCCAATGCGCACTCGACCGTCCTAGATATGTGAGCTGGGTCCACTTTCTGTTAGCTCGGTGAACCAGATCACCATACATAACTCTTGTGACACGAGTGGCGCAATGGTCCAAACGGTTCTCACCTGGATTTCTTAGCCGTTCGCTCCAGGCCGTCGCCGCCCTGAATCGAGTCGACGTCGCGGGTTTCGGGCTGCAGGTTGGTGAGCAGTTCGCGCAGGTCATCGAGCTCGTGACGCAGGTATTCGCGTGTCACGCCCTCGCCGACGGCGAGCCGCAGCGCGGCCAGTTCGCGCGCCAGGTACTCGGTGTCGGCCTTGGTTTCGGCCGCGCGACGACGGTCTTGCTCCAGCGCGACTCGATCGCGGTTCTCCTGGCGGTTCTGCGCCAACAGGATCAGCGGCGCCGCGTAGGCGGCTTGAGTCGAGAAGGCGAGGTTCAGCAGGATGAACGGATAAGGGTCGAAGCGCGCCGCGACCGCGATGAGGTTGAACGTGATCCACACCACCACCACGACCGACTGAATCAGCAGATAGCGGCCGGTGCCGAAGAAGCGCGCGATCGATTCGGTGATCTGCCCGACGGCCTCGGGGTCCAGCCGCGGTGAATACCTGCGCGACGTCCGCGGGGTGTACAGGCCCCGTGGGGCCGAGGCTTTGCTCACTCGGATCCTCCCAGTCCGTTGATCCGCCCGGCGGCGTCGAACTCCTGCATGTCGACCCGCCAGTCGTGCGGCAGCAGGTGATCGAGCAGGTCGTCCACCGTCACCGCGCCGAGCAGATGATTCTGGTCATCGACCACCGGCCCGCACACGAGGTTGTACGCGGCCAGGTAGCGGGTGACCGCACCGAGCGGGGTCTCCGGTCTCAAAGTCAACAGGTCGCTGTCGACAATCCCACCGACCAGAGCCGCCGGCGGCTCACGCAGCAGTCGCTGCAGGGGAACGCAACCCAGGTAGTGGCCGGTGGGGGTGGCCGTCGGCGGGCGCGCGACGAACACCATGGACGACAGCGCGGTGGTGAGTTCGGGGTCGCGAACCCGCGCCAGCGCCTCGGCGACCGACGTGTCGGGGGTCAGCACCACCGGGTCCGATGTCATCAAGCCGCCGGCGGTGTCGGGGGAGTGGGCGAGGAGCCGGCGCACCGGCTCGGAGTCATCGGGATCCATCCGGGTCAGCAGCATCTCGGCGTCGGTCGGATTCAGCACACCGAGCAGGTCGGCCGCGTCGTCGGGATCCATCTCCTCGAGCACGTCAGCCGAGCGTTCGGTGCCCAGCTGCGACAGCACGTCGGCCTGATCCAATTCGGGCAGCTCCTGCAACACGTCGGCCAGCCGGTCGTCGTCGAGGGCCTTGAGCACCTCGTAGCGCCGTTTGACCGGCAACCCGCGGATGGCATCCGCCACGTCGACCGCCCTGCGGCCCTCGAACTGTTCCAGCAGCTGCGTCACTCCCTGGCCTGGCAACGCCAGCGCCGACGGGGTCAGGCCCTGCACGTTCTGCCAGTCGACGACGTGCACGGGCCCGCGTCGTCCCAGCCGCCTGGGCACGCGGACGGCGACCCTGGTGACCATCCAGTCCCGAGTCCGGGTCTGTTCGATGCCCAGGTCCGTGACGACCACGTCGAGGCCGGCGAGTTCCGGCAGATCGGGGTCCTTCACTTTGACTTGCGAGTCGAGCACCTGGCCTATCGCCAGCACCTCGCCGGGCCGCTGCACGAAATGGCGCAGGGACACGCTGCCGGTGCTCAGCGTCACGGCGTTGGGTTCGATGGAGGCGACCCGCAGGATCGGGATGAAGATACTGCGCCGCGTCGCCAGGTCGACGACCAGCCCGAGCACGCGCGGTTGCTGGCGCACGATGCTGATGCTGATCACGACATCGCGCACTCGGCCGACGGATTCGCCGAGCGGACCCAGCACCAACATCCGCGACAGCCGCGCGATGTACACCCTGTTGACCGATCCCATGGATGTAGAGCCTAGGCAGCCCTCCGCCCGATGGCTGACAAGCCGGGCCCGTCGTCCCGGGTCCGATGCGTGACGACCCGCTGCGCCCGGCTCCGCCGCGCTTGCGATCGTCCCGGGTCCGATGCGTGACGACCCGCTGCGCCCGGCTCCGCCGCGCTTGCGATCGTCCCGGGTCCGATGCGTGACGACCCGCTGCGCCCGGCTCCGCCGCGCTCGCGATCGTCCCGGGTCCGATGCGTGACGACCCGCTGCGCCCGGCTCCGCCGCGCTTGCGATCGTCCCGGGTCTGGATGCGCTAAAGCGAGTGCAGCTTGAAGAGCACGACCACCAAAATCACCACCAGAGTGGCGATTCCGACGACGATGCCGGCCACCGCCATGCCGAATCCGTCCTGGCGAGTCCGCTTGATCTGATCCAGGGCGATCGCGCCCAGCACTATGGCCACGATCGAGCCGATGCCGCACAGCAGGCCGGTGAAGGCCGCGATCAGCGAGGCGATCGCCAGCTTGTTCGTCCCTGGCTGATGGGGTCCCGCGGGTCCGTAGCCGCTCTGGTAATCCGGTGTCGGGTAGTAACCGCCCGGATAGGAGGGGGGACCGTAGGTGGGCGGGCCGCCGTAGGACGGAGGGGGCGGCGGATAGGCCGGGCCGCCGTGGCCGGGCGGCTGCCCGTATCCGGGCGGAGGACCGACGGACGGTGGGTAAGGCGGCGGGTACCCGGACGCGTAGTCGGGGCTCGGCGGCGGATACGGCGGCGCCGATTCGGCGGGCGGCGGCGGTGCGGCGGGCGGCTCCCAGGGCGCGGTCGCGTCCGGCCGGTCGGCGGGCCCGCTGCCGCCGGCGGGCGAGTCGTCCTTCTCGTGGTGGCCGCCCTCGCCGAAGCCGTCTCCGGGAGCTGTCATGGTTTTCAACCTAACCCATCCGCAGGTGACGGGTGCCGCCGCGAATCGGCGCCGGGCTCACCAGATGCCACGCCGGATCCGCGTCTGTTCGGAGCGAAATCCTCCTCTTGGTGGCACCGGGACCGGATTTGCGCCGCCGCGCGAACCATGTTTTCGCAGGTGACGGGAGGTCGACGGATAGGGTGGGGAGGCCCTGAGATGAAACGACGGCCGAGGCGGAGGACAATGAGCGGCGATGAGTAATCCATTCCAGCCTGGGCAGGTTCCCGGCGGCACGCCTCCGGGTGCGGCGGGGCGCCGCGGGCCGGGGCTGCCGACGCCGCCGCGGGGGTGGCCGGTCGGGTCCTATCCCACCTACGCCGAGGCGCAGCGCGCCGTCGACTACCTGTCCGACCAGCAGTTCCCGGTGCAGCAGGTGACCATCGTCGGCGTCGACCTGATGCAGGTTGAACGGGTCACCGGCAGGCTGACGTGGCCCAAGGTGCTGGGCGGCGGCGTGCTGAGCGGGGCGTGGCTCGGGTTGTTCATCGGGCTGGTGCTGGGCTTCTTCAGCCCGAACCCGTGGGGGGCGCTGGTCACCGGTTTGGTCGCCGGTGTCTTCTTCGGGCTGATCACGTCCGCCGTTCCCTATTCGATGGCCCGTGGCACAAGGGATTTCAGCTCGACCATGCAATTGGTAGCCGGGCGCTATGACGTGCTCTGTGATCCGCAAAACGCAGAAAAGGCGCGGGACCTGTTGGCGCGCTTGGCGATTTGAGGCGCGCGAGAGGCATGAATTAGTGGTGAGTCGTCGCGGGCGCGCGCGCCGGATGGGCGCAATCGCGCTGGCGATGGCGATCATCGCCGCGGCGGTCTCGGCGTGCGCTGCCGGGAGCCACGGGCTGATCATCAGCTTCTACACGACGGCCGCCGACGGTGCGACGTTCACCGCGGTAGCCCAGGACTGCACCAAGCAATTCAACGGCCGCTTCGCCATTCAGCAGATCAGCCTGCCCCGGGCCCCCGGCGAGCAGCGTCTGCAACTGGCCCGCCGGCTGACCGGCCACGACCGCACCCTGGACGTGATGTCGCTGGACGTGGTGTGGACGGCCGAGTTCGGCGAGGCGGGCTGGGCGCTGCCGCTGTCCGACGACCCGGAGGGGCGAGCCGAGGCCGACGCCACGGTCGACACCTTGCCTGGCCCGCTGTCGACGGCGCGCTGGCAAGGCAAGCTGTACGGCGCGCCCGTCACCACGAACACCGAATTGCTCTGGTACCGGCCCGATTTGGTGACCCAGCCGCCCCGAACCTGGGACGGCATGGTGTCCGAGGCGGCCCGATTGCACGACGCGGGGCAGCCCAGCTGGATCGGCGTGCAGGCCAACGAGGGTGAAGGCCTGGTGGTCTGGTTCAACACGCTGCTGGTGAGCGGGGGTGGCCAGGTGCTCTCCGATGACGGCCGCCGCGTCAGCCTTACCGACACGCCGGCGCACCGGGCGGCCACCGTCACGGCGCTGCGCATCCTCAAGTCGGTGGCCGTCGCGCCTGGAGCCGATCCGTCGATCAGCCGAACGGACGAGAGCACTGCGCGGTTGGCGCTCGAACAAGGTCGGGCGGCGCTCGCCGTCAACTGGCCATACGCGCTGGCGTCCATGCTGGAGAACGCGGTGAAGGGCGGAGTCCCCTTCCTGCCGCTCAACCGGAATCCGAAGCTGGCCGGCAGCGTCAACGACGCCGGGACATTCGTGCCCGACGACGAGCAGTTCCGTATCGCGTATCAGGCCAGCCAGAAGGTTTTCGGCTTCGCGCCGTATCCCGGTGTGGCACCGGGCCGTCCGGCCAAGGTGACGATCGGCGGGGCGAACCTGGCGGTGGCCAGCACCACCCGTCACCGCGCCGAGGCCTTCGAAGCCGTTCGTTGCCTGCGTAACCTGGCGCATCAGAAATACGTCGCGATCGAGGGCGGCCTGCCCCCGGTGCGCACCTCGCTGTATTCCGATTCGCAGTTCCAGAGCAAGTATCCGATGTACACGATCATCCGCCGGCAGCTCACCGATGCCGCGGTGCGCCCGGCCACGCCCGTCTACCAGGGTGTGGCCATCCGGCTCGCCGCGACGCTGAGCCCGATCGCGCAGATCGACCCCGAGCGGACCGCCGACGAGCTCAGCACCCAGGTGCAGAAGGCGATCGACGGGAAAGGGCTACTGCCGTGACGCGCGCAGGCGATGAAACCCGAACCGCGAGCGCGCCTTCCGCGATGTCACGGTTGCGCGGGCGGACCTCCGACCAGCGGTTGGCGTTTCTCCTCGTCGCGCCGGCCGCGATCCTGATGCTGGCGGTGACGGCGTATCCCATCGGCTATGCCGTGTGGTTGAGCCTGCAGCGCAACAACTTTGCCGTCCCCAATGACACCGCGTTCGTCGGCGTGGCCAACTACGTGACCATCCTGACCGACCGCTACTGGTGGACCGCGCTGGCGGTGACGCTGGGCATCACGGTGGTCTCGGTGTCCCTGGAATTCGTGCTGGGCCTGGCGCTGGCGCTGGCGATGCACTGGACCCTGGTCGCAAAGGGCCTGGTGCGCACCGCGGTGCTGATTCCGTACGGCATCGTCACCGTGGTCGCGTCGTACAGCTGGTATTACGCGTGGACACCGGGCACCGGCTACCTGGCCAACCTGCTGCCACAGGGCAGTGCGCCACTGACCGAACAGATCCCGTCGCTGGCCATCGTCGTCCTCGCCGAGGTCTGGAAAACCACGCCCTTCATGTCGCTGCTGTTGCTGGCCGGTTTGGCGCTGGTCCCAGAAGATTTGCTCAAGGCAGCCCAGGTGGACGGCGCGGGCGCGTGGCGGCGGCTGACCGGAGTGACCCTGCCGATCATCAAGCCCGCGGTGGTGGTCGCCTTGTTGTTCCGGACCCTGGACGCGTTTCGCATCTTCGACAACATCTACGTGATCACCAACGGCGTCAACAACACCGGTTCGGTGTCGATGCTGGGCTACGACAACCTGTTCAAGGGCTTCAACGTCGGGCTCGGCTCGGCGATCAGCGTGCTGATCTTCGTCTGTGTGGGTCTGATCGCGCTGCTGTTCATCAAGGTGTTCGGCGCGGCGGCGCCCGGGGGTGACGTCCATGGCCGCTAACGGGGCGGGCCTGTCGACGGGCGCGCGACGCACCGCGATCTGGGCCGTCATCGACACCCTGGTGGTGGTGTACGCGCTTCTTCCGGTGCTGTGGATCTTCAGTCTGTCACTGAAGCCAAGCTCAACGATCAAGGACGGCAAGCTGATTCCGTCGTCGATATCCTTCGACAACTATCGCGGCATCTTTCGCGGTGACTTCTTCAGTTCGGCGCTGATCAACTCCGTCGGAGTCGGGTTGATCACCACCGTGATCGCGGTGGTGCTCGGTGCGATGGCCGCGTACGCGATCGCCCGGCTGAACTTTCCGGGCAAGCGGTCACTGGTCGGGACCACCCTGTTGATCACCATGTTTCCTGCGATCTCGCTGGTGACGCCGCTGTTCAACATCGAGCGATTCATCGGCTTGTTCGACACCTGGCCCGGCCTGATCCTGCCGTACATCACCTTCGCGCTGCCGCTGGCGATCTACACGCTGTCGGCCTTCTTCCGGGAGATCCCTTGGGATCTGGAGAAGGCGGCGAAAATGGACGGCGCGACACCGGCCCAGGCATTCCGCAAGGTGATCGTGCCGCTCGCGGCGCCCGGCGTGGTGACGGCCGCGATCCTGGTGTTCATCTTCGCCTGGAACGATCTGCTGCTGGCGCTGACCCTGACCGCCACCAAAGCGGCCATCACCGCGCCGGTGGCGATCGTGAACTTCAGCGGCAGTTCGCAGTTCGAGGAGCCGACCGGCTCGATCGCGGCCGGCGCCGTCGTGATCACCGTCCCCATCATCGTTTTTGTTTTAATCTTCCAACGACGAATCGTCGCCGGGTTGACCTCCGGCGCGGTGAAGGGATAGCGCGATGGCCGAGATTGTGCTGGACCATGTCAGCAAGAGTTACCCCGACGGCGCGACGGCGGTGCACGACCTGAACCTCACCATCGCCGACGGGGAATTCCTGATCCTGGTGGGCCCTTCGGGCTGCGGCAAGACCACGACGCTGAACATGATCGCCGGGCTCGAGGACATCTCGTCGGGCGAACTGCGCATCGGCGGCCAACGGGTGAACGAGAAGGCGCCCAAAGACCGCGACATCGCAATGGTGTTCCAGTCTTATGCGCTGTACCCGCACATGACGGTGCGGCAGAACATCGCCTTTCCGCTGACGCTGGCCAAGATGAAGAAGGCCGAGATCGCCCAGAAGGTCGAGGAAACGGCGAAAACCCTTGACCTCACCGAACTTCTGGACCGCAAACCGTCGCAATTGTCGGGCGGGCAGCGGCAACGGGTGGCGATGGGTCGCGCGATCGTGCGCCACCCCAAGGCGTTTCTGATGGACGAGCCGCTGTCGAACCTGGACGCGAAATTGCGGGTCCAGATGCGCGGCGAGATCGCCAGGCTGCAGAAGAGGCTGGGCACCACGACGGTCTACGTCACCCACGACCAGACCGAGGCCATGACGCTGGGCGACCGCGTGGTGGTGATGCATTCCGGTGTTGCGCAACAGATCGGCAGCCCCGACGAGCTCTACGAGCATCCAGCCAACCTGTTCGTCGCCGGATTCATCGGCTCGCCGGCGATGAACTTCTTCCCGGCCACGCTGACGCCCGGCGGGCTCAAACTGCCGTTCGGCGAGGTAATGCTGACACCGGAGGTCCAAGAGGTGATCGGGCAACATCCGGCACCCGCGAACGTCATCGTCGGTGTGCGCCCCGAGCACCTGTCCGATGCCGCACTGATCGACGGTTACCAGCGCATCAGGGCGCTGACGTTCGAGGTGAAGGTCGACCTCGTCGAGTCGCTGGGCGCGGACAAGTACGTCTACTTCTCCACCGCCGCGTGGGCCGCCCACTCGGCCCAGTTGGACGAGCTGGCCGCCGAGTCGAACACTCACGAAAACCAGTTCGTGGCAAGGGTTCCCGCAGAATCGAAGGCGGCCATCGGGCAGTCGATCGAGTTGGCGTTCGACACCGCCAAGCTGGCGGTCTTCGACGCCGACTCGGGCGCGAACCTGACCATCGCGCCGTCGGGGACACCGTGACACAAGACCAAGTACGTGCGCATCTGCGGGCTCACTTCACCGACGCCGAGCCCGATGCGGCGAGCGTGACCTTCCTGGGCACCGAGACCATCGAGGTGCTGCGTTTCCGCGAGCCGGACGGGACGGTGCACTACGTCACCCTGGGCTGCTCGCGTCACCCGATGGCCGAGCCGACGCTGGACGTTGTCGACCCGGTGCGCGGTCCGCGCGCCGAAGTCGTGCTGCGGCTGCGCGATCCCGGTCCGGTCTCCGGCATCGCGCGCAGTCTGGCGATCCTGGCGGCAGCGCCTGCCGTCGACGGTGTGGTGCTGTGCGCCGACGCGCTGGTGGACCTCGGCTCGCCGCTGTGGGCGTCCCCGTCGTCGCGGGTGCCGTTCACCGCTGTCCTGCTGGGCCGCAGCGAGATTGGCGATCTGCCGCTGGAGCCACCCCGCGACCCGGTGCAGTTCCTGTCGGCCACGCCCATCACCGCCACCGAAGCTGCGTGGGTTCGGCTCAAGGGCGCCGAGGCGATGCGTCAAGCGTGGGACAACGACGGCGTCGACGTGCTGGATCCGAATCGCCCTGCCGCACAGCCCGATTGACGCCCGCTAGAGCCAGTTGTTGCGGCGGAACTGGAAGTACAGTCCGACACAGGCGATGGCCATCACGGCCATGATCCCCGGGTAACCCCACGTCCAGTTCAGCTCGGGCATGAAATGGAAGTTCATCCCGTAGATGGCGGCGACCATGGTGGGCACCGCCAAGATACCGGCCCACGCCGCCATCTTGCGCATGTCGTTGTTCTGCTGCATCCCGACCCGGGCCAGCGCCGCCTGGATCAGCGAGTTGAGCATGTCGTCGTAGCTGGCGATCTGGTCGGCGGCCTCGGAGTGATGGTCGGCGACGTCACGCAGATAGCGCCGCACCTCCTTGGAGATCACGTCCTTGTTGTCCATCTGAATTCGATGGAACGCGGCCGACAACGGATTGACGCAGCGGCGCAGTTCGACCACCTCGCGCTTGAGCAGGTAGATTGGCTCGACGTCGATCTTGCTGCCCGGGGCGAACGCCAGCCCCTCGATGCCGTCGATGTCGGACATCATCAAGCTGCTCACCTCGAGGTAGTGGTCCACCACATGGTCGGCGATCGCGTGCATCACCGCGTACGGGCCCAGCCGCATCTGCTCGGCGTCGCCGTCCATCCGCTTGCGCACGTCGGACAGCCCGCCGTGTTCGCCGTGGCGGACCGTGACCACGAAATCCTTGCCGACGAAGACCATGATCTCGCCGGTCTCGACGATTTCGCGGGCCAGCGCCACCGATTCGTGGGGCACGTAGTTGACGGTCTTGAGGACCAGGAACAGGGTGTCGTCGTAGCGCTCCACCTTGGGCCGCTGGTGGGCGCACACCGCGTCTTCCACGGCCAGCGGGTGCAGCCCGAACACGTCGGCCACTTCCTGCATCTCGGACTGGCTGGGTTCGCGCAAGCCGACCCAGACGAAGCCGTCGTGCCCCAGCGTTTCGATCTCGCGCACTTTATCCAGGGCGGCCGCGTAGCCGAGTTTGCCGGGCAACCGGTGGCCGTCGGCGTAGACGCCGCAATCGACCAGCGTCTCCTTGGGCGGTTCGGGGGCCGGGCTCGGCTTGGGCTGCGGTTCATGGGCGAGGGGCCGAAGCGCTTCGGGCAATGCGTCAAATCCCTGGAACACATCCACCTCCCACCGTCCGCAGGTCCGACCGGGCGGTGCTCCATGCTACGCGTCCCGGCTGTTCGGAGCGCGACGGTCAGGTGTCGGGAAAGCCCTGGTAGCGGACCGGGGATCGGCGGGCGAGAGGGGTGCGCTAGTTTCGAGCCGAAACCCGAATCTGCACGAACTTCTCCACAAGGAGTAAATCGACGTGAGCGCAAGTCCTCTCAAGGTCGCCGTCACCGGCGCCGCCGGCCAGATCGGCTACAGCCTGTTGTTCCGCCTGGCGAGTGGCTCGCTGCTGGGCCCCGACCGACCGATCGAGCTGCGTCTCCTCGAGATCGAGCCCGCGCTCAAGGCGCTCGAGGGCGTCGTGATGGAGCTGGACGACTGCGCGTTCCCGTTGCTGTCCAACGTGGAGATCGGAGCGGACGCGAACAAGATCTTCGACGGCGTCAACCTGGCGCTGCTGGTCGGCGCGCGGCCGCGTGGCCCCGGCATGGAGCGCAGCGACCTGCTGGAGGCCAACGGCGCGATCTTCACCGCGCAGGGCAAGGCGCTCAACTCGGTCGCCGCCGACGACGTCCGCATCGGCGTGACCGGCAACCCGGCCAACACCAACGCGCTGATCGCGCTGAGCAACGCCCCCGACATTCCCAAGGAGCGGTTCTCCGCGCTGACCCGCCTGGACCACAACCGGGCGATCTCGCAGCTGGCCAAGAAGACCGGTGCCGCGGTCACCGACATCAAGAAGGTGACGATCTGGGGCAACCACTCGGCCACCCAGTACCCCGATATCTTCCACGCCGAGGTCGGCGGCAAGAACGCCGCCGAGGTGGTCAACGACCAGAACTGGATCGAGAACGACTTCATCCCGACGGTCGCCAAGCGTGGCGCGGCGATCATCGACGCGCGCGGTGCCTCCTCGGCCGCCTCGGCCGCGTCGGCCACGGTCGACGCCGCCCGCTCCTGGCTGCTGGGCAGCCCGGACGGCGACTGGGTGTCGATGGCGGTCTACTCCGACGGGTCCTACGGCGTGCCCGAGGGCATCGTGTCGTCGTTCCCGGTAACCACCAAGGACGGCAACTGGTCGGTCGTGCAGGGGCTGGAGATCGACGAGTTCTCCCGCGGCCGCATCGACAAGACCACCGCCGAGCTGGTCGACGAGCGCGCCGCCGTCACGGAGCTCAAGCTGATCTAGTGGCGATCGCACGCGCGGCGAAGCCGGGCGCAGCGGGTCGCCAGTGAGACCTACTTCACCAATTAGGCCTACTAATGGGTAGTCA
The DNA here is from genome assembly GCF_055419585.1 of Mycobacterium sp. IDUB_3. Taxonomy (NCBI): domain Bacteria; kingdom Bacillati; phylum Actinomycetota; class Actinomycetes; order Mycobacteriales; family Mycobacteriaceae; genus Mycobacterium; species Mycobacterium sp. IDUB_3. Next base: position 1,840,694 of record NZ_JBVAXZ010000001.1, on the reverse strand, counting down.
GTACCCTGAAGCGCGTGTCCGAATTGCTTGAATCGATACAGACGAATGCCGAGCAGGGCGTGATCACCGACGCGGAGATCTTCGAGGCACATGCAGGCGGCAAGCTCTCCGTAGGCCTGACGTCCCCGTTGGACACCCAGCGCGCTTTGTCGATCGCCTACACCCCCGGCGTGGCACAGGTCAGCCGAGCAATCGCCGCCGACCACGCCCAGGCGGCCCGCTACACGTGGGCGAACCGGCTGGTGGCCGTGGTCAGCGACGGCAGTGCGGTACTGGGCCTCGGCGACATCGGGCCCGCGGCGTCGCTGCCGGTCATGGAAGGCAAGTGCGCGCTGTTCCAGGCATACGGCGGGCTGAACGCCATCCCGATCGTGCTGGACACCAAGGACCCCGACGAGATCGTGGAAACCCTGGTGCGCCTGCGCCCGACGTTCGGCGCCGTCAACCTCGAGGACATCTCGGCGCCGCGCTGCTTCGAGATCGAGCGTCGTCTCATCGAGGCGCTGGACTGCCCGGTGATGCACGACGATCAGCACGGCACGGCAATCGTGGTGCTGGCCGCGCTGATGGGTGCCGGCAAGGTGCTCGGCCGCGACATGGCCTCGCTGAAGGTGGTGGTGTCCGGAGCCGGTGCGGCCGGTATCGCGTGCACCAATCTCCTTATGGTGATGGGCGTTTCGGATATCACCGTGCTCGACTCGCGCGGGATTCTGCACACCGGTCGCGACGACATGAACGACGTCAAGGCGGCTCTGGCGCAGCGCACCAACCCCACCGGTCTGACCGGCAGCCTGGCCGACGCCATTCGGGACGCCGACGTGTTCCTGGGTCTGTCGGGCGGCGTGGTCCCCGAAGAGATGATCGCCACCATGGCGCCCAACGGGATCGTTTTCGCGCTGTCCAACCCCGATCCGGAGATCCACCCGCAGATCGCGGCCAAGTACGCGGCGGTGGTGGCCACCGGCCGCAGCGATTTCCCGAATCAGATCAACAACGTGCTGGCCTTCCCCGGGGTTTTCCGCGGTGCGCTCGAAGCCGGCGCCCGCCGGATCACCGAAAAGATGATGGTCGCGGCGGCCGAGGCGATCTTCTCCGTCGTCAGCGACGACCTCGCCCTTGACCGGATCGTCCCCAGCCCCCTGGACACCCGGGTCGGCGAAGCGGTCGCCTCGGCGGTCGCGCTGGCCACGGAACCTTCGGACACTTCCGTCGCCGGGGGGTGAGAATCGGCAGGCTGGCGGTGCCGCTGCTCGCCGCCGCACTGATCGTCGCCGGTTGTGCGACCGACACCGGCGACCATCGCGCCCGTGCCGAAGTGGTGGTCGGATCCCGGCCTGACGCCGATGCGGCGCTGCTGGCCGGCGTGTACGTCGCCGCCCTGCGGTCCTACGGATTCGGCGCGCGGGCCGCGACCGCGCCCGACCCGAAACCGCAATTGGATTCCGGCGCATTCACCGTCGTTCCCGCGTTCACCGGCCGCACGTTGGAAGCGCTACAGCCCGGCGCGACGGCGATGTCGGACAAAGACGTCTACCGCGCGATGATCGCCGCGCTGCCCGAGGGCGTCGCCGCGGGCGACTACACGACGGCCGCCGAGGACAAGCCCGTGTTGCTGGTGAGTCAGCCGACCGCGAAGGCCTGGGGCGGCAGCGATGTCAGTGCCGACTTGAACACGCTGCCCCGACACTGCGACGGCCTCGTCGTCGGGACGGTCGCGGGTCATCAGGAGCCGTCGACGGTCGGATCCTGCCTGCTTCCCGTGCCGCACGAATTCCCGGATGGCGCAACGATGTTCGCCGCGATCCGGGCGGGACAGCTGACCGTGGGGTGGACGACCACCACCGACCCCGGCACCCCCGCCGACCTGGTGGCGCTGGCCGACGGCAAGCCCGCGCTGATCCGCGCCGAGAACGTGGTGCCGCTGTATCGCCGCAACGCGCTCAGCGAGCGACAGTTGCTGGCGATCAATGAGGTGGCCGGCGTGCTGGACACCGCGGCCCTGGTCGAGATGCGCCGGCAGGTGGCCGCCGGCACCGACCCGCAGGCGGCGGCGGGAGGCTGGCTCGCCGAGCACCCGCTCGGCCGGTGATCGGGCTAGGACTGACGTGCCCCGGCCCGGTTCGCGCGTATCCACGCGCTCATCGACCGGGTCAGCGCTTCGGCAGCAACCGGGTGACGAAGTCCTTGACGCGGCTCATCACGGGCCCGCCCAACAGCCGGTCGTAGTTCGGCCCGGCGACCCGCACCAAGAGGTCCATCGCCTTGACGTCGGGACCGACCAGGATCCGGGGCTTGTTCTTGCGCACGCCGTCGAGGATCAACTGTGCGGCTCGCTGCGGGGTGGTCTTGGCCTGCTGCTCCTCGAACAGGCTGGCCAGCTCGGCATGGTTGAGCCCCTCGACGCCGGTCGCGTTGCGAGCGAAGGCGGTCTTGATGCCGCCCGGGTGGACCGTCGTCACCCGCACCGGGTGGCCGGCGCGGGCCATCTCCTGATGCAGCGCCTCGGTGAATCCCCGGACGGCGAACTTGGCCGAGACGTATGCCGCCTGGCCGGGCGCCGAGAACAGGCCCAGCGCGCTCGAGATGTTGATGACGTGCCCGTCGCCCGAGGCGATCAGGTGCGGCAGGAACGCCTTGGTGCCGTTGACGACGCCCCAGTAGTCGACGTCGATCACCCGTTCGATGTCCTTGAACCGGCTGTCCTGAATGGATCCGATGAACGTGATGCCGGCGTTGTTGTAGATCTGGTTGACCTTGCCGAAGTGCTCGTTCACCGCGTCGGCGTACGCCAGGAAGGCCCCACGCTCGGTGACGTCGAGTCGATCGGACTTGAACGCCGCGCCGATCTCCGTCAGCTGTTCGGCGGTCTGCGCCAGCCCCGCGGTGTCGACGTCGCTGATGGCCACCTTGGCACCGGCCCGGCCCAGCTCGACCGCCAGCGCCTGGCCGATGCCCGAACCCGCGCCGGTGACGACGGCCACCTTGCCGGCGAACGTATCCATGCAAAAACTCCCTCGAATGACCGCTTGACGCTAATCGTTACCAGCGATGGCGGCTACAGCAGTGCGAAATCGTGAATCGGGGACGCTGAGAGATCGCTCACTGCTTGGGCAGCAATCGGCCCATCACCGGCCCGAACAGCTGCTGATAACCCGAACCCGTCAGCCGCACCAGGATGTCCAGGATCTTGGCGTCCGGCCCGACCAGCACCCGCGCCTTCTTCTTGCGCACCGCATCCAGGATGATCTGGGCCGCGCGGTGTGGGGTGGTCTTGGCCAGCCGCTTGTCGAACAATTTGGCCAGCTCCGCCTGGTCGAGACCCTCGGCGGCGGTGGCGTTGCGCGCGATGGCGGTCTTGATGCCACCGGGATGCACCGTGGTCACCGCCACCGGGTGGCCGGCCGCCCCCATCTCCTGTCGCAGCGCCTCGGTGAAGCCGCGCACGGCGAACTTGGCCGAGTTGTAGGCCGCCTGGCCGGGCACCGAGAACAGCCCGAACACGCTGGACACGTTGATGACGTGCCCGTCGCCGGAGGCGATCAGGTGCGGCAGGAACGCCTTGGTTCCGTTGACCACGCCCCAGAAGTCGACGTCCATCACCCGTTCGATGTCCTTGAACTGGCTGATTTCGACGTCACCGGTGAAGGCGATGCCTGCGTTGTTGTAGATCTGGTTGACCTTGCCGAAGTGCTCCTTGACGCCGTCGGCGTAGGCCAGGAACGCCTCGCGCTCGGTCACGTCGAGCCGATCGGACTTGAACGACGCACCGATCGCCTTCAGCTGTTCCTCGGTGTGGGCCAGGCCCTCGAGGTTGACGTCGCTGATGGCCACCTTGGCGCCCGAGCGGGCCAGCTCCAAGGCCAGCGCCTGCCCGATACCCGAACCCGCGCCCGTCACCACCGCGACCTTGCCGGCGAACCCTTGCATGAGCACCCTTCCTTATCGGCACGTTTGCGTCGAGGCTAGCCGGTACCAGCGGTCCCTGATACCCGCGGGTTGCCGAATCCCGGCCCGGGGCAGCCCCCTGGTCGGTCAGGCGAAGGCCGTGTCGATGATCTCCTGCTGCTCCACGGCGTGCACCTTCGACGAGCCCGACGACGGGGCCGACATCGCCCGCCGCGAGATCCGCTTGATCCCGGTCAGCTTGTCGGGCAGCAGCTCGGGCAGCTCGAGCCCGAACCGCGGCCACGCACCCTGGTTGGCCGGCTCCTCCTGCACCCAGAAGTACTGTTTGACATTCGGGTAGCGGTCCAGCGTCTCGCCCAGCCGGCGTTTCGGCAGCGGGGCGAGTTGCTCGATCCGCACGATCGCGACGTCTTCGCGGTTGTCCTTGGCCTTGCGGGCCACCAGCTCGTAGTAGAGCTTGCCGCTGGTCAGCAGGACCCGGGTGACCTTGCCGCGATCACCGATGCCGTCCTCGTAGGTCGGCTCTTCGAGTACCGAGCGGAACTTGATCTCGGTGAAGTCCCGGACATCGCTGACCGCTGCTTTATTGCGCAGCATTGACTTCGGCGTGAACACGATCAGCGGCCGCTGGACACCGTCGAGGGCGTGGCGCCGCAACAGGTGGAAGTAGTTGGACGGCGTCGAGGGCACCGCGATCGTCATCGACCCCTCGGCCCACAGCTGCAGGAAGCGCTCGATGCGGCCCGAGGTGTGGTCGGGACCCTGGCCCTCGTGTCCGTGCGGCAGCAGCAGCACGACGTTGGACAGCTGACCCCACTTGGCCTCACCGGAGCTGATGAACTCGTCGATGATCGACTGCGCGCCGTTGACGAAGTCCCCGAACTGCGCCTCCCACAACACCAGGGCGTCCGGGTTGCCCACCGTGTAGCCGTACTCGAAGCCGACGGCGGCGTACTCCGACAGCGGTGAGTCGTAGACCAGGAACTTGCCCCCGGTGGGGGTGCCGTCGGGGTTTGTCGCCAGCAATTGCAGTGGCGTGAACTCTTGGCCGGTGTTGCGGTCAAAGATCACCGAGTGCCGCTGGGAGAAGGTGCCGCGCCTGGTGTCTTGCCCCGACAGCCGGACCAGCTTGCCCTCGGCCACCAGCGAGCCCAGCGCCAGCAGTTCGCCGAAGGCCCAGTCGATCTTGCCCTCGTAGGCCATCTCGCGGCGCTTCTCCAGCACCGGCTGCACTCGCGGGTGTGCGGTGAAGCCGTCCGGGGTGGCCAGGAAGGCGTCACCGATGCGGGCCAGCAGCGCTTTGTCCACCGCAGTGGCCAGACCCGCCGGCAGCATCTGGTCCGCCTCGACCGATTCGCTCGGCAGCGCGCCGTGTTTCTCGAGCTCGCGGACCTCGTTGAACACGCGCTCCAGCTGGCCCTGATAGTCACGCAGCGCGTCCTCGGCCTCTTTCATCGAGATGTCGCCGCGGCCGATCAGGGCTTCGGTGTAGCTCTTGCGGACGCCGCGCTTGAGGTCGACGACGTCGTACATCGCGGGGTTGGTCATCGACGGGTCGTCGCCCTCGTTGTGCCCGCGCTTGCGGTAGCACAGCATGTCGATGACGACGTCCTTCTTGAACTCCTGCCGGAAGTCGACGGCCAGCTTGGCCACCCACGCGCACGCTTCCGGGTCATCACCGTTGACATGAAAGATCGGCGCCCCGATCATCTTGGCGACGTCGGTGCAGTACTCGCTGGACCGCGAATACTCCGGCGCGGTGGTGAAGCCGATCTGGTTGTTGGCGATGATGTGGATGGTGCCGCCGACGCGATAACCGGGCAGGTTCGCCAGGTTCAGCGTCTCGGCGACCACGCCCTGACCTGCGAACGCGGCGTCGCCGTGCAGCATCATCGGCACCACCGAGAAGGCCTTCTCGTCGCCTTGGTCTTCGGCGCCGTGGTCCAGCAGGTCCTGCTTGGCCCGCACCAGACCCTCCAGCACCGGGTCGACGGCCTCCAGGTGCGACGGGTTGGCGGTCAGCGACACCTGAATGTCGTTGTCGCCGAACATCTGTAGATACACGCCGGTGGCGCCCAGGTGATACTTGACGTCACCGGAACCGTGCGCCTGCGCCGGGTTGAGGTTGCCCTCGAACTCGCTGAAGATCTGCGAGTACGGCTTGCCGACGATGTTGGCCAGCACGTTGAGCCGGCCGCGGTGCGGCATCCCGATGACCACCTCGTCGAGCCCGTGCTCGGCGCACTGATCGATCGCGGCATCCATCATCGGAATGATGCTTTCCGCGCCTTCCAGCGAAAATCGTTTCTGGCCAACGTATTTGGTCTGCAGGAAGGTCTCGAAGGCCTCGGCCGCGTTCAGCTTGCTCAAAATGAACTTCTGCTCGGCCACCGTCGGTTTGACGTGCTTGGTCTCGACGCGCTGCTGCAGCCATTCCTGTTGTGACGGTTCGAGAATGTGGGTGTACTCCACGCCGATGTGGCGGCAGTAGGCGTCGCGCAGCAGGCCGAGCACGTCGCGCAGTTTCTTGTACTCACTGCCGGCGAAGCCGTTGACTTTGAACACCCGGTCGAGGTCCCACAGCGTCAGCCCGTGGTTGAGAATCTCCAGATCGGGGTGGCTGCGGAACCTGCTGCCGTCCAACCGCAATGGGTCGATGTCGGCCATCAGATGACCGCGATTGCGGTAGGCCGCAATCAACTCCATCACCCGGGCGTTCTTGTCGACGATCGAGTCCGGGTTGTCGGTGCTCCAGCGCACCGGCAGGTACGGGTTGCCCAGCTCGCGGAAGATCTCGTCCCAGAAGGCGTCCGACAGCAGCATCTCGTGGATGGTGCGCAAGAAGTCGCCGGACTCGGCGCCCTGGATAATGCGGTGGTCGTAGGTGGAGGTCAGCGTGATCAGCTTGCCGATACCCAGCTCGGCGATGCGTTCCTCGCTGGCGCCCTGGAACTCCGCGGGGTACTCCATGGCGCCGACGCCGATGATGGCGCCCTGGCCGTTCATCAGCCGCGGTACCGAGTGCACGGTGCCGATGGTGCCCGGGTTGGTCAGCGAAATGGTCACGCCCGCAAAGTCTTCGGCGGTCAGCTTGCCGTCGCGGGCGCGCCGCACGATGTCTTCGTAGGCGGTGACGAACTGCGCGAAGCGCATGGATTCGCAGCCCTTGATTCCGGCGACCACCAGGGAACGCTTGCCGTCCTTGCCCTGCAGGTCGATCGCCAGGCCGAGGTTGGTGTGCGCCGGCGTCACCGCGGTCGGCTTGCCGTCGACCTCGGCGTAGTGCCGATTCATGTTCGGGAACTTCTTGACCGCCTGCACCAGCGCGTAGCCGAGCAGGTGGGTGAACGAGATCTTGCCGCCGCGGGTGCGCTTGAGCTGGTTGTTGATGACGATCCGGTTGTCGATCATCAGCTTGGCGGGGACGGCCCGGACGCTGGTCGCCGTCGGTACGTCCAGCGACGCCGACATGTTCTTGACGACGGCCGCCGCGGCGCCGCGCAGCGTCTGCAGCTCGTCGCCTTCCGCCGGCGGGGGAGTGGGGGCTTTGGCCGGCCGCGGCGCGACCCCATTGCCGGCGGCGGTGCTGGCGGGCGGTGCGGGCTTGGCGGGCTCGGTGGTCTGGGGGGCCGCCGGAGCCGGCTTCGCCGGTGCAGGGGCGGCGGCGGCCTGCGGTCCATCAGCGCTGGCCGGCACGGTCGGCGCGGGCTCGCCGGCGGGCTCGGGGTTGTAATCGACCAGGAACTCGTGCCAGCTCGGATCGACTGACGAGGGGTCGTCGCGGAACTTGCGGTACATCTCCTCGACCAGCCATTCGTTCTGCCCGAATGGTGAACTTATGTTGCTCACGACCGCAGTTCGCCTCAATCCTTCTGTTCCGCAAGCGCATTCCCGTGGCGCCTGCACCCTTGTCGGCCCCGGACGACCGAACACCTCACACCCATGGCGGTACCCATTGTTTCCGCCCTATAAAGGCTAACCTTTCGCCGCCGATCCGCCAGGTTGACCTGGGGGCACCAGGGCGGTCTGGGCCGGTCCCGGTGGTGGCGACCCGCTAGCCTGCTTCGTGGATCGGGGGCACCAGATGCAGCGCGCGGGGCCAGCGCGCGGGCGGGGCCCCGAACGCCCTGTTGGCGTTGCGAATCATCTTCTTGCCGGCGAGGTAGTTGCCGACGGCGCCCACCACGACCCCGATTCCGACCGGCAGCAGTTTGCCGAACAGCAGGGCGCCGCGGCGCACGGTGTACTTGCGGACCCACGACTTGAGCAGCCGTGAGTTCAGCTTCGACATCGACGACAGCGGCAGGGCGGCGAGGCTCTCGGAGACCCAGCCGCCGTTCGTGCGGCCCGGCCCGAGCAGCTGGGCGACGGCGTGCTCGCTGTTGTCACCGGCGAGGACCGCCAGCACCAGCGCACGGCGCCGTTCGCGGTGATCGGCCGGAATGTCGTAGACCACCGCCGTCGCCAACACCAAGAACGCGGTGGCCTCCAAGAACGTCACCGATTCCGCGGCCGCCGCGGACAGGGCGCTGATCGTGCCGATGCCGGGAACGGTCGCGGCGGCCCCCACGGCAACGCCGCCGGCCGTCACGATGGCCACGTATCGCTTCTGCAGCTTGGCCATGATCTCGGCCGGGCTGGCATTGGGGTGCGCGTTGCGTAGCCGGGTCACATAGGCCTCGGCGGCGGGGCCCTGGATCCACGAGCTCCGCTCGATGACCTGCGCCAACGCCCGCGCGGACATTTTCGGTCGACCGTTCTTGGCGGTCGGCTGCTGTCCCGCGTTGGACATGGTGAAGAACCGGTTCGCCGATTTTCTCCGTCGAGCCCGCATATTTCTCTCCTGCTGATGGCGTTCCCCCAGGCTAACCCGCTCGCGACGAATACTGACGGGTTATGCGCCATGACCGGGTCCTTGGCAGCCGGCCTATTGCCTCACCGGGAATAATGCAGCCTGGATGCCTGCGGCGGTCCGTGCCGTCGTTGGTCCTCCTGCTGTTTACCGCGCCGCGCGCGTGGTGTATCACCTGCGTGGGTTGGGCCGGTCGACCAGCCGGGCCGATTCGGCTGAACAGCATCGTCGGGAGCGAAACGAGGTGGGGTGGATGACCACGGCTACGCCCCGCACGCCCGGCGCAACGGGGCGCGCGGGATCGGGCCCGGCCCGGGCCGCCAACCGCTGGGACTTTTTCGCCCGGAGCTCGCCGCAGTCGCAGAACCCCTGGAACCCGCTGTGGGCGATGATGATCGGCTTCTTCATGATCATGGTCGACTCGACCATCGTCGCGATCGCCAACCCGACGATCATGGCCAGCCTGCGCATCGGTTACGACACCGTGGTGTGGGTGACCAGCGCCTACCTGCTGGGCTATGCGGTCGTGTTACTGGTGGCCGGGCGACTGGGCGACCGGTTCGGTCCCAAAAACCTGTACCTGGTCGGCCTGGTCGTGTTCACCGCCTCCTCGGTGTGGTGCGGGCTGGCAGGCAGCGCCGCGATGCTGATCGCGGCGCGCGTCGTGCAGGGTGTGGGCGCGGGCCTGCTCACCCCGCAGACCCTGTCGACCATCACCCGGATCTTCCCGTCGCAGCGGCGCGGCGTCGCGGTGAGCCTGTGGGGTGCCACCGCCGGGGTGGCCAGCCTGGTGGGCCCGCTGGCCGGCGGTGTCCTGGTCGACGGGCTGGGCTGGCAGTGGATCTTCTTCGTCAACATCCCCATCGGCGTCATCGGGCTCGGGTTGGCGTATTGGCTGATTCCGGTGCTGCCCACCCAGTCGCACCGCTTCGACCTGATCGGGGTCGCGCTGTCCGGCATCGGCATCTTCCTGATCGTGTTCGGGCTGCAGCAGGGGCAGGCCGCGCACTGGCAGCCCTGGATCTGGGCGTTGATCGTCGCGGGCGTCGGGTTCATGACGGCTTTCGCGTTCTGGCAGGCGTTGAACGCCCACGAGCCGCTGATTCCGCTGAGCATCTTCGGGGACCGTGATTTCAGCCTGTGCAACGTCGGGGTGGCCATCATCTCGTTCACCGCGACGGCGATGATGCTGCCGCTGACGTTCTACGCGCAGGCGGTGTGCGGGCTGTCGCCGACGCGCTCGGCCCTGCTGATCGCGCCGATGGCCATCGCCAACGGTGTCTTCGCGCCGTTCGTCGGCAAGATCGTCGACAAATATCATCCGCAGCCGGTGCTCGGCTTCGGCTTCTCGGTGCTGGCGATCGCGCTGACCTGGCTCACCTTCGAGATGTCGCCGACGACGCCGATCTGGCGGCTGGTGCTGCCGTTCTTCGCGATGGGCGTCGGGATGGCGTTCGTGTGGTCGCCGCTGACCGCGACCGCGACGCGTAACCTGCCGCCACACCTGGCCGGCGCGGGATCCGCGGTGTACAACTCCGTGCGCCAGCTCGGCGCGGTGCTCGGCAGCGCCGGCATGGCCGCGTTCATGACGTGGCGGATCACCGCCGAGATGCCGCGCCAGCCGTCCGGAGACGCCGCCGGCGAGGACGCGCTCGCCTTGCAACTGCCCGGGTTCCTGCGCGAACCGTTCGCGGCCGCGATGTCGCAGTCGGTGCTGTTGCCGGCGTTCATTGCGTTGTTCGGGATCATCGCCGCTCTGTTCCTGGTGGGCTCCGCGCCGTGGGAGGGCAGGGGCGATCGCGGGGGCGGCGACGATCCGCTGGGCCCCGACGACGACGTGGTCGACGACGACTATGACGACGACGAGTACGTGGAATTCGTCCTGGTGCGCGAGCCCGACGCCCAGCGGGGAAGCGTTCCCGAGCCGCCCCGGCGGCCGGTCGAACGCCCGCCGTCCAGCGGAGTACCGCGGCGCGGCCCGGACCCGCAGGCTGAACCAATCGGCTACGCCCACAACGGGTCTCGCGTGGACAGCGGCAAACGCCTTCGCCAGGTGGCGGTGCGGCGCGCACCCAGATCCATGCCGCCCGGTGACCGGCCCACCCGGCCGCCGCGCCGCCACCACAACGGATCGGCGGGCCTTCACTTCACCGACGGTGAATCGCTGCGGGGTTACCACCACCGCTCCGATCCTGACGACGACCCCACCGGTTCGGGCCGGCACTCGTCAACCGGTTAGGTCAAATTTGCGTCAGAGCGCAACTGTGGCACGAAAAGCCTCGTGCAGCAGCGCATTACCAATCAATATCGCAACCGATGTTCTCGGCAGCCGTCAGTCGGGGTCGGAGTGTTTGCTGTGGTCAATGGTGATTGCCGGTCGCGCGCAACCTGTTCGGGCACATTGGCCGGCTAATCAGCTAACTGCCACTTTGTCCGCTGGTTCCCGTCGGTTGCCGATGAGGAATGTAGACACCAGCTCGGCGTCGTCTCGATCATCGTTCCTGAGATCGTGTCCTCCGTTCGCTGATGCCTTCCGGCAGTTGGATGGGCTTTAGACGCGCTTGTCGATTGGGGCGCCTAGTGCTACGAACCCCTCGTCTGACAACAGCATTAGACCCCGGCGGGTCGCGCGAAGAATAGGGTAACCACGGGCTATCGTGGCGCCGTGCGTGATCGGTGCGGGTGCAGTGCGACACCGTCTCTTTCGCGCCGTGATGTCCTCAAATATGCTGCCGCGGCGCCGATTATGCTGAGTTTGGGCACCGCCGCATCAGGTCTGGTCCAACCCCTGAGGGCGGCAGCTGATACGTCCTTGGTTTCGGCGGTAGAAGCGCCGGGGCAGGACCTCAATATCATCAGTCGGGCCGGGTGGGGCGCCGATGAGTCGATTCGCCGCCGAGCACCGATGTACGACAACGGAATCAAGGCAGCCGTCGTGCACCACACCGCCGGTGTAAATGAATACGCGCAGCAGGATTCGGCGGCAACTGTGCGGTCGATCTACGACTACCACACCCGCACTCTGGGCTGGTCGGACATCGCCTACAACGCGCTGGTCGACAAGTACGGTCAGATATTCGAGGGCCGATTCGGCGGGATGACCAGACCGGTTCTGGGCACCCACACTGGCGGGTTCAACCGCACCACATGGGCGGTGTGCATGATCGGAGACTTCGACGCGGTGGTCCCCACGCCGGTTCAGCTGCACACCGTGGGGCGCCTGCTCGGGTGGCGTCTGGCACTGGATGGCGTCGACCCGCAGGGAAGCGTCGCGTTGACATCGGAAGGGGGCCCCTACACCCATTTCCCTCAGGGCACCACCGTGGGCTTGCCGTGCATTTTCGCTCACCGCGACGTCGGCGATACCGATTGCCCCGGCAACCTTGGATTCCCTTTGATGAACCAGATTCGTGACATTGCTGCGCGGTTCAACAAGCGCCCCAGCGCCGGTGATCTGGCGCAGTCGCTGCAAGGTAGTGCCATCTATGACCGGTGGCAGGCGATGGGCGGCATGAAGAGCGCCCTGGGCGCACCACAGTCGTCGGAATCGACCGGGGCGGGAGCCACGCGCTACGTCATCTTCGAAAAGGGGGCAATGTACTGGTCGCCGACCACCGGGGCGCAGCCCGTCACCGGCACCATCTACGCCGCGTGGGGCACCCTGGGCTACGAACATAGCGCGCTGGGGTTGCCGACCAGCACCGAAATCCAGGAGCCGGAGTGGGTCGTCCAGAATTTTCAACATGGCACCCTGAACATTGAGCGTGGGAGCCGGACAGTCGTTACCGTGATCAACGGTGTCGCTGCCGTCGTACCGCCGCCGTCAGCCGACGGCCCGCCCGTGCAGGTTGAGCGGTTTTCACCGATGCGCAACCGAGTTTGACGCGGAGACTCCGCGAGCCACATTCATCCCTGTTGGAACACTTTTCGCGTCAACCGGTTAGGGCGGTCACCGCAGATCGGGCTGCGTGAGCGCCAGAAATGCACCCAGGTCGATCAGGCCCGCCGGTGTGGCGGGCAGATACTCCGTCAGCGACGGGGAGCGCACCAGCACGGCCGCATACTGGGCCCGGCTCACCGCGACATTGAGTCGATTCCTGTTGAGCAGGAAGGAGATTCCACGGGGCACCACGTCCATGGACGACACCGTCATCGAGACGAAGACCACCGGCGCCTGTCCGCCCTGGAACTTGTCGACCGTCCCGACCCGCACTCCGTCGAGCTTCGCTGCGGCCAGCCGTTGACGCAGCAGCGCCACCTGGGCGTTGTAGGGCGCCAGCACCAGCACGTCGGCGGCGGTCAGCGCCCGGGTGCCGTGTTCGTCGGTCCACGACGCGCCGAGCATCCGGTTGATCTCGGCGACGATCGCGTCGGCCTCCTCGGGGCTGTCGGTCGAATTGCCTTGGTGCTCAACCGAAAGCAGCTGAACGCCAGGCGGATACCCGGCGAGGTGGCGGGCGGCCGTGCAGTCGTGGGAACGCAGTCTGTCCTCGTAGGACAGCGCCGAAACCGCCGCGCAGATCGACGGATGCATGCGGTACGAGAGGTCCAGGAAGTAGCCGCGCTCGTCGGGCAGGGTGCGCTGACCGTCGACCAGCCACTCCAGCGCGGAATTGTCCACCGGCTCCGGATGAGTGCCCTGGCTGACTTGCGGCAACTGCTGGGGGTCCCCGAGCAGCAGCAGGTTGGCGGCGGCCGGGGCCACGGCGATGGTGTTGGCCAAACAGAATTGGCCGGCTTCGTCGATCACCAGCAGATCCAGGCTTCCCGGTGGTATCCGGTTCGCGTTGGCGAAATCCCATGCCGTCCCGCCGACCACGCATCCCGGCGTGTCGGCGAGGAACGCGGCGTAGGCGCCCCCGTCGATCTCGCGCCAGCGCGGGGCCCGGTGGTCGTTGCGCTTCTTCGCGATCCGCTGCGGGTCCAGGCCGGCGTCGATCACGCAATCCAGCACGTTCTCCACGGTGGCGTGCGACTGCGCGACCACGCCGACGCGCCAGGCGTGTGTGGTGACGAGGTCGTGGATCACCCGGGCGGCGGTGTGCGTCTTGCCGGTGCCGGGCGGTCCGTGCACCGCCAGGTACGACGAGTCCAGATCCAGTAGCGCCGTGGTGATGTCGGCGACGGTGTCGTCGCCACGTGGCAGGGGGGCGCCGCTGCCCGTGCGGGGCGCCCGGCGCAACAGCACGTCGACGATGGCGCTGTCGGGGAGTTGCGGCAAGCCGGCGGCCACCGCGGCGGCGGTCGCCTCGATCGATTCCCGCAGGGCCGTCGTCGGGATCGGCGGCCCGGGCGTCAGCGCGAACGGCACCTGGTGAAAGGTGTTGCCGTCGCTGCCAACTCGTTCGAGAACGATCACTTCGCTGGGCACCGCCGGATCGTCGGCCTCCACGACCGAGGCCCGCCCGGCGGCCCGCCGGTCCGGGCTGTCGGTCATGCCGGGCGGAGCCGGCGGGTGGTAGAGCGCAAAGACGTCGCTCTTCAAGTCGCCGCGCGCCAGCTCGCCGCGTAGCTGCAGCCGCCGTTGCGGTTTGCGCGCGCGGGGCGGCGTGTGCCAGTCGACGCTGACCGATGCCTGCTCGACGACGAACACATCGGTGTTATCCGCCCACTCCTCGATCGGGAAGTTCAGCCGGTCGAAATGCGCCCACCAGAAGGGTTTGTCCTCGCGCCGGTGGTAGCCGCGCGCCGCGGCCAGCAGCGCCACCACCGTCTGCCGCGGGGTGCGGTCGTCGACGCCGGCGGTCCCGGTGAACGCCGCCAATGTCACCGCCAGCCGGTCGCGGTCGTCGACGGTGTTGCCGTCGGGCACCGGCTGGGCGCCGATCGGCACCACGCCGGATTCGTAGGCGCGCAACATCAGCCAGTTGCGCAGCTCCTGTGTCGACCGGCAGTCGTAGTGGTTGTAGTCCTCGATCTCCTTGAGCACCGATGTGGCCTCGTCGCCGCGGCCGTCCGCCCGGAGTTCGCAGTACCGTGCGTAGGAGGTGATCGAACCGGTGGCCGTGGTCACGTCGCCCGCGCGCAGTTGGGCCCCCATGTAGAGCGGCTCCAGCGCCTTGAGGCTGAACGACTCCGCGCCAACGCGAATGCTCCTGCGCACCAACGGGTAAAGGTCGACCAGCGTACCGCTGCGCAGCAGTTCGTCGACCTCGTCCTCGCCCACCCCGTAGCGCCCGGCCAGTCGCAACAACGCGGTCTTCTCGTAGGGCGCGTAATGGTAGATGTGCATGTTGGGGCGGCGCTTGCGACGCTTGGCCACCAGCGCCAGAAAGTCGATCAGCGCCTTGCGTTCCTCGGCCCGGTCGTGCGCCCACAGCGGGCGAAACGTGCCCGTCGGCCCGGCCTCCAAGACACCGAACAGGTATTCCAGGCCCCACTCGCGCCCGTCGGTGGTCCACAGCGGGTCGCCTTCGAAGTCGAAGAACAGGTCCCCTGGGTCGGGCTCGGGTAGCAGGGCCAGCGGCTGCGCGTCGATGACCTGGACCTGAGGAACACCGGTTTCGCGTTGCCGGACTTGCAGTTTCGCCTGGATGGTCATTTTGTTCAACGCACCGGCCGCCAGGCCGGGCACGGGTCCGCGATGATCGGCCAGCTCGGCGACCGTGCTGATCCCGGCGTCAAAGAGCTTGTCTCGCTGGCTCACTCGCATGCCGGCGACCAGTAGAACGTCATCTGCCGCCCGCAGCTGTTCGATGCAGAGCGGGCAGTGAAAACACGCCGCCACGCCCTCGTCGTCCCAGCGGACCGCCGCGCCGCCCGCGTAGTGCTGATCGAGGAGGCGCTGCAGCCGAGCCCGCTGAGAGCGGTACACGGGGATCAGGTCGCAAACGCGGTGCCGCACCGCGGTTCCATCGCCCAGCCGCAGCTCGGCCTCCGGTGCGACCGGGACGCCGGATGCCGCCAACGCGTCGGCGTAGGCCGCCAGCTGCAACAGCGCGGTCACCTTCGCCGAGCGGGCCAGTTTGGTGTCGACGACGCGGTACCGCTCGCCGTCGCGCATCAGGAAATCGGCGAAGCCGACGAAGCGGCCGTCGAACATCGCCGCCTGATACACCACGGGGGCGCGGTCGGCCACGGCGCGGCGGGTGGCGTCGGCGGCGGCCGCCAGGCCGGCGGGCGTGTACGCCGGGCGGCCGATGATCGCGACGGCCTGCCCGAACCGGTCGCGCAGCGAGGCGAGTTCGCGTCGCTCGTGCTCGCTACCGAGCTCGGCCGTCCGCGCGAGCAGTTCGTCTTCGACCGTGATGGCGGGGCCGCGGCCCAGCTTCGCGTCGAAGTCCCGCAGGAGCGCGAATTCGCAGCGGGCGGCGGCAGCAAGATCCGATGCGCTGTAAACGATGCTGTCGCCGGAGACCAACATTGGAGTCACTGTAGGTCAGCACTCCGACAGGAGGGCCATGTCGGGCGGGCGCGCCCGGAGATTAGTGAGCGGGGGTGTTGCCGATGAGTTCGACCGCGTTGCCGTTCCAGTGAAATTTCACGTCCGTGTTCAGGCCGTTGATCCCGCCGGGATAGGTCAGCGCCACCGTGTCGCCCGTGGTTTGCGTGGGGTCAATGCCGTTGAACCCGTAGGTGTCGGGCACGCCCTGCGGGATGAACTGGCCCAGGTGGAAGAGCACCGCACGGGTGGTCGGAGCGACCGCATTGGTGTTGGCCTTGATGATGACCGCCGACAGCTGTGCGCACTGGTTGTAGTTGCCGGCCAGCGGTTCGGGGTTCCAGGGCTGCTGGCTGCGCGGGTCGCGGGGCAGCTCGGACACCACCTTCGCGATGGTGGGCGACGCAAGGTTGACCGCGCAGGGATCGGTGGGCGGGGCGTTCCCGGGTGGGGCGGCGGCCGGCGGCGTGGCCGGGGCCGTGATCGACGCGGTCTCCGACGTCCTGGCCTGCGGCGTCTTCGCGACGGTGGAGTCCCCCGACCCGCAGCCTGTCAACGTGAAGGCGATGAGAGCGACAGCGGCCGAGCCGGTCAGTGGCTCGGTACGACACAGCAACGACCACACATCTGGGGACCGTACCGTCATCGGGTCCGGGGCCGCGGCAGGCATGGCCGGGTGTGCTGATGATCACCGGATCGGCGGGTTGGCTTCTCACCGGCAGCGCTCAGGTCCGCTGCGCTCGGGATCACCACTAGACTCCTTGGACGATGACCCCCTCGGACAGCTCGACTGAAGCTGCCTCAACGACGTTCGCCGACCTGCAGATCAATCCCTCGGTTCTGCGGGCGATCGCCGACGTCGGCTACGAGTCGCCCACCGGCATTCAGGCCGCCACGATCCCGGCGCTGATGGCGGGCTCCGACGTCGTCGGTCTGGCGCAGACCGGCACCGGCAAGACCGCCGCCTTCGCGATCCCGATCCTGTCCAAGATCGACGTCACCAGCACCGCCACCCAGGCACTGGTGCTCGCCCCCACCCGGGAACTTGCCCTGCAGGTGGCCGAGGCGTTCAGCCGGTACGGGGCCCACCTGCCCAAGATCAACGTGCTGCCGATCTACGGCGGCTCGTCCTACGGCGTCCAGCTGGCCGGTCTGCGCCGCGGCGCCCACGTGGTGGTCGGCACGCCGGGCCGGGTCATCGACCACCTCGAGCGCGGGACGCTGGACCTGTCCCACGTCGACTATCTGGTTCTCGACGAGGCCGACGAGATGCTCACGATGGGCTTCGCCGAAGAAGTCGATCGCATCCTGTCCGAAACCCCGGAATACAAACAGGTGGCGCTGTTCTCCGCGACCATGCCGCCCGCGATCCGCAAGATCACCACCAAGTATCTGCACGACCCCCTCGAGGTCAGCACCAAAGCGAAAACCGCCACCGCCGAGAATATCTCGCAGCGTTACATCCAGGTCGCCGGCCCGCGCAAGATGGACGCGCTGACCCGGGTGCTGGAAGTCGAGCAGTTCGAGGCGATGATCGTCTTCGTCAGAACCAAGCAGGCCACCGAAGAAGTCGCCGAAAAGCTCAGGGCCCGAGGGTTTTCCGCGGCCGCAATCAACGGGGACATCCCGCAAGGTCAGCGCGAGCGGACCGTCGCCGCCCTGAAGGACGGCAGCATCGACATCCTGGTCGCCACCGACGTGGCCGCGCGCGGGCTGGACGTGGAGCGGATATCACACGTGGTCAATTACGACATCCCGCACGACACCGAGTCGTATGTGCACCGGATCGGGCGCACCGGCCGGGCCGGACGTTCGGGATCCGCGCTGCTGTTCGTCTCCCCGCGCGAGCGCCACCTGCTCAAGGCGATCGAGAAGGCCACGCGCCAAACGCTTACCGAAACCGAGTTGCCCACCGTCGAGGACGTCAACGCCCAACGGGTGGCCAAGTTCGCCGATTCCATCACAACCGCGCTCGGTTCACCCGGAATCGACCTGTTCCGCAAGTTGGTCCAGGACTACGAACGCGAGCACGACACGCCGATGGCCGACATCGCCGCCGCGCTGGCAGTGCAGTCCCGCGACGGCGAGGAATTCCTGATGTCGCCCGAACCGCCGCCGGAGCGGCGCGAGCGGCGCACCGAACGTCGCGACCGCCCCGAAAGGCCAAGGAATGCTAAGCCTTTCGCCACCTATCGCATCGCGGTGGGCAAGCGGCACAAGATCGGCCCGGGCGCGATCGTCGGCGCCATCGCCAACGAGGGCGGGCTGCATCGCAGCGACTTCGGCCACATCGCGATCGGACCGAATTTCTCCCTGGTGGAGCTGCCGGAAAAGTTGCCCAATTCGATCTTCAAAAGGCTTGAAAACACCCGCATTTCGGGGGTTCTGATCAACCTCCAGCCCGAGCGCTCATCCGCCAACAAGCCCCGTGGCCGAGAGGGTGGGAAGCCGCGCAGGAAACACGGCGGATGACGCTGTCGGAAGAGCAAGACGCCCAAGGCGGGCTCGAGCAGACCTCTCGCGTCGACCGGGTCGCCTCGCTGACCGGGGTTCGTGCGGTCGCCGCGCTCCTGGTCGTCGGCACCCACGCGGCCTACACCACCGGCAAATACACGCACGGATATTGGGGCCTGGTCGGTTCCCGGATGGAGATCGGGGTGCCGATCTTCTTCGTGCTCTCCGGCTACCTGTTGTTTCGCCCGTGGGTGAAGTCGGCGGCGAACAGCGGCGCACCGCCGTCACTGAGTCGCTATGCGTGGCATCGGGTTCGGCGCATCATGCCCGCCTACGTGATCACCGTGCTGTTCGCCTATGTGCTCTACCACTACCGCAACGCCGGGCCGAACCCCGGACACAGCTGGCTGGGGCTGGCGCGCAACCTGACGCTGACGCAGATCTACTGCAACGGCTACCTGGGCAAGTATCTGCACCAGGGGCTGACGCAGATGTGGAGCCTGGCGGTGGAGGGCTCGTTCTACGTCATCCTGCCGCTGCTGGCCTACCTGCTGCTGGTGGTGATCTGCCGGCGGCAGTGGCAACCGAAACTGGTGCTAGGCGCCCTGGCCGGGATGACGTTGATCAGCCCGGCCTGGTTGGTGCTGGTGCATACCGACCACTGGTTTCCCGATGGCGCGCGGCTGTGGCTCCCCACCTATCTGGCCTGGTTCCTCGCCGGAATGATACTCACCGTGCTGCAGGAGATGGGGGTGCGCGGCTACGGGTTCGTGGCCATACCGCTGGCCGTCATCTGCTACTTCATCGTGTCCACGCCCATTGCCGGTGCGCCCACCACCTCCCCGGCGACGCTGAGCGAGGCGTTGTTCAAGACGTGCTTCTACGCCGTCATCGCCGCGCTCGCGGTGGCCCCGCTGGCCCTGGGGGGCGCTCCCGGTGCCCAGGGCTGGTATTCGCGGATCCTGGCCAGCCGCCCGATGGTGTGGCTGGGGGAGATCTCCTACGAGATCTTCCTGATTCACCTGATCACCATGGAATTCGCGATGGACTACATCGTCGGCGCGCGCGTCTACACCGGCTCGATGCTGTACCTGTACGTAGCGACGCTGGTGGTGACGATCCCGCTGGCGTGGCTGCTGCACCGGTTCACCCGCGTCCGGGACTGAGCCGCTAGCCGCGGGCGGAGACCGGCGTCACGATCGGGACGAGGAACTCCTCGATCATCGCCCGCTCCTCGTCCTCGTCGCGGCCCGGGTGCGTCAGCAGCGAGACGATCACCCGCACCGTCCAGCGGCCGCGACGTTCGATGACGGCGGGATCGTCGGGTCCCAGCGAGTGCAGGAACGCGACCGCCAGGGCCGCGATCACGTCGGACTGCCCGGCCAATTCGCCACCCACCGGCGGGCGGGTGGTGGCAAACCAGGACGCCAGCGCCGGGCTCTCGCGCACCATCGCTAACGTGACCAGGATGCTTGCGACCAGCCGTTCGCGTGGGTCCTCGATGTCGCCGGTGCGCGCGATGATCTCGCGGCCCAGCCGGTGGGTTTCGCGGTGGATGTAGGCGGTTCGCAGCGCCTCGCGGTTCTCGAAGTATCGGTACAGCGTGGCGCGGGAACAGCCTGCCGCCCGGGCGATTTCGTTCATGCCGATCGAGTCGGAGTCACGCTGGGTGTAGAGCTGCTCGGCGGCATCGAGGATCCGGTCGGCGGCCGCCTCGGTCCGGTGCGCGCCCAGCCAGTCGTTGCCGGGCATCAGGATTTCACCCGGATGGGCACCGACAGCGGGCGCCGGACGTAACTGCCGCCGGCCCAGACGATGCCGGATTCGTCGACGTCGAAGTCAGGGCAGCGGGACAGCAGTTCGTTCAGCGCGACGCGGGACTGCATCCGGGCCGCGGCCGCGCCCAGGCAGTGATGCGCACCGTGGCTGAACGTCAGGATGTTGCGTGGGCAGCGGGTCAAGTCGAGCTCGCCTGCGTCCGAACCGTATTGGCGTTCGTCGCGGTTGGCCGACCCGTACAGCAGCAGCACCCTGCGCCCCGCGGGGATGGTGGTCTCGCCGACGGTCACGTCCCGGGTGGCGGTGCGGGCCAGTCCCTGCACCGGTGAGGTCATCCGCAGCAATTCCTCGACCGCGTCGGGAATGCGGCCGGGGTCGTCCACCAGCAGCCGACGCTGGTCGGGTCGTTCGTGCAACAGCGGCATCGAGCCCCCGAGCATGCCGGTGACGGTGTCGTTGCCGCCGGTGACCATGGTGAACGTGAACGCCAGGATCGACAGCGTGCCGGCGATGTCGCCGTCGGCGCCCACACCGGCGGCCACCAGGTGCGAGATGGTGTCGTCCTCGGGTTGGGTTCGGCGCCGTTCGATCAACCCGGTGAAGTAGGCCATCATCGACCCGACCGCATCGCCGACGGTTTCCAGGGCTCCGGCGACACCGCCGTCGGCGGTGTTGGCCGCGACGATCGCCTGGGTCCAGCCGTCGAATTGGGCCCAGTCTTCCTCGGGCACACCGAGATAATGGGCGACCACCATCGACGGCAGCGGTTTGAACAGTTCCGTGACGATGTCGCCGCCGCCGGCCGAGCGCAACCCCTCGATGCGCTCGGCGACGAATTCCCGAACCTTGGGTTCCACGGCCTCCACCTGCCGTGGGGTAAAGCCCCGTGACACCAGTTTGCGAAATTCGGTGTGTACCGGTGGATCCTGCATCACGAACGGTGGGTTGTCCTGCAGCCCAATCATTTCCAGGTCACCGTAGTTGACGGTCAGACCCTGTGCCGACGAATAGGTTTCGTGATCGCGGGCCGCGGCCCACACGTCGGCGTGCCGGGAGAGTACGTAGTAGTCATGCTCGGGATGGTTGGGTGGCACGACGTGGTGCACCGGGTCGTGATCGCGCAACGCGCGGTACATCGCCCACGGATTCGACCACGTGTCGGCGGTGGCCAGCTGAAACTTAACCGGTGCGTCGTGAGACATAACAGCAGCCATGTCTCATTCGTACGACACCAGGGCCAATATGTCAACCGCCGCAGGCGCGCAAGTGTGCGGCTCGCCGCCGATTCGAGCTCCAACGTGCGGCCAGCCGCGCACTCGCGAAACGACTAGATGCCCGACCCGGGGTTGAGGATGCCTTGCGGATCCAGCGCCTGCTTGATGCGCCGGTTGAGCTCCATCACGTCCGGTCCCAGATAGCCGGCCAGCCAGGGCCGCTTCAGCCGGCCGACGCCGTGTTCCCCGGTGATCGTGCCGCCCAGCCCGACCGCCAGGTCCATGATCTCGCCGAACGCCAGGTGGGCGCGCTCGGTCATGTCGGCATCGGCGGGGTCGTAGACGATCAGCGGGTGGGTGTTGCCGTCACCGGCGTGCGCGATCACCGAGATCATCAGGTCGCGCTCGGCGGCAATGCCCGCGATCCCGGTGACCAGCTCGCCCAGCGCCGGAAGCGGCACCCCGACGTCCTCGAGCAACAGCGATCCCTTGGCCTCGACGGCCGGGATGCAAAACCGCCGGGCGACGACGAACGCCTCGCCCTCGTCGGGATCGTCGGTCGAAAACACCTCCGTCGCAGCGTGTTCCGCGAACACCTCGGCCATAATTTCGGCGTCCTCGCTACCGGCGCGGCCGCGCTCGTCGGACCCGGCCACCAGCATGGCGGCCGCCCCGCGGTCGAGGTCCATGCGCAGGGTGTCCTCGACGGCGTTGATCGCCACCGAATCCATGAACTCCAGCATCGAGGGGCGAAGCTTCCCGGTGACCCCGAGCACCGCGTCGACCGCGTCCTCGACGGTCGCGAAGCTGGCCACCACGATGCTGGACGCGTTCTGCTTGGGCACCAGCCGCAGCGTCACCTCGGTGACGACGCCCAGCGTGCCCTCGCTGCCGACGAAGAGCTTGGTCAGGCTGAGCCCCGCGACGTCCTTGAGGCGCGGGCCGCCCAGCCGGACCGCGGTGCCGTCGGCCAGCACCACCTGCATGCCCAGGACGTAATCGGTGGTGACGCCGTACTTCACGCAGCACAGGCCGCCGGCGTTGGTGGCGATATTGCCGCCGATGCTGCAGATTTCGAACGACGACGGGTCCGGCGGATACCACAGGCCGTGCTCGGCGGCCGCCTTCTTCACTTCGGCGTTGAACAGCCCGGGCTGGCACACCGCGGTCCGGGTCACCGGGTCGATGGTGATGTCGCGCATCTTCTCGGTGGACAGCACGATGCCGTTGTCCAGTGCGGTCGCCCCGCCGGACAGGCCGCTGCCGGCGCCGCGGGTCACGACCGGCACCCGGTGCGCGGCGGCCCAGCGCAACACGGTCTGCACCTCTTCGGTGTGCCGCGGCCGGACCACGGCCAGCGGCTTGCCGGCCGACGGGTCGAACGCGCGGTCCTGGCGATAGCCCTCGGTGACCGTCGGATCGGTGACGACCATTCCGTCGGGCAGGTCGGCGATCAGGCCGGCCAGGGCGTCAGAGCTCACGGCCCGATACTAAGCCCGCGTCACGGCCCCGGGTCTTCCGCGAACTCCGGCGCGCGGTCCAGTTCGTGCAGCGACGGCAGCCGGCAGGCGACGAGACCGATCAGCAGGATCGGCACCGCCAGGGCCAGGAACGTGACCTGCAGTCCGGCCGCGTCGGTCAGCGGGCCGGCCACCAGCAAGCCCAACGGGCCCGCCGCGTAGGTCAATCCCGTCATCACCCCGACCACCCGGCCGCGCAGCCGATGCGGGGCACG
Organism: Mycobacterium sp. IDUB_3; assembly: GCF_055419585.1. Lineage (NCBI taxonomy): Bacteria > Bacillati > Actinomycetota > Actinomycetes > Mycobacteriales > Mycobacteriaceae > Mycobacterium > Mycobacterium sp. IDUB_3. Next base: position 1,817,373 of record NZ_JBVAXZ010000001.1, on the reverse strand, counting down.
GGTCTGCATCATGTAGTTGTAGATCGGCTGGATCGGTCCGTAGACCACGCCGGTGACCGCGCACAGCACCAGGATCACGGGCAACGGCGGCAGGAACGCGACCCCGACGGTCGCCGCGCCGAAGGTGAGGGTCGCCGTCAGCACCGCCGTGCGTCGGCCCACGTAATTCGACAGCGCGGCATAGCCGAGCGCTCCCGCCACGCCGCCGAAGCCGATTGCCATCAACGCCCACCCAAGTTGCGCGGGCTGGTGCTGGTCGGAGAAGTACTTCGGAAACAGCACGCTTTCCATCGGCAGGTACAGCGCGGTGACGGCCAGGTCGATCAAGCCGAGCGTGCGGAGCACCCGCATGTTCCACACGAACCGCAGTCCCTCGGCGATGCCGGACATCCACCCGGCGGCCCGGGTCTCGCGCTCGGGCTTGCCGGTGCCCGCGAGCCGCAGCGGCCCGATCGTCAGGATGGACGACGCGAACAACCCCGCCGTCACCCACATGGTGTTGATGCCGCCGACCGTGGCGATCATCAAGCCGCCGATGCCCGGACCCACGATGAACCCCAGGTTCAGAATGGCCTCGTAGACACTGTTGGTGCGGGCCAGCGACCAGCCCGCCCGGGCAGCCGCCTCGGGCAGCATCGACTCGCGTGCCGTCGTCCCGGCCGGGTCGAACCCGGCCGCGAAGAAGGCCAGCACGGCCAGCACCGCCAGGTTGAGCGCGTCGCCGCCGAGCCACCAGGCGATCAGCGGGACGGCGGTCACCGCCGTCCCGGAGAGCGAATCGGAGATCAGCGACACCCGGCGCCGCCCGAAGAAGTCGACCGCCGCGCCGGCGACCAGAGTGGACAACACCAGCGGCAGCGTCATGGCCAGCGCGACACCCGAGGCGTCGCGCGCGCTGTTGTGGTGCTGCAACGCCAGCCACGGGAACGCGACAATCGAGATGCCGCTACCCGCCGTCGCCATCAGCGTGGCGAACAGGATCAGGAACGCTGGGCCGCCGCTTTTCATTGGAATATCGCCGCTGAATGTATGCCAAAGCGGTATTTGCGGCGACTGAATTTTTCGTCTCATGCAGGATGTTGTTGTGCTCGCCCACCCACGCACCGGCCAGATGTTCGGCTCTCCGGTTGGGGCCGGCGCCGGATGGCCGGGTGATCCGGCGACACCGCAGACCCCGGTGGCAACGGATGCCGCCGCCGTCGTCGAGCTTGCCGAACACGCCGGTTCGATTCCCGAAATCGACGCGCTGGTCAGCGTCTGCCGGGCCTGCCCGCGATTGGTCAGCTGGCGCGAGGACGTCGCGGTTGTCAAGCGCCGAGCCTTCGCCGACCAACCGTATTGGGGGCGGCCGGTGCCCAGCTGGGGGTCGGTGCGGCCCAGGCTGTTGATCGTCGGGTTGGCGCCCGCCGCGCACGGCGCCAACCGGACCGGGCGGATGTTCACCGGCGACCGCTCGGGCGACCAGTTGTACGCGGCGCTCTACCGGGCCGGGCTGGTGAGCCAGCCGACCAGTCTCGACGCCGCGGATGGGTTGCAGACCAAGAACATTCGCATCGTCGCGCCGGTGCGGTGCGCGCCGCCCGCCAACGCCCCGACGACCGAGGAGCGCGACGCCTGCTGGCCCTGGCTGCAGGCCGAATGGCGGTTGGTGTCCGAGGATGTCCGCGTGGTCGTGGCCCTAGGCGGATTCGGCTGGCAGATCGCGCTGCGGCTACCGGGCACCTTCGCCGGGCGCAAGCCCCGGTTCGGCCACGGCGTCGTTGCCGATCTTGCGCCCGGTGTGCGATTGCTCGGCTGCTACCACCCCAGCCAGCAAAACATGTTCACCGGTAGGTTGACACCAGCAATGCTTGACGACGTCTTTCGCGACGCAAAAGAACTGGCAGGGATCAAGTGACCGAGGTTCTGGTATCGGGCGCCAGCGTGGCGGGCGCGGCTGCCGCTTTTTGGCTTGGGCGGCATGGCTTTTCGGTGACTGTGGTGGAGCGCCATCGGGGGCCGAGGCCGGGCGGTCAGGCGATCGACGTGCGCGGACCGGCTTTGACGGTGCTCGAGCGCATGGGCCTGCTCGGCGCCGCCCAGAAGCGCAGGACGCAAATCCAGGGGTCCTCGGTCGTCGATCGTGACGGCAACGAATTGTCCCGGGACACCGAGGCCGCGCTCTCTGCGCCCTCTGGGGCCCCTATCGACAGTCCCAACATCGAGCTATTGCGCGACGACTTGGTCGAATTGCTTTATGGCGCAAGCCAATGGACGGCCGAGTATCTCTTCGACGACACCATCACCGCCGTGCAGGACGACGGCGCGGCGGTCCGGGTCACCTTCGAGCGCGCCGCGCCGCGCAGCTTCGATCTCGTGATCGGCGCCGACGGATTGCACTCCAATGTGCGGCGATTGGTCTTCGGGCCGGAAGAAAACTTCATCGAGCGGCTGGGCACGCACGCGGCGATCTTCACGGTGCCCAATTTCTTGGACCTGGAGTACTGGCAGATGTGGCACTACGGGGACGCCAGCATGGCGGGGATCTACAGCGCGCGCAACAACACCGAGGCGCGGGCGATGGTCGGGTTCATGGACACCGATCTGCGGGTCGACTACCGCGACACCGCGGCCCAATGGGCCGAGCTGGAGCGGCGGATGGCCGGGGACGGTTGGGTGCGCCCGCAGCTGCTGGAGTACATGCGGACCGCACCGGACTTCTACTTCGACGAGATGTCGCAGATCAAGATGGATCGCTGGTCGCGGGGGAGGGTGGCGCTGGTCGGTGACGCCGGGTACTGCTGTTCGCCGCTGTCGGGTCAGGGGACCAGTGTCGCGCTGCTGGGCGCCTACATCCTGGCCGGTGAGCTCAAGGCGGCCTCCCAGGACGGGACGGTCGACTACGAAGCCGCCTTCGCCAGTTATCACCGCGAGTTCAGCGACTACGTCAAGCGCAACCAGTGGCTGGTCGTCGACAACATTCCGGGCGGTGCACCGATACCGCAAGAGGTGTTCGACCGCATCGTCGCCTCCATCACGCTCAAGGACTACTGAGCCCGGGCGGCGGGAACGTTTGCCGGCCAGTGCGCGTTAACGCGATCGTGCGTCTTTCCGTCCTTGACCTCATCCCGGTGCGCACCGACCAGACGACCGGTGGGGCCCTGGCGGCCACGGTGCAGCTCGCGCAGGCCGCGGACCGGCTGGGCTTCACCCGCTACTGGGTCGCCGAGCACCACAACATGCCGTCGGTGGGTGCCACCAGCCCGCCGGTGGTGCTCGCCTATCTGGCCGCGCAGACCTCGCGGCTGCGGCTCGGGTCGGGCGGCGTGATGCTGCCCAATCACGCCCCGCTGGCGGTGGCCGAGCAGTTCGCGCTGCTGGAAGCCGCCGCCCCGGGCCGGATCGACCTCGGCATCGGCCGCGCGCCCGGGTCGGATCCGGTGACGTCGTACGCGCTGCGCGGCGGTCGCGACGACCGTGACATCGAGAACTTCCCCGAATACCTCGACGACGTGGCGGCGCTGATGAGCGCTCGCGGCGTGCGGGTGCCGTTGCGCTCCGGCGATTACACCCTCAGAGCCACCCCGGCCGCGGCGGGCGAACCGCGTCTGTGGCTGCTGGGCTCGTCGATGTACTCGGCGCATCTGGCCGCCGCCAAGGGGTTGCCGTATGTGTTCGCACATCACTTCTCCGGCAACGGAACCGAAGAGGCACTCGAGGTGTACCGCTCGCGATTCAAGCCCGGTGAGCTGACCGCCGAACCGCTGACTTTTTTGACGGTGAACGCCGCGGTGGCCGAAACGCGGGAAGAGGCAACGGCTTTGATGCTGCCCAACCTGCAGATGATGGCCCGGCTCCGCACCGGGCAGCCGCTGGGACCGGTGCCGCTGGTCGAGGAGGCCGCGGTCGCCGAGTTGACCGGACAGCAACAGCGGATCGTCGAGAGCGGCCTGCAACGCGCAGTATTGGGGGCGCCGGCCGAGGCCGCCGACCAGATCCGGGCGCTGGCCGACAGGTTCGGCGTCGACGAAGTCATGGTGAACCCGGTGGCCTCGGCACGCCGCGGCACCGATCCCGACATCGCACCCGCGCGGGTCGCGACGCTGGAGCTACTGGCCAAGGAGCTGTTCTAGCCCTCGTTCGAACGCGCCCGCTCATTGGACCGGGGATGCGGCGCATGGGTGGCGATCCAGTCGCGCAGGTCGTCCGGCGGCAGCGGCGGGCTGTGCACGAAGCCCTGGGTGATGTTGCAGCCATACCGGCGCAGGGCGCTCAGGGTGGCCTCGTTCTCGACTCCCTCGGCGACCAGGTCGGCACCCAGATTCGACGCCAGTGCCACCGTCGACCGCACGATGGCGACCGATCGCGCGTCGTGGGCCAGGCGCGACACGAAGATTCGGTCGAGTTTCAGCTCGTCGACCGAAACCTCTTGCAGGCGAGCCAATGACGACCAACCGGTGCCGTAATCGTCGAGCGAGATCCGGATTCCCAGCTCCTGCAGCGCTGCGACGGTGTTGCGGGATCGCACCGAATCCACCAGTGCGCTCTCGGTGATCTCGAGGATGAGCGCCTCGGCGGGCAGATCGTGGTTGGCGAGGAGCCGCTCGACCGTGCCGACGAGTTCGATGTCCAGCAGGTTGGTCGTGGACAGGTTCACCGCGACGGTCAGCGGAATGCCTTCCTCGCGCCACGAGCGGACCTGCGCCAGGGCCATGGAGAGCGTGCGGTTGGAGATTTTGCGCATCAGCCCGGCGCGTTCGGCGACGGACAAAAACTCCTCCGGCAGCAGTGTTCCGCGGGTGGGGTGCTGCCAGCGCAGCACCGCCTCGACACTGTGGACGCTGCCGTCACGGCCGTCGATCTTGGGCTGGTAATGCAGCCTCAGCTCGTCGGTGTCGAACAACGCCGTGCGCAATTCCTCGATCAGGCTCGGGTCGTTGTCGCGTTGAACCTCGAACGAGGAGTCGTAGACCGCGATCTTGCTGCGGGCGGATTTGGCGTGCGCCATGGTGGTTTCGGCGCGGCTCAGCAAGTCTTGCGGGGAGTCGCAGTGGTCTGGGCAGAGCGCGATGGCGATGCGGGCGTCCACCTGCACGGTGATCGGATCCAAAGCGATCGGCTCGCTCAAGGCTTCGAGCAGGCGCCCCGCTGAAGCGCTGGCCGCGGTGAGGTTGGCGCCATCCGACAGCAGCACCGCGAATTGGTCTTCGCCCACCCGCGCGAGCAGATCGTCACGACGGACGCAGCCGACCAGTCGATTTGCGATATGACATAGCAGCTCATCACCGAACTGGCTACCGATCGAGTCGGTGATCTCGTGAAAATCGCTGAGGCTCAACAACAACAGCGCGCGGCGGGCGTGTGCTCTGGTCGGCATCGACCTCGTTCCCGTTGGCGGCGAAACGGGCAACCCGGTCAGGGCCGTCACCAGCGAGCGCCGATTCGGCAGTGCCGTCAACTCGTCGATCATGGCGAGTCTGTCGCTCGTCTCCAGCAGGCTCGCGTGGCGGAAGGTCAGCGCGAACCGCCCGGTCGCCACGACCAGGCTCAAGGCCGCCAGCGTCGCGGCGAGTCGCGAATGATGTGCCAGGACAATCACGCCCAGTGCCACGATGGCGGACACCACCGGAGTGATGTAGGGCCCGTATCGGCCTCGGGGGGGTGGCGTGATCGACGACGATCTGGCCCAGCTCGCCATCGCGATGAGCAACGACGACGCGGCCCAGCACGCATCCAGCAGCGAGCCGGTCCGATACAAGCCGGCGGACGCCTGAAAGAGATACGCGGCGTCCGCGACCGCGAACAAGACCAATCCGGCCACCAGCAGTGCCCAGCTAATTTCGTTGCGCCAGCCAAGGATCGGCAACATGCCGGCGGCCAGTGCCAGAAGCACCAGATCGCTCCACGGATAGGCCAGCCCAACCCATACCGTCGCCGGGCTGTGTACCGCGGCCGCCCGGATCGGGCCGGCCGTCAACGCCGCGGCGACCGCCGCCAACGTCAACGCGCAGATGAACGAGTCGAGCTGAATCGGTATCGGTAGCCGCTTGAGCCGTGCCCGCATAAGCAGCAACAGCCCGGCGTAGACGAAGGGGTAGTACGCCAGGTACTCCGGATCGGCCACCGACGGGGACCGGCCGTCGGGCACCCATAAGGCATAGACGACGTCACCCACGGCCGAGGACGCCATACCCGCGGCGATCAGCGCCCAGGCGAACCGGTCGGCCGGGACACGGTACGCGCGAAGGGCGATCAGTCCGGCCGCGACGACGGTCAGCGCCGTATACAGCGCGGCGGCCGAGACGATGCCGTGCCCGGCATTGGGACGTACGACGGTGGACACGGTGAAGGCGACCAATCCGATTGCCAGCAGCGCGATTGCGGCCCGGACGTCGCGTGGCGGCCAGCGGGCGGCGTCGGGCGCGTCCTCGGGCGGGCTGGTTGCCACAGTGGCGACCTCGGCGGTTGGCCGGGAATCGTGCGGCGTATCGCCGTCACCACCGCTGACTGCACGGGAGGCCACGGGCGATCTGTGCGAAACCGGCGCGGCCGGAAACGCATATGGCAGCGGCAAGTCGGGCATGAAGCTGCGGATACATTGTCCGCCTTCGCGTTTGGCGGCATACATGGCCAGGTCGGCGTGCCGCAGCAGCTGATCGACCGTGCAGTTCGCCGAGCCGGTGGCCACCGTGAATCCGATGCTCGGCCGCACCGTGATCGGAATGCCGTCGATCAGAATGGCTCCGGTGAAGGCGTCGAGGATGCGGTGCGCGGCCGCCTGCGATTCTTCGACCGAGGTTTCGATGACCGCCGCGAATTCGTCGCCACCCAGCCGGGCGATGGTGCCCGTATCGCCCAGCGCCGCGGTGAGCCGGCCGGCGACCCGGACCAGGAGTTCGTCGCCGGCCGGATGGCCGAGGGCGTCGTTGACCGCTTTGAAATTGTCGAGGTCCAGGCACAACACCGCGATCGGTGTGCCGTCGGGGTGTCGACGCGCGATGGCCAGCTCCAACCGATGTAGGAAGAGCGCCCGATTGGCCAGACCGGTCAGGTGGTCACGGAAGGCCTCCTGCGCGACTTCGGACAGCAGATTCTGGTTCTCCACCAGGGCCACGAACTGTCGGGCCAATACGGCGGCCACGAGTATTCCCAGCGCACCCAGCAAGGGCTTGTGCATCGTGTTGCCGGCCGCGTGCGCCCAGCCCACCGCGGCTGCCATGGTCAGCGGCAGGTACGGCAGCCACAGGCGGGTGCGCAGTTCCACCTCGTCCGGTGATAATTGCGACCGCGGCGCGGGGCGCTCGTGCCAGCTGGCCGCCGCGGCCAGCGCCAGCATCGCCAGCCCGGCGACTCGGGTCAGGTCGGCCACGTAGCCGGTGTGATAGCTGCCGATGCCGGTGTCGAAAACCAGCACCAGATCGGCAAGGTTGATCATCCCGATCCCGCCGGCCAGCAGAGTTCGGCTCGGCTGGTCGCCGGGACGCGCCCGCGACAGCATCAGGATTGCGGTTGTCAGCAGGACGATGTCGCTGAAGACCTCCGCCAGCGTCGTCAGCCGGGCGCCGGTGTGCTCCCGCAGCTGCGTTTCGACCACGAACACCCAGGAGATGACGAACAGCGAAGTCGCCACGATGAGGCCGTCGAGCAGCAGCCGCCGCAAGTTGTCGAGGCGAGAGAGCCGGGACAACAACACCAACGAGGTCATGGCGCCGAGCGGATACAACAGCAGCACGATCTCGGTCGCCGCCGGGTTGGCGGCGTGATCGAATTCCGGCCGCACGTCGTAGACCGCCCAGATGATCTCACCCGCCGCCCAGCCGACCAGGCCCGTGACCAGCGCCAGCCAGCCGTATCGCTGCCGTCCGGCCGTGCGGCGTGCCGCGGTCCCGGCACACACAGCCGTCACTGCGAGACACACCGCGATGACGACCTCGTTGATCGGTCGCGTCCCGTAGGGGCCATGCGATCCCCAGAACTTCGACACCACGATCAACAACTCGGCGACGCCGTAAAGGCCGGTGAGCAGCCAGCCCGTTCGCGCGGGCACCCCGGACCGCCGCCACGGATGCACCGCCCAGCGTTTCATCGCCGCACCAGCCGCTCCCCTGCTGTGTGGTGAAGAAATGAACAACCTCACCACGAGTTACAGGGCATTAAACCGCTGCTGACGTTCGCGAAGTGGGGCTTTTGCCAGGTTGGTGCGGGCGCCGGCCGTGATCGGGTAGGCGGCTCAATCCGGCTGACTTGCATCGATGCGGGCCAGCGCGGTGCGCAGAATCTGGCCGGTGGCATCCCGGTCGGGGTCGCGGCGCAGCAACATCCCCTTGGCCACCGACAGCTTGTCCCCATTGCGGCGGGGCAAAACGTGCAGGTGGATATGGAAGACGGTCTGGAAAGCGGCGCGGCCGTCGTTGACCGCGATGTTGGTCGCGTCGGCCAATTCGGTGCTGCGCGCGGCCTGGGCGATGCGTTGCCCCAGAGTGGCCATCCCGGCCAGCGTCTCCGGCGAGGTGTCGGTGAGATCGACGCTGTGCCGTTTGGGCAGCACCAATGTGTGGCCGCGGGTGAATGGGCGAATGTCGAGGATGGCCAGGTAGTCGTCGTCTTCATAGACCCGGATGGCCGGAGCCTCGCCGGCGACGATCGCACAGAACACGCAGGACATGTCGCCCACGGTACTGGCTGCTGCGTCGCAGCCATGCCGGGACCATTCGGGGCCTGCGGCGATTATCGAGATACGCTGCCGCGGTGAACGATCTCGCCTTCGCCGGCGCGGCGGCACACGCGCGCATGCTGGCCAACGGTGAATTGACCGCGCCGGAGTTGCTCGAGCTCTATCTAGAGCGGATCGCCCGGCTGGACAGCCAGCTACGTTGCTACCGCGTGGTGCTCGCCGACCAAGCGCGTTACGAGGCCGCCGTGGCGCAGGAGCGCCTGGCCGCGGGCGAACGGCTACCGCTACTCGGCGTGCCGATCGCGATCAAAGACGATGTCGACGTCGCCGGGGAGGTGACGACGTTCGGTAGCGGCGGACACCGGCCCGCCGTCACCTCCGACGCCGAAGTGGTGCGCCGGTTGCGGGCCGCGGGCGCCGTGATCATCGGCAAAACCAATGTGCCCGAGCTGATGATGCTGCCCTACACCGAGTCGATGACCTTCGGAGCCACCCGTAACCCGTGGAATCCCACCCGCACCCCGGGCGGCAGTAGCGGCGGGAGTGCCGCCGCGGTCGCCGCCGGGTTGGCTTCGCTGGCACTGGGATCCGACGGGGGCGGCTCGATCCGCATCCCGGCGACGTGGTGTGGCCTGTTCGGCCTGAAGCCGCAACGCGATCGTGTGTCGCTGGAACCGCACGACGACGCCTGGTACGGACTGAGCGTCAACGGTCCGATCACGCGGACGGTGATGGACGCGGCCGTGTTCCTGGATGCGACGTCGACGGTGCCCGGCCCCGAAGGGGAGTTCGCGATCGCGGCCGGGCGCAGTCCCGGCCGGTTGCGAATCGCGTTGAGCACCAAGGTCCCAACCCCACTTCCGGTCAGGGTCGGCAAGGCGGAGTTGGCCGCGGTCGAGCAGGCCGGCGCGTTGCTTCGTGACCTCGGCCATGACGTCGTCAGGGCGGACCCCGAATATCCCGCCTCGGCCATACTCGCCAACTACCTGCCCCGCTATCTGCGCGGTATCTGCGACGACGCGGACGCGTTGGCCCATCCGGAACGCCTGGAAACGCGCACCCGCAACATCGCCCGTTTGGGATCTTTCTTCTCCGATCGGCGGATGGAGGCCATCCGAGCCAATGAGGGGGCGGTGATTTCGCGGATCCAGGCGATCTTCGACGACGTCGACGTCGTCATCACCCCCGGCACCGCGGCGGGCCCGTCGCGGATCGGCGCGTATCAACGCCGCGGTGCGGTGTCCACGCTGCTGCGGGTCGGTCAATACGTTCCCTACCAACAGATCTGGAACCTGACCGGGCAGCCCGCGGCGGTGGTTCCGTGGGACTTCGACGGGGATCGTCTGCCGATGTCGGTCCAGCTCGTCGGCAAGCCGTATGACGAAGCGACCCTGCTGTCACTCTCGGCGCAGATCGAAGCCGCCCGGCCGTGGTCGCTGCGGCGACCGCCGGTCTCCTAGGCGGGGTTCAACAGCACGGTCCAAGCCGCGAGCTTGGCGCCCGGCCGCACCGCGTGGGCCGGGCTGGTAGACGGCAACCGCTGATATCGGATCCGATCGGGCGCCGTCGCGAGCCGGCGGAACAGGTCGGCGGCCTTGGCGCCGTTGAAGTACACCGCCGTGATGGTGGGGTGGCGCTCGAATAACTCACCGAAATCGTTGACCAACACACTGTTCGACTCGATCGCCGAGTCGGAGCTGCCGACGCGGCGGCAGGCATGCAGCACGTCCCACAGGGCGACGCCGTGAGACCGCAGTGCTGTGAGCCGTCCGTCGTAGGGCGCGGATGCATCGAAGCCGAACAGCTCACCGGTGATCGACCAGAACGCATTGCGCGGATTGGCGTAGTACTGGCCCGCCGCCAGCGATTGCGCGCTGGGAAACGAGCCGAGAATCAACGTCCTGGCGCGCTCATCGACGACCGGCGGGAATCCCCGCAGCAGCGGTGTGCTCATCACCTCACATCATGGCTGGCCCGCGTTGTACGTTGGCGACGTGCAGGACGGGGCCGACCAGAACATCGACGATCTGCTCGACGGGCTAGAGGGGAACGCGCGCGCCGAGCGCGCCGAGCTGGTGACGTGGCTGCTCGAGCAGGGCATCACCAAAGAGGAGATCCGGACCACCAATCCGCCCCTGTTGCTGGCCACCCGCCACCTCATCGGCGATGACGGCACCTACGTGTCCACCCGCGAGATCAGCGAGACCCATGGCATCGACCTGGACCTGTTGCAGCGCGTGCAGCGCGCGATCGGTCTGGTCCGGGTGGACGACCCCGACGCGGTCGTGCACATGCGCGCCGACGGTGAAGCCGCCGCCTTTTCCCAGCGATTCGTGGAGCTGGGGCTGGATCCCGAACAGGTGGTTCTCGTGGTTCGGGTGCTCGCCGAAGGTTTGTCGCGGGCCGCCGAAGTCATGCGCTACACGGCGCTTTCGGCGATCATGCGACCGGGTAACAGCGAGCTCGAAATCGCCAAGGCTTCAAAGGCTTTGGTGGGCGAGATCGCGCCGATGCTAGGGCCGATGATCGAGCATATGTTGTTCATGCAGCTGCGCCACATGATGGAGACCGAGGCGATCAATGCCGCCGAGCGGGCCGCCGGCGAGCCGCTACCCGGAGCGCGCCAGATCACCGTCGCCTTCGCCGACCTGGTCGGCTTCACGAAGATCGGCGAGGCGGTGTCGCCCGAGGAGCTGGGGCACCTGGCCAACCGGCTGGCCATCCTCGCCCGCGACATGACCGTGCCCCCCGTGCGATTCATCAAGACCATCGGTGATGCGGTGATGTTCGTCTGCCCCGATCCGCTGCCGTTGCTCGACGTCATCGTCAAACTCGTCGAAGCCGTCGACACCGACAACGACTTTCCCCGGTTGCGAGCGGGGGTGGCGTCCGGCATGGCGGTGAGCCGGGCCGGTGACTGGTTCGGCAGCCCGGTCAATGTGGCCAGCCGCGTCACGAACGTGGCGCGCCCGGGCACGGTCGTGGTCGCGGATTCTGTCTGGGACGTCATCGCCGACCGCGGTGAGTTCTCCGGATCGTTCGCCGGCGCACGTCGGCTCAAGGGCATCAAGAGCGAGGTGAAGCTCTTTCGCGTCCGGCGGGGCGACGGCGACTGACGGCCAGTGCGGAGCCGGACGAATAAGGGTCCCGGCAGATGGGCAGGCCCGGCGCGACTCCAGGGGGCGTCTGACTCCGTCTTATGCGTGTCCTACGCGGCCGGATTCCTACCCCGTGTTCCGGCACTTCGAATTGGTCGCTTCCGGGCCTGCTTCGCTAACCAAAATACGCCGACGAATTGCCCAGATCAACGGGTTTTCCCGGTTTGTCAAAGTCGCCGACCAGCGGTTACCCGCCGATCGGGATGACGGGAGGTGGCCCCGCGGCCGTCTGTCGTTTCGCTGCCGGTGAAAGGCCGTTCCCTTACAGATGCAACGGTGTAATTATGTAATCATGAAAGCGCATCACACACAGAGGCGGTACGGCCGCCCCGGGGGCTGGCAGCAAGCCCAGCAACCCGACGCCAGCGACGCCGCGGAATGGTTCGCGGGCCGTCTTCCGGAGAACTGGTTCGAGGGCGACCCGACGGTGACCGTCGACCGCGAAGAGATCACCGTCATCGGCAAGCTCCCCGATGCGGCGAGTGCCGAAGGCGAAGCCAGCGAGGCCCGCGCGGCCGGGCGAGCTTCGCGATTCCGCGAAGACACCCGATCGGAGCGGATGCACATCGCCGACGAAGCGCAGGATCGCTACGGACGCAAGGTGTCCTGGGGCGTCGAGGTCGGTTCCACGGCGGGCACCGAGCGAATTCTGTTCACCCACATCGCCGTACCGGTCATGACGCGGCTCAAGCAACCCGAACGACAGGTGCTGGACACGTTGGTCGATGCCGGGGTCGCCCGGTCCCGCGCCGACGCGCTGGCGTGGTCGGTGAGGCTGGTCGGCGAACACGCCGAGGAGTGGCTGGCCAAATTGCGGGGCGCGATGTCCGCGGTCGACGACCTACGCGCGCAGGGGCCCGATCTTCAGTCGTGACAAGGGCTTAACGGTGCGGCCGGTCAGCCTTCCGGCTTCTCGCTATCGACCTTGCCGACGATCTTGTCGGCGATCTGCCCACCCTGATCGCTGATGTGGTACCCGCACGCGTTGATGTCGACGACCACGTTATTGGCCACGCTGAGCGCGCGCTGGCACTCCCAGCCATCGGCGCCTTCCTGGGTGTCCATCAGTGTGATCTTCGGCGGGCTGCCCTGAAGCTGGGCGAACGTCCACCGGTAGGTCTTGCTCTTGTTGGTGACGGTCACCGTCTTGCCGGCGCAGCCCTTCCACTTCTCCGCTGAGGTCTGCACGAAACTCTTCGCCCGGTCGGCGGACGGAAAGAGCACGACGGCCTGGTTGACCCAGTGGTCGTAATTGTCGCCCGCCTCCGAAGACACCAGGCCGCTGACCGCCGAGTAGCCGCTGCCGGCGTAGACCGGATCCTGGGTGGTGTAGAGCGCGCCCTGGCAATCCGGCGCGGACACCGTCACCGACGAGCTGTCCGTCGCGGTGATCGGTTTGCCCGGCTGCATCGACGAGGAGCCCATCACGCCGTTGATGTCGGCCGGGCTGAGCAGCAGACCGCTGAGGCGTTCGGGTCCCAGCGGGGCGGCCTGCGGCGGTTCCGGCTTGGGCCGGACGACCAGCCAGATGCCCACGCCGCTCGCGATGACAACGAGCACCACGGCGACGGCGGCGATGATGGGCCAGACACTGCGGTGCGGCTTGGGCGGGGGCTGGCCCCAGGGCGTTGAGCTGGTGAACTGCGGCGGGCCGCCCCAGTTGGCGCTGCCGCCTTGGTAATACGGCGGCGCGGGCTGGCCGGCCGCCGGGATCGGGCCGCTGGTGGGGGTCCACGCCTGAGCGCCCTGCGACGGGATCGGACCGGAACTGGGCGCCGCGGGCGGGTCGAATGGCGACGGCGGCGGGGTGTTGAACGTGGGCCGATACGCCGGCGGAGGCGCTGGAGCGGCGTGGGCCTGAGCGCCGGGCAGTGCGGCTTCCTGGCTGCGGCGCAAGATGGTGGCGGCGCGGTCCTGGTCGGGGCTGCTGAGCGCTTGCTTGGCCGCCAGGGCCAGGTCGCCCGCGCTGGCGTAGCGGTCTTCGGGCTTTTTGGCCATGCCGCGGGCGATCACGGGGTCGAATGCTTTGGGGACGCCCGGGCGCTGCTCGCTGGGAGCGGGAATGGGGTCCATCATGTGGGCGGAGACCAGCACGCCGGCGCTGTCGGCGCGATAGGGCGGGGATCCGGTCAAGCACTCGAACAGCACGCAGGCCAGTGCGTAGATGTCGGCGCGATAGGTGACCTCCGCGTCGGAAAACCGTTCTGGCGCCATGTATTTCCAGGTGCCGACCGCGGTGCCCAGCTGGGTGAGCTTCTCGTCGGTGGTGGCGCTGGCGATGCCGAAGTCGACCAGGTAGGCGAAGTCGTCACGGGTGACCAGAATGTTCTGCGGTTTGATGTCGCGGTGCATCACCCCGGCGGCGTGGGCGGCGTCGAGCGCAGAGGCGATCTGGGTGATGATGGCGACCGCGCGCGGCGGGGTCAGCGGGCCGAAACGTTTGAGCACGCTGTCCAGGTCGGTGCCCTCGACCAAGCGCATCTCCAGAAACATCTGGCCATCGATTTCGCCGTAGTCGTGCACCGGCACCACGTGCGGTTCCTGCAAACGACCGGCCGTGCGGGCTTCGCGCTTCAACCGCTCGCGAAACACCGGGTCCCGGCTGAAGCTTTCGGAGAGGAGCTTGACCGCGACCGTCCACTCCTTGACGGTGTGTTCGGCCTCGTAGACCTCACCCATCCCCCCGCGGCCCAGCAGCCGCTTCAGGTGGTAGGGCCCAAACATCGACCCCGCCCGTGAGGACTGCTCGTCACTCATTCCTCATCCTTCCAACCCAACCCCCGGCCTGCCGGTCTCATTCAAGACTTGCGGACAGACACACGATTGCAACCCGTGACTGAGCAATCATGACGGTAAGCGCGCAGGCGTCCCACCGCACGATAACGGGAACAATCGCGGCGCGTGTCAGCGCGGGTCGGGTTGCCGAGGTCCTAGCCCTCGTCGTGGTTGTCTGCGGCGATCTGGAAGGTGAATTCATGGTCGCAGATCCGGACGCGGTCGCCGTCCTGCAATGTTGCGGCCGACCGGATTCGTTGGTCCTCAACGTGCACGCCGTTCGAGGACCGTAGATCGTCGATGATGTAGCCGGTTCCGGTGTCGACGATGACGGCATGGTGGCGGCTGACTTTGGGGGAGTCGAGGACGATGTCGTTGTCGCTAAGCCGCCCAATCGTTGTCGACCCTTGCAGCGGATAGCTGCGCCCGGTCACCTCGTGCAGATAGGCGACCACCTTCGTGTCAGACGTGTACTGCTCGAGCACGGTGATCGCGACCGCCGCGGTCGTCATGGCGTTCTTCTTGGCGTCCAGCGGTTCCTGACGCAGGATCCGGTCATTGAGGGCGCGCAGGTTCTGGCCCGGGTCGATCCCGAGGTCGTCGGCGAGCGACTTTTGTACGCGGCGGTAGGCCGCCAGCGCGTCGGATTGGCGGTCGGTGAGGTAGTAGGCGGTCATCAATTGAGCCCACAACTGTTCGCGGTAAGGATGTTCGGTCGTCAGCGCTTCCAGCTCGGTGATCACGGTAAACGCACGTCCGCATGCGATTTCGGCCTCGGCCTGCGCCGTGTGGGCCAGGATCTTCTCCTCGACGAGGGACGCGGTGAAGGCGTCGACGAACCGGAAGTCTTCCAGGTCCTCGAGCACCGGACCGCGCCATTCGGCCAGGGCCGCAGCCAGGTGCTGGCTGGCCTGTTCGAAGTGTCCCGCGGCCGCCGCGTGCACGCCGGCGGTCTTTTCGGCGATGAATCGGCCGAGATCGCAAGTGTCGTTGGGGATGTTGAGCCTATACCCCGGCGGCGCCGCGACCAGTACCGTGCGCGGGTCGGCGCCGGCGCCGGTCAGCAGCTTGCGCAGGTTGGACACGTAGGAGTGAATGCTGGCCCGCGCCCCCGACGGCGGCGACTCGTCCCACAGTGCGGTGATAAGCCGGTCGACGCCGACCGGGCTGTTGCGGTTCATCAGCAGCAGGGCCAGCACCGCCCGCTGTTTGGGCGTGCCGAGCGGCACCAGGGCACCGTCAACGCTCATCTCCAACGGTCCGAGTAGACCGAATTCGAGACGTTTGTCCGCCATCGCGCCTACCCGCCTTTCCGCGTCTGCGGCGTCCGATGCCATGAGGTCACAGTTGTGATTGTGACGCCAACTGGGCGGATTCGTTGACAATCCCGACAAACCGTCGAGCTCCGACGGCATGTCGTCGAATTGATCGCACGCCAGAGCACCGTCCTGTGCCATCGAATGACTGAAATGTGTTCGTACTCAGCGCGATAGTAGATGCCCCGCACGAATTGGATTGCATCGCCGAGACATACCCACCACGCGGCGCGCAAGCCCGGGGGCGTTGCGCGCCGCGTGAGGCGAATCGCCTTGGTTCAGGTGGTGACGACCATCGACTCGTTGCTGGTGTCCCACGACTCGACGAAGAGCCGGACCGGAATTTGCTCGTTGCGGCCTTCCGCGGTGCCGCTGTCGTTGAGGTGAACCATGCCGGCGACGGTGTCCACACCGGTCACCACCACGGCGTGATTGGACTCCGGGCGGCCGTTCTTGTCCTTCTGCTCGACGGGCTGGTGCCAGATGAGTTCGGCGTTGAGGCTGACGATCACCTTGTGACCGGAGGCCAGTGCTCGCTCCAGCCCCACCATTCCCGACGGGGTGCCGGTCTGCGCGGCGTCGTCCTTGTCGCTGGCGACGGCGCCGATCTTGTACTGGGCGAGCAATTCGGGGATGTCGGCGGTGTTTGCTCCCGGACCCGACTCCGGGTTGCTGCTGGCGGCGGGCTTGGTGTAGGTCGGGCCGGGGTGGGCGACGCTGGGTGTCGACTGGGCCTCTTCTCGTGTGCTCGCGGGTCTGTTGAGAAGAGCTTCGGATGTCCGCCTTTTCGGCTTCTCTACGGATTCTTGGAGCCGTCTGGCGTGCGATTGGCTCCAGCCGCCGATGGGGGATTCCGGTTACCCGAAATCCCCCATCGTGGGCCGTTGGCAGGCTAGGCGGGCTGCCCGGAGAACTGCGGGCAGTAGGCGTTGGTCGCCGCGATCACCACGCTGGCCGCCTGCGGGGGAGTCAGGTTGGTGTGGCGGAAGATCTGGACGGTGACGGCGATCGGGGTCTGGCCGGCGGCCAGTTCGGTGCACACCTGGTGGCCCGCTTGCACGGCAGCTTGAATCGACGGGAAAGTGACGCCGAGACTTTGCATCTGGCTGAGGAACGCCTGATCGGCGGTCTGCACGGACCTCGCTGCGGCAGTGCCGGCCGTGCCAACGGCCGCAAGCGCGATGGCGGCGGCGCCGATGGCGGTGGTGGCCATTGTCATGATGCGGCGAGAGAACATTGCTGCCACCCCTTTCAGGTGCGTTACTGAGTAGGACGATCCCAGCGTCTCGTTTGTTCCTTGGTGTCTTCTCAATAACTTCTTGGTAGCGATCGCGGCCGCTTATCAATGCGTCCGCCAGACGCGCGACATTACGCCTGTGTCATCTCGTAATACGTGCCGCGCCGGGCAAGTAGTTCAGTGTGATTGCCCTGTTCGACGATCCGGCCGGCCTCGACCACCAAAATGCGGTCGGCATCGCGGATCGTCGAAAGTCGGTGCGCGATGATAAAACTCGTGCGGTCGCGGCGCAGTTCACACATCGCGTGCTGGATGAGGACCTCGGTACGAGTGTCGACCGAACTTGTCGCCTCGTCGAGGATCAACAACTGGGGGCGGGCAAGGAATGCGCGGGCGATGGTGATGAGCTGCTTTTCGCCGGCGCTGATGTTGCCGCCGTCACCTCTGATTCGGGTCTGGTAGCCGGCCGGCAGCGTCCGCACAAAACGATCGACGTAGGCGGCCCTGGCGGCCTCGAGCACCTCGTCCTCAGCGGCGTCGGGACGTCCATAGGCGATGTTCTCCGCGATCGTCCCTTCGAAGAGCCAGGTGTCCTGCAGCACCATGCCGATTCGCGACCGCAGCGACCGGCGGTCCATCGTGGTGATGTCGACCCCGTCGAGCAGGATTCGGCCCGCGTTGACGTCGTAGAACCGCATCAGCAGGTTCACCAGCGTGGTCTTGCCCGCTCCGGTCGGCCCGACGATCGCCACCGTGCTGCCCGGTTCGGCCACCATGGACAGGTCTTCGATCACCGGGGTGCCCGGGCGGTAGGCGAAGCTCACGTGGGCGAATTCGACGCGTCCACCGGGGCTCGCGCCCGTCGAGGGTTGGGCAACGGGCGGGGGATCCGGCGATTCCTCGGGCTCATCCAGCAGCGTGAAGACGCGTTCGGCGCTGGCTGCCCCGGACTGCAGGGTGTTGTACATCCCGGCCAGTTGGCTCAGCGGTGAGTTGAACTGCCGCACATACTGAATGAACGCTTGGATGTTGCCCAGGGTGATGTGGCCGGTGGCAACCTGCAGGCCGCCGACCACGGCGACGGCGACGTAGCCGAGGTTGCCGATGAAGGTGGTCGCCGGCGCCACCAGCCCGGAGAAGAATTGCGCGCCGAAGCTGGCGTGGTACACGTTGTCGTTGAGGGTGCGGAATTGCTCGCGCGCCGCGGCCTGGTGGCCGAACGTCGTGACCACCGTGAAACCGCTGTAGGTCTCCTCGATGTGGGCGTTGAGGCGTCCGATGCTGGTCCACTGGGCGACGAACAGCCGCTGGGAACGACGCGCTATCGCCCGGGTCGCCAGCAGGGACAACGGCACCGTCAGCACGGTGATCAGCACCAGCAGCGGCGAGATGGACAGCATCATCGCCAGCACCGCCACCACGGTCAGAACAGATGTCAGCAGCTGGCTGATCGTCATCGACAGGGACGATTGGATGTTGTCGATGTCGTTGGTGACGCGGCTCAGCAGTTCACCGCGCTGGCGGCCGTCGAAGTAGGACAACGGCAACCGGTGGATCTTGTCCTCGACGTCGGAACGCAGCGCCACCATGGTGCGCTGCACGGTGACGTTGAGCAGCCGGGCCTGCCCCCAAATCAGCAGCGCAGAAACGAGATACAGGACCAGGGCTAGTGTCAGCGTCCGGGCGACAGCTGGAAAGTCCACGCCGTGGCCCGGCACCACATTCATCCCGGACAGCAGGTCCGCGAAGGTGTTGGCTCCTCTGCCGCGTGCGGCGGCGACGGCCTGCGCCTTGGTGATGCCGGCGGGGAGCTGGCGTCCGATGACACCGTTGAACAGTAAATCGGTGGCATGCCCCAGGATCCGCGGGACGATCACGCCGATGGCCGTGCCGGTGATTCCCAAGGTGATCACAACGGCGCAGAGTCGTCGTTGCGGCGCAAGCTGTTTCACCAAGCGGGTGGCCGAACCCCAGAAGTCGCGGGAACCGGTGACGGGGGCTGGCCGGGCCGCCGCCTTGGCGGTCGCGCGTGTCACGGCGTGCCCCCGACTCGACCCGATCGCACGGTGTCGACCGACTGCGAGTCGGCGAATTCGGCGTAGGTGGTGCAATCGGCCAGCAACGATTCGTGCGTGCCCGCGCCCACCAGATTCCCGTTGTCGATCACGATCACCTGGTCGGCCTTCGCCGCGATCGAGATGCGTTGTGTGACAACGATGACGGTGGCTGCGCTGGAGATCTCCTGTAGCGAGGCGCGGACCCGCGCGTCGGTACGGGCATCGAGCGCGGCGAACGAGTCGTCGAACAAATAGATGGCCGGGCGGCGGATGACCGCCCGGGCGATGGCGAGTCGCTGCCGCTGTCCGCCGGAAAAGTTGATACCGCCCTGGGCCACCCGCATGCGCAGCCCGTCGTCGTGGGCCCGCACGAAATCGTCGGCCGCGGCCACCCGCAACGCTTCCCACATCTGTTCGTCGGTGACCGTTTGGTGAGGGGCGGCGCCGTAGCGCAGGTTGTCCGCGACCGTCCCGGAGAACAGGTAGCCGCGCTGAGGAACCAGCCCGATCGCCGACCACAACCGCTCGGTCTGGTAATCGCGGACGTCGATGCCGTCGACGGAGACCGCGCCGCTGGTCACGTCGTAGAGCCGGCAGATCAGCGAGACCAGCGTCGACTTGCCCGAACCGGTGCTACCGACGACCGCGGTGGTAGTTCCGGGCAGCGCGGAAAACGAAATATTCTGCAGCACTGGGCGATCGGCGCCCGGGTAGGTGAACGTCGCGCCATCCAGACGCACCGTTCCGGTGATCGCGCCGCGCGGGGAGCGCGGATTTACCGGGTCGGTGACGGCGGGGCGGGTGGCGAGCACTTCGGTGATCCGTTCGGCGCAGACGGAGGCCCGCGGCAAGACCACCAGGGTCATCGTCGCCATCAACACCGCCATCAGGATCTGGGTGAAGTAGGCCAGGAAGGCGGTCAGCGAACCGACCTGCATCTGGCCGCGGTCGATGCGCAAACCGCCGAACCAGATCAGCGCGACGCTGGACACGTTGATGGTCAGCGTGGTCACCGGCAGCATCAACGCCTGCCAGTTGCCCGCGTTCAGTGCGGTATTCGACAGCGCGGTGTTGGCCCGCGCGAAGCGGTCACGCTCGAAATCTTCCCGAGCGAACGCCCGGACAACCCGGACGCCGGCCAGCTGGTCACGCGTCACACGATTGATGCCGTCGATCAGGCCCTGCATCCGGCGGAACAGGGGCAGCATGTGCGACATCACCCAGTAGTTGGCCACCGCCATGATCGGCACGCTAACCAATAGCAGCCACGTCAGCGCGGCCTCCTGGCGGACGGCCATGAAGATCCCGCCGAGGCACATGATGGGGGCGGTCACCAGCACGGTGCCGGTTATCTGGACCAGGTACTGGATCTGCCGCACGTCGTTGGTGCTGCGCGTCAACAGCGTGGGCGCGCCGAATCGGGCGGTCTCGCGTTCGGAAAAGGTGGTGACGTGTTCGAACATCGCCACGCGCAGGTCGCGACCGAAGCCCATTCCGGTGCGCGAGCCGAAATAGACCGCCCCGATCGAACACAACACCTGCAATGCGGTGACTCCGAGCATCACCATGCCGAGGCGGACGATCGTGGTGGTGTCGCCCTTGGCGACGCCCTCGTCGATGATGGCGGCGTTGACCGTCGGCAGGTACAGCGACGCGAGGCTGCTGACCAGCTGCAGCGCCATCAGCACCGCCACCAGCCGTCGGTACGGCTGGATGTACTGGCGCAGCAGTGCCAGGAGCATTGGGTAACTGTCGCATACCGTCCGCCCGGCCGTCCCCGCCAACCGCCGGACGGTCAAGGTCCGCACCACACGTGTTGGCGGCCCGGAAATACCTGCTCAGGCGCGTCGGTGGTTGACCCGCTGGGCTGCCGCTACAGTGCATCGTGTGGACCAGCAGCGGGCGGAACGGAAGCAGGGTAGCGGTGCGGCGTGACACGAGGGCGCTGGCTCTTGTGGCGTCAGCATTGACGATCCTGATCCCCGCGACCGCGGGCTGCTCCGATTCCGGCGGCAACAAACCCGGCGCGACGGCGCCGTCGACGCCGCAGAACGGCCAGGGCAGCCACGGTGCGATGTTCCCGCAATGCGGCGGCATCAGCGACCAGGCCGTCGCCGAGCTCACCAAGGTCAGCGGGCTGATCAACACCGCACGCAACTCCGTCGGGTGTCAGTGGCTCGCCGGCGGCGGCATCCTGGGGCCGCACTTCTCCTTCTCCTGGTATCGCGGGAGCCCCATCGGACGCGAACGCAAGACCGAGGAGCTCTCGCGTGCCAGCGTCGACGACATCAACATCAACGGCCACGGCGGTTTCATCGCCGTCGGCAACGAGCCAAACCTGGGTGACTCGCTCTGCGAGGTGGGGATTCAGTTCCAGGACGACTTTATTGAATGGTCAATCAGTTTCAGCCAGAAGCCGTTCCCGCCGCCGTGCGACATAGCGAAGGAACTGGCTCGTCAATCGATTGCGAACTCCAAGTGATGGCGTCCATGCGCGCCGGGTCGCGCAGCAGGAGGACTGCCCGTATCGCCGCGACCGTAGTGATCGCCGCGCTGCTGGTGTTGACGGGCTGTTCCCGCTCGATCGGGGGCAACGCGGTCAAGGCGGGTGGCAACGTGCCCCGCAACAACAACTCCCAGCAGCAGTATCCGAACCTGCTCAAGGAATGTGAGGTCTTGACCAGCGACATCCTGGCCAAGACCGTGGGCGCCGATCCGCTCGACATTCAGAGCACCTTCGTTGGTGCGATCTGCCGCTGGCAGGCGGCCAACCCGGCCGGCCTGATCGACATCACCCGGTTCTGGTTCGAGCAGGGCAGCCTGTCCAACGAACGCAAGGTCGCCGAATTCTTGAAGTACAAGATCGAGACGCGTTCGATCGCCGGTATCGACTCCATCGTGATGCGGCCCGACGACGCGAACGGCGCGTGCGGCGTGGCCAGCGATGCCGCCGGGGTTGTCGGTTGGTGGATCAACCCGCAGGCCCCGGGCATCGACGCATGCGGACAGGCCATCAAGTTGATGGAGCTGACGCTGGCCACCAACTCCTGATCAACGTTCAGCGCGGCACCTCGAAGCCGATCAGGGTCGCCACCCCGAGTTCCAGCTGCTTCCACGCGCACGGCACGGTGAGTACCGCGATCGCCGACGTCGGAAACTTGACTGAAATCCGTTCGGCGGCAGAGCTATTCGTATCCCCGGCGCCGCTGAGCCCCAGCACGAGGGCCGACATCGTCGGCTGATGCCCGATGACCAGCAGCGTGCTGACGGCGTCACCCACCGTGTTGATCTCGTCGATCAACGTGCCGGGGGTGCTGGCGTAGAGGCGATCGCTGTATCGCACCGGCGCGTCGATACGGGTGTTCGACAGCGTCTCGCGGGTGCGCCTCGCCGTGGAGCACAGCACCCCATCGATGGTCGGCGCGTTGGCACGCAACCAGTCGCCGGCGAGCCCCGCCTGCTTGATGCCGCGCGGCGCCAACGGCCGATCATGGTCGGCGACGCCGGGCGGGTAGTCGGACTTCGCGTGCCGCATCAACAGCAAGGTGCGCTGGCCAGTCACGAGAAATCAGATTAATCAGTGCCGCGGCAAGTGGTAGTCCTCACCATCGCCGTCGAGCAATTTTTCCGGGTGGTAGCAGGTGTTGGGTGGCAGATGAAGTGGCCGAGCTCGGCTGTATCGGTAGGCGTAGCGAGTGGAGATGGTCGGCCGATAGCCAGCACAGTC
Organism: Mycobacterium sp. IDUB_3; assembly: GCF_055419585.1. NCBI lineage: Bacteria > Bacillati > Actinomycetota > Actinomycetes > Mycobacteriales > Mycobacteriaceae > Mycobacterium > Mycobacterium sp. IDUB_3. The sequence goes on along the minus strand of NZ_JBVAXZ010000001.1, from coordinate 1,794,450 downwards.
TCGGCGGCGACGGCCAGAACCAGCCTAATGGAGGACGAATCCTAAATTCTCTGCGAATTTGTCCCGGGCGTTGTAGAACTTGGAATAGCAGTCCCCCGCTCGAGGCACGCGCTGCCATTGCCGAAGCTAGAAGGCGTTACAGTGAAAGAGTCGTTGCGCACGGGAATTAGATTACTTGTGGCACCGGGCGTCACCTTGTGGGTAATCCTCAATTCGGCGGTGGCCTGGGCCGGGCCGGGCGGCAACCTTCCAGGCCCCGGCGTCTGCGACTATCCCGGTGTTGGCGGAAGTAGTTTCGAGGCGGGGGCCACGACGTACTACTGCGATTTTCCTCTCGAAGAGAACAGCACGCACTGGCACTGTGAATATGGCGGATGGAACATGGGCGGTCCAGGTGGCAACTCTCCCATCGGTGGAAGTTTTATGGGTTTTGGGTTGACCCTTCCTGCAGGCGATTTCGGGGGTGCTTCCGGTAGCTGTTCATGGCGCTGGCCGGATAACACGATCGCCCCTGCACCCAATCCACCGGGCGCGTGGAAGAACTATTTGGTGCCCAAGCCGCCACCGCCCGAACATCGGGCACCCCCGCCTCCATCAGCTGAGCCAGAGTCCGGCCCATCACCAACCATGAATCCGAATCCCGGCGATGAGCCACAGACACCGGCCTACACCAACCCGGCGTTTCCGAATCCCGGCAGGCCTGTCAACCCGCCAAGTTAGCTTGTATCGGAAAGTGTTGTTCGCCAATGTGGTTCGAGCCGGGCTCGTGGATGGTGAGCTTGGCTGACTGCAGCGGCTTGCGCAGGCCTTCAGGTCTGGATTCACACTGGCGCAACTCATCTGAGGCATAGTCGCGAGCAGTTCCTGACCGCGGCATTGAGCCGGTTTTCGCCTCGGATTCGACCCGCCGATCAAGAACCACAGCGTGTCGCCGGATTTTCTCAGACCAAGACCTGCCGATCGAGGTCCCGCGTCTTGTCGGTGCGCAGACCTAAACTCTCGATGCCCAGGTAAACACGCACTTCGAGAGGGGGTCGCCGGCATGCGATTTCTGCACACCGCCGACTGGCAGCTGGGCATGACCCGGCACTTCCTCGCCGGTGACGCCCAGCCGCGCTATTCGGCGGCCCGCCGCGACGTGGTCTCCGGTCTGGGCGCGCTGGCGGCCGAAGTGGGCGCCGAGTTCGTCGTCGTGTCGGGCGATGTCTTCGAACACAATCAGCTTCCGCCGAAGGTGATCGGGCAGTCCCTGGAAGCCATGCGCGCCATCGGAATTCCGGTGTACCTGCTGCCGGGCAACCACGATCCCCTGGATGCCTCGTCGGTGTACACCAGCGCGCTGTTCGCCGCTGAGCGTCCCGACAACGTGGTGGTGCTCGATCGGGCCGGCGTGCATCAGGTGCGTCCCGGGCTGGAGATCGTTGCCGCGCCGTGGCGTTCGAAGGTGCCGACCACCGACCTGGTCGCCGACGCCCTCGACGACCTGCCCGCGGCGGAGGGCACCCGGATCCTCGTCGCGCACGGCGGCGTCGACGTGCTGGATCCGGATCGGGACAAGCCTTCGCTGATCCGGCTTGCCTCCGTTGAGGACGCGCTGACCCGCGGCGTGGTGCACTATGTGGCGCTCGGTGATAAACACTCACTCACCCAGGTCGGCGACAGCGGCCGGGTGTGGTACTCCGGCTCCCCGGAAGTCACCAATTTCGACGACGTCGAATCCGACCCCGGCCATGTCCTGATCGTCGACATCGACGAGGCCGACCCGCGGCGCGCGGTCCGCGTGACGCCGCGGCACCTCGGCAGCTGGCGGTTCGTCACGATGCATCGACAGGTCGACACCAGCCGCGACGTCGCCGATCTGGACATGAACCTGGACCTGATGACCGAGAAGGACCGAACCGTGGTGCGCCTGGCCCTGACCGGTTCACTGACAGTCTCCGACCGCGCCGCGCTGGACGCCTGCCTTGATAAATACGCACGGTTATTCGCATGGTTGGGCCTGTGGGAACGTCACACCGATTTGGCGGTGATCCCGGCCGATGGCGAATTCAGCGATCTCGGCATCGGAGGTTTCGCCGCCGCCGCGGTTGAAGAATTGGTGGCGACGGCGCGCGAGGAGGACTGCCCGACCGCCGTCGACGCGCAGGCGGCGCTGGCGCTGCTGCTGCGCCTCACCGACCGGGGCGCGGCGTGAAGCTGCACCGGCTGATCCTGACGAACTACCGCGGCATATCGCACCGCGAAATCGACTTCCCCGACCACGGCGTCGTGGTGGTGTGCGGCGCCAACGAGATCGGCAAGTCGTCGATGATTGAAGCCCTGGACCTCCTGCTGGAGGCGCGGGACCGCTCGACGAAGAAGGAAGTCAAGCAGGTCAAGCCCACCCACAGTGATGTGGGCTCCGAGGTGTCCGCCGAGATCAGTTGTGGTCCTTATCGTTTCATCTATCGCAAGCGGTTTCACAAGAAGTGCGAGACGGAGCTGACCGTGGTCCGGCCCTACCGCGAACAGCTGACCGGCGACGAGGCCCACGAACGGGTCCGGGCGATGCTGGCCGAGACGGTGGATAGCGACCTGTGGCACGCCCAGCGGGTGCTGCAGTCGGCGTCGACCGCCGCGGTGGACCTGTCCGGGTGCGACGCCCTCTCGCGGGCGCTTGATGTGGCCGCCGGCGACAGCGGGGGGCTGTGCGGCACCGAACCCTTGCTCATCGAGCGCATCGACGCCGAATACTGCCGCTACTTCACCCCGACCGGACGTCCGACGGGCGAGTGGGCCGCCGCGATCACCCGGCTGGCCGATGCCGAGGCCGCGGTCGCCGAGTGTGCGGCGGCGGTCGCCGAGGTCGACGACCGGGTGGCCCGCCACGCCGTGTTGACCGAGCAGGTGGCCGACTTCTCCCAGCGCCGTATCGCCGCCGGCCCGCGGGTGGCCGCCGCGCAGGAAGCCGCCGAGAAGATCGCGGCGCTCACCGTGCAACGGCGTGAAGCCCAGCTGGTCGCCGAGGCCGCGGGCGCCACCGCCGCCGCGGCGAGCGGCGCCCACACCGCGCGCCGGCAACTGCTCACCGAAATCGACACCCGCGCGGGCGCCGTGGCCGAAACGCAAACGCGGGTCCAGGAAGCCGCCGCCGCCCAAGCGGCGGCGCATGCGGAGGCCGAAGCGTCCGGCGCCGCGCTGCAGCAGGCCACCGAGGCCCTTGCCGAGTTGCAACGCCGGACCGAAGCGGCGCGGGGCACGGTCGAGCAACTCGCCAACCGCGAAGAGGTCGACCGGTTGGCCGCCCGGCTGGCCAAGATCGACGCGATCGAGCGGGATCGCGAACGGATTGGCGTCGAGCTCGGTGCCGTCGCCGTCACCGCCGCGGTGCTGCGACGCATCGAGGACGCGGCGGCCGCCGTCGATCGCACCGGTGACCAGTTGGCGCTGACGTCGGCGGCAATCGAATTCACCGCCACCACAGACGTTCAGCTGATCGTCGGCGGCCAGCAGATCTCGCTGCCGGCCGGACAGAGCTGGTCGACCACCGCCGCCGGACCCACCGCCGTGGAGGTTCCAGGTGTCCTGACCGCTCGGGTCACCCCGGGCGCGACCACGCTCGACATTCACGCCAAACACGCTGCGGCGCAAGAGGAGATGGCCGCGGCGCTGGCGGCCGGTCAGGTGAGCGACCTCGCGGCGGCACGGTCCGCCGACCAGCGTCGCCGCGAGTTGCACAGCACCCGCGATCAGCTCACGGCCACGCTGGCCGGGCTGTGCGGTGACGAACAGGCCGACGAGCTGCGGTCACGGTTGGCGCAATTACGCGCCGAACACCCCGCCGGGGCCCAACTCGTCCTCACCGACATCGGCGCCGCCCGCGCCGAACTCACCGCGGTTCTTGAGGCTCGCGCGGCGGCATCGAGCGAATGCGAGGCGCGCCGCCAGGCCGCCGCCGCCGCCGCCACCGGTCTCGCTGAGTTGTCCACGCGGGCAACGGTTCTGCAGAACACGTTGCAGACCCAGCGCGCCGAGCTGGACGCCGCCGCCGGCCGGCTGGCCGCCGAACGCGCGTCGGCCGATGATGACGAACTCGCTGCCGCCGCGGCCACGGCGCTTGGCGCGGCGCAGGCCGCGCAACAGCGGGCCGCCGAACTGGCCGCCGAACTGGCCGCAGCCGCACCCGAAGCGGTCGAGGCCGAATTGGCCGACGCCAAAAAGGAAGCCGACTCGCTGCGCGAGCGCTACGAGGAAGCCGCGCGCGCGTTGCGTGAGATCACGATCGAACTCTCGGTGTTCGGCGGTGAGGGGCGCCAGGGCAAGCTCGACGCCGCGGAAACCGAACGCGAGCACGCCGCTAGCGAACACGCCCAGGTGGGCGGCCGCGCCCGCGCCGCACAACTGCTGCGGTCGGTCATGACGCGCCACCGTGACACCACCCGGCGCCGTTACGTCGAGCCCTACCGGGCCGAGCTGCAGCGGCTCGGCCGCCCGGTCTTCGGTCCGAGTTTCGAGGTCGACATCGACAGCGACCTGTGCATCCGGAGCCGCACGCTGAACGGCATCACGGTGCCGTACGAATCCCTATCCGGGGGCGCCAAGGAGCAACTCGGCATCCTGGCGCGGCTGGCCGGCGCGGCCCTGGTCGCCAAGGAGGACGCCGTCCCGGTGGTGGTCGACGACGCGCTCGGTTTTACCGACCCGGATCGGTTGACCAAGATGGGGGAGTTGTTCGACACCGTGGGAACCCACGGGCAGGTGATCGTGCTCACCTGTAGCCCGGACCGCTACGACGGTGTCAAGGGCGCCCACCGCATCGATCTCAGCGCTTAGCCCTGGCGGCCGACCGCCGCCGATATCGCTGGTCAAAGCGGTTCGTCGCCGCACCGGTGCCTTGCCTGCAGAATGGGATCATGGGGGGCCCACGCGAATGACGATGAACGCGAAGCGCAGCCGGATACAGGAGAAGCTGGCGCAACTGCCCGGCGTGCGTCCCGTGCGCCGGCCGATCTCACCGCACAGCGCCGAAGAGTTCGATCTGTACTACGTGCGCGCGGGCCGCAAGTCCGCCCATCCGCTGGTCATCATCCCCGGCGGCCCGGGAGTGGCGTCGGTGCAGATGTACAAGGGGCTGCGACGGCGCGCAGCGGCCGCCGGTCTCGACGTCATCATGATCGAGCACCGCGGGGTGGGGATGTCGCGCCACGACGATTCGGGTGCGGACCTGCCCCCGCAGTCGCTGACCGTGAACCAGGTAGTCGACGACGTGGCCGCGGTGCTCGACGACGCCCAAGCCGAGTCGGCCGTCGTCTACGGCGCCTCGTACGGCACCTACATCGCGGCCGGCGTCGGGGTGCGCCATCCGCACCGGGTGCGCGGCATGGTGCTCGATTCACCGCTGCTGTCCCACCACGACATCGTCATTGTGCGCCGCGCGATCCGCCGGCTGCTGCTGAAGGGCGACAGCCCCGAAACCGCGTCGGTGGCACCGAAAATGCGCGAACTCGTCGATGCCGGCGTCATGAATTCGACGGCGACACAGGTCGTCGCCACGATCTACGGTTACGGCGGAACCGACCTGCTCGAGCGGCAACTCGACCTGTTACTCGATGGCCGAAAGTTGCTGTGGTCGGCGCTATCCCGGTTCACCACTCTGAGCAATGTGCCGTACCGGTACGAGGAAGACTTGGTGAGCCGCATCGCGTTCCGCGAACTGGACTACGCGGCCGAACCCGACGGCCTGCCGCTTGATCCCGCGGTGGCCGAAAGCAGAGCACGCACGCAGCGAGTGACTTTCGAGGACGAGCCCTACGACCTGCCAACCGAACTGCCGAAATTCGACTGGCCCACCGCGGTGGTTTCCGGCGGTCGGGATCTCATCACTCCGCCGGCCGTCGCGCAGCGCGTCGCGTCGCTGCTGCCCAATGCGGCGCTGTTGAGCCTGCCGAACATGGCGCACAGCGCCCTGGATTTCCGTGAGCCCGTCGCGCTCGCCAGTGCCGACGCGGTCCGGCGCGGCGACCTGAACGGGCTTGTCGCACAGGCGTCGGCGCTGGACGCGCTCCCGCCGCGCCCAGAGGTGCGGCTGCTGTGGAAGGCACTCGCGGCGGCGGCCATCGCCGAGGGCGCCCTGCCGATCCCGAATCGGCTACGGCGGTGGCTCAACTCCGCGTGAACCCGATGGCGGTGTAGTCGAGGTCGGCGAGACCGGCCGCCCCGAAATTGGCCAGCGTGCTGCGCACCGCGACATCGCCGGGCGACTGGGTCAGCGGAAGGCTGAATCCCTCCGCCCAGATCATCTTGTCGAGATCGTTGGCCAACGCCCGCGCCTTGGCGGGATCGAGTTCTTCCAGCGTGCCTTCGATGGCGGCGTCGATCTGCTCGCTGCCGATCTTGCCGAAATTGCTCTCGCCGTCGGACTTGTAGATCTGGGTCAGCGCCGAGAGTGGGAAAGCGTCTCCTAGCCAACCGAATTGGGCCATATCGAAAGCGCCTACGTTAATGTAGTTGGTGAAGAAGCCGCTGCCCGACCGAGAGACGAGCTCGAGCTTGACGCCGATCTGGGCGAGGCTGTGCTGGGCGATCTGGGCGAACTGCCGGCTGCCCTGGGCGTCGTAGAACAGGTCGCGGATCACCAGCTGCCGACCGTCTTTCTCCCGGAACTGTCCGGCTCGCTTCCAACCCAGCGCGTCAAGCTCTCGACCGGCCGCGGCCGGGTCGTAGGGCACGACCGAGCTGTTGTCCTGATAGCCCTGCTGCCCGGCGACATAGATGTGATTGCCCAGTGCCGCAGGATTACTGGTGAGGCCGTACTGGACGACTTTGGCGATGGTCTGCCGATCTATCCCCTTGGCCACCGCGACGCGCAGCGCCTTGTCGGCCAGGATCGAGCCCGGGGCGCCGTTGAACGTGAAATGAGACCAGGACGGAGCGGGGGCGCGCCGGATCGAGATCCCCTTGGTGCGCTGCGCGATGGTCAGCTGGTCGATCGTGCCGACCCCGGTGGCGTCGATCGTGTTGTTCTGCAAGGCGGGGAGCCGCGCGGCGTCATCGAGCACCAGGTACGTGATGCTGTCCAGGCGCGGCCGTTCGCCCCACCATTTCGGGTTGCGGCTCAACACGATCCGCTGGGTGGTCCGATCCAGCGACGAGACGACGAATGGACCGGCCGACGGCCCGGGTCCCTCCAGCTGGCCCTTGTTGAACGCCTCCGGGGTGGCCGTCATGCTCTTGGGCAGCAGCATTCCGTTTCCGGCGAACATGCCCCGCCATTCCGCGTAGGGCTTGGCGAAGGTCATGACGGCCTGCCGGTCGTCGACACCGCGGGTCACCGAGGCGACACGGTCGGCGCCACTGGGCCCGGCGATCTCGAAGGTCTTGTCGGCGCCGCTCAGGGCGTGGATCTGGCTGGCGATGTCCTCCCAGGTGATCGGTGTGCCGTCGGACCACACCGCCTTGGGGTTGATCGTGTACGTAACCACCTGCGGCGCAGTGCCGGTGAGCTCGATGCTGGTGAAGTAGTCGGTGTCGACCGTCGTCGAGCCGTCCGGCCCGATGATGAAGGCCCGCGGCAGAGTGGCCTTCATCATCGCGGAGACGTCGGCCGAATTGCCGTCGATGTGCAAGATGTTGAAGTTCGGCGGAAAGTCGGTGAGCGCCAGTCGCAGGTCGCCGCCGTCTTGCAGGGTCGCCGGATCGTGGGGGTTGACGTCGCTCGTCGAGCCGATCCTCGCGTTGTGGCCGGTCGCCGGAATCAGGCTGACGGCCGCCGAGCAGCCCGACAGCACAAGGGCCATCGCGAGAAACGCCGCCGCGAACCGGGTGCCCGCACCCGCCGTGACCGCCCGCCTAGACACGTCTGCCCGGATCCGGTTGCGGCACCGCGTTCAGCAGCTGGCGAGTGTATTCGTGCTGCGGGTCGGCGAAGACCTGACGGCTGTCGCCCTGCTCCACGATCGCGCCGGCATGCATCACCACGACGTCGTGCGCGAGGTGTTTGACCACCGAAAGGTCGTGGGAGACAAACAGGTAGGACAGGCCGAACCGGTCCTGTAGGTCAAGCAGCAGGTTGACGATGCCGGCCTGGATGGACACGTCGAGCGCGGACACGGGTTCGTCGAGCGCCAGGATTTTCGGTTGCAGAGCGAGCGCACGCGCTATGCCGATGCGCTGCTTCTGGCCGCCGGAGAACTCGGCGGGGTAACGGACAGCGTCAGCGCGGCGCAGCCCCACGATCTCGAGCAGCTCGGCGACGCGCGAGTTGGTGCGGCTCTTGTCGAACCCGTTGGCCCGCAGGGGTTCTGCGAGCAGCTCGAACACCGGTAGCCGTGGGTCAAGCGACGCGACCGGGTCTTGGAAGACGACCTGGATGTCGCGTCGCAGTGCTCGTCTGTTCGCGGCGCTCAATGCGGTGACGTCGGTGCCCAGCACCTCGATCGAGCCCGACTCGGGCCCGGTGAGTTCCAGGATCTCGTGCAGGGTGGTCGACTTGCCCGATCCCGATTCGCCGACGATGCCCAGGGTGCGGCCCTGCCGCAATTCGAAACTGACGCCGTCGACGGCGCGCACCTCGCCGGCGCTGCGGCGCAACACGCCCTTGGTCAGCCGGTAGGTCTTGGTCAGGTCGCGCACCCGAACGACCACCGACGTGTCAACGGATTCCGCTTGGCGGGCTTCGGTACTCACGCCGTAGATGTCCGCCGCGCTTCGGCCGTCGACCTGATCGGTGCGGATACAGGCCGCCCGGTGATCGGCGTCGACGGTGAGCAATTCGGGCTCCGCGAGCCGACATTCCTCGATGGCCAGCGGGCAGCGCGGCGCGAACGGGCATCCGGGATCCAGGCCCGCCAGAGACGGCGGCGCACCGGGGATCGGCACCAACCGGGTGCCCTGGGCGGCGTCCAGCCGCGGGACCGAGCCCAGCAGACCAACCGTGTAGGGCATCCGGCGATCCCGGTAAAGGTCAGGCACGGAAGCGGATTCGACAACCCGTCCGGCGTACATCACCAGGGCGCGGTCGGCGAACTCGGCCACCACCCCGAGGTCGTGGGTGATGATGAGCACCCCGGCGCCGGTGATGTCGCGCGCCGTTTTGAGCACCTCGAGGATCTGCGCCTGCACCGTAACATCCAGCGCAGTGGTGGGCTCGTCGCAGATCAACAGGTCGGGGTCGTTGGCGATCGCGATCGCGATGACCACCCGTTGTCGCTCACCGCCGGACAGCTCATGGGGAAAGGCGCGGGCGCGCCGTCCCGGCTGCGCGATGCCGACAAGCTCGAGTAATTCCACCGCGCGCCGTCGGGCGGCCTTCTTGCCCACCCGCGGTTGATGGATCTCGATGGCCTCGGCGATCTGGTCGCCGACGGTGTAGACGGGCGTCAGCGCGGACATGGGATCCTGGAACACCATGCCGATCGTTTTGCCGCGGAACCGCGACATCGCGTCGTCGCCGAGGCCCACCAGTTCGGTGTCGTGGAACCGCACCGAGCCGCGCACCTGGGCGTACTCGGGCAGCAGGCCGATGGCCGCCATCGCCGAAACGGACTTCCCCGAACCGGATTCACCGACCATGGCGACGACTTCGCCCGGCTCGATGCGGTAGCTGATACCGCGCACCGCGGTCACCGGATCGCCACCCGTCGGGAACGTGACCGCCAGGTCGGTGACCTCGAGCAGCGGGCTCATCGGCCCCCACCGCTCAGCACCGCGCTGCTCGGGTCGAGCGCGTCGCGCAGGCCGTCACCGGTGAGGTTGGCGCACACCAGGATCAGTACCAGCACGCCGGCGGGAAACAGAAACACCCAGGGAAAGGTGGTCGCGGATTGGGTGCCATTGGCGATCAACGTTCCCAGCGACACATCGGGCGGCTGAATGCCGAACCCCAGGAAGCTCAGCCCGGTTTCGGCCAGGATGGCCGAGGCGACGTTGAGCGCGGCGTCGATGATCAAGATGGACGCCACGTTGGGCACCACGTGGCCCACGATGATGCGACGGCTGGAGACCCCCATATACCTTGCGGCCCGGATGAATTCGCGTTCACGCAGACTCATGGTCATGCCGCGAACCATGCGCGAGCTGACCATCCAGCCGAACCCGGCCAACAGCAGGACCAGCATCAAGACATTGGCCGAGTTCTTGATTCGCGGCGTCACGATGGCGATCAGGATGAAGCTCGGCACCACCAACAACAGGTCGACCACCCACATCAGCGCGCGGTCGCGCCAGCCACCGAAATATCCTGCGATCGACCCGACGGTGGCGGCGATGCCGGTGGAGATGACCGCCACGCAGACGCCGATCAGCATCGACTTCTGCATCCCGCGCAGGATCTGTGCCAGCAGGTCTTGACCCAGCGCGTTGGTGCCCAACCAGTGACGCGCGTTCGGCGGCTGCAGCAGCGCGGTGAAATCGAGGTCCTCGTAGGAATAGGGCAGCACCGCCGGCAGCGAATAGCAGCCGACGAACAGCAGCACCAACAACGTCAGCGACGCCACCGCGAACCTGTTGCGGGCGAACCGCCGGAGCACCAGGGTGCGCCGGGAGGTGAAGTCCGCGACCTCGTGCCCCGAAAAACTTTGGGCGCCATCGATGTTCGCCTGGGACGTCATGAGACCCGGACCCGGGGATCAAGGGCCGCGTAGAAAACGTCCGAGAGCAGACCGGCGAGCAGCACCACCGCGCCGGAGAACAGGGTGATCGCCGCAATGATGTTGGTGTCCTGAGTCGCGATGCCCTGCACCAGCCATTCACCCATGCCGTGCCAACCGAAGATCTTCTCCACGAACACCGCCCCGGTCACCAGGCCGGCCACCCCGTAGGCGAACAGGGTGGCCAGCGGGATCAGCGCGGTGCGCAGCCCGTGCTTGACCAGCGCCCGCCGCCGGGTGAGCCCTTTGGCGCGCGCGGTGCGAATGAAGTCCTGGCCCAAAACGTCCAGCATCGCGTTGCGCTGATAACGGCTGTATCCCGCCGCGGCGGTCAGCGCCAGGGTCAGCGACGGCAAGACCAGATGCCGTAGCCGGTCGAGCAGCTGCGCGCCCGTCCCGCCGGTCACGCCCGGTGAGGTCTCGCCGGTGTAGTCGAAAATGTGAATGCCCACGGCCCAGTTCACCCGCAGCGCGCCGAGGATCAACAGGCTGGCGATCACGAATGTCGGGGTGCTGAGCACCAGCAGCGCCACCATGGTGACCACACGATCGCTGAATCGATACTGCCGAATGGCGCCCCACGCCCCGGCCGCGATGCCCAGTGCGGTGCCCGCCAGCGAACCGATGATCAGCAGGCGCAGGGTCACTCCGATGCGGCGCCACAGCGTCGTCCCGACGGGCTGCCCGGTGATGGTCTTGCCGAAGTCGCCGCGCACGGCGTGCGACGCCCAGTGCGCGTAGCGGATCGGTATCGGCTCATCCAGGCCGAGTGTGCGGGCCTTGGCGTCGATCACGGACTGTGGCGGGCGCGGGTTGCGCTGCAGCAGGCTGTCCAGTGGCCTGAAGGCCACCGACGTCAGGCAAAACGTCAGAAACGATGCCAGCGCCAGCAGCACAACGTAGTTGAGCAACCGGCGTGCCAGAAACCGAGTCATGCCGGTTCGCACACCCCACGTCGCATTGGGACAGGCTATCGAGCCGCCGACACAGCGTCGCGCGTTGCGGTCGCCCGGCGCGTTCGATCCCCTTCCGATCCGGTTGATTCTCATGCGTGAATCGCGTGTGATCGGTTGTTAGGATCCACCGCGGTACCGAGCCGAGCAGCAAACGCAGCACGGTTGCGGCCGTGACACTCCCGAGGAGGCTTGCGTGACGGTTACCGAGGAATACCTGGCCAACAACGCCGAATATGCGAGCACCTTCCAGGGGCCGCTGCCGATGCCGCCGGGCAAACATGTCGCGGTCGTCGCGTGCATGGACGCCCGGCTCGACGTCTACCGCATCCTGGGGCTCAACGAGGGGGAGGCCCACGTCATCCGCAACGCCGGCGGGGTCGTCACCGACGACGTCGTCCGCTCACTGGCCATCAGCCAGCGATTGTTGGGGACGCGGGAGATCATGCTGATTCATCACACCGATTGCGGCATGCTCACCTTCACCGACGATGACTTCAAGCGCAGCATCCAGGAGGAGACCGGGCTCAAACCGCCGTGGGCGGCGGAGGCTTTCGCCGATGTCGCCGAGGATGTCCGGCAATCGCTGCGCCGCATCGAGGGCAGCCCGTTCGTCACCAAGCACGTCTCCGTGCGCGGATTCGTCTTCGACGTGGCCACCGGCAAGCTCGAGGAGGTCACGCTCTAGCCCGGCGAGAGCGTGGTGCGTCAACCGACCTTGTAGGTCGCCAGCGCCTTGGCGACCAGCGTGCCCCGCGGATCGACGATCTCGGCTTCGCAGTTGACCAGTGATCGGCCGCGCCGCAGCACCCGACCGATGCCGATCACGTCGGTAGCCCGGGCCGGGGCCATGAAGTCCAGCGTGAGAGATACCGTCACGCCCCGCAGCTCCGGCGGCGCCTGCGCGCCGCACCACGCCGCCGCCATGACGGTGAGATCGGCGAGCGTGGCGATGGCCCCGCCGTGGACCATGTCGCCGATGGTCACGTTGGAGGGGTCCCAGGGCAGCCGCAGCCGCACTTCGTCCTCTTCCAGGCGGTCGGCGACGATGCCCAGCTTGACGACGAATGGGGATTGAGGGAGAAACTGCGCGATGACGTCGCGACCGCCCGGCGCGGATGGTCCGGCGGTTTCAGGGGTGGCAGTCATCGGTCCATGGTTTCGCAACCTCCACCGGCCGCAAAAGTGCCGCCGCGACTCTTGACGTGATGTGTCCGGTGACCGGCGTGCGCGTCAGGCCGATCCGGGGGCCGCAGGTCCTGCGGTTGACACCGCAAAGCCGAGCTGGTCTTATTTATCGTTAAGATGCCAAATATGGTCAGTTCTGCCAGGTTTTAATCGAAGGAAGCTATGACCAGTGATGTGACGGTGGCCCCCGCCGCCGGACAGTACGAGTTGAGCCATCTGCGCTCGCTGGAGGCAGAGGCGATCCACATCATTCGTGAGGTGGCCGCGGAGTTCGAACGGCCGGTGCTGCTGTTCTCGGGCGGCAAGGACTCCATCGTCATGCTGCATTTGGCGCTGCGGGCGTTCCGTCCCGGGCGGCTGCCGTTCCCGGTGATGCACGTCGACACCGGGCACAACTTCGACGAGGTCATCGCGACCCGCGACGAGTTGGTGGCCGAGCACGGGGTGCGCCTGGTGGTCGCCTCGGTTCAGGAGGACATCGACGCCGGCCGGGTCGTCGAGCCGCGCCAGGGACGCAACCCGATCCAGACCTTCACGCTGCTGCGTGCCATCCGGGAAAACAAGTTCGACGCCGCGTTCGGGGGAGCGCGCCGCGACGAAGAGAAGGCGCGCGCCAAGGAGCGGGTGTTCAGCTTTCGCGACGAGTTCGGCCAGTGGGATCCCAAGGCGCAGCGGCCCGAGTTGTGGAACCTCTACAACGGCCGGCATCACAAGGGCGAGCACATCCGGGTGTTCCCGCTGTCCAACTGGACCGAGTTCGACATCTGGTCCTACATCGGCGCCGAGAACATCGCCCTGCCGTCGATCTATTACGCCCACCAGCGCAAGGTATTTCGCCGCGACGGCATGCTGCTGGCGGTCGACAAGAACATGCACCCGCGCGATGACGAACCCGTGTTCGAGGCGACCGTGCGGTTTCGCACCGTCGGGGACGTCACGTGCACCGGCTGCGTGGAATCGCAGGCCGTCACCGTGGACGAGGTCATCGCCGAGACCGCGGTGTCGCGGCTGACCGAACGCGGGGCCACCCGGGCTGACGACCGGATCTCCGAAGCCGGCATGGAAGACCGCAAACGGCAGGGATACTTCTGATGACAACGCTATTGCGCTTGGCGACTGCGGGTTCCGTCGACGACGGCAAGTCCACCCTGATCGGTCGGCTGCTCTACGACTCCAAGGCCGTCATGGAAGACCAGTGGGCGGCGGTGGAGAAGACGTCCAAGGATCGCGGACACGATTACACCGACCTGGCGCTGGTGACCGACGGCCTGCGGGCCGAGCGTGAGCAGGGCATCACGATCGACGTCGCCTACCGCTACTTCGCCACTCCCAAGCGGAAATTCATCATCGCCGATACCCCCGGCCACATCCAGTACACCCGCAACATGGTCACCGGCGCGTCGACCGCCCAACTGGTGATCGTGCTGGTCGACGCGCGTCACGGCTTGCTCGAACAGTCCCGCCGGCACGCCTTCCTGGCGTCCCTGCTCGGCATTCAGCACATCGTGCTCGCGGTCAACAAGATGGACCTGATCGGTTGGGACAGAGACAAATTCGAGGCGATCCGGGACGAATTCCACGCCTTCGCGGCGCGCCTGGACGTGCACGATGTGGCCACCATCCCGCTTTCGGCGCTGCACGGCGACAACGTGGTGACCAAGTCGGACCAGACACCCTGGTACGAGGGCCCGGCGTTGCTGTCGCACCTCGAGGAGGTGTACATCGCCGGCGACCGCAACATGGTCGACGTGCGGTTCCCGGTCCAGTACGTCATCCGGCCGCACACCCGCGAGCACCAGGACCACCGCAGCTACGCCGGTACCGTGGCCAGCGGGGTCATGCGTCCCGGTGATGAAGTGGTGGTGCTGCCCGTCGGCAAGCAGACCCGCATCACCGCGATCGATGGGCCGAATGGTCCGGTGCAAGAAGCGTTCCCGCCGATGGCGGTATCGCTGACCCTGGCGGACGAGATCGACATCTCGCGCGGCGATTTGATCGCCCGCACCCACAATCAGCCCCGGGTCGCCCAGGAGTTCGACGCGACGGTGTGCTGGATGGCCGACACCGCGGCCCTCGAACCCGGCCGCGACTACGTCATCAAGCACACCACGCGCACCACGCATGCCAAGGTGACCGCGCTCGACTATCGGCTCGACGTCAACACGCTGCATCGCGACAAGACGGCAGCGGCGCTGAAGCTCAACGAACTCGGCCGCATCTCGCTGCGCACCCAGGTGCCGCTGCTGCTCGACGAGTACACCCGTAACGCCAGCACCGGCTCGTTCATCCTCATCGACCCGCACACCAACGGAACGGTGGCGGCGGGCATGGTGCTGCGCGGCGCCTCGGCACAGGCTGCGAGCCCGAATACGGTGCGGCACAAGTCATCCGCCATCGCCGAGGCCAGGCCCCGAGGCAGGACCGTGTGGTTCACCGGCTTGTCCGGTTCCGGCAAGTCGTCGGTGGCCATGCTGGTCGAGCAGAAGCTGCTCCAAAAGGGAACTCCGGCATACGTTCTCGACGGCGACAATCTGCGGCACGGCCTGAACGCCGACCTGGGCTTTTCCATGGCCGACCGAGCCGAAAACCTGCGCAGGCTGGCGCATGTGGCGGCGCTGCTGGCCGACTGCGGCAACGTCGTGCTGGTGCCGGCGATCAGCCCGTTGGCCGAGCAACGCGAACTGGCCCGCAACGTGCACGGCGAGGCCGGCTTCGATTTCATCGAGGTGTTCTGTGACACCCCGCTCGAGGAATGCGAAAAGCGTGATCCCAAGGGTCTGTACGCCAAGGCCCGCGCGGGTGAGATCAGCCAGTTCACCGGCATCGACAGCCCGTATCAGGCGCCGGTGAACCCCGAGCTGCGGCTCACCCCGGGCAGTACGGCCGAGGAGCAGGCGCAGCGCATCATCGACCTGCTTGAATCACGCGGGTAGCCGCCAGATCAGCCAGGCTGCACCGAAATTGTGTCGTCGGGTGGCACAATCCTGTGAGTGCGCATGTCGGCGAAGGCGGAGTATGCCGTGCGGGCAATGATTCAGCTCGCCACGGTGCCCGACGGAACGCTGGTGAAGACGGACGATTTGGCCCAGGCGCAGGGCATTCCGTCGCAATTTCTGGTCGACATCCTGACCAACCTGCGCACCGACCGGCTGGTGCGAAGCCACCGCGGTCGCGAGGGCGGCTACGAATTGGCCCGGTCCGGGAAAGACATCAGCATTGCCGACGTGCTGCGCTGTATCGACGGCCCGCTGGCCAGCGTCCGTGACATCGGGCTGGGTGACTTGCCGTACTCGGGGCCGACGGCCGCGCTCACCGACGTCTGGCGCGCGCTGCGGGCCAGCATGCGGTCGGTGCTGGAAGAGACGACGCTGGCCGACGTCGCCACCGGCGGCCTGCCCAAGCATGTCGCGCAGCTGGCCGACGACTATCGCAAGCAGGAAAGTCAGCGGCACGGTACAGCGCGCACCGGCGACTAGGGGCGAAGCGGGTCGCCACCATCGGGGGCTGGGCCTCACGGAATCCAAACCCCATCGGGCCGAACATTCACTGAGTGGGGATTAACTGCGCGGCAGCGCGGGAACCCAGAATTTGACGCTCTGCCGGGCGGTGCGCGGGGTTCGTGCACTTGGCATATCAAGGACGGAGTGGACTCATGGCTGAGCCGAAAATGATCGAACATTGGCTTGAAGGCTGTGCTTTACAGCGGATCATGTTCCGCGATGGTTTGGTGCTGAATTTCGACGATGACAATGAGCTTGTCATCTCGGTACCGATGCGCCTGACCCTGCCGGCCATCGCCACCGCCCCCGCGGAAGTGGTCGCAATCGACCCGAATGACCCCGCCGACCAGGAGCGTGCGCTCTTTGATTTCTCCGGGCGAAACTGCACAGGGTTGGATTGGTTTGACACCGGAGATCTCCACCTCGAGTTCTCCGACGGTCACAAGGTCGACGTGCCCCCGGACGACGACGTCACCGCGTGGGAGCTGTATGGCAAGTACCACGGATACGCCGCCTGCCTACCGCACGGCAAGGTGCGGGTTGTGCGGCACGACGTGGACGACACGAACATCGACGGGTAGAGCTCCCAGCGAGCCTAATCGGCGCCGGTCGGGCTCAGCTGCCAGAGCCGTACGGGCGCGTGAGGATCTCCATGGCGTGCCCCGAAGGATCGAGGAAGTACACGCCGCGCCCGCCGTCTCGTCGGTTGACCTCGCCGGGCCGTTTGGCCCCCGGGTCTGCCCAGTGCTGCAAATTGCGCGATGTGATCTTGCCGTAGATGGTGTCGAACTCCTGCTCGGACACCAGGAACGCGTAGTGCTGGCGTGGGATGTCCGCGCCTTCAGGGGCATCCGCGTAGTCGAGACTCGCGCCGTGCTCAAGCTCGACAACCATGAAGTGGCCGAAGGGCTTTGGGCTGGGCAGGCCGAACAGCTCGGCGAGAAATTCGGCGGATTCGTGTTTGTCGCGTGATGCGACGATGGTGTGGTTGAAACTGATGGTCATAGTTCTTTCCAGTCAACCACTCCGATGCCCGGCCCGCCAACGCCGCGCTACTTGGGTGCGGTTAGTTCCAAGGCGATGTTGTCGGGATCGCGGAACTCCAGGATGTAGGACGGCCCGATGTCTTTGACCGGCTGGTGGGCGAC
Organism: Mycobacterium sp. IDUB_3; assembly: GCF_055419585.1. NCBI lineage: Bacteria > Bacillati > Actinomycetota > Actinomycetes > Mycobacteriales > Mycobacteriaceae > Mycobacterium > Mycobacterium sp. IDUB_3. The sequence goes on along the minus strand of NZ_JBVAXZ010000001.1, from coordinate 1,777,036 downwards.
GCCGAGCTCGTCGAGATGCGCTGCCGCCGAATCCAATTCATCTTTGCTGGCGAGGCGAAAGGCAATGTGGTCGAGTCCGACGCGGTCCTCGTCGAAGCGGTCGGCGGCGACCGGCCGCAGCCCGAGGAGCGTCCCGCCGAGGTCGTAGATGACGCCGCCGAACAGGAAGCTCAACTGGTTGCGGGTGGATTCGTCAGCATTCTCGGGAACTTCGATCAGCACCGGCCAACCGAACACGCTTTCGTAGAACTGCCGCGACCGCTCGATATCGGTCACGGTCAGTCGGACATGTGCGATGGAACTACTGGTGAACGCCACTCGCCCCATGGTTCCACTGAAGGGCCGCATATCAAACATGCCAGAATCGCCGTCGTGCGGATTGCGATGACGATGCCGGTGATGGAGCCGGATCTGGATGCGACGGTGCTCGAGACGTGGGCGCGCGGTATCGACGAGGGCCCGTTCTCTTCGCTGTGCTGGGGTGAGCGGATCGCCTTCGACAATCCGGACAACCTGACGTTGCTGGGCGCGCTGGCCGCCTGGACCAATCGGGTGCGGCTGCTGACGACCGTCATCGTGCCGCAGCTGCACGATCCCGTCATGCTCGCAAAGGGGCTGGCGACCGGTGACCTGCTCAGCGGCGGCCGGTTGACGGTGGGAATCGGCGTGGGCGGCCGGCACGAGGACTACCACGCCGTGAGCGCCGACCCGGCGACGCAGACGATGCGCGGCATGGCCGAACGCGTTGCCGTGATGAAGCGCGTCTGGGCGGGGGAGAAGACCACCGACTCGGTGCTGCCCGTCGGACCGGCTCCGGTCCAGCCCGGCGGTCCGCCGCTGTTCGTCGGCAGTATCGGGCCGAAAACCATCCGCAGCGCGGCCGCGTGGGCCGACGGGCTGGCCGGCACCACCCTGGACCTCGACGTCGCCAAGCAGAACGAGCTGTTCGACGTGGCCCGGGCGGCCTGGGCCCAGGTCGGCAAGCCCGAACCCCACCTGATCACGTCGTTCTGGTTCGCGTTCGGATCCCCCGAGGAGTCTCGCGCCCAGATCCACCGTCACCTACGCCGCTACATGAACTGGATACCGGCAGAGTACGTCGACGCGATGGCGCCGATGACCGGCTGGGCAGGCAGCGAAGACGAGCTGTTGGACGTGTTGCGCAGGTTCGAGGACATCGGCACCGACGAGGTTCAGCTCATCCCGACGAGCTCGGATGTCGATCAAGTACGTCGCGCCGCGGACGTTGCTGCGCGGCTGTAACCTGCCGTCCTGTGGCATCGCCGCAGGTAGATCGGGGTGAATTGCCGCCTCGGCGCGGTGGCGATTTCATTAGCGAATGACGCAGCAGGAGTTGCCCGCCCCGCTGGCCGAACTGACCGGGCTGATGACGGAGTGCGCGAATCACGGTGATTACGCCGGGGCCGCGCGGCAGGCAAACGAGCTGGTCACCCTCTGCCGGGCGACTCTTGGCGAGCGTCATGCCACCGTCCTGGAACTGAAGGTGTCGCTGGCCACCTTGCAGCTGCGGGCCGGCGAGGAGGCCGTCGCCTACGACGAGTTCGCGCGGCTGATACCGGACCTCGTCGAGGTGCTCGGTCGCGACCACCTCAGCACCCTGACCGCTCGCCACCTGTTGGCGGGCCGGCGACAACCTTCGCTGTCGTCGCTTGCCGAGTGGTCGCAGCTGTTCGCCGACGAACAGCGCATCTTGGGTGGCGAGCACGAGAGTGTGTTGGTCGCCCGCGAGAAGATCGCCGAGAAGCGTTGGGAGATAGGCGATGTCGTGGGCGCAATGGCCGAGGGTGAACAGGTCCTCGCCGCGCGCCGTCGCGTGCTCGGTGACGGCCACGCCGACACCCTGGGGACCAGATTGATGCTGGCGATCTGGCGGGGCCGGGCGGGTGACGTTCCCGCGGCCGTCGCCGAGCTCGAACCGTTGATCCGTGACCTACGCGAAAAGCTCGGTGCCGACCACGTTCACCTGCTCATGGCCCGGCATATGTTCACGCTCTGGGCCCCGGACCGGGCCGGCGTCACCGACGAGGTCGCCGCGTGGGCGGCACTGGTCGACGAAGAGGCGCGCGTACTCGGTGAAGAGCATCCGGTGACCGTCGCCGCCCGCCACGAGTTGGCCGAATGGTGTGCCCGGCATGTCGGCCGCGCCGACGGATCGGGCGGCCCGGGGTCGCTCGGCTGGTCAGCTTCCTGATCCGGATGCGGCGCTGAGCGTCTTCAGGTCGTCGCCTTATCCGCCGGGCGCTCGTCGTTGACCGCGGGCTCCTGCGGCGGCTGTCCCTTACGCAGCGTCTCCAGCAGCTCGCGGTACGGCCCCACCAGATAGACGGTGTCGCCGCCGCGCAGCCACGCATCCCGGCGAGGGTGCAACTCCACGGGCGTATCCCGCCGGGTGATCGCGATGACCCGGGTCTGGGTGGACATCTCGAACATCCGCAGCCCGTCGAGTTCGCTGCCGGCCGCCACGTGCATGGCGCCGACCATGAACGAACGCGGCCCGACCGAGAACGTCCCCAGCACCTGCAGGCCCATCGCGGCGCCGATGAACCAGGGGGCGGCGAGGTCGACGGTCGAGCGGACGTTCTCGAAACCGAACCGCTTGGCCACCGCGTCACCCAGGGTGCGGTCATAAATGCGCAGCACTATCGGCACGTCGGGCCGGTTGACCTCGGGCATCACCCGGGGTCCGAGCATCTCGCGCAGCACGATTCCGGTCTCGATGTTGACCATGTCGTCCTGGGTCAGCACCGCGACGGCGCGGGCACGGTCGACGCGGGCCGACTCCAGCGTCTGGCGCAATGTCGCGTCCCCGAAGATCACCGGCACGTCGAGTTCGTCTGCGGCCGAAAGGAATCGGTTGTTCTCGTCTCGCTCGATCACCGCGACGTCGTATCCGGCGGCGGTCAGATCGCCGACGACGCGGCTGCCGAACGAGCCCAGCCCGACAACGATGATGTGGTTGCGCAGATGGCGTGCGCGGCGGACCCCGGCCGATTGCAGGAAGCGGCGCGAGAGCAGCAAGTCCGCCAGGAACGCGACGAGCAACGCGGTGGTGGTCACGCCGGCGAACATCAAGGCGACGGCGAATATTCGCAGCCACGCGGATTGGTGCAGGAAGGTGAACTCGCCATACCCCACGGTGGTGATGGTCTCCGCGGTGAAATACATCGCGTCCAGCCAGGACAGTCGCGGCTTCGTGTAGGAGAAGTGCACGACGACCGTCGCGGCGAGCAGCAGGCTCAGCGCGAGCAGCATCGCGGGAAAGAGCATGGGATTGACGTCGTCGCGCATCGCCCGCGCGGCGTCCGAGACGCGCCGCATCCACGATTGGCGCGAGCGCGTCGCGCTCGGCCGTGGCGTCCTGATGCCGCGCGCGGCCAGCTCATCGGCGCTGCCGATCATGGCGGTCCAGTCGCCGATGCGCACGCGATGATCCCGTCCCGGGCACGGGACCACTTCGTCGGGCGTAGCGGAGTTCTCGCCGTGAATCACGGCTACCGGTGCCAGGTCGCCATAGATCTCGCGAAGGGTCGCGTCGCGGGGCGCCTCGGCCCCCGACACCAGAAATTTGATGCCGGCGGCCTCGACCGGATGCGTATGGCTCGACAGGCAGGCCTCGACCACCGAGGGCGCCGCGAGGTCGGCGACGTCCAGGATGGCGCCGGGCCCGTTGTCGGCGGCCACCGCTCCCCGCAACACGTCGTTGCCCAGCCGGGCGACTACGCGCACGTGAGGGTTCGTTTTCCTTGCCAGCAAGGCGATTTCGAGATTCTTCGCGTCGTCATCCCCGGCGCACACGATGGCGTGTGCGCGGGCAAGGTCGGCGCCGGCGAGCTCCTCGCTGTGCAACTTGACGATCGTGGCGCCCGCGCGGTTCAGTTCCTCGGCGATCGTGGTCGCGAGCGCGTCGTCACCGCTGACGATGATGTGGCGGCGCGTGCTCATGTATCCCCACCTCTGATGACATTGGCGCTCAGCTGTTGCTATGACTATCGGGCACGGTGCAGATTGATGCCAGCGCGACATGTCAGAAACTCGAAGATGACTGGGAGGACGCCGTGGAGCGGCCCCACTCGATTGGTGGTTGGACCGCATCAACTTGCTGATCGACATGATGGGCGATGTCGATCTGGGCGGGGCCGTCACGCTGGACTATTCCGAGTCATCGTTGTCGGCGCTCGAGGCCACCGCGCGACGCCGGTTTTACCGGGCCTTTCCATCTGCTGTCGTTCATGCTCGACCGTGGCGACCACGGCCGTCCTCGCGCGTACCACGACGAGTGGGTTGGCTGATTCCACCCCGCGGGACCCTGCGGCTGCGAGTCAAAATTGTTGTATGACTTACGTTTCCGTAGCCTGCGTGGCTCCGTTCGGCGGGGCGGAGGCGACGGTCATGCGAGTGATCGCTGTGCGATGATCGTGTCAGGTCAACTACCGGTACAACAGGGATAATCGACGCCATCGTCGCTTATTGGGCGGCGCTGAGACTGGACGGGAGAACGCGGTGGAGGGTGGGCCACTCGATTGGTGGTTGGACCGGATCAACTTGCTGATTGACATGATGGGTGATGTCGATCTGGGTGGGGCCGTCGCGCTGGACTATTCCGAGTCATCGTTGTCGGCGCTCGAGGCCGCGGCGCGGAATCGCCTGGCCGATCCGACCGAAGTGCTGTACGACGAACACCAGTCGTTCACCGCGGGGGTGGTGGCGTATCTGGGTGAGGCCTTGATGCGGGTCGGTGGCGGGCGGTGGGACTGGGTCGCCGAGGCGCCCGAGGGCGTCACGGTCGATGAGCCTCTGCTGCGACAGCGGCTGTCCGAGCATCGTTGGCGGATCGACAGCGCGGGTGAGCCCGACGCGACGGGCTTTCCGATCATTCGTCCGGACTCCGATTGCGGGCTGGAGGCGCTGTCGCCGACACACCTGCTGCTACAAGCATTGGCGACCGATGAGAGTGAGGTTTTGGCCGCCACCTACGGACGCTGGAAGCAGGTCGTGCAGGACTACGCCGAGGCGCATCCTGGATGGTCCCCGGTCAAAGAGCGCACGCTGGCGGACGGCCTGTTCAACGCCCCGCCGCCCTCGACGGTGCTCGATGACTGGCTGACTCGACAGGAGCAGAATTTCCCGGACTGGGCGGCTCGCAACGGTGGCAACTGGGATTACAGCCCCGACAGTATTAACCGGTTGACCGAGCTCGTATCACGGAAAACGCCGACTGTGGCTGCGATTCGGGATCCGCGCAACGCTGAGTTCGTTGACGGTGCCAGCTACTACTTGGGCGAGATACTGCGGCGCGGCTGCCCGTCGCGTTGGGTGTATCGCGAGTTTCGCGACGAGGGTGACCCGATTACCGCAAACTTTCAACTTCAGTTGAACGACGACGCCGGCTTCACCGGGCCGTTCCATCTGCTTTCCTTCATGCTCGAGCGTGGCGACCTCGGCCGTCCTCGCGCCTACTACGACGAATGGGTCGGCTGAATTCTCAAGCCCGTCAACCTCACTTAGGATCGCGACATCTTGTGCTTCGCCTTCGAGCGCGAAGTCCGACGGGGAGGGCCGCATATGGCTCGGGTTTGGCTGATATGGCGTCGCGTCGTCGCGACCGCCCTGGTTCTGGCGTTGGCGTTGCTGTTGGCGCCCACGCACCAGGCCGTTGCGGATCCCGCACCGAAACTGCCTGGGTATTCCGCCGACCAGGATCCGCCGGTGGGCAAGACCCCCCTCACCTATACCTTTCCGTCAGCCAACGGCCTCTCTGCACTACCCGCACCGAGCCGCGCGGCCTTGATCGATATCAATACCAAGGGCAAGTACAAAGCCGGCACCGAACAACATCTCTACAAGAGTTGGTTGGTCTACCAGAACCAGCGCGCGCCCGCTGTGGCGAATCCGTTGAGCTGGGCGGACTATCGCGACGCATACGTTCGTGCCTTCAACAATCGCAACACGGGCACCAGCTTCGAAACCGCGCTCGACCAAGAGTTGAAGTTGACGGAAAACGGTTACATACGCAACCGGAAGATCAAGGGCACCTCGATCAACCGCCGCCCTGACTTCCACAACGATCAAGAAATCGTCGAGATCAAGACCGGGGCCGTCGACAAGGCACAGCTCGAAGACTTCCTACGCATCGCGCAACAGACCGGTCGTCGGGTGGTGTACATCTTCCCGGACAAGCCGCCGCCGGCGACGCTTCAAGCAATGCTTGCTGCCGCTCAGGGCCTGGGCGCGTCCGACCGGCTATTCGTCCGGTATTACCCGACGGTGGGTGTACCCGACCCGTCGGGGAAAGCCGTCCTCGCCAGCGGCGGGCAGAACCCGGTCAACGGGGGTGCCGATCAAACCACCGGCGCATCTCCGGACTCCCCGGCCCAGGCGATCGAACAGGCATTTGTCTCAGGGCAGGTCAACGCCGACATGGACATTGAACAGGCGGCCCAGGATCCCGAGTCGGTACCGGAGTCGGTGCCCGTCTCGGCGCCGGCCCCCGCCCCGGGCCAGCAAGCACCCGGTTCGGCTCCGGCGCCCGCCCCGGGCCAGCAAGCGCCGGCTCCGGCCCCGGCACAGCAGGCGCCCGGTCCGGTCCCCGCACCGGCCCCGGCACAGCAGGCGCCCGGTCCGGTTCCCGCACCGCAAGCGCCCCGACTCCCCGCACCGCAAGCGCCTAAGCCGGCGGCCGGCCCGATGCCGATCAATCCGGGCGCCGTTGTTGGCCCAATCGTCGACGCCGGAGTCCTCGCGGGCGTGACGGCGGCCAATACCGTCGCCGGCATCATCGGCGCCGCTACGGGCGGCGCTGCCACCGTTTTGGCCAACGTCACGGGTGGCCTGGTCAGCGGCATCGCCGGCGCGGTGACAGGGGGAATTGTCGGCGGCGTGGCCAGTGGGATCGGCGGCGGCGTCGCGAGCGGCGTCAGTGCCGTTTCCAGCGGGATCGGTGGAGTGCTGGGCGGTGTCGATTTCTCGACGTTGCAGCTCCGCTACATCTCCGACACCGATCTCAACGGCAACGGTGTGCAGTATTCCTTCGCCGCCAATACGCAAACCGGCGGTGCGCCGTCGTTCGGCGGTAATGCCAACGCGTACATGGCTTCGGACTCGTTCTTCGTCTGGCTTGCGCTACCCACCTCGGCATTCACGGTGAACCTCAACCCGAACGAACCGGACCGCATCATCGACGCACAGTTCGGTCGCACCGACGCCGGACGGATCCTGCTGGAAGCCGATTACACCATGAAGCAGGCCACCGCGAAGCTCGTCGACCCCGCCACGCCGGACGGCCGCCAGTTCTTGGATGCGTTGAAGGGCTCGAAATGCTTTTCCCCGCAACGGAAGTGGATCATCCCACTGCCGGCCAGCGTGTCCGCGCAGGGCGACTCGATGTACATCCTGGACGCTCCGCTGGATGTGAAGCTCGAAATCGAGGGGATGGACTTGAAGCCGGGCATCGGCTGCCCCGCCCAGGACGCGGGAATCACCCGCCAAAACGACGATCTGTACCGGACGATGATTTTGCCGAAGATCGTGGACGAGGTGAATCACGCGCCCGAGTACGCCGATCTGCGCCGCGTGTATGCGAGCCGGATCGCCGCCGAGTGGTACCGGCAACGCAGTGCCACCAAGGCCACCGCCTACTCGAAAATCGTTGACTCGGGCGACATCGACGCCTGGACCACCAAGGAACCCTTCAGCCCGCAGGAACTCTTCAACCGCTACCGCAAGTCCTTCTACGAGGGCGACGCGACCTACACCTGGCAGACCGGTGACCGCACCACCTGGAAGCTGACCATCGGCGGCGTCGATTTCACCAACATCCCGCTGGTCAACATGACGCCCAAAGACTTCGCCAAAGACCATCCGAGCCTGCCCGCCACCGCAAGCGGTTCGCTGTTCGGGCCGCGGCTGCAGACTTCGCCGCAGCAGAGTTCCGCGCAGCAGGTGTGGTTGGGCGGCCTGACCAGTGCGCGACCGATGAGCCAGGTTTGGAAAGGCGACCCGGGAGTGCTCATCCCGATGCCGAAGTCGGTATTCGGGACGTCGCTGAGTCCGCTCATGTACGCCGCGATCGTGTTGCCGTTGGCCGCCTGGATCGGTGTCGGGGGTGCGCTGTGGTGGCGGCGCAGGCGGACGGCCGGTTTGCCGGGGAGGCGCTGACGGTGTCAGACCACTCCCAGGATCCCTTCTTCGATCCCTTTAGCCCCGAACCCGTTTCGCCGACGCCCTCGTGGGGCCCGCCGGCCTCGCCCGGCCTGCCGCCGCCACCCGCCGCGCCGCGACCGCCCGCAGCGCAGCCGCCACCCGGCCTGCCGCCGCCCGTCCGGCCGCCGGCGGCGCCGGCCCGGGCGGCCGCGGGTACGTCCCCGGCCACGGTGTTTTTCGGCAGCTATGTGTTCGCCGGCATCGCAGCCCTGCTGTTGGCGGCGGCGATCGCTGTGCTGGTGGCGATTTCGGATTTCCGTGCACGCGGCAGCACCTCGGGCCCGCTGCTGGTCGCCACGGCCGCCGGATTGATCGTCGTCGCGGCGTTGGTGGTGTCGCTGGCTGTGCTCACGGATCGGGGGCACAGCTGGGCCCGAATCGTGACGTGGGGCGCCTGCGTCCTCGGATTGTGCACGGGCGTAGCGGTTTTCGTTCTCGACCTGGGGGAGTCCGTGGCGTGGTTCGGCCAGCTGCTGCATGTCGGCGCCGTCGTGGCAATGATCATTTCGGCCGCCTCTGCCGCGTTACTCGGCCTGCCTGAGTCAAGCGCCTACTTCCGTCAGGGCAGCAGGCCTGAACCCATTGCCGCACCAGCTTTTCCGCAACCGGCCGCCTTTCCCGCGCCGTCGGCCCCGCAGCAACCGCCGGCGCCTTCGCAACCGCCCGGTTCCACGTCGCCTCCGAGGACGCCGGCGAATGACCCCGACTACGACCCGTTCTCATGACGGCTAGTTGGCCGGGCCCGAGTTGGCCCAACCCCTTCGACCCCGGCGCACCGCCGCCCCCGCCGCCGGGCCAGCCGCCCCCGCGGCCGCCGTCGGACGAAGTCAACACGCTGGCGACGCTGTCGGTCGTGTTCGCGTTTCTGCTGGCCCCGGTCGGAGCGGTGTTGGGGCACTTAGCCCTTAGGGACATCCGCCGGCGCGGCGACCTCGGCCGCAACCGTGCGCTGGTCGGGCTGACGCTGTCGTACGCCTTCACCGTCATCGCCGTGGTGGCGCTGGTGCTGTGGGCGACGCTCGGCAACAACCACGCCGGCCCATCAACGGCGCACTCCGGCGGGACCACTGCCTCGGGTGCGGCGAAGCCGAGTGCGACCACGCCCGCCCCGCCGGAACCTTCGGTGACGACCGAAGGCCTACAGTCGCTGGTGCTCACCGGTGAAGATGTCGCCGGCCTCATCAAAGCGCCCGGCATGTACGTCAACAAGACGTGGACTCAGACGCACGAGCTGCAGCCCGGCGACAGCTTCGACCCCCCGGAGTGCACCCAAGCCGTGTTCAACGGCCTGACCGCGTCCTATCGCGACAGCGGTTATCGCGCCATCTACGGCGTCGACCTGGGCCAGCACACCAACGGTTTCCCGCATGGGGTTTCGGAGTTCGTCGCTACGTTCGACAATGCCGTGGCCGCAAAGGTTTTCGTCACCAGCGCGGTCAATCAGATCAACGGCTGCGCCCTGAGACAGTTGACCTACTCGCACGGCGGCGTTTCCGGCATCTACAACGTCGGCACACCGGCGCAAACCGGTCCGGTGACATCGGTGCGCTGCACCCTGGGGACCGTGCAGGACAACGGGCGGACCACCGACGTCGGCAGCCAGCACACCAGCGCACTGCGGGCGCTCGCGGCCAAGGCCAACGTCGTGGTCGACGTCGATGTGATCGGGCGCGATCTCGGAGACGACGCCACCACCCTGGTGCAGGGCATCCTCGGGCGAATTCCGAGTTAAGCGGTCGGCCAACGGAATTGGCGGATCTACAAGACCTGAACGTCGGCAGGTGACCAGAACGCGCGCATCGACGTGATCTTGGCCTCCCCGTCGAACGACATCATCGAGATGGGTGAGATTCGGGTTCGGCTGTCACCGGCGTCGAGCGTCAGATGCCAAAAGAAGGCGGCTTCGCTGCCGCCGATCCGTATTTCGGCGAGTTCGGTGTCCTTCTTGGCGTCTTGGAAGCCCGCATAGAACGCGCGGATGGCGTCATGCCCGCGGCGGATGTCCGATCCGATCGGATCCTCGATCGTGGCGTCGGCGGCGTAGAGGGTCACGATGTCGTCGGCGGTACCCGTTGCGACCAGCGCGAGGTAGCGATTGACGGTCTCGGTGATGGCTTCTGGGGACGGCATAGCTTCGGACGCTACTCCTCGCCCTCGCCCGGTATGAGTTGCGGTATTCAAGGCAATACTGGCGTCGTGACTTTCATCGAACGCCTCGCGACCCGCGAGATCTATCGAAATCCGTGGATGGTGCTGCGAGAGGACGACATCCGCCGCCCGGACGGCAGCGAGGGCATCTACGGCGTCATCGACAAGCCGGCCTATGCGCTCGTGATGCCGTATGACGGGCGACGGTTCCGGTTGGTCGAGCAGTATCGCTATCCGCTCGGCGAGCGACGCTGGGAGTTTCCGCAAGGTACCGCTCCCGACCTGGTCGACGCCGAACCGGCCGAGCTGGCCGAGCGCGAGTTACGTGAGGAAACCGGATTGTGCGCAACGTCATTCGAGGCCCTCGGCCAGCTCGACGTCGCACCGGGAATGACCAGTCAGCGCGGCTGGGTGTTTCTGGCCACCGGTATCGCCGAGGGAGAAGCCGACCGCGAGCACGAGGAACAGGACATGCGCAGTGCGTGGTTCGCGCGCGCCGAGGTCGAGTGGATGATTCGCGGGGGAGTCATCGCTGACGCGCAGTCGATCGCCGCCTATGGGTTGTTCCTGTTGCGAGCGCACTGATCGTGTGACGACACCGCGATGTGTCCGTGCCGAGATCATGCCGCGTCGTCGAACGGCCACCATTGACGCAATGCGGCCGAGCTTTCGGGTAGTTGCGGTGCTCGCCGCCGTCGCCGCGTCGATCGTCGGCGCGCCCGGCATAGGTGTGCATGCGCTGGCACCGTCGTGGAATGGCAAATACTCACTGGTGAGGTATGCGGTCAACAAAACCGGCACCAGCGTCGCCGCCACGCAATCCGAACCGACCTTCAGCGCGGATTACGTCTTCACCACCGCATGCTCGTCGGGCAGCTGCGTGGCCACCGCCACCAACGGCCCCACGCCGAAGAACCCGACGCTGCCCCAGCCTTCGCACTACACCTGGGACGGCACCAAGTGGGTTGAGCGCTTCGACTTCCAATGGGATTGCTATATGGGCGAAGGCGTTTCGAAGGTATGGGCACCCGCGAAGTCGTGGGCCTTCTACACGCCGCAGCCCGATGGTTCGCTACGCGGGACCTGGCACACCGACATCAACAACGGTCCCTGCAGAGGCAGCGTCGAAATGCCGGTGGCGGCGTTCGCCGCCGGGCCGGCATGACGGAGACGCCGTCACGACGCCTCAGGATTGTTTAGGGGCAGTAGTTCGATTCCGCCGCGCTCACGATGGCCGCGGCGTCCCCGTAGTTGAAGGAACTGCTCAACCCGGAATGAACGTCGGTCGCCAGCTCGTCCGGAGTCTTGCCCGCGGCGCGATCCGAGCAGATGGCGTGCCCCAGCGAGATCAGCGTGCCTTCGCCACCCGGCTGCCACACCACGCCGATCTTCTTCAATTGGCCCAAGTACCCGTCATCGTCGGCGGCGGCGACCCCGCTACCTACCGTTAACGCGGCAGCAACGACAGCCGGAATACACAACATGCGCAGCCCGCAAACACCCTTCACGCTCGGCTCCTTTTTTCAGTGGTGGTGACAACGGCCTCAGTATGCGACGTGCGGCACGGGATTGCCCGGCGAACGGTAAAAGCTGGCAAACCGTCAGTGAGCAACTATGTCCTGCGTCAGCAATCGAAGGCCATTTTCGTGGCAACCACACCGCAAGGCGGTGTTTTGGGCTGATCGGATGCGTCGATCCGCCGGACCCCGCCCGTGATGCGCCTATGAACGGTGCCCGATGCTGTTGCCGGGTAATGACTTGGCGGATCAGTCCGGCGGCGCGGCGGTCATCGAGGCGATGTAATAGGTTTCGTGCCCGGTCGGGTAGCCGCCACCGCCGGTCGCGATATGCACATGGTCGTAATGGTCGGCGGTCTCTGAGCCCAGGTCCGCCATCCAGTTCCCCCCGCCGACGCCCGGGTAGATCTTCTGCCGCCAGATCACGTGGTTGATGCCCCATCGCTTGGCATTCGCCAGGGCATAGCCGGCGATCTGGTTGCCGAGCTCGATGCCTTCGGGGGAGTGGTAGTTCGGGATCATCACGTCGATCGCCAGCCCGTTGGGATGCCACGGCAACGGATCCTCGCGGTATCCGTAGATGGTCTTGATCTGGGGGAAGAGCACGGTGATGACGCGGGCCGCCCAGATGGTCTTGACCTGCAACCGGTCCTCGGATCCCACGCTGTGCGGCAATGCGAGTTGGAATTGCTGGCCGGCGGACGGGGCGGGCGGTGCCAACGCCGTCAGCGATTCCACCTCGGCCGGACTGGCGGTGCGCGGCGCACTGGCAGGCAGGGGCGCGGCGGCGGCGCTTGTGGTGGGAGCCGGCGCGGGCGTCTCGACGCAGCACCGTGTCTTGGTGCCCTGCGCGTGAATCATGGCCGCGGAGACGACGAGCGACGCTGCGATCGCCAGCCATCGCCCGCCGCCCTTGGCGAACACCTTCACGCCCACCAGCAGGAGCTTAATGTTTGTTTGTGACGCGTGGGGGGGCTTTTTCGATTGCTTGTCCAGCGCGGGCGAGCGGACCACAATGACGCCATGCCCGGCCGGTCGTTCGACGATGCGAATGCTTTTCACCGGACGATGCGCCGCTTCGCGTCCACCGCCCTGGGTGCGGCGCTTCTTCGCCCGACGGCGCACCACCTCGACCGCCTCGTCGTCAAGGCCACCGGAGGCCGGAGGAGCTTCGCCGAGGTCGCGACCGGCATCCCGGCGGTCATGCTCACCACCACGGGCGCCAAATCCGGTGAGTCGCGCACCGTCGCCGTGTACGGGATCCCGCACCCGGACGGCCTGGCCCTGATTGCGTCCAACTTCGGGGGCACCAGGCACCCGGCCTGGTACCACAACCTGAAGGCCCATCCGCAAGCGACGGTGGCGGTCGGCGGCGACACCTGGCTCGCCACCGCACGGCTTGCGACACCACGCGAGCGCGACGAGATCTGGGCCAAAGGACTCGAGCTGTATCCGGGCTGGCGGAAGTACGAGGTGCGGGCGAAAGATCGACAGATCGAGGCGTTCGTGCTGAGACGAACCTGAAGCAAACGGAACCGAGTCTGCTCCCCCTTCTCGGGAATCCAACCGCGGCGTAGCGTTCTTGCTGTTCGGAGAAGCGAACAAGGAGAACTGCAATGGCAGCCAAGTTCGAGATCAGCAAGGATAAAGCCGGCAAGTTTCGGTTCCACCTCAAGGCCGCCAACGGTGAGATCGTCGCCGCCAGCCAGGCCTATGAGATGAAGGAAAGTGCCTACAAAGGCATTGAGTCGGTCAAGACGAGTGCTCCCGCCGCGAAGGTCGTCGACCTGACCGAACGGGCGCACGCGCACAACTAGCGCGAAATCGCCGCTCACTCTCGCAAGCACGAATTATGCGGTGCCTGCGGCAATGGCTTACGGCTTGCTGTGAGCACTCGGCAGCATTGCCAAGCGTGGCGTCAGCGGTTTAATATCTTCCGCCCAGTTCGGCGGACGAACCGGCTGACAAGTGTCGTCAATCGCCAGCCCGATAGCCGAGCTGCTGCAGCGCTTCATGCCGTTCGTCGGGCGGCAGCGACGCCAACCGCGGCCCTGCGTCGCGGTCGTTGGCCCGCCACGCTTTAACTTCGGCGTCACCATTCGGGTGCGTTGGTCAATTGTGTTGCTTCCCTTCGGTATTGGTGTGATTGGGAAGTGGAACAGGTTCGCGACGAAGCTAACAAGCAATAAAACGCCGATCAGGGCACCGATGACGACCAGGGTCGCCTGGTTCTCCGACATGCGGCCTAGCCAGTTCGCGTTCGGCGACGCCGCTGGCCGGTTCGTATGTTGCACGCGACCGGCCTCGGCGACGCTGACCGTGCTGCGCTTCTCCCCGCCGTTGACCGCCATGATGATCCACACCGGCAACCAGAAGCCGAACAAGAGCACGGTTATTAGTAGGTGCAGAACGTGGTTGACGGGCTTGCCCGTGGTCACGATCGCCGAAGTCGATGTGCGTGTCTCAACGCGGCCGCCGTGAGCCACGATCCTCCTGACAGATCCTTCAGCAAAAGCGAGACGTCTTCTGGCCGCTCGAATAGCCTCAATCTAGGTTTGGGCGCACCACCCACTTGCCTGGAATCTCCGGGCTTCGCCCTGAACGGTCCCCGAAAAGAAAGAGTTGTCAAAAGTATCCGATTGGCGGGCTGGTCCTACCTACCTATAGGGCGGCCCACCGGGGCTGCGACGACAAAAGGAAACATCATCATGATCACGCCCCATCACCTCGACCGCACCACTCAGCCCAAACTGAAAAAATTGGCCGCCAGAACCGTTCTCGCCGGTGGGTTGGCGATGGTTGTCATAGGGCTGACCGCTGCCATGGCCAACGCAGACCCCGCACCGCTGGACCCCCCAAGCCCAACCATAACCGCAACCCTGCACCCCACACCGCCCCCTCCGGAAAGGACAGAATCAGACCTCTGTAACGCTGTCAACAATGCGCCGCGTGACCACCAGCCGAACAGCTTGAGCGGCTGCTAGGACGCGCCGCATCACGCTACCCAGGCGGGCTTTTGCCATATCCCTCGGCGGTGTTTCCACTCAGGGATTGACGAGGCAGCTGATCATGCCGGGAATGACCAGTTGCGCAACGATGACTCGCCCAGCCGTCTCCCAGACCTCGCCGAACCTCGCGTCGAGCGCAGTCGGGTCGAAGGGTGTGGTTCGTCACGCCGTTCCTCTTGGGGTCCCCTTGGTTGGAGGCGCGGGCCCGTGAACTTCACCACCTCGTTTGCTGGCCACCCGCCGGAGAAATCTGCGAGGGCACGCCGGGGGAATTCGAGGGTTTTGGGCGGGGACCGAAAAAAGGTTTTACCTGCAAGAATCCGTGGTGCCCCCGGCAGGATTCGAAACTGCGAAGCTGATAATCGTATGATCAGCAAAAACCGCTTTCTAACTGGACATTCATCACTGGCGTAGTCTGGACTCGTTGGACAAATTGGACGGCGAAGGACTACTAGATAGCCAACAGATCGCCATAGTGGCAGGGGAATCAAAGGGTGCCAGGCATACCGAACAGACGCGGATGGGGGCATATCCGCAAGCGTCCCGGCGGCAAATTCCAGGCGAGCTACGTGGGGCCGGACCTGGTGCGACACTGCGCTCCGAAGACATTCACGGCCAAGATGGACGCCGAGGGGTGGCTGCGCGATGAACGCCGGCTGATCGAGCGGGGCGACTGGACCTCGCCGGAAAAGCGAGTCGCTGAGGTGGTGGCCCAGCACATCACTTTTGCCGAGTACGCCAAGACCTGGATCGAGCAGCGCAACGTCAAGCCGCGCACCCGGATCGGCTATCAGGCCCTGTGGGACAACCATCTCAAGCCACTAGGGAAGGTGCCGCTGGTTCACCTCACCCCCGAATCGGTCCGTACCTGGTATGCCGGACTGGGCACTGAGCACACCCGGCGCAACAGCCACGCGTACGGGTTGTTGCACGCCATCTTGGCGACGGCCGTCACCGATCAACTCATCTCGACCAACCCGGCCAATCTGGCGCGAGCTATGAACCCACCGACCAAACGCACACCCGTGATCCTTGATGTGGACGAGGTCGCCGCCCTAGCCGAAGCGATCAAGCCGGAACGGCTGCGCGCCTTCGTTCTCGTTCTGGCTTGGACTGGTGTGCGCTGGGGCGAGGCCATCGAACTGCAGCGCCGCGACGTAGCCGAGGGAGCCAAGGCGATTCGCATAAGCCGTGCCGTCACTCACCGCGACGGATGCCGCGTGGACACCCCGAAGTCCGGCAAGGGTCGTTCGGTGATCGTGCCGCCGCACATCCGGGCCGACCTGATCGCCCATCTCGCCACTTACGTCGGGAAAGATCCCACTGCGCAACTGTTCCCGGCTGTACGCGGCTGCCACCTTAACGACCGCGTCTTCCGGGACTACCTTGCTCCGGCCTTGAAAACGATCGGGCGCGAGGATATGCGGATCCATGATCTGCGGCATTTCGCAGGGACGATGGCTGCCAGGGCCGGCAACTTGCCAGAGACGATGGCCAGGCTGGGCCACTCCACACCCAAGGCCAGCTTGATCTATCAGGGCATCGCCAGCGGCAGGGCTGAGGAAGTCGCGGACACATTGTCTCACTTAGCCGGTCATGACAAGGACACACGAAAGTAGCGACACGCCCGGCGGAGCAACCTGGCCCGACACGCCGGGATAATTAATTTTCCACACTGAATTGCGTTGTATCGCAACGTAATAGTGCGGACACTCCAAAAGTTATCCACAGGGGAAAACGGCAGACGCGCCGCCCCTTTCCTGGGTCTTTGGTCACGAGCCCCACGATGGCGACCCGGCTCAGGAGTACACCTGTTGGACAGTCTTGCCCTACTCGGACCCCAAGAGGACATCCCGTGCCCGGTAAATCGAACAAACTTGTCTTCACTCGTGCAGACATCATCGCCGATTGTGAAGCCGTCACTATTAGGGAAGCCGCCAATTACCTGGGCGTAAGCCATAAGACGATCCGCAGACGCATTGCCGATGGCGTCCTGCCCGCATTCCGCGTGGCCGGCGGCCCCATCCGTGTTCTGGCCAAAGACGTTGAGGCACTCAAGATTCCTGTTCGGGTGTCGTGAAAACGACGCTTTACTCCGGCTAGAACTCCATCACCTCCACCAAAAACCACAAGAAGGAACAATCTAAATGGCAACCAAAGCGACACCATCCGTGGCCATCGCCGAGATTCCCTTCGGGACGAAGCCGATGACAGCAAGGCAAGCTCGCGACGTAACGGACCAAATCAAAAGAAGCTCAGACAATACCTGGGAACTGATCGTCCAGGCATACTTAGGCCAAGCGTGGCAGGCCCTGCAGCACCCCACTGAAGGTCGCAAGTACAGGGATTGGGACGACTACGTCGACGGGGAATTCGCCGATGCGCCAATCTCATTGCCACGTGAAAAGCGCAAGGAAGCTGTTCTATCCCTTCGTAGTCATGGATTGTCGGCACGGGCTATTGCGCCTCTCGTCGGTGCGGGCAAGAGCACTGTCCAGCGTGACATTGACAAGGCGGTATCAACTGTCCCATCTGGGACAGTTGAATGTTACGGCGACGGCATGCCACCGCTTGATGTTGACGCCGAGCCGCTGCCGGACGAGCAAGCAATACCGCCAGTCTCTATTCAGGGCCGCGACGGTAAGTCACACCCGGCCATACGGCAGCGACAGCCGAAGCCGAAAGATCAGGACATCGTCGCGTTCGCGACGAAGATCGCGATCAGGCTGGACACGCTGAACGCGGACATGGACAAGTTGTTCGAGCTGCCTGGGGCACGGGAATCCGTTGAGGTGAAACGTCTTCTGCGCAACCGCATTAAGTCCTTAAGCAACGCGGTCGAAATGTATATGCAGCCCACCAATGTCACAGCCTAGTCCGATTCGGCGGTGGAGGCGCCGCCCGTGCAATGTTTGCGGCCGACCCGTGATGTGCGGTCAAGGTGATTCCCACTATGAATGCCGCCCCCGTTGTGCGAACTGCGGCCAGCCGAAAGGCATCTGTTCGCCGAGCTGCCCGAACCCATCACCGGGAAGTTCTTTCCACCCCATCGAGCTTGGAAAGGAGGTCGACGACCGCGACGACTACGACTTAGCGACCTAAACAGTCAAGGGCCACTACCGGGCGTCGGCAGTGGCCCCCAACATCTCCAATACAGAAAGAAGTTTAACAAATGGCTGCAAAGATCCACGCCGTCTCTTCGGATGACCCGGACGGCGGGAACGAACCAATCGACCCGTTTGACACCGAACGCCTTCGATCTGCGCCGCTAGAGAACATCGGCGTCGAGAAGATCACGCTCACCGTCCCGGTCCGACGGCCGGGTCGTAATGAGTTCTTCCGTGTCCATCCTGATCCCGAGATGACGGTGGACTGGTATGTCCTAGAGCGCGATGGCGACATGGACCGCGAGGTCTATTGGGTGACCGAGGAATTCCGCGGAGACCTCCTCGAGGAGCTCAAGCCAGTGCGCATCTTCACTTGTATCAACAAGCACGGCACCATATTTCTGTGGCCAGCCAAGTTGCCGGGTTCGGATAATCGCCTTGGCCGGCGCTGGCACGAATCCGCATTGGAGATCGCCGAGCACGCCAAAAGTTTGTGGGTCAAGATGCAAGGCAAACGCGATCTCGGGGCTTATGAACTGTTTAAGGCCAAGGGCGACCTGGGCGAACCGCAATGGCCGAATAAACCGTTGAGCGATCTCCTTCGGCTGGGGTTCAAGGGTGATCTGCTGATCGACTCCGTTGACCATCCTGTGCTGCGGGAGCTCGCCGGGGAGATCTGAAATGTTTGGCCTTCCCTTTAGCGAGATCTGGGCCGCCGACTTCGAATACACCATTTCGAAGTCGGGGGCCCGGCCCTCGCCGGTGTGCTTGGTCGCGAACGAACTGATTTCCGGTCGATCGATCCGGTTATGGCGAGACGATTTTGGGGATACGCCGCCGTTTCGGACCGACGCCGACGCGTTGTTCGTCGCGTACTATGCACCCGCTGAACTGTCGTGCTTTTTGGCTTTGGGTTGGCCGCTTCCGGCAAGAATCCTGGACCTGTACGTAGAGTTCCGCGCCGAAACCAACGGGCTGGCCCTGCCTATCGGTCGCGGCCTGCTCGGTGCGCTCAGCCATCACGGCATCCCCAGCATCACCTCCGAGGAGAAGAAGAGCATGCGCGACTTGGTGCTGCGCGGCGGGCCGTGGACCGAGTCGGAGCGGCGCGACATTTTCGATTATTGCGTGACTGATGTCGACTGCTTGGGGCCGCTTCTAGAACGGATGCTTCACGGTATCCGCCGAACGCCCCAAGGCTTCGGCCAAGCATTGCTGCGCGGTCGGTATACCGCCGCGGTCGCGCGCATGGAGCACACCGGAATCCCGATTGACGTCCCCACTATCGAGATGCTGCGGCAGCATTGGGCAGACATCAAGCTCGGGCTGATCGCCGACATCGACAAAGACTATGGCGTCTACGAAGGCACAACATTTAAGGTAGGCCTTTTCGCGTCATGGCTCGACGCCCAGGGAATCACGTGGCCCCTGACCGCTAGCGGCCGCCTGCAGCTCGACCAGGACACGTTCCGCGACATGGCGAAGACCTATCCGAAGGTGGCTGCCCTCAAAGAACTTCGTCACGCGCTCAGCGAGATGCGACTGGAAGAGGTCGCGGTCGGCCCCGACGGGCGTAACCGCACCATGCTGTCGCCGTTCGGCGCGCGCACGGGGCGGAACACACCTTCCAACACCAAGTTCATCTTCGGGCCCGCGGTTTGGTTGCGTGGCCTGATCAAGCCCCCGGCGGCGCGGGCCCTTGCCTACATCGACTGGAGCAGTCAGGAGGTGGCGATCGCCGCGGCCTTGTCGGGGGACGCGGGGATGCGCGATGCTGTGGAATCCGGCGACCCATACCTGACTTTCGCTAAGCGATCTGGGTTGGCGCCTCCGGACGCAACTAAGGCAACACACGCCGCCATCCGCGAAGTGTGCAAGACAGTGGTGCTCGGAACCAACTACGGGATGGGCCCGCAGGGCCTCGCCTTCCGGACCGGATTGAGCGTGATTGAAGCCCAAGACGTGCTGCGGAAGTTGGCCACCACGTTTCCAACGTTTTGGGAATGGGCCCAGCACGTGATCGACGTGGGCATCCTGACCGGGCGGCTGTCGACCGTCTTCGGCTGGCCGATCCACATCACCGACAACGCCCGACCTACCGCGCTGCGTAACTACCCGATGCAAGCGAATGGGGCCGAGATGTTGCGATTATCGTGCTGCCTCGCCACTGAACAAGGTGTCGCTGTGTGTGCCCCCATCCACGATGCACTGCTAGTGGAGGGTGACATCGGCGAGATCGGCGACGTGGTAAATACGACCAAAGCCGCCATGACTAAGGCGTCGCGCGATGTCTTGGGAGACTTCGAGATCGCCACGGACGTGACCGTGGTCGCGTACCCGGACCGGTATGCAGACCCCCGCGGACAAACGATGTGGGAACGCGTAATTAAGCGCTTACAGGATGCGCAGGGTTCGGAGGGTGTCTAGCGTTCGCAGGGTATTTGGGGTGTAACACAAGTATTTATCGAATCCCACCCCACCAGGCCCCTTAATCCTATTTGCTAAGTCAATAGAATAGTCAATAGTAACTAGAGAATATTTTTAACACATTGGCATCCAGCATCATTCAATCAAACGAGCGTCACCCACGTACTCGGGCCGGCGGATGAACTCGAGCCCAGCGCCCAGGTTCTCATCGCCCAGCCGCCGCATCTGCACATGGTATTTGTCCGCGACCCGGGCGGACCGTAGCAGGTCGCCAAATGCTCCGAGTTCAAGTGACCTCGGCTGTGCACGCCAGTTGATCGACGAGATCTACCTCCCTGGAGCCTTCAACGCCGGGTGGGAGGCGATCTGGATCGTCGGATGCGGACCCGACCGCTGCCGCCGCGACGAGATCTGCGATCTGCGAGTGGAGGAGTGGGGTAAGCCGTACTGGGGTGGCGACGTTGTCTATACCGCCGCCTACGACGACGACGAGAACCCCTATCCCATCTCCGATGTCGACGCGGAAGAACCGCTCTGCTGATCGCGATCATCGACACCGACTGCGAGGACCACCCCGACGGTGACTTGATCTGGTGCCTTCGCCTCGTGGCCGACAACGACAACACC
This sequence comes from Mycobacterium sp. IDUB_3, assembly GCF_055419585.1. Lineage (NCBI taxonomy): Bacteria > Bacillati > Actinomycetota > Actinomycetes > Mycobacteriales > Mycobacteriaceae > Mycobacterium > Mycobacterium sp. IDUB_3. The sequence goes on along the minus strand of NZ_JBVAXZ010000001.1, from coordinate 1,755,982 downwards.
TCATATCTACTCATGCCCGAGCCCCGGGTTCGGGCGGGCGGTGTTGATAGGTGTTCTCGGCCCCGCGGCGACCCAACTCGTCAGCCCTCCGTCAGATGTTCGGTCCTGTAAACCAACGGTCGATAGATGTACCCGAAGGGTGGATGGAACCTCTACAGCCCAGGCTCGGTCAGGCGTGATGCTGCGAAACGCAGCTCTGCTTCGTGGCTGAATCCGGCTGCCCGGCTGTGTCCGTACCAGCCGACCAAACGCGTTGGACTATCTCAATCCACATTTCAAGGCGCCACCAAGGCCTAGTCGGGCTATGCGCCGGCCATCGAAATGTGATCGTGCGATCCTGTTTGGGTCCCCGTCGACGACAACACGTTCGTTATGCTGCGCCATCAGTGGGCGCTCGATCGGCTGTGCGGCGGGCAACTCTACTTCGAGGCGTGGGCCAGCTTCAGCTCTGGAGGGCTCAGGAATCGCTTCAAGAACGCGATGTGCGACGCGTTCGAAGCCTTCGCCGGTGGGATTCTGCACCGCATCTTCGACAAGAGCCCACACCTGCGCGCAATCGTCGGCGAAGACGAAATGCACGCGGCCTGGCCGGGGCCGAAGGGAAAGAAGCCGCCGGTGTGCGACTGGATGCTCTTCGGTGGAGCCCACTGCATCGTGATCGATGCAACAAATCACGCAGTGAAAGAGGATGTGGCACAAGGCTTGGCGAGCTGGGACTAGTACGGCGCTGACGTCGAGAAGATTTTCTCCGATCCTAACGACGGCAAGTTTGGTCAGCTACTCTCTACGATCGACCTCGTCAGGAAGCACGGCGGCTGGGACAACGAGAAGGTCGACACGAAGACGATGTTCGTCCCGCTCATCGTCGTGCCCGACGCCGGCGTGGTCAATGGGCTGCTGACCCAGTTCGACATCAATATTCGGGGCCTCGATGCGTTCGGCCATCTTCAACCGCAGGTGTACGCCCCCGGCATCGTCCCGATATCTGACGTTCAATTGCTTGAAGGTATGGCCGATATCGGGATGAAATACGGCAATAATCCCGACATGATGGGGTTGATCGCGAACTGGCGCGCCAAAGCATCCAAGTACGGGCTGGCGTCACTGCAGATGTACCTGCTCAGCTCAGGGTTTCCGCTGTTGCCGGCCAGCGATCACATTGTCAAGATCAGCCGCAAGGTGATGAACCTCCTTGGCGGCAGCTAGTCCAGCATCCTCCTCACGGTTCTGGACGAGGACACAGGTGCAGGACCAGCTGACTCGTCGCCGTCGATGTGGTCATAGTCCAACCGATCACACGACCAAGCCCGGGCTCGGTCAAATACCCTTCGATATCAGCGTCTTTGAGGTGTTCATGTCCCATGACATGCAGGTAGGTTCCGACCGCCAATCACAAGCGCGGTAGACAAGCCGCATATCCGCGCGGTGCGCGCTAGCCCCTAACTCGTCGCGGTGGTTGGATCACGGAAAACTCCCAGTCGAGTTCCTTGACCAGTTTGCCCATGTTCTCACGGTGGAACGCGAAACGTTCGTTCGCGAGGGACTTTTCGCGGAGAACGTGGGGGTCGAAGCTAGCTCGAATAGCTGCCGAAGCGTTGGGTATAACTACACGCCGACGTATACGAAGCCAGCCCAGGTATCCGGGCGGGTTGGATCTCCGGTCGATGGCGGTCCCGCATCACCTGATGCCATCCATGCCTGCGCTTGGCAGAGCGCCGCCGCTGGGGGCAGCCGGTCACGGCGCCATAGCTCGTAGAAGCGCTTCATTAGCACCGCTGTGCTGGCGTCGGGCACCGACCAGAGGGACCCCACGACACCGTCAACACCAGATTGCGCCAGAGTGGATGCGAGGCTGAGAACCTCGTCGGGGAGTGTTTGATCACTCATTGCCGACTCACACGCGGAAAGCACGACCAGGCGGGCGTTCGACAGATCCAGGCTGAGGAGGTCAGCGACGGTGACGGGCGCGTCGCTGCACGCGTCTATCTGGCTGGCGAGCGCATCGAGCGGACTCGACGACGCGTGGCAGGCGAAATGCGCGACGCCGATGGTCGGCAGCGCAGCCAGCAGGTTGGCTCGCGTTAATTGACTGCGCAGCCTGATTGGTGCGTCCGTGTCGAACTCGGCGACCACCGCCTGCGCCTCCTCGGATGCGTGGGTCAACGTCTCATCGGCCACGACGAGCAGGCTCTCGGCCGCGCGGCTGGTGGTGGATCGCCGGTCGAGAACTGTCCGCAGGCTCGGGGCGTAGCGGATGGTGAATTGTGAAACAGCGTAGGTGATTTCGTTCCCGGCGGATCGCCGGGCTGCGTGCAGCGGAAGATCTACCAGCCGTCCGCACGGAATGAGTACGACTTCCGAGGCGTCGACGAGCATCTCGGTGACCGCACTCATCGTGGTGTCCCAGAGCCACGCACCGACCGAGGCGACTTCAGCCGGCCAGCTCGGTGCCGATCGGGCCGACTTATCGGAGGCCAGCGTGCGCCACGCATCGGCGCGAGCCTGCAGCGCCGACTCCGTCAAGTCCGGCAGCGCGCGGCAGGCCGTCGGTCCGGTGGCGTCCACGCGGATCGCTACTCCGGCTCGCGATCCGGGGACGAGGTACACGCAGGGGGCAGCAAGGCTCGCCATGTCGGCGAGCGAAGGTGCGGCGGGTCGTGGGAACGCTTCGAAGCCTTCGATGGCCGAGATGTGGCCTATCGCCGTCTGAAGTCGTTCTCGAGTGGCCTTGACGACCGCCGCTGGAATGGTCGCCGTGGTGTGCTGCGGCGTTGCGGATCCTGTGTGGCCGTCCAGACTTCCCAGCGCTGCGGCGGCGGCTAAATACTCCTCGCGCAGGTCGGCGTGGCCTGCGGCAGCCAACGCGTCCAACTGGCGGCGAACCGAACGCGCGCTGGTGGCCGCCAAAACAGTTCGCCCCGTTTCCAGCACCGCGACAGCGCCGAGGAGATCGCCGCCCGCAGCCAGTGCCGCCGCCGCACGGGTTGCCAGCTGCACGCCTTTGCGCAGCGCCTGTTCTTGGTGGCTGCGCAGACTCTGTTGGTCGAACAACGATTCCATGGCCCGCACGCCTGCTACATATGCACGGGCCGCACCGTCGGCATCGCCGCGCTCGGCACGCAGGCCGCCGAGTTCGTCGGCGGCCCGGACCTGAAAATCCGGGCTGGGCGAACCGGAAAGGACCTGTTCGAGAAGGTCTTCGGCGCGGGCCCGCTCACCGCAATGTGGGGATACAGCGGCCATATGGTGGACCACCGCCAACTGGTAGGCGGTCATGTGCCAGGCGACGGTCCCCGGCGGCTGGCCTGCGAGCGCGTTCTCCCCGAGCCGCACGGAGGTGGCGCGATCATCATCGGAGTCCGTTGTCGATCCGCGCACGGCGTAGGACCATGCCAGCGCGATTCCGGCCGAAGCCTTGGTGGGGTTGCCGACGGGAAGGCTCTCAACAAGATGAGTGAGCGGATCCATCCCTGCGGATATCAGATTGGCACGGCCCTTCCGCAGCCCCAGCAGCTGGTACGCGACGGCGAGATTGTAGGCGAGCGTGGGCAATACGGGATCTTTGGCGTTGGCGAGGCTGATCGCCTCGGTCAACTGGCGCGCTGCCGCCTCTAGCGGCGCGGTGCGCCCGGTCGCATCTGCGACGGCCATTAGTGTCACCGCTGAGTTACTCAAATTCGCCGGCCGCGACGCCATTGGACCAACCTGCGATATGCCGACACAGAGTTGTTGGGCTTCGGCGAGGTCGTCCATGTGGCCGTTGAACTCATACCGAACGGCTAGCGCGCCGGCGAGGTTGACGCGGTAGATCACTCCTTCGTGCGTCCACGGGGGAGCCGCTGCCACTGCCAGTCGGGCGGTTGCGACGCCCCGCTCGATCGCGTCGGCGCGACCTTCGACGTCCGCCAGTGCCATCAGCGCCCGCACCTGGTTGTTAAGCCGCTGCGGTCTGTTGGCCGCGCCCTCAGGCGTCAGGTCCACCGCCGTCTCGATTAGCGACACCGCGTCACGCAGATCCGACGCGTCGTGTTTGGCCTCGAACCGCTCCAGCAGTGCCAGGCCATGCGTATTCAGCACCATCGGTAGCGTGAGCGGATCTGGGTGGGCTTGTTGTGCCTTGACAAGCAGGTCGACTGCCTCGTCGAGGCTTGCGGGATCTCCTGTGCGCCGGTATTGGAACCGGATCAATACATCGGCCAGGTTGGACATCACATGCACATCGGGCTCGAGGCCGCCGCGTCGCACGGTGTCAAGGCCGTTACGGAAAGCGCGCAGCGTGGCCGCGAGGTCGGTGTCGTCACCGTACAGTTCGTACCGCTTGGCTCGGGCCCTGCCTTGGGCGGTGTAGGCCATGACCAGGATGCCCATCAGTTCATCGCTGGCACGGTTTTCAAGTGACGCGGCTGCGCTGTCGGCGAGCCGGATCGCGTCGTCGAGGTCCTTTTTCTGACCGCTTGCAATGTAGCGGTCGTGAAGCGCGTTGGAGAGCCTGATTTCGTAAACCGTTCGAGCGATGGCATTTTCGGGGCCGGCCTCCAGTGCCGCCTTCTGATCCTTTACCGCCCGCTCGAGGAGCGCCGGATCGGCGTTGTGCGCTCGGGCAAGTCTTTCCGTGATCCCCCGCAGGCTCAACAGGGCGGCGGTGTCCTTCGTTGGCAGCCGTTCGATTTCGCGGGTGAGCATCGTGCGGCACTCGTCGAGATATTCCGCGCCGTCCCGGTTTCGGACCGCCGCCTCCTGAAGACAAACCGCAAGGTGGTAGGCGAAATGCGGGCGATCGCCGGCGTCGGGTGGCGCGTCGGCGAGCAGGCGGCGTCTATCGTTTACGGCTCGCATCAGGTCGTCCTCGCGATGGCTTACCTGGTACCGGTCGAACAGACGAAAGGCCCTCTGATCGACAAGCCACTTTCGCTGGCCGGCGTCCAGTACGTCATCCATGAAAAGTGCTGCGTCGCATGCCGAGATCGCGAGATCGAGTACGAACGGCTCCTTCTCGTTCGCCCAGACTTCAGCGGCGAGCTCCACGCTGTGCAGGTAGGGCACGGGGTCGAGCTCATTGGCGCGTTTCGCCGCGAGCTCGAACAGCTGCATCGCGCGGGCGGCATGCGTTGCGACACCGCTGGATTGGTAGGCCACGCGGTGGGCTATCCCGAGATCGATCAGCCCGCGGGGCGTCACCAACGCTCGCTCTGCGCCCCAGCTCAGTAAAGCGTCGGCTCTGGCAGCGTCGGCGACCACATCCGGTGACGCGCCAGGGATCCGAACTCGATCGATCAAACGCAGTGCCAGTTCGACTTCGACCTCCGGCGGGTGGCCTGGCTGCGCGAGCGCCCCTTCTAGCAATGACAAACACACGGCCAGGTCGGCTGGGGAGCAGCTCGCGTAAAAACGCTCCCGCGCAAGGGAATAACGTTGGTACAGATTTGGCTCCGTCAGCGGCAGGCCCTAACGTGAGATGTGCTGGATCCCAATGGCCACGTAGTTGAACTCGATGAGGCGGTCCGGGTTCTCTCTGTGGACGATGGCGTTACGCGACTGGTCATAAGCGTACAACCCCCAATCCCACGGCGAGCCATCGACGGTGGCGGGTGCCTGTGCCATCACGTAGGTGCCGAGGTTCAACTTGGCGGTGTCGACGAGCGTTTGGTCGAGGTCGAGGCCGATCAGGCCGGTCTGGACTCTCTTGTTCTTGTTGCTGCCGGCCATGTACTTGGCCAGTGAATCCAGCGTGGTGGACAACAGCCCTATTGCAGGACCGGTCGAGGCGAGCAGGTCTAGACCCTTGTGGAATACACTGCTCTGCAAAATCTCAAGCAGCTTCGCGTCACCCTGGCTGTGAACATTGACGGTAGACATCGCCAAGGACAAGCCGTCTTCGCCGATCTCTATGCCACTGAACAAGACTTGTCCGCCCACCGGCATCTGATTGCCGTCGGCCGCTTGAATCGTCGAACTGAAATTGTGTTTCGGTTCACGGTCTTTGCCTCCCCCGGCACCGAAGTGCAGAAGTATCTCGTGAACTCCCAAACCTGGGTAGCAGACCACGAGAGCTGCGGTGAGTCGGATGGCGACTCGCTCGCCGATCAGATCACGATCCGGCGCGACACTCCTGGGATCGACGATCGAATACGTCGGCCCCGCACCTTCCTGGATGTAGCCGACCATGCTGCCGGTGTGCTTGTAGGGCCTCGGCTGCAGGATGACTGGCCACTGTAAAGACAGCCGCTCCTCAAGTGCCGCTGCCGCGTCAGCCTCGTTCGCCGAATCGGCAGTCGGCACCTCGGGATCGTCAACGGATTCCAAATAGGCTGCGAGATCGGCAGGATTCAACTCTCCTACGCTCAGAGAATCCCCGAACCACTCCTGATCGATCATCTCACTCCTACGGTGGTGGGCTGCCCCTTTTTGGCCACGTGGGTCGAAAGATCAGGGTATTTGCATTCGATGCTCGTCGGGAGGGCATTGCCGCATTGTTCATGAAATCGAGTCGTTGCGATGGCGGCGCTACGCGCGCTGGGCCCGCACGTGAGTCGAAGCGTCACGCTTGTCGTAACGAGCGATAACACCCACTCGCTACATTGCTTTGCATTGCTGGCATACGGCCAGCCCGGGACGGAACAGCCACCATGACAGAGAATGACGGCACCCAGAGGAGACTGATTCATCAATGAAATATGCAGACTAACTTCATGGATAATGACGATTATCCTTGGATATGGTGCATCGCTCGAATGGGTCGCCCGGTTTCACCAAGGAGGAAACCGCCGAGTCAGTCGACTATGCACCGGATCGGACCCCGTTAGCTAGGTTAGGTTGTGTAATCGTCGCTTGCTCTCGAAGCGCAAGTGTCGTTCGCGGCGAGAATCCTTCGTACCCGGGCTGTCTCAGTGCCAGCCAACTGCATGAACATTTGCGCACTCACCGTTTGTTTTGGGACCCAATCGGGCCTAGCCGGCTATGCCGCTGGCTATTGAAGTTTTGACCGCCCGATCCCGTCCGGGGGTCCGAGACTAATCGTGGGTAACAGCAGTTATCCATGAAAGCCAGCTCGTGTTGTCCAGGTGAAGCAGGGGAGGTCCCGAGCGTCCCGGGACCAACGTTGCGCTTGCGACGACCTACACCGCCGCCAAGGCATCCGAACCGAAAGGTGACCCCGTCAAGTAACCCCAGAACTCCCCCAGCACAGTTGGATGGCACTTCAACCCAAATCCTTGCTAGACGAGATCATCGTTCCCGCCCAACCGCATCACCTCGGCCCACCAGAGGCCCCTACTAGCCTAAGAAGTCAAATAAAGCAAAAGCTTTACACCACCAGAGGGTCCCCTTGGCGCTGAGACCTTTGTCGCAGCGGGGCAAACTACCTAATGTGTGTTCACTAGGTTCGTTTGAACGAAGGAGTTCGGTGTCGGCCCCTGGGCAGTCTGTACCGCGCGCAAGCACTCGTCCGTACGAGACCTTGCTTGCCAGAGGCGAAGATCGCAGGCAGCGCATCCTCGGCGTAGCCCAACGGCTGCTTGCACGCAACGGCTGGCGAAGCACGTCGCTGGCCGTCATCGCGAAGGAAGCCGGCGTCACACCGCTGGGCTGCACCAGTTCGACTCGAAGGAACGAACAGCTGCTGAACGCGGTGCTCGACGCCCGCGACGAAGACGACGCGATCCACGCCGACTACCAATCCGGTAACCTGATCAATGAAATCCGACGCGTGCCTGAGCGGTTCGACCGGGCGCCCGAATTGGTCGGCACGTTCACAGTCCTACTAATAGAAAACATCGCCCCCTATGCGCCGCTGCACGAGCGGCTGCACAAGCGGTACCGCGCGGCTATCGACATCCTGACCGGCAACATCGAATCCGGTCAGCGTCGCGGAAGTATCGCTCCGATTGTGACGCGGCCACCAAGGCCGTCGAAATACTCGCCTTCATCAATGGAATGGAGACACTATGGATGCTCGACCCATCGATACCGGTCACCGAAGCGTTCCAGGCGTATGCGGACTCGCTGGCCGCCGACTTGGCGCCCCGGAGCTCCATGTGAGGTACCGGCTTGATGTGGTGGGCGCCAGTGTGGCCGACGTGGTTCGGTCCGCAGGCGGTTGGATGTACGACCGCATGATGGCAGGCTGGGCCGTCACAGTTCTACTCACCCTGGACGAGGACCCGGGGCCGCTGAAGATCCTCGGAGTGGAAACCACAGATCTCGAGTCGGCACTCGCGCTGTGGGAAGCGCGGCCGCATCCGCAGACGATCGCGGTCGCAGCCAGCCTCTTCGCGAGCGACGAGCGGGTGCGGCGCGGGGTACTCGGTGCGCTCGAACAAGGCCTTACCGAAGTCACATTATGGGGCGACACCTGGCCGGCGGAGCTGGACGACAGTATCGGTACCTTCGCCCATAAGCTCAGCGCTGCGGCGCGTGCCTTCAAGCGGCAGGCGCTCACGGCCGTCGCCGAAAACGGATCCGTTTCCAGCACAGAGACATTCCGGTGCGGCCTGATGGCAACACCCTCGGTCGCGGCCGACCTCACTCCGGCGAGCTGACGCCCTCGCGTGTGCTGACGTCAATCCCAGCCGGTCCGCCGGTGCTCCGCCCTCGGCCCATAGGTCGAGCAGACGCGGATGATCGTCAGCGGTATGCGGTGATGCTTGGCGACCCAGGTGCACACCGCCTCAGCCGCGATCTTGGGAAAAACTGCAATTCGCGCGCAGTAGTACGCCTGGGCGATCCGACTCGCGCAGCGGGCGTTGGCTCTGGTAGCTGTAAACGGTAGCGGCCGAACCGAACACAAAACCCTTCGCCGTACGGCAGTCGTAGAGCAGATCGCCCGATTTCTGGGCATTCGTGTCGATGCATCGAGTCCAGTCGGCTTGGTCGGCGTCGGCTGCGGCGTGGAAAACGAGGGTTAAGTCGTCGGGCAGTGCCGAGAAGTCGCCGGTGCTCATGTCCAGAGCTACCGGCGTGATGCATGCATCGGGTCAGTCGATCCGGGTCGGCCTGCGATCGCGCAGCCGAGCGGCGCCCCACCTCGTTGTGCTCGGCGCGGGCCCACGCTATCGGAAATGCGGGTAGCGCCGGTAATCAGGATCATCTCGCCGTCGAGTACCCATCAGTCATAGCGCATCGGCCACCAGATGTTAAGTACTTGATATGTTGGGTTTCGTGAAGCTTCGATTCGATGACGATGTCGAGGCCTTCCGCGCGGAGTTCGTCGCCTTCCTCGACGAACATCTGCCCACCGAGGCCGAGGCGGCCTCCGAGCGCTCCCGATCAACCTCCCACGTACCAGAATGGTCCCGGCGCTGGCAGCGGCTGCAATTCGACCACGGTTGGCTGCTTCCGGGTAACCCGCCGGAGTTCGGCGGCCGCAACGCAGGAGTGCTGGAGCAGTTCGTCCACCGCGAGGAGTTGTCGCGGCGACGGATATACCACGCATTCAACCCCCAGGGTGCTGGAATCATCGCCGCCTCCCTGCTCACGTTTGGAAGCGACGAACAGAAGCAGCGCTGGGCGGTACCGATTCTGCAAGCCGAGATGACTGCTTCCCTCGGCATGAGCGAGCCCGGCGCCGGCTCCGACCTCGCGGGCCTGAAGACGCGGGCTGTGTTCGACGGCGACCATTTCGTCGTCAACGGGCAGAACCTACCGGGCCGGCAACACATTGCTGCAAACTGCCCGCATGGCAGGCCTGCAGGCGCCGTCGTCATGCGAAACCGGTTCGTGCGGAACATGTATGGCGCGTATCGAGTCCGGCAGCGCGCGGATGCTCAACAACGACACGCTGCGAAGAGCCAGTATGGAAACGTAATGCCGCAGATGAGAATCACATTCTCTTCATCCGAGATCATTGGAGTAGCAATGGCGGAGGACCTCACCTCGGTCGACTTCTTCCGGGACCGTCGTCTCACCGACGACCCGTACCCGTTCTACGAGGCGCTGCGCAACAAGTGCCCGGTCAGCCGCGAGAACCACTACGGGGTCACGATGGTGACGGGCTGGCAGGAGGCCGTCGACGTCTACAACGACGCCGACACGTTCTCCTCGTGCATTTCGGTGACCGGGCCTTTCCCGGGCTTCCCCGTACCGCTCGGGGGTGACGACGTCACCGAGATTATCAAGGCACACCGCGACGAGATCCCCTTCAGCGACCAGCTGCCAACGCTGGACCCGCCGACGCATACCAACCACCGCGCACTGCTCATGCGGCTGATCACACCCAAGCGCCTCAAAGAGAACGAGGACGCCATGTGGCAGATCGCCGATGACATTCTGGACGACTTCCTGGCGCATGGTGGGGGTGAGTTCATCACCGGGTTTGCCGGACCGTTCACCCTGCGGGTGATCGCCGACCTGCTCGGGGTGGCCGAGGAGGACCGCCCGGAACTTCTCGAGCGTCTCGCCCGCGGTACCCACGGCAGCGGCTTGGGCAGTACCGGCTCGAAGACGCTGGCCAAGACGCCGCTGGAGTATCTCTACGACGTTTTCGCAACATACATCGAGGACCGCAGGGCCGAGCCCCGTGACGACGTGCTGACCGGCCTGGCGGCCGCGACTTTCCCTGACGGGACAGTGCCCGAGGTGAGCGATGTCGTGCGGGTGGCCACCAACGTCTTCTCTGCCGGTCAGGAGACCACGGTGCGGCTCCTGGGCACGGCTTTGAAGGTGTTGGGAGAACGACCCGACATCCAGGTCAAGCTGCGGGAGGACCGCAGCCTGATGCCGAACTTCATCGAAGAGTGCCTGCGCATTGAAAGCCCGGTCAAGGGTGACTTCAGGCTGTCGCGGGTGCCGACGACGGTCGGCGAGGAGGCAGTCGGTGCGGGCTGCACCGTGATGGTGATCAACGGGGCCGCCAATCGTGACCCGAGACGTTTCGAGGATCCCGATACCTTCGACCCCGAGCGCAAGAACGCACGTCAGCATTTGGCATTCGGTCGTGGCATTCACAGCTGCCCGGGCGCACCGCTCGCTCGTGCGGAGACCCGCGTCGGGTTGGAGCGGCTGCTGGACCGCACGACCGACATCCGGATCAGCGAAGCACACCACGGCTCCGCGGAAAGCCGTCGCTACCGGTACATTCCGACGTACATTTTGCGGGGCCTGACCGAACTGCATCTCGAATTCGATCTCGCCGGAGGTGGTTCGTGAAGGTCACCGTCGACGTAGACCGCTGTCGAGGCCAAGGTATGTGCCTGACGCTGTGCCCCGATGTGTTCAGCATGACCGACGACGGTTACGCCGTGGCTGAGCCCGAGGAAGTGCCCGCGGGCCTGGAGGACTCGGCCAAGGAAGCTATCGTCAGCTGTCCCGAACAAGCCATCGTCGAAACCGACTGAGAACCGAGGAGATCCGTAGTGCCGAAGGCATACATCGTCATCACCGAAGATGTGAAGGATCCGGCCGGCATGGCCGAGTACGCCAAGCTCGCCGGGAAGGCGATGGCCGGTGCGACGCTTCTGTCGTTCGACCCCAACGTCGAGACGCTCGAAGGCGAGTGGCACGGCACCCAGACAGTCCTCCTCGAGTTCGAGTCGGCGGAAGCCGCGCGCGAGTGGTACAACTCCGACGCCTACCAGGAGGCGGTGAAGCTGCGGCAGGCGGCGGCCGACTGCAACGGCGCCATCCTGCACGGCTTGGGCTAACGTTCCCGCGAAAGTGCGCTGACTGTATGTATTCCGCGGCGTGTCGTGTGCAAATACTCAGTGTCAGGGTGGCAGTGCCGCATTCGCGGTGGTTGGCTCTGGATCACCCGGTATTTGGCTCTTGCAGACACTGCTGCCCTCGGTTGGCGTTCGTGCGTTGTGTCGGCATCGGTGAAAGACCGGCCAGGTGTGACTTGATAGGAGCGTGGCATCGCCCCGACTGAGATGTGTCCACCGGCCGGCCCAACTAACACCCCTTCGAGTCGAAGGAGGCAACCACCATGGTTGTTGTTGGAGCCGATGTACACAAGCGCACCCACACGTTCGTCGCTGTCGGCGAGGTCGGGCGCACATTGGGCGACAAAGTCGTGGCCGCCACGACGGCCGGTCATCACCAGGCGCTACGGTGGGCGCGCGAATCGAGGACTGCCGGCCGTTGTCGGCTCGACTCGAGCGTGATTTGCTTAGCGCCGGCCAAAAGGTGGTGCGGGTGGCGCCGAAGTTGATGGCCCAAGCGCGGGCTTCGGCAGGCACCCGAGGCAAGTCCGATCCCATCGATGCACTCGCGGTGGCCCGGACGGTATTGCGTGAACCCGATCTGCCAGTCGCCTGTCATGATGCGGTGTCGCGTGAGTTGAAGTTGTTGGTAGATCGCCGCGAAGACCTTGTCGCCCAACGGACCTCGACGATCAACCGTTTGCGTATGCGCATCCACGAACTCGATCCTGCGTGCGCTCCGACGTTGGGCTCGCTGCATGAGCCAACCCGCGTCGGGTCCTGGGCGACTGGTTGGTCACCCAGCCCATGAAGTCGAGCAGTCGCTCCAGCGCGATCGCGCTTTCCATCCGGGCCAGCGCCGCGCCGAGGCAACTGTGTACTCCGTACCCGAAGCCGAGGTTCTGCGCACCTGTGCGGTCGCGGTCGATATCGAAGGTGTCGGCGTCGGTGAAGGCCTCAGGGTCGCGGTTCGCCGAACCGCTAAGCAGGAAGACAGGCTTGCCCACCGGGGATCGTGACGCCGTGCAGGTGTATCTCCTCCATCGAGCGGCGCACGTTGTACTGGCTCGGCGCCTCGCAACGCAGCAACTCCTCGACTGCGCCAGGCATCTTGCTACGGTCGTCGAGTAACTTCTGCCACTGGTCGGGGAAGCGCGCGAACGTCACCGCGGCGTTGCCGACCAGCTTGGCGACTGTCTCGGTACCTGCCCCGCCTAAAAGCGTTGCGAAGCCGGCGATCTCGACGCCGTCGAGCTGCCGTGTCTCGCTGTTTGCGTCCTTGACTTCTGCGGCGATCAGCCGGCTGAACATGTCGTCTTGGGGCTCGGCTCGACGTTCTTGAATGAGGTTGTAGTAGAACCCATCAATTCCACGACAGCTTGCCTGCCCTCCTCGGACATCTCGATTTGACCGCGCTCACGACGTAGCGAGGTGTCACCCTATTCCCTGACTTTCTGGCGGTATCCCTCCGGCACGCCGAGCATCTGGCTGATCACGTAGACAGGGAACAAGGCGGCGAAATCCTTTACCACGTCGAAGTGATCGGCGTCGGCCGTCGGCATGTAGCGGTCGATCGTCTGGGTCACACTCGGTCTCATGTTCTCGGTGGCTCGGGGCGTGAAGACCTTGTTCACGAGGCTGCGCATGTGCCGGTGCTCGGGCGGGTCCATGATGATCATCATTTTCACCGGAGGCGGTTCGTCCGACTTCAACATCGCCAGGTCGAGGCCGTAGGCCGACGAGTACGTTTCAAAGTCCTTGAGGGCCATCGCGACGTCCTCGTGCCGGGAGAACGCGTAGAAGTCGTACTCCTCGTTTTAATAGACCGGGGCTTCTTCCCGCATCCGCCGGTAGAGCTCGTACGGCCCGTTGAAGAAGTCCTCGGAGAACGGATCGAAGACGAGTTCGGAAGTGGTCATTCGTCTTCGATGGAGACCGCCTGCCGAGGACACTGCCGCACCGCTTCCTTCACCTGGTCTTCGTTCTCCGGGGTGACCTCCTCCTGGAGGACAACCAAATAATCCTGATCGTCGAATCGAACACTTCGGGGGATTATGGCCATGCACACTCCGTTGCTCTCACACAAGCCGAATCGACTTGATCTTTTTGTCACTTCAACACCCTCACTGGCACATTCAGGCCCCTACACCCCGTCGTGCCGTAGGCCCGCACTTCCTGAGGCGGCGACCTGAACCTGGGCGCGCATGCCGTTAGCGTGGCACCCGCGACCCTGCCTGAGTCCCCGCCTCAACGGTTGCGCCGCTGCCAGCAAATTCACCAACGGCAACCCAGCGAGTCAGGTAGTTGATCTGAAGGTAGATGGCATAGAGCACGAAGGCGGGCAAGATCATATAAGGCACATTCTCGCCGACAAATTTGAACCACAAACCAAAGGCGCCTTGTCCTATATCGCTGAATCCGGCGCGGATCTCCGCCACGTAGTAGGCCACGGTGCCGGTGAGAAGAGCGGCGATGCCCAGAAAGCTCAGCCACAAACAGCGGATCCGCGACTCGTCGGGCAGATCGCGACGCAGCAGTCGAATCCAGACAATGAACAGCATAATGCCAACTACAACGGAGACGAACTCCAACCCGAAGATCCAGTTGTCACCACTGCCGTACCGTTGGTCAGCCAGCCCATACTGCCACCACAACCAGCGCCAGCCAGGGTTAGAGGTCGCAGTCCACAGGTTGAACGGATGCCCGATCAAAAACGGCAACTCGTAGGTCAATTGACTACCCAAGGTCAGAGGAATGTAGATCAGCGTGAGTTCGGCGGCCAATTGAAGACGCGATCGCTGCTCTCCGGGTGCCTTCCAGAACAACACCATTGGCAGAACTATCACCGGCAGGCCGAAAAGCAAGTTGGCCGTGACATCTAGCGTGAAGCTTGGCGACAGCAGCCCAGCACCCACTCCAATGGTCGTGCCAACGAACACGACGCCCACGACGGTGAACAGGACGATGTAAGCCTTCAGGCGATGCGGTGCAACAGGTCTCAAGAAGTCGGGTTCACGGATTTCCATGGCATCCCCTTCGTTACAGAGTTGACATCAACTAGTCGCGACTGCGGCAGCTTTCTTCAATCGAATCGGCAAATGCGTCGGCCCACGCAGCGAGCTGTTGGTCGACCAAGTGGTCGGTCCAACGGCAGTGATACGGGTGACGCGCTCGACGAGTTCACGCAGCACTGCTTGCGCCTCCATGCGGGCCAGAGGAGCGCCGACACACATGTGTGCGCCATAGCCGAAGCCGATATGCATGCGCGGGTTGCGGTCTGCGCGGTATTCGTCAGGTTCGTCGAAGACGAGCGGATCGCGGTTGGCCGCACCGAAAGACAGGAGCACGCGTGCGCCGGCGGGAATGGTTACCTCGCCGACCTGATAGTCCTCGCGCGTATAGCGGTAAAGGTTCTGGATCGGGCTGGAGATCCGGAGCTGTTCCTCGACGGCGATGGGAATGAGATCGGGATTGGCGCGGATGAGATCGTATTGGTCGGGATTGTGGGCCAACGTGTCGAACATGCCGCCGAGTAGATTGGTAGTCGTCTCGTTACCGGCGATGAGCAGCAGCAGGGCAACGTAGAACAACTGATCGTCGCTCAGGTTGCCTTCGCTGCTGTGTTGCAGTAACCGCCCAAGCACGGTGTCCGAGCCTTTGAGATCACCGGTGGCGAGATGACGCAGGAAGTAGCGTCGTAGTGCGATGACCGCACGCATTGAATTCGCAATATCCATAACACCTTTGGGTGTCGGTGAAAAGTTAATGATGCGAACGCTGTTTTCTGACCATCGCCGGAAGTCGGCAACGTCGGTGTCTGGCACGCCCAGGATCTCGGCGATCATACGCATCGGCATCGGTATGGCCAGCTTCTGTACCACGTCGCATCCAGGTTCGGCGAGCACCTCGGATACCAGTTCGGCTGCCAGCTTGTCGGCAATTTCCTGCCAGTTTTCCAGCGCAATACGCGTGAAGGCGGGCTGGACTTGCTTACGTAGCCGGGCGTGTTCGTCACCGTCTGTGAGCACTAAGAGATCAGCCGCCATTCTGACTCGCGTGACCCCCCGGGTGCTGGTGACCTGATCTGTGTCACGTAATGCGGCGCGGACGTCATTGAGTCGGCTCAGGATCCAGGTGGCGCGCTTCGGGTTGTAGTGCACACGCCCGCTGCGATGCAGCGCTCGGTAGGCCTCGTGGGGCTGAGCCGCGGTGGCGGGGTCCAGCGGGTCGTAGTCGGTGTTAACCGCGCCAGTCCAGCCTCGATAGCCCTGCCGGTGCGTGCGGATCGCCCCGGCGAGATTCAGTTCTATGGCGCTGCCAAGCGGTTTAAGTAATGCAACGATGCCGCGCGCGCTGTTGTTCACCGCCATGACCATTGCACCTTTCGTCCGTTACTAAAGAACGCAAAGGTCTCGGGCCAGCGAGGCGGCACCGTACGGGTCGGAGCGAAAAGCGTTGTGCGCCAGAGCAAGGGTCTCCTCAAACTCGCCGATGCGCGGGCATGCAGATCGGGTGGGCGCTTGCCGACGAGAAGTGATGGGCCTCCAGCGTCATGCCCTCAGGCTCGGCGCTGCAGCTTGCATCGTCAACGGTGCGACACGAAGTTGAAAGGCCTCTACGGGTGCTATTAGGAAAGCTTTTCGCAGCTGACTCATCTGACCAGCGCGTTCGCGTCGAAATCCCCCTCTAGGATTCTCACAGTGATAGTGCCTGTTTGCTTCGACGGTCGGAAAACGGTTCGCATGTGATGCAGAGGCGGGATCCTTGGGGCGCGCACTTGCCGGTGGAGAAGTCGGGCTCGGTGTGCTCGTCTGATGTCCTCAGTGCGTGGTAGGGCCCTGTGAGCATCGCGCCCGTCAAGTGCGCGGGTCGAGGTTGCGAGGCCCAGGGGCGGGTAGTGTGATGATTTCTCACGACAGGCGTGTGAGCCGGTGAAGCACTCAAGATAATTCTCAACGCGAGAACGCGAATTTATCTGTCGGCTGGAGGAGACAAGGTGTCATGACACGTGAGGATTGGTTGGTCGGCCGCGACCGAGGCAGCGAAGCCGCCGACCGGATCTACGACGCGGCCGCAGAACTGGTCTCACGCGAAGGATTCGAGGCGTTCACGATCGAGGCGCTGGCCGCGAAGGTGCATTGTTCGCCGGCCACGATCTATCGTCACGCCGGCGGCAAGGCTGCGATCCGTGAAGCCGTGATGATGCGCACCTCCTCACGAATCGTCGAATTAGTGCGTGAGGCGATCAAGGGTTTACAGGGTACTGAGCGCGTCGTGACGGCGATCTTGGTTGCGTTGGAGCAAATCCGGGCCGAGCCGCTCGGTGACCTGATGATGGGTTCGATCCGGCCGAGCCACGAGGGCGAGTGGTTGACTGCGTCGCCGGGCGTGGGCCGTCTGGCCCAGGAGGTGATCGGTTCCGACGACCCCCTGGCCGCGCAGTGGCTGGTGCGGGTAACCCTGGCGCTGTGGTACTGGCCGGCCGAGGACCGCGACATCGAATACGCGCTTGTAAAACGCTTTGTTGGCCCGTCGTTTAGCTAGAGCAAGCAGCCGAAACCCCGCGGTCTTTCGCGTAGGCGCACTCGGTGGCATCTAGCTCTGTCTAAATCCGTCAGCAACTGCTCTTCGCAGCATGAGAGAAAATCGTACCGGCTTCTCGCCCATCGTTGCTGGTGGAGTCGGTACGAGCTCTCGGGCACGCGCCTGACCGGGGTTGAAGCGCTTTCAACTTCGTGGCGTCTCGTTGACGATGTAGCTTGGTGTTCACGAGGCTGAGTTGATGGTGATGGCGCAGCGTGCACGCGAGGCTGTCTTCGGCGGTCGGTGGCGGCAGACGATGGTCGGTGCGGGCAGCTATGCCGTGACGATTCAGCCGTGGCGATGCGGTTGGCAGACAGATGTGTTGGCTCGCCCGAAATCGGTTGTCCCAATATGGCTTTCGTGATTACGCAGAGGTGCTGCAACGATGCGAGCTGCGTGTCGGTGTGCCCGGTCGATTGCATCCGCCCCTCTCCAGATGACCCCGATTTCGGCACGGCCGAGATGCTGCACATCGATCCGAAAGCCTGCGTCGACTGCGGCGCATGCGTGCCTGTGTGCCCGACCGGCGCGATCGACTACGAGGTCGATCTACCTGAACCGTTGAAGCGATACAAAGACATCAACGCCGCCTATTTCGAGCGGCACCCGCTGCACGCAGATCCTCGGCGATTGGACGAGAGGCCCTCACGTCCACCCAAGGAACTGGGGACCCTGCGGGTGGCGATCGTCGGCGCCGGACCGGCCGCATGCTATGCGGCCGACGAGCTGTTGGCCCGGGCTGATGTCGAGATCGAGTTGCTGGACAGGCTGCCCACGCCGTACGGGCTCATTCGCGGCGGTGTGGCACCGGATCACTCCGCGACCAAGGATGTGGGCCTGACGTTCGGCGCGAGGTTCGTGACAGACGCTGTGGGTTTGCACCTCAACGTCGAAGTCGGCAAGCACCTCACGCATGAAGAGCTGATGTGCCACCACCACGCCGTCATCTATGCGGTGGGCGCATTCGAGGAGCGCCGGCTCGACATACCCGGTGAGGATCTGCCCGGAAGCCATCCCGCATCCGAGTTCGTGGCCTGGTACAACGGGCATCCCGATTACGCCGACATGACATTCGATCTGTCCGGGCAGCGGGCGGTGGTGGTCGGAAACGGCAATGTCGCGTTGGATGTGGCGCGAATCCTGCTTCTCGACACCGAGGAATTGCGGAGCACCGACATCGCCGACCATGCGCTGGACGCCCTGCGGCGCAGTAACATTCGGGAGGTCGTGCTTCTGGGACGACGTGGGCCACTGCAGGCGGCTTACTCATCATCGGAGTTTCTCGCCTTCAACCACGTGCCGGGGGTGGATGTCGTGCTCGATGAGCGCGAGTTGAACCTCGACCCGACCAGCCGAGCCCAGATCGAAGACCCCGCGCTGGAACCGGCGCTCGCCCTCAAGGTCAGGCTTGCCGAGGAGTTCGCGCACCGTCCGCTGGATCCGCACAACAAGCGCGTCGTGTTCCGTTATTGCGTTTCCCCGGTCGAAATTCAAGGGACCGACCGCGTTGAGGGAGTGCGGATCACCGCCAACGAGCTCGTCGACATTGACGGCGCAATCAAGGCTGTCGCGACCGACCGGGCCGAGGATATCGAGGCATCATTGGTGCTGCGCTCTGTGGGCTTCCGGGGCCGGCCACTGCCCGGCCTGCCGTTCGATGAGCATCGCGCAATCATCCCCAACGACCGCGGCCGGGTGCTCGCCGAAGATGGGCAGTCGATCACTGGCGTCTACGTCGCCGGATGGATCAAGCGTGGTGCTAATGGCACGATCGGTACCAACAAGCACTGCGCCCGCGAGACGGTCGCAAACATCATGGAGGACTTCATCTCCGGCAGGCTCCGCCGACCCGACGGGGACCGGCGCTCGCTGCAGCAACTGCTCGCAGTGCGTCAGCCGAAGCTGATTTCGGGCGACGGTTGGCACGCCATCGACCAAGCCGAACGCCGCCGTGGTCAATCCTCCGGACGTCCGCGGGTCAAGTTCACCGACCCAGCCGAGATGGTCGAGATCGCCAGCAGCCCTTAAAGCTTGTGGGGCCGCGACATTCGTGACCAATGATTCCTGACAGCTGTGTCTCTGTAGTACTACAAAACTCGAGAGGAATCACATCTTGTCGTCCTGGAACCGATCCAGCATCCCCACGCCTGAGTGCGACCCCTTCTACACCAGTCCTACCGGTCTAGATGAGGTCGCACCCGGGACGGTATTGCGTTCACGGCCGGTGCAGCTGGCGTTCTTCGGTCGTTTCCGGCACGGGGCGGCGGTACAGCTGATGTATCGCAGCACCGACGCCCACGGGTGCCCCGAAGCGGCGGTGACCACCGTGGTGGTTCCGCGCCGAAAGGACCCGGCGACGTGCCCGGTGCTGTCCTACCAGTGCGCCATCGACGCAGTCGCGGCGCGGTGCTTCCCGTCATATGCCCTGCGTCAGGGTGCCGACCTGGTCGGGGCATCCGTTCAGGTGGAATTGCTTTTCATCACCGCCGCCCTGAAACGCGGGTGGGCGGTGAGCATCCCGGATCACGAGGGTCTTAAGGGCATGTGGGGCGCGCCGTACGAGGCGGGCTTCCGCGTTCTCGACGGTTTACGTGCCGCGGTCAACTACGCGGAGTCAGGCCTTTCACCCAGTGCTCCGATGGCGGTATGGGGGTATTCGGGGGGCGGTCTGGCGAGCGGATGGGCCGCCGAGGCCGCCGCGACTTATGCACCTGAGCTTGACATCGTCGGCGCGGTGTTGGGTTCCCCGGTGGTGGATCCGGAAAGCGTTGCACGCCGATTGAATGCGTCGCCTTGGGCAGGCCTTGCAGCGTTGATGATCGCGTCGCTGGTGCACGTGTTCCCTGAGGCGAAGAAGGTTGTCGACGAACACGCGACAGAGGACGGCAAGGCCCTGCTCGCGGCGATCGAGGGGATGTCGACTGGACGGGCCATCCGGCGCTTCCGCAATGTCGACATCGCCGACTACGTCGACGTGAGCTTCGAAGAATTGTTCGCGTTGGATGAACTTCAGCATGTCTTCAAGGTGACCCGGCTGGGCCAGAAGACACCGAGCATGCCTGTGCTCCTCATACAGGGAGTACATGACAAGATCGTCGACGTCGCCGATGTGGACAAGCTGGTTGAGTCCTACACCGAGGGCGGGGCCGCAGTGAGCTACCACCGCGATCCGCTTGCGGAGCACTTGTTGTTGTATCCCTTTGCGGTTCCGATGAGCCTGTGGTGGCTCGGCGATCGGCTCGCCAAGAATGATGGGCCCACTAGTCGACATACCTGGCCTGCGCTACTTGATTCTCGTACGTACGCAGGGCTGCCCGCACTTGCCGCCGCCGCAACACACGCTATCGCGTTCCGTTTGGCGCCGCGGCGCCGGCGGTCACCGTTCAACGAAAGCACCGACCAGGCTGGCGGTCCAAAGACCGTCGGTAGCATTCCGAACGCGTCGCAGTCAACTGCAGAGCGCATAAAGCGAGAAACTCATGGTGACCTTCGCAGAGACCCCATCAGAGCCTCGCTCCGCTGGCGGCCGCACCACCCGAGCCACAAGCACCGTGGGTGAGGCGACAAAGGGTGGCGGCGACGTTGCTACTTGCCGACGTCGAGGGCTCAGGCTGCCGGAGGACTTCCTGACCGAACTCCTCAGAAGTGAGCGCCGCAAGGGCTACTCGATGGTTGCCCGGGCGATCTACCGCAGCCTCAACGGATTCAACCGTGCACGCCAGCAACGCTATCCCGACGTGTCAGCGCCGGTCACCCTCGTCCAGCGAGGACGACTGGTCACGGGGCGCCGAGCGCGATCGGGTAGAAAACTCGCTAGCCGATATTCACCGCATCACCCTGCATCGGGCTGGGCACTTCTCGGCGCTGGAACGACCTGACGAGGTGGCGCAGATCTCGGTGGGCGCGGCTCAGGCCCATCGCGCACGTATTGTCGACCCGCACCACCAGAGCGGTTGAGAGAGTGAGATGGCCACGACAACCCCACGTCGTCAACCGCCTCGTCATCGGCAGCGAGAACGCCTAACCAATGCCGACCAGAGCGCGAACCGGTCTGTAGAGCCCCGTGCACAAAGTCGGACTCATCGAACCCTCGCCGCAGCAAAGAGTTTCGGTAGTTGAGCGGTGGGCACCGCGCGAACCGAAAGGACAGCGCATGACTGAGTTCGGCAGGTGGATGCTGGGGCTCACGCGAGCCGGGCGGGGGTGGATCGGGTCAGTGCGCGGCCACGCCATTGCAGAGCAGCCAGCTCGGGTGCCGGTGACACGCGAAACCCACCGGGTGATCGTCGTCGGCTCGGGTTTCGGCGGCGGAGTCACCGCACTGCGCCTGGCCGAGGCGGGCGTGCCGGTCACCGTGCTGGAGCAGGGCGTCGAGTGGAAGGTGTCGGAGGACCGCGACACGTTCCCGCGCCCGGCCAGCAACCCGTTGGACAAGAGGATGCTGTGGTTTGATTCCCATCCGGAAGTGTTCGGGCGTCCCGCACTCGGCAGCCCCTACCCAGGGCTGCTCAGCGCCTTCTCCGGTGACAACGTGATGTCGATTGCGGGCGTGGGCGTGGGCGGCGGGTCGCTGCTGTACCAAGGCATGAGCCTGCAGCCCACCAGGGAGCTCTTCGAGACGCACATGCCCTCGGCACTCGACTACGACGAAATGGACCGGGTCTACTATCCGCGGGTGGCCAGCATGTTGCGGCTGGCAACGGCGCCTGACGAACTGATCAACACCCGCAATTACCGCGTGAGTCGCATCTTCGCTGCGCGGGTCCGCCGTGCGGGATATTCGGTCGAAAAGGTGCCCATGCCCATCGATTGGGGCTGCGTGCTGGCCGAACTGCGAGATGAGGTGCGGCCGTCGCTGAGCCACGGCGACTGCGTCTTGGGTGTGGACAGCGCTGGCAAGCACTCGGTCGACAAGACCTACCTGGCCGCCGCTCGAGCCACACGCCGCGTCTCCGTCCACACACTGCACAAGGTCACCGGCATTGCACTGACGCCCGATGGCCGCTGGCAGGTTGAGGTGGACCGGCTCGACATGCAAGGTCGTCGGCGGGAGACGAAGATATTGACCACCCCAGCGCTGGTGCTGGCCGCCGGCAGCGTCAACACCAGCCGGATGCTGGTGCGGGCCGAAGCGCTGGGGCACATCCCCGACTTGCCCGACGGCGTGGGTGAGAACTGGGGCACCAACGGCGACCGGATCTACGTGTGGACTGACCTGGCCGAGGCCTTCGGCGGGGTACAGGGTGGCCCTGTCGTCTACTGCAGCAAGGATTGGGACGACCCTCATCGCGCCAACACGCTAATTCAAGCTTCCCTCCCGCCGTTCGGGGGGTTGGACATCCGCTCAACAATGTTGGTCGGCTATGGCGTTAGCCGGGCGCGGGGCCGGTTCAGCTACCACGGAGACGCCGACGAGGTGAAGCTGTCGTTCCCGCGCAAGGGCGACGCCGCCATCTGGGCCGACATTCACATCAGGGCCAAGCGGATCGCCGGCCGGGCCGGCATCCTCACCGACACCAATCGGCACAAAAACAGCACCTGGCACCCCCTCGGAGGAGCCCCGATGAGCACCGTTTGCGACCTCGATGGCCGGTTGCGGGGGCACCGAGGCCTCTACGTGCTCGACGGCGCGCTGATCCCGGGGACCACCGCGGCATGCAACCCATCAATGACCATCGCCGCCGTGGTCGAGCGGGCACTCGAGCGCATCGTGCGCCACGACGTCGGCTCGGTGATCTGACCGAGACCACAACTCGTGAGCCAAGTCAGGCGACGGGCTGCGCGACTTACTTCGACACATACGTGCGGTGCGAGCTGGCGCTCCCGAAACAGCAATCGCCGAGTGATTTCCGCCGCCGCATGCGAAATGCAGTTATCGGCTGATGTCCCACCCTCGGCCGGGCCGTGGCGGCAGCGCCTCCACAGCGCCGCTGCGCACCGACCAGACTTGCGAAGGTCGTCAGGGCTGGCCCCCACCAGCGCCCGATAGCTCTGGTCGACGGTCGGTCATAACGCGACGACTTGACTCGTCTCGCGTGGGGCCTCGCCCTCCACCCACCGCATCGTCACCCTGAGCTGTGGGGGACTCTGCATGAAAACAGTCATTCCCCAAAGCATTTCAGAGAGCGGCAGCAAGTCAATGGGTTCTTCCTCGTATCCCAGGAAGACCGGCTCGCTACCTCCGTCGCCGAGGTCGCCGTAGGTGGCGGGCCACACCCCTTCGATGCTGAATCGGAACTGCTCAGCCGTGACGCTTTCGCTCTTGTTCTCAACGACCAGAAAGTCGGCTTCACGCCTAGTGCGGAGCATCGCGTGTTCGGCATTCCGTCGTCGCACAGCCGGTGCGTCAAGCCCCATCTGAGCTAAGTCTTCTTCGATTGCGGCCCGCACTTTGTATCCCAGATCCGGCAAGTTTCCGTAGTCCCTGAGCAATCCTTGGGTCCCCATGTACGGATGGTAGCGACCGAAGACATCGGCTGAGCGGGCCAATGAAGTTCGGCGTTGCAGTCCGAGGTGCGACCATGACTGACGTCAGGTCCGAATTGCCCTAGGAGGCCCTCTTATCGCCGTAGTCGCGCTTGGTCGCACGAGACACCGCGGCGTCCCGGCGAGAGGCGCGCAAGCGAGGCGCGTAGCTGAAGAACGCACGGGGTGCGGCGTCGAGGATTGTTTGCAGCAGGATGCCTATCGGCGTTGTTCGATTGGGTGGCGCCGGAAGTACGAAGGCGGTAGCAGTCCCAGCACTGGTGGGAATCTGAATCGGCTGCCCAGGCGCACCGTAGACGCCGTCGCGGGTCCCTGCGAACATGTCGTTGATCCATCCGGCGGAAATGGTCTGAATCGCCTCGACGTTCTGTGGAAGCGAGAAGCCAGTGAACAGTTGAGCCGCCTTCTGAATCAGGACGTTTCCGCTTTGCATGGCATCGATGTGCGACCCTCCAACTAGTGAGATTCCCACGAACTGGTTGGGTCGCGCCTGCACTAGATACCTACTGACGTCGCCGAGCTGGTTCCAGAAGTGCAGGGGTTCGGTAATCAGCAGCACCGGTCGGTTGCACCGGCCGGTGAGTTTTTTCATAGCTGTCGGCAGTGCGTTATTAAGCGAGACCGCGTCGAACAGCATCACGCCGGCCAGATCTGAGACCGCTCCGTTGTCGACACAGAAGCCGGCGGCGCCTGCAACGAGTCCACCGCCCATGGAATGCCCCGCGAGGACGAAGCGTCGCGGCAGCGTAACCGAGCTTCCCGCCGCCAAGGTCGCGCTGGCGGTAAGTGACGCCCGCTCACCTGTGAACAGGTCGGCCACCGCGCGTTGCAACGCCATCTCGCCCAGCCAGGTGGCGTCACTGGCGAAGAGGTTGGACGTCAGCGACGGGGTGACAACGATGCTGTTGGTCTGCTGGGCAAGCACTGCCGCCGTGTAGCTGTAGAGCGGGGCGCTGGCGAGGAAACCGTGTTGCAGGTAGAGCAGCCGAGTCGGCGATTGTGGTTCACTCGGGAAGTACCAGTTCGCCGGCACGACGTGCCCGGTTCCGACTGGGATTGTCAACCTGGATCGGCCAACAGTGACTGTGCTGTCCGGCGGAAGAGTCGGAGGTCCTTCGACAACCCTTATCACGCTGATCATGACGGTGAAGATGATGTCAGGTGGGTGGGCTTAGCGCGGGAAAGCCGATCGTATCGAATCGTGGCGAGCTGAGAGTTGTTGCCTATCAATATATTACCTACTCCTGATTGGGGCGCGGTCGCAACCGTCTCGACGGTGGCAGGAGCATTCCTAGTCGTGTCGGTACCCGTCAAGCGGCCTCACTCTGACCGTCACTCGTCATCACATCACGGTATCAAGTACTTGCGATAATCTTAATAACACGATGAACGCGATTCCTCAAGGCTTGAACGGTCGGTATCCGATTCGGCTCACACTTGGCATGAACCAGGAGGCTCAGATGGAGCCGGCTGCAACGTAAGTCAGACCTTTCGTCGTCAGGCCGCCATTAACCGCTGGTAGACGGCGACGGTGTAGATCCGCTCACGGCTTGCTGTGGCGCGACCGATCATCCCCGCCTTCACCCCTCAGAGTGAGCGCTTCTCGAGCTCTCTGCAAAATTGTCTTATCGCTATGAGAAATTTCTGGCTCAACTAGTCGGCAAACCACCTGTTCAAATGGCTTGCGTGCGAAGGAAGTCCCGGACAGCGTCAGAGCTGGCCTTTCAACTTCCTGCCACATCGTTGACGTCGCAGTAGGGCACCGTCGAATCTGATGACAT
Source organism: Mycobacterium sp. IDUB_3 (assembly GCF_055419585.1). Classification (NCBI taxonomy): domain Bacteria; kingdom Bacillati; phylum Actinomycetota; class Actinomycetes; order Mycobacteriales; family Mycobacteriaceae; genus Mycobacterium; species Mycobacterium sp. IDUB_3. Next base: position 1,730,499 of record NZ_JBVAXZ010000001.1, on the reverse strand, counting down.
GGCGGTGTGAGCCGCTTCTCCCATTGAGTAAGCATTAGAGACGAGGATATTGCCGCTCGGCAGAGAGCGATTATTTCCCATGTCAGTAAGCAAGTGGACCGAGGCGGATGTGCCCGACCAGACAGGTCGGGTGGCGATCGTCACGGGCGCAAACACCGGCCTCGGCTTCGACACCGCTCGGGTACTAGCGGAGCGCGGAGCCTCTGTGGTGCTCGCAGTTCGCGACCCAGAGAAGGGGAAGGCTGCACAGGACCGGATCCTGAACACAGCGCCTCGCGCCGACGTTTCTATTCAGCAGCTCGACCTCGGATCCTTGCGATGTGTGCGCGCCGCGGCTGAAGACTTGTCCGCCGCATATCCGCGCATCGACCTACTGATTAATAACGCCGGAGTGATGATTCCGCCGAAGCAGGTGACACCAGACGGCTTCGAATTGCAGTTCGGCACGAACTATCTCGGTCATTTCGCGCTCACCGGGCTTCTGCTGAATAATCTCATTTCCGTCGATGGTTCACGGATCGTCGTCGTCAGCAGCAACGCCCACAAGCTCGGCGGTGCAATACATTTCGATGATCTGCAGTGGGAGCGCCGCTACAACCGCGGGGCCGCCTATGCTCAGTCGAAGCTGGCCAACCTGATGTTCTGCTATGAACTGCAGCGGCGGTTGGCAGCCGAGGATGTGCCCACCATCGCGGTTGCCGCCCATCCTGGGTATACCGACTCCGAGCTGATCCGTTATGTGTGGAAACCGGTCGTACCGTTGATGAGGCTGTTCGGTCCAGTTGTGGGACAGGATCCGGCGAAGGGGGCACTGCCCCAGTTACTGGCGGCCACTGATCCGCAGGTGCGCGGCGGCCAGTACTGGGGTCCACGCGGACTATTCGAACTCAAGGGCTACCCGAAGCTGGTGACAGCCAGTGCCAAAGCCCGCGACGAGGCAGTCCAGAAGCGACTGTGGACCGTAGCTGAGGAACTCACCGGCGTCACCTTCCCCGTCTGATGCCCAACAGCCAGGAGTTTCACCCCGACTTGCGGGTGATTGCGCGCGTGCTGCCAGGGGGCCCCTACACTCGCCGCACTCTGCCAGTTCTTCGCGCGCTGACGCGATTACAGGTACTGCGTTTCTCGAAGAATGTCGAAGTAACGGCTCTGCCCAGCGGAGTCAATGTGCGGCTGCACCGGCCTCGGCACACTGACAACGCGGGCGCCGCGCTGCTCTGGATTCACGGTGGCGGATACGTCATCGGATCGGCAGCGCAGGACGACCGGCTGTGCCGCCGCTTCGCCCACCGGCTAGGCGTCCCCGTGGTCGCCGTCGATTACCGCCTCGCGCCTAAACACCCTTACCCGGCGGCCCTGGAGGACTGCTATGAAGCGTTTGCGTGGCTGACCCGCTTGCCCGGCATCGATCCCGCGCGGGTCGCCATCGGCGGCGCAAGCGCCGGCGGCGGCTTGGCGGCGGCGCTTGCGCTGTTGGCTCGCGACCGCGCCGAATTGGTCCCGCTATTTCAGCTCCTGGTCTATCCGATGGTGGATGATCGCTCCAGCGATCGCCCCGGCATCAGAGATCAGCGTTATCGGCTCTGGAGCCCCAACAGCAATCGGTTGGGATGGACCGCTTATCTACGCGGCGCCGATCCGCAAGTCGCCGTGCCCTCTCGGCACGACGATCTCGGTGGTCTACCGCCCGCGTGGATCGGCGTCGGCACCCTCGATCCGCTGCATGACGAGAACGTCGAGTATGCCCGTCGCCTCAAGGACGCGGGTGTCGCTTGCGACCTTGACATCGTCACCGGCGCTTTCCACGGATTCGACATCGTCGCACCAACTGCCGGAGTGTCACGTGAATTCCTCGACCGCCAGTGCGAGGTTCTACGAAAAGCGTTCTCAAGCTAAAGCTTAGGGCTGTTTCGTTAGCGGAACCTCAGCTCGACTCCAACCTGCATGTCGTTATGGTCGACTGATGCGGCAATCTCACTGAGGATCTGGGCGCGTCGGTAGCGAGTGGCTGGGATGGCACTCATACGAGGCCTGGCGAATGTGATGCCGCGCGGTGTTCGATGTTGCCGGTCAAGTACTTGGCCACCAAGCACGCCTAGCATCGTTTGCGGTTTATAGGCGAGCCTGGATAGCTTCCTATGCGGGTACCCGAGGACAACCCACGCAACACGTCCCAACGGGTCCTCGTGACACCGACCGCGCGATGGTCAATGCGTCCCTAGGGCGGTGGTTGTGTCGGACGCAAAACATCTACTCATGGTGACCGCCTCGGTTGCGGATGCGGCGCGGCCTCTCTGAAGCTGCGTTTAGTGCGTACCCTTGCTTAACGGCCGTCGGGACCGGGTGGGAGGGGTACTGCGACCATTGGTGGTTCTGCCACACTTATCAAGTGGTTGATATTGCCATCACTGTATCGACTCCGATTTCATCGTCAACAGCCGCCGTCATCGGGGGCGAACCTGCGCATCGCCGACGAGGCGTCGGCTGTAATTTGGGTCAGTCTCGAGGCCACATCGATCACCGGTGTGGCCGTCAAATGTCAACGGCGCCAGGGTGTCAGGCTCCAGATGCGATGGCTATGGACTTGGTGTCGAGGTAGCTCTCAAGGCCTTCGGGCCCGAGTTCTCGGCCGTAGCCGCTGGCTTTGACGCCGCCGAAGGGCGCGAAGGGGTCCATGGTGTAGCCCTGGTTGATGCCGACGGTGCCGGTGTGGATCCGCGCTGCGATGGCGAGGGCGCGGTCGGTGTCAGTGCCCCAGACCGAGCCGGCTAGGCCGTAGTCGGAGTCGTTGGCGATCGCTACGGCCTCGTCTTCGTCACGGTAGGCGATGACGGTGATGACGGGCCCGAAGATCTCTTCGCGGGCGATGCGCATGGCGTTGTCGGCGACAGCGAACAGGGTGGGTTGGACGTACCAGCCGCTCTCGAGTCCGTCGGGCATATTGGTGCCGCCGACAACCAGTTGCGCGCCTTCGCGCTGGCCAAGCTGGATGTAGTCGCGGACGCGCTGTTGTTGGCGGCGGGACACAAGAGGCCCGATCTGGGTGGCTGGATCGCTGGGGTCGCCGACGCGCAGCCCGTGCATTTCGGTGGCCAGCGCGTCGAGGTATGCGTAATGGCGGTGGTCGGGCACCAGTATGCGGGTTAACGCGTTGCAGATCTGCCCGCTGTTGGACAGGCTAGCCGATCGCACTCCGGCGGCGACCTTATCTGGCTCCGCGTCGTCGAGGATGATAGCGGCAGATTTGCCGCCGAGTTCGAGGCTGACCTTGGTGAGGTTCGCCGCGCAGGCTGCGGCGACGGCGCGGCCCGCCGCGGTCGAGCCGGTGAAGGACACCTTGTCCACTCCGGGGTGGGCGACCAGGTAGGCGCCGAGCGCGGCATCGCCGGGCAGCACGCTGACCACACCGGGGGGCAGGCCCGCCTCGTCGATCATCTCGCTCAAAAGCAGGGCATCCAAAGGACTTTCGGGTGCGGGCTTAAGCACGACGGTGCAGCCGGCCAACAGCGCGGGCACCAGCTTGGCGACGATGAGGAACTGGGGCATGTTCCACGGCACGATCGCCGCGACGACGCCGACGGGCTCTTTGCGGACCAGCACGTCGCTGCCGAAGAACCCGGGCCTGCTTTCCTGCCACGGATGGCGCTCGGCCAGATCGCAGAACGCGCGAATCATGCAAGCGGGCAGGCCAACCTGGGCGCGCTTGGCGAAGCTGATCGGTGCCCCGATCTCGGCGCTGATGATGTTGGCCATCTCGGGGCGGCGCCGGTCGTAGATGTCGGCCAGCCGCCGGACGGCGGCGATCCGTTCTGACGGCTCGCTGCTGCCCCAGGGTGCCGAGGTCAAGGCACCTCGGGCGGCGGCGAGCGCGCCGTCGACGTCGGTGGGTCCGGCCGCCTGGACTTCGGCGATGGGTTTCTCGGTGTGCGGCGAGATGACGCGGAAGGCTCCTGCCGGCGAGTGCACCGCACGGTTTCGGGCAATCGGCACCCAAGAGGATTGACCCATCAGCGCCTCCCAATCATCAATATCAACTACTTGCGATTGCCGGAGCGAGCATATACCGTCTGGTCCTAGGGAGTCCTATTGGAACCTGAAACCGATGGCTAGGTGGCTGTTTGCGCCGACATCGGACAAGTGGGTTCGAGACCCCCGGGAGATTCCGCGCCAGGCCGAAAAGGTAAGGAGCGATCATGGCTCGATTCCCCAAGCCGCCGGAGGGCAGCTGGACGCAGCATTACCCCGAATTGGGCACCGGCCCGGTGTCATACGAGGACTCGGTCAGCCCCGAGATCTATGAGCTGGAGCGCGAGGCTATCTTCAAGCGGGCCTGGCTCAATGTCGGCCGCGTTGAACAGCTTCCGCGCAAGGGCAGTTACCTCACCCGAGAACTGAAGGTCGTCAATACGTCAATCATTCTGGTGTGCAACGGATCCGGCGATATCAAGGCCTACCACAACGTGTGCCGCCACCGCGGCAACAAGCTGGTGTGGAACGACATGCCGCAGGAAGAAACACGCGGCGTGTGCCGGCAGTTCACCTGTAAATACCACGCCTGGCGCTATGACCTGGACGGCAACCTGACGTTCGTGCAGCAGGAGGAGGAGTTCTTCAACCTCGACAAGAGTCGCTACGGCTTGGTGCCGGTGCACTGCGACGTGTGGGAAGGCTTCATCTTCGTCAACTTCGCCAAAAAGCCCGAGCAGCCGTTGCGAGAGTTCCTGGGGCCCATGATCACCGGGCTGGAGGGCTACCCCTTCGACAAGATGACGTCCCGCTGGTACTACCGCTCGGAAGTCAAGGCGAACTGGAAGCTCTACATGGACGCGTTCCAGGAGTTCTATCACGCCCCCGTGTTACACGCGAACCAGTCGCCGACCGCGTATTCAAAGGCGGCCGCCGAGGCGGGGTTTGAAGCCCCGCACTACCGGCTCGACGGGCCCCACCGGCTGGTCAGCACCTCGGGGGTGCGGGCCTGGGAAATGGCCGACGACATGCGCAAGCCGATGGAAGACATCTGCCAGAGCGGGCTGTTCGGCCCCTGGGACAAGCCCGAGCTGGGGCCGATGCCCGCCGGGCTCAACCCCGCGAAATGCGATCCGTGGGGCCTGGACTCGTTCCAGCTGTTCCCCAACTTCGTGATCCTGTTCTGGGGCCAGGGCTGGTATTTGACCTACCACTACTGGCCGACGTCCTACAACAGCCACCTTTTCGAAGGCACGCTGTACTTCCCGGCGCCGCGCACCCCGCGCGAGCGGGTGGCCCAGGAATTGGCGGCGGTGTCTTTCAAGGAATACGGGTTGCAGGACGCCAACACGCTGGAGGCGACGCAGACGATGGTCGAATCCCAGGTGATCGACGAGTTCTTGCTCTGCGACCAGGAGGTCCTGATTCGTCACCTGCACAAGGAGACGGCGGCCTGGATCGACGACTATCGCCGGACTGCCTCGGCAGGAGTGTGAACACGATGCCGATGCTGCCCCCCGAGTTCGCCGACCTGGAGCGGTTCTCCGACTGGTGTCTGCCCAGCGAGCCGCAACGCTACGCCAAGAGGCTGGCCAGCTCCATGACGGAGATGAAGGCCTTTTACGACGCGATCACCGCGCGGGCCGAAGAGGCGCTGGCGTTCTGCGACAAGTTCTCTCTCGACGACCTGCCCGACGACGTCGCGAACCTGATGCACCTTCTTTATTCGATGATCATGGTGTCGTTCCCGGTCGAATGCTGGAAACAGCCGCGCGTCCCCGATTCGGGCGCGTCGACCCTGGACTGCGTGTCCGAGCCCGTCCCGTGACCTCCGTGCTGCGCGCGGCGCGATGGGCCGACGTCGTGACAGGCCAGATCCATACCCCGGCCGAGGTGGTGATCGACGGCGAACGGATTGCCGCGATCAATCCTCAAGAGCCGCTTCCGGATTCGGCGACCGTCATCGATCTGGGGGACGTGACGCTGCTCCCCGGCCTGATGGACATGGAACTCAACCTGCTCATCGGCGGACCGGGCGGCCCGCAGGGGCTGCCGGCGCCCATGCATGGCGTGCAGGACGACCCCGCGTATCGCACGCTGCGTGGCGCGGTTAACGCGCGCACCACCCTGGAGGCCGGGTTCACCACGGTGCGCAATCTCGGCTTGATGGTCAAGACCGGGGGATATCTGCTCGACGTGGCGCTGCAGCGCGCCATCGACCAGGGCTGGCACATCGGGCCGCGCATCTATCCCGCCGGCCACGCCGTCACACCGTACGGCGGGCATTTGGACCCAACGGTGTTCCAGCGGTTGGCTCCCGGGATCATGCCGCTGTCGGTGGCCGAAGGCATCGCCAACGGGGTGCCCGACGTGATCGCCTGCGTGCGCTATCAGATTCGGCACGGCGCCAAGCTGATCAAGGTATCCGCCTCGGGCGGGGTGATGTCACACAGCACCGCGCCGGGAGCGCAGCAATATTCCGACGCCGAGTTCGCCGCGATCGCCGACGAGGCCCACCGGGCCGGGGTCCGGGTGGCCGCCCACGCCGTCGGGGACAGCGCCATCCAGGCGTGCATTCGCGCCGGGATCGACTGCATCGAACACGGCTTTCTGGCCAGCGACGAGACCATCCAGATGATGGTCGACCACGGCACGTTCCTGGTCTCGACGACGTATCTGACCGACGCCATGGCCATCGACCGCATCGCACCGGAGCTGCGCAAGAAGGCGCTCGAGGTGTTCCCGCGCGCAAAGTCGATGCTGCCCAAGGCAATCGACGCCGGCGTGCGCATCGCGTGCGGCACCGATGCGCCGGCCATCCCGCACGGGCAAAACGCCAAGGAACTCGGGGCGCTGGTGGAACGCGGCATGACCCCCGCGCAAGCGATCCGCGCGGCCACCGTGGTGGCCGCCGAGCTGATCGAGGCGGACGACGAGTTGGGCAGGCTGGCACCGGGCTATCTGGCCGACATCATCGCCGTGCCCGGAGACCCTTTCGACGACATCGCCGCCACGCTCGACGTCCGCTTTGTCATGAAGAACGGGCAGATTTACAAAAGCCCCGCAGCCCGTTGCGAATCACGATCGTCTACAACCGCAACTTGACCGCCGTCCCGTGCGATAACGTCGAATGATGGCGCATTAGCCGCCACATGAGCGACCCGCAATGGGAATTGGGCACGGAGGCAGGCATGGAACTCACCGACAACATTCTCTGGTTGCTCAAGCAGGCTTTCTATTACTCGCTGACCACCATCAACGAGGCGATGCGGGAACATGGCGTGAGCACGGCTCAGATCGGTGTGTTGCGCCAATTGACCAACGAATCAGGCTTGTCCGGCGCCGAATTGGCGCGGCGCCTGCTGATCAGCCCGCAAGGCGTCCAACTCGCCCTCACCGCCCTGGAACGTCGCGGCTTGGTGGAAAGAAAGCAAGACCCCCAGCACGGACGCATCCTGCGGGCCTACCTGACCGGTGAGGGCCGCAAGGTTGCCGAAACGGTGGTCAGTGACGCGATCGCCGCGCACCAGGAGGTGTTCGGTGTGTTGACCGAGCAAGAGCAGCGGACCCTGCGCGAATTGCTGGGCCGCGTCGTCGAAAAGGGCACTGGCCATGAGCTGTTCAACGACCACGTCGACACCTGACACGCCTGCTTCGCGGTTACCCCATCTGACGGGCCCGAAGGGTACCACCTGAGCATCTAGTACTTGAGAATAATCGCAAGTAGTTGATATTCTGATCAAGATGCTCGAATCTCGCGCGGGCGCACACGCCGATCCGCCGGCTGCGACCAATATTGACGCAGCCGGTGTCGACGTCGCTGCGTTGCCGGATGGCTTTGTGCCGCTGCGGGTCAAGCGGGTGATCCCGGAAACCCGCGACGCCGTCTCGATCGTTTTCGAGGTCCCGCCGGGCAGCGCGGAGCAGTTCGGTTACCAAGCCGGACAGTTCCTGACGCTGCTGGTCAGCGTCGACGGCCACGAGTATCGACGGTGCTACTCGATGTCGTCGTCACCCGTTTTGGGCGAGGATCTGCAGATCACCGTCAAACGCGACCGTGACGGGGTGGTGTCGAACTGGCTCAACGACGAGGCTTCGCCCGGCGATGAGCTGCCCGCCTTGCCGCCGCAGGGCCGCTTCGTGCTGCACGACAGCGATCGAGAGCTGATCGCGTTCGCCGGCGGAAGCGGTATCACGCCGGTGTTTTCGCTGCTGCGTACGGCGCTGATGTCCGGACAGCGCGCCACGCGGCTGTTCTATGCCAACCGAAGCCGTGACGCGGTGATCTTCGACGAGGCGTTGGCCTCGCTCAGGACGCGGCACGCCGATCGCTTCGTGCTGCATCACCACCTCGACGTCGACAGCGGTTTCGTCACGCAAGCCGACATCGAGGCATTCGTCGGTGACACCGGAGACGCCGACGTGTACATCTGCGGGCCGAACGAATTTATGGAGATCGTGCGAAGCGCCCTGTCCGCGGCCGGCCTGCCGGCCGACCGTCTCCACGTGGAGCATTTCGACGTGAACGACATCGCCGCGGCGGCCCCACCCGACACCGCAGTGGTCACCGACGAGGTCACCGTCGTGCTGGATGGGGCAACCACCACGGCGCCGTACTACTCGGGCAACACGCTGTTGCAGACGGCCCGGATGGCCGGGCTGCGCGCGCCGTCCTCGTGTGAGATCGGTTCGTGCGGAACGTGTATGGCGCGCCTGACGCAGGGCAGTGCCCGGATGATCAACAACGACGCGCTCGATCCGGATGAGGTGGAGGAGGGCTGGGTGTTGACGTGTCAGGCCCTGCCCACGAGCCCCACGGTGCGGGTGGTCTACGAGTGAGCGAAAAGGCGGTCGATGGTGGAGCGGAGTCGATGAGCAGGGTGGCGGTGGTGACCGGTGGCGCCTCGGGTATGGGCGAGGCGACGTGCCATGAATTGGGCCGGCGCGGACTCAAGGTCGCGGTCCTCGACGTCAACGAGCATGCCGCGCAACGCGTTACCGACGACCTGCGCGCTGACGGGGTGACCGCGCTCGGGGTGGGCGCCGATGTCACCGATCGGTCCGCGGTGGAGCAGGCCTTCGCGAAGGTGCGCAGCGAGTTGGGCCCGGTGACGGTCCTGGTGACCAGCGCCGGCATGTTCGACTACTCGCCCTTCTTGGAGATCAGCGCCGACACCTGGTCGCGGATCATCGACGTCAACCTGACCGGCACCTTTCACTGCTGTCAGGTCGCGCTGCCGGACATGGTGGAGGCGAATTGGGGCAGGATCGTGATGATCTCGTCCTCGAGCGCCCAGCGCGGCTCGCCGTTCGCCGCCCACTACGCCGCGTCCAAAGGTGGGGTCATCACCTTGACCAAGTCGCTGGCCCGCGAGTACGCGCCGCACGGGATCACGGTCAACAACATTCCGCCCTCGGGCATCGAGACCCCGATGCAGCACCAGGGCCAGGCCGCTGGGTATCTGCCGTCCAACGAGCAGATCGCCAGCAATATCCCGTTGGGCTACCTCGGCACCGGCGCCGACATCGCCGCGGCCGTGGGGTTTTTATGTTCAGACGAAGCAAGGTACATCACCGGCCAGGTCTTGGGCGTCAACGGTGGAGCGGTGATGTGAGAGCGAGGATGCGATGACCAGAGCAGGCAGGCCCCCGGAGGGCTCCTGGACCGAGCACTACCCCGAATTGGGTAACGGCCCCGTGTCTTTCAGGGACTCGACGTCGCGGGAGTTCTACGAACTCGAGCGCGAGGCGATCTTCAAACGGGCCTGGCTGAACATTGCACGCGTGGAGGAGTTGCCGCGCGTGGGCAGCTACCTCACCAAAGAGATCGAGGTCGCCGGCGTATCGGTGATCCTGGTCAAGGGAAAGGACGAGCAGATCCGCGCGTTCTACAACGTGTGCCGCCACCGCGGAAACAAGCTGGTGTGGAACGACTTTCCCGGCGAGGAGACCCGCGGGACGTGTCGGCAGTTCACCTGCAAATACCACGGCTGGCGCTACGACCTGCAGGGCGCGCTGAAATTCGTCCAGCAGGAGTCGGAGTTCTTCGACCTCGATCTCTCGCAGTACGGGTTGCGTCCGGTGCACTGCGAGGTGTGGAACGGCTTCGTCTTCATCAACCTCGACCCCGAACCCCGCCAGGGCCTGCGTGAGTTCCTCGGTCCGATGATCACCGGCCTCGACGACTATCCGTTCGGCAAGCTGACCGAACGCTACGAGTGGGTGGCCCATAACAACAGCAACTGGAAGATCTTCGCCGACGCCTTCCAGGAGTACTACCACGTGCCCTCGCTGCACTCCCAGCAGGTGCCCGCCGAGGTGCGCGAACCCAACGCCGGATTCACTTGCGGGCACTTCCAACTCGACGGCCCGCACCGGCTGGTCTCCACGGCCGGACGGCGCCGGTGGCTACTGCCACCGGAATACATGTACCCGATCGAGCGGGCCACCCGCAGCGGGCTGGTGGGACCGTGGCGGACCCCCGACATCGGTGACCTGCCGCGCGGACTCAATCCCGGGGGGATCGAGCCCTGGGGCATCAGCAATTTCCAGATCTTCCCGAACACCGAGATCCTCATCTACGGCGGGTGGTATCTGCTGTACCGGTACTGGCCCACCTCGCACAACACGCACCGGTTCGAGGCGTACACCTACTTCCATCCGGCGCGCAGCGTGCGGGAGCGGATCGAGCACGAAGTCGCCTCGGTGGTGCTGAAAGAGTTTGCGCTGCAAGACGCCGGGATGCTCGGCGGGACGCAAGCGGCGCTGGAATACGGCATCGTCGACGAGTTCCCCCTCAACGACCAGGAGATCCTGGTCCGCCATCTGCACAAGGTGGCCGTCGACTGGGTCGAAGCCTATCGCCGCGAGCGGGATGCGGTGGGGGTGTGACGATGCCTGCTATGCTGCCCAGTGCATTCGCCGAGCTGGAGGAATACGCCCAAACCTGGTGCCTGGCAACAGAAACCGAGCGCTGGAACGCCCGAGTGAAAGCGTCGATGCCACAGCTGCGCGACTTCTACGACGCGTTCTTCCCGCGCCTCGAAGACGCGATCGAATACTGCGACAAGTATCCCCTCGACAATGTGCCCGACGACGCCCTGAACCTGCTGCACATGATCTATTCGCTGATCATGGTCGCCATGGCGGTGGAGATCATGCACCAACCCACCCCGGTCGACGCCGCCGACGCCGTCATGATCCGCACCGGCGGCCCGGTGCCTTAGCCGCTACACCCAGCGCCGGCGCACCCTACGTCACTTTTTCCGAAAGGAGCGACCATGAGTCTGCTCACCGTCACCAAACTCACGGAGTCCGTCGGCGCTGAGGTCGCGGGCCTGGAGCCGGGCGCACTGGCAAGCGACGACTCGGTCGGTGAAGCGGTGCTGGATGCGTTGGAAGACAACGGGGTTCTGGTCTTTCGCGGCCTGCGACTCGAGCCGGAGGCCCAGGTCGGCTTCTGTCGTCGGCTGGGCGAGGTCGATCATTCCTCCGACGGCCACCATCCGGTGGCCGGCATCTACCCGATCACGCTGGACAAGTCCAAGAACGCCTCGGCCGCCTACCTGAAGGCCACCTTCGGCTGGCACATCGACGGCTGCACACCGCTGGGCGACGAATGCCCCCAGAAGGCCACCGTGTTGTCGGCGGTGCAGGTCGCCGAATGGGGTGGGGAAACCGAATTCGCCAGCTCATACGCTGCCTACGACGCGCTGGCAGACGAGGAGAAGGAGCGGTTCGGCGCCCTGCGGGTGGTGCACTCGCTGGAGGCCTCGCAGCGCCGCGTCTACACCGACCCGTCGCCGGAACAGGTGCAGCGCTGGCGATCTCGGCGCACCCACGAGCATCCGCTGGTGTGGACGCACCGCAGCGGCCGCAAGTCGCTGGTGTTGGGCGCCTCCGCGGATTACGTCGTCGGCATGGACCTCGATGAGGGACGCGCGCTGCTGGACGCGCTTTTAGAGCGCGCAACCGAGCCCGACAAGGTGTACAGCCACAGCTGGTCGATCGGCGACACGGTCATCTGGGACAACCGCGGAGTGCTGCACCGAGCCGCCCCCTACGACCCCAGCTCTTCGCGTGAGATGTTGCGCACCACCGTGCTCGGCGACGAGCCGATCCAGTAGACCCCGCCCACATCACCGAATTCCAAAGAAGGAATTGCTTAATGGCCAAATCACTGTTGTTCGTCGAGAGCAAGCCCGCGTCATCGGATCTTGTCGAGGAATATCATCGTTGGCACGATCGGATCCATATACCGGAGATGCTAGCGGTTGACGGTTTCGTGTCGGCTCGGCGCTGGCGGACCGACGGGGAGTCCTTTGTGACTCTCTACGAGATCGATGCCGACGTCGACACTGCCCGCCGCAATCTGAAGGCGGCGATGGCCGAGGGGCGGATGTCGAAACCGGTTGGCGTCGAGACGCAGCCGCCGCCCGTCATGCGTTACCTGAGCCTGGTCAACGAGGTGGCGCGCTGACGGACGCGCGATTGATGTACCCGCGGAACGCTTGCTGAGGCCGCCGCGGGCCGTTTATGGAAGAAAGAAGAAACACTTGTGATCGATTACGACAGGGTGGATTACTTCACCGACCAGTCACTGGTGCACGACCCGCACCCCTACTTCGACCATCTGCGCAACAGGTGCCCGATTGCCCGGGAACCGCACTACGGCGTATACGCGGTCACCGGCTACGACGAGGCTGCGGCGATTCTCAAAGACACGGGCACCTTTTCGGCCTGCGTCTCCGTCGGCGGTCCGTTCCCGCCGTTGCCGTTCGAATGCAGCGGTGATGACATCAGCGGCCTGATCGAACTCAATCGCAGCAAGCTGCCGATGTATGAGCACATGGTCACCATGGATCCGCCCCAGCACACCGACGCGCGCTCGCTGCTCAGCCGGTTGCTCACTCCGAGTCGGCTCAAGGAGAACGAACAGTTCATGTGGGCGCTGGCCGATCGGCAGCTGGACGAATTCCTGGCCAACGGGCAGTGCGAGTTCCTCGCCGAATACGCCAAACCATTCTCTTTGCTCGTGATCGCCGATCTGCTCGGGGTACCCGAAGAAGATCACGAGCAGGTCCGCGTCGTCCTGGGCGCCCGCCCAGGCGGCCACGTCGGTTCGCTGCAAAGGGAAGCGTTGGCGTCCAACCCGTTGGAGTGGCTGGATGACAAGTTCAGCAGCTATATCGCAGATCGGCGCCGCCAGCCGCGCGACGACGTGCTGACCGCCTTGGCCACTGCCACTTACCCCGACGGCACCATACCCGAGATCGTCGAGGTCGTGCGGTCAGCCACCTTCCTGTTTGCCGCCGGGCAGGAAACCACCACCAAGCTGCTGTCTGCAGCGCTACGGATCCTGGGCGATCATCCCGAACTTCAGCAACGGCTGCGTGAGGACCGGAGCCGCATTCCGGCCTTCGTTGAGGAAACCCTGCGCATGGATGCCCCGGTGAAAAGCGACTTCCGGTTGGCCCGCAAATCCACCAACGTCGGCGGTGTCGACATCGCGGCGGGCTCCATCGTGATGATTTGTCCTGGCGCGCTCAACCGCGACCCACGGCGGTTCGAGGATCCCCACCAGTTCCAGCTGGATCGCCGAAACGTTCGAGAACACATGGCATTTAGTCGCGGCATCCACACCTGCCCCGGCGCTCCTCTGGCCCGGGTGGAGGGCCGGGTGTCGCTAGAACGCATCCTCGACCGGATGGCCGACATCACCATCAACGAAGACAAGCATGGTCCCGCGTCCCGCCGCCGTTACACCTACGAACCCACCTACATCTTGAGGGGTTTGACCGAATTGCACCTGCGCTACACCCCGGTGCCATGACGACCTCAGCGCGCCATCCCCGTCGGCTTGACCCGCTGCCGGCCGACAAATGGGATGACCGCACCCGAGCGGCAGTGGCCTCGCTCATACCGCCGGACCGCGCCACCCCCGCTGGCGTCGGCAACGTTTTAGCAACGCTGGTGCACCACCCTGACCTGACACAGGCCTATCTGCCGTTCAACGCCTACCTGCTGCGCGGCTCCACGTTGTGCCCACGCATACGCGAGGTGGCGCTGCTCCGCGTGGTGTACCGGCGTGACTGCGAGTACCTGTGGTTTCATCACCTCCCTATTGCGCAGCGCGCCGGATTGACCGCCGACGACATCGACGCCATCCGTTTGGGAGAGCTGCCGGGCGAGGAAGACCAAGCGGTGGTGCACGCCGTCGATGACCTCATCGACGCCGCCGACATCTCGGCCGATGTGTGGACCGAGTTGGGCCGCCACTTCACCGACGAGCAACGGATGGACCTGGTTTTCACCATCGGCGGCTACTGCCTGCTGGCCATGGCGGTCAATACCTTCGGCATCGAGGACGAGACGGTTTGACGCAGTCATCCACCGAGACAGAGCTTTTCGTCGCCACTGCACGCGCGTTTCTGGACCGACACGCGACGTTGAGTCACCAACGGGCACTGCACGCCGAGGACCGTTGCGTCGATCCATCGTGGTGGAAGCAGGCCGCCGAACTCGGATGGGCCGGTCTGTTAGTGCCCGAGGAGCTTGGCGGCGGAAATGTCTCCGGCAGTGGTCTGCACGATCTTGCGGCCATCACCGAACAGATCGGACACACCGTGGCGCCGGGACCGCTGCAGCCGGTGAGCACCGTGCTGGCCGGCCTGGTCGACGCCGACAGCCGAGGCGAGCATGCAGAGACCATCCGAGCGCTCGTCTGTGGTCAGGTGGTGGCGGCCTGGGCGGTTGACGAACCGTGCCGGACTTTCGACCCGCACCAGCCCACGCTGACTGCCACGCCAACCGCAGACGGTTACCGCCTCGACGGCATCAAGGACCGCGTCGAAGCGGGCGCACAGGCCGACCTGCTTCTGGTCACCGCCCGCGCCGGCGACGCCCTTCGCCAGTTCCTGGTCCCCGCCGACGCCCCCGGCGTGATCCGACAACCACAAAGCGGCATCGATCTGGTGAAACGTTACGCCCGAGTCGAATTCGACGGTGTGCACGTCGACGATTCCTCAGCGGTCGGATCTGCCACCACCGCGCCGGCACTGGTCGACCGGCAAAACCAGGTAGCCATGGTGCTGCAGTGCGCTGAAATAGTCGGGATCCTCGACACCGTGTTGGCGATGACCGTCGACTGGACTCGCGACCGCTACAGCTTCGGTCGACCGCTGGCGTCCTATCAGGCGCTCAAGCATCGTCTGGCCGATATGACGATGTGGTTGCACGCCTGCCGCGGCATCACCGCCGCCGCCATCGATCATGTCGCGGCGCGCGCTAAAAATGCTGCGCTATGGGTCAGCGCCGCCAAGTCCTACCTCGGCGAGCACGCCGGCCCGTTAGTGCAGGACTGCATCCAGCTGCACGGCGGCATCGGCGTCACTTGGGAACACGATCTGCACTTATTCCTGCGGCGAGTCACGCTGTACCGTAACCTGTTCGGCACGCCCAGCGAGCATCATCAAGCCATCTGCCGCTACGCCGGGATTGTGGGGTCCGCGGCATGACCGATACGACGACCCCCCGCCCCGCCGTCGAACCGGTCGAGGCATTCGCGGCCCGGGCCCGCGCGTGGCTGGCCGAGAACATGCCCCGCCTGGATCCCGACGATCCGCCCCGGGCCGGCCGCGACGACGAAGGGGCTTGGCAGCGCGCCCGCGAACTGCAGCAGCGCCTCTACGCCGGCGGGTACGCCGGGATCTGCTTTCCCCGCCAATACGGTGGCCTTGGCCTGGATGTCTGCTATCAGAAGGCCTTCGACGTCGAGGCCTCCGGCTACGAGATGCCCTTGATTCTCAACGTCCCGACCTTCACCATCTGCTGTGCGACCCTGCTCGACAGCGGCACCGAAGCCCAGAAATGCCACCACATCCGCGCAGCCTTACGGGGCGACGAGGTGTTGGTCCAGTTGTTGTCGGAGCCGGGCGGCGGATCGGATCTGGCCGGCCTGACCACCCGCGCCCAACGCGATGGCCGCGGATGGATCATCGATGGCGCCAAGACGTGGAGCACGAGCGCGTTCGCCGCCGACTACGGGCTGCTTTTAGCCCGCACCGACCCGACGGTGCCCAAACACGACGGCCTGACCATGTTCCTGGTGCCCATTCACGCACCCGGTGTGACGTTGCGGCGCATCGAACAAGTCGACGGTTCCAACGAATTCTGTGAGGAGTTCTTCGACGGGCTGCGGGTTGATGAATCCGCGGTCGTGGGCGAGGTCAACAAGGGCTGGGACGTGGCCGGGCGCCTGCTTTTTCACGAGCGGCGCGCCGTGGGGCAGGGCTCGGAGTTCGCCAGCGGCCGTGTCCGCGAGCGTTCCGAAGACTCGTTCGCCGACTACTTCTCCCTCGCCGCGGCGGTTGGCACGGCCGAAGATCCCTTCACACAGGACAAAATCGGCCGGGTACTGGCGCGTCGGATGGTGCGCGACGGCCTGGTCGAGCACGTTGTGGCCGCCATGCGTGAGGGCGCGCTACCGCCAAGTGCCGGGTCGATCATCCGGCTCTTCCACTCCGACGTGACCTGCCTGCAAGTCGACACGGCGATGGAGATCGCGGGCCCCTTCGGCGTTGTCGACGACGAGCGCGGGCTTCTCAAGGTGGGGAAGCGCTACCTGTCCCGACAAACTGTCTCCCTGGGCGGCGGCAGTGATGAGATGGCACGCAACGTGATCGCCGAACGGGTGCTCGGATTGCCCCGTGAATACGCGGCGGACCGCGGGGTCCCGTTCAATCAGGTAAGACACAACAAACCACGGCGCGAAGGAAATACGATCCGATGAGCGTCTCGATGAACGGGAAAAGTCGCGCTTTCACCCCGGCTTCATCGAGGCGAGCGCCAAAGCCACGTGCAACCGGGTGCACCACATCAACGCTTCGGACATCAGCGCCGAGACCGCGCAGTCGGAGGGACTGCGCCGGTGTGCCGCGATCAGCGGTCGATCGGTTGGTGCGGAGAAGGTGTGGATGGGAAAGACGTACGTGTCACCCGAAACCGTGTCGGCCAATCACCATCGCGGCGAGTCGTAGACAGCGATTGATGTGCGAAGTGGCAACGCGGAATTCGTGTTTCGCGACGGCGACCATAAGTCGTGGAACGCGATCCAGCCGAGTGACTACATCTTCGTCCGGCCATATCCGCCCCACCGGGAAGAAGATACGGACCCACCACGCCGGCCGAAGTGGTGATCGCACGCAGCACCCCGCAGGCCATCGTGGTCAACCCGCCGGAGCTGAATCCGCTGTAAGCCCGCCACCTGGCGAGCTTGACCCCAAACCAACCCGCTGCTGAGCAGGTGGTCCCCTCGAGGAGGAGACATGACGACTTCGAAGTTGATCTTCGACCCGTTCTCAGACGAATTCTTCACCGACCCATATCCGACCTACCGACGGATGCGAGAAGAGGCACCGCTCTACCACGACGAAGAGCACGACTTCTATGCGCTGACCCGCCACACAGACGTCGCCGCGGCGTTTAAGGATCACCAGACCTATTCGTCGGCGCGCGGAATAGACCTGGGGATGGTCAAGAACGACGATCTGCCAGACGAGGCCAAGTCGATCATCTTCATGGATCCCCCGGAGCATCGACGGATGCGCAGCCTGGTCAACAAGGTCTTCACCCCGCGGGCGATCACCGCACTGAAAGATACGGTCACCGACCTGATCGAGCACTACCTATCCGAGGTGGACGCCGCAGAATTCGATGTTGTCGCCGACTTCTCGGCGTTGTTTCCCGTCGAAGTAATCAGCACGATGCTTGGTGTGCCGCCCGAAGACCACCAGAAAATCCGCCACCTGGTCGACAGGTCCTTGCGTCGCCAACCGGGACAAGTCGAGATGGACGAATCAAACTGGCAAGCCGTCACCGAGCTCGGCGTGTTCTATTTCGGCCTGATCCAGGAACGGCGGGAACGACCGCAGGACGATATGATCAGCGGCCTGATCGCGGCGAGGGTTGAGCGTGACGACGGTGGGACTACCCGGCTTGATGACGTCGAGATCGCCGGATTCTTAACCCTTTTGGGTGGTGCGGGCGCAGAAACAGTCACCAAGCTGGTTGGCAATGCGGTCGTGCAGTTCGCGCGCAACCCAGACCAATGGCAAAAGCTGCTCGACGATCGCAGCAAGGTGCCGGCGGCGGTGGAGGAGGTGTTGCGCTACGAGGCGCCCGCGCAATACAACGTGCGCTATTCGCTGCGAACTGTTCATCTGCACGGTGGCGCAATCCCCGAGGGCAAGCCGGTGTTCCTGGTAGGCGGCTCGGCCAATCGCGACTCCGAAGCGTTCACCGACGCCGACAAATTCGACATCGAGCGGGACCGGAACCAGGCGCAGAACCTGGGTTTTGGCTATGGCATCCACAGTTGCCTGGGCGCCGCGCTGGCCCGTCTGGAGAGCTCAATTGCGCTGGAGAAGTTGCTGGACCTGATGCCACGCTACGAGGTGATCTGGGACCGTTGCAAACGAGTAACCATGCAGAACGTCGCCGGATGGTCGAACGTTCCGGTGCGCGTGCTGCCGTGAGCGCGCCGCATCGCTCAGCAGATCCTCAACTGATGCCCACGCACGATGGCACGGTGACCATGACAACGGGGCAGCCGCCGGGGGATGCAAGTAGCCGCGGTCTATCGACCCGCTACGCGACCGGCCTGGTACTCGCCCACATCGTCGCCCTCACTCAGTCCGCGGCCATCTTGATACCGCTCAGCGGCCACACCACCAGCGGCGCACAGGCTTATCTCACCCCGCGCAACGTGATCCTAGCCGTGGCGTTGGCGCTGCTCGGAACTATCGTCACGGCCCTTGGCGCCCTGGCCAATTTGGCGCTGACGCTGCGCTGGTACATCGCGGGCAGCGAACCGAATCCTCGCCAACGACGTGGGGCACTGAGCCTAATCACTCGCCAATCGGTGATGATGGCAGCGACGTGGGCGGTCGCTGGCGCGACCTTCATCCTCGTGAATCGCGATGGCGGCCTGGCTTTCGCAGTGCCCTGCCTCCTGGGTACCGCAGTGGGGGCAAGCGCGGCGGCCGGAACGGGCCTTCTGCTCACCCAAAGAACGCTTCGGCCCGTGATAGTCGCCGCCAGTGCAGGATCTGGGCAGGGCGTGACGGCACCAGGCGTGCTCGCGCGCCTCGTCATCATGTGGTTGTTGTCTGCTGGTCTGCCGCTCGGGGTGATCGCGGTAATCGTCACGGTTCAGCCCCGTGGCTGGGTCATTGAAAAAACTGCGCCGGTTGGTATTCCGGTGCTGGTGGTTTCGCTTGCTGCGGCGTTCTTGGGGTTACCGATCATGATTTTAATAGCCCGATCAATTTCGGATCCGGTCTGCGAAGTCGTCGATGCCATGGCGGATATCGAACACGAGCGCTTGGGGGCCTACGTCGGGGTGTACGAGCGCTCTGAAATCGGCCGGCTGCAGCGCGGTTTCAACCGGATGGTCGCCGGCCTCGCCGAACGCGAGCGTTTACGCGACCTGTTCGGCCGCCACGTCGGTACGAACGTCGCCCGCCGCGCAATTGAACAGGGCGCATCACTGACAGGAGACGTGCGAGAAGCGGCGATCTTGTTCATCGACTTGGTAGGCTCCACCCAGTTGGCGTGCACTCATCCGCCGCAGCAGGTGGCAGAAGTGCTAAACGACTTCTTTCGAATCGTGGTTGATGCGGTCGATAAGCGGGACGGGCTGATCAACAAGTTTGAAGGCGACGCCGCTCTCGCCGTCTTCGGGGCGCCTCTTCGAGTCGACGGAGCGGCGTCGGCAGCGCTGGCCACTGCACGCGAGTTAGCCGACCACTTGCGCAAGCTGCCGGTAGCTGACTTCGGCATCGGCGTCTCAGCCGGGGCCGTGTTCGCGGGAAATATCGGCGCCGAGAATCGCTACGAGTACACGGTGATCGGTGACCCGGTCAACGAGGCTGCCCGGCTTGCGGATCTCGCCAAGACCTCCGATGAACGCATGCTGGCTTCGGCCCCGGCCATCGAGCGCGCTAGTCAAGAGGAAGGCCAGCATTGGGTGTCGCGTGGTAGCGAGCTACTGCGGGGCCGCTCTGAAGCCACCGAAATCTACGCGCTCGCCGGGTAGTATGTCCAGCTTGGCTGCCAACAGCCTCCGGGGCCCGTGAGGCGCGGCGGGCGCGGAGGCAACACAGTATGAGCGCCGGCCGATCAGCCAACCTACCCGAGATGCCCTGGGGCCCAAGCGCGCTCGGTGAGAGCGCCTGCGTGCAGCACCGGCCCTGTCGGTAGAGGTGACGAACGGATCCTCGCTGAGCGTGCCAACGGACGGACATTTCAGGCGATCACCAATGGACTCATGGCCGACGGGATTCTCACCGCCCGAGGAATGGCACCTTGGTATCCGGCCACTGTCAAGGCGGTGGTAGAGAGCGAAAACGCGGCGGGCTCGATGAGCGGGTGACTCGGACTTCGGGAGGGTCGTTACTCCGAAGTTGGCACAGTCAAACTTGGGTATCGTCGACGACTGCATCTCGCTGGATCGGCCGGTGTTTAGTTGGCGACCGTATCCGAATTGCCGTGGCAAGCCGGCGTTGACCGCCCGGACGTACCGGTCCCAGTTGTTGTACCGGTGGGATATCTACTACCGCACGATTGTTGGTGACGTGCTTTTGCCCGTCGGTTACGCGGCGACGTCGCCGATCCCCGTCATCGACTATTTGGCGACCCACCCGCAGTGAGAATCTGCCAGTCCACAACCAGACGGCACCACCTTCTCTGAGTTCGTCGGGGCCGCGCTCGCAGCTCTCGGCGTCGGCGCGGCGAACACTGGTACACCGCCATGCATTTTCGGCAGGGCGTGTTGATGCCATCAACACCTTTCGCGTATCCGCAGGTCATTTCGCGTCATTTGGCGTCGTTTCGGGTGGGGAAGGCCGTTATTTCCGCAGGTCAGCGCGATTTCTACGACGGGTTCGATTCCGGGCAGCTCCATGCGCGCTGAGTGCATGGTTCCGGCCTTTTTGCGAGCATGTATCAACATCCCATCAACACCCATGGGCACCTTGAACACGCCTTGCGGGTCGAAGGCTCGCCGCCGTTATGCCTTCGAAGCGAGTGGTGGTCGTGCCATATTGCTCATGTCATCCGAAGCGACAAGCGAGCCAGAGTTTTAGCCATGGACGATAACAATGCCGATTTCAAGACGTACTCGCTTTGCGGAGGTCGCGAAGATGATCCTGCCGGACATGGCCGACGGCGTGCGCTGGCTTTCACGTCGCTTGAACAATGGCGAGCTGTCTGAATACCGCGCAGGACGTGCTTGGCGAATGACGCGCGAAGATGTCGCAGACCTGATCGAGCGCCAACGGAACCGTTCAATAGGGCGTAACGGTGGGGAGGTGCTGCGGACCAAAGTGTCTGGCTTGACGCCGACGTCGCGTCGGCGGCGGAGCGCGGCGAGTCGTGATCGACGCCGTCGGACACCTGATCTCACCGACAGGACTTGAAAGGTTCGGCGACGCGCAGCAGGCCCAAATCCCTGCCAGCGCGCGAAAGCGCGATGGCCGCGCCGGGCTGCCCCCCGGGGTCCACCCCCTACCGGGGGCCGGTCGCCGCACATGGCCGAAACGGCTAATTCTGCTCTGTACGTTTTCCAGGAATTACGCCCACACGGGCGACGCGATCTTCTGAGCTGCGGGTATCCGAGAGCAACTTCCGAGTACAGTTCTGAGCATGGCTTACGGCATCTCTCCGGGCACGCGAGACATCCTGTCGCGGAGGGATATTGAGTCGATGTCCATGGTCGAACGAAAGGTTTATGAAAACCGGCTCCGTCGAGTCGCCGACCGCCGGGGGTACCGGCTGGAGAAGTCGCGCCGCCGCGACGACCGTGCTATTACGTTCGGCCTGTACCGGCTAGTTGATCTCTTGACTGGCAACATCATCGGAGCGGGTCTCCTCGACCAACCTCCGGGCGGATTCGGGTTGGAACTGTCGGACGTAGCCGCCAACCTCTTCGACGATCACGAGTGAGAAGCTTTCAGGGCTGACGGCGTTGGCGGACCGATGTTAGGCGGGAACGTTTTGGGGGACTGAGCCAAATGGCTCAGTCACTAGCTCTTACTCTCCGGCCCCGTTGGCTTCGACCTCGCGGCATTGCGTCGCCACCGCAAGGTGAGCTTGGAAGATCGGGTATTCGCCCCGCTCGTCGACAGGGGTGTTGCACCAGTGCCATTCGTCAGAAAGATCCCACTCCTCAACGGCTTTCAGCGCCGCGACGACCTCGGTGTTCAACCCCGACTCTGGCGGTATCTGGTCGGCGGTGATCACGCCGGCCTCGATTGCGTCCAGGCAGGCGATGAACCACAACCGCAGTTGCCACGATGGACTCCAATAGTCAAACCGCTCAAGGGGCTTCGGGTTATCGATGTTTGCGATGGCGGTGTCAAGGTGGTCAGCCAACATGAAGTCCCAGTCGCCGGTCCATTTGACCTCGGACTGAATGCCGTTCGCGTCGACCCAGCCACTGCGGGCCGTGTAACGTTCTGCCTTGCCGCCGCCGACCGCGATGCGGACCAGCTTGGTGGCGTATTCCGGCCGCGCGTCAGCGTAGTAATTCCACCGCTCATTGGTCATTGAATCCCCTCCACCAGGTGCAACACCCACGCGAGGTTGTCTATTTCGCCATCGTCGAGGGTCAGCAGCCGGTCCATCCTGCGCAATGCAGAAACCCTCGACCGCGCTGCATCGCCGCGATGATGCGGGCGACTCGGAGAAGTAGCGAAGGGGCCGGCAAACCCAGCCAGCCGAGGGCGTTCTTTGATTATGCGGACGTTGAGGGCGAGAACGTCTAGACGTTTCTGGGTGAAGTGCCCCCGAGTGAAAACCGGCCCCCTGATGGGCGCGGGAAGATTTTAAGGCGAAGCTGATCGGTGGATTCAGAGGTGCTGCGGGCGAACGGTGTGACCGCACTCCAGTAGGTAAAGCTCACCCATCTCGCGGGTGACTGCCCGAGCCACGCCACATATGGGGCAGTAGACAGTCAATTCAGGTAGTTCATCGTCTTGGGCCACATTGCGGAGCGTAAGGCTTGCGCGCTTTTTTACAAGGCGAATGGTGAGAAAACCACCCGCAGCGCGAGCCAATTGCAATATTCTGCGTTGCGGATCGCGACGAATTGAATCAAGGGGGAACAAGACTTTGCGCAGACCTTCGGTGGCGTTGAGCATCGCGGCAGCTGCAGCCGCACTGAGCGCCTGTGTTCCGGTGCCCGACAAGAACTATCACGGGTCAGTGAGTGGCAGTGAGGCACCCAGCAGCACCGTTTCGGTGCCGGCTTACCCGGTCACCATCAATGGCAACGGCGAGCAGGTAAAGACAGCCGACCTGGTGGCTCACGGCTACACCGTCACCTACCAGGCAACTAGTAACTGCCTGATCGTGTCACCGGTGCAATCCGACGGTAGTGACGGCTCCGCCGTGGTCAACACATGTGCTCACGGTGATGCGCCGGCCAGCGGGACCACCACCTACCGCGGCACTGGCCGGACCACGTTCCACATCAGCAACACGGATGGACCGTGGAGTCTGACCTTCACACCGCTGTCATGACCGGCATCCGAACTGCCGTACGGCGTCGGCCACTTGCCGTCGCCTAACTGGTTGGCGAGAAGGGGCCGCTCGTGGACACCGGAACGGTGCTATTCGTCTGGCTACTCTGTGCAGTCGTCGGGGCCGCAATTGCGAGGTCAAAGAATCGCAACTGGGCCGAAGGCTTGGTGCTCGGCGGCCTGCTGGGCGTGATTGGCATAATCATCGAACTTTGCCTACGCTCGCTAGGCCCCGGCCTGCCGCCATCCGGCTGGTACCCAGACCCCGAGGGAAGCGGCAGCCAGCGATACTGGAATGGCAGAGAATGGGCCGACTTGCCGCCGCGCAAGGTGAACACCAGCGAGCCGCAAGCACCGATTACCCCGGCCGCGACCAAGAAATGTCCTGACTGTGCCGAAACAATCCTTGCCGCCGCTAACGTCTGCAAGCACTGCGGCTTCCGCTTCTCGGTTCCCGAACCCGAGACGGCGATGACTCCGCGTGGCAAGTCCACCAAGGTGAGGTGCCACCACTGCCAACATGTGCAGACAGTTCCACAGAGCGAGTCCTCATTCGTCTGCGAGCAGTGTGACGCAAAACTGAAACGCCTAACAACGTAGGGGAAAGCAGACAATGGACAATACTCACCGCCGAATTCATGCACGGTGGACGCGGCCGGCACTAGTGCGGCTGCTCGGGATCAGTGCTGCTGCGGTCGTTTTCGCCAGCCCAGCCGCCGCCGATGACGGCCGATACCTGGCAGACCTGAAGCAACCCGGCATGGTGCATCCGGCGATGTCCGATCAGGACCTGCTGGTCGAGGGGCGCTACGTCTGCTTTCTTGTCGGCAAGCAAGAGGTGACCTCAGGCCAAGCCAAGCAGTGGGTGGTCGATGATCTGAGCATGCGGGGTCTGCCCTCCGACATGGCCACCGGGGGGACACTGGTGCATTATGCGCTTCACGACCTGTGCCCGAATGCGCCCAACAGTGATGGAATCTGAGCACGTCGCTGGCGTATCGCGAATTGTGCCAAAGTGCCTGCGGCGCGGAACAGTTCGGTTTAGGGTGCTTCCAAATCTGGTACAAGAGTTTGGGGGCTGGTCCGCCGCGCCCAGCGACCGTCGTGGGATAGGGACAGATCGAGGATGAGTATAGAGAAAGCCGTCACTGTCGTCGGGTGGGTCATCGTCGTACTGGCCGCCGCGTGGGCCGCTTTCCTGTACAAGGCGATATTCTTTAGCGACAGCGGCGACCTTTCGGTTCCTCACGTTTTCCTGTTCGTGGCGATTAGCGCTGTGTCCGTCGGCTTCTACTTTGTGCCCCACAATCGTTGCCGCCTACAGAGACATCCCCAATGTCGGGTCGGTGGCTTGATTGCGCTCATGCCGATGATCGGCGACAGCCTCAACGTGCTGCGGTTGGCGCGCGTCGCCAGGGTGCTGCACCTCGGACGGCACGCCACCCATCACGTGGGTCACCTGCGGCACCACAGTCCGATAACGCGCGCGGCATATGCGCGTGTCCTCCGAATTGCTGTCGGCGCCTCCGCGTAGGTTCCGCGATATGGACGACACCTGGACCGATCGCGACCGTCCCGTTCTCGTGCCGTGGTGCAGGCGTATGACGAGACTGGCCGACACCTCACCCGCGCAAGCGATGTTGAACGCAGAACCGGGATCGATAAAGACACCGTGCAGCGAGCACTCCGCGCACTGCAGACAGTTCCCTTTTTTGAGGAGGGTTCCACCGCGATGGGCGGCGTGATCGTCGCCGTGGGACCGCCGATGGGTAACGCTTACCAGGTGGCCGGTGCATGGCCAACACCTGAAACTCAGCTGGAACGGTTGATCGCCGCGCTGGAGGCAGTGGCTGCAGACGAGACGCGCGACGACCCCGAGCGGAGCAAAGCCAAGCAAGCCGCATTGTGGTTGGGCGACACCTTGTCGAAGATCGCTATCGGCGCACTCGGAGGTGCCGGCGGCCACATGCTGTACAGCTAAGGGCAGGTCCTGTGTCTGACGCCTCGCTGTTCGTCTCGATCTGTAGCGCGACCTTCACCGGCGGCGGCCTAGTTGCGCAATACCTCCTCTACCGCTTCAACGGCGCTCGATTGAAGGTACAGCTCGTTTTCTGTTTCCGAGCGGACTGGGGCACGACGATGAGCGTCACAGGTTCGCGCAAGAGAATCAACTTCGACAAGATGCGCAAGGAACGCCACATCGACCTCGGAATCGAATACGCGAAGGTGCGGGTCACCAACATTGGCCGTACCCCGGTTTCGGTCGAGAACATCTCGTTCGACCTCGGTCACGAGCGGTGGTTTCGGCGATGGCGAAGCACCGTAGTGCCCATGCTCTTCATCGACCCCAACGACCAGCCGGCAGCGAAAGTAGACCTTCTGGCTCCCCAGCGGCTCGACCCCGGCGAGAACATCACCAGGTCTTACCACCTGTGGCCAACACTCGGGAATCCCGATCAATTCAAGCACCGCAAGTTTCGCAGGCTGGTGGTGCGCGGCTCTGCGCAAGCCGTTGGCCGCAGGGCGACCCGTTCCCGCCGTCGGGATGCATGGCGATACCGGAAAGGCGAACTCTCTACCTTCAACAACATTGCCACACCGCCTCCCGAAATCCGGGTGTACAGGGCGCTATGGCAGCACAGCTACAACGAGAAGTCCCAGACGAATCCAGTGTGGTACCACCGCGAGATCATCAGCCTGCTCGAAGAAGGCAAGAGCCACGAAGAACTACGGATACATATCGACGAGCTGAACACCGACCCAAATACCGGACAGCCCAAACCCTTCCAGGCAAACCATATGGTCGCGTACGACGCTTACCACGCTTTCCATAAGACCTCGGCCCACCCCCTATGGCCCGATGTGCCCCCGCCGGCAAAGATCGGTTGGCGCGAACGGACGCACAGAATCATGTGGGGGCACAGGGAGGACACCGACGCCTGAGTCGCGAACCGGCGTGGCTTCTCCGCGCAATCCAACCCAGGTTAGGCGCCGCGGTGCTTAAGGCCCGTGAGCT
The DNA here is from genome assembly GCF_055419585.1 of Mycobacterium sp. IDUB_3. Taxonomy (NCBI): domain Bacteria; kingdom Bacillati; phylum Actinomycetota; class Actinomycetes; order Mycobacteriales; family Mycobacteriaceae; genus Mycobacterium; species Mycobacterium sp. IDUB_3. The sequence continues at coordinate 1,703,937 of NZ_JBVAXZ010000001.1, read as the reverse complement.
CGCCCCTGGGCGTACATCCTGTCCACCTTAAGCTGGATGGATGGAGCGCGAACCGGAATACATCTCAGCTCGGGCGTGGGCCGAACATGGGTCAGCGCCGAAATGGGAAGACCTCGACGAGGAGACGCGTAGCCGGATTACGCAACAGCTGACCGTCATCAACCAGCAGCTGGCCGAAACGGTGAAACCCGTCATCGACGCGTTAACCGCGACAGTGTTGCCAGCAGTGCAGAACTACGCGGACTTCATGTCATCGGTGACCAAGTACACCGCGCGTATAACTGCTTTCGTTCGCCGGTGGGTGCCGAATTGGTCTGCCGACGTTGACCCAGAGGAGGCGTGGGATATCACGCAGGAGGGCATCCCTTTGGCGTTCGTGCCCCGTGCCGAGATTGTCGAGGAATTAGTCGCGGCGCGCGACCGTGACGAACGCCGCGAAATTGTCCTGCGGTCGAAGACCGCATCCTTGAGGACTGTCGGGCCGCGCTTGTGCTGGACGAAGACGACCGCATCCCAGAGTCGATAGCGATGCTAGAACCGCTGCTGGTCGAGGTATTCGAAGTGCTAGAGACTGGCCGCGTAGCTTCCGCTTGTTCACTCGGGTGCAGCGTTATCGACTCCGCGTTGAGAAGGACCGAGGGCAAAAAGTTCGACTACAACAGAACCCGATCTAAAACGATCACGACGAAACGACAGGAAGCCATCGCCAAGGGGGCCTTTCGCGTCAGTTTGGCCTTCCAGCCGTTGCACTCCCTGTTCGAGTCCTGGGAACCTGGCAGGCCCATCCCACCGATGCCGTCGCGCCACGTCGTGGCTCACTGGTTGGCACCGGAGCACGCATCAGAGACGGACGCGATCGTCATCGCAATGGTGGCCACCAGTTTGTTCCTAGGTCTGGTTGAGCGTGAGATCGCTGCTGAACTAATCGAGAAAGCGTCCTGACGCCTCCCAATCCGAGCGAGGGGCTACTGCCTAGGCTGACCTGCACGCGCTGCAGAGACCGTCCTCGTTCAACTGAGGCCAGTTAATCCTCCCAACAGCTCTCGCACACTGGTGGTCGCGCTTCCCTTCGTCGCTGAGCTGTGTCTACCATCCCCCGGCAGAGACTTCATCGAGGAACTCGAAGAGCGGACGGAAAGACAAATGCCGACTGACGAAAATGCCGCTGCTGGCACGGCGGAGAACTTTGGCTTCGAAATCCGCGGTTTGAGGGTAGGTGACGGCGAGCTGCTCGATCTGCCTGGCCCAGGCAACGTGATCGCGGTCGTCGGAGGAAACAACGTCGGCAAATCGACGCTGCTCCGGCAGATCAAGGAGATCCTGCAGTCCCAAACACTCACACGTACAACTGGTCCGCGTGTTGTAACCGAGCTGAGCGAACCGTGGCGAGGCTCTGCAGCTGACATGCAGGAGTGGGTGCTCGCCCACAGCTACCACAGCCACACTCAGGACGGGACGTTGGTCATCACGCGGGGAGGGCACGGCCAAACGTTGGGCGACGCGATGACAACGCGCAAGAATCTGACCCCCACCTTCATCGCTGACTGGTTTGTCAATGACCAAAATGCGCTCAGCCGCAGCTATATGTGCGCTCCGTCAGAACGTCTTGATCCTGTCGGTTCGCCTCCGCAACATCCGATGCAAGTCCTGCACACTGACCTCTCGAAGCGGAAAGAGGTGCAGGAGTTCGCGAAGCGGATGTTCGGTATCATGCTCCACTTCGACGCCGTTAGTAAAAAAGTCGGGTTCCGCGTGGGTGATCCTGGCGTCGCGGTCCCTCAGGTGGATCAGATCGATGTCGTCTATGCGAACGCTGTCGCGGAGCTGCCAGAACTGTTGGAGCAAGGCGATGGGATTAAATCTTCATTGGGCTTAGTCCTGCCATTAATGACAACTGACTACCCGGTCTCCCTCATTGATGAACCCGAGGCTTTCCTCCATCCGCCTCAGGCGCGGATCATCGGAAGCGAAATCGCTTCTCTCGCAAAGGAAAATCAGGCACAAGTCTTTCTCGCAACACACGACAAACATGTGCTGGTGGGACTGGTCGAGAGCGGAGAGCCCGTCACAATCATCCACCTGTCCCGTACGGGCGACGTAACTACCGCGACGCTGCTCAGCAACGACGATGTAGGCGAACTTTGGAAGGACGTAACGCTGAGATACGGTGACGCGCTCGACGGCCTTTTCCATGGGGCTGTGATTGTGACCGAAGGCGACAGGGACTCGCGTTTCTATCATGCATCGATCGACTCGGTCCAAGATGCACAGGACCCGAAACCGGCTGCACACAACGTGATGTTTCTTGGTGGCAACGGAAAACAGAACATGGCCCCGATTGTCACTCGCCTCCGCGGTCTCGGGGTGCGCACCGTGAGTTGTCCCGATCTCGACGTTCTCAATAACGAGGGGCTGATAGCCAAACTCGTTGAGGCGCATGGCGGCAACTGGGACGACTTGAAGCAGCTCTACAAACAGGCCACAAGTGAGTTCAAGGGAACACCGCAGCCGCCCACCGTACAGGAGGTGAGGAAGCGGCTCGAAGAGGTACTCGACAAGACGGCGGACGATGAAACCGTCACTGAGAAGCTCGCAGAGAAACTTGCCGACGCGGTCAAGATTCCAAAAACTAAGTGGAGTGAACTCAAAGACTACGGGGACCGTGCCTTCAAGGCGGACAAGGAAGCCGCAAAGGCGCTCCTTGATGCGCTCGACAAACTCGGCATCGTCGTAGTGAAGGTCGGAGTGCTAGAAAACTTCGCGAAAGACATCACTGCGCCGAAAGGACCGGAATTCCTCCCCATCGCGCTCGGGGCCAAGGTCCACGAGAACCACGATGCGGCATTGCACGCGAAGCGGTTATTGGCCGCCGCAGGCGTCAAAACCGATTCCGCAGAGTCCACCGGCTCAAATGACGCAGCCACCGAAACAGGTTCGTGACCTCGATCGAGTCTCCGGTCTCGCATCGGGCTCGCGGTTGAAGTTGTATTGGGTGGTGGCCAGTAGTTGCCTCCCCTACGTAATAGCCACTAGATCGCCAGCGACTCGGTAGGATGGTCAGAAATACGCTCTGACCTCCCGTCAAGCCTGTGCCCCCGGCAGGATTCGAACCTGCGGCCTTCTGCTCCGGAGGCAGACGCTCTATCCCCTGAGCTACGGGGGCGCACCGACATACCTGTTGCGCCATGGGGCTTTCGAACAAGCACCGACAGACTAACGCATTGCGGTGGCCGCTCCGCCACCGCAATGGATTCGAGGCGCGGGCACCCCAGCCAATAGGATGGACGCTCGTGACCCCCGCTGACCTGGCTGAGCTGCTCAGAACCACCGCCGCCGCGGTGCTGGCCGAGCGCGGGCTGGATGCTGCCGCGCTGCCGCAGACGGTCACCGTGGAGCGTCCCCGCAATCCCGAGCACGGCGATTACGCCAGCAACCTGGCACTGCAGTTGGGCAAGAAGGTCGGTGCCAACCCCCGTGAGCTGGCCGGATGGCTTGCCGAGGCGCTCGCCCAGGCCGACGGGATCGCGTCGGCGGAGGTGGCCGGACCCGGCTTCATCAACCTGCGCCTCGAGGCGTCGGCACAGGCCGTCGTCGTCAACAACGTCATCGACGCCGGCGACCGCTTCGGACATTCCGACGCGCTGGCCGGCCGCAACATCAACCTGGAGTTCGTGTCGGCCAATCCGACCGGACCGATCCACATCGGCGGGACGCGCTGGGCCGCCGTCGGCGATGCGCTGGGCCGGCTGCTGTCCACCCAGGGCGCCGACGTGGTGCGCGAATACTATTTCAACGACCACGGCGCGCAGATCGATCGGTTCGCCGCCTCACTGGTCGCCGCGGTCAAGGGCGAGCCCGCCCCGGAAGACGGCTACGCGGGCGCCTACATCAACGACATCGCCGCCCAGATATTGCAGAAGGCGCCCGACGCGCTGAGCCTGCCCGACGCCGAGATGCGCGAGACGTTCCGCGAAATCGGTGTCGACCTGATGTTCACCCACATCAAGGAGTCGCTGCACGAGTTCGGCACCGACTTCGACGTCTACACCCACGAAGACTCGATGCACACCAAGGGCCTGGTCGAGGAAGCCATCGGCAGGCTGCGCGAGACGGGCAACATTTACGAAAAGGACGGCGCAACATGGTTGCGCACCAGCGCCTTTGGTGATGACAAGGACCGCGTCGTCATCAAGAGCGACGGTAAGCCGGCCTACATCGCTGGCGACATCGCCTACTACCTGGACAAGCGGCAGCGCGGCTTCGACCTGGCCATCTACATGCTCGGGTCCGACCACCACGGCTACATCGCCCGGCTCAAGGCCGTGGCGGCGGCGTTCGGCGACGACCCCGCCACCGTCGAGGTGCTCATCGGTCAGATGGTCAACCTGGTCCGCGACGGCCAGCCGGTCCGGATGAGCAAGCGGGCCGGAACGGTGATCACGCTGGACGACCTCGTCGATGCCATCGGCGTGGACGCCGCGCGCTACAGCCTGATCCGCTCCTCGGTGGACACCCCCATCGACATCGACCTCGCGCTGTGGTCCTCGGCGTCGAATGAAAACCCGGTCTACTACGTGCAATACGCGCATGCCCGGCTCTCGGCGCTGGCCCGCAACGCCGCCGAATTGGGCCTGATCCCCGACACCGGGCACCTCGAGCTGCTCAGCCACGACAAGGAGGGGACGCTGCTGCGCACCCTCGGCGAATTCCCGCGGGTGCTCGACACGGCGGCGACGCTGCGCGAACCGCATCGGGTGTGCCGGTACCTGGAAGACCTCGCCGGCGACTACCACCGGTTCTACGACGTGTGCCGGGTCTTGCCGCAGGGCGACGAGCAACCGACCGATCTGCACACCGCGCGCCTGGCGCTGTGCCAGGCGACCCGCCAGGTGATCGCCAACGGCCTGGCGATACTGGGCGTCACGGCTCCGGAGCGAATGTGAACGTTCACCCCGCCGGTCCTCGGCACGCCGAAGAGACCCGCCACGCCGAAAGCCCGCTGCGGCCGCAATCCCCCGAGGAGTTGCTGCTGTTGGCGCCAAATGTATGGCCCCGCAACGTCGCTCGCGACGAAGCCGGCGTCGCCAGCATCGCTGGCGTCACGGTGACCGACCTCGCCCAGGAGTACGGCACCCCGCTGTTCGTCATCGACGAGGACGACTTCCGGTCCCGCTGCCGCGAGATCGCGTCGGCCTTCGGCGGCGGAAAGAACGTGCACTATGCCGCTAAGGCGTTCCTGTGCAGCGAGATTGCGCGCTGGATCGACGAAGAAGGTCTGTCGCTGGACGTGTGCACCGGCGGCGAGCTGGCGGTCGCGCTGCACGCCAACTTTCCGCCCGAGCGGATTACCTTCCACGGCAACAACAAATCCGTCGCCGAACTGACGGCTGCGGTCAAAGCCGGTGTCGGCCACGTCGTGTTGGACTCGATGCTCGAGATCGAGCGTCTCGACGCCATCGCGGGGGAGGCGGGCATCGTCCAGGATGTCTTCGTTCGCCTCACCGTCGGTGTCGAGGCGCACACCCACGAGTTCATCTCCACCGCGCACGAGGACCAGAAGTTCGGGTTGTCGTTGGCCAGCGGCGCGGCTCTGGACGCGGTCGGGAAGGTATTCGAGACTCGGCACCTGCGACTGGTGGGCCTGCACAGTCATATCGGTTCGCAGATCTTCGATGTCGCCGGCTTCGAGATCGCCGCGCACCGGGTCATCGGGCTGCTCCACCAGGCCGTCCAACAATTCGGTGTCGAAAAGATCGCGCAGATCTCCACCGTGGATTTGGGTGGCGGACTGGGCATCTCCTATCTCACCGCCGACGATCCGCCGCCGATGGGCGAGCTGGCCGGCAAGCTGAGCGAGATCGTGCGCAACGAGTCGGCGGCCGTCGGGCTGCCGACCCCGCGGCTGGTGGTCGAGCCGGGACGGGCCATCGCCGGGCCCGGCACCATCACGCTCTATGAGGTGGGCACCGTCAAGGATGTCGACGTGAGCGCCACCGCGCACCGGCGCTACGTCAGCGTCGACGGTGGCATGAGCGACAACATCCGCACCGCGCTCTACGACGCGCAGTACGACGCCCGGCTGGTCTCGCGGCTCAGCGATGCGCCGGCGGAGCTGGCCCGTGTCGTCGGAAAGCATTGCGAGAGCGGCGACATCGTGGTGCGCGACACCTGGGTGCCGGGAGACCTACGGCCGGGCGACCTGATCGGTGTCGCCGCCACCGGTGCCTACTGCTATTCACTGTCGAGTCGTTACAACATGATCTGCCGCCCCGCCGTCGTCGCGGTGCGCGACGGGCGCGCCCGCCTGGTCCTGCGTCGTGAGACGGTCGACGATCTACTGAGTCTGGAAGTGAGGTGAACTGTGCCCCGTGACGAAAAGCCGGTCGGTGTAGCGGTACTCGGATTGGGCAACGTCGGCAGCGAAGTTGTCCGAATCATCGAGGACAGCGCTGATGACCTCGCCGCCCGTGTCGGCGCGCCCGTGGTGTTGCGCGGCGTCGGAGTGCGCCGCGTCGCGGCGGACCGCGGTGTCCCCGTCGAGCTGCTCACCGACGACATCGAAGCACTCGCCGCTCGCGACGACGTCGACATCGTGGTGGAACTGATGGGGCCGGTGGAGCCGTCCCGCAAGGCCATCCTGTGCGCACTCGAGCACGGGAAATCGGTCGTCACGGCGAACAAGGCGCTGTTGGCCACCTCCACCGGCGAGCTGGCGCAGGCCGCCGAAAGTGCGCATGTCGACCTGTATTTCGAGGCGGCCGTCGCGGGCGCCATTCCGGTGATCCGTCCGCTGACGCAGTCGCTGGCCGGCGACACGGTGTTGCGGGTCGCCGGGATCGTCAACGGCACCACCAACTACATCCTGTCGGCGATGGACAGCACCGGCGCCGACTACGACACCGCGCTGGCCGAAGCCGGCGCGCTAGGTTACGCCGAGGCCGACCCCACCGCCGACGTCGAGGGCTACGACGCCGCAGCCAAGGCGGCGATCCTGGCGTCCATCGCCTTTCATACCCGGGTGACCGCCGACGACGTCTACCGCGAAGGCATCACCAAAGTCACCCCGGCCGACTTCGAATCGGCCCGGGCGCTGGGGTGCACCATCAAGCTGCTGTCCATCTGCGAGCGCATCACAACCGATGGCCAGGAGCGGGTTTCGGCACGCGTCTATCCCGCACTCGTGCCGTTGTCACATCCGCTGGCCACGGTCAGCGGCGCCTTCAACGCGGTGGTGGTCGAGGCCAAGGCCTCCGGCCGGCTGATGTTCTACGGTCAGGGCGCCGGTGGCGCGCCGACCGCATCCGCGGTGGCCGGCGACATGGTGATGGCCGCGCGCAACCGGGTATTGGGCAGCCGCGGGCCGAAGGAATCCAAGTACGCCCAACTGCCCATTGCCCCAATGGGTTTCATCTCCACGCGTTACTACGTCAGCATGAACGTCGCCGACAAGCCCGGCGTGCTGTCCTCGGTGGCGGCCGAATTCGCCAAGCGCGAGGTCAGCATCGCCGAGGTCCGTCAGGAAGGCGTCGCGGACGAAGGCGGCCGACGGGTCGGGGCCCGCATCGTCGTGGTCACCCACAGCGCCACGGATGCCGCGCTGTCCGAAACCGTGGACGCGCTGGCCGATTTGGATGTCGTGCAGAGCGTCACCAGCGTGCTGCGACTGGAAGGGACCACCCTATGAGCGCCCCGCGCACCGCCGTCCACAAGCCGTGGCCCGGGCTCATCGAGGCGTATCGGGACCGCTTGCCGGTGGGAGACAACTGGACCCCGGTCACCCTGCTCGAGGGCGGGACCCCGTTGATCGCGGCGGGCCGGATCTCGGAAAAGACCGGCTGCAGCGTTCATCTCAAGGTCGAGGGCCTCAATCCCACCGGCTCATTCAAAGACCGGGGCATGACGATGGCCGTCACCGATGCGCTGGCGCGTGGCCAGCAGGTGGTGTTGTGCGCGTCGACCGGAAACACCTCGGCGTCGGCGGCGGCCTACGCGGCGCGCGCCGGTATCACCTGTGCGGTGCTGATACCGCAGGGCAAAATCGCGATGGGCAAGCTGGCGCAGGCGGTCATGCACGGCGCCAAGATCATCCAGATCGACGGCAACTTCGACGACTGCCTCGAGCTCGCCCGCAAGATGGCCGCCGACTTTCCGACCATCGCGCTGGTCAACTCCGTCAACCCGGTGCGCATCGAGGGCCAGAAGACGGCGGCGTTCGAGATCGTCGACGCGCTGGGGACCGCGCCCGACGTGCACGCCCTGCCGGTCGGCAACGCGGGAAACATCACCGCGTACTGGAAGGGATACACCGAGTATCACCACGAGGGCCTGATCGAGAAGTTGCCGCGCATGCTGGGCACGCAGGCGGCCGGCGCGGCGCCGCTGGTGCACGGCGCGCCCGTCAAGAATCCCGAGACCATCGCGACCGCGATCCGTATCGGCGCACCGGCGTCGTGGACGGCGGCCGTTGACGCGCAGCAGCAATCGAACGGCCGCTTCCTGGCCGCGACCGACCAAGAGATCCTCGCCGCCTATCACCTGGTGGCGGAGTCCGAAGGCATCTTCGTCGAACCCGCCTCAGCGGCCAGCATCGCGGGGCTGCTCAAGGCCATCGACGACGGCTGGGTGGCCCGCGGGTCGAAGGTCGTGTGCACGGTGACCGGCAACGGCCTCAAGGACCCCGACACCGCGCTGCGGGACATGCCGGTCGTGACACCGCTGCCGGTGGACCCGGTCCTCGTGGTCGAAAAGCTGGGGCTGGCCTAGTGGTGACCGCAAGCGCGGCGAAGCCGGGCGCAGCGGGTCGGCGCGTGGTGGGTCGCGTGGTGACCGCAAGCGCGGAAGGCTGTTGATGACTCCGATGCTGCCCGCCGGGCTGGTGGCCAGCTCCGTGGTATCGGCGTCCAGCGCCAATCTTGGGCCCGGCTTCGACAGCATCGGTCTGGCACTGAGCCTGTACGACGAAATCATCGTCGAGACAACCGATTCCGGCCTGGGCGTGCTTGTCGAGGGCGAAGGCGCGGGCCAGCTGCCAGTGGGTCCCGAACACCTGGTGGTGCGCGCACTGGAGTGCGGGCTGCGGGCCGTCGGGGTCCGCGCCCCGGGCCTGGTGGTGCGCTGCCGCAACGCCATCCCGCATTCGCGCGGCCTCGGCTCTTCCGCAGCGGCCGTAGTCGGCGGCCTGGCGGCCGCAAACGGCCTTGTCGCACAAACGGATTGGACGCCGCTCAACGCAACCCAACTGATCCAGCTGTCCTCGGACTTCGAGGGTCATCCCGACAACGCCGCGGCCGCCGTGTTGGGTGGCGCGGTCGTCTCGTGGGTCGACCGCACCGGCGATCGTCCCCAGTACGCGGCGGTGCCGCTGCGGCTACACCCCGATATCCACCTGTACTCAGCGATTCCCGAGGAACGCTCGCTCACCGCCGAGACCCGCGTGCTGCTGCCCGCGCAGGTCAGCCACGAGGACGCGCGCTTCAATGTCAGCCGCACCGCGTTGCTGGTGGTGGCGCTCACCGAGCGCCCCGACCTGCTGATGGCGGCCACCGAAGATGTGCTGCATCAGCCGCAGCGCGCGTCGGCCATGCCGGCCTCGGCGGAATATTTGCGCCTGCTGCGACGTCATAGGGTGGCAGCAACGTTTTCCGGGGCAGGGCCATCGCTGATCGCGTTAACCACAGCGGCGGAGCTACCCCCGGAAGCAGCGGAGTACGGCGAGGCCAACGGATTTGCCATCACCGAGATGGCAGCGGGCGAACCAGTTCGCTGGAGTGCCGGAGTCACCGTAGTCGGTTGATCTACAGCGTGGCCGGAGCGTTTGCTTGCTTCCGGCAAGGATGGGGGCTATCCTCGGACGCGTCCAGCAATCGCAGCATCTGCATCTGCATCCATACTGCCTTGCCGCTAGGACACACCAATTCTTCTTGTGGACGAGGTTCGCCGTTTACTCCGCCGATCCAGGCGATCACCGTTGCAATGTCGATGATTGGGCGCACTCGGCAATTTGCCTGAATGCAACGAACCCTCCGTATGACCTGATCAGCGGGGGAAAGAAAGGAAATCCGTGACTGATACGGACCTGTTCACGGCTGGCGAAAACACTGACGCCAATCAACTCTCGAATGCCGTGACCACAGACACTCCAGACGCGAAACCCAACGTCTCGGGTGGTTCACTGTCCACGATGGTGCTGCCCGAGCTGCGCGCGCTGGCCAATCAAGTTGGCGTCAAAGGGACGTCGGGTATGCGTAAGAACGAACTGATCGCCGCGATCAAGGAAGTCCGTGGGCAGGCTAACGGCGCTCCCGCCAATGGCACCAAGCCCGCTGAGGACACCGGCAGGTCGGACAAAAAAGACGACGACAAGAACGACAACATCAGCGCCGACGCGCCGGCGGCCAAGGGCGACCAGAACGGTACGACCGAGGCGCCCCGCCGCGAACGACGCGGCGCTTCCCGCGAAACGGGATCCCCGGACCGCGGCAACGACGAGGCCGGCCGCGAGAGCTCGGGCAGCCGTGAGGGCGCCGCTCCCGGTCAGGCCGACCGCCGCGAGAAGGCCAAGCAAGACAACCAGAATGACGACCGCGGCCAAGACGGCGGTGGCGACCAGGATCAGAACTCCGGCGGCCAGCAGGGCCGCGGCGGCTCGAACCAGCAGGACGACGACGGCGAGGGCCGTCAGGGCCGGCGCGGACGCCGCTTCCGTGACCGCCGCCGCCGGGGTGAGCGCTCCGGTGAGGGTGGCGACACCGAGCTGCGCGAGGACGACGTCGTTCAGCCGGTAGCCGGCATTCTTGACGTTCTCGACAATTACGCTTTCGTGCGCACCTCCGGCTACCTGGCCGGCCCGCACGACGTCTATGTGTCGATGAACATGGTGCGCAAGAACGGCCTTCGTCGTGGTGACGCCGTCACCGGCGCGGTCCGCGTGCCCAAGGAAGGCGAACAGCCCAACCAGCGGCAGAAGTTCAACCCGTTGGTGCGCCTGGACAGCGTCAACGGCGGCTCAGTCGAGGACGCCAAGAAGCGCCCCGATTTCTCCAAGCTGACGCCGCTGTACCCCAACCAGCGCCTTCGTCTGGAAACCACCAGCGACCGGCTGACCACCCGGGTCATCGACCTGATCATGCCGATCGGTAAGGGCCAGCGCGCCCTGATCGTGTCGCCGCCCAAGGCCGGTAAGACGACGATCCTGCAGGACATCGCCAACGCGATCACCAGGAACAACCCGGAATGCCACCTCATGGTCGTGCTCGTCGACGAGCGGCCCGAGGAGGTGACCGACATGACCCGCTCGGTCAAGGGTGAGGTCATCGCCTCGACGTTCGACCGGCCGCCCTCGGACCACACCTCGGTCGCCGAACTGGCGATCGAGCGGGCCAAGCGGCTGGTTGAGCAGGGCAAGGACGTCGTCGTGCTGCTGGACTCCATCACCCGCCTCGGGCGCGCCTACAACAACGCGTCGCCCGCGTCGGGCCGGATCCTGTCCGGTGGTGTCGACTCCACCGCGCTGTACCCGCCCAAGCGGTTCCTGGGAGCCGCCCGCAACATCGAGGAAGGCGGGTCGCTGACCATCATCGCCACCGCGATGGTCGAGACGGGATCCACCGGTGACACGGTCATCTTCGAGGAGTTCAAGGGCACCGGTAACGCCGAGCTCAAGCTGGACCGCAAGATCTCCGAGCGGCGCGTCTTCCCGGCGGTCGACGTGAACCCGTCGGGTACCCGTAAGGACGAGCTGCTGCTGTCGCCGGACGAGTTCGGCATCGTGCACAAGCTGCGCCGCGTGCTGTCGGGGCTGGACTCGCATCAGGCCATCGACCTGCTGATGTCGCAGCTGCGCAAGACGAAGAACAACTACGAGTTCCTGGTCCAGGTGTCCAAGACGACACCCGGGGCGATGGACAACGACTAGCCGGGAATGCGCGGGCGCAGCTCGCTGTTTGGGATGATAGCGGTTGACCTGGCATAATCGGGGCTCGATTATCCGACAACCTGCTGAGGTTCGGAGTTCACGCCCGACCGTCCGAGTTTGGACGGGGGCGGGTGGCAAACGATCGAAGAGGACATCATGAAAGCTGACATTCACCCCGCCTACGGGGAGACCACGGTGCTCTGCGGGTGTGGCAACACCTTCCAGACGCGCAGCACCAAGGACGGCGGACACATCGTCGTCGAGGTCTGCTCGCAGTGCCACCCCTTCTACACCGGCAAGCAGAAGATCCTCGACAGCGGCGGCCGCGTGGCCCGCTTCGAGAAGCGGTACGGCAAGCGCAACGCCGGCGCTGCTGCCGACAAATAGCTCGGTTACCGACGCCCGAACTGTGCGCACCGTCGCCCAGGCCGGGCGTCGGTTTGCGTTCGGCGTAGTGACAGGCGAAGCGGGGCAGGAGGTGTGGCGGTGACCAAGCCGGTACAGACCATTGATGTGCTGCTGGCCGAGCACGCCGACCTCGAGCGCAGGCTGGCGGATCCGGAATTGCACAGCAATCCCGACGAGGCCCGCAAGGCCGGACGGCGGTTCGCCCGGCTGGCCCCGATCGTGGGCACCTACCGCAAGCTGGTGGCCGCGCGCGACGATCTGGAGACGGCGCGAGAGCTGGCCGCCGACGACGCGTCGTTCGCCGCCGAGGCGACGGATCTGGAAACGCAAGTGGCCGAGTTGGACACCCAACTCACCGACATGCTGGCGCCGCGCGACCCGCACGACGCCGACGACATCGTGCTCGAAGTGAAATCCGGTGAGGGCGGCGAAGAATCGGCGTTGTTCGCCGCTGACCTGGCGCGGATGTACATCCGCTACGCCGAGCGGCACGGCTGGACCGTCACCGTGCTGGACGAAACCACCTCGGACCTCGGCGGCTACAAGGACGCGACGCTGGCCATCGCCAGTAAGGGCGACACCGCCGACGGGGTCTGGTCGCGGATGAAATTCGAGGGCGGAGTGCACCGGGTGCAACGCGTCCCCGTGACGGAATCCCAAGGCCGCGTTCATACTTCGGCGGCCGGTGTGCTGGTGTATCCCGAACCCGAAGAAGTCGGCGAGGTGCAGATCGACGAGTCGGACCTGCGCATCGATGTCTACCGCTCCTCGGGCAAGGGCGGCCAGGGCGTCAACACCACCGACTCCGCGGTGCGCATCACGCACCTGCCCACCGGCATCGTCGTCACCTGCCAGAACGAACGCTCGCAGCTGCAGAACAAAGCCCGCGCGCTGCAGGTCCTGGCCGCCCGCCTGCAGGCCCTGGCCGAGGAGCAGGCCCTGGCGGACGCCTCGGCGGACCGGGCCAGCCAGATCCGCACCGTGGACCGCAGCGAACGCATCCGCACCTATAACTTCCCGGAAAACCGGATCGCGGACCATCGCATCAACTTCAAGTCGCACAACCTCGACCAGGTCCTCGACGGCGACCTCGACGCCCTGTTCGACGCCCTGGCCGCCGCCGACAAGCAGTCCCGGCTGCAACAGGCATGAACGTCCTGCGACGATGCAGAGTGAAGCGATGAGGTGGGGGCACGCCCCCGCAAGCGGGAGGTACCCCCACCCGCTTGCGGGGGAGAGCGGGACAATCCAGCTCAGTCTGCGGCGCGCGATCGACGATGCTGCGGCCACCCTCGCCGAAGCGGGAATCGATTCCGCGCGTTGGGATGCCGAGCAACTGGCTGCTCACCTGGCGGGAACCGACCGCGGGCGCCTGACCCTGCTGGACTCGCTCGGCGAGGAGTTCTTCGGGCGCTACCGCGACGTCGTCGCCGCGCGTTCGCAACGGGTGCCGTTGCAACATCTGCTGGGAACCGCGGCATTCGGTCCCGTGACTCTGCACGTCGGACCCGGGGTCTTCATACCCCGCCCCGAGACCGAGGCCCTGCTGGAATGGGCTGTCGCGCAACAACTTGCGCCGCGGCCCGTCATAGTCGACTTGTGCACCGGTTCGGGGGCTTTGGCTGTGGCGCTGGCCCACCACCTGCCCGCGGCGCGAATCATCGCCATCGACAACTCCGACGCCGCGCTCCAGTACGCGCGCCGCAACGCGCAGGGCACCGCGATCGAACTGCTGCGCGCCGACGTCACCGAGTTGGCGTGCCGGCCGGGGCTGCTCGGCGAGCTGGAGGGTCGGGTCGACATGGTGGTGGCCAACCCGCCCTACGTCCCCGACGATGCCGTGCTGGATCCCGAAGTTGCGCAACATGATCCGCACCAGGCGGTCTTCGGCGGTCCGGGCGGGCTGGCGGTGATCGCCCCTGTCCTCCGCCTCGCCGCTTGCTTGCTACGCCCGGGCGGATTGATCGGTGTCGAGCACGATGACACCACCTCGGCGCAGACGGTGCAATTATTCCATCGCACAGGGGCTTTCGACGACGTCCAGGCACGCCAAGACCTGACCGGGCGGCCACGATTCGTGACAGCCCGCAGGAGAGCGCCAACCGGGGGAGAGGCCCGCACGTGACTGAGGTCTTCGACTGTGCGGATCCCGGCCAGCGCGCACTGGGAATCGCCGCAGCGACAGGAGCGCTCAAGGGCGGCCGGCTGGTTGTCATGCCGACCGACACGGTGTACGGCATCGGCGCCGACGCGTTCAACAGCGCCGCGGTCTCCGCATTGCTGTCGGCAAAGGGCCGGGGGCGCGACATGCCGGTGGGCGTGCTGGTCGGCTCCTGGCACACCATCGAGGGACTCGTATACACCATGCCGGACGGGGCCCGCGACCTGATCCGCGCCTTCTGGCCGGGCGCATTGAGCCTCGTGGTGAGCCAAGCGCCGTCGTTGCAGTGGGATCTCGGCGACGCCCGCGGCACCGTGATGTTGCGGATGCCGCTGCATCCCGTCGCCATCGAACTGCTGCGTGAGGTCGGCCCCCTCGCGGTGTCCAGCGCCAACATCTCCGGCCACCCGGCGGCCGTGGACGCCAACGAGGCGCGCCGCCAGCTCGGCGACCTGGTGGACGTCTATCTGGAGGCCGGGCCCGCCGATCAGGGGGCCGCTTCGACGATCGTCGACCTGACCGGTGCAACGCCGCGGATCCTGCGGCCGGGCCCGGTGAGCGCGGAGCGGATCGCGGAAGTGCTCGCCGTCGATCCGGAAAGCCTGACCGCCCCGGCCTGACTGGAGTGGTTGTCGAGGTGCCAGGTTTGTCCAGTACGGTCTCGGTGATGTCCAGCGACGTAACCAACCTTGCGGGTGGTTTGGTCGCGCTCGGCGCCCGAGGCGCGGGCGTCCCGCTTCGTGAGTTGGCGCTGGTGGGATTGACCGCAGCGATCATCACGTACTTCGCGACCGGACCGGTCCGGCTGCTGGCCACCCGGCTGGGCGCGGTCGCCTATCCGCGCGAGCGCGACGTCCACGTCACGCCGACCCCCCGGATGGGCGGGCTGGCGATGTTCCTCGGCGTCATCACGGCCGTCTTTCTGGCGTCCCAACTTCCGGCGCTCACCCGCGGGTTCGTTTACTCCACCGGAATGCCCGCGGTCCTGGTGGCCGGCGCGGTCATCATGGGCATCGGCCTCATCGACGACCGTTGGGGCCTCGATGCTTTGACCAAGTTCGCCGGACAGATCACGGCCGCCAGCGTGCTGGTCACCATGGGCGTGGCGTGGAGCGTCCTCTACATCCCGATCGGCGGCGTCGGCACCATCGTGCTCGACCAGGCCTCGTCGATCCTGCTGACCCTCGCCCTGACCGTGTCGGTCGTCAACGCGATGAACTTCGTAGACGGGCTCGACGGTCTGGCCGCCGGGCTCGGTCTGATCACCGCGCTCGCCATCTGCATGTTCTCCGTCGGGTTGCTGCGCGACCACGGCGGTGACGTCCTGTTCTATCCGCCGGCGGTGATCTCGGTGGTGCTGGCCGGGGCGTGTCTGGGCTTTCTCCCGCACAACTTCCACCGAGCCAAGATCTTCATGGGCGACTCCGGCTCGATGCTGATCGGTCTGATGCTGTCGGCCGCGTCGACGACGGCCGCCGGCCCGGTCTCGCAGAACGCCTACGGCGCCCGTGACGTGTTCGTCCTGCTGTCGCCGTTCCTACTGGTGGCCGCGGTCATCTTCGTGCCGATGCTCGATTTGCTGCTGGCGATCGTGCGCCGCACCCGCGCGGGCCGCAGCGCGTTCAGCCCCGACAAGATGCACCTGCATCACCGGTTGCTGCAGATCGGTCACTCGCACCGGCGGGTGGTGTTGCTGATCTATCTGTGGGTCGGGATCGTCGCGTTCGGCGCCGCCAGCACAATCTTTTTCCGTCCCCGCGACACCGCCGCGGTGATGCTGGGGGCGATCCTGGTGGCCGGCATCGCGACGGCGATCCCGTTGTTGCGCCGTCGGGACGACTACTACGACGAGGAGTAGTAGTGGGGCGCGCGGTGTGGTACGGTGCTGGTAGAACCCCAAAACGCCGCGCAGGGGACCGGTCCATCGGAGGCTAATCCGATCGGGCTGGTTGAAGAGCGGCCTCGGGGATACCCCTTGGGTGATTCAACTGTGACGTGCGATACGCTCGGCGGGCCACCGATCAGTCGGTCGGGGGGTTCCCGTTTTACCAACCTGGGATTGAGGTGCTGCAGTGACGACACCAGCGCAGGACGCGCCGTTGGTGTTTCCCTCTGTTGCTTTCCGTCCGGTTCGGCTCTTCGTGATCAGCATTGCCATCACAGCGGTGGCGGTGCTCGCCGCCGGACTGTCCGGCCACCCGATGGTCGGGGTCTTCTTCGGCGTCGGGCTTCTCCTGGGTTTGCTCAATGCGGTGCTGGTGCGTCGCTCGGTTGAATCGATTACCGCCAAGGATCACCCGCTGAAAAGGTCGATGGCGGTCAACTCGGCGTCACGGCTGGCCATCATCACCGTCGTCGGGCTGATCATCGCCTACGTCTTTCGGCCCGCCGGCTTGGGCGTCGTGTTCGGGTTGGCGCTTTTCCAAGTCTTATTGGTCGCCTCGACAGCGCTTCCGGTGTGGAAGAAGCTGCGCGCCGGCGACTGGGCGGAGCCGTCGGACGGTGCCGAAGGCGGCGTGATCGCAGGGTCGGAAGGACCGGAAGGAAGGAACACCACCGATGCCTGAGACGACGTTCCTGGCCGAGGGCGCGATCGAGGTCGGCGCGCACACCCAAGCCAAGTGGCTCGGCTTGACCGTCAACACCGACACGATTCTGGCGACCGGGATCGCCGCGGTGATCGTGTTGGCACTGGCCTTCTTCCTGCGGGCGAAGATCACCTCCACGGGCGTGCCCAGCGGCGTTCAGCTGTTTTGGGAGGCCATCACGGTCCAGATGCGCGATCAGATCGAGAGCGCGGTCGGTATGCGGATCGCACCCTTCGTGCTGCCGCTGGCCGTCACCATCTTCGTGTTCATCCTGATCTCCAACTGGCTGTCGGTGCTGCCGCTGCAGTACACCGACAAGTCGGGACACACCACCGAGCTGCTGAAGTCGGCGGCGGCGGATATCAATTACGTTCTGGCGCTGGCTCTGTTCGTGTTCGTCTGCTACCACGTGGCGGGCATCTGGCGACGCGGCGTCGTCGGACACCCGCTGGCCGTGCTCAAGGGCCACGTGGCGTTCCTGGCGCCGATCAACCTGGTCGAAGAGCTCGCCAAGCCGATCTCGTTGTCTCTCCGACTTTTCGGCAACATCTTCGCCGGCGGCATCCTGGTCGCGCTGATCGCGCTGTTCCCGCCGTACATCATGTGGGCGCCCAACGCGATCTGGAAGGCCTTCGACCTGTTCGTCGGGGCGATCCAGGCCTTCATCTTCTCGATCCTGACCATCCTGTACTTCAGTCAAGCCATGGAGATCGAGGATCACCATGACTGAGCCTGTCGTGAATCGCTTCGAGTCACACACCATTACAGAAGCCTGGTAGACCGCTACCAGATTAGAGGAGGAAAACAATGCCCAGCTTGGACCCCCAAGTCGCAGCCGCAGCTCTCATCGGCGGTGGACTCATCATGGGCGGCGGCGCGATCGGTGCCGGTATCGGTGACGGCATCGCCGGTAACGCGCTGGTTTCCGGCATCGCCCGGCAGCCCGAGGCGCAAGGCCGGTTGTTTACGCCGTTCTTCATCACCGTCGGTCTGGTTGAGGCGGCCTACTTCATCAACCTGGCCTTCATGGCGCTGTTCGTCTTCGCAACCCCCGTCGGCAAGTAGTTCGCATGGGTGACGCGAGCCCGAGCGTTCTGGCATCCAGCCAGGTGGTGGCCGAGGGGGGCAACAACTTCCTCGTTCCTAACGGCACCTTCTTCTTCGTGCTGGCCATCTTCCTGATCGTGCTGGCCGTCATCGGCACATTCGTTGTGCCGCCGGTGATGAAGGTGTTGCGCGAACGCGACGCCATGGTCGCCAAGACGGCTGCCGACAACAAGAAAGCGGCAGAGCAGTTCGACGCGGCCAAGGCCGACTACGAAGAAGTACTGACCGAAGCCCGGGTAAAGGCGTCGTCATTGCGCGACAACGCCCGCGCCGAAGGTCGTAAGGTGGTCGAAGACGCGCGCGCCCGTGCCGAACAACAGGTGATGTCGACGTTGCAAATGGCATCCGAGCAATTGAAGCGGGAGAGGGACGCCGTGGAACTGGATCTGCGTGCCAATGTGGCGTCCATGTCGGCGACGTTGGCCAGTCGAATCCTCGGCGTCGACGTCGCCCCCGCCGCCGCGACCTCATCCGCAACCAAGTCATCCGGGCGGTAATCACGTATGTCGACTTTCATCGGCCAGTTGGTGGGCTTTGCGGCCATCGTGTTCCTGGTGGTGCGCTATGTCGTGCCGCCAGTGCGCCGGCTGATGGCCGCGCGGCAGGACGCCGTGCGCCAACAGCTGAAAGATGCTGCGACGGCAAGTGATCGGCTGACCGAGTCGACCACTGCGCACAGCAAGGCCGTGGACGCCGCCAAGGCCGAGGCCGAGCGGGTCGTCGAGGAGGCCCAGACCGACGCGGGCCGCATCGTCGAACAGTTGCGGGCCCAGGCTGATGTCGAGTCCGAACGCATCAACGTACAGGGCAGCCGCCAGGTCGACCTGTTGAGTACCCAGTTGAGCCGGCAGCTCCGTCTGGAACTCGGCCACGAGGCAGTGCGTCAGGCGGGTGAGTTGGTGCGCAACTACGTCGCCGACGCGGAACAACAGTCGGCCACCGTCGACCGGTTCCTCGACGAGCTCGACGAGATGGCGCCCGCGTCGGCCGACGTGCAATACCCGTTTATGACCAAGATGCGCTCGTCTAGTCGCGTCGCATTGGGTAATTTGTCGGACAAATTCAGCACCATCGCCAAAGATCTTGACAACAAGGGGCTTTCGGCCCTCTCCAGTGAACTGGTGGCGGTCGCTCAGATGCTGGACCGCGAGATCGTTGTCACGCGGTATCTCACCGTTCCCGCTGAGGATGGCGCTCCAAGGGTCCAGTTGATCGAGCGCTTGGTGTCCGGCAAGGTCGGCGACGCCACACTCGAGGTGCTGCGCTCGGCGGTCTCGGAGCGTTGGTCGGCCAACTCCGACCTCGTCGACGCCATCGAACACGTCTCTCGGCAGGCGTTGCTCGAAGTCGCCGAACGTGAGGACAAAGTCGACGAGGTCGAAGAACAGCTTTTCCGGTTCTCCCGCATCCTCGACGCGCAGCCGCAACTTTCCATTCTGCTAGGCGACTACGCCGTCCCCGTCGAGGGCCGAGTCGCGTTGTTGCGCAAGGTCCTTGACAGCGCAAGCGGCAAGGTCCACCCCATCGTGGTTGCCCTCCTGACCCAGACGGTCGAACTGCTTCGAGGCCAGTCGGCCGAGGACGCTGTTCAGTTCCTGACGGAGGTCGCCGTGGCGCGCCGCGGCGAGATCGTCGCCGCGGTCAGTGCGGCGGCCGAACTCAGCGATGGTCAGCGGTCTCGTCTCACCGACGTGCTCGGCCGCATCTACGGTCACACGGTGGCGGTGCAGCTGCAGGTCGATGCCGAACTACTGGGTGGCCTGCTCATATCCGTGGCCGATGAAGTGATCGACGGGACACTCGCTTCTCGCCTTGCCGCGGCCGAGGCTCAATTGCCCGACTGACACCAACCGTTCATCACAATTACACGCGAACCAAGATCAAGTAGGAAGACGAAAAGCCATGGCCGAGTTGACAATCTCCGCTGATGACATCCAGAGCGCCATCGAGGAGTACGTAGGCTCTTTCACGTCCGACACCTCCAGAGAAGAGGTCGGAACCGTCGTCGACGCTGGGGACGGCATCGCGCACGTCGAAGGCTTGCCCTCGGTCATGACCCAGGAACTGCTCGAGTTCCCCGGCGGGGTCCTCGGCGTCGCGCTCAACCTCGACGAGCACAGCGTCGGCGCGGTGATCCTGGGTGACTTCGAGAAGATCGAAGAGGGCCAGCAGGTCAAGCGCACCGGCGAAGTGCTGTCGGTACCCGTCGGTGACGGGTTCCTGGGGCGCGTCGTCAATCCGCTCGGCCAGCCCATCGACGGCCGCGGCGACATCGAGACCGATGTTCGTCGCGCACTGGAGATTCAGGCGCCGTCGGTGGTGAATCGGCAGAGCGTGAGCGAGCCCCTGCAGACCGGTATCAAGGCCATCGACGCGATGACCCCGATCGGCCGCGGCCAGCGCCAGTTGATCATCGGCGATCGCAAGACCGGTAAGACCGCTGTCTGCGTGGACACCATCCTCAACCAGCGGGAGAACTGGGAGAGCGGCGACGAACGCAAGCAGGTGCGCTGCGTGTACGTGGCCATCGGCCAGAAGGGCACCACGATCGCGTCGGTGCGGCGCGCCCTGGACGAGGGTGGCGCGATGGACTACACCACCATCGTCGCGGCGCCGGCATCCGACTCCGCCGGCTTCAAATGGCTTGCGCCCTACACGGGTTCGGCGATCGCCCAGCACTGGATGTATGAAGGCAAGCACGTGCTGATCGTCTTCGACGACCTCAGCAAGCAGGCCGAGGCCTACCGGGCGATCTCGTTGTTGCTGCGCCGGCCGCCGGGTCGCGAGGCGTACCCGGGCGATGTGTTCTATCTGCACTCGCGCCTGCTGGAGCGCTGCGCCAAGCTGTCCGACGAACTCGGTGGTGGCTCGCTGACAGGGCTGCCGATCATCGAGACCAAGGCCAACGACATCTCGGCTTACATCCCGACCAACGTCATCTCCATCACCGACGGGCAGTGCTTCCTGGAGTCCGACCTGTTCAATCAGGGTGTGCGGCCCGCCATCAACGTCGGTGTGTCGGTGTCCCGCGTGGGTGGTGCGGCGCAGATCAAGGCCATGAAAGAGGTGGCCGGCTCGCTGCGTCTGGACCTGTCGCAGTACCGCGAACTGGAATCGTTCGCGGCCTTCGCTTCAGACCTGGACGCGACGTCCAAGGCGCAGCTGGAACGCGGTGAGCGCCTGGTCGAACTGCTGAAACAACCGCAGTACCAGCCCATGCCGGTTGAGGAGCAGGTGGTTTCGATCTTCCTGGGCACCGGCGGCCACCTGGACTCGGTGCCCGTCGAGGACGTCCGGCGCTTCGAGACCGAGCTGTTGGACCACATGCGGGCTTCGGAAGAGAAGTTCCTGGCCGGCGTCCGGGATAGCGGCAAGCTCTCCGAAGAGGGCGAGAACCAGCTCACCGAGATCATCAACAACTTCAAGAAGGGCTTCGCGGCCACCGGCGGGGGATCGGTCGTGCCCGACGAGCACGTCGAGCCCTTGGACGAAGGCGATCTGGAAAAGGAATCAGTACAGGTCAAGAAGGAGAAGCCGAAGGACAAGAAGGACAAGCCGAAGGACAAGAAGGAATCCACGGATTCCAAGGCCTCCGGCAAGGACAAGAAGTAACTACCGATGGCAGCGACACTTCGCGAACTACGTGGCCGGATTCGTTCGGCAGGGTCGATCAAGAAGATCACCAAGGCCCAGGAGATGATTGCGACATCACGCATCGGAAAGGCGCAGGCCCGGCTGGAATCGGCCCGGCCCTACGCATTCCAGATCACGTCGATGCTCACCACGTTGTCCTCCGAAGCCGCGTTGGACCATCCGTTGCTGGTCGAGCGAGAAGAGCCGAAGCGGGCCGGCGTCCTGGTGGTGTCCTCGGACCGTGGCTTGTGCGGCGCCTACAACTCGAGCATCTTCCGTCGCTCCGAGGAGCTGTTCTCCCTGCTGAGGGAGGAAGGCAAGACGCCTGTCGTCTACACGGTGGGTCGTAAGGCGCTGAATTACTTCAAGTTCCGCAACTGGGACATCTCGGATTCGTGGACGGGCTTTTCCGAGCAACCCACGTATGAAAACGCCGTGGAGATCGCGTCCACCTTGGTCGAGACTTTCATGGCAGGCGCGGGCGACGACGACTCACAGGACGACCAGGGAGTCGATGAACTGCACATCGTTTACTCCGAGTTCAAGTCGATGATGTCGCAGGCCGCGGTGGCTCACCGCATCGCTCCGTTGGTGATGGAATACGTCGAGGACACTGACGAACTCCACACGTTGTACTCGTTCGAGCCTGACGCGACAACGCTTTTCGAGGCGCTGCTGCCGCGGTATGTGACGACCCGGGTTTACGCGGCGCTACTCGAATCGGCGGCATCGGAGCTCGCGTCGCGACAACGAGCGATGAAGTCGGCAACGGACAACGCGGACGACCTGATCAAAGAGCTCACGCTGATGGCGAACCGCGAGCGACAGGCTCAGATCACCCAAGAGATCAGCGAAATCGTCGGCGGCGCAAACGCGCTGGCCGACGCTAAGTAGCACACGAGGAAGAAGAAAATGACTGCTACTGACGAAAAGACCGACAAGTCCACAAAGTCCGAGACCAGCGGCCGCGTGGTGCGAATCACCGGCCCCGTCGTTGACGTCGAGTTCCCACGCGGCTCCGTGCCGGAACTGTTCAACGCGCTGAACGCCGAGATCACGTTCGAGGAGCTCAAGAAGACCCTCACGCTCGAGGTCGCACAGCACCTCGGCGACAATCTTGTTCGCACGATTTCCATGCAGCCCACCGACGGCCTGGTGCGCGGGGTCGAGGTGACGGACAGCGGCAAGTCGATCTCCGTGCCGGTCGGCCAGGAGGTCAAGGGCCACGTCTTCAATGCCCTGGGGCTTTGCCTCGACAAGCCGGGCTATGGAGAAGACTTCGAACACTGGTCGATTCACCGCAAGCCGCCGCCGTTCGAGGAACTCGAGCCGCGCACCGAGATGCTCGAGACGGGTCTGAAGGTCGTCGACCTGCTCACCCCGTACGTGCGTGGCGGCAAGATCGCGTTGTTCGGCGGCGCCGGTGTGGGCAAGACGGTGCTGATCCAGGAGATGATCAACCGCATTGCCCGGAACTTCGGTGGTACTTCGGTTTTCGCCGGCGTCGGTGAGCGCACCCGTGAGGGCAACGACCTGTGGGTCGAGCTCAAAGAAGCCGACGTGCTCAAGGACACCGCGCTGGTGTTCGGTCAGATGGACGAGCCGCCCGGCACCCGCATGCGGGTGGCTCTTTCTGCGCTGACCATGGCGGAGTGGTTCCGCGACGAGGCCGGCCAGGACGTGCTGCTCTTCATCGACAACATCTTCCGGTTCACCCAGGCCGGGTCCGAGGTCTCCACGCTGCTCGGTCGTATGCCGTCCGCCGTGGGTTACCAGCCCACGCTGGCCGACGAGATGGGTGAGCTGCAGGAGCGCATCACCTCGACGCGAGGCAAGTCCATTACCTCCATGCAGGCCGTGTACGTGCCCGCCGACGACTACACCGACCCGGCGCCGGCGACGACGTTCGCCCACCTCGACGCCACCACCGAGCTGTCGCGTTCGGTGTTCTCCAAGGGCATCTTCCCTGCGGTGGACCCGCTGGCATCTAGCTCGACCATCCTCGACCCGAGCGTCGTCGGTGACGAGCACTACCGGGTGGCCCAGGAAGTCATCCGAATCCTGCAGCGGTACAAGGACCTGCAGGACATCATCGCGATCCTCGGTATCGACGAGTTGTCCGAAGAGGACAAGCAGCTCGTTCAGCGTGCACGACGGATCGAGCGATTCCTGTCGCAGAACATGATGGCGGCCGAGCAGTTCACCGGGCAGCCGGGCTCGACGGTGCCGCTGAAGGAGACCATCGAGGCGTTCGACCGCCTGACCAAGGGCGATTTCGACCACGTCCCGGAGCAGGCGTTCTTCTTGATCGGTGGCCTCGACGACCTGGCGAAGAAGGCCGAAGGCTTTGGCGCCAAACTGGAATCCTGAGGCGTGAGCGAACAGGCTCTGAAAGGCTCGTGGCATGGCTGAATTGAACGTTGAGATAGTCGCCGTCGACCGCAAGATCTGGTCGGGTGAAGCAACGTTCCTGTTCACCCGCACCACCGTCGGCGAGATCGGCATCATGCCGCGGCACATCCCGCTGGTAGGGCAGTTGGTCGACGACGCAATGGTGCGCGTCGAACGAGAAGGCGAAGACGATCTGCGGATCGCGGTCGACGGCGGATTCCTGTCCGTGACCGAGGAATCGGTGACGATCCTCGCCGAATCCGCCGAGTTCGAGTCGGAGATCGACGAGAGCGCCGCCAGAGAGGCTGCTGAGTCTGACGATCCGCGTATCGCCGCCAGAGGGCGCGCGAGATTGCGCGCCGTCGGCGCGATCGACTAACCGCCGATGAGCGCGCCCATGGTCGGCATGGTCGTGCTCGTCGTCGTGCTGGCGAGCGCCGTCATCGGGCTGAGTTATCGGTTGTGGAAGCTGCGTCAGGGCGGCACGGCCGGGATCATGCGAGACATTCCCGCGGTCGGAGGCCATGGCTGGCGGCACGGCGTAATCCGTTACCGCGGTGGTGAAGCCGCGTTCTACCGGCTTTCCAGTTTGCGACTGTGGCCGGACCGGCGGCTGAGCCGGCGAGGCGTGGAGATCGTGTCCCGGCGTGCGCCGCGCGGCGACGAGTTCGACATCATGACCGACGAGATCGTCGTCATCGAACTGCGTGACACGACCCAGGACCGCAGGTCTGGCTACGAGATCGCTTTCGACAAGGGCGCATTGACCGCATTCCTGTCCTGGCTGGAGTCGCGTCCGTCACCCCGGTCCCGCCGGCGCAGCCTGTAGGCGCACAGGGCTGCCGGCTGACTACGTGCCGACGTTCTCGCCGCCGGGTTTCCAGAGCACGTCGCCGTCGGGGTTGGCCACGCGCGACAGGATGAACAGCAGATCCGACAGGCGGTTCAGGTATTTCGCGGGCAGGACGTTGACCTGCCCGGGCGCGGCGTCGATCGCAGCCCACGCCGACCGCTCGGCTCGACGTACCACGGTGCGGGCGACGTGCAGCAACGCCGACAACGGCGAACCACCAGGCAGCACAAAAGAATTCAACTTCGGCAACGGCTCGTTATAAGTGTCACACCACTTTTCGAGCCGATCGATGTAGGGCTGGGTGACCCGCAGCGGCGGATATTCGGGGTTTTCGACCACGGGAGTCGACAGATCCGCGCCGGCGTCGAACAAATCGTTCTGGATCTGCCGCAGCACACCCGTGAGCTTCTCGTCGGGCTGACCCACGGCGACCGCGGCGCCGATCGCCGAGTTGGCTTCGTCACAATCTGCGTACGCCACCAGGCGAGGGTCGTTCTTGGATACCCGCGAGAAGTCACTCAATCCCGTGGTGCCGTCATCGCCGGTTCGGGTGTAGATGCGAGTCAGGTGTACAGCCATGAGCAAACCGTACTCGGGTGTGGGTTGGCCGACTGACAAGCCGATACCGCTTCACTAGACTGACGCGGGTGGCTGAGCGATTCGTGGTGACCGGCGGCAACCGCTTGTCAGGCGAAGTCGCCGTAGGGGGCGCAAAAAACAGTGTGCTCAAGCTGATGGCCGCGACGCTGTTGGCCGAAGGCACCAGCACGATCACCAACTGCCCCGACATCCTTGATGTGCCGCTGATGGCGGAGGTGCTGCGCGGCCTGGGCGCAACCGTCGAACTGGACGGCGACGTTGCGCGAATCACCTCTCCGGATGAGCCCAAGTACGACGCCGACTTCGCCGCGGTGCGACAGTTCCGCGCGTCGGTATGTGTGCTGGGACCGCTGGTCGGCCGCTGCAAGCGCGCCCGCGTCGCGCTGCCGGGCGGCGATGCGATCGGATCTCGCCCGCTGGACATGCATCAGGCCGGCCTGCGCCAACTCGGTGCGCAATGCAACATCGAGCACGGATGCGTGGTGGCACAAGCCGATACGTTGCGCGGGGCGGAGATTCAGCTGGAGTTCCCCTCGGTGGGAGCCACCGAGAACATCCTGATGGCCGCCGTCGTGGCCGAGGGCGTGACCACCATCCACAACGCCGCACGCGAGCCCGACGTCGTGGATCTGTGCACGATGCTGAACCAGATGGGCGCGCAAATCGAGGGCGCGGGTTCGCCGACGATGACCATCACCGGCGTGCCGAAGCTGCATCCGACCGAGCACCGCGTCATCGGGGATCGCATCGTCGCCGCCACCTGGGGGATCGCCGCTGCGATAACCCGCGGAGACATCACGGTGACTGGCATCGACCCGGCACACCTGCAGGTGGTGCTGCACAAGCTGCACGACGCCGGCGCCACCGTCACCCAAACCGACAACAGCTTCCGGGTGGCGCAGTACGAGCGCCCGAAGGCCGTCAACGTGGCGACCCTGCCGTTCCCCGGATTCCCGACGGACCTGCAGCCGATGGCGATCGCGCTGGCCTCGATCGCCGACGGCACGTCGATGATCACCGAGAACGTGTTCGAGGCACGCTTTCGGTTCGTTGAAGAAATGATCCGTCTTGGCGCCGACGCGCGTACCGACGGGCATCACGCCGTCGTTCGGGGGTTGCCGCAATTGTCGAGCGCACCGGTGTGGTGTTCGGACATTCGAGCCGGCGCCGGCCTGGTGTTGGCTGGGCTTGTCGCCGACGGAGACACCGAGGTCCACGACGTCTTCCACATCGATCGCGGCTACCCGTTGTTCGTGGAGAACCTGGCGATTTTGGGAGCGGAGATCGAGCGGGTACAGTAACCAAAGTCAGTGCCCCACAAGCGCGGTCACCAACGCGAAGGTGGACGAGAGCGGGGCCTTGACTCCCTCGCTGGATTGGTACTAGCCTGGCACGGCTGCTCCCGACACGGTCTCTAGAAGATCAAAATTGGGAGTTGACTTACCTGCCGGATCTGTATTAAGCTGGCAGGGTTGCCCCAAAACGGGCGAAACAAGTGTTGTTTGAGAACTCAATAGTGTGTTTGGTCTTTTTATTTTGTTGTTGTTTTTTTGGCCATACCTAAACACCCCCCGTGTGTTTGTATGGCCGTTATTTTGATGCCAGTTTTTGGTGTCTTTTTGTTAGGTCAGATTTTCTCTGATTTGAATTCACCTCGTTCTGCGAGGAGTTTTTGTTTGGAGAGTTTGATCCTGGCTCAGGACGAACGCTGGCGGCGTGCTTAACACATGCAAGTCGAACGGAAAGGCCTCTTCGGAGGTACTCGAGTGGCGAACGGGTGAGTAACACGTGGGCAATCTGCCCTGCACTTCGGGATAAGCCTGGGAAACTGGGTCTAATACCGGATAGGACCTTTAGACGCATGTCTTTTGGTGGAAAGCTTTTGCGGTGTGGGATGGGCCCGCGGCCTATCAGCTTGTTGGTGGGGTGATGGCCTACCAAGGCGACGACGGGTAGCCGGCCTGAGAGGGTGTCCGGCCACACTGGGACTGAGATACGGCCCAGACTCCTACGGGAGGCAGCAGTGGGGAATATTGCACAATGGGCGCAAGCCTGATGCAGCGACGCCGCGTGGGGGATGACGGCCTTCGGGTTGTAAACCTCTTTCACCATCGACGAAGGTCCGGGTTTTCTCGGATTGACGGTAGGTGGAGAAGAAGCACCGGCCAACTACGTGCCAGCAGCCGCGGTAATACGTAGGGTGCGAGCGTTGTCCGGAATTACTGGGCGTAAAGAGCTCGTAGGTGGTTTGTCGCGTTGTTCGTGAAATCTCACGGCTTAACTGTGAGCGTGCGGGCGATACGGGCAGACTAGAGTACTGCAGGGGAGACTGGAATTCCTGGTGTAGCGGTGGAATGCGCAGATATCAGGAGGAACACCGGTGGCGAAGGCGGGTCTCTGGGCAGTAACTGACGCTGAGGAGCGAAAGCGTGGGGAGCGAACAGGATTAGATACCCTGGTAGTCCACGCCGTAAACGGTGGGTACTAGGTGTGGGTTTCCTTCCTTGGGATCCGTGCCGTAGCTAACGCATTAAGTACCCCGCCTGGGGAGTACGGCCGCAAGGCTAAAACTCAAAGGAATTGACGGGGGCCCGCACAAGCGGCGGAGCATGTGGATTAATTCGATGCAACGCGAAGAACCTTACCTGGGTTTGACATGCACAGGACGCGTCTAGAGATAGGCGTTCCCTTGTGGCCTGTGTGCAGGTGGTGCATGGCTGTCGTCAGCTCGTGTCGTGAGATGTTGGGTTAAGTCCCGCAACGAGCGCAACCCTTGTCTCATGTTGCCAGCGGGTAATGCCGGGGACTCGTGAGAGACTGCCGGGGTCAACTCGGAGGAAGGTGGGGATGACGTCAAGTCATCATGCCCCTTATGTCCAGGGCTTCACACATGCTACAATGGCCGGTACAAAGGGCTGCGATGCCGTAAGGTTAAGCGAATCCTTTTAAAGCCGGTCTCAGTTCGGATTGGGGTCTGCAACTCGACCCCATGAAGTCGGAGTCGCTAGTAATCGCAGATCAGCAACGCTGCGGTGAATACGTTCCCGGGCCTTGTACACACCGCCCGTCACGTCATGAAAGTCGGTAACACCCGAAGCCAGTGGCCTAACCTTTTGGAGGGAGCTGTCGAAGGTGGGATCGGCGATTGGGACGAAGTCGTAACAAGGTAGCCGTACCGGAAGGTGCGGCTGGATCACCTCCTTTCTAAGGAGCACCACGAAAAGCACTCCAATTGGTGGAGTGCGAGCCGTGAGGGGTTCTCGTCTGTAGTGGACGAAAACCGGGTGCACAACAGCAAAATGATTGCCAGACACACTATTGGGCCCTGAGACAACACTCGGTCGAACCGTGTGGAGTCCCTCCATCTTGGTGGTGGGGTGTGGTGTTTGAGTATTGGATAGTGGTTGCGAGCATCTAGATGAACGCGTGGTCCTTCGTGGCCGGCGTGTTCATCGAAATGTGTAATTTCTTCTTTGGTTTTTGTGTGTAAGTAAGTGTTTAAGGGCGCATGGTGGATGCCTTGGCATCGAGAGCCGATGAAGGACGTGGGAGGCTGCGATATGCCTCGGGGAGCTGTCAACCGAGCATTGATCCGAGGATTTCCGAATGGGGAAACCCAGCACGAGTGATGTCGTGTTACCCGTATCTGAATATATAGGGTGCGGGAGGTAACGCGGGGAAGTGAAACATCTCAGTACCCGTAGGAGAAGAAAACAATTGTGATTCCGTCAGTAGTGGCGAGCGAACGCGGAACAGGCTAAACCGCACGCATGTATAACCGGGTAGGGGTTGTGTGCGCGGTGTTGTGGGATTGATATGTCTCAGCTCTACCTGGCTGAGGGGTAGTCAGAAAGTGTCGTGGTTAGCAGAAATGGCCTGGGATGGCCTGCCGTAGACGGTGAGAGCCCGGTACGCGAAAACCCGTCACCTACCTTGTATCAACTCCCGAGTAGCAGCGGGCCCGTGGAATCTGCTGTGAATCTGCCGGGACCACCCGGTAAGCCTAAATACTTCTCGATGACCGATAGCGGATTAGTACCGTGAGGGAATGGTGAAAAGTACCCCGGGAGGGGAGTGAAATAGTACCTGAAACCGTGTGCCTACAATCCGTCAAAGCCTCTTCGTGGGGTGATGGCGTGCCTTTTGAAGAATGAGCCTGCGAGTCAGGGACACGTCGCGAGGTTAACCCGTGCGGGGTAGCCGCAGCGAAAGCGAGTCTGAATAGGGCGCATCCCCTTTGGGGTGTAGTGGCGTGTTCTGGACCCGAAGCGGAGTGATCTACCCATGGCCAGGGTGAAGCGCGGGTAAGACCGCGTGGAGGCCCGAACCCACTTAGGTTGAAGACTGAGGGGATGAGCTGTGGGTAGGGGTGAAAGGCCAATCAAACTCCGTGATAGCTGGTTCTCCCCGAAATGCATTTAGGTGCAGCGTTGCGTGGTTCACCACGGAGGTAGAGCTACTGGATGGCCGATGGGCCCTACTAGGTTACTGACGTCAGCCAAACTCCGAATGCCGTGGTGTAAAGCGTGGCAGTGAGACGGCGGGGGATAAGCTCCGTACGTCGAGAGGGAAACAGCCCAGATCGCCGGCTAAGGCCCCTAAGCGTGTGCTAAGTGGAAAAGGATGTGTAGTCGCAGAGACAACCAGGAGGTTGGCTTAGAAGCAGCCACCCTTGAAAGAGTGCGTAATAGCTCACTGGTCAAGTGATTATGCGCCGATAATGTAGCGGGGCTCAAGCACACCGCCGAAGCCGCGGCACATCCACCGTACGGTGGATGTGGGTAGGGGAGCGTCCCTCATTCAGCGAAGCCTCCGGGTAACCGGTGGTGGAGGATGGGGGAGTGAGAATGCAGGCATGAGTAGCGATAAGGCAAGTGAGAACCTTGCCCGCCGTAAGACCAAGGGTTCCTGGGCCAGGCCAGTCCGCCCAGGGTGAGTCGGGACCTAAGGCGAGGCCGACAGGCGTAGTCGATGGACAACGGGTTGATATTCCCGTACCCGTGTATAGGCGTCCCTGATGAATCAGCGGTACTAACCACCCAAAACCGGATCGACCATTCCCCTTCGGGGGCATGGAGTTTCGGGGCTGCGTGGGAACTTCGCTGGTAGTAGTCAAGCGATGGGGTGACGCAGGAAGGTAGCCGTACCAGTCAGTGGTAATACTGGGGCAAGCCTGTAGGGAGAGCGATAGGCAAATCCGTCGCTCATTAATCCCGAGAGGTGATGCATAGCCGATTGAGGCGAATTCGGTGATCCTCTGCTGCCAAGAAAAGCCTCTAGCGAGCACATACACGGCCCGTACCCCAAACCAACACAGGTGGTCAGGTAGAGAATACCAAGGCGTACGAGATAACTATGGTTAAGGAACTCGGCAAAATGCCCCCGTAACTTCGGGAGAAGGGGGGCCGGAATACCGTGAACACCCTTGCGGTGGGAGCGGGATTCGGCCGCAGAAACCAGTGGGTAGCGACTGTTTACTAAAAACACAGGTCCGTGCGAAGTCGCAAGACGATGTATACGGACTGACGCCTGCCCGGTGCTGGAAGGTTAAGAGGACCCGTTAACCGTAAGGTGAAGCGGAGAATTTAAGCCCCAGTAAACGGCGGTGGTAACTATAACCATCCTAAGGTAGCGAAATTCCTTGTCGGGTAAGTTCCGACCTGCACGAATGGCGTAACGACTTCCCAACTGTCTCAACCATAGACTCGGCGAAATTGCACTACGAGTAAAGATGCTCGTTACGCGCGGCAGGACGAAAAGACCCCGGGACCTTCACTACAACTTGGTATTGGTGTTCGGTACGGTTTGTGTAGGATAGGTGGGAGACTGTGAAATACAGACGCCAGTTTGTATGGAGTCGTTGTTGAAATACCACTCTGATCGTATTGGACACCTAACGTCGAACCCTTATCGGGTTCACGGACAGTGCCTGGCGGGTAGTTTAACTGGGGCGGTTGCCTCCTAAAATGTAACGGAGGCGCCCAAAGGTTCCCTCAACCTGGACGGCAATCAGGTGTTGAGTGTAAGTGCACAAGGGAGCTTGACTGCGAGACTTACAAGTCAAGCAGGGACGAAAGTCGGGACTAGTGATCCGGCACCTCTGAGTGGAAGGGGTGTCGCTCAACGGATAAAAGGTACCCCGGGGATAACAGGCTGATCTTCCCCAAGAGTCCATATCGACGGGATGGTTTGGCACCTCGATGTCGGCTCGTCGCATCCTGGGGCTGGAGCAGGTCCCAAGGGTTGGGCTGTTCGCCCATTAAAGCGGCACGCGAGCTGGGTTTAGAACGTCGTGAGACAGTTCGGTCTCTATCCGCCGCGCGCGTCAGAAACTTGAGGAAACCTGTCCCTAGTACGAGAGGACCGGGACGGACGAACCTCTGGTATACCAGTTGTCCCACCAGGGGCACGGCTGGATAGCCACGTTCGGACAGGATAACCGCTGAAAGCATCTAAGCGGGAAACCTTCTCCAAGATCAGGTTTCTCACCCTTTTAGAGGGATAAGGCCCCCCGCAGACTACGGGTTCGATAGGCCAGACCTGGAAGCCCAGTAATGGGTGCAGGGAACTGGCACTAACCGGCCGAAAACTTACCAACACACAATCGCAACCACAATCCAATTCACGGCAGTAATGTCGCGAATGCCACACCCCCCACCAAACAAATTTAAATAGAGTTACGGCGGCCACAGCGACAGGGAAACGCCCGGTCCCATTCCGAACCCGGAAGCTAAGCCTGTCAGCGCCGATGATACTGCCCATACGGGTGGAAAAGTAGGACACCGCCGAACATACACAAAAACACCCCCGGCAACGGGGGTGTTTTTGCATTCGCAATTAATCGAATAGTGTCAGATTCTCCCGTTGCTTTTCCAATTCGAGCAATGTGCGCTTTCGGCCGAGCCCACCGCCGAAGCCGGTGAGACTTCCGTTGGCGCCGATGACGCGATGGCAGGGAACGACGATGGCGATCGGGTTGTGGCCGTTGGCCAGCCCGACGGCGCGGGCGGCGCCCGGTGCCGCGATCTGCGCGGCGATTTCACCGTACGAGCGGGTTTCGCCATACGGAATGCTCAGCAGCGCCCGCCATACTCGGCGCTGAAATTCGGTGCCTCGCAGGTCGAGCTCGACATCGAAATGCGTCAGCTCGCCGGCAAAATACGCGCCGAGTTGTTCGACGGCCTCGCCGAACGCCCGCGGGTTCGGTGACCAGCCGGTGCGGCTCGGTTCGTAGGTCTGGTCGACCATTCGGAGATTCGTCAGCACCGAGCCGTGGCCGGCCAGGGTCAGCAGCCCGATCGGGCTGTCGATGGTGCGGTATTCGGTCATGCGACCTCCTGCGGCGGCCATTGGTTTACCGGATGCTCGAGGGTGGTCCAAAGGTATTGGGTGGCATACGAACGCCAGGGTCGCCACTGAGCACTGCGCGCGATCAGGGAGCGCTCGTCGGACGGCATGCCCAGCTGGTCGGCGGCCAGGCGCAGGCCCAGATCGCTCGCGGGAAACGCGTCGGGATCACCGAGGCCGCGCATCGCGATCACCTCCGCGGTCCAGGGGCCCACGCCGGGCAACGCGAGCATATGCGCTCGGGCACTTTCCCAGTCGCAGCCGGGACTCAGCACGACACTGCCGTTGGCGAGGCCGGCGACCAGAGCGCTTAGCGTCCGTTGCCGGGACTTGGGCACCGCCAAGTGGATGGGGTCGATATCCGCGAGCTGCTCGACGGACGGAAAGGTGTGCGTCAACGTGCCCTCGGGATCGTTGATCGGCTGCCCGTAGGCCGCGACCAGGCGGCCCGCGTGGGTGCTCGCCGCCTTGGTGGACACCTGCTGGCCCAGCACCGCGCGCACCGCGAGTTCGGCTTCGTCGACGGTACGGGGAATCCGCTGTCCCGGCGCCTTGGCCACGACGGCGCAGAACTCGGCGTCCCCACCCAGTGCCTCGTCCACCGCTTCCGGGTCGGCATCGAGGTCCAGCAGTCGACGGCAGCGCGCGATAGCCGTTGTCAGGTCGCGGAAGTCGTCGAGCACGAGGACGCACCGCACGTGATCGATGGCGGGGGTCAGGCTGACGATCGCGTTGCCGAACGGGAGGCGCAGACTGCGCCGATACGCGCCGTCGCGGACCTCCTCGCAACCGGGCACCGTGCCCGCTGCCAAGTGACCGAACACACCGGCATAGGCGAACGGCGTGCGCACCGGGAGCCGAAGGCACACGGTGCCAGGCGAATTCGGGGCCGAGGTGGAACGTGTCGCCGCGCGTTGGCGCAGAGCGCTCGGAGTGTTCTCGAAGACCGAGCGAACGGTGTCGTTGAACTGGCGAATGCTGGAAAAGCCGGCGGCGAATGCGACGTCGCCGAATGGCAGCTCCGTGGTCTCGATCA
Organism: Mycobacterium sp. IDUB_3; assembly: GCF_055419585.1. Lineage (NCBI taxonomy): Bacteria > Bacillati > Actinomycetota > Actinomycetes > Mycobacteriales > Mycobacteriaceae > Mycobacterium > Mycobacterium sp. IDUB_3. The sequence goes on along the minus strand of NZ_JBVAXZ010000001.1, from coordinate 1,669,899 downwards.
ACACCCGGGCGGTCTGTGCCCGTTGCGCGCGGGCCAGCGCGAGTGGGCCTGCGCCAACCTCGGCCTGCAACAGCCGCTCCAGCTGCCGGGTCGTGTAACCGAGGCGAGCGGCCAGGCCACCGACACCTTCACGGTCCACGGTTCCGTCGGCGATCAGGCGCATCGTTCGCGCCACGACGTCGCCGCGCACGTTCCATTCCGGGGACCCCGGGGACGCGTCGGGGCGGCACCGCTTACAGGCTCTGAAGCCGGCACGTTGAGCGGCCGCGGCGGTCGGGTAAAACCGCACGTTACGGGCGAACGGCGGCCGCACCGGGCAGCTGGGCCGGCAGTAGATGCCAGTGGTCAGCACCGCGGTGACGAACCAGCCGTCGAATCGCGCGTCCTTGGACTGGACGGCGCGGTAGCAGCGTTCGAAGTCGTCGTGCACGGTTCCAGACTTACACCCGCCCGCCGACAAAACTGGCGGAAAAGCGACATCGTCGTGGGACGGGCCGGAGGCGACGGAATGGGGCCGTAGGGCGGCTCGCCATCCGGCGCCCTTTTCTGGTTGATTCGAGATTTTTAGCGCGCCCGATGGTATTTACTGTGATCCGGCTCACTGACTCTGGAAATGTGACTCGACGGGGTGAGCGAGTTCGGGGAAAGGCGAATGGATGACGTGGCTGTCGACTTGGTGGCGCCAAGACGACCATTTCGATTGGCTGACAGGCTATTTGCAGGCCCACGGGCTCAGCACCCCCACCCGCAGGGTTCTGGCAGTGGTGGCGGCCTCCCTGGTGCTGGTGCCGGTCAACGTGTTGTACGGGCCCGCCCCGATGTATCCGCGTGTGGCGCTGACGGTTTCGGTCGTCGCCGCCATCCTGGGGCTGGGCATGACGGCGCTGTGGTTGAGCGGGTGGCCCACCCGGCGCCAGTCCGTCTTCTACATCATGACCGGTGCCGTGTCCATCGGCAGCGGTTGCCTGTGGCAACCCCAGCCGCTCATCGGGTTGATGGCATGTTCGGCGATGGCGGTGACGGGCGGCTACATCGCGTTCTTCCACACGGCCAGGCTCATGGTGCTGAACTTCCTGATGGCCAGCGCGATCGCGGCCTGGCAGGCGGTGCGTCTGGCCGCTACCGGACAGGCGGTGCTGGCGTTCACCGGTTACTTCCTGGTGCTGGAACTCAACGTGGTCGTTCCGCTCGCCATCCAGGTCGTGGTACGGGCGCTGTGGCTCGACCTGCTGCGCGCCAACCGCGACCCGCTGACCGGGCTGCTGAACCGCAGGGCCTGCGACCGGGCGATCGTGGGCCGGATGCTCGCCGGCGCCCATCACATGCACCTGGCGGTGGCCATGGTCGACCTTGACCGCTTCAAAGAACTCAACGACACCCGCGGGCACGCCGCCGGCGACGAAGCGCTGATCGCGGTGGCCGGCACCCTGACCACCGCGTCCGGCGAGACCTCCATCGTCGGTCGTGTCGGCGGGGAAGAATTTTTGGTCGCCGACATCGTGACGAGCGAACAGTTGCCATCCTGGGGGCGACAGCTCTGCGAAGCCGTGGCCACGGTGGACGCGGCCGTGACCGCCAGCGTCGGAATCGCCACCCTGGCGCTGGGCGGCGTCGTCTCGGATTATGCCGAGCACTCGTTTCACCAGTTGGTCGCCCACGCCGACACCGCGATGTACGAAGCGAAGCGGTGTGGGGGTAATCAGACCCGCCACCACCAGATCGCCGTCTGAGCCGATACCGGCAGCCCGGGCACGGTCGAATCCGCGTTACCGCTGCGCCGGAGGGGTTCCCTCGTCATCGGCGTGGGCGTGTTCACCGGCGGATTCTTCGCCGCGCACACCGCCGCCAGTGGCTGGGTGGGCGCCGTCGCGCACCGGGACCGCGCCGAGGCGTCCGCGCTCTCCCTGTTCAGTTACTACCTGGGCGGGTCGGTGGCCGGCGCGCTGGGCGGTCTCGTCTATGCCGGTGGCGGCTGGGCGGCGACGGCGTGGTTCGTCGGCGGGCTGCTGGTGGCCGGCTCGCTGCTCGTGGCGCTATTGGTGCGGGAGAACGGATCCCGCGCCAACAGCCTCGCCGGATCGATGGCCACCGCTCAGTGACCAACCCGCTGCACTAGCCCGGAATCAGCCGGGAGGCGTGCCGACGCACACGCCGCCGGCGCACGCGCCCGCGCCGCCCGGTCCCGCGGACGCCCCGGCGCCCGGCACACCCGCGCTGGCCCCACCGGGCCCCGCGCCGGCACCCGAACCGCCCGGCCCGGCGGTGGTGGCGCCCCCCGGTCCGACGCCGGGTCCACCGCCACCCGGGCCGCCGGTCCCCGGTGCCGACGGAGCCGTGGTCGTGACGCTCGCCGGCGTCGTGACGGTGGTGGTGACGGTCGAGGTGCTGGGGCTCTTGCTGTTGTTGCTCGAGCACCCCGCGGACAACGAACTCAGGGCAATCGCCGCGGCGATGCCCGCGGCGACCGAAACACGGCGGGCAGTTCCACTACCGGTCATGTCAAAGCCAATCTCTGAGGGGTCAAGTTCCTTGTCGCTGTACCCATTTCGACTCGACACCAATCACGGGGTCAGCGAGTCGACCGGCGACGCCAGCCGGGTGGGACGCTCATGCCCGCGCAGGGTCACGGTATCGCCCAAAGACCAACGCGCCCGCTCGTTTTCACCTGCACGCTCGATGGCGTCGGCCGTCGCGAGCAGCCGGCTCGAGTGCGACTTGGCCAACTCGCACAGCCGGGCCGCCTCGTTGACCGGTTCACCGATCACGGTGTATTCGAAGCGTTCCCTGGCGCCGATGTTTCCGGCGACGGCTTGACCGGCCGCCACGCCGATGCCGGCCGAGAGCTCGGACATCTCGTTGTCCAGTCGCTCGGTAATGCAGCGGGCGGCGGCCAGCGCCTCGTCCTCCGGAGAATCGAGACGGTTCGGTGCGCCGAAGATGGCCAGGGACGCATCGCCTTCGAACTTGTTGACCAGTCCGTGATGTCGATCCACTTCCTCGACGACGATGGCGAAAAACCGGTTGAGCACACTGACGACTTCGGCCGGGGGTCTGTTGGTCACCAACTGCGTGGACCCGACGATGTCGATGAAGACGACGGCCACATGGCGTTCCTCGCCGCCCAGCTTCGGCATCTCGCGTTCGGCGGCCAGCGCCACCTCGCGGCCGACATGGCGGCCGAAAAGATCCCGCACCCGTTCGCGCTCCCGCAGCCCGTTGACCATCGCGTTGAAACCGCGCTGCAGCTCGCCGAGTTCGGTGCCGTCGAACACGACCAGTTCGCCGCGCAAGTCGCCCCTCTCGACCCGCTGAAGCGCCGCCCGCACCACGCGCACCGGCGTCGCCGTCAGCCAGGCCAGGATCCACATCAGGGTGCAGCCGAAAATCAGCGCGGCCGACGACACGATCAGCACACCAACCGCGAACTGGGTCTCGGTGAGATTTTTCAGCCATATCTCGAACAGCGTCAGGAGTGCGATGCCGATGATGGGCACCCCGGAACCGAGAAACCACACAATCATGGTCCGGCCCATGATTCCCGCCGCCAGTCGCCGTGGCGGCGGCCCCGCCTCGAGCGCCTGGGCCGCCACCGGACGCAATGACAACTCGGCGAGCAGATAACTGCCGGTGGCCACCAGGACGCCGCAGAAGCTCACCCCGACCAGGAAACGCGGGATGAACATCGTGTTGACCAGGCCGTAGAGGACCGTATACAACAATGCGCCGGTTCCCCACAAGACGAGGTCGACCAGCGCGATCCGCCACGGGGCGATGAACGTGTTGCGTTCATCTTCGGGAGTCGGAGTGCGCTCCTCGATCGCCCAGCGCAACGCCAGGACCGTCCTGCGGGTGATCCAAACGGTGCCCACCGTCAGCGCCAGGACGATGTAGGCCGGTGAGACCCCGAAGGTTAGCCACGCCGGTGCGTCGTCGAAGATGCTCGGTACCGGGATGGCGACTATGACCAGGATCAGCCCCGCGCCGATTCCGAGCAGGTTCGCTCCCAGGACCAGAACCGTCATGATGATCTGGATGCGTATCCGGCGCCGGCCCTGGCTTTCCGACACCCGCCCGAGCAGCAGGGAGCCGTACGCAGGCGTCTCGGGCAGGCGGCCGCTCTGACGGGTGATGCGCTCGAGCACCCGGCCGATTCGTTGTGCCATGGACTTGTTGGCCGACATGGTGGCGTCAGCCTATGTCGTCGGGCACGCTCTAAGGTGAGTCGGGTGCGTCTAGTGATCGCTCAATGCACCGTGGATTATGTCGGCAGGCTCACCGCGCATCTGCCATCCGCCCGCAGGTTGCTGCTCTTCAAGGCCGATGGATCGGTCAGCGTCCACGCGGACGACCGCGCCTACAAACCGCTGAACTGGATGAGCCCGCCGTGCTGGCTGACGGAGGAGGCCGGTGACGAGGCCCCGGTGTGGGTCGTCGAGAACAAGGCCGGCGAACAACTGCGCATCACGGTCGAGGAGATCCAACACGACTCCAGCCACGAGCTCGGCGTCGACCCCGGGCTGGTCAAGGACGGCGTCGAGGCGCACCTGCAGGCGCTGCTCGCCGAGCACGTACAGCTGCTGGGCCAGGGGTACACCCTGGTTCGCCGCGAGTACATGACCGCCATCGGGCCCGTCGATCTGCTCTGCCGCGACGAACTCGGCGGCTCGGTGGCGGTGGAGATCAAGCGACGCGGCGAGATCGACGGGGTCGAGCAGCTCACCCGGTACCTCGAGTTGCTCAATCGCGACACCGTGCTCGCGCCGGTAAAAGGCGTGTTCGCCGCTCAGCAGATCAAACCGCAGGCCCGCACACTGGCCACCGATCGCGGTATCCGTTGTCTGACATTGGATTACGACAAGATGCGCGGAATGGACAACGACGAATACCGGCTGTTCTGAGGGGTCGCCCCTAAACTGATCGCATGGCTCGGCGCCGTACTCCGCCACGCCGGCAGCGGCCGTTGGTGCCGCCGCCGGCGCTGCGCCGGGTGGAACTCGGGCCCGACGGTCACGAGTACGAAGTCCGTCCCATCCCCGCAGCGCGCGCGGTCAAGACCTATCGGTGCCCCGGTTGCGATCACGAAATACGCTCCGGCTCAGCACATCTGGTGGTGTGGCCGATCGATTCGACGCTCGCGAGAGGCCCCGGTCAGGTCGAGGACCGTCGGCATTGGCACGCGCCGTGCTGGGCGCACCGAGCTACGCGCGGTCCAACCAGGAAGTGGTCGTGAATATCGGCGTCTCAGGCGGCCGGTTCGACGAGTTCGATCAGAACTCCGCCGCCGTCCTTGGGGTGGATGAAGTTGATGCGGGAGTTTGCCGTGCCGCGACGGGGTGCGTCGTAGATCAGGCGCACACCCTGCTCGCGGAGCTGCTCGACCAAGGTGTCGAGGTCACTCACCCGAACGGCCATCTGCTGAATGCCCGGACCGCGCTTGTCGATGAACTTCGCGATCGTCGAGGACTCGTCGATCGGGGCCATCAACTGGATCTGTGCGGTGCCCGCCGGGGCGCCGCGCACAGCCAGCATGGCTTCGCGGATTCCCTGCTCCTCGTTGACTTCCTCGTGCACCAGGATCATGCCGAGGGTGTCGTGGTACCAGGCGATGGCGGCGTCCAGGTCGGCGACTGCGATGCCGACGTGATCGATCGCCGTCACCAGTGAGGTGGCCAGGATCTGACGGGCGTCAACTTGATCGGTCGTCATCACATAACGGTAACCTGGCGGCAAAGATTGCGCTTCCCCGGGAGGCCGAACCGGCCGTCGGCGCAGGGTTAGGAGATTGTCATGACGACGTCGGTGATCGTTGCTGGAGCACGGACCCCGATCGGCAAGTTGATGGGTTCGCTGAAGGATTTTTCCGCCAGCGATCTGGGGGCCATCGCGATCGCGGGCGCGCTGGAAAAGGCCAATGTGCCGGCCACCGCGGTCGACTACGTGATCATGGGCCAGGTGCTGACCGCCGGGGCCGGCCAGATGCCGGCGCGCCAGGCGGCCGTCGCGGCCGGCATCGGCTGGGACGTTCCGGCGCTGACGATCAACAAGATGTGTCTGTCCGGCATCGACTCCATCGCGCTGGCTGACCAGCTCATTCGCGCCGGGGAGTTCGACGTGGTGGTGGCCGGCGGCCAGGAGTCCATGACCAAGGCGCCGCACTTGCTGATGGGCAGCCGCTCGGGCTACAAGTACGGCGACGTGACGGTGCTGGACCACATGGCCTACGACGGCCTGCACGACGTTTTCACCGACCAGCCGATGGGCGCGCTCACCGAGCAGCGCAACGACGTTGACAAATTCACCCGGGCCGAGCAGGACGAGTTCGCTGCGCGGTCCCACCAGAAGGCGGCCGCGGCCTGGAAGGACGGCGTCTTCACCGACGAAGTGGTGCCGGTCAACATCCCGCAGCGCAAAGGCGATCCGCTGCAGTTCACCGAGGACGAGGGCATCCGGGCCAACACCACCGCCGAGTCGCTGGCCGGCCTCAAGCCGGCATTCCGCCGCGACGGCACCATCACCGCGGGTTCGGCCTCGCAGATCTCCGACGGCGCGGCCGCGGTCGTGGTGATGAGCAAGGCCAAGGCCCAGGAAATGGGGCTGAGCTGGCTGGCCGAGATCGGGGCGCACGGAGTGGTGGCTGGGCCGGATTCCACCTTGCAGTCGCAGCCGGCGAACGCGATCAAGAAGGCGATCGGCCGTGAGGGCATCTCCGTCGACCAGCTCGACGTCATCGAGATCAACGAGGCGTTTTCCGCGGTGGCGCTGGCGTCGACCCGGGAACTGGGCGTGAATCCCGACCTCGTTAACGTCAACGGTGGCGCGATCGCCGTCGGCCACCCCATCGGCATGTCGGGGGCGCGGATCACGCTGCATGCCGCCCTGGAGTTGTCGCGGCGCGGCTCCGGATACGCCGTGGCGGCGCTGTGCGGGGCCGGCGGGCAGGGCGACGCCCTGATTCTGCGCGCGGGATAGCCGAAGTTCGGGCCGTCGCCGACGTTGCTGGCGCGACGCGCCGATGACGAATTGTGATCTTCGTCATATTTGCCGATCACGACCCTGTTCGGCGACCTTTTTCGCCCTGTGGTGCCGCCGTCTGAGTGCCGTCTCGACCGGGTGGATGGGTAACCCATCCGCATGACAAACTTGACGGCGTGACACGTCCGCGACCTTCTGTCGGCCCCGCCCTGGCTGGTGCGGTCGATCTCTCCGCTCTCAAGCAGCGGCCCCAGCCCGCTGGACCTCCCGGAGCGCCCGCACAGCCGGCGGCCGAGGGTGACGCCGGAATCATCGCGGTCACCGAGGCCAACTTCGAGGCTGAGGTGCTGCTGCGGTCCGAAGAAGTGCCCGTCGTCGTGCTGCTGTGGTCACCGCGCAGCGACGCGTGTGTCCAACTGCTCGACACATTCGCCGGCCTGGAGGCCCAGGACAACGGTAAGTGGTCGTTGACGACGGTCAACGTCGATGTCGCGCCCAGGGTCGCGCAGATCTTCGGTGTCGACGCGGTCCCGACCGTGGTGGCGCTGGCCGCCGGTCAGCCCATATCGAGTTTCCAGGGAATGCAGCCGGCCGAGCAGCTGCGTGGCTGGTTGGATCAAATCCTCTCGGCCACCGCCGGGAAGCTCAGGGGCGCAACGGGTTCCGGCGAGCCCGAGGAGGTCGACCCCGAGCTGGCAGCGGCCCGCCAACAGCTGGAAGACGGCGACTTCGAGGCGGCCAAGGCGTCGTACCAGTCGATCCTGGACGCCAACCCGGCCAACGCCGAAGCCAAGGGCGCGATTCGCCAAATCGAATTCCTCACGCGCGCAACCGCGCAACGCCCGGATGCCGTCGCTGTCGCCGACGCCGCCCCCGGTGACATCCAAGTCGCCCTGGCGGCGGCCGACGTGCAGATCCTCAATCAGGATGTCGGTCCCGCCTTCGATCGCCTGATTGCCTTGGTGCGCAGCACATCCGGGGATGACCGCACCCTGGTGCGCACCCGGCTGGTCGAGCTCTTCGAACTCTTCGACCCGGCCGATCCCGAGGTTGTCGCCGGACGGCGCAACCTCGCCAACGCGCTGTACTGACCCGGCGTTACTCGGGCTCGAGCCACAGCGCCGACGTAGGCGGCAGCACCAACAGCCCCGAGGCCGGCCGACCGTGCCATGGGTCCTCGGTGGCGTCCACGCCGCCCATATTGCCGATCCCCGAACCGTTGTACGCAGTCGCGTCGGTGTTGAGCACCTCACGCCAGCGGCCGGCCGACGGCAGACCCAGCCGGTACCCGCCGTGCTCGGCGCCGGCGAAGTTGAACACGCATGCCATCACCGAGCCATCCTTGCCGTAGCGCAGGAAGCTCAACACGTTGTTGCCCGAGTCGTTGGCGTCGATCCAGGAGTAGCCGTCGGGCACGGTATCCTGGCTCCACAACGCCGGGTGACTGCGGTAGATGTCGTTGATGTCGCGGACCAGGCGCAGGATCCCGTTTGAGAACCCTTGCTCGTCGAGCTGCCACCAATCCAGGCCGCGCTCCTCGGACCACTCGGCGCGCTGCCCGAATTCCTGTCCCATGAACAGCAATTGCTTGCCAGGGTGCGCCCACTGGTAGGCGAGCAGGCTGCGCAGCCCGGCGGCCTTGACGTGGTTGTTGCCCGGCATCCGGCCCCATAGCGTGCCCTTGCCGTGGACTACCTCGTCGTGGCTGATCGGCAGCACGTAGTTCTCGCTGAACGCGTAGAGCATCGAAAACGTCATCTCGTGGTGGTGGTAACTGCGGTGGATCGGATCGCGGCTGATGTAGTCGAGGGTGTCGTGCATCCAGCCCATGTTCCACTTCATCGAAAAGCCGAGGCCGCCAAGGTTGGTCGGCCGGGTCACCCCGGGCCACGAGGTTGACTCTTCGGCGATGGTGACGATGCCCGGTGCGCTCTTGTGCACCGTCGCGTTCATCTCCTGCAGGAACTGCACGGCCTCCAGGTTCTCCCGGCCGCCGTAGATGTTGGGGGTCCAGCCACCCTCGGGGCGCGAGTAATCCAGGTAGAGCATCGAGGCGACCGCGTCCACGCGCAGGCCGTCGATGTGGAACTCTTCGAGCCAGAACAGCGCGTTGGCTACCAGGAAGTTCCGCACCTCGCGGCGACCGAAGTCGAAAACATAGGTACCCCAGTCGAGTTGCTCACCGCGCTGAGGGTCGGAATGCTCGTAGAGCGGCGTGCCGTCGAAGCGCGCCAGCGCCCAGGCATCCTTGGGGAAGTGCGCCGGCACCCAGTCCACCAGCACGCCGATGCCGGCCTGGTGCAAGGCGTCGACCAGTGCCCGGAATTCGTCCGGTGTGCCGAATCGGGACGTCGGCGCGTAGTACGACGTCACCTGGTAGCCCCACGATCCGGCGAAGGGGTGTTCGGCGACCGGCAGCAACTCGACGTGGGTGAAACCGTGCTCCACCACGTAATCGGTGAGCTCACGGGCTAATTGCCGATAGTTGAGTCCGGGACGCCAGGAACCCAGGTGGACCTCGTAGGTGCTCATCGGCTCGAACACCGGGTTGCGCTGCGCGCGCTCGGTCATCCAGTCGGCGTCTTCCCAGGTGTATTCGCTGCGGGTGACCCGGGAGGCGGTGTGCGGCGGCACCTCGGTGGCGAACGCCATCGGGTCGGCCCGGTCGGTCACGACGCCATCGGCGCCGTGCACGCGGAACTTGTACAGCCCCTCGAGGGGGAACCCGGGCCAGAACAGCTCCCAGACGCCTGATGACCCCAGTACCCGCATCGGGGCCTCATTGCCGGTCCAGCCGTTGAACTCACCGATCAGGTTGACGCCCTTGGCGTTGGGCGCCCACACCGCAAACGACACCCCGGTGACGACGCCGTCGGCGGTGGTGAACGAGCGCGGATGTGCGCCAAGGACTTCCCAGAGCCGCTCGTGGCGTCCCTCCCCGAACAGGTGCAGGTCCACCTCACCCAATGTCGGCAGGAAGCGGTATGCGTCGGCGACGACGTACGGTTCGGCACCCTCGTACGTGATCCGTAGCCGGTAGTCGATCAGGTTGACGAACGGCAACACCACGGCGAAGAGGCCGGATTCGATGTGCTGCATCGGAAATCGGTCGTCACCCACCAGCGCGACGACCTCGACCGCATGCGGCCGGTATGCCCGAATGACGGTGTGATCGTCGTATTCGTGGGCGCCCAGAATGCTGTGCGGGTTGTGGTGGGTGCCAGCGACCAGGCGCGACAAGTCGGCCGGATCGGGCGCCAAGTGTGTCCGAGCGAGTTGGTCGGCTTGGCTCATGTCCCTTTCACCTCCGGTGCGTTTCATCGCCTGCGTAGCAGTGTCATTCGTGAGTCATGCGGTATGAGCGGCATGTTGATGATGTGTGCGACCGCCCTCCCGGGGTCGAGCCGGACATAATTGGCCTGTCCCCATTGGAATTCCTGGCCGGTGATCTCGTCGCGCACCCAAAAACGCTCGTATGGCTCCATACCCAAAGCGGCCATATCTAAAAACAGCGTCGCCTCCTCGGCGCCGTACGCGTTGAGCGTCACCACCACCAACACGCAGTCGCCGGTCGCCGGGTCGAACTTGGAATAGGCGAGCAACGCGTCGTTGTCCACGCTGTGGAAATGGATGGTGCGCAGCTGCTCCAGCGCCGGATGTAGGCGGCGAATTGCGTTGAGCTGCGCGATGAACGGCTCAAGCGACCGGCCTTCGGCGAGCGCACCCGCGAAATCGCGGGGCCGCAACTCGTACTTCTCCGAGTCCAGGTACTCCTCGCTGCCCTCCCGCACCGCGCGGTGTTCGAACAGTTCGTAGCCCGAATACACGCCCCACGCCGGCCCCATGGTCGCCGCCAGCACCGCGCGGATGGCGAACATGCCGGGCCCGTTGTGTTGCAGGATCGCGTGCAGGATGTCGGGGGTGTTGACGAACAGGTTGGGCCGGCGGAAGTCGGCGAGGTTGGCGATATCGTTGCCGAATTCGGTCAGCTCCCACTTCGCCGTGCGCCAGGTGAAGTAGCTGTAGGACTGGGTGAAGCCCAGTTTCGCCAGGCCGTACTGCCGGGCCGGCGGGGTGAACGCCTCGGACAAGAACAGCACGTCGGGATCGATGGCCTTGACCGTCGCGATCAGCCAGGCCCAGAAATCCGGCGGCTTGGTGTGCGGATTGTCGACGCGAAAGAACTTGACGCCGTGGTCCATCCAGTGCCGGACCACCCGCAGCACCTCGTCGTAGAGGCCGGCCGGGTCGTTGTCGAAATTGATCGGATAGATGTCCTGGTATTTCTTCGGCGGGTTTTCCGCGTAAGCGATGGTTCCGTCCGGCAATTCGGTGAACCAGTTGCGATGGTCGCGCGCCCAGGGGTGATCCGGCGCGCACTGCAGCGCCAGGTCCAGCGCGACCTCCATGCCCAGCTCGCGCGTCGCGGCGACGAAGGCGTCGAAATCCTCGATGGTGCCCAGATCCGGGTGCACGGCGTCGTGGCCGCCCTCGTCACTGCCGATCGCCCAGGGCGATCCCACATCTCCGGGGGCGGCGGCGGGGGAGTTGTTGCGCCCCTTGCGATGTACCTTGCCAATCGGGTGGATCGGCGGCAGGTAGACGACGTCGAAGCCCATTGCCGCGATGCGCGGAAGCTGGGCGGCGGCCGTGGCGAAGGTGCCGTGCACGGGATTACCCTCGGCGTCCCACCCGCCGGTCGAGCGGGGAAACATCTCGTACCAGGAGCCGAACCGGGCCAGTGGCCGGTCCACCCAGACGCCGTACTGCTCGCCCCGGGTGACCAGATCGCGCAACGGATAGTCGGCCAGGATTTCCTCGATCTCCGGCCCCAGCGCCAGCGCGGTCCGCGTCACCGGGTCGCCGGGCTTGCGCAACGCGGTGGCAGCGGCCAGCAGCGGTTCGCGCAATGCGCGCGGCACGCCCGTCGCCGCGCGCTCGAACAGCCCCGCCCCGACCAGGAGATCGTTGGATAGTTCGGTCTCGCCCTGGCCCGCGTCCAGTTTGGCGATCACCCCGTGGCGCCATGAATGGATCGGGTCGCCCCACCCGTCGACCCGGAACGTCCACAACCCGACCTGATCGGGGGTGAACTGACCGTGGAAAACGTAGGGCTCCAGGCCCATCGTCATCGGCAGCAGCAGCGGTTTGATCCGTTGCTGGTCCACCTTGCCGTCGCGTTCGGTCAGCGGCTTTTCCGGGGCCTGAACCGCCTTGACGCGGCGGGTCTCGGTTACCTGCGGATAGCCGGGTCCGAGGTAGCGCACGACCAGGGTCGCCGCGACCGCCTCGTGGCCTTCCCGCCATACCGCGGCGCTGACCGGCACGACTTCGCCGACCACGGCTTTCGCGGGATACGCGCCACAGGAAACGACCGGCTGGACATCATCGATCTCGACACGACCGGGCACCACCACTCCGTTCCGATTGTGTGCGGCCGATCCCGCGGTGTGCTCCGTGCGGAATGCCGCTCGTCGGGAAACTTCCTGTCGTGGGGAAACTTTCTGTATGGGGAGGCATCGTTGCGACCCCGATAACTACCCGATACCCACCCTAGTCATCGGTCACACACCGGCGGCCGAAAGCGGCCCTTCCCGCCGCAGTGCGCGGGCCGGGAACCTCAGTAAGGTAGGAACGCGTGAAAGCCCTCCGCCGGTTTACCGTCCGTGCTCACCTTCCGGAGCGCCTGACCGCGCTGGACCAGCTGTCGACCAACCTGCGATGGTCGTGGGACCAACCCACCCAGGAGCTTTTCGCGACCATCGACCCCGAGCTCTGGGTGCGGTGCGCCAGTGATCCGGTGGCGTTGCTGGGCGCGGTGAGCCCGGCACGGCTCGACGAGCTGGCGATGGACGAGGCGTTCCTGGGCCGGCTCGACGCGCTGGCTGCGGATCTGAACGATTACCTGAGCCGCCCGTTGTGGTACCAGCAGCGGCAGGAGCAGGGCGCCGAAATGCCGGCCGCAATCGCCTACTTCTCGATGGAGTTCGGCATCGCCGAAGTGTTACCCAACTACTCCGGTGGCCTGGGAATCCTCGCCGGCGACCACCTGAAGTCCGCGTCCGATCTGGGCGTGCCGCTGGTCGCGGTGGGGCTCTACTACCGGTCCGGCTACTTCCGTCAGTCGTTGACCGCCGACGGCTGGCAGAACGAGACCTACCCCTCGCTGGACCCGCAGGGCCTGCCGTTGCGGCTGCTGACCGATGCGACCGGCGAGCCCGCCCTGGTCGAGCTGATGCTGCCCGACTCCGCGCAGCTGCACGCCCGGATCTGGGTCGCGCAGGTCGGCCGGGTTCCGCTGTTGTTGCTGGATTCCGACGTCCCGGAGAACGAGCACGACCTGCGTAGCGTGACCGACCGCCTGTACGGGGGTGACCAGGAACACCGGATGAGGCAGGAGATCCTGGCCGGCATCGGCGGGGTGCGGGCGATCCGTGCCTTCACCGACATCCACGGCCTGCCCGCACCCGAGGTGTTCCACATGAACGAGGGCCACGCGGGTTTCCTCGGAGCGGAACGAATCCGCGAGCTGATGACCGGTCCGGGATTGGACTTCGACACTGCGCTGACGGTGGTGCGCTCCAGCACGGTGTTCACCACCCACACCCCGGTACCCGCCGGCATCGACCGGTTCCCCATCGAGATGGTGCGGCTGTACTTCGACGATCACGCCCGCGAGAAGGCCGCGACATCCGATGCCACGCCGGTGTTGCTGCCCGGCGTTCCGACGGCCCGCATCCTGGCGCTCGGCGCCGAGGACGACCCCACCAAGTTCAACATGGCGCACATGGGTCTGCGGCTGGCCCAGCGCGCCAACGGTGTGTCGTCGCTGCACGGCCGGGTGAGCCGGTCGATGTTCAACGAACTGTGGCCCGGCTTCGACGCGAGTGAGGTGCCGATCGGCTCGATTACCAACGGAGTTCACGCGCGCACGTGGGCGGCCCCGCAGTGGCTGCAGCTGGGCCATGAGCTGGCCGGGTCGGATTCGTTCAGCGATCCGGGGGTGTGGCTGCGCCTCAAGCAGGTCGACGCGGGCCACCTGTGGTGGATCCGCTCGCAGCTGAGGTCCCTGCTCGTGGACGACGTCCGGCAGCGGCTGCGTCGCTCCTGGCTGGAACGGGGCGCCTCGGACGCCGAATTGGGTTGGATTGCAACGGCATTCGACCCAGAGGTGCTGACCATCGGCTTCGCCCGGCGGGTGCCGACCTACAAGCGGCTGACCCTGATGCTGCGTGATCCGCATCGGCTGGAACGCCTGCTGCTCGACTCGGAACGGCCCATTCAGGTGATTGTCGCCGGGAAATCGCACCCGGCCGACGATGGCGGCAAGGCGCTGATCCAGCAGGTGGTGCGCTTCGCCGACCGGCCCGAGGTGCGCCACCGCATCGCGTTTCTGCCCGACTACGACATGTCCATGGCGCGGCTGCTGTATTGGGGCTGCGACGTGTGGCTGAACAATCCGCTGCGGCCGTTGGAGGCTTGCGGCACTTCGGGAATGAAGAGCGCACTGAACGGCGGGCTGAACCTGTCCATCCGCGACGGCTGGTGGGACGAATGGTACGACGGCGAAAACGGTTGGGAGATACCGTCTGCCGACGGTGTGACCGACGAGGACCGGCGCGACGACCTGGAATCCAGCGGGCTCTACACGCTGCTGGAAGAGGCCGTGGCACCGAAGTTCTACGAACGCGATGAACACGGCGTGCCGCCCCGCTGGATCGAGATGGTGCGCCACACGGTGCAGACGCTCGGTCCAAAAGTGTTGGCGTCGCGCATGGTTCGCGACTACGTCGAGCAGTACTACACGCCCGCCGCGCAGTCGCTGCGCAAGACGATCGCACCGGCCGACGGGGCGGGCGGCGGTGAGTTCGGCGCGGCCCGTGAACTGGCGGCCTACCGCCGGCGCGCCCAGGAGGCCTGGCCCAAGATCGTCATCACCGACGTGGACAGCACCGGCCTGCCGGACACCCCCGTGCTCGGCTCCAAGCTGACCCTGACCGCCACCGTGCAGCTGGCCGGCCTGGCGCCCGACGAGGTCACCGTCCAGGCGGTGGTGGGCCGCGTCGACGCCAGCGACGCGCTGCTGGAGCCGATCACCGTCGAGATGTCCTACACCGGCACCGCCGAGGGCGGCAACCAGGTCTTCTCGACGACGACGCCGCTGCCGCTGGCGGGATCGGTCGGCTACACAGTGCGCGTGCTGCCGCACAACCCAATGCTTGCGGCCGGCAACGAGCTCGGTTTGGTCACGCTCGCGCGATAGCCGGCGATCCAAAGCGGGTAAAGCGCTGTCGACCTATTGAATTGCCCTCGCGCGCAATGGTTTTTGCGGCTGGCCGCAGCCCGCGCTGTTGGTGGCTTCGAGGACAACGTGAGGTACTGGAGTGCTGCCGGCCGGATCGTAGCCGTGCTCAGCCGCGCACCGGGCGCTGCTTACTAATTTGCACAACAGTAATAAGTAGATTTTCGAACTCAACACGGGCGGTTGAGCGACAATTGCGACGCGGTCAGAGTCGCAACAGCCTCACAGTGGAGGTGCGCCATGACGCACAGAATTGCTGTCACAGCACGGACGCCCCTGAGGCGCCCGGCGGAGGGCGCGACGACGAACGAGCATGACCCGGCCGGCGGAGTCGTCAATGGAAGCAGCGGATTGAGCCGCAGACGTCCCCGGACGGGCTGGCCCCCCGCCCCGCTCACTCGACGCCGGCAGCCCTCCCCGACGGCCGTGCTGCTGGGCGACCCGGCTACACCAGGCTCCGCCGCCCCGAGTGAGGACGCGAAGCGGTTGGCCGAGCGCCTCGCTGGATTGTTCGGCACCGAGCCGGAGTTCATTTCGGAGCTCAGCCCGGTGCTCGCAACACACACCGGTCCGGGGACGTTGGTGGCCGGAGGTCTTCCCCGAGCGGCATTGGAAGGTGCGTATGGCTGACGTCGCGGTGGTCACTGATAGCACTTGCTGCTTACCGGGTGCGCTTGTCGACAGCCTCGAAATCACGGTGGTGTCGCAGTATTTCGACGTTGGTGGCGGCGCCTCGCCCGAGGGTGGCCACGAGCTGCCTGGCCGCGGGCTGCGCGAGTCGGAGTGGGACGGTGATTTCGGACGGTTCTTTGCCGAACTGGACGCCTCGAAGACCATCGCGACGACGTCGCCGCCCACCATCGATGATTTTGTCGCGGCTTATGAACGGCTGTTGCTGCGGTACGGCGCTGTCGTCTCGGTGCTGATCTCGTCAAGCCTTAATCCGACCTGCTCGATGGCCCGCGAGGCAGCCGGACGGCTGAACTCTGGATGCCGCGGCGAGCGGGTGGTGGTGATCGACTCGGCCGGCGTGGCCGGCCACCTGGGTGTTCAAGTGCTGGCGGGCGCGCGCGCGGCCGCCGCGGGGGAAGACGCGTCGGGGGTCATCGCGGCGGTGCGCCGGGCGCGCCAGGAGGTCAGGCAGTGGTTCGTTGTCGACACGCTTGAGTATCTGCGGCGCGGCGGACGGATCGGCACCGCGGCCGCATGGCTCGGATCGGCGCTCGATCTGAAGCCGATCTTGATGATCGAATCCGAGATCAAAGCCGTCGAACGCGTGCGCACACGCAGGCGCGCTATTGAGCGGTTGGTCGAACTGATGCGGGAGCGCCGCGCGGTAGGCGCCGACCGGTGGTTCGTCACCCATACCTATGCGTACGAGGACGCGCAGCGGTTGGCAGAGCGTCTCGCCGTGCTGTTCGGCAGCGAGCCGCTGTTCATCTCCGAAGTCGGACCGGTGATCGCAACACACACCGGTCCGGGGACGGTATCGGCCGGTGGTCTTCCCGGGGCGGCGTTGGGTTAGTCACAGGTAAGAGATGCCGATGATGTGGATGTCGTTGTGCGAGTTGGGATTCGATGATGCGGGGATCGGCTTGGGAGGTGCATATGGCTGACGTCGCGGTGGTTACCGACAGCACCTGTGCGTTGCCGCGGGCGCTCGTCGAGAGCCTGGACATCACGGTGGTGTCGCTGTACTACGACATCACTGGTGCCGCATCGCCCACCGGCGGCCACGAGCTGCCTGGCCGTGGGGAGCGGGAGTCGGACTTCGATGGTGATTGGGCGCGGTTTTTTGCCGAACTGGACGCCTCGAAGACCGTCGCTACCACCGGGCCGCCCAAGGTCGAGGATTTCGTCACAGCCTATGAACGCCTGCTGCAGCAACACAGGGCCGTGGTCGCCGTCGTGCTTGGCTCAAACCTCTCCCCGACGTGTGAGTTCGCCCGGGAGGCAGCGGCGCGGGTGGACGGCGAGCGGATTGTGGTCATCGATTCGGCCGGCGTGGCCGGCCATCTGGGTTGTCAGGCGCTGGCGGCGGCGCGTGCCGCGGCCAAGGGAGCCGACCTGCGGGGCGTGACCGAGCAGGTACGCCGGGCGCGTCAGGAGGTCAGGCAATGGGTCCTCGTCGACACGCTTGAATATCTGAGGCGCGGCGGCCGGGTCGGCACCGCCGCTGCATGGATCGGATCGGCCCTCGACCTCAAGCCGATTCTGATGGTGGAATCAGAGATGAAGGCCGTCGAACGCGTGCGCACGTTCAAGCGCGGGGTCGAGCGGTTGGTTGAGCTGATGCAACAGCGCCGCGCTGTGGGCGCCGATCGATGGTTCGTCCAACACGCCCACGCGCACGAGGAGGCGCAGCGATTGGCCGAGCGTCTCGCTGGGCTGTTCGGCACCGAGCCGGAGTTCATCTCCGCGGTTGGACCGGTACTGGCAACTCATACGGGGCCGGGGATGGTGACGGTCGGCGGTCTTCCCAGCGCGGCGTTGGGTTAGCGAGCATTTCGCCGCAGATCCAGGATGCAGTCCAGTATTTGACGAAAGTCGCCAGACTGCCCCCGACGTCGAGTCTGCGGCAGTACGCTGTGCGGTTACAGGTCGTGGCTGGACACGAATCAGGGTGTTCGGGAACCGGCTGGAGTGCGCGCATGGCTGATGTCGCGGTGGTTACCGACAGCACTGGCTACCTGCCGCCTGCGCTCGTCGACAAGTTCGGTATCACGGTGGTGTCGCAGTATTACGACATTGGTGACGGGCCGCTGCGCGAGTCGGAGTTCGATGGTGATTTCGGACGGTTCTATGCGGAACTGGACGCTTCGAAGAACATCGCGAAGACATCGGCGCCTGCAGTCGAGGATTTCGTCGCCGTCTTTGACCGGCTGCTGGAGCAGCACAGCTCCGTTGTCTCGGTGCTGATCTCCTCGGGCATTTCCGAGACCTGCTCGATGGCTCGACAGGCGGCCGCCAAGCTAAAGGGCGAGGGTGGCGAGCGGGTGGTCGTAATCGACTCGGCTGGCTTCGGCGGGCACCTTGGGCTCCAGGCGCTGGCGGCAGCACGTGCCGCGGGCGAGGGAGCCGACCCCGAAGGCGTTGTCGAGCGGGTGCGGCAAGCCCGCCACGAAGTCAAGGGCTGGGGCTTGGTGGACACGCTCGAGTACCTCCGCCGAAGCAACAGGGTGGGAGCCGTGGCCGCATGGGTCGGATCGGCGCTCGACCTCAAACCGATCCTGACAATCGAATCGGAGCTCAAGGCCCTCGAGCGCGTACGCACCCACAAGCGAGGGGTCGAGCGGCTGATCGAACTGATGGCCCAGCGGCGCGCCGCGGGTGCCGATCGGTGGTTCGTCCAGCACGCATTTGCGCACGAGGAGGCAAAGCGGCTGGCCGAGCGTCTCGCCGAATTGTTCAGCACAGAGCCGGAGTTCATCTCGGAGATCGGACCCGTTGTTGCAACGCATGTCGGTCCAGGAACATTGGTGGTCGGCGGACTTCCGGGTGCGGCACTGAGGTAACCGATGGGTGCGCCCGCAAGTGTGGAGTGCAGCAGGTGTGGGGCTGGGAACCGGCCTCAGGCCAAGTTCTGCGGCAAGTGTGGCAGCCCGCTTGCGGTCGAGATTGCCTGCCCGGAGTGCGGCGCGCGCAATCCTGTCGGACAGCGTTTTTGCGACGAGTGCGGCACCGAGCTGAGCGCCCGGTCGGTACCGGCGCAGCCCGCGGGCCCGGCGGTACCCCGGACACTTGGAGACGGGCGTTACACGCTTGGTCGCCTGCTCGGTGAGGGTGCTGGCAAGCGGGTGTACCTGGCCCTCGACACTCGCCTGCAGCGCGAGGTGGCCGCCGCAGTATTCAAGGCCGGCGGCTCGGACGACAACGCCATGCGCCGTGCACGCCGGGAAGCTGAGGCGATGGCGAAACTTGGCGAACACGCCAACATCGTCAACGTCTACGACTTCGGCGACGAGCAAGGACAGCTATACCTGATCAGCCAGTACATGGCAGGCGGTGACCTCTACGGTCTGCTCTCAGTCGCAGCGGATCACCGACTCGCCGTCGAAGAGGTGGTCCGGATCGGCGGAGAAATCGCCAGCGGGCTCGCGCACGCACACGCCCATGGAGTGGTGCATCGTGATGTCAAGCCGCAAAACGTGTGGCTGGCACCCGACGGCACCGCCAAGATCGGAGATTTCGGGCTCGCGGTCGCAGAAGGCGCAACGCGGGTGACTGCCGTGGGGACGGTGATCGGAACCGTTGCCTATATGGCGCCCGAGCAGGCCCTCGGTCGCGGTTCCGACGCACGTTCGGACATCTACTCACTTGGCGCTCTCCTGTACGAATTGCTTTGTGGAGTAACACCTTTCGCGGGTGAGTCAGCGGCGGCGATTGTGTCCCAGCATGTTTCGGCCACTCCGGTCGTGCCAAGCGGGCATCGCTCCGGTCTTCCGGCACCACTCGACCAGTTGTTGCTCAGAATGCTGGCGAAGTCGCCGGAGGCCCGTCCCCAGCAAGCAGCGGAGGTTCGCGATGCCCTGGGGGCCATCGCCGCTGCGGCCAGCGGTGGCGATAGCGCGAACCAGGATATGGCGGCACTCGACCGGATCACCGACAGCACATTCCTCGGGCGAGAGCGGGAGACGCACGAGCTCCGCGCCGCGATTGATGATGCCGTGGGCCGCCGCGGCCGCACTGTGCTGATAAGTGGCGAATCGGGAATCGGCAAGACACGGCTTGCGTCGGAGGCCGCGGCATACGCCGCCCTTCGGGGAGCGCAGGTTCTGTGGGGCCGCTGCTATGCGGGTGCGGGTGCTCCCGCCTATTGGCCGTGGGTGCAGGTGATTCGCGATTATGCACGGGGTCACGACGCCGAGACGGTGGCTTCCGACCTGGGCTCCGGCGCGTTCGAGATCGCTCAAATCGTCTCCGAGATACGCGAGCGGATGCCGGAGATCTCCGAATCGCCACCGCTGGACGCTGAGCAGGCGCGCTTTCGGCTGTTCGATTCGGTGTCGCGGTTCCTGATCGGCGCTTCCGACCGCGCGCCACTAGCGATCTTCCTCGAAGACCTGCATCAGGCCGACCAACCATCGCTGATGCTGTTGGCGTTCGTCGTGCGCGAGCTGGCCCACTCACGCGTGATAGTGCTGGGCACTTACCGCGACGACGAGCTTCCCGACGACCACTACTTGAACGAAGTGCTCACCGCGCTCAGCAAGGAGCGGGGCCACGCCCGCATCAAGTTGCGGGGGCTCTCCGATCAACATGTCAAGGCGATGCTCGAGGCGGTACTGCAACAGCCGCTCGAGCGACGACACGAACTCGCACTTGCTGACGCCGTTTGCCGAGAGTCGGAGGGCAATCCGTACTTCGCCGAAGAGATCGTCCGCCACCTGATCGACTCGGAAGTGGTCGACTGGCGCGATGGCCGGTGGGTTACCAATATCCGGGACGGCGAGGAGCTGGGCATCCCTCGGGGTATCCACGAAGTGGTCTCCCGTCGGTTGGAGAAGTTGCCGACTGAAACGCTCGAGCTGCTCTCGACTGCGGCGGTCATCGGCCGTGAGTTCGATCTGCCGATCCTGACGCACATCAGTGGGCTGGAGGCAGACGCGGTGTTCGCGCAGTTGCAGCCAGCTCTCGATGGGGCGATCGTGCGGCAGGCTGCCAGCGAGGCGGGCCGGTACGGGTTCGCGCACGGCGCGACTCGGGACGCGCTGTATGACGACCTGCCCGCGCTGCGGCGCTCCCAGCTGCACATCGCTGCGGGCGAGGCGATCGAGGAGATCCACGAGGAACGGATCGAGTCCCATCTGTCTGCGATAGCTTTCCACTTCGCGAAGGCGGCTCCATACGGCGATGCTGCGAAGGCAGCCGACTACGCGTGGTGGGCGGGTGAGCGGGCGGCGGCGACGTATGCCTACGAAGACGCGGTGAGCCTCTACGCGACGGCGCTGCGGCTGTTCGACACGATCTCAGAGGTAGTGCCGCAACGCCGATGCGATCTGCTGCTGGCGCTCGGGGACGCCCGGTGGCGGGCCGGCGAAGCCGAAGGTGCTCGTAAGACATTCGGCGAGGCGGCGACGATCGCGCGGGAGTTGGCGCTGAATGACCACTACGCGCGGGCGGCGCTCGGATACGGCGGCGGTCCGGGCGGCTTCTCGATCACCGACCGGGCCGACGAACAGCTGCTGGCGATGTTGGATGAGTCGCTTGAGGTGCTGCCCGCGCGGGACAGCGCGCTTCGAGTGACAGTCCTTTCCCGGCTGGCCCTCGAGCTTCGCTGCAAGGGCGCGCTGGCAGAAGCCGACCGGGCCAGTGCACAGGCTATCGAGATGGCCGAACGCGTCGGTGATACCAAGATCTTGCTGCTGGCCATGCACAGCCGGCAGTGGTCGACCTTGGGTCCCGACCGAATCGAAGAGGCGATCGCGTCGGGCGAGGAGATGGCGCGGCTCGCTCGGATCGTAGGTGACCGCGACATGGAGTTCGAGGGCCACCAGTTGCGGCTGATTGCGCTTGCCCAGCTGGGCGACTTCCGGGCGGTCGATCAGGAGATCACCACGTGTGACCGGCTGGCCAACGAACTGCGCCAGCCGCGCTATCTGTGGCAGGTTGCGGTGTTCCGCACGATGCGAGCGCTGATGCAGGGCCGATACAAGGAGTCGGAGCGTCTCGCGCGGACAGCGCTGTCGATCGGCCAGCGCGCCGAGCGCGAGGTGGCAGCAGTCGTCTTTGGCGCGCATTCGTTTCTGACCCGGCTCGCGGATGGCACCCTCGAACAGCTGCGTGACGTCGGCCGCGAAGCCGCCGCGCGCTACGGGCAGGCGTGGCCCGCATCGTATGTGTGGTTGCTGACCGAAATCGGCCAGCTCGATGAGGCTCGCGCCAGGTTCGCCGAGCTTACGGCCGACGGCTTCGAGGCGCTCCGACGCGGCAGCGATTGGTTGACGTCGGTCTGCGTGCTCTCGATGGCGTCCATCCCGATCGGTGATCGAGAAGCTGCCAACGCACTCTACGAGCTGCTGGTGCCCTATGAAGACTGCTGCACACTGTTTTTGGCCGGCGCCGGGTGCCTCGGCTCCAACCACACGTTCCTCGCCTTCGCCGCCGCGGCGGCGGACCGCCATGAGGACGCGGTGCATCACTTCGAGCTGGCCCTTACGCGTAATGCGGAGATCGGCTGTGACTACGTGACGCCTCGAATCTGTTACGAGTACGCGCGCATGCTGCTCACATCCGAGCCGGCGAATCGGGACAAGGCAATGGGCCTGATCGACCACGGAAACGGCGTCGCACAGCGCAACGGCATGCGGGGCGAGGTCGAGCGACTCCTGCGATTGCGCCGAGAGCACGAGGTGAAGCGGGAACAGAGGCCGATGCAGGGGTGGTCGGTAATTGACGACGTTGCAGAGTCCGTCGAGGCGGACCGCCCCGACCTCAGCAAGGTGGCCGCTCCTGACGGAACGGTCACGATTATGTTCTCGGACATCGAAGGCTCGACGGCACTTGCCGAGCAACTCGGCGACGAGCGCTGGCTGAAGCTTTTGCACCGCCATAACGCGGTCATCCGTCGCCAACTAGCTGCCCACAGTGGCTTCGAGGTCAAATCACAGGGCGACGGGTTCATGGTCGCCTTCGCCAGCGCCCGCAGCGCGCTCCGCTGCGCAATCGCAATCCAGCGTGATTTGGCGGCGTACCGCGATCAGTCCGGTAGTCAGGTTCTGCGCGTGCGGATCGGACTCCACACCGGAGAGGTGATTCGCGAGCAGGAGGACTTCTTCGGGCACACGGTGATCCTCGCGGCTCGCATCGGGGCGAGAGCACATGGAAACGGAATCCTCGTCTCGGCGGTGCTCCGTGGCCTGGTCGCAGGCAGTCACGAGTTCCAGTTCGGCGAAACGCGCGAGGAACACCTTAAAGGCCTGCAGGATCCCCAACGCGTTTATGAGGTCTGCTGGGGGTGAGGCTCAGGCCGACAGGCCCTCCGGCGTGCTGCGCAGGCGCTGCAGCGCCTGGCGCACCTGCTCCCCGTCGGTGGTCTGCCAGAACGGCGGCAACGAGGCCCGCAGGTAGCCGCCGTAGCCGGCGGTGACCATGCGTGAGTCGAGCACCGCGACCACCCCGCGATCGGTGACGCGGCGCAACAGCCGCCCCGATCCCTGCGCCAGCAGCAGCGCCGCGTGGTTGGCCGCGACGGCCATGAATCCGTTGCCGCCCCGCGCGGCGACCGCGCGCTGACGCGCACCCAGCAGGGGGTCGTCGGGCCGGGGAAACGGGATGCGGTCGATCAGCACCAACGACAGCGACGGCCCGGGCACATCGACGCCCTGCCAGAGCGACAGCGTGCCGAACAGGGACGTCTGCGGGTCGGCGCTGAACTGCTCGACGAGCGCCGACGTGCTGTCGTCGCCCTGGCACAGCACCGGCGTCGAGAGGCGTTCGCGCATGGCCTCGGCGGCCGCCCGGGCCGCGCGCATCGACGAGAACAAGCCCAGGGTGCGCCCGTCGGCGGCGGCGATGAGTCCGGCGATTTCGCTCAGCTGCTCGGCCGAGCCGGTGCCGTCGCGTCCGGGTGGGGGCAGGTGCGCGGCCACATACAGGATTCCGGCTTTGGCGTGCTGGAACGGCGAACCGACGTCCAGGCCGCGCCACCGCGCGTCGGCGTCATCCTCGGACGCCAGTCCCCACGCCGAGGCCATGGAGTCGAACGACCCGCCGATGGTCAGCGTCGCCGACGTCAGCACCACCGTCGAACGCGAGAACACCCGCGACCGCAGCAGCCCCGCGACCGACAGCGGCGCCACGCGCAACACCGGACGCGACGAACCCCTGATCTCCTCGTGCTCCAGCCACACCACGTCCGTGCGGTCGGGGATGGCCGGGCCGAACGACTCCAGCACGCGCGACGCCGTGTCCGAGATCTCGCTCAGTGCCGCAACGGCTTCGGCGCGCGCCGACGCCGCCTTGGGGTCGTTGGTGGTGTCGATCGCCGAACGTGCCGCGGTCGCCACGTCGCGCAGCGCCGTCAGGTAGGTCGCCAGCTCGTCGTCGATGCGGTCGATGCGGCCCGGCGTGCCGTCGTGGATGAGCGAGGCGAAGTTCGCCGTCGTCGCCTCCAGGCGCTGCACCAATTCCGGGTCGACGAGCCGGGCGATCCGCCGGGCCGCCACCCCGAGCGAGGCCGACGTCAACTCCGCGGTGGCCACTGATGTCACCCGGTCCACCAGCTCGTGTGCTTCGTCGACGACCAGCAGCGCATGCTCGGGCAGCACCGCCGATTCCGCGACGGCGTCGATGGCCAGCAGCGCATGGTTGGTGACTACGACGTCGGCGCGGCCGGCCTGGGCCCTGGCCCGTTCGGAGAAGCACTCGGTGCCGAACGGGCAGCGTGCCACGCCGAGGCATTCCCGCGCGGAAACGCTGACCTGCGACCAGGATCGGTCCGGGACGCCGGGTTTCAGGTCGTCGCGATCACCCGATTCGGTGCTCGAGGCCCATTCGGTGAGCCGCTGCACGTCGCGGCCCAACGCGCTGACCGCGATCGGGCTGAAGAGTTCCTCCTGCGGCCGGTCGTCGCCTTCATCGCCGTCGGCGGCCCCGCCGTTATGAATCTTGTTCAAGCACAGATAGTTTCGCCTGCCCTTGAGCAACGCGAACTGCGGGCGGCGCGGCAGCGCATCGGCCAGCGCATCGACCAGCCGCGGCAAGTCACGGTCGACGAGCTGGCGCTGCAGAGCGATCGTGGCCGTGGACACGACGACGGGGGAGTCGTCTTCAATGGCGTGCACGATCGCGGGCACCAGATACGCGAGCGACTTGCCGGTGCCGGTGCCGGCCTGCACCACCAGGTGCTCCTCGGTGGCGAAGGCGCGCGCCACCGCGGCGGCCATCTCCTGCTGGCCGTCGCGTTCACTGCCGCCGAGCGCGGCCACAGCGGTGGCCAGCAGCTCGGACACGGAAACGTCGGACGTGGCTACCCTCTTCGCTGTTCGGGGCGGCGCTCGCGCCGCGGCATCTTTTCGGGCGGTGCTAGCGCCGGCCGGCGGGAATCTGCGTCGTCGTGACCGCGGGATCGCCGTGCGACAAGTTCAATCCCTCCCACGGCAGACTGCGCAGCCCGGAAGTTACCAGTTCGCGCGCCGCGGCGAGGTTCGGTTTGGACACCAGTTCTCCAGCGCGGACCAGCGGGACGGTCAACACCCGGGCCGGATCGGAGACGGCGGGCTGGTGGCCGGCGGGATACACTACCTCCTCGGTGATGATGCCCGAACCGCGCGACAGGCGCAGCGCCTCCTTGCGCCCGCCGTGAGATCCCTTATGGCTGCTGCGCTTCTGCACCGGCAAGCCGTCCACCTCGACGAGTTTGTACACCATGTTCGCCGTCGGGGCGCCCGAGCCCGTCACCAGCGACGTGCCCACGCCGTAACTGTCCACCGGCTCGGCGGCCAGGGCGGCGATGGAGAACTCGTCGAGGTCGCCGGAGACCACGATGCGGGTACCGGTGGCCCCCAGCCTGTCGAGCTGTTCACGCACCTGGCGGGCCAGCACACCCAGCTCGCCGGAGTCGATGCGCACCGCACCGAGCCCGGTGCCGGCGGCGGCCACCGCATTGGCCACACCCGTCGTCACGTCATAGGTGTCCACCAGCAGGGTGGTGTCCACGCCGAGCGCGTCGACCTGCGCCCGGAAAGCGGCCAATTCGGTCGATTCCGTGTGGGAGCCGGCACGGGCATGCAGCATGGTGAACGCGTGCGCGGAGGTGCCCTCGGCGGGTATCCCGTAGCAGCGCTGGGCTTCCAGATTGGACGACGCCGCGAAGCCGGCTAGGTAGGCGGCGCGGGCCGCGGCGACGGCCGCCTGCTCGTGCGTGCGCCGCGACCCCATCTCGATCAGCGGGCGTCCCCGCGCCGCGCTGACCATGCGCGCCGCGGCGGACGCGACCGCGGTGTCGTGATTGAAAATCGACAGCGCCAGTGTCTCAAGCACCACGCATTCGGCGAACGTCCCGCTCACCGACAGCACCGGGGAGCCGGGGAAGTACAGCTCGCCTTCGGCGTAGCCGTCGATGTCACCGCCGAACCGGAATTCGCGCAAGTACCGCAATGTGTGCGGGTCGAGAAATTGCCCCAGCGATTGGCATGCCTGGTCATCGAAGGTGAACTGCGGCAGCGCTTCGAGCAGCCGGCCGGTCCCGGCGACCACACCGTAGCGGCGGCCCTCGGGGAGCCGGCGGGCGAAGAGCTCGAACGTTGTCCGCCGGTCGGCGCTGCCGTCTCGCAGCGCCGCCGCCAACATCGTCAGCTCGTACTTGTCGGTCAGCAGCCCAGTAACGACCGGGTCGTTCATTCCATAAAGGTATCGGCTGCGATCGGGGCTCGGAAACGTCGTCCGACCCTCGGTATCGTGTAGGCCATGGTTGTTATGTCAGCGCCCACTAAGCCGGGCACTACAGGACAACGAGAGTCCGCTCCGGTAGAGGTCACGGCGAGTCCGTGGGTCACGATCGTCTGGGATGACCCGGTGAACCTGATGACCTACGTGACGTATGTGTTCCAGAAGTTGTTCGGCTACAGCGAGCCGCACGCCACCAAGCTGATGCTGCAGGTGCACAACGAAGGAAAGGCCGTGGTGTCCGCCGGCAGCCGGGAGTCCATGGAAGTCGATGTGTCGAAGCTGCACGCCGCCGGTTTGTGGGCGACCATGCAGCAGGACCGCTGAAGCTTGAGGCGCTGGCGATTCCCTGTGCGCAAATGGAAGCGGGTCGAGACCGCGAGTGGTCCCCGTTTTCGGTCGTCCCTGGCTTCGCATGAGGCCGCCCTGCTCAAGAACCTGGCCACCGCGATGATCGGCCTGCTCGACGAGCGTGACTCTTCCTCGCCCGCAGACGAACTCGAGGAGATCACCGGCATCAAGACCGGCAACGCCGATCCGCCGACAGATCCCACATTGCGTCGGCTGCTGCCCGACTTCTACCGGCGCGACGACGAGGATACCGCGCCGCCCGATGATGCGGACAGCCTCAACGCCGCGCTGCGCAGCCTGCACGAGCCCGACATCGTCAACGCCAAACGCGTTGCCGCACAGCGGTTACTGAGCACGATTCCCGACGACGGCGGCCGCTTCGAGCTGACCGAGGACGACGCGAACTCCTGGGTCGCGGCGGTCAACGACATCCGGCTGACCCTGGGGGTCATGCTCGAGGTCGGGCCCGAGGGTCCCGAGCGTCTGCCGGCCGACCACCCGCTGGCCGTGCACTTCGATGTGTATCAGTGGCTGACGGTGCTGCAGGAGTACCTGGTCCTGGTGCTGATGGGGTCCCGCGACCGATGAACGCCATCACCGACGTCGGGGGCATCCGCGTCGGCCACCACCAACGACTGGACCCCGACGCGTCAATGGGCGCCGGCTGGGCCTGCGGCGTCACCGTCGTGCTCACCCCGCCGGGCACCGTCGGCGCCGTCGATTGCCGCGGCGGCGCGCCCGGTACCCGCGAGACCGACCTGCTGGACCCGGCCAACACCGTGCGGTACGTGGACGCGGTCTTGCTCGCCGGCGGCAGCGCCTACGGTCTGGCCGCCGCGGACGGTGTCATGCGCTGGCTGGAGGAACGCGAGCGTGGCGTGGCGATGGACGGTGGGGTGGTGCCCATCGTGCCGGGAGCGGTGATCTTCGATCTGCCGGTCGGCGCCTGGGAGTGCCGCCCGACGGCCGAGTTCGGTTACGCCGCCTGCGCGGCCGCCGAGGACGGCGCGGCGATGGGTGTCGGGACGGTCGGTGCCGGGGTGGGGGCGCGCGCCGGCGCGCTGAAGGGTGGCGTCGGGACCGCGTCGAGGGTGCTGCCGTCCGGGGTAACCGTCGGAGCGGTGGCCGTGGTGAACTCCGCGGGCGAGGTCGTCGACCGGGGCACCGGTTTGCCGTGGATGGCGGATCTGACCCGGGAGTTCGGCCTGCGGCCACCGCCGGCCGAGCAGATCGACGCTTTCGCCCGGTTGCCGTCCCCGTCGAATCCGGTGGACAGCCCGCTCAACACGGTCATCGCAGTGGTGGCCACCGACGCCGCCCTGAGCTCGGCGGCGTGCCGACGGGTGGCGATCTGCGCTCACGACGGCCTGGCCCGCAGCATCCGGCCGGCGCACACGCCGGTCGACGGTGACACGGTGTTCGTGCTGGCCACCGGGGCGGTCGAGGTACCACCCGCCGCGGATTCGCCCGCTGCCTTCTCCCCGGAGACGCGGCTGGCCACCGAGGTGGGCATCGCTGCCGCCGATTGCCTGGCGGCAGCGGTGCTGGGCGGTGTGCTGGCCGCGGAATCGATCGCCGGCATACCGAGCTACCGCGATGTGCTGCCGGGGGCATTCGGTCGATGAGATCGACCGGCCGCTGCGGCCGGTAGCCTTGACATGCTGGAAACACGCTGGAAGGGCAGCCATGGGTAAGACGACCCCGCGGGGACGCCCCGGCGCGCGCGCCGCCCAGCCGACGAAGCGGTCCACCGCGACGGTGGGCGCCGCCACCATCCTCACCTTCGTGGTGTTGCTCTACCTTGTCGAGCTGATCGACCAGCTGTCCCGGCATTCGCTGGACGCCAACGGCATCAGGCCGCTGGAAGCCGACGGCCTGTGGGGCATCGTTTTCTCCCCGGTGTTGCATGAGAGCTGGCAGCACCTGATGGCCAACACCGTGCCGCTACTGATCCTGGGCTTCCTGATGACGCTGGCCGGCCTGTCCCGGTTCGTCTGGGCGACCGCCATCGTGTGGATCCTGGGCGGCTTCGGCACCTGGCTCATCGGCAACGTCGGCAGCAGTTGCGGCCCCACCGACCACATCGGTGCCTCCGGCTTGATCTTCGGCTGGCTGGCCTTCCTGCTGGTGTTCGGGATCTTCGTGCGCCGGATGCGCGACATCATCATCGGGCTGATCGTGATGTTCGCCTACGGCGGCGTCCTGCTCGGAGCCATGCCCGTGCTCGGTAGGTGCGGTGGCGTGTCATGGCAGGGCCACCTGTGCGGGGCGATCGCCGGCGTCGTGGCCGCCTACCTGCTGTCCGCGCCGGAACGTAAGGGCCGCACATCGAGGAACGCCGGCACCACCGTTTCGCGGCCCAAGACATGAGCTCAGCAATGGCGCCCATCGGGGTCTTCGACTCCGGTGTCGGGGGACTCACCGTCGCGCGGGCGATCATCGACCAGCTGCCCGACGAGGACATCATCTATGTCGGCGATACCGGCCACGGTCCGTACGGCCCGCTGACCATCCCCGACGTCCGCGCGCACGCGCTCGCCATCGGCGACGACCTCGTCGGCCGCGGCGTCAAAGCGTTGGTCATCGCCTGCAACACGGCGTCCGCTGCCTGCCTGCGGGACGCGCGCGAACGTTATGACGTGCCCGTCGTCGAGGTGATCCTGCCGGCGGTGTGCCGCGCGGTCACCACTACCCGCAACGGGCGGATCGGCGTCATCGGCACCCAGGCGACCATCAACTCGCACGCCTATCAGGACGCGTTCGCCGCGGCCCGCGACACCGAGATCACCGCGGTGGCCTGCCCGCGCTTCGTCGACTTCGTGGAGCGCGGCGTGACCAGCGGCCGTCAGGTGCTCGGACTGGCCGAGGGCTATTTGGAGCCGTTGCAGCGCGCGCAGGTGGACACGCTGGTGCTCGGTTGCACCCACTATCCGTTGCTGTCCGGGCTCATCCAGTTGGCGATGGGTGACAACGTGACGCTGGTCTCCAGCGCCGAGGAAACCGCCAAGGAGGTGCTCCGGGTGCTGACCGAACGGGACGTGCTCCGGCCTCACGACGCGCCCCCCGCGACACGGGTTTTCGAAGCCACCGGCGACCCCGAAGCATTCACCGTTTTGGCGGCGCGCTTCCTGGGTCCGGCGGTCACCGGCGTCCAGCCCGTTCATCAGGTGCACATTGATTGACCTGCGGACGAGATTCTCGTCACACCAATGCGGCGATGTTTTCGTCACGGTCCTATCGGGCATGGCACAGTAGTGTCCGTGCGAATAACCGTGCTCGGCTGCTCGGGCAGCGTGGTCGGTCCGGATTCGCCCGCGTCGGGTTATCTGCTCCGGGCACCGGACACTCCGCCGTTGGTCATCGACTTCGGCGGGGGCGTTCTCGGCGCCCTCCAGCGCTACGCCGACCCCGGTTCCGTACACGTGCTGTTGTCGCATCTGCACGCCGACCATTGTCTGGATTTGCCCGGACTTTTCGTGTGGCGGCGCTACCACCCGACGCGTCCGCTGGGTAAGGCGTTGCTCTACGGCCCGGGGGACACGTGGTCTCGCTTGGGCGCCGCGTCGTCCCCCTACGGCGGTGAGATCGACGACTGTTCGGACATTTTCGACGTTAGGCATTGGGTCGACGGTGAGCCGGTGACGATCGGCGCGCTGACGGTGACACCGCGAGTGGTGGCGCATCCGACCGAGTCCTACGGCTTGAAGATCACCGATCCCTCCGGCGCCTCGTTCGTCTACAGCGGCGACACCGGTACCTGCGATCAGCTCATCGAGCTGGCTCGCGACGCCGATGTCTTCCTCTGCGAGGCGTCGTGGACGCATGCGCCGGACCGTCCGCCCGCGCTGCACCTGTCGGGCACCGAGGCCGGCCGGGCCGCGGCCGCGGCCGGCGTGCACGAACTGTTGCTCACGCACATCCCGCCGTGGACCTCGCGCGAGGACGTGATCAGTGAGGCCAAGGCGGAGTTCGACGGTCCCGTGCACGCGGTGGTGTGCGGTGAGACGTTCGACATCCGCCGTTCCGAGAGGGTCTGAGCCACCCGCGACTGTGCCTGACTTGGCCGCCTCCTCAGCGCGGGGCGCGCATCGTCGGCGGGCTAATGTTGGCGGCGTGACGAGACGAGAAGACGGCCGCCTTGACGACGAGCTTCGGCCCGTGGTCATCACGCGCGGTTTCACTGACCACCCCGCCGGCTCGGTATTGATCGAATTCGGCCACACGAAGGTCATGTGCACCGCCAGCGTGACCGAAGGGGTGCCGCGCTGGCGCAAGGGATCGGGCCTGGGGTGGCTGACCGCGGAGTACGCGATGCTGCCGTCGGCAACCCACACCCGCTCGGATCGCGAATCGGTGAAGGGCCGCCTGTCCGGGCGCACCCAGGAGATCAGCCGATTGATCGGGCGGTCGCTGCGGGCGTGCATCGACCTGGCGGCGCTCGGGGAGAACACCATCGCCGTCGACTGCGACGTCTTGCAGGCCGACGGCGGCACCCGCACCGCGGCCGTCACGGGCGCCTTCGTGGCGTTGGCCGACGCGGTGACCTATCTCGCGGCGGCGGGCAAGCTGTCGGATCCTCGGCCGTTGTCCTGCGCGATCGCGGCGGTC
The DNA here is from genome assembly GCF_055419585.1 of Mycobacterium sp. IDUB_3. Taxonomy (NCBI): domain Bacteria; kingdom Bacillati; phylum Actinomycetota; class Actinomycetes; order Mycobacteriales; family Mycobacteriaceae; genus Mycobacterium; species Mycobacterium sp. IDUB_3. Next base: position 1,638,278 of record NZ_JBVAXZ010000001.1, on the reverse strand, counting down.
AGCGTCGGCGTGGTCGACGGGCGGATCCGGGTCGACCTGCCCTACGAGGAGGACTCCCGCGCCGAGGTCGACATGAACGTGGTGGCCACCGACACCGGGACCCTCGTCGAGGTTCAGGGGACCGGTGAGGGGGCGACGTTCCCGCGGTCGACGCTGGACAAGCTGCTCGACGTGGCGTTGGCCGCCTGCGACAAGCTGTTCGCCGCGCAGCGCGAGGCGCTCCAGCAGCCGTACCCCGGTGTGCTCCCCGAGGGGGCCCCGGCGCCGAAGGCGTTCGGCAGCTGACCCGGCTCCTGGTCGCCAGCCGCAACCCGAAGAAGCTGGCCGAGTTGCGGCGGGTACTCGACGCGGCCGGCCTGACGGGATTGGCGTTGGTGTCGCTCGACGACGTGGCGCCGTTCGAGGAAGCGCCGGAGACCGGCGCGATTTTCGAGGACAACGCGTTGGCCAAGGCGCGGGACGCGTTCGCCGCGAGCGGGCTGGCAAGTGTCGCCGACGATTCCGGGCTGCAGGTTGCCGCGCTCAACGGCATGCCGGGTGTTTTGTCGGCGCGCTGGTCGGGTCGGCACGGCGATGACGCGTGCAACACCGCGTTGCTGCTGGCGCAACTGCGCGACGTGCCCGACGGACGGCGCGGTGCGGCGTTCGTGTCCGCGTGTGCGCTCGTTTCGGCCGCCGGCGAGGTCGTCGTCCGCGGCGAGTGGCCCGGCAGCATTGCCCGCGAACCTCGCGGCGACGGCGGCTTCGGCTACGACCCGGTCTTCGTTCCCCAGGGGCATGACCGCACTGCGGCGGAGCTGAGCCCGTCGGAGAAGGACGCCGTCTCGCATCGCGGTCGCGCGCTGCGGCTGCTGTTGCCGGCGCTGGAATCGCTGGCCCGATCCGGGGGTTAGGGCGCCAAGCCCCCGGGGTCGGCAACTTCCGTCACGCCAGCCCCGGATCGCGGTGGTTGACCTTTTGCCCGCCTCTTAGCGACAACGTGTTGTGCGTCGGCGTTGTCGCTCGGAGGCGGGCACTCGCGGTGCCGTGCCCTCGGGAGCTGCGCGGGTCTACAACCCGAAACGTGCCTTGACGTCCCTGGTTTGAAAGTGCTCGACGATGATGCCGAGTAGCGGAATGGTCCCGGACAGCAGCACGCCGACCGTCTTGCCGAGCGGCCAGCGCACCTTGACCGCCAAATTGAAGGCGGTCAGCACGTAGATGAAATACACCCAGCCGTGGACCACTTCGATCCACCGGATCTCGTGGCCGAAGGCGAGGTGCGAGACGATCTCGTAGCACAGCGCGATGAGCCACAAACCCGTCGTCCACGCCATGATCCGGTAGCCGAGCAGCGCGGTGCGGATCTTGTCGACGGGCACTGCGGGCACTGATGATCCGGGCGTCTCCGGTGTGGTCATGCGGTTGTCCTCTTCTGCTTTTCGGCGTCTTGCGCGGCGAGCTCGGCCAGGTAGGTGTTGTACTCGCGCAGCGCGGGGTCGTCGGAAGCCTGCGGCGTGGGCTTAGGTCGCTCGGGCAGCAGCCCGGCGGGTATCTCCGTCATCGTGTCTGTGCTGCGCGGCTGTGGCGGTTCCTCTTCATACCGAACGAATTTGCGGTAGGCGTACACGCAGAATCCGGCGAACAGCGGCCACTGCAACGCATAGCCGAGGTTCTGAAAGGAGCCGGAGACGGAATTGAACCTGGTCCACTGCCACCAGCCCAGGGCCAGGCAGCCGCACGCCGCGACGATCACCAGCGCGATGAGCGCGGGCCTGCGACGATGCGTAGTGGACACCCCTTGACCGTACCGCTGACGATCTGGGCCCGACGAATTCGTCGGGCCACTCACCGACAAGTTGTGTAGGCGTCAAAGCTGTACGATCGCTTCGCGCGCGGGCGTGGCGAAATTGGCATACGCGCCGGCTTTAGGTGCCGGTGCTCGAAAGAGCGTGAGGGTTCGAGTCCCTCCGCCCGCACTGTTGACACCCCATGACGACACGTCGGCGCCAAACCCGTCTGGCGCTGCCAGGCACTGACTGACGCCGGTCAGTCCGCCACGAAGCGGGCGCGAACCTCCGGGGCCGGCAGCGGACAACTGTCGTACTTGCCGCCGATACGGTAGCGGATCGCGGCGAACCTGTCGTAGAGCCAATCGCGCAGCGGAGCCGGGATGACGCGCGCCACCACGAACATTCGCCACGGTCCGCCCAGATAATGCGCGACGCGCAGCACCGCCTCGGATCGGACTGCCACCCGTTCCGAGGGGCCGCCCGGGTCATCCACGAACACCACCGAGTCAACGCTGCCGATCTCAGGGTGCCGCTCGACGATCGCTTTGGCGAAGACGCCCTCCAACGCCGCGAAGCGCAGCGGACCGGTGGGATCGAACCGAAGGATTGTGCGCACCGATCGGTTGCACACCCCACAGACCCCGTCGTAGAGCAACACGGGTGCCGCCGATCCACCGCTCATGTCTCCCAGGTTACTGGGCGGCGCCCCGGTTGACCTATGGTAAGGCAACCCTTAGTTTGTGGGGTAACGTACCAAGTCGTGACCAGCTGGCCGGTGATCTCGGCGCCCACGCGGGGTCGTGGCAGGTGTCGAATCCAGGGTGTGTGCGGGCCATGCTGGCCGCATCGATCCGTGGCCTCGCCGGGTCGTCAGATCGGCGAGGCCGTAGCGGCGCGGGGCGCCGCGAGAAAGGACCGCTAATGGCGCGCGGATTCTCCGGTGTGATGCTGCGCAGCTTCGGCGCGCGCGACCACACCGCGACGGTGATCGAAACCGTCCGGATCGCCCCGCATTTCGTGCGGGTGCGCATGACGTCGCCGACGTTGTTCGAAGACGTCGATGCGGAACCGGCTGCGTGGCTGCGGTTCTGGTTCCCGGACCCGGACGGATCGAAAACTGAATTCCAGCGCGCCTACACGATTTCGGAGGCGGATGTCCCCGCGGGGCGTTTCGCGGTCGACATCGTGCTGCACGATCCCGCCGGCCCGGCGTCGTCTTGGGCGCGCACCGTGCAGCCCGGGGCGACCATCGCGGTCATGGCCCTGATGGGCTCGTCGCGATTCGACGTGCCCGACGAGCAGCCGGCCGGGTACCTGCTGATCGGCGACTCGGCGTCCATCCCCGGGATGAACGGGATCATCGGGGTCGTCCCCGACGACGTCCCGATCGAGATGTACCTCGAACAGCACGACGACAACGACAGGTTGATCCCGGTCGCGCAGCATCCCCGGCTGCGGCTGCACTGGGTCGCCCGCCACGACGAGAAGTCGCTGGCCGCCGCGATCGAGAGCCGGGATTGGTCGGACTGGTACGCGTGGGCGACGCCCGAGGCCACGACGCTCAAGCAGGTGCGAGCGCGGCTGCGCGACGAGTTCGGCTTTCCCAAATCCGAGGTGCACGCCCAGGCCTACTGGAGCGCCGGGCGCGCGATGGGCACCCGGCGCGGCGACGAGCCGGAGGCATCCGACGGCGTCTTGCCCAGCGTGTCCACGGAAGACATTGCCGCGCAACTGGAATCGGCTGCACAGGTACCCGACGGGGCCCCAACCCCGGCGGCCCGCGGGAACTGGCGAGCCCAGGGCGCCGGCAGGCTGCTCGCGCCGCTGCGGTCGGCGCTGATCGTCTCGGGCGTGCTGCAGGCGGTGATCACGCTGGTGCAACTGGCGCCGTTCGTGTTGCTGGTCGAGTTGGCCCGGCGCCTGGTTTCCGGGGCACCCGCGTCTCGGTTGTGGGATATCGGTATCGCCGCGGTGTCGCTGCTGGGTCTGGGTGCGTTGTTCGGTGCCGCGCTCACGCTCTGGCTTCACGTCGTCGACGCCCGATTCGCGCGCGATCTGCGATCACGACTGCTGCACAAGCTGTCTCGGCTACCCCTGGGCTGGTTCACCGCACGCGGGTCGGGATCGATCAAGCAACTGCTGCAGGACGACACGCTGTCCCTGCACTACCTGGTCACCCACGCCATCCCCGATGCGGTGGCCGCGGCCGTCGCGCCGGTCGCGGTGCTGATCTACCTGTTCACCGTCGACTGGCGGGTGGCGCTGGTGTTGTTCGTGCCCGTCCTGGTTTACCTGGTGCTGACGTCATCGCTGACGATTCAGTCGGGCCCGCGGATCCCGCAGTCGCAGCGCTGGGCAGAGACGATGAGCGGCGAGGCCGGCGCATACCTGGAAGGCCAGCCGGTGATCCGCGTCTTCGGCGGGGCCGCCGCATCCAGCTTCCGGCGCCGCCTAGACGAATACGTCGGCTTCCTGGTCGCCTGGCAGCGCCCGCTGGCCGGTAAGAAGACCTTCATGGACCTGGTCACCCGTCCCTCCACGTTCCTCTGGCTCATCGCCGTCATGGGGACTCTGCTGGTGGTCACCGGGCGGATGAATCCGGTGGATCTGTTGCCGTTCTTGTTGCTGGGCACCACATTTGGCGCGCGGCTGCTCGGCATCGCGTACGGCCTCGGCGGCATTCGCGCCGGCATGTTGGCCGCGCGGCGCCTGCAGAACACTCTCGACGAGGCCGACCTCGCCGTGCGCGACCACGACGAAGCCCACCGGGATCCGGCCGCCACGGTGGTGTTCGACAGCGTCGGCTTCGGCTACCGCCCCGACGTTCCCGTCATCCACGACGTGTCGCTGACCTTGCGGCCCGGGACGGTCACCGCGCTGGTCGGCCCCTCCGGATCCGGCAAGTCGACGCTGGCCGCCTTGCTGGCCAGGTTCCACGACGTCGGGCAGGGCGCCATCCGCGTTGGGGGACAGGATATTCGGTCGATGACCGCCGACCAGCTCTATGCTCAGGTCGGATTCGTGCTGCAGGAAACGCAATTGGTGCACGGCACCGTGGCGGAAAACATCGCGCTGGCCGTCCCCGATGCCACCGCGGCGCAAATCGAGCAGGCGGCGCGCGAGGCACAGATCCACGACCGCATCATGCGACTGCCGGACGGCTACGACACCATGCTCGGCGCCGGAAGCGGGCTCTCCGGCGGTGAGCGCCAACGGCTCACCATCGCCCGCGCGATCCTGGCCGACACCCCGGTGCTCATCCTCGACGAGGCTACCGCCTTTGCCGACCCCGAATCGGAATACCTTGTGCAGCAAGCGCTCAACCGCCTGACTCAGGACCGCACGGTGCTGGTGATAGCGCACCGATTGCACACGATCACCCGGGCCCACCAGATCGTCGTGCTCGACCACGGCCGCATCGTCGAACGCGGCACTCACGACGAGTTGCTGAGCGCCGACGGCCGGTACCGGCGGCTGTGGGAGGGCGGCCGCCGTGATCAGGTGGCCGCCACGACGGGCGAGGGGGCACGATGATCCGCACGTGGCTGAGTCTGGTCCCGGCGGATCGCCGCAACCGGGTCGTCACCTACACGGTGCTGGCCTTGATCTCCGTGGTGGTGCGCGCGGTGGCCACCGTGCTGTTGGTCCCGCTGGTCGGGGCGTTGTTCAGTGACGCCCCGCAGCGGGCGCTGGTCTGGCTGGGCTGGCTGACCGCGGCGACGGTGACCGGCTGGGTGATCGACACCGCAACGGCGCGTATCGGTTTCAACCTGGGCTTCGCGGTGCTGGATCACAGCCAGCACGATGTGGCGGATCGGCTGCCCGGCGTGCGGCTGGATTGGTTCACCGCCGAGCACACCGCGACGGCGCGGCAGGCGATCGCGGCCACCGGACCGGAACTCGTCGGCCTGGTCGTCAACCTGCTCACGCCGCTGATCTCAGCCATCCTGCTGCCCGCCGCGATCGCGCTGGTGCTGCTGCCCGTCTCCTGGCAGCTGGGGGCCGCCGCGCTGGGCGGCCTGCCGCTGCTGTTGGGCGCGCTGTGGGGGTCGGCCCGCTTGGCGCGGCGCGCCGATGCCGCGGCGGCCGACGCCAATAGCGCGCTCACCGAGCGGATCATCGAGTTCGCGCGCACTCAGCAGGCGCTGCGGGCCGCGCGGCGTGTCGAGCCGGCGCGAAGCCTGGTCGGCGACGCGCTGACCGCACAACATGGCGCCACCATGCGCTTGCTTTCCATGCAGGTCCCCGGGCAGCTGCTGTTCAGCCTCGCCAGCCAGCTCGCACTGATCCTGCTGGCCGGGGCGACCACCGCGCTGACCGTGAACGGAACCCTCACGGTGGCCGAGGCCATCGCGTTGATCGTCGTCGTCGTGCGTTACCTGGAGCCGTTCACCACCATCAGCGAGCTGGCGCCGGCGCTGGAGAGCACCCGCGCCACTCTCGACAACATCCGTTCGGTGCTCACCGCGCCGCTGATGAATGCCGGCGCCGCCACGCTGGCCGGCGGCGCGGCGCCTCGTATTGAGTTCGACGATGTGGTGTTCCGCTACGACGGCGCGGGTGCGCCGGTGCTCGACGGGGTGAGCTTCGCGTTGGAGCCGGGCAGCACGACGGCGATCGTCGGACCGTCCGGTTCGGGCAAGAGCACCATCCTGGCGCTGATCGCCGGGCTGCATGAGCCCACCGGCGGCCGGGTGCTGATAGACGGGGTCGACGCGGCGACGCTGGACGGCGACGCCCGGCGGGCGGCCAGCAGCGTGGTGTTCCAGCATCCGTACCTGTTTCACGGGTCGATCCGCGACAACGTGCTCGCCGGAGATCCCGGCGCCGGCGACGAGCGGTTTACCCGGGCGGTGGCGCTCGCCCGTGTCGACGAGCTCGTCGGGCGGCTGCCCGACGGCGCCGACACCGTGGTGGGCGAGGCCGGCTCGGCACTGTCCGGTGGTGAGCGGCAGCGGGTCAGCATCGCTCGCGCGTTGCTCAAGCCCGCACCGATACTGCTGGTAGACGAGGCGACCAGCGCGCTGGACACGGAGAACGAGGCCGCGGTGGTCGACGCCCTCACCGCCGACCCGCAATCGCGCACCCAGGTGATCGTCGCGCATCGGCTGGCCAGCATCAGTCACGCCGACCGCGTCTTGTTCGTCGACAACGGCCGCGTGGTCGAGGATGGAACGGTTGACGAATTGCTCGCTGCGGGCGGCCGTTTCGACGAATTCTGGCGGCAGCAGCACGAAGCCGCCGAATGGCGGATTCTGGCCGACTAGCGCACCGCGGTTGACCGCAACTCTTGCGGTATGCCTTACAGTTTGTCAGTCGGACAGAGCTGTCTGTGTACAGGAGGCGTGCTGCTTATGAGTGCTGTGCTGTCGATACCGCGTTACCCCGCCGACGTGACCCCGCAGTGGTTGTCGGCCGCGCTGTCCGGCGGCGGCACACCCGTCGAGGTCGCCGAGGTGGACGTGGTCGCCATCGGCACCGGACAGACGGGCGCGACCTACCGGGTGACCGCTCGCTACGCGACGGATCCCGGTGACCTGCCGCAGACGTTTGTGATCAAGCTGCCCGCCCAGGACGACACGGTGCGCGACCGGGTGGTCATCGGCTACCGCAGCGAATGCGCGTTCTACTCCTCGGTGGTGGATCGGGTCCAGGTGCCCACACCGCGATGCTTCTACTCCGAGATCACCGAGGACGCAATGGATTTCGCTTTGCTGCTCGCCGATCAGGCGCCGGCGGTGCAGGGAGATCAGCTGGTCGGTTGCGGCGAAACCGAAGCGCGGCTTGCGGTTACCGCGCTGGCGGGCCTGCACGCGCCCAGTTGGTGTGATCCCGTCTGGCTCGATTTCCCGGGCATCGCGTTCGGCCGGCCGGATAAGGCCGGTGCGAGTGGCATGGGCGAGGTGGCGAAGATGAGCGCCGACATCACGCTGGACAAGCTGGGCGATCGGATGAGTCCGGAAGACCGCGAGACCTTCGGCGCGGCAATGGGTTCGATCGCGCCGTGGCTGCTGTCCGAGTACGACCGGTTCGCCTTATTGCACGGCGACTACCGGCTGGACAACCTGCTGTTCGATCCCGAGCGCACCAGGGTCAGCGTGGTCGACTGGCAGACGCTCGGCGTGGGGTTGCCGGCCCGGGATCTCGCCTACTTCACCGCGACCAGCCTCAACTCGGAACTGCGCGCCGGCATCGAAGAAGAGCTTGTCGCCGACTACCACCGCGCGCTGACGGCGGGCGGTGTCAGCGACTACGACCGCGAAATCTGTTGGCGCGATTACCGGCTCGGGGTGTTGCAGGCCCCGCTGATCTCGGCACTGGGTTTCGCGTTCGCCGCGGCCACCGAGCGCGGCGACGACATGGTGCTGACCATGCTCAGCCGCGGCTGCCAGGCGATCCGCGAGCTCGGGACGCTGGACCTGATCGGCTGAAGGCGTCAGAGGTCGCCGGTGAAGTCGGCGCTCAGCCAGCGGTCAGGCCGGATGGTGAACAGCACCTCCTCGACGCCCTCCATGCTGCGCACGAAGGCGCGCCCGCCCTCCTCGCCGAGGTAGCGGATGGCGATCGACTCCTGCAGGTCCGCCGGGGCCGGGTTGGTGGTCTCGACGACGGTGCCTTCCACCACGACGTACTGGTACGGCGGCTCCTCGCGCTGAACCACCAGCGTCACGGCGCCCGCCTGCTTGATCAGGCGGGCCTTGCGGCTGGACGCCCCGGTCATGATCCGGACGTCTCCCCCGGGGGTGTAGTCGTACCAGATCGGGACGCTGGCCGGCGGGCGGCCTTCGGTGGCGGCGACGGACAGCACCGCCACATGCTTGTCGGCGAGGAATTCCTGGCGCTCGGTTTCGCTGAAGGCTTTCATGCCGAGTGCAAACGCGGGGGCCGCGGAGCTATTCCCGTGCGACCGATGATCAGTACTGCGTCGAGCCCTGGTCGACCGGGATTTGGGCGGCGGTGACCTTGCGCGACTCGTCGCTGGCCAGCCAGCACACGGTATCGGCGATCTCCTCCGGCTCGGCGATCCAGTCGGGCAGGAACGGCGTGAGAACGTGCGAAAGCTGCGGGTTGGTTTCCATTGTCTTGCCCACCGCGGCGGCCATGTCGACAGATCCCATCGGGGTGTTCACCGGCCCCGGGTGCACGCTGTTGACCCGGATCGAATGCTTCCCCAATTCCGCGGCGAAGGCCCGCGCCAGGCCGGTGACCGCATGCTTGCTGGCGGTGTAGTGAATCATGAACGGCTGCATCTTCATCCCGGCCGCAGAACTGATCAAAATGATGGAGCCGCCGCGGCCCCCTTCGATGATTTTGTCCGCACCGGCCATCACCGTGTTCCAGGTGCCGGTCACGTTGATGTCCATGACGTCACGGAAGTCTTCCGGGGTGATGTCATCCCATGCCTGCGGGGCCGCGACGCCTGCGTTGGCGACGATGATGTCCAGGCGCCCCAGCGCGGCGACACCGTCGTCGACGACCCTGCGCAGCCCGTCGAAGTCGCGGGTGTCCACCACCGACGCGACGATACGGCGGTTGGTTTCTTCAACCAGCCGCACGGTCTCCCTCAGGTCATCCGGCGTCGCTGGATCGTAGGGCACGCAGGACGGCAGCTTGCCGGCGATGTCGACGGCGATGATGTCGGCGCCTTCGGAGGCCATCCGCACCGCGTGCGCCCGGCCCTGGCCGCGGGCCGCGCCGGTGATGAATGCCACTTTTCCGGCAAGCTTGCCGCTCATAGATGCTCCTCTGTTGGGTTCGGCCACTTATCGCTGCGCCGCCTTGACGAGATTCGATCCGATAATCAACCGCTGAATTTCACTGGTGCCCTCGTACAGCCGCAGCAGGCGCACGTCGCGGTAGATGCGTTCGACGGCAACGCCTCTCATGTAACCGGTGCCGCCGTGAATCTGCACCGCGAGATCCGCGACGTTGCCGGCCATTTCGGTGCAGAAGACCTTGGCGGCCGAGGGTGCGATCCGGCGATCCTCGTCGGCGACCCACAGCCGGGCGGCTTCGCGCACCAGCGCACGGCCGGCCATCACCCCCGTCTGCTGGTCGGCGAGCATGCCCTGCACCAACTGGAAGCTTCCGATCGGCGCCCCGCCCTGCGTCGCGGTGGCGGCGTAGGACACGGATTCGTCCAGCGCGCGTTGCGCGGCGCCCACCGCGAGCGCGGCGATGTGCACCCGCCCGCGGGCCAACGAGGTCATGGCCGCCCGATATCCATGGTCTTCGCTGCCGCCGACGAGCGCCTCGGGGCCGACGCGAACATCGGTGAAGTTGACGTCGGCCGTCCAGGCGCCCTCCTGGCCCATCTTGGCGTCCTTGGCGCCCACCTCGACGCCGGCGGCGTCCGCGGGGACCAGGAAGACGGCGATCCCCGGACCCTGATCGTCCGCCGGCCGGGTACGCGCGAACACCACGAAGAGATTGGCGACGGGCGCGTTGGTGATGAAGCGCTTCTGCCCGGAGATGACCCAAGCCGCGTCTTTTCCGGAGCCGTCGCGAACGGCTTTGGTGCGCAAGCCGGCCGGGTTCGATCCGGCCCCGGGTTCGGTGAGCGCGAAGGAGGCGACGACGTCGCCGGACGCAATCGACTCCAGCCAGCGGGATTTCTGCTCGTCGGTGCCGAACCCCACCAGCACCTGCCCGGCGATGCCGTTGTTGGTGCCGAACATCGACCGCAGCGCCAGCGACGTGTAGCCGAGCTCCATCGCCAGCTCGACGTCCTGCATCAGGTTGAGGCCAAGGCCGCCCCACTCCTGGGGAATCGCGTAGCCGAACAGGCCCATCTTCTTGGCCTCGTCGCGCAGGTCGTCCGGTACGCGGTCGGTGTCGAGGATCTCCTGCTCCCGGGGGACAACGGCGCTACGGACGAATTGTCTTGTCTGAGCGAGGATCTCGCGGAAGTCCTCGTCAGAGACTTCCGCGACTTCGGCGGTGGCCATGTGCTCCACACTCCTCTCTCGAATCCGGGGCACCCCGGTTCAGAGCAGGATCCTATATCAAATATGATATTTGCCTTACGGGTGCCCGGTGGCGGCGATAACAGTGAAGGGTGTGTGATCGACAGTGGCGTTGTTGACAGGTCAGACCGCGGTAATCACGGGCGGAGCGCAGGGGCTGGGTCTGGCCATCGCGGAACGCTTCGTCGCCGAGGGTGCGCGGGTCGTGCTCGGCGACGTCAACCTCGAGGAAACCCAGGTCGTGGCGAAGCAACTCGGTGGCGATGACGTCGCGATCGCGGTTCGGTGCGATGTCACCCAGTCCTCCGACGTCGAAACCCTGATCCAGACCGCGGTCGAGCGTTTCGGCGGCCTGGACATCATGGTCAACAACGCCGGGATCACCCGGGACGCGACGATGCGCAAGATGACCGAGGAGCAATTCGATCAGGTGATCAACGTGCACCTGAAGGGAACGTGGAACGGGACCCGGCTGGCCGCCAACGTCATGCGCGAAAACAAGCGCGGCGTCATCATCAACATGTCCTCGGTGTCCGGCAAGGTCGGCATGATCGGCCAGACCAACTACTCCGCGGCCAAGGCGGGCATCGTCGGCATGACCAAGGCCGCCGCCAAAGAGCTGGCCTACCTGGGCGTCCGGGTTAACGCGATTGCCCCCGGCCTGATCCGCTCGGCCATGACGGAGGCCATGCCGCAGCGCATTTGGGATTCCAAGGTTGCCGAGGTACCGCTGGGTCGGGCCGGTGAGCCCAGCGAGGTCGCCAGCGTGGCGCTGTTCCTGGCCTCGGATCTGTCGTCGTACATGACCGGCACCGTTATGGAAATCACCGGTGGCCGCCACCTATGAGTGTCGAGGCCGTCATCTGTGAACCCGTTCGCACCCCGATCGGCCGCTACGGCGGAATGTTCAAGGCGTGCAGCGCCGTCGACCTGGGCGTCACCGCGCTCAAAGGGCTTCTCGAGCGGACCGGGCTGGCGCCCGAGGCCGTGCAGGACGTGATACTCGGCCACTGCTATCCCAACAGCGACGCGCCGGCGATCGGGCGCGTGGTGGCGTTGGATTCCGGTCTGCCGGTGACGGTTCCGGGCATGCAGGTGGACCGGCGTTGCGGCTCGGGCCTGCAAGCGGTCATTCAAGCGTGCCTGCAGGTGCGTGCCGGGGACCACGACCTCGTCGTCGCCGGGGGCTGCGAGAGCATGAGCAACGTCGCCTTCTACTCCACCGACATGCGTTGGGGCGGCGCCCGCAACGGCGTTCAGGTACACGACGGGCTGGCCCGGGGACGTACGACCGCCGGCGGCCGGAACTACCCGGTGCCGGGCGGAATGTTGGAGACGGCCGAGAATCTGCGCCGCCAGTACGGCATTTCACGCCAGGAGCAGGACGAGCTCGCGGTGCGATCCCACCAGCGTGCCGTCGCAGCGCAAAAAGACGGGATCCTGGCCGAGGAGATCATCGGAGTCGCGGTCCGCACCCGTAGCGGCGAGGAACTCATCGACACCGACGAACACCCGCGCGCCGATACGTCGGTCGAGTCGCTGGGCAAGCTCAAACCCGTTCTGTTGAAGGACGATCCGGAGGCGACGGTGACCGCCGGCAACGCCAGCGGGCAGAACGACGCGGCGTCGATGTGCGTGGTCACCACGCCGGAGAAGGCCGACGAATACGGCCTGAAGCCGTTGGTGCGCCTGCTGTCGTGGGGGGTGGCGGGAGTCGCGCCCAACGTCATGGGCATCGGGCCCGTGCCCGCGACCGAGGTCGCGCTGGCCAAGGCGGGCCTGCAGCTGTCCGACATCGACCTCATCGAGCTCAACGAAGCCTTTGCGGCGCAAGCGCTTGCGGTGATGCGGGAGTGGAACTTCGGCGCAGCCGATCACGATCGGACCAACGTGCACGGTTCGGGGATCTCGCTGGGCCATCCGGTGGGCGCGACGGGCGGCCGGATGCTGGCCACGTTGGCGCGCGAGCTCCATCGCCGCGGGGCGCGCTACGGCCTGGAGACCATGTGCATCGGCGGCGGCCAGGGCCTGGCGGCCGTGTTCGAACGGGTCGCATCGCAATGACCGATTCGGCGTTGCCGCTGCACGGCCTCACCGTGGTGGAGGTTTCGAGTTTCGTCGCCGCGCCGCTGTGCGGCATGACGCTGAGTCAGCTTGGCGCGGAAGTCATCCGAGTCGACCCGATCGGCGGTGCGTCCGATGTGCAACGGTGGCCACTGGCGGCGGACGGCACCTCGATCTATTGGACCGGCCTGAACAAGGGAAAGCGTTCGGCCACCATCGATCTGCGGTCCGGAGAGGGCCACGAACTGGTCCAGCGGCTGATCGTCGAGGGTGACGGCATCGTGGTGACCAACGCCGCGGGCTTGTCCTGGCTCAGCCACGAGGTGCTCACGGCCAAGCGCCCCGACGTGATCCACGTCCAATTACTCGGGCGCGGAGACGGTTCCACCGGGGTGGACTACACCATCAACGCGGGTCTCGGCTACCCGCTCGTCACCGGTCCGGCCGATCATGGCGGCGCGATCAATCACGTGCTACCGGCCTGGGACGTGTGCTGCGGGCTTTATGCGGCGCTGGCGGTCGTCACCGCCGTCCGCCACCGCGAGCAATCCGGCGCGGGGGCGCGGATCAGCCTGGCGCTGGAGGACGTCGCCCTGGCCACCGCGGCCAACCTGGGATTGCTGACCGAGCCGCAAGTCAATGGGACGCAACGCGAACGGCTGGGTAACGCCATCTACGGCCAGTACGGGCAGGACTTCGTCAGCAGCGACGGCGCCAGATTCATGGTGGTTACCTTGACCGGCCGGCACTTTCGCGACCTGCTCGCGGTGACGGGCACCGGCGCCGCGGTGTCGGCGCTCGCCGAGGCGCTGGGTGCGGATTTCGGGTCCGAGGGCGACCGCTACCGCTACCGCGACGTGCTGTCGAGCCTGTTCGCCACCTGGTTCAGCGAGCACACGGCCGATGAGATCACCGCCGCGCTGTCCGCGACCACGGTGCTGTTCGAGCGGTACCGCACCTTCGCCGAGGTCGCGGCGGGGCCGAAGGTCACTGGCAATCCGATGTTTTCGCGGCTGCGCCAACCCGGTCTCGGAGAGTACTTCGCCCCGGGCCTGCCGGCCGCATTCGACGGCGCGCATCCGGCCAGCGGGCCCGCGCCGGCCCTCGGCCAGGACACCGCCGAGGTTCTCGCGCGTCTGGGATTGAGCGCCGCCGACATCGAGCGCCTGGCCGACGCCAAGACCATCGCCTGCTGAGCAGCCGGAAGGGAAACACAGCACATGACCAAACTCGCCCAGACCCTCGGATTGACCGAGGTGCAGACCGAGATCATCGGCACGGTAAGGAAATTCGTCGAGAAGGAAGTCATTCCCCACGCGGCCGAACTGGAGCGCAGTGACACCTACCCGCAGGCGATCGTCGACCAGATGCGCGAGATGGGCCTGTTCGGCCTGATGATTCCGGAGGAGTACGGCGGGCTCGGCGAGTCACTGTTGACGTACGCATTGTGCGTCGAGGAGCTGGCGCGCGGCTGGATGAGCGTGTCCGGCGTGCTCAACACGCATTTCATCGTGGCGTACATGTTGCGGCAGCACGGCACCGAGGAGCAGAAGCAGCGGTTCCTGCCGCGGATGGCGGCCGGTGAGACCCGCGGCGCGTTCTCGATGTCGGAGCCGGGGCTGGGCTCCGATGTGGCCGCGATCCGCACCCGGGCCCGGCGCAATGACGACGGCACCTACACCATCGACGGTCAGAAGATGTGGCTGACCAACGGCGCCACCTCCACGCTGGTGGCGGTGCTGGTGCGCACCGACGAAGGGTCGGACAAACCGCACCGCAACCTCACCGCGTTCCTCGTCGAGAAGCCGGTCGGCTTCGGCGAAGTCGTTCCCGGCCTGCGCATTCCGGGCAAGATCGAGAAGCTGGGCTACAAGGGCATCGAAACCACGGAGATGATTTTCGACGGTTACCGGGCCGGTGCCGACGACGTGCTCGGCGGCGCCACCGGCCAGGGCTTCTTCCAGATGATGGACGGCATCGAGGTCGGTCGCGTCAACGTGTCGGCGCGTGCCTGTGGTCTCGGGATTCGTGCCTTCGAGCTCGCGGTGCGTTACGCGCAACAACGCGAGACCTTCGGCAAGCCGATCGCCGAGCATCAGGCGATCGCCTTCCAGCTCGCCGAGATGGCGACCAAAGTCGAAGCGGCACACCTGATGATGGTCAACGCGGCGCGGCTGAAGGACTCGGGGGAGCGCAATGACGTCGCCGCCGGGATGGCCAAGTACCTGTGCAGCGAGTTCTGCACCGAGGTCACCCAGCAGAGCTTCCGGATCCACGGCGGCTACGGCTATTCCAAGGAATACGAAATCGAGCGGCTGATGCGCGACGCGCCGTTCCTGTTGATCGGCGAGGGCACCAGCGAGATCCAGAAGAACATCATCAGCAAGCGACTGCTCGCCGAGTATCAGGTGTGAGCAGATGAGCGTGCCGGAATTCGCTGCGCGGCCTCAACTTTCCGAGGACGTCGCGCGGATCATCCGTGGGCGGATATTCGACGGCGCGTACGCCGCCGGATCATACGTCCGGTTGGACCAATTGGCCGCGGAGCTGGGTATCAGTGTCACACCGGTGCGTGAGGCATTGTTCGCGCTGTGCGCCGAAGGCCTGATCAACCAGCAGCCGCGCCGGGGCTTCGTGGTGCTGCCGGTCACCGGACGCGACGTCACCGATGTCGCCAACGTGCAGGCGCACGTCGGCGGTGAGTTGGCCGCGCGGGCGGCGCTCAATATCACCGATGACCAACTGCACGAGCTCAAGGAGATCCAGGCGCAGCTGGAGGACGCGTACGCAGGTGATGAACACGAGCGCACGGTGCGGCTGAATCACGAATTTCACCGCGCCATCAATGTCGCGGCGGACTCGCCCAAGCTCGCTCAGCTGATGTCGCAGATCACCCGTTATGCCCCCGAATCGGTGTTTCCCGCCATCGAGGGCTGGCCCGAGCAATCGATGCAGGACCATCGGCGGATTTTGTCCGCACTGAAAAAGCACGACGACCGGCTCGCCCGCGCGGCGATGTCCCAACATCTTGCCGCCGGTGCGGTGCCGTTGATCGATCACCTCGTCGCGCGCGGGGTGGTGGCCGACGAGAATAGCTCGACAAAGTCGTAGCGGCCGCGCGCACCGCGAGGTTGGGCATACGCTGCCAGCAGGGTGGGCAACGGACGGAGAGAACAAGATGCCCGCAATGCTTCGCGCATCGGCTCTATTCGTTGCGGCAGTGACGGCGATCGCCGTTGCGCCGACGGCCGCCGCCGATCCGCTCGACCCGATTCCCGGCAATGGTGTTTTCGTCGTCGGGCCCGATATCGCGCCAGGCCTCTACCACACGAGCGGGTCGGGGTCGGCGTTCGGAGTCTGGATCAACAACGTGCCGACGCAGGAATCGATGTGCTCGTGGTTCACCTACAGCACGCCGGATGCCAACAAGGACCATGTACTGCAAACGAACACCTCGATCGGCCCGATGTTCGCGAACATCAACTCATCGGTGAAGGCGTTCGAGTCGCAGAACTGTCAGCCCTGGACGCGGGTCCCCTGAGCCTGGTCCGCGAGCATCTCGCGCAGTCGACGGATGTCGGCCTTTCCGGTGCCGCCGCGCGGAACGTCGCCGTCGGAGTCCAGCAGCAGCCACACCGTCGGGACCTTGAAGGCGCTCAGCAGAGTTCGCGCGGAGCCGCGCAGCTGCTCGGCGCTCAGCGCACGGCATACCACCGCCGCGCCCACCCGATTGCCCGCGGCGTCGGGAACATTGGTGACGAAGGCGTTGTCGACTCCGTCGATCGCGCGCAGCGCACTCTCGACTTCACTGGGGTAGACGGTCGCGCCACTGACTTTGAACATGTCGTCGGATCTCCCGTGGTAGAACAGGAATCCATCGTCGTCGAGGTGGCCGAGGTCACCGGTGGGGTAGAAGCCCTCGGGGGTGAACAGATCCTCACGGGTGCGCCCGCAGATGCCGCGCAGCGTGTGCGGTCCGCGGATCTGGATCATCCCGGTGGCGCCCGCCGCGACGGGCGCGCCGCTGTCGGCGTCGACGATGCGGACCTCCATGCCGGGGAACGGTTTTCCACAGCTGCCCCACGCCGATGCGGGCATGTCGGTATCGGCCGGGTAACCGCAGTACGGCCCGAAGGCCTCGGTCATGCCGAACAACGTGGCGCGTGCGCCGGGCCGGGCGCGCTGCTCGGGCGGTAGCAGGGCCTGCAGGCTCCCCGGCTGCAGCGCCGACAGGTCGACGCCGATCTCGCCGGCGTGCCGTGCCAATGCCTCGGCCTGGTCCGGCCAGCCCCGAAACAGTGTGACCCGTTCGTCTTCCAACAGTTTCAGGGTCGTTTCGGGCCGCGGGATTTCTTCGGTCACCAACGTGGCGCCGGCGAGCAGGGCCGAGAGTATTCCGCTGCCGAAGCCGCCCACCCAGAAGAACGGCATCGGCAGATACAGGCGGGTATCGGCGGTGATGCACCGCGCCGCAAGGCCAGACCGCACGGCACCCAACGCGTTGCCGTGCGAGTGGATGACCCCCTTGGGTGATCCGCTGCTGCCCGAGGTGAACATGATCACCAGCGGGTCGGCGGGCGTGACCGTCGTGGTCATTGGGTCGACGAGGTTGCGGGCCGGTTCGCTCGCGACGGCGTCATCAAGCCGCTCGACCGGCCAAACCTGCCGTAACGCAGGAAGTTCGGTTTCTCGCATCGTCGCGAGATCATCCAGGTAGCGGTGGCCGCGGAATTCTTCGACGCCGACCAGGAACTGCACCGCGGCCGCCCGCAGTTGTGCGGCCAGCTCCGCGGCCGTCAACAGGGTGCTCAGCGGTACCAGCACCGCGCCGATACGGGTCAGGGCGATGGCGACCTGCACCCAGCGGGTGCTGTTGGGCATGATGAGTCCCACCCGGGTGCCCTTGCCCACGCCCTCCTCGACAAAGATCGCGGCCAGATCCCTTGTGGTGGAGTCGAGTTCGCGGTAACTGATCCGGGAGGTGGGGTCGATCACCATCGGCGTGTCACCGTCGTGGTCGGCCCGCAACCGCACCAGCTGGTCGATGGTGCTAGACATCGAAGAGCTCTCTGAGCTGACGCATGTCGACCTTGCCACTGGACAGCATCGGGACCTCGGCGCCGCGTAGGGCGATGAAGCGCTTGGGAATCTTGTACGCGGACAGTTCCGGTTTGAGCAGCGCGACCAGTGCGGCTTCGTCGAAATCCGCGGCACCGTCAGGCTGGACAACCACCGCGGCGACGACCTGTCCGCGCCGGGCGTCGGGAATGCCGATCACATAAGCCGGCGCTCCCTCGGTGACCCTGCTGATGGTCTTTTCCACCTCGGCCGCCGACACATTGGCGCCCGCCGTTTTGATCGTCGCGCTGCGCCGGCCGACGAAATACACGAATCCGTCGGCATCGATGCGCACCAGATCACCGCTGTGGAACCAGCCGTCGGTATCGAAACACTCTTCCCGGCTGAGCTTGTAGTAGCGCTGCATCAGGTACGGCCCGCGAAGGCATAGTTCGCCGACCTCGCCGACCGGCACGACGGTCGCGGTGTCGGGATCGATGACCTTGGTCTCAAATCCCGGTGCCGGCTTGCCGAACGAATCGCGCCGGTGCTCGGGTTGGTCGGATTCGTCGTCACCGATCAGCACGACGCTGCCGGCCTCGGTCATGCCAAGCATGTTGTGCCGGAGTTCCGGGTCGGCCGGGCGGGCGTCGGGAGCCATGATCGGGTACAGGTTGCCGCGCCGCATCGACGACAGGTCGCGTCGGCGAAAGCTCGGGTGGTCGGCCAGGTGGGCGATTCCGGCCGCGAACCCGTTGGTGACGGTCGGCTTTTCGGCTTCCAGCAGGTCGAGCGTCGCCCCGGCATCGGTGGCGTTGGAACACACCAGGGTCGATCCGGCCGTCAGCGTCGCGAGCAGGCCGAACGCGAGCCCGCCGATCCAGAAGAACGGAGAGTTGCAGAACAGCCTGTCGTCGGCCGTCAAGCCCCGGATCCCATTGAGGTTCCGCTGATGTGCGAGCAGGCCGCCGTGGGTGTGCACCACTCCCTTCGGGGCGCTGGTGGAACCCGACGTATACACGATCGCCAGCGGATCACCTTCCGCGACATCCTCTTCCAGGGCCGTCAACAATGTCGGATCGACGGTGTCGGTCAGCCGGTACACCGGCTCGTGAGTGATCGCCACGCGGCGCAGCTGTGGTGCTGCGGCACATAACAATCGGGAACCGAGATCGGCACCGGAGAAGATTTCGGACAGCCGCTGCACGTAATCGTGAGAGCGAAACGCTGCGGCAGTCAACAGGATTTCCACATCGCTGTCGACCAGTTGCTCGCGCAGCTCCCGGGCGGTGGCGAAGGTGGAGAACGGGACCACCACGGCACCGATTCGCGCAGCGGCCAGCATCCCGACGACGAACTCGGGTCCGTTCGGATAGAGCAGCCCCACATGGGTTCCCTTGCCGGCGCCGAGACCGATCAGACCGCGCGCAAGTCCCGCCGACAGGACATCGGCCTCGGCATAGCTGATCCGGTCAGCATCGCAGACCAGAAGCGGGTGATCGCCGCGTGAGCGGGCTTGGTGCCGAAGAACCTCGGCGGCCGTCAGTGAATCAACGGGCATGGTCGCGCTGCGCTGCGGGCTCGCGGAAGATGCGCCGAATCGCACCGAGATCGGCCTTCCCCGATGGTGTTCGGGGGATGGCGCCGACGATCGCGATCTCGGTGGGTATCTCGTAGCGGGCCAGCCGCTCTCGCAGATACTCCACCAGCGCGTCGACGTCGGCCTCGGCTCGTTCGCGTAACTCGACCATAGCGACCGGTGTCTCGCCGAGCCGCTCGTCGGGTCGGGCGATCACGGCCGCACCGGCCACCGCGGGGTGGCTCTCCAGTGCGACGCGAACGTCGTCGGGCATCACCTTGAAACCGCCGCGGATGATAGCCTGGTCGGCGCGGCCGACGATCCAGAGAAACCCGTCGATGTCGATCCGCGCCATGTCCGTGGTCCGCATCCATTGGGCGGCAGGCCCCAGCTGGCCCGGCTTGACCTCTAGCAGCCCGACTTCGTCTGGGCCCAAGAGGGTTCCGTCCTCGGCGACCACCCTGAGCTGAGCGCCCGGATTGGCCCGGCCGACGCTGCCCCGCTTGGTCTGCCAGTACCGCTGATAGTCGGGAAGGGTCCAGCCCGCCACCCCACCGCCGAATTCCGTTGCCGCATAGGAGGTTAACACCGGAACGCCGTACTTCTCGGTGAAGGCGTCGGCATCCTCGGCCGACAGCGGTGCGGTCCCGCAGGTGACGGCCTTGAGGCTTTCCAGGTCGGCGCGCGGAACATCGGAGTGCAAGACGGTGCGCAGGGCGGCCGGTACCAGCGACGCCGCGCGGGGCCGATGCTTGCGCACCGCCTCGGCCCAAGCGTTGAGTTCGAAACGTTCCAGCAGCACGAACGGTCGCGCCTCCGCGATGCATTGCAGCACCCGGAATACGCCACCGATATGCACCAGCGGCGAGTTCACGATCGCGACGCCGCGGCGCAGCTCTTGAGGCGACGCAGCCTGATCGGGATCCGGCCCCATCACGCTGCGCGCCAGCATGTCGTAGTCCAGATCGATTCGTTTGGGCGGGCCCGTGGTGCCGCTGGTCAGCATGCGCACCGCGACGCCGGATGGCGAAGCGGCGTCGCGGGCCGGGGGCGCGGACGCGTCGGCGTCGTCCAGCAGGCCCGAAATCGTGACCGTCGTCGTGCCCGCGGCGACCAGCGTCGTCAGATCGTCACGCTCGCCGACGATCACGGGAAGCCGCAGGCCCGCGATGTCGGCCTTGGTGCGCGCGTCACCGCGAGACGGGTTGATGACCACGACCGTTCCGCCGCCCAGCAGCACGCCCAGAAACGCGGCGACGTGTCCCGGCCGGTTGCGCAACAGCATCCCGACCTCGGTTCCGGCGCTGACGGCGGCGATGCGTCGTGCCGATGCAGCGACCTGGGCCCAGGAGATCCATTGGCCGCCATACTCGATGGCGTGCGCGCCCGGCTGGAGGTCGAGCACATCGGAGATTCGTTGAACCAGCGTGTGACGCGGCATCAGCGAATCTTCGGTCTGCTTACGGAGCCCCGGGCTAGGGGATCGCTCCGAGCGGCCAGCTCGGCGGTGCCCAGCGGATTGCCCAGCCGGGTGTAGATCAGGTTCTGCTCCATTGCGGCGCGGTACGGCTTGTCCAGCGACTCCCAAATCGCTTTGACGGTGCCCGCGGTCGCGGTCGGCGGCTTGGCGGCGATGGTCGCCGCGATCTCGTGGGCGCGGTTCCACAGCTGGTCGGTGGCGACGACCTCGGAGACCAGTCCGATCCGCAGCGCTGTGTCGGCGCTGACCCGTTCGTCGTTGCCCATCAGGGCGATGCGCAAAGTCTCGCCCAGGCCGATTCGCCGCATCAGGCCGACCGGCTCCAATGCGCAGACCAGGCCCGCCGACACGTGAGAGTCGAAGAACGTGGCGTCTTCTGCGCAGATGACCACGTCGGATTCGTTGACGAAGTAGAAAGCGCCCGCGGTGCACATGCCCTGGACCGCGCACACCACAGGCTTCCACATCTTCTGCCACTTGGGGCTCAGCAGCTCCCCGGGATCCTCATGGTTCCAGATGTTTTCGGGCTGGCCGTACGGTGTCTTGATGTCAAGCCCGGCGCTGAACGCGCGGTCGCCGGCGGCGCGCAGCACCACCGCGTGCACCGACTCGTCGAGTTTGACCGTGCGCCAGGCCCGGGCCATCTCCTCGCACATGGTGCGGTTGAACGCGTTCAGCTGATCGGGACGATTCAGCGTGATGGTGGCGACGCGGCTGTCCGCATCGACATCGAGCAGAATGGTTTCGAAGGTCATCGGCATTGCCAATTCGGTTTGCGTTTTTCGACGAATGCCCTGGGACCTTCGGCCGCGTCCTCGGTGCGCAGCACGCGTTCGCGGAAGGTTTCGGCGAGTATCTCCGCCTCGTGCAGGGGCACGTTAAAACCCTTGAGGATTGCCAGTCGGGTGCCCCGAACAGCCAGCGGCGCATTGGAATTGACGATGTCGGCGATCTCGTGAGCCCGCTCCAGTAGCCGGTCATGCTCGACGATCTCGCTGATCAGCCCGAGTTCGTAGGCGCGTTGCGCGCCCATCCGCTCGTGCTTGCCCATCAAGGCCATTCGCAGCGCGATCGAGCGGGGCAACACCCGGGACACCCGCACCAGTTCCCGCCCGGCCACCAACCCGATGCTGACGTGCGGATCGAAGAAGGTCGCCTGTTCGGAAGCGATGACGATGTCGGTCGTCGTGACCCAATCCATCCCGGCGCCGCAGCAGATTCCGTTCACGGCGGTCAGCACCGGCTTGGCCATGGTGCGAAACGGCGGCGTGCCCTCCTGTGGCGCCTCCCATTGGTCGTACGTCGACAGGTACGGCCGCTCGTAGATCACCTTGCCGTCTTCGGGAATTTCTTTGACGTCGGCGCCGGTGCAGAATGCGCGGCCGGTGCCGGTCACGATGGTCAGCCATACGTTGTCGTCGTTTTCGGCCTCGTCGTAGGCGGCGCGCAGCTCAGTGATCATGTGCGGGCTGAGCGCGTTGAGGGCATCCGGGCGGTTCAGGGTGACGGTCGCGGTGTGGCGAGCGACTTCGTACTTGATCGTGTCGAACGAATCAGTGGGCATTAATCATTCCTTCGATCATCGGCCATCGAACTTCGGATCCCGTCGCTGCCGGAAGGCCTCCAGGCCCTCCTTGAAATCGCTTGTTCGGCAGGACAATTCCAGGTTGAACAGCTCCTGTGTCAGTGATTGGCTCAGCGTTGCGTGCTGGCCGAAGTTCAGGGCCTGTTTCGCCAGGCCGATTGCGGCCGTCGGCCCGGAGGCCAGTCGGCGCACCAACTCCCCGGCGGCGTGGTCGAGGTCGGGGCCGCCTACCGTCTGGTGGATCAATCCCCAATCGGCCGCATCCGGCGCGCTCACCTTCTCGCCGAGCAGCAGCATGCGCCGGGCCCGCGCCATGCCGACGAGCCGGGGCAGCAGCCAGCTGGATCCGGAGTCCGGGCTGAATCCGCGGTCGATGAAGGGTTCCCAGAACACCGCATCGTCGGCGGCCACGGTGAAGTCGGCGGCCAGCGCGAGGTTGCAGCCGAAGCCCACCGCCCAGCCCCGCACGCTGCACACCACCGGCAACTGGATGGTCGCGACGAGCTCGATCACCCGGTGAGCGGCGTGGGGGATCCGTCGAACCAGGTCACCGGTGCGGGGACGTTGCCCGCCCGGATCGTTAGCGGCCACCCAGTCGGCGCCGGCGCAGAAGTCGTCGCCGCCGCGGATGTGGACGGCTCGCAGCGAATCGTCAGCGGCGGCATCGGTCAGCGTTTCGACCAAAGCCCCGATCATCAACTGCGTCAACGAATTACGCCGAGATGGACGGTCGATCGTCACCAGCAACACCGCACCGTCGCGGTGCACTGTTACCGAACCCTCGGCACCGGCCGTGTCGGCCCCCTGACTCACCGTCGAATCCGGCCTTTCTCCGCCGATACGGTTACCCATACAGTAGGCAATACGATTGATACGCTGTATAAGTTAGCAAGGATACGCTGCCTGCGAAACAACCCGGGGTGAAAGAGAGAACCATGGCCTTGTCGGAGGGGCATGCCGCGCCCGCGTCGACGAGCGACGGCGACGCCAGGTTCGGCGAGGCGCCGCTTGCCCAGACCGTCGCCGCGGCCGCCGCCATGCGGCGCCTGAGCTCGCTGCTGGTATCCCTCGAGCATCCGCATCGCGCGGTCGACGCCATGTTGCGGAAGTTCGCCGAGTGGGAGGGCGAGTTGTCGGCCGCGGCACCCGCGGACAGCGCGCCGCGCATCGGCGAACTGCCCGACGATCCTCGCCGCGTCTACCTCAACCACGCAACCGATATCGGCGCGTACAATCCGTGTTTTCCCGAATACCGGTTCGACCGACTTGATGCCGAGAACGCAACGGGCAGTGTCGAGTTCGCGCTGGTGTACGAGGGACCGCCGGGACTGGTGCATGGCGGATTCCTGGGTGTCTTCTTCGACTGCGTCATTCAGCACCACAATTGTGTCACCGGCCTGTCCGGCAAAAGCCGATCCCTGGTCGTGACCTTCCGCCGGCCGACACCGCTGTTGACCGAGCTGCGATTCGACATCACCCGCTCCGCGGGTGAACGCGGCATCACGTCGACCGGGCGGCTGTTGCTCGACGACGAAGTCCTGTGTACCGGCGAGGTCAACACGTTGGCGTCACGGCCGGAGAAGCTTGCCGGATCGCGATTCGGCAGGCGCCGAAAGGAGTCCGATTCATGACCGCCTCGAGCACCTCAGACGATCGCGTGCTCTTCGATGTCGATCCCGATCGGCGCATCGCGACCATCACGCTGAACAATCCCAAGCAACGCAACTCCTATGACGCGACGATGCGTGAGGCCGTCGCCCGCTGTCTGGATCGGGTGGCCGAAGACGACGACCTGACGGTGGTGCTACTGCGCGGTGCCGAGGGGGTGTTTTCCACCGGTGCCGACATGAACAACGCCTATGGGTGGTATGGCTCGTCCGCGCCGCAGGACCAGGCGGCCGACGACGAGCGGGTGGCCAAACGTCGCCCCAGCCAGCGCCGGCGACTTACCGTGGACCGCAAGTCTTTTGGCTTCTATCACAATTTCATGGGTTTCCCGAAGGTGACGGTGGGGGAGATCGCCGGCTACGCGCTCGGCGGCGGCTTCGAGATGGCGTTGATGACCGACATCTCGGTCATCGCGCGCGACACCAAGATCGGTATGCCGGCAACCCGTTTCCTGGGGCCCGCGCTCGGCAGCCTGCACATGTTCTTTCACCGGCTCGGGCCGGTGCTGGCCCGCCGGCTGCTGCTGACCGGCGACATCATCGAGGCGGCTGAGGTCGAACACCTCGGAATCTTCACCGACACCTGCGCGCCCGGCGCGGTGACTGCCCGCGCGCGATATTGGGCCGAAAAGGCGGCGAAAATGCCCGCCGACGGGGTCGTCATCGCCAAGGAGGCATTCCGGCTGGTCGAGCAGAGCCAGGCGTACCAGGGCGAAGAGGTCGCCAGCTATCTGTTCCACGCCTACGGCACCAATCTGCAGTTCGGACCGGGTGAATTCAACTTCGTCAAAACGCGTGCGCAGCACGGCGCCAGGGAAGCGTTTCGGTTACGCGACGAGCACTTCCACGTGCCGGAACCCGAAGGCTGACAAGCCGTTTCGGGCAAGGTCAGCGGGCAGCTGCCGCCTTGGTCCGGTTCCGGCTGGTAGCGGGCTTGCGCTGTCGCGACGGCGCCGCCTTGTTGGCCTTGGACCCGTTGCTTTCGTCGATCAGTCGGCCGGCGTGGTCGAGAATGCAGGTCAGGCCGTACTCGAAATTGGTCTCATCGGGCGCGCCGATGCGGTGACCTATCCGGGTCACCTGAGCGAGGAGCGGGGTCATTTCCGGGTCGATGGACACGGCGTCCTCGATGGCCCGGGGGCCGACGTCCGACGACTGGTTCTTTTCGTAGAGCCGTTGCAGCACCACCGACCCGCGCACATGAACCGAAATCGCCGAATAGGTGTCGAACGCATCCTCCGGTGACAGGCCGGCCTGCACCAGATTGGAGACCGCTTTTTCCATCTCCTGAGCCCCCATCCGTGCCGCCTTCGGGGAAAGCGCCGCCCGAATCAGAATCAGGTCGCACAGAGTTGGGTTGCCCATGAACGTCTTACGCATCAACCGCGCGTGGTTGGCTAACGTCTCGCGCCAGTCGCTGGCCTCGACATAGGGAGTGGCGAATACATACTTGCTCAGGGCGCGGTCGGTCATCGCGTTGAGCAGGTCGTCCTTCTTGCGGAAGTACCAGTAGATGCTCGTCACACCGACACCGAGATGTTTGCCGAGCAGCGGCATGCTCAGATTGTCGATCGACACCTGCTCCGCGAGTTCGAATGCGCCGCTGATGATGTCATCGGGATTGATGGACCCGCGTTCGCGTCGCTGGCGCTTATCGGCGGTTGCCTGTTTTGCCACTACGGGCACCTCCATCAAAATCTGTTTCCTGCATGCGGTCTGGCAGCCGTGCTGCCGGTATTATTGAATTTACCGGCACTTCTCATCTGACCTGCGTATACGCCTTCGTGTCGCATTCTTCCTCTGCTACTGTAATACCTATCGTAGGCTTTTTGGTAAACCGGCTGGACAGGCGAAAATGACCAGACTAGAGCTACGGATTAAGCGATGGATCTAGGGCTGGCGAATGCCACTGCGGTGGTGGTCGGCGGTAGCCGCGGTATGGGTTTGGCGACGGCACGCTGCTTCGCCGACGAAGGCGCCCGGGTGGCGGTGGTCGGCCGTAGCCGGGAAGCCCTCGATGCGGCGGTGACCGATCTCACCGGACGCGGCAGTCCGGACGCGATCGGACTGAGCGCCGACGTCGGCGACGACGACGCGGTCGGCGCGGTGTTCGGCGAGCTCGCGCGGCGATGGGACGGCGAACTCAACGCTCTGGTCGTCACGGTGGGGCCGGGCGCCGCGGGCACGTTCGAAGATCTGACCGACGACCAGTGGCGCGAGTCCGTCGAAGACGGCGTGCTGGGGATGGTGCGCTGCGTGCGTGCCGCGCTTCCGCTGCTGCGCAAGGCGCAATGGGCCCGCATCGTCACCTTCTCAGCGCACTCGACTCAGCGGCAGAGCGTCATGCTGCCGGCCTACACGGCGGCCAAGTCGATGCTGACCAGCGTTTCGAAGAACCTGTCCCTGCTGCTGGCCAAGGACGAGATCCTGGTCAACGTGGTATCGCCCGGCAGCATCGCGTCGGAATCCCTGGTCGGCTGGGCGAAGTCGGTGGGAGTCGACGGCAACGACCCCTACGCCCTGATGGAGGCCATCGCCAAGCATTTCGGCCATCCCGCGCACATGCCGCGTGCGGGCCTGCCGGACGAAATCGGTCCGGTCGCCGCGTTCCTGGCCTCGCGACGCAACTCCTACATGACCGGAGCCAACGTCAACGTCGATGGCGGCTCGGACTTCACCTGACCACGGGTTCAAGAAATCGATTGGCAGACAAAAGGAGTCGACCATGGCTACGGCAGCAGAGGCGCGTGCGTGGGCGTCCGGCGCATTGCAGGGGATCGGTGATTCCCTCTACACCCCGTTCTGCGGCACCGACGGCGATGCCATCGACTGGGACGCCTACCGGACGTTGGTGCGCTACTGCGTGGGTGATCTCGGCCATCCGATGTTGTGGTGCACCAGCGGAATCGCCGAGTTCTGGTCGCTGACCCTCGATGAGCGCAAACGCCTGCTGGAGGTGGCGGTCGAGGAGGCGCGCAGCATCAATCCCGGCGTGGTAGTGCAGGCATGCACGGCGGCCATGTCGGCCAAGGACTGCGTGGACTTGACGCTGCACGCCCAGCAGGCGGGTGCCGACATCGCGTACATCCAAACGCCGATGATGGAGGCGCACGGCGGCGACGGCGTGCTGCGCTTCTTCGAATACGTTGCGGCGCGCACGAATATCGCGTTGGGCATGTTCAATTCGCCTTCGTCGGGCTATGTGCTGACACCGGCCGAAAGTGCCCGGATTTACCACGAGATTCCCGCGGTGTGCGCCACCAAAGAAGGCGCCTTCCGGCCGGCGAGCAGCCGGATGCTGCATGAACTGGCGCCAGGTCTGGCGGTGTGGGAATGCGACAAGACGGTGTACCGGGCCGGCTGGCTGCGCGACGGGATCGTCTGCCCGGCGCAGTTGGGCACCGCGGGTTATCTTTTCGAAACGCCCACGCGGCGTTTGCTTTCCGAATACTGGGATCTGGTGCAAAGCGACAAGCTCGTGGAGGCCATGGACTATGGCCGCGAGTCGGGCCTGGACCGGTTCGATCTCGACATCGGATCCTGGTGGACGTGCTACCCCGGGCGGGCGGATTACTTCACGCACTGGGGCGGGGCGTTCAAGTACGCCGCGTCGCTGCTTGGCCTGCCCATCGGGGAGTATCCGCATTCCCGTCCCCCGCAGGCCGAGCTGCCCGCCGAGGCGAAGGCCCAGATCGAGAACGCCTACCAGCGCCTGGGCCTGCTCGAAACAGTCTTGCAGTAGAAGGGGTTACACGGCGAAGCGGGCCCGGTCAGTGACCGGGCCCGCTCGATCAGCTGGCCGCCTAGTTCTGCTCGGCCCGCTCCCGCTCCTCGTAGGCCTTGGCCTTGCCGCGGGCCTTCTCAGCAGCGGCTTCCTTCTTACCGGCGTTGCGCTGGGCTTCCGCCTTGTCCTGCTGAGCCTTACCCTCTTCGATCAGGCCGTTGTTGCCGATGATGATCCCGATGACCTGCTTGGTCTTGCCCAGGGCATCTTCGACGATGCCTCGAACGAGTTCGACC
This sequence comes from Mycobacterium sp. IDUB_3, assembly GCF_055419585.1. NCBI lineage: Bacteria > Bacillati > Actinomycetota > Actinomycetes > Mycobacteriales > Mycobacteriaceae > Mycobacterium > Mycobacterium sp. IDUB_3. Next base: position 1,610,087 of record NZ_JBVAXZ010000001.1, on the reverse strand, counting down.
GGGCCGCTCTTGACGTCAACCATTGCATCTACCTCCCATAGTCGGCTGGCTTGTGTTGGGTTTCCCGGTCGCCCGACCGATGCAAACGTGGCTCCAGCGTGTCCCACACCACAAGGATTAAGTCTTGCCACGTCGCGGCCGGTTTGTGCGCCGGAAATGAGTTGCAGGCGTTCGGCGGTTCGGGGCTTACGGCGCCGTCAAAATCGTTGTCCGCCGGGCCGTCGATCCGTGGGTGGTCAAAGCGACGGTTCGGCGCCCGAAATCGCAGTTTAGTCGGGGTTTCACGGCCGAATGGCGCCGGTTGTGGAATGCAGTACCGATAGGTATACAGTATGGGTACAAACTCGCCTGTTGGCAGCTACGAGGGGACGGTCTGATGAGCGCCGCCGAACGTGTGGTCACCGATGCGACGGTGTTGTATGAGACCACTGAAACCGGTGTTGCAATTCTGACGTTCAATCGCCCGGATCGCCTCAACGCCTGGGGCCCCGACATCGCCGCCGGGTTCTACGCGGCGATCGACCGCGCCGAGCAGGACCCCGCCGTCCGGGCCATCGTGTTGACCGGTCGGGGCCGCGGGTTTTGTGCGGGCGCGTATTTGGGCGCACCGAGTTCGGTACCCAGCTACGGCGAGACGATGGAGAAGGCGGGTCAGACGAACTTGGTCGACCTGGTCGGGGAGCGCCCGCCCCACTTCGTCACGACGCTGCGCAAGCCCGTCATCGCGGCCATCAACGGCGCTTGTGTCGGCATCGGGTTGACCCAGGCGCTGATGTGCGATGTCCGGTTCGCGGCCGCTGGCGCGAAGTTCGGCGCCGTGTTCGCGCGCCGCGGCCTGATCGCGGAGTTCGGGATTTCCTGGATACTGCCGCGGCTGACCAACTGGGGAGTGGCACTCGATCTGTTGCTGAGCGGGCGGACCTTCCTCGCCGAGGAGGCGGCCGAGCTGGGCCTCGTGAAAGAGGTTGTCGCTCCGGACAGTCTGATGAGGCGTGCCCTGGACTACGCCGAGGACATCGCGGCGAATTGCTCTCCGGCGGCGATGGCGGTGATCAAGAGGCAGGTCTACGGCGACGCGACCCGCGACGTCGAACAGGCCAATTCGCTCGCCGAAGTTTTGTTACACGAGGCCATGCCGCGTCCGGACGTGATCGAGGGCATCACCAGTTTTCTCCAGAAGCGGCCGCCGCAATTCCCCTCGCTCGATTCGACCGACGCTTAGTGTTCGCCGGTAATGGCGGAAAGGATGATCATGGCTGACTTGGGTTACCAGGCGATCGACGTTGACAACCACTACTACGAGCCGCTCGACTCGTTCACCCGCCACCTGGACAAGAAGTTCAAACGGCGCGGCGTCCAGATGGTCAATCAGGGCAAGCGGACGTGGGCCGTGATCGGGGATCGCGTCAACCACTTCATCCCCAACCCCACGTTCGATCCGATCATCGTGCCGGGCTGCCTCGACCTGTTGTTCCGCGGCGAGGTTCCCGAAGGCGTCGACCCGGCCTCGCTGATGAAGGTCGAACGGCTGGCGGAGCATCCCGAGTATCAGAACCGCGACGCCCGGATCGCGGTGATGGACACCCAGGACATCGAGACGGTGTTCATGCTGCCGACCTTCGGATGCGGGGTCGAGGAGGCGCTCAAGCACGACATCGAGGCGACGATGGCGTCGGTGCATGCGTTCAATCTTTGGCTCGATGAGGACTGGGGCTTCGACCGGCCCGACCGCCGAATCATTGCCGCGCCGATCATTTCGCTCGCCGACCCGGCCGGGGCCGTCGAAGAGGTCGACTTCGTGTTGGCGCGCGGCGCCAAACTGGTGCTGGTGCGGCCGGCGCCGGTGCCCGGCCTGGTCAAGCCCCGCTCGCTGGGCGATCCCAGCCACGATCCGGTGTGGGCCCGGCTGGCCGAGGCGGGGGTGCCGGTGGGATTCCACCTGTCCGACAGCGGTTATCTGCACATCGCGGCGGCATGGGGCGGCAAGGCGACGTTCGAGGGCTTCGGGGCCAAGGATCCGCTGGATCAGGTTCTCCTCGACGATCGGGCCATCCACGACACGATGGCCTCGATGATCGTGCACGGGGTGTTCACCCGTCATCCGAAACTCAAGGCGGTCAGCATCGAGAACGGTTCCTACTTCGTGCACCGGCTGATCAAGCGCCTGAAGAAGGCGGCGAACACCCAACCCCAGTTCTTCCCCGAAGACCCGGTGGAGCAGTTGCGCAACAACGTGTGGGTCGCCCCCTACTACGAGGACGACCTGCCGGAGCTGGCCGAGGCCATCGGCGTCGACAAGATTCTGTTCGGTTCCGACTGGCCGCACGGAGAGGGCCTCGCGACGCCGGTGTCGTTCGCCGAGGAGCTGAAAGGCTTCAGCGAGTCCGACGTTCGAAAGATCATGCGGGACAACGCGCTAGACCTTCTTGGCGTCCACGTCGGCTCGGCTGCCTGATCGACTTGATCGTCCAAGGCCGGCCACGCCCGTGAGCGAATGGACCATAGGGGCGGTTCTCGACGAAATCGCCGACGTCATCGGAGACCGGACGATGACGGTATGCGGCGGCCGCCGCAGCACCTTTCGCGAGTCGGCGGAGCGCACCCGTCGCCTGGCGAACTTCCTGGCAAGCAACGGGTTAGGAGCACATCGGGAACGCGCAGGCCTGGAGAACTGGGAGTGCGGGCAGGACCGAGTGGCGCTGGTCATGCACAACGATTTGTACCCGGACATGGTCATCGGCTGCCTCAAGGCCCGCACCGTCCCGGTGAACATCAACTACTACTACACGCCGCGCGAGGTCGGCGAGCTGTTCGATTACGTGAAACCCCGCGCGGTCATCTACCACCGCGGGCTGGGCGCAAAATTCGCCGACGTGCTCACTGGCGCCGGTGTTGACCTGTTGTTGTCGGTCGACGACGCAAGCGGCGTCCCGGAGTTGCCCGGCGCGGTGTCACTGGATAACGCACTGGCGCAAGGGGATACCGATCACGGCACGACGCCGTCCCCGGACGATCTGCTGATGATCTGCACCGGGGGCACGACCGGCCGGCCCAAAGGGGTGCTATGGCGACAGTCCGACATCTACGTTTCGTCGATGGTGGGGGCCGACCACGCCTGCGCCCAGGAGATCCACGACAAGGTGCGTGGTGACGCCGGTGCCCCATGGTTCGCCGTCTCGCCCCTGATGCACGCGGCCGGCATGTGGACAGCATTCGCGGCGATCATGGCGGGCACGCCCGTGGTGCTCTATGACACGTCGAAAAAACTTGACCCGCACGTGGTCTGGGAAACGGCCGAGCGCGAGAAGGTCGGCATGATGACCATGGTCGGCGATGCCTACGCCGCACCGCTGGTTGCCGAATTGCAGGGCGGCTCCTACGAGTTGCCTTCGCTGTACGCCATCGGCACCGGCGGTGCCGCAACGAATCCGAAGTATCAGCAGGCGCTACTCGAGCTGCTACCCCACATCACCATCATCAACGGTTACGGCTCGTCGGAGACCGGGAACATGGGGTTCGGCCACAGCAGGCGTGGCACCCAGGCCGACACCTTCACGCTGCGCGAGGGCGGATTGGTTCTGTCCGAGGATTACAGCCACTTCCTCTCTCCCGGCGAATCGGAGGTGGGCTGGGCCGCCAGGGAGGGACGAATACCGTTGGGATACTTCAACGATCCCGACGCCACCCGCAAGACCTTCCCCGAGATCGACGGCAAGCGCGTCGTGATATCCGGTGACCGGGCCGGACTGGAACCCGACGGGGCGCTGCGGTTGTACGGCCGCGACTCGCTGGTGGTCAACACCGGCGGCGAAAAGGTTTTCGTCGAGGAAGTCGAAGAGGTGCTGCGCGCCCACCCGGCGATCGCCGACGCGCTCGTGGTCGGCCGGCCCAGCGAGCGTTGGGGCGAAGAACTGGTCGCCCTCGTCGAATTCCGTGACGGAGCCGCCGCGGCCGCCGAGGAGCTGCACACGCTGTGCACGTCGCAACTCGCACGGTTCAAGGCGCCCAAGGAGTTCCTCGTCGTCGAGCAGGTCCAGCGGCTGGGCAACGGCAAGGCCGATTACCGTTGGGCGAAACGTCACGCAACAGCAAAGGCGCCGATGTCGACATGAAAGCTATCGATTGCCTGGTCAATGTGCACTTCGGTGAGACCGAGCAGCAGCCGACCTGGATGCTCAAGGTGCGTGACGACTACTTCAAGGGTCCGGAGTCCATGTTCGCGCCGGTCGAGTTGTCGAAGCTGCTCGAGGAGATGGACGCCGAGGGTGTGCGCAAGGCGATCTTGATGGACAACATTGCCAAGCCGTCGGTGACTGCGCGCAAATTCGTCGAGGAGAAGCCGGACCGTTTCGCGCTCGCGGTGGGTGGGGTGAACCTGCTGCGCCCGATGCCGTCCCTGCGCGAACTTTCCGCCATCGTCAAGGACCTGCCCGTCGCCTATGCCGCGGTGGGACCGAGCTTTTGGGGCGACGGCCAGTACCCGCCCAGCGACGCCGTCTACTATCCGCTTTACACCAAGTGCGCCGAGCTCGAGCTGCCGCTGTGTATCAACACCGGGATTCCCGGGCCTCCCATCCCGGGCGAGGTGCAGAACCCGATCCACCTGGACCGGGTCTGCGTGCGATTCCCGGAACTGAAGCTGTGCATGATTCATGGTGCGGACCCGTGGTGGGACATCGCGATCAGGCTGTTGATCAAGTACGCCAACCTGCGGTTGATGACGTCGGCCTGGTCGCCAAAGCGGTTGCCGGACAGCCTGTTGCACTACATGCGGACCCGCGGGCCGAACAAGGTGATCTTCGCTTCCGACTGGCCGGTGCTGAAAATGCACCGCGTCGTTCCCGAAGCTGCCGGGCTGGACCTGCCCGCCGACGTGCTCGACAACTATCTCTACAACAATGCCCAAGAATTCTTCTTCGGTGGCCAGGAGGAAGGCTGAGGATGGACCGCTATGAACTACGTAGGCTCGACTACAGTCTGACGTCGGATCACGAGGCGCTGCAGGCCGCGTACCGCGATTTCTTCAAGACACACTGTTCGATCGAAACCGTGCGCGCCGCCGAGGAAACCGGCTTCGATAAGAACCTGTGGGAGCGGTTGTGCGCCATGGGCGCAACGACCATGGCCGTCCCGGAGTCCGCGGGCGGAGACGGTGCGACGATGGTCGACCTGACCCTGGTGGCCGAGGAGATCGGCCGGTCGCTGGCGCCGGTCCCGTGGATCGACCAGGTCTGCACCGCACGCCTGCTCGCGCGGCTCGGCGCGGCCGAACCCGACGTCGTCCACGGCAAGCGACTCGCCGCGTTCGATCCGCAGCACGACAGCGCGTCCGGTGCCCGGCTCCTGCCCACCGGCTCGATCGCCGACCAGATCATCGTCCGCGATAACGAAGATGTCGTCGCGCTGACCTTCGGGACCCGCCCGACCAAGGTGGACAACATCGGCCGGTTGCCGATGGCCTGGGTGGATCCGGCGACCGCCGACACCCGCACAGTGCTGGCCAGCGGATCCGGCGCGTTGGCGGAATACCAACGGGCGCTGGACGAGTGGCGGGTGCTGAGCGCCTCGGCGCTGGTGGGCCTGGTGGAGGAGACCATGACCATCGCGGCCGAGTTCGCCAAGACCCGCTACACGCTGGGTGTGCCGATCTCGACGCTGCAGGGCATCTCTCACCCGCTGGCCAACATCGCGATCACCGTGCAGGGCGGCCGCAACCTGGCGCGGCGCGCGGCCTGGTTCCTGGACAACGAGCCGCAGGAGCGACCGGAGCTGGCGCCCTCGGCGTTCGTGTTCATGGCGGAAGAGGCGGCGAAGGCCGCGACCATGGCGGTGCATATCCAAGGTGGACTTGGTGTTTCGGCGGAGGCCGCCGCGACTGCGTATCTGGTGCGTGCCCGCGGCTGGGCACTGGCCGGCGGCGACCCCGGCGCCAGCGCCAAGTACATCGGCGAGCTGGTCGCCGCGCGCGAAAGTGGAAAGGGCGCCTAAGTGGATTTCTCACGGGTCACGCTGTCCGACGACGATCAGCGCTTTCTCTCAGAAGCGCGCGACTTCCTGCGCACGCATGTGACGGAGGAGGTCAAGCGCCGGGACCGGGAGACGGGTGACAACTTCGACGAAGGTGTGCACCTGGCGTTGGGTGCCGCCGGTTATCTTGAACGCGAATGGAAGTCGGAGGCCGACGGCGGCTTCAGCCGGTTGCGTCGCCGAATCTGGGAGCTGGAGAAGCGGCGCGCGCACGTGCCCTGGGTGACCTGGGGTACCACCGCCATGGTGGCCCGTTCGGTCGCGAGATTCGGCTCCGCCGAGTTGCAGGATGAGGTGCTGCCGGGCGTCTTCACCGGGCACGTCCGGCTGTGCCTGGGCTACACCGAGCCGGAGGGCGGGTCCGACATCGCCACCTGCAAGACCCGCGCGGTGCGGGAAGCGGATGGATCGAGCTGGGTGATCAACGGCTCCAAGATGTTCACCACCGGAGCGCACAACTGCCAGTACGTCTTCCTCATCACCAACACCGATCCGGACGCCCAGAAGCACAAGAGCCTGACCATGTTCCTGGTCCCGCTGAATTCCCCGGGCATCGAGATCCAGGGCATCCGCACCGTCGATGGTGACCGGACCAACATCGTCTACTACAGCGACGTGCGCGTCGACGACAAGTATCGCCTGGGCGACGTGAACGCGGGCTGGACGGTGCTGCGTGAACCCCTCAACACCGAGCACGGCGCGGTGGCGGCCGCCCCGGACGGGCTGCAGGACGTGTCGATCATGATGCACCAGGCCGGTTTCATGGCTGATGCTTTGGACAACGCCGCGGCCAAAGTGGCGGAGCGGGATCCGAACGGGCGCAGGCTGATTGACGACGCTGCGGTGGCATATCGGTTGGGGCGCAGCGCCGCGCGAATGGAAGCATCGCTGAGCGCGCCCGGCATTTTCGGGCGCGTCGCCCTGGCGCAGACGATGCGTGACATCTCCCCGGACCTGATGGACATCCTCGGCACCGCGGCCACCCTGCCGCTGGGCACCGACGGCGCCGCCGACAACGGCGCCGCGGAGTACGTGTACCGATTCGCCCCGCTGGTCGGGATTTACGGCGGCACGCTCGAGGTGTTCCGCAACATGATCGCGCAATACATGCTGGGCCTGGGCAAGCCGGCGTACGCGCCGGTCGCGCAGAAAGCCTCCTAGCGCCGGCCGGTTCACCCGCCGGCGCTCGGCCTGCGTCAGGTCGTGAGGATGGTCGCCGCGGCGGTGCCCGGCGCGCCGTACAACTGGGTGAATCCCACCTTCGGGTTGCCGGGCACCTGTCGCTCGCCCGCTTCACCGCGGAGTTGGCGCACGATCTCGTGGATCTGCCGCAGGCCGGAGGCGCCGATGGGCTCGCCGTTGGCGATCAGTCCGCCGTCGGTATTGACCGGCATCGCGCCATTGATCTCGGTGGCGCCGTCGGCCAGGAGCTTCTCCTGATCGCCGTGCTCGCAGAACCCGCACTCGGCCATGTGGATGATCTCGGCGCCGGCGTCGGTGTCCTGCAACTGGATCACGTCCACATCGTCGGGCGCGATGCCGGCCTTCTCGAACGCGGTCCGGGCGGCGTAAACCGTTGGGGCCATGTCTTCTTCGACCGGTGCGCAGGTGGTGTTGACCTCGTAGGCCCCATAGCGGCGGGTGCGCACCTCCACCGCCCGCAGATAGACGGGCTTGGAGGTGTAGCGGTGGGCGATGTCTGCTCGGCACATGACTACGGCGGCGGCGCCCTCGTCGGGCGCGCAGAACATGTATTGGGTCAGTGGGTAATTCAGCATGGCCGAGTTCAGGATGTCTTCTTCGGCGATCGGCTTGCGGCGAAATGCGTTGGGGTTGATAGCCCCGTTGCGGAAGTTCTTGGCGGCGACCTTGGCCAGGGTCTGCTGGGAGATGCCGTGATCGTGCAGGTAGCGGTTGGCTTTCATGCCGAAGAACTGGGTCGTCAGATACTGACCGTTCTCCGCATACCAGCGCGGCATTCCGACCAGCGCGGGGTCCTCGGTGAACGCGCCGCGCGGGTGCTTGTCCAGGCCGATGGCGATCCCGATGTCGTAGTCGCCCAGCCGGATGCCGTCTGCGCACGCCTTGGCGGCGCTGGCGGCGGTCGCGCACGCGTTGAACACGTTGGTGAACGGGATGCCGGTCAGGCCGACCATGCCGACGATCGCGTCCGGATTGGCCACCGTCCAGCTACCGCCGGTGGCGAATTGGACGTCCCGCCAAGCGATACCGGCGTCCGCGACCGCGGCGAGAATAGCGTCGACGCCCATCTGCATCGCCGACTTGCCCTCGAAGCGCCCGAATGGGTGTAAACCGACGCCGATGATGGCGACATCGTTATTTGAGGTCACGCAATGGCTCCTGCATTCTTAAGTTCCTCGATGCGGTCCCAGTCCATGCCGAGTTCCATCAGGACCAGCTCGGTGTGCTCACTGGCCTGCGGCGCCCGCGTCGTCGTCAACGGCTCGTGGTTGAACTGAACGGGGCCGCGGACCACGCGGAACGGCTTGCCGCCGCCCGCGAGCTCGACCTCGGCGATCATGTCGTTGGCGATGGCCTGCTCGTCGTCGACCAGGTCGATGAGGCTCTGGAACGGCGCCCATTGACCCTTCATGGTCTTGAGGTGCTGCCGCCAGTAGTCAAAGGGCTTGCCGGCAAAGGCCTTTGAAATCAGTTCGGCGGCCGCGTCGGCGTTCTGGATCAACGGGAGCACATCGGAAAAGCGCGGATCGTCGGCCGCCTCGGGAATGCCCAGGTGTTCGAACGTGTCGCGGATCAGCCCGGTCGGGCTGATGATGCACAGGTTGATGGTGCCGCCGTCGGAGGTTTCGTAGTTGCCCATGAAGGGGTTAACCGAGGGCGCGCCGGAGCCCGGCATGGGCGTGCGCATGACCTCGCCGGTCTCCATGCCCTGCGTCACGCTGGCGCCCGCCGCCCACCAGGCCGTGCTCAGCAGCGACACGTCCAGCTCGACGGCTTCACCGGTGCGCTCGCGATGTAGCAGCGCGGCCGAGATGCCGCCGGCGATGAACATGCCTCCGATCGAATCACCGAATGCGGGAATGCCTTGTCCCAGTGCGCCGCCCAGCTCCTCGGGGGTCAGGGCGTAGCCGATGCCGCTGCGCGTCCAGAACGCCGTGCCGTCGTAGCCGCCGGTGTCACGTTCGGCCCCTTTGTCGCCGTAGGCCGAGCCGCGGGCGTAGACGATGTTCGGGTTCACCGCGCGAATGTGCTCCACGTCGAACTTGTGCTTCTGGCGCTGCGCGGGCATGTAGTTGGTGAGGAATACATCGGCGGTCTTGGCCAGCTCGTAGATCACTTCCTGACCGCCCGGCGTGGAGACGTCGATCCCGACGCTGCGCTTGCCGCGGTTGGGATGTTCCATCAGCGGGTGCCGTTCCGGATCGACTTGAATGCCGCCCATATTCAGGAAGCCGCGCTGGGTATCGCCGCGCGCCGGGTGTTCGACTTTGATGACGTCCGCTCCCCAGTCGGCCAGGATTGCTCCCGCCGCCGGAACGAAGGTGAACTGCGCAAGCTCCAGGACCCGAAAGCCCGCCATGACTTTGACCATTTCGCCGACCCTACTTCGCGTCGAACGTCACCGGAAGCGCATTCGGTGACCGGAACGGTTGACCGTGAATGTGCGGGTCATCGTCGGTCAGCAAGGTGACGTTGGTCAGCCGGTTCAGCAGGCATTCCATCGCGACGCGCGTTTCCAGCCGCGCCAGATGCAGACCCAGGCAGGTGTGCTCACCGGCGGCGAACGAGATGTGTGGCACGTGCTTGCGGAAGATATCGAACTCTTCGGAGCGTTCCCAGCGCCGTTCGTCGCGGTTGGCCGAACCGATGCACACTCCGATCACCGAACGTGCCGGAATCTTCACACCTTCCACCTCGGTGTCTTCGGTCGTGAAGCGTTGCACGACGGTCAGCGGCGTCTCGTAGCGCAGCCCTTCCTCGATGGCCGGCGCGAGCAACTCGCGGTCGGCTTGCACCGCTGCGAACTGCTCCGGATGGGTGAGTAACAGATACAACAGGTTTCCGGACGAGCGATAGGTGGTCTCCAGGCCCGCGGGTAGCAGCAGCCGCAGGAACGAGTAAATGGCTTCGTCGGTGAGCTTTTCGCCGTCGATCTCCGCGGTGACCAGGTCACCGATGATGTCTTCGGTGGGCTTGGACTTGCGCTGTTCGATCTGTTCGAGGAAGTAGTCCTTGAGCGCGGCCGACGCCTCGAAGGCGCCTTCGTAGTTGATGTGGTAGCTGATCAACTGGACGGCGCGCTTGCGGAACACCGGCAGGTCCTCGGCCGGCAGCCCCAGCAGCTCGGCGATGACGCGGGTGGGGAATTCGAAGGTGAAGTTCCGGATCAGGTCGGCGCGACCGCTCTCGATGAACTCGTCGATCAGGCCATTGCAGATCGGCCGCACGATGGTGGGCTCCCAGCGGGCCAGCGCCTTGGACTTGAACGCCGCGGAGACCAGGTTGCGGTGCTCGCGGTGCTTCTTGCCCCCCATCGCCAGGATCGTCGGCCCCATGAACAAACCGATGGTCTTGTCGTACGGCTTGGAACTGAACACCCGGCCATCCCGGAACACCGTATTGACCGCGTCGAACGACATCGCCGAGTATTCCTGCTTGGGCATCAGGGACGCCGGCGTCTTGGAGTAGTCCATCACGGTGCCGGCGAAGACGCCGGCTTGCCGCCGCTTGCGGGCAAAGAACGGATAGGGGTCACGCAGGCTGACGGTCTCGTCGCCGGCGCCGGCGGCGGTGTGAACGTTGGTCGTCACCTGATCTCCAGCATCTTGATCTCAGCACGATCGAACACTTACTTCGTAGAATCGTACTGTAATTATTACAGTAGGCAATATGGGCATGACCATGCGAGGTAGCTCGCCGATCCGCAACGGAAAGTGATTCATGAGCACACCCGACGAACGCGGTCACGGCACAGTCGAACAGCGGGACGCCGCGCTGGCGGCCGTCCTGGACCGGCAGCGGCGAGCATTTATGAATGAGGGTCCGCCCAGCCTGGCGATGCGGCGCAATCGCATCGACCGGTTGATGGCACTGGTCCTCGACAACACCGACGCATTCGTGGACGCCATGGCCGCCGACTTCGGCACCCGCTCCAGGGCGGCAACGTTGTTCACCGAGGTCATCGGCATGATCTCGGTCATCGAGCACACCAGATCCCATGCCGCTCAGTGGATGCGGGCAACCAAGCTGATGCGGGCGGCGCGGCTGTGCGCACTGCGCGCCGAGGTCCAGCCCTCACCACTCGGGGTGATCGGAATCATCGGGCCATGGAACTTTCCGCTCAACCTCGTTGTGCTGCCCGCAGCGACCGCGTTCGCGGCCGGCAACCGGGCGATGGTCAAAATGTCGGAGGTCACCTCGCACACCGCCGACCTGATGGCGTCGCTGGCGCCGGAGTACTTCGAGTCCGACGAGCTGCACGTCGTCACCGGCGGTCCCGACGTGGCGGCCGCCTTCTCCGCCCTTCCGTTCGACCATCTCTTCTTCACCGGCTCGCCGTCGGTCGGAGCCTTGGTGCAACGGTCGGCGGCGCAGAATCTCGTTCCGGTGACGTTGGAGCTCGGCGGGAAGAATCCCGTCGTCGTGGCCCCGAGTGCCGACATCCGCCGTTCGGCGGCACGGATCGCGCAGGCCCGCATGGTCAACGGGGGACAGGTCTGCGTATGCCCGGACTACGTGTTCGTGCCCGAGGCGCGGCTGGACACGTTCGTCGACATCGCGAGACGCACCTTGCGCGACATGTTCCCCGACATCGTGTCCAACAAGGACTACTGCTCGAGCGTCAATCACGCCAATTTCGACCGGGTCATCGGGCTGATCGAGGATGCGCGCGACAAGGGCGCCACTGTGGAAACCGTTGCCCCGGAAGGTGAGTCGTTGCCGGACCGTGCCTCTCGCAAGATCGCGCCCACCATCGTCCGTGATATCGACGACCGCATGAGGATCGCCGGCGAGGAGGTCTTCGGCCCGGTTCTGGTGGTGCAGGGGTACTCGCGACTGACGGAGGCGATCGACTACATCAATCAGCGGCCGGCCCCGCTGGTGGCGTACTGGTACGGCGCCGATGATGCCGACTTCCGCGACTTCGTGCGCAACACCCGAAGCGGCGGCGTGGCCCGTAACGACTTTGCCGCACAAATGATCCCGTCGGCGGCGCCGTTTGGGGGAGTGGGCCGAAGCGGGATGGGCGCCTACCACGGCAAGGCCGGTTTCGACACGTTCAGTCATCACCGCACCGTGGTAGGCAACGATCTGCCCTTCAGCATCACCGGAAGCGCTGCGCCGCCGTTCGGGAAGTCGATGCGAATGTACGCCGACGTCATGATGCGAATAGCGAAGGCCCGCAACCGCCGCCGGCTCAGCGCGAGGCGGTCAGTTTCCCGGCCCTAGCCAACAGGCCCGCGTACCCCGCGCCGAGTAGGCGCGGCATCGCCGCCATCACGCGGCCGTCGGCTCCGATAAGGATTCGGGCGCGGTTCTTCTCCGCCCCACGCAGAATCAGCCGGGCGGCCTTGGAGGCGGACGTCAGGGCCGCGCGATCGAACATCTTGGTCGCCATCTCGGGATCCTCGTTGTCCGCTGTGCGCATGTTCGCCCCGAAGTTGGTGCGCACGACACCGGGGTGCACGCAGTGCACGGTCACCGGGCGGCGTTCCATGATCATCTCCTGACGCAACGCCTCGGTGAGGCCGCGCACCGCGAATTTGGACATGCTGTAGGCTCCTTGGTACGGAACCGCGATCAGCCCGAAGGCGCTGGACAGGTTGATCAACCGCGAGGGGCGTCGCGTCGTACCCGCCTCGATCAGTTGTGGCAGAAAGGCTTTGGTTCCGTTGACGACGCCGCCGACGTTGATTTCCATCAGCCAGTCGAAGTCCTTCCAGGACATATCCGCCACGCCGGCGAACAGGTCGACCCCGGCGTTGTTGAACACCAGCGAGGCGGGCCCGTGCTGCTCGCGCACCTCGTCGGCGAAACTCAATACCGCGTCGCGGTCGGCGACGTCCACCCGGTACGGCGTGACCTGCCCGGGCGGACACCCGGCCTGGGTTTCGGCCAGGCCGTCCGGGTCGATGTCGGATGCGGCGACGTGCGCCCCATCCCGAGTAAGCGCCTGCGTCAGGGCGCGGCCGATGCCGGAGCCGGCGCCCGTGACCACAGCGACACGACCTTGGTACTTCATGGGTTCCTCACGCATCCACTCCTGCCTCGACAATCCTGCAGATCCGGTCCACCGAGACGTCGAGGTTCTTCTGCAGATCCCCGCGACGATCGCGGATGAACAAGAACAGACGCTCGAAGGCCACCGCGCCGAATGGCAGCGGCACGCACAGCCGGACCATTTCGGTGAGACGCGTCGTGCCGGCCGTGGAACCGGGCTCGATGAGGTACGTCCATTGCGTCCAGTCGCCACCCATCGCCTGAACGACGAAGGAGAACCTGTGTCCCGGTTCGGCTTCGACAACGTTGGCAACGGTGCGCCACCGGCCCAGGCGTCGACGGTTCCAGGCCTGAAAGCGATTCGGGGCCAACCACTCTGCGCGCGTTGTCTCGGGACTCCACTCCGGAATGCGGGTGACGTCGGAGATGACGGCGTAGACCTGATCCGCACCGGCACGCACGTCGACCGATGCAACCAGCGTCTCGTCCTTTTGCAGCAACGACATGATCTACGCCTTCCCGCGCGGGCTGCCGGATCACCGGTCAGCCACTCACCGCCTGCTCGCGCGCCCACCGGTAGTCGGCCTTGCCCGACGGGCTGCGCTCGATGACCGAACGGAACACGATCGCTTTGGGCAGCTTGTAGCGCGCCAGCGTCTGCGCGGCGTGCGCCACCAGTTCCTCGGACTCGGCGCCGGCTCCGGGTGCGAGCGCCACCACGGCGACGACCTCCTGGCCCCACCGCTCGCTCGGCCGACCGGCGACCACCACGTCGGCCACCGCGGGATGCGACGCGATGGCCGTCTCGACCTCCTCGACGAAGATCTTCTCGCCGCCGGAGTTGATGGTCACCGAATCCCGGCCCAGCAATTCGATGGAGCCGTCGGTGCCGTGGCGCGCGCGGTCACCGGGGACGGCGTACCGAACGCCGTCGATCACCGGAAATGTCTTGGCCGTCTTGGCCGCATCGCCCTTGTACCCGAGCGGAACGTAGCCCCGCTGCGCCAGCCAGCCCATCCCGTCGTGGCCCGGTTCCAGGATTGCCGTCAGGTCCTCGGCGGCCACAAAGGTGTCCGGCCCGGCGTTGAACGTGCCGGTGGCCACCGCTCCCGAGGTCGACATGTGGTGCATCTGCGCCCCGGTCTCCGACGAGCCGACGCCGTCGATGACGACCGCGTTCGGCAGCGTTTCGATCAAGCGTTGCTTGACGTACGGGGTCAGCAGGGCACCGCCGTTGGCGACGACCGCCAGCGACGACACGTCGGCAATCCCCTTCTCGATCGCGGCCACCAAGGGGCGCGCCATCGCATCGCCCACCACGGTGACCACCATGACCTTTTCCCGCTCGATGGTGCGCACCACGTCTTCGGCGTCCAGATGATCGACCACCGTGGGAAAGACGACGGACTGCCCCGTGGTTATCGCGGTCATCACGCTCCACTGGGCGGCACCGTGGATCAGCGGGGGCAGGATCATCAGCTTGGTACCCGGACCCGACGCGGCGCGTTCGACGATCTCGTCGATGGAGCTCGACGGCTCGCCCGTCATCAGGTTCCGGCCGCCGAAGGACGTCATGAAAATGTCGTGCTGGCGCCACAACACGCCCTTCGGCATGCCCGTCGTGCCACCGGTGTACAGAACGTACAGGTCGTCGGCGCAGTGCTGAACCGGCGGCGGCTGCGGGGACACCGACGCCAGGGCGGCCTCGTAATCGACTGCGCCCTCGAGCAAGTCGTTGCCGGAGTCGTCGGCGATCTGGATGAGCACGCGCAGCTGTGGCAGATCCGGCAGGATCTCGGCCACCCGCGGCGCGAACGCGGCGTGGTAGAGCAG
The DNA here is from genome assembly GCF_055419585.1 of Mycobacterium sp. IDUB_3. NCBI lineage: Bacteria > Bacillati > Actinomycetota > Actinomycetes > Mycobacteriales > Mycobacteriaceae > Mycobacterium > Mycobacterium sp. IDUB_3. The sequence goes on along the minus strand of NZ_JBVAXZ010000001.1, from coordinate 1,595,024 downwards.
CGCGGTCGCACCGGAATCCGCCAGCAGGTATTGCAGCTCGCTCTTCACATAACGGAAGTTGACGTTGAACGGGGCGACCCGTGCGTCGAAGCTGCCCAGCAACGCCTCGACGAATTCGTTCCCGTTGTAGGCGTAAAGGCCCAGCAGGTCTTGGCCCACCTCGTGGCCGCCCAGCGCCGAGCGCTCGGTGTGGCAACCCAATCCCTGCGCGTGCAGATACGCGCCCAGCCGGGTGGAGCGCTCGATCACCTGTCGGTAGGTGTAGCGCCGCTGCCCCTGGATGATCAGCTCGCGATCGGGGATCGCGGAGGCGACGGCCTTCGCGACGGCCGGGACCGTGAATGTTGTTGTGGTGTCGGACATCGTGCCTCTCACGGCTGGTGGGGTAACAAACGAACCATCAGGCCGTTGGCTTCGCTGAGCAAGGTGCCATCGGCGGCTATCATAGTAGCGTCAATGAAAACTTTTCGGCCGTCGACGTCGGTGATGCGGCCCTGAGCGGTCAGCGGCTGGTCAATGGGGGTGATGTTGCGGTAGTCAACGTGCAGAAATGCAGTGCGAGTGGGTGGACAGTTCGCGGTGGAGACCACCATGCCGAACAACCAGTCGTAGAACAGCGGGATCATGCCGCCGTGCACGGCCCGGTTCCCGCCGATGTGGGCGGTGCTGAAATGACCGGCCATCCGCACGCCGTCGGGACCGGACTCGGTCACTATCCAGGGTGGTATCAGCGGATGGCCCAGCCCCGGCAGGCTCAGCACCCGGCCGGCCACCGCCTCGGTCTCGGGGACCTGGTGGCCGTCCAGCAGCGCGCAGGCGTCCTCCAGGTGTGCGGTCGCGGCGGCCCACAGCGCGGGGTCCGGCCTGGTGGACACGGTCAGGTCCTGCAGACGGCGCAGCGCGGCGACGAAAGGCCCCAGTTCCCCTGGCGCGTCCTCGACGGGTCTGACGTCGGGGAATCCACCTCGAACCTCCGGCGCGGTTTCGGTCATCGTGTTCCTTCGTCCCATGCCCGGAGCAGATCGTCGGTGCTAGTGATCGTGGCCAGCAGCGACAGGGTGTTGGCGATCATCGCTGCACCATAGTCGGCGGGTACGCCGGCCACCGCGTCGCGGGGCAGGACCACCCGGTAGCCGACGTTGACGGCATCCATGACGAGGTTGGGTATCGCGATGTTCAGCGAAACACCCACCACGACAATGGTCGACACCCCGAGATTGCGCAGTACCGCGTCCAGGTCCGTGCCGCCCATCGGGCCCACGCCGTGCCATCGGCGTAACACCAAATCCGAAGGCTCCGGCCCTAATTCGGGCAGCAGCTCCGCACCCGGCGTGCCGGGCGTGATGTCCACCTTGTTGCCCCCGCCCATCGCGAAGATCTTCGCGTTGTGGTTGGAGCCGAGCCCGTCAGGCCGTCGCTGCACCAGGCAGTGCACGACCCGGACCCCGGCCGCCCGGGCCGCGGGCAGTAGACGCGCGATGTTGGGCAGCGCCTCGCGGCGCGCCTCCTCGGCGAGCATCGCCAGTCCCGCGTCGGGACCCATCACCGCGCCCTGGCACTCCTGGGTGACGATCGCGGTGTCCCCGGGTGCCGCCAGCCCGGCCAGTCGGTCCGTCATGCGGGGACGCCCGCCGGCGCGACGTCATAGAACTGCGTCGCCCACTTCCGCAGCGCCATATAGCCTTTCGCGTCGACTTTCGACAACGCGGGGTGTTCCACGTACTTCTGGTAGCGCCAGATCTGCAGGTCGTCGAACACGGTGGACAGGAACTGTTTCTCGATTACGTCCCGCAGTTTGCCTTCGGGAACGTCCGCGGTATCGCCGGGCAGACGCGGCCACCAGATCGAGTAGAACAGGTCCGAGCATTCGTCGTCGACCGGTGTGCAGGTGAAGATCAGCCGATGATTCTGCGCGCCCTCGAAGACGCTGATCGCTCCGCCGAGGCCGAACAGGTGGCTGTGGAACCGCAACGCCAGGTCGTCGGGATTGTCGCTGCGCGCGTTCGGCCAGCCCGCGATGAACTGCCATTCCTGGTCGACGATCTTCCAGTCCAGCACCCGGGGCGTCACGGTGGCGTGGTGCACGTACTCGAAATGCGCGCTGTCGGGGGCGTTCTCGGCGACGATCTGCGGATGCACCGGTTCGCGCTCCGCGCGCCGGGAGAACTCCGGGTAGGCCCGGTAATAGGCCGCCGGGTCGGTCTCGAACTGTGGGAACTTTTTGAAGATGTCCGGCATCTCCCACTGCGGTTCCTTGCCGTCCGGGTGATGCCAGACGAAGACACAGTCGTATTGCTCCTGCACGGGAAACACCTTGAGACGTAGCCCGCGGTTGGGCCGGTCCGGTTGGTAGGGGATGTATCGGTTGGTGCCGTCCGGACCCCAGCGCCAGCCGTGGAAGGGGCACTCGACGCAGTCGCCGACCACCTTGCCGCCGTGGCCGATGTGCGCGCCCAGGTGTTTGCAATGTGCTTCCAAGACGTGCAGCTCACCCTGCTCATCCCGGTAGGCCACCAGATTCTCACCGAAGTAGTGCAGCGGCCGGACCTCGCCGACGGGAAACTCTGGAGACCAGCCGACCATGAACCAGCCGGTGACTTTCCAGGTGAATGGCACTTTCACGCGAAGCCTCTCAATTCCGGATACATACTTAGTCCGTTACAGTATAGATTTCAGCAGTCAGGTCCGTAAGCGGCAAGGGAGTGCGATGATCGAGACGGCTGACGAGCTGGAAGCCCGTGGCGTGACGTATTCACCCCCGATGTCGTGGTCACGCTCGAAGTCGCGGCCGGCGGATACACCGGTTTCAAACTGGCGTAGGTGAGTGACATGGCGACATCGATGAGCGGGCTGAGCCTGGCCAAAGGTGTGGTCCGTGAATTGGGAATGCTGGCGCCGCGCACGGTGGCCGGGCTGCGGGAGTCGACCGGCTGGGCCCCGCTGTCGCCACGCGGTGCGCGTCAGTTCGGCGAGGCGATGCTCGACGAACTGGTGCTGAGCGCCTTTTCGCTGCTGGGCGGAAGCCCCGCCGCGATGCGGCCACTGGATGCGTGCACCGCGGCCGCGGAGGAGCTCTCCTCGCTGGGTATCGACCGGGCGCACGCCGATCCGAAACCGTTGCGGGCGACCTCGATTCGAAAGCGCAGCATCCCGGGTCTGGCGTATGAGCGGATGGCCTTCGAGCACGACCCGGCGCTGCCGGCCACGCTGAAGGCCGATGGCCTGGGTGGTCCGGCACGGGCGGTGGTGCATCTATGCCGGCACCGCGACGAGCCCAGGCCGTGGCTGGTCTGGGTGCACGGCGCCGGCCAGGGTGGCACCGAGGACCTGTTGTTGTCCGGGATCGGACGCATCCATCACCAGTTGGGTTTCAATGTCGCGCTGCCGGTGCAGCCCGGCCACGGGTGTCGGCGGGGCCAATGGCCGGCCTATCCCGACATGGATCCGCTGGGCAATGTGGCGGGCATGATGCGCGTTGTCTCCGAGGTGCGCGCGGTCGTGCGCTGGGTGCAGCCGCAAGCCACCGCCGTTGTGGTGGCAGGGATTTCGATGGGCAGCCCGGTGGCCGCGCTGGTTTCCCACCTGGAGAAGCAGGTCGACGCGGTCGCCCTTTACACGCCGATCCTCGGGCTCAACGCGATGATCGCGCGGCACCTGCAACGGTGGGGCTCGCCGCGCGAGGCATTCCGCGAGTTGCTGGAATCGCCCGTGGTGACCCAGCTGACCTCGGTGATCGATCCGCTCGCGGTCATTCCGGCTCCGCCGCCGGATCGCCGGTTGATCGTCGGGGCGTGGCATGACCGGATGGCCATGCGCGAGCCCGCCGATGCGTTGCAGGAACGCTGGGGCGGCCAACTGTACTGGTACGACGGTAGCCACGTCGGGCACATCTTCTCGCGGCGCGTGCAGCGCATCACCGACCGATTCCTGCGCGACGTGGCCGCGCGAAAAGCAGTGGTGCCCGACTGATGGCACCCACATGGACCGCGCGAACGGTGGTGGAGCTTTACAACCTCGTCGTGTGGAACGAATGCAACATCGACCTGGCCGAGGAACTGTTGGCCGACACGGTGATTCGGCACGAGGTCGGTGGGGTGCGCACGCTGACGCACGCCGAAGCGGTGCAGCGGGTGGTGGACATGTGGGAGCTGGCCGATTCGTTGCACTTCGACCTCAACATCGTCATCGAGGGCGACGACGGCGAGCACGTGGCGATCGTGTACGACTCGACGATCACCACCAAAGACGGCACCGAGACCAACATCGCCAGCATCGAAGTGTTCCGCGTTGTCGATGGCAAGATAACCGAGGTTTGGAACTGCGGCTACCAGCAAGGGGTTTGGAATTGAGTGACCGAGTGCTCGATGAATTGGGTTTCTACCTGCTGGCCGGGGCCGGCGGTGAGGGCCCGGCGACTTTGATGGACGAGGCCCGCCGCGGCGAGGAACTCGGCTTCGGCACCGGCTTCATCTCCGAGCGGTGGAACGTCAAAGAGGCGTCGTCTCTGGTCGGGGCGGCGTGCGCGGTAACCAACCGGATGCAAATCGCCACAGCCGCAACCAATCACAACACCCGTCATCCCCTGATCACCGGGTCGTGGGCGACCACGATGCATCGCCTGTCGGGCGGCCGGTTCACTTTGGGCGTCGGGCGCGGCATCGCGGCGATCTACGGGGCCTTCGGCATCCCGGCGGTGACCACGGCGCAGATGGAGGACTGGGCCCAGGTGATGCGCCGGCTGTGGCACGGCGAGTTGATCTTCAACCACGACGGCCCGATGGGCAAGTACCCCATCCTGTTCCTCGATCCCGACTTCAACGAGGACATTCGGCTGGCGCTGGTGGCCTTCGGGCCGAACACGCTAGCGCTCGGGGGGCGTGTGTTCGACGACGTCATCCTGCACACCTATTTCACGCCGGAGACCTTGCAGCGCAGTGTCAACACCGTGAAGTCGGCGGCGGAGAAGGCCGGCCGCGACCCGGACAGCGTGCGGGTGTGGTCGTGCTTCGCCACCGTCGGCGATCACCTGCCCGAAGAACTGCGGCTGAAGAAGACCGTGGCGCGTCTGGCCACCTATCTGCAGGGTTACGGCGATCTGCTGGTCAACACCAACAACTGGGATCCCGCTGTGCTGCAACGGTTCCGCGAAGATCCGGTGGTCACCTCGATCGCCGGCGGGATCGATCACAAGGGCACTGCCGAGCAGATCGAGCACATCGCGACGCTGATTCCCGACGAATGGCTGGAGCCCTCGGCCACCGGGTCGGCGCAGCAGTGCGTGGATCGCATCCGCAAGGAATTCGACTACGGGGCCGACGCGGTCATCATGCACGGCGCCACACCTGACGAGCTCGAGCCGATCGTCGCGGCGTACCGCGGCGCGGATTAGCTTCAGTTGCGGGCCGGGGGCGCGCCGCTCAGGGCATGATGACGGTCCGGCTCACCGGCTCGGCGGCGGCTTGCCTGCTGGACAGGCCGCGCTTCAGCGAGGCCAGCAGGACATCGCGTGTCTCACGGGGATCGATGAGTTCGTCGAACCCCATGTGTTCGGCCGACCGGAAGGACGCCTGCAACTCCGCCTCACGCAACTTCGCGGTGACGTCCTCGCCCGCGTGCGTAGCCCGGCCCAGCGCGGCCGCGCTCATGGCGCCCATCGTCGCGCCGGGGTAGGCGAAGGTCGCGGTCTGGCTGTCAAAACCCAGCAGGGACATGACCATGGAGCCGAACCCGTATGCCTTGCGCAGTGTCACGTGCAGCTTCACTGTGGTGGCCGTGGTTTGGGCGGCGAACATTCGTGCGCCGGCGCGCAGCACACCGCTGCGCTCGGATCGGCTGCCGGGCAGCATGCCGGGATTGTCGGCGAGGAAGACGAGGGGCAGGTGGAAAGAGTCGGCCACCATGATGAAGTGCGCCGCCTTGTCCGCGGCCGCGGCGTCGATGGAGCCGGCGAGCACCTGGGGCTGGTTGGCCACCACCGCGATCGGGTGACCACCGAGATGGGCCAGCGCGCAGATGATCGCCTTGCCGTACTGGGGCTGCACCTCGAACCAGTCGGGCCGGTCGAAGACCACGTCGAGCACGGCGCGCATGTCGTAGACGCGGCGGTTGTCGCGGGACACGATGTCGAGCAGCTCCGGCGTCGGACGTGGCTCGCTGTCCTGGTCCTGCGGCATCGATGCCGGGTACGACCATGCGCTCGGCGGAAAGTAGGACAGGTAGCGCCGGACGTCGTCGAGCACGGACTCATCGTCCTCGGCGACGTTGTGGATCACCCCGCTGGGCAACGCGACATCCGGCCCACCGAGGTCCTCCTTCGAAATATCTTCTCCGGTGGACTCTTTGACGACGGGCGGTCCGGCGGTGAAGATCGCCCCCTGCCTGCTCATGATCCGGAAGTCGCAGACCGGGGCCACTAGCGCGCCGTGTCCAGCCGACGGCCCGAATACGGCACCCACGGTCGGGACGCGGCCCGAGCACTGCGCCTGCGCGAGCAGGTCGGTGGGGGTGCGGCCGTAGTGCCCGCCACCGGGACGAAAGCCCGCACCTTCGAGCAGCATCACCAGCGGGATCTTGTCGCGCAGCGCCAGTTCGGCGATGCGGTATCGCTTGGAGTTGCCGCCGGGCCCGATGCTGCCCGCCATGGTGGTGAAGTCTTCGGCGCCCAGCATCACCGGTGAACCGTTGATCTCACCGGAGCCGACGATCAGGCCGTCGGCCGCGATATCACCACCGACCAGGGTGCCGAGCTCGCGGAAGGTGCCCGGGTCGAGGAGGTACTCGATTCGTGCGCGGGCGTCGAGCTTGCCCTTGTCGCGGTGCTTGTCGAGTCGCTCGGGCCCGCCCATGTCCCGCGCGTGCTGACGGCGCCGCTCGAGATCCTCGAGCGTTTCTCCCCAATCCTGGGCTTTCGGCATGCCTATGTCCTACCTCATGGAGATTCGTCGCGCGACCAGTCCTGTGGTGGCGACCCGCTGCGCCCGGCTACGCCGCGCTTGCGATCGCCGCAGATTTGTAGGGTCACATACTGGATTGCTTACTGTAAAGTTACCCGCATGTCTGACGCCGCCCGTCTGGAGGTCGACGGGGCGGCCCAAATCGAGGAGTCTCAGCAGTGAGCGCAACCACGATGGACGAGGCCGCGAAGCTATTGGCGGACCCGTTGGCGTACACCGACGAGCAGCGGTTGCATGCGGCGCTGACCCACCTGCGCGCCGAAGCCCCGGTGTCCTGGGTGGACGTTCCGAACTACCGGCCGTTCTGGGCGATCACCAAGCACGCCGACATCATGGATATCGAGCGCGAGAACATGTTGTTCACCAACTGGCCGCGCCCGGTGCTGACCACCACCGTGGGCGACGAGATGCAGGCCAACGCCGGCGTCCGCACACTGATCCACATGGACGACCCGCAACACCGGGTGGTGCGCGCGATCGGCTCGGACTGGTTCCGCCCAAAGGCGATGCGCGCGTTGAAGATGCGCGTCGACGAGCTGGCCAAGATCTATGTCGACAAGATGTTGGCCATCGGGCCCGAATGCGACTTCGTCCAGCAGGTCGCGGTGAACTACCCACTGTTCGTGATCATGTCGCTGCTGGGGATCCCGGAAGCCGACTTTCCTCGCATGCTCCAACTCACCCAGGAGCTGTTCGGAAGCGAAGACAGCGAATTCAGGCGCGGTGATTCGAACGAGGATCAGTTGCCCGCGCTGATCGACATGTTCCAATACTTCAACGGCGTGACCGCCGCGCGCCGTGAGCACCCGACCGAGGACCTGGCCTCGGCGATCGCCAACGCCACCGTCGACGGCGAACCGCTGTCCGACATCGACACGGTGTCGTACTACCTGATCGTCGCCACCGCCGGTCACGACACCACCAGCGCGACCATCTCCGGTGGCCTGCAAGCGCTCATCGAGAATCCGGAGCAGCTCGACCGCCTGCGCGACAACCTCGACCTGATGCCGCTCGCGACCGAGGAGATGATCCGCTGGGTCACCCCGGTCAAGGAGTTCATGCGGACCGCCGCCGCGGACACCACCGTGCGCGGGGTGCCGATCGCCGCGGGGGATTCGGTGCTGTTGTCCTATGTTTCGGCCAACCGCGACGAGGAGGTCTTCGGCGACCCGTTCCGGTTCGACGTCGGGCGTGACCCGAACAAGCACCTGGCCTTCGGCTACGGCGTGCACTTCTGCATGGGTGCGGCGCTGGCCCGCATGGAAGTCAACAGTTTCTTCTCCGAGCTGCTGCCGAGGCTCAAATCGGTTGAGCTGACCGGAGATCCGGAGTTGATCGCCACGACCTTCGTCGGCGGCCTCAAGCACCTGCCGGTGCGCTACTCACTGACCTGAGCACTGTCGCCCTTCGATCGGGGTCCTCGCTACACTCCCCGTGGAGGTCGAGGCAATGGCGGGTAGGACGATCGTCATCACCGGTGCCAGCGACGGCATCGGTGCGGCGGCGGCCCGCCGGATCAGCCTCGGCGGCGACAACGTGGTGCTGGTGGGACGTTCGGAGAACAAGACCGCGGCGGTGGCCGCGGAGCTCGATGCCGACTACTTCGTCGCCGACTTCGCCGACCTGTCCCAGGTACGGGCCCTGGCGGACAAGATCCGGTCGCAGTATCCGCGGATCGACGTGCTGGGCAACAATGCCGGCGGAGTATTCTCCAAGCCACGGCGGACGGCCGACGGCCATGAGATCACCCTTCAGGTCAACTACCTTGCGCCGTTCCTGCTCACCACGCAGCTGCTGGACGTGCTGGTCGCCTCGCGAGCCACGATCGTCAATACGTCCAGTTCGTCTCAGCGGCTGCTGCGCAACGTCAAGCTCGCCGATTTCGACGCGACCGACCGGCGCCGGCCGAGCACCGCGTATGCGTTGGCGAAGCTGGCAAACATCCTGTTCACCAAGGAATTACATCGGCGCTTTTTCGCCGACGGCCTTGCGGTGGCGGTGGTCCACCCGGGTTTCGTCAACACCAACATCGGTCACTCGTCCGGCTCGCGGTTCTTGACCACCATGCAACGCACACCCGTCAGCCGAATGATCAAGACCGCGGATCACGGCGCCGATCAGCTGGTCTGGCTGGCGACCAGCGTGCCCGGTGTCGACTGGGTGGCCGGCGAGTACTACGTGAAAGGCAAGGCCGCCAAAGCCAATCGGGCCGCTGACGATCCCGTCCTCGCGCGTGAATTGTGGGATCACACGATGGCCATGCTCGCCTAACCGAACCTCGGCGCGAATTCGTCTGCGGCGTCGACGAGTTGGCCACCGCCGATGGCGGCGGACGCGACGGCGTCAGCGCTGATCGGTGTCGAGCCGGTTCCGTCGAACACCGTCTGCTGCGGATAACCACATAAAGTCGGCCATCTCCTGCCATCCCTTCGATACTGATTAGTATCCAGTCGATACCGTCGAGTATGCTGTGGCCATGTCGCCCGTCAAGCCGCACCGAACCCGCCCCACCCGCGGCGAGGTTCGTGACCGGATCCTGGACGCGGCGTCGAAGGTGTTCGCCGCCGAAGGGTTCGCCGGCGCCACGATCGACGCGATCGGCCAGTCCGCGGGCTTCACCAAAGGCGCGGTCTACTCGAACTTCGAATCCAAGGACGGACTGTTCTTAGCGCTGCTCGACCGCGAGTTTGAGCTCCGCGGTGAGCAGATCGCCACCGCGCTGGACAGCAGCGGCGGCGACGCCGGTGCGGCCGCACGCGAATTGAGCCGGTCATGGCTCGACTCGGTTCGCGACCATTCCGACTTTTACGTGCTGTTCGTCGAATATTGGCTGCGCGCCCAGCGTGACCCGCAGCTGCGCGAGCGCCTCATCGAACGCCGCCGCGCCGCCGCCGCCGACCAAGCGGTGCACATCGTCAAATCGACCCCCTCCGTGGCGTCCGATCGCGACCTGGCCGACGTCGCCCAGCTCGTCGTCACGATCAACCTCGGCATCGCGATGGAAGAGGTCCTGCGTCCCGGGACCATCAACCCCGACCTGCTCGCGCAGCTGATCACCGCAGTGCTGGAATCGGTCCCGGTTTCCGCCGATCAGGGAGAGCCTCACCATGGATACGAATGACGGGCCGAACGCTGCAGAACCGGTGATCACGGCCCGCGGTTTAGGCGTCGACGGCGAGCACGGCCCCCTCTTCTCGGATATCGATCTCGCGCTCGCACCGGGTTTTCACGCGATTCGGATGCCGGGCGGACCAGGGCAGACGACGCTGCTACTGACGCTCGCGGGACGCTTTAAGCCGAGCCGCGGCACGCTGACCGTCCTCGGTCAAACAACCCCGCGCGCGATCCGCCGGCACTGCGCGATCGCGGCCTTCGACGACATCGACGAGCTGGAGGAATCGGTGACGGTGGAGACCGTGCTCGCCGAGCAGCGGCGGTGGCTGGCGCCGTGGTACTCACTTGTGCCGCTGCAAGCCGGCCAGGCCGAGCTGACCGAGGTTTTCGGCGAGATGACCCCGCCGTCCCACGACACCTACATCGTCGAATTGTCAGACCTGGAACTGTTTTTGCTGCGCATCACGCTTGCGCTGCTGTCGAATCGTCCGATCCTGGTGGTCGGCGACCTCGAGCAGGTTCGCGACAATTCCCGGCGGGCGATCGCGGCCGACCGGCTCGGCGTGATTGCGGAGCAGCGCACCGTCGTCGTCGGGGTGACCAACCCGCTCGGCACCGACGCACCCGAGCACGAACTGCACGATCACCGCGTCCTGACCGGAGAGGACTGAATATGTTGGCTGGACTCGCCTTTGGCTCGGAGATCAAACGTTTCGGCCGCAGCCGATTGACGCGCGTGGCCATCGTTGTACTGATGCTGCTGCCCCTGGTGTATGGGGCGCTGTACCTGTGGGCGTTCTGGGATCCCTTCGGCCACACCAACAAGATGCCCGTGGCACTGGTCAACTCCGACCGTGGCGCCGTCGTGTCCGGGCAGCAGTTCAACGCCGGCGCGGAGATCGCCAAGAGCCTGACCGCGGACGGCGGCCTGGACTGGCACGTCGTGGATTTACCAGAGGCGCGCAACGGAGTAGACCATGGCAAGTACTACTTCATGGTCGAGTTGCCGCCGGACTTCAGCGCGGCGATCGCTTCGCCGGTGACCGGTCAGCCCAAGAAGGCCAACCTGATCGCCGTCTACAACGACGCCAACAACTACATTTCCACGAGTATCGGTCGTACCGCCATCGGCCAGGTCCTCAACGCCGTGTCCAGCCGGATCTCGGGACAGGCCGTCAATCAGATGCTGTCGGTGGTGGTTTCGTCGGGATCGGGTATCAAGCAGGCCGCAGACGGGGCCGCTCAACTCGATGACGGCGCCGGTCAGCTGGTGGCAGGTCTGGACACCGCGCGGTCCGGCTCGGCAACGCTTTCCGCTGGTGCCAAGCAACTGGCAGACGGAATCAACCAGGCCACCGACCCGCTGCTCGCGGTGACCAAGGCGGTGTCGCAAATCGGCGGCAGCACGCAGCAACTGCAGCAGGGCGCAACCGCGCTTCAGCAGGTCAACGACCAGATCGGTGCCATCGCCGGGGCGCAGGATGCCGCCGCAAACTCGCTTTCGTCGGTGATCGATCAGCTTTCCGCACGACAGGATCCGCTGGCGAATAACCTGCGCGGCATCCAAGATCAGCTCCGGGGTCACCAGTTCACGCCCCAAATCCGCCAGCAGCTCACCGACGCGCAGAACGCGGCGATCGCCATGACATCGGGGTTGCGTAACCCGGGCAGTCCCCTCGGGTCGGCGCTCGACCAGGTCGGCAGCAAGGGTCAGGAATTGACGAACAAGCTCACCCAATTGCGCGACGGAGCCCAGCAGGTCGCCACCGGCAACGCCGAATTGGCCGGCGGCATCGCCAAGCTCGACGACGGCGCACGACAACTCAAGACGGGATCCGCCGAGCTGGCGACCAAACTCGCCGACGGGGCCAAGCAGGTGCCCAACTGGACAACCCAGCAAAAGGAAGCGGTCGCCGACACCATCGGTGGTCCGGTGCAACTCGAGGCTTCACATGAGAATGCTGCGCGCAACTTCGGCACCGGGATGGCTCCGTTCTTTCTCACGCTCGCCTTGTTCTTCGGCGCCCTGGTGCTGTGGATGGTGCTGCGGCCCTTGCAGACTCGCGCGATCGCCGCGGAGGTGCTCGCGGTCCGGGTGGTGCTCGCCAGCTACCTGCCTGCCGCCGCGATCGCGGTATTCCAAGCCGTCATTCTCTACTGTGTGGTCCGGTTCGCGCTCGGTATGCACGCCGTGCACCCGGTGGCGATGCTGGGGTTCATGATGCTGATTTCCGGCGCGTTCGTAGCCGGGACGCAGGCGATCAATGCGCTCGTCGGCCCGGCGGTGGGCCGGGTGCTGATCATGGCCCTGCTCATGTTGCAGCTCGTCAGTGCAGGCGGCATGTATCCCGTGGAAACCACGTCGCGGCCATTCCAGGTTCTGCACCGCTTCGACCCGATGACCTATGGCGTCAACGGGCTCCGGCAGCTGATACTCGGCGGCATCGACACCCGACTGTGGCAGGCGATCATCGTGCTGGTTGGGATAACGGCTGTCGCACTGGCGATCTCCTGCCTATCGGCGCGAAGAGACCGGCTCTGGAATCTGAGCAGGCTGATCCCCGCGATCAAGATGTAGGCAGAGCTTTCAGCCGACGCCGAAATCGATGATGCCCCGAACGATTTTGCCGTTGAGCAGGTCATCGTAGGCGTCGTTGACCTCGTCGAGGTGATAGCGCTTGGTGATCATCTCGTCCAGCTGAAGCTGGCCCGTCTCATAAAGTCTGGCCAGCCGGGAGATGTCCGCCTTCGGGTTGCACGAGCCGAATATGGTGCCCGCCAACGTCTTGTTCATCAGGATGAAGTCCTGCAGGTCGATCTTGACCGACCGGGTCAACTGCGACGTCATGCCGGTGAGTACGCAGGTGCCGCCCTTGCGGGTGAGCTTCACCGCGTCGCGGACGTCCTCCGGGGTGATCAACGAGGGCGAGACCACCACCGCGTCGGCCATTACCCCGTAGGTCAGGCCGCGCACCAGGTCCAGCGCCTCGTCAATTGTCGCCGCGCTGTGTGTCGCGCCGAACTGCAGCGCCGACTTCTGTTTGAAGTCAACCGGATCCACCGCGACGATCTGCGCGGCGCCGTTGATGCGGGCGCCCTGGATCGCGCCCGTGCCGATCCCGCCGACGCCGATCACCACGACCGTATCGCCGGCGCGCATGTTGGACCGGTTGGCGACGGAACCGTAACCGGTCGGGATGGCGCAGGACAGCAGGGCGCTCGATGTCAGTGGCAGGTGTTGCTCGATCTTTACCAGTGAATTCGTCGATACCACAGTGTGTTCGGCGAAGGCGCCGATCTTGGCGATGTGGCCGAGGCTGCGGCCGTCGGCGGTGTGGTGGCGGAACGTGCCGTCGGTCGGCATCCCCGGGATCATGGTGCCGATACCGACGTCGCACAGGTACTCGATTCCGCTGGCGCACCAGCGGCATTGGCCGCACACGGCCACGAACGACATCACCACGTGGTCACCCGGCGCGAAGTCGGTGACATCCGGGCCGACCTCGCGCACGATGCCGGAGCCTTCGTGGCCACCGATCATCGGGAACATGGTCGGCAGCCCCATCGATCGCATCACATCGTTGGGCGCCGACATGTCACCTTTGAGGATGTGGTCGTCGGAGTGGCACAGGCCGGCCGCCGCCATCTGCACCAGGACCTCGCCGGCCTTGGGCGGATCGAGCTCGAATTCCTCGACGGACCAAGGGCCGCCGACATCGTGCAGGATCGCTGCGCGGCTTCTCATGCGGCGGGGGCGAACGTCACCGGAAGCTTGTTCGGCGACCGGAAGGTGAGCCCGACGATCTTGGATTCTTCTCCGGTTCCGTCGTCGGGCACGAACGCCAGATTCTCGACGCGGTCCAACAGGCTGTTCAGCATGACCCGGGTTTCCAGGCGGGCCAGGTGCATGCCGAGGCACATGTGGATACCGCCGGCGAAGGCGATGTGGGATTGCCGCGGCCGGCGGATGTCGAACGTATCGGGATCGGTCCAGCGGGTCTCGTCACGGTTGGCCGAGCCCATGCACATGTCGATCTGGGCCTCGGCAGGGATTGCCTTACCGCCGATTTCGACCTCTTCCGTCGTGGTCCGCATGACCATGGTCAGTGGCGTTTCGAACCGCAGGCCCTCCTCGATCGCCATCGGTATCAGTGACCGGTCCTGGTTGACCATCGCGAGCTGTTCGGGGTGGGTCAGCAGCAGGTACAGCAGATTGCCCGATGAGCGATAGGTGGTCTCCAGGCCGGCCGGGAGCAGCAACCGCAAGAAGGCGATGATGGCCTCGTCGGTGAGTTTCTCACCGTCGATCTCGGCGGCGACCAGGTCCCCGATGATGTCATCGGTGAGCTTGCGCCTGCGCTGCTCGACCTGTTTGAGGAAATAATCGTAGAGTTCTGCGGCGGCGTTCAATCCCGCCACGATGTCGGTCGGGATCGAGATCAGGTCGAGGGACAACCGCCGGAAGAAGTCCAGGTCCTCGGCGGGCAGCCCGAGCAGCGTCGAGATGATCCGGGTGGGAAATTCGAAAGTCACCGCCTTCACCAGATCGGCATGACCGTCGTTCTTGATCTCGTCGACCAGTCGATCGCAGACCGGCCCGATGACCGACGGTTCCCAGCGTTCCAGTGCGGTCGCGCGGAACGCCTTGGCCACCAGGTTGCGGTGATCGTGGTGTTCCCGGCCGCCCATCGCCAGGATGGTGTGTCCCATCACCAACCCGATCGTCTTGTCGTAGGCGGCCGACGTGAAGATCCGGTCATCGCGAAAGGCTTGGGATACAGCGTTGTAATCGAACAAGACCCACTCGTCACTGGGTCGCAGCTCTTCCGGCAACTGGGTGTTATCGCTCAGGGACCCGTGCCACACCGGGTCGGTGCGACGCATGTGTTGAAAAAACGGGTAAGGGCTGGTTTCACCGGTGAAATCGAGTGCGGGTACGACGGGCTGACCGTTCGGGTCGGTGCTGAGCGTCATCAGCGCTCCTCCTGAAACAACGGATAAGGCGGTTCACGCGGACCGGGTGACGAGTGCCCGCGATGTCCACGGCGGATGTACCGAGCGGAAAATAGCTATCATAGTATAGATAGCAACGAAGCCCAATGGCTGTGCCTGCCGGGCCGAACCGCGCATCGATTCGCGGCGTGTCGAGGGCCTACTCGATATGGCCCCATTCCTACCGCGGCACCGGCCCGCCGGGCGCGTTTCGCGGCGCTGAGCACCTGGTGTGTCACCGCCTAAAAGCGCAGGTCTACCTTGAAGGTGGTTTACGGTGAGGCTGACCTTCCGGGACCGGCGATGAGCCCGCACGACGAGCCCGAAAAATGAGTTGATATGACACAGACGAACTTGGCCCGGCCGCACGGCCTCAGCCGCATCGATCCGGTGCTGCGCGATGCCGCCGTGGAGTTGGGCGCCTTTGAATTCCGCGCCGAGACACTGCCGGCCGAGCGGGAACACGCCAACCTGCTGGCCGCACAGCGCGCCGCTGCGGCCGATACCACTGGCGTCTCCATTGATTCACGATCCATCGCAGGTCCGGAGGGTCAGCAACTGGGCCTGCGTCTGTACCGCGGCCGCACCGAATCCGCCGCGCCGCTGGTGGTGTACGCGCATGGTGGCGGGTTCGTCACCGGGAACCTGGAGACCGACCACGCGCACTGCGTGGAGCTGGCCCGTGACGGCGGTTGTCTGGTGGTTTCGGTCGACTACCGATTGGCGCCCGAAAATCCGTGCCCGGCGGCGCTCGACGATGTCGAGGCGGCCCTCCGTTACGCCGTCGCGAACAGCGCGGAGCTGGACGCCGACGCGAGCCGCATCGCGGTGATGGGCCGCGATGCGGGCGCGGCGCTGGTCGCGAGCTTGAGCCAGCGCATGTTCGACCAGGAAGGCCCGGCGATCCTGATGCAGATCCTGCACCAGCCGATGCTCGATTCCGATGCCACGCCGTCCCGCCGGGAGTTCCAGCGCACCCCAGGCCTCAACGGTCCGGCCGTAAGCCGGGCATGGAACCACTATCTCGGCGACGCCCGCGCCAGCGGTCAGCACGTTCCCGCGCACCGGGCCAATCTCGAAGGCCTGCCACCCACGTTCGTCAGCTGCTCCGAGATCGATCCGTGCCGGGATGAGGCCATCGACTACGCCAACCGGCTGTTGCACGCGTACGTCCATACCGAATTGCACGTGATCGCCGCGACCTTCAACGGCTTCGACTCGATGGTCCCCGATTGGATTGTTTCCCAGGAGAATCGGGCGCTGCACGCGCAGGCGGTCCGCCGCGTGTTCGCCATGTAGCGCTCGGCCCCGCTTTTACCGACTGAACTCCGGTATCTCTTACCGTATCGAGCGTTGCTAACATCAGAATCGGCAGCCAACCGAGGACCGATCGGGCGGATGAATAAACACTCAAACCGATTCCGTTGCAGCCGCAGCGATCGAATGTCAAGAAGGATCCCCTCGGCACAATGACCACCCTCGACTCTCCCGAAAAGATCCTTTTCACCTCGACCACCCAAGCCTTCCTGGAAAAGGAAGCGCCGCTGCGCCGGGTGCGGGAGCTGCACGCCGCGGGTACGTCGTTTGACCCCGGGTGGTGGCAGCGCGCCGCGGAGCTTGGCTGGACGGGCCTGCTGGTGCCGGAGGAGTTGGGCGGCGGAAGTGTCTCGGAGAACGGCTTCGCCGATCTGGCGATGGTCGCCGAGCAACTCGGCAAGACGGTGGCGCCCGGACCGCTGTACCCGGTCAGCACCGTGCTGGCCGGGCTTGTCGAGTGCACAAACTCCGGCGAGCACGCCGACGCCATCGAGGCGCTGATAGCGGGTGAATCGGTGGCGTCGTGGGCGGTTTGTGAGCCGGGTCGGGGCTGGGCACCGCTGGATCCGTCGGTCACGGCCACCGAAACCGACTCCGGTTACCGCATCGACGGCATCAAGGACCGCGTCGAGGCGGCCGCCCAGAGCGCGCTGCTGCTGGTGGTCGCGCGCTGCGGCGCGGGCGCCGAGATTCGTCAGTTCCTGGTCCCGACGGACGCACCGGGGGTCCGGATCGAGCCCCAGCAGTCGGTCGATCTGGTCAAGCAATACGGCCGGGTGCACTTCGACGGCGTCGTGGTGCCGCGGTCGGCGGCCGTCGGCGCCGCCGGCGAGACGCCCGCGCTCGTCGATCGACAAAGCCAGATCGCCCAGGTGCTGCAATGCGCCGAGGTGGTCGGTGCCCTGCAGACGGTGTTCGACCTCACCGTGCGGTGGGCGCTGGACCGGCACACCTTCGGTCGGCCGCTGGCGTCGTATCAGGCCCTCAAGCACAAGTTCGCCGACATGAAGCTCTGGCTGGAAGCCTGCCGCGCCACCACCTCGGCGGCGGTCGCCGACGTGGCCGCCCGCGCGCCGGAAGCGAATTTGTCGGCCAGCATCGCCAAGTCCTACGTGGGCGAGATGGCGGGTCAGATCATCCAGGCGTGCGTGCAGATGCACGGCGGCATCGGCGTCACCTGGGAGCACGACCTGCACCTCTACCTTCGCCGGATCACGTTGTACCGCGGCATGTTTGGGACGCCAGAGGAGCATAATCTGCGCGTATACGAGTTCGAAAAGGCGGGTCGCTCGGCGAAATGAGGAAGATCCGATGACGTCGACCGAGTCCGTTGCGGAGTTCGCCGCACGAGCCAGGGCATGGCTGGCGGACAACATGCCCGCCATCGACAGTGAGGCCCCGCCAGCCGCGCCACGTGACGAGGAACGGTCCTGGCTGAGGGCCAGAGAACTGCAAAAGCGTTTGTATGACGGCGGATTCGCCGGCATCTGCTTCCCCCGCGAGTACGGCGGCCTCGGGCTGGACTACGAATACCAGCAGGCCTTCGACGTCGAATCCCTCGACTACGAGATGCCGTTGATTCTCAACACCCCGACGTTCACCATCTGCTGCGCCACCCTGCTCGACACCGGCAGCGAAGAGCAGAAGAAGCAACACATCGCCGCGGCGCTGCGCGGTGACGAAGTTTTGGTGCAGTTGTTGAGCGAGCCCAGCGGCGGATCGGACCTCGCCGGTGTCCTCACCCGGGCCGAGCGGCGGGGCGACCGTTGGATCATCAACGGCGCCAAGACCTGGAGCACGAGCGCGTTCGCCGCCGACTACGGCCTGTGTCTGGCCCGCACCAACTGGGACGTGCCCAAGCACGAGGGCCTGACGATGTTCCTGGTACCCATCGCGCATCCGGGAATCACGTTGCGGCACATCACCATGCTGAGCGGCTCCACCGAATTCTGCGAAGAGTTCCTCGACGGTGTCGACGTCGGAGATGACGCCGTCGTCGGCGAGGTCAACGGCGGCTGGGCGGTGGCGTCCCGGCAGCTGTACCACGAACGCCGAGCGGTGGGGCAGGGGTCCGAGTTCGCCAGCGGCAGCGGCAGCGAGGGCGGCAACACCATTCCGGTTGACTACGTGGCGCTCGCGGAGAAGACCGGGCAAGCCGACAACGAACGCGTGCGCGAGATGGCCGGTCGCGCCCTGGTGCACCGCGCGGTGGCCGAGCAACTGATCGGTCACGTGTACCGCAGCGTCAGGGACGGCGCGCTGCCGCCCGCCGCGGGAACGCTCATCCGGCTGTTCCATTCCGAGACGACCACCACCGACGTCGACACAGCGCTGGCGATCGCGGGAAGTGCCGGCGTGGTGGGGGAGCAGGGCGCCGGACTCGAAACGGGCCTGCGCTATCTATCCCGGCAGACGGTCGCCATCGGCGGCGGCACAACCGAGATGGCCCGCAACGTGATCGGCGAGCGGGTGCTGGGGTTGCCCCGGGAGTACGCCGCCGATCGCGGGGTTCCGTTCAACCAGGTGCGGCACGGCGACCGAGCCGACCGGACCTAACCCTCGGCGACGACGTTCTCGGCCAGGCCGCTGACCACAGGGATCTGTACCAGCGACAGCACGTGGTGCGCCGGGCTTCCCGGCGGGGCCACCAGTACATACTCGCTGCCCTGTCGGCGCGCCCGCTCGCGGGCGGCGGCCAGCGCGCTGACTCCCGCCGATCCGAGGTGGGTGACAGCGCTGAGATCGACCGTCAATGGTGCGACGCCGGAACGGCTTTCGACCGCGATCTGACGGTCCAGGGTGGATGCGGTGATGGAGTCGACATCGCCGCTGACCACAATGCGGCCCGGTTCGCTGACCTCGGAGACGAATTCCGCGCTGACCGCCCGCCGATTGGTTGCCCGGCCGACAATCGAGTCGGTGACGAAATTCGCCTGCCGCGAGAGTTGGTGCGTCACACTGGCGGTCGTCCCGTCGGCGCCATGACTGACATGTGCCTGCGACACCAGGGCCTCGGCCATGGCGAGGCCGCGGCCGCGGCCCGTCTCGCCCTCGCGGTGATCCTTCCAACGTCCACGGTCGGTCACTGAGGCGTGCAGGTTGCCATCGCCCGACAGCGTCGCCTCGACGACAACGCCGTCGGGGACCTCGGTGGCATAGCCGTGCTCGACGGCGTTTTCGACGAACTCCGAGATCGCATGCACCACATCGGAGATGTCGTCGGCGTCGGCGCCGATGTCCGACAGCCATTGCCGCAGGCGGGTGCGTACCGCGCGTGCGGTCCGGATGGTCGCATCCAGCGTAAGGTGCAGCGGTGCGGCCGGTGTCCGACGTTGCGCCGCAAGAAGTGTCACGTCGTCGCTGTAGCCCGTCGAACGCAGCAGTAATTCCAGTGTCTCCGAACAGATTCGGTCGATCGGTCGCACCGATGACTCGATGACGAAACCGCGCTGGCCGCCGACGATGTTCGCGGCCAGCTCGGCGAACTCGGCGGTGCTGGCCACCAGCGGCCGGCCGGGTCGTTCGATCAGGCCGTCGGTGTACAGCAGGATCGAGTCGCCCACGTCGAGGAATTCGGTGCGCACCGGAAAGCCGGTGCCGCTGCCGAGCGGACCGCCGCCCGAGGGCTCGAGATAGCGCGCGGTGGCGTCCGCCGTGACCAAGAGCGGCGGCGGGTGTCCGGCGGTACAGTACCGGAATTCGCCGGTGCCGAATTCGAGCGAGCCGACGCAGATGGTGGCCGTGTTCGACCCGGGGACGTGCTTGCGGAATCGGTCGACCGCCTCGAGCGCCTCGGCGATCGGATACCCGGCGACGACCTGCATGCGCAGCGCGGTCCGCAGCTGCGACATCACCGCGGCGGCTTCCACGCCGTGGCCGACCACGTCTCCGACGACCAGCACCAGCCGGTCCCCGAGCGGTATCGCGTCGAACCAGTCACCACCGGCCGCGGTGTCCTCCGCGGCGACGAGATACTGCGCGGTCACGTCCGCGCCGGGGACGATGGGTACCGACGGCGCCAATAGCGCCTGCTGCATGACGGTGGCGGAATCGCGGACGTTGCGATACCGCTCGGACACCTCCTCGAGGCGAGCTTCGGCGGCCATCCGTGTCTGCACCCGGCTGGTGACGTCGACGAATGCGAGCTGCACGCCCTCGATCGAGCCATCCTCCGCGCGTCGCGCCGTGACAATGAAGTCGAAGAAGTGTTCCTGGGCGCGTCCCTCGCCTTCGAAGTCGGCCTGCACTCGCCATTCCGTGCCCGACTGCGGCTCGCCTGTTTGATATACCCGGTCGAACATCTGGAGGATTTCCTGGCTCTCCAGCTCGGGATAGATGTCGCGCACAAATAACCCAATGGAGTCAATTGGCGGACTGAGCGTGCGGTAAGCCGCATTGACCGCGACAAATCGATGGTCGGGCCCCTCGAGGCCGACCAACAGCGCGGGAACGTGCTCGAAGACGCGGCGTACGTCGTCTGCCGCACCGACGGTTCTGTCCCAGTCCTTTTCGGCCACCATCTGGCCGTCCTCCTAGCAGCATCCGAGCGGCCCGCAAAGCGGAACCGAGTCGAAAACCGGGTCAAATTGGCTGACCTATTTGCACACGTAGGAGTTCAGATTAGCAATCGTTCTTGCATGCGCATTGCAACGGTTTGATACCGGCCGCACATGTGTCGGCAAATTCGCTGACAAATGCAATTGACGGCTGCGAAAATCGCGGCTCCGCTAAACCGCGGAACAGCCCGTTTGCGGATGTGCGGGGCGGGTACCTCGCACTCGTGGCCGATCTCGTGGTGCGACGCACGACGGCGCTCTGGCGGCGCCTCCTGTCGTCTCCGGTACTGACCTTGAACGGCTGGGTGGCCTTCAACCTGCCGCGCGCGGTGACCGCGCTGGGCGGCGGTCTGCTCACCGGGCTGGTGGCGGTGCACGTCTACCTGCTGGCCACCGAGCCCGGCCTGCCGCGGTATTTCGCCATCTACGTGCTGGTGCTCGCGACCGGCTGCCTGACCGCGGCGGGCGCCATGGTGGTCGGAATCAAACCTGCTGTGCCCCAGGCCGGTTGGTATCTCGGCAGTTTGGTCTGCTCGGCCTATCTCGCCGTGTATCTGGTCACCCGCTGGGTCAGCCTGCCCGGGCTCGGCACGATGACCGCCCGGTGGGACTTCGCGCCCGGAACATTGGGGATGGCTTGCGCGGCGGCGTTTATCGCCGTGCACACGACGGTGCTGTCGGGCATCAACGTGGCCTACCCACGACGCCAGCAGTGGTACGACTAGGGGCCCAGGCATGACGACGTTGGACTATCCGGTATGGCTGCGCATCGATCATTGGCTGAACGTTTTGTTCGTGACCCTGATCTTGCGCAGCGGTATCGAGATTCTGGCCACCCACCCGAAGCTGTACTGGCACGACGACAGCAAGCCGGGCACGGAGTGGGCACGCTTCACCCGAAAGGTGATGCCGCGGGACAGGATCTACGACACCCTGGATGAGGAAGAGGACTACAGCCCGTTCATTTCGTTGCCCGGCCGCGCGCAGCTCGGCGTGGGCCGCCACTGGCACTTCTTTGTGGTCATCGGCTGGATTCTGCTGGGGCTGTCCTACTACATCCTGTTGTTCGCCACCGGCCAGTGGCACCGCTACTGGCCTGCCTCGTGGTCGATCTTGCCCGAAGCGTGGGACGACATCGTCACCTATCTGACGTTCAATCTGCCGCCGGTGTTGCCCGGTGAGCCGCTGGACGCCATGCAGAAGCTGACCTACGCCGGGGTCGTCTTTGTTCTCGCGCCGTTTCAGATCCTGACCGGGGCCGCTCAGTCGCCGGCGATCGAGGCGCGGTTCCCCTGGTACGTGCGAATGTGGGGCGGTCGGCAATGGGCGAGGAGCTTGCACTTCCTGGGCCTCGTCGCGTTCCTGGTCTTCATCGTGATTCACCTGTCGATGATTTTCTTCTGGGGCTGGGGCAGGCTCACCGCGTCAATGATTTTCGGGGCCGTCCGCAATACCTATTGGGCGACCACGATCTCCCTGCTGATCATTGCTGCGATCATCGCCGTCCATGTCGCGGCGACGATCTGGAGTCTGCGCAACCCGCGGTCGGTGCAGCGCGTGCTGGGCGCCGTCGTCACCGCGGTTCGCCTGCTGCTGCTGCGGCCGCTGAACTCCCGGCAGAACTATCCGAAGCACAAGATCTCCGAGCAGCACCGCATCAACGGAAAGCCGCCCACCAGTACGGAATACAAGGTGATGGCGGTGCACAACTTCGTGGACTGGCGGCTGCGGGTCGGCGGGCTGGTGGAAAATCCGGTGATTCTGGACCTGAGCGCGCTGCGCGCGCTTGCCGAGCCGGAAACGCAATGCGTGATGCACAATTGCGTCCAGGGCTGGACCAGCATCGGCGAATGGACCGGCGTTCATCTGCATCAGTTGGTGGACTTGGTGCGACCGCTGCCGCAGGCGCGCTACATCTGCTTTTTGACGATGCAGGACAACAGCACCGACGAGCCGGCGTCACACGGCGGAGGCCAGTTCTATGAGGTGCTCGACCTCGAGTTCGCCGACAAGCCGCAGACCCTGCTTGCCTACGAAATGAACGGCGCGCCGTTGCCGATCAAACACGGTGCGCCCTTACGCCTGCGGGTGGAAACTCAGGTGGGCTTCAAAATGGCCAAGTGGATCAACCAGATCGAATTCGTCGAGGACTATGCCGGGATCGGCATGGGCACCGGCGGCTGGCGCGAGGACCGCGTGTACTACGACAAGGACGTGGAAATCTGAGATGACCGACACGGTGACCGAGGGAGTCGGGATACGCCCCGAGCTGATCAGCTTGGATGCGGTGGCGCAGCATCGCGTACTCGAGCAGATCGCGGCGAAGGGTGGGCACTGCGAAGCCTGCGGCGCAACGGATTTCGCCGTCGGCGGCGCCCTGTACCTCGGTTTCCTGTTCTTGAACGAGGATGCCGATGCCTACATGGTCGCGCTCACCTGTCGCAACCCGGATTGCCCCAAGCCGCGGACCGCGATCAGATTGCGCGACACCGACTTTCTCACCTACGCAGGAAGCGACTCGGACGCTTGCGGGCGCGACGCCCCCGGCTAGCCTGACCGTCCGTGGATCCTGGGAGCTGCGGCCGTGCGAGGTCGAATCGCTCTATCAGAGGCGACAACTCGCGTAACTGGTCGCACAGCGATTGAAAGCGCCGCTGATCGTCGTCGCCGAGTTGTCCCAGCGAACCGTAGTGCGCCACGCGCGGCAGCCGTCCCGCGAGCGCGGCGCCCCACCGGATGCTCAGGTCATAGATCTCTTCGTCGTCGACGTCGTGGCGCTGCCCGAGTCGTTGCAGCGCTTCGATCTGCTCGGTGAGGAACGCGAGGTCGTCATCGATACTGACCGGTGTCCCGTCATGCGGTGCCACGCTCATCTGCCCTCCATCCGCCGCTGGGCGCGAGTCATCGACGGTCATGTCGCCGAGTACCCTTCGACGGTCCGGCTACACCGAGCGACCGGTCAAGCGATCAGGCCGAGACCGGCTTCTTGGCCGGAGCGGACACCTTCATGAGCTTCATCAGGTTGCCGCCCATGATCTTGGCGATGTCGGATTCAGAGAAGTCGGTGAGCTCGTCGACGAAGCTGATCGGGTCTTTCAGGCCCTCGGGATGGGGCCAATCGGAGCCGAACATCACCCGGTCGGTTCCGACCATGTTGACGATCTCGGTGAACCGGTCCTCCCAGAACGGAGTGATGTAGACGCACCGCTTGAACGCCTCGATCGGGTCCTCGCTGAACGACTGCGGCATCTTCTTGTAGACGCCCTTGAGGCCCTTGAACAGGTCTGGCACCCAGTCGGCGCCGTTCTCGATGGAGAGGATCCGCAGCTCTGGGTTGCGCGACAGGGCGCCGTGGCACACCAGCGCACCCATCGCATCCAGGATCGGCCGGTGGCCCATCGCGAAGCTGCGGAATGGGGTCGGCTTGAACGGCAGGAACTCGTCGCCGGGCTCCCACACGTTCGCGAATTCGGAGTAACCGCTGTCCGAAGCGTGCATCGAGACCGGGATCTCGGCCTTGATGCAGGCCTGCCAGAACGGGTCGAACTCCTCGAGCCCGAAGGAGCGGCTGCCCTTGAAGCCGGGCACCGGCGCGGGCCGAACCAGCACGGTGCGCGCGCCGCGCTCGAGACACCACTGAAGCTCTTCCAACGCGCGATCAACGATCGGCAGCGTGATCACCGGGGTGGCGAAGATGCGGTCCTGATAGTTGAACGTCCACTGCTCGTGCATCCACTCGTTGAGCGCGTGGATGACGTCGTGGGTCATCTCCGGGTCGTCCTTCATGCGCTCCTCGACCAGGCTGGCCAGCGTCGGGAACATCAGGGCGTAGTCGATGCCGAGCTCGTCCATGACCTCCAGCCGCGCGCCCGGTTCGCGGAAGGCGGGAATGGCCTTCATCGGCTCGCCGAGGATCTCGCGGTAGGTCTTGCCCTGCGCACCGTTGCGGAAGTAGTCCTCCTGGGCGCCTGGCTTGGCGACCTTCTCGAAGGTCGGGTTGGGGATGTACTCGCTGATGTGGCCGCGCACAACGATTTTGGTGCGACCGCGAACCTGCACGTAGTCGATGACGTTCTTGCGCTTGTCCGGAAGGTACTTGGTCAGCGCTTCCTGCGGCTCGTACATGTGGTTGTCGGCGTCGAACACGGGAAAGGAAAGTTCGCGAGAGGGCATGGCGATCTCCTTGCAGAAGCCTCAAGTTCTCACTGTGTGGTAACGACGTTACCACTTTTGCGTAATCAGGTGTACCGGGTCTGCGATCGCCGGCTGGCTCAAGCGTCCGGCCAGCTTGGGAGCTTGGGTGTGGTCCCGTCGATCACCGCGAAGTTGACGGTCGCCGTCGCGAGCAGGTCGTCGTCGCCGTCGCCGTAGATGTCTACCTGCATCACCATCGCTCGTCGCCCGGATCGCAGCATCGTGGGCACCGCGAAGGCCGAGCCCTGGCGGACCGGCCGCAGGTAGCGGATGAACAGATCCGCGGTGGTCATGGTGGTGCCCGGTTGCAAATAGTCCAGCCCGAATTGCCCGCCCGCCACGTCGACGAGCGTGGCGATCAAGCCGCCCTGCAGCGCGCCGGACGTGTTGACGACAGCGGGGCTGACCGGCATGGTCATAGCGAATTCGCCGTTGCGGGTGCCGGGCCGCATGCCGATCTGGGCGAACAGCTCGGCCAGCGACGGGGCGGCCGATTCTTCGTCGGTGTCGCGGATGCCCAGGGCGCGGCTGCAGAAGTCATAGAGCTGGCCGACGTCGACCGGTGTTCCGTTCAATTCCGAACCGAGCCAATGCAATCGCTGCGCGCCCATCATCGTCTGCATGACGATGGCGGCCGCAGCGCCGACGTCCAGGCCGGGGTTGAAGACCCCCTCGGTGATGCCCTGCCCGACGATGTCGCGAATCAGGCCGTGCAGGGGAGAGAGCACCCGGGCATATTCGCGGGGCCGGGTCTCGGCCAGGTGTTGGTTGTAGAGGGTCAGAGCCCGATTGAGGCTGTCCTGGGTACTCGACTCCGGTTGCTGGCTGAGCCGGTCGATCAGCAACTTCAGCGCCGAGGTGCTGTCCAGCCCTGTGGTTTCGGCGCGCCACGACTGCACCGATTGGGCGATGGTTCGGTCGAACAGCGCCAGCAGCAGTTCGTCCTTGCTGTTGAAGTGTTGGTAGAAGGCACGCAGCGACGTCTTGGAGCGCGCGACCACCTCTTGCACGGTGAAGTCGGTGCGGCCCGTCTCGCCCAGGATCGCCACGGCGGTCTTGATGAAGCGGTCGCCGCGGGTGATCTCCACGTCGTCGCCGGGATCGGCCATGAGCGATTGGTCCCCTTTCAGAGCGCGCTGGCCGCGCTATGAGAATGAGGTTACCGCGCCTGGCGGCCGGGAGGTGGCGCTTACGCCTTGGGGCAGAAGATCCCGAGTATCTGCTGGCAGTTGTCCCTGGTGATGAGGGCCGGCGGCGGCGGGGGCTTCGGAGGCGGGTTATCGCCGTCCCAGATCATGTTGGAGACATTGCCCATGCCCGGCCAGAGGTAGTAGTAGGTGTGACATACGTTCATGCCCCAGCCGCGGAAGGGGTCCGTGACGTGGTTACCGGTCGCCGGCAGCGGCTCGCCCGGGCACCAGTGGTGCGCCGGGCCCCAATCGGGGTTGTCGGCCTGGGCGGCTCCTGCGCCGAGCCCCGCACCGGCCATCGCCAGACCACCCGACAGCAGAGCGCCGGCAACGAGCCTTTTCATGATGTGGATGCGGGCCACGACACGTCCTTTCGCTGCTGCCGGCCGTAGTTGTTGCCGACGATTGGCAAAAGTCTTGCGTCTGATTCCGCTACCGATCCCAAACTGTGGGAACTAGACGGGGCGGGGGTTCCGGGTCGGGCGGATGACCTCGAGTGGTGAGTGGTTGCGCGCCCGACTCGTTTCGCAGGCGATGCGGGCTGCACGGTTATGCCGGCGCTCGCGGGCGACTGACCCCGCGCGGTTGTCGGCGCGGGCCTCGCGCTAAATGTTGCCCTTCGACCACGCCCAGGCAGTGAGTCGCCAGTTCCCGTCAACCTTGCGGAGTGCCGCAGAAAAGCCCGCGTCGGTTTGGTGTACTGCTTTGCCCTGGCGGTTGTAATCGAAGGTCGCGGGAACGAACACGTACGCGTAGTCGCCGGTGACATCGACATGCTTCGGCTCGCCGAGTCCGATGCAGTAATCGGTCACCCCGAGGTGTTCGCCCTCGGCCAGTGCGTCCGCGTACCAGTCCTGCGCGGCAGTAGGTCCCTGCCACACGTGGGGCGCCATTCCGTCAAGAATCTGCATCGGGTCCGCGCACGCCGTGGCCATCGCCTTCGTGTCACCGCTATCGAAGGCATCGACGTATGCCCGTACAGCCGCCATCGGGTCGTCAGAGTTACTCATAACCGGCGACACTAGTTGCACTCCCGGAATCACTGTAAAGGTTGCACAAATCATGTTGGCGGGAAAGGCATTTCAGGTTGAATGCGTGCGTCGCACCGCCCTGAGAGTGGGGATCGTGCGGCCAAGATCCGCTTCCGTGGCAGGGAGGCGAACAATGTTGCGTGAACCTCTGACAAGCCTCCGCGCGTCAGCCGCCCCGGGTCTCGATCATCGCGGAGCGGTTGACCTTGGTCGCCGCGGTCCGGGGAATCGCGTCGACGAATTCGACGGTCTTGGGCACCTTGTACGGGGCGAGGCGAGTCTTCGCGTAGTCGATCACCTGCTGCTCGGACAGTGGCGCTTCGCCGTCGGCGCGCTGAATGACCGCGTGCACCCGGCGTCCCCATTGCTTGTCGGCCAGCCCGATCACGACGACGTCGGCGATGCCGGGGTGGCCGGCGAGCGCGGACTCGACTTCGGCCGGAAAGACGTTGGCGCCGCCGGTGACGATCATGTCGACGCGGCGGTCGACGATGTAGAGGAAGCCGTCCTCGTCGAGGTGGCCGATGTCGCCGGCCGAGCGGAAGCCGTCCTCGGTTGCCGGCAGTGGGGGCGCCCCGCCCAGGTAGCGGTATCCCGCGCTCATCGGCGCCCGCAGGTAGATGTCCCCGTCCTCGCCGGGACCCAGCGGCCGTTTGTCGGCGTCCAGGATCCGGATCTCGGTATCGCGGAAGCCGCGGCCCACACTGCCCGGGTGGGCGAGCCACTCGTCGCCGCGCAACGCCGTGAGGCCGAGATTTTCGGTCATGCCGTATGCCGTCACCATCTGCTCGGGGCTGAGCAGTTCGAACCAGGTGTGCAGCAGCGACGGCGGCATCACCGCGGCGCCCTGCAGGACGAAGACGATGCTGGACAGGTCCCGCTGCCGCGCGTCGGGCCGGGCCGCGATGCGCGCCAGCATGGTGGGAGTGGCGGTGAAGTTGGTGATCCGGAAACGTTCGATGACATCGAGAACCAGTGCCGCGTCGAACTTTTCGAGGATGACCAAATGGTCGCCGCCCAGCATCATCAGGAAGGTGGCGAAGCCGTTGGTGTGATACATCGGCGCGGGCACCATGATGGTCTGCGGCTGGGCCACCGGTGTCCAGTTCGACAGGAAGGGTTCGCCCTGCTGCGGGATCCACAGCGACGGCGCCAGGTTGAGGATCACCTTGGGCACACCGGTGGACCCGCTGCTGCAGATCCCGTTGGCGGTGGGGGAGACGGCGACCGGCAAGGCATCGGCGGACTCGGTGGCCGCGCGGGCGTCGAGCTCCCAGCGGGTCTGTTCGTCGACGACGACGGCGGGGTCGATCACCGCCCGCACCCGATCGCGCTCCCATGCGGGCAGATCCCAGTGCATGGGAACGGGAACGGCGCCGATCTTCCAGCACCCCAACGTGGCGAGCACAAGGTGCCGCGAATTCGGGATAGCAAGCGCGACAAAAGAACCCGTCTCGGCGCCGCTGGCGGCGAGCGCCCGTCCCCACTGATTGGCGCCGGCATCGAGTTCGCCGAAAGTCAGCGACTCCGCGGTGCCATCGAGCGCGACGATCGTGACTCCTGGGTCGTCGCGGCGTTGTTCAGCGAGCTCATGCAATTTGGTCGCGAACGGGACTCCCTCGTCGAACGGATTGGGCGTCACCGCGGCCGCGGGGGATTCGGTCATGCCGATACCGGTTGGCTGAACAGTGTCTCGAACGACCCGTCCGGCACGCAGCGGATCAGGCGCAAGGCGAGTTCCTCGGTGCTTAGCGGCAGCCGCATCAGCGGTTGGGTGTGCCGATCGAGCACGCTGACGTCGGACTCGTCGCAGAAGCCCAGCGCTCCGAGCAGCTGGTGGGACGAGCGCATCACCTGTCGTGCCGTGTCGGCCGCCTTGAGCCGCAAAATCAGGGCGTCGGCCGAATGAATCTGCGCAGGAAGTGAATCCGGACGGCAGATGGTGTACTTCGCGAGTTCGTGCAGTCCACGGACCGCGACGGCCGCGTCGGCGACGGTGAATCTGACCGCCTGAAAGTCCGAGAGCGGCTTGCCGAACTGAATTCGGGCGCGCACATGCTCGGTGACAATCCGCAACGACTGCTGCACCGCTCCCAGAATCCGCCATGATCCCAGCACGAGATGAAGGTTAACGTCGCCGGCGGGCACGGTTCCCTCGGGTGCGCTCAAGGTGGCCGGCACCAGGAACGGCCCCAGCTTGGCGCCGGTCCGCGAGCCCGGCTGTGGCCGGTACCGATTGCCCTCCAGGTCCGCGGCGACCCACTCACCCGTCAGGTCACCGTGGTCGATGCGCGGGGCTTCCAGATTGATCAGGGCCAGGCGCGCGCCACCAATCGCCAGCAGTTCCTCCACCAACGGGTAGGGGAGCACGGTCGCGCCGGCGGCCTGACACAGCACCGCCGCGGCCAGCAGGTCATCCGGCGCCGAGCGGACGTCGAGGTCGAACGCACCGACCTCGTTCAGCGCGGCACGCGCGGCATCCCGGACGGCATCGTCGGTCTCGGCGCGCAGCGCGGCCGGCGGTCCGCCCAGCCGGGTCAGTCGCTTGCTTGCGACGGCGGCGAAGTCGCTGATGTCTTGTGGTAGATCGGTTTTCACCTGTGTTCTCCCAATACGTCTCGTGCTACCAGCATGCGCTGCACCTCGATGGTGCCCGATGCGACGGTGGCCGCTTGCGCGTAGCGCCAATGGTCTTCGATGGCCCCGTGCAGTGCCGCGGAGGTTCCGCTGTCCAGAGCCGTCGGGCCCAGCACGTCGAACAGCAGCTCCGCGACGAGTTGATCGCACGTCGTGGTGATGATGCGCGCGGCACTGGCGGCCGCCCCCGCGGCCGGGTCGTCCTGCAGTGCGACCGCGCGATATGCCAGCAATCGGGCGACCCGCAGGTCGACGAGCGCCCGCACCCACCGGGCGCGGATGGTTTCGGGCAGCTGATTCCATTCGTCGCCGAGTTGGGCGCGCATGCGTTCGAGCAGCGATTCACAGCGCGCGTAGCGGGCGATGCCGACCCGCTCGAAAGCCAGGGCTTCGCGCATCACCCGCCATCCATCGCCGACTTCGCCGAGCACATCGCCGGGAGACGCCTGCACGTCGTCCAGGAACATCTCGTTCAGGTGGTGGGGGCCCAGCATCGACGGGATCGGCCGGACGGTGAAGCCGGCCCGGTCCATCGGGAGCAGAAACAGGGTGAGCCGCTCGTGTTTTGGAGCCTCGGGGTCGGTGCACGCCGCCAACACGCACCAGGACGCCATCAGCGCATACGAGGTCCACACCTTCTGGCCGGTGATGCGCCATCCGTCGCCGTCGGCGACGGCGCGGGTACGCAACGACACCAGGTCGGTGCCGGCCTCCGGCTCGGAAAAGCCCTGGCACCAGATCACGTCTCCGGAGGCGATGGCCGCCAGGTGCTTGGCCTTCTGTTCGGCCGTCCCATATCGCATCAACGCGGGCCCGACCCAGTTGATCCCCATGTACTGCGGGCCGCGCGGCTCGTGCTGGGCCCACATCTCCTCGCGCAGCACCGTCTGCTGCCAGACCGAACCACCGCCGCCGCCGTGCTCTTTCGGCCACGCCAGCGCCAGCAGCCCCTCGGTGGCCAGCAGTTTGCAGAAGGTCTCGGTGGTGGCGAGGTCCTGCGGGTTCTCGGTGCAGGCACCCAGAAAGTCGGCGGGGATGTGGTTGGCAACCAGCTCGCGCAGATGGGCGCGCAGTTGCCCGGCGTCGTCACCGAGGTCGTAATCCATTGTCGTCATCCCTTCGGCAACCCGAGCAGCCGCTCGGCGATGATGTTGCGCTGAACCTCCGAGGTGCCGCCGTAGATCGTTGCGGCCAGCGCGTCTTGACGTTCGAACAGTAGATCCGGATCGGTGGCCGAATCGGGGCCGGCGGCGGCCGCACTCAGCTCCCAAACACGTTGCAGGGTAAGCGATCCGAGCAGCTTCATGGTGTCGGCTTCCGGGCTGGGCCGTCCCGCGAGTTCGTTGCCCAGAGCGCGATATCCGGTGGCCCGCAACGCTTCGGCATCCGCGAGCAGGGAACCGAGTTCGGCGTACACGTCCCGGCTCGAGTCCGCGGCGCCGGCCTCGCGCACCGAGTCGAGGCCGCGTTTGATCTCGACCCAGTTCATGATCCAGATCATCTGGCGCTCATGGTGCAGCGACGACAGGGCGACATTCCAGCCGCCGTTCAGCGGTCCCAGCAGATTCTCGGCAGGCACCTCGACGTCGTCGAGGAAGACCTCGCAGAACGTCTCATCGGAGATCGACGCCATCCGGATGGGCTCGATCCTGACCCCGGGCGAGTGCAGATCGAGGATGAGGCAGGAGATGCCCCGGTGTTTCGGTGCTTCCGGATCGGTGCGGGCATACAGGGTGCACCACCGCGACAGGTGCGCTTGGGTGGTCCAGATTTTGTGGCCGTTGACCCGAAACGCGTCGCCGTCACGCACCGCGCGGGTACGCAGGCCGGCGAAGTCGGATCCGGCCTCGGGCTCGGACATGCCCAGCGCCCACCACTCGTCGCCGCGCAACAGCGGAACGAGCAGACGCTCGATCTGGGCGGGTGTGCCGAACTGACGAATTCCGGGTGCGGCGACGCCGGGTCCCTGAACGTTGGGCAGCTTGGGTGCCGACCGCAGCGCCGCCTCGATACGGACTTCCATGGCGTCGCGCAGACCCAGCGATCGACCGCCGTGCTCCCGGGGCCAGGTTGGTTGCAGCCAGCCGGCCTCGAACGAGGCCCGCTGGTAGTCGCGCCGCAACCCCAGGTCCCAGCGGTATTGCCGGTACTTCTCGTGGTAGTCACCGGGCAGGAACTCCGCCAGCCACGCGCCGAATTCCTCCACCACCGCGCTCACGCGGCACCTCCGCAGAATCGGCGGCCAACCTCGTAGTACAGGGAGCGGCTGTCGCCCAGGATGGCGGCACCCTGCCAGGCGCGCCGGACATAGAGGTGGGCGTCGTGCTCCCAGGTCTGCCCGAGCGCGCCGTGCACCTGGACCGAGGTGCGCGCACAGCCGGTCGCCGCGTCGTTGGCCGCCGCCTTGGCCAGCGCCGCGGCGCTCCACACATCGGTGGATGGCGTATCCGGGTCGGCGAGCCGGGCCGCCGCCGCATAGGTCAGGCTGCGGGCGCGTTCGACGCTGACGTAGTTGTCGGCCAGTGCGTGTTTGACGCCCTGGAACGCGCCGATCGGCTGGCCGAACTGGCGCCGTGCTTTCGCGTACTCGACCGAGCGGTGCAACGCCGCGCCCGCCACGCCGAGGAGGTCGGCGGCCGCGGCCACCCATGGCGCCGCGAATGCCGATTCGAGGTCGACCGGCGCGACCGCGATGGGCTCGGCGTCGATCTCGACGCTTGCCAACGGCTGAGCGGGATCGGTGGATTCGGCCGCAGGCACCGCGGTGACGCCGTCGCCGCAGCGGGCGACGGCCGCCACGATGTCACCGTCGTCGGAGCGGGCCAGGGTGACGACGAGCTCCGCGCGCGCCAGGTTGGGGACGGCAACTGCCGTGCCGCGCAGGCGTCCCTGGCGAAGTGTCAGCGGTGCGCCGGGCAGTCGGGACCCCCGGGCGTGGACGGCCAGAGTGGCCACAACGCCGCCGGCGATGTCTGTCAGCACGGAGTCGAGCCCGGTGGTGCGCAACAGGCCCGCGGCCAGTCCGACGCTGCCCAGCAACGGAATTGGCGCGATAGCCGCACCGCATTCCTCGAGAACCACGGCCAGCTCGACCGGTCCGTAGTCGCCGGTATCGGGGGCGGCGAGCTCGGTCCAGCCGAGATCGACCACCGTCTTCCACAGGGCGCGCGAACGCTCCGGATCGGTGATCGCTTGACGTGCGGCGTCGGGTGGGCACTCCGTACGTAATATGTCGCGTACGGTGTCGCGCAGTGACAGCTGCTCGGCGTTCAGTCCGACATCCATAAGACCTCTAACATAGTAAAGATAATAAACTAGCCGTGCCGTCGCAATCGCACGGAACCGATGTAGAGGTGGCGCATGGCCGAGTGGTATCTGTTCCTGCCGCAGGTGCGATCGTCGGCGGCCGACATCGCGGACCGGGCACGTCACGCCGAGGCCAGCGGGTTCGACGGGATCGCCTTCATCGATCACCTCGAGGCGCCCGGGCTGCCCGACGAAAGCATCTGGGAGGCAATGAGCATTGCCACCTGGGTGGCGGCCAAGACCCAGCGGCTGCGGATCGGTCACCTGGTGCTGTGTGACGCGTTTCGGCATCCTGCCGTGCTCGCCAAACAGGCCGTCACGTTGTCGGAGGCATCCGGGGGCAGGTTCGAGTTGGGCCTCGGGGCGGGATCGTGGCCCTCGGAATTAGCGAGATTTGCTGTCGGTCAACAAGATCCGCGGGCCAGAGTCGAGCAGCTCGGCCGCCACCTGGAACTGATCAGGCGGTACTGGGGCGACGACGACGGCCAATCCGGCCCGGCCCCGCAGGCTCCGCGCCGGTCCTACCCGATACCGCTGGTCCTGGGTGGAAGCGGGCCCAAGATGATGGAACTCGTTCGCAGATACGCGGATTGGTGGAATCTGCCGGCGAACCAGCTCGACAGGCTGCCGAAGCTCGCCCCCGCCTCGGGAACGGCCCGGATGTCGATTCAGCAGATGGTCGGCTTCGTGCGGTCCGGCGGTGACCCCGCCACCGTGCGAGAGGTGAGCACCCGTCGATTCGGCAACCTTGGGTCCGGGCTGGTCTGCGGCGATGCCGACGTGCTGATCGGGCACTTCCGTGGTTTGGCCGCCCAGCGGGTGGAGCGGTTCTACGTGTGGTTCGCCGACTTCGCGGCCCCGGAGTCCCTGCACGAATTCGGCGAATCGGTGATCAAAGCCTTCCCGGCGGCGTAGACCTCAACTTCGCTGCGCGCGGCGCCGCGCCTCGGTCGGTACCACCGGCGGTCGCGCGAAGGGACCGCGCTCCACGGCGGACAACCGGATCTCCGGCAGATCGACCGACGGATCGACGGTGTCCAGCCAGGCAACCGCCTCGGCGACGTCGGATACTCCGATCGCGTACATCTCGAACGGGACGTCCTGCAGCATTTCGGTGGCCACCGGTCCCGGTGTGACGATGTGCACGCTGATGCCGTCGCGGTCGACTTCGAGCGCCAGGGCACGCGCGAACGCGTTCATGCCGGCTTTGGACGCGGAGTAGGCGGTGCGGGCCGGCATCGGCTCGTGCGCCGCCGACGACGAGATGAACACCAGCCGCGAGCCCGCAGTCATTTTCGGGAGCACCGCGGACGTCACCACGAAGCACGAATCCAGGTTGGCCGACATGATGGCCTGCCATTGCTCGAAGGTCTGTTTGCGCGCGTAGGTTCCGCCGAGCGCACCGGCCGCGTGGACGACCAGGTCGATCGTCTCCAATCTGCTTATCGCAGCGGGGAATCCGCTGGGGTCGGACGCGTCGGCCACGATGTGGCGTGCTCCGATCTCCTCGGCGGCGGCGCGTAACGGGGCCTCGCGGCGCGCCGAGATCACCACGTCGTAGCCGCGCTCAACCAGCTTGCGGGCGCACCCTTTTCCGATCCCGCCGCTGCCGCCGGTGACCAATGCGGTTCGCATGACCGTCGCAGGCCGCTCGTCAGGAGTGCCGGATATCCCGCGGCCGCGACAACGCCTGCGGGGAGAGCGCATAGATGCGTTGATCGTGCTGGCCGGAGAGGACATAGGTCTGTGTGTCGGCCAGATGGCGACCTGCGATGCGCCGGGCCCGGTCGACGTTACCCTCGGCGATGGTCTCGGTCAGTTTCACGTGCGTGTTGAGCGCCGCGCGGCGCTGAGCGAGCGACGGATAGGTGCCACGGGACGCGCTCTCGTCGGCCCACTGCCGTTCGTGACTGGTCCACAGCGTCTCCAGGCTGCCGACGACCGCGATGATCGTGTGATTGCCGCAGCCGCGGACGACCTGATCGTGGAATTCGCGTCCGATTTCGGTGAAAAGCCGTCCGTCGTCCAGGTTTTCGGCCATCGACTCGTTGATTCGGGTGAGCTCGGGGACCAGGGTGTCCGCCCGGTCCGGCCGGCGGGCGGCCAATGCGGCGCAGGCGGGTTCGAGTTCCTGCAGGGCCATGCCGAGGTCGACGACCTCGACGGACTCGCTCTGCAACAACAACCCGAGCATGTAAGCGGCGCTGGTTTTGGCCGGGGCGTGGACGACGGCACCGCCGCGGTTGCCGCGCCGCACCGAAACCAGCCCCTCGGTCTCCAGGATGCGCAGGGCTTCACGCAGCGACACCAAACTCACGTTGAACTGTTCGACGAGTACCTCTTGGCGTGGCAAGAGATCACCGTCCGCGAGCTCGCCGTCGATGATCTGACGGCGCAACTCGTCGGCTACGATTTCGGCGATCCGCGGCGCCGACAACCGGCGCCGGGCGTCGGGGCCAATTCCCAAGGCGGTCATCCGATCCTCGAAACAAATGCAACTCGCTGGCTTAGCTATTTTAGCAGTAATGATATAAATAGCTTCTCTGGTCGCATGTCGATCGGAAGGGCGGGTGTAATTGAGCGAGCGGTCCGAAAGCCGGCCGACACCGCTACACGATTTGCGTGTCGTCGAGATCAGTGACCGGATAGCGGGCAGCTACTGCGGGAAGCTGCTGCGCGATGCCGGCGCGCAGGTGCATAAAATCGAGCCGTCGCAAGGGGATTGGTTGCGGCGCTACTCCGCCAGCGGTTCCTCGATTTGCCAGGAACACAGCGGGCCCATTTTCAGTTACCTCAACGCCGGCAAGCGCAGCATGACTTTCGCACCCGACTCGCAGCGCTATCGCGACGAACTGGCCGGCGCCGACGTCGTCGTCGTGACGGCGGGCCGGGCCCGCGCAGCGGGGCTGGGCATCGACCCACAACAGCTGCTGGAAAACTCGCCGCGAGCCGTCATCGTCAGCATCTCCGACTTCGGCTGGACCGGACCCTACGCAGAGCGGGCCGCCACCGAGTTCACCCTGCAGGCGTGGGCGGGTTCGCCCGGCTTCCGCGGCGATCCGGCCGGGCCGCCGATCTCGATCGGGGGCGATCTCGGCGAGTACATGGGTGGCGTGTTCGCCGCATTCGGCGCCCTGGCGCTGCGCCGTCGCGTCGAGCACGGTGGGCCCGGCGAACACCTGGACCTGTCCATGCTGGAGGCGTTGACCACGATGCAGAGCAGCGAATGGCTGCACTCACAGCTGCTGCGCGTGCCACCGATCCGGCGCACCACCGAGGTCCCCTCGATCGAACCCGCCAAGGACGGCTACGTCGGCATCACCATGGTCACCGGTCAGCAGTGGCTCGACTTCGCCGCGATGGTCGAATGCCCGCGACTGGAGGAGATCGAACAGCTGCGGTTTCAGATCGGCCGGTGGCAATATCGCGACCTGATCCGCGAGCAGATCCATCCGTGGCTGGCCGAACGCACCGTCGCCCAAATCGTCGAACTCGGGCAACTGTTCCGGCTGCCGATCGCCGCGCTGGGCAACGGCTCCACCATCCGGGAGCTGGAATACGTGCGCGAGCGTGAGGTCTTCACCCGCAACCCCGCCGGGTTCGACCAGCCCCGGCCGCCCTGGCTGATGTCGGTGTGCGCCCCCGCACCCGTGGGTGACACGCCCCTTTGCGGTGAGGCCGATGGCGAGTCCCCTTGGTGCCGAGCGGAATCCGACGCCGAGCCAGCTCTGGATGGGCTGCCGTTGGCGGGTGTTCGCATCGTCGACCTGACCGCGTTCTGGGCCGGGCCGGCCGCGACCCATCTGCTGGCCGCCTTCGGCGCCGACGTCGTCAAGATCGAGTCGATCCAGCGTCCCGACGGCATCCGATACTCCGGCGGGATGCGCACCGACGTGGACGACTGGTGGGAGTACGGCTGGGTGTTCCACGCGATGAACACCAACAAGCGTTCGGTCACACTGGATTTGGGCTCCGAGCAGGGTCGCCGCCTGTTTACCGAGTTGGTCACGGGCGCCGACGTCGTGATCGAGAACTTCTCGCCGCGGGTGATGGAGCAATTCGGGCTCACCGACGACGTGCTGCGCGGGGTCAACCCGAAACTGGTGTTCGCCCGGATGCCCGCGTTCGGTGTCGAGGGGCCATGGCGGGAACGCGTCGGGTTCGCTCCCACCATGGAACAGATCGCCGGCCTGGCCTGGGTGACCGGCCTGCCCGACGCGCCACCGGTGACACCGCGCGGGGCCTGCGATCCGCTGGCCGGTGTGCACGCCGCCTTCGCCGTGCTGGCCGCGCTGAACTTCGCCGAACGCACCGGCACGGGCCAGCTGGTCGAGCTGCCGATGCTCGAAACCGTGCTGAACGCCACCGCGATTCAGGCGATCGAGTCCGAGGTCTTCGGCGCGACGCTGAGCCGCCGCGGCAACCGCGGTCACAGCGCGGCGATCCAGAACATCTACCGCTGCGCCGGGTCCGACGACTGGATCGCGATCACCGTTGGCGACGACGTGCAGTGGCGCGCGCTGGTGGACGTGATGGATCGACCGGCGTGGTGCGGTGACGACGAGTTGTCCACCGTCGCCGGACGGCACGGTCGAGCCGACGACATCGATGGCCGGCTGGCGGACTGGTTCGCCGGGCAGCCACTTGACCCGACGGTGGAGCGGTTGGCCGGCGCGGGTGTGCCGGTGGCCCCGGTGGTGTCGCCGTCGCTGGTCACCGACAACCCGCAACTGCGCGAACGCGGCTTTTTCGAGTCGTTGCACCATGCGAGTACCGGCCTCGGCCTGTACCCCTGCCCGCCGTTCGCGCGGCTCGCCGGTCAGGATCAGTGGCTGCTGCGGCCCCCGCCCAGGCTGGGCGAGCACAATGAAGAGATCCTGCGCGATCGGTGCGGGCTGACCGACGAAGAACTGACACGCCTCGCGACCGGCGGGGTGATCGGGACCCGACCCAAGGGCCTCTAGAGAAGTGGAGGGCATTTGATGCGCGTAACGGTCGACGAAAACTTGTGTGAGGCCAACGGCTTCTGCGAATCGCTCGCGGCGGAAGTGTTCGAGCTGGGTGACGAAGACGTGGTGCAGATCGCGGACGGCCCCGTGCCGCCGCGCCTGGAAATCGACGTGCGCGCCGCGGTGGACCAATGTCCCAAGGCCGCACTGCGGCTACTGGACTGACCGCCCATCGGCGGGACCGCGGCTGGACGTCGGTGAACGCGCTGACTCAGCGCCGCTCGGTCAGCGAGATGGCCATCTCGTCATAGATCGACATGTTGGTGGTCAGGTTCGGATGGGCCACCTTCGCCGGGCCGATCTGGATGTCATCGCAGCGCAGGAACAGTTCGTCGAGGACCGCGCGGAGTTCCGCGCGGGCCAGCATCGCGCCCAGACAGTGATGCGGTCCGCCGCCCCCGAACGCCACGTGCGGGTTGGGTGTGCGGCCGATGTCGAAGGTGAACGGGGACTCGAAGACCTCCTCGTCGCGGTTGGCCGAACGCAGCGTCGACACCACACGGTCGCCCTTGGCGATGTGCTGGCCGTCCATCTCGACGTCGACCTTCGCCGTGCGCGTCCAGTACGCCACCGGCGACGCCCAGCGCAGCACCTCCTCGACCGCGCCGGCCCGCAGCGATTCGTCCCCGCGATAGCGTTCGATCTGCTCGGGGTTGGCGACGAACGCCTGCAGCCCGATGGCCAGTGCGTTCTTGGTGGTGTCGCTGCCGGCGAACGCCAGCACGAAGAAGAAGAACTCGAGTTCGTTCTCGGGCAGCCTGAACTGCTCGCCGTCGTCGCCGGTGATCACCGCGGTGGCCAGCGTGCTCCAGATGTCATCCGTCGGGTTGCGCCGCTTTTCGGCGGTGAGCTCCATCGCGTAGCTGAAGACGGAGCCGAAGAGCTCGAGTTCCACCTGGCCGCTCGGGCCCGCCTCGGGCGCAAGGGCCTTGAGGATGCGGTCGAAGATGTCGAATATTCGCGGCCGGTCGTCGTCCGGGATGCCGATGATGTCGCCGATCACCGTCATCGGTAGCGCGTCGGCGACGTCCTCGATCCAGTCACCGCCGCCCTTGGCGAGCAGACCGTCGATCATCCGCGCCGCGCGCGCCCGGATGCCGTTCTCCAGCTTGGCGATCGCGCGCGGGTTGAAGGCGTTGGAGATCAGTTTGCGGCGCTTGTTCAGTTCCGGCGGGTCCAGCGTGATGATCGTCGGGGACGCCGAGAACATGGCGACCGGCTGGATGAGCGGGCCGTCGGCCGCGGTGAACGACTCGGTGTCGCGGTGCAGGCGGACCGCGTGCCGGTGTTTGGTGGCCACCCAGAACTGGCGCCGGACGGTATCGGCGACACCCGGTGTCAGGTCGTGCTTGAAAAGTGGCATGGTGCGCCGCAGGTCGGCGAATAACTCGTCGGGAAAA
Organism: Mycobacterium sp. IDUB_3; assembly: GCF_055419585.1. NCBI lineage: Bacteria > Bacillati > Actinomycetota > Actinomycetes > Mycobacteriales > Mycobacteriaceae > Mycobacterium > Mycobacterium sp. IDUB_3. Next base: position 1,555,325 of record NZ_JBVAXZ010000001.1, on the reverse strand, counting down.
CCGTTACGCCACAAGGCGAAGTCGGAAAGGTCCACTGCAGCGGCCGTCATGCGAACCCCCATTGGCTCAGGCACCACGCGACCACCGGCCGGCGTCGCGTTGACGTTCAATGTCTAAAATAGTAAAAATAGACTTTAGTCGTCGAAACGCGGTGAGGTAAGAGCGGTCCAAAGTGCGCCCGGCCGCGTGGGAAACGGAGTTCTCGTGACGAATACGATTCCAGCATCAGACCCGTCGGAACGGGAGTTCGGTCCGGGCGGCATCGCGCTGTCGACCTACCGTTTCCCGACCGGCTGGTTCATCGTCGCCTTCGGAACCGACCTGGCTCCCGGCCAGGTCAGGCGCGCGCATTACTTCGGCGAGGAGCTGGTGCTGTTCCGCACCGCGTCGGGCCGGGTTCACGTGATGGAGGCCTACTGTCAGCACCTCGGCGCCAACCTCGGGGTCGGCGGCACCGTGGAAGGCGAGAACATCGTCTGCCCCTGGCACGGCTGGCAGTGGCGCGGCGACGGCACCAACGCGCTGATTCCCTACAGCAAGATCGGCTGCAAGAACAACGTCCGCATCAGGACCTATCCGACCATGGAGTGGTACGGCTTCATCCTGGCCTGGCACGAGCGGCACGGCCGGGCGCCGTACTGGCAGCCGCCGGTGCTGCCGGAACTGGAGACCAACGAGTACTACCCGCTGCACCCGCACACCCAGATGCTCAACCGGGTCAAGGTGCATCCGCAGATGATCATCGAAAACGCCGCCGACCCCTACCACGTTCAGTACGTGCACAAGGCCGCCAATCCGGCTACCACGGCGTCGTTCGAGGTGGCCGGGTATCACCTGCACGCCACCGTCAACGCCCATTTCGGCGGGGGACGCGCCCAGACGTGGCTGACCCCGAACGGTCCGGTGGACGCGAAGATCATCTACGACAACTATTCGCTGGGCCTGGGCGTGGTGCGCTTTCCCAGCGAGCTGGTGGCCACCGTGCAGGTCACCGGCCAGACTCCGGTCGACGAGGACTACACCGACTACTTCTACACCCAGGCGTCCGTACGTGAGCCGGGCGACGGCGGTGACGTGCCCACCGGACGGGCCGCCCGGTTCCTCGCCCTGCAGCAAGAGGTCATCAAACAGGACTTCTTCACCTGGGAGAACATGAAATACCTGGAGAAGCCGAACCTGGCGCCGGAAGAGGCGCACGACTACGCGGCCCTGCGCCGGTGGGCGCACCGCTTCTACCCGGGGGAGGAGCCGTCGCCCTCCGACTTCGGTTACAGCGCCGACGGCGAGCCCGACCCGGCGGCCGCCAAAGCTTGATCAAGGCCAAACAGCCTGATGTGCGCTGACCGCAGCGGGCCCGCGCGGCCCTCCGATTACGGCGTCGACCATTTCACCGTGCCGGCAGTACTCGATCGCCGCGCGCAGCAGCACCCCGATCGGGTGATGATGTCGATCGCGGGAGTCGATGTGACCTTCGAGCAGATGCGCCAGCGGTCCTGCGCGGCGGCAAACCTGTTGACCGACTTGGGTGTCGGACCCGGTGACCGCGTCGCGTTGTTCACCGGCACCTGTCCGGAATGGGTGTACTTCTGGCTGGGCGCCGCGCGGATCGGGGCGGTGAGCGCGGCGATCAACGCCGCGAACAAGGGCGACTTCCTGCTGTACGCCCTGCGACTGTCGCGGGCCAAGGTGATGCTGACCGACGCCGAACGCCGGCCCCGCGCCGCTGAGGTCGCCGACGCAGCAGACTCCCTGACGAGCATTGTGGTACAGGATGATTCACTGACCGCGACGTTGAGTCGACACACCGGCGATGCACCGGTCGGTGATCCCGGGCAGCCCGGCGACCTTGCCTGCCTGTTCTATACGTCGGGCACCACCGGCCCGTCCAAAGCCGTCGCCACGACCTGGCACTATCTGTTTTCGGTGGCCGCAACCGTCGCATCGGCCTGGGAATTTCGCGAGGGCGAGGTGCTGTGGACGGCGATGCCGCTGTTTCACCTCAGCGCCGCGCCCAGCATTTTGGCGCCCATGCTGGTCGGCGCAACGACGGTGCTGGCCGGGGCTTTTCACCCCGGTGAGGTGTGGGACGAAATACGTGCCCGCGGCGCGGTCGGATTCGCCGGCGCCGGGGCGATGGTTTCGATGCTGCGGAGTCTGCCCGCGGGTCCGGGCGACGCAGCGCTGCCTTTGCGGTTCATCTCCGCCGCGCCGATCGACGCGGACTCCTACCGCGAGATCGAAAAACGTTACGGCTGCCGCCTCGTCACGATGTACGGACTCACCGAGGCGTTTCCCGTCGCGGTCAAGGCGCTGGCCGACGACGGGGTTCCCGGAACCTCGGGGCGGCCGAATCCCGATTTCGACGTGCGCATCCTCGACGAATCAGGAAACCCACTGCCCGCCGACAGCGTGGGTGAGATCGCCTGTCGGCCCAGGCATCCGCACGTGATGAGCGAAGGTTACGTCGGCGCGGACTCGCAGATAACGCCGCATCCGGAATGGTTTCACACGGGCGATCTCGGGCGACTCGATCGCGATCAGAATCTGACATATGTGGATCGAATGAAAGATGCGTTGCGCCGCCGCGGTGAAAACATCTCTTCGGTCGAAGTGGAGAGCGTTGTCATGCGCCATCCCGCCGTGGCAGAGGCCGCCGCGGTCGGCGTGCCAAGCGAGTTGGGAGAGGACGACGTCCTGGTGGTGATCGCGTTGCAGCCCGGCGCCACATTGGATTTCGCGGAGCTCCTCGACTTCTGCGCGGCGCGCATGCCTTACTTCTGCGTGCCGCGATTCGTGCAGACCGTGAGCGAACTCCCCAAGAACGTGATCGGCCGGATCCGTAAAGACCTGTTGCGCGAACGGGGCGTCAATCCGGGAACGTGGGATCGTGAAAGTAGGGGGTATATCGTTAGCCGTTAGGTTCCATTAATGTCACGCAATAGTCGTTGAGTTGCCTTAATGTTCCATCAGCCGATTGCTGGCAGTCATTTCCGAGAGAGGCTGGAAAGCGATGACCATGACTTATCAGGAACAGCAAATGCTCCAAGCCGTCACCGGCCGTGCTGCCATCCTGGACCTGAACGCTCGGCACAATCGGGCCTACTCCGACGGCAGCCGCAAGCGCTGGATCGCGACCTTCCGCCATTCCGGTGCCAGCTACACCCGCGATGGCGAGGTGTTCGACGATCTGAGCGCGGCCTTTGATGGCGGCGACGGACAGCGGATGGTCACCGTCGACCACGAGATCAAAGTCGACGGGGTCGACGCGGTCCAGCATTGTGTCGTCGTGCTGTTCGCCAGCATGTTCGGCGACATCACGCTGCGGGCCACCGGCACCTTCAAGGACAAGCTGATCTACGAGCGCGGTGGCTGGTATTTCACTTCCCGTGTGCTGGAATGGGATTCGGTCCCGAGTCGGCACCCGCTCGTCATGTGAGCGACTCCGATACGTGGATCAGGATTTCAGTCAGCGGCTGGCCTTCGGCACATACGAAGATGCGCTGCGGATGGTCGGCACGAGCAGCGAGCCCCGCACCGCGGCGACCGCGGTCAGCGCCGCACGCATCCAGTTGTTCGCCGCGATGGTCCGGGACGGCAATCGCTCGTATTGGGATTCAGAGTTCGCCCGGCAGCACTGGGGAGGCCTGCTGGCGCCGCCGGCGCTGTTGATGGGCTGGCTGATCACACCGCCGTGGCAACCCGGGGGTCGCGGGACGGCTTCGTTGATCGCCCTACGGGTGCCGCTGCCCGGTACCACATTCATCAACGCGGCCAACGAGGTTGAGTTCGGTCAACCCATCGTCGAGGGCGACGTGTTGACTGTTGTGGACGAGCTGGTCTCGGTGTCACCGGAAAAGCAGACGCGGCTGGGCGTCGGCCATTTCGTCGACACGCTGGAGACCTTTCGCCGCCAGGACGGGGCGGTGGTGGCCACCTGCCGCAATACCTTGTTCCGCTTCACTCCAGAAGCCTCCTCGTGAGCGGCGACGGGATGGCTTGGAGCCAGATCACCGTCCCGGTGGAGCTGCCGGAAGTCACCGACCACATCAGCTACCAGCGCGTGGTGGAGAACGCGGGAGCGACATGGGACTATTTCCCCGGCCATTTCGATCCGGATTACGCTCGAGCGCAGGGGAATCCGACGATCTACGTCAACACGATGCACCTGGCCGGGTTCGCCGACCGCATCGCAACGGACTGGGCGGGTCCGCGGTCGCGCGTGGTGCGCCGATCCATGCGGCTGGCCGGGCCCGTGTATGCCGGCGACACCATGATCGGCCGGGGCCGGGCGGTGGCGAAGCGCCGGGACACCTCGGTGGAACCGCCACGCTGCCTGGTCGATGTCGAAATCCAGGTGACCAATCAGCATGGCGCGCTGTGCTGCCCGGTCGAGCTGACGTTGCAGGTGCCTGAATCCCCATGGTGACCGCGATGGATGACGTGGGCGAATTGCACTTGGCGGTGTGCCGTCGCTTCGGTGCGGCGGTCGCCGTGGCGGACGGGAAGTGGGATCGTCCATCGCCGTGTGATCCGTGGGACGCCCGGGGAGTGGTTGAGCACGTGATCGGCTTCCATGACGTTCTTCTGTTGCGTCCCATAAGATTGAAACCCGACCGGCCACGCGACGATCCTCGGGCCCGGTGGCAACTCACCTATGATTCGCTGACGCAGGCTCTCGGATCCGGCGGAGCGACACAACTCGATGAGTACCGGTTGATGCCGAACCTAACGCGTGACGTCCTGGTGCATACCTGGGACCTCGCCCGCGCGGTGGGCGCCGACGACGGCCTGGACCCCGCGTGGTGTGAACTGTTCTGCGCGGGCCTACCGGAGGATCCGCAGGCCTTGGCCGCATCCGGGATGTTCGGTGCGCCGGTCCTGATCGGCGACGAGAGCGCTGCGCAGGCAAAGCTATTGGCACGGCTTGGCCGCGACCCGTGGTGGACACCGGAAACTCTATAGCGGCGGCAGCTGGCCCTTGCATATCAGCGTCTGCAACTCGACGTACTCATGCAGCCCCTCGGGCCCGAACTCACGCCCGATGCCGGACTGCTTGAAGCCGCCGAACGGCGCGCCGATGTCGAGGGTGTACATGTTGATGCCGTAGGTTCCGGTGCGGACGGCCGCCGCGACATCCAGGCCGTGTTCGATGTCGGCGGTCCACACCGAACCGGCCAGCCCGTAATCGGTCTCGTTGGCGATGCGGATCGCGTCGTCCTCGTCGCGGTAGCGCAGCACCGTCAGCACCGGACCGAAAATCTCCTCCCGGGCGATGCGCATGTCGTTGGTGGCGTCGGCGAACAGCGTCGGCCGCACATACCAGCCGCGCTCGGACGGGCTCTGTTCGCCACCGAGCACAACGCGCGCGCCTTCGCTGCGGCCCGACCTGATGTAGTCCTGGACGCGGCGCTGCTGTCGTTGGGCCACAAGCGGTCCGATGTCCGTCGACTCGTCGGCCGGGTCCCCGACATTCAACGCCGACATCATGTCGGCCAGCGCGTCGACCACCTCGTCGTGCTTACGGTCACTGACCAAGATCCGGGTCTGCGCGACGCAGGCCTGACCGTTGTTCATCAACCCCGCGGACTTCAGGCCCGCCACCGTCTTGGCGATGTCGGCGTCGTCGAGGATGATCGCCGCGGACTTGCCGCCCAGCTCCAAACTCACCCGTTTCAGCTGCTCGCCGCACAGGGCGGCGATCCGGCGGCCGACGGCACTGGAACCGGTGAACGCGACCTTGTCCACCCCGGGATGGCGGACCAACGCCTCACCAATCTCGGGGCCGCCGGGCAGCACCGACACCACGCCCTCGGGCAACCCGATCTGCTCGATCATCTCGGCCAACCACAAAGCGTCCAAAGGTGTTTCGGGCGCGGGCTTGATGATGACCGTGCAGCCCGCGATCAGTGCAGGGATCAGCTTGGGCATGATCAGAAATTGCGGCACGTTCCACGGCACGATCGCTGCGACCACCCCGACCGGGGCCCTGCGCAGATGGACTTCGCCGAGCACACCCTGGCGGCGTTCCTCCCACGGGAACTCGCGGGCGGCCGCCAGCGAGAGGTGGATCAGCGCCGCGGCGGCCGCCCCCTGGCCCATCCGGCTGAAGCTGCGCGGCGACCCCATCTCGTCGGTGATGAGATCCGCCATCTCGTCGGCGTGACCGGCATAGATCCCGGCAAGCTGTTCGACCTTGGCCATCCGATCGGCATGGCTCATCCGCGGCCACGGACCGTGATCGAAGGCGCGCCGTGCGGCGGCGACGGCGGCCTCGACGTCCTCGGGGCCTGCGACCTGGACGTGCCCGACCGGCTCTTCGGAGTGCGGCGAGATCACGGCGAGCTGCTGGGGATTGGCGGGTTTGCGCCACTGGCCCCCGATAAACAGCTCGTTATAGGAGCGATGGGCGGAAGTCTCTGTCATCGGGGCACTTCCTCAGGGGATCGGACCGCGACCGCAATTTCGCTATCCACGCTAACATAGCGAAAAAAGCAGCGAGGCCCGATATGACCAGCGATTGGCGCAGTTACCCGTTCCAGTTGGTGCCCGGCGACAGCCAGTTGGAGTTTCCCGCCGCCGAAGGCGAACATCCCGGCCAGGAGTCCGACACCTGGTTCATCGCCGGTCAGCTCGACGCCGCCGAGGCCGATCGATCGTTTGCCTTCCTGACCATCTTCAACAAGAACCGCCCCGGTGGAACCGTCGTCGCGGATTTCTACACGATGGCGCTGTTCGACCTCGACACCGGCGACTACGGCACCTTCACCGACTACGACATGCCGCCGGCCAACATGGAGCCCGGCGCCCAGCCCAAACTGACGATGGCATCCGGTCATCTCGACATCACCTACCACAGCAGCGCGGGAACCGCGTCGTGGACGACCAGCCGAAACGGCGACGGCGAACTGCTGCCCTACACCTACCGGGTCAGCCTGGTCGGGCAGGACCAATCCGGACGGCCGATGCGACTGGATCTGGCCGTAACACCAACGCGCGCACCGACACCGGTGGGCGCATCGACGTACAACGGAAAGATCACCTGTTTCGGTCAAAGCGACACCTACTCGTATTTCCAGACCGGCATGGCGATGACCGGCACCCTGCGCTGGGGCGACGTCGTGCAGCAGGTGTCCGGCGCCAGCGGGCACGTCGATCGGCAGTGGTTTCCCAAGTACGCCGGCGGCGGGGGGTCGGGGGGAGACCCGCGGGCCAGGTCGCACGAATGGCGCACGATCAACTTCGACAATGGTGTCGACCTGAGCATCTGGCGTCAGTTCGACCGCGCGCACGGCAACGTGCTGCAGCCGTTCACCGGCATCACGACGAGCCACCCGGACCCCGCGATCGCGCCCGAATGCGCCGAAGACATCGAGGTCACGGTCAGCAGCTACGTGCGATGGCCCGAGGCCATGCGGCCCCTGGTGCGACCCCTCGCCCCGGCCCGGTACATGCCCGACCGGCACCGGATCACCTGTCCCACACTGCAACTGGACCTCATCGGCGAGCCGTTGGTGGCGGCCCCGGCACACGGCCTGCCGATCGAGTACATGGAGGGCCCCTATCGCTACCGCGGAACCATGTGGGGAAACCCGGTGACCGGCTTCGCGTTCAACGAACGCTCGCTGGCGTTGTACCGGGATTGGGAACTCGTCGACGTGCTGTCCACCACCGTGGCGAACCTGGCACCGCCGGAGCCCACATTGCAGACCATGGTGGATCAGGTCGTGCCGCTGGTGGCGGCCGGCCGGCGCAAGGATGCCGTCGAGCTCCTGTTCCGCTCGGCGCCCGTCGAAAACGACCTACTGGCAAAGCTTCTCGACGATCTGATCGCGGTGCTGTCAGCCGACCCCGACTGACTGTGACAGCGCCCGGGCCCACGTGATGTGGCGATGCTGCAGGCCCGGCTCGTTGCGGCCGAACACCAGGTGGTCGCGGACGCCCGACTCGAGATTGGCTTGCAGCCCCTCGGCCAGCCGGTAATCCTCGTCGCGCACGGTGGCGTGCGCATAATCGAAAACGTCTTGGACGGCGGCTGCCACCGCGTCATCGGAGACGTCCTGCGGTGTTGCGTTCTGGTGGACGGTGATTGACCTGCCGGGCCGATCCCCGGGGTACACCCGGAACAGCTCACCGTTGGCAATCGTGACCGAAAGCACGATGTTGGGGAACAGCGCGTAGATCACCACCACGTTGTAGAACGGACTCCACTGATCCTCGGGCAAGTCATCGAGCTCCAGGATGGTGTTGAGCGGAAAGATCAGCCGGTGGTGCGGCCCGTAGGAGTCGAACACCGTGCAGTTGCTGCGCGCGATCGTGCCGAAGGTCTGCTGATGGACGGTGGCGAAATGATAGTTCTCGGCGAAGGTGTCGATCGCTAATTTCCAGTTGATCGGGGAGTCCAGCACCTTCTCGCCCAGCGGGGACCAGCGCCCGATGCCCCACGAGTCGAGTTCGTCGGCGAGTGGGCCCAGGTGTGCCGCCACGTCCAGCGTCGCTCCGGGATCCAGTGCCACCCAGAGGAATCCGGCGAATTCGGTGGCCGGGAGCTCGGTCAGCCCGTCGAACTTGATGGCCACTTCCGGGAACCCCTCGCGCCCCGGAAGGGCCACCAAGCGCCCCGTGTTGTCGTACGTCCAGGCGTGGTACGGACAGGTGAACCACTTGGCGGTGCCGCAACCCGACGCCACCTGCGATTGGCGGTGCAGACACACGTTGTTGAACGCCTTGACCGTTCCCTGCGAGGTTCGGGTCAGCAGGATGGACCGCCCCATCACCTTCTTCGTGCAATACGCACCCGGGGCGGGAAGTTCCGAGACGTAGCCGACCAGCTGCGGACTGGCCAGCAGCATGGCCCGATCCCGGTGGTGCCGCTCGACGCCCGTGTAGTCACACGCGTCGACCGTGTGCTGGGCCGGAGCGAGATCGGTCGTCTTGTCCCGCGCCAACTTCAACGCGCGACGGGTCAGGCCGATGAGCTGCTCGTGCTCCATGTGCTCAGTACAGACCTTGTCACAGTTGTAAGGTCAAGGGGTGGCTGAGCAGTTGCTGATCGGCGACGTCACGGCCTTGACGGGCATCGCTTCCGGCCGTATTCGCCATTACGAGAAGATCGGATTGCTACACGCCCAGCACCTGTCCAACGGCTACCGGGTCTTCGACGTCGAGCAGGTCCTCGACTTGCTGCGGATCGACCTGATGCGCAGCCTCGGCGTCGGTATCAATGACATTGCGCGGTTGATCGAGGGCGGGCACAGCACACTGGCCGGCCTGCTCGACGAGCACCGCGCGCTGCTGATGCAACAACGGGAGCGGATCGACCACCTGATCCAAGCCATCGATGCGGCCACCGAGTGCGGCGACGCGGGCCTCAACCGGGACATCTTGCACCGATTGGCAACCACGCACCGCGACAGCATCGGGGTGATCGGGCGGCTCAGCGATCCGCTGCCGGCGCCCGTCGCCGCGATGTATGCGGACCTGTTCGACGAATGGAACCTGCCCGTTCCCGCGCTGTTCGGGCAAATGGTGCTTCCGACGGCTGCGAGCACCCTGTTGTCGCAACTGGCCGAGACCCCGGGCCACGATGTGCTGTTCGATCGGTTGCGCGGCCTGGCCGCCGACGTGATCGCGCTGGGCGAAGACGACGCTGCCGCACCAGAACTGGCGCGCCGCTGGATCGACCAGCAGCTGGCCGACCCCCTGCCCGACGAGGTGGTCGGCGTGCTACGAGGCGTGCAACCACTGCTGGAGCGCGATCCGGTGATCGTGCAGGGGTTCCGCGCCTGGGCGGGATCGATCAGTCCGGCGGCCGCCCACTTCATCGAGGAGATCGCCCAGCAGACCGCGCGGCGCGGAGTGGAGGCCGTGAGCGTCATCGTGCTGCCCGCGCGCCAACCCGTTCAAACGAACGATGCCCCACTGTGATGCACATGTTACCGGTGTGATCAACGTGTCATATGGGGTTTGTGTCGTACCCTGTGGCTTGTGTCATCCGTTTCGCGGCGTGATCTGCTCAAATTCGCGGCCGCAACCCCCGCCCTGCTGGGGCTGGGCGCGGCCGGCGCGTCGCTGAGCGCCGCGCCCGCATCGGCGTCGCTCGGCACCCTGCTGGACTATGCGGCCGGCATCATTCCGGCCAGCGAGATCCGGGCCGCGGGCGCCGTGGGGTCGATTCGGTACGTCTCGGATCGTCGCCCCGGCGGCAACTGGATGCTGGGCAAGCCGATCCAGGTTGCCGAGGCGCGCGACCTCAACGGCAACGGGCTCAAAATTGTGTCCTGCTATCAGTACGGCAAGGCCAGCAGCGCGGACTGGCTGGGCGGTGCCAACGCCGGCCTGCAGCACGCGCAGCGGGGGATGCAGCTGCACGCCGCGGCCGGTGGGCCCGCCAGCGCACCCATTTATGCCTCGATCGACGACGACCCCTCCTACGAGCAGTACAAGAGCCAGGTGGCGCCCTACCTGCGTTCCTGGGAGTCGGTAATCGGTCATCAGCGCACAGGCGTGTACGCCAATTCGAAAACCATCGACTGGGCGCTGCACGACGGATTGGGCTCCTACTTCTGGCAGCACAACTGGGGCTCGCCCAAGGGCTATGCCCACCCGGCGGCCAATTTGCACCAGGTTGAGATCGACAAACGCAGCGTCGGAGGGGTCGGCGTGGACATCAACGAGATCCTCAAGCCCCAATTCGGCCAGTGGGCCTAGTGCCCGAGTCCGTCGCCCGGCCCGGTCGAGGCGCGCGCTCTTAAAAATTCCAGCAAACACTCGTTCGCCCATTATCCGGACGCGCCCGGGCGGGCGATCGTCGTCCGATGCTGCCGACGGCGCCGTGACGGCACTCCGCGGCCCAAAATTTTTATATAACGATTCGATAACAAGACTGCCTTGATCTGCGCAGTTATAGCTACTCGACCGTAACCACCTTCATGCAGCGGGTTTGGTAATCGGGTTCGGGCCGCCGGTGAAACCGCGTGTTACCCACGACACGGTTACCCATGCGTAGAACTCATCAGTAACCGATCAGCACGCGAAACGAGGGCCGATCCTTATGACACTCTTAGTACAGCCGATGGAGTCCGTCGCACCGCTCAGCACCAGCCGGGCGGTCCGCCGACAACACACCGGCCGGCCGTTTTCCCGGCTGTGATTCGACGCCGAACCACGCCGCATCGACAGAACCCCGCCCGGCGGTGGTGACCGCCAGACGAACGAGACCTAAAGACGCATACAGGGGAGACAGACAAGGTGACGATCCACGAGCACGACCGCGTGTCCGCTGACCGCGACGGCCAAGGCAGGGCCCCACACACCGGGGACACCCACGCCCTTGTCGACCGCCTGACGGCCGGCGAGCCCTACGCCGTGGCATTCGGCGGGCAGGGCAGCGCCTGGCTGGAGACCCTCGAAGAGCTGGTGTCATCGGCCGGCATCGAGTCCGACCTGGCAACGCTGGTCGGTGAGGTCAACCTGCTCCTCGAGCCGGTGGCCAAAGAGCTCGTCGTGGTGCGTCCGATCGGGTTCGAGCCGCTGTCGTGGGTGCGTGCGCTGGCGGCCGAGGATCCGGTCCCCTCGGACAAGCACCTGACTTCGGCCGCGGTGTCGATCCCGGGCGTGCTGCTCACCCAGATCGCGGCCGTGCGGGCGCTGGCTCGGCAAGGCATGGACCTCAAGGCGACGCCCCCGGTGGCCGTGGCCGGACATTCCCAAGGTGTGCTCGCCGTCGAGGCGCTGAAGGCCGGGGGCGCCCGCGATGTCGAGCTGCTGGCGCTGGCCCAGCTGATCGGTGCGGCCGGGACGCTGGTGGCCCGTCGGCGAGGCATCTCGGTGCTTGGCGACCGCCCGCCGATGGTGTCGGTCACCAACGCCGACCCCGAACGCATCGGCCGGCTGCTCGACGAGTTCGCGCAGGACGTGCGCACCGTGCTGCCGCCCGTGTTGTCCATCCGCAACGGCCGCCGTTCGGTCGTCATCACCGGCACCCCGGAACAGCTGTCCCGCTTCGAGCTCTACTGCCAGCAGATCTCGGAGAAGGAGGAGGCCGACCGGAAGAACAAGCTGCGCGGCGGCGACGTCTTCTCGCCGGTCTTCGATCCGGTGCAGGTCGAGGTCGGTTTCCACACCCCACGCCTCGCCGACGGCATCGACATCGTCGGCAGCTGGGCCGAGAAGGTCGGCCTGGACGTCGAGCTGGCCCGGCAACTGACCGAATCGATCCTGGTGCGTCCGGTCGACTGGGTGGAGGAGATCACCCGCGTCAACGACGCCGGCGCTCGCTGGATTCTTGACCTGGGCCCCGGCGACATCCTGACCCGGCTGACCGCGCCGGTGATCCGTGGCCTCGGTGTGGGCATCGTGCCCGCGGCGACCCGCGGCGGCCAGCGCAACCTCTTCACCGTCGGCGCCGTCCCCGAGGTGGCGCGGGCCTGGTCCAGCTACGCCCCGACCCTGGTTCGCCTGCCCGACGGCAGGGTCAAGCTCTCGACGAAGTTCACCCGGCTGACCGGGCGCTCGCCGATCCTGCTGGCCGGCATGACCCCGACCACCGTTGACGCCGAGATCGTGGCCGCCGCGGCCAACGCCGGGCACTGGGCCGAGCTCGCCGGCGGCGGGCAGGTCACCGAGGAGATCTTCGCCGACCGCGTCGAGCAGCTTGCCGGGCTGCTCGAGGACGGTCGTACCTACCAGTTCAACGCGCTGTTCCTGGACCCGTATCTGTGGAAGCTGCAGGTCGGCGGCAAGCGGCTGGTGCAGAAGGCGCGTCAGTCCGGCGCGGCCATCGACGGTCTGGTGGTCAGCGCCGGCATCCCGGATCTGGAGGAGGCCGTCGAGCTGATCGAGGAGCTGGGCGAGGTCGGCATCAGCCACGTCGTCTTCAAGCCCGGCACCGTCGAGCAGATCCGCTCGGTCATCCGCATCGCGACCGAGGTGTCCGCCAAGCCGGTAATCGCGCACATCGAGGGTGGGCGCGCCGGCGGCCACCACTCCTGGGAAGACCTCGACGACCTGCTGCTGGCGACCTACTCCGAACTGCGGTCGCGGTCCAACATCACCGTCTGCGTCGGCGGAGGCATCGGCACGCCGGAGCGCGCGGCCGAATACCTGTCCGGACGTTGGGCGCAGGCATACGGCTTCCCGCTGATGCCGATCGACGGCATCCTGGTCGGCACCGCGGCGATGGCGGCCAAGGAGTCCACCACGTCGCCGTCGGTCAAGCGGATGCTGGTCGAAACCCAAGGCACCGATCAGTGGATCGGCGCCGGAAAAGCCTCGGGCGGAATGGCTTCCAGCCGTAGCCAGCTCGGTGCGGACATCCACGAGATCGACAACAGCGCCTCGCGGTGCGGCCGGCTTCTCGACGAGGTCGCCGGGGATGCCGACGCCGTTGCGGAGCGTCGCGACGAGATCATCGCGGCGATGGCCAACACCGCCAAGCCGTACTTCGGCGACGCCGGTGAGATGACCTACCTGCAGTGGTTGCAGCGCTACGTCGAGTTGTCCATCGGGGACGGCGATTCCACCGCCGACACCGCGTCGCCCGGCAGCCCGTGGCTGGCCGACACCTGGCGCGACCGCTTCGAGCAGATGCTGCAGCGGGCCGAAGCCCGTTTGCATGCACAGGATTTCGGTCCCATCGAGACGCTGTTCGACGGCTCCACCGCCGACGGCGCGCGGCTGCTGGAAAATCCTGCCGAGGCCATCGCCACCCTGCTGGCGCACTACCCCGAGGCCGAACGCGTGCAGCTGCACCCGGCCGACGTCCCGTTCTTCGTCACGCTGTGCAAGCTGCTGGGCAAGCCGGTCAACTTCGTGCCGGTGATCGACAAAGACGTGCGGCGCTGGTGGCGCAGCGATTCGCTGTGGCAGGCGCACGACGCCCGCTACGACGCCGACCAGGTGTGCATCATCCCGGGAACCGCGGCCGTCGCGGGCATCACCCGGATGGACGAGCCTGTTGGTGAACTGTTGGACCGCTTCGAGCAGGCGGCCATCGACGAGGCGCTCGCCGCCGGGGCGGAGCCCAAGGCCGTCACGTCACGCCGGTTGGGCCGCGCCGACGTCACCGGCCCGCTGGCCGTCGTGCTGGACGCCCCCGATGTCCAATGGGCCGGCCGCACCGCGACCAACCCGGTCCACCGCATCGCCGATCCCTCCGACTGGCTGGTGCACGACGGACCCGAGAGCCGCCGCGCCACGCATTCGTCCACCGGCGCGCGTCTTCAGGTCGAGGGCGACCGCGTCGTGCTCAGCGTCCCGGTGTCGGGCACGTGGATCGACATCCCGTTTACGTTGCCGCCCAACACCGTTGACGGCGCCACCCCGGTGGTCTCCACCGAGGATGCCGCCACGGCCATGCGTGCGGTGCTGGCCATCGCGGCCGGCGTCGACGGGCCGGAGTTCCTGCCCGCGGTCACAGACGGAACGGCCACGGTCACGGTCGACTGGGATCCCGAGCGGGTCGCCGACCACACCGGTGTCACGGCCACCTTCGGAGAACCGTTGGCGCCCAGCCTCACCACCGTCCCCGACGCGCTCGTCGGGCCGTGCTGGCCCGCCGTCTTCTCCGCGATCGGCTCGGCCGTCACCGATGCCGGCGTCCCGGTCGTCGAGGGCCTGCTGAGCCTGGTGCATCTGGACCACGCCGCCCACATGGTCGGCAAGCTGCCGACGACCCAGTCGCAATTGACCATCACCGCAACGGCTTCGGCGGCGATCGACACGGACATGGGGCGCGTCGTCCCGGTCTCGGTCGCCATCACCGACACCGACGGTCAGGCGATCGCCACCCTCGATGAGCGGTTCGCGATCCTGGGCCGCACCGGGGCCGCCGAACTGACCGAACCGACGCGCGCCGGTGGCGCGGTCTCGGAAAACGCGACCGACACCCCGCGCCGGCGCCGGCGCGATGTCACCATCACCGCCCCGGTCGACATGCGTCCGTTCGCGGTGGTCTCCGGTGACCACAACCCCATCCACACCGATCGGGCCGCCGCGCTGCTGGCCGGCCTGGAATCGCCCATCGTGCACGGCATGTGGCTGTCGGCCGCCGCCCAGCATGCGGTGACCGCCACCGACGGGCAGGCCCGCCCGCCAGCGCGGCTGATCGGTTGGACCGCCCGCTTCCTGGGCATGGTGCGTCCCGGCGACGAGGTCGCGTTCCGCGTCGACCGGGTCGGAATCGACCAGGGCGCCGAGGTTTTGGAGGTCACCGCCAAGATCGGTTCGGATCTGGTGATGTCGGCGACGGCCCGCCTGGCGGCCCCGCACACCGTCTACGCCTTCCCCGGCCAGGGCATTCAGCACAAGGGCATGGGCATGGACGTCCGGGCCCGGTCAAAGGCGGCCCGCAAGGTATGGGACAAGGCGGACAAGTTCACCCGCGACACCCTGGGCTTCTCGGTTCTGCACGTGGTGCGCGACAACCCGACCAGCATCATCGCCAGCGGTGTGCACTACAACCACCCCGAGGGCGTGCTGTACCTGACGCAGTTCACCCAGGTCGCGATGGCCACGGTGGCCGCGGCGCAGGTCGCCGAGATGCGTGAGCAGGGCGCTTTCGTCGAGGATGCGATCGCCTGCGGCCACTCCGTCGGCGAGTACACCGCGCTGGCCTGCGTGACCGGCATCTACGAGCTGGAAGCCTTGCTGGAGACGGTGTTTCACCGCGGGTCGAAGATGCACGACATCGTGCCGCGCGACGAGCTGGGCCGGTCCAACTACCGGTTGGCCGCCATTCGGCCCTCGCAGATCGACCTACCCGACGACGAGGTTCCCGCGTTTGTCGCCGAAATCGCGGCGAATACCGGCGAGTTTCTTGAGATCGTCAACTTCAACCTGCGCGGATCCCAATACGCGATCGCCGGCACGGTGCGCGGCCTGGAGGCGCTCGAGGAAGAGGTGGAGCGGCGCCGCGAGATCACCGGCGGCAAGCGCTCGTTCATCTTGGTGCCCGGTATCGACGTGCCATTCCACTCGCGCGTGCTGCGGGTCGGTGTGGCGGAGTTCCGGCGATCACTCGACCGGGTCATGCCGCGCGACAAGGATCCCGACGTCATCATCGGGCGCTACATCCCCAACCTGGTGCCGCGTCCGTTCACCCTGGACCGCGACTTCATCCAGGAGATCCGCGACCTGGTGCCGGCCGAGCCGCTCGACCCGATCCTGGCCGACTACGACACCTGGCTCGCCGAGCGCCGCATCGAGATGGCCCGCATCGTCCTGATCGAGTTGCTGGCATGGCAATTCGCCAGCCCGGTGCGCTGGATCGAAACCCAGGACCTGCTGTTCACCGAGGAGACCGCAGGCGGCCTGGGTGTGGAGCGGTTCGTCGAGATCGGTGTGAAGTCCGCGCCGACCGTCGCGGGCCTGGCCACCAACACCCTCAACCTGCCCGAATATGCCCACAGCACAGTGGAAGTGCTCAACGCCGAGCGCGACGCGGCGGTGCTGTTCGCCACCGACACCGACCCCGAGCCGGAGCCCGATGACGAGCCGGAGGCGCCCGCCGACAGTGCGTCGGCACCGGAGGTGGCCGCGGCCGCTCCGGCGGCCCCCGCCGCGCCGACCGCGCCGTCGGGTGCGGCCCGACCGGACGACATCCGGTTCGACGCCGCCGACGCCACGCTGGCGCTGATCGCGCTGTCGGCCAAGATGCGCATCGACCAGATCGAGGAGCTGGACTCCATCGAATCCATCACCGATGGCGCGTCGTCGCGGCGCAACCAGCTGCTGGTGGACCTGGGTTCGGAGCTGAACCTGGGCGCCATCGACGGCGCCGCCGAAGCCGACCTGGCCGGGCTGCGCGCGCAGGTCACCAAGCTGGCGCGTACCTACAAGCCTTACGGCCCAGTGCTTTCCGACGCGATCAACGACCAGCTGCGCACGGTGCTGGGGCCCTCGGGTAAGCGGCCCGGGGCCATCGCCGAGCGGGTCAAGAAGACCTGGGAACTCGGCGAGGGCTGGGCCAAGCACGTCACGGTCGAGGTCGCGCTGGGCACCCGCGAGGGGACCAGCGTCCGGGGCGGCGCCATGGGTCACCTGCACGAAGGCGCACTGGCCGACGCGGCTGCCGTCGACAAGGCGATCGACGCCGCGGTGGCTTCCGTCGCCGCGCGTCGTGGCATCGCGGTGACGCTGCCGTCGTCGGGCGGTGGTGGCGGCGGTGCGACCATCGATGCCGCCGCGCTGAGCGAATTCACCGACCAGATCACCGGCCGCGACGGCGTGCTGGCGTCGGCGGCGCGCCTGGTGCTCAACCAGCTGGGCCTGGACGACCCGGTCAGCGCTTCGCCGACGGCCACCGATGCCGAGCTCATCGATCTGGTGACCACCGAACTCGGCGCCGACTGGCCACGGCTGGTGGCACCGGCGTTCGAGCCCAAGAAGGCCGTGCTGTTCGACGACCGGTGGGCCAGTGCGCGCGAAGACCTGGTCAAGCTCTGGCTGACCGACGAGGGTGACATCGACGCCCGCTGGGGGGGGCTGTCCGAAAGGTTCGAGGGCGCAGGCCATGTCGTGGCGACGCAGGCCACCTGGTGGCAGGGCAAGGCGCTGGCCGCGGGCCGGCAGATTCACGCATCACTGTATGGGCGGATCGCGGCCGGCGCCGAGAACCCGGACCCGGGCCACTACAGCCACGAAGTCGCGGTGGTGACGGGCGCTTCCAAGGGCTCGATCGCCGCGTCGGTCGTCGGGCGACTGCTCGACGGCGGTGCCACCGTCATCGCCACGACGTCCAAGCTGGACGACGAGCGGCTGGCGTTCTACCGCGGGCTCTACCGCGACCACGCCCGGTTCGGCGCGGCGCTGTGGGTGGTCGCGGCCAACATGGCGTCCTACTCCGACATCGACGCGCTTGTCGAGTGGGTGGGCACCGAGCAGACCGAAAGCCTTGGGCCGCAGTCGATTCACATCAAGGACGCGCAGACCCCGACGCTGCTGTTCCCGTTCGCCGCACCGCGGGTCGCGGGCGACCTGTCCGAGGCCGGCTCGCGCTCCGAGATGGAGATGAAGGTGCTGCTGTGGGCCGTGCAGCGGCTGATCGGCGGGCTGTCGAAGATCGGCGCCGAGCGCGACATCGCGTCGCGGCTGCACGTGGTGCTGCCGGGCTCGCCGAACCGCGGAATGTTCGGCGGCGACGGCGCTTACGGCGAGGCCAAGTCGGCGTTGGACGCCCTCGTGAGCCGCTGGCACGCCGAGTCTTCGTGGGCGGCTCGGGTCAGCCTGGCGCACGCGCTGATCGGTTGGACCCGCGGCACCGGGCTGATGGGCCACAACGACGCCATCGTGGATGCGGTCGAGGAGGCCGGCGTCACCACGTACTCGACCGACCAGATGGCGGCAATGTTGCTGTCCCTCTGCGACATCGAGTCCAAGGTGGCCGCGGCAGGCGCGCCGATCAAGGCGGACCTGACCGGCGGGCTCGGCGAGGCGAACCTCGACATGGCTGAGCTGGCTGCCAAGGCCCGCGAGCAGGCCACCTCGGGTGAGGTGGCGGCCGACGAGGCCGGCGCCGAGGGCACCATCGCCGCGCTGCCGTCCCCGCCGCGCGGCTTCACCCCGGCACCCCCGCCGGAATGGGCGGACCTCGACGTCGCCCCGGCCGATCTGGTGGTCATCGTCGGTGGCGCGGAACTCGGCCCCTACGGTTCGTCGCGGACCCGCTTCGAGATGGAGGTCGACAACGAACTGTCGGCCGCCGGCGTCCTGGAGCTGGCCTGGACCACCGGCCTGATCCGCTGGGAGGATGACCCCCAACCCGGTTGGTACGACACGCAATCCGGTGACCTGGTCGAGGAGTCCGAGCTGGTCGAGCGCTACCACGACACGGTCGTCGAGCGCTGCGGCATCCGCGAATTCGTCGACGACGGCGCGATCGACCCCGATCACGCGTCGCCGCTGCTGGTGTCGGTGTTCCTGGATAAGGACTTCGCGTTCGTGGTGTCCTCGGAGGCCGACGCGCGCGCCTTCGTCGAGTTCGATCCGGAACACACGATCATCCGGCCGGTGCCCGACTCCAGCGACTGGCAGGTCATCCGCAAGGCGGGCACCGAGATTCGGGTGCCGCGGAAGACCAAGCTGTCGCGGACAGTCGGCGCGCAGATCCCGACCGGGTTCGACCCGACCGTGTTCGGCATCAGCCAGGACATGGCCAGCTCGACCGACCGGGTGGCGCTGTGGAACATCGTCGCGACCGTCGACGCGTTCCTGTCGTCGGGATTCACCCCGGCCGAGTTGATGCGGTGGGTGCACCCGGGCCTGGTGGCCAGCACTCAGGGCACCGGCATGGGCGGCATGACGTCGATGCAGACGATGTATCACGGCAACCTGCTCGGCCGGAACAAGCCGAACGACATCCTGCAGGAAGTTCTGCCGAACGTCGTTGCCGCGCACGTCATTCAGAGCTATGTCGGCAGCTACGGCGCGATGATCCACCCGGTGGGCGCTTGCGCGACCGCGGCGGTGTCGGTCGAGGAGGGCGTCGACAAGATCCGTCTCGGCAAGGCCGAGCTGGTGGTCGCAGGCGGATTCGACGACCTGACGCTGGAAGCCATCATCGGCTTCGGTGACATGGCTGCCACCGCCGACACTTCCATGATGCGCGGCCGCGGCATCCACGACTCGAAGTTCTCCCGGCCCAACGATCGGCGCCGGCTCGGATTCCTCGAGGCGCAGGGCGGCGGCACCATCCTGCTGGCGCGCGGCGACCTGGCGCTGAAGATGGGCCTGCCGGTGCTGGCCGTGGTGGCCTACGCGCAGTCGTTCGCCGACGGCGTGCACACGTCCATCCCGGCGCCGGGACTGGGCGCGCTGGGCGCCGGTCGCGGCGGCAAGGATTCGGCGCTGGCGCGGTCGCTGGGCAAGCTCGGTGTGGGCGCCGACGACATTGCGGTGATCTCCAAGCACGACACGTCGACCCTGGCCAACGATCCCAACGAGACCGAACTGCACGAGCGACTCGCCGATTCGCTCGGCCGCTCCGAGGGCGCGCCGCTGTTCGTGGTGTCCCAGAAGAGCCTCACCGGGCACGCCAAGGGCGGCGCGGCGGTCTTCCAGATGATGGGCCTGTGCCAGATGCTGCGCGACGGGGTGATCCCGCCCAACCGCAGTCTGGATTGCGTCGACGATGAGCTGGCCGGCTCGGCCCACTTCGTGTGGGTGCGCGAAACGCTGCGGCTCGGGGAGAAGTTCCCGCTCAAGGCCGGCCTGGTGACCAGCCTTGGGTTCGGCCACGTTTCGGGGCTGGTGGCGCTGGTGCACCCGCAGGCGTTCGTCGCCGCGCTCGACCCGCAGCAGCGCGCGGACTACCAACGGCGCGCGGACGCACGCCTGCTGGCCGGTCAGCGGCGGCTCGCATCGGCGATCGCCGGTGGCGCGCCGATGTACGAGCGGCCGCCGAACCGTCGCTTCGACCATGACGAGTCGGAGAAGCGCCAGGAGGCGGCGATGCTGCTGAACCCGGATTCGCGCCTGGGCGACGGCGACGCCTACCAGGTCTCCGCCGGATGACGTCGGTCCGTTAGCCTGGCGACCCATGGGAATTGTCGGTGTGGGGATCGATCTCGTCTCCATTCCTGATTTCGCCGAGCAGGTCGACCAGCCGGGCACCGTCTTCTCCGAGACGTTCACCCCGGGGGAGCGCCGCGACGCGTCGGACAAGAGTTCGTCGGCGGCGCGTCACCTGGCGGCCCGCTGGGCCGCCAAGGAGGCCGTGATCAAGGCGTGGTCGGGATCGCGGTTCGCCCAGCGGCCGGTGCTGCCCGAGGACATCCACCGCGACATAGAGGTGGTCACCGACATGTGGGGCCGCCCGCGGGTTCGGCTGAGCGGCGACATCGCCAAACACTTGGCCGACGTGATCATTCACGTCTCGCTGACGCACGAGGGCGATACCGCCGCCGCGGTGGCGATCCTGGAGACCACCGCCGACTAGCCTCGATCCCATGAGCGATCTGGTTGAGCGCGTTCGCGAGCTGCTGCCGTCGGTGCGCCGCGATCTGAAAGACCTGGTGCGCATCGAATCGGTGTGGGCCGACCCCGGTCGCCGCGACGAGGTACACCGCAGCGCGCGGGCCGTCGCGGACCTGTTGTCGCAGGCCGGTTTCGGCGACGTGCAGATCGTCAGCGAAGGGGGAGCGCCGGCGGTCATCGCGCGCCACCCCGCGCCCCCCGGCGCGCCGACCGTGCTGCTGTACGCCCACCACGACGTGCAGCCCGAAGGCGACCGCAGCCAATGGGTGTCGCCGCCCTTCGAACCCACCGAGCGCGACGGCCGGCTGTACGGGCGCGGCAGCGCCGACGACAAGGCCGGCATCGCAACGCATTTGGCGGCGTTTCGGGCGCACGGCGGGCAGCCGCCGGTGGGTGTGACGGTGTTCGTCGAGGGCGAGGAGGAATCCGGATCGCCGTCTTTGGGCCGGCTGCTGGCCGCCCACCGCGATGCGCTGGCCGCCGACGTGATCGTCATCGCCGACTCGGATAACTGGAGCACCGACATCCCGGCGCTGACGGTGACGCTGCGCGGCCTGGTCGACTGCGTCGTCGAAGTCGCCACGCTCGACCACGGCCTGCACTCCGGCATCTGGGGCGGTGTGGTGCCCGACGCGCTGAGTGTGCTGGTGCGACTGCTGGCCAGTTTGCACGACGACGACGGGAACGTGGCCGTCGCCGGGCTGTACGAAAGCACTGCCGCCGCAGTCGATTACCCGCCCGAACGGGTGCGTGCCGACTCCGGGTTACTGGACGGGGTGTCCGAAATCGGGTCGGGCTCGGCGCCGCAGCGGCTGTGGGCCAAACCCGCGATCACAGTGATCGGCATCGACACCACACCGATCGAGAAGGCGTCCAACACGCTGATTCCTCGGGCCCGCGCCAAGATCAGCATGCGCGTCGCGCCCGGTGGCGACGCGACCGCGCACCTGGACGCGTTGACCGCGCACCTGCAAGAGCATTCGCCGTGGGGCGCGCAGGTGAGCGTCACCCGCGGCGACATCGGTGAGCCCTACGCCATCGACGCCACCGGCAGTGTCTACGACGCCGCGCGGGCCGCGTTCCGGCAGGTGTGGGGGTGCGATCCGATCGACATGGGCATGGGCGGGTCGATCCCGTTCATCGCCGAGTTCGCCGAGGCCTTCCCGAAGGCGAAGATCCTCGTCACCGGGGTGGAGGACCCCGCAACGCAGGCCCACAGCATCACGAGAGCCTGCACCTGGGCGTGCTGGAACGCGCGGCCATCACCGAGGCGCTGCTGCTGGCGAACCTGGGCTGAGGGGAATCTCGACCGCCAGAATGCTTAACGAGAACGATGGTCTCGTCGCATACTGCTTCTACATACAGCCACTCGTCCGCAGGAGACGCCACCGTGAGTACGGAAAACACCCTGACCGGAGACGCCGGCAAGACCAACCGTTACCACTTTGATCGCCATACCCCCGAGTACCGCGAGCGGTTCACCGCCATCACCGAGGACATGCACGCCAGGTGCCCTTTGGCGTGGACGGACACTTACGACGGGCATTGGGTGGCCGCGGGCAACCGGGAAGTCTTCGAACTCGCTCGGTGCCCGCACGTGTCCAACGACCACGACGTCACCGGCGAAGGCACCGGCTACAAGGGCATCACCATTCCCACGCTGCCGCAGGCCACCGGCGTCCGCGGCGGCATGCTCGAGATGGACGAACCCGAGCACTCGGCCTACCGCACCATCCTCAACCCCTACCTGTCGCCGGCGGCCGTCAAGCGCTGGAAGCCCTTTGTCGACGAGATCGTGCGGGCCAGCATCGACGAGAAAATCGAAGCGGGGCGGATCGACTTCGTCGACGATCTCGCGAACGTCGTGCCCGCCGTCCTGACGCTGGCGATGATGGGCGTTCCGCTGAAGAAGTGGCAGCTGTACTGCGAGCCGGCCCACGCCAACGTCTACACTCCCGCCGATTCCCCGGACGCCCCAAGGGTTTTGGAGCAGACAATGGCGATGGGGGCGGACCTTTTCAACCACCTTCTTGAGATCCGCGAAAATCCGCGCCCGGGCATTGTGGACGCGTTGGCAAGGATGAAGATCGACGGCGAACCCGCGCCCGACGCCGAACTGCTCGGAATGCTCGGCTTGATCATCGGTGGAGGTTTCGACACGACGACGGCGCTGACCGCGCACGCACTCGAATGGCTGGGCGAAAATCCCGAGCAGCGCGAACTGCTGAGGCGGGAACCGGAATCGCTGCTCGACTCGGCGACCGAAGAATTCCTGCGCTACTTCACGCCCGCTCCCGGCGACGGTCGCACGATTGCCGCCGACCTCGAAATAGCGGGCACGAAGTTCAAGGAGGGCGACCGCCTGTGGTTGTCCTGGGCGATGGCGAACCGAGACCCCGCGGTGTTCCCCGATCCGAATCGACTAGACCTCGGCCGTAAAAACAACCGGCACTTCAGCTTCGGGCTCGGCATCCACCGCTGCATCGGCTCCAACGTCGCGCGTGTCGTATTCAAGTCGATGCTCACGGCGGTGCTCGACCGGATGCCCGACTACCGCTGCGACCCCGAGGGCGCCGTGCACTACCCGACGATCGGCGTGATCCAGGGGATGCAGCACCTCCCGGCCACCTTCACCCCCGGCAGGCCGCTCGGACCCGGGATCGACGAGACGCTGGAGAAGCTGCAGCGGGTCTGCGACGAACAGGGGATCGCGCGGCCCATCACCGAGTACACCGAGGCCGCCGTCATCGGCTAGACCGACAGATCGCGCCTCAGCTTGGCGACGTGCCCGGTGGCCTTCACGTTGTACTGCGCGACGGCGATCTTGCCTTTTTCGTCGACCACGAACGTGGAGCGGATGACGCCGGTGACCGTCTTGCCGTACATCTGCTTTTCGCCGTAGGTGCCGTAGGCCGTCAGGACCTTGCGCTCGGGGTCGGACAGCAGCGGGAACGTCAGCTTCTCGGTGTCGCGGAACTTGGCCAGCTTCTCCGGCTTGTCGGGGGAGATCCCGATGACGTCGAGGCCGGCGCCGTTGAGCTCGGCCAGGCTGTCCCGAAAGTCGCACGCCTGCTTGGTGCAACCCGGCGTCGACGCGGCCGGGTAGAAGTACACGACGACGCGACGCCCCTTGTAATCGGCCAGCGATACCTTCTTGCCGTCGGCGTCGGGCAGGCTGAAGGAGGGCGCTTTGTCGCCCGGTGCGAGCCGCGTGGTCTCGGTCAAGGTGGTCCCTTTCTGTTCACCGGAGCGTCGGGGTTACCGCCAGCTGATCTAGGGTAGTTCGGGCAGGTGTACGAGGCGGATAGTGGGCGACTTGGAGGACACAGTGGCGGACCGGGATCCCGAAGCCATCAAGCAGGACATCGACGTCGCCCGTGACCAGCTGGCGGCCACCGTCGACTCACTTGCCGAGCGGGCCAACCCTCGGCGCCTCGCCGACGACCTGAAGATTCGGGTGATCGGATTCGTGCAGAAGCCCAGGGTGCTGGCGTCGCTGGCCGGGGTCGGGGCCCTCGTCGTGGTGGTGGCGGTGCGTCGCGTCAGGAATCGGTGACGCGGCCGGCCTGGACGTACACCGGAATGTCGTCGGCCCAGGGTTGATTGGTGGCCATGTCGTCGACTTCGCAGTAGCCGCGTTCGAATTCGCCCGTCGCCGCATCGACCAGCCGGTATTCCTGCCGCTGTTGGTGGATGGGCTGGGCGTCGAGGATGACGACCCGCACCTCGCCCGGCTCGAACCCGCACCGCTGCTGCAGCGCCTCGATCAGGCATTCGTTGTGCATGTG
This sequence comes from Mycobacterium sp. IDUB_3, assembly GCF_055419585.1. NCBI lineage: Bacteria > Bacillati > Actinomycetota > Actinomycetes > Mycobacteriales > Mycobacteriaceae > Mycobacterium > Mycobacterium sp. IDUB_3. The sequence goes on along the minus strand of NZ_JBVAXZ010000001.1, from coordinate 1,530,567 downwards.
CCCGTCGCCGAAGTTCCAGCCGAGAACCATTGCGCACAGGACTTCGCCCTCACACAGGTTGTAATCGTCCTCGTCGTAGTCGGCCATCGCCCGGTGGGCCAGGGTGAGCAGCGCGCGCCCGTGCGTGTTCATGCCGCGGAACGCCAGGGCGAGATGCAGTGGGATCAGGGTTTCCTCTTTGCTGCCGTACAACCGCTCGAGCTGCAAATGCTGCATCGGGCCCAGGGCGCGGGAGCCGACGCGGAACTTCTCGTCGGCAGACGGCCGCACGCACCACAGCGTGGTGTCCCAGTTGCCGGCGTAGTACCGCATGCCGGGCAGGAACGAGACCTTGCGCGGGTAGAGGTTCCCGAGGACGACGGTGCCGGCGATGACCGCGAACAGGACGGCGATCGGCAGCGGATGGGCGACGTCCGACAGCCCCAGGCGCGCGTGCGCGACGAACAGCCACAGCACCCCGAATATCATGAACACGTTCCACTCCAGCGGCACGCCCATGGGGAAGGCCAGCAGGATGTTCAGGTGGAACACGATCATCACGAAGGCCGCCAGCGCCGTTGGCCACCCACCGTGTGAGAAGAGCAGCACCAGCGGTACCAGACCCTCCACCGCGGTCGAGAAATGCGCGATGCAGCCCGCCAACGCGCTGGGCCGCAGGTCGTCCGGATGGTGCTTGAACATCGACCGCTTGAGCGGGCCCGACGGGATGAACGGATTGTTCGCCAGCATGGTGGAGATCACGAACGGGAAGTGCTTGTTGAGCTTGGAGGTCGCGGCGCCCAGCCAGATCACCATGAACACGACCTTGGCCCCGACGACGATGTCCGCCCCGGCGAACAGAAACGTCAGCGCCAGCGGCGCGTAAACCTCGCCCCGCGCAGCCAAAAAGATCACCTTGTCGCGCAGGCTGAGGACGGCCAGCACCGCCAGGATCGCGGCGGTCCGCCACCACGGCAGCACACCGATCATCGTGTCCAGAGCGGGAATCGGCCCACCGCCGTCGGACAGCAGCGCGGACACGAGCAGCACCAGCAGAACGCCGTACAGCAACGCGTCGAACGGAGTCCGGTTGCTGCCGTTGGTCAACGGCACCCGAGTGGGCCAGGGTGGCAACCGGATGGTGCCGGGCCGCAGCCAGTACAGGATCGACCCCATCGGGGGGAAATAGCGCCCGGCGAGCGGCCCGAAGCAGCAACCGAGGCCGATGACTTCGAACAGCATCGTGAAGAGCACGGCCTTGTGAAACACGATCGGCTCCGACCACCACGCGCCGACCTGTGTGAAGCCGCCGATGCCGGAGGTCGACCAGGCGAAGAGCCAGCCGCCGAGAACGTACAGCGTGATCTTCACGCCGTACATCACGTGCATCACCAGCGGGGTGCCGAAGCCGTGCTCGGCGATATGGCGCGCCATCGGCACGATTCGCTCGGCGCGTGAGCGGGCGCTCCACTCAGCCATGTCGACGACGGGCAGGTTGGGCCGGATGAACCCCATTGCAGCTCCTTCGACGCAGCGTGTGCCAAGGGGGCCTATCGGCGCGTCTGGCGCCAATCGGTGCCAGCAAGAAATTACCTGCAGCGGGGGAGTTTGCGATGGGATACGACGGCAAATGGTCCGCGCCCGGCCTCGCCGTGGCGACGGTTGTTCGGCTTACTCCCAGCCGGGCGGGTCGTTCTCGGCCATGTAGGCCTCCCAGGCGGCGCGCCGCATGGTCCGGGTGTGCAGATCCTGGCAGATCGCTTGCGCCTCGGCGGCGGTGCCGGCCCGGCCCAGGTCGTGGTGCACAAAGCCGTCATCGACCCGCTCGGCGCGGAAGCCGCCCGTCGAGAGCGCATGGACGCGGTACTCGCTGCGGTCATCGATGTTGGCATGAAAGTGGCCCTCGTAGGGTTCGACCCACTTCAGCTCAGTTTTCACAAGTCCCCTCTGAAAAACCCCGACGCAGAGATGGTAGGACCCGCGGGGTTACCGGGAAAAGGATTTGCCGGAGATTGTTACCCATCGGGTGAACCCCATAGAAGTGCGGAAGCCACCAAACAGTGAAATATCTGGTGGGCTGGTGCGCCGTCAGGGTTTCGAACCCCGGACCCGCTGATTAAGAGTCAGCTGCTCTACCAACTGAGCTAACGGCGCTGGTGTCGGCCGAGACCGCGTAGGCGACAATAACAGGCGTTGCGCCACGGAGTGAAATCCCGACCGTGTCCCAGGATAGCCGCCCGGTCGCGAGTGAACCTGTTGTGTCGGGACGGTCCGGGTCGCCTCGCGCCAGCGGCTGACCAGGCGCAGCGTGACGGCGGGCCAGTTGTGCGGCGGTCCCGCCGCCACCGGTCGTCGGCCATCGCGACACCCGTCACCCGCGACATCTCTGAAATAGTTTGCGCCGCAATCGGATTCGCGGTCCAACTGCTATCAGAAAAGCGTGCCGCAATACGGCACCCGGTCGGCGGCGAAGAGGGCGTCCAGCGTGCGCACCGCGCCCGACTGCAGCTCGGTGAGGCGGTTCGCCCGGTGAAGTTCCGATGGTCGGTGCGCTCCCATGTAGATCGTCCCTAGATCACCGAGGCTTATCTGGACGTCCGCGGGCCCGTCGTGGGGCGTGCACTCGCCGACACCGTCGCGTGTCCGCAGCCGGAATTGTCCACCGGCGACGGTGAGAGGGTCCGTGACGTCCAAGACGACGTCGGCATCGGCCGAATACGCGCGGGCGCCGAGTGCTACGGGCACGTCCATGATTCTCAGCCACAGAAAATCGCTCATACCTATCGTTTTCGCGGCGAGCTGGTCTTTGAGTTTGAGCGGGAGCGGGTCATCGACCGGGACCTCCATCACGACGTTGTCGAACGTTTTGGAGCCCACCAGGGTCGCCAGCAGCTCGTCGTGGGCTTCGTTCGTGACCGCGCAGAAGTCTTGGACGATCACGCTGCCGAAAGGCCGCCGATAGGCGTGCGGCGACGCACCCACCACCCGGTAGGTCACAAAACCATCCGGATGAACGATGAAATTGAGCGCCGATCCGTTGTCCCGCTGGGTGATCCTGTCTTCCAGGATGTCGTCCCACCACGCATCATCTCGGCTCAGCGCACCCGGAGTAATGGCGCGCCATCGTTCGTAAATCGGGGGCAGCAGTCGTGCCGCCTGGGCAGCGTCGACCTCCCGAGCCCGATTTCGGTCGGGTTTGTTGCGGAGCTGGGTGAAACGCGGCTCGATGTCGTAGGTCCTGGCGTAGCTGGCCACCCCGGCCCCCAGGATTTCGTAAACCGTTGGCTGGGTGGGAACACCGCAGAGAATGGGATAACCACGCTCCTGCAATATTCCGAAACCCTGGATGCTGAGCTGCTGCCAGATTCCTTTTCCCTGATGCGTCGCGGCGACCGCGATCATCGACAGCCAGGCGGCGTCGAGACTGGCGCCGCCCGGCACGGTGAGCCGCAGTGGGTAGTAGAGCGAAGTTCCGACCAGGTGTGGATTTTTTGGATCGGACATGTCTTCGGCGATCAGGATGTCTTGCAGGTTGACCCGGCGCGTCCAGGCTGCGACGTCGTGCGGGTCCACCGCAATCCCATATGCGCGCGCCTGGTTCTCGTAGACGGCCTGCCAGTCCTTCTCGGTTGGATGCTTGATCCTGATGGCTTCGTTGCTTGCATTCATCGCTCATCCAATTCGCTACTGGCCCAGCCGAATCCGTGATTGGTACACCGAATTCACCAAAGCTCGTTTACTGGAAAGCCGCCCTTGTTCGGTACCCGAGTCCGGGGTCGTGAAACGTCGCAACAACGTTGGTGACGCCGCCCACAAGCCGTCATCGTAGGAGCAGGAGTGTAAGACGGATCACCGGTGTGACGGAATCATCGCGCGAACGCGGCCGTCTTACTGTTGCATAAGCCACTCGTCCGTCTGCGACGCAGCGGCGGAAATGAGTGCCGAGGGGCGTCAAACGGGCCCTCTCTGGGTATAGAGCTAGGCCGAGGGCGCGGGAACGGAAAGGACGGCAGTGCTGCGAGGAATTGCTCGACTTGCCATCGCGGCGCCCCGACGCATCATTGCGGCCGCCGTTTTAGTCCTGGTGGCCGCCGGGATCTTCGGGATTCCGGTGGTTAACAAACTGTCGGCCGGCGGTTTCCAAGACCCGACCTCGGAATCGGCGCGGGCGACCGAACTGCTCAGGAACAAGTTCGGTCAAACCGACCAGAAGATGCTCATCGCGCTGACCGCGCCCGCGGGTGCCCACAGCGAAAAGGCGCGCCAGGTGGGCACCGACATTGTCGACCACCTGAAACGATCGCCATGGGTCATCGACGTCTCTTCGGCGTGGACGTCGCCGCCCCAGACCGCGGCCCAGCTGGTCAGCAAGGACAACAAGTCCGGGATGATCGTGGCCGACCTGAGGGGCGGGGAGAACAAGGCCCAGGAGTACGCCAGCACGTTCATGCGTGAGCTGGTCCACGAGCGTGACGGCGTCACCGTCCGCGCTGGTGGGATGGCCGTGGCGTACGCCCAGATCAACCAGCAGAATCAGCGCGACCTGATGCTGATGGAGTCGATCGCGATTCCGCTGAGCTTCGCGGTGCTGGTGTGGGTGCTCGGCGGTGTGGTGGCGGCGACGCTGCCGATCGTGTTGGGCGCATTGGCCATCGTCGGCACCATGTCGGTGTTGCGGCTGATCACCTACGTCACCGACGTGTCGACGTACGCATTGGACCTGAGCATCGCGATGGGTCTGGCCCTGGCGATCGACTACAACCTGCTGATCATCACCCGCTTTCGCGAAGAGCTGGCGCGGACTGAGGACCGGGACCGGGCGTTGTTTCGCACCATGGCCACCGCCGGCCGGACCGTTCTGTTCTCGGCCACGACCGTCGGGCTGTCAATGGCGGTGATGGCGCTGTTCCCGATGTACTTCCTCAAGTCGTCGGCCTACACCATCGTGGTCACCGCGATCATCGTGGCCCTCGCCGCTGTCGTAGTGACGCCGGCCGCGATCGTGCTGCTGGGGCCGCGGTTGGACTCGCTGAACGCCCGTCGGGTGATGCATCGTGTGTTGCACGGGCAGCGGCCGTTCCGCGATCACGCGCACCAGCCGCTCGAGACACAGTTCTGGTACCGGTCGACCCGCTACGTGTTGCGCCACGCCATCTCGGTCGGTCTGAGTGTCGTGGTGTTGCTGCTGTTGCTCGGGGCGCCGTTCCTGGGGGTGAAGTGGGGCTTTCCTGATGAGCGGGTGCTGCCCAAAGCGGCGTCGGCGCGCCAGGTCGCGGACATGTTGGACAACGACTTCGCTAACGGGCTGGGCACCGGGGTATCCGTCGTCATCCCCGACGCCCGCGGCATGAGCCTCGCCGACCTGCAGCCCTACGCCGCCGAGCTGTCCCGGGTGGCGGACGTTTCCGCGGTCAGCGCGCCGACCGGCACGTTCGTGGGCGGGAAGCGGGTGGGGCCGCCCGCCGAGGCCACCGGCATGGCCAACGGCGCCGCGTTCTTGACGGTGTCGAGCACCGCGCCGCTCTATTCGAAGGCCTCGAACACCCAGCTCGACCGACTGCATCAGATCCCCGGCCCGGCGGGGCGCTCGGTGCTGTTGACCGGTCTGGCACAGGTCAACCGCGACAGCGTCGACGCCATCACCAAGCGACTACCGATCGTGTTCGGTCTGATCGCCGTTATCACGTTCGCCTTGCTCTTCCTGCTGACCGGCAGCGCGGTGCTGCCGTTGCAGGCGCTGGTGTGCAACGTGTTGTCACTGACGGCGGCATTCGGCGCGATGGTGTGGATCTTCCAGGACGGCCACCTGGGCGCCCTGGGAACCACGCCCAACGGGACGTTGAACGCCAACATCCCCGTGCTGTTGTTCTGCATCGCCTTCGGGCTGGCCATGGATTACGAGGTGTTCCTGGTCTCGCGCATCCATGAGTACTGGCTGGCCTCGCAGGCCGACCGGGAGACGCCGCCGACCGCGATCGAGGCGCGCGCCGCCACCGACGAGAGCACGGCGCTGGGCATCGCCGGCATCGGCCGGGTCGTCACGACCGCCGCAGTGGTGATGTCGATTTCGTTTGCCGCGTTGATCCCCGCGCATGTGTCGTTCATGCGAATGCTGGGCCTGGGCCTGACCCTCGGCGTGCTCGTCGACGCCACGCTAGTCCGAATGGTCTTGGTGCCGGCCTTCATCCACCTGCTCGGTCGCTGGACGTGGTGGGCTCCCCGCCCACTGGTCTGGCTGCGGGAACGGTCGACGACCGGGGAAGAGGGCGAAGTCGCTGTGGGACGGGGCCGCTGGGCCCGCGACGCTCCGAACGGGGGCCGGTCATTGACCAGAAGGTGGGCTGACAGGGCCGCCGCTGAGCGCGGCTGACATGCCGACATGCGTTGTGCACCAATGGTTTTCCAATACCGCGAAGTTCGCAACGCCGGATACCGACGGAGATTTTCATGTCCCACACACTGATCGCCGTACTCCTCGCGTTGAGTTCCGCGCTGTGCATTGCCACGGGCGACGTGCTGCAGCAACGCGCGGCGCAGCGCATTACCGACCGGGCGGTGGGCTCCGTCGGATTGTTCGCCAATTTGCTTCGCAGTCAACGGTGGTGGTGGGGCACGCTGCTGTTGGCGGCGAGCATCGCGTTGCAAGTGGCGGCCCTGGGCGAAGGATCGGTGTTACTGGTCCAGGCGCTGCTGATGTTTTCGGTGCTCTTCGCGCTGCCCCTCAACGCCAGGTTGTCGCACCGCGCCGTCAGCGGAGGCGAATGGGTGTGGGCCGCACTGTTGACGGCCGCGGTGACAGTGGTGGTCGTCGTCGGCAATCCGCAGGCCGGTCATAGTGGCGCATCGCTGAGGACCTGGGCGGTGGTGGCCATCGTCATGGGGCCGCTCCTGATCGGCTGTGTGGTGGCAGGCCGCATCCGGGGCGGCGCGGTGGCCGCGGTGCTGTTCGCCTTCGTGTCGGGAGCGCTGTGGGGCGCGTTTGCGGCGCTCACCAAGGAGGTCGTCGCCCGGCTCGGCGACGGGCTGGCCGCGGTGACCCGCGCCCCAGAGCTCTACGCCTGCATCCTTGTCGCGCTGGGAGGCGTGGTGTGGAGCCAGGCGGCGTTTCGGGCGGGGCCGCTGACCGCATCGATGCCCACGCTGCAGGTGTCGCAGCCGGTGGCGGCGGCGGTGCTCGGCGTCGTCGTGCTCGGCGAAACGCTGAACACCGGTCGCGCCGGGATGATCGCCCTGGTGGCGGCCGCACTGGTGATGACCGCGGCCATCGTCAAACTCGCGCGGGTCGAGGCCGTCGACACCCGCGACATGGTCGAGTCGCAGCTGCACGGCGAGGTCGGCTCGCCGGCCTGACCGGCCTGGGGGCGCGGGCCCGGATCCCGCTCAATGACGAATTCATTGCGGTGGCGACACCGATCGGCGGCCCCGCCTCACATGCGCATGGGAGTGTCGGCACAAGCCATTAGAATGCCTGCAGCTACCTCACTGGTCAGCGGTGACCAACTGGAGATTCATATGGAAGGTCACTGGATGGCGCATTTGCGGAGGCGACGATCGTGGCTGGTAGTCGCGATAATTTCGATTGCTGTCTTCGGCGCCGCGTGTAACGGCAACCACGCGGCGGCACCGCCGAAGGTCATCTTCGACAAGGGCACCCCGTTGGCCGACCTGCTGGTCCCCAAGCTCACCGCCTCGGTGACCGACGGCGCTGTCGGTGTGACCGTGGATGCGCCGGTGACGGTGACCGTCGCCGACGGCGTGCTCGCATCGGTCACCATGGTCAACGAGAACGGTAAGTCGATCAGTGGGCAGCTCAGTTCCGACGGGTTGCGCTGGTCGACCACCGAGCAGCTCGGCTACAACAGGCGCTACACGCTGAACGTGAAGGCGACCGGCCTGGGCGGCGCGGCCAGCAAGCAGATGACGTTCGAGACCAGTTCACCGGCGCACCTGACCATGCCCTACATCAGCCCTGCCGACGGCGACGTGGTGGGCATCGGCGAGCCGGTGGCGATTCGCTTCGACGAGAACATCGCGAACCGCGCGGCAGCCCAGAAAGCCATCAACATCACCACCAACCCTCCGGTCGAGGGCGCGTTCTATTGGCTCAACAACCGCGAAGTGCGTTGGCGCCCAGAGCGTTTCTGGAAGTCGGGAACCGCCATCGACGTGGCGGTCAACACCTACGGGGTGGACCTGGGCGACGGTATGTTCGGGGAGGACAACGTCAAGACGCACTTCACCATCGGTGACGAGGTGATCTCGACGGCCGACGACACCACGAAGACGGTGACCGTCCGGGTCAACGGTGACGTCGTGAAGACCATGCCGACGTCGATGGGCAAGGACAGCACCCCGACGGCCAACGGCGTCTACATCATTGGTGCGCGGTTCAAGCACATCATCATGGATTCGTCGACCTATGGCGTTCCGGTCAACTCGCCCAACGGATATCGAACCGAAGTCGACTGGGCCACTCAGATGTCCTACAGCGGTGTCTTTGTGCACTCCGCGCCGTGGTCGGTGGGCGCCCAGGGCCACACCAACACCAGCCACGGGTGCCTGAACGTGAGTCCGAGCAACGCGCAGTGGTTCTACGACCACAGCAAGAGCGGCGACATCGTCGAGGTGGTGCACACGGTCGGACCGACGCTGCCGGGCATCGAGGGGCTGGGCGATTGGAACATCCCGTGGACGCAGTGGAAAGCGGGTAACGCCAACACCTGACGGCGGTCAGTCGATCTTGTGCCAGGTCCCGCAGCTGCGCGTCATGAACGCGGTATCGGTCGGCAAGATGCGGACCACCTGCGGGCCGTCGCCGACGTTGTTGTCGATGATGTCGTTGGTGTCGAAGCTGCGCAGCCTGGCCCAGTAGCACCCGTACTTGCCGCCATCGGTGCGGTAGGTGCCCGCTGCGATGTCTTTGTTGACGATGAAGGTGCCGTTGTTCTCGATCGAGGTCTTGGGCCCCGGCGGGGGTGGCGGGGCGACGGTCTTCGTCACCGTTTTGGTCTCGGCCGGCAGTGTCGACATGACCGTCGTCGTGGTGTGGCTCGACCCGCCGCAGCCCGCGAGGAACAGCGCGACGCCCGCGACAGCCGCTGCCCGCGCGCGCACGCGCCGGTGTCGGGGCGGGACGGGGCGTTGTCTGTTCACTGCTTTCCAGTCACGGGTGCGTCGGCGTTGCGCGGGGACGGTAACAACGATAAAAGGTCAGGGAGCGGTGATGCTCCCTGACCTGTGGGGTGAGTGACGGGACTCGAACCCGCGACATTCAGGATCACAACCTGACGCTCTACCAACTGAACTACACCCACCACGGCCGCAAGCCGACCCTCGCGCGACGGGGTCAACGAGCGGCGACGTCGATACTAGCCGGTTGGCGGCGCGGAGGCCGAATCGCTGGGCCCCGGTGCGTCTTTTCCACCGTCAAGGTCCGTGACCACCGCCTCGATTTCGCTGGTAGACGGCCCCGGCGGCGCAACGAACGCGGTTCGCCGGTAGAACTGCAGCTCGCGGATGGATTCGTGGATGTCGGCCAGGGCCCGGTGGGCCAGCCCCTTGACGGGCTGACCGAAGTAAATCCGCGGGTACCAGCGCCTGCAGAGCTCTTTGATCGAGCTCACATCGATCATGCGGTAGTGCAGGAACGAGTCCAGGGCGGGCATGTCGCGGACGATGAAGGCGCGGTCGGTGGCGATGGAGTTGCCGGCCAGCGGCGCCGTCTTGGGTTGTTTAACGTGTTCGCCGATGTAGTCCAGCACCATCGCCTCGGCGGTCGCCAGGTCGACGGTGGACGTTCGCACCTCGTCGGTCAGCCCGGAGCGCGAGTGCATTTCGGTGACCACGTCGCCCATCGCCGCGAGCGCGGCATCGTCGGCATGGATCACCACGTCGACACCCTCGCCGAGGATGTTCAAATCGGCGTCGGTCACCAGCGCCGCGATCTCAATCAGCTTGTCCGAGCCCAAATCAAGCCCGGTCATCTCGCAGTCGATCCACACCAATTCGTCTCGCACAGCGCTCAGACTAGGCCCAGCTGACGCCCGCGCCGGACCTCGCCCCCGGATGAGCTGGAGAAGTAGGGTGAGCGTTGTCGAACTGCATGCCGAATCACCGGGGAAGAGGGGCGCAGCACGATGAGCACTGATTCAGCGGCCACGGCCGCGACGCGGATCGCCGACGGCTATGCGGTCGACGGCCAGGCACTGGAATTGGGCACGGTCGTCATCGACGGCGCGGCCGATCCGACCGCGCAGATCCGTATCCCGTTGGCCACCATCAACAGGCACGGCCTGGTGGCCGGGGCCACCGGGACCGGCAAGACCAAGACGCTGCAGCTGATCGCCGAGCAGCTCAGCGCCGCGGGTGTTCCCGTGCTGATGGCCGACGTGAAGGGCGACCTGTCCGGGCTGTCCAGGCCCGGCGAGGGTAATGACAAGACCGCCGCGCGGGCCAAGGACACCGGTGACAACTGGACGCCGACCGGGTTTCCGGTCGAGTTCTTGTCGTTGGGCACCAAGGGAATCGGCGTGCCGATACGCGCGACCGTCGGCAGCTTCGGCCCCGTGCTGCTGTCAAAAGTGCTGGGCCTCAACGCTACTCAAGAGTCGACATTGGGGCTGATCTTCCACTGGGCCAAGGACCAAAGTCGCCGGCTGGTCACCACGGACGACCTGCGCAGTGCCATCGGTTACCTCACCAGCGATGCGGGCAAGGAAGACCTGAAATCCCTTGGCGGCGTGTCGGCGACGACGGCGGGCGTCATCCTGCGGGCGCTGGTGAACCTCGATGCCGAGGGCGGCGACACCTTCTTCGGCGAGCCCAAACTCGACCCGAACGATCTGCTGCGCGCCAACGACCAGGGCCAGGGCATCATCTCGTTGCTGGAGTTCACCGGACAGTCGGTGCGTCCCGTCATCTTCTCCACCTTCCTGATGTGGCTGCTCGCCGACCTGTACACGCAACTGGACGAGATCGGCGACGTGGACAGGCCGAAGCTGGTGTTCTTCTTCGACGAGGCACATCTGTTGTTCGCCGACGCGTCCAAGGCCTTCCTCGAACAGGTCGAACAGACCGTCAAGCTGATCCGGTCGAAGGGCGTCGGGGTGTTCTTCTGCACCCAGCTGCCCACGGACATTCCCAACGACATCCTCTCCCAGTTGGGCGCCCGAGTTCAGCACGCGCTGCGGGCGTTCACGCCCGACGACCAGAAGGCGCTGTCCAAGACCGTCCGCACCTACCCGAAAACCGATGTGTACGACCTGGAGTCGGCGTTGACGTCGCTGGGAATCGGCGAGGCGGTGGTCACCGTGCTGTCCGAGAGGGGCGCACCGACGCCCGTCGCGTGGACCCGGATGCGGGTGCCGCGCTCGCTGATGGCGTCGATCGGCACCGGGGACATCGAGGCCGCGGCGAAAAACAGTCCGCTGCAGGCGAAGTACGGCCAGACGGCTCCCCAGCCCGCTCAGCCCCAGGCCGCCCCGCAGCCGCCGCAGGCCCAACCCGCTCCGCAGCCGCCGCAGACCCAATCCGGTTATCCGCCCGTCCCGTCGAACGAGCCGGTACCGCCGATGCCGGAGCCGGCGGAGCCGAAGGGCCCGAAGGGGCCGTCCATGTGGGAGGAAGTGCTGCAGAACCCGACGGTGAAAAGCGGGATCAATACCGCGATACGCGAAGCGGTCAAAAGCGTCTTCGGTTCCGGCCGGCGCCGGAAGTAACGCCTACCCGCCGCCGAGCTTCTTGTAGAAAGCGCCGACAATGGGCGCCACGATGGCTCGCGGGCCGTACCCGCTGGCCACCGACATGGCCTTCGACGTCAGGCCAGGGACCACGCGCATCTTGTTGCGCGCCAACGCATCCAGCGACACCTTCGCGGTGTGCTCGGTCGAGATCCACAGGAAGTCCGGCACCAGCCGCTCGACGATCGAGGCCTCGGTCTCGTCGGGCAGGTCGGTCCGCACCGGGCCGGGCGCCAGCAGCGTCACGTTGACACCGGAGCCGCGCAGCTCGCCGCGCAGCGATTCGCTGAAGGTGTTCGCGAAGGCCTTGGTGGCAGCGTAGGTGGCGTTGTAGGGGATCGGCGAATTGCCCGCCGCCGAACCGGAAATGAGGATCCCGCCGGACCTACGCTCGACCATTCCCGGCAGCACCGCCAACGTAAGGTCATGCACCCCAAGGACATTCAGCTGCAGCTGGGCCTTTTCGCCGGCCGGATCGAGCGTGGCGACCGGACCGAACGTCGCGGTGCCCGCGTTGGCGCACAGGATCGAGATCGGGCGGGCGGCCAGCTCGTCACACAGCTTCGCGCGTTCGCCCGGGTCGGCCAGGTCGGCGGGGCGCACGTCGACGACGACACCGTACTTGTCCGTCAGGCGCGCGGCCAGGTCTTTGAGCAGGTCTTCGCGGCGCGCGGTGACGATCAGGTTGTGTCCGCGTGCGGCGAGTTCGGTGGCCAGCGCTTCACCGATGTTCTGCGAAGCTCCGGTCACAACGGCGCGCGCCTCGGGGCTTGGAGCGGGTAGCGGCATGCGCCAATCGTAGACAGCGGGCTAAACGCCGCCCGCAGCCGATCGCGAGCGCCTATAGAGTGCCGGGCATGAGTCAGCCGGAGTCGCGTTCCGCCACGCCCGCTCGATCGCGGGTGGTGGCGTGGGCGCTCTGGGACTGCGGCTCGACCGGTCTGAACGCCATCGTGGCGACCTTCGTCTTCGCGGTCTACCTGACCAGCAGCGTTGGGGTGGGGATATCCGGCGCCACCACGCCGGCGAGCTGGCTGGGTCGCGCGGCGGCCATCGCCGGGCTGACCGTCGCCGTGCTCGCGCCCGCCGTCGGCGTGTGGGTGGAGTCCCCGCATCGCAGGCGGGTGGCGCTGAGTGTGCTGACCGCGGCGGCGGTGACGCTGACCTGCCTGATGTTCTTCATCCACGACCGCCCCGGCTACCTCTGGGCGGGTCTGGTGCTGCTCGGGGCGACCGCGGCCTGCGGCGACCTGGCCAGCGTCCCGTACAACGCTATGCTGCGTCAGCTCTCGACGCCGCAGACGGCCGGGCGGATATCCGGATTCGGCTGGGCGGCGGGTTATGTCGGAAGCGTTCTGCTGCTGCTGGTGATCTACACCGGCTTCATCTCCGGGTCCGGCAAGGGGCCCGAAGCGACACGCGGCCTGCTGCGAGTTCCCCTGCGGGACGGGCTTTATGTCCGCGAGGCGATGGTGGTGGCCGCGATCTGGTTCGCGGTGCTGGCGCTGCCCTTGCTGTTCGTCGCACACCGGCTGACGGAATCGTCGGAGGCGTACCAGCCGACGAGCATGCTGGGCGGGTACCGCAAGCTGTGGACCGAGGTCGCCGCGGAATGGCGGCGCGACCGCAACCTGGTGTATTTCCTGTTCGCCAGCGCGCTCTTCCGGGACGGGCTGGCGGCGATCTTCGCGTTCGGCGCGGTGCTCGGTGTCAACGTGTACGGCATCTCGCAGGCCAACGTGCTGATCTTCGGGGTGGCGGCCAGCGTGGTCGCCGCGGTGGGCGCGGTGCTGGGTGGGTTCGTCGACCACCGCGTCGGATCGAAGCCCGTCATCGTGGCGTCACTGTTCGCGATCGTCGTCCTGGGACTGACCCTGATGGCGCTGTCCGGGCCGGTGGCCTTCTGGGTGTGCGGGCTGCTGCTGTGCATGTTCATCGGGCCGTCGCAGTCGTCGTCGCGCGCCTTGCTGCTGCAGATGGCCAAGCACGGCCGGGAAGGCGTCGCGTTCGGCCTTTACACCATGACCGGGCGGGCGGTGGCGTTCGTGGCGCCGTGGCTGTTCTCGGTGTTCGTCGACGTCTTCGGCGCCGTGCGGGCCGGCCTGGGCGGAATTTCGCTGGTGCTGATCGCCGGGCTGCTGGCGATGCTGGCGGTCCGGGTTCCGGTGCCCGGCGCCGCGGTCGCCGAACCCGCGGCCGAGCCTTCCTAGCCGGCCGGAGGTAGCGCTCAGCCCCGGGAGTCGCAGATCGTCAGGCCCCCGCCGACACGCTTGCTGACCTGAACCCCGTCCACGGTGAGCGTGCAGGTGACGCTGTGGCCGATGTTGACGACGGTGACATTGGCCGGGTGGTTAGCCGACTTCGACAGGCTGACCTCCTTGCTCCACGGCAGCGCGACGTTGAATTCGGTCTGGATGAGGCCGCCGGTATCGATGTACATGATGCTGATCGCGCGACCCTCACCCGAGACGGTGTAGACGACGTCTTGCATCGCGGCCGGTCCGGTCGTCTCGGGCGGCAGCTCGGGACCGCTGGTCGGCGGTATCGGGGCCGGGATGAGCGACGGCGACCGGTGGGGCGATGTCGTCGTCGTCTCCGGGCTCGGCTCGGGCATCGCCGGCAACGGCGGGACGGCGGTCTGGGTCTTGATCGCGTTGTTGGCCAACACCAGGGCAATCACCAGTGCGACGACCAGAAGGACCGCCGCACCGGCGCCGAGCCACAACCATCGCGGCGATTTCGGGCCTTCGGGCCGTGGGGGAGCCATGCCCGTCGGCAGCTCGCCAGACGGGGGGAGATCCTGCTGCCAGTACGCCGGCAGCTGCTTGGTGGTGTTCGTCTCGTTCGGGGTCGGCGCCCAGGGTGTCGTCCCGCCGTAGCTCTGCGCGTAGGGCATTTGGTCGGCGTACGCGGGATCGGCGGGCGGCGCATACCTCGGTTGCTGTGGCCCCGGCTGCTGCGATGTAGGAAACCGCTCGGTGGGACGTGAATCGTTCATGTCCACCTCATGGCTTGCAGGGTACCTGGGCTCGGTGTTAAAACCCTGAGTCACCTTACGACGGAGCGCTCAGGAGCACTGATTTCCGGCCGCGAGCGCGGCTACCGTCATCGCCCGCATGACGGCGCGCGACCTCGCCGCGCGGACGCTCCTGCTGCGCGAAGTATCGGGGGACTTCATGCTGTGCGGTGTCGAATTCAGCAGGCCGAACACGGCGTGGGCGGCCAGCCGGGCATCGGCCTCGGCCAGCTCGGGGTTCAGTTCCCGCAGCACCCCCACCCAGACCTCGACGTATTGGCGCTGGGATTTGCGCACCTGCTTTTCGGCGGCTGCAGGCAGGTACGCGAGGTCGCGGTCCTGGATGCGAATCAGGTCGGGTTCGTCGAACACGAAGTCCAGGTGGAAGTCGATCAGCCCGTCCAGGGCTGCGGCCGCGTCGGCGCTGTCGGTCTGCACCTGCCGGGCCCCGGCGAGCAGCCGCGTGCTGATGCCCACCAGCAACTCGACCAGCAGCGACTCCTTGTTCGGAAAATGCCGGTAGATGGCCGGACCGCTGACCCCGGCGGCCGCACCGATGTCTTCCAGCCGCACCGCGAGGAATCCGCGCTCGGCGAACAACCTCTCGGCGGCGGACAGCAGTTGTAGCCGGCGGTCGGACTTCAACTGGCTCCGGCGGTTTGGAGCGTCAGCGGGACCGGCCTGGCCCTCGGAGGCGGACGCTGTCATGACGGACCTCCGTCTGGTCAACTGGCCCTAACGTAGCACGAGTTATTCGCGATTAACTCGCACTTTGCGCCGGCTGTGATCCTCCCTGGACCGGCAACGACGGCAATGGTATTCTCGGCCCTTGAGTTAATGAGCATTAACTCAAAATGTTCGACCGCACGACGGCAAGGAGGCTGCTGCGGCGATGGACAACGTGGTGACCTCACCCGCCAAGGCCGAGGCGTCGTTCTCCGATGAGCACCGCCGGCTGGTGGGCGAGTTGAACGCCAAGCTGGCGGCAGCAGCGTTGGGCGGAAACGAACGCGCACGGGAACGTCACGTCAGCCGCGGCAAGCTGCTGCCACGCGAACGGGTGGACCGCCTACTCGACCCGGGCAGCCCGTTTCTGGAGCTCTCCCCGCTGGCCGCGGACGGCATGTACGACGACGAATCTCCCGGAGCCGGGATCATCACCGGCATCGGCCGTGTGTCGGATCGTGAGTGCGTGATCGTCGCCAACGACGCGACGGTCAAGGGCGGCACCTACTACCCGATGACGGTCAAAAAGCATCTGCGCGCCCAAGAGGTGGCACTGCAGAATCGGCTCCCGTGCATCTACCTGGTGGACTCCGGCGGTGCGTTCCTGCCCCGGCAGGACGAGGTCTTCCCCGACCGCGAGCACTTCGGGCGCATCTTCTACAACCAGGCGACCATGAGCGCCAACGAGATTCCGCAGGTGGCCGCCGTGCTCGGTTCGTGCACGGCCGGTGGCGCCTACGTGCCCGCCATGAGCGACGAAGCCGTCATCGTCCGCGAGCAGGGCACCATCTTTTTGGGAGGCCCGCCCCTGGTCAAGGCGGCGACCGGGGAGATCGTGTCGGCAGAGGACCTCGGCGGCGGCGACCTGCATTCCCGGGTTTCCGGCGTCACCGACCACCTCGCCGAAGACGACGAGCACGCCCTGCGGATCGTCCGCGCGATCGTGGCCACGTTCGGCCCGCGCGAGCCCAGCCCGTGGGAGGTGCGAGCTCCGGTCGCGCCCAGGTGCGCCCAGACGGAGCTCTACGACGTGGTGCCGCCCGACCCGCGGGTGCCCTACGACGTGCACGAGGTGATCATGCGACTGGTCGACGGCGGCGAATTCAGCGAATTCAAGGCCAATTACGGCAAGACGCTGGTGACCGCGTTCGCCCACATTCACGGCCACCCGGTGGGCATCGTGGCCAACAACGGCGTGCTCTTCAGCGAATCCGCTTTGAAGGGTGCGCATTTCATCGAGCTGTGTGACAAGCGCAAGATCCCGCTGCTGTTCTTGCAGAACATCGCCGGCTTCATGGTCGGCCGCGACTACGAGGCCGGCGGCATCGCCAAGCACGGTGCCAAGATGGTCACCGCCGTCGCCTGCGCGCGGGTACCCAAGCTGACCGTCGTGATCGGTGGATCCTATGGGGCGGGCAACTATTCGATGTGCGGCCGCGCGTATTCGCCGCGCTTCCTGTGGATGTGGCCCAACGCCCGCATCTCGGTGATGGGCGGCGAACAGGCCGCGTCGGTGCTGGCCACCGTGCGCGGCGAGCAACTCGCCGGCGCGGGCAAACCGTGGTCGGCCGACGAGGAAGAGGCGTTCAAGGCGCCCATTCGTGAACAGTACGAGAGGCAGGGCAACCCCTACTACTCCACGGCTCGGCTGTGGGACGACGGGATCATCGACCCCGCCGACACCAGAACCTTTGTCGGGCTGGCTCTTTCGGTGTGTGCCCAAGCACCGCTGGAGCCCGTCTCCTACGGCGTCTTTCGGATGTGAGTGCAGTGTTCGAGACCGTACTAGTGGCCAACCGCGGCGAGATCGCGGTGCGCGTGATCCGGACCCTGCGCCGGCTCGGCATCCGTTCGGTCGCCGTCTACAGCGACCCCGACGACGGCGCGCGGCACGTGCTCGAGGCCGACGAAGCGGTGCGGCTGGGACCCGCCGCGGCGCGCGAGAGCTACCTGAATATCGACAAGGTCGTCGGGGCGGCCGTGCGCACCGGATCTCAAGCGATCCACCCGGGCTACGGATTCCTCTCCGAGAACGCCGATTTCGCCGCCGCCTGCGAGCGGGCCGGGGTGGTGTTCCTGGGCCCGCCAGTACGGGCGATCCAGGTGATGGGTGACAAGATCACCGCGAAGAACGCGGTCGCCGCCTTCGACGTCCCGGTGGTGCCCGGTGTCGCCAAGCCCGGGCTGAGCGACGACGAGCTGGTCGCGGCCGCGGACGAGGTCGGATACCCGGTGCTGATCAAGCCGTCGGCGGGCGGCGGTGGCAAGGGCATGCGGTTGGTGGAGGAACCGGGCAAGCTGCGCGAGGCGCTGGTGGGCGCGCGGCGCGAGGCCGCCTCATCCTTCGGCGACGACACGCTGTTCCTGGAACGATTCGTGTTGCGGCCCAGGCACATCGAGGTTCAGGTGCTTGCCGACACGCACGGCAACATCGTGCACCTCGGCGAGCGCGAGTGCAGCCTGCAGCGCCGTCATCAGAAGGTGATCGAGGAGGCGCCGTCGCCGCTGCTCGACGAGGCGACGCGGGCGCGCATCGGGGCGGCCGCCTGCAACACCGCGCGCAGCGTCGATTACGTCGGCGCGGGCACCGTCGAGTTCATCGTCTCCGCGGACCGGCCCGACGAGTTCTTCTTCATGGAGATGAACACCCGCCTGCAGGTCGAGCATCCCGTCACCGAGGCGGTCACCGGCCTGGACCTGGTCGAGTGGCAGCTGCGGGTGGCCGCAGGCGAAAAGCTGGGGTTCGCCCAGGACGACATCGAACTGCGCGGGCACGCCATCGAGGCCCGGGTGTACGCCGAGGATCCGGCACGGGGCTTCCTGCCGACCGGTGGGCGGGTGCTGCAGGTGTCCGAGCCGTCCGGCGACGGTGTGCGGGTCGACTCCTCGCTGCTGCCGGGGACGTTGGTCGGAAGCGACTACGATCCGATGTTGAGCAAGGTGATCTCCTATGGGACCGATCGCGCCGAGGCCCTGGCGAAGCTTGACCGGGCACTGAGCCGAACCGCGATCCTGGGTGTGGTGACCAACATCGAATTCCTCCGGTTCCTGCTCGCCGACGAGCGGGTGCAGGCCGGCGACCTGGACACCGCGCTGCTGGACGAGCGACTGGCCGACTTCGCCCCGCTGCCGGCCCCCGATGACGTGCTCGCGGCGGGCGGCCTCTACCGGCAATCGGCCCTGGCCCTGCGGGCGCGCCGCTTCGCGGGTAGCCCCTGGGCGCCACCCACGGGCTGGCGTAGCGGCGGTAGCCCGGCCCCGGTCCGCACCGACATGCGCACCCCGCTGCGCAGTGAGACGGTCTCGGTGCGGGGTTTGCCCGAGGCGGCGACGGTGCAGGTCGGTGATGGTGAAACACTGTCCGCCGCAGTGCAAGTCGAGGCGACGCGGATGAGCGTCACACTGGACGGGGTGCGCCGCGACTACCGCTGGGCCGAGGCGGACCGGCATCTGTGGATCGCCGACGAGCGAGGAACCTGGCACCTGCGTGAGGCCGAGGAGAACAAGATCCACCGCGCCGCGGGCGCGCAGCGGGCCGAGATCGTCAGTCCGATGCCCGGCAGCGTGATCGCGGTTCAGGCATCCTCGGGCACCGACGTTTCCGAGGGCGACGTGGTGGTCGTCGTCGAGGCGATGAAAATGGAACATTCGCTTGCCGCACCGGTTTCCGGCCAGGTGGAGGTGCTGGTCTCCATCGGCGATCAGGTGACGGTGGATCAGGTGCTGGCCCGGCTTACGCCCGAAGAGTCCAGCGCGGCAGCCGATTCGAGTAAGGACGCATCATGACCACATCCATTACCGCGGGGGCGTTACCCAAGGAATATCAGGATCTTCGCGACACGGTCGCGGAGTTCGCGCGCACCGTGGTCGCTCCGGTGTCGGCGAAACACGATGAGGAGCACAGCTTCCCGTACGAAGTCGTGGCGAAGATGGGGGAGATGGGTCTGTTCGGCCTGCCGTTCCCCGAGGAGTACGGCGGCATGGGCGGCGACTACTTCGCGCTGTCGCTGGCGCTCGAGGAACTCGGCAAGGTCGACCAGTCGGTGGCGATCACCCTGGAGGCCGGCGCCAGCCTCGGCGCGATGCCCATCTACCGGTTCGGCACCGAAGAGCAAAAGCAGAAGTGGCTGCCGGACCTGACCGCCGGCCGTGCGCTCGCCGGCTTCGGGCTCACTGAACCCGGGGCGGGCTCGGATGCCGGGGGAACCCGCACCACTGCCCGGCTCGACAATGGCGACTGGGTGATCAACGGCAGCAAGCAATTCATCACCAACTCGGGTACCGACATCACCTCGCTGGTCACCGTCACCGCCGTCACCGGAACCACCGCGAACGGTAAAAAAGAGATCTCCTCGATCATCGTGCCAAGCGGCACACCGGGATTCACCGTCGAACCGGTGTACAGCAAGGTCGGCTGGAACGCATCGGACACCCACCCGATGAGCTTCGACGACGCCCGAGTCCCGCAGGAGAACCTGCTAGGTGCCCGCGGCACCGGCTACTCGGGCTTCCTTTCGATCCTGGACGAGGGCCGCATCGCGATCGCCGCGCTGGCGACCGGGGCGGCGCAGGGCTGCGTCGACGAAAGCGTCAAGTACGCCAAGGAACGCCAGGCCTTCGGCCAGCCTATCGGCGCCTACCAGGCGATCAGTTTCAAGATCGCGCGAATGGAGGCGCGTGCCCATGTGGCCCGCACCGCCTACTACGATGCGGCGGCAAAGATGTTGGCGGGCAAGCCCTTCAAGAAGGAGGCGGCAATCGCGAAGATGATCGCCTCGGAAGCTGCGATGGACAACGCCCGCGACGCGACCCAGATCCACGGCGGCTACGGCTTCATGAACGAATATCCGGTCGCGCGGCACTACCGCGACAGCAAGATCCTCGAAATCGGCGAAGGGACTACCGAAGTGCAGTTGATGCTGATCGCGCGATCGCTGGGACTGTCATGACCGAAGGCAAGTCAGTTGTCCAGCGCGGCTTGTGGTTTGAGGAATTCGAGATCGGCACCACCTACCTGCACCGGCCCGGCCGGACGGTCACCGAGGCCGACAACGTCTTGTTCACCACGCTGACCATGAACACCCAGTCGCTGCACCTCGACGCGGCATGGGCGGCCGAGCAGCCCGGCTTTCGCGGTGAGCGGCTGGTGAACTCCATGTTCACCCTCTCCACGCTGGTTGGACTGTCGGTGTCGCAGCTGACACTCGGCACCATCGTGGCCAACCTGGGTTTCTCGGAGGTGTCCTTCCCCAAGCCCGTGTTCCACGGCGACACCCTGTACGCGGAGACCGTGTGCACGGGCAAGCGCGAATCGAAGAGCCGGCCCGGCGAAGGCATCGTCACCCTCGAGCACACGGGGCGCAACCAGCACGGCGACGTCGTCGCGCGTGCCGTGCGCACCACACTGGTGCAGAAGCACCCGGGCAACGAGGAGACCGCATGAACCTGCAAGCCGCCGGTCCCGGCTGGCTGTTCTGTCCAGCAGACCGTCCCGAGCGTTTCGCCAAGGCCGCGGCCGCCGCCGATGTGGTGATCCTCGACCTCGAAGACGGCGTGGCCGAGGCGGACAAGCCCGCGGCGCGCAAGGCATTGCAGGAGACACCGCTGGACCCCGAGGGCACCGTGGTGCGGATCAACGCGGCCGACACCGTGGAGTACCCCCTCGACCTCGAGGCCCTGGCAGGCACCGCCTACACCACGGTGATGCTGTCCAAGACCGAATCGGCAGCCCAGGTGACGGCGCTGGCGCCGCGCGAGGTGATCGCGTTGCTCGAGACGCCGCGCGGTGCGGTGTTCGCCACCGAAATCGCCGCGGCCCAGGGCACCGTGGCGCTGATGTGGGGCGCCGAGGATCTGGTTGCCACGCTCGGCGGCAGCTCCAGCCGCAAGGCCGACGGCAGCTACCGCGACGTCGCCCATCACGTCCGGTCGACGGCCCTGCTCACGGCGTCCACCTTCGGTCGGGTTGCGCTCGACGCGGTGCACCTGGACATCCGGGACCTCGACGGCCTGCGGGACGAGGCCGAGGACGCCGTCGCGCTGGGCTTCGCCGGAACGGTGTGCATCCACCCGAGCCAGATCGCGGTGGTGCGCCAGGCGTATCGCCCAAGCGAGGAGCGGCTGGACTGGGCACGACGGGTGCTGACTGCTGCCCGGTCCGAGCGCGGGGTCTTCGCGTTCGAGGGACAAATGGTCGACTCGCCGGTGCTCAAGCACGCGCAGATGACGTTGCGCAGGGCGGGTGAGACCGTCCCCGAGTGAAACGCGGACGGGGCTCGCGTGCCGCAGCGCGACACGCTGCGCCGTCGTCGCAATCAGCCCGGTCTCTTCTGATTTGAGCGCATAATGGTGAGTACGTCAGTGTCGCGGCGAGCGAAGTCTTTCGGGTAACTGGCGATCGATCTCCGCTCGCGGTAGGTCTCGGCTGACCGTTGCCGGGATCCGCTGTGGCTCACTGCGCCACGCGGCACCCGGCGAGGGAGGCGGTGTGGCGCAGATGTCTTCGGTGCCGATGACTGTCGATCTCGAACCGGTGCAGCTCGTCGCCCCCGATGGTTCGCCCACGCCCGAACACCACTACAGCCGTGAACTTCCCGCGGAGACGCTGAGCTGGCTCTACGAGATGATGGTGGTCACCCGCGAGTTGGACGGCGAATTCGTCAACCTCAAGCGGCAGGGGGAGCTGGGGCTGTTCGCGTCCTGCCACGGGCAGGAAGCCGCGCAGGTCGGCGCCGCGGCGTGCCTGCGTAAGACGGACTGGCTGTTTCCCCAATACCGGGAACTCGGCGTATTTTTGGTGCGCGGCATCCCACCCGGCCATGTGGGGGCCGCATGGCGCGGAACCTGGCATGGCGGCCTGGACTTCACCAAGAAGTGTTGCGCCCCGCTGTCGATTCCGATCGGCACCCAGACCCTGCACGCCGTGGGGGCGGCGATGGCCGCCCAACGCCTGGGCGAGGATTCGGTGACGGTGGCGTTCCTCGGCGACGGCGCCACCAGCGTGGGGGACGTGCACGAGGCACTGAACTTCGCGGCCGTGTTCACCACCCCCTGCGTGTTCTTCGTGCAGAACAATCAATGGGCGATCTCGATGCCGATATCCAAGCAGACCGCCGCACCGTCGCTGGCGCACAAGGCAATTGGATACGGGATGCCCGGGATACGGGTGGACGGCAACGACGTGTTGGCCTGTTATGCGGTGACCGCCGAGGCCGCCGCCCGGGCCCGCACCGGCGGCGGCCCGACGTTGATCGAGGCGGTCACCTACCGTCTGGCCCCGCACACCACGTCCGATGATCCGAGCCGATACCGGACGCAAGACGAAGTCGACCACTGGTCCGCGCTGGAACCGATCGCGCGGTACCGCAACTACCTGCAAGGCCAGGGCCTGTGGTCGGAACGGTTGGAAGAACGGGTTGCCTCCCGTGCGAAGCGGATGCGGGCCGAATTGCGCGACGCGGTGTTCGACGCACCCGATTTCGACATCGACGAGGTGTTCACGTCGGTGTACGCCGAGATCACTCCGGGGCTAGAGGCGCAGCGCCGGCAGCTGCGGGCCGAACTCGACCGAAGTGATTGAGAGGCGTCCATGACTCAGCTCGCTGATCGCCCGGCCGGTCACGACGAAACACTCACCGCGGCAGTGCAGGACGTCGCACTCGGCGCGCAGTCGTTGACCATGGTGCAGGCGCTCAACCGCGCCCTGCACGACGCGATGGCCGCCGATGACCGGGTGCTGGTATTCGGCGAGGACGTCTCGGTCGAGGGCGGGGTGTTTCGGGTGACCGAGGGACTGGCCTCGGCGTTCGGCGAGAGCCGCTGCTTCGACACGCCCCTGGCGGAGTCCGCCATCATCGGAATCGCGGTGGGGCTGGCGCTGCGCGGCTTCGTGCCGGTACCCGAGATCCAGTTCGACGGGTTTTCCTATCCGGCTTTCGATCAGGTGGTCAGCCACCTGGCGAAGTACCGCACCCGCACCCGCGGCGAGATCAACATGCCGGTGACGGTGCGCATCCCGTCGTTCGGGGGAATCGGTGCCGCCGAGCATCATTCGGATTCCACAGAGTCGTACTGGGCCCACACCGCCGGCTTGAAGGTGGTGGTGCCGTCCAGCCCGGCCGACGCGTACTGGCTGCTGCGCCACGCGATCGCCTGCCCGGACCCGGTCATGTATTTGGAACCCAAGCGCCGGTACCAGGGTCGCGGCCTGGTCGACGTCGCGCGGCCCGAACCGCCGATCGGACAAGCTATGGTGCGCCACCCGGGCACCGACGTGACCGTCGTGACGTACGGCAGCCTGGTCAGCACCGCAGTCGATACCGCCGAAGAGGCGCAGCGGCAACGTGGTTGGAGCCTGGAG
This sequence comes from Mycobacterium sp. IDUB_3, assembly GCF_055419585.1. Taxonomy (NCBI): domain Bacteria; kingdom Bacillati; phylum Actinomycetota; class Actinomycetes; order Mycobacteriales; family Mycobacteriaceae; genus Mycobacterium; species Mycobacterium sp. IDUB_3. The sequence goes on along the minus strand of NZ_JBVAXZ010000001.1, from coordinate 1,506,749 downwards.
GTCATCGATCTAAGGTCCCTGGTGCCGCTGGATTTCGATACCGTCGCCTCGTCGATCCACCGGACCGGGCGTTGCGTTGTGATGCACGAGGGGCCGCGCAGCCTGGGGTATGGAGCGGGGTTGGCCGCCCGAATTCAGGAGGAGTTGTTCTACGAGCTGGAGGCGCCGGTGCTGCGCGCGTGCGGGTTTGACACCCCGTATCCGCCGGCCCGGTTGGAGAAGTGGTGGCTGCCCGGTCCTGACCGGCTGATGGATTGCGTCGAGCGCGTGTTGGCGCAGCCATGAGTGACGAGCGGGTCAAGTCGTTTCGGGTCCCCGACCTCGGCGAGGGGCTGGAAGAAGTCACGGTGACCAAGTGGCATGTGGCACTGGGCGATGACGTCGAGCTGAATCAGGTGCTGTGCACGGTGGAGACCGCCAAGGCCGAGGTGGAGATCCCGAGCCCGTACGCCGGACGGATCGTCGAACGTAACGGCGCCGAAGGCGATGTGATCAACGTGGGGGCGGTGCTGCTGCGGATCGACACGGCGCCGCTGGGCGGTGACCTACCGTCGGTCGAAACCGAGGTGCCCACGCTGGTCGGTTATGGCGCCGACTCCGGCATCGACACCAGTCGGCGCACCACCCGCCCGCTCGCCGCCCCTCCGGTGCGCAAGCTGGCCAAGGAACTGATGGTGGACCTCAACTCGGTGCAGCACGGCGCCGGGGCCATCATCACCCGGGAGGACGTGCTGTCGGCGGCCCGCGGGCGCGGCAATGGCGCCGACGTCCGGCCGGTCCGGGGAGTGCATGCCCGGATGGCGGAGAAAATGGCTCTGTCGCACAAGGAGATTCCGGCAGCCAAGGTCGGTGTCGAGGTCGACTGCACTGAGCTGATCGGGCTGTCCGACCGGTTTCGGTCGGTAGAGGAGACGATCACGCCGTTCGTGCTCGTGTTGCGCTTGCTGGTTATCGCGTTGCGCCACAACGAGATGTTGAACTCGACGTGGGTCGATTCGCCGCAGGGGCCGCAGGTCCGCGTCGACCACCGGGTGCACCTGGGCATCGCGACGGCCACCGAACGTGGGCTGCTCGTCCCGGTAATCGCCGACGCCCACGTCAAGACCACCCGCGAATTAGCCGGCCGCGCAGCCGAATTGATTGCCAGTGCGCGTGCGGGCAGCCTGGGGCCGGGCGAGTTGCGGGGGTCGACGTTCACCGTGACGAACTTCGGGGCGCTGGGCGTGGACGACGGGGTTCCTGTGATCAACCATCCCGAGGCCGCCATCCTCGGCATGGGTGCGATCAAGCCGCGGGCCGTCGTCCGCGGCGCGGAGATCGTCGCGCGCCCGACGATGTCGTTGACTTGTGTGTTCGACCATCGCATCCCCGACGGTGCCCAGGCCGCCCAATTCGTCTGCGAGCTCAGGGATCTGATCGAGTCGCCCGAAACCGCACTACTGGACCTGTAACTTTCGCGTCACGCGTGTGGCGGTACGGGGCACTAGAACAGGCCGCAGTTGAACCTGCGCACGTGCGGGAACACCTACCGGCGTTGCGCGGCCGCCAAACGCTGTGCGAACTCCGGTGATTGGATGGAATACGACTGCGGCCCTAGCTCGGCACGCATCGCGAGCTCGTGCTGCTCGTTGTCCAGCGACCCCGGACTGACCGTGGCGCGCATGGTGGCCTTGGTCGCCAGCACCACTTCACGCGGAGCCGCCGCAGGGCCGGCGGCCAGCTCCAGGGCCGCGGCGACCGGATCGTCGGCCACGCTCAATGCCAAGCCGTGCCGCACGGCGGCGTCGGCGTCGAAGCGCATGCCGAACAGCAGGGCCGCCCGCGCGACCTGCGGGCCGACCGCGCGCTGCAGCATCCACGTCGCACCCCCGCCGGGGTGAAGCCCCAGCTTCTGGAATCGCGCGTCGAACACGGCGGCGGGTCCGGCGATGCGCACATCGGCCGCCAGCGCCAGATTCAGACCCGCGCCCACCGCGGCGCCGTTGACCGCGGCGATGGTGGGCAGCAGGCAACTGCCGACGGCCATGAAACCGTCATAAAGCTGCTGCAGGCCGGTCTCGGCCGCTCCGCCGCCTGCAGCGCCGAGGGCACTGAGATCGGCGCCCGCACAGAACGCCTTGCCCGCCCCGGTGATCACCACGGCGTGCACATCGGGGTCGGCTTGGGCCCGCTCGACGGCCTGGCGCAGGTGCCCGGACGACTCGGCCGTTATCGCGTTGCGGCGATCGGGATCGTTGACGGTGATGAGCGCGACGCGGCTGGTGACGTTGTAAAGGATGAGTTCGGACTGGGCCATCGGGCACCTCCGGCTTCGCGTATTGGCTGTGCGATCCGCCCGACCTCACCGGGGCAGCGTCACGGGCGAGGTAAGACTACTTCGCGCCGCCCGAGGCGGATTGGCCGGTGTAGAGCGTGATCAGCGTGAATCGGCAGGAATGGCGGGCATTGCGGACCTGCGCTCCCGCCATCATTGGCCCGCCCGATGGCTGAACGCCATTCACGGGGGCTCGCGTAGTTACCGCTGGTAGCGCAAACGCGGCAACCTTTGCGGCGGGTGCGGCAGATATCGGAATCTAAAAGTAACGCTGTAGTTATAAAAACGTGATCTGCCGCATTTGGCATCTTCGGGTACACACCCGGGTCGACCAGGCCAAACGTTTGATAAGACGCCGGCAAACCGGCCGGGTGCCGACACGGTGCGCCAACTGGGATGAGCCGTCGAGATTTGCCCCGAGCCGCTACAGTTCCGGTTTCGCTAACTTCTTCGCTAGCTCATCGAGTTCGGCCTGGCGCTCACGCACCGCACACCCCCGGCGCTCGAGGCGCGCGCCCTGCAGCATGGCCCCCGGCAGCGCATCACTACGCAACCTGATGTTGGCGTAATGGATTGCGGCATCAATCATTTCGATGTATCGCTCCGCGTCGTTCTCTGCGCAGGAGCCCTCGATGCGCTGGACTTCGTCCCAGCACGGATAGGAAGAGTACCGGGCATCGAGTTGTTGCTGAGAGACCTGCGTCCCGAAGTAACACCGCCAGTCGCGGCTCAACCAACCCCTCGTCTTGACCTCGACCTTGATTCGATTGCCAACGCCAGCTATGAACCTCGGCTCCCCGACGCGCACCACCGGCTGCCAGTCATTCGACGCCATATTTCGCCAACCCCTCGAAGAGAAGACGCTCTAAGTAATGATCTCCCCGTAAGCGTCATCTGCTCGTTTTGACACGCTGTTCCCAGAACGATTAAACCGCAAACTTTTGGCAGTGACTTCGACTTTTGCGGGTTCGTCAAAAAGTATGGAAACGACCGGAATGCAATACCGGAGGTTCCGTGCAGGCGCTTTGCGGCCCGTGGTTGGCGACCGCCAAATATGGCCGTGACCTGCGTCGCTGGCGCGACGCCGCGGAGCCCCGGCCCTCGGCCGCCGCATCCGCGACTCGGGCATCGTATGGGCATCGGGACGTGACTTCACCATCCGCTAGCACCTGCGCTAGCCGGTTCGTGAAGCTCCTCGTGGTCGAGTCTGGCGGCCCGGCCCAAGGAAGCGTTGAGGATCCGCCAAGGCGCGCTGCGCACGCTCATTTCAGCTCGAAAGAGCATCCGATTCGGCATCGACGCTAGGAGCACCTCATGCGGACAACGGGGTACGGGACTACTCGGTCCGGGACCATGGCGTACCGGGCCTACGCGCGGACCCGCAATCAAAGCATCGGATACGCCCGGCTGATGCTGGTCTCCGTCGCGACGGCCGGGCTGATCGGCCTTGGCGTCGGTGTCGCCAGCCTCGATCGACCGCTGGTCGGCCGGCAGTGTTCCGTTCCGGACGTGACCACGCATGACGCCACGGGCCTCACATTGTCGTGCGGCCCCGCGTCGACGGGTAACCGGGAGTTGGTGTGGCAGTATGCGTCGGCGTCGTAGCCTCGACAGGTCAAGTGCCGCAGCGCGTTTCGATCGGATCGAAGCCGCCTGGGGCATCCAACTGGGCAAGGACCAGCGAGCGCCACCACCCGTCGATTCCTGCCGGCCCGCGGCGCGTCGCAGCGCTTGACCCCGGGCACCGGATGGGCGACGCTTGAGCGCATCCCTCTGCGGAAGCGAACCAGGAGAAAAGCGATGGCGAAGGTGCTGTTCGTGGTCACGGGGGCGAGCTATTGGACCCTGAAGGACGGCACCCGGCATCCGACGGGCTACTGGGCCGAGGAGTTCGCGGCGCCCTATCGCGAGCTCACCGGCGCCGGTCATGAGGTCGTTGTGGCCACTCCGAATGGTGTTGTGCCGCATGTGGATGTGATGAGCCTGCGGCCGTCGATGGCCGGCAGCGAAAAGATCGCTCGGGAGCTGGAGGACATCCTGCGAGCCGCCGAGGAGTTGCGCCGGCCCATCGAACTGGCCGACGCCCGCCTCGAGGACTATGACGCCGTCTATTACCCGGGTGGGCACGGCCCGATGGAGGACCTGTGGCGCGATGCCGACTCCGGCCGGCTGCTGGTCGCGACTCTTGCGTCCGGCAAGCCGCTGGCGATCGTGTGCCACGCGCCGGTCGCCATGATGGCTACCCGACGAAACGGTGCCTCGCCGTTTGCCGGGTACAAGGTCACGGCCTTCACCAATGACGAGGAGGACGGGGTCGGGTTGCGTGAGAAGGCCCCGTGGACCGCGGAGGACGAACTGGTGAAGATGGGCGTCGAGTTCAGCCGCGGCGAAATGTGGAAGCCCTACACGCTCAAGGACCGCAATCTGTTCACCGGCCAGAACCCGGCCTCCGCCGGGCCGCTGGCGCGCGAGTTCATGAAGGAACTCGGTTAGGCGGCCTCAGAGGTGGCCGGCCACGAAAGTGGCGGCCTGACCGGGCATTCCGGACCCTTGGTAGGACAGGTCCGCCGCCGAGAACATCTCGTCGTGCGACGGCAGCGCCAGCGGCCCGCCCGGGGTGCACACCGGGTCGCCGGGCGCGCACAGGTCGATGGCCTTCGCGCCGTACCACGGGCTGACCACACTCACCGGCGCCCCGAGATACCGGGCCGACGGATTCCCGAACAGGGCGAGCGCCGCAACATAGTCCGCCTCGTCGGCCGTCAGTATCTGGGGATTCAAGCCCGCGATCGAGGCCTGGGCGATGGTGATCAGATCGATCACCATCGCGCCCTGCGAATAGCCGCCGAGCACCAGCTTGGTGTTGGGGCAGCTCGCCACCATGGACTGAACGTGAGCGTGCGCGTCGCCGGCGCCGGCCGACGCTGACGGGGCGAAATCTTCGCCGGCGGGGTAGTTGACCGCGTACACCCCGAGGGACCGGCCCCCGATCTGGGAACGCAGCGAGTCGATGAATGCCTGTCCGACCCCGCCGACGCCGGGCGGCTCGCCGGTACCGCGGGCGAACGTCACCTCGACGTCGGGACACGGTGCGGCGGACGCGGAAATCGTTGGGCTCAGTGGCGCCATCCAGGTTGTCGCCACTGCGACACCCAGCAAACGCGCTAATCGGAGTGCGTTCACGCTCCAATGCTGACACATCGGGTCCGGAAAGGCAGCGCCTAATTCAGCGCACTACCGCCGGCGCGTCTGCCCGGACCGCTTCTCGGCTCAGTCGATCCGGTTGTTGCATGGCCAGGTATTCCCTGGGTCGCCGACACGACCGAAAAGCCTTCTCCGCTAACTCCTTTGCCAGGCGGACGAGGGTCGTCAGACTTGACTTTTCCCGCGCGGCCTATGACGACTGCCAAACGGGTTCTGTTCTGTGTTCCTTGCAGCGAACGCAATACTCGTCGTCCTGGTGCTGCGTTTCGTGGATCGAATTGCATTCAGGACACTCTTGAATATATTTGTGTCGCGGATTCAGGCAGGAGGCCATCAACGCTTGTTTTTGCCTGAATATGCTGGTCGAACTTCTATTAGTACTAGACAACATCCCGATTGGTTTCTCTGCTCCGTGCACCGCTTGCCTGGCTCCGATGACAGCTAGGCGCCACTTTCCACCACTGTTCCCAAACGTGGCTGGTTGAAACCCCGGCGAACAGATTCCCCGGAAACGTCTCGCGAGGACCCCGGGCCGGCTGTCGGCAATCCTGTGCGCGCATCCCCAGAAATGGCGTAGCCGCCTACTCTAGACGGCTCGATCTGCCGCGCCGGAAACTATTGAAGTCCCGCCCCTCTAGCGAAAGGTTCAACCATGACCATCATCGCTACCACGATCGTCCATCCCAACCCAGGGGTCAGCTGGGACGACGTTCAGAAGCAGCTGAAGCGAGCGACCGGGCTTGCCCGCAAACATGGCGCGGAGAACGTCACCGCGCTGGTGAACATGATCGGAGGCCAGGGCACCAACGCCATCGGCTTGATGACGACGGCCCAAGACTGGGCCACGTATGGCCGAATCCAGCAGAGCCTCAGTACTGACCCGGATTACCAAAGCCTGCTCATCGACGCGGGCCAGATCGCCACCTGGGAGAACTACGTCAGCCAGACGATCGAGGTCTAGTACCCGCCAGGTAATACGTGATCGAGGAACCTCGGCCGGCGTCTAGCGCCGCTGGTCGTCGGCCCACCCACCGACCGCCTAGGTAGTCGCGAGTAGCGGCTACCTAGGCGTTAGGCGTCCGATCCGCTACCGAAAATCGACTCCCTCATCTGGGGAGCGCCAAGCATCAGCCGACGTCATACGCGAGCCCGGTGCCCCCGGCACGACTCGAACGTGCGACCTAGGGATTAGAAGGCCCTTGCTCTATCCACCTGAGCTACGGAGGCAATGCGCAGGTCAGTCTATCCAACCGCTTCGGGGTGATCCGATTCCACGCCGCCACGCGCGTGAAACCTCTTCCCGCGCCACGTTTATCGGTTATCGTGAACAACCTCGACACACGTACAAAACCGGCCGGACATCGGCCGTTAACCGCGACGAGGCGTGTGCATAACGTCGAGAGGTGACGTTGCGATGAGCGTGGCCAGCAATCAGTCTTCGCCCTGCGCGTGGGCGGGCGCCCAGGCGGCACGCCTGGCAGCCGAAGCCCGGGACGTCTATCAGCTCGGCAATCTCGTGCTGCGCGGCGGGCCGTTCGCGCTGGGCTGCTTGGCCGGTTGGCTTTCCACGGAGTTCCCCCCGCACGTCCTGACCGGGCACGCGCTGTCACGGGTCTCGCACCCGTCCGTCGGCCAGGTCGGCAAGACGTTGGCCGCCCAGCGGGCGGACAAGACCCTCACCACGGCGCTGGAGGAGGCCTTCGGCCCCGAGTTTGGTGAGCAGGTCTGTCACCCCGCGGCCGTCGGGGCGCTGTGCGCCCCGCGAACAGGCCTGTTGGGCCGCCCCGGGCCGCACCGCCGGTACGCCGCGCAGACTTCCGACATCTCCTACGGCCCGAGCGCGCGTGACCACCTGCTCGACATCTGGCGACGCGATGACCTGGCCCCCGGGTGCCGGGCGCCGGTGCTGATCCAGGTGCCGGGCGGGGCTTGGGCGCTGAACGGCAGGCGCCCGCAGGCCTACACGCTGATGAGCCGAATGGTTCAACTCGGCTGGATCTGCGTCTCGATCGATTACAGCAAGAGCCCGCGCGCCACCTTTCCGGCACACCTGGTCGACGTGAAAAGGGCGATCGCCTGGGTGCGGGAGAACATCGCCGACTACGGCGGCGACCCTGACTTCATCGCGATCACCGGCGGCTCGGCGGGCGGGCACCTGGCCTCCCTGGCGGCGCTCACCCCGAATGACCCCACCTTCCAACCGGGCTTCGAAGACGCCGACACCACCGTGCAAGCGGTGGCGCCCTACTACGGCGTCTACGACTTCACCGACTTCGAGAACATGCACCCACTGATGCTGCCGTTCCTCGAACAGTTCGTGATGAAGGCCCGCTACGCCGACGAGCCCGAGCGCTTCATGGCGGCGTCGCCGGTTTCCTATGTGCACAGCGACGCGCCGCCCTTCTTCGTGCTGCACGGCGAGAAGGACGAATTGGTGCCCAGCGGCCAGGCTCGCGCGTTCTGCGCGGCACTGCGCGCGACCGGGGCGGCCACGGTCGTCCACGCCGAACTCGGCAACGCGCACCACGCTTTCGACATCACACCGACGGTTCGATCGCGGCTGGCCGCTGACGCCGTCGCCGATTTCCTCGGGGTCGTCTACGGGCGCCGCGTCAGCGCACTGCTGGATTCGCTGCCCCTGTCGGCCACTTCGGCCAGCTGAGCCCCCGCCCCGCAACCTGGCGCTCCTTTCACCAGCGCGGTAACCCGACTAGCGTTGGGTAGAGCATTGGGGTTGGTGGGGTCCAAGGCAGGAGGCTTGATCGACGGTGACAACGTTGGCGCGTCGAGCTGGTGACCATGGCTGAGTCCGTCGAGGCGATTAAGTTGTCCGACCAGCTCGGGCCGGTCGACTACCTACTGCACAGGGGAGAGGCGAACCCCCGCACCCGGTCCGGGATCATGGCGCTCGAGCTTCTGGACCGCACGCCGGACTGGGAACAATTCCGCGCCCGATTCGAAAGCGCCTCGCGACGCGTGCTGCGGCTGCGGCAAAAGGTCGTCGTGCCAACCCTGCCGACCGCGTCGCCGCGCTGGGTGGTCGACCCCGACTTCAACCTGGATTTCCACGTGCGCCGCGTGCGGGTGTCCGAACCCGGCACGCTGCGTGAGGTATTCGATCTCGCCGAGCTCATCCTGCAGTCGCCGATGGACATCTCGCGGCCGCTGTGGACGGCCACCCTGGTCGAGGGTTTGGCCGACGGCCAGGCCGCGACGCTGCTGCATGTCAGTCACGCCGTCACCGACGGCGTGGGTGGAGTCCAGATGTTCGCCGAGATCTATGACCTCGAGCGCAATCCGCCGGCAAAGCCGACGCTGCCGCTGCCCGTCCCGCAGGACCTGACGTCCAATGACCTGATGCGCCAGGGCATCAACCACCTGCCCTCCGCCGTGGTCGGCGGCGTCATGAACGCGCTGTCCGGCGCGGTCTCGGCGGCCGGGCGGGCGGTCCTGGAACCGACGGCCACCGTGTCCGGGATCGTCGGCTACGCGATGTCGGGCATGCGGGTGCTCAACCGCGCCGCCGAGCCGTCGCCGCTGCTGCGCCGGCGCAGTCTGGCCACCCGCAGCGAGGCGATCGATATCCCGCTCGCCGACCTGCACAAGGCCGCGAAGGCCGGCGGCGGGTCGATCAACGACGCCTACCTTGCCGGGCTCTGCGGCGCCTTGCGCCGCTACCACCAGGCGTTCGGCGTGCCGATCAGCACGCTGCCGATGGCGGTGCCGGTCAGCCTTCGGGCCGAAGCGGATACGGCCGGCGGCAACAGATTCACCGGCGTCAATCTGGCGGCGCCGATCGGGACCGCCGACCCCGTCTCCCGGATGAAGAAGATTCGCGCTCAGATGACGCAGCGCCGCGACGAGCCCGCGATGAACATCATCGGTTCTTTTGCCCCGGTGCTCAGCGTGTTGCCGACCGCGGTGCTGGAAGGGATCACCGGCTCGGTGATCGGCTCCGACGTCCAGGCCAGCAACGTCCCGGTCTTTCCGGGAGACACCTACATCGCCGGTGCAAAAATATTGCGGCAGTACGGTATCGGTCCGCTGCCCGGTGTGGCGATGATGGCGGTGCTGATTTCTCGGGGCGGGTGGTGCACCATCACCGTGCGCTACGACAAGGCCTCCGTGCGGAACGAGGCATTGTTCGCCCAATGCCTGCTGGACGGCTTCGACGAGATCCTGGCGCTGGCCGATGACCCACCACCGCGCGCGGTGGCCGCCTCATTCGTCGAGCCGGCCGTGTCCACCCGATCGGTGGCGGGCTCGTGAGCGCCTCGAAAAAGCAGGGGGACAACGGCGAAACTCCAGGGCAGGACATGCGGTTGCCCGGCTCCGTCGCCGAGATCATGGCCAGCCCCGCCGGACCGAAGATCGGCGCGTTCTTTGACTTGGACGGCACGCTGGTCGCCGGCTTCACCGCGATCATTCTGACCCAGGAGCGGCTGCTGCGCCGCGACATGGGTGTGGGGGAGTTGCTCGGCATGGTGCAGGCCGGCCTGAGCCACACCCTGGGCCGTATCGAGTTCGAGGACCTCATCGGCAAAGCCGCCGCGGCGCTGACCGGTCGATTGCTCGACGACCTGGAAGAGATCGGCGAGCGGCTGTTCGTCCAGCGGATCGAATCCCGGATCTACCCGGAGATGCGCGAGCTGGTGCGCGCGCACATGGCCCGCGGCCACACCGTCGTGCTCAGCTCGTCGGCGCTGACCATCCAGGTCAACCCCGTCGCGCGGTTCCTGGGCATTCCCAACATGCTGACCAACAAGTTCGAGACCACCGAGGCCGGCATGCTGACCGGTGGCGTCGAGAAGCCGATCCTGTGGGGCCCGGGCAAAGCCGCTGCGGTGCAACGCTTTGCCGCCGAGCACGACATCGATCTCAAGGACAGCTACTTCTACGCCGACGGTGACGAGGACGTCGCTCTGATGTACCTGGTCGGCAATCCGAGGCCGACGAACCCCGAGGGGAAAATGGCGGCGGTGGCCAAGCGCCGCGGTTGGCCGATCCTGAGATTCAGCAGCCGGGGTCCGGTGGGTTTGCGGCGGCAGGTGCGCACCCTTGCCGGACTCGGCTCGATTGTCCCCGTCGGGGCCGGCGCAGTGGCAATGGGTGTGCTGACCGGTAGCCGGCGGCGGGGCGCCAACTTCTTTACTTCCATTTTTTCCAACACCGTGCTGGCGACCACGGGAGTGCATCTCAATGTCGTCGGGAAAGAGAATCTGACCGCCCAACGTCCGGCCGTTTTCATCTACAACCACCGCAATCAGGTTGACCCGGTCATCGCCGGTGCGCTGGTGAATGACAACTGGGTTGCCGTAGCCAAGAAGGAATTGCAAAAGAATCCGATCATGGCCCTGCTCGGCAAAGCGTTGGACGGCGTGTTCATCGACCGAGACGATTCGGCCTCGGCGCTGGAGACTATGCGCACGGTCGAAGAGAGAGCCAAGAACGGCCTTTCCATTGTGATGGCGCCGGAAGGTACCCGGCTGGACACCACTGAGGTCGGCCCCTTCAAGAAGGGACCATTTCGTCTCGCGATGGCCGCGGGCATCCCTATCGTGCCGATCGTGATCCGCAACGCCGAGCTGGTCGCCGCGCGGAACTCGACGGTCATCAACCCGGGCACCGTCGACGTCGCGGTCTTTCCGCCGATCTCGGTGCAGGACTGGACGCTTGACACGCTGCCGGACCGCATCGCCGAGGTGCGCCAGCTCTATCTGGACACCCTCGCCAGCTGGCCCGTCGACGAACTGCCCGAGGTCGACCTGTTTGCCGAGAAGAAGGCGGCCGACAAGGCGCGGAGCCGAAAAGCTCAACCACCGGCCAAGAAGGCACCGGCCAAGAAGGCACCCGCGAAGAAGGCGCCGGCGAAGAAGGCGCCCGCGAAGAAGGCGCCCGCGAAGAAGGCGGCGGCCAAGAAGGCACCGGCGAAGAAGGCACCCGCTAAGAAGGCCCCGGCAAAGAAGGCGGTTCCAAAAGCGAAGCCGCCCAAGGCAAACCCCCACGAATCCGAGGCCGCCCTCAGAGACGGTGAGGCGCAACGACCCGCCGCCGAGGCGGGGGCCGCCAACGCCGAGCCGCCCGAATCGCCGCCCCGAGGGCATCCGTGACCGAACCGGCCGCAGATAGCAGCGCGGTTCTTGCCGAACGAGACTCGCTTGTGTTGGCGTCGATGGCCTCGCCGGTCGAGATGCAATTGGTGACGGCGTGGATGGATCAACAGCGCGCCGGCCATCCGGGGGCGAACTTCGGTCTGGTGAAACTGCCGGCGCTCGACGCGCCGGCGGAAGCGATGACGGCCCTGGCCGAACAGCTCGAATCCGGCGAAGACCGTTCGATCGTGCCGGTGCGGGTGTTCTGGCTGCCGGAGCCGAATCGCGGCCGGGTGGCCAAGCTGGCCGGACTGCTCCCCGGCCGGGATCCCTACCACCCCAACGAACGTCGGCAAGAACAGATCGTGCGGACGGCACCCCAGCGCGCACGGGTGGTGGCCGGTGAAGCGGCGACCGTCTCCGAGCTGCGCCGGCAGTGGCGTGACACCACCGTCGGGGAAGACAGGAACGACTTCGCTCAATTCGTGATCCGCCGCGCCATCTTGGCGATGGAACGCGTCGAGTACCGGATCCTCGGACCGCAGTACAAGTCACCGCGGCTGGTGAAGCCGGAGATATTGGCCTCCAGCCGGTTTCGCGCGGGTCTGGCCAAGATTCCCGGCGCCACCGTCGACGAGGCCGGAAAGATGCTCGACGAACTCGCCACCGGGTGGAGCCGGGCCTCGGTCGACCTCGTCGGGGTTCTCGGCAGGATGCTCAGCCGCGGGTTCGATCCCGAGATCGACTACGACGGCTATCAGGTCGCGGCGATGCGGGCCGGCCTGGAAGCGCACCCGGCGGTGCTGTTGTTCTCGCACCGGTCCTACATCGACGGCGCGGTGTTGCCGGTCGCCATGCAGGAGAACCGCTTACCGCCGGTGCACGTGTTCGCGGGCATCAACCTGTCGTTCGGCGCGATGGGCCCGCTGCTGCGGCGCTCCGGTGTCATCTTCATCCGCCGCAACATCGGCAACGACCAGCTCTACAAGTACGTGCTGCGCGAATACGTCGGCTACATCGTTGAAAAGCGGTTCAACCTGAGCTGGTCCATCGAGGGCACCCGCTCGCGCACCGGGAAGATGCTGCCACCCAAGCTGGGTCTGCTGGCCTACGTCGCCGACGCCTACCTGGACGGACGCAGCGAAGACATTCTGCTGCAACCGGTCTCGATCAGCTTCGACCAGCTGCACGAGACCGCCGAATACGCCGCGTACGCCCGCGGCGGCGAGAAGACGCCCGAAGGCGTCGGCTGGCTGTACAACTTCATCCGCGCGCAGGGGGAACGCAACTACGGCAAGATCTACGTCCGATTCCCCGAAGCCGTGTCGATGCGCCAGTACCTGGGTGCCGCGCACGGCCCGTTGGCGCACGATCCGGACGCCAAAAGGCTTGCGCTGCAGAAGATGTCGTTCGAGGTCGCCTGGCGAATCCTGCAGGCGACGCCGGTGACGGCGACTGGTCTGGTGTGCGCTCTGCTGCTGACCACCCGCGGCGCGGCGTTGACCCTCGGCCAGCTGCACCACACCCTGCAGGATTCGCTGGATTACCTGGAACGCAAACAAAACCCGATGTCCATCAGCGCGTTGCGGCTGCGTACACACGACGGGGTGCGCGCGGCGGTCGACGCGCTGTCCAACGGGCACCCCATCACCCGGGTCGACGGCGGCCGGGAGCCGGTGTGGCGCATCGCGCAAGACGAGCAGCACGCCGCCGCGTTCTACCGCAACTCGGTGATCCACGCGTTCCTGGAGACCTCGATCGTCGAACTCGCGCTGGCCCACGTCCGCCACGTCGACGGCGACCGCATGGAGGCCTTCTGGACCCAGGCGACTCGGTTGCGCGATCTGCTGAAGTTCGACTTCTATTTCGCCGACTCGGCGACCTTCCGGGCCAACATCGCCGGAGAGATGGCGTGGCACAACAATTGGGAAGCCCACGTGTCCGCGGGAGGCGACGAGATCCACGCGCTGTTGTTCGCCAAGCGTCCGCTGATGGCGGACGCGATGCTGCGGGTGTTCTTCGAGGCCTACGAGATCGTCGCCGACGTGCTGCGTGACGCGCCCGCCGACATCGGACACAAGGAACTGACCGACCTGGCGTTGGGCGTCGGCCGACAGTATGTGGCGCAGACCCGGATCCGCAGCAGCGAATCGGTGTCGACGCTGTTGTTCGCCACCGCGCGCCAGGTCGTCGACGACCAAGACCTGATCGCGGCGGCCCCGGACCTGGTCGACAGGCGCGGCGCTTTTCTGCAAGAGCTGCGCGACATCCTGCAGGACTTCAACTACGTCGGGCAGATCGCGCGCGATCAGTTCGTGGCCCGCGAGGCCAAGGCGCGCCAGGGCCTTCTGGACAGCCAGACTCTGTAGCCGGCGGGGCCCGCCCATACCCTGGACATATGACCGTCGCCCCGCCGGCCGGAAAGGCCCCGACCGCGCCCTCGACCCAGCGCCGCGCGCTGGTGTGGCCGGTGCTGGCCGGTGTCGCCGTGCTGGGCGGCTGCACGGCCGCCGGCATCGGGATGCTCTCGCTGGCCAGCGCGCTGACCGTGACGGGCCTGCCCGACCCGGGCCAGGTGACCACGCTGGGGCTGCCGTTCGTCCGCGCCGCGGGTGAGATCGCCGCCGTGCTCGCGGTCGGGTCGTTCCTGTTCGCCGCGTTTCTGGTGCCGCCGCAGCGCAACGGCGTCCTCGACGCCGACGGCTATCGGGCCCTTCGGCTCGGGACGGTGGCGTCGGGGGTATGGGCGGTGTGTGCCGCCCTGCTGGTCCCGCTGACCATCTCCGACGTGTCCGGCCATCCCGTCGCCGACATTCCTCCGATGCGGATGTGGTCGCTGGCGGGCCTGATCGCCAATGCCTCGGCCTGGCGCTGGACCGCGATCATGGCCGCGGTGATCACGCTGGCGAGCCTGTCGGTACTGCGCTGGTCGTGGACGCCGGTGCTGGCCGCCGCGGCGGTGATGACGCTGATTCCGCTGGGCCTGACCGGACATTCGTCGGCGGGCGGTTCGCACGACCTGGCCACCAACGGCCTGCTGATTCACCTGGTCGCCGCCAGCCTGTGGGCCGGTGGTCTGCTCGCCCTGCTGGCCCACGCCCTGCGCGGCGGCGGCCACCTCGGGCTGGCCGCGCGGCGTTTCTCGACGATCGCGCTGTGGTGTTGGGTCGCGATGGCGGTGAGCGGAGTGGTCAACGCCCTGGTGCGGGTGCAGCCGTCCGACCTGTTCGGCACCGACTACGGCCGGCTGGTCACCGCCAAGTTCGTCGCGCTGTGCCTGCTGGGCGGGCTTGGCTGGCGCCAGCGGCGCGTGAGTGTGGCTGCGCTGCAAGCGGATCCGAGGCCTTCGCGCGCGCGTGCTGCCCTGCTGCGGCTGACGCTGATCGAGGCCGCCATTTTCAGCGTCACCTTCGGCATCGCCGTCGGGCTGGGCCGCACGCCACCGCCCCCGCCGCCGGCGCGGTTGCCGTCGATCCCCGAAGCCGAGATCGGCTACGACTTCGACGGGCCGCCCACCGTGGCGCGCATCCTGTTCGACTGGCGCTTCGACCTGATCTTCGGCTCCGCGGCCCTCATCTTCGCCGCACTGTATGTGGCGGGCCTGGTACGGCTGCGCCGCCGCGGCGACAGGTGGCCGCCGGGCCGCACCGTCTCCTGGCTGCTCGGCTGCCTGGTGTTGCTATTCGCGACGTCCTCGGGCGTCGGACGCTACATGCCTGCGATGTTCAGCATGCACATGGTGGTCCACATGTGCCTGTCGATGCTGATCCCGATCCTGCTGGTGCTCGGCGCCCCGGTCACCCTGGCGTTGCGGGCGCTGCCCGCGGCCGGCCGTGACGACCCGCCAGGCATGCGCGAATGGCTGTTGGCCGCGCTGCACAGCCGCCTATCCCGGTTCCTCACCAACCCGGTGGTGGCCACCGTGCTGTTCGTCGCCGGGTTCTACGGGCTGTATCTGTCGAACCTGTTCGATATCACGGCGAGCAGCCACGCCGGGCATCTGGCGATGAACCTGCACTTTCTGCTGAGCGGCTACCTATTCTATTGGGTGGTGATCGGGGTGGACCCGACGCCGCGACCGATCCCGCCGCTGGCGAAGGTGGCCGTGGTGTTCGCCTCACTGCCGCTGCACGCCTTCTTCGGGGTGGTGTTGATGGGCACCAAGAAGGTGCTCGCTGCCGACTATTACCGCTCGCTGGGCCTGAGCTGGCACACCGATCTGCTGGGCGATCAGCGACTGGGCGGGGGCATCGCCTGGGCGGCGGGGGAATTCCCGCTGGTGATCGTGATGCTCGCGCTGCTCATCCAGTGGGCGCGCAGCGATCGCCGTACCGCCAAGCGGCTGGACCGGGCCGCCGACCGCGACGATGACGCCGAGCTGGTCGCCTACAACGCGATGCTCGCGCAGCTGGCACAGGGTGAGACTCCCAAGCGGTCCGGCCAGGCCCCCGCCGATCCCGACTGATCCACAGTCGCGGTTTCTTCCACAGCGACGGCCGATCTCCGGGTTGTTCCCGCGGCGTTCGTCGGTGGCGCCGCGCCTACTGGTGGCCATCGAGTCAGAGCAGCAATCGAGAAGGGATCACTCAATGTTCGAAACCCCGCTTACCGTGGTCGGCCACATCGTCAACAACCCCGAACGTCGACAGCTCGGCGCCCAGGAGGTCATCAAGTTTCGCGTCGCCAGCAATTCCCGGCGGCGCACGGCCGACGGCGGCTGGGAGCCCGGCAATTCGCTCTTCATCAACGTCAATTGCTGGGGCAAGTTGGTCACCGGCGTGGGAGCCGCGTTGGGCAAGGGTGCACCGGTCATCGTGGTGGGCCACGTGTACACCAGCGAGTACGAGGACCGTGACGGCAACCGCCGGTCGTCGCTGGAGATGCGCGCCACCTCTGTCGGGCCCGACGTGTCCCGTGCGATTGTGCGCATCGAGCGGCCGGGCTACACCGGTCCGGCTGCCACCGCGGCCACCACACCGCCAGCGGACGTGTCCGACGCCGCTGGTGAGGCCGCTGATACCGAGGGCGTCGAGTCCGCTGACACCGGCCCGCTGCCGCTGAGCGCTTAGCGGCGGGGCTGCCGCTGCCGCGCGATGCCTAGGATGGTCCGCGAGCACTCTGCAAACCAGAAAGGCATAACCGCGGCATGGCTGAGTTCATCTACACGATGAAAAAGGTCCGCAAGGCGCACGGCGACAAGGTGATCCTGGACGACGTCACGTTGAGCTTCTATCCAGGCGCCAAGATCGGTGTCGTCGGCCCCAACGGCGCCGGCAAGTCGAGCGTCTTGCGGATCATGGCGGGCCTGGACAAGCCGAACAACGGTGATGCCTTCTTGGCCAACGACGCGACCGTCGGCATCCTGCTGCAGGAGCCCCCGCTGAACGAGGAAAAGACCGTTCGCGGCAACGTCGAAGAAGGCCTGGGCGAGATCAAGGTCAAGCTCGACCGCTTCAACGAGGTCGCCGAGTTGATGGCCACCGACTACTCCGATGAGTTGATGGAGGAGATGGGCCGGCTGCAGGAGGAACTCGACCACGCCGACGCGTGGGACCTCGATTCGCAGCTGGAGCAGGCCATGGACGCGCTGCGCTGCCCGCCGCCCGACGAGCCGGTGACCAATCTGTCCGGTGGTGAACGCCGCCGCGTCGCGCTGTGCAAGCTGCTGCTGTCCAAGCCCGACCTGCTGCTGCTCGACGAGCCGACCAACCACCTGGACGCCGAGAGCGTGCAGTGGCTCGAGCAGCACCTCGCCTCCTATGCGGGCGCGATCCTGGCGGTCACCCACGACCGGTACTTCCTGGACAACGTCGCCGAATGGATCCTGGAACTGGACCGCGGCCGCGCCTACCCCTACGAGGGCAACTACTCCACCTACCTGGAGAAGAAGGGCGAGCGGATCGCGGTGCAGGGCCGCAAGGACGCCAAGCTGCAGAAGCGGTTGGCCGAGGAGCTGGCGTGGGTGCGCTCCGGGGCCAAGGCGCGTCAGGCCAAGGGCAAGGCGCGGCTGCAGCGCTACGAGGAGATGGCCGCCGAGGCCGAGAAGACGCGCAAGCTCGACTTCGAGGAGATCCAGATCCCGGTCGGCCCGCGGCTGGGCAGCGTGGTGGTCGAGGTCGACCACCTCGACAAGGGCTACGACGGCCGCACCCTGATCAAGGACCTGTCCTTCACCCTGCCGCGCAACGGCATCGTCGGCGTCATCGGCCCCAACGGGGTCGGCAAGACCACGCTGTTCAAAACCATCGTCGGGCTCGAGGAGCCGGACAGCGGCACGGTCAAGGTCGGCGAGACCGTCAAGCTCAGCTACGTCGACCAGACCCGCGCCGGAATCGATCCCAAAAAGAACGTGTGGGAAGTCGTCTCCGACGGGCTGGACCACATCGTCGTCGGCCAGACCGAGGTGCCGTCGCGGGCGTATGTGTCGGCGTTCGGATTCAAGGGACCGGATCAGCAGAAGCCGGCCGGCGTGCTCTCCGGTGGCGAGCGCAACAGGCTCAACCTCGCGCTGACGCTCAAGCAGGGCGGAAACCTCATCCTGCTCGACGAGCCCACCAACGACCTCGACGTCGAGACGCTCAGTTCGCTGGAGAACGCGCTGGAGCAATTCCCCGGCTGCGCGGTGGTGATTTCGCACGACCGCTGGTTCCTGGACCGGACCTGCACGCACATCCTGGCCTGGGAGGGTGACGACGACAACGAGGCCAAGTGGTTCTGGTTCGAGGGCAACTTCGGTGCGTACGAGGAGAACAAGATCGAACGTCTCGGCGCCGAAGCGGCACGGCCGCACAGAGTGACCCATCGCAAGCTGACGCGCGACTAGTGTCAGCTCTGCCCCGCACCGCCACGGAACGGGGCGACCGAGCGCACTGACAACCGTCGCCAGTTGGGAGCTATCGGCATGACGATCGATCCCGGAGCCAGGCACGATCTCGAGCCGTGGACGACCTTCACCCGCCAGCAGGACATCCCGGAGTGGATCTCGAGGGCCTACGTAGAGAGCTATCGCGGGCCGCATAGCGACGAGTCGGGTGGCGCGGAAACCCGGCCCATCGACCTGACCGTGCCGGCGGCGATCGTGACCCCGGCCATGCTGAGCGCGCACTATCGCCTCGGCCTGCACCGGCCCGACGGCGAGAGCCGTGTCGCGGTGTACCCGGCAGAAGACCCCGCCGGGTTCGGGCCCGCCCTGCAGGTCGTCACCGATCACGGCGTCATGCTGATGGATTCCGTCACCGTGCTGCTACACCGGCTCGGTGTCCCGTACACGGCCATCATGACGCCGGTGTTCGATGTGCATCGCAGCCCCGAGGGCGACCTGCTGCGCGTCGAGGCGAAAACCGAAGGCGCATCGCAATACACCGGCGAAGCGTGGATCCACGTGCAACTGCTGCCATCGGTCGACAGCAAGGGACTCACCGAAGTCGAACGACTGCTGCCGAAGGTGCTGGCCGACGTGCAACAGGTCGCCAGCGACGCGTCGGATTTGATCGCCGCGCTGAACGATCTGGCCGCGCAGGTCGAAGCCAACGCCGACGACCACTTCTCGGCGCCGGACCGTGATGACGTCGCGGCGTTGCTGCGCTGGCTGGGCAACGGCAACTTCCTGCTGCTCGGCTACCAGCGCGCCCACGTGCACGACGGCAAGGTCTCCGGCGACGGGTCGCCCGGCCTCGGCGTGCTGCGCACCCGCACCGGCTCGCGTCCCCGGCTGACCGACGACGACAGATTGCTGGTGCTCGCGCAATCGGTGGTGGGCAGCTATCTGCGCTACGGCGCCTACCCGTATGCCATCGCGGTCCGCGAATACGTCGACGGCGCCGTGGTCGAGCACCGCTTCGTCGGGCTGTTCACGGTGGCCGCCATGAACGCCGATGTCCTGGAAATCCCGACGATCTCGCGCCGGGTCCGGGAAGCGCTGGCGATGGCCGACAGTGACCCGATCCACCCGGGCCAGTTGCTACTCGACGTCATTCAGACCGTTCCCCGCTCGGAGCTGTTCACGCTCAGCGCCGAACGACTCCTGGCGATGGCCAAAGCGGTGGTGGATCTGGGACCGCAGCGAAACGCGTTGCTGTTCCTGCGCGCCGACCGCCTGCAGTACTTCGTTTCCTGCCTGGTGTATCTGCCCCGCGACCGCTACACCACGGCGGTGCGGCTGCAGATCGAGGACATCCTGGTCCACGAATTCGGCGGTACCCGGCTGGAATTCACCGCGCGGGTCAGCGAATCACCTTGGGCCCTGATGCATTTCATGGTTCGCCTACCGTCCGACGGCCCCGGCGCCGCGCCGGTCGATATCTCCGAAGGCAACCGGATCCGCATTCAGGCGCTGCTGAGCGAAGCGGCGCGCACCTGGGCCGACCGACTCGTCACCGCCGCCGCGGAAGGGCCCGTGGGGCACGCCGATGCCGAGTACTACGCCGCCGCCTTCCCCGAGGTCTACAAGCAGGCCGTCGCCCCGGCCGACGCGATCGACCACATCGCCATCATCAATGGGCTGCAAGACAACTCGGTCAAGCTGGTGTTCACCGAGGCGGAGGACGGAACGGCCCAGCTGACCTGGTTCCTGGGCGGACGCACCGCCTCGCTGAGCCAGTTGCTGCCGATGCTGCAGAGCATGGGTGTGGTGGTGCTCGAGGAGCGCCCCTTCACCGTAGAGCGGTCCGACGGGCTGCCGGTGTGGATCTATCAGTTCAAGATCTCACCGCACCCGACCATCCGGCTGGCGTCGACGCAGGAGGAGCGCGACGCGATGGCCGAGCGGTTCGCCGACGCGGTCACCGCGATCTGGCAGGGCCGCCTCGAGATCGACCGGTTCAACGAGCTGGTGATGCGCGCGGGCCTTCGATGGCAACAGGTTGTGCTGTTGCGGGCGTACGCAAAGTACCTGCGGCAGGCGAACTTTCCCTACAGCCAGTCATACATTGAGTCGGTGCTCAACGAGCATCCCTCGACCGCACGATCACTCGTCGCGCTCTTCGAGGCGCTGTTCGACCCCGACACCGATTCGTCGGCGAGCCGCGATGCGCAGGCCGCCGCCGCGGCGGTCGCCGCCGACATCGACGCGCTGGTGAGCCTGGACACCGACCGCATTCTGCGTGCCTTCGCATCGCTGGTGCAGGCCACGCTGCGGACCAATTACTTTGTGACGAGCGAGGGTTCGGCCCGGGCCCGAAACGTGTTGGCGATCAAGCTGGACGCCCAGCTGGTCGACGAGCTGCCGCTGCCGCGCCCCAAATACGAGATCTTCGTCTACTCGCCCCGGGTCGAGGGCGTGCACCTGCGGTTCGGGCCGGTGGCCCGGGGCGGTCTGCGCTGGTCGGACCGTCGGGACGACTTCCGCACCGAGATCCTGGGCTTGGTCAAGGCGCAGGCGGTGAAGAACGCCGTCATCGTGCCGGTGGGTGCCAAGGGCGGGTTCGTCCTCAAGCGGCCACCGCTGCCCACCGGCGAGGCCGCCGCCGACCGCGACGCCAGCCGCGCCGAGGGCGTGGCCTGCTATCAGCTGTTCATCTCCGGCCTGCTCGACGTCACCGACAACGTCGACCATGCGACCGGAAAGGTCAGCCCGCCACCCGAAGTCGTCCGGCGCGACGGCGACGACGCGTACCTGGTGGTGGCGGCGGACAAGGGCACCGCCACCTTCTCCGACATCGCCAACGACGTCGCGAAGTCCTACGGATTCTGGCTGGGTGACGCGTTCGCGTCCGGCGGGTCGGTCGGGTACGACCACAAGGCCATGGGCATCACCGCCAGGGGCGCGTGGGCGGCCGTCAAACGGCACTTCCGGGAGATGGACGTCGACACGCAGACCGAGGACTTCACCGTGGTGGGAATCGGCGACATGAGCGGCGACGTCTTTGGCAACGGCATGCTGCTGAGCAAGCACATTCGGCTGCTCGCCGCCTTCGACCACCGGCACATCTTCTTGGACCCCAACCCCGACGCCGCGCGTTCGTGGGAGGAACGCCGCCGGATGTTCGCCCTGCCGCGGTCCAGCTGGGAGGACTACGACACGTCGTTGATCAGTGCGGGCGGCGGGGTGTACAGCCGTGAGCACAAGGCGATTCCGGTCAGCCCCCAGGTCCGTGACGCGCTGGGCATCGAGGGCGACGTCGCCGAGATGACGCCGCCCAACATGATCAAGGCGATCCTGCAGGCACCGGTGGACCTGCTGTTCAACGGCGGCATCGGCACCTACATCAAGGCGGAGTCCGAATCCGACGCCGACGTCGGCGACCGCGCCAACGATCCGGTCCGGGTCAACGGAAGCCAGGTGCGCGCCAAGGTGATCGGCGAGGGCGGCAACCTCGGGGTGACCGCGCTCGGTCGCGTCGAATTCGATTTGGCGGGCGGCCGGATCAACACCGACGCCATGGACAACTCGGCCGGCGTGGATACCTCGGACCACGAGGTCAACATCAAGATCTTGATCGACTCGCTGGTGACCGCCGGCAAGGTCAAGCCGGAGGAGCGCAAACCGCTGCTGGAGTCGATGACCGACGAGGTCGCGCAGCTGGTGCTCACCGACAACGACGACCAGAACGACCTGATCGGCACCAGCCGGGCGAACGCGGCGAGCCTGCTGCCGGTGCACGCCAGGCTGATTCAGTACCTGGTCGACGAGCGTGGCATCCACCGAGACCTGGAAGCGCTGCCCTCGGAGAAGGAGATCGCGCGCCGGGCCGAGGCCGGCATCGGTCTCACCTCGCCGGAGATGTGCACCCTGATGGCGCACGTGAAGCTGGGGCTCAAGGAGGAGATGCTCGAAACCGAGCTCACCGAGCAGGACGTGTTCGCCTCCCGGCTGCCGCTGTACTTCCCGAAACCGTTGCGGGAGCGGTTCACTCCGGAGATCCGCACGCATCAGCTGCGCCGTGAGATCGTCACCACCATGCTGATCAACGACTTGGTGGACGCCGCCGGCATCAGCTACGCGTTCCGGATCGTCGAGGACGTCGGTGTGGGGTCGGTCGACGCGGTGCGCACCTACGTCGCCACCGACGCCATCTTCGGGGTGGGAGAGACGTGGCGGCGCATCCGTGCGGCGAATCTGCCTGTCGCGCTCTCGGATCGGCTCACGCTGGACACCCGGAGGCTGATCGACCGCGCCGGCCGCTGGCTGCTGAACTACCGTCCGCAGCCGCTGGCGGTCGGCGCCGAGATCAACCGGTTCGCCGCCAAGGTCAAGGCGCTGACGCCACGCATGTCGGAATGGCTGCGCGGCGACGACAAGGCCATCGTGGAAAAGGAGGCCGCCGAATTCACCTCCCAGGGCGCGCCCGAAGACCTCGCCTACTCGGTGGCCGCCGGCCTCTACCGATTCAGCCTGCTCGACATCATCGACATCGGTGACATCACCGACATCGACGCCGCCGAGGTCGCCGACACCTACTTCGCGCTGATGGACCGGCTCGGCACCGACGGGTTGCTGACGGCGGTATCCGAACTGCCGCGCCGAGACCGATGGCATTCCTTGGCGCGCTTGGCGATTCGTGACGACATCTATGCTTCGCTGCGGTCGCTGTGCTTCGATGTGCTCGCCGTGGGGGAGCCGGACGAAAGTGGTGAAGAGAAGATCGCCGAGTGGGAACACCTGAGCGCCTCCAGGGTCGAGCGGGCCCGCCGTACACTCATCGAGGTCCAGGAAAGCGGAGACAAGGATCTCGCGACGCTGTCCGTCGCCGCGCGACAAATCCGTCGCATGACCCGCACTAGTGGAAGAGGATCGTCAAGTTGAACGTCGGCTTCGTCGCGCCCGTGCCAGTGCGCTGGTCGGACATCGACATGTACCAGCACGTCAACCACGCCACCATGGTCACGATCCTCGAGGAGGCACGCGTCCAGTTCCTGCGTGAGGCGTTCGAGGTCGACATCTTGACCATCGGATTGCTCATCGCCGAAGTAAAGGTGACCTACAAAGGCCAACTGCGGCTGGTGGATTCACCGCTGCAGGTGACCATGTGGACCAAGCGGTTGCGGGCCGTCGACTTCACGCTCGGCTACGAGGTGCGCTCGGTCGCCGCGGATCCCGAGTCGAAGCCCGCCGTCATCGCCGAGTCGCAACTGGCCGCCGTCCACATCGAGGAGGAGCGGCTGGTGCGCCTCTCGCCACAACATCGGGAGTATCTGCAACGGTGGATCAGGTAGCCGACCGAGGACTATGGCTGGGCGCGGACTCCAGGGACGCCCACCGCACGGATCTGGCCGCGTTCGTCGATCGCGCACTGCGGCTCGACGACGCCGCGATCATCCGATTCCGGACTCGATCCCCAGGGCTGCTGACAGCCTGGGTCGCAACGGGTTTCGACGTGCTGGCCAGCAGGGTGGTGGTCGGCGAGGTGCGGCCCGGCGATCTGTCGGTCGGCGCCGACGCGCTGGCGCGCGGGCTGTCCGCGATGGACGCCGCGGGTTACGTCGATCCCGGCTTCGCGATGGATTCGGCGTGGCGGGTTGCGTTGCCGCCGGAATCCGGCTTCACCCACGTCGAGGACATCCCGGCCCGGGTGATACTCGACCTCGCGCAACGCGGTGCGCAGCTTGCCAAGGAGCACAGCAGTTCTCACGGCCCGCCGGTGTCGTTGCTCGACCAGGAGGTCATTCAGGTCAGCGCGCCCGACGTGCAGGTCGGGCTGCCGATGCGCTGCGTGTTCGCGTTGACCGCGATGGGTTTCCTGCCGCAGTCACCCGATGCGGTCGACGCCGACGAACTGATCCGGGTCCGGATACTGCCGACGTGGTTGCGTCTGGACGCCCGGTTCGGTTCGGTGTATCGCCGGCGCGGCGATCCCGCGCTGCTGCTGGGCTGACGCGGCCGGCCGCGGACGATTTCTCAAACGGATCGGGCTGAGTTTAAAGCGTTCGCCGGCCGGGTTCGGTCGCGCCAGATCATGGCCCGTAGCGCAGCCACAGCGGCAGCACCGCGTCCAGATGGTCCATGAATTTCTTCAGGCCCACGCGGAACTGCCCGTACCCGTACGGGTCTTCGGCGTACTGGGGGAACGCGATGCCCACCCCGAACAGGCCGGGGGCCAGGATTCCGTTGGTCCGGTTGTAGTCCAGCTGCCCCCACTGCGGGGTCTCGGGCAACTTCCTGCGCTCGAAGCCGACGGTGTAGACGACGCGGTCACACTGCGCCAACTTCTCGGCGAATTCCGGGCTCGACACCCAGCACCTCTCCAGGCGGTCGGGAAGCACCCCGTCGATGTTCTCCCGCGCCCAGACTGCCGCCTGGCCCTTCAGGCCGGTGTCATCAAACAAGATCCAATCATCCAGATAGACAGCGTATTTCAGGGGGCTTTGGTAGAAATTGACGATGCGTTTGACGGGGTGGCGCAGCAGATTCGGCAGTACGATCATCGACGAGTGCGACGAGCCGAACACGGCGACCGTCGCGCCCTCGAGTGATTCTGCGGCCAGCTTCTGGGGGTCCAGGGCGACCTGGACTTCGATCTCGACGAGGCCGGGGTGGCAAAGTTTTTTGGGATCAGCGCCGACGGCCAGGATCACGTTCGTCGAGGAGATGTCGCGTTGGTCCGTCTGGACCCGCCACTGCCGGTTCTCCAAGAACAGCGCGGTGGCGGTGGCCGTGAGGTCGTCGACCTGTCCACGGAGCTGCTCGGTGATCCACACCAGGGGCTCGGCGACCAGGCCGAGGGCACAGGTTTCTTGCGGATCGATCTCCTTGAGCGGCATCGGTGGTGCCTCGGAGAAACGAAATGCCTTGGAACCGTTGAGGTATTCGAGGAACAACGCCACGTGGGTGTTGCTCGACACCGACCGCCATTTCTGGCCGATGTCGCCGGCGGCGAAGGCCGGATCGACCCAGGCGATCCGTTCGCCCGCGACTCCGTGATCCAGCAGCCTTCCCACCGCGGCGATGCCCGCGGGTCCGGCACCGATCACTGTCCACTCGTAGGAAGCCATGCACAACATATAGAGCAGTCCGCCGCAAAACGCTCACCGGGACCTGGGCGGCGCGACCCGGACCGGCTACGCCAGCCAGGCCGCCGAATCCGGTGGCAGTTTGCCCTCCAGCAGTGGCGCGCTGGCCAAGATCAGCTCGCCCGCCGGCAGCGGCACCGGCGAGTCGCCGCTGTTGAGCGCGCAGATCAGCCCACCGGGGCGCCGGAAGATCACCGCATCGCCGGACGCATCGAGCCACTCGATCCCGTCGCCATCGAATTCCACACGGCGGTTGCGCAATTCGAGAGCCCGCTGGAAAAACGACAGGGTGGAGTCGGGATCGCCGCTCTGCTTCTCGACGGTCAGCGCCGCCCAGTCCTTCGGCATCGGTAACCAGGTGTCTGGTGAGGACGAGAACCCGAACGGGGGTTCCTCGCCCGACCACGGGATCGGCACCCGGCACTTGTCCCGGCCCCGCTCGGTGTGCCCCGACCGTTCCCACGTCGGGTCCTGCAGCACCTCCTCGGGCAGGTCCAGCACGTCGGGCAGCCCGAGCTCCTCACCGTTGTAGATGAACACCGTGCCGGGCAGGGCGAGCATCGCCATCGCCATGGCGCGGGCCCTGCGCAGCCCGATGTCACCGCCGCCGTAGCGGGTGACCTCGCGGTCCACGTCGTGATTGGACAGTGTCCAGGTCGGGACGGCGTCATAGATGGCGGTGGCCGCAAGCGAGTTCTCGATGGCGTCGCGGATTTGGCCGGCGTCGAAGGCGATCTTGGTCAGCCGGAAATTGAAGCCGAGATGCAGTTCGTCGGGTCGCAGGTACTCGGCCCAGAGCAGGTTGTCCATCACCCACACCTCACCGATGGTCACCGCCCCGGGATACTCGTCGACGATCTTGCGGATCTTGCGGTGGATGTCGTGCACGGCTGGATTGTTGAAACGCGGGTCGTCGTCGGTGTGGCTCAACACCTTGACGTCGTTCTTGGCGTCGGGCAGGCCGGGCGGCTTGGCCATTCCGTGCGCCACGTCGATGCGGAAGCCATCCACCCCACGGTCCAGCCAAAACCGCAGCGAAGTCGCGAAGTCCTCGAAGACCTCGGGGTTCTCCCAGTTCAGGTCCGGCTGCTCGGCGTCGAAGAGGTGCAGGTAGTACTGGCCGGGGTGGCCGTCGGGCTCGACCACCCGCGTCCAGGCCGAGCCGCCGAACACCGACGTCCAGTTGTTCGGCGGCAGCGCCCCGTCGGGCCCTTTGCCGTCGCGGAAGTGGTAACGCTCCCGTGCATCGGTGCCCGGGCCGGCGGCCAGCGCAGCCTGGAACCAAGGGTGCGCAGAGCTGGTGTGGTTGGGCACCACGTCCATGGTGAGCTTGATCCCCCGCTGGTGTGCCGCCGCGATCAGCCGCTCGATCGCAGGCATTCCGCCGAATAGCGGGTCGATGTCCCGCGGGTCGGCGACGTCGTAACCATGGTCGGCCATCGGCGAGACGGTGACCGGGCTGAGCCAGATCGCGTCCACGCCCAGCCGCTCCAGGTGATCCAGATGGGCAACGATTCCGTCGATGTCGCCGACGCCGTCGCCATTGCTGTCGGCGAACGATCGTGGATAGACCTGGTAAAAGACCGCGTTCGACCACCATGCTGCGGGGCTCATAGTGCTCCGTTCGGTTGCGAGATATCTAGAAGGGCGAGTTGACCAGTGAGTCGGCAGCCATTTCCAGGTAGTTGAGCAATTCGCGACGGTGGTCGTCGTCGAGCGTCTGCGCATCGATGGACGCGACCGCGGTGTGCATGCACCGCAGCCACGCGTCACGCGCCAGGGGAGTGATCCGGAACGGCACGTGACGCATCCGCAGCCGCGGGTGTCCGCGCCGATCGGAGTAGGTGCGCGGGCCGCCCCAGTACTGCTCGAGGAACATCCGCAGGCGTTCTTCGGCGCCCTCGAGGTCGTCCAGCGGATACAGCTCACGCAGGATCTCGTCTTCGGGAACCTGGGCGTAAAAGCGCGCGACGATCGCGTGGAAAGTCTCGGCGCCGCCGACCGCGTCGTAGAAGGACTCTGCTACCTGATCCATCGCCATCCATTGTGGTGCATCTGCGCGGTGCCGATCGGAGGCGGCCCGACTCCATGCCTGCTGTTCACGGGTTGGACACGGCGTTTCACCTGCAATAGGGGTGCGATTGGCGGCGAATCATGGTGGACTGTTCGACGGAGGATCTATGGCGCAGGGCAAAAGACGCCGCAGCCACCGCAATCCGGTAGCCGCGGCAGGGTCGATCGGGCCCACAACCGTGTCGTCGCTGCATAGTGTTGAGATCCATCCGTCCGCGCGCCCCGAGGGCGCGTCCATCTGGAGTCGCAGGCGGGTCCTGCTGCTGAATTCCACCTACGAGCCGCTGACCGCGCTGCCGATGCGCCGCGCGATCGTGATGGTGATCTGTGGGAAGGCCGATGTGGTCCACCACGATCCGGCCGGCCCCGTCATCCACTCGGCGACCAACTCGATCGTGGTGCCGTCGGTGATCCAGCTGCGGACCTACGTCCGCGTCCCGTACCGGGCGCGCGTCCCGATGACCCGCGCCGCGCTGATGCACCGCGACCGGTTCTGCTGCGCCTACTGCGGGGCGAAGGCGGACACCGTCGACCACGTGCTGCCCCGCAGCCGCGGCGGCGACCATTCCTGGGAGAACTGCGTCGCGTGCTGCTCGACCTGCAACCACCGCAAGGGCGACAAGCTGCTCAGCGAGCTCGGCTGGACGCTGCGCCGGCCGCCGCTGCCGCCGACCGGGCAGCACTGGCGGCTGCTGTCGACCGTCAAGGAACTGGATCCGGCCTGGGCCCGATATCTCGGCGAGGGCGCGGCCTGATCGCCGAATCGGGTGTCCGGTCGCGCCGGTAGATCGCTTCGTGGGATACGGTTTGCGTCGTGAGTCCTATGCATGTCCATCTGTTCATCGTCGGAATTCCGCTGTTGCTGGTGGTTGTGCTGTCGGTGTTGATCTGGTCCCGCAAGGGACCGCACCCGGCGGCCTACAAGCTGGGCGAGAAGTGGACGCACCCGCCGATCCTGTGGGCCGCGACCGGTGAAGACGTCGGCCACGCTCACGGCGGGCACGGCACGTCGGAATTCTCAGTCGGAGGTGGCGCCAGTGGCACGTGGTGAGGTAGCGACGCGGGAACCCACCGAGCTGCCGGCCGGCTGGGTCATCACCACCAGCGGGCGGATCTCGGGCGTTACCGAGCCCGGCGAGCTGTCCGTGCATTTCCCGTTTTCGACCAAAGACCTGGTCGCCGTGGACGATGCGCTGAAGTTCGGCTCCCGGGCGTCCAAGACGCGCTTCGCGATCTACCTGGGCGACCTGGGCAGCGACACCGCCGCGCGGGCCCGCGAGATCCTGGCCGACGTGCCGACGCCGGACAACGCGGTGCTGCTGGCCGTCTCGCCCGACCAGAAGGTCATCGAGGTGGTCTACGGCACGAAGGTTCGCGGCCGCGGCGCCGAGTCGGCCGCACCGTTGGGTGTGGCCGCCCCGTCGTCGGCGTTCGAGCGGGGCGACCTGGTCGACGGCCTGGTCAGCGCGATCCGCGTGCTCAGCGCCGGGATTTCGCCCGCCTGACCTTCGCCGTCGGGCTCAGCCCTCGCCGGCGTCGAACCGGCGCGCGCGCAGCGAACGCTTCACCCCGGCCTGGCCCTCGAGCACCAGGCGTCGCAACGCCGCCGGCACCTCCGGGTCGGACAGGAACTTGTCCGCGGCGGCGACGCTGTCGTCGCTGATGTCCCAGTGCGGGTACAGCCCGATCACCACCGTCTGGGCCACCTCGCTGGACCGGCGCGCCCAGACGCCGGAGATCGCCTCGAAATAGCGCGCGGTGAACGGCTTGAGCAACTCGGCCTGCCCGGCCGGGGCGATGCCCGCAATGATCGAGCGGGCGGTGATGTTGGCCAGGGTGTCGTCCTCGACCACCGTCGTCCAGGCCGCCTCCTTGACCTCCAGCTGCGGTCGCGCCGTCGCCGCCTGGGCGCCGTGACGCTTGCCGGCGGCGGTCGGGTCGCGCTGAATCTCGGCATCGATGAACGGCGTCGCGGGCCCGTCGGCGTCGACACTGCCCGCGGTGGCCAGCGCCGTCACGATCCGCCACCGCAGGTCCGTGTCGACTTCCAGGCCGGCCAGCCCCAGCTCGGCGGGGTCGCTGTCCAGCAGGTCCGCCAGCGTTTCGATATGGCCGGCCGACAGCACCGACGAGCACAGCGTGTTGACGAAGGCGAGCTGGTGATCCGAGCCGGGCTGCGCGCCGCGCGCCAGCTCCAGCAGCCGGTCGGCGAACTGCGGCCAGCCGTGCTCGCGCGCCCAGTCCTGCTCGGCGTACGACGTCAGCGCCGTCTGCGCCTGCAGCAGCAGCCGCTGCGCCACGCCGACCTCGGATTCGGCGTGCACGCCGCCCGTCACCAGCGCCACGAAGTCGCGGGCCCGCAGCTCAGCCTCGCGCGTCATCTCCCAAGCGGCCGACCAGACCAGCGAGCGCGGCAGCGGCTCGGCGATGTCGGCGATGCGCTCCAGCGCGGTGCGCAGCGACTCTGCGTCCAGCCGTAACGAGCAATACGTCAGGTCGTCGTCATTGACCAGCACCAGGTGG
Organism: Mycobacterium sp. IDUB_3; assembly: GCF_055419585.1. Taxonomy (NCBI): domain Bacteria; kingdom Bacillati; phylum Actinomycetota; class Actinomycetes; order Mycobacteriales; family Mycobacteriaceae; genus Mycobacterium; species Mycobacterium sp. IDUB_3. Next base: position 1,476,596 of record NZ_JBVAXZ010000001.1, on the reverse strand, counting down.
CCCCGCGAAACACCAACCAGCGCAGGAACTTCCGTGACGGGACCCTCGACGTCGAGTTCCTCCCGGTGCACCCGCACCAGCTTCCCGGTCCCGTCGTCGTCGTAGATCCCGACCGCCAATCGGTGCACGCGGGTCTCGCCGGCGCCCGGAGCGGCGCCGCTCTGGGTCACCGCGAACCGGGTGAACTTGCCGTTGGTGTCGGCGTCGAACTCCGGGCGCAGCGTGTTCAGCCCGGTCGTCTTCAGCCACTGCTGACCCCAGTCGGACAGGTCGCGCCCGGACGCCTGCTCCAGCGCGGCGACCAGATCGTCGAACGTCGCGTTGCCGAAGGCGTGGGCGCGGAAGTAATCGCGCAACCCGGCCAGGAAGTGCTCGAGCCCGACGTAGGCGACCAACTGCTTGAGCACCGAGGCGCCCTTGGCGTAGGTGATGCCGTCGAAGTTCACCTCGACCGCGGCCAGGTCGGGGATGTCGGCGGCGATCGGATGGGTGGACGGTAGCTGATCCTGGCGGTAGGCCCACGACTTCTCGACCGTCGCGAACGTCGTCCAGGCTTCGGTGAATTCCGTTGCCTCGCTTTGGCATAGCACCGATGCGAAGGTCGCGAACGACTCGTTCAGCCACAGGTCATCCCACCACGCCATGGTGACCAGGTCGCCGAACCACATGTGCGCCATCTCGTGCAGCACGGTCTCGGCGCGCCGCTCATAGGAGGCCCGGGTGACTTTGCTGCGAAACACGTAGTCCTCGAGGAACGTCACCGCGCCCGCGTTTTCCATTGCGCCGGCGTTGAATTCGGGGACGAACAGCTGATCGTATTTCCCGAACGCGTAGGGCAGGCCAAAGTTCTTGTGGTAGAAGCCAAATCCCTGCTTGGTCTGGGTGAACAGCCGGTCGGCGTCCATGTGCTGGGCCAGCGAGGACCGGCAGAAGATGCCCAGCGGGATCTCGCCGTGCTCGTCGGTGTAGGAGTCGTTCCACTCGGCGTAGGGGCCGGCGATCAGGGCGACCAGGTAGGTGCTCATCCGCGGCGTGGTGGCGAAGGTGTGCAGGCCGTCGTTCACCGACACCGTCGCGCCGTTGGAGATCACCTTCCAATGCGCGGGCGCGGTGACCCGCACGTCGAAGGTCGCCTTCATGTCGGGCTGGTCGAAGCAGGCGAACATGCGCTTGGCGTCGGCGGTTTCGAACTGCGAGTACAGGTAGGTCTCGTTGTCGACCGGGTCGACGAACCGATGCAGACCCTCACCGGTGTTGGAGTAGAGGCAGTCCGCGTCGACCACCACGACGTTGCGGTCGGCAAGTCCGCGCAGGGGGATACCGGTGGACTCGTCGTACCCGGAGACGTCCAGGTCGCGCCCGTTGAGCGTGGCGCCGCGGATGGTGTCGGCGGCGATGTCGATGACCGAGTCGGCGCCGGCCAGCGCGTCGAAAACCACCGTGGTGATCGAGCGGAAGGTCCGTTCACCGGGAGCGCCGGAGCCGTCGGTGACATCGAGGTCGATCTGATAACTGGTGACGGTGATCAGCGAGGCACGCTCGACGGCTTGTTCGCGGGTTAGGTTGGGGAGAGCCACGTGTCCAACTTACGGGTCGGGCAAACCGGGAACAGGATGCAGACGCCTACGGTTGTGCAGATCAGACTTTTACCTTCACGAGAGGATCCGCCATGCCTGACACCGCCGCCGCGAAGAACAAAGCCGATTTCTGGTTCGATCCGCTGTGTCCGTGGGCATGGATCACCTCGCGCTGGATCCTCGAGGTGGAGAAGGTCCGCGACATCGACGTGAACTTCCACGTGATGAGCCTGGCGGTGCTCAACGAAAACCGCGAGGGTCTGCCCGAGGAATACCGCGAACGGATGGTGAAGGCGTTCGGTCCGGTGCGGGTGGCGATCGCCGCCGAGCAGGCCCACGGCGCCGAGGTGCTCGCGCCGCTCTACACCGCGATGGGCACCCGCATCCACAACGAGGGCAACAAAGAGCTCGACGACGTCATCAAGCAGTCGCTCGCGGAGGTGGGCTTGCCGGCCGAACTAGCGGAGGCCGCGAACAGCGAGGAGTACGACGAGGCGCTGCGCAAGAGCCACCACGCCGGCATGGACGCGGTGGGCGACGACGTCGGCACCCCGACCATCCACGTCAACGACGTGGCGTTCTTCGGGCCGGTGCTCTCCAAGATTCCGCGCGGTGAGGAAGCGGGCAAGCTGTGGGACGCCTCGGTCACCTTCGCGTCCTACCCGCACTTCTTCGAGCTCAAGCGCAGCCGCACCGAGAAGCCCGAATTCGACTAGACCGGTCGGCGGCGATCCTCGGTGATCGCCGCCGCCGGCTCGGCGGTTGGCTGTGTAAGGATTGCGGGCATGCGCGTCTACCTCGGCTCTGACCACGCCGGATTCGAGCTCAAGCAGCAGATCATCGACCACCTCAAGAAATCCGGGCACGAGCCGATCGATTGCGGCGCGTTCAGCTACGACGCCGAAGACGATTACCCGGCCTTCTGCATCGCAGCGGCGACGCGCACGGTGGCCGACCCGGACAGCCTGGGCATCGTGCTCGGCGGGTCGGGCAACGGCGAGCAGATCGCCGCCAACAAGGTTCCTGGCGCACGATGCGCGCTGGCCTGGAGCGTCGAGACGGCGTCGCTGGCCCGCGAGCACAACAACGCCCAACTGATCGGTATCGGCGGTCGCATGCACACCGTGGCCGAGGCGCTGGCCATCGTCGACGCCTTCTTGACCACCCCGTGGTCGAAAGCCGAACGCCACCAACGGCGTATCGACATACTCGCCGAATACGAACGCACCCACCAAGCCCCGCCGGTGCCCGGCGCGGTGAGTTGACGCCGGAAAGGTCTGCGCGTGCCCGAGGGGCATACCCTGCACCGGCTGGCCCGGCTGCACCAACGCCGGTACGCCGGCGCCCCCGTGGCGGTGTCCAGCCCGCAGGGCCGCTTCGCTGATTCGGCCGCGGTGGTCGACGGCCGCGTGTTGCAGCGCACCAGCGCATGGGGCAAACACCTGTTCCACCACTACGGCGGCGGCCCGATCGTGCACGTGCACCTGGGGCTCTACGGCGCGTTCACCGAATGGGAGCGACCCGGCGACGGCTTGCTTCCCGAGGCGATCGGGCAGGTACGGATGCGCATGATCGGCGCCGGCTACGGCACCGACCTGCGCGGCCCGACGGTGTGCGAGGTCATCGACGAGGGCCAGGTCAGCGACGTCCTGGCCAGGCTGGGCCCCGACCCGTTGCGAAGCGACGCCGATCCGTCGTGGGCGTGGAAGCGGATTGCCAAGTCACGCAGACCAATTGGCGCGCTGCTGATGGATCAGACGGTGATGGCCGGCGTGGGCAACGTCTACCGCAGCGAGTTGCTCTTCCGGCACCGCATCGACCCCTTCCGGCCCGGCCGTGATGTCGGCGAGGATGAGTTCGACGCCGCCTGGACCGATCTGGTGGCGCTGATGAAGGTCGGATTGCGCCGCGGGAAGATCATCGTGGTGCGGCCCGAACACGACCACGGCCTGCCGTCGTATCGGCCCGATCGGCCTCGCACCTATGTCTACCGGCGCACCGGCGAGCCCTGCCGGGTGTCCGGCGATCCGATCCGCACGACGGTGCTGGAGGGGCGAAACGTCTTCTGGTGCCCGACCTGCCAGAAGTGAGCCGGCCGCGCCGTCCAAAACCCCCAAACCGGGGCCGGGATGCGGATTGGCAGGACACTCTCAGCCCGAAACACTGGCGGCAATTGTTTAGCCAAAGCACCGATTCGGGTAAAGGTCTTCTCGTGAAAACTTTTCCACGTTTGGCCGCAACGGCTCTCGCAATCGGCGGGCTGGGTTTAGCGGGCTTGGGCGTCGCAACCGAGGCGCAGGCTCACCCCGGGCCCTTCCCGCAATGGTGTCCGGGGGAGTGGTGGGACCCGGGCTGGGGCAACAACTGGGACTGGAACAACTGCCACGACTGGCGCGGTGGACCAGGGCCGGGCGGCTGGGACCGCGACCACCCCGGCGGTCCCGGATGGGACCACGACCACCCGGGTGGTCCCGGATGGGGTCCTGGTGGGCCAGGCGGACCGCCGCCGCCTCCAGGCTGGCACCCCTGATCCGATAAGCCACGCAACAAATGCGCCCTGCCGATACCGGCAGGGCGCATTTTGCGGTTGAGCGCTAGATCACTCCCAGCACGGAGTAGACCTCGTTGGACAGGACCAGGCTGCGCGGGTCAGCGTTGGCCTTGGTGGCGTCGAAGTGGTTGGCCACATACGCGTAGCCGATGCGGTGCTCCAGGTCGACGAACCCGAACGAGCCGCCCAGCCCGCCGTGGCCGAAGATGCGCGGGTTGGGTCCGTTGACGCAGCGCTGGTTGAGCATGTAGCCCAGCCCCCAGCCGTGGTCAGCGACCCGCGGCCCCAGCACCAGGTCGGTGTCCAGCCCGCCCTGGCAGACCCGCACCAGGTCCATGTGCTCGCGGCTGAGCACCTTCTCCTGGGCGAGCGCGTTGTAGAACGTCGCCAATCCCAGCGCCGAGACCTGCCCGTTGGTGCCGGGGAACTCTAGTTCGCGCCACAGGTTCAGGTCGTGTGAGCCGAGTTCGTCATCGGGTGCGAACCCCATCGAGATGGACAGGCCCGCCTTGGGGTGTTCGGCCAGGCTGGTGGGATAACCGGGGGCCTTTGCGTCGGCCAGCAGGTCGCGGGCGTGTGGCTTGTTGACCCGCTCGGCGCAGCGGTGCTGCTCGCTCAGCGGCAACCCGATATGGACGTCGGCGCCGAACGGTTCGGCGATCTCGGTGCGCAGGTATTGGCCGATGGTCCGGCCCGTCACCCGGCGGAACACCTCGCCCATGATGAAACCGAAGGTCGTCATGTGGTAGCCCTGCGCGGTACCCGGCTCCCACCACGGCTCGGCGGCGGCCAGCTGCTCGCAGACATAGTCCCAGTCGGCGACCTGCTCCCATCGCATCCGGGTGCGCGGGCCGATCACCCCGGATCGGTGGCTCATCACCATCGCCAGCGTGATGTCTTGTTTGCCCGCCTGGGCGAACTCGGGCCAGTAGTGGGCGACCGGCGCCTGCAGGTCCAGCTCGCCGCGGTCGGCGAGTTGGTGCACGCAGGTGGCCGACAGGCCCTTGGTGCCGGACAACACGGTGGTGAGGGTGTTCTGCCGCCACGGCCGGGTGCGGGCCGCGTCGGCCCAGCCACCCCACAGGTTGACCACCAGGGATCCGTCGACCCACACCGCGACGGCGGCGCCGACTTCGTCGCCCAGCGTGAAATTGCGCTCGAATGCGTCGCGAACCCCGACGAAGTCCGACGCGCATGAGCCGTGGATTGTCGCGTCGGTCGTCAGGTCGCTCATGGCGCCTCTCTATCGAGCAGATAGTTAGCCCGAGCGGGCGACGGGAATCGAACCCGCGTAGCTAGTTTGGAAGACTAGGGCTCTACCATTGAGCTACGCCCGCATGTATTTATCGAGCGTGACTGTAGCTGGCGACGAAGATCAAATCTAATCGACTCGGTTTTGTGATCGCTCCGTGAGGTCTGCGACGTCGCCGCGAAGCCCGTGGCCAACCCCGGGGTTGGGGGGCCTTAGGATCATCGAGGTCAGCGCGGGGTGTAGCGCAGCTTGGTAGCGCATCCGCTTTGGGAGCGGAAGGCCGCAGGTTCAAATCCTGTCACCCCGACCAGCACGACCGGCCCCGTGCCCTGCGCACGACCCACCGACAACAACGAGCAAAGAACGAGCACTGAGGAGCACACCAGTGAAGAGCACCGTCGAGCAGTTGAGCCCCACCCGGGTGCGGATCAACGTGGAGGTCCCCTTCTCAGAACTCGAACCCGACTTCCAGCGCGCCTACAAGGAGCTTGCCCGGCAGGTGCGACTGCCCGGGTTCCGGCCGGGCAAGGCGCCGGCAAAGTTGCTGGAGGCGCGCTTCGGTCGTGAGGCGATGCTCGATCAGGTTGTCAACGAGGCGCTGCCCGCGCGGTACGGGCAGGCCGTCGCCGAATCAGAGGTGCACCCGCTGGGCCAGCCCGAGATCGAGGTCACCAAGAAGGAGTACGGCGAGGAGCTGGCCTTCACCGCCGAGGTCGACGTCCGCCCCAAGCTGACCCTGCCGGATCCCGGCGCGCTCAAGGTCTCCGTGGACCCGATCGAGGTCAGCGACGAGGACGTGGACGCCGAACTGCAGTCTCTGCGTGCCCGATTCGGCACCCTGACGGGGGTGGACCGCCCCGTCGCCGACGGCGACTTCGTCTCGATCGACCTGTCGGCCACCATCGACGGCGAAGAGATTCCGGGCGCCGCCGCGCAGGGCCTGTCTCACGAGGTCGGTTCGGGCCGGCTCATCGCTGGCCTGGACGAGGCGCTGGTCGGTTTGTCCGTGGACGAGCCCAAGGAGTTCACCGCGCAGCTGGCGACCGGCGAGCACGCCGGCAAGGACGCGCAGGTGACCGTCACGGTCAAGTCGATCAAGGAACGTGAGCTTCCCGAGCCCGACGACGAGTTTGCGCAATTGGCCAGCGAGTTCGACACCATCGAGGAGCTCAAGTCCAACCTGCGCGAGCAGGTAGGCCGAACCAAGCGCGCCCAGCAGGCCGAGAACATCCGCGAGGCCGCACTCGACACGCTGCTCGAGCAGGTCGAGGTGCCGCTGCCGGAGGCCATCGTGAAGGCGCAGGTCGACAGCGCGTTGCACAACGCCCTGCACAGCCTCGACCACGACGAATCCAAGCTCGAGGAAGTGCTGGCCCAGCAGGGCAAGTCCCGCGAGGAGTTCGAGACCGAGACGCGGACGGCCGCCGAGACGGACGTCAAGCGGCAGCTGCTGCTGGACGCCCTGGCCGACGACCTGGAGGTCCAGGTTGGGCAAGACGATCTGACCGAGCGCCTGGTGGCGACGTCGCGGCAATACGGCATCGAGCCCCAGCAGCTGTTGGCCTACCTCCAGGAGAACAACCAGCTGCCGGCCATGTTCGCCGATGTGCGGCGCGCGCTGGCCATCGCCGAGGTGATCCGGGCGGCGACCGTCACCGACACCGCCGGAAACGCCATCGACACCAGTGAATTCTTCGGCAAGCGCGGCGAGGCCGACGCAGCCGAGCCGGCTGGCGAGGCGGCGCAGGCCGACGGTTCGAATGGGACGGCCGACGAGGACTCCGGCGACGCCGGCGAATCCGACGAGGCCGACGCCGGGAAGTGACCGTGCCATGACGCTGTGAGCGAACGTGCCCGTTTCAGGGGTGCGTGGCCGCGAAACAGTGGGCTCGGTTGGTTAGTGTCGTGGATACGGATCTCGAGAAAGCAGGTAACCCAGTCGTGACTGACATGCGTTCAAACTCGCAGGGTCTCAACCTCACGGACTCGGTCTATGAGCGCTTGCTGTCCGAGCGCATCATCTTCCTGGGTTCGGAGGTGAGCGACGAAATCGCCAATCGGCTGTGCGCGCAGATTCTGCTGCTCGCCGCCGAGGACGCCACCAAGGACATTTCGCTGTACATCAATTCACCGGGCGGATCGATCAGCGCCGGGATGGCGATCTACGACACCATGGTGCTGGCACCGTGCGACATCGCCACCTACGCGATGGGCATGGCCGCGTCGATGGGTGAGTTCTTGTTGGCCGCCGGCACCAAGGGCAAGCGGTACGCGTTGCCGCACGCCCGCATCCTGATGCATCAGCCGCTCGGCGGGGTGACCGGAAGCGCGGCCGACATCGCCATCCAGGCCGAGCAGTTCACGGTGATCAAGAAGGAGATGTTCCGGCTCAACGCGGAATTCACCGGCCAGTCGATCGAGCGCATCGAGGCGGATTCCGATCGCGACCGCTGGTTCACCGCGCAGGAAGCCCTGGAATACGGCTTCGTCGACCACATCATCACCCGCGCCGCACACATCAGTAATGGAGAAGCCCAGTGAACCCCGAAACTCAGCCCCAGGCGCGCTACATACTGCCCTCGTTCATCGAGCACTCCAGCTTCGGTGTCAAGGAGTCGAACCCCTATAACAAGCTGTTCGAGGAGCGCATCATCTTCCTCGGCGTCCAGGTCGACGACGCGTCGGCGAACGACATCATGGCGCAGCTGCTGGTGCTCGAGTCGCTGGACCCCGACCGCGACATCACCATGTACATCAACTCGCCCGGCGGTGGATTCACCTCGCTGATGGCGATTTACGACACGATGCAGTACGTGCGCGCCGACATCCAGACGGTGTGCCTGGGTCAGGCCGCCTCGGCGGCGGCGGTGCTACTGGCGGCCGGGACGCCGGGTAAGCGGATGGCGCTGCCCAACGCCCGGGTGCTCATCCACCAGCCCTCGCTGCAGGGCGTGATCCAGGGGCAGTTCTCCGATCTGGAGATCCAGGCCGCCGAGATCGAGCGGATGCGCACGCTGATGGAGACCACCTTGGCCCGCCACACCGGCAAGGACGCCGCGACGGTCCGCAAGGACACCGACCGGGACAAGATCCTGACCGCCGAAGAGGCCAAGGATTACGGGATCATCGACACCGTGCTGGAATACCGGAAGCTTTCCGCGCAGACCGCCTAGCGGTTTCGGCGAAGGTCGGCGATATCGGCGGGCCCGACCCGGCAGCATCCGCCGACGATGCGGGCCCCGGCCGCGGTCCACTGGGCCGCCAGGTCCGTACTGAACCGCGACGGCCCGATCCAGCTGTGCCGCAACGCGTCCCAGCGTTCGCCGCTGTTGGGGTAGACGATGACCGGCTTTCCCACAGCAGTGGCGCGCGCGATCGCGGGCAACACGTCGTCGGGCGCGCAGCAGTTCACCCCGATCGCCACGATCTCGTCGACGCCGGCCGCCACCGCGAATGCCTCGGTCAGCGGCTGCCCGGCGCGGGTCCGGTCGCCGTCGATGGTGTAGCTCAGCCAGGCCGGCTTCCCGGCCGAGCGCACCAGCTCGACCAGGGCCTGCGCCTCGTCGACATCGGGCACGGTTTCGCACGCCAGCAGGTCCGCGCCCGCGTCGGCCAGGGTCTCCAGCCGTGGCCGATGCCATCGCGCCAGGGCCGCGACCGACAGGCCGTAGCGCCCGCGGTACTCCGATCCGTCGGCCAGCGACGCGCCGTACGGTCCGATCGAAGCGGCGACGAGCAGCCCACCGCCGCCGGATTCGTCCCGCGCCGCCTTGGCGAGCTCGACGCTGCGGCGCAGCAGCCCGGCGGTCTCCCGGCGGTCGAACCCACGGGCGGCGAACCCCTCGAACGACGCCTGGTAGCTGGCCGTCGTCGCGATCGTGGCCCCGGCGCGAAAGTAGGCGGCGTGCACGGCGGCGATGTCCTGCGGCGCGTCCGCGAGCAGCCTGGCCGACCACAACGGGTCGGACAGGTCATGACCGCGCGCTTCGAGCTCGGTGGCCAAGCCGCCGTCGAGCAGGACGGATCCGCCGGGCCATGCAAAGCCCCCCGCCAAACCCACCCCGCCACTGTAGGGTGAATTCTTGGGGGTCCGCCCAGGCCTCGCGTGAAAGTTGGCGTTGGGTTGGCACCTCCACACCGAAGCAAGGTCGGACGTCGGCCGGCCTCGGTCGCATTACGACCGCGACACGCCAAAGACACGCAAAGCGCGCCTTTCGCGAGTGACGGGCACCGTCTGGCTATATGTTTCATCCATACGGACACGCATGAATACCACCGACGCGATTCGGCCCTTATGGTCGCGTCGGGCCCGAACAAACGGGTAGCGTCGGTGAATACATGTGGGGACAGGCAAGACCAACGGCGAACAGGAAGTAGGCGCTGACGCACCATGGCACGGATCGGAGACGGCGGTGACCTGCTGAAGTGCTCGTTCTGCGGGAAGAGCCAGAAGCAGGTCAAGAAACTCATTGCTGGCCCCGGCGTATACATCTGCGATGAATGCATCGACCTCTGCAACGAGATCATCGAAGAGGAGCTCGCCGACGCCGACGACGTGAAGCTTGATGAACTTCCCAAGCCGATCGAGATCCGGGAGTTCCTCGAGGGATACGTCATCGGGCAGGACACCGCCAAGCGGACGCTGGCCGTCGCGGTCTACAACCACTACAAGCGGATCCAAGCCGGTGAAAAGGGCCGCGACTCGCGCCACGAGCCGGTCGAGCTGACCAAGTCCAACATCTTGATGCTCGGACCGACCGGTTGCGGTAAGACTTACCTCGCCCAGACGCTCGCCAAGATGCTCAACGTCCCGTTCGCGATCGCCGACGCGACCGCCCTGACCGAAGCCGGTTATGTCGGTGAGGACGTCGAGAACATCTTGCTCAAGCTGATCCAGGCCGCCGACTACGACGTGAAGCGCGCCGAGACCGGCATCATCTACATCGACGAGGTCGACAAGATCGCCCGCAAGAGCGAAAACCCGTCGATCACCCGTGACGTCTCCGGAGAGGGCGTCCAGCAGGCCCTGCTGAAGATCCTGGAAGGCACCCAGGCCTCGGTTCCCCCGCAGGGTGGTCGCAAGCACCCGCACCAAGAATTCATCCAGATCGACACCACCAACGTGCTGTTCATCGTCGCCGGGGCCTTCGCGGGTCTGGAAAAGATCATCTACGAGCGCGTCGGCAAGCGCGGCCTGGGCTTCGGCGCCGAGGTGCGCTCCAAGGCCGAGATCGACACCACCGATCACTTCGCCGAAGTGATGCCCGAAGACCTGATCAAGTTTGGCCTGATCCCCGAGTTCATCGGCCGGCTTCCGGTGGTCGCCTCGGTGACCAACCTGGATCGCGAATCGTTGGTCAAGATCCTGTCCGAGCCGAAGAACGCGCTGGTGAAGCAGTACACCCGGCTCTTCGAGATGGACAACGTGGAGCTCGAGTTCACCGACGACGCCCTGGAAGCGATCGCCGACCAGGCCATCCACCGCGGCACCGGCGCCCGTGGGCTGCGGGCGATCATGGAAGAGGTCCTGCTGCCGGTGATGTATGACATCCCGAGCCGCGACGACGTCGCCAAGGTCGTGGTGACCAAGGAGACCGTCCAGGACAACGTGCTGCCGACGATCGTGCCGCGCAAGCCGTCGCGTTCCGAGCGTCGGGACAAGAGCGCCTAAGTCCGTCCTACGTCCCGGCGGGCGCAATTGCCGACCGCCTGACGTGTTTTGCTGCGTGCGCGACAGCGCTGACGTGACCAATGCCACAGTTTGCTGTGCTACTCATCAGTAGGACGTCGCTGACGTCGCCTTTTGGTCGCCGATGCCGCCGAGACGGCGGCTCAGAGACGGCGATGGCGACCGCAAATCAGTGCCATAATTGATACTTCGAGTGACATCAAACCGAGACGGCCGGAAAGTCGCTTTCACGGGCGTAATCTAGTTTTGCGCGTGGTGTCTGTCCGGTGAACAAAGTGGAGGGCAAAGACGTGGATCCGAACGGCAGCGGAGCCGGATCAGACTCACAGAATGGGGCTTCCCCCAACGGATCTGCCCGTCAGCGCCTCGAACAAGTCGTTATCCGCTTCGCCGGGGACTCCGGTGACGGCATGCAGCTCACCGGTGACCGGTTCACGTCCGAGGCAGCGCTTTTCGGCAACGACCTGGCCACCCAGCCCAACTATCCCGCCGAGATCCGCGCCCCTGCAGGCACGCTGCCCGGCGTCTCGTCCTTCCAGATCCAGATCGCCGACTACGACATCCTGACCGCCGGCGACCGGCCCGACGTCCTCGTCGCGATGAATCCCGCTGCGCTCAAAGCCAATATCGGTGACCTGCCCCGCGGTGGAATGGTGATCGCGAACTCCGATGAGTTCACCAAGCGCAACCTGACCAAGGTCGGCTACGTCACCAACCCACTCGAGACCGACGAGTTGTCGGATTACGTGGTGCATTCCGTCGCGATGACAACCCTGACGCTCGGGGCGGTCGAGACGATCGGCGCCACCAAGAAGGACGGCCAGCGCGCCAAGAACATGTTCGCGCTGGGCCTGCTGTCGTGGATGTACGGGCGGCCGATCGAAACCAGCGAGAAGTTCATCCGGGAGAAGTTCGCCCGCAAGCCCGAGGTCGCCGAGACCAACGTGCTGGCGCTGAAGGCGGGCTGGAACTACGGCGAAACGACCGAGGCCTTCGGCACCACCTACGAGGTGTCCCGGGCGACCTTGCCGTCGGGCGAATACCGCCAGATCTCGGGCAACACCGCGCTGGCGTACGGCATCGTGGCGGCGGGCCGGCTGGCGAACATCCCCGTCTTGCTCGGCAGCTACCCGATCACGCCGGCCTCCGACATCCTGCACGAGCTGTCCAAGCACAAGAACTTCAACGTGATCACTTTCCAGGCCGAGGACGAGATCGGTGGCATCTGTGCGGCCATCGGCGCCTCGTACGGCGGCGCGCTGGGCGTCACCACCACCTCGGGCCCGGGCATCTCGCTCAAGTCCGAGGCGCTCGGGCTGGCCGTGATGACCGAGCTGCCGCTGCTCGTCGTCGACGTGCAGCGCGGCGGGCCCTCGACCGGGCTGCCCACCAAGACCGAGCAGGCCGACCTGCTGCAGGCGTTGTTCGGCCGCAACGGCGAGTCACCGGTCGCGGTGCTGGCCCCGCGCTCACCCTCGGACTGCTTCGACACCGCTCTCGAGGCGGCACGCATCGCGGTGTCGTATCACACGCCGGTGATCGTGTTGTCCGACGGCGCGATCGCCAATGGGTCAGAGCCCTGGCGCATTCCGGACGTCGGCACGCTGCAGCCCATCACGCATACCTTCGCCAAGTCGGACGAGCCGTTCCAGCCGTACGCGCGTGACCCGGAGACGCTGGCGCGGCAATTCGCCGTGCCCGGTACCCCGGGGCTCGAGCACCGCATCGGCGGGCTGGAAGCGGCGAACGGCTCGGGCAACATCTCCTACGAGCCGGTCAACCACGACCTGATGGTCCGGTTGCGCCAGGCCAAGATCGACGGGATCTCGGTGCCCGATCTGGAGGTCGACGACCCGACCGGCGACGCCGAGCTGCTACTGATCGGCTGGGGCAGCTCCTACGGGCCCATCGGTGAGGCCTGCCGGCGCGCGCGGCGCAAAGGCATCAAGGTGGCGCACGCCCACCTGCGCTACCTCAACCCCTTCCCGGCCAACCTGGGTGAGGTGTTGCGACGCTACCCGCAGGTGGTGGCACCGGAAATGAACTTGGGTCAGCTGGCGTTCCTGCTGCGGGGCAAATATCTGGTGGACGTGCAATCGGTGAGCAAGGTGCAGGGTGTCGCCTTCCTGGCCGACGAGATCGGCCGCGTCATCCGCGCCGCGCTGGGCGGGACGCTGGCCGAGGTCGAGAACGACAAGACGATGGTCGCCAAGATGGCGGCAGCGACGGTCGGAGCGGGCGCATGAGCTCAGTGGTTCCGGCCGGCGACAACATAGAGCGAAGCGATGAGGGCGTGGTGCTCGTGACATGCACCGCGACAATGCAGAGCGAAGCGATGAGGAGGAGCGACGCTCGTGACTGACGTGATCGGCAACCTGGCGGGCAAAGACCTCGGTGTGACCGCGAAGCTGACCAAAAACGACGGGGTCCCCACGTTGTCTCCTGAGGACCAACCGCAGAAGTCCAAGGACTTCACCAGTGACCAAGAGGTTCGTTGGTGCCCGGGCTGCGGGGACTACGTCATCCTCAACACCATCCGCAACTTCCTGCCCGACCTCGGGCTGCGCCGCGAGAACATCGTGTTCATCAGCGGCATCGGCTGCTCGAGCCGGTTCCCGTACTACCTCGAGACCTACGGTTTCCACTCGATCCACGGCCGCGCACCGGCCATCGCCACCGGCCTGGCGCTGGCCCGCGAGGATCTCTCGGTGTGGGTGGTCACGGGTGACGGCGACGCGTTGTCGATCGGGGGTAACCACCTGATCCATGCGCTGCGCCGCAACGTCAACATCACCATCCTGCTGTTCAACAACCGGATCTACGGTCTGACCAAGGGTCAGTACTCGCCGACCTCGGAGGTCGGCAAGGTCACCAAGTCGACCCCGATGGGATCGCTGGACCACCCGTTCAACCCGGTGTCGCTGGCGCTGGGCGCCGAGGCGACCTTCGTCGGCCGCGCGCTGGACTCCGACCGCAATGGACTGACCGAGGTGCTGCGCGCCGCCGCCGGGCACCGGGGCGCCGCCGTGGTCGAGATCCTGCAGGACTGCCCGATCTTCAACGACGGCTCCTTCGACGCGCTGCGCAAGGAAGGCGCCGAGGAGCGGGTCATCAACGTCCGCCAGGGCGAGCCAATTGTGTTCGGCGCCAACGGCGAATACTGCGTGGTGAAGTCGGGCTTCGGCCTGGAGGTGGCCAAGACGGCCGACGTGTCCGTCGACGAGATCGTCGTGCACGACGCACACAGCGACAACTCGGCCTACGCCTTCGCCTTGTCCCGGCTGTCGGATCAGAACCTCGATCACACAGTGCTCGGCATCTTCCGCAACATCAGCCGGCCCACCTATGACGACGCGGCACGCGCACAGGTGCAGTCGGCCCAGTCGGCGAAGGCGTTCGACTCCGCAGCGCTGCAATCGCTGCTGCGTGGGCGCGACACCTGGACCGTCGACTGACGTGGGCGAGCAGATGCCCGACACAGAGAAAAAGGCCGGGTCGCTAGCGGGGATCGTGCTGGCCGGCGGTGAATCGCGGCGCATGGGCCGCGACAAGGCCACCCTGCCCGGCCCCGGCGGCGCTGCCACGCTCCTCGAATACGTCGCGGGAGTCATCGCGCAGCGCTGCGAACCGGTGTTCGTGATGGCCGCGCCGGGCCAACCGTTGCCCGCGGTGCAGGCGCGAGTCGTCCGCGACGAGGTGCGCGGCCAGGGGCCGTTGCCGGCAACCGGACGCGGGTTGCGGGCGGCCGCCGAGGCGGGTGCCCGGTATGCCTTCGTTTGCGCCGTTGACATGCCGCTGCTGTCGGCGGAATTGATCGATGAGCTGGTGCAGCTGGCCATCGAGACCAACGCCGAGATCGTGCTGCCGTGGGACGGTCGCAGCCACTACCTGGCCGCGGTGTACCGCACCGATCTGGCCGGGCGGATCGAGGGGCTGGTGGCCGGCGGCGCCCGCTCCATGCGCGCCCTGATCGACGCCTCGGACGCTCAGCAGATCGTGCTGCCGGAATCGCGCTTTTTGGCCAACGTCAACACGGAGAGCGACCTGCTCGCTCTGGCGCAGTCGCGCAGCTGACGGCCGGGCGCCTAAAAGGCGCGGCGTAAACACGGGGTTGGGTATCCGGTATTTCGGAATATGCACCGTGCAGTTTCGGTATTACCGGGGCTACGTCAATCCAGCATATTTCTCAGCTGGGGCATCGTGATCTGTTGCCGGAGCGATGATTTGGGGATATTTCAGTTGCGTCCGTCGGTACGGGCGAAGCGCGCTCTCGGGCCTCTGCTAAAGAGGCGTAATCCTTTTCAGCAAAATCGTCTTGTGTGACATTGCGTACGCCTCGTCGGTCGGCCTTAGTCGGTTGTGGGCGCCGCCTCCGGTGTCGATGGGCTGTCCTCGGCTTGCCAGAGTCGTGCGAAATCAGTTGCAGCAGTGGGTTTTTAGTCCAAAGCCATTGTCGGTCATGGCAATACACCGGGTGCGGGCTGTCGGGGTGGCAAGTCGCGGCCGCCCTCGATGGATTTGATCGAATCATGCTGGTGCGCAGTAGAAGTCGTCATAGCCGTGGCTTCTGATCGCCGCGTCGCGCGGGCTCCTTGCGGCGCGAACGACTTGCGGTACTCCATCGCGGTTTGCGGCCCGGCGCGTTCGGATCCGTTGAAGCGCTGTCCAATCGGCCCGCGACGATCCCCGACGTGGCAAATAAACGTGCGCCAGCTCACAAAACACAGGTGATTCGGCTCACCATTTGTATGGTGGTTGCCGCGGAAGGCGGATTCCTGAAACGCCGCATTGACCTGCGTAAATGGGCGGGATACCACGGCGTGATCGGCCCGTTATCCAAACGAGATATCCGATCTCCGAAGATGACGAATGCGCCGGGGTCTTCTACGGTCCGTGTTAGCCCACAACGGGTTACGGAAGAGTAATCAAATAATTCAATCCACGGACCCGCGTGCGAGCGGCGCCACGGACGGCGAAAGCCCGACCATGGTCGGTGGGTAACACCCGCCGGGCAGACTTGGCCCGCCGCTGCCGTGCCTGACCCAGACGGCACGTTTCAAAGCAGGCATCAACCAGACAGCTTCAGCCCACATCCGTGGGCTTGCTTTGGCGCGCGCACCGCGAAAGGAAAAAACTTGAAGAACGTCCGAAAGACGCTCATTCTTGCCGCCGTCACGGGCACGCTCGTGACCATCCCGTCGGCCACCGCGCACGCGGAGGAGGTACCGGCAGGCTTCGACCCGAACGCGCCGGCCGCCGGCCCCGCCCCAGACGCTCCGCCGCCGCCGGCTCCGGATGCTCCGCCGCCGCCCGCCCCGGATGCTCCGCCGCCGCCGGCTCCGGATGCTCCGCCGCCGCCCGCCCCGGATGCTCCGCCGCCGCCGGCTCCGGATGCTCCGCCGCCGCCGGCTCCGGATGCTCCGCCGCCTGGCCCGGACGTCCCGCCGCCCCCCGCCCACCGGGCGTACAGCGTGAACTGGGATGCCATCGCGCAGTGCGAGTCGGGTGGTAACTGGGGGATCAGCACCGGTAACGGGTTCGCCGGTGGCCTGCAGTTCACCCCTAGCACCTGGCACGCCAACGGTGGGTCTGGTTCCCCTTCCGGCGCGAGCCGCGAGGAGCAGATCCGGGTCGCCGAGAACGTGCTGCACTCGCAGGGCATAGGCGCGTGGCCGGTCTGCGGCCGCCGCGGCTGAGCCGCAGCCGACCGCTTCGCCGCCATACATATAAGAAGTGCCGGGCCCTGTGGCCCGGCACTTCTTAGCTCCAGGGGGTCCGACCGCCGGCGTCGGGTACCGTCGGGCCCGTGACCGCAACGCCGCGCGAATTCGACATTGTGCTGTACGGGGCCACCGGCTTCGTCGGAAAACTCACTGCCGAATACCTGGCCGGCTCGGCACCGGACAGGCGGATCGCGCTGGCCGGCAGATCGACCGACCGGTTGCGCGCCGTCCGCGACACGCTGGGCGACGGCGCGCAGTCGTGGCCCATCCTGAACGCCGACGCGTCGTCGCCCTCGACGCTCAATGAGATGGCGGCCCGCACCCAGGTCGTCATCACCACGGTCGGGCCCTACACCCGCTACGGGCTGCCGCTGGTGGCCGCCTGCGCCGGCGCGGGCACCGACTACGCCGACCTGACCGGCGAGGCGATGTTCGTCCGCGAAAGCATCGACCTGTATCACAAGCAGGCCGCGGACACCGGCGCCCGGATTGTGCACGCCTGCGGATTCGATTCCGTCCCCTCAGACCTCAGCGTGTATGCGCTCTACCGGGCGGCGCGGGACGACGGCGCCGGGGAGCTCGGCGACACCGACCTGGTGGTCCGCTCGTTCTCCGGCGGCGTGTCCGGTGGAACCGTCGCGTCGATGCTGGAAGTGCTCGATACGGCGTCGCGCGATCCCGACGCCCGCCGCCAGCTCGCCGACCCCTACACGCTGACCACCGACCGCGGCGCAGAACCCGAGATCGGCCCCCAGCCGGATCTGCCCTTGCGCCGTGGTGGTCGGATCGCGCCGGAGCTGACCGGGTTGTGGACGTCGGGCTTCCTGATGGCTCCCTACAACACCCGAATTGTGCGGCGCAGCAACGCATTGCTGGACTGGGCCTACGGACGCCAGTTGCGGTACAGCGAAAGCATGAGCCTGGGCTCGTCGCCGCTGGCCCCGGTGGCGTCCGCGGTGGTGGGCGGGGTCGGCGCTGCGACCTTCGGATTGGGCAGCCGCTATTTCCGGCTGCTGCCACGCAAACTGGTGGAGCGCATCGTGCCCAAACCCGGAACCGGACCGAGCGAGGCCGTCCGCGAACGCGGCCACTACCGGATCGAGACCTTCACCACCACAACCACCGGCGCCCGCTATGTGGCGCGCATGGAACAGCGCGGCGATCCCGGCTATAAGGCGACGTCGGTGCTGCTGGGAGAGTGCGGCCTCGCGCTGGCCGTGGACCGCGACAAGCTCCCGGATCTGCACGGCGTTCTCACTCCCGCGGCCGCGATGGGCGACGCGCTGCTGGACCGGTTCCCCGCCGCGGGCGTGACATTGGAGACCGAACGACTGAACTGATCGGCGTGTTGGAGCGCCCCCTTCAAGGGGTTCTGTCCGGGGCCGCATGAGTCTAATGTCGTAACTGACGTGCCTGATACTTCCCAGCGACAAAGGCGGGCACCCCGATGGCGGGTCTTGATGATCTCTACGCACAGATTCCGACGTCCGAAATCGCGACAAAGCTCGGCGTCGACGAAGGCGAAGTCGCGAGCGCGGTTCACACGCTGGTGCCGGTGCTGCTGAGCGGCCTTCACCAGAACGCGCAAGACCCCCAGGGGGCCGACAGGATCGAGTACGCCGCCACAAGTCATGCGGCCAGTGGTCTGCTCGAACCCGGTGGGGGTGTCGACCAGGTCGACGAGGCGGACGGGCACCAGGCGATCGCGACAGTCTTCGGCGTCAACAGCGCCGACCAGGTCGCCTCGGCGCTGGCCAAGGGAGGCGCGGGCAACAGCGACTTGCTCAAGCAGTTGCTGCCGGTCCTGGTCCCGATCGTATTGGCATACGTCGGAAAACAGCTGAACGCGGGGGGTGGAGGGTCGCCGGAAAACGCCACTCGGACAACGCAGTCCGCCTCCGGTGGCGCCTTGGGCCAAGTGTTGGGCAGCATTCTCGGGGCGGGCTCCGGCGACAAGTCCCTTGGCGGCGTCCTCGGAAATGTGTTGGGCGGCAAGGGCGGTGCGCTGGGCGACATCCTCGGCGGCCTGCTCGGCGGCAAGAAATAGCCGGCGCCGCACCAGGCGCCGAGTTTTGATCAGCAGTTCTCGAGCGGTTTCGACCGCGTCGAGGGAGGGATGTCCAGAGCTAACAAGAATCAAAAGGTACGGGCCGCCCACACGTGGGCACAAGCGACGTTCGGCCCCGGTGGGGCGCGACGTTGATCACAGAAGTACGAGAGAGGTAATGCCATGTCAGACACGCTTACTGGTGGTCAGAAGCTGGTGCGCGGGGAATCCCTCGCTTCAAACAACGGGGCCTACACCCTGACCCTGCAAGACGACGGCAACCTGGTGCTCGCATCGCGCGGCCAGGCCCTCTGGTCCACCTCGACCGTCGGCCAGGATGTGGTGCGCGCAGAAGTGCAGCCCGACGGCAACTTCGTCCTCTACACGGCGGACAAACCGGTCTGGCACACCGACACCAAGGGCAAGAAGGACGTCAAGCTCGTACTCCAAGACGACCGCAACCTGGTGCTCTACGCGGCTGACGGGCCGGCGTGGTCGACGCACACCGAGACCGACACGCCGCCGGCGCCCGAGGCCGCCCAGGAGGGCGCCGCCGAGGAGCCCGACGCGCCCGTTGCGGAAGCCGTCGCGGAGCAGGCCCCACCAGCGGCTGCTGAACCAGAGCCAGAGCCGGCCGCCCGCACATATACCGTCGAATCCGGCGACACCCTGTGGGCGATTGCGGAGCGCTTCTATGGCGACGGCAACAGATATCAGGCGATCGCCGACGCCAGCGGCATCTCCGACCCGGACCTGATTCAGCCCGGGCAAGTGCTCACCATTCCCTGATCACCGGGCAACCGACCCCGCCACCTGCGGGTTTGGGCGCTTACATGAAGGTAAACACCGCTCCCTAGAATTGACGGGTGACCGCCAGCCGCAGCCCCGCCACCGACCTGCCCAAGTCGTGGGATCCCGCTGCAGCCGAAAGCGCGATCTACCAGAAGTGGCTGGACGCGGGCTACTTCACCGCCGACCCCGGCAGCGCCAAGCCCGGGTATTCGATTGTGCTGCCGCCGCCGAACGTGACCGGCAGCCTGCACATGGGCCACGCGCTCGAACACACCATGATGGACGCCCTGACCCGGCGCAAGCGGATGCAGGGTTTCGAGGTGCTGTGGCAGCCGGGCATGGACCACGCCGGCATCGCGACCCAGAGCGTGGTGGAAAAGCAGCTCGCGGTCGACGGCAAGACCAAAGAGGACTTCGGCCGAGAGCTGTTCGTCGAAAAGGTCTGGGATTGGAAGCGGGAGTCCGGCGGCGCCATCGGCGGCCAGATGCGCCGGCTCGGCGACGGCGTGGACTGGAGCCGCGACCGCTTCACCATGGACGAGGGCCTGTCCCGCGCCGTGCGCACGATCTTCAAGCGGCTCTACGACGCCGGGCTGATCTACCGCGCCGAGCGGCTGGTGAACTGGTCGCCGGTGCTGCAGACCGCGATCTCCGACATCGAGGTCGACTACCTCGACGTCGAGGGCGAGCTGGTGTCGTTCCGGTACGGCTCCCTGGACGACTCGCAGCCGCACATCGTGGTCGCCACCACCCGGGTGGAGACGATGCTGGGCGACACCGCGATTGCCGTGCACCCCGACGACGAGCGCTACCGCGACCTGGTCGGCACCACCCTTGCGCACCCCTTCGTGGATCGGCAGCTCGTCATCGTCGCCGACGAGCACGTCGACCCCGAATTCGGCACGGGCGCGGTCAAAGTCACCCCGGCACACGACCCCAATGACTTCGAGATCGGGCTGCGGCACAACTTGCCGATGATCTCGATCCTGGATACCAAGGGCCGGATCGTCGACACGGCAACGCAATTCGACGGCATGGACCGCTTCGAGGCCCGCGTTGCGGTGCGCGAGGCGCTGGCGGCCCAGGGCCGCGTCGTCGCGGAGAAGCGCCCGTACCTGCACAGCGTCGGACACTCAGAGCGTAGCGGCGAACCGATCGAGCCGCGGCTGTCGCTGCAGTGGTTTGTCCGGGTCGAGTCGCTGGCAAAGGCGGCGGGCGACGCGGTGCGCAACGGCGACACCGTGATTCACCCCGCGAGCCTGGAGCCGCGCTGGTTCGCCTGGGTCGACGACATGCGCGACTGGACGATCTCGCGGCAGCTGTGGTGGGGCCACCGGATCCCGATCTGGTATGGCCCCAACGGTGAACAGCGCTGCGTCGGTCCGGACGAGACCCCGCCGGAGGGCTGGGAGCAGGACCCCGACGTGCTGGACACCTGGTTCTCCTCGGGGCTGTGGCCGTTCTCTACGCTGGGCTGGCCCGACCGGACGCCGGAGCTCGAAAAGTTTTATCCCACAAGCGTTCTGGTCACCGGTTATGACATCCTGTTTTTCTGGGTGGCCAGGATGATGATGTTCGGCACCTTCGTCGGTGACGACGAGGCCATCACCCTGGACGGCCGCCGCGGCCCGCAGGTGCCGTTCACCGATGTCTTCCTGCACGGGCTGATCCGCGACGAGTCCGGCCGCAAGATGAGCAAGTCCAAGGGAAACGTCATCGATCCGCTGGACTGGGTTGACGCGTTCGGTGCCGACGCGCTGCGGTTCACCCTGGCCCGCGGCGCCAGCCCCGGCGGCGACCTGGCGGTCGGCGAGGATCACGTCCGCGCGTCGCGCAACTTCTGCACCAAGCTGTTCAACGCCACCCGTTATGCGCTGCTCAACGGCGCGAAGCTGGCCCCGCTGCCCGCGGCGGCCGAGCTCACCGACGCTGACCGATGGATCCTCGGACGACTGGAAGAGGTTCGTGCGGAGGTTGATTCGGCGTTCGACAGCTACGAGTTCAGTCGCGCCTGTGAGGCGCTCTACCACTTCGCGTGGGACGAATTCTGTGACTGGTACGTCGAATTGGCCAAGACGCAACTGGCCGAAGGCATCACGCACACCACGGCCGTGCTGGCTGCGACGCTGGACACCTTGCTGCGGTTGCTGCACCCGGTGATCCCCTTCATCACCGAGGCCCTGTGGCAGGCGCTGACCGGCGACGAGGCCCAAGAGTCGCTGGTGATCGCCGAGTGGCCGCAGTCATCCGGAATCACCCTGGATCAGGTTTCCGCACAACGGATTACCGATATGCAGAAGCTGGTGACCGAGGTGCGCCGGTTCCGCAGCGACCAGGGCCTGGCGGACCGGCAGAAGGTGCCGGCTCGGATGACCGGTGTCGACGAATCCGATCTGAGCACCCAGGTGAGCGCGGTGACGTCGCTGGCGTGGCTCACCGCCGCCGGCCCGGAGTTTCGACCGTCGGCATCGGTGGAGGTGCGGCTCAGCGGCGGTACCGTCGTCGTCGAGCTCGACACGTCGGGCACCATCGACGTCGCCGCCGAACGTCGCCGGCTGGAAAAGGATCTGGCCGCGGCGCACAAGGAGCTGGCATCGACCACTGCCAAATTGGCCAACGACGAATTCCTGGGCAAGGCCCCGCAAAACGTCGTCGACAAGATCCGCGATCGTCAGCGCCTGGCCCAGGAGGAAACCGAGCGGATCAACGCGCGGCTAGCCGGGCTGCAGTGAGGGTTCGATGACCGAGCCGCCCGACTGGCCGCAGGATCCCGACTGGCCACAGGAAGAGGGTCCCGCCGAGATCCCCGACCCGGCGCCCACCCCGGACGAGATCGCGTCGCTGTTGCAGGTTGAGCACCTGCTGGACCAGCGCTGGCCGGAGACCAAGATCGAGCCGAGCCTGACCCGGATCAGCGCGCTGATGGACCTGCTGGGCTCGCCGCAATTGGCCTACCCGTCGATCCATGTCGCGGGCACCAACGGCAAGACCTCGGTGGCACGGATGATCGACGCGCTGATCACCGCGTTGCACCGACGCACCGGGCGTACCACCAGCCCGCACCTGCAGTCGGCCGTGGAACGCATCTCGATCGACTCCAAGCCGATCAGCCCGGCGCAATACGTGGCGACCTACCGCGAGATCGAGCCGTTCGTGCAGATCGTCGACGCGCAATCGCAGGCCGACGGCGGACCCGCGATGAGCAAGTTCGAGGTGCTGACCGCCATGGCGTTCGCCGCGTTCGCCGACGCCCCCGTCGACGTCGCCGTGGTCGAGGTGGGCATGGGGGGACGCTGGGACGCCACCAACGTGATCAACGCGCCGGTCGCGGTCATCACCCCGATCTCCATCGACCACGTCGAATACCTGGGCGACGATCTCGCGGCCATCGCGGGGGAGAAGGCCGGCATCATCACCCGGGCGCCCGAGGGTGCACCCGATACCGTCGCGGTCATCGGGCGTCAGGCCCCCGAGGCGATGGAGGTGCTGTTGACGCGGACCGTGCAAGCCGACGCCGCGGTGGCCCGCGAGGACTCCGAGTTCGCCGTGCTGGGCCGTCAGGTCGCGATCGGCGGGCAGGTGTTGCAGCTGCAGGGCTTGGGTGGGGTGTATTCCGACGTCTACCTGCCGCTGCACGGCGAACACCAGGCGCACAACGCCGTACTGGCCCTCGCCGCCGTCGAGGCGTTCTTCGGTGCCGGTGCGCAGCGTCAGCTCGACGTCGACGCGGTGCGCGCCGGCTTCGCCGCCGTTGCCAGCCCCGGCCGGCTGGAGCGGATGCGCAGCGCCCCCACCGTGTTCCTCGACGCCGCGCACAATCCGGCCGGTGCCGCCGCGCTGGCGCAGACTCTGGCCGGCGAATTCGACTTCCGCTATCTCGTCGGGGTGCTCAGTGTGCTCGCGGACAAGGACGTCGACGGCATCCTGGCCGCCCTGCAGCCGGTGTTCGACGCTGTCGTGGTGACCCACAACGGATCCCCGCGGGCGCTCGACGTCGAGTCGCTGGCGCTGGCGGCGCGCGAGCGGTTCGGGCCCGACCGGGTGAGCACCGCCGAGAACCTGCGCGACGCCATCGACGTCGCGACCGCGCTGGTCGATGACGCCACGGTGGACGGACCGGCCGACACCTTCTCCGGCACCGGCATCGTCATCACCGGGTCGGTGGTGACCGCCGGGGCGGCGCGGACCCTGTTCGGTCGTGATCCGCAATGACGGACGTGCCTGAGAACCCCGAGGAGCGGGCCCCGGCGCCGCCGGCCGACCCGTGGCGCAGCTTCGGCGCGGTGATGGCCCTGACGCTGTTTCTGGAAGCGATCGTGGTGTTGCTGGCGATCCCGGTGGTGGGCGAGGTCGGCGGCGGCCTGACGACGGTGTCGCTGGTGTACCTGATCGGGTTGGCGGTGCTGCTGATCCTGATGGCCGGGGTGCAGCGCAAACCCTGGGCGATCTGGGCCAACCTCGGCGTGCAGGTGATCCTGCTCGCCGGCTTCGCGGTCTACCCGGGGGTGGGGTTCATCGGCGTGCTATTCACCGGGCTGTGGGGCCTGATCGCGTATTTCCGCGCCGAGGTCCGGCGCAGGCAGGGGTAGACCGTCAGCCGGGCGGAGATAACCACGTGAGCGGGGCCCGGCCGCCGTCGCCCGACCCGGCGCCGCCTGGTTATGTACGCTGTCCGCCGTGACCGAACGGACATTGGTACTGATCAAGCCCGACGGCGTGCAGCGGCAGCTGGTGGGGGAGATCATCGGCCGCATCGAGCGCAAGGGCCTTTCCATCGCCGCGCTGGAGCTGCGGCCCGTCGGCCGTGACCTCGCCGCCAAGCACTATGCGGAACACGACGGCAAGCCCTTTTTCGAGTCGCTGCTGGAGTTCATCACCTCGGGACCGGTGGTGGCGGCCATCGTGGAGGGGCCGCGGGCGATCGCGGCGTTTCGGCAGCTCGCGGGCGGTACCGACCCGGTGGAGAAGGCGATCCCCGGCACGATCCGCGGCGATTTCGGGCTGGAAACCCAGTTCAATCTGGTGCACGGGTCGGATTCGGTCGAGTCCGCGAAGCGTGAAATCGCGCTCTGGTTTCCCAACGCTTAGAGCTGCGGCGACGCGGCCGCGGGTGACTTTGCTGAAGCGGGCTGCATCGGGTTTGGCTGGGCAGGTGACGTGATGTGGGATACTGGTCTCGGGTGAACGTCGCCGGACCGGCGTCAGACACCCGAATGAAGACTTAGACAAGCGCGACCATAGCCCCGTCGCCTTGGTTCGCTGCATGTCAGGCCGTCATTCAGCACGGCGCCGAGTGGGTCCTAATCCTGGGTCGCTCGGGGCGAGACCATTACAAGCCCGGGAGAAACGGCCCGGGCCCATAGCGAAGCCCTCGCGTGGCCGCGTCGCAACGACGCGCCCGGGGGCTTGAGGAGAATACGTGGTAGACGGTGCACCGACTGCAGACCAATCAAAAGAATCGACTCGGCCCGAGGAACTGCCGGACCGCTTAAGAGTTCATTCGCTGGCCCGAACGCTGGGAACCACCAGCAAGCGGGTGCTGGACGCACTGAGCGAGCTGGACGGCCGAATCCGCAGCGCACATTCCACCGTCGACCGCGACGACGCGGTCCGGGTGCGCGACCTGCTGGCGGCCGCGCAGCCCCCGGCGGGCGCGGAGGACGCGGACAGCGCACCGGCGGCCGGCGGCGCCGAGGGCGACGAACCCGAATCCCGGCTGCTGCTCGAGACCCCGAACGACGCCGCCGAGCGTCCGCATTACATGCCGCTGTTCGTCGCGCCCCAGCCGATCGATGCCCGCGAGGAGGACACCGGCACCGACGACAGCGCCGATGACGACGATTCCGACGGCGACGACGACGAGCAGTCCGACCGGCCGTCGAACCGGCGGCGCCGTCGCGGCCGTCGCGGACGTGGCCGCGGGCGCGGTGAGCAGGGCGGATCCGACGGCCAGGGCGACGACGGTGACGACGACGAGGGGCCACCGCGGGGCAAGAAGGGTGGTCAGGCCGACTCCGAGGACTCCGACGGCCAAGATTCCGACGATTCCGACGACTCCGATGATTCCGACAACGGCGATGACGGTTCGGCAGACGGCGGCAACCGCCGCCGCCGCCGGCGCCGGCGGCGCAAATCCGGATCGGGCGACGACAACGACGAGGGGTCGTCGCCGGACGACCCGCCCAATACGGTGGTGCACGAGCGGCCGCCCCGCAGCGGCAAGGGCGGCGGAGATGACTCCGGCGGCTCGAACAACGAGATCAAGGGCATCAACGGCTCCACCCGGCTGGAGGCCAAGCGGCAGCGTCGCCGGGACGGCCGCGACGCCGGGCGCCGCCGGCCCCCGGTGCTGACCGAGGCCGAATTCCTGGCCCGCCGCGAGGCCGTCGAGCGGATGATGGTCGTGCGCGACCGGGTCCGCACCGAGCAGCCGCATCAGGGGTCGCGCTATACCCAGATCGCGGTGCTCGAGGACGGCATCGTCGTCGAGCACTTCGTCACGTCGGCCGCGTCGGCCTCCCTGGTGGGCAACATCTACCTGGGCATCGTGCAGAACGTGCTGCCGTCGATGGAGGCGGCGTTCGTCGACATCGGCCGCGGCCGCAACGGTGTGCTCTACGCCGGCGAGGTCAACTGGGAAGCCGCCGGACTCGGCGGCTCCGACCGCAAGATCGAGCAAGCGCTCAAGCCCGGCGACTACGTCGTCGTCCAGGTCAGCAAGGACCCGGTCGGGCACAAGGGCGCGCGGCTCACCACGCAGGTGTCGCTGGCGGGCCGTTACCTGGTCTACGTGCCGGGGGCGTCGTCGACCGGGATCAGCCGCAAGCTGCCCGACACCGAGCGCCAGCGGCTCAAAGAGATCCTGCGTGAAGTGGTGCCGTCCGACGCCGGGGTGATCATTCGGACCGCGTCCGAGGGCGTCAAGGAAGACGACATCCGCGGCGACGTCACCCGCCTGCAGGAGCGCTGGAAACAGATCGAGACCAAGGCCATCGAGATCAAGGAGAAGGCCGCCGGCGCCGCGGTGGCCCTCTACGAAGAGCCCGACGTGCTGGTCAAGGTGATCCGCGACCTGTTCAACGAGGATTTCGCCGGCCTCATCGTCTCCGGTGACGAGGCCTGGACCACGATCAACGACTACGTGAATTCCGTTGCCCCCGATCTGATTTCGAAGCTGACCAAGTACGAGGCGCCCGCCGGGCCGGAAGGTCAGGCCGGGCCGGACGTGTTCGCGGTGCACCGCATCGACGAGCAGCTGGCCAAGGCGATGGAGCGCAAGGTGTGGCTGCCGTCGGGCGGCACGCTGGTGATCGACCGGACCGAGGCCATGACCGTGGTCGACGTCAACACCGGCAAGTTCACCGGGTCCGGGGGCAACCTCGAGCAGACGGTCACCAAGAACAACCTTGAGGCGGCCGAGGAGATCGTGCGCCAGCTGCGGCTGCGCGACATCGGCGGCATCGTGGTCATCGACTTCATCGACATGGTGCTGGAGTCCAACCGCGATCTGGTGCTCCGGCGGCTGACGGAGGCGCTGGCCCGCGACCGCACCCGCCATCAGGTCTCCGAGGTGACGTCTCTCGGTTTGGTCCAGCTGACCCGCAAGCGGTTGGGCACCGGTCTCATCGAAGCCTTCTCGACCTCGTGCCCGAACTGTGCCGGGCGCGGCATCCTGCTGCACACCGATCCGGTGGATTCGGCCCCGTCCAACGGGCGCAAGTCCGATTCCGGTGGGGGTGGCCGCCGGGGCAGGCGCAAGAAGAACAAGGCCGAAGAGCAGGTGGTGGCCAAGGTGCCCAGCCACGCTCCCGGTGAGCACCCGATGTTCAAGGCGATGGCTGCCGGCACCTCCACGCAGTCCGAGGACGACGAGTCCGATGAGACCACCGAAGAGACCACCGACGGGCTCGACCAGGAGGAGGCGGGGCGCGCCGGCGACGTGACGGACACCGACCAAGAGGACTTCGACGACACCGACGACGAAGACTCCGACGACGAGGACTCCGACGACGACGAGGACTCGGACGACGACGAGGACTCGGACGACGACGACCTCGACGACGATGACGACGACATCGACGACGAAGAGGACCTCGGCGACGATGACGAGGACCTCGAGCTCGACGACGACGAGCTGGACACCGAGGACGACGATTCGGACGACACCGACGCCGGGCAGGCCTCCGCCGGGGCCGACCAGGCCGGCTCGGGGCGCCCCAGGCGCCGACGCGCTGCGGGCAGGCCGGCCGGACCGCCGATCCACGCGGACTGACCCGGCTGACGCCGAAGGCGCCGGTCGCGTCCGGTTTGACCCTGTAGCCGCTGGTCACGTACCCTTGGACAGTTGTCGTACGGCCGGGCGAGGAAAACTTTGGCCGGCGGCAGCGGGACTCCCGGGGAATCGGCGCAGGCCCGCAACCCAGACCCACCACGCGCACCGCGGCTGGTTCGCGCGTGACGCGCGGAGCAGCGGCTAGCAGAAGGAGCAGAGCAACGATGGCGACCTACGCAATCGTGAAGACGGGCGGCAAGCAGTACAAGGTCGCCGTCGGGGACGTGGTCAAGGTCGAGAAGCTCGAATCCGAGCCCGGCTCGAATGTGTCGCTGCCGGTTGCCCTGGTGGTGGACGGCGCCAAGGTGACCACCGACGCGGCCGCGCTGGCCAAGGTCGCGGTGACCGGCGAGGTGCTCGAGCACACCAAAGGCCCCAAGATCCGTATCCACAAGTTCAGGAACAAGACCGGCTACCACAAGCGTCAGGGGCACCGTCAGCAGCTGACGGTCCTGAAGGTCACCGGAATCAAGTAGCGAAGGCGACAACACATGGCACACAAGAAGGGCGCTTCCAGCTCGCGCAACGGTCGCGATTCCGCCGCGCAGCGGCTGGGCGTGAAGCGATTCGGCGGCCAGGTCGTCAAGGCGGGCGAGATCATCGTTCGGCAGCGCGGCACCAAGTTCCACCCGGGCGTGGGTGTTGGGCGCGGCGGGGACGACACGCTGTTCGCCAAGGAGGCCGGCGCCGTCGAGTTCGGCATCAAGCGCGGCCGCAAAACCGTCAACATTGTGGCGGCCGGACAAGCCACCGACTGACCCGTGTTTCCGGGCTCGGCCCGGTGATCTCGGCGCCCGGTGGTAAGTGAGAGGACCCACGATGCCTCGGTTCGTCGACCGCGTCGTCATCCATGCGCGCGCCGGTGCCGGGGGTAACGGCTGCGCCTCCGTCCATCGCGAGAAGTTCAAGCCGCTCGGCGGCCCCGACGGCGGCAACGGCGGACGTGGCGGCAGCATTGTCTTCGTCGTCGATCCGCAGGTGCACACCCTGCTCGACTTTCATTTCCATCCGCACGTCACCGCCCCCTCGGGCAAGCAGGGAATGGGCAACAACCGGGACGGCGCCGCCGGCGCCGACCTGGAGGTCAAGGTACCCGACGGCACCGTCGTCCTCGACGAGAACGGTCGGCTGCTGGCGGACCTGGTCGGCGCGGGCACCCGCTTTGAAGCCGCCGCGGGCGGACGCGGTGGGCTGGGCAACGCCGCCCTCGCGTCGCGGGCGCGCAAGGCTCCCGGTTTCGCGCTGCTGGGCGAGCAGGGCCAGACCCGTGACCTGACCCTGGAACTCAAGACCGTCGCCGACGCCGGGTTGATCGGTTTTCCCTCGGCCGGCAAATCGTCGCTGGTGTCGACGATCTCGGCGGCCAAGCCCAAGATCGCCGACTACCCGTTCACGACGCTGGTTCCCAACCTCGGCGTGGTGTCGGCGGGGGAGCACACCTTCACCGTCGCCGACGTGCCCGGCCTGATCCCGGGCGCGTCCGAGGGCCGCGGCCTGGGGCTGGACTTCCTCCGGCACATCGAGCGATGCGCCGTGCTGGTGCACGTCGTCGACTGCGCCACCGCGGAACCCGGCCGTGACCCCATCTCCGACATCGACGCACTGGAGGCCGAACTCGCCGCGTATACGCCCACCCTGCAAGGGGATGCGACGTTGGGTGATCTGGCCGAGCGGCCCCGCGCGGTGGTGCTCAACAAGATCGACGTGCCCGAGGCGCGCGAGCTCGCCGAATTCGTCCATGACGAGATCGCCGAGCGCGGCTGGCCGGTGTTCCTGGTGTCGACGGTCGCGCGAGAAGGTCTGCAGCCGTTGATCTTCGGGCTGTGGAAAATGATCTCGGAGTACCAGGCCGCCCAGCCGGAGATCGTGCCGCGCCGTCCGGTGATCCGTCCGGTTCCCGTCGACGAAAGCGGTTTCAGCGTCGAGCCCGATCCCCGGCAGCCGGGTGCCTTCGTGGTCAGCGGCGCGCGCCCCGAGCGGTGGATCCGCCAGACCAATTTCGACAACGACGAGGCCGTCGGATACCTCGCCGACCGGCTGGCGCGCCTCGGTGTCGAAGAGGAATTGCTGCGGTTGGGCGCGCGGCCGGGCTGCGAAGTGACCATCGGGGACATGACCTTCGATTGGGAGCCGCAAACGCCTGCGGGACAACAGGTTTCGCTGTCTGGACGCGGAACCGACGCGCGGTTGGAGCGCACCGAGCGCATCGGCGCCGCCGAACGCAAGGCCGCGCGGCGCCAGCGGCGCGAACACGGTGAGGAGTCGTGAGCGCCCACCGCGAAGTCATCCGCACTGCGCGCAGCCTGGTCGTCAAGGTGGGGACCAACGCGCTGACCACACCGGCGGGAGTGTTCGACGCCGGCCGGCTGGCCGGACTCGTCGACGCGATCGAGGCGCGGATGAAGGCGGGTACCGACGTGATCATCGTGTCGTCGGGTGCCATCGCCGCAGGCATCGAGCCGCTCGGATTGTCCCGTCGTCCCAGGGATTTGGCGACGAAGCAGGCCGCGGCCAGCGTCGGTCAGGTCGCGCTGGTGAATTCGTGGAGCGCCGCGTTCGCCCGCTATGGCCGCACGGTCGGGCAGGTCCTGCTGAGCGCGCACGACATCTCGATGCGGGCCCAGCACACCAACGCCCAGCGCACGCTGGATCGGCTGCGCGCGCTGCACGCGGTGGCGATCGTCAACGAGAACGACACCGTGGCCACCAACGAGATTCGGTTCGGCGACAACGACCGGCTCTCGGCGCTGGTGGCCCACCTGGTCGGCGCGGAGGCGTTGGTGTTGCTGTCCGACATCGATGGGCTCTACGACTCGGATCCGCGAAAGACCGACGGCGCCAGATTCATCTCGGAGGTGTCGGATTCGGCGGATCTGATCGGTGTAATCGCCGGGCCCGGAAGCCATTTGGGTACGGGCGGGATGACCTCGAAGATGTCGTCGGCGCTGCTGGCCGCGGACGCCGGTGTGCCGGTGCTACTGGCCGCCGCGGCCGACGCCGCGACCGCGCTCACCGACGCCTCGGTCGGCACGGTGTTCGCCGCGCGTCCGGTACGAATGTCGGCGCGGCGGTTCTGGGTGCGCTACGCCGCCGAGGTGGCCGGCGAGTTGACCCTGGACGAGGGTGCGGTGCGCGCGGTGGTGCGACAGCGTCGCTCGCTGCTGCCCGCCGGAATCACCGCGGTGGCCGGGCGGTTCTACGCCGGCGACGTCGTCGAATTGCGCGACCCGGACGCGGTGATGGTGGCCCGTGGCGTGGTCGCCTACGACGCGACCGAACTGACCACCATGATGGGCCGCTCAACCTCCGAGCTGCCGGGCGAGTTGCGCCGGCCCGCGGTGCACGCCGATGACCTGGTGGCGGTGTAGAAGCGCGTCGGCGCGGTGTGCACGGGGCGGTCAGCGCTCCGAGGTGGGCTTGAGATACAGTGCGCCCCAAACAATTTCGGCCAGGGTTGCGGCCAGCTCGGCATCATAGTCCGGCGGCTTGGCCGGCAGGTTCTGCTGGCAGGCCCGCTCGACCATCCAGGTCAGCGCGCTGGCGGTGGTCAGCGGGGCCAGCTCGGGGCGGATCGAGCCGTCGGCCTGTCCGGCCTCGATGACGTGGGTGAGCTGCTCGGAGATGCCGGTCAGCAGTTCGCGATACGTTTGCGCCGTCGGCGGGTCGTAGGCGGCCATCTCGTTGAGCGCGACCAGCACCGCCTGATGCCGCCGATAGGTGGCGATGATGCGGCTCATCGCCGTGCGCACATCGTCCGGGTCATGCCGCCCGGCCACGCTCCACCAACTTCGCGCGCCGTCGGTCAGATCGCCGAACACCTGGCCCGCGAGCCGGCGCAGCAGGTGGCCCTTGTCCTCGAAGTAGATGTAGAAGCTGGCCCGGGAAATGCCGGCCTCGCCGGAGAGCCGATCCACGCTCAGTTCGGTGAAGCTTGCACCCTCGCGCATCAGCCGTTCGGTGGCGTCCAGCAGGCGGCGCTCCATTTGCTCGCGTCGCTGCTCACGCCCCAGGCTGCGGTTGCCCTGCGGCTTGCGGGTGAGCGACGGCATGCGCCGAGCATAGCGCAGTAATCGACATATTGACTAGACATGCTGTCTAGGCATATCGTCGCAAGGAGTCTGTGACCGGGGTCATACGAGACGGAGGATCACCACCATGGCCGTGCTGACGGGTAAGTCTGGGACCGACAAGTCCGGTCGTGCCTACGACGAGATCGATCTGTCCTCGCGGGCGTTCTGGTCCACCACCGCGGCGGATCGGGAACGCTCCTTCGCCGTGCTGCGCGCCCAGCGCCCGGTGAGCTGGCATCCGCCCGTCGAAGACTCGCTGATGCCCGATCCGACCGACCCGGGCTTCTGGGCGGTCACCCGGCGTTCCGACATCGTCGCGGTCAGCCGCAACAACGACGTCTTCCTGTCCGGCCAGGGCGTGATGTTCGAGAGCATTCCGGTGGAGCTGCTCGAGGCATCGCAGTCATTCCTCGCGATGGACCCGCCGCGACACACCAAGCTGCGCAAGCTCGCTCACGCCGCGCTCAGCCCCCGGCAGGTCCGCCGCATCGAGGACTCGATCAAGGCCAACGCCAAGGCCATCGTCGACGAACTGCGGGCCGCCGGTAGCGGTGCGGATTTCGTCGACCACTGCGCCAAAGAACTGCCCATCCGCACCTTGTCGGACATGATGGGAATCCCGGAGTCCGAGCGCGAGCGCATGGCGCACGCCACCGACGCCCTGGTCTCCTGGGCCGACCCGGAATTCCTCGACGGGCGCCCGGCGATGGAAGTCCTGGTGGAAAACCAGCTGTATCTGCACCAGGTCGTCGGCACCCTGGCCACGGAACGTCGCGAGCACCCCGGCGAAGACCTGATCAGCAGCCTGGTCACCGCCGAGGTGGACGGCGACCGTCTGGAAGACGCGGAGGTGGCGGCGTTCTTCGTCCTGCTCTCCGTTGCGGGCAACGACACCACCAGGCAGACCATCAGCCACACGTTGCGCGCCCTCACCGATTTCCCCGACCAGAAGGCTTGGCTGCTCGAGGATTTCGACAATCGCATCGGCACCGCCATCGAGGAGTTCATTCGCTGGGCGACGCCGGTCATGACCTTCCGCCGCACGGCCGCAACGGATATCGAGCTGGGCGGTCAGCCCATCCTGGCGGGCGAGAAGGTGGTCATGTTCTATCCGTCCGGCAACTGGGACACCGAAGCCTTCGACCACCCGGAACGCCTGAACCTGAGCCGCGACCCCAATCCGCACGTCGGCTTCGGCGGTGGCGGCCTGCACTTCTGCCTTGGTGCGCATGTGGCCCGCGCGCAGCTGCGGGCCATCTTCGGCGAGCTGTTCCGTCAGCTGCCAGACATCCGGGCGGGTGAGCCCGCCTACCTGGCGGGCAACTTCGTGCACGCCATCCGCAGCATGCCGTGCACCTTCTAATGCGTTGGCAGGGGCGCTAACTCGTCGCCAAGCAGGGCCAGCAACTCCGAGCAGCCGCCATCGACCTTGACGGTGGCCAGGTCGTCGCCGCGGGTACCGCCACGGTTGACGATCCCCACCGG
The DNA here is from genome assembly GCF_055419585.1 of Mycobacterium sp. IDUB_3. Classification (NCBI taxonomy): domain Bacteria; kingdom Bacillati; phylum Actinomycetota; class Actinomycetes; order Mycobacteriales; family Mycobacteriaceae; genus Mycobacterium; species Mycobacterium sp. IDUB_3. Next base: position 1,443,078 of record NZ_JBVAXZ010000001.1, on the reverse strand, counting down.
GATGCCCAGCGCGGCGGCGTGCCGCACAAACCGGTAGCCGGAGAACACGGTCAGCGACGAGCCCGCGACCAGCAGCGCGTCGGCCCGCTCGACCCACGTATACGCTTCCGCCACGACGTCTTTGGAAACACTTTCGCCGAAATAGACGATGTCCGGCTTGAGCATCCCGCCGCAGCGCTCGCAATCCAGGTAGCGGAACGACGCGGTATCGGCGACGACCGCGTCGGCGTCGGGAGCCACCGCCAGTCCACCGATCGCTTCGGCGCGCTCGATGAAGCCGGGGTTGAGCGCCTCCAGCCGCTCGCCCAATGCGGCACGCGTCATGGTGGATCCGCAGTCCAAGCAGATCACCCGCGCGTAGGTGCCGTGCAGGTTGATGACGTGGCGGCTGCCGGCCTTGGTGTGCAGTAGGTCGACGTTCTGGGTGATGACGCCGGTGACCACCGAGGCGTCCTCGAGCGCGGCGAGTGCCCGGTGGCCGGCGTTAGGCAGCGTCTCGTGCATATGCCGCCAACCGACGTGGTTACGCGCCCAATACCGCTGCCGAAACGCCGCGTCGCCGGTGAACTGGCGGATCGTCATGGGATTGCTCGGCGGTGAGTCGGGGCCGCGGTAGTCGGGAATGCCCGAATCGGTGGAAATGCCCGCGCCCGTCAGCACCGCGATCCGGCGACCGGCCAGCAGCGTGACCAGTTCAGGCGATTCTGCGCAGCCGACGGTCACCTCATCAAGAGTAGGAGATTCAGCCCAGGCAGTCCGCCGCGATCGTAAGCTCGGCGGACATATTCTGCTTCATCATCTGGCACGCTGCCTCGCCCAGGTCGGCGTCGATATGTGCGACGGCATCGGTCGGGATCACCACGGGGAAGTGCCGCACGTAGGCATCCAGTGCTGTGTAGAGGATGCATTGCTCGGTGACCTGACCGGTGATGATCAGCCGCTTGGTTTCCAGCCGGTTGAGCAGATACGCCAGCGCCGTCGCATAGAAGGCGCTGTGCCGCACCTTGGTCATCACGCGGCACTCATCGGCCGGCAGGATCGGCTTCACTAGGTCAGGCCGGGCCCCGTCGCACGCGGAACGGACGATGTCGGAGAACTGCGCGGTAAAATCGCCATAGTTATCGTTGACGTACACCAGGTCGACGTCGTCGCGCTCACGCGCCCGCCGGACCAAATCGGTCAAAGGCTCGATGATCTTCTCGACATTGGGTACTAGATTTTCAGCGTCGGGATGCTGATACGTGTTGATCATGTCGACCACTAAGACAGCGGTGTCACTCATGACGTCGGGGATACCCGGCGGCTGACGGTTGACACGCATGGGACGACAATGGAAGGGCGATGGACTTTTACAACGCTTACAGCCAGGGCTTTGCCCGCGTCGCAGCATGCACGCACCACACCGTCATCGGTGACCCGGCCGCGAACGCCGAATCGGTCCTGCGGATGGCCAGGGAGTGCCACGACGATGCCGTCGCGCTGGCCGTCTTCCCCGAGCTGACGCTGTCCGGGTATTCCATCGAAGACATCGTGCTGCAGGACTTGCTGCTCGACGATGTCGATAAGGCCGTCGCGGAGATCGTCGCGGCCTCGGCCGAATTGCTGCCGGTCCTGGTCGTCGGGGCCCCGCTGCGTCATCGGCACCGGATCTACAACACCGCCGTGGTCATCCATCGCGGCGCAGTGCTCGGGGTGGCGCCGAAGTCCTACCTGCCCACCTATCGGGAGTTCTACGAAGGTCGCCAGATCGCGCCCGGAGACGACGAGCGCGGTACCATCCGCGTCGCCGGCGCCGAGGTGCCTTTCGGTCCCGACCTGCTCTTCGAGGCTTTCGACGTCCCCGGCTTGGTGCTGCACGTCGAAATTTGCGAGGACATGTTCGTGCCGATCCCGCCCAGCGCGGAGGCCGCGCTGGCGGGTGCCACGGTGCTGGCGAACCTGTCCGGCAGTCCGATCACCATCGGCCGCGCCGAGGACCGCTGCCTGCTGGCCCGTTCGGCCTCGTCACGTTGCCTGGCCGCCTACGTGTATTCGGCTGCCGGGGCAGGCGAATCGACGACCGACCTGGCCTGGGACGGTCAGACCATGGTGTTCGAGAACGGCGTGATGCTGGCCCAGTCCGAGCGATTCCCCAAAGGCGAGCGGCTCAGCATCGCCGACGTCGACATCGAATTGCTCCGTTCGGAACGGCTCCGGATGGGCACCTTCGACGACAACCGGCGCCACCACCGGACGACGACGGACACCTACCGGCGCATCGGGTTCCGGCTGGACCCACCGGGCGGCGACATCGGACTGCGCCGCGAGATCGAGCGCTTTCCCTTCGTTCCCGCCGATCCAGAACGGCTGGAACAGGATTGCTTCGAGGGCTACAACATCCAGGTCGCCGGTCTCGAACAGCGGCTGCGCGCACTGGATTTCCCGAAAATCATCATCGGGATCTCCGGCGGACTGGACTCGACGCACGCCCTGATCGTCGCCGCCCGCGCGATGGATCGCGAACAACGGCCGCGCAGTGACATCCTGGCGTTCACGCTGCCCGGCTTTGCGACCGGGGACCACACCAAACGCAACGCGGCCGAGCTGTGCCGCACGCTGGGTGTCACGTTCTCCGAGATCGACATCCGCGAGACCGCGGCGCTGATGCTCAAGGAGTTGGACCACCCGTTCGCCCGCGGCGAGAAGGTGTACGACGTCACCTTCGAAAACGTCCAAGCCGGTTTGCGCACCGACTACCTGTTCCGGCTGGCCAACCAGCGCGGCGGCATCGTGCTGGGCACCGGCGACCTGTCCGAGCTCGGGCTGGGCTGGTCGACATACGGTGTCGGCGACCAGATGTCGCACTACAACGTCAACGGCGGCGTGCCCAAAACGCTGGTCCAGCACCTGATCCGCTGGGTGATCTCGTCCGAACAGTTCGAGCCGGAGGTCAGCAAGGTATTGCAGTCGGTGCTCGACACCGAGATCACCCCGGAGCTGGTTCCAAGCGGCGAGGAGGAGGAGCTGCAGAGCAGCGAGGCGAAAGTGGGCCCGTTTGCGCTGCAAGACTTTTCGCTGTTCCACGTGCTGCGCTACGGATTCCGGCCGTCGAAGATCGCGTTCCTGGCCTGGCATGCGTGGAGCGATCCCGAGCACGGCATCTGGCCGCCCGGCTTCCCCCAGGACAAACGGCCGTCGTATTCGCTGAAGGAAATTCGGCACTGGCTGCAGGTTTTCGTGCAGCGGTTCTACTCGTTCAGCCAGTTCAAGCGTTCGGCCCTGCCCAATGGCCCCAAGGTGTCGCATGGTGGTTCGCTGTCGCCGCGGGGGGATTGGCGTGCGCCGTCCGACATGTCGGCGCGCATCTGGCTCGACGAGATCGAACGCGAGGTCCCCGAGGAGTAGCCCGCCCCGCGCACTCGTGGGCCCGCCCGGCAGCACCGAGCGGGCCCCGAGCATTCGGACTCAGGCCTTGGCGCGGCGCCAGCCCTGGTACTGCAGTTCGGCGAACACCAGCGTGTACACGCCGGCCGCCAGGTTCAACACCACGCCGGTCGACGTCAACGGGAAGACGTCGGCGAGCACCAGCACGATTGCGGCCACCGTGTACGCCACGTTCGCGATGATGACGGCCATGCCGGCGCGCCGCACCGACGGCAGGGTGGCCAGCCCGAACACGACCACGCCATAGGCGATCAAGAACGCGCCCATGCCGTATTCGAACGCCTTCGTGGTGCCCGAGATGTCGGCGAGCCAGCCGGCGAACGGCATACCGGCCAGGCCGACCAGCCCGCTGATGGCGGCGTCGGCCCGCATGGCAAGGCGAAGCAAGCCGTCCCGGGTACCCGTGCGGTCAATCGTGGTTGCGGACATGATGTTCCTTTCTCGATGGCGATTGCGATCACCACCGACGCTGCTCGCGAACCACTGCCAGATCGACGCCAGGCGCTGCCAAACGCTGCCAACCGCAGGTCAGGACGCGTCCCGCAGCGCCTTGTCGATCGCCCTGGAGTCGGGTGCGCAATCACCGGCGCCGGTGACCAACGTCGCCAGCGCGCCGGCTGCGCAGGCACGCTGCAACGCGAGCCGCCGTCGATCCGACGAGCCCGGATTGGACGGCCAATTCGCGGCCAGCACGCCGGCGAACACGTCGCCGGCCCCGGTGGTGTCCACCGGATCCACTGCCGGGGCCGGCACGGTGTACTCGCCGTCCGCACCGACGTAGCGGGCGCCCTGCGCGCCCAGCGTGATCACAAAATGATCTGGACGCCAAGGCCATTCCTCGGCTTCGTCTTCGTTGGTGATCACCACGTCCGCCGCGGCCGCCAATTCGCCCAACGACTGGGGGTCCTGGCCGGCAGGCGAAGCATTCACCACGACGATCGCCCCCGCCGAACGCGCGTGTTGCGCCGCCGCGACAGCCGTGTCCACCGGAATCTCCAGCTGGGTCAACATCACATCGCAACGTGCGACGACCGCGCGCGCACGGTCGTCGGTCAGCGTGAAACGACCGTTGGCGCCCGGCGCGACCACGATGGTGTTCTCGGCGTTCGCGTCGACCACCACGATGGCCGTGCCGCTGGGACCGGGAATTTCGACGGCGCCGTCGAGCCCGACACCGTTGGCCTCGAGGTGCGCGCGCAATTGTTCGGCGGCCGCGTCATCGCCCACCGCCCCGACGAACTGCACCTGCGCGCCCGCGCGCGCCGCTGCCACCGCCTGGTTGCCGCCCTTGCCGCCGGGGGCCTGAGTCAACGACGACGCCAAAACCGTTTCGCCAGGCCGCGGAAGAGCGTCGACACCCAACGACAGATCGAGATTCACGCTGCCCACTACACAAACCCCAGCCATGGCGCCGACGTTAGTCGCGACGGGATGGCACAGCACACCAGGGGCACCGGCACTTTCGCCGCCGAATCGCGTCACGGCAAACGCCGAATAACTCGATGTCCGCACGATATTCTGCTGCGTTAAGGGTGCTGGATCCCAAGAAAAGGGGCGAGCGTTGACCACGAGCGAGCTGACGGACGCTGAACCCCATATCGATCCCGAGCCGGTCCAACCGGCGACCAAGCGCCTGCGCCGGCCTGCCCTGGCCCGATTCCGGTTCGGCATCCAGTCCAAGATCCTGGTCACCATGCTGCTGTCGAGCATCCTGGGCGTGGCGGTGATCGGCGCCATCGGGGCGGTGTCCGGGCGCAACGCGCTGCGCCAGGTCGAGTCCGAACGCCTGATCGAGATGCGCGAGTCCCAAAAACGCGCGGTGCAGGCGCTGTTCCGCGAGGTGTCGAATTCGCTGGTCGTCTACAGCGGAGGCTTCAGCGTCAACGAGGCGCTAACAACCCTGGCCGCGGGCTTCGGCCAGTTGGCCAATGCCACGATCTCGCCCGTCCAACAGCAGTCGCTGGTCAACTACTACGACAACGACATGATCAAACCGATCAAGCAAATCACCGGGGACACCATCGACATCAGGGCCGTCCTGCCAAGTTCCAACGCGCAGAAGTACGTTCAGGCGAATTACACCGCCGCGCCTCGGGCCAACCCCGACGCGCTGCCCGTCCAGGACGCCGGCGACGGCAGCGCCTGGTCGGCGGCCAACGCGCGCTTCGACTTCTACATGCGTGGCATCGTCACCCGGTTCGACTATCGGGATGCGCTGCTGTTGGACATGCAGGGCAACGTCGTCTACAGCGTGCAGAAGGGCCCCGATCTCGGGACCAACATCCTGACCGGCCCCTATCGCGAATCGAAGCTGCGGGACGCATACCAGAAAGCTTTGGCGTCCAACGACCTCGACTTCGTCTGGATCACCGACTTCCAGCAGTACCAGCCGGCACTCGATACGCCCACCGCGTGGGTGGTGTCACCGATCGGCATGAACGGCAAGTTCGAAGGCGTGATGGCGCTGCCGGTGCCGGTCGCGAAGATCAACAAGATCATGACCGCCGACAAGCACTGGGACGCCGCCGGGATGGGACCGGCGACCGAGACGTATCTGGCCGGCCCCGACGACCTGATGCGTTCCGATTCACGAGATTTCATCGAGGACCCGAAGGCGTACCGCCGCTCGGCGATCGATGCGGGCACGCCGCCCGACGTGGTGGACCGCGCGATCCGGCTGGGCACCACCACCCTGGTGCAGCCGGTCGACACCGCCGGGCTGCGCGCCGCCCAACGCGGGGAGATCGGCGTGGTCAGCGCCACCGATTACCTGGGCAACAGGGAGCTGGAAGCCTATGCCCCCCTGAGCATCCCCAATTCCGACCTGCACTGGTCGATCCTGGCGACACGCGACAACTCCGACGCGTTCGCCCGCCTGGGCAGGTTCAGCAAGACGCTGGTGGTCGCGGTCGCCGCAATGATCTTCGCCATCTGTGTGGCCTCGCTGTTCGTCGCGCAGGCCGCGGTGCGGCCAGTCCGGCGTCTCGAAGAGGGCACCCGAAAGATCAGCTCGGGTGACTACGAGATGAACATCCCGGTCCGACGGCGCGACGAAATCGGTGATCTGACAGCGGCGTTCAACGAGATGAGCCGCAACCTGGCGATCAAGGAAGAGCTGCTCAACGAGCAACGCCGGGAAAACGACCGCTTGCTTCTGGCGTTGATGCCCGAATCGGTGCTGCAACGCTACCGCGAGGGCGAGGAGACCATCGCCCAGAAACATCAGAACGTCGCCATCGTCTATGCCGACATCGTCGGCCTTGACGAGTTTTCCAGCAACGTGCCGGAAGACGAATTGGTCGGCACCGTCGACGATCTGTTCCGGCAATTCGATTCGGCTGCCGAAGCCCTTGGCGTGGAACGGATTCGCACGTTCCACAACGGCTATCTGGCCAGTTGCGGGATGGTCACCCCCCGGCTGGACAGCATTCACCGCGCCGTCGACTTCGCCCTGGAGATCGGCCGCATCATCGACCGATTCAACAGCCAGGCCTCCCATCAGCTGGGTCTGCGGGTTGGCGTGAACACGGGCAACGTGGTGAGCGGGCTGGTCGGCCGCTCCAGCCTGGTGTATGACATGTGGGGCGGCGCGGTCAGCCTGGCGTATCAAATGCACAGTGGCGCACCGCAACCGGGCGTGTACGTCAGTTCGCAGGTGTACGAGGCGCTGCGGGACGTTCGGCAGTTCACGCCCGCCGGCACCATCTCGGTCGGCGGCGCCGATCAGGCCATCTACCGATTGCTGGAGCGCTGATGAACCTCTTCAACTCGACATGGTTCTACTGGGCGATCGGAATCGCGGTCGGACTGCCGCTCGGGTTGATCACTCTCACTGAGCTGCACGACGCACTGCTGCGCCGGAACAGCCCGCTGGCCCGACAGGTCGGCCTGCTGCGCAATTACCTGCTGCCGCTCGGTGCGCTGTTGCTCCTGCTGGTCCAGGCCTCGCAGGTTTCGGCCGGCAACGTTCCGGTGCGCGTCCTGACCACGCTGTTCGGCCTGCTGGTGCTGGTGCTCGTGCTCTCTGGTCTCAACGCGGCGATGTTTGAAGGTGCACCCGAAAAGAGTTGGCGCAAAAGGCTACCCACCATCTTTCTGGACTGCGCCCGGTTCGCGGTGATCGGTGTCGGCCTGGCGGTGATGTCGTCCTACATCTGGGGTGTGCGCATCGGCGGCATCTTCACCGCGCTGGGCGTCACGTCCGTCGTCATCGGTCTGATGCTGCAGAACTCCGTCGGCCAGATCGTGTCCGGCCTGTTCGTGTTGTTCGAACAGCCCTTCCGTCTCGATGAATGGCTGGACACCGGCACCGCCCGTGGACGCGTGGTCGAGGTGAATTGGCGCGCCGTACACATCGACACCGGCAGCGGCATTCGGGTCATGCCGAACTCGATGCTCGCCAGCACCGCGTTCACGAATCTCAGCCGCCCGCCCGGCGCACACAAGCTGGCGGTGACGACGATTTTCTCCAGCGTCGACCCGCCGGACCGGGTGTGTGCGCTGCTGTCGCGGATCGCGCAGGGGTTGCCGCAGCTCATGGCCGGCACCGTGCCGCGCACGGTGCCGGTGGGCGCGGGCGAGTACCGCACGAGCATCGGCCTAAACTCACCCGCGGACGCAGGCGCCGCCAAGGCCACGTTCCTGCGCTGGGCCTGGTATGCGGCCCGCCGGGAGGAATTGCACCTCGACGACGCCGACGACGACTTCTCCACCGTCGAACGGGTGGAGCACGCGTTGCACACGGTGGTGGCGCCGGCGTTGCGGATCGGAGCCGAGGAGCAGCGAACGCTACGCTCGGCGGCGCGGATCGTCCGCTACGGCGCCGACGAGGTGGTGGAGTACGCCGGCCAGGTGCCCACCACCATGACGTTCCTGGTCTCTGGGCGCGTGCAGCTGACCGCGACCGCCGACGACGGATCCCTGGTGCCGATCAGCACGCTGCTCGAGGGGTCGTTCCTGGGGCTCACGGCGCTGACCCGGCAACCGAACCTGGCCAGCGCCTACGCGCTGGAAGAGGTGACCGCGCTGGAGATCGACCGGGAACACATCGAGCACCTGGTGACGCGGGCGCCGCTGTTGTTGCAAAACTTCGGCACCATCATCGAAGAGCGGCGCAGCAAGGTGCGCAGTGCGCGGCGCGGTGAGCGGGTGGGGTAGTGGCGATCGCGAGCGCGGCGGTGCCGGGCGAAGCGGGTCGCCACCATCGGGGGTAGTGGCGATCGCGAGCGCGGCGGTGCCGGGCGATGCGGGTCGCCACCATCGGGGGTAGTGGCGATCGCGAGCGCGGCGGTGCCGGGCGATGCGGGTCGCCACCATCGGGACAAGCCCCCAATCGGGTCGGCTCACCCGGGGTTTTGCCGCCCGATACCCTGGTTCAATGAGTCTGCAAGCACCATCGCTTCCTGACTTGCGCCAGGAGGTGCACAACGCAGCACGCCGCGCGCGGGTTGCGTCGCGTGTCCTGGCGTTGCTGCCGACGGTTGCCAAGGATCAGGCACTGCGTTCTGCGGCCGACGCGATAGCCGCGCACACCGATTTGATCCTGTCGGCCAACGCCGAAGACCTCGATGCCGCCCGGGCCGCCGGCACGCCTTCCGCGATGCTCGACCGGCTGGCTTTGGACGCCAAGCGCGTCGAGGGCATCGCCGCCGGCCTGCGTCAGGTCGCCGGCCTGCCCGACCCGGTCGGCGAGGTGTTGCGCGGCTACACGCTGCCCAACGGGCTGCAGCTGCGCCAGCAGCGAGTTCCGCTTGGCGTCGTCGGCATGATCTACGAGGGCCGGCCCAACGTAACCGTCGACGCCTTCGGGTTGGCGCTGAAGTCCGGCAATGCCGTACTGCTGCGCGGAAGTTCGTCGGCGTCGCGGTCCAACCAGGCGCTGGTGCAAGTACTGCGGGCGTCGCTGGTCAGCGAGGACCTGCCCGCCGATGCGGTGCAACTGCTTTCGGCCGAGGATCGCTCCACGGTGACGCATCTGATCCAGGCCCGTGGCCTGGTCGACGTTGTGATTCCGCGCGGCGGGGCGAGCCTGATCGACGCGGTGGTTCGCGACGCGCAGGTGCCCACCATCGAGACCGGTGTCGGCAACTGTCACGTCTACGTGCATGAAGGCGCCGACATGGATGTGGCGGAGCGAATCCTGCTGAATTCCAAGACCCGTCGGCCCAGTGTCTGCAACGCCGCCGAGACACTGCTGATCGATGTCGGGATCGCCGAGGAGGCGCTGCCGCGGCTGGTGACCGCCCTGCAAGACGCCGGCGTGACCGTGCACGGTGGATTCTCCAAGGACGCGCACGAGGACGACCTGCGTCGCGAGTACTTGTCGATGGACATCGCGGTGGCGGTGGTCGACGGCATCGACGCCGCGATCGCTCACATCAATGAGTACGGCACCGGACACACCGAGGCCATCGTGACCACCAATATGGCTGCGGCGCAGAAGTTTACGGACGGCATTGACGCTGCCGCGGTGATGGTGAACGCGTCCACGGCGTTCACCGATGGTGAGCAGTTCGGCTTCGGCGCCGAAATCGGCATCTCCACCCAGAAGCTGCATGCCCGTGGCCCGATGGGGCTGCCCGAACTGACCTCGACCAAATGGATTGCCTGGGGAGACGGACAAACTCGTCCGGCCTGATATCCCCCGTGGAGCAAGTGTTTTAGGAGAACCGATTGTGAGTGTGCCCGCCCGGCCCAAGCCGTTGTTCGACGACATCGACGACGTCTCGCGGCGGTTGGCCGAGACCGGCTACCTGCCCGACACCGCCACCGCGACGGCGGTGTTCCTCGCCGACCGGCTCGGCAAGCCGTTGTTGGTCGAAGGCCCAGCCGGCGTGGGCAAGACCGAGCTGGCCCGCGCCATCGCCCAGGCCACCGGCTCGGGCCTGGTGCGCCTGCAGTGCTACGAGGGCGTCGACGAGGCGCGCGCGCTCTACGAGTGGAACCACGCCAAGCAGATCCTGCGCATCCAAGCCGGTTCGGGGGACTGGGACCAGACCAAGGACGACGTGTTCAGCGAGGAGTTCTTACTGCAGCGTCCGTTGCTGACCGCCATCCGGCGCACCGAGCCCACCGTGCTGCTCATCGACGAAACCGATAAGGCCGACATCGAGATCGAGGGCCTGCTACTGGAGGTGCTGTCGGACTTCGCCGTGACCGTTCCCGAGCTGGGCACGATCACCGCCGAGCGCACGCCGCTGGTGGTGCTGACCTCCAACGCCACCCGCGAACTCTCCGAGGCGCTTAAGCGTCGGTGCCTGTTCTTGCACATCGACTTTCCCAGCCCCGACCTGGAACGCCGCATCCTGTTGTCCCGGGTCCCCGAACTGCCCGCGCACCTGGCCGAGGAGCTCGTTCGCATCATCGGCGTGCTGCGCGGCATGCAGCTCAAGAAGGTGCCGTCCATCGCCGAGACCATCGACTGGGGCCGCACGCTGCTCGCGCTGGGCCTGGACACCATCGACGACGCCGTCGTCGCCGCCACGCTGGGTGTGGTGCTCAAACACCAGTCCGACCAGCAGCGCGCAACCGGCGAGCTACGGCTGAATTAGGACGACTGCGATGGCCACCCGCCGTATCCGTCCCTCCCGGCCGCTCGCCCCGCACGGGCTGCCGGGTCACCTGGTGGGATTTGTGGAAGCGCTTCGCGGGGCAGGGATTTCGGTCGGGCCGTCGGAGACGGTGGACGCCGGGCGGGTGATGGCGACGCTCGGCCTGAGCGACCGCAAGGTGCTGCGCGAGGGCCTCGCCTGCGCCGTGCTGCGCCGTTCGGATCACCGCGAGACCTACGACGCGATGTTCGACCTGTGGTTCCCCGCGGCGCTGGGCGCTCGCGCGGTGGTCAGCGACGACGAGGCCGACGACTCGCGGGACGACGACGCGCTGCCGGCCGACGACGTCGAGGCGATGCGCCAGATGCTGGCGGACCTGCTGACCGAGAACCCCGACCTCGCCGAGATGGACGAACGCCTGGTGGCGATGATCGCCCAAATCGTCGAGGCCTACGGCAAATACACTTCCAGCCGCGGCCCGTCGTTCTCGTCGTATCAGGCGCTCAAGGCGATGGCGCTGGACGAACTCGAGGGCAAGCTGCTGGCCGGGCTGCTCGCCTCGTACGGCGAGGAACCGACCCCCAGCCAGGAGCAGATCGCCAAAGCGCTTGCTGCGCAGCGGATCTCCCAGCTACGCAAGCTGGTTGACTCCGAGACCAAACGGCGCACCGCGGAACAACTTGGCCGCGATCACGTCCAGATGTACGGCATTCCACAGCTTTCCGAGAACGTGGAATTCCTGCGGGCCTCCGGTGAGCAACTGCGCCAGATGCGCCGGGTGGTGGCCCCACTGGCCCGCACGCTGGCGACCCGCCTGGCGGCGCGGCGCCGACGCGCCCGGGCGGGGTCGATCGATCTGCGCAAGACGCTGCGCAAGTCCATGTCCACCGGCGGCGTGCCGATCGACGTGGTGCTGGCCAAGCCGCGCCCGGCGCGGCCGGAACTGGTGGTGCTGTGCGACGTGTCCGGTTCGGTCGCCGGCTTCAGCCATTTCACCCTGCTGCTGGTGCACGCTCTGCGCCAACAGTTCTCGCGGGTTCGCGTGTTCGCCTTCATCGACACCACCGACGAGGTCACCCACATGTTCGGCCCGGAGGCCGACCTGGCCGTGGCCATCCAGCGGATCACCCGGGAGTCGGGCGTTTACAGCCGCGACGGCCATTCCGATTACGGCAACGCGTTCGCGTCGTTCGTGCAGGCGTTCCCCAATGTGCTGTCCCCGCGCACCTCGCTGTTGGTCCTCGGGGATGGCCGCACCAATTACCGCAATCCGGAGATCGAGTTACTGACCCACATGGTGACCGCCAGTCGGCACGCGCACTGGCTGAATCCCGAACCGAAGCATCTGTGGGGCAGCGGCGACTCGGCGGTGCCGCGCTATCAGGAGGTCATCCCGATGCACGAGTGCCGGTCCGCCAAACAGCTGGCCGCGGTGATCGACCAGCTGTTGCCGGTGTAGGGGCGCGGGCCCCGCGTCGTTTCACACCGGCCACACGCGTCTCCGTCATCGGGGGTGTTGCTGGTGCCCGCCTCATAGCGACAACTACGGGCCGCTCGGAGGCCCGGCGGCGGCGACACCGATTTATCAGCCATTTGTCGCTATGGGGCGGGCACAACACATGCCGCTCGGTGCAGAGGCTGATGTGGCGCATGTGACCGACGCCTGGGAAATCGGCTCGTAACCCCGGCTCAAGTAAGCTGGCAAATCGTGCAAAAGCAGCTTCGCAGGTTAGGAGTGATGGGTGGGACGTTCGACCCCATCCATTACGGCCACCTGGTTGCCGCCAGTGAGGTCGCCGACCTGTTCGACCTCGACCAAGTGGTGTTCGTGCCCAGCGGGCAGCCCTGGCAGAAGGACCGGCACGTCTCCGCCGCCGAGGACCGGTATCTGATGACGGTGATCGCCACCGCGTCCAACCCCCGTTTTTCGGTGAGTCGGGTCGACATCGACCGCGGCGGCCCCACCTACACCAAGGACACGCTGCGCGACCTGCACGCCCTCAACCCGGACTCCGAGCTCTACTTCATCACCGGGGCCGACGCGCTCGCCTCCATTCTGTCGTGGCAGGGCTGGGAGACGGTGTTCGACCTGGCGCGGTTCATCGGGGTCAGCAGGCCCGGCTACGAACTGCGCCGGGAACACATCACCGGGGTGCTCGGCGAGCTGCCGGACGACGCCCTGACGCTGGTCGAGATCCCGGCACTGGCCATCTCCTCGACCGATTGCCGGCAACGCGCGGCGCAGCGCCGGCCGCTGTGGTACCTGATGCCCGACGGGGTGGTGCAGTACGTCTCCAAGCGCCGGCTCTACCGCGACGACGAGGAGCTGCCGGTGATCGTGAACGAAACACGCCTGAGCACAGGGGAACACCCATGAGCGCCACCCAGGAGGCCATCGACATGGCGACGGTGGCCGCAGGCGCCGCCGCCGCGAAGCTGGCCGACGATGTCGTCGTCATCGACGTCTCGGCCCAGCTGGCCATCACGGACTGCTTCGTGATCGCCTCGGCGTCCAACGAGCGACAGGTCAACGCCATCGTCGACGAGGTCGAGGAGAAGATGCGCAAGGCCGGCTACAAGCCGGCGCGCCGCGAGGGCACCCGGGAAGGCCGCTGGACGCTGCTGGACTATCGCGACATCGTCGTTCACATTCAGCACCAGGAAGACCGCGACTTCTATGCCCTGGACCGGCTGTGGGGCGACTGTCCGATGGTGCCGGTGGAGCTGGACGAGAGTCCCGGGAACTCCGAAGGCTCGGGCGCGCAATGAGAATTCGTCGTCTGATCATGTTGCGGCACGGGCAAACCGAGTTCAATGCCGGCAGCCGGATGCAGGGCCAGCTGGATTCCGAACTGAGCGAACTCGGGCGGGCGCAGGCGATCGCCGCGGCCGAGGTGTTGGGCAAGCTGCAGCCGCTGCTGATCGTGTCGTCGGATCTACATCGTGCCTACGACACGGCGATCAGGCTGGGGGAGGTGACCGGTCTGCCGATTCGGGTGGATCGGCGATTGCGGGAAACCCATCTTGGTGACTGGCAGGGATTAACCCACACCGAGGTCGACGCGCAGGCTCCGGGCGCGCGGCTGGCCTGGCGCGAGGACGCCACCTGGGCGCCGCACGGCGGCGAGAGCAGGGTCGACGTCGCGGCCCGCAGCGTGCCGTTGGTCGCCGAACTGGTGTCCGGCGAGCCGGAATGGGGCGACCCCGACGGGCCGGATCGCCCGGTGGTGCTGGTAGGCCACGGCGGCCTGATCGCGGCGCTGTCGGCCGCGCTGCTGAAGCTTCCCGTCGGCAACTGGCCGATTCTGGGTGGCATGGGCAATGCCAGCTGGGTGCAGTTGTCCGGACACAACGACGATCCTGCCGACGAATTCGATAGCATCCGTTGGCGTCTGGATGTGTGGAACGCTTCGGCGCAGGTGTCCAACGATGTCCTCTGAACGACGGCCCAAGCCCACACTGCTGATTTTCGCCGACTCGTTGGCCTACTACGGTCCGACCGGCGGTCTGCCCGCCGATGATCCCCGGATCTGGCCGAATCTCGTTGCGGCGCAACTGGGCTGGGATGTCGAGCTGATCGGCCGCATCGGTTGGACGTGCCGCGACATCTGGTGGGCGGCGACCCAGGACCCGCGGGCCTGGGCGGCGCTGCCCAGGGCCGGCGCGGTCATCTTCGCCACGGGTGGGATGGATTCACTGCCGTCGGTGCTGCCGACCGCGCTGCGCGAGCTGATCCGCTACGTGCGGCCGCCCGGGCTGCGGCGCTGGGTTCGCGACGGCTATGGCTGGCTGCAGCCCAGGCTCTCGCCGGTGGCCCGATCGGCCCTGCCCCCGCACCTGAGTGCGGACTACCTCGAACAAACGCGTGGCGCAATCGATTTCAATCGCCCCGGCATCCCGATCGTGGCCTCGCTGCCGTCCGTGCACATTGCCGACACCTACGGCCGGGCGCACCACGGGCGCGCGGGGACGGTGACCGCGATCACCGAATGGGCGCAAAACCACCAGGTGCCCCTGGTCGACCTCAAAGCCGCTGTCGCCGAGCAGATTATGAGTGGGCGCGGCAACCCCGACGGCATCCACTGGAATTTCGAGGCTCACCAGGCGGTCGCGGAGTTGATGCTCAAGGCGCTCGCCGAAGCCGGCGTGGCGAACGAGAAGCCCCGCGGGTAGCGCCATGACTGTCGTGGTGGTGACCGACTCGTCGGCACGTCTGCCGGCCGACCTACTCGAAAAGTGGGGGATACGCGTCGTTCCTCTGCACATCCTGCTCGACGGCCACGATCTGCGTGACGGTGTCGACGACATTCCCGGTGACATCTACAAGCTGGCGGCCACCACCGCGGCGGCCACTCCGGCCGAACTGGCCGACGTGTACCAGCAGGCGCTGACCGACAGCGGCGCCGACGGGGTTGTGGCCGTGCACATTTCGTCGGCGCTGTCGGGCACGTGTCGAGCCGCCGAACGCACCGCCGCGGACCTCGATCCGAACGTGCGCGTCGTCGACTCCAAGTCGGCCGCGATGGGCACCGGCTTCGTCGCGTTGGCCGCCGCACGCGCCGCCGCCGACGGCAAGGACGTCGACGCCGTCGCCGACGCCGCGCGCGCGGCCGTGGAGCGCGGGCACGCCTTCATCGTGGTGCACCGCCTGGACAACCTGCGCCGCAGCGGACGCATCGGCGGCGCGAAGGCCTGGCTGGGCACCGCGCTGGCACTCAAGCCGCTGCTGCGCATCGACGACGGCAAACTCGTTCTGGCCCAACGGGTGCGCACGGTCAGCCATGCGACGGAGGCGATGATCGGCCGGGTCTGTCAGGTCGTCGGCGACGGCGCCGCAGCCCTGGCGGTGCACCACGTCAACAACCCGGACGGTGCCCGTGAGGTGGCCACGGCGTTAGGGGAGCGCCTGCCGGCGTGCGAGCCGGCGATCGTCACCGAGCTGGGGCCGGTGCTCGCGCTGCATGTCGGTGCGGGTGCGGTCGCGGTGAGCGTGGCGCTCGCAGACAGCTAGCCCGGCGACGTTGGAGCCCGCATCGCGGGGTCAGGAGGAGCTGGGCACTGGAACCTGGGTGGCGCCTACCGGCCGTCGCGCGTGGTCACCGCGCGGGTGCACCACCTGTGGCCACCAGAACCACCGTCCGAGCAGGGTGGCGATGGAGGGCATCAGCAACGTGCGCACGATCAGCGTGTCGAGCAGCAGACCGATGCAGACGGTCGAGCCGAATTGACCCAGCACGCGAAGATCGCTGCCCAGCATGGATGCCATGGTGAACGCGAACACCAGACCCGCGGCCGTCACCACACCACCGGTGCCGGCCATCGACCGGATGATTCCCGTCTTGAGCCCGCGATGGATCTCTTCGCGGAACCGGGAGACCAGTAGCAGGTTGTAGTCGGATCCGACGGCCAACAGGATGATGACCGACAGCGCCATCACGATCCAGTGGATCCTGATGCCGAACAGATCCTGCCAAATCAGCACGGACAGACCGAAAGACGCCGCGATCGAACTGGCCGCGGTGCCGACGATCACCAGCGCGGCCACCACACTCCGGGTCAGCAGCAGCATGATCATGAAGATCAGCGTCAGGGCCGACACCACCGCGATCATCAGGTCGTATTTCTCGCCGTCGGCCATGTCCTTGAACGTCGCGGCGGTTCCGCCGAGATACACCCTGGCATCCGACAGCGAGGACTGCTTCAACGCCTCCTGCGCGGCGGTGCGTTCGGCGTCGACCCGCGCAATGCCATCTGGCGACATCGGATCGCCCTGATGGGTGATGAAGAACCGCGCCGACTTACCGTCGGGCGACAGGAACATCCGAAGACCCGTCTGGAAGTCGGGGTTGTCAAAGGCTTCCGGCGGGAGATAGAAGAAGTCGTCGTTCTTCGACGCGTCGAAGCTTTGTCCCATCACGATGGCGGTGTTGCTCATCGCCTCCATCTGGTCGATCATCGCCTTGAACGTCTGGTACAGCGTCAGCGTGATGCCCCTGGTGGTCTTCAGGGTGGTGATCAACGTGGGAAACAGCGCGGTCAGGTCGCGTGAGGCTTTGGCGGTGTGCGCGATGTCGGTCGTCAAATAGTGGAACTGCTCGGCCAGTTGGTCGAACCCGTCGAACGTGTCGAAGAGGGACCGCAGCCCGATGCACACGGGAATGTCGTAGCAGTGCTTCTCCCAGTAGAAGTACGTGCGGACCGGCCGGAAGGTGTCGTCGAAATCCGCGATGTGGTCGCGCAGGGTGTCGGTGATCTGCGACGTCACCGCCGTGGTCTTGGCGCTGTCGTCGGCGGCGTTGGCCAGGTCCAGCGACACCTCGTATTGGCGCTGCGTGGTGTCGATCTGGGTTTGCAGGTCATCGGCCATCTTCAGGATGTCGTTCATGCGCTCCTTGAGAAAGCCCATGTTCTGCATCGTCGTCTGGCTTTGGACGCTGTTCTGGAACGGAATCGAGCTGTGCTGAATCGGAATGCCCAGTGGCCGCGTGATGTCCTGGACCATGGCGATGCCGAGCGTGCGCATCTCGTTCTTGGCCACCCGGTCCAACACCAGCATGTCCGCCGGGTTGCGCATGTCGTGGTCGGACTCGACCATCAACAGGTCGGGGTTCATCCGGGCCTCGGAGAAATGCCGATTCGCGGCCTCTTGCCCTTGGTTGGACGGGGCGGACAACGGCAGGTAATGGCGGTCGTTGTAGCTCGTGTGGAAGCTCGGCAGCGCGATCATGCCGACCAGCACCACCGCCGCGCTGACAGCCAAAATCGCTGCGGGCCAACGTACTACGGCGGTGCCGACCCGGCGCCACAGCCGGCCACGCTTGGCCTGCTTTTCGAAGAGGTGGAAGCGACTGCCGACGAAGACCACCGCGGGGCCCAGCGTCAGGCCGGCCAGCACCACGACCAGCATGCCGATCGCCACGGGCGCGCCCATGGTGTTGAACCACGGCAGCCGCGAAAAACTCAGGCAATAGGTCGCGCCCGCAATCGTCAGGCCCGATCCCAAGACGACCGGGGCGACGCCCTTGAATGTGGTGTAGTACGCGGTTTCTCGATCCTCGCCCTCGGCCAACGCCTCCTGATAGCGGCCGAGGAGGAAGATGCCGTAGTCCGTTCCCGCGGCGATCGCCAGCATGGTGAGGATGTTGGCGGCGAAGGTGGTGAGCCCGAATGCGTTGTGGTACGCGAGAACCGCGACGACCCCGCGCGAACAGGCAAGCGCGACAAACGTCATGAACAGCTGCACGAGCGTGGTGACGATGGACCGGTAGACCAGCAGCAACATGATCGCGATCGCGCCCAGGGTGAAGAGTGTGATCTTGGCCAGGCTGGCGTTACCGATGATGTGCATGTCGTCGGACAGCGCAGCGGGACCGGTGACGTAGGCCTTCACACCGGGGGGCGCCCTGTTCTCGTCGATGACCTTGCGGACGGCGTCCACGGACTCGTTGGCCAGCGTCGTGCCCTGGTTACCGGCGAGGTTCACCTGGACATAGGCGGCCTTGGCGTCGGCGCTCTGAGCGCCCGCGGCGGTCAGCCGGTCTCCCCAGAAATCCTGGATGTGCTGAATGTGCTTGGGGTCCTGGCGGAGTTGGCGAATCAGCTTGTCGTAGTACTGGTGCGCGTCCGGGCCGAGCGGGTGCTGGCCCTCGAGCACGATCATGACGGTGCTGTTGGAGTCGAACTCGTGGAAGTTGTGGCCCAGGCGCATCATCGCCTTCATCGACGGCGCGTCCAGCGGTGTCATCGGCGCCGAGTGCGCCTCGCCGACCTTTTCCAGGGTGGGAACGACGACGTTGACCAAGACCGTGATGGCCACCCAGCCCAAAATGATCGGTATCGCGAAGATGCGGATCGCATGGGGAAGGTAGGGCCGGTGGCCGCGCTCGGCCTTGGACAGACCCACCGTTTTGATCGGACCGGTGTCGGCCGCGCTCAGGTCGCGCTCGGTCTTGTTGCTCGTGTTGCTCATGCGGACTTCACCAGGCAGAAGGTCTGGGCGTTATGGCCGTTGGAGTTCTGGTTATCGCGGACGACGCCGTCCACGGTGATCTTGCAGCTGATCGTGCTGCCGTCGCTTTGCGCCATGATGTTGGCGCTCACCGAGGGCAGGGTGGTCGAGATGGTGGTCGTCCAGGGCAGTGGGGCGTTGTTGATCTGGTGCGTGTTGGCGTTTTCGTCCCAGTAGTTGATGTTCGCCGTGGTACCCGGGTTGCCGGATATTTCGTACACGACGACCTTCGGGTTGAACTGCACGATTTCGATCCCCTTGCCGGCGTTTGCGTTGAGATCTTCCGAGCCGAAGATCTTGTGCAGCCGCGACACGATCAGCGCCGAGATCGCCAGAACGACCACCAGCAGCAGCGGGATCCACCCTCGTTTCAGCACGCGGGTCACAATGCCGGGGCGGGGACCTGAGTCCGGACTAGCCACCACCTGACCGCCTTCCGCAAGCTCACCAACCGTCGCCGACGACACCAATGTCAACGGAACATTTGCTCAGTTGGGGATACTAACCTTAGTGCACGCAAGCGTTCCTCCCGGGGCCGCCACTTGTGGCGAACGGCATAACCGCTAGCGGGCCAGCCGACCGGTGACCGGCGGCAAATCCGCCAGCGTCACGATCCCGGGCTCGGCGGCCACCACCGCCGGGACGGCATTGGTAACCGGCATCGCGGTGTAGATCATGCCCAATCCCATGAATCCGGGCTCGGTCCAATCCTTGGGCGGCAGGCAGTGCAACACGGTGCGCATGTTGGGCAGCCCGAACACCTGGATGACGTGTCCGTGCTCCAGGGGCTTGGGCGGGACGACGTGATTGCCCATGGTCCAGTTGAACCCGACGCTGACGACGTTGCGATCACCCACCCAGCCGCGGTGGTAGCCGTAGACGCTGCCGACCGTTCCGGCGGGAATCTTCATGAAGCCCAGATCGGAGTCATCGGTGGCCGCGGTGAACGTGACGTCGAACGTCATTTTGTCCAGCTTCGCCCCGATCGCGTCGGCCATCATCGCGGCCGATTCGGCGAAGACCTCACTTTCGCGCCTGACGTTCTCGGCGAGCCCCGGAGTATCGGGATCTTGCGAAAACCCCATGGCCGTCTGGGTTTCCGCTGACTCGTAGGTCGAGCAGTCGACCGACTCGGTGATCCGGATCTCGTCGACGCGCTCGCACGATGCGGACAGCACCATGCCCACCATGTTCGTCATGCCCGGGTGCGCGCCGCTGCCGAAGATCGTGGAATTGCCTTTCTGGCAGGCGTCTTCGATGCGTTTGCGGTCCTGCGGTGTCTGCTTTCCGCCGGTAATCCATGCGGCGCTGGTGCACACGTTGACTCCCGATTCCAGCAACCGCACCAGCTCATCGACGTTAGGCCACAACGGGTTATAGCAACACGCATCGGCGCCCAGGGCCAGCAGCGCGTCGATGTCGTTGGTCGCCCGCACCCCGGTCGGTTCCGGCCAGCCCGCGAGGTCGGCGGCGTCGACGCCGACCTTGTCGGCGCCATGCGCATACACCCCGGCCAGTTCCAGGTCGGGCCGTCCGATGATCGCGTGCAGCGAACGCCGGCCGATGTTCCCGGTCGTCCACTGGATCACCCGCAGTGGACGGTCTGTGCTTGCCTTGCTCATCGCGGCTCCTTTGCCGTGGGCGGTTTGGACTCATTATCGCCTCAGCGGTTACGCGGCCTTTGAGAAAGGGTCAAAGCCCGGCCGCGCCGACCGCAAGGAAAGTACAGCCGACCGCGCCCAGCACGAGTGCCACCTCGACGCGGCGACGCGATCGAATCCACTCGTGCAGCGCCGCCACCCACATGGCAGTTGCCTTGGGCGCCAGCAGATAGGCCAGCAGCGGAATTTCTATCAGCGCGAAGGCCACGGCGTTGAACATCAACAGCGCCGCGACTTGCGCCAGGGCCGTCGTCCCGGAGGTCAGAATGACGGCCAGCGCGGCAAGGTAGTCGACCGACGGCAATGCAATCCCGAGACCGGCGATCCCCGCAATCGACAGCGAATGCCGGCTCAGCAATCGCTGAACCGGCATCGCCAACCTTGTCTGCCGCGAGCCCAGCCGCGCGGGGAGATTCGCGGCCACAACTCCTGCGAACGCCAGCGCCAGGAGACCGACCAGAATCTGCACCTTGGGTAACGCGAAGTAGGTGGAGCCCGACACGCTACGTCGAAAGGCGAACAAGACCACCAGACCCACCGTCGTTCCCATGGCGAAACCGCCCGCCAGAAACACGAGCAGTTGCAGCGCCGGCCTGGGTCTGTTCAGCATGAGCACGGTCATGCCGATTCGGAACGGTTCGACGCTGACGGCAATGGCCATTACCAGGACAGTGACCAGCATCGGCATCGTGTAGGAGGCGCGCCCGCCGCCCGGCTCAGGCGTCCAACCGGGCGAATTGGTGCCGGCGATACTGCTCGACACAGGCGGCGCGCCGGATCTTGCCACTCGTGGTGGTGGGAATCGAGCCGGGCGGTACCAGGACGAGGTCTCCCACGTTCACGCCGTGCGCATTGGAAATCGCCGAGGTGACGTCCCGTTTGACGCAGGTCAGCGAATGCATGGCCTCCTCGGTGGAATCGCCTCGCTTCTTGAACTCGATGACGGTGACGAGCTTCTCGGTACTGTTCACCGGAACCGATATCGCCGCGACCCGACCACCGGTGATCTCTTGGACCGTCGCCTCGATGTCCTCGGGATGGTGATTCCGTCCACGAATTATCAGCAGATCCTTGATACGGCCGACAATGAACAACCCACCCTCATAGACGAAACCCAGGTCACCGGTTTTCAGCCACGGTCCCTCAGGGGCACGCGGCGACGGGTCGACGAGCGTCGCGGCGAAGCACCGCTGTTCCTCCGGCGGCTTGCGCCAGTAGCCGTCGGCCACGTTCGCGCCGTGGACCCAGAGCTCGCCCACCACACCCGGCGGGCACTCGCGATTGGTGTCGCCGTCGACGACTCGCAGTGTCGGTGATTGCGGCACTTCGTATCTCACCAGCGCGGAGCCGGTCCCGGCCGCGCACGGCACAGCGCGACCCGCGGAAAGCTCGTCGATATCAAAGTGAACCGTCGACGAGTCGCTCCAGGTGCCACTGGTCACGAAGACGGTTGCCTCCGCCAAGCCGTACGAAGGACGCATCATATGGTCCCGAAAGTCGAAGTGAGCAAACCGATCAGCGAAGCGGTGCAAGGTGGCGGGTTCGACGCGTTCGGCACCGCTGATGATGCCCAGCACCCCGCCGAGGTCGAGCCCGGCCAGATCGCGGTCACTCGTTTTGCGGGCCGCCAGGTCGAAGGCGAAGTTGGGCGCCGCCGACCACGACGACGTATTCGTGGCCAAAGATCGCACCCATCTGGCCGGCCGTTCCAAGAACGCGACCGGGCTCATCAGCGCGCCGCGCCAGCCGCCGAGGATCGGCGCGCAGACCCCCAGCACCAAACCCATGTCATGGTAAAACGGCAGCCACGAAACAATCGTGGTGTCCGACGGGGCTTTCATCTGCCGGTCGGCGAAGAAGCTGCGCATCAGCTGCTCGAAATTCGCCTGAAGATTGCGGTGCGAAATCATCACGCCGGCAGGAGTCCGGGTCGAACCAGAGCTGTATTGCAGATACGCGATGTCGGGCAAATCGGCTGCCGGAACGCTTGTTCCGCGATCGGCGTCCAGATTCATCGAATCGATTTCGACGATCTTCGGGACATCATCCAGGCATGCCCGATCGACATATTCGGCGACCTCTTCGGCGACCGCGGATGTGGTGAGAACGACCGAAGGAGACGTATCGGCGAGAACCGCGCTTACCCGCTCGTCGCTCGACCCGCGATGCGGCAACGGTAGCGGAACAGCGATGAGCCCGGCCTGCATGGATCCCAGGAACGCCGCAATGTAGTCAAGGCCCTGTGGCGCCAGGATTACCGCCCTGTCGCCGACCGACCCGTGCGGGCCGAGGTCGCCCGCCAGGTTGAAGGTCCGGCGGGACGCCTGCGACCACGTGAGACTCCGGGGAACACCCTCCGAATCGGTCTCGTAGTCGGTGAACGTGTACGCCACGTCGTTGGGCCGCAGGCTCGCACGTCCGTGCAGCATGGAGAGAATCGAGGATCCAGGCATTGGCGTCACACTTCGTCCGTACTAGTTAGTCGAATCCGCAGATCGTGGTCAGTGGTCAGTTTGGCTTGCACCGTGCGACAGCACGGACATCGCACCACTGACGATCTGCGAGAGGGGGTCGGCGCCGCCGCCGAAGGTTGCCTGGTTGGTCGGTGCGGTGACTTCCGCCGGGTCGAAGCCGTGCACCGGGTCCACCTGGACCGGAGCGGTCGACGGGTCGTCGTTTCGTGAGTATCCGGCGTTCACCCGGGGAGTCAGGATTGCGTCGAGCTTGTTCAGCGTGCCTTCGTCGATCCCGACGTACTTCAGCGGCATGACCAGCGGGAGGTGCTTTTCCGGGACCATGATCGTCGTGTCTTTCGCGCCCCTGGAATTGATGGTCGTCCTGATGTTCTGTGGCGGCACCATGCTCGGGTTCGTGAAGGCCACCGCGGTGTGACCGGTGGCGAGACCGAAGAGCGTGTTGGCCAGAGCGAACATGTTGTCCGGCCGGTCGGGGAAGTCCGCGATCGAGTCGTACGCAGCCACGAACCTGTTTGTGTCGTACTGGCTCTCGTACGGCGGTGGCATGGTGTAGTCGAGCGCGGGAACGACGCTGCCGACCGGGAACATGGCGGTCAGGAAGCTCTGACCGAAGGCGTGACGCCCGATCGGGTCGCCGAAGGTGGCGAAGTTCAGTTTGTCCGGCGGGGGAGCAGTCGGGTCATTTGCCAGCCGGGCCTGCTCACCATCGACCACGAACCCGCCCTCAGACAAGCCGATCGCCGTGCCGGGCCGACCCGTCTTGATCGCCGCATCGAGGTTGTTCACCCCTACGTCGACCGACTCGCCGACGCTGGGGCCATCCAGACCCAGGCCTGGTAACAGCTTGTCGCCGGCCGCGCCGATGCCCGGGAAGAGTCGCTCCAACACGTGACCCTGGACCTGCCCTGCCGGATAGCGCACGATCTCACGCTTCTGGCCGGGGAACCACTGGGCACCCTCCTGGCGGATGTACTCGTCGTAGGGGATGCCCAGGACGTGAGCGCCGCCGAGGGCGAACGCCGTCTGGTCGCCCGGCGCCCCCGGGGTCGGCGGACCGCCGATGGGCGCCTCGTCAGCCGTCGCGGTATTGACGCCGAAACATCCTGTGGCAGCTACGGTTAACAGCGCCGTAACTCCCGCGAGTAGTTTCTTCATCCCTACTCCTGACCGCTCGAATTCGCTTGTAGTCTCACATACATCATGTGCAGGTGCTAACCCGGCTGTGGTTCGGCGCGTCCGTCCGGTGACCTTAACGCCGGCCGCCGCACGCCCGCTGACGCACCCGCTCGGGAGGGCCACCAGTTCGCCCTTCCGACCAGCGCGGCGATGGCGGGAACCGTGATGGTGCGCACCAAGAAGGTGTCCAGCAAAATTCCCACCCCGATCACGAAACCGCCCTGGACCACGGTGCTGATGCTGGAGAACAGCAGACCGCACATCGAGGCCGCGAAGATCAGACCTGCGGCAGTGATCACGCCGCCCGTCGAACCCAGGGTTCGGATGATGCCGTAACGCATGCTGTGTCCAGACTCCTCTCGCATCCGCGAGACGAGCAGCATGTTGTAGTCGGCTCCCACCGCGACCAACACCACGAATGCCAGCGGCGGCACGCTCCAATGTAATTGCTGGCCGAGCATGTATTGGAATACGAGCACGCCGATACCCAACGCCGACAAATATGAAATGACCACGGAGGTAACCAGATACAGCGGCGCAACTATCGCTCGCAGCAGCGCGATCAAGGTCAGTAGCACGACCAAGAGGGTTGCCGAGATGATGAACCGGATGTCGTGCTGGTAGTAGTCACGCGTGTCCTTCAGAGCGACGGTGTATCCCGCCATCGATACCGTGGCGTCGGCCAATGCGGTATTCGGTTGGGCCCCCCGGGCGGCCGCTTCGATCGCGTTGACCTGATCCATCGCTTCGGTGCTAAACGGATTGAGTTTGGTCTGCACCAGGTACCGCACGGAGTGGCCGTCCGGCGAGATGAATGCCTTGGCGGCCTTCTGGAACTCCGCCAAGTGCAGCAGCTGGGGCGGGATATTGAAGCCGGCCATCGCCGGTTGCGCCGCGTCGCGTTTCAGCGATAGCAGAAACGCCGCCGACTCGTTGAGCCCGCTACCGAGCTGTTTGACTTGGTCGACGACTTGAGCCACCGCGTCGGCCACTTGGCGGCTCCCACCGGCGAATCGGTTTGCACCGTCTTGCAGGGTGTTCAGGTTCGCCTGCAGGCCACCGGGTTTGTCCATCCCCAGCGAATGCAGCACGTTGGTGAGCTTCGCCAATGCGGCACGCAGGCGGTCCGCCGACGCCTTCAGGTCCCGTTTGTCCGGGTATTCCTGCAGTTGGTGAGCCAAATCGTTGATCGCGTCGAGGTCTGCTTGATCGCGTGCACCAACCAGCTGCTCGAACGTTCCGCGAGTGGCGGTGCACGACGGGTCGACATCGCATCTCGGGTTGCCCTGCAGCGCCGCCAGCACCGGCCCTATCCAGGCGAACAAGTTCTTCGCCGCTGAAAAATTCCAGCCCATGGAATTGCTGAGCGCGTTGACATGGTCCACCAGCTGGGCCGCGATGTCGACCTCTTTCACCAGCGCGTCGCCGGTGTACTGATTCTTCGTCGACGAGAAGGCTTGCTCCACTTCTTGCACGCTGGCCGAGAGTTGGACGACCTGCCCCCGCATATTGCCGAGGTTGTCGGCCAACGTGCCGGCCCCGTCTACCAGCCGGTTGAGGTCGTTGGTGTGGTCCTTGATCAGAGTGGATCCGTCGGCCAGCAGGGTGCCGATGGCGCCCGCTTGATAGGTGGCTCTGAATTGTTCTGGCACATTCCCGGTGGGACGCGTAATACCGCTGATTGCAGCAACATTCGGCAATTGGCTGACCCGGTCTGCCATCTGTTCAAGGTCTGCGAGGGCCTTCGGCGTACGAAGGTCATGCGGTGATTGGACGAGGATGTACTGCGGAATGGACTGATTCACCGGGAAGTGGCGATCCAGCGCCGTGTACCCGATGGAGCTTGGAGCGGAAGACCGCAGGCCCTTGCGATCGTCGTAGTTATAACGCACCAGGCCCGCGCAGCTGGCCAGGATGATCAACACAAGCAGGCTGGCAATCAGGTTTACCTTCGGTCGCCGCACTATGCGAACGCCCGAACGCCGCCAGAACCGCGCGGTCAGCTCGCGCCGTGGCTCGACCCAGCCGCGGCGCCCCGCAAGCAGCAAAACCGCCGGCAGCAACGTCATCGCCGCGAGGAATGCCACACCGATCCCGATCGCCGCCGAGGCCCCGACCGTTTTGAACACTCCCATCCGGGCGAAGCTGATCAGGAGAAAAGTGACCCCGACGGTGGCGGCGGATGCGGCGATCACTTTTCCGATCGAGAACATTGCGCGCTTGATCGCCTCATCGGAATTCGCACCGGACCGCAAATAGTCGTGATACCGGCTGATGAGAAAGACCGCGTAATCCGTTCCGGCGCCGGCCATTATGGCGCTCAGGAAGACGACGGACTGGTTTGAGACACCCGAGCCGGTCAGTTGGGAGTAGCCCGCTACCACCGCCTGCGCGATCACCAGGGATATCCCGATCGTCAGCAACGGCAGCAGCATCGTGACCGCGCTGCGGTAGATCACCAGCAAGACGATGAGCACCAGAACCGCGATCGCCAACTCGATTGGCATCCGATCCCGCGCGCCCGAGACCGTGAGGTCGGCGACGGTCGCCGCGGGGCCGGTGAGGTGTGCCGTCAGCGGCGTGCCGCTGACGGCGGTGTTGACGATGTCGCCGATCCGGTTGAAAGCGGCGTACGAGCGGGGAGTGCCCAACTCGCCCGCAACGCCGACCGGCAGCACCCACGCTTTGTGATCCTTGCTGGTAACGACCGAGCGCAACGCGGGCGTGCTGACGAAGTCCTGCAGCATCAGCACATCGCGCGTGTCCCGGCGCAGTGCATCCGCCAATTTGGCGTAAGCGGCGTCGTCGGCGGGCCCGAGCCCCTTTTCGTCGGTCAGGACCACTAACAGGAGGTTTTCTGAGCCCGATTCGTGAAACGCCTCGGTCATCTTCCGAGCGGTGACGCTCGATGGCGCATCGGCGGGCAGGATAGCGAGCGGATGCTTCTCGGCCATCTCGCCCAGCGATGGAAAAGTCAGCGGCAGGGCCACCGCAATCGCGACCCAGATCCCAACCACTGCCCAGGGCCACCGCACCACGAAATCGGCTAGCCGTCGCATACTGCCCTCATCATCGCCGGTCGGCACGGTCGGGTGCGGCCGCCTACGACGCTCGGACGCACTCGCCCGAGCCCGGTCAAACCACGCAACTTCGCCTCACGAACCATCGAAGTGCTCCACGCTACGCGACGCGTCCCCAACTCCCGCTGTCGGCGACCCGCCCGCAGACCGACCTCATCGCCTGCAGGTAGCGGACAACTGATTTTCGGGCGATGGGGTTGTCCGGATGCATGATCGCCATGACCGTCCCCTCCCCGTACCTGAATATATAAATTGTCAGCTGATATGAATATCGGCCGTCAGGGTAGATGCCGATATTGTTCGCAAGCCCCAGATCGGCCGCGGCAAGAATGGCGTTGAGCGGAGCAGCGCCGCCATGAAAGAAATTCGACACGGGGAAGTTCGGTCCCGGCCAGCGCAACCACGGCGCCAGCTCCAGCACGCGGTAGTAGGGAACTTTCGCCATGTCCAGATTCGAATCGAACGAAGCCTGCGCCGCCCACGCGGCATCACCGAAAGAGGCCGCTGCTATGGGCACCGTGATGGGAATCAAACCGGTAAACCAACCCTGCGTCATGAAATTGTCGGTGGCTTTGCGGGAATCTCTGGGAGTGAGTCCGTAATACGTGAGAGCACCGGTGAATTCGTGCTCCACCAGCGCGAGGCAGGCGAACAGGCCACCCACGAAGCGCGCGCCGGCAGTCGCGCAGGCCGATTCGAATCGCTCCGTCTGTGCCGCGTCCATCAGGAGCTCCGAGGTCATGTCGCTGCTACTGGACTCCCGTGGGTTGCCCAGCGGGAGCGGGAACTCGGGAAAGCCGCCGTCATTGTTCTCGGCGAAGTCAATCCACGCGCGCACCTCAGGCGAATCCACGGTCAGCGTGGACGTGTACTCGCGTTCGCGGGTACAGAAATCATCGAAGCTTCCGGCATCGGGAAGAACAAGAGCCTCACCGCCTGCGCTCAAGGCCGAATACATGCCGTTGGCTTCCATCATCGTGGTGCCGATCAACGTCGCGTCCCCGTGGACATGATCCATTGCGGCAAAGAAAGTGAAGTGGCCTTCCCTCTGGACAATTCCGAAGGTGAAGCAGCCCCACTCCAGTGGGCTCGGTATGGCCACGACGTGAGCGTGTATTTCGTCAGCCGTCATCTCGCCGTGTTCGATCGGCGCGAATTCGATATCAACAGGATCACTGACGGTATGCCTGATGAACTCGCCGTTGCCGGTGTGCTCGAACCAGCTGCGGAACGTGTCATGCCGCCGCAGGTAGGCGTTGACAGCGTGGTTCATGGCAGGGACGTCGCACGTCCCGGGCACTTCGCAGGTAGCGATGATCTGTCGGGAGAAATTCTGCCCCGCGGCCGTTCGTTCGCAGTAATTACGAAGGTGCTGGCCCTGCATGTAGCTGACCGGCACAGAGCTCACCGGCGCTTTTCGGACCTTTTCGCTGGCCGCGGCCGTCGGGTGCCAGGAGATGACCGACCCCGGGGTCAGCGTCCAATCACCGAGTGCGCCGATCGTAATTTTCCCGATGCGCAAAACTTCGTCCTCCTCGGTTTGAAACGACCACGGCCACCCTGGCGGCGAGACCAAGATAACCCTCGGAGTGATCGCCGTCGCAGGCGTGCGCGGGGTAGGGCCTACACTCGCTCACGGATCCGGCGGGCCGTTGTGGCGATCGAACGGCCGGGCGGGACGCAGGGCGGCAGCCGCCGGCTGCCGTCGCGCGGTGAGGGCGCTGCGGTGGCAGTGTTGGCCTCCGGAAATGATTCTCCGAGCGCAACCTGCTTCCCGTGGGGATCGATCTTGACCGGGCAAGAGAGGACACGCGCATGGCATCCGTCGAAGGTCTGGGCGAGCCCATATCGGGTTTTGCGATCATCGGGTACGCGGCGCGATTCCCGGGAGCCGCAGATGCGGACGAATTCTGGGATGTATTGCGACAGGGCCGGGATGCGATATCCGAAGTGCCGCAGGACCGATGGGACGTCGACGAATTCTTCGACCCGGAACCGGGCGCACCCGGCAAGGTCGTCACCCGTCGGGCCGGCTTCGTCGACGACGTAACGGGATTCGACGCGCCGTTCTTCGGTATGTCGACTCGCGAGGTCAGGTTGATGGACCCCCAGCACCGCATCTTGCTGGAAACGGCATGGCGCGCGGTGGAGCATTCAGGTACTGCGCCAACGGATCTGGCTGACAGCAACACCGGGGTCTTCGTCGGTCTGGCCACGCACGACTACCTGGGAATGGCGTCCGACGAGCTGACCTACCCCGAGATCGAGGCCTACATGGCCATCGGGACGTCGAACGCCGCAGCCGCCGGCCGGATCAGCTATCGGTTGGGGCTGCAGGGTCCCGCCGTCGCCGTCGACACGGCGTGCAGCTCGTCGCTGGTGGCAATTCATCAGGCGTGCCAAGCGCTGCGCCTGGGGGAATGCGACCTGGCGTTAGCCGGCGGCGCGAACGTCCTGCTCACCCCGGCGACCATGATCACGTTCTCCAGCGCCCACATGCTCGCCCCCGACGGCCGATGCAAGACATTCGACGCGGCCGCGGACGGCTATGTGCGCGGCGAGGGCTGCGGCGTCATCGTGATCAAGCGCCTCGAGGACGCGATCCGCGACGGTGATCGGATTCGCGCCGTGATCCGCGGCAGCGCGATCAACCAGGACGGCGCTTCGGGCGGATTGACGGTGCCGAACGGCGTCGCTCAGCAAAGGGTTATCGCCGATGCCTTGAAGCGGGCCGACCTCGAACCCCGCGACGTCGGGTACCTGGAAGCGCACGGCACCGGGACGTCGCTGGGGGACCCCATCGAAGCCCAGGCCGCAGGCGCGGTGTTCGGCGCCGGACGCGAACCCAGCCGGCCGCTGCTGATGGGCTCGGTGAAGACGAACATCGGACACCTGGAAGCAGCCGCTGGTATCGCCGGGGTGATCAAAGTCATCCTGTCGCTCGAAAACGAGCTACTGCCGCAACACCTCCACTTTGAGAATCCGTCGCCCCACATTCCCTGGGATCGGCTTGCGGTCCAGGTGGTCGCGGAGGCCACCGCATGGGAACGCAACGGCGAGCCGCGCATTGCGGGAATCAGCTCGTTTGGATTCGCCGGCACAAACGCTCACGTCATCCTCTCCGAAGCTCCTGAGCAAACGGCACCGGTTCCCCCGGCACCCGTCCCGGTCGAGCACGCCGGGGATCGACGGTTCAGTGTCCTTCCGCTCTCGGCGCGAACGCCCGCCGCGTTGGCACGGCTCGCAGCCGATTACCGCGGCTGGTTGAGCGCGCATCCCGAGGCGACCCTGGGGGACGTCTGCTTCACTGCCGGGGCGGGGCGAGCGCACTTGGAGCAGCGGGCCGCGCTGGTCGTCAACTCGCGAGAATCTGCCATGGAGCTACTCGGCGCACTCGCGGAAGACCGGCCGGCCCCGGGTTTGTTCCGGGGGGAATCCCATGAGCCGCCGAAGACGGCGTGGCTGTTCACCGGTCAAGGCAGCCAATACCCCGGCATGGCCCGAGAACTGTTCGACACCGAGCCGGTGTTTGCCGAGACGCTGAACCGTTGCGCTGCCGCGGTCGCCGATGTCCTCGAAAAGCCGTTGCTGGACGTCATTTTCGACGTGGACAGCCTGGACAGCGAGGCGACGCTGCAGCAAACCAGCTACGCACAGCCCGCGCTGTTCGCGGTGGAGATGGGCCTGGCCCGGCTCTGGCAGTCGTGGGGCTTCGAGCCGGACGTGGTGCTCGGCCACAGCGTCGGCCAGTATTCAGCGTCCTGTGTTGCAGGCATGTTCAGCCTCGAAGACGGTGTGCTGCTGATGGCCGAGCGTGGTCGTCTCTTCGGCAGTCTGCCTGCCGGTGGTCGGATGGCCGCGGTGTTCGCCGCCGCCGAGCGGGTCGAGCGACTGACCGACGAGTTCCCGAGTCTGTCGGTCGCCGCCTACAACGGCGCCAACACCGTATTGTCGGGTCCCGCAGCGGATCTCGAGCAGGCCGTGGCCGGACTGGCGGCGGACGGTGTCCGGTGTGACTGGCTGGACACCAGCCACGCGTTCCACTCAGCGCTGCTGGACCCGATCCTCGACGAATTCGAATCGTATGCGGGGAAATTCGATTTCGGGGCGCCGCAAAGGATTCTGATCGACAATCGCACCGGTGTCGCGCTGGGCAGGAGCGTGAAGCTCGATGGCGCTTATTGGCGCCGGCACGCGCGTCAGCCGGTGGAGTTCGCCAAGAGCGTGCGGACTCTTGCAGATCTCAACTGCAAGCTGTTGCTGGAGGTCGGCCCGCGACCTGTGCTCACGGCCGCAGCCCTCGCCACCTGGCCTGACCGGGCGACCGCGCCGCGGGTGATCACCTCGTTGCGGCGAAACACCACGGATCACCGGCAGATCACCGAGGCGGTCGCCGATGCGTATGTCTTGGGCCACCTGCCCGACTTCGCAGCCTTTCGGCAGGCGCATGCGCGAAAGCTCGACCTGCCCACCTATCCGTTCGAGCGCCGTCAGTACTGGTTCCGGGATGATCGCGAAAGCCCCGACCAACGACAGGACCCTCGCGGACCGCGTACCGAAGCCGTCCGCCTTCTCGAGGACGGCCGGATCGAGGAACTCGCAACCCTGCTCGACGGTGCGAGCAACGATCATCAAACCCTGCATGTGCTCACCAAGCTTGCGGCACAACACAATCAACAGCGCACGACCCGGTCCATCGAGGACGACCGCTACGAGATCCGATGGGACACATCCGCCGCCGAGCCTTCCCGGACAGAACTGAGCGTGGAGTCGAGCTGGATCGTAGTCGCCGACAGTACCGACGCGGTTCAGCCGTTGGTCGACGTGCTGACTGCACGCAACCACCGACACCAAGTCGTCGGGTTGCCGGTGTCCGACGCGGACGAGGAAAACCTCGCAAGCGCGTTACGCGCTGCCGCAGCTGACGATTCGACGCTACGCATCGTGAATGCCGCGGCTCTGGAGGCCGGCGGCGCACCATCGATGCGCTCGCTGTTGCGGATGCAACACCGGATCCTAGGTGGAACACGGCGGCTCTTGCGCGCCGCGGTCGCCGCTGATCTGCGCAGCCCCATCTGGGTCGTGACCCGCGGCGCACAGCACGTCACCGACACCGACACTGTGGCGCCACATCAGAGCAGCCTGTGGGGATTCGGTCGCGCCGCGTCGCTCGAGATGCCGCAACTATGGGGCGGACTCGCTGACCTGTCAGCAGGCACTGCCGACGAATGGTCTCGGCTCATCGACCGGATCACCACACCGACCGACGCGGCCATCAGGGAAGACCAACTCGCGCTGCGTGATCAGGTTGTCTACGTTCCCCGCTTGGTTCGGCGCACTGAGCCAGCGAGCGGTGTATCGCCGCAATTGCGGGAGGATGCAACGTATTTGGTGACCGGAGGACTGGGTGCGATCGGATTGGAGATCGCCGGTCACCTGGCCGCGAACGGCGCCGGGCATGTGGTGCTGACCAGCCGGCGCGCGCCGACCGAGGCCGTCCGACAGCGCATCGATGCGCTGGGCGAAGCGCACGGCTGCCAGATCCGCGTCGTCACCGCCGATGTCGCCGATGCGCACGACGTCGCGCGCCTGCTGGCAGGCGTGCAGGCCGAGCTGCCGCCGTTGGCCGGCATCGTCCACGCCGCCGGGGAGATCGGTACCACCCCGGTGAGTGCCCTGCAGGATGCCGAGGTCGATCGCGTCTTCGCCGGCAAGGTTTGGGGCGCATGGCATTTGAGCGAAGCGGCGGCTGACCTGCAGCTCGACTTCTTCATCAGCACGTCCTCGATCGCCTCGGTATGGGGTGGATTCGGCCAAAGCGCCTACGGCGCGGCGAACGCCTTCCTCGACGGACTCGCCTGGCACCTGCGTGAGCAGGGCATCCTCGGCGTCAGCGTCAATTACGGGCCGTGGTCGGCGGGCATGGCGGATGCGGAATCTCGTGCGCGACTGGACCAGCGTGGGGTCCGGACGTTGGCGCCGGCCGATGCACTTGCGGGGCTGGCCGATGTTGCCGCGGCCGCTTCGGCGCACGGCCCCGCTCAAGGAGTTGTGGCCCGGATCGATTGGGCCCGCTTCCTACCGCTCTACGAACAGGCGGGCCGGCGGGCGTTCCTGACCGAACTGAGCCACGAGGTACCCGATGCGGTGCCGGTCGTGACGCCGTCCGGGAAGACGGAGCTGGTCGAGCGACTCACCAATGCCCCAGTGCAGCAACGCAAGAAATTGCTGACCGACTACCTGCGCGACGCGGTGGCTGAGGTGACGCGGGTCGACGTGACGGAGATCCGCGAGAACGCGGGGTTCTTCGATCTGGGCATGGATTCGCTGATGGCCGTCGAAATGCGGCGCCGCATCGAGCACGGGGTGGGACGGGAGATTCCCGTCACCCTGGTGATGGATCACCCCCGGCTGTCCGACGTGGCCGACTACCTGCTCGGCGACGTGCTCGGGCTCAGCGAGGCACCCGTCGCGTCAGCGATTCAGCCGACATCGGTGGCGACACGCACGGACGAACCGATCGCGATCGTCGCGGTGTCGTGCCGTTTCCCGGGTGCGCGGGATCCGGAGGCGTTCTGGGACGTGCTGTCGGGGGGTGTCGATGCGATCCGCGAGGTCCCTGAGGACCGCTTCGACATCGACGAGTTCTACGATCCCGATCCCGACGCGCCCGGAAAGACGTACACCCGCTTTGGTGGATTCCTGGACGAGATCGACGGGTTCGATCCCGAGTTCTTCGGAATCTCCCCGCGCGAGGCGGTGTGGATTGAGCCGCAGCAGCGGCTGACGCTGGAGACGGTGTGGGAGGGCCTGGAACGCGCGGGATACGCGCCGGCCGCCCTGCGGGGCAGCCGAACGGGCGTCTTCGTGGGTGTGGCCGCCAACGAGTACGCGCATCTGTTGTCCGCCGAGCCGATCGACAAAATCGAACCGCACTTCATCACCGGCAACGCGCTCAACGCCATCTCGGGCCGGGTGGCGTTCGCACTCGGGCTCGAGGGCCCGGCGGTAGCCGTCGACACCGCATGCAGCTCGTCGCTCGTTGCCGTCCATCAGGCCAGCCAGGCATTGCGTTCCGGTGATTGCGATTTGGCGGTAGCCGGTGGTGTGAACGTCCTACTGAGCCCGGTGACGATGATCGCTGCCTCGCGCGCCCGGATGCTGTCCCCGGTGGGCCGATGCAAGACCTTCGACGCCTCCGCCGATGGCTACGTGCGTAGCGAGGGCTGCGGGATGCTGGTGCTCAAGAGGTTGAGTGACGCGCAGCGCGATGGCGATCGCGTCTGCGCCGTGATCACCGCCAGCGCGGTGAATCAGGACGGCGCGTCCAGCGGGCTCACCGTCCCCAACGGTGGTGCACAGCAACGGCTCATCGGAACCGTGCTAGCGCGCGCCGGACTGTCCGGCGGTGAGGTGGACTACCTCGAGGCGCACGGGACGGGCACCCCGCTCGGGGACCCGATCGAGGTCCAGGCCGCCGCGGCCGCCTACAGCGGTTCGCGTGACGCGGCCCGGCCGCTGCTGATGGGATCGGTCAAGACCAACATCGGCCACACCGAGTCCGCCTCGGGTGCAGCGGGTTTGATCAAGGTCGTGTTGTCGCTGCAGCATGAGGTGCTGCCCAAGAGCCTGCACTTCGATCGGCCGTCGCCGCACATCCCGTGGGACTCGCTGCCGGTGCGGGTCGTGGACACGGCAATTCCGTGGCAGGCCAACGGCAAGACGCGGCGCGCCGGCGTGAGTTCCTTCGGATTCACCGGCACCAACGCACACGTGCTGCTCGAGGAGGCGCCACCGCAACCGGTGCCCGCCGCCGACGACGCGGAGGGAGCGCCGTTGCCGGCCCAGGCGGCACAGGTTGACGTGCTGGCGCTGTCCGCGCGGTCGCCGGAAGCGCTGGTGGCCTTGGCGCAGCGTTACGAGGCGTGGTTGAGCGCTCATCCGGAGGTCGACTTTGCCGACGTGTGCCGCACTGCGGGCACGGGCCGTTCGCATTTCGAGCATCGCGCCGCGCTCGTCGTCGATTCGATCGAGGATGCGCGCAACGCCCTGGCCGAGTTGGCCGAGAACCGCCTGCGGCCCGGCGTCGTGCGCGGCGAGCACACCCACGACCCGACGACGGCATGGCTGTTCACCGGGCAGGGCAGCCAGCACCCGGGAATGGCGCGTGAATTGTTCGAGACCGAGCCGGTTTTCGCCGAAACCGTGACCCGTTGCGCG
This sequence comes from Mycobacterium sp. IDUB_3, assembly GCF_055419585.1. Classification (NCBI taxonomy): domain Bacteria; kingdom Bacillati; phylum Actinomycetota; class Actinomycetes; order Mycobacteriales; family Mycobacteriaceae; genus Mycobacterium; species Mycobacterium sp. IDUB_3. The sequence goes on along the minus strand of NZ_JBVAXZ010000001.1, from coordinate 1,407,483 downwards.
GAAGCGGTCAAGGACATCGTGGCGCGACCGTTGCTGGAAGTGCTGTTCGCCACCGGCGGCGAGGCTGGAGAGACACTGCGCGACACATCGTTTGCGCAGCCGGCGCTGTTCGCCGTCGAGATGGGCCTGGCCCGGCTGTGGCAATCGTGGGGCATCCAGCCTGATGTAGTGCTTGGCCACAGCGTGGGTCAGTACGCCGCGGCCTGTGTGGCCGGGGTTTTCAGCCTCGAGGACGGCGCACGCCTGATGGCCGAACGTGGCCGGATGTTCAGCAGCCTGCCCGAAGGTGGGCGAATGGCGGCGGTCTTCACCGACGCCAAGCACGTCGAGCAGGCCGCGGGTGAATTCCCGCGAGTGTCGGTCGGCGCCTACAACGGCCCCAACACCGTACTGTCGGGTCCCGGTGAAGATCTGGAACGCATCGTCGAGAGGTTTGCGGACGAGGGAATCCGTTGCACCTGGCTGCAAACCAGTCACGCCTTCCATTCGGAACTGCTGGATCCGGTGCTCGACGAATTCGAGTCTTACGCAGCGCAATTGCAGTTCGCCACCCCGACGATCCCGCTGGTCTGCAACCGCACCGGTGCCGTGCTCACGGGACAAACCCCAATCGATGCGCAGTACTGGCGACGGCATTCGCGGCAGCCCGTGCAGTTCGCCGAAAGTGTGCGCACCGTGGCGGGGCTGGGCTGCTCGGTGTTGATGGAGATCGGACCGCAACCGGTGCTTACCGGCGCCGCGGTGCAGGTCTGGCCGGAACACCTGGCCGCACCACGGGCGATCGTCTCACTGCGCAAGGGTGTTGGTGACCGGCGCCAGATCGCCGACGCGCTGGCCGCGGCCTATGTCAGCGGCCATCGTCCTGACTTCGCTGTGCTGTATCGCCAGGCCAGTCACCGACTGGAATTGCCCACCTATCCATTCCAGCGCCGCCGCTTCTGGCCCAAGACGGGAGGGATCGCCGTAGAAGGCGGCGTCGGTCCTGCGGTGTCCGGAATTCTGGGTAGCGCAAAGGAACTCGCCTCGGGCGATGTCGTCTACACCAGCCGGTTGTCCGTCAAGTCGCAGCCGTGGCTGTCCGACCACGTCATCTACGGCACGGTCGTCGTTCCCGGAGCGACGTATGCAGCGATGGCGTTGGCCGCGGTGGGCACACCGGCGCGGGCGAAGGACGTCTTCTTCTACGAGCCGATCATCCTGCCCGAGAAGAGTTCTCGCGAAGTACAGCTGAGCTTGCGTCCGCTCGAGGACGGTACCGGGTCGAAATTCCAAGTGCACAGCCGGCCCTACGGCGAACGCGGCGCCGAATGGTCACTGAACGCCGAAGGCACGGTCGTCTCCGGAGCCGACGACGAGCCGGTGGCCGAGAATGGTCCCGTGGACGAAGCGATCGAGCGCTTGAACCGGATGCGTCCGCAAGAGCTGTTCGAGACCTTCGCCGATCTTGAGTTGGCATGGGGCCCAACCTGGTCGGGTTCACTGAAGTCGCTCTGGCTCGGTGAGGGTGAGGCAATCGGCGATATCTTGGTCGGCGAGGAACTCGCCGAACAACTCGGAACGGAGCCGATGCACCCGGTGCTGATGGACCTGTGCACGGGCGTCGCGTTCCCGGCATTCCCAGCGCTGCTCGCCGCCGAACAGGGCGTCAACGATCTGTTCTTGCCGCTGCGATATGGGCAAGTGACGCTGCAGGAGAAGATGCCTCGACGGTTCTACTGCCGCGCGAGGTGGCACGCCAACCCGCTGGACAGCGAGACTCAGGTCTTCGATCTCGATTACCTCGATCGGGATGGCCGGCGCTTGGGCGGGATTCGCGAGTTCACGGTCAAACGAGCACCTCGTGAGGCGTTGTTGCGTGGCCTGGGCGGCGATGCAACCCGATTGCTGTACACGCTGGGCTGGCACGAGGTGCCGGCATCGAGTGAAGAATCCGGAAACGTCAGCGGCACTTGGTTGATCGCCGGGTTCGACGAGCTGGCGGCAACGGTGCCGGGGTGCATCCCGCTCGACCGAACGACCGATCCGGAGCTGTTGGGTCAGCAGTTGACACAAGCCCACGAGCGCGGGCTGCCGTTTTCCGGTGTGGTGTGGCGCAGTAAGGCGTCGGGTATCGCCGAATCGAGCGCCGAGATGGCCGCGCGGGTCGAGACCGAAATCGCCAACCTACTCAGCGCCGTGCACACCGTGCAGGCCGGCGACGTGAAACTGCCTGGCGGGCTGTGGATCGTCACCGAGCGGGCCGTAGCCACCGAATCCGGCGAGCCGGTCGACCCGGTCCAGGCGGCGCTGTGGGGATTCGGGCGCACCACGATCAACGAAGAACCGGCACTGCGCGCCAAACTCGTCGACTGCGACGGATCGCCGGAAGCGGTGCGGGCACTGGCCGCGCTGTTGGCCAGCCCTGTCGAGGAACCGGAAGTCGCTCTGCGACAAGGGAAGCTGCTGGCCTCGCGGCTGTTGCCATGGGCGCGGAGCGGCCACCTCACGGTGCCGCGGGGAACCGATTACGTGCTGGCGCCCACCGAACGCGGCGCCATCGACAATCTGCGTCTCACCGACGTGGAAGTTGCGCCCCCGGACGCGGGTTACGTGCAGGTGCGGGTGGAGGCATCCGGCCTCAACTTCCGCGACGTGCTCAACGTCCTCGGCCTCTACCCGGGTGACCCCGGCCCGATCGGCGGTGACTTCGCCGGCGTCGTCACGCAATTGGGCGCGGGCGTCACGGGCGTGGCGGTGGGCCAGCGCGTCTACGGCTTCATGCAGGGGGCCTTCTCCAGCCGGTTCAACGTGCCGGCCCAGCTGCTGGCGCCGATCCCGGACGGGGTGAGTGCCGTCGAGGCGGCCACCATTCCTGCCGCGGCGCTGACGGTTCGGCTTGCCTTCGACTGGGCGCAGCTGCGGCCCGGTGATCGCGTCCTCATCCACGCTGCCAGCGGTGGTGTCGGCCTTGCGGCGATCCAGATGGCACAGCAGTGCGGTGCCACGGTCTTCGCCACGGCCAGCACCTACAAGCGCGCGACGCTGCGCAAGCTGGGTGTGCAGTACGTCTACGACTCGCGCACAACGGATTTCGCCGATCAGATCCTCGCCGACACCGACGGTGCCGGGGTCGACGTGGTGCTCAACAGCCTCACCAACGAGGGGTTCCTCGAAGCGACCGTGCGTGCCACCGCGCAGAACGGCCGGTTCGCCGAGATCGCAAAACGCGACATCTGGACGCCCGAGAAGATGGCGGAAGTTCGGCCGGACATCGCTTACGAGATCGTGGCGCTGGACACGGTGACCTTCTCCGAACCCGAGCGGATTCGAAGTTTGCTGACCGAGGTATCGCAGGGACTGGCCAACGGCGAATGGACGCCGCTGCCCGCGGAGATCTACCCGCTGACCGAGGCCCGAGCCGCGTTCCGCCGCATGCAGCAGGCGCGCCACATCGGAAAGATCGTGGTGCAGATACCGAATCCGCTACAGCCACGGCCTGATCGCAGTTACCTGATCACCGGCGGGCTCGGTGCCATCGGTCTGCATACGGCGTCGCATCTGGCCCACCTTGGCGCCGGCGACATCGTACTGACCAGCCGGCGCGAGCCGGATGTCGAGGTGCAACGGGTAATCGAGGAGATTGCCGAGCGCTACAAGTGCCGCATCCACGTGTTCTCCGCCGATGTCGGCGACGAGTCCGAGGTTGCTCGGCTGCTGAAGCGGATCCGTGCGGAGTTGCCGCCGCTGGCCGGTGTGGCACATCTGGCTGGTGTGCTCGACGATGCACTGCTGTCTGCGCAGACCCTGGATCGGTTCCGAACAACATTGGCGCCCAAGGCGTTCGGTGCCTGCCACTTGGACAGGCTGACGAAGGACGACGAGCTGGACTTCTTCATCGTGTCCTCGTCGGTGTCGAGCTTGTTCGGTTCCCCCGGTCAGTCCAACTACGCGACCGCCAACGCGCTGCTCGACGGCTTGGTGGCGCGGCGCAGGGCGCAAGGCCTGCCTGCCACCGGAGTCAACTTCGGTCCCTGGGCTCAGGGCGGCATGGCCTCGTCGGAAGCCGCGACCGCCAATATCAGTGCCCAGGGCCTGATTCCACTGGAACCGTCAGCGGCGTTGGGCGCCCTCGCCGAGGTCGTCGCGAACGGAACCGGCCAGGCCACCGTCCTCAAGGCCAACTGGCAGCGTGCCGCCAAGGTACTGGGCAGTTCGCGTCCACCGATGCTGGACCTCGTGTTGCCCAGTGCCGTCGGAGAGGTGACTGGTGACAGCGAGTTGCTCAAGGCACTGATGGAGATTCCCGTCCCGCAGCGCGCCGGCTTCGTGACCGAATTCCTGCAGCGCGAGGTGCAGAACTTCCTGCGACTGGCATCGCCACCCGCCGCGAGCAGCCGGTTCCTCGACCTGGGGACGGATTCGCTGATGGCGATCGAACTCCGCAACCGGCTGCATAGTCAGTTCGGCGGCAAGTTCACCATCAACGCCACCGCGGTGTTCGACTATCCGACCATCGGGGGGCTTGCCGAATATCTGGTGGGTCAGCTGCCCGACGCGGACTCGGAATCGGAATCGATTGCGGCGCCGGAGCCGCGATGATCAGGCGCTGATATCGAATCCGGCGTTGACCTTGGTCGGTCGCACCCGAACCACCAATTCACCGGGAACGGCATTGCGGCGGCCGAATTCGTCGGCGCGGTCGGCGCCCATGTAGCGGCGACCGGCGCGGGTGGCGATGTCCAGCACGTCCTGCGGATCCTCGCTGACCGTGGCCACGCCCTGCACCTGGACGAACGAATACGGCGGATGAGGATCGTCGACGCAGATCACAACCCGCGGATCACGGCCCAGGGCACGGCCTTTCGACGTGTCACGCCCGGTGTTGAACGCCAGCTGTCCGTCATCGACCACGAACCACACCGGCGCGACCAGTGGGCGGCCGTCGGCGGCGAGGTAGCCCAGCATCCCGGTACGGGTGCCGGCCGACAGGAACTCGATGACCTTCTCGGTCAGCTCCGCGGGCTCGGCCATGCGTTACAGACGGGCCAGGTCGTAGTCGCCGAGTTGATCGATCAGGTTGTGTAGGTGCTCACCCGAGGTGCCCAGGGTGTTTTCGATCGCGGTGAGCCGCGCGGCATAGTGGCTGACCGGGTATTCGGCCGTCACGCCGATGCCGCCGTGCATCTGCACCGACTCCTGCGCGATGTGCCGGCCCGAGCGGCCGATCTGTAGCTTGGCTCGCGAGGCGATCACCGGGTCGATGTTGCCGTCGGCGATCGACATCGCCGCGTACAGCGTCATGCTGCGGGCCAATTCCAGCGACACGTACATGTCGGCGGCGCGCTGCGTGAGCGCCTGGAATTTGTTGAGCGTGACCCCGAATTGCTTGCGCGTCTTGAGGTAATCGGTGGTCAGGCGCAGCGATTCCTCCATCGCCCCCAGCGCCTCGGCGCACAGGGCGGACTGGATGCGCACCAGGGCGTCGCGGATGGCGCCCGAGGCGTCCACCGCCTCGCCGAGGGGTTCGGCGGCGGCGGAGTCCAGGTCGATCTGGGCGCCCCGCTGTCCGTCGAAAGTCCGGTACGGGTGCCTGGTCACCGCTGCCGCGTCGACCAGGAACAGGCCGGTGCCACCGTTCGGCAGCGCGGCGCTGACCACCAAGGTGTCGGCGCAGTCCCCGGCGAGCACCGGGTTCTTCCGGCCGCTCAGTACCCACGAATCACCTTGCTGCTCAGCCTTGGTGCTCACCTCGGCGGTCGGCTTGCGCTGGCCGGGCTCGAGGTGAGCGAACGCCAGCAGCCGCTGCCCGCCGGCGACCTCGTCGAGCAGTTGCTTCTGCTCTGCGCTGCCCAGTTCGGCGATCAGCGCACCGGGCCCCAGCGCGGCGTGCAGCACCGGTTCGGGGGCCAGCCGGCGACCGACCTCGTTGAGCACCACCATGATCTCGATCTGGCCGGACTCCTCCGGCTCGAAACCCAAACCCAGAATTCCCGTGTCGGCGAGCTGATTCCACACCTCACGGCTCCAGCCGAGATCGGAGCCGATGATCTTGTTGCGGCTCTCCGGGTCATAGGTGCGCGACAACAGATCGCGGGTGGTGTCGCGGAGCAGGGCTTGCTCGTCGCTCAATTGAAAGTCCATGGCTGCCTCACAATCCCAGAATCGTCGACGCGATGATGTTGCGCTGCACCTCGCTGCTACCGCCGTAGATCGACGTCTTGCGGTAGTTGAGGTAGTGCGGCGCACTGTGTTGCGCCCAGGACGGCGACGAGATGTCCTCGCCGTTGGCCGGCAGCGCATCCGGTCCGGCCACCTCGACGAGCAGTTCGGTTGCCGCCTGCTGCAGTTGGCTGCCGCGCAGCTTCAGCACCGACGACGCCGGGTTGGGTTGTCCGTCCGCGGAGTCGGTGACCACCCGCGACTGCGTGAGTTCCAGTGCCAGCAGCTCGTTTTCGGCCTCGGCCAGCCGAGCCGCGAACAGCGGGTCGTTGAGCACTCCGGTGGCCGCCGCGTGCTTCTTCACCTCGGCGAGGCGCACCTTGGTCCGCCCCACTCCGGCGATGCCCGTGCGCTCGTTGCCCAGCAGGAACTTCGCGTACGTCCAGCCCTGGTTCTCTTCTCCGACAAGCTGATTGGCGGGCACCCGGACGTCCTCGAAGAAGACCTCGTTGATCTCGTGGCCTCCGTCGATCGTCTTGATGGGCCGCAGGGTGATGCCCGGGGTGTTCATGTCGAACAGCAGGAACGAGATGCCGGCCTGCCGCTTGGGCGCCTGCGGGTCGGTGCGGACCAGGCAGAAGATCCAGTCCGCGTACTGCCCGAGCGTGGTCCAGGTCTTCTGGCCGTTGACGACGTAGCTGTCGCCATCGCGGACCGCGGTGGTGCGCAGCGACGCCAAATCCGATCCGGCCTCGGGCTCGGAGAATCCCTGGCACCACCAGATGTCGAGGCTGGCCGTCGGCGGCAGGAAGCGTTGTTTGACCTCCTCCGAACCGAATTCGGCGATCACCGGGCCCACCATCTTGGTGTTGAAGTTCAGCGGCTCCGGGACGCACGCCAGCTGCATTTCATCCGCCCAGATCTGATGCTGGGTGGGCGTCCAGTCCTTGCCGCCCCACTCGACCGGCCAGTTCGGTACCGCCAGGCCGTGCTCGTGCAGGATCTTGTGGCTGGCGACGATGTCGTCGTGGTTCACTTCCGCCGAGCCCCGGCGCACCCGGTCGCGCAGCTCCTCGGGGATCTTGGTCGTGTAGATGGTGCGGAGCTCGTCGCGGAACGCGGCTTCCTCGGGCGTGAGCGCCAGTTGCATGGCAGCCTCCTGTCGTTTCGGGGTGACCGTGACGACGCAGCGCCCAGAGCTGTTTCTGGCGATGCCGGTCGTTCGCTCGACTTCCATCTTGACCCATCCGTCGCGCGCCCCGTGCACAGCCTCGGGTTAATCCACAGATCGGCCCCGTCGCGCCGTTGAGCGGGCCGTGGTGGCGGTCCGCGGACCTACCGTCGACCCATGCGAACAGAACTTCCGGCGGAGCGCCTGCAGCGACGGCTCAACGCTGAACCGGAGACCGATGCGCACGCCGGTCCCGGGGACGCCGAGTCGGGGTCGACGGACGACGCCCCGGACGACGATCCGAATTCGCTGCTGCCGCGGTGGCTTCCCGACGCGTCGGGGGACCGGGGCTGGGTGGCCAGGGTGCGCGCCGACCCGGGACGCGCCGGCGCCATCGGGCTGGCGATCGTGGCGGCGCTGGCGGTGCTGGTCACGGTCTTCACGTTGCTGCGCGACCGGCCGGCGCCGGTGATGTCGGCCAAGCTGCCGCCGGTGGAGAAGGTGTCGACGACCGGCGCCAGGTCGTCGGCGAGTCCGGGTGTCGCACCGTCGCCGGGCCCCGACCGCCCGGTGGTGGTCAGCGTGGTCGGTTTGGTGCACACCCCGGGCCTGGTGACCCTCGCGCCGGGCGCGCGCATCGCCGATGCGCTGCAGGCCGCAGGCGGCGCGGTGAACGGCGCGGACACCATTGGATTGAACATGGCCCGACCGCTCGATGACGGCGAACAGATCGTGGTCGGTCTTGCTCCGGCGCCCGGGCAGCCGACGGCGCTGGGCAGCTCCGTGGCCACCGGAACGGCGCCGACGTCGAAGACCCCGACACCGGCGCCGGGACCGGGCAAGCCGAAGCAGGGCCAGGCGGTCGACCTGAACACCGCGACCGTTCAGGAACTCGACGCGCTGCCCGGCGTCGGTCCGGTCACCGCCGCCGCGATCGTGGCGTGGCGGCAATCCAACGGCAAATTCACCAGCGTCGACCAGCTCGCCGACGTCGAGGGCATCGGACCGGCGCGGTTGGAGAAGCTGCGCCCCCTGGTCCGTGTCTGACCCCGGTGGTCCATCCCGGGCCGGGCGAATCGCCGTCCCGGCATGTCGATGTGCGCCTGGTACCGGCGGCGTTGACCTGTTGGGCGGTGACCGCCGGCGGGATCTGGTGGCCCGCCGGCCGGATCCTCGCCTGGTCCTGCCTGGCGCTGGTCGCCGCGTCCGGTGTGCTGGCATGGCGCGCCGCGCACCGGCTCGGCCGGACGGCGCGGCTCCGGGCGATCGGCGCCGGCATGGCTGCGGTCGGCGTGGTGGGAGCGGGATACGGCTTCGCCGTCGCGCTGCGCACCGACGCTGTCGTTCACCACCCGATCACCGCGGCCTTCGGCAGCAGGGCCCCGGTCACCGTCACCCCCACCGAGAGCCCGGTGTCGCTGGGCGCCGGCCGGTTGATGTTCAAAGCCTCGCTGCAACGGCTGCGCGACGCCCAAACATCGGGCCGGGTCGTCGTTTTCGCGCGCGCCTCGGACTTCGCCGCCGTGATGGTGGGCCAGCCGGTGCAGTTCACCGCGCGCATCAGCCGGCCGGCCCGTCGCGACCTGACGGTCGCGGTGCTCAACGCGTCGGGCCGGCCGACCATGGGTACCGCGAGCGCCGTGCAGCGCGCCGCGCACGGCGTGCGCAGCCGGTTCGCCGCCGCCGTCCGCGACACGCTGCCCGGCGAACAGGCGGCGATGCTGCCCGCGCTGGTGCTCGGTGACACCTCGGCGGTGCCGAGCGACACCAGCCGCGACTTTCGCGCGGCCGGCATGACGCACCTGATGGCCGTGTCGGGCGCCAACGTGACGATCGTGTGCGCCGCCGTACTGTTCTCCGCCCGGTTGATCGGTCCCCGCGCGGCCGTCGCCCTCGCCGCGCTGGCGCTGGTGGCCTTCGTCATCGTGGTGCAGCCGACGGCGAGTGTGGTGCGGGCGGCGGTGATGGGTGCCATCGCACTGGTGGGGATGCTGTCTTCCCGTCGGCGCCAAGCCATTCCGGCGCTGGCCGCCACGGTGCTGGTGCTGCTGGCCGTCGCCCCGGCGCTGGCCGTCGATGTGGGGTTCGCACTGTCGGTCGTCGCCACCGCCGCGCTGATCGTCGTCGCGCCGGCCTGGTCGCGGCGGCTGGTGGGGAAGGGCTGGCCCAAGCCGCTCGCCGACGCGCTCGCCGTCGCCTGGGCCGCGCAGGTGGTGACCGCGCCTCTGGTCGCGGCGATCTCGGGCCGATTCAGCGTGGTTGCCGCGCTCGCGAACCTCGTGGTAGCCGCCGCGATCGCGCCGATCACGGTGCTCGGCACCGCCGCGGCGGCGCTCTGCGCGGTATGGCCCGGCGCCGCGCGCCTGCTCATCCGGTTCACCGGTCCCGAGTTGTGGTGGGTGGGCGGGGTGGCCCGCCGGGCGGCCAACCTGCCGGGCGCGACCCTGCCGGTCCCGGAGGGCATACCCGGCACGCTGATCGTCGGAGGTGTCACGGTGCTGGCGGTGGTGCTGTGGCGGTGGCGGCCCTTCCGCCTCGCGACGGCAGTGGCGGCGCTGGCCGGGCTGGCCTGGGCACTGTCCGGGCTGGGATAGGGCGGGTCGTGGTCCCGCGCCGGATCCCCGAGCGGCGCAGTCGGTGGGGCGTGACACCATCATGGGGTGAGCGAGGTTTCGCCGTTGCACCTGGTCCTGGGAGACGAGGAACTGCTGGTCGAGCGGGCGGTGGCCGACGTGCTGCGGTCGGCGCGGAAACGGGCCGGCACCGACGACGTTCCGATCAACCGGATGCGGGCGGGCGACGTCAGCACGTATGAGCTCGCCGAGCTGCTGAGTCCGTCACTGTTCGCCGACGAGCGCATCGTCGTGCTGGAGGCCGCGGGCGAAGCGGGCAAAGACGCTGCCGCGGTGATTCTTTCGGCCGCGAACGACATGCCGACGGGCGTGGTGCTGGTGGTGGTGCACTCGGGCGGTGGGCGGGCGAAGGCGCTGGCCACCGAGCTGCAGTCCCTCGGCGCCGAAGTGCATACGTGCGCGCGAATCACCAAACTCAGCGAACGCATCGACTTCGTCCGCAAGGAATTTCGCGGCCTGCGGGTCAAGGCCGACGAGGAGACGGTGACCGCGATGCTGGATTCGGTCGGTTCCGATCTGCGGGAGTTGGCCTCCGCCTGCTCCCAGTTGGTCGCCGACACCGGCGGGGTGGTCGACGCCGCCGCGGTGCGCCGGTACCACAGCGGCAAAGCCGAGGTGAAGGGCTTCGACATCGCGGACAAGGCGGTGGCCGGCGACATCGAGGGAGCCGCCGAGGCGCTGCGGTGGGCGATGATGCGGGGGGAGCCGTTGGTGGTGCTGGCCGATGCGCTGGCCGAGGCGATCCACACGATCGGGCGGGTAGGCCCGCTGTCGGGCGACCCCTACCGGCTGGCGTCGCAGCTCGGGATGCCGCCGTGGCGGGTGCAGAAGGCGCAGAAACAGGCCCGGCGTTGGTCTCGTGACTCGGTGGCGACGGCGATGAAGGTGGTCGCCGCGCTCAACGCGAACGTCAAGGGGGCGGTGGTGGACGCCGACTACGCCCTGGAATCCGCGGTCAGGCAGGTCGCAGAACTAGCCGCCCAGCGCGGCCGCTAGGGCCCCCGCGGCGTCGGCCGGCAGGGCCTCAGACCTTGTTGAGGACCTGCGCTAGCGCCGACTTCTTGTTCGCGGCCTGGTTCTTGTGGATCACGCCCTTGCTGGCGGCCTTGTCCAGCTTGCGGTTGGTCGACACCAACAACTCGGCGGCCTTGTCCTTGTCGCCGGCGTTGGCGGCCTCGCGGAACGCGCGGACAGCGGTACGCAGCGACGACTTCACCGACTTGTTGCGCAGGCGAGCGCGCTCGTTCGTCTTGTTGCGCTTCTGCTGCGACTTGATGTTGGCCACGCTGGAGTTCCTTCTTCGATTAGACGTTTTGTTGGGTCGCCGGATATCACCACAGCGATTGCCCAGGTTATCAGTGAGTTACGTTTTCTCCCAAAACGGGAACACGTGGGCTGCCAGAACGTCGACTTGAGGCAGCATCTGAACAGTGAGTCTTACGAACCAGCTTGACGACAGCAAGCGGGGTCTTCGCGTTGCGCGTTCTGAGCGCATTTTCGGCGGTTACAACGGGTCTTCGGATGCCTACGATATGGCGTTCGACGAGATGTTCGATGCCCAGGGCACCGTCCGCGGCCCATATAAGGGCATTTACGCCGAGCTTGCGCCATCGGACGCCTCGGAGCTGAAAGCTCGCGCTGAAGCGCTATCGCGCGCCTTCCTCGACCAGGGGATCACGTTCTCGTTATCGGGTCAGGAACGGCCCTTTCCGCTGGACCTGGTGCCGCGGGTGATCTCGGCGGCTGAGTGGACCCGGCTGGAGCGCGGCATCACCCAGCGGGTCAAGGCGCTCGAGATGTACCTCGATGACATCTATGGTGACCAGGAAATCCTGAACGACGGCGTCATTCCGCGCCGCCTGGTCACGTCGTGCGAGCATTTCCACCGCCAGGCGATGGGCATCGTCCCGCCCAACGGTGTCCGGATCCACGTCGCCGGCATCGATCTGATCCGCGATGAGAAGGGCGTCTGGCGGGTCCTCGAGGACAACCTCCGCTCGCCGTCGGGTGTGTCCTATGTCATGGAGAACCGGCGCACCATGGCGCGCGTCTTCCCGAACCTGTTCGCCACCCACCGGGTGCGCGCGGTCGACGACTACGCCTCGCACCTGCTGCGGGCGCTGCGCAACTCCGCGGCCACCAACGAGGCCGATCCCACGGTGGTGGTGCTGACCCCGGGCGTCTACAACTCGGCGTATTTCGAGCATTCGCTGCTGGCCCGCCAGATGGGTGTGGAGTTGGTCGAGGGGCGTGACCTGTTCTGCCGCGACAACCAGGTGTACATGCGCACCACCGAGGGCGAGCGTCAGGTCGACGTCATCTATCGGCGCATCGACGACGCCTTTCTTGACCCGCTGCAGTTCCGCGCCGACTCGATGCTGGGGGTGGCCGGGTTGGTCAACGCGGCACGCGCCGGCAACGTCTCCATCTCCAGCGCGATCGGCAACGGCGTCGGCGACGACAAACTCGTCTACACCTACGTGCCCATGATGATCGAGTACTACCTGGGCGAGAAGCCACTGCTGGCCAACGTGGAGACCTTGCGTTGTTGGCTCGATGACGAGCGTGAAGAAGCGTTGGACCGCATCGACGAGCTGGTCATCAAGCCGGTCGAGGGTTCCGGCGGCTACGGCATCGTGTTCGGTCCGGAGGCCTCGGCGAAAGAGCTCGCAGCCGTCTCCAAGAAGATTCAGGTCGATCCCCGCAGCTGGATCGCGCAACCGATGATGGAGCTGTCGACCGTGCCGACGCAGATCGGAAATACGCTGGCGCCCCGCTACGTGGACCTGCGGCCATTCGCCGTCAATGACGGCAACGACGTATTCGTGTTGCCCGGCGGGCTGACCCGGGTGGCCCTGGTCGAGGGCTCGCGGGTAGTCAACTCCAGTCAGGGCGGTGGCTCCAAGGACACCTGGGTGCTGGCGACGCGGGCGTCGACCGGCGACCACGAGCTCGGCGCGGCGGAGGTGGTGCGGTCGTTGCCCGCCTCGATGCCGGACCCGCTGGAAGACTCGCCACGGCTGACCTCCCTGACCTCTCAGCAGCCGCAGCCCACCGACCAGCCCCAGCGCGAGAAGCCCAAACAACAGCAACAACAAGGGGCGGTGACTGATGCTGGCGCGTAACGCCGAGTCGCTCTACTGGATCGGTCGCTACGTCGAGCGCGCCGACGACACCGCACGAATTCTGGACGTCGCGCTGCACCAACTGCTTGAGGACTCCAGCGTCGACCCCGATCAGGCGTCGCGCCTGCTGCTGCGGGTGCTGGGCATCGACCCGCCCGATCACCATCTGGACGTGTGGTCATTGACCGACTTGGTGGCATATAACACCAACACCCAAGGTGGCTGCTCGATCATCGACGCCATCACCTCGGCGCGCGAGAACGCGAAGTCCGCGCGCGAGGTGACCTCCAGCGAGATATGGGAGTGCCTCAACACGACCTATCACGCTCTGCCCGAACGTGAACGTGCCGCCAAACGCCTTGGGCCACACGACTTCTTGTCGTTCATAGAACGGCGCGCGGCGATGTTCGCCGGGTTGGCCGACTCCACGCTGTCCCGCGACGACGGCTACCGTTTCATGGTGCTGGGCCGCGCGATCGAACGGGTCGACATGACCGTGCGGCTGTTGCTGTCGCGAGTCGGGGACAGCGCTTCGTCCCCGGCGTGGGTGACACTGTTGCGTTCGGCGGGCGCCCACGACACCTACCTGCGCACCTATCGCGGTGTGCTGGATGCCGGCCGGGTGGTCGAATTCATGTTGCTGGACCGGCTGTTCCCACGGTCGGTGTTCTACTCGCTGCGGCTGGCTGAACACAACTTGGACGAACTGGTCCGCAACCGCCAGAGCCGGATCGGGGCCACCGCCGAGGCGCAGCGGCTGCTCGGACAGGCGCGCAGCGAATTGGAGTTCGTCCAGCCCGGCGTGCTGCTGGAATCGTTGGAGAGCCGCCTGGCCGGGCTGCAGAGCACCTGCCATGACGTCGGAGAAGCGTTGGCGCTGCAGTACTTCCACGTGACGCCCTGGGTGGCATGGTCGGACGCGGGCCAGCGTGCCCGGGTGGCCGGCAGGAAAGGGGACGGCTGATGTGGCGGCTGCGGGTGGTGCACACCACGGGATACGCCTACCAGTCGCCGGTGACCGCCTCCTATAACGAGGCCCGGCTGACCCCGCGATCGAACACCCGGCAGAACGTCATCCTCAACCGCGTCGAGACCATCCCGGCGACACGGTCCTACCGCTACATCGACTACTGGGGCACTGCAGTCACGGCTTTCGACCTGCACGCTCCGCACACCGATCTCACGGTGATGTCATCCTCGGTCGTCGAAACCGAGCGGGCCGAGCCGCTCCCGACGGATGTGGGCTGGAGCGACCTGCAATCGGAGGCCGTGATCGATCGCTACGACGAACTGCTGCGCCCCACCGAGCACACGCCGGCCAGCAAGCGGGTGGCTTCGGTGGGCAAAAAGATCAGCAAGACCCACGAGCCTGCCGAAGCCGTTGTCGCTGCAGCTAATTGGGTGCGCGATGAACTCGAATACCTTCCTGGGACCACCAGTGTGGCGTCCTCGGGGCTGGACGCGCTCAAAGAGGGCAAAGGTGTCTGCCAGGACTTCGTCCACCTGTCGCTGATGTTGTTGCGCAGCATGGGAATCCCGGCGCACTACGTCTCGGGCTACCTGCATCCCAAACCTGATGCCGTCGTGGGGGACACCGTGGACGGGCGAAGCCACGCCTGGATTGAGGCGTGGACTGGAGCGTGGTGGAGCTATGACCCCACCAACGACACCGACATCACCGAGCAGTACGTGGGCGTGGGCGCGGGTCGCGATTACGCCGACGTCTCCCCGTTGAAGGGCATCTACTCCGGGGAGGGCGCCACCGACCTCGACGTGATCGTGGAGGTGACCCGGCTCGCCTAGCCGCGGGGAGGTGAGTCGTCGGGTGCGGGTTTTCCCTTGAACGACCGGCATGCGGCGTTAGCGTGACGTGCGGTTGGCGTTGATCTCCTCATGGTGCGCCATGGCCCACTGGGCCAGCGAGATCACCAGCGGTAGCAATGTCCGCCCGAGTTCGGTCAATTCGTACTCGACCCGAGGTGGCACCTCGGCGTAGGCCGTCCGGTCGACCAGGCCATCCTCGACCAGATGCTTAAGCGTCAGGGTGAGCATCCGCTGCGAGATGCCTTCCACCGCCGCCTCCAGCCCGCCGAAACGCATTGGCCCGTCACGCAGCGTGCCGATTGCCAGGAGGCTCCACTTGTCGCCGATGCGATCGAGAACCTCCCGGACCGCACCGCCCTCGGGTATCCGCGGCGCCTTCCGTGTGACGTTGGTCATATCGAAGTCTCCGTCCTGGATGCATACATCGATGTGCCTTATGGGGCAGCCCCAGCGCTGACACACGATGTGGTTACGCACAAATGGTAAGGATTGGGAAGCATCGTGAACATCGCACTGTGGGCCGTGCAGGGCCTGCTCGCATTCGTCTATCTCGTCGCAGGCGGCCTCAAGGTGGTTCGGCCGCGCGAACAACTCGTAGCATCGGGCCGACTCGAGTGGATGAAGGACCACTCGGACGCTGCCGTCAAGGGCGTCGGCGCGGTCGAGATCCTCGGCGCACTCGGTGTGATCCTGCCCGAGGCAACCGGCATCGCCCGGATCCTGACCCCGATCGCTGCCGTCGGCCTGGTCATCGTGCAGATCGGCGCAATGCGCGTGCACCTGACTCGTAACGAGCGACAACCGTTGCCAATCAACGTGATTCTCCTGCTGCTCGCGGCCTTGGTCGCGATCGGCCGATCCGTCAGCTAAGCCCTTGGCGAGGGTGCCGCTGTCCTCCCGCTCGACGCGCTAGGTCGCACGACGCAGAGGCGCCGCCGGGTGAGCAGACGCGGGGATACCGTTGCAGGGATGAGCGATTCAACCGCCGGCGCGGGCCGCCGCGAAAGGACCAGGCGTGGCGGGTCGCCCCTGGCGGCGCTGTCCTTGGCCTGCATCGGGCTGCTAATCGGCGGCATCGCCATCGGGGTCGCCGTCTGCGGCGTCATGCCGTTGCCCTACGGCCCGCCAAGCGCCGTCGTGAGCTACGTGCGCGCCCAGCCGACCGCCGTGCGCATCATCGCGGTTGCCACGTTCGCGTCGTCCGTGCCGCTGGCGCTCTACGCGGCGATCGCGGCTGCCCGATTGCGGCAGCTCGGGGCGGTCGGGGGGTCGGCCGCGGTCGCGCTGACCGGCGGTGCCCTGGCCGCCGGTGCGCTCGGACTGGCCGGGCTGCTGGGTTGGGCGTTGTCGATACCCGACGTCGCGGCGAATGCGGCGGTGGTCAGGGCGCTCTACCTGTTGGTCTTTCTCACCGGCGGCCCAGGGCACATCGTGGCGCTGGGCCTGCTGGTCGGCGCGATTGCGGCGTCCGGCAAGGGGTTGCTGCCCCGGCCGGTCGCCTGGATCGGTCTGGGCACCGCCACCCTCGCCGAAGCGACGACGGTGGTGCTGATCTGGTCGGCGCTGGGCGTCATCCTGCCGATCGCGCGGGTACTGGCGCTGACCTGGCTGATGGTGGCAGGGCTTGCGCTATCCCCTGCGGCGCAACGAAATTCGCGGTCCGGTGAGCCGCGGCGTCACGAAGGCGCGTCGACCTGAACCCGGTGCAGGTCGTCACCGAGTTCGATGCGCCCACCGAACTGCGCGGCCGCCAGGGCCCGCCACTGTTCTTCCTGGCCGGGCACCAGCGCCGGCACGTAGTGCGTCATGACCAGGGTGCCCACCCCCGCGCGGGCGGCGGTGGCCGCCGCTTCCTCAACCGAGGAGTGGTAGTCGCAGATGTCCTGCAGCCGCTGCTGGGGGATGCTGGCGACGATGTCCTTGCGGATCACGGTGTGCACCAGCGCGCCGGCGCCCGCCGCCAGCTCGTCCAGGCCGGCACACGGGACGCTGTCCCCCGCGAGCACCACCGAGGCGCCCTGGTACTCGATCCGAAAGCCGATGGTCGGCGCGACCGGCCGGTGATCAGTGGGCGCCACCCGGATGGCTACGCCGTCACGGTCCCAGACAGCGCCTTCGGTGTACTCGTGCACGTCCACCGCCGGCGGCTCATTGATATCGCTGTGATGGGCGATCCGGTAGCCGATGTCGTGCCGGAACGCGTTCAGCGTCGCGGCGACCGCCTCGGCGGTGCCGGGCGGTCCGATGATCGGCAGCGGAGCGGGATCGGGGGTGAACGTGCTGATCCACCGCGCGATGAGGACGTCTCCGAGGTCGCCGATGTGGTCGCTGTGCAGGTGGGTGAGCAGCAGCGCCGTCAATCCGGCGGCGCCCACCCCGACCGCGGCCGCGCGCTGCAGCACGCCGCGCCCGCAGTCGACCAGGAACACCTGCCCGCCGGCCCGCACCAGAGTTGACGGCCCGGCGCGGTTCGGGTCGGGGATCGGACTTCCGGTTCCCAGCAGCGTGACCTCGATCATGGCCCTATCTTGCAAGCCCGCGGTGCCCCCAGTGGGTCAATCGGGCGATCCGCGTGGCTTTCACCGATTGGACACGATCTGTTTGCAGGTTCTCTTGGTGGCTTTTCCGCCGCGCGAGTTAGCCGTAGCCTGATGTGAAGCGGATCACAACCCGGCTGGAGGCCTCGATGCGGATAGCGGACGTCTTGCGGAACAAGGGCGCGGCGGTGGTGACCATCAACCCGGACGCGACGGTTCGCGAGCTGCTTGCCGGGCTGAGCGACCAGAACATCGGCGCCATGGTCGTAGTCGGTGACGAGGGCGTGGTCGGCATCGTGTCCGAGCGCGACGTGGTGCGCCAGTTGCATACGCACGGCGCCAGCGTGCTGTCGCGCCCGGTGTCCAAGATCATGACGTCGATGCTGGCCACATGCACCAAGACCGACGAGGTCGACGCGATCAGCGTGTTGATGACCAAGAATCGGGTGCGGCACGTGCCGGTGCTGGACGGCAAGAAGCTGATCGGCATCGTCAGTATCGGTGACGTGGTGAAGTCGCGGCTGGAAGAACTCGAGGCCGAACAGCAGCAGCTGCAGTCCTACATCACCCAGGGCTGATTGCCCGCTTCCTCCGCACGCCGCTGCACGGCCTGCATCGTCAGCGGGCGGGGCTGATTGCCCGCTTCCTCCGCACGCCGCTGCACGGCCTGCATCGTCAGCGGGCAGGGCTGATTGCCCGAGCGCCCACTAGCGCCAGGAGTAGTCGGCCCGCAGCCGGGCGGCAACCGCATCGAAGATCTCGCGATCCAGGATGGCGCCCTCGCGGCGAATGCCCTCTTCGGGCACGTCGAGCACCCGGTCGAGTCGGACCCAGCTTGGCCGGCCTTCGTAATCCCAAGGGCCGGAACCGATTCCGATCCAGTCGTGATCCGCAGCGTGGCGCTCCTGGCTGGACACCATCAGTCCCAGCAGGACGCCGCGGTCTCGTCCCACCACCAGGACGGGGCGGTCCTTGCCGCGGGTGGGGTCGTCCTCGTAGACCACCCATGTCCAGACGATCTCGCCGGGATCGGCCCGGCCGTCCAGGCTCGGCGCGTACACCAGCTTGCGGGCGCGGTGCGCGGTCGGGAGGCTGCCGCTGGTCACCGGCCGGCCGGTGACGGGAGCCTCGGCAGGGGGCGGCGCCACCGCCGCGATGACGTTCGCGGTGATCCGCACGGCCTGCTGCAACTCGCGCAGCACGGTCTGGGAATTCTGCACCTGCCGGACCAGGCGCGGAGCCCCGTTGAAGACGAGATTCTCCGCGAACCGCTGGAACGTCCTCCACTGGGATTTGCGGGGGGACGCCATATTCGCAGCATAGACGCGAGCGGCGGGGTGCGATTGTGTCCAAGTAGGTTCCAGCGGCCCTGTCTGGATACGCTGGACATACCCGCGAACCGCCCAAGAAACGGCCGCGACGCGCCCCACCAAGCTTGCACGCACCAGGAGATTCCCATCAGCAGTTTCGCCGACAAGACCTTCACTGCGCCGGCGCAGATTCGGAATTTCTGCATCATCGCCCACATCGACCACGGCAAGTCCACGCTGGCCGACCGGATGCTCCAGCTCACCGGCGTCGTCGACGAGCGGTCCATGCGCGCCCAGTACCTGGACCGGATGGACATCGAGCGCGAGCGCGGGATCACCATCAAGGCCCAGAACGTGCGCCTGCCGTGGAGGGTCGGCGAGACCGATTACGTGCTGCACCTGATCGACACCCCGGGCCACGTCGACTTCACCTATGAGGTGTCGCGCGCGCTGGAGGCCTGCGAGGGCGCGGTGCTGCTGGTCGACGCCGCGCAGGGCATCGAGGCGCAGACCCTTGCCAACCTCTACCTGGCGCTGGACCGCGACCTGCGCATCATCCCGGTGCTGAACAAGATCGACCTGCCCGCCGCCGACCCCGACCGCTACGCCGCCGAGATCGCCCACATCATCGGCTGCGAGCCGAGCGACGTGCTGCGCGTTTCAGGCAAGACCGGGGACGGCGTCGCGGACCTGCTCGACCACGTGGTGCGCGAGGTGCCGCCCCCGCAGGGTGATGCTGACGCGCCGCTGCGGGCGATGATCTTCGACTCGGTCTACGACATCTATCGCGGTGTGGTGACCTACGTCCGGGTGGTCGACGGCAAGATCACCCCGCGCGAACGCATCGCGATGATGTCCACCGGCGCCACCCATGAACTGCTCGAGGTCGGCATCGTCTCGCCCGAGCCCAAGGCCAGCGACGGCCTGGGCGTGGGGGAGGTGGGCTACCTGATCACCGGCGTCAAGGACGTGCGCCAGTCCAAGGTGGGTGACACGGTGACGGCGGCCCGCCGCGGCGCCACCGAGGCGCTGACCGGATACCGCGAACCCAGGCCGATGGTCTACTCGGGCTTGTATCCGGTGGACGGCTCTGATTACCCGGATCTGCGTGACGCCCTGGACAGGCTGCAACTCAACGACGCGGCCCTGACTTACGAGCCGGAGACGTCGGTGGCGCTGGGTTTCGGATTCCGTTGCGGCTTCTTGGGTCTGCTGCACATGGAGATCACCCGCGAGCGCCTGGAGCGCGAGTTCAACCTGGACCTGATCTCGACGTCGCCCAACGTCGTCTATCGCGTGGTCAAGGAGGACAACACCGAGATCGTGGTGACCAACCCGTCGGACTGGCCGGAAGGCAAGGTTCGCGAGGTCTACGAGCCGGTGGTCAAGACCACGATCATCGCGCCCAGCGAATTCATCGGCACCATCATGGAACTGTGCCAGTCGCGCCGCGGCGAGCTGGGCGGCATGGATTACCTGTCACCCGAACGGGTCGAGCTGCGCTACACGATGCCGTTGGGCGAGATCATCTTCGACTTCTTCGACTCGCTGAAGTCGCGCACCCGCGGCTATGCCAGCCTGGACTACGAGGAGGCCGGCGAGCAGGAGGCGCAACTGGTCAAGGTCGACATCCTGCTGCAGGGGGAGGCGGTTGACGCTTTCAGTGCGATCGTCCACAAGGACGGAGCATCGGCGTACGGCAACAAGATGACCACCAAGCTCAAAGAGCTGATCCCGCGCCAGCAGTTCGAGGTTCCGGTTCAGGCCGCCATCGGATCGAAAATCATTGCGCGCGAAAACATTCGCGCGATCCGCAAGGACGTGTTGTCTAAGTGCTACGGCGGTGACATCACCCGTAAACGCAAGCTTCTGGAAAAGCAGAAGGAAGGCAAGAAGCGGATGAAGACCATCGGGCGCGTCGATGTGCCGCAGGAGGCGTTCGTCGCGGCGCTGTCCACCGACGCCGCGGGGGACAAGGGCAAGAAGTAGCCATGCGGATACGGGGGATGGCGACGATGCTGATGGCGATCGTCGCGTTGGCGACGGGCTGCGGTGGCGTCGTGGCGGGCACGGCGAAGCCGGCACCGAACCTGAAGCCGCGGCCGCTCAGCGGCGCGACGGTCAAACAGGTGCTGCTCGACGGCCCGACGCTGTCGCGGATGCTCAATCAGACCTTCGTGGCGCGCGACCCGGCCGAATTCGGCGGGCCAGAAAAGCTGTATCAGGTCAAGCGATCGATGTCGCAGGCCGGTTGCCTGGGCGTGACGGCGATGCTGCAGCAGGGTGTGTACCGGTCCGCCGACGTGAAAGACGTTGCGTCGGAATCGTGGTGGAACAACGGCCAGCCGGCGCAGGTGATCGTGGTCGAGGAGGGAGTGGTCACGCTTCCCTCGGCCGCGCAGGCCCAGGAGCTGTTCGCGCAGTTCTCCCAGCAGTGGCAGCAGTGCAACGGCATGACGACGTCGGAACAGAGCGGCCCGATCAGCACCACGAACGTCATCAGCGATGTCCGCACCACGGATTCCACCATCGCGGCCACCAAAACCGCGACGTCGGTGCTGCCCAACATGCCGCCCCTGCGGCCCACCCCGCAGGCGCGCGCAATCGGCATCCGGTCGAACTGCCTCGTCGAGGTTCAGGTGGTCTTCTTCGGCGGACGGCGGTCCTCCGACCCGGGATCGGCCGACATCAATTCCAGCGCCATCGACGTCGCGCACGCTCTGATGGACAAAGTCAGCGCCCTGGGCTGACGTCGCGCCGGGCGCCGGGAAGGGCAAGCAGCCATGTGAAAAGCAGCTGGCGCTCGCTGGCCGCTTTGATTGCGGTGCTGCTGGCGAGCGGGTGCACCGAAACCACCGCCGGCACAGCAAGTCTGGCGCGAAACGCGGGGCGGGTACCGGCCATCAAACGGGCCTTGTTCGACGGTACCGCGCTGGCAAGGCTGCTCAACCAGCCGTTCCAGCCCTACCCGCACTACTCGGAGTTCGGGGGCATCGACAAATTGGGCACCAATTGGGATGACGGGCGGCCCGCCGACTGCATCGGAGTCGTTCACCTGATGCAGCGGGCCACGTACGGCTCCGCGCCGCTACAAGACACGACCGCCGAAATGTGGGTGCACAAAGGTGATTCCGTGAAGATCGACAGCGTCCAGGAAGGCATCGTCGCGTTGCGGACGGCCGCGGACGCCGGCACGTTATTCGCCAAGTTCGCCGCACAGTGGCAGAAGTGCGACGGGACCACGCTGAGCGTGGAGCCCATCGATGTATGGGGCTCGGACGCCATCTCCGACGTACGCGTCCTGGATTCGGTTGTCGCGGCGACGGTTTCAATGGGGTCCGGCCCGCACGGGGGTTTGAACGCAATCCCGACGGCCCGGGCCCTGGGCGTCAAGGGGCCTTACTTGGTCGAGGTCACGGTCGAATTCGTGCCCATTTACGGTCCAGGAGATGCGGGTAACGCCGACATCAACACCACCGCCATCGACCTCACCCACGCGCTCATGGACAAACTCAGCGCACGCGGTTGACGCGCCCTACATCGGTGCGTTCGCGGGCTGGAACATCCCGGAGCCGTCGGCTTCCTCCTCGGCGCGGATGACGTGTACCACCGCGTTGATGAGCGCCAGGTGGGTGAACGCCTGCGGGAAGTTGCCCAGCTGCCGGCCGGTGCGCGGTTCGATCTCCTCGGCGTAGAGGTGCAGCGGGCTGGCGTAGGACAGCAGCCGCTCACACAGGCGCTTGGCGCGCCGCACCTCGCCGATCTCGACCAGCGCCGACACCAGCCAGAACGAGCAGATCGTGAAGGTGCCCTCCTCGCCGGACAGCCCGTCGTCGGTTTCCTCGACCCGGTAGCGCAGCACCAGGCCCTCCTGCGTGAGTTCGTCGGCGATCGCCAGGACGGTGTTGCGCACCCGCGGGTCGTCGGGCGGCAGGAACCGCGTCAGCACCACCAGCAGCAGCGAGGCGTCCAGCGCGTCGCTGCCGTAGCGCTGGGTGAACACCCCGCGCGAGTCCACGCCGTGCGCCAGGATGTCGTTCTTGATCTCCTCGGCGATCCCCCGCCACTGCCGGGCATAGCTCTTCTCGCCCTGGCGTTCGGCCAGCTTGGCCCCGCGGTCGAGCGCCACCCAGCACATCACCTTCGACGACGTGAAGTGCTGCGGTTCCCCGCGCACCTCCCAGATGCCGCGGTCGGGCTCGCGCCAGTGCGTGATCGCCTCTTCCACCTGCTTCTTCAGCACCGGCCACAACGTCTCCGGGACCTGCTCGCGTGACTTGGCGTGCAGGTAGAAGGAATCCAGGATGGAGCCCCAGATGTCGTGCTGGATCTGGTCGTAGGCGCCGTTGCCGATCCGCACCGGGCGGGCGTGGTCGTAGCCGGACAGGTGGTGCAGCTCCTCTTCGACCAGGCTGCGTTCACCGCCCACGCCGTACATGACCTGCAGCGGGTGCCGCTCGTTGTGGTTGGCGCCGGAGACGTCGGCGATGAAGGCGAAGAAGTCGTCGGCCTCGCGGTCCAGGCCCAGGGTGTACAGACCCCACAATGCGAACGTCGAGTCGCGCACCCAGGCGTAGCGGTAGTCCCAATTGCGTTCGCCCTGCGGCGTTTCCGGCAACGAAGTGGTGCTGGCCGCCAGCAGCGCGCCGGTGGGCGAATAGGTCAGCCCCTTCAACGTCAGCGCACTGCGCTGCAGGTACGCCCGCCACGGATGATCGGGGAAGTTGCCGATGTTGATCCACTGCCGCCAGCACTCGGTGGTCTGCCACATCTTGTCGGCGGCCTCTTGGTACGTCTGCGGCGCCGGGTGCTTGGTCCAGCTCAGGGCGACGAACACGTCGTCGCCCTCTTTCATCCGGGTGCGCGCGCGTGCCTCCCGGCCTTCGAGCCCGATGCGCAGATTGCTGGTGAGTCGCAGCGTCGGGTGGGCGTCGGGTTCTCTGGTGGCGCGTGCGACGGCCTCGCCGTACGCGTTGGCGGAGTACTCCCAGGTGGCGCCGACCCGGTGGTAGTCGAAGGCCGGCTCGCAGCTCATCATCAATTCGACGGTGCCGCTGACGCAGCGCACGGTGCGTAGCAGGATGTGCTCGGCATCCCAGTCCATCGGGGTGCGCCGATGCGTCCGCGACCGCCGCTCCAGGTCGTGCCAGGGGCCCATGACCAGCGCGTCACGCACGATCAGCCACCCGGTGTGGGTCTGCCAGGTGGTTTCCATGATGAGGCTGCCGGGAAGGTACCGGCGGGCTGACGGCACCGAGACGCCGTACGGCCCCAGCCGGAAGTGACCGGCGCTGCGGTCCAAGATCGCGCCGAACACGCTGGGGGAGTCCGGCCGGGGCACGCACAGCCATTCCACCGACCCGGCCGGGGAGATCAGGCAGGTGGTTTCCCAGTCCGACAGGAACGCGTAGTCAGCGATCGGCGGGAACGGGTTCCGTAGGGCGGCGCTGGGAGCGAGGGGCCCGGGCGTGCGCAAATCGATGGACGACGACATCGACGCTGCGGAGGCGGCTTGATAAGCGTCCTCGGGCATGGCGTCGGCCGGCTGGTCTTCGGGTTGGGCATGCAGAACCATCTGGACATCATTGCTGTTCAGCGATCCCGCGTCCAACGTTTCGGCGAGCTGGCGTGGCGTGCGCCCATCCGCTGCGGCTGGCCTGCTTTTCGATCACCGTGACGTTGATGCCGGCGTCCGCCAGGCCATGCGCCGGTCTTCACACATTGGTCTTCGCCAGCCGCGCCGAATAGGGTGAGCCCCGTGAACGCGTTCCTCAACTGGTGGGACGGCAACGAGCTGTGGCTTTCGGGGCTCCCTTTCGTCCTGCAGGCCATGGTGGTGGTGCCGGTCGTGCTGGTGGTGGCCTACGCCACGGCGGCGGTGCTGGATGGCGTGCTCGGCGAGGGCATCGAGCTGATGCGCCGTGCCCGCCACGCCGACGGGACGCCCGAGTAACGCCCATGCCCCGGTCGCACGTCACGCTCGTTCTCGCCATCCTGGTGGCGCTGGTGGTCGTCACGTGGTTGGTGACCCATTTGATGCACCACTAGCCGACGTCGCCCGTTTGCTCAGCCACCGTCGCGGTGGCGGGAACCCCGATTCCTGTTAGGCTTCCCGCCATGCGCGTGGCATGTGGCGTTCCGGGGTGCTATGCCCTCGTGCACTGTTGTCGCTGACTCCCAAACCCGTGCGCGGTCTGGTCTGGAGTTTTCGAATTCTCCTGAAGTTCTAGGTGCCTATCCGCAGACACGGGACCGAAATCCCATACGTTCTGCATCGGAAGGCCCTCAATGGACATCAGGACCGCATTGCACTGGCGGCCCGTCCTCACCCTTGCCCTAATTGCCGGCCTCGCCGCCGGATGCCACGGCGGGGCCAGCGATGCCGTCGGCGGCGGTGGGCTGTCCGACGCGCGCACCAGCATCACGCTGGTCGCCTACTCGGTCCCAGAACCGGGGTGGAGCAAGATAATTCCGGCGTTCAACGCCTCCGACGAGGGCAAGGGCGTGCAGGTGGTCACCTCCTATGGGGCCTCCGGCGACCAGTCCCGCGGCGTCGTCGACGGCAAGCCGGCCGACGTGGTGAACTTCTCCGTGGAACCCGACATCGCTCGACTGGTCAAGGCCGGCAAGGTTTCCAAGGACTGGAATACCGACGCCACCAAGGGAATTCCGTTCGGCTCGGTGGTTACGCTGGTGGTGCGGAAGGGCAATCCGAAGAACATCAAGGATTGGGACGACTTGTTGCGGCCGGGCGTCGAGGTCATCACGCCCAGCCCGCTGAGTTCCGGATCGGCCAAGTGGAATCTGCTCGCGCCGTACGCCGTCAAGAGTGAAGGCGGCGCCCACAGCGACGCCGGTGTGGATTTCATCAAGAAGTTGGTGACCGAGCACGTCAAGCTGCGTCCCGGATCGGGGCGGGAAGCCACCGATGTCTTCGTGCAGGGCAGCGGTGACGTACTGATCAGCTACGAGAACGAGGCCATTGCCACCGAGCGGGCGGGAAAGCCGGTCGAACACGTCAACCTGCCGCAGACCTTCAGGATCGACAATCCGGTTGCCGTGGTCAACACCAGCCCGCACCTGGATGCCGCCGTCGCCTTCAAGAACTTCCAATACACGGCCGCGGCCCAAAAGGTCTGGGCGCAGGCCGGTTTCCGCCCGGTCGATCCGGCCGTCGCCGCCGACTTCCGGAACCGGTACCCGGTGCCGGCGAAGCTGTGGACCATCGCCGACTTGGGCGGCTGGGCCACCGCGGATCCGCAGCTGTTCGACAAGAACACCGGCAGCATCACCAAGATCTACACGAAGGCCACCGGATGACGGCCATCACGCCGGATCCGCTGGCAATCCGGCCCGAGCTCAGCGGTGACGCGCCACCGGGACCGCTTCCCGGGCGCGGCCGCGGGACCACCGCCCTTCGCGTCGGGGCGGCCACGGTGTGGCTGTCGGTGATCGTGTTGCTGCCGCTGGCCGCGATCGCCTGGCAATCCGCGGGTGGCGGCTGGCACACGTTCTGGCTGGCGGTCTCCTCCAATGCGGCGGTCGAGTCGTTCCGGGTGACCCTGACGATCTCGGCCGGGGTCACCGTGCTCAACCTGGTGTTCGGCCTGGTGATCGCGTGGGTGCTGGTGCGTGACGACTTTCCGGGCAAGCGACTGGTCGACGCGATCATCGACCTGCCGTTCGCGCTGCCAACCATCGTCGCAAGCCTGGTGATGCTGGCGTTGTACGGCAACAACAGCCCGGTCGGCCTTCACCTGCAGCACACGTCATGGGGTGTGACGGTGGCGCTGGCCTTCGTCACGCTGCCGTTCGTGGTGCGTGCCGTCCAGCCGGTGCTGCTGGAATTGGATCGCGAAACCGAGGAGGCCGCGGCGTCGCTGGGTGCCAGCGGCCCGAAGATCTTCACTTCCGTGGTGCTGCCGTCATTGCTGCCCGCGTTGTTATCCGGTGCGGGCCTGGCGTTCTCACGGGCGATCGGCGAGTTCGGATCCGTGGTACTCATCGGCGGTGCGGTGCCGGGCAAGACCGAAGTGTCGTCGCAGTGGATACGCACCCTGATCGAAAACGACGACCGCACCGGTGCGGCCGCAATTTCGATTGTGCTGTTGGCCATTTCGTTTGTCGTGCTGCTCATCCTGCGCATAGTGGGCGGGCATGCGGCCAAGCGAGAGGAGCTGTCCGCATGACATCGTCAGCGGGAGTTCGCTATTGGTTGCGGTTCATCGCGCTCGGATACGTCTTCGTGCTGCTGGTCGTTCCGGTGGCGTTGATCCTGTGGCGGACATTTCAGCCCGGGCTCGGCCAGTTCTACGCCTGGGTGAGCACCCCCGCGGCGATATCGGCGCTGAACTTGACGCTGCTGGTGGTGGCCATCGTGGTGCCCCTCAACGTCGTCTTCGGAATTCCCACGGCATTGGTGCTCGCGCGCAACAGGTTTCGTGGCAAGGGCGTGCTGCAGGCGGTCATCGATCTGCCGTTCGCGGTCTCGCCCGTCATCGTCGGCGTCGCGTTGATCGTGTTGTGGGGGTCGGCCGGCGCGCTCGGGTTCGTGGAGCAAGACCTCGGATTCAAGATCATCTTCGGCCTGCCCGGAATCGTGCTCGCCAGCATCTTCGTCACGTTGCCATTCGTGGTGCGCGAAGTGGAGCCGGTGCTGCATGAGCTGGGTACCGACCAGGAGGAGGCGGCGGCCACCCTGGGTTCGGGCTGGTGGCAGACCTTCTGGCGGATCACCCTGCCGTCCATCCGGTGGGGTCTGACGTACGGCATCGTGTTGACCATCGCACGTACCCTGGGGGAATACGGTGCCGTGCTCATGGTGTCGTCGAACCTGCCGGGGAAGTCGCAGACACTGACATTGCTTGTCTCCGACCGCTACAACCGCGGCGCGGAGTACGGCGCCTACGCGCTGTCCACGTTGTTGATGGGAGTTGCCGTGCTGGTGTTGGTTTTCCAAGTGGTGCTCGACGCGCGCCGCGCACGAGCGGTTAAACAGGCCTGACGAGGGGAATGACCGTGACCGACGCCGGCACAAATCGCGACCTCGCCATCATCGTGCGTGACGCCAACAAGCGTTATGGCGATTTCGTCGCTCTGGACCATGTGGACTTCGTCGTGCCCACCGGCTCCCTGACGGCGCTGCTGGGTCCCAGCGGTTCGGGCAAATCGACACTGCTGCGCACCATCGCCGGGCTCGACCAGCCCGACACCGGAACCGTCACGATCTACGGTCGTGACGTGACCCGGGTGCCGCCGCAGCGCCGCGGCATCGGGTTCGTGTTCCAGCACTATGCGGCGTTCAAGCACCTGACGGTCCGCGACAATGTGGCCTACGGGCTCAAGGTCCGCAAGCGACCCAAAGCCGAGATCAAGGCCAAAGTCGACAATCTGCTCGAAGTGGTGGGGCTGAGCGGGTTTCAGGCCCGCTATCCCAACCAGCTGTCCGGCGGTCAGCGACAGCGGATGGCGCTGGCGCGGGCGCTGGCCGTCGATCCGCAGGTGTTGCTGCTCGACGAGCCGTTCGGCGCTCTGGACGCCAAGGTGCGGGAGGACCTGCGCGCGTGGCTGCGGCGCCTGCATGACGAGGTGCACGTGACCACGGTGCTGGTGACCCACGACCAGGCCGAGGCACTGGACGTCGCCGACCGGATCGCGGTGCTGAACCAGGGGCGCATCGAGCAGATCGGATCCCCGACCGACGTCTACGACGCCCCGGCGAACGCGTTCGTGATGTCGTTCCTCGGCGCGGTTTCCACCCTGAACGGGACCCTGGTGCGGCCGCACGATATCCGGGTGGGGCGCAATCCCGAGATGGCGATCGCCGGCGGGGACGGCACCGCAGAATCCGTCGGGGTGGTGCGCGCCGTCGTCGACCGGGTGGTCACGCTGGGATTCGAGGTGCGGGTCGAGCTGACCAACGCCGCCACCGGCGGCTTCTTCACCGCCCAGATCACACGCGGTGACGCCGAGGCGCTGGCACTGCGCGAGGGGGACACCGTGTACGTGCGTGCCACCCGTGTCCCGCCGATCGCCCTCGAGGCCGCAGCCGTCGCCCGCCGCGCAGATCAGGCCGATGAGGACCAGAGCACGCTGACGTCGGCCTGACGGCCGGATTCGTCCTATTGCGCGGCTACGACGCGTGCAGCCCGCATTCGGTCTTGGCACGTCCCTGCCAGCGTCCGCTGCGCGGGTCGGCGCCCGCCAGCGGCTTGGCGGTGCAGGGCTCACAGCCGATCGATGAATAGCCTTCGTAGATAAGCGGATTGACCAGCACGCTGTGCTCGTCGATGTAGTTCTGCACGTCCTCGTCGGACCACGTCGCCATCGGGTTGACCTTCACCAGCCTGAAGCCCTCGTCGAAGCCGACCACCGGCGCGTTGGCCCGCGTCGCCGCCTCCGACCGGCGCAGTCCGGTCACCCACGCGGAGTATCCGCGCAGTGTCTTGCCAAGCGGCTCGACCTTGCGCAGCCGGCAGCACTCACCAGGGTCCCGCGCGAAAAGGTCCTTGCCCATCAGTTTGTCCTGCTCGGCGACGCTGTGTTCCGGAGTGACGTTGAGCACCCGGATGTCATATACGGACTCGATCGCATCCCGGGTGCCGATGGTCTCCACGAAGTGATAACCCGTGTCCAGAAACACCACCGGAACGCCCGGACGCACCTTGGCCGCCAGATCGACCAACACGGCCTCCTGCATGCTGGAAGCCACCACGTAGTTGCAGGTGGCCCAGCCGCGCGGTCCGTTGATGCCGCCGAACGTCTCGTCAGTCCAACGCAATACGTCGGCGGCGCTGGCACCCTGAAGCTCGGCCGCCCCGCGGGCGGCAAGCGCACGCAGTTCGGCTTCTGAAAGTTTGGTCGTTCGTTCGCTCATCGCAAATCGTCCTCGTCTGCCCTCATAGCCCACTGCGCGAAACGTTCACCCTCGCCGCGATATTTCAGGAAGTTGCGTGTGACCCGCTCGATGTAATCACCGAGCTCGTCGCTGGTGACTTTGTGCTGGCGCAATTTTCGCCCGAAGCCGCTGTCCAGGCCCAGGCTGCCGCCCAGGTGCACCTGGAAAGCCTCGACCGAGCCGCCCGCACCGTCGTCGACCATCTGGCCCTTGAGACCGATGTCGGCGACCTGGATGCGGGCGCATGAATTGGGACAGCCGTTGAGGTTGACGGTAAGCGGCACGTCGAGCTGCTCATTGATGTCCGCGAGGCGGCGTTCCAGCTCGGGCACCAAAGACTGCGCCTTGACCCGGGTTTCGGCGAAGGACAACTTGCAGAACTCGATCCCGGTGCAGGCCATCACATTCCGGCGCCACTGCGACGGCCGCGACTGCAGGCCCAGCGCCTCCAGGCCGGCGATCAGCTCGTCGAGCTTGTCGTCGGGCACGTCGAGGATGACCAGCTTCTGATAGGGGGTGAGCCGGATCCGGTCCGAACCGGCCCGCTCGGCGAGGTCGGCCACCGCGGTGAGGATGGTGCCCGACACCCGGCCCGCGATCGAGGCGACGCCCACCGCGTTGAGGCCGTTCTTGAGCCGCTGCACGCCGACGTGGTCGATCGGGTGCGTCACCGGCTCGGGCGCCGGGCCGTCGATCAGCGGACGCTTGAGGTACTCCTGTTCGAGAACTTCACGGAATTTTTCTATGCCCCAGTCCTTGATCAGGAACTTCAGCCGCGCCTTGGCCCGCAGCCGCCGATAACCGTAGTCACGGAAGATCGACGTCACCGCGTGCCACACTTCGGGCACCTCTTCGAGCGGCACCCAGGCGCCGACCCGCTGTCCCAGCATCGGGTTGGTCGACAGCCCGCCACCGACCCATAGGTCGAGCCCGGGGCCGTGTTCGGGGTGGTTCACGCCGATGAACGCGATGTCGTTGACCTCGTGCACCACGTCCTGCAGGCCGGAGATCGCGGTCTTGTACTTGCGCGGCAGGTCGGCGAAGTCGGGCTGGCCGATGTAGCGGCGCACGATCTCGTCGATCGCCCAGGTGGGGTCGAGTACCTCGTCGAGCGACTCACCGGCCAGCGGTGAACCCAGGATCACCCGGGGGCAGTCCCCGCACGCCTCTGCCGTCTGCAGGCCGACCTCGGCCAGCCGCCGCCAGATCTCGGGGACGTTCTCCACCTCGATCCAGTGGTACTGGACGTTTTCGCGGTCGGTGATGTCGGCGGTGTCGCGGCCGAATTCGGTGGAAATCTGGCCCACGGTGCGCAGCGCGGCGGCCGACAGCGCGCCGCCGTCGCACCGCACCCGCATCATGAAGTACTTGGCTTCCAGCAACTCGGCGTTGTCGTCACCGGTGAACGTGCCGTCATAACCCTGTTCGCGCTGGGTGTACAGGCCCCACCAGCGGAAACGCCCGCGCAGGTCGCTCTTGTCGATGCTGTCGAAGCCGTTCTGGGCGTAGACGGTCTCGATGCGCTCCCGCACGTCGAGCGGGGCGCCGGCCTGCTTCATCTCTTCGTTCGGGTTCAGCGGCTCACGATTTCCCAGTGCCCATTGGCCCTCGTTACGGGGCTTCGCGGCTCCGGCGGTGGTCATCGGGAAGTTCTCTCCTTTTAAAAGATCGCCAGCGCGGCCAGCACAGTTCACCGGCACTTTTGGGCGGCGCGGAACCGTCGGCCAGCTGGAGACACAGGGGGCCTGGGTCTACCACGTCAAGGCAGACAGATACAGCTGCAAACGCGCTTGAGATCAATGTGCCGTCGCGCCACGAGCACAATGTGCGGGCTGGGCCGGTCGACAGTCACGCCACCATTGTGCCACGGATGCCGAAGGGCCAGGCGAGCAGGTCAAATCTTGGCTCACGGTGATTAAAACTACCGGGCAACTCTGGGAGATCCACCCGCGTAGCCCGAGAAATTCATGAGACCCTCGGCGGCGGGCCGTCGTTCTCGGCGGAATCGCGCCCCGGCGTCGCCGCGTTCGTCGTGGGATCATTTGGCATGGCCATTCGCGAGGAACTGGTCGACCTGCCCGATGTCCGGCCGGTCGCCGGGCAACCGTTTGGCATCTATGTGCATGTACCGTTCTGCATAACACGTTGCGGCTATTGCGATTTCAACACCTACACCCCGGCCGAGTTGGGTGGCGTCAATCCGGACGCCTGGCTCAGCGCGCTGGGGAAGGAACTGGAACTGGCGGCCGCGAGGTTGCAGGCGCCCCCGGTGAACACCGTGTTTGTCGGCGGCGGGACACCCTCCCTGCTGGGGGGCCCGCGGATGGCGACACTGCTGGGGATGGTGCGCCAGCACTTCACGCTGGCACCCGATGCCGAGGTCACCACCGAGGCCAACCCCGAGTCGGCATGGCCGGATTTCTTCGACGCCATCCGTGCGGCCGGCTACACCCGGGTATCGCTGGGGATGCAGTCGGTGGCGCCGCGGGTGTTGGGTGTCCTCGACCGTATCCACACGCCGAACCGGTCCGCGGCCGCCGCCCGCGAGGCGCTGGCCGCCGGCTTCGAGCACGTCAGCCTCGATTTGATCTACGGAACTCCGGGGGAGTCCGACGACGACCTGTTGTGCTCGGTCGAGACCGCGATAGAGACCGGCGTGGATCACGTGTCGGCCTATGCGCTGGTCGTCGAGGAAGGCACCGCGCTGGCCCGGCGAGTCCGGCGCGGCGAACTGGCCGCACCCGATGACGACGTGCTGGCCCACCGCTACGAGTTGGTGGACGCGCGGCTGTCCCGCGCGGGATTGTCCTGGTACGAGGTGTCCAACTGGTCGCGGCCGGGCGGTGAATGCCGCCACAATCTCGGCTACTGGGATGGTGGCCAGTGGTGGGGCGCGGGGCCGGGCGCGCACGGCTATCTCGGTACCACGCGCTGGTGGAATGTCAAGCACCCCAACGCCTATGCGGAACGGTTGAGCGCGGCGGCGCTGCCGGTGGCCGGATTCGAGCAGCTGGATGCCGACGCCTTGCACACGGAAGACGTGCTGTTGAAAACTCGTCTGCGCCAAGGGCTCCCAGTCGAATTGCTGAGTCCTGCCGAGCGCGACCGCGCCGAGGGCGTGGTTGCCGACGGGTTGCTGGTGTCCGAGGGTGACAGGCTGGTGCTGACTCCGCGCGGACGGCTGCTGGCCGACGCCGTGGTGCGAACGCTATTGGGGTAGCGGCGTTCCGGGCGTGGTCAAACCCCGAACAGACGCTCGAAGATGCGGGCGATCTCGATGTAGAGCGGGATCCCCACGGTGACGTTGTAGGAAAACGTCAGGCCCAGTGAGGCGGCCAGCGGCAACGTCGGGCTCGCTTCGGGGATCGCCAGGCGCTGCACCGCCGGAACGGCGATATAGGACGCCGCACCGCACAGGACCGCGAACAGCACGTAGGTTCCGGTCTTGAAGTCGGTGTGGGTCAGCGACGCATAGCTGCAGGCGACGATAATACCCAGTGTCGCAAAGACATTCGGCGCCACCAGGCCGAAGACGATGAACCCGGGACCGGCCGCGCGGAGGTCCTTCAACTTGCGCGACGCCGTCATCCCCATCTCGAGCAGGAACAGACACAGCACGCCCTGGAAGGCCAAGACGAAGAATTTGTCGTCGTCGGCGACGACCTTCTGTCCCTGCAGCCCACTGACAAGGCCGATGATGATGCCGCCCATCAGCAGGACCAGGCCGGGGTTGAGGAAGACCTCCTGGAACAGCTCCCGGGAGAAAATGGGCACCTTTTTGCCCTTGGGCCGCGCCGGGCTCTGTTCGGGCTCCCAATCCGGGTGCTCGAGCTTTTCCAGCGAGAGCTCCAGCTCCTGCTCGATGGCGGCTTCCTCGTGGCTCTCGAGACTCTGCCCGTGCGGCGGCCGCGCGGCGGTTCCGGGGCCGACCCCGACCTTGACCGGCGGCGTGTAGCCGGGCTCGTCGGGCATGTAGCCGGCGGAGTCCATGCCCCGATGCCGCAGTCGGGCAACGAGATACAGCGCCACCAAGCAGCCCGGTATCTCCATCACGGCCAGCATCACCGGCATGTACGCGTTGAAGGCGATGTTCACCGCGGCCAGGACGGCAACGCAGGTCGCGAACGTTCCCGCCGAGTCCGACCCGTAGTAGCCGGCGACCGTTGCGCGGTCGACCTTCCGGAGTGATTTCAGGCGGCCGAGGCCCAGGTAGGCCAGGCCGCCGATCAGACAGTTCAGCACGAAGCCCAGCACCATAAAGCCCACGATGACCCCGACGCTGGACGCGCTGACCTGCGCGAGTTCTTCCCCGCCGTGCCAGCCGATGGCCAGCAACAGGTACATGGTCAATCCCTGATAGATGACGTAAGGGAATTCGAACCGCACCTTGAGGATCGGAATCAGGAACCCGAAGTAAAAGAACAACAGAAGCGGTTTGAACAGGTTATGGGTGAAGTTGTGCCAGAACTCTTGCAGCATCGATGCCTCCGTTGGTTAGAGCGCTGATCTGGGGAAGCACCGTCCGCAAGCGGAGCAACCACGAAACATCCCGGCGACCGTCAAGAACTTATCCCCGGCGCTGGCCCGCCGCCACTTGGCAGCACACAGGGTGTCGGACGCCCGCGTGGCTGTTGATAACCAAGAAAACTGCTGGTCAGGACGAGATCGCCCGAGCGAAACTCCGTACCCGGGGCCGTTATTGCTGCCGCTAGTTTGATGTGAAAATGCTGTACATTTACTGTGGGGTCAATAGACCGTCAACGCGCCGACGGGACGAGCGAGGGCCTGACGCCGGCTCCCTTTTTGCGGTGCGTCACCGAAAGCCACGCCGACGGCGAGTAATGCGTCGTGATTTCCTCGAAACCGTCGACCCGGGAAACCGAAAGCACACCCGTCTGCGGATTGATTTCGAGTTCGTCGCCTTCGCTCGCGTGCACTTCCTCGCCGTTGAAAAGCCGGATTATGAACATGGTGTTCCTCCAATCCGGCGGATCCGGGCGGGGTGGGCAGTGAGCGCTAGGAAAAGTCTGGCTGCCGGAGCCGCCTGTTGTGCGGCCACAACGTAAACGGTTGGGAAACCTTTGGAGTGGCGGTCTTCACGGCCGACGGCCGGACATCTACCCCGAGGGCGGAGTTTCAGCGGATCTACCTGCATGAACAGCTCGGTAATGCTGGCGCCTCGCCAGTCTTCGAGGGGACACGCGCGACCGGCCGGCGATTTAACTCCGCGGGAGTTTTAGCTGAATGCGGCAATCGAGGCGCAGTTCGTGGGATCGGTTGCGCACAGCTACATAGGTTAGGCTACATTTACTAATCGTGACCGAGGTCAGCGTCAAGACAAGTTCCGCCGGCTCTGAGTCGCCGTCGATTCCGCTTCCCTTGCACGTCGACCCGGCGGACCTGGCGGCCGAGCTGGCCGTGGTGCTGTCCGAGCGCGTCGGGGAAGAGTATCTGCTCTACGAGCGCGGCGGCGAATGGGTGCTGGCCACCGGTGTGCGCGCAATGATCGAGTTCGACAGCGACGAGCTGCGAGTGATCCGCGACGGAGTGACCCAGAGCCAACAATGGTCGGGTAGGCCCGGCCCGGTGCTCGGTGAGGCCATCGACCGGCTGTTGCTGGAAACCGACCAGCTCTTCGGCTGGATCGCCTTCGAATTCGGTGTGTACCGCTACGGTTTACAGCAGCGGCTGGCGCCGGGAACCCCACTGGCCCGAGTGTTTTGGCCGGAAGGCCGCATCGTCGTGACCCGGGACGAGGTTCGGCTGTTCGATACCTCGGCCGGGCACCGCGACGAAGTACTGGGCGTGCTCGGCGACGGCGTACCCGATGTGCGCGACGCCTCGGCGATCGACGTGGTCGCCGATCCGTCCGCCTACCGTGATCGCGTGGCATCGGCCGTCGGGGAGATCGCCGCGGGCCGCTACCACAAAGTGATCCTTTCCCGTTCTCTCGAAGTGCCTTTCGCGCTCGATTTCCCGTCCACCTACCGGCTGGCCCGTCGGCACAACACCCCGGTGAGGTCGTTCCTGCTGCGGCTCGGTGGAATTCGTGCCGTGGGTTACAGCCCCGAACTGGTCGCGGCCGTCCATCACGACGGCGTCGTGGTGACCGAACCGCTCGCGGGCACCCGCGCGCTCGGCCGTGGCGAGGTGCGCGACCGCCAGGCTCGCGACGACCTGGAGTCGAATTCCAAAGAGATTGTCGAGCACGCCATTTCAGTACGAAGCTCGCTGCAGGAAATGGCCGAGATCGCCGAGCCGGGCACCGCCGTCGTCACCGATTTCATGACGGTGCGGGAACGGGGGAGCGTGCAGCACCTGGGCTCCACCGTCAGCGGCCGGTTGGGCACATCCAACGACCGGATGGATGCGCTCGAGGCGCTGTTCCCGGCGGTGACCGCGTCGGGCATCCCGAAAGCCGGTGGCGTCGAAGCGATCATGCGCCTCGACGAGGGGCCGCGCGGGCTGTATTCGGGTGCGGTGGTGATGATTTCGGCTGACGGCGGGCTTGATGCGGCGCTGACGCTGCGGGCGGCGTACGAACGTGATGGGAAGACCTGGCTGCGGGCCGGGGCGGGCATCATCGAAGAGTCAACACCCGACCGCGAATTCGAAGAGACCTGCGAAAAGCTGTCTACGCTCGCCCCCTATCTGATTGCGCGCCAATAGCTTTAAACCGCTCGTCTGCTCGCCCTCACTTTCCCCACGACTGCGGCCTGCACGGGTACTTACACGTGCTTAACCTGCACTGTCGTCAGCACCCCCATTTAGCGCCGGCAAACGTCTAGCTTGCGCGCACGGCCCGGGTGCACGCCGACCCAGACTCAGACGGAAGAGCTCGATTCGAGATAGTCGGCCAGGATGCGCCCGACAAGCGACTCGATATTCGATTCGATCGACGATGCGAGCGTGGCGGTGACTGTCGCCACCGCTTGAGTGCGGAAGCGCACCAGCATGGTGATCAGCTCGGCGATTTCCGCGTCTGCCGGCAGCGGTGCGCCGGGCTTGATGCGGTCCAGCACGTGTTCGGCCCCGGCGCGCACCAGCATGTCGCTGATCTTGTCGATCTCCGGGACGATCTGTTCGTGGAGGTCGATGAGCTTGTCGAATTTGACGCCGTAGCCCCGGATTTCGTTGAACGCCTCGATGAGTTTCGGGCGGGTGATGGTGGCCTGCGTCCCGTCGATCCGGATCACCTGGAGCGCCACCAGGCGCTCGAACGCATCTGCGTCGGCGACCAATCGGTGCGCCTCGGCCAGCGACATCGTCTCCGGCTTCTCGGTGGTCCAGGTGCCGACGATGGCGGTTTCAAGGCCCAACACGTCGCCGAGGTTTTTGCCTTCTTCCCACGCGCTGAGCATTTCTCGCACGTGTGCGATGTTGTAGCCGCGGTCGAGCATCGAGGTGATGAGCCGCAGCCGGGTCAGGTGGGTGTCGTTGAACAGCGCGATGCGGCCTACCCGCAGCGGGGGCGGTAGCAGCCCGCGGTCCCGGTAGACGCGGATGTTGCGGGTGGTGGTTCCGGCCAGCCGGGCCAGGTCGTCGATCCGGTACTCACCGGAATTCGCATCGCCGTGCGGGTGCCGGGCGGCCGACTCGAAAAGCTGGGACACCGCCCCCTCGATGAGTTGGCGATACTCCCGCGATTGGCGCCGAACCCGCTTGGGTGCGCGCCGCACGTTGTGCAGCACGCTGGCGATGGTGCCGGGTTCGGGCCGCGATGCGCGCTCGGTGGCCATGGTCGGTGCGGCCTCTCAGGCCGACGCGGTGGCCTGCGTCTGGGCGCGGCGTGCCACCGCCTGATAGTCCTCGTACCGGAAATCCCTCATCTGGCGAAGATACTGCGTGGCGAATCCGGGGTACATCGACCCGTTGAATCCGTCCTTGGTGAGGTACCAACTGCGGCACCCCGACATCCAGGTCGTCTTGGTGAGCCGGCGTTGGAGGTCCTCGTTGTGCTGACGCTGCACCTCGTCGCGGACATCGAGGTAACGCAGATCGTCGTTGAGGACGGTGGTGATCCCGCGTACCGCGTAGTCCAGCTGGCCCTCGATGTACACCAGCAGCGAGTTGTGGCCCGGTCCGGAGTTGGGTCCGGTCATGACGAACAGATTCGGATAGCCGTGCACGTTGATGCTCTTGTAAGCCTGTGCGCCGCCGGCCCATTCGGCGGCCAGCGACCGGCCGCCCAGACCGGTGACCGGGAACGGTGGACCCGTCAGGTGCACGTCGTACCCGGTGGCGAAGACGATGCAGTCGAGGTGGTGCTCGATGCCGTCGCTGGTGCGAATGCCGACCGGGCTCAACGTGGCGATCGGCCAGTCGATGAGCTTGCAGTTTTCGCGTTGCAGCGCGGGGTAGTAGTCGCTGGACACCAGCATTCGTTTGCACCCGGGCCGAAAGTCCGGTGTCAGCTGACGCCGCAGCCAGGGATCTTTCACCTGGGCGCGCAGGTGGGCCCGGCCGAGACGGGCGACCAGCGACGTCAACGGTGTGTCCCAGACCAGCGCCGTGGCGCTGGCTTCGTGGCCCCAATACAGTGCCTGGCGCGCAAGCTGTTGGGTGGCGGGCACTTTGGCGAACAGGGATTGCACGGCCGGCGGGGTGGCGACGTCCAGGCGTGGCAGCACCCAGCACGGTGTGCGCTGGAATACCTTGACGAACCCGGCCCGCTTGACCAGCTCGGGGATGATCTGGATGGCGCTGGCGCCGGTGCCGATGACCGCCACGCGCATGCCGGTGAAGTCGTAGTCGTGATCCCAGCGTGCACTGTGGATCTTGTGTCCGCGATAGTTGTCCAGGCCCCGGATGTCGGGGAAGCTGACGTCTGACAGCGGGCCGGCGGCCAGCACGACGGTGCGGGCGCGAAACTTCTTGCGGTTCTTGGTGGTCGCGGTCCAGACACCGTCGTCTTCGTTGAAGGTCAAGTCTTTGACCTCGTGGCCGAACTTGATGCGGCTGCGGATGTCGAACCTGTTGGCCATGTCCTCGAGGTGCCGGTAGATCTCGGGCGCGGGCGAGTAGGTGCGTGACCACGTCGGGTTCTTGACGAAGGAGTAGGAGTACAACACTGACGGGACGTCGCAACTGGCTCCGGGATACGTTGTGTCGCGCCAGGTTCCGCCGACGCGGTCGGCGCGCTCCAGGAGCACGACGTCGTCGACGCCGGCCTCGGCCAGGCGGATCGCCGCCCCGAGTCCGGTGAAGCCGGCTCCGATGACGAGCGCCGCGTGGGCGCGGTTGTTACCCATGGTCACGCCGCCGGCTCGTGGGTGAGTTCCCTAACCCAGGTCGGTACCGCTGGCAGCAGGGGCCGCGGATATCGGTCGGACAGCCACACCATCGAATTCGCCAGCAGGTGGTACGGGTGGCGTGGATTTGTGACCACTCCGGCGTAGCGCCTCAGGAACCGATAAGTCGGTACCCGCCTGGTGCGTTCGCCGCGGTCGCCAAGCTCTTTGAATCGTTTTACAGCCCGGTAAAGCCGCTCGGGCTCCATACCCATGGCGGTGATCTCGTTGCGGATCCTGTTGATCAGCGGGGCACCCATGATCGCACCGATGATGAGACCCGGAGTGGCATTGTGACCGACGAAGTCGATCAGCAACCGTCGGATCTTCGCCTGCCCGATCATGTCGAGGACTTCGAAATCGACGACCAGATGCCGCGATTCGTCATTGTTGATCTTCTCGAAGACCTGGTGACAAACAGGGTCGTGCACCTCGTCGAGGAGAAATTTCAACAGGGCGCCATCCAGTGCGACTTCGAGCATCGGAATGACGGTGCCGAGCAGAGACAGCGGCATGTCGTCGGCCCACCGGTCCAGCCAGTCGATCGCCAGTCGGATGTTCACGTTCGGCTCGGGAATCTCAGCGTCCTCGAGCATGCCCCAGCGCTTCATCAACGCCAGTTCAGCGTTGGCGTGGCGCTGCTCCTCGGCATGGAAGTAGCGGTAGATCTCGGCGATGGTCGGTGTAGGTGCCTTCTTCGCCAACGCGGCGAAGCCCCTAGCGCCGATGTTCTCGATCCAGCACAGGTCGGCCATGAACGCCTTGAGCTGTGGCCGCTGTTCATCAGTGATCATCTCGGCACCGGGTGCTTCCCAATCGATGTCGGCGAGCGCCCACTGGCGATCCTTGATCTTGGCGAGCATGGCTTCCATGTCGATGGCCATCGGATGCTCCTTTTCGTCGGGTGATCAGGGCAGGTTGATGCGGGACACCAGGCCTGCCGCACGTGTATAGGTCTGCGGGGCCAGGCGTTTGATGTTCCAGCCGATCTTGGCGTCGAACTGTGGCATGCAGTAGAGCTCGCCGCGGTCGTGGGTGTCCAGGCAGGCACGCGCGACCTTCTCCGCGGATAATCCGGTCCAACGCATCAGCTTTGCGGCCAGCTCGCTGGATTGTTCGCTGATGCGCCCGGATTCGAGGATGTTGGTCTTGACGAACGTCGGGCACAGCACGGTGACCCGCACCGGCGTGCCGGCCAGTTCGGCGGCAAGGGTCTCGGAGAGTGAGAGCACACCGGCCTTGCTGACGTTATAGGCGGCCATGCCTGGAGCCGCACCGAACGCCGCCGCCGAGGCCACATTGATGATGCCCCGCGGCGCGTGCGATGGCTCGGCGTCGCGCAGGATCGGGGCGAACACGTGGCAGCCGTGAATCGGACCCCACAGGTTGATGCCCAAGGTCCACAGCCAGTCGTCCAACGGCGCCTCGCCGATGGCGGCACCTCCTGCGCCGACACCGGCGTTGTTGATCACCAGAGTGGGTGGCGCGGTGAACCAGGACTGTGACTGTTCGGCCAGCGCCTGGACGTCCTCGAATCGCGATACGTCGCAACGCATTCCCACCGACTTGGCGCCGTGCTCCGCGATCGTGTCGGCCGTCCGCTGCGCTGCCGCCTCGTCGATGTCGCTGCACACCACCGCGCCGCCACGCTTGCCCAGTTCGACGGCGAAGGCGGCGCCGATGCCGCTTCCTGCGCCGGTGACCACCGCCGAGGCGCCGCGGCTGGTTTTCGACCGATTGAGGAATCTGTCCAACATGTCAGTGGGCCTCCTCGGTGAGGGCACGCGCATCCTGCAGGGCGTGCGCGATGAACCGAGCGACATAGGCCATTGCCTTGGCGGCTTCCGGTGTCATGCGTGGCAGCGCTTGAAAGACGTGCACCTGATGGGGCCAGATCTGCAGTTCGCATCTGCCACCGGCAGTTCGGATGTCCGCGGCGAGCCGGCGCGCATCCTCCTGCAACATCTCGGCTCCGCCGGCCTGGATCAGAGTCGGGGGGAGCGCGGGGCCGTCGGTGACGTCGAGGGTCAGCCGTTGATGGGTGAGGTCGATGCCGGTGTGGTAGAGGCCGACGAGGCGGACCGCGTTCGCCGCCCGGGTTGCGGGATCGGGACGTATTCGCTCACGGGCCAGCGCCAGTGCGAACGTGAGGTCGTACAGCGGGGAGAACAGCACCATGGCGGCGGGGTGGTCGACCTCGGACTGCAGGAGCAAGTCGACGGACAGGTGACCGCCTGCCGAATCCCCGGCAATCACAATCTGTTTCGGTGACACGCCGCAGGTGTCGATCAGCCAATCCCAGCCCGCGCGGACATCGTCGGCCGCGGTGGGGAAGCGATGCTTCGGGGCCAGGCGGTAATCGATGCAGAACACCGGCAGGCCGGTCAGGGCCGACAGCCAGGATGTCAAGCGGCGGTGCGTCTTTGGCGAGCACACGGCGTAGCCGCTGCCGTGCACGTAGTAGATCGCACCCTCGCTGGTCGACGATCGTGCGGTTTCGCTTGTGGGCGTTCGCGGTCCATAGACCCATTCACCCTTGACCCGGCGACCGTGGGGCAGCTTGGTGTCTACGGATTCGACGCGGGTGCCCGCGAGCGAGGGGCCGAACGTCCCCATGATTCTGGCGACGATCTGGCGCGATAACCACAGCCCCCACGCCCGTTCGGGCGGAATCACGCTGGTGATCGGCCGAAGGGTGTACGTACTTATCGCTGCCGCGCCGCGGGATCGCAACGACCCGCGAGCCGGAACGCCGTCCGTCATAGGACGCAGTCAACACCAAATGGTGACATTGGTCAATGGCAGCTTTAGAAAAAGTGTCGGCTTGAGTGTGAATGTCGGCTCGCGCGCTGATATTTGGCGAGCTGGCGGATGCGGCAGTTACCCATGCGGCTAGGGGTCGGTGGCATCTCCGGCCCTGGAGGTAATGCGCACGGGCAACAGCCTCGACCACAGCCGCTCGACGTCGTCGACTGCCGCTGTCACCAGGCCGCCGACTCAGCGGAAGCGGACGTTCAACGTCGCCAGGCCGAAGATCTTTCGGCCATTGGACTTCGCGGCGACAATGACGACACCGGTGCGGGTCGCCGGGTCCAGCGACTTGATCCTGCCACTGAACTCGATGTCTGCGCCCTCGGTAGCAGACACGATGGCGGGCTGGGACAGCCGCACAGCGTATCGAGTAATCGCGCCGGGGTCGCCCGTCCATGCTGAAGCGTATGCGGCACCCAACCCCATGGTCAGCATTCCATGGGCGATCACATCGGGCTGTCCGGCCAGCTTGGCGATGTTCTCGTCCCAGTGAAGCGGGTTCGCGTCGCCGGCCACGCCGGAGTAGTTCACCAGGTCGCCGCGGGACAGTCGGACGTGCTGCACCGGTAGATCGTCGCCGACGTTCACGTCATCGAAGGACTGCGTCCCCGGGGTGCGGGTCATGCCTCC
Source organism: Mycobacterium sp. IDUB_3 (assembly GCF_055419585.1). Classification (NCBI taxonomy): domain Bacteria; kingdom Bacillati; phylum Actinomycetota; class Actinomycetes; order Mycobacteriales; family Mycobacteriaceae; genus Mycobacterium; species Mycobacterium sp. IDUB_3. The sequence goes on along the minus strand of NZ_JBVAXZ010000001.1, from coordinate 1,365,117 downwards.
TTGGGCGATCCGGGCCTCGCCCGCGGGGCGGACTGTCTTCTGGTATGCCGCATCGGATTCCCCGTTTCCGAGGAGGTTCACATCATGCATCACCACCTTCTGCACGGCCGTCCTGATGGCCGGATCGACGTCCTCGGCGGTGATCCCGACGACGGTGGTGTGCAGGGTGTGCACCCGCTCGCCTGCAGTGTCGGTGAAAGTGTTGGTCACAGTGATCAGGTCTCTGCCGGCGATCCTGCGCACCGACGACAGTTCGACATCAGTCTGCAGCTCGTCGCCGGCCACGATCGGTCGGTGTTGCTCGAAGACTTCTTCGGTCTGCAGGTACATGTCATAACCAATGACCACCGATTCGAACAGGTGCCGATTGGCTGCCATAGCCGGGGCCGATGTGAAGGTCAGCGGCGCCACCAGGCCCGAGTATCCGAGCTCCGTGGCTGCTGCGACATCCCAGTGCGCGGGCTGATAGTCCTGCACTGCACGGGCGAACTCGCGTAGCTTCTCGTGGCCGACCCGGTAAGTGTCGTCCATCCGGTAGTAGTGGCCGACCCGCGATTCAATTGTCGACACGTCTGCTGCTGAGGTCATGAATTTGCTCAACTTTCTATCGGCTTGGTCGACTGAGGCCGACCAGAGCACACTAACGCGCAGTCCTCGTGTCAAATGGCGCCGACCGCTCGCGCGTTTGTGTCCGACCGGCCCGCGATGTGTACCTACGTTCGCATCGTTTCAGCTCTCTTACCGGCCGCCGGGTTGCCACTCTTCGGTGGTGAAGCAGTCCTGCGCCGGTAGAGGTCGGAGGTAGTTGAGGGCGAGAATCGTGATCTCGTCGAGGAATTCGTTCCGACTAATCGACGGTTGGTCGAGGACATAACGGACCGTGAGGTGTTCGACCATACGCACCAACATCCAGCTCGCCGTGCCGAACGTGACGTCGGGGCGCAGTTGTTGGCGGTTGAGCGTCAGGTAAGCTAAGGTCAGTTCGCCGATCCGCTGTTCGAACGCTTTCAGCTTGCTGGCCGCTCCCAACCGTGGGGTGTGCTCTATAACCGCACGCAGAAATTCAGGATGGACATCGAGTGCGTCGAGTAGTGCAGCGATCGTGCTACGCACGTAGTCGGGGGCGGGCTCGTTGAGCCGTTCGGCGACTGCGGCCGCGAGACGCGCGGACAAGCTGTCGCTGTAGCGGTCGATGACGGCACCGGCGATGGCATCTTTGTTTGGAAAATATTGATACAGCGAGCCAGGACTGATGCCGGCGACCTCGGCGATGCGGTTCGTGGAGGCGCCGTCGTAGCCATGGTGGATTAAGACCTGCTCGGCGGCATCAAGGATGCGCTCGACCATGGCGCGCGACCGGTCTTGCCGCGGAGTGCGTCGCGCCTTTGCCGGCGGAGGTCGCGTCATCCGAATGCGAGTTGAACGTGAGTTAAAGCTCGTGTCAGCATGCTCCTCATGCTCGCATACGCTTGGTCGTTCGTTCCCCTGGGGGTGAGGGTCTTGGTGGCCTCCATCGAAGCGCCTGCGGGGCAACCATTGAGCGCGCGCGAGCTCTCCCGGACCGAGGGAATCGGGAAACCCTTCGCGCATGCCGAGAAGAAGTTTCTCTAGCCGCGACACCGAAGGAAAGGCGACTGCGATGGCCAACGAGCCGACACGCCTTGGCCGCAACCAGCTCGAGTTGGGTCCGGATTCGCTGCTATGGCGGTGGGCCGGCGATATGCGGATAGCGTTCGAGGGCGGTACCGCCGGGCTACTACAAACCATGCATCCCGCGATCGGCCAGGGCCTCGTCGATCACTCCGACTTCTTCAATGACCCGGTTGACCGAGTCTTTCGCTCTCTGCCGGGCATTCTGGGCACCGTTTACAACGGCGCCAGTGCTGCTGCAACCGGCATTCAGGTGCGGGACTTTCATCGCGACATAAAGGGAGCGCTCCCCAACGGCCAGCACTACCACGCGCTGAGCCCGGAGACATTCTGGTGGGCACACGCGACGTTTCAGCGCATGGTAGATCGAGTTGCCCACTATTGGGAACGTCGGCCACTCACCGCGCACGACAGCGAGGTGCTCTACGACGAAGGTTGCGAATGGTATCGACGCTACGGCATGACCGACTCCGTTCTACCGCGCGATCGCGCGGCTTTCGAATTTGAAGTCGACCGCTATTGCAGAGAAGTGCTGCAACCAAATCCGGCTTCGGACTATCTCATCGAATACATCAAGCGGCCAGCGATTCCCGACATGAGCGCATCCTCGCAGTACCCCGCCCACCCGCGATTGCGCCCACTAGCCGACCTGTTGCTGCCCACTTTGCCGGTACGTGCCGCGCTGGCACCACCAATGCGGCTGGTCATCTTCGGCGGCCTGCCGCCGATCGTACGTCGCCGCTTCAGGATTACTTGGACCAACCGTCACGAGCGCGCCTACCGCACCGTCCGTTCCGCCATCGCACGAAGCTGGCTGCTGACTCCCGCACCGCTGGCCTGGCACCCGACCGCCCGTAAGGGGTGGCTGGCGCAGACCGGCCGCGTGCCGAGCCCGCGCGCCATTGATGTCGCCAGAAAGGCTCTCCGTGCACGCCCATGAACGTGAATTGAATGCGAGTGAAAGCTCGTGTCACGATGGCACCATGGTTTCCCAAACGCCTGACACCGGCCAACCGACCGATGGTCTACGTTCCAGCCACCCTGATTCCCACCCGTACGACTATTACTGGCGACCGGGCATGTCGCTGCGGCCCGCCCCCGATCGGTTGCGCTTCGAACCGATTTGGACACAATCGCGCCGCGACACACTCACACCATGGATGGAGTTTCAGGACGTGCCTCGTCCGACGCCCTGGACTGACCTGTTTGTTGACCACTTATGGCAGGGCGACGAGTTGATGGACGCCGTTGTGGCGCGGTTCCGGGAAATCGGTATGACGGAAGGCAGAGCACTGCTGGACCGGGCGCTCGATTTCGGTATTGAGACGCTGGATGACCCTCCTGCCGAGCTGGTAGCGCTGTTCGACCACCTGGACCACCCGCCGGATTGGTATGACGCACACACGTGGGAGAAAGGGCGCCAGCTGTGGAACAACGCCTCCCTCGCCGCCAAGTTCGGGATGTTCGTCGGCGACACGTTCGGGACGTTCGTCGGTGACGAAGTCGCTTACGCTACAGGCGAAACGGGGAGGTTTGTCAAAGATTTCTTCCGGCGAAACCTCGAGACGGTCGCCTGGTTTCGGAACATGACCTACCCCTGCGCGCTCAACCGCTTCGCGGGGCCTTTCAAGGACACCGTTCGGGTGCGTTTGATGCACGCTCAGGTCCGCGCGGGACTGCGACGCACCTGGGGTGACGAACACTTCGGCGGCCATGGGAACCCGATCTCCAATGCGATGATGATGAACGCCGCCATCACCTTCGGATTGCAGCCCCTGCTGATCGATCACCAACATGGTCGCTCCTGTAGCACAGGCGATCTCGAGGCGGTACTGATGTACTGGGGCTACATTGCTTATGTCTTCGGCGTCGCCGACGAACTCATTCCGCGCAGCGCCAGTCAGGCGTTGGAAGCGATGGACTTTATTGTCGCCTACGCCGGGGGGCCGTCGACCTGGACTGACGTCATGGTCGGGAGCGCGGTGAACCGCGGCGGGCGCCTCCAGCAAGCGGCGCTTATTCCGCTTCTCGGTGTGTTTGCCTACTACGGCGGGGAAGACATCACCCGCGCCCTGGTGCGCGCCACCGGTCTAGCTGAGGTCAATCTCAAACCATGGATGCGGCTGGCGAAGGCCGTGGTGTACGCAAACATCGGTGTCCGCCGGGTGCTCGACCATACGCCGGGCGCTGCGCGCCGCGCCGCTGCGCGAAACAGCGACACCGCGCTCTGGGGCCCGTTGCTGAAGGTGAACCGGCTACTGGCCGCCCGCCACGGTATCCATGGAACCCCTTACGATCACCACGATCTGACGCCAAGCCTTGGTGCCGGTTGTCCGCTCCCGCATCCTTGACAGCCGAATTTGCAAACACATCTACGATCGCTCTCGCCTCATATTCCAGCCCAATCGCCGAGGCGGACGCAGTCGTGACTTCCAGTCGACGAGCAGGTGACGTCCGGCGAGAACAGCATGCTGTCCCGCTCGAGGAAAGCGCCTGGCCCAACGCTTCAAGAAGGGAAAACGATAGTGGCTGTCTGTGCGGGTGCTCAGTTATCGGTGAAAGAGACTGTGCTGGCAATGTGGAGCGCGGTGTCCGAACGTGATTGGGAAACCGCGCGCACCTTCTACGCTGAGGACTGCGTCTTCATTGACGTCCCCGTGGGCTCCACCATTGTCGCAAAAGGACCAGATGACATCGTCAAGAAGCTGAGGATCTCGCTGGACCCCCTCGCCGCCTACGTCAACCACCCCGGTCTGATCCTCACCGACGGCGACGATGCGATTTTTGAGCACTCCGAAACGTGGACCTGGCAACGTGGACAGTCAACAGTTATGCGCTTCGTATCAGTCCACAAAGTCCATAACGGCAAAATCACCCTCTGGAAGGATTACTGGGACATGGGCGGCTAATCCGCTTCGGCCGAACGTACTTGGCCTACATAAGTTCATCACCCGGGTCCGAGTCCTTCGGGCGGCGGGCGGCCCCGCTTACTGGTGGCAGCTGGTCGGTGTCACCCAACGCCGCAGACGTGCGCTGCGGATTCCCCCTCTCCGATGCCCAGAGCCACCACCCCCGCACGCACGGCTTCGACGTCAGCCTCAACAGTGGACATCTTGGCGCGGTGTTGCCGCGGACTAAAAGCTCACCCGCCCGCCAAGTGAGCTGTGCATTGAGCAAGCCCCCAACGACTACCCCGAGCCAATCGCGTTGAGCCTCACCTCTTCGCCTGCTGACAAACCCACCCTTCGGGTATGCGGCCGGTATCGACGAACCTGGTCAGGTCCGCACTCGTTGACGCCGGAAGATCGTGGTTGGCATGCAAATAGATGGCCGGCTCCTCTTTGAAGTTGTGATTGCGGAGCTGCTCTAGCAACTGATTGCAGGTGGCCTTTAGGCGCGGGCTGTCTTCTGGATCAGTGAGCAGCTGCGTCAGGCTCTCCATCGTTGCCCACAGCTGGCCATGTTCGCGCATCATCACAACGATCGGCATGACTATCCCTGCTTCGCGGATCGGCGGGAAAAGGAAGACCTCCTCGAGATAGATGTGCCGACGCAGCGCTTCCAACATCGCCGCGATCAGGTCGGTCTGCATGCTGCCACCCTCGAGCGTCTCGATGAAAAGTTCTATGGCAGCACCGATTTCGCGATGTCGCCGCATCAGGGCGGCCGCTATCAGGTGGCGGGTCAACTCGCCGGCCCCTGGCCGGAAAGCCCCTGCCGTATCCCCTGACTGATTTGTTGTTTGGAAGCCGGGCTGTCGATCGGGGCGGTCAGGCTGCAGCTACAGCTGATGCCGCCAAAGGGGTTGGGATCGCCGCCACCCGGGTTTGGATCGGCGCCCGCCGGCGCCGCCAGGGATGCTCCGAACGCTACGATCCAGGCGACGCACATCATTGTTTTTACGATGAGAGCCAATGGGTTTCGGGTCAGCGACACGCGCCACCCTGACTGGTTGGACCTGGGTTTGGCCATTGCGATTTCCTTCGGAGTCGACGAGCTCATACATCCTTTGACGTCGCGACGAGTGATTCGGTGCACTAGCCCGCCACCGGCGAATGCGGAATCAGCGAGACTCGCATGCCTACGCGCTGAACAGTTCCCTCGGACTCGCGCCCGACCATGCCGCCCAGTGGCAGCTTGGACACCGCAGTGCCGGGTGACGCCCCGGGTGGTACGGCCCACCCACCCGGGGTGGCGCTGCCGGTCAGCGCCGGCAGCGGGGCGACCGACGAGACCGTTGTCGCCCAACTCGGAGGTACGGACAACGTGCTTAGCGCACTGGCTTGGCCCACACTTGCCGAGGCGCCCTGCCCCAGTCCCGCCAGCGGCTCGAGGCCTCCTAAACCGGCCGCACCACCCATGCCGGCTATGCCTTGGGCGCCCTCGGCCCCCAAGATGGAACCTGCGCCCGCCTCATCGAGCGCCAATCCCTGGTAATCCAGATCGAGGCCGTAGAGATCTATGCCGATTCCACCGCCGTCGGCGATCAAACCGGCGCCGTCGGCGCCATACCCCGCCGCCTCGGATGCCAGACCGGCCGTGGCTCCGTCCGCTGCGGGTGCGGCGGCGAGCGCCGAGGCCAGTCCCGAGGCCGCGCCCGCCCCGGTGCTCGCACTCTTCGTCGCGCCCTTGCCTGACGCGCCCGTCAGACCCGACAGTGAACTGAGTGGGGCGGACGCTCCCGACGACCCCAGCGACGCGCCCGTGCCCATCGCCGCCTGCGACAGACCCGTGCTCGAGGATGAGCCGGGAGTCGACATACTTTGCAGGGTCTGGGGCACCGCCGAGGCCCACTGCGTCGCCGTTGACTGTGCGCTACTGCCGGAATGGGCTGCTGCGTGGGTGACGGCGCCGATATGGCCGGCGAGGCCGGCCGGATTGGTCGACTGCGATGGCGCCGCCACGGGCGAAAGTGTCGACGCCGCAGCCGAATTAGCGGCGTAGCTGTACATCGCGGTGGCGTCCTGGGCCCACATCTCGCTGTACTCGGCCTCGGTCGCCATGATGGCCGGGGTGTTCTGCCCGAAGATATTGGTCTGGATCAAGGCCAGCAGCCGGGTGCGGTTGGCCGCGATCAGCGGCGGCGGCACCGTCATCGCGTACGCGGCGTCGAAGGCCGCTGCGGCGGCCGTGGCCTGCGTGGCCGCCTGCCCACATTGCTCGGCGGTCGCCGTCATCCACGCGATGTAGGGCATTACCGCGGCAGCCATCGACATCGACGCCGGTCCCGACCAGGACTCGTCGGTGAGGCTCGCGATCACGGCCTGGTAACTGCTGGCGGCGTCTGTCAGCTCGGCGGCCAGCGACTCCCATCCCGCGGCGGCGACCAGCAAGGTCGCGGGCCCGGGCCCCAGGTACATCCGACCGGAGTTGATCTCCGGGGGTAATGCGCCAAAATCCATGTCTTTCCCTGATTTCTTGGTGCTTGTCTCGGCTGAAGTTGGTGGCGTCGCACACGCCATCAAGTCAGCAGCTGCTGTTGTGAATGAATGAAAATCGGCAAAGCATCGCGCGGATGCGGCACAGCAAAGTACGGCACCGACAGTTCGCGGCTTGACCTCTGGGTTCGGCGAAAGTGGCGTGCAGAGATCGGGCGATTTCGACCTCGACAGCGAAGATCGCGCCGATGCAAATTGCCGCGCGGCAAGCCGTTCAGCCGACCCCGAGTAGGCGGAACCTACTGACGGCTAGCGTTCAACCCCGTCGCAAATGATGTGCGCGCCGTGACTGCCGCGTTCGATCAGCAGCGGGCGACGCAGAATCGAATCAAAAGATTCTGGTCCACGCAGCTTGACGCGGGCGCACGAGCGGGGGCATCGACCCGCTGCTGAGCCCGCACGGTCCCGACCATCGGGGGGACCGCAGATCCAGAAGAGCGTGGCGTGGAAAGCGCCAAAGGAGTTGCCCGATCACGCTTTAACCCACCGCTTTTGAACGCCTTGTCATCGTTCACGGTGGAACCGACGCCGAGGCGACGAACGGGAACCGAGTCGTTACTCAGCTGCGTCGGGCCAGAAACCGGGCTGGCCGATGACGCTGCTACCGGTGGCTGCAACGCGCCGGGTGCCGTTTCGGCTCGCAAAGGCCCGCAACCCAGCACAGCTGCAAGGAGGGCCAGCGCAGCAACGATGGCAGACGCGCACTGTCGTCGCGACCACCGTGAAGGCATTGAAACTCCGAAACTCACAGTGCCAGTTACGCTACCAGCCGCAATGCCTCAGCTGCCACCGAGCCACGCCTTTGGCGCCGGTCAGACCATCCGCGGCCCGCCGAAGCCCGGAACGGCGCCCACTGGGATCAGTGCGAACGCGATGACGAGAAGAATGAACAATCGCAACGTTTTTGGTGTGGGCGTTTGTTCGATCTCCGGCCGACGCGCGGCGAAGAGAATGAACACGAGCGCGACGTCGAACGCCACGATTGTCAGCCAGCGGGTCCAGTCGTAGCCGGTCAGGAAGACCGGTACTACCAACAGCAAGCCGGCGGTCACCCAGGCCATCCGGCCGTGCAGCGCCTCGACGAACGCGCGCCACGGCACGCCGGAAAGTTCGCCGAGTCCCCACAACGTCACCGCGACGGCAGCGGCACCGAAGATCAGAGAGACGGTGAGGCCGAGTGCTCCGATATGGCCGACGGTGCGGATGGCATCGGCGATTCCGTTGTCGTAGTTCGGCATCACGTTGCGGCACACCCAGTCGTGGTAGTCGGTCTGATCGGACTGCCCGTCAACCACGAAGCGCAACAGCGTCTTCGGTGACGTGACCGTCGCGAAGGGGTTGGGCATCAGGTGATGCGGCACGGCCGCACACAGGCGCGAGGCAATGTCGTGCCGACCGAACACCGCCACCACTGCCGTGGCGATCACCCCGGGCGTGACGGCCACGAGGGCGCCGAGGCGCCGAGCGGATTCCAGCGCACCGCCGAGGACGGTGATCGCCAGCACCGCACCCAGCGCGAACTGCAGCCCGATGGCCTCGTGCATCAGCGTCAGCACCGCGATCACGACGCCGTAAGCCGCGCACCAACCCGTCGCCGTCGCACGAGAACGCGCAAATACCAGCGCCGAACTGAACAGCGCCAGGGCCGCCCCGCCGAACAGGTCCGGGCGGGCGGAGAACGTCGCGAACGGAACACCAAAGGGCAGCAACGGAATCACCATCGCTACCATCAGCCGGCGCTCAGACCGATGGCCACTTGCGAGCACCACGCCCGCGACCGTCGCGAGACCGCACAAATAAACAGCCGTCGACAGCCAGCGCAAGCCCATCGTTGCGGCAAAGAAGTGCCCCGGGATTAAATGAACCAACTCACCGGCCAGCCCGCGACGGACGAAGCCGTGCGTGTAATCGGCGGCGTAATACGACATCCAGTAGACGTCGAGCGGAACGACCTTGATCGCCAACCACAGCACGGCCACCACCCACACCGCGATCGCGGCGCCGATACCCACAAGGCGACTACGGGCACGTGGATCCGCCTTGACGCCCAGGTCCACGATCAGATCCGGCCCTCGTACACGGTGCTGGCGCACAGCTGCAGGTCGGCCAGCGCGGCACAGGCGAGCTCGCTCGTCGCCGTGGTCCTGTCGGCGCCGCTCTGGTAGGCAACGACGGTGAGAAACCGGCTGCCGTTGACGGTGCCTGTGCCGCAGAACAATTGGCCCTGCGCCTGCGCGATGCGAGCCTGGGTGATGCCCTGCTCGGCGAGCCGCATGGAGACCTCGGTCGCATCCGCGCCATCGATGCGGCTGACGGAGCTGTCGAGGCTCCCGAGGTTGGAACACCCCACCGGAAGCTGGCCGGACGACATGGCGATGCCTTCGGCGCGCCGCACCAGCCAGCGTGGCGTGAACGGAATGAGCGGTAGCCCGGCGAGCATTTCGTTGGGCTCGTGCTCCAGGGCCGTCAGCGATCTCTTGACGTCGGCGCGCACGCCGCTCAAGTCGTCAGTCACCGATGTACCGTCGACGGTCAGCGTGATCGAGGTCAGCGCATTGGCGCGGTCGTCCTCGGGGGTGCGGTCGCTGACCGGAAGCACCACCGTGACGGAGTTCCCGTCGGGCAGCACCCTGCCCATCCGGTGAGCCAGGCGAGCGGCGAACGCGACGAAAAGTGCGTTGCCGCTTCCGTTGAGGGTGCGGGCGCGCGCCTCCCAGGCCGCTGCGTCGGTTTGGATGGTCACCGACGGCGAGGTGTTCGGGTCGGCGTCGATCGGGGCGGGCGCCCCGGGCCGCTGCGGCTGACCCCGCTGATCGGATGAGACCCTGAGCAAGATCAGTAGAGTCGCGATGAGCGCGCGGATCGCCGCCGGCAGTGCACGAACGACATCGACCAGGTCCTCCGACGCCGCACGCCACCGACCGCGTGAATTCGGCCGTGCATAGCCAAGATTGCGTCGTTCTCCCTTGACCGCTTCCGCGACGGCCAGTACCAGCCCGAGCCCGTCGACCACGCAGTGCGACGCCACCAGAGTGACCGCCGCACCGCCGTCGTCCAACGGCAGCACGCCAATGTGAAACGTCGGACCGTGCTCGGGATCGACGCCCACCCTTGCGCGCCTTTCCAGCCACGCACCGATCTCGCGCCGCGATCGCCGGGGTCCCCACGCGATGTCGGGCGAGCGGCTGTCGAGCACCCAGCGATGGCGCCCGAACGGCAGCGGCGAACGCTCGATCCGGCGTCCGAGCAGGCCGGCACCGAGATTGTCATGGAAGGCCCGCAATTCGTCGGTGTTGACGTCGCGGTCGTAGATCCACGTGGATTGCACGGTGCTGCCCTGGCCGGTGGCGCGCAGCCGGAGGAAGGCGGCCTGGTCCAGCAGTGCCAGCCTCGCCACTAGCACCCCGCCTCGGCCGCAGCGCGATACCCCCGCACCGCCACCGGCGCGAACACCGCGACCAGAACGCCGCCCCACAGAGCCGCCTGCCACAGCGGCGAGAGCACTGGACCGCCCTCCGCGAGCGCGCGCATCGCCTCGATCGTCGGGGATATGGGCGAAAATCGCACCACTGGTTGCAGCCAGCCCGGAAACACCGCGGCGGGCGCCACACCGGTGTTGAGGAACAGCAGGATCACGCACCCCGCACCCAGCCAGGTCACCATTGCCTTGCCGTCCGCACGGGCCGCGATGGCGATGACTAATGTCGCCATGCCAGCCGAAATCACCACGGGCATCAGGACGAAAGCCAGCATTGCGAGCCAGCCGTAGTTGAACCGCAGACCCAGAGCGATCCCGAAGACGGTGAGCACAACGGCGGACGCGATAGTTCGGGCCGCCTCAGCGACCAATCGGCCGGCCACAGTGCTGGCCCGATGAACCGGCTGCACCCACAGCCTGGTCAGTACACCGGACTCGCGCTCCGACGGCAAAGCCAGACCGGCACCCAGGGTTCCGAACACCGCGCCGACCACCGCGCACATCGGGACCAGCCCGTACAGGCTGTCGTGTCCAGTGGCGGCCAGGACGGACTTGCCGACCAGCAGTTTGTAGATGATGAGGAGAAAGGTAGGAAACAACAGCGCTTGCACCGCGACAATCGGGTCGCGGCGCCAGCGGCGCAGCAGCCGTCCCGCCTCCGAAGTGCTTTGACTGACGAAGGCGGTCAGCGATGTGACGCACGGAATCTCTTGCCCTGCAACGGCACTAACGGCCATGGGGACCCGATCCGTGGACGCATCGCGAGCCGGCAACTCGCCTTGACGTGCCCGGCGGACGATCAGAGGCGCGCCCGAACTTTCCGCGCTGACACGTCGCTGCATCCGCACCGCGAGAACGCCGAAAAGTGCGAGCAAGCCAAGGCACCACGCCAATGTCACCGTCAGGTCCCTGCCGGTCACGTGACCGGTGGCAAGACCTCGGAGTGTTTCGGTGACCTGAGACACCGGCTGGATGCGAATGAACGGTCCAAGCCATGTCGGAAACGATTCCGCCGGAGCGATGCCGGTGGACAACAAGACAAGGACCAGTTGGGGGAGAAGCAGTAACTGGCTCGACGATTCGACGGATCCGACCCGGGAGCCCAGAGCATCCGCGCCGAGACAGACCGCCATCGCGAACGCCACCACGATGATCACGAACAGAACTGTGGCGCCCGGGCCGCCTTCCATCCGGAAGTCGAACAACCATCCGACCGCGATGGCCGCGACCAATGCGATGATCGCGCGTATCAGGCAATACAGCATCCGCGCGCCCAGCGGCACCGCCGCGGAAACCGGCAAGGTGCGAAGCCGGGAACCGAAGCCGGACAACCGGTCTCGCGCGGCGCGGTCGGCGGTGGTCATGGCCCCGAACAGCATCGCCTGCACGATGACCACCGGCACGACATACTGCGGATAGCTCATCGGACCGGTGTGGATGAGGCCGCCCAGTACCAGGGTGAACCCCAGGAAACAGCCCACCGGTGCCAGCGCCGCGAAAAGCAGGTCGGCGTCGCGCCGTGAACCTGACATTGTGCGCAAGGTGAGAGCCGCCAGGGCGCTCATACCGAGACCTCCGGCGCCGCCACGATGGGAACTACATCACGCATCGATGCGCGGTCCGGCGTCGGACACCCGGGCGAACTCGGCACGCATCGTCTCGACGTAGCGCAGGACGGACCTGCGGGCGACGTCGGTGCCCGGGTAGGCGACCACCAACTGCGTTTTGTCGTGCATGCGATTGACCCACATGCACACCGTCTCCGACAGCCGGTTGTCGCCCCACACGCCGGCGCGCAGGCCATCGAAGTAGTCGCCGAACGGCAACTTGCGGATATCGATGTAGGACAGCATCGGGACCGGACGGTCCGGGACCTCGATGGGGTTCGACGGGTCGGTGGATTCGAGCAGGTGGTAGTACGGCACGGCGCCCAGGGCGGTGTTGCCGTCGAAAGATGCCTGGGCGGCGCTGACCACCTCATCGAATGACGCACCGGCGGCCGGAATCGCCAGGGGGACGAAACTGGCCAACCAACCGACCGCTGTGGCATACGCGGGCTCCCGGCGGTTGTCGAATGGTGTAAGCCCGAAATACATTGCGGCGCCGGTCAACCGGTGTTCGGTCAGCGCGGCGCAGGCGAACACGCCGCCGCTGAAACGCGCTCCCGCCGCACGGCACACCGCTTCGAACCGTCGGCCCTGGTCGTCGTCGATCAGGTCGAATACGTCGATGGCTCCCGGTGTGTCCGCGTTGGACTCACCCAGTTCCAGCGGGAACTTCGGTAGGCACCCGCTATTCGCCGCGAGAAAGGCCCGCCACGACTGGATCTCGGGCGACTCCTCGTTCAGGCCCCTGGTGTACGCGTGCTGATCCGCGCTGTATTCGCGATGGCTCGGGGCCGGCGGCAGCGGGTTTTGCGTCCCCTGCAGCGCGGCGAAGTACATCGTCTGGATGTCGAGGAAGATCACCCCCGCCGACATGCCATCGGCACGCAAGTGATCGACGGCGATATAGATGGTGAACCGGTCTTGGGCCTGAATGATGCCGAAGGTAAAGCAGTCCCATTGCAGCGGGTCGGGCGTATCGAGAAGCAGTTTGCGGATCTGGTTCGGCGCCATCCGCCCGAGATCCGTTGGCGCCAAGGTGATGACCTCCGGGTCGGGAATGACATAGCGAAGGATCTCGTCGTTGTCGCCGAAGGCAAAGCGGTCGTGGTAGGTGTCGTGTCGCCGCAGGTGACTATTCACGGCTTGGGTCATCGCATCGATATCGCAGACGCCGCTGATTTCCCATGCCCCGATGCACAACCGGGGGATATCACGGCCGCGGCTGACCTGGCGTCGGTAATAGCGCAGATGCTGAGCCTGCTGATAACTCACCGGGGCGGGGTGGTGCTGAGCTTCGGCAGCGCGCCGGTAGGTGGCGGCCGTGGGGTACCAGGATACGACGGTGCCCTCGGCCGTCCAGTCCTCAACCGTGCCCAAGAACATGCGCTACCTTTCGTCCGTCAGCTGCGACGCCGGTTCGGATGACCTTAACGGCACCGCGCATGAATTGCTGAGTAAGTCGGTTGCCGACGCGGTCCGGTTCCGCAGGCCCAGCACGTCGCCTGCGGCGCGCAGCGGCGAGCAATGCACGCCAGTGATTGAGCTGGTTGAGGTTTGAGTTGACGGTCCAGGTGTGGGCAAGCAGTGCAAATAAATGACTCGCCGGCGATCCCGCGGCGCAATCATGAAATTCCCCTTTCGGGCCTGAGCTATCGCACGGAAACTTCTGTCAACCAAATGTGTGCACGTGTGAGGTAGCGGCAACGCAGGGTCATTTAATTCGCGCTTCACTAACACGGAACTACCAGTCAAACAAGCATTTATCTCGACGTGATGACCCCACCTGTCGATTCCCACCCACAGAGCTAGCGCTGTCTTGGGGAGACCTCGCCATACGCTGGCAGGCCCGCCTAAACGGCGCCTCGGTTACCATATCGTGATGTATGGCCGTATTGGAATAGTGTCAGCGAAAGATTCCTCGCGCCGATGACCCGGGCAAACAACCGATCGATTCCCAAAAGGGCCGCAGCACTGGGTCCTACGGCCCTGCTAATGCCAGCCCGGGTGCACGAGTCCGGTGACCGACTGCGCACCGACAGCAAACTGTGCTCCGGTTGAATCGCCATGGTGAACCTTGTCACGTGGCCGCAGCACGCGTAATCGCGAGCTCGAATTCCCGGCGTCGTGGAAATCTTTGCGCGCCAGACGGATAAACGGCGAACGCGGTTATTCAGCGCCTGGTTCTGTCCATGGTGAGCGGAGACTGCCCCGGTAACGTCGGGACCCAGCGCCCCGGCCGTCGACCCGAAGTTGCCAGAGGTGGCGTCGCCCCGCGGCCGGCCACCCCGACGGGTCTACGCGCAGACAAAGCCTCCTCCGATGGTCGATGATGGTCGGGACAACCCGTCGTTTCTCGTCACCGTGAATCTGCAGAGAACGGATGTTGACGATGCCCGATGAGCTTCGCGGCACGGCCAGACTGTTCGATGCGCTGACCACCAAAGGCACCGCCTTCACCGAATCCGAGCGCCGGCGGTTGGGACTCTTGGGTCTGCTTCCGACGACCGTAAAGACCCTGGAGCAACAAGCCGAGCACTGCTGGCACGAATTCTCTACTCGGCGCAACGATCTCGACAAGCACATCTATCTGCGGGCATTGCAGGACCGCAACGAGACGCTGTTCTACCGGGTGTTGCACGACCACATCCCCGAGGCGCTGCCAATCGTCTACACCCCCACCGTGGGTGAGGCCTGCCAGCGTTTCAGTGAGATCTACCGGCGGCCGCGAGGATTGTTCGTTTCCTACGCCGAGGGTGACTGTCTGGACGAGGTGCTGGACAACCGGCCGCAACGCGACGTCGATGTGATCGTGGTGACCGACGGGCGGCGCATCCTCGGCCTGGGCGATCAGGGCATCGGCGGGATGGGTATCCCGATCGGAAAGCTCTCGCTCTACACCCTGATCGGCGGGATCGATCCCGCGCGCACCCTTCCGATCGTGCTCGACGTGGGTACCGACAACAGCGAACTGCTCGACGACCCCCAATACCTGGGCTGGCGGCACCGGCGTGTCGCCGACGACGATTACTACGCATTCATCGACAAGTTCGTCACCGCGGTGCGCAAGCAGCTGCCCAATGTGCTGCTGCAGTGGGAGGACTTCGCCACGACGCACGCGCTGCCGATCCTGGCGCGCTACCGCGACAAGCTCCTCACCTTCAACGACGACATCCAGGGGACGGCCGCCGTCACCGTGGGAGCGTTGCACGGTGCCGCCAAAGTCGCCGGCCGCCCGCTCTCGCAGCAACAGGTCGTCATGCTGGGCGCCGGATCGGCCGGTGTCGGAGTGCTCGAAATGATCCGACGGCAAATGATGACCGAGGGTTTGTCCGAACAGGAAGCCTCACAGCGTATTTGGGTTGTGGACGTGGTCGGCCTGCTCACCGACGACCGGACCGACCTGTCCGACGCGCAGCGCGGATTCGCCCAGCCGCCCGGCCGCGTTGCGGATTGGGGTCTTTCAGGACCCGCACAGCTCGCCGACGTCGTGCACCATGTCGACACCGGTGTCCTGCTCGGCCTGTCGACAGCGGCGGGTGCCTTCACCGAGACCATCGTGCGCGAGCTCGCCGGCAAGACCGAGCGGCCGATCATCTTCCCGCTGTCCAACCCGACGAGCCGCGCCGAGGCGCATCCCGCGGAATTGGATCAGTGGACCGACGGGCGCGCCCTGATCGCCACCGGCTCACCGTTCGCGCCGCTACACCGAAACGGCGTGGAACGTCCGGTGGCCCAATGCAATAACGTCTATATCTTTCCCGCGATGGGACTGGCCGTGACCGCAGCTCAGGCGACCCGGATCACCGACGAGATGATGCGGGTCGCCGCCGAGACCCTGGGTGAGGCGTCGCCGGCCCTTGCCGACCCCGACCAGCCGCTGCTGCCCGCATGGTCGGACGTGCCCGATATCGCGGTGCGGATCGCGCATGCCGTCGCCGTGCAGGCCGTCGCGGACGGCGTCGCCCCGTCGCGCAGCGGCGCTGAACTCACCGAACGCATCACTCAGGTGCGTTGGATCCCCGAATATCCCGCGTCCGGGCAGCCGTGAATGCCGTGCGAGCAGACGTTTGCTCGCCGGCAACGCATAGCCGTAACTGGCGATGCAGTCGAATTGATCTGCGCCGGTTGCGCTTTGCCGGACTCACTGGCTTTACCGGTAATCACTTCGGCTGTCGAAGCGACCTACCGCCGTGGTACCCGACCTCGGTGTGAGGATGTTCACTTTCCAGCCACCCGCCAGTCCTGGCCGTAGGCAAGGACTTTGAAGGCTGCATGGAAATCCCAGCGCAGCAGAGCAATCGGGACACCGTGACGAGAGGCCGCGGCTCCCGGTGCCGATGTTGCGCCCAGGATTGAGAATTGAGGGCGCGTGGTACCAAAGGGAACGTGAGCGGGGGTCAGACGACGGACGCCCCCACGATCCAGAGGAACTCGATGCACTTCGCGGTATTGCCGCCGGAGGTCAATTCCGGCCGCATGTATGCAGGCCCCGGCGCCGGGCCGCTGCTGGCCGCGGCGACGGCGTTGGGATGAGCTGGCCAATGAGCTGCACACCACGGCGGCCAACATCGAGTCGGTGATCTCGGGGCTTACCAGTGACACGTGGCAGGGACCGTCCGCGGCGGCGACGGCGGGCGCCGCCGCACAGCAGGTGGCCTGGCTGAACGCCACCGCTGCGCAGGCCACGCAAGCCGGCGCTCAGGCCAAAGCCGCTGCGACAGCCTATGAATCGGCGTATGCGGCGACGGTGCACCCGTCGGTGATCGCGGCCAACCGTTCCCAGTTGTCGTCCCTGGTCGCCACGAACCTGCTGGGTCAGAACACGCCGGCGATCGCAGCCACCGACGTCGCCTACGGCGAAATGTGGGCCCAGGACGTCGCCGCGATGTATGGCTATGCGGGCGCGTCGCACGCGGCCTCACAGGTGACACCGTTCACCCCGCCGCAGCAGACGACCAATCAGGGCGGGCTGGCCGCGCAAACCGCCGCGACGACGCAGGCCGCCGCTACCTCGGCCGGGCACGCGCAGTCGGCGCTGTCGAGCAATGCCATGTCGGCGGTGCCCAACGCACTGCAAAGCCTCACAACATCGTCGACGGCAACCTCGGGGCTGAGCGACCTCTCAAGCTTCATGAACCCCTACAACTTGGTGTCGCTCGGCTCTGCATTCCTCGGCAACGGCACCGGGCTGATCGGGGTATCGGGCGCCGCGGGGTTCATTTCCGACACCGAACACAAGATTGTGGAGCCGGGCGCGAAGTTGAGAGCCGCGCCGGAAAAGCCCGATGGGCCGGCAGTTTCGCGCTCGCCCGGAAAAGCGACGAAGGTGTCCGCGGGAATGGGACGCGCGAACTCGTTGGGCGGCATGTCGGTGCCGCAGGGTTGGTCCACGGCGGCACCGGAAGTGCGCCTCGCCGCGCTCGAGTCGCCCGGCGCCGCCGGCGCTGTTCCGGCGAGTCGTGGGGGTGGGCTGTTCAGCGGCCAGATGCCGCTATTCGGCGGTGCGCCACTGATGGCGATGCCCGGCCGCGGCACAGCTGATTCCCGGGGTCGCCAACCGGCCGACGCGAGCGATCCGCGTGGCCGCCAGATCCCGGCGGGCGCGGCTGCGCGCGAGCGTGCACAGTCCTCGCGCAACACGTCGAGCGGCACCGCCGCCGAGCTACGCGAAATCACCGACGTGCTGGGCAAACTCGCCGAACTGCGAGCCACCGGCGCGTTGACCGACACCGAATTCGCCGAACAAAAGCAACGCCTCCTCGGCACCGGCTGACCCGAGCTACGCCAATCCCATCGCCGGCGGCACCCGACTCGACCTTGACTTCATACATACAGTGTGTATGTTCATACATACGGTATGTATCTAGAAGGTAGGGGTCTCATGAGTGCCACGCTCGACGCCATCGCGGAAGAACGCAGGATTGTGTTGGAACTCTGCTCGCGAATGCCGGATCCGTTGTGGGCGAAGGAGAGTGGTTGCTCCGGATGGTCGGTGCAAGACCTCGTGTCGCACATGGCGTGCAGTTTCTGGTTGGCGGTCGATCCGTCGACGCTGCCCAGCCCCGGCGACATGCCCGCCGAACGCGCGGCGGACCTCTACGTCGACTCGCGACGCTCGATGACCCCCAAAGAGGTTGTGGCCGACTATGAATCGGTCAGCGCGCGCGGGCTTCAGGTGCTCGCGGCAATCGAGGGCCAGGACGTCGACATACCCCTCGGCGACGTCGGCACCTACCCGGCTTCGGTGGTGCCGACTACGTTCGTCTTCGAGGCCTTCATTCACACTCGATACGACCTGTTTCCCCCGGATGGGCCGTTGGAGGGGGATCCGCCGCCCGTCGACGAGCTGCGGCTTGCCCCCACGCTCGACTGGATCGAAGCGGCTCTGCCGCAACAGAATGTCCAGCTGCTCAACGAATTACCCGCGGGCGCGGAGATCTGCGTCGACGGAATGTGTGCCCGGACCCTGCGCCTCGGCGACCACTCCGGCACCGCCGCGCGCATCAAGTCCGATTCGCAGGCCTTCGTGCGGTGGGTCACCCAGCGCGGCGCCTGGGAGGGCTTGGGTGTGCAGGCCGAGGGTGACCCGTCAGCGCTGGATATCGTGCGCCGGCTCAGGGTGTTCTGACGAGACGCAGTTCGCGACGCCACTTCGCCGGTGCCACAATCCACGACCTGCATACGGTATGTATGAGATGCATGGGTGGTGTGAAAGGTAAGGGTTGATGGCGAAAGGCGGTCGCCGCACGCAGGCCGAACGCGCGGCCGAGACGCGTGATGCGCTGATGGGCGCCGCGCGGCCGTTGTTTGCGTCGGTGGGTTTCGCCGACGCGTCCCTGGAAACGATCGTCCGCGACGCTGGGGTGACACGCGGGGCCCTGTACCACCATTTCGCCGACAAGACAGAGCTGTTCGCGGCGGTCTTCGAACAGGTGGAGGGGGAGATGGCCGCCCGGATGGGAGAAGCCGTCGCCGCCGCGGGGCACTCGGATCCGGTCGAGATCATGCGACTCTGCGCGGGGCTGTGGCTAGATGCGTGCGCCGAACCCGAGGTGCAGCGCATCGTCTTGCTCGAGGCGCTGGCGGTGCTGGGATGGGAACGCTGGAGCGACATCGGGCACCGCTACAACATCGGGTTCGTCACCGGACTGCTCGCAGACGCCATCGAGTCCGGCGCCATCCCACGCCAGCCGGTCGAGGCGACAGCGCTGACGATCATGGGGGCGCTGCGCGAGGCGACGCTCTACATTGCCCGCGCCAAGGACCTTCGCCAGGCCCGCGCGGACGCTGGTGCGGTGATGGACCGGCTGATCGATGCGTTGCGCGCCAGGGATGTTGGCTAGTTTGTTGGCATCCGCGCGGCAATAAGCTTCATCACGCGGCGATGCTTCCACCGCCATCGACCCGAATGATCTGGCCGGTGATGTAGCCGGCATCCTCGTCCAGCAGGGCGCAGATGGCGTGTGCGATCTCGCGCGGTGTGCCCACACGGCGCAGCGGAATTGTCTGCAGGATACGAGCTTCGCGCTCGGATCCGGCTGGACTGAGTTCGCGGTACATCTCGGTTTCGATGGGTCCGGGCGCCACCGCATTGACCGTGATGCCGGACTGCGCGAGCTCGCCGGCCCAAATCCGGGTGCACGCTTCCAGCGCCGCCTTGGTGGCCGCATAGGGCGTGCGCTCCGCGGTGCCCAGTGTGGTGAGACTGGTGACGTTGACGATGCGCCCCCACCCGCTGGCAAGCATGCCGGGTAGCACCGCCTGGACCACCTGTACGGCGGTGCGCACGTTCAGGTCGTAGGTGGTGAACAGATCGTCCAAATCGATCGAGCCGATGTGGCCGAACCGGGCGACGGCGACGTTGTTGACCACCGCGTCGACCCGCCCGTTCGTCAGGACGCGCTTGAGCGCGGCGTCGGTCTCCGCCCGGTCGGTGAGGTCCGCGTCGTAGAACTCGCCCGGGAAGTCGTCGGGCCGGGTGCGTGCGATGCCGATTGGGGTGTCGCCGGACGCCGCGACTCGGTCGGCGACCGCTCGACCGATACCCTTCGACGCCCCGGTGATCAGTACTCGCCGCGCGGTGATGGTGTTCCTCCTTTGAAAGTATTCGTATGATTACCTAAAAGTTTTGGAAAGCCAATGGCCCATACCGTTGTTGATATGGGCGATCACATTGAGCTTATGGAGGATCGATGACGACGTTGTCGCAGCTCAAAACGTTCATCGCGGTGGTCGATCAGGGCGGCTTCACGGCAGCGGGCCGGCGACTCGGGTTATCTCAGCCGGCCGTGAGCCGGACCGTCGCCACGCTGGAAAAAGAGCTGGGCCTACCGCTGTTCCTCCGTCGCCGAGACGGGCTGGCCCTCACCGAAGCCGGTGCCACGGCGCTGAAGCACGCACGAGAGGCGGTGCGCCAGCTGACGTTGATGCGTACCGAGGTCGCCGGTTTGGCCGGCGACGTCAGCGGGACACTGAGCCTGGCGAGCCTGCCGTCTGCGACCGCCACGCTCGTCACTCCGCAACTACGAGCGTTCGCCCAGCGGCATCCGGCCGTCACCATCCGGCTGCTGGAGGGAAGCGAGAACGAGATTTTGGATTGGCTCGACCAGGGGGCCGCCGAGGCCGGTGTGGTCAGCCTGCCCGTCAAGGGCCTCGACGCGGCGGTCCTGGGCGAACAGCAGATGGTTGCGGTAGTGCCGGCCGACAGCCGGCTGGCCTCCAACGACACCATCACCTACGCCGACTTGGCCAACCAGCCGTTCGTCCGTAGCACCGGTGGCTGCTCGGAAGTGTTCATGCCGATTGCGCTGCGCGCCGGGATCGAATTCGACCTGGCCTTCGAAGCACGCGAGATCGCCGCGACGCTCGAAATCGTGCGCGCCGGGCTCGGGGTGAGCATCCTGCCCAGCGCCGGCCTGCCCGAACTGAACGGTGTCGCGGTGCGGCCGCTGCTGCCCCAGACCGTGCGGCGCCTAGGCCTCGCCATCTCCGCCAGCGCATCGGCGCCGGCGCGCGCGTTCCTCGATCAGATCGCCGCGCTTGGTCTGGGCTGATTCGGTTCGGCGATCACGGTTTTGGCTCCCAGACTTGCGTCGCGCCATGGGTAAACGCGACGCCGCTTTCAGCGGTGCCGTCCCGGCGTGGTATCTTCGCCGACGTGAATATCGGCGTGCGCGCGTATTGGCGCTTTATCGTGGCTCCGGGTGGAGCCAGCGATGCAGCGTCTGGTTGACGCAACCGCACGACTGATACCCGGAGCCCGGCAGTGACCACAAGGTCGCTGCTTTTCGTTTTTCAGGGCATCGGGAACCAGCGGGCGTGCCCTGGGAGCCAGCAGAGAAAGGCACACACCCTCCATGTCCATCATCAATTGCGAGACGGCGACCATCGATACGTCCGATCATCGGATCGTTTCGTTCCGTGAACTCTCGGCTCCCGCCGTGATTCGCACCGAGCTGCCGTTGACGGCCCGGCGCGCCCAGGCCGTGCAGCGCGATCGCGACGAGATCTCGGCGATCCTCGCCGGTGGTGACGACCGGCTGTTACTGGTGGTCGGCCCCTGCTCGGTGCACGATCCCGCCGCCGCACTCGACTACGCGCGCCGGCTCGCGCCGCTCGCCGCCGAGTACGCGGATCGGCTGAAGATCGTGATGCGGGTCTACTTCGAGAAGCCGCGCACCACTATCGGCTGGAAGGGACTCATCAACGATCCCGACATGGACGGCAGCTTCGACGTGGAACGCGGCATCCGCATCGCGCGTGGATTGCTGCTCGACATCATCGACGTCGGCCTCCCCGTGGGTTGTGAATTCCTGGAGCCCACCAGTCCGCAGTACATCGCCGACGCCGTCGCCTGGGGCGCGATCGGCGCCCGGACCACCGAGTCGCAGGTGCACCGCCAGTTGGCGTCCGGGCTGTCGATGCCGGTCGGATTCAAGAACGGCACCGATGGCAACATCCAGGTCGCCATCGATGGCGTCAAAGCCGCTGCGGCACCCCACCACTTCTTCGGCACCGACAACGTCGGCCGCGCGGCCGTCGTGCAGACCATGGGCAATCCCGACTGCCACGTGATCCTTCGGGGCGGCACCGCCGGCCCCAACTACGATGCGGCATCGGTGGCCGCCGCCATCGAACGGCTGGGCAAGGCGGGGCTTTCCGCGCAGGTCATGCTCGACTGCTCACACGCCAACTCTGCCAAAGACCATGTGCGGCAAGCCGAAGTCACGGCCGAGGTCGCCGCACGCCTGGCCGCCGGCGAGCGCGGTATCGCCGGTCTGATGCTGGAGAGCTTCCTGGTGGCCGGCGCGCAATCGCTCGGCGGCGAGCTGACCTATGGCCAATCCGTGACCGATCGGTGCATGGACTTCGGAACCACCGCGGGGCTGCTGGCCGACCTTTACGCGGCGATGGGCTGATCGCGGGCCGCGCTCGGCGGTGACCCCGATCAGCTGTCCAAGATGAAGATCGGTTTGCTACCCGCCGCATCGCCACCCTCATCGTTGCCGCGGTTGAAGGAACGGTCGCGATGTGTCGGGCGCAGCGCTCCATCGAACCCCTGGACCAGGTCACGGCCGAACTCACCCGGATCGTTGGCGAGATCCTCAACTAGCGGCCACTGACGTGGTCAGCCCCGGACCGGGCGACTTTGTTGCGCCGAAACCTGGCCGGCGATCGCTTTTTTGTCGATCTTGCCGATCGGGGTGGTCGGCAATGAGGGCATCGCAACCAGGACGTCGGGGCGAGCGTGCACGGCCACGCCACGCTCGTCCAGATAGCTGTTCAATTCCGCCAGCGTCAGCTCGGGGCCGCTGAAAACTACCGCCGCACAGATCTTCTCGCCCAGATAGGGGTCGGGCAGCGCGACCGCGGCGGCAGAGAAGATCGCCGGGTGGCTGTGCATCTGCTCCTCGAGATCGCCCGCGGAAATCGTTTCCCCGCCACGGCAAATCACGTCTTTGACCCGACCGGTCACCACCAGATAGCCGTCCTCGCGCAGTCGCACCAAGTCACCGCTGCGGAAGAAGCCTTGGCCGTCGAAGCTGCGTTCGTTGTCGCGCACGGCGCGGAAGTAGCCGTTGAATGTGTAAGGTCCGCGGACCAGGAGTTCGCCCTCCTCGCCCGGGATCACCGGTTCACCCGCCGGATCGACGACGCGCAATTCGTCGGCGGCCGACATCGGTCGCCCCTGCGTGTGTTCGGTGAGTTCCGGGGGGTCGTCGGGCCGGGTGTAGTTCAGCAGCCCCTCGGCCATCCCGAAGACCTGCTGCAACCCCGGGGTCAGGGCGCCGCGCACCAAGCGGGCGTCCTCGGGTTCCAGCTTGGCGCCGCCAACTTGCAAGAGGCGCAATGTCTTTGGTGTCACTGGCTCCCAGTCGCAGGCTTGTGCCCACAACTTGGCCAGCGCCGGCACCAGGGCGGTCACCGTGACACCGTGGCGTGCGATGGCGGCAAATGCCGCCTCGGGGCTGGGATCGGTACCGAAAACGGTGGTGGCACCGACGGTCATCGCGCCGAGCAGGCCCGGGCAGGCGAGCGGGAAATTATGGCCGGCCGACAGCACCGCGAAATAGACGTCGTCGGAGGTGAGCCCGCAGAGTTCGGCACTGGCCCTCGCGTTGAAGGTGTAATCGTCGTGGGTGCGGGGGATGAGCTTGGGTGTGCCGGTGGTGCCGCCCGAAACCAGCAGCAGCGCAGGCGATCCCGGGTCGGGCGCCGATGGTGGCATGCCGGTGCTCGCCTGGTCGCACAGCTGTGCCCACGAGGTGAAAGGTCCCGGGTCGCCGTCGACGATGACGTGCTTGAGCGCGGTGTGTTGCTCGGCGAGCCCTTGCGCCATCGTGCGGTAATCGAAACCCGCTGCGGTATCGGCGATCAGCATTCCGGTGGCCTCGCTCACCGCGGCGAAATGCCCCAGTTCGGCGGCCCGGTGGCCAGGCAGGCACATAACTGGGATCACCCCCGCGCGCAACAGCCCGAACAGCGCCACCGCGAACCGGCAGCCGTTCGGCAACTGCAGCAACACTCGATCGCCCGGCGCGATACCCGCGCCCCGCAGTCCACTGGCCGCGCGGTTGACCTGGTCGTCGAGGTCCGCATAACTGAGGCCGGTGTCGCCCGTGGCGTCGAGGACGGCAGTTCGGTCGGGCCATCGCTGGGCCGCGTCGGTCAGGATCGCGTCCAGGGGCCGTCCCGTCCAGTAGCCGGCCGCCCGGTAGGCGGCGGCCCGATCGGCGGGGAACGGCACAAACCCGTCGAGAACTTCGGCCGGCGGCTGCGGTGTGGTCGGGCTCATGGCTCCTTCAGCGGGGCTTCGAACGGGGCTAGTAGCGGGGATGCAGGGAGTAAGGATAGGGTAACCAAAAAATTAGGGCAGCCTGTGCTAATTCAGGGAGGGTCTGTGGTGCACACCTCGGCACGCTCGGAGGACATCCGGGCGGAGGTGGCCGAATTGCTCGGCGTCGACGTCGACGCAGTTCAGCCAGGTAGCAACCTCATCGGCCAGGGCCTGGACTCCATCCGGATCATGACGTTGGCCGGCCGCTGGCGCCGCCAGGGCATCTCCATCGATTTCGCGACGCTGGCCGAAACCCCGACGGTCGAGGCCTGGGCGCGGTTGGTCTGCGCCGGCGGGCAAGACGCCGACCGGCAAACCGCGACCGCCGGGGCGCCCGGCGACGCGGAGCCGTCCGGCGAGGACGAGCCGTTTTCCCTGGCCCCCATGCAGCACGCGATGTGGGTCGGTCGCCAGGACAACCAGCAGCTGGGTGGGGTCGCCGGGCACCTTTACGTGGAGTTCGACGGTGGCCCGATCGATGCCGAACGGCTGCGCGCGGCGGCCACCGCGCTGGCGCGTCGCCACCCGATGCTGCGGGTGCAATTCCTGCCCGACGGCACGCAGCGCATCACCCCGGCCGACGAGAGCGGCGACTTCCCGGTCAGCGTCGAGGACCTGCGCTCGATGAGCGCCGATGAGGTCGAGCGGCGACTGGCCGCGATCCGCGACGCCAAATCACACCAGCAGCTCGACGGCGCGGTGTTCGAACTGGCCGTGACGCTGCTACCGGCCGAGCGGTCGCGGCTGCACGTCGATCTGGATATGCAGGCCGCCGACGCGATGAGCTATCGCACGCTGATGGCCGATCTGGCGGCCGTCTACGGCGGTCGGCACCTCCCGGAGCTGAGCTACACCTACCGGCAGTACCGGCAAGCCATCGAGGCCGAAGACGCGCAGCCGCAACCCTCGCGCGAGGCCGACCGGGCGTGGTGGGCGCAGCGCCTCCCGGAGTTGCCCGACCCGCCGACGTTGCCGTCGACCGGTGGCCGGGGCTCGAACCACAGCACCCGGCGCTGGCACTGGCTGGACCCGCAAACCCGCGACGCGCAGTTTGCCCGCGCCCAGGCGCGGGGCATCACCCCGGCGATGGCGCTGGCCGCGGGATTCGCCAACACCCTGGCGCGCTGGTCGACCACCTCGCGCTTTCTGCTGAACGTGCCCCTGTTCGGGCGTCAGGCCCTGCATCCAGACGTCGACTCGTTGGTCGGAGACTTCACCTCCTCGCTGCTGCTCGACATCGATCTCGTCGGCGCGGACAGTGCGGCCGCGCGGGCGCAGGTAGTGCAGGGCGCGATGCGCACGGCCGCAGCCCATTCCGCCTATCCCGGGCTGTCGGTGCTGCGCGACCTCAGCCGTCACCGCGGCACCCAGGTGCTCGCGCCCGTGGTCTACACCAGCGCGCTGGGGCTCGGCGAACTGTTCAGCCGCGACGTGACCGACCAATTCGGCGCACCGGAATGGATCATCTCCCAGGGGCCGCAGGTGCTGCTCGACGCACAGGTCACCGAGTTCAACGGCGGTGTCCTGGTGAATTGGGATGTGCGCGAAGGCATGTTCCCGCCGGGCGTCATCGACGCCATGTTCGGCTACCACATCGACGAATTGCTCAGGCTGGCCTCCGCCGACGACTCCTGGGACGCGCCGGGCCCCGCGGCGCTGCCGGAAGCGCAGCGCGCGGTGCGCGAGGCGGCCAACGCCCGCACCGCCGACCCTAGCGGAGAAGCCTTGCACGACGGGTTCTTCCGGCAGGCCGAGCGACGGCCGGACGCCCCCGCGGTGCTCGCGAGTTCCGGCGACCTCAGCTACGCGCAACTGCGCGACCAGGCGCTGGCAGTGGCCGCGGCGTTGCACACCGCCGGCATCGCGGCCGGCGACACCGTTGCGGTCATGGGCCCCAAGACCGCCGAGCAGATTCCGGCGTTGCTGGGCATCCTGTCCGTCGGCGCTGTGTATCTGCCGATCGGCGTCGACCAGCCGCGCGATCGCGCCGAGCGCATCCTCGACACCGGTGCGGTGCGCCTGGCCCTGGTGTGCGGCGGACAACGGTTGTCGTTGCCGGTGCCCGAACTGGTCATCGCCGAGGTGCTTGGCGATGTTCGTGCCGGCGCCGAGATCGACGCAGCGAGAGTCGATCCCGCCGAGCTGGCCTACGTGTTGTTCACCTCGGGTTCCACCGGCGAGCCCAAAGGCGTCGAGGTCACCCACGACGCGGCCATGAACACCGTGGAATTCATCGGCCGCCACTTCGAGATCGGCCCCACGGATCGATGCCTTGCCCTGTCGACCCTGGAAGGCGACATCTCGGTGATGGACGTGTTCGTCACCCTGCGCACCGGAGGGGCCATCGTGGTGGTCGACGAAGCGCAGCGCCGCGATCCCGACGCCTGGGCCCGGCTCATCGACGCTCACAAAGTCACGGTGCTCCACTTCATGCCCGGGTGGCTGGAGATGTTGGTCGAAGTCGGCCGCGGGCGGCTGTCCTCGGTGCGGGTGATCCCCACCGGGGGCGACTGGGTGCGACCCGAGGTGGTGCGCCGCCTCCAAGCCGAGGCCCCCAACCTGCGCTTCGCGGGACTCGGCGGTGCGACCGAAACCCCGGTGCACAACACCATTTTCGAGGTTACCGAGGCGATACCGGAGGACTGGACGGCCCTGCCCTTCGGCATCCCGCTGCCCAACAACGCCTGTCGCGTCGTCGACGACACCGGCGCCGACTGCCCCGACTGGGTCCCCGGCGAATTCTGGGTGTCCGGGCGTGGCATCGCGCGCGGCTACCGCGGACGTCCCGATCTCACCGCGGAACGCTTCGTCGAGCATGACGGCCGAATCTGGTACCGCACCGGCGATCTGGTGCGCTACTGGCCGGACGGCACCCTCGAATTCGTCGGCCGTGCCGACCACCGCGTCAAGATCAGCGGCTATCGCGTCGAGCTGGGCGAGATCGAGACCGCGTTGCGGCGCGTGCCCGGGGTGCGGACGGCGGTGGCCGCCTTGATCGCCGCGTCCGGGGAATCCGACGTGCTGGCCGCGCAGGTGTGTACCGATGACACGACTTTGACCGCCGAGCGGATTCGGCAGCGTGTCAGTGACCTGGTCCCCGCGCACATGGTCCCGCGCCACGTGACGGTGGTGGAGCGGATCGGCTTCACCGATGCCGGAAAGCTCGATCGACGGGCCGTCGCACGCGAATTGCAAACCGCCGTCTCGCAAGCACAGCGGCCCGGCCACCGCTCACCATCGACGCCGTTGGAATCCGCGCTGGCAATGATCGTCGGCGACC
This sequence comes from Mycobacterium sp. IDUB_3, assembly GCF_055419585.1. NCBI lineage: Bacteria > Bacillati > Actinomycetota > Actinomycetes > Mycobacteriales > Mycobacteriaceae > Mycobacterium > Mycobacterium sp. IDUB_3. The sequence continues at coordinate 1,337,327 of NZ_JBVAXZ010000001.1, read as the reverse complement.
TGCTCGGCCGGGACAACGTCGGAGTCGATGACGACTTCTTCGCCCTGGGCGGCGATTCGGTGCTCGCCACCCAGGCGGTGGCAAGGATTCGGGCCTGGTTGGACGCGCCGGACATCATGGTCGCCGACATCTTCGCCAACCGAACCGTGGCGGCGCTGGCCGCGGTGCTCAGTGCCGGCGAGAACGACCCCGACCGGCTCGACCAGGTCGCCGAGCTGTACCTCGAAGTGATCGGCATGGACTCTGAATCGGTGCTGGCCGCCGCTCAGCAAACGGCGAAATCGTAGATAGCGCAATGACATTGAATGATCTGATCACCGTGTCTGCCACATTCCCGTCCTGGATCAAACTGACCCAGGGCCGCAACGGTGGGTCATCCACCGGTGCCACCGTGGTCTTTCCGCACGCCGGCGCGGCCGCCGCGAGCTATCGGGTGCTGGCAGCGGCGCTGGCCGCCGGCGGCGACACGTACATCGTGCAGTACCCGCAGCGGGCGGATCGCCTCAGCGAGCCCGCTCACGACAGCGTGCACGACCTGGCCGTCAGCCTGTTCCAGGCCGCGCCATGGCCCAGCGTCGCGCCGCTGAAGCTGTTCGGGCACAGCATGGGCGCCGTCGTCGCCTTCGAGTTCGCCCGCGTCGCCGAAACGCACGGCACGGCCGTGCAGAAACTGTGGGTGTCGGCCGGTCCGCCGCCATGCGTCGTGGCCGAGATGCCCGAACTGCCGACCAGCGACGACGGGTTGCTGGCCGACATCGCCGATTTGGGTGGTACCGACCCCGAATTGCTTGCCGACGAAGAGTTCTCCGAATTGCTGACCACAGCGGTGCGCGCCGACTACCAGGCCTTCAACGGGTATAGCCCCAGCCCCGATGTGCGCATCGGCGCCGACATTCACGTACTGGGCGGCCATGACGACCACCGCATCGCCACCGGCGTGCTGCGGCAGTGGGAAAGGCACACGGCCGGATCCTTCGCCGTGTCGCTATATGACGGGGGCCACTTCTACGTCTATGACCATGTCGATGCGATCGCCGCGCAGGTGAATGCGGGGTGATACCAATGGCTGAGAATGGGTTCGACGCCGAGCGCGCCGACCCGGTCGTGATCGTGGGCATGGGTGTGGAAGCACCGGGCGGCATCGAAACCGCCCACGGCTATTGGGATCTGCTGGCCCACGGCCGTGAGGCATTGGGCCCTTTTCCCACCGACCGCGGTTGGGCGGTGCGCGAACTGCTCGCCGGCTCGCGCCGCAGCGGTTTCAAGGAGATTCACGACCGCGGCGGGTTTCTCACCGGGGCAACCACATTCGATCCAGAGTTTTTCGGCATCTCACCCCGTGAGGCCGTCGTGATGGATCCGCAGCAACGGGTCGCGCTCCGGGTGGCCTGGCGTGCGTGCGAGAACAGCGGCATCAACCCCGACGATCTGGCCGGACACGATGTGGGCTGTTTCGTCGGCGCATCGGCGACGGGATACGGGCCCGAGATGGCCAAGTTCTCCGAACACAGCGGTCATCTGCTGGCCGGCACCGCGCTCAGTGTGATCTCGGGCCGCATCGCCTACACCCTGGGATTGGCCGGACCGGCGCTGACCCTGGACTCGTCATGCGCGTCCGCTTTGGTGGCCTTCCATATCGCGGTGCGCTCCCTGCAGAACGACGACTGCGATCTGGCAATCGCGGGTGGCGTCAACGTGCTGGGCTCACCGGGGTTCTTCGTCGAGTTCTCCAAGCAGCACGCGCTCTCCGACGACGGATACTGCCGCCCCTACAGCGCGCAGGCCAGCGGTACCGTGTGGGCCGAGGGAGCGGCGATGTTTGTGCTGCAACGGAAGTCGGCGGCGCTGCGCGCGGGCCGACAGATCGTGGCCGAGGTGCGGGCCACCGCCATCAATCAGGACGGGCGCAGCGCCGGTCTGAGCGCGCCCAGCGGCGACGCGCAGGTGCGGCTATTCCAGCGGGCCATCAGCCAGGCCGGGATCAAGCCCAACGAGGTGGGGATGATCGAAGGGCACGGCACGGGCACCCGGCTCGGCGACCGGACCGAATTGCGCTCGCTGGCCCAGACCTACGGTGATACCGAGCCCGGCGCCGGAGCGCTGCTGGGCTCGGTGAAATCCAACGTGGGCCACTCGCTGGCCGCCGCCGGTGCGCTGGGCCTGGCCAAGGTGCTGGTCTCCGCCGAACACGGCGCCGTGCCACCCACCTTGCACGCCGGCGACGCCAGTCCCGAAATCGAATGGGAGAAACAGGGTTTGCGGCTGGCTCAGACGTTGACGCCGTGGCCGGCCATTGACGGTCAGCGCACGGCCGCGGCGTCGGCGTTCGGGATCGCCGGCACCAACGCCCATCTGATCGTCTCCGTCCCCGAGGTCGCGTGATGCTTAACCATGGGCTGCCGGACGGGCGCGTGCCGGTGCTGCTCAGCGCCCACGACCCCGATCTGATCCGCCAGGACGCCGCGGCGATCGCCGACTACCTGAGTCGGATCGACGACGCGGCAGATCCGACCGCCGCTGTCGCCTCCACCCTGCTGCGGTTGCGGCGGCTGCGACGTCACCGCGCGGTGTTGCAAGCCGCTGACCGCACCGAACTCGTGGCGGGGCTGTCCGCCATCGCTCGCGGCGACGAACACGAACTGGTCTCGCAGTCCGCCAAGGCGACGCCGCCGCGCATCGCGTTCGTGTTCCCGGGCCAGGGCAATCAGTGGCAGGCGATGGGAGCCGAGGCCTACCGGTGCCTGCCGGCCTACCGGGACGCGGCCGAACGGTGCGCGCAAGCGTTCGCATCCGGTGGATTTCCTTCTCCGCTGCCCTATCTGGTGGGCGACGAGGAGCGCGACTGGTCGCGCCCCGAGATCCAGGGTGCGCAGTTCACCCACGCGGTGAGCCTGGCCGAAGCATGGCGATCCTGCGGGGTGCTGCCTGATATCACCATCGGGCACAGCCTCGGTGAGGTGGCGGCGGCATATGTGGCGGAAGCGATCTCGCTGCCGGACGCGGCCGCGCTGGTAGTTGCCCGCGCCACCGTCGTCGACCAGCTGACCGGCCGCTACGCGATGGCGGTGCTCGGCACCGGCCTCGACATCACGGAGGCGCTGCTGGCCGAGACGCCGGGCTGGCTGGAAGTTTCGGCGGTCAACGGGCCGTCGTCGACCGTGGTCGCCGGCGATCACGAGGCGGTGGCGGCTGCGGTACAGCTGGCCCAACAGCGGGGCATCTTCAGCCAGCAACTGTCCGTCGACTACCCCGGCCACACCAGTGCGCTGCGAGCGTTGCGGGCGAGCCTGGCCGAGCTGACACCGACGTCGGCGTTCCGGGACGGGCCGGTGCGGTTCATCGGCTCCACGTTTGGCACCGAATTGGGTGATACCACCGAATTCTCTGACTATTGGTATGAAAACCTCTGTGGAACTGTGCGATTCGATCTTGCCGTGCAGCACGCCCGCGCCTGCGGGGCCGACACGTACGTCGAGCTTTCCGCCCACCCGTCATTGCTCTACCCGTTGGGCGACATCGTCGACGACGAGTCGACCGTCATCGTCGGCTCGGGGCACCGCGACCGATCCATCACCGATTCGCTGTCGGCGAGCATGACCGCCCTCGCCACCGCTGACCCCGGCTGCAGGTGGTCCGACGCGGTCCCGATGGCCGACCGGCCTGCGCTGCGGGGATTTCCGAACGCACCGATGCGCGCGGTGCACCTGTGGGCGGCGCCCGAACGACCGACCGAAGCGGCGCCGACGCCCGCGCTCACCGTGGCCGTCGAGGACTGGCAGCCGGCGACGGCGCCGATCACACCGAGCGCGAGCCCCGTTGACATCGGCTTCGTCGGCGCGGGCACGCTGACGCAACGGCTCGTCGATGCCGCCGCGGCACACGGCAACTGCCGAGCGGTGTCACCGAGGGACGCAGAAATCCTCGTGGTGGTCGCCCCGGCACTCGATCAGCTCGACGCCACCGCCGCGATCGAGCAGATCGCCGGCCGGCCCGATGCCGGCCTACCCGATTACCCCGCGCTCATCGGCCCGCGATGCCGCGCCGTCTGGTTGCTCACCGCCGGTGCAGAACAGGTCGACCGCGATGACAGCGTTTCTCCGGCGCAGGCGGCGCTGGCGGGCATGCACCGCAGCGTCGGCTTTGAATTTCCGGACCAGCCATTCGGGCATCTCGACCTCGCGCACCGCGACGTCGACGCCGGCACGGCACAAGCCGTCGTCGAGGTGCTGCTCGGCGAGGCGGCCGAAGTCGCGTTGCGGGGCACCGCATCACCGCGACGCCACGTCCGGACCTTCCGCGCGCGCCGCGAACCGGCGACCCGGCGTCCTTTCGATGCCGCCGCCCTGGACGACGTGGTGATCACCGGTGGCAGCGGAGCCATCGGACTGCAGTACGCCCGGTATTGCCTGGAGCGCGGCGCCCGGACCGTCACCCTGTTGAGCCGCAACGGCGTTGACCCGACGGCGCTGCGTGAGTTCGCCGACCGGTACGACGCCCAAGTGCGTGCGCCGCATTGCGATATCACCGATCGCGCCGCACTGGCCGCCGCGGCCGCCGACTACGTGGGATCGGGCGCGTCATTGCTGATCCACACCGCGGGCATCGCGCGGGCGCGTTCGCGTGCCGAGCTCACCGGCTCGGATGTGGCGGCGGTCTGCGCGGCCAAGGTGCGCGGGTTGGCGATGCTGGCCGACGTGTGGCCGCTGCGGCCGGACTGCCGGATCCTGGCCTGTTCCTCGGTGTTCGGCGTGTGGGGCGGCTACACCCACGCGGCGTACGCGGCCTCCAACCGGATGCTCGACGTGTTGGCCGCCCAGTTGCGCGCCACGGGTCGCGATTGCACGGCGATCCGATGGGGTCTGTGGCAGGGCGCCGGGGTGGTGGTCGGCAACGAGATCACCCGCACTGAGCGCTCCGGTTTGGTGGCGATGGACCCGGAACAGGCCATCGAAGCCGGCCTGTACCGCTACGAGGGCGATCCACTGATTTTCGACGCGGACTTCGAGCGGCTGCAGGTGTTCTTCGAAAGTCAGGGAATGCCAATGCCGTTCACCGTCATACGCGCCGGCGAGGACGACGACCGCGAGGTCTCGGCGGAGAAGCCCCTCGCCGACATCGTGCGGGCCGAATTGGCCGCGACATTACACCTGGGTGATTCGCGGTCGATCGACCCGGGCACGCCGCTCATCGACCTGGGCGTGGACTCGTTGCTCGCACTCGATTTACGCAAGCGGCTGCGCCGCACGGTGGGCAACTCGGTTCCGGTGTCCCGCATGCTCGGCGGCATCACGATGACCGAGCTGATCGACGCGTTGCGTGCCGATTCAAGCGGCGGGCCCGCGGCCCCGCCGTCATTCGAGCGCGCCGGAGCCGCCATCGGTGCGCACCACTCAACGCTCGCGATGCTAGAAAGGTTGGACACCTAGCGTGACAGACACCACCGGCGTCAGCACCCGCCTCGATGATGAGCGGCTGGAATTACTGCGCCGCAAGCTCGCTGAACGCGGCCTGGCCAAGACGACGGCCGCGGCGGTCGCGACCGACGACGAACCGCGCATGTCGGTCGGCCAGCACCGGATGTGGTTCGTGCAGTCCGTCGATCCCGACAGCGCGCTGCTCAACATCTGCGTCTCATACCGCCTGTCCGGCGCCGTTGACAACGCGCAGTTGCACCGTGCTGTCGACGCCGTCGCCGCGCGACACCCGGCGTTGCATACGACGTACGCCACCGACAGTGAGGGCGACCCGCACCCAGTTATCCGTGCGGACCTGCGGCCCGAATGGGCCGAACACGACCTGACCGGGCTGACCGACCAGGCGCGCCGGCTACGGCTGGATGTGCTGGCGCAGCGGGACTTTCGCCGGCCATTCGACCTGAGCAAGGATTCACCGCTGCGAGTCACGGCGGCGCGCCTGGCCGACGACGAACTGATGCTGCTGATCACCGCCCACCACATCGCCTGGGACGACGGCTCGTGGGCGCCCTTCTTCGCCGATCTGACCCGCGCATACACCGACCCGGCCGGTTTCGCCGATGGCCGGGTGCGCAGGGACCTCGCCGCGGATGCGACCGCCATTCGTCCGGCGGACCTGGACTACTGGCGACCGCGGATGGCTGACCTCCCGGAGCCCCTCGAGCTGCCCGGGCCCAACGGTTCGGTGGTGCCCACCACCTGGCGCGCACAGCGCGCCTTCGCGCCGCTGTCGGCGGATACCGTCGAGCGGGCGGCGGCGCTGGCCCGCGAGACGGGCGCCACGCCGTACATGGTGTTGATGGCCGCGTTCGCCGCGCTGGTGCACCGGTATACGCAGTCGACCGACTTCCTGGTGGCGGCCCCCGTGCTCAACCGCGGCGTGGGCACCGAGGATGTCATCGGGTATTACGGCAACACCGTGGTGATCCGGCTGCGGCCCCGGTCGCACCAGACGTTTCGCGAGCTGCTGGCCGAAACCCGTGAGGACGCAGTGGGCGCCTTCGCCCATTCGCGCGCCGACCTGGACTGGCTGGTGCGCGAGTCGAATCCGGATCGTCGGCATGGCGCGGACCGGATGACCCGGGTGAGCTTCGGGCAACGGGAGCCCGACGGCGCCGGCTTCTGCCCGCCGGGCGTGCGCTGCGAGCGCGGCGAATTGCGCGGTCATTTCAACCAGTTGCCGTTGAGTCTGATGGTCGAGCTGGACCGGGCACCGGACGGCTCTGGAGCCGGCTTGGTTGAGGCCGAGTACCTGGTCGAGGTGATGGATCAGCAGTTGGTCGAGCAATTGCTGCGTCACTACGCCGCCCTGCTGGACGGCCTGCTGTCCGACCCCGACGTGAAGATGTCGGCGTGCGCGTTGATGAGCAACGACGACGCCGAGTGGCTGCGCGCGGTGTCGACCGGCGAGGAATTCGTCACCCCGGCTGCCACGTTGCCTGAGCTGGTCAGCCGGAGGGCCGGGCTCACCCCCGATGCCGTCGCCGTGGTCTACGAAGGACGCGCCTACTCCTACCGGGAAATCGACGAAGAGTCGAACCGGTTGGCGCACTGGCTCATCGAGCGGGGGATCGGCACCGAGGATCGCGTCGCGGTGCTGCTGGACAAGTCCCCCGAATTGGTCATCACCGCGCTCGGGGTGCTCAAAGCGGGCGGGGTCTATCTGCCGGTGGATCCCACCTACCCGGACGACCGGCTGAGCTTCATTCTCGAGGATGCGGACGCGAAACTGGTGCTGCGCGAGCCGATTACCGATGCCGCGCGCTATCCGGCCAGCGCGCCCGCCGAGCTGATCCGGCCGCTGAGCCCGCAGAACACCGCATACCTGATCTACACCTCGGGTTCCACCGGGCTGCCCAAGGGTGTTCCGGTGCCCCACGCGCCCATCGCCGAGTACTTCGTCTGGTTCGGCGACGAATACCGGATCGACGACACCGATAGGCTGCTGCAGGTCGCCTCGCCCAGCTTCGACGTGTCTATGGGCGAGATCTTCGGCACGCTGATCATGGGCGCCCGCTTGGTGATTCCGCGGCCCGACGGACTGCGCGACATCGGCTACCTCACCGACCTGCTGGCCTGCGAGGGCATCACGTCGATGCACTTCGTGCCGTCGCTGCTGGGGCTCTTCCTGTCCTTGCCCGGCGTCAGCCAGTGGCGGACCCTGCGCCGCGTGCCCATCGGCGGGGAGGCCCTGCCCGGCGAGATCGCCGACAAGTTCCACGCCACCTTCGACGCGTCGTTGCACAACTTCTACGGACCGACCGAGACGGTGGTGAACTGCACCAGCTACCCGGTCGAAGGCACCCAGGGCACCCGGGTGGTGCCGATCGGCCGGCCCAAGATCAACACGCAGGTGTATCTCCTCGACAACGCGTTGCAACCGGTTCCCGTCGGCGTTATCGGCGAGATCTACATCGCCGGAACACATGTCGCGCACGGATATCACCGCAGACCGCAGTTGACCGCCGAGCGCTTCGTCGCCGACCCGTTCACGCCCGGCGGCCGGATGTACCGCTCCGGAGACCTGGCCCGCCGCAACGCCAGCGGCGACATCGAGTTCGTCGGCCGCGCCGACGAGCAGGTGAAGATCCGCGGCTTCCGCATCGAGCTGGGCGAAATCGCGGCCGCCATCTCGGTCGACCCCAGCGTCGGGCAGGCAATCGTGCTGGCCATGGACCTGCCCCAGTTGGGCAAGAGCCTGGTCGGGTACGTGACCCCGGCCCAGGGCGCCGGCACGGAAACGGTTGACGTCGAGCGCATCCGGGCCCGGGTGGCCGCCGCGCTGCCGGACTACATGACCCCGGCCGCCTACGTGGTCCTCGACGAGATCCCGATCACCGCGCACCAGAAGATCGACCGCGCCGCGCTGCCGCAACCGCAGATCGCGGCGGCCACCGAATACCGCGACCCCACCACCCCCACCGAACGGCACATCGCCCAACTGTTTTCCGGGTTGCTCGGCCACAAGCGGGTGGGCGTCGACGACTCGTTCTTCGATCTGGGCGGCCACTCGCTGGTCGCCACCAAACTGGTCACCGCGATCCGCGCGGAGTGTGGCGTGGAAATCGGCATCCGCGACGTGTTCGAACTAGCGACGGTCGGGACGTTGGCCGAGCGGATCGACCAACTGAGTGCGGGCGAACTGACACAGTCGCGGCCCAAGCTGATCACCACCGCGCATGACGAACCCATGCCGCTGTCGGCGTCGCAGCTGCGCAGTTGGTTCGCCTACCGCGTGGACGGGCCCAGCCGGGTCAACAACATTCCTTTTGCGGCCAAGCTGACCGGACCGTGGGACATCGATGCGTTGATCGCCGCCGTCGGCGATGTCGTCGCCCGGCACGAAATCCTGCGCACCAGCTACGTCGAGCTGGACGGCGTGCCCTATCAGGTGGTTGAACCGGCCGGCGTCGAGGTTCCTGTGCGCCGCGAGGAGGGACCGGACGATGCCTGGCTGCAAGAGCAGCTCGATGTCGAGCGGTGCCACTGCTTCGAACTGGATGCTGAGTTGCCGCTCCGGGTGGCCGTGCTGCGCACCGAGGACGCGGGCGAGCACGTGCTGTCGCTGGTGGTGCATCACATCGCCTCCGACCATTGGTCGGCGGGCGTGTTGTTCTCCGACGTGATGACGGCCTATCGGGCCCGGCGTGGCGGAGAGGCGCCGTCCTGGGCCCCGCTGCGCGTGCAGTACGCCGACTATGCGGCGTGGCAGCGCACGTTCCTGGGTGACGCGAGCGGCCAGGAATCCGCCATCGCCGGCGACCAGCGCGAGTACTGGACCCGGCAACTGGCCGGGATGCCGGAGGACACCGGGCTGCGCCCGGACTTCCCGCGCCAGCCGGTGCCCAGCGGCGAAGGGGAGTCCGTCGACTTCCAGATCGACTCGGCCACCCGCGCCAAGCTCGGCGAGCTGTGCCGCGAGCTCGGTATCACCGAATTCATGCTGCTGCAAACGGCCGTCGCCGTGGTCTTGCACAAAGCCGGTGGCGGAACCGACATTCCACTGGGCACCCCGGTCGCCGGCCGCACCGAAGCCGAGTTGGACCAACTGATCGGATTCTTCGTCAACATCCTGGTGCTGCGCAACGACATGGAGGGCAACCCGACGCTGCGTGAACTGCTCAAGCGGGCCCGGGAGACCGCGCTGGCCGCCTACGCCCACCAGGACCTGCCGTTCGATCGCGTCGTCGACAGCGTCAGCCCGGTGCGCTCGCTGTCACGCAATCCGCTGTTCCAGGTCGTCGTGCACGTCCGGGATCACCTGTCCGCCACCCGGGTCATCGAGACCGCGGCAGCGGGCAGCGGCGAGCAGGACACCGTATGCACCTCGCTGGACCCCATCTTCGACATGGCGCACGCCGATCTGAGCGTCAACTTCTTCGGCACCGACGGTTCCGGCGACATCGGCTACAACTGCAATGTCATCTACCGCACCGAGCTTTACGCCAGGCCCACCATCGAGCGGCTGGCCGAATGGCTGGCCCGCGCACTCACCGAGTTCGCCGATGACGTCGATCAGACGCTGCGAGACGTCCGGCTGATCGATGCCGCGGAACAGCACCGCATTCTGCAGGATTGGAGCCGCGGCGAGCAGCCGCCGCACGACCGGCCGCGTACCATTCCGGAACTGCTGGAACCCAGCCGGGCGTGGGGCACCGACCGCATCGCGGTGCGCTGCGGCGAGCAGAGCATCGATTACGCTGCGCTGCACCGCCGTTCGGACAACCTGGCCGCGCTGCTCGTCGGCAACGGAGTGGGCCCCGGGTCGCTGGTCGGGCTGTCGACCCGGCGGAGCATCGACCTGGTGGTGGCGCTCGTGGCCATCATGAAAGCCGGCGCCGGTTACTTCCCCATCGATCCCGGATATCCGCCGGCGCGAAAGCAATTCATGCTCGATGACGTGCAACCGCCGGTCGTGGTCGCGACGGTCGAAGCGGTGGACACCATGCCGCAGGTGCCCGGGGTCCAGCTGATCTCGCTGGACGATCCACAGGTACGCGCAAAGGTCGACAGCGACGACGTGGATCCGCTGTCGAGGGATGTGCGACTGCCGCACCCCGATGACCCGATGTACCTGGTCTTCACCTCCGGGTCCACCGGCAAGCCGAAAGGCGCGGTGGGGACGCATCGCTCGATGGCCGCGCGGCTCGACTGGCAGTTGCGGCACTACCCGCCGCGAACCGACGACGTTCGACTGGCACAGGCCTCGATCACCTTCCTCGAAGGCGGCATGGAGATGCTGGCCGGCTTGGCGGCCGGCGCGACCATGATCCTGGCCGACGACGCCGAGCATCGAGACCCGGAGGCCCTCGGGGACTTGATGAATCGGTATTCGGTGGCCCAGGTCACCGCGGTGCCCAGCCTGGTGTCGGCGCTGGTGGACAGCCGGCCCGACGCCGTGCGCGCGCTCTCGCGGCTGGTCTGCGGTGGGGAACCGGTGAGCACGGCGCTGCTGCACCGGCTGGTATCGGTGTGCGCCGACCAGAACGGCGTCGGCACCGAGCTGCTGAACAACATCGGTTCCACCGAGACCTCCGGCGCGGTGTCCCGCGGGCCGCTGGGCCTGCCCAATCCGCTTGTCGGCAAGCCGGTCCCGGGCGCGCAGGCCTACCTGCTCGATGACGGGCTGCGTCCCGTGCCGGTTGGCGTGGTGGGCGAGTTGTACTACGCCGGTGACCAGCTCGCTCGAGGATACTGGAAACGCCCGGGCCTGACCGCGACGCGGTTCATCGCCAATCCGTATGGCGCCGAGCCTGGTTCGCGGTTGTACCGCAGCGGCGACCTGGCCCGGTGGACCGAGGAGGGCCGACTGGAGTTCGTCGGACGTTCCGACCACCAGGTGCAGGTCCGCGGTTTCCGCGTCGAGTTGGCCGAGGTCGAGGCGGCCCTGGCAGGCGCCGACGGCGTCGCGGCCGCAGCGGCCCGCACCTGGGAGGTGCACGGCGGCACTTCGCTGGCCGGATATGTTGTGCCGCAACGCCCGCTCACCGATGACGCCGCGAAGGCGACATTCGCGGGGGAGGTGCGCGCGGCGATCTCCACGACCCTGCCGGGCTACATGCTGCCGTCGTCGCTGACCGTGCTCGACGTCCTACCGAAAACCGAATCGGGCAAGCTGAACCGGCCCGGGCTGCCTCGGCCTGCCGTCAGCACCGGCGGGCAGACAGAACCGACGCGCACCGACACCGAACGGGCGCTGGCCAAGGTGTTCGCGGAATTGCTGTCGACCCCCGACGTCGGTCGCTTCGACGACTTCTTCGCCCTCGGCGGCGACAGCATCCTGTCCGTGCAGCTCGCCTCGCGGGCCCGGGCGGCCGGCCTGGCGGTGAGCCCGCGGATGATATTCGAGAACCCGACGGTGCAGCAGTTGGCCGCCGCGCTGGATGCCCTGGGTGACGGAAGAGCCGTCATCGAACAGGGCGAGCAGCCGACCGACACCCGTTTCGAGCCGATGAGCACGTCCGGACTGTCGCCCTCCGATCTGGCTGCAGTGACGCAACTCTTCTCGTCGTCGCGCGAAGGCACGACATGACAGCTGCCAGAACCGATGTCGCGCCCGACATCGAGGATGTGATGGCGCTGAGCCCGCTGCAGGAGGGCCTGTATTCGCTGACCACGCTCGCCGAATTCGCCGACGGTGAAGCGGCGGACGACCCGTACGTCATCGGGATAGCGGCCGACATCTCCGGCGAACTCGACATCGCACTGCTACGTGAGTGCGCGGAGCAGATGTTGGTGCGGCACCCGAACCTGCGAGCCAGCTTCTTCAGCCGGGGAATCCCGCGGCCGGTACAGATCGTGCCGTCCCGCGTCGAATTGCCCTGGCGGCAGGTCGCCGCCACGCCAGAGGACGTGCCCGTGCTGGAAACCGGCGAACGCCGGCGACCGTTCGATCTGGAACGCGGACCGGCCATCCGCTTCCTGCTGATCGAATTGCCCGGCGCACGATGGCGTTTGGTGCTCACCGCCCATCACATCGTGATCGACGGATGGTCGTTGCCGGTGTTCGTCAACGAGATGATGATCCTCTATCAGGCCGGCGGCGATCTATCGGCGCTGCCCACGGCGCCGCGACCCTACCGCGACTACATCGGTTGGCTGGCGAGCCGCGATCCGGAAACCAGCCAACGGGTCTGGCGCGAGCACCTGGCCGGACTGCCGGGCCCCACCCTGCTCGCCGCTTCGCTGGGGTCCATCGATCCGACCGACGGGCAGCAGACGGCGCTGCCCCGCACCACGAAGCTGCGACTGCCGGCCGACATCGCCACGCGGCTGGTCGAAGGCACCCGATCGCGCGGCATCACCGTCAACACCCTGATGCAAATGGCGTGGGCCCTGGTGTTGTCGCGGCTTACCGACACCCGCGACGTTGTTTTCGGGGTCACGGTTTCCGGTCGGCCGCCCGAACTGACCGGCGTCGAGACCATGGTCGGTCTGTTCATCAACACCGTGCCGCTGCGGGTGCGGCTCGACCCGGCCGCGACGGCCGGCGAGCAGTGCCGCGCCGTGCAGCGCAACGCGGCGCTGCTGCGCGAGCACAGCTATCTCGGGCATGCCCAGCTCCGCGCCCTCGGCGGGGTCGGGGAGCTGTTCGACACCCTGCTGGTCTACGAGAACTTCCCGATGGACGGGCTGACCGCGGGTGGCGAATTGACCGCCGGCGGTGCGACTTTCCGGCCGTCCGCCCTGCAAACCCTGTCGCATTTCCCGATCGCGATCGCCGCCCACATGGAAGGCGGCGAGCTGGTGGTGTTGATCGAGGCGATGGACGGAGCGCTGGGCGCCATTCCGGCCACCATATTCGGGCAGCGGGTGCTGACCGCCGCCGAGAGGCTGCTGCAGGGCTGGGAGAGTCCGCTGCGCGACGTCAGCGTCCTGCTGGACGACGAGGCCGACCCGCTGCGGGCCGCCGGCGCGGCAACGCCGTTGTCGCCGTTGAGCATCCACGCCCGGTTCGCCGACGTCGCGGCCCGTGCACCGGACGACCCGGCGGTCAGCTGGGCGGGTGGCGCGCTGAGCTACCGCGAGCTGGATCTTCATGCCACCCGGCTGGCGGCGCGACTCGCCCACCAGGGGGTCATGCCCGAAACACCGGTGGGCATCAGGCTGTCGCGCGGCCCGCACTACATCATCGCGATACTGGCCGTGCTCAAGGCCGGCGGCATGTGCGTGCCGATGGAGCCGGGAATGCCCCCCGAACGGGTGGACTCGATCCTGCGCCAATCGGGCGCGTCGATCGTGTTGGACGACCAGCTGACCGAGGAGCTGCTCGCGGCCGGCGAACCGCACGATGACGACTTCAACCCCGTGGACGTTCCGCCCGCGCAGGCCGCATATGTCGTGTTCACCTCGGGCACCACGGGAGAACCCAAGGGCGTCATCGGAACCCACGGCGCGGTGGGCGCCTACGCCGATGACCATCTGAACCGCGTATTGCGGCCCGCGGCAAGCAAACTCGGCCGGCCGGTGCGCATCGCCCACGCCTGGTCGTTCGCCTTCGACGCGGCGTGGCAGCCGCTGGTCGGCCTGCTCGACGGACACGGAATACACGTCGTCGATGAGCAGACCCAGACCGATGCCGAAGCGCTCGTCACGCTGATCGCCGCGCAGGGCATCGACATGATCGACACCACCCCGTCGATGTTCGCCCAACTGCAGGCTTTCGGGTTGCTGACCGAGGCGCCGCTGACCGTGCTTGCACTGGGCGGCGAGGCGCTCGGCAGCGCGGCCTGGGCCCGGATCCGCAACACCTGCGGCACTTCGGCGATGACGGCCTACAACTGCTACGGGCCCACCGAGACCACAGTGGAGGCGGTGGTCGCCACCATCGCCGAGCACGACGAGCCAGCCATCGGGCGGCCGACCCGGCACACCCGCGGCTACGTGCTGGATTCCGCGCTGCGCCCGGTGCCGTGCGGGGCGACCGGCGAACTGTATCTGGGCGGCGCCCAGCTGGCCCGTGGTTACCTGGGCCGCGCGCCGGAGACCGCGGCGCGCTTTGTCGCCGACCCGTTTGGGGCGGCCGAACGGATGTATCGCACCGGCGATCTGGTGCGTCGGATGCCCGACGGCTCACTGCAATACGTGGGACGCGCCGATGCCCAGGTGAAGATCCGCGGCCACCGCGTCGAACCCGGGGAGATCGCGGCCGCGCTCGAATCGCACCCGGCCGTGCGGCACGCGGGGGTGCTGGTGCAGCAGCGCCGGGGCGTCGCGCGGCTCACCGCGTACGTCGCCACCGACACTGGGGCCGACCGGCCCACGACGTCGGAGCTGCGGGGCATGCTCAGCACCCGGCTGCCGCGCTACATGGTTCCGCAGCGCATCATCCTGGTCGACGAAATCCCGTTGACCCCCAACGGAAAGCTGGACGAGACCGCGCTGGCCGCCATCGACGAAGCCGAATCGCAGGTCGGCGCGGCGACGCCCGAGACCGCCACGGAATCCGCGCTGGCCGAACTGCTCGCCGAGTTGCTCGGGCAACCGCGCATCGACGTCACCGCGGACTTCCTGCAGCTGGGCGTGGACAGCATCATGGCGCTGTCGGTGGTACAAGCGGCGCGCTCACGCGGAATCGCGTTGCGCGCCAGGCTCATCCTCGAGTGCAGCAACATCCGCGAACTGGCCGAGGCGATCGACTCGGAAACCACGGCCACTGCCCAGCAGGCGGACACGGGATCTGGACCAATGCCGTTGCTGCCCAACGGCCGATGGCTCTACGAATTCGGCGACCCGCGCAGGCTCGCACAGACCGAAGCCATCCGGTTGCCCGAGATGCTGAGCCGCGAGGACTTGGACGCGGCGTTGGCAAGCATCGTCGAGGGCCACGAGGTGCTGCGCACCCGGGTGGACCGCTCCACCATGACCCTGGTTCCGGTGCCCGCCGCCGACATCATCGACGCGGTCAAAGAGGTTGAGGTGGTTGGCGATCTGGCCGCAGCGGTGCCCGCCCACGTCGCCGAGGCCGTCGACCGCCTGGACCCCGAACGCGGAACGCTGCTGTCCGCCGTGTGGTTGCGACCCCCGACGGGGGAGAGCGTTCTGCTGCTGGCCGCGCACGTCGTCGCGCTGGACCCGGCGTCGTGGCGCGTGGTCCTCGGTGAGCTCGGTGCCGCCCTGACGGCCTCGACCACCGGCCACTCGCCGGCGCCCATCCGCGAACACACCAGCTATCGGCGCTGGGCGGGCGCGCTCACCGCGCGGGCACGTCGGTTGGACACGGTGCAATTCTGGACGTCCCAACTGGACGGCGACGATCCCGACCTCGGTGCCCGCCGCCTCGATCCGAGCCGCGATCGGGCTCGCGACCTGATCGTCCGCAACGTAGTCACCGACGCCGACATCACCCGCCGGCTGCTGGATTCGGGCCTGTCGTTGCCCACGCTGCTGGTGGCCGCGACCGCGGCGACGGTGACGCGCTGGCGCGAGATGCGCCGCCAGGCCACCCCATCCCCGTTGCTGGCACTCGAAACACACGGCCGCGCCGACAGTTTGGTGGACGGGCCGGGCGCACACACTATCGACACCGGCGACACGGTCGGGTTGCTCAGTTCCATCTACCCGGTGCGGATTGACTCGACGGATCCGCAGCAGGTGGGGGAGAAGTTGGCGGCGATCCCCGGCGATGGACTCGACTACGGGCTGCTGCGCTACTTGCGGGACGACACCGCCGAGCGGCTCGCCCGTTATGCGCCTCCGCAGCTGCTGCTGAACTATCTCGGCGCCGCGCACACGGACGGCGGCACGGGACTGCGGCTCGAGCGCGAGCTACTCGCCGGCTCGTCGCCGGTGCCGGAGCCGGAACTGGCGGTGCGACACGAGCTGACCATCGCCGCGATGGTGCTGAGCTATGACGGGGAGCGGGTTCTGGCCGCGCAGTGGCGCGCCCTGCCCGACATCCTCGATGACACGGATATTAGCGCGCTACAAGAACTTTGGATTGATTCGCTGCGGGAGATGGTGAAATGAGCACACTTGCGATCGTGGGTGCCGGCGCCAAGGCCGTGGCCGTGGCCGCCAAGGCCTTCGCGCTGCGCGAAATGGGCGTCGAAGTCCCCGACGTGGTCGCGGTGGAGCGGATCGGCGTCGCGGCGAACTGGCAGGCCAGCGGCGGCTGGACCGACGGCGCGCACCGGCTGGGCACCAGCCCTGAAAAGGACGTCGGGTTTCCCTACCGCTCGGCGCTGGTGCCGCGCCGTAACGCCGAACTCGACGAGCGGATGACCCGTTACAGCTGGCAGTCCTATCTGATCGCGACAGCGTCGTTCGCCGAGTGGATCGACCGCGGCAGGCCGGCGCCGACGCATCGCCGATGGAGCCAGTACCTGAGTTGGGTCGCGCATCACGTCGGCATGAACGTGGTGCACGGTGATGTCGAACGATTGGCGATCACCGGGGACCGCTGGGCGCTGCACACGCACGAGACCACCGTGCACGCCGATGCGTTGATGATCACCGGCCCTGGGCAGGCCGAAAAGTCTTTGCTTCCCGGCAATCCGCGCATGCTGTCGATCGCCCAGTTCTGGGACCGCGCCGCCAACCACGACCGGATCAATGCGGAGCGGGTGGCGGTGATCGGCGGTGGCGAGACGGCCGCGGCGATGCTCTATGAGCTGTTCCGGCACCGGGTTTCCAGCATCACCGTGATTTCGCCGCAAGCCACGTTGTTCACCCGCGGCGAGGGGTTTTTCGAGAACTCGCTGTTCTCCGATCCCACCAACTGGCCCGCGCTCACGCTTGCCGAGCGCCGCGACGCGTTGGCCCGCACCGACCGCGGGGTTTTTTCGTCCAACGTGCAGGAAGCGTTGCTGGCCGACGATCGCATCCACCACCTGCGTGGCCGCGTTGCCCACGCGGTGGGCAAGGAGGGGCAGATCCGGTTGACACTGTCCACCAACCGCGGCAGCGAGAACCTGGAGACGGTACACGGGTTTGATCTCGTCATCGACGGGTCCGGCGCTGACTCGCTTTGGTTCGCACCACTATTCAGCCAGGACGCGCTTGATCTGCTAGAACTCGGTCTGGGTGGGCCCCTGACCTCGGAACGGCTGCAGGAGGCGATAGGTTATGACCTGGCCGTCACAGACGTGACACCGAAGTTGTTCCTGCCGAACCTGTCGGGACTTACCCAGGGGCCGGGGTTTCCCAACCTGAGCTGCCTTGGACTGCTATCCGACCGGGTGTTGGGATCCACCGTCAGCCCGTCCAAGTATCCCGTGAGAAGGAGACACGATGAGCGCCAACCCCTTTGACGACGACAACGCCACCTTTGTGGTGCTGGTCAACGACGAGGACCAGCACAGCCTGTGGCCGACCTTCGCTGACACGCCGGCCGGCTGGCGGGTGGTGTTCGGCGAAGCCAGCCGGGCGGACTGCCTGCACTACGTGGAACAGAACTGGTCGGACATCCGCCCCAAGAGCTTGATCCAGGCGCTCGCCGGGGAGTAGCACGGGGTCTGCGGGGGCGGATTCTTGCCGCTACACGCTTGCGGCACAGAGCAATTAGCGTGTTTTCGCACGTCGCGATCGTAGCGTCGTCGTAACGTGACCGACCTGAGACACAAATTGCGGAGTCACAGGGCACACTTACACCATCTTCAACCATGAAGACGTGTGACCGTGTGCGGCGATCCGCAGGATTTCCGCCGCGGTCCATGTGCACCGAAGGGGGACCTGTGAAATCCGTGAAGTCCATTGCCACGGGGGTGGCGGCACTGACCGCCATTGGCGGCGCCGCCGCCGGTGTGGCTTCCATTGCAGCACCGATCGGCCTGGATCAGGTGCAACTGGCTGCGGTCGGCGCGCCACTGCCGCAGGACCCGCCGCCTCCGCCTCCGCCCCCGCCGCCGGGAGCGCCGGGGCAGTTGCCGACGGCGGATCAGTTGGCCAACCTCTGCAACCAGGTAACCGACCCCGGCGTCAACTACAGGGACAAGACCAACTTCATTGAAAACGGCGTCCCTCAAAACGAGGGTATGGTGGCCGACCACGACCTGCGGAAGGCCTATCGGAACGGGAACTTCCCAGAGCAGTTCAACGTGACGAACATCGCGCCGGCGGGCCCGAACATGGCCCAGGCCGATGTCGGCATCACGGGCCCGAAGTTCGCCGGGCCGGTCAACAAGCACCTGGTGTTCGTCAACCAGAACGGAAACTGGGTCCTGCAGCACGACGCGGCGATCGCACTGATTCAGGCGGCGACGGCGACCAACTAGACAGTTCGGCGAATTCGCCGGGCAACAGCGATTCAAGCAGACCCCATGCGCCCCGCAAGGCGGCGCATGGGGTTTTGCGTTTCAGTTCCCCTCATGACCTGTCGCCCGGCGGACACCAACCCGCGTCCTCGCACAGCCGGCGCACAGTTTGCTCTGGTTTTTTCCACATCGGATCGCCGTAACGTATCGGTGCCTAGACACGAAATACCAGACGCAACGGGCACACCTACACGATCTGAGCCGCCGAATGGCGGTGCGGATTGCAATGCGTCGAAATTCGTGCCCACCGAAGGGGGAACCATGAAGACCGTTAAGACCCTGGCCACCGCAGTGGCAGCGCTGGCCATCGTCGGGGGCGCCGCCGCCGGCATCGCCTCCGTCGCGACCCCGACTTCGCTGGCCGCCGGGGTGCGGCTCGCCACCGTCGGTGCGCCGCTTCCGCAGGATCCGCCGGCACAGCCGGTCGCCGGTGCCAACGTGCCGACTCCCGATCAGCTGACGGGCGTGCTCAACAGCCTCGCCGACCCGAACGTGTCGTTCAACAGCAAGAGCAATCTGGTGCAGGGTGGCATCAGTGGTATGGAAGCGCACGTCGCGGACAAGAAGCTGCAGAAGGCCGCCAAGAACGGCGACCTGCCGCTGTCGTTCGACGTCACGAACATCCAGCCGGCCGCGGCCGGTTCGGCGACCGCCGACGTTGCGGTCTCCGGCCCCAAGCTGCCGTCGCCGGTCACGCAGAACGTCACCTTCGTCAACCAAGGCGGCTGGGTGCTGTCGCGGGCGTCGGCGATGGAGCTGCTGCAGGCCGCCGGTCAGTGACCTGCGCGCACGGCGCGTAGGTCTAGCCGGGCGATGCGGGCCGGATCCGCGAGCACATCGATCGCGCGGATCCGGCCATCGCGCACCACGAAACCCATGACGGATGCCGCACGGCCGGCGATGAAAATCACCGCGCCGGCGGCACCGTTGACGGTCGCGGCACGCGCCTCGCGCTCCGGGCCCGCGTAACCGCGGGCCAGCTCGGCCACCGAGGCCGCGCCCTGGGCGCGGAAGACGGCCCTGGTGGCGCCGAAGTCACCCCGCAACACCACGTCGGGATCCAGCACCGCGACCAGGCGGTCGAACTCGCCGCTGCGCCCCGCCGCGAAGAACGCGTCGACCACCTCGCGTTGCGCGGCCAACGTGCCGTCGGGAACCGGATCGGCCTGCTCGATTCGGCGTCGGGCCCGGCTGGCGAGTTTGCGGGCCGAGTCCGGCGTCCGGTCGACGATGGTCGCGATCTGATCGAACGGCACGGTGAAGACGTCGTGCAGGACGAACGCCAGCCGCTCGGCCGGCGGCAACGTGTCCAGCACCACGAACAGCGCCAGCCCCACCGCGTCGGCCAGCATCGCGCGGTGCTCGGGGTCGAATTCCCCCTCTGCCTCCACGATCGGATCCGGCAGGTGACCGACCAGCTCCTCGCCGCCGCGAATCCGGCGGTCGCGCAACATGTTCAGGCAGATGCGTGCCACCACCGTGGTCAGCCAGGCGTCCAGGTTGGCGATGCTGTCCCCGCCGTCCGACTCGGCCGCGCGGCTCAACCGCAGCCACGCCTCCTGCACCGCATCCTGGGCGTCGTCGATCGAGCCCAGCATGCGGTAGGCGATGGCGCCCAGCTGCGGTCGGGCCGCCTCGAAGCGTGCCGCCAATGACGCTTCGGTCGTCACGAACGATCGGTCTCCGGTAGGGCGCACACCCGCTGACCGGAAAAGCCCGACGATCCGATGTCGAGCGCGATGTTGAAACGGGCCCGAAGGTTGCCCAGCGTGATCACGTGGGTCAGACCGACGAGCTGTGCGGCATCGAAATGCGCGCGCAGCGCGTCGAACAGTTCATCGCTCACCTCGACCGGGGTGCGGCTGATCGCGGTGGCATACCGCAGGATCAGCTTGTCGACGTCGGAAAAGCACGGCGCGTTCTGATAATCGGAGAGGGCCAACAGCTCTTCGTCGGTCATGCCCCAGCGGCGCGCGATCTGTGAGCCGAGGTCGATGCAGTACTCGCAGCCCACCGTCGTCGCCGCCTTCAGCTCGGCCAGCGCTCGCTGGCGGGGACTGAGGACGTCCAGCTTCGATTCGGCCTGCTCCAACTTGCCGTAGGCGTTGAGCAATCGCGGGATGTGCGCATACATCCGCAGCGGTTCCAGCATCCCCGCGGTTTCCAGCCCGGTCATGTGCGCGAGCTTGCGCTTGGTGAAATAGAACGCGATCTTGGCGCCGAGGCCGGCGTCGCGGTCGGAGACTCCTTGCAGCCTTGGCATGGCGACCCTCCTGGCAGGTTGTGTTGTTAACCAACGTCCTTACTAGGTCGACACGCGGCGAGGCCCGAACGTGACACTTACCCGGGCGCGCCCAGCGGCATATCCATGTCGAACACCCGAGCGTGCAAGACGGTGCGGTTTCGCAGCGCGGCGCGCACCGCGCGATGCAGGCCGTCTTCGAGATAGGTGATGCCCTTCCACCGCACCGCGTGCGGGAAGAGATCGCCGTAGAAGGTGGAGTCCTCGGAGAGCAGGCGGTCCAGTGCGAGCACCGTTGTGGTGGTGACCAATTCGTCGAGCCGGATCTGCTGCGGCGGTATCTGGGACCAATCCCGGTAGGACAAGTTGTGTTCGGGATACGGCTTGCCGTCGCGTACGCCCTTGAAGATCATCGGCCGACCTTCCCCGACTCATAGCTGTGGCCCGACCGGTTCATTCTGGAAAGGCTAGCCGGAGCGACGTTCGTCAGCACTGATGCCTTTGAAGAAAGCTCTGCGGCCACCGAATCCGCCGAACCGCCGCTGGTAACGGTCGGCACCACCCGAGCCCGTAAAATGAATCCGGTCAAGATCTTATCGAAGGAGGTGGCGGCCGGTGGGAAGTGCCGATGACCGTCGGTTCGAGGTGTTGCGCGCCATCGTCGCCGACTTCGTCGCCACCAAGGAACCGATCGGTTCCAAGGCGTTGGTGGAGCGCCACAACCTGGGCGTCTCGTCCGCAACCGTCCGCAACGACATGGCGGTGCTCGAGGCCGAGGGCTACATAGCCCAGCCGCACACCAGTTCCGGGCGGGTGCCCACGGAGAAGGGCTACCGCGAATTCGTCGACCGGCTCGACGACGTCAAGCCCCTGTCCTCGGCCGAACGGCGCGCGATCCAGAGCTTCCTCGAGTCCGGGGTCGACCTCGACGACGTGCTGCGCCGGGCGGTGCGGCTGCTGTCGCAGCTGACCCGGCAGGTGGCCGTGGTGCAGTACCCCACGCTGTCGTCGTCGACGGTGCGCCACCTCGAGGTGATCGCCCTGACCCCCGCGCGGCTGCTGATGGTCGTCATCACCGACTCGGGCCGGGTGGATCAGCGGGTCGTCGAACTCGGTGACGTCATCGACGACCACGAACTTTCTCAGCTGCGGGAGATGCTCGGCCAGGCGCTGGTGGGCAAGAAGCTGTCGGCCGCCTCGGTCGCGGTGGCCGACCTCGCCGGACAGCTACGCAGCCCGGACGGCCTGGGCGACGCCGTGGGCCGGTCGGCGACGGTGTTGCTGGAATCCCTCGTCGAACACACCGAAGAGCGCCTGTTGCTGGGCGGTACCGCCAACCTGACCCGCAACGCGGCCGATTTCGGTGGCTCGTTGCGCTCCATCCTGGAAGCGCTGGAGGAGCAGGTGGTGGTGCTGCGGTTGCTGGCCGCCCAGCAGGAAGCCGGTAAGGTGACGGTGCGCATCGGCCACGAGACGGCCGCCGAGCAGATATTGGGCACCTCCGTGGTCACCACCGCCTACGGCACCTCCGACACCGTTTACGGGGGAATGGGTGTGCTGGGGCCCACCCGGATGGACTATCCGGGAACTATTGCCAGCGTTGCTGCGGTTGCCCTTTATATCGGCGAAGTCCTGGGTGCTCGATGAACGCGCAACCGCAGGGTGGGTTGGCGCGGGGTAAAGACCAGGTATAGGAGAGTCAAGCGTGGCACGCGATTACTACGGGCTGCTCGGCGTGAGCAGAAACGCCAGCGACGCGGAGATCAAGCGCGCGTATCGCAAGCTGGCGCGCGAACTGCATCCGGACGTCAACCCGGATGCGGCCGCGCAGGCGAAATTCCAGGAGATCAGCGTCGCCTACGAGGTACTGAGCGACCCCGAGAAGCGGCGGGTCGTCGACCTGGGCGGTGACCCGATGGAAGGCGCGGCCGCGGCGGGCAGCGGATTCGGCGCCGGATTCGGTGGCCTGGGCGACGTGTTCGAGGCCTTCTTCGGCGGCGGTTTCAGTGGCGGCGCGAGCTCCCGCGGCCCCATCGGGCGGGTGCGGCCCGGCTCGGACTCGCTGCTGCGGATGCGGCTCGACCTCGAGGAGTGCGCCACCGGCGTCACCAAGCAGGTCACCGTCGACACCGCGGTGCTGTGCGACCGATGCCAGGGCAAGGGCACCAACGGCGATTCGGCGCCGGTACCGTGCGACACCTGCGGTGGCCGCGGCGAGGTCCAGACGGTGCAGCGCTCGCTGCTGGGACAGGTGATGACCTCACGGCCGTGCCCGACCTGCCGTGGCGTCGGCGTCGTCATTCCCGACCCGTGCCACCAGTGCATGGGCGACGGCCGGGTGCGGGCCCGCCGCGAGATCAGCGTCAAGATCCCGGCCGGTGTCGGCGACGGCATGCGCGTGCGGCTCGCCGCCCAGGGTGAGGTCGGGCCCGGCGGCGGTCCGGCCGGTGACCTGTACGTCGAGGTGCACGAACAGCCCCACGACGTCTTCGTCCGCGAGGGCGACGACCTGCACTGCACGGTGTCGGTGCCGATGGTCGACGCGGCGCTGGGCGCCACCGTCACCGTCGACGCCATTCTGGACGGCGTCAGCGAGATCACCATCCCGCCCGGCACCCAGCCGGCGTCGGTCATCACGCTGCGCGGCCACGGCATGCCGCACCTACGGTCCGGCACCCGCGGCGATCTGCATGTGCACGTCGAGGTGGTGGTTCCGGCCCGGCTGGATCACCGCGACACCGAATTGCTGCGCGAGCTCAAGACGCGCCGCAGCCGCGACGTGCCCGAGATCCGCTCGACCCACGCCGGCGGCGGCCTGTTCAGCCGGCTCCGCGAAACCTTCACCGGACGCTAGCCGGAAGCCTCGAAGGCGCGCACATGGTCGCGACGCTGTTCTACCTCGACGATCTGCCGCAGCCCGGCTCGCTTGTCGTGCTGGGCGGTGACGAGGGCTTTCACGCCGCCACCGTGCGGCGCATCCGTCCCGGCGAGCGACTCGTGCTGGGTGACGGCGCCGGAGCCCTGGCTAACTGCGAGGTGGAGCACGCCGGACGCGACGGCCTGCGCGCGCGGGTGCTCGAGCGCTGGAGCGTCCCGCCGGGATCCCCGGCCGTGACGGTTGTGCAGGCGCTGCCGAAGTCGGAGCGTTCGGAGCTGGCGATCGAGCTGGCGACCGAAGCCGGCGCCGACGCGTTCCTGGCGTGGCAGGCCGCGCGGTGCGTGGCCAACTGGCAGGGCAACCGGGTCGACAAGGGGTTGCGCCGGTGGCGCGCGGTCGTCCGGTCGGCGGCCCGGCAATCCCGTCGGGCGCACATCCCGCCGGTCGACGGCGTGCTGTCCACCGCGGAGCTGACGCGGCGGATCCGCGACGAGGTGGCCGCCGGGGCGACGGCGCTGGCTTTGCACGAGTCGGCCACCGACCGGCTTGCGGATATCGAGTTGGCACAAGCGAAATCACTACTGCTGGTCGTCGGCCCCGAAGGTGGGATCGCCGACGACGAGATGGCGGCGCTGTCCGACGCGGGCGCGGCGGCGGTGCGGCTCGGTCCCCAGGTGCTGCGGACGTCGACCGCCGCGGCGGTGGCCCTGGGCGCGCTCGGCGTGCTGACACCGCGCTGGGACCAGCGCGGTGACATCCCGGCAAATGGCCTCAAGCTGCAGGTTCGCGACACCGGGTCGCCTTCGAGTACGTTGCTGAACACTGACCAACCCGGGCCCTCGGCGTAGACTGAGACGGCCCAGCAACCCACCGACAAGCCGAGAAAGCAGGCATCGAGAGCCACGTGACGCCCCGCGAGACCAGCGCTGCTGACGCAGCCGGAGCCGTCCCGGCCTCTGCTCAGGTTCGCAGCAGCATCGACGTTCCGCCCGATGTCGTGATGGGCCTGTTGGGTTCGGCTGACCAGAATCTGCGGGCCCTGGAGCGCAGCCTGAATGCCGACCTGCACGTGCGCGGCAATGCGGTCACCGTCGCCGGTGAGCCCGCCGACGTCGCGCTCGCCGAGCGGGTGATCTCCGAGCTGGTCGCCATCGTCGCCGGGGGGCAGTCCCTGACCCCGGAGGTGGTTCGGCACAGCGTCGCCATGCTGGCCGGCACCGACGACGAGTCACCGGCCGAAGTGCTGACGCTGGACATCCTGTCGCGGCGGGGAAAGACGATCCGGCCCAAGACGCTCAACCAGAAGCGCTACGTCGACGCCATCGATGCCAACACCATCGTCTTCGGGGTCGGCCCGGCCGGCACCGGCAAGACCTATCTGGCGATGGCCAAGGCGGTCAACGCCCTGCAGACCAAACAGGTCAGCCGCATCATCTTGACCCGCCCGGCCGTGGAAGCCGGTGAGCGCCTTGGCTTTCTGCCCGGCACGCTCAGCGAGAAGATCGATCCGTATCTGCGGCCGTTGTATGACGCGCTGTACGACATGATGGATCCCGAACTGATTCCCAAACTGATGACCGCCGGGGTCATCGAGGTGGCGCCGCTGGCGTACATGCGCGGACGCACGTTGAATTCCGCGTTCATCGTCCTCGACGAGGCGCAGAACACCACCGCCGAGCAGATGAAGATGTTTCTCACCCGGCTCGGCTTCGGCTCGAAGATCGTTGTCACCGGCGACATCACGCAGGTCGACCTGCCGGGCGGCGCGAAGTCGGGCCTGCGCTCGGCGATGGAAATCCTGGACAGCGTGGACGACATCCACGTATCGGAGTTGACCAGCGTGGACGTGGTTCGCCACCGGCTGGTCTCGGAGATCGTCGACGCCTATGCGAAGTTTGAAGAGCCCGGTCTGACGATGAACCGGGCATCGCGGCGGGCGACGGGCTCGCGCGGTCGTCGATGATGGTGCGGTGAGCGGGTTTTATGAGCATTGAGGTATCCAACGAATCGGGTATCGACGTCTCCGAAGCCGAACTGATCAGCGTCGCGCGGTTCGTCATCGCCAAGATGGACGTCAATCCGGCGGCCGAGCTGTCGATGGTGCTGCTGGACACCGCCGCGATGGCCGACCTGCACATGCGCTGGATGGATCTGCCCGGCCCGACCGACGTGATGAGCTTTCCGATGGATGAGCTCGAGCCGGGCGGGCGTCCGGACGCCCCCGAGCCGGGCCCCTCGATGCTGGGCGACATCGTGCTGTGCCCGGAATTCGCGGCCGGCCAGGCCGCCTCGGCGGGGCACAGCCTGGGACACGAACTGGCGCTGCTGACCATCCACGGCGTGCTCCACCTGATCGGCTACGACCACGGCGAGCCCGACGAGGAGAAGGAGATGTTCGCCCTGCAGGACCGGCTGCTCGAAGAATGGGTCGCCGATCAGGTCGAGGCCTACCGCCAGGACCGCCAAGAGGAGCGGGACCGCCGATTGCTTGACAAGTCAAGGTATTTCGACAATTGAGGCCACTCAATATTCTGGCGGCAGCCGCCATCGCATTCGCACCGTTGGCGGTGTTGGTCACCGCCACCGATTCGGTGGCGCAGGCGGCGCCCTGTGTGGGCGCGGGATCGAACCCGGTTGCCTGCCAGCACTGCATGTTCTACGTGAACGCTTACCACACCGCGAACGTGTGCAACGAGGATCACCGCGGGGTGGCGGGGCCACCGAGCAACGCGCCGACGCGGGCCCCGGAAGTTCCCATTCCGGTGTACGAGCCCCCGCCGATGCCGCCGCCGGCGCAGAACCCGCTGGTCCTGCCGCCGCCCAACGCGGGTCAGAACGTCCCGGTTCTCGAGATCCCGCCGCCGGGTCCGGACGCACCACGGAACGCCCCGGTGGTGGCACCGCCGCGCGGGCTGGATGCGCCGTCCCTGGCGATCGCGGCGGCCAAGGCCGCGCCGGTGACCCGCGTGGACCCCGCCAACCCGCCGAAGCCGCCCACCCAGATCGATTTCAACCAGCAG
Organism: Mycobacterium sp. IDUB_3; assembly: GCF_055419585.1. NCBI lineage: Bacteria > Bacillati > Actinomycetota > Actinomycetes > Mycobacteriales > Mycobacteriaceae > Mycobacterium > Mycobacterium sp. IDUB_3. The sequence goes on along the minus strand of NZ_JBVAXZ010000001.1, from coordinate 1,310,460 downwards.
GTGCAGAACGTGGTGAGTTCGCACCGGGACAACGTCGACATCCTCAAGGTCGACGACCAGAAGTTCGTCCGGCCGCGCCACTGGGACTACCTCGACTACGACGATGCCTACCGCCGCCCGACCATCTACAACCCGCTGAATCAGCCGATCACCTTCCGCTACTTCTACAACGGCGCGTACCAGCAGGCGTACCTGCCGCGCGGAGCGCGGATGGTGCTCGACGCGACGACCGTCGGCGTCGTCCCGTTCACCGCGGTCGGTGACAGCTATGTGGCGGCCGGCAGCTTTTATGGCGGGGGTTCGATACCGCTGAACGGGTACAACGGCCCGCCGCCACCCGATTACAAGCCGCCGACGCCCCCGAAGCTGTACGAGAACGTCACCGTGTTCGTCCCCGCCAAGGGCGAGACCATCGAAGTGGGCCACGTGTCGGTGGTGGGTCACGACGGCAGCCAACCGGCGGGTGGCCAGGACAGCTTCCTGCTCGACGACTCCACCCTGGCCTGGGGGCAGACTGACACCTCCAGCAGCGCCCCCGCCCAGATCAGGGTGATCAAGACCCAGCCGACGCCGGGCGTCGGCCCGATCGACGATGGCAGCTTCCTGGTGCTGCTCGCCGTCCACCACCAGGAGCCCGGTCAGCCCAACCAATCCGGCTGGACGTTGGCGCTGCGCTTCGGTGGATTCGCGGTCGTGGTGGGCCTGATCGCCTGGCTGCTCGCTCGCCGGAGCCGGACCGAGGAGCAGGACGCTGACACCTAGGTATGTCGACAATTGACGGGCTGGTCTGAGCTGCTCGGCGCGGTCGCGCTGATCGCGCTGGGCGGACTGTTCGCGGCGATCGATGCGGCCATCAGCACGGTCTCGCTGGCCCGGGTTCAGGAGTTGGTGCGCGACGAGCGCCCCGGCGCGGTGGCGTTGTCCAAGGTGATGTCGGAACGGCCCCGCTACATCAACCTGGTGGTGCTGCTGCGGATCACCTGCGAGATCACCGCGACCGTGCTGTTGGTGGTGTTCCTCTACGACAACTTCGGGTTGCGCTGGGGTTTGTTCGGCGCGGCGACCATCATGGTGGTGACCAGCTTCGTCGTGATGGGGGTGGGGCCGCGCACCCTTGGCCGGCAGAACGCCTACTCCATCGCGTTGACGACGGTGCTTCCGCTGCAGGCGATCTCGTGGCTGTTGATGCCGATCAGCCGGTTGCTGGTGGTGCTGGGTAACGCGGTCACTCCAGGGCGGGGCCTGCGGAACGGGCCGTTCGCCTCCGAGATCGAATTGCGTGAGGTGGTCGACCTGGCCCAGCAGCGAGGCGTGGTCGCCGCCGAAGAGCGCCGGATGATCCAGTCGGTCTTCGAGCTCGGTGACACCCCGGCCCGCGAGGTGATGGTGCCGCGCACCGAGATGATCTGGATCGAAAGCGACAAGTTCGCCAGCCAGGCCATCAACCTGGCGGTGCGCAGCGGGCATTCCCGCATCCCGGTGATCGGTGAGAACGTCGACGACATCGTCGGCGTCGTGTACTTGAAAGACCTTGTCCAGCAGACGGTTTTGTCCGGTGACGGCGGCCGGACCCCGCCGGTGTCGAAGGTGATGCGGCCGGCGGTCTTCGTGCCCGACTCCAAACCTCTGGACTCGCTGCTGCGGGAAATGCAGCGCGACCGCAACCACATGGCTCTGCTCGTCGACGAGTACGGCGCGATCGCCGGCCTGGTCAGCATCGAAGACGTGCTGGAGGAAATCGTCGGCGAGATCGCCGACGAGTACGACCAGGCGGAGACGGCGCCGATCGAAGACCTGGGCGACAAGCACTTCCGGGTGTCGGCGCGGCTGCCGATCGAGGATCTGGGCGAGCTGTACGACGTGGAATTCGACGACGATCTCGACGTCGACACCGTCGGCGGCCTGCTCGCGCTGGAGTTGGGCCGGGTTCCGCTGCCGGGCGCCGAGGTGGTGTCACACGGCCTGCGGCTGCAGGCCGAAGGCGGCACCGATCACCGGGGCCGGGTACGGATCAACACCGTCCTGCTCAGCCCGGCCGAATCCGACGGTTCATCCGATGGCGAGGAATCCGAGTAGCATGACTGAATTCCGTTCCGGTTTCGTATGTTTCGTCGGCCGTCCCAACACCGGGAAATCGACGCTGACGAATGCGCTCGTCGGGACCAAGGTCGCGATCACCTCGATGCGGCCACAGACCACCCGCCACACCATCCGCGGCATCGTGCACCGGGACGACTTCCAGATCATCCTGGTCGACACGCCCGGACTGCACCGCCCGCGTACCCTGCTGGGCAAGCGGCTCAACGACCTTGTGCGCGATACCTATTCCGAAGTCGACGTGATCGGGCTGTGCATCCCGGCGGATGAGGCGATCGGTCCGGGAGACCGGTGGATCGTCGAACAGATCCGCGCGACCGCACCGAAGACGACCCTGGTCGCGATCGTCACCAAGATCGACAAGACGCCCAAGGATCGGGTGGCCGCGCAGTTGGTGGCGGTCAGCGAGTTGGTCGGTGACTCCGCCGAAATCGTGCCGGTGTCGGCGGTGACCGGCGCACAGGTCGGCATCTTGATCGACGTGCTGGCCGCCGCGCTGCCGCCGGGCCCGGCGTACTACCCCGATGGTGAGCTGACCGACGAACCCGAAGAGGTCCTGATGGCCGAGCTGATCCGGGAGGCCGCGCTGGAGGGCGTTCGCGACGAGTTGCCGCACTCGCTGGCGGTGGTGATCGACGAGGTCAATCCGCGGGAGGATCGTGACGACCTGATCGACGTGCACGCCCTGCTCTACGTCGAACGCGACAGCCAGAAGGGGATCGTCATCGGCAAGGGTGGTGCCCGGCTGCGGGAAGTCGGCACCGCCGCGCGCGCCCAGATCGAGAAGCTCCTGGGCACAAAGATTTACCTCGACCTGCGCGTCAAGGTCGCCAAGAACTGGCAAAGCGACCCCAAACAGCTTGGCCGACTGGGCTTTTAGCGGTCACAGCCCGTTCTGCGCGGCCGACCGCTACCAATTGGTGAGTTTCAAGTGTGCTAGCGCCGGCGCTAGCGCACTTGGAAAAGGCCATATGTCAGCCAGAGGGTACGCATGTGGCCCATGTGCATCCTTGTGCGCGGGATCGCCACGTCAGGCCAGCACCAGGACGGTCTGCAACGACGGATCCGTGGCGTCGGGCTACGGGCCCAATTCGCGACTATGAGCTGCGAAACGCGCGTGGGCGGCGGCTGAGACGTCAGCCGTGGGCGCCGGACGCATCGGTGGTCTGGTCCCACCACGAGTGGGGCTGCTCGCTCGCCCATCCGCAGACGGCCTCGAGCTCGGCGGCCAGCGAAATCAGCATGCCCTCGCTGTTCGCCGGACCCATCAGCTGCACGCCGATCGGCAGGCCGTCGGAGGTGAAGCCCGCCGGTACGTTGATCGACGGCCAGCCCAGCACGTTCCACGGGAATGTCAGCGGGCAGGCCGCGATCATGGCGCGGTCGGTGCCGAAGCCACTCAACCGATCGAAGGCGCGCGCCAGCGGCGGGGGCTGGGCCGTGGTCGGCGCCAGCACGACGTCGACGATGTCGAAGATCGAGCCCACCCGGCGTTGGTCGTCCTCTTCGTGGCGGCGGGCGCTGCGCAGGATCGCTTGTCCCAGCACGGCGCCCAAGCGCAGGTTGGACAGCGTGCGGGGATCCAGCACGACGCCGTCGCCCAGCCGCTCCTCCCAATCCCGCAGGCCCGAGGTGGACCGGGCGAGGAAGTCCCAGGACAACCGCATGCCGTAGTCGGGGTTGCCGGGCACCACGGTATGGCCGAGCAGTTCGAGTTGCTTGCCGACGGCCCGCGTCGCGGCCAGAATCTCCGGGTGCAGCTTCGGCCGGAAGCCGGTGTACGGGAACCGGGTGGAGAGCGCGATGTTCAGCGGACCTGGCGCCTTCCCCACATAGTCGGACGCGGTAATCGGGGGCGGCTTGTGCCGGTCGCCCTCGACGTTGCCGGATGCGGCGTCGAGGACCAGCGCCGCGTCGGCCACGGTGCGGGCCAGCACACCGTTGACCGTGATGCCGTTGAACGCCTCCGGCAACGGCCAGGTCGAGATGCGTCCGCGCTGCGGTTTGATGCCCACCAGGTGCGTCCACGCCGCCGGGATGCGGATGCTGCCTGCGCCGTCGGAGCCGATGGCGGCCGTGACCAGTCCGGCGGCCACCGCGGCGGCGCTGCCGCCTGACGATCCGCCGGGGGTGTGCCGGCGCGACCAGGGGTTGCGGGTATGCCCGAAGCCGGGCCCGCTGGTGAACGGCCATTGGCCGAGTTCGCAGGTGTTCGTCTTGCCGACGATCACCGCGCCGGCCGCCTTGAGGCGGCGCACCACCTCGGCGTCGTGCGTGGCGGGCGGGACCGACCCCTCGGTCCCGAATGCGGTGGGCACCCCGGCGATGTCGACATCGTCTTTGACCGCGATCGGGACCCCCAGCAGCGGGGCGGTGTCGCCGGCCGCGCGGCGCCGGTCGGCCTCCGCCGCGTCGGCCAGCGCCGACTCGGTGAGCACCACCCGGAAGGCGTTCAGCGTGGGCTGGCTGGCATGGATGGCGTGCAGGGAGCGACCCACCAGCGTGGTGGATGTCACCGAGCGGCTGGCCAGCTGATAGAGCAGGTCAGTGAGTGTGGGCAGGCGCCGGTGGCCGGATCCGGCAATGGACCCGGGACCCGACCCAGAAGCGCCAATCACGGGGTACGAGACTAACGGCGCGGATACCCGTAATGTCGCGGCGGGGTGCAAAACTATTGCGATGCGGCTATACCGAGACCGAGCTGTTGTGTTGCGCCAGCACAAGCTCGGCGAAGCCGACCGGATCGTCACCCTGCTGACTCGTGATCACGGGCTGGTCCGCGCGGTGGCCAAGGGCGTGCGCCGTACCCGCAGCAAATTCGGTGCGCGGCTGGAGCCGTTCGCGCACATCGACGCGCAGCTATATCCCGGCCGCAACCTCGACATCGTCACCCAGGTCGTCTCCATTGACGCGTTCGCCACCGACATCGTCAACGACTACGGCCGTTACACCTGCGGCTGCGCCATGCTGGAAACCGCCGAGCGCCTCGCCGGTGAGGAGCGCGCGCCCGCCCCGGCCCTGCACGGGCTCACGGTGAGCGCGTTGCGGGCGGTGGCCGACGGCCGCCGGTCCCGGGACCTCCTGCTGGACGCCTACCTGCTGCGCGCGATGGGCATCGCCGGATGGGCGCCCGCGCTCAATGAGTGCGCCCGTTGCGCCACCCCCGGTCCCCATCGGGCGTTCCACGTCGGCGCCGGCGGCAGCGTCTGCACACACTGCCGCCCGGCCGGTTCGACGACGCCGCCGCCGGGGGTGCTGGATCTGATGTCCGCGCTGCACGACGGCGATTGGGACTTCGCCGAGAAGACGCCGCAATCGCACCGCAACTACGTCAGCGGTCTGGTGGCCGCGCACCTGCAGTGGCATCTGGAGCGACAGCTCAAGACGTTGCCGCTCGTGGAACGGACGTATCACGTCGACCGGACCATCGCCGACCAGCGCGCGGCGCTGATCGGGCAGGATATGGACTGTGGCTAAACTCTGGGCCGGCGGCTCCGGTCGAAAGGCCGAGCACGCTACGGCATCAGCCGATTTCCCGCAGCTGCCCCCCGCGCCCGACGACTATCCGGTGTTTCCCGACAAGTCGACCTGGCCGGTCGTCTTTCCAGAGCTGCCGCCGTCCCCCGACGGCGGGCCGTCCCGGCCGCCGCAGCACATCTCCAAGGCGGCCGCACCCAGGATCGAGGCCGATCGACTGCCCAACCATGTGGCCATCGTGATGGACGGCAACGGCCGCTGGGCCACCCAACAGGGGCTGACCCGCACCGACGGCCACAAGGCGGGTGAGGCGGTTGTCATCGACATCGTCTGCGGCGCAATAGAACTCGGCATCAAATGGCTCAGCCTGTACGCCTTCTCCACGGAAAACTGGAAGCGCTCCCCCGAGGAGGTCCGCTTCCTGATGGGGTTCAACCGCGATGTGGTGCGCATGCGCCGGGTGAACCTGAAGACGATCGGGGTCAAGATCCGGTGGGTGGGTTCACGTCCGCGCCTGTGGCGCAGCGTGATCAATGAATTGGCGATCGCGGAGGACATGACCAAGGGCAACGACGTCATCACCGTCAACTATTGCGTCAACTACGGTGGGCGTGCCGAAATCGCGGAGGCCACAAAGGAAATCGCACGCCTGGCCGCCGCAGGCCGACTGAACCCGGAGCGCATCACCGAGTCGACTGTTGCGCATCACCTGCAGCGGCCCGACATTCCCGACGTGGATCTGTTCCTGCGGACCTCGGGGGAGCACCGGTCCAGCAATTTCATGTTGTGGCAGGCGGCGTACGCCGAATACGTCTTTCAGGACAAGCTGTGGCCCGACTACGACCGCCGCGATTTGTGGGCAGCGTGTGAGGAATACGCCTCCCGCAACCGCAGATTCGGGAGCGCATAGTGCCATCGCTGCAGGAGCGCCTGGCGTCGATACTCAGCGAGGTCCTCCCTCTCGAGGAGGAGTCCGACGGTGCGGTCACGGTGCGCCACGACGGCACCATCGCCTCGTTGCGGGTGGTGAACATCGCCGAGGGCCTCGATCTGGTGTCGCTCACCCAGATATTGGCGTGGGATCTGCCGCTGACCAAGAAAATCAGCGAGCAGGTGGCCAAGGAGGCCCGCGACAGCAATTTCGGAAGCATCAGCCTGATCGAGAAGGTCAATGAGAAGGCCGTGCAACGTAATTCGGGCAAGGGTGCGTCGAAAACCGCCGACGTGATGCTGCGCTACAACTTCCCCGGCGGCGGCCTCACCGATGATGCCCTGCGGACGCTGATCCTGTTGGTGCTGGACACCGGCGCCGGGATACGTCGGGCGCTGACGGCCTGACCGGTTACCGGCCCCTGCAATCCGAACAGGTGCCGAAGATCTCGATGGTGTGGCTGACATCGGAGAAACCATGTTTGGCAGCCACTTCCGTCGCCCATTCCTCGACCTCGTGATCACCCACCTCGATGGTGGCGCCGCAGCTGCGGCACACCAGGTGATGGTGATGGTGCTCGGAACACCTGCGGTACACCGATTCACCGGTGTCGGTGCGCAGCGTGTCGATCATCCCGGCCGCGGCCATCGACTGCAGCGTCCGGTAGACGGTCGTCAGGCCGATGTTCTCGCCGCGGCGGCGCAGCTCGTCGTGCAGCTCTTGGGCCGAGCGGAACTCGTCGAGCGTCTCCAGCAACGTGGAGATCGCCGCACGCTGCCGGGTGGAGCGGACGCTGGTTCCGGTCATTGGCGCGGCTCCTCACTGGCGTGCGCGACAGCGTCCACCACGATGTGCGCCAGGTGATGATCGGCGAGCCGGTAGAGCACCTCGCGACCGGACCTCTCCCCGGTGACCACCCCGGCCGCCTTCAAAATCTTCAGGTGCTGGCTGACCAGCGGCTGGGGTACGCCCAGCGCATCCACCAGCTCGTGCACGCACCGGTGGGACTCGCGCAGCTGCAACACGATCGCGATCCGCACGGGCGCGGCCAGCGCGCGCAACAACTCGCCGGCGGCATCGAGGATGTCTCGCGGCGGCGGGACCGGATATGCGGTGACTCCGGAGTGCCCGGCGGCATCGAACGCGTCGTGGTCGTGGGCGACCACGCCCGGGTCGGAGTCGCCGTCGTCGGCGGCCGGCATCGATGGAGAAGGTGACGGGGACGTCATCATGGGAGCGGCATCACCTCGGGAAGTGCCAGGTAGTGGAAAGTATCCGCCATTGAATATCGTTATCGGCTGCCATCCACTGTCACATGCATGATGACGCATGTCAAAGACCGCGGCGTCGATCGCTACCATGACTGATGCTCTGCGCACCGCGGTTGACCGCCGCGCGTGCCCGCCCGAACCCGGAAAGGGAGTGCACCGCCCCGTGGCGTCCGTCATCGACACCGTAGTGAACCTGGCCAAACGGCGCGGCTTCGTCTTTCCCTCGGGGGAGATCTACGGCGGCACCCGGTCGGCGTGGGATTACGGCCCGCTGGGGGTGGAGTTCAAAGAGAACATCAAACGGCAGTGGTGGCGCTCGGTGGTCAGCGGTCGCGACGACGTCGTGGGCCTGGATTCCTCCATCATCCTGCCGCGCCAGGTGTGGGTGGCCTCCGGCCACGTCGAGGTGTTCCATGACCCGCTCGTCGAGTCGTTGATCACCCACAAGCGCTACCGCGCCGACCACCTCATCGAGGCGTACGAAGCCAAGCACGGACACCCGCCGCCCAACGGGCTGGCCGACATCCGCGACCCGGAGACCGGCGAGCCGGGCCAGTGGACCGAGCCGCGCGAGTTCAACATGATGCTCAAGACCTACCTCGGTCCGATCGAGACCGAGGAGGGCCTGCATTACCTGCGGCCCGAGACGGCCCAGGGCATCTTCGTCAACTTTGCCAACGTCGTGACGACCGCCCGCAAGAAGCCACCTTTCGGAATCGGCCAGATCGGCAAGAGTTTTCGCAACGAGATCACCCCGGGCAACTTCATTTTCCGCACCCGCGAGTTCGAACAAATGGAAATGGAGTTCTTCGTCGAGCCGTCGACCGCGAAGGAATGGCATCAGTACTGGATCGACACCCGGCTGCAATGGTATGTCGACCTGGGCATCGATCAGGAGAACTTGCGGTTATTCGAACACCCCGCCGACAAGTTGTCGCACTACTCCGATCGCACCGTCGACATCGAGTACAAGTTCGGCTTCGCCGGTAATCCGTGGGGCGAGTTGGAAGGTGTCGCCAACCGTACGGATTTCGACTTGTCGACGCATGCAAAGCATTCCGGCGTCGACCTGTCGTTCTACGACCAGATCACCGACACCCGGTACACGCCGTATGTCATCGAGCCGGCCGCCGGTCTGACGCGGTCGTTCATGGCCTTCTTGATCGACGCCTACGTGGAGGACGAAGCTCCGAACGCCAAGGGCAAGATGGAAAAACGCACCGTTCTGCGTCTGGATCCGCGCCTGGCTCCGGTCAAGGCTGCGGTGCTTCCCTTGTCTCGTCACGCCGACTTGAGCCCGAAGGCGCGGGACTTGGCCGCCGAGTTGCGCAAGTTTTGGAATATCGATTTCGACGACGCCGGTGCGATCGGGCGACGTTATCGGCGCCAGGACGAGATTGGTACGCCGTTCTGCGTCACGGTCGATTTCGACTCCCTCGAGGACAACGCCGTGACGGTGCGCCGGCGCGACGACATGTCCCAGGAGCGCGTCCCGATGAATGCCGTGTCCGATTATCTGGCAGCGCGCCTGAAGGGCTGTTAATCGGCCAGTTGTGGCACGGTCTTGTATATTGTCTGTCCCGTTGCGCCGCCGCACGTCTGACGGTCTCGCGTGGCCGCCGATGCGCCATCGCCGACGCCGGATTTCCGAAATAAGGTTTGTTTAAAGTCCGGCCTTTTGCGGTGATGGTGCCTTAGGATCCCCACTGGGGCATAAGTAGATAGCTAATGGCCGCGGGCGGATCTCGGGCCGTTCGGGGTAGGAGCCGTTGACTCGGTCGGTTGGGGTTGCACATGATTCCCGCGTTTGTGTTCTTCCCTCCTGAGATCAACTCGGCCTTGATATTTGCCGGCCCGGGGGCCGGCCCTCTGTTCGAGGCGGCCTCGGCGTGGGATGGACTGGCGGCTGAGCTGTCATCCTCGGCATCGTCGTTTCACACCACGGTTTCCGATTTGGCCGGTGGCGCCTGGATGGGGCCGTCGTCGATGTCGATGACCGCTGCCGCGGCGCCCTACGTGGAATGGCTGATTATCGCTGCGGCGCAAGCAGAGGTGGCGGCACTGCAGGCCCGGATAGCCGCGCTGGCTTTCGAGGGCGCTCTGGTGGCGACGGTTCCGCTGCCGCAGGTGCTGGCGAACCGGGCCCGGCTGCTCGTGCTGATCGCGACGAACTTCTTCGGCATCAACACGGCGGCCATCGCACAGACCGAGCTCGAATACGTCGAGATGTGGGCGCAGGACGTGGCGGCGATGTTGGGCTATCACGCCGGGGCTCAATCGATGGCGCAGGCGTTGCCGGAGTTCAGCGTGCCGCCCGCGGCCCTGGGGGGCAGCGCACCGTCCGCGGGCCTGGCGGGCCTCGCCGGATTGGTGACGGCTCCCCTGAGTTTCGCAGCGCAGTTCTTCCAGGGCCTGTCCTCACTGGGGACGGCGTTCGCGTCCGAGCTGCAGTCGGTACTCGGGGCGCTGTCGCCGGCCGTCTCGTTGCTTTCGTCGACGCCGGTGGCCACCCTGACAACGGTCGCGCAGGCGGGGGTGTACCCGGCAACGGCGCTGATGACGCCCATGGTGACGCTCGCCCAGAGTGCCGGCCCCGCCGGCCGCGCCGCGGCGCCCGTGTCTGCGCCGTCACTGGCACCGCCGCTGGTCAATGCGACCAGTGCGCCCCTCAGTGCGCCGCACAGTTCGGGTAGCGCACTATCCGACCTGCAGCCATTGGCGGGTGGGGGGTTGGGCGCCTTGGGCGTTGCGACGGCGGGCCTGGGTAGCGCGCGGTTCATCGGGTCGATGTCGGTGCCCGCAGCGTGGCAAGGGTCGATGCCGGCGTACATCGCCACTCCGGCGATGTCGGGTGTGGGCTCGGGAGCGCCGGCCGCCACGGCGGCTACCGGGCCGGGCAGCGGCGCGCCGATGGCCGCGATGCCGGTCGGCGACAAGACCCCCGAGGGCGAGGACCGCGGGACCCGGGCTCAGGTGGTGAGGTCTCGTCCCAAGGTGATTCCGCGCAACCGCCCCGGATAGAGGCGACGGTACTGCTGTTGCAGACGTGAATATTGTGCAATGGAGAGCGAATTCAAGACTTTTGGTTATACGGCGACGGGCGTTGTATCGCGACGCGCGAATTCATCTGATGCGTCTAGTAAAAACTCGTGACTCTCGCTCGTTCAGCTGTCGAACCGGCGAGACCGACTGCCGCGACGCGCCGCAAGATCTCGTCCGCCCATCGCGGTGCGACCTCGCCGATAGCCCTAAAGCGTTGCGGACCAACGAATATCGGTTCGGCGATCCGTCGCATCACGCCCCGAGTCGAGCGTCGGCTCACGACGTTGTCGATGCGGGCGGCCCGCTCGTCGGCTGCCGTCGCCGACCCGGCGACGGGCGGCCCGCTGCTGAGCACGCGCCAAAAGGAAAAATTGGCAATTCCCGCAAATTTTCTTCACTTTGTCTTACGATGTGAACCGGTTGGTGTAAATAGATTCGCCACAGCGCCCGAACGCTCTATCGGCTGTGGAAGGGGGCAGGGGTGCTATTGCCTCTCGGTTCGCCGTTGCCGGATGACACGGTGTCGGCAGTTCGAGGTGAGTCCGGCATGCTCGGTGGTTTGTCGGTTCCACTCAAGTGGGGCGTGGTCGTCCCACCAGATGAGTATGACCACTGGGCGCCGAAGCCGGAGGTCAGTGCCGAAGCTTCCGAAGAGATGGCCGACGTTCCCCGTCCGACAGCCGTCGCCGACGGTGTGTGGAGCGGGTGGGACGGCGACACCGTGCCACGGTCCCCGGGCGTAATACCGCATTCCCCAGCGGCCGGCTGACAACGGCGAAAACCCGAAGCGCCGGCGAGCGCCGGCGTCAGGCGCTGCTCAGAACCGGCCGCCGCCACCCATGAAACCGCCGCCGGACGAACCCGCGCTACCGCCGAACGAGGTCGGGCTCCAGCCGCCGAATCCGCCCCGCATGCCTCCGCTGAGGACGTTGCCGATGATGATGCCGCCGAGCATCGCGCCCATGTCGCTGCCGCCGCGGCCCAGGTAGGCGCGCTGTGCCAGTTGCACGTCGTCGTTGGCCAGGGACTGCGCCGTGGCCGCCAGCGTCGACGCCGCATTGGCGTGGGCGATCGCCTCGGTCGGCAGCCTCGACCGTTTATCCTCCGAGGCTTGGAGATGTCGTCTGGCCTCGGCCAGCCGGGTGCGCGCCTCGGGTCCGATGCTGCCCCGGCGCGTGTCGACGTAGTCCGACACCGCGCGGACCCTCGACTGCGCGGTGAACAACGCCTGCTCCAATGACCGGTTCAGCTGTTCGGCGGCGGCCTGTTCCTGGGCCAGCGTGGCCAACAGCCCGTTGAGCCCGGCATCGGCCTTGGTCAGCTGACTGAACTCGCCCAGCGGATCGTCGGATGCGCCGGCTCGTGCGCTCTCTACGGCCCGGACGGCCGCGTCGCGCGCCGCAACCAGGTCACCGGTGTGCTCGGTTTTGACCTTCGGTGTCTTCCGCAGCAGTTCGTCCGCGCGCTCGATGTCGTTCTGGATGTCGGTCATCGCCGACGGGTACCGGTCAATGGCGTGCTGAATGTCACTGGCCACGTCGTCCACCGCGTCGAGCAACGCGCGCGCCTGGCCCAGTGCCGACTCGGCGGCGCGGACGGCGTCGACCAGCCCGGCTTGCTGCCCGCTGACGGCTTGGGCGGCAAGCTCGCGGGCGCTGCCGATGTTGCGGTCGGCGAACGCCAGGCGCTCCTTGGCCGCCGTGCCGTTGCCGGACACCGAAGTCAGTGCGGCAGCGCTGAAGTCCTTGTACAGCAAGGCAAGCCGTTCCTCGGAAGGTGCGATGCGAGTGGTGAGTTCCACGTACTGCTGTGTCAGCGAGTCGAGCCGGGTGGGGGCGTTGATCACCAAATCGCGCAACTTCTCGAATGCCTCGGTCTGCGACTCCAGTTCGCGGTCGGCGCGCGCCGCCGAGACGATCACCTGGTTGAGCAACTCGCGGCGCTGCGCCGGCGTCTCCGGCGTCGCGTCGTCGAGCTGCTGGCGGATCGTGAATGCCTGGGACAGAGCCGCTTTCGCGTTGGTCACGGCCTGGGTGAATGGCTGGGTGCGGTCTTCGCCGAATTCGCTGACCGCCAGCTCCAATTCGTTGGCGCTGGTGCGTACAGCATTGTCGACGTCCACCACCAGCGCGCGGGACAGGTCGTCGAGTGCCTGCGGCGGCACCGCGGCCAGCGCATCGGCGTCGGTGGGGTCGACCCGGCGTGCCGCGGCCAACGCCGCGGCACGGCGGCGCCGGCCGCGATAACGCATGACCAGCAACAGAACTGCCAACGAGACGAGAATGCCCGCCAGTACGGCCAGCAGTGCCACCCGGCCCGACGAACCGGGCGAGGTGTCGAGCCCGTTGGCCGCCGCGACGGCGGCCCCGCTCCAATCTCCGTTGTGCAGGGCGGGCTCGATCTCGTTGCGCCGCAACTTGTCGACCTGGTTTGCGTTGATGCTCTTGATCGTGGAGGGCACCAGGAAGGCGTATTCACGGCTGGTGGTGCCGACGGCCAGCAGCGCGTCGTAGTCGCCCAGGTCGCTGCTGCTCACGGTGCGTTGTGCCCATCCGGCTGCGGTCTGCCCGGAGAAGTTGTCGACGTAGACCACCCACAGCCGGATGTGCCGGTCGGTGTACAGCTTGTTGAGGGCGGAGCTGACCGCGCGGTGCCCGGAATCGGACAGGGCTCCCGCGGGGTCAGTGATGTAGTCGGCCAATCGGAATGGTGGTTGCGCGGCGGCGGACGGTGCCAGGAGCACGCCGCCGCCGAAGCCGACCGTGAGGATCGTCGCGATCACGGCGATCAGGCGAGCGGTGCAACGCATAGGGCCAATCTAGCCCCGCCGCGACACACGCCAGTAGGCCTGAGTCGAGCCAGACTTCGGCGGGCATTCCCTGGCAGACTGTGCGTCGGTGACCAGGAATCAGCACGACCCATACGACGACTTCGACCGTGAGCGACGGGTGGCCGAAGCGCCGAAGACTGCGGGTCTGCCGGGCACCGAGGGTCAGCACCGCACCGACTTCGCCCGCGATCGCGCGCGGGTTCTGCACAGCGCCGCGCTGCGCCGGTTGGCCGACAAGACCCAGGTGGTCGGGCCGCGAGAAGGTGACACGCCGCGCACCCGGCTGACGCACTCGCTCGAGGTCGCCCAGATCGGGCGGGGGATGGCGATCGGGCTGGGCTGCGACCTCGACCTGGTCGAGCTGGCGGGACTGGCCCACGACATCGGCCACCCGCCCTACGGCCACAACGGTGAAAGCGCGCTCGACGAGGTCGCAACGGATTATGGCGGTTTCGAGGGCAACGCCCAGAACTTCCGAATCCTGACCAGTCTTGAGCCCAAAGTCCTTGACGAACAAGGCAATAGCGCGGGACTGAATCTGACTCGCGCGTCGCTGGACGCGGTCACCAAGTATCCGTGGCCGCGCGGCGAAGGACAACGCAAGTTCGGATTTTACGACGACGACCGCGAGCCGGCCGCCTGGGTCCGGGCGGGTGCGCCGGAGGGCCGGATGTGCCTGGAGGCGCAGGTCATGGACTGGGCCGACGACGTGGCGTATTCGGTGCACGACGTCGAGGACGGTGTGGTGTCCCAACGCATCGACCTGCGGGTGCTGGCCGACGATGACGAGGCCGCCGCGTTGGCCAAACTGGGCGAGAACGAATTCTCTCGGGTACGTGCCGATGACTTCATGGCGGCCGCGCGACGGCTCGCCGCCCTGCCGGTGGTCGCCGCCGTCGGCAAGTACGACGCGACGCTCGCCGCTTCGGTCGCGCTGAAGCGGTTGACCAGCGAGCTGGTCGGCAGGTTCGCCTCGGCCGCCATTGCCACCACCCGCGCGGCGGCAGGCCCCGGGCCTCTGGTCCGCTACCGGGCCGAGCTGCAGGTTCCCGACCTGGTTCGTGCCGAGGTCGCCTTGCTGAAAATCCTGGCGCTGCAATTCATCATGTCCGATCCGCGGCATCAGGAAACCCAAGCCGGGCAGCGCGAACGCATCCATCGGGTCGCGCACTGGCTGTATGCCGGGGCACCCCGAACGCTCGATCCGGTCTTTGCTGCAGCCTTCAACACCGCGGCCGACGACGGCGCGAGGTGGCGGGTCATCGTCGATCAGATCGCCTCGTTCACCGAGGGCCGGCTCGAACGGATCGACGTCCGCCGGGCCGCTCCGTAGTCGCGGCGGGCATCAAGTCGTCCGGTCCGGGACTCGGCGGGGCCGCCGCGAGTTAGGCTGCCCGACATGAAGAAATTCAGCGGCTCGCCCTTTGTGGCCTCCTTCTTGATGGGACTGCCCGTCGTCGCCATGACAGCCTGCAGTTCACCGCAGCATGCGAGCACCCAGCAGGGCACCACGCCGCCGGTGAAGAGTGCGGCTCCGACGTCGTCCGGCGAGACGACGACCCCGGCACCGGCCGGCGGCTCGCTCAGCGCGGAACTGAAGACGCCCGATGGTCGCTCGGCGGCCACCGCGACCTTCGACTTCACCGGCAACTACGTCACCGTCACCGTGAAGACGGCGGCGCCCGGCATCCTGACGCCCGGCATCCATGGCCTGCACGTGCACGAGATCGGCAAGTGCGAGCCGAACTCGGTGGCTCCCACCGGGGGCGCACCCGGGAACTTCCTGTCCGCCGGCGGCCACTACCAGGCCCCCGGCCACACCGGTAAGCCGGAGAGCGGCGATCTGGCATCGCTCGAGGTCCGTCAGGACGGCTCGGCGTACCTGGTCACCACCACCGATTCGTTCAACCGGGACGACCTACTGGCGGGCAACAAGACCGCGCTGATGCTGCACGGGGCGCAGGACACCGAGAACGCGATGGACCGGGTCGCCTGTGGCGTCATCGGTACCGGCTAGCTTTCGCCGTCGCGCCTTAGACTGAGCCGATGTCAAGCCCGGCAGGTTCACGCGCGGAGGGCGATGGCCGTGCCCGGGGTCGCGGCCGGATTCCCGACCGCGACATCGCGGCCATCCGCGAACGGGTGCGCATCGACGAAGTCGTCGGCGATTACGTCCAATTGCGGCGGGCCGGCGCCGATTCGCTCAAGGGCCTGTGTCCGTTCCACGACGAGAAGTCGCCGTCGTTTCACGTGCGCCCCAACCACGGCCACTTTCACTGCTTCGGCTGTGGTGAGGGCGGCGACGTGTACGCGTTCATTCAGAAGATCGAACACGTCAGCTTCGTCGAGGCGGTCGAACTGCTCGCCGACCGGATCGGCCACACCATCAATTACTCCGGCCCGGCGACCAGCGTTCAGCGCGACCGCGGGAGCCGCAGCCGGCTCGTCGCGGCCAACGCGGCCGCGGCGGAGTTCTATGCGGCGGCGCTGGAATCCGCCGAGGCCGCACTGGCCCGGCAGTACCTGACCGAGCGGAACTTCGACGCCGAGGCGGCCCGTCGCTTCGGTTGCGGTTTCGCACCGTCGGGCTGGGATTCGCTGACAAAGCATTTGGTGCGCAAGGGTTTCGAGTTCAAAGAGCTGGAAGCTGCCGGCCTGTCGCGGCAGGGTCGGCGCGGACCGATGGACCGCTTCCACCGCCGACTGCTCTGGCCCATCCGGAGTTCGGCCGGTGAGGTGATCGGCTTCGGTGCCCGGCGGCTGTTCGACGACGATCCGATGGAAGCCAAGTACATCAACACGCCCGAGACGTTGCTGTACAAGAAGTCGAACGTGATGTTCGGCATCGACTTGGCCAAACGCGACATCGCCAAGGGGCACCAGGCGGTCGTCGTCGAGGGCTACACCGACGTGATGGCGATGCATCTGAGCGGGGTCACCACCGCCGTGGCCTCGTGCGGCACCGCGTTCGGCGATGAGCATCTGTCGATGCTGCGCCGACTGATGATGGATGACAGTTTCTTTCGCGGCGAACTGATCTACGTTTTCGATGGTGACGCGGCCGGGCGGGCAGCCGCGCTCAAGGCCTTCGGCGGCGAGCAGAACCTGGCGGGGCAGTCGTTCGTGGCCGTCGCGCCGGACGGCATGGATCCGTGCGATCTGCGGCTGAAGTCCGGCGACGGCGCGTTGCGCGACCTGGTGGCGCGGCGAACCCCGCTGTTCGAATTCGCGATACGTTCGGCGCTCGCCGAGATCGACCTGGACAGCGCCGAGGGCCGCGTTGGCGCTCTGCGCCGCTGCGTGCCCATGGTGAGCCAGATCAAGGACCCCACGCTGCGCGACGAGTACGCCCGCCAGCTCGCCGGGTGGGTCGGCTGGGACGACGTCGCGCAGGTGATCGACCGGGTGCGCAGCCAGGCCAAGAGCTCGAGCGCCCAGGCTCGCGGCGCTTCTGCGCCCAGGGCTTCCCGCCGCGCGGCCGAGTCGGCGCCCGCCGCGGCCCAGGCCGCCGCCGCCAGCCGTCCCGACCCCCGTGACCCGACCCTGTGGCCACAACGTGAGGCGCTCAAGGCGGCCCTGCAGTACCCGGCGTTCGCGGGGCCGGTGTTCGACACGTTGACCGTCGAGAGCTTCACCCACCCCGGGTACGCGGCCATCCGCGCGGCCATCGAGACCGCCGGGGGTACGTCGAGCGGGGTCACCGGCGCGCAGTGGATCGAGGCGGTGCGTGACCAGGCCTCGTCGGCCCTGACGGCCGGCCTGGCCAGCGAGCTGGGTGTGGAGTCCATCCAGGTCGACGAGGAGAAGCTGCCGCGCTACATCGGCGGCGTGCTGGCCCGGCTGCAAGAGGTGTGGATGGGCCGGCAGATCGCCGAGGTGAAGTCGAAGCTGCAACGCATGTCGCCGATCGAGCAGGGCGACGAGTATCACGCCCTATTCGGCGACCTGGTGGCGATGGAGTCCTACCGGCGCAGCCTGTTGGAGCAGGCTAGCGGCGACGATTAGACGGCGCGAGCACGTCGTCCGCCGAGCCCTCGACGTCGCGTTCCATGATGGCCGTTTGGTCGTCGATCTCCGTCAGCGTGACAAAACCGGCGTCGGGGGAGATGCGATTGGCGACCTTGCGGCGTCCACCCTCGATCATCGACTTGGCCACCGGACTGCTGGTCAGCGCGCGATAAGTGCCGACGAGCTGCTCGTATCGGCGACGCCCGGCTTTCGAGCCCAGCACATAACCCAGTCCCAGCACCACGACATACCGGATCAAAACGTTCCTCCCGACTATCGATGGCTCCATCCTGCCTCACCGCCCGCCGACCCGCTGCCCCCGGCCACGCCGCGCCGGCGATCGCCACGAGTCCGCCGCTGGGCGGTGGTCCACGCTAGTTGGGTGCGGTCGTGCCAGTACGCTAGAGTCGTCGCGCGATCTGGTTAGTCCCCTGTAGCTCAATTGGCAGAGCATTCGGCTGTTAACCGAAGGGTTCCTGGTTCGAGTCCAGGCGGGGGAGCAAGATTCACTCTGCTGCGACTCTGTCGGCTCTCATTGGCCAATCGCGATACCGGCTGCATTTCCCGCCCACTGCGGCGTGGGCAACAAGCCCAGATGCTCGCGCAAGGTGTGGCCGCGGTATTCGGTGCGGAAGCTACCGCGTTCCTGCAGCAGCGGCACCACCTTGTCGACGAACTCGTCGAGGCCGTGCGGCGTCAGGTGCGGCACCAGGATGAAGCCGTCGCAGGCATCGGATTGCACGTAGCGGTCGATCTCCTCGGCCACCTGTTGCGGAGTGCCGACGAACTGCTGGCGGCTGGTCACTTCGATGATCAGCTCGCGGATCGACAGGTTTTCGGCTTCCGCTCGGGCCCGCCAGGTTGCGGCGACCGACTTGGGGTCGCCATGCCGGACCCGTCCCCGCGTGATGTTCGGGTTCTCGACGGGGTCGACGTCGGGCAGCGGCCCGTCGGGGTCGTAGGCCGAGAGGTCCACGCCCCACACCTGTTCGAGGAACGCGATCGCGGTCGGGCCGCTGACCTGTTGCTCACGGATGTGGCGGGCGTTGTCCTGCGCCTCGGCGGGGGTGTCACCCAGCGCGAACGTCGCACCGGGCAGCACCTTGAGCTGGTCGGGATCGCGGCCGTGGGCCGCGGTGCGGCTCTTCACGTCGGCGTAGTAGCGCTGGCCTGCCTCGAGCGACCCGTGCAGCGTGAACAGGGCGTCGGCGTGCCGGGCGCCGAAGTCGCGGCCGTCGTCGGAGTCGCCGGCCTGCAGCAGCACCGGGTGGCCTTGCGGCCCGGCGGGCAGCGCCGCGACGCCGCGGACGCCGAATTGCGGGCCGTGGTGCCCGACGCTTCGGATGCGCGCCGGATCGGCATAGATTCCGGCGTCGACGTCGGCGACAACTGCATCGACCGCCCAGCTGTCCCAGAACTGTCGCGCCACGGTGATGAATTCCTCGGCCCGGTGGTAGCGGTCGGCGTGGGCGAGAAAGCCGCCGCGGCGAAAGTTCTCGCCGGTGAACGCGTCCGAGGAGGTGACCATGTTCCAGGCCGACCGCCCGTCGGAGAGGTGGTCCAGCGTCGCGAATTGCCTTGCCACCTCGTAGGGTTCGTTGAAGGTGGTGTTGATGGTGCCGGCGAGGCCGAGCCTGTCGGTGACCGAGGCGAGCGCGGCCAGCACGGTGAAGGTGTCGGGCCTGCCGACCACGTCGAGGTCGTGGATCTTGCCGCGGTGTTCACGCAGCCGCAGACCTTCGGCCAGGAAGAAGAAGTCGAACAACCCCCGTTCGGCGGTCTTGGCAAGGTGGACAAACGATTCGAACGCGATCTGGCTGCCCGCGCTCGGGTCGGACCACACCGTGGTGTTGTTCACCCCGGGAAAGTGCGCGCCCAGATGTATCTGCTTGCGGCGTTCTACTTCTCGAGCGCTCATCCGGTCAATCCCCATCGCTTGGCGATCAGTTCATGCGAGCGCAGCCGGTCGACGTGCCGGTGCGTCACGGAGGTGATCACCAGCTCGTCGGCATCGGTGGCCTGACGCAGCAGCTCGAGCCGTTCGGCGACCTCGTCCGGGTTACCGACGAATTGTGTTGCGGTGCGGTCGGCTACCAGCGCCTGCTGGTCGTCGGTCAACGGCTCGCAGAAGTCGGGATCGGGGTACGGGACCGCGCCGTGGCCGCTGCGGATGGAATGCACCCAGCGGCCGTAGCCGGACGCGAGGTGGCGTGCGGTTGCGCTGTCCTCGGCCACCACGACGTCGGCGGACACCACCACATAAGGCTCGGAGAGCCGGGCGGACGGTCGGAACGCATTGCGGTAGGCGGTGATCGCGTCGAGCGCCGTGCCGGGGGTGATGTGGTAACTGGCGACGAATGGCAGCCCGCGGGCGCCGGCCACCTCGGCGCTTTGGCCCTTGGTGCTGCCGAAGATCCATGGTGTCAACTGGGCGTGCTCACCCGGAACGGCATGTAGTTCATGGCCGTTGACGGTGTAGGTGCCCGTCAGCATCGCCTCGATGTCGGCCATCTGCTCGGCGAAGTCAGGGGGTTGCGCACACGGCTGGGCGAGCACCGACGCCTGAGCCCGGATCCGATCGCTCTTCATCAGCGGCGTCTGGTCGAAGGGCGTGGGGATGACGACGCCGGCCACCTCACGCCACGGCGTGGGCGGCCGTTCGGGCACGGCCGGAGGCGACGCGGCCGCCTCTTGGCGGCGTTGCCCGGACCGGCCCAGCCCCATGTCGATGCGGCCGGGGTAGAGCGCGTCGAGGATGCCGAAGCTTTCCACTACGGCGAGCGCCGTCGTGTGGCCGACCTGCACAGCGGCCGATCCGACGTGGATTCGCTCTGTGGCCGCGGCGATTTGGCCGATCAGCGTCACCGGTGATGAGCTGGCTACCGCGACGAAGTGGTGCTCGGCGAGCCAGTAGCGCCGGTAGCCCCAGCGCTCCGCGTGCTGGGCCAGGTCGATGGTGTTGCGCAGTGCCGTCGCGGCGTCGCTGCCGGCGCTGATGGGTGCGAGGTCGAGTATCGACAGGGGAGTGACGGTCATGACGGCACCGTCGCGTACCGATTCGGTGCGGGCGCCAGGCCCAGGCGTTCGCGCAGTGTCTCGCCGTCGCGGTAGCCGTTGCGGAATCGGCCGGCGTGTTGCAGTCGCGGCACCAGGTCGTCGACGATGGCGGGCAGGTCGATGGCGTTGATCGCGGGCCGCAGCCGCACGCCGTCGACTCCGGCGTCCTGCCAGGCGAGCAGAAGGTCCGCCAGATCGCTTGCGTTGCCGATGAATACGTGCGCATCGGATGAGATGGCCGCCGCCGGTGCCAATGGATCGTCGGCCAGCGACACCACCAGGTCTGCGTAGACCTGGATCTCGCGACCAGCCGCGCGCCGCGCGTGGCTGACGTCGGCCAGGATCGCGCGCAGCGAGCCCTCGTCGTGCGGGGTGACGAAGATCAGGTCGGCGTTGGCGGCGGCGAATTCGTAAGCCCGCGGCGCGTGCGCCAGCGCCGCCACCACCGGCTGGCCCTGGGGTGGCCGCGGGGTGATCGAGGGCCCCTTGACCGAGAAGTGCTCACCGGTGAAGTCGATGTAGTGCAGCTTGTCGCGGTCGATGTAGCGGCCGGTCGCCACATCGCGAATGACGGCGTCGTCCTCCCAGCTGTCCCACAGGCGCCGCACCACCTCCACGGCGTCGACGGCCTCGTCGAACAGTTCGTCGGCGGTGGGGGCGGCCCGCCGGCCGAACAGCGCGGCTTCGTGCGCGGTCGGGCTCGCCCGCACCTGCCAGCCCCCTCGGCCATGAGAGATATGGTCAAGCGTCGCAATAGCTTTGGAGACATGAAACGGCTCGGTATGGGTCACTGTGGCAACGGGGACTAGGCCGATGTGCTTGGTGATCGGCGCGATTAGGGCGGCCACCAGCGTGGCATCGGCGCGCCCTGCCAGGCGCCGCGGGGAGATCTCGGCCCGGCGGCCCGGCTGCACGTCCAGGCTGTCGTCGATGGTCAGGAAATCCAGCAGCCCGCGCTCGGCGGTGCCCGCCAGCGCGGCCCAGTAGCGACCGCTGAGTTGCCCGCCACCGGTCGCGTTGTGCGCGAACGCGTATCGCCACGCCTGAGGGTGCCAACCATAGCCATCCAGACCCACCGCCAGATGCAGCTCGGTCATGGGTGGGCCTCGAGGGTGCCACCGTCGCGCGTGGTGCTCATAACCCACTGTGCAACGCTGCGGACGGCGATGCATTCCATGACCGGGTTAACTTCAGCGTGAGTAATACTTCGCCGAGCTCAGCCCCGCGCAACGCGCCGATGAGGATTAGGTGCAGGGTGGCGAATACCGGCGCTCAGGGCGTGTTCAGCTGGGCTCCACGATCTTTCACAGATCAGATGGAGAAGTCCTCGCCGTGCCAGACGCCGGCCTCGGGCGGCCTGATGACGTGATTGGTCTGCGAGCCGTCCGCCCGGGCCTCGAGTCTGGTCACGCGGGTCAGCAACGACTGCAGGCTGACACCGACGAGGTCGGGCATCATCGAGTCGTCCGGGCTGCCGGGTCGGCTGCGGCTGATGACCTGCCCGGGCACCCCGATCACCACCGAGCTCGACGGAACCTCTTTGACCACCACGGCGTTGGCGCCGATGCGGCTGTCGTCGCCAACTTTGATCGCGCCCAGGACCTTCGCTCCAGCGCCGATGGTCACCCGATCACCGATGGTGGGATGGCGTTTCCCGCTGTCCCTGCCGCTGCCGCCGAGGGTGACGCCGTGGTAGATGGTCACGTCCTCGCCCACCTCGGCGGTCTCCCCGATCACCACCCCGGTCGCGTGGTCGATGAAGAGACCGGGGCCCAGCACGGCACCGGGATGGATCTCGACGCCGGTCAGGATCCGGGTGATTTCGGCGGTGATGCGCGCGACCAGCCGTGCGCCGCGCTGCCAGAGCCAGTGATTGATGCGGTGGGCCCAGATGGCGTGCACGCCCGGGTAGGCGAAGATCACCTGCAGTGTGGTCGGAACGGCCGGATCGCGCTCCCTGGCCGCTCGTATGTCGCGTCGGATTGCTTCGAGCATGGTTAATCGGCCAGATCGGCGAACAACGGCGTGCTGAGGTACCGCTCGCCGAAGTCGGGCAGCACCACGACGACGAGCTTTCCGGCGTTCTCGGGGCGGCGGGCCACCTGCAGGGCGGCCACCACCGCCGCCCCCGAGGAGATGCCGACCAACAGTCCCTCTTCCGAGGCCAGCCGCCGGGCCAGGGTGATGGACTCCTCGTTGCCGACGGCGATCACCTCGTCGATCAGATCCATCGCGAGCACCGGCGGGACGAACCCGGCGCCGAGGCCCTGGATGGGATGCGGCCCCTTCTGTCCGCCGGACAGCACCGGGGAGCCGGCCGGTTCCACGGCGATGAATTGCGCCGAGGGCTTGCGTTCCTTGATCACCTGAGCCACGCCGGTGATGGTGCCGCCGGTGCCCACGCCGGCGACGAAGATGTCGACCTTGCCGTCGGTGTCGCGCCACACTTCCTCCGCGGTGGTGGCGCGGTGGATCGCGGGGTTGGCCTTGTTCTCGAATTGCTGTGGCACGAAATACCGTTGGTCGCTCTTGGCCAGTTCCTCGGCCTTGGCGATGGCACCCGGCATGCCGTCGGAACCCGGCGTCAGAACGATCTCGGCGCCCAACGCGCGCAACAACATTCGTCGCTCGACGCTCATGGTCTCCGGCATGGTCAGCACGCAACGATAGCCGCGGGCCGCGGCGACCAGCGCCAGGGCGATGCCGGTGTTCCCGCTCGTCGGCTCGAGGATGATCGTGTCCGGTTTGATCAGGCCCGCCTGTTCGGCCGCGTCGATCATCGCGACCCCGATGCGGTCCTTGACGCTGTTACCCGGGTTGAAGAATTCCAGCTTGGCGACGACGTCGGCGACCGCACCTTCGGTGACCCGGTTCAGCCGGACCAACGGGGTGTTACCGATCAATTCCGTGACGTTCTCCGCGATGCTCATCTACCTATTGTCTCCAACGACGTAGGACCAGGCCTCTGCCTGCCAGCTAATATCGAACTCTATGTTCATCTCGGTGGGGATGGCTAGCGCCACCGGGGTGAAGCGTTGCGACGCTTATCCAGCGAAACCCCGGTGAGCACGCGTCCATGCAGATCGCCAACCGTTTTCGCGGTGAGCGTTATTCCCGAAGCGTTGGGCGCATGACGTCGATAGAAACCCGTGCCGGGTTCGATCGTCCCGGCGACGGCGAAGCCGTCCGCGTCTATGAGTTCGTGGCCGTCGTTCGCGCTGAGTATCAGCGGGATAGTCATGGATAGTTGATCTTCCTGGAAGGCTTTCCGCGAGCCGGCGGTGTGATTCCGCCGGGCAGATCCGGCGATACCGCCCTGAGAGGCGAGCGCGGGATTTCTACAAGGTCAGAGCGCTTGAGGAAATCAACAACACCAGCAACAGCAACAACAGTTCACGACGAGGCAGCGCGACGGGGCAAAGCGCAGCTGTACCGAGTGTTGCATGTCACCACTATAGGACATCGGGCGTGGTCGGACGTTTGGTCCAGCTCCGCTTTAGACCTGCTGGCCAGGACTTACTTGTGTCTTCGCCCGGCGCGAGCACCCGGTGCGGCGGACGGCGGGGCAAATGACCAGAGACGCGGGCGGTCGCAATCAGGGGCCACCGACCAAGCCCACAGCACCCGGTGTGCGCCGGTGGGGCCGCGTGCCGTCGTTGGTGCTGGCCTGGGACCAGCCACTCGAGGTGAGCAGGGCGCTCAACGCTAGAGGCATCGCGGGGCGCGCGGGCCATCACGGCGTGCAGCCGACCCTTCGTCGCCATGGGCTCGAGGCCACAGTGCGCCCGTCCTTCGCCATCGACCACACATTCGGGGAAATCGAATGCTCATGACGGCGGTGCGCCGGATCGCAGCGGGTGCCGCGGGTGTCGGCTGACCGCCGGGCGTATTGAGAGTCCGAATCGGGCCGCGGACAACACGGTTGGGAATTTGAACCGTTAAGTCGCTGCGCCCCACCCGAATACGCGTGACGTCAGCAGCACGATGCCGAGGGAGACGGTGGCGACGACGGTGAGCCCGATGACCGCGACCACCAGCGGACGCCACCCGGTGCGCGCGATCAGACGGATGTCGGTGTTGAGTCCCACGCCGGCGAAGGTCAGCAGGAACGCCCATTTCGAAAAGTTGGCGAGGTTGGCGGTTTGGCCTTTGGTCAGCCAGCCGGCGGTGGCGATCGCCGAGACCACCAGGAACCCGAGCACGAATTTCGGGAACTTGTTCCAGACGAACGCGGCCTTGGCCTTGGCGCCCCGCGCGATCTCGTCGGCCTGCCCCCGGCCCGCCCAAAACAGCGCGAAGCCCAGCACGACGAACCCGATCAGCGCGTTGCGGGTCGACTTCACCAGCACCGCGATCTTGCCGGCATGGTCGGAATACAGGTATCCGGTGGCCGTCGTTTCGGCGGTGTTGTCCACCGAAAGCCCGGCCCACAAACCGAATTCGTGGTCGGTGAGACCGATCGCATGGCCCAGTGGCGGCAGCACGAACAGTGACACTGCGCCCAGCGCCAGGATCGCCGCGATCGCGTAGCTGACATCGGAGTTGCGGGCCCGGATCGCGCCCTTGGCCGCGGCGATGGCCGACACCCCGCAGATGGACGTGCCTATCGCCAACAGCGAGCCGAGCTTGCCCGACAATCCGAACGCGCGGGCCACGACGATGATGATCGTTCCGGCAATGGTCATGTCCACCAGGATCTGCACCAGGCTGATCCCGCCGAGCTTGGCGATGTCGCCCAGCACGAATCGCGAACCAAGCGCCACGATCCCGACCTTCAGCCAGAATTCGTAGGTCAGCACGCCGGGGCGGAATATCGGGTGCAGACCGATGGCATTGGTGATGAGCAAACCGATCACAATCGCCCACAACACGTATTCGATGTCGGGCACGGTCCAGTGTTGCTGCTTGGCCAGTGCGTTCCACCAGATCTGGGCGTACTTGCCCAACACCCCCACCCCGATCAGGAGCAGGATGCCCGGCACATAGTCGAGCGGGCGGGTGCTGGTGAAGGTGGCTTCATCCGACGTTTCGTCGGGCTCCACCTGGACCGTGCTCACGCCGGTCACCAGGGGATCTTCGGGAGCACGTTGGCCACGGCCAGCGCGACGATCACACCGGCCACCGCGGTGGCCCACCAGTCCACCGACACCCCACCGAGCTGGGCCGTCCAATCCGGCCGCCGCGAAGCGTCGGGGTCCTTTCCGCCAGTCGGCACGCCGTTACCCACGATGACCGCTCCTCAAGCGCCCATGGCGGCGTCTCCCAGCCGCACCCGTCGACTCCGAATGGTGGCGTGCGCGCGCGCCACATCCAAGTGATTGGCTCGGGCTGAATTTAGCTCTGTCGGTCGATCAGGTTGGCAGGCCGTGCTTCTCGGCGTCGACGCGGTAGCGGTCCACCCATTCGTCGGAACGGTGGTCGGCCTGGCGCTCCAGCACCGGATCCGGCGCCAGCTGTGGGTCCAGGCCCAACGCCTCCAGGATGGAACCCACCACCTGAGTCAGGTTGCGCCACAACACCGGATACGAGATGTCCATAGGTTCGACGCCTTCTTCGGCGAACCAGTTGCGCCAGCCCTCTTCCTGCGCGCGCAGCATGGTGACGACGTGGGCGATCGCTCCCGCGTGATAGGTGGCGCGGGCGTCCCGTGCCGGATCGGGCCTGCCCCGCCAGACCCGCGTCTGCACCGCCCGCCAGAACGACACCGCCTGCGAAATCACATCGGGCCGGTAGACGTGGATCAGCAGTGGCTGCTCGCCCACCACGTCGGTGATCGCCGCCAGCAGGCCGTCTCCACTGCGATCCGGCAGGTTCTTGGCACGGTCCAGCAGCAGCGGTGTCTGGTTCCACATCAGCTTGCCGCCCCACACACCGTTGGGTGTCCGTCCGACCGTGCGGATGTAGGCGCGCCAGACCTCGGGCGGCGCCAGGTCGGGCGTGCCGACGTCCAGCGGGTCGAGCAGGCTCAGGATCGACTCGTCGTCGACGCCGGCGAACCACTCCCGTGGCTGCGGGGACTGGCTGGTGGACGGGAGGTACTGGAAGAACTCCTGTGGCTCGCCGGCCACGCCTGTGGCGCGCAGCGACTCGACCAGCAGCGTGCTGCCGCTGCGCTGCGACGCCAACACCAGATATGACGACGGGCTTCTTGTCACCGGCAGAGTGTATCCAGAACCGTCAGTTTCAATCCGGGGTCGGGCGATTACGGTCAGGCTGAAGGAAACTCTTGCCCCGAATCCGACTTACCCGAACTGTGGCGTTCGGCGACGACAGCCGAACGGGACGGTGGCCGTGGGCGCTCATCTGGTTTCAGAGCGGACGAAAAGCCGCGTAAGCGGCGCGCGCCGTGCTGCGTTGAGAAGAGTTTCATCACAATCTGTTTCGGTCAGGCTCTCGGCCTCGCCCCTCGGTCGATCCAGCCGCCTGCGTGCGCCACCGGCTGGGCATCGGTCCGTCTGCCGGAAGCCGCGACCGCGGCTGCGCGACAGGCCGACGCCAGGCAATCACGCAGGCTCGCGACCTGCCGATCCCCGTGGGCGATAGCAATTTCGGCCGGATCCGATCGGCCGTTGCTCACATTCCTTCTTGCTGATTACAAACCTGACGCCGGGCATCGCCTTGCCCGTACATTCCCTCATCTGTGCGCTCGAACAGACGCGGCGCAGGTAAACAGTGCTGTTTGTTTCAGGCCAGCGAATTACGAAGGTATAAACGCCGTTACGAAGATGGGGGTCGGGTTTGAGTCAAGGGCCGCCATCGGGTTGGGCAAGCAATGTGAACGCGACGACCCTCGCGAAGCCGATGAACGCGCTGGGCCAATTCTTTCTGCTCAGCGCCGAGGCGTTGGTCGCCGCGGTGCGTGGGCCCTGGGCGTGGCGTGAAGTCCTCGAGCAGATTTGGTTTGTCGCCCGGGTTTCCATTTTCCCGACCATCATGTTGTCGATTCCGTACACGGTGCTCATCGTGTTCGTCCTCAACATCTTGCTCGTCGAGATCGGTGCGGGCGACCTGTCCGGTGCCGGTGCCGGATTGGCCTCGGTGACCCAGGTCGGACCTGTTGTCACGGCGATGGTCGTCTCGGGCGCCGGGTCGACGGCTATGTGCGCGGACTTGGGCGCGCGAACCATCCGCGAGGAAATCGACGCGATGAAGGTCATCGGCGTCAATCCGATTCAGGCGCTGGTGGTTCCGCGCATCATCGCGGCGACGTTCGTCGCGGTTCTGCTGTACTCGGTGGTGGCAGTCACCGGGTTGACCGGCAGCTACATCTTCGTGGTGTTCGTCCAGCACGTCACGCCCGGCGCGTTCGTCGCGGGGATGACCTTGGTCACCGGGCTGCCGCAGGTGGTGATCTCACTGATCAAGGCGACGCTGTTCGGGCTGTCCGCCGGCCTGATCGCCTGCTACAAGGGTTTGTCGGTGGGCGGTGGGCCGACCGGCGTCGGCAACGCGGTGAACGAAACCGTGGTCTTCTCGTTCATGGCCTTGTTCTTCATCAACATTCTGACCACCGCGCTCGGCGTGAAGGTGACGGCCAAATGACCGATGCGGCGCGCGAGCCCTCGTGGTTCGTCACACTTGGCCCCCGCCTCGCGGATTCCACGCGGAAGCTGGGCGACCAGACCGCGTTCTACGGGCAGTCCCTGACCGCCACCGTCGATGCGGTCCGGCGCTATCCGGGAGAATTGTTGCGCCTGATCGCCGAGATGGGCATGGGCACAGGCGCATTGGCCGTCATCGGCGGCACGGTCGGCATCATCGGCTTTCTCACGCTGACCACCGGCGCCCTCGTCGCGGTGCAGGGTTACGACACGCTGTCCAACATCGGCGTCGAAGCGCTGACCGGGTTTCTCTCGGCGTTTTTGAACGTCCGGATGATCGCGCCCTGCACGGCCGGCCTGGCGCTGGCCGCCACGATCGGCGCGGGCGCGACGGCGCAACTGGGCGCGATGCGCATCAACGAGGAGATCGACGCGCTGGAGGTTATGGGCATCCGGGCCGTCACGTACCTGGCGTCCACCCGGATCATCGCCGGCATCCTGGTCGTCATCCCGCTGTACGCCGTCGCCGTGCTGATGTCGTTCATCGCCGCGAAGTTCCTCACGATCTACGTGTACGGCCAGTCACGGGGTGTCTACGAGCATTACTTCGCAACCTTTTTGCGCCCCACCGACCTGTTCTGGTCGTTCTTGGCGGCGCTGACCATGGCAGCCGGGGTGATGGTCGTGCATACGTATTACGGCTTCACCGCCACGGGTGGTCCGGCGGGTGTCGGGGAAGCAGTCGGTCGGTCGGTGCGGTCGTCGATGATCGTCACCGCCTTCGTGTGCCTGATGATCTCGCTGTCCGTCTATGGGCAGTCCGGCAACTTCAACCTGTCGGGTTGACGGGATGAGCACTCACAAGGCCGACCGGGCATTCCAGCGAAACAGGACCCGCCACAGCAAGATCGACCCGATCTGGTGGGCGCCCACCCTGTTCATTCTGATCGGGAGCCTGATCGCGATGACCGCGGCCTCGTTCTCGGGCAAATTCCAGGCCTTCGTGCCGCTCACGCTGGTATCGGACCGTGCCGGTCTGGTGATGGAAGACGGCGCCAAGGTCAAGCTGCGTGGCGTCCAGGTGGGACAGGTCGCCTCGATCGGCACCGACGTGAAGACGGCTCGGTTGCAACTGAAGATCCAACCGGACGCCTTCAAGTATCTGCCGAGCAACCTCGAGGCCGAGATCAAGTCCACCACCGCGTTCGGCTCCAAATACGTCGATCTGATCGTTCCCGACCATCCCAGCGCCACGTCCCTGAAGCCCGGCGCGCTGCTGCACTCGCGCAACGTCACCGTGGAGGTCAACACCGTCTTCGAGAATCTGCAGTCGGTCGTCCAGGCGATCGACCCGGCAAAGCTGAACGCGATCTTGTCGGCCTTCGCGCAATCGGTGCGCGGCAAGGGCGAGCGGCTCGGACAAGCAATCACCGACGCCAATAACGTGCTGCTCACCGTCAACCCGCGAATGGACACCATCGGCAAGGACTGGCGGCTGTTCGGCAAGACCACCGCCATCTATTCCGATGCGGCCCAGAACATCCTGTCCGTCCTGGACTCGGCGACGACGACCAGCACGACCATCACGGATGACCAGCGCTCGCTGGATTCGTTGTTGCTGTCGGCGATCGGCTTCAGCCAGACCGGCATCAACGTGATCGGCCGCAACGAGTCGAACATCGTGCGGTCCATGAACCTGCTCGACCCGACGACGGCGCTGCTGGAGAAGTACTCGCCGACCTATACCTGCCTTTTCCAGGGTGCGCAATGGTATGTCGATCACGGTGGACGAGACGCGTTGGGCGGCAACGGTTATTCGGTGATCCTCGATTCAGCACTGCTGTTCGGCGACGACCCGTACCGCTATCCGAAACACCTGCCCAAGGTGAACGCCACCGGCGGGCCGGGCGGCAAGCCGAGCTGCGGTTCGCTGCCCGACCCCAGCGCGAACTTCCCGGTGCGGGCGCTGGTCACCGATACCGGCTGGGGGGCGGCCCCGAATGAGATCCGCACCAACGTGGCCGCGGGTAATCCATGGTGGGCCAACTGGTTCCCCACCACCAAGAACCCTCCGGAAGGGCCTCGCTACTTCTGGCGCGGGGGGCAGCCGCCGCCATGAGAAGGAAACTATCCAGCATCATCCTGCGCGTCGGGATCTTCACGGCGGTGTGCCTGCTGTTCACCTTTGCGCTGATCGCGGTGTTTGGGCAGTTGCGGTTCGAGGACCGCACCGACTACCGCGCGATTTTCACCAACATCTCCGGTCTGAAGTCGGGCAACTTCGTGCGGATCGCCGGGGTGGAGGTCGGCAAGGTCGGCGACCTGAGCCTGCACCGTGACGGCACGGTCACCGTCGACTTCGAGGTGGACAAAGGCGTTCGACTCAGCGAGGGCACCAAGGCCGTCGTGCGTTACGAAAACCTGATCGGTGACCGCTATCTCGCGCTCGAGGAGGGCCCGGGGCCGCCGCGCCGGCTGCCGCCCGGCGCGACCATCCCGCTGGCCCGGACGTCGCCCGCGCTCGACCTCGACGCATTGATCGGTGGTTTCCGTCCGTTGTTCCGCGCCCTGGACCCCGATCAGGTCAACGCCCTGTCGGGTCAACTGTTGCGGATCTTTCAGGGGCAGGGCGGCACGCTGGCGTCGGTGTTGTCGCAAACCTCGATACTGACCTCGACCCTGGCCGGGCGCAGCGAGCTGATCGGCCAGCTGATCACCAACCTCAACACCGTGCTGCACACCTTCGCCACCCGCGATCGCGAGTTCTCCGACGGCGTGGACAAGCTGGCCGAACTGGTGGACGGGCTGACCCAGCGCAGAAACGACATCTCCACGGGCCTCGCCTACATCAACGCGGCCGCGGGTTCGATCACCGATCTGCTCGCCCAGTCCCGCCAGCCGATCAAAGACGTTGTGCACGAGACGGATCGCGTGTCCGGACAGGTGCTCTCCGACAAAGAGTACGTCGACAAACTGCTCAAGGATCTCCCGGACATCTACCAGGTGCTCGCCCGGCAGGGCCTCAACGGTGACTATTTCGGCTTCTACTTCTGCGAGGTATTGCTCAAGCTGAACGGTAAGGGGGGCAACCCCATCTTCGTCAAGCTGTTGGGCCAGCCCAGCGGGCGGTGCACGCCGCAATGAAGCTGAAAATCCCCAAGGTCAAATCGGCCGACCGGCGAAACCCTTTCGTGCTGGGCGTGATGGGAACCGTCATCCTGGCATGCGTGACCATCGTCGCCTTCCAGTACAACAAGTTGCCGTTCATCAAGAACACCGATGACTACGCGGCGTATTTCTCCGAAGCCGGCGGAATCAAACCCGGTAGCACCGTGCGGGTTTCGGGCATGGGTGTGGGCCGGGTCTCCGACCTTCGCCTGGAGGGCACCAAGGTCCGGGTGGGGTTCACCGTGCGCAAGGGCGTCGAGCTGGGGGAGCGCACCGAGGCGGCGATCAAGACCGAAACCATACTGGGCGCCAAGATGCTCGAGCTGACGCCGCGCGGCGGCGGGAAGCTGTCGGGCACCATTCCCCTCGAGCGCACCACCTCGCCGTATGAATTGCCCGACGCTCTGGGCGATCTGACGACCACCATCAGCGGCCTGGACACCGCCCAATTGTCCACGGCCCTCAGCACGTTGGCCAACACCCTCAAGGCGACGCCGGCCAGCCTCAGGCCCGCATTGGAGGGTGTCGCCCGCTTCTCCGACACCCTCAACGGCCGGGACGCGCAGCTACGCGGCCTGCTGGGCAACGCCAACAAGGTGTCGGCGGTGCTGGGCAAGCGCAGCCAGCAGATCGCCGGACTGGTGGCGAATTCCAACGCGCTGCTGGCCGCCCTGCTGGACGAAAGAGATTCGCTGGACGCCCTGATGAACAACCTGACCGCGGTTTCGCATCAGATCTCGGGGCTGGTCAACGACAACAGGACCAAACTGAAACCCGCCCTGGACAAACTCAACGGCGTGCTGGAAATCCTGGACAACCGCAAGGAAGACATCCAGAAGACGCTGCCCAAGTTCAAGCGCTACGCGATGTCCTTCGGCGAATGCCTTGGCTCCGGACCGTTTTTCAAGGCCTACGTTGCCAACCTGGTTCCCGGCCAGATCGGCGGCCCGGTGCTCGACGCGGACATGTACGACCGATTCCTGGACCCCAACCAGAAGCTGCCGTCGGAGGCGGTGGACCCGCCCACCGGAACCCCGCCCGTACCGCCGGAGAACGCGCCGGTGCCGCTGTGGTCGCAGCCGCCGTCGCCGCCGCCGTCCACCCCGCCAATCCGGACCATACCGCCGCCCTCGCCGCACGAATTCGATTCGCCATGAACATCAGTCGGGGCACCCTTCAGAAGGCAACCGCCGCCAGCCTGATCCTGACGCTGGTCGTGGCATCGTTTCTGGTTGGCAACAAACTGTGGAAAGACGTCGAAAAAAACACGTACTCGGCATATTTCACCGAGGCCAACGGCCTGTTCGTCGGCGACGAGATCCGCATCCTCGGCGTCGCCGTCGGTGTGGTCGACAAGATCGAGCCCCAGCCGGCCAGCTCGAAGGTGACGTTCTCGGTCGACAAGCAGTATTCGATCCCCGCCGATGCTCGCGCCGCGATCCTGTCGCCGTCGCTGGTGACCTCGCGGGCGATCCAGCTCGTCCCGGCGTACTCCGGCGGCCCCAGACTCAGCGCCGGCGCCTCGATCCCCTTGAGCCGCACCGCGGTTCCCGTCGAATGGGACGACTTCCGCAAGCAGCTGGAGAAGCTGACCGACGCCCTGCAGCCCACCAGCCCAGGCGGGGTCAATTCCGTCGGCGAGTTCATCGACTCGGCGGCGGACAACGTCCGCGGCCAGGGGGACACCGCCCACGACACCGTGATCAAGCTTTCCGAGGCGATCTCGGCGCTCGGCGATCACGCCGACGACATCTTCAGCACGGTGCGTAACCTGCAGCTGCTGGTGTCCGCACTGTACTCCAGCAGCGATCTGCTGGCCTCGTTCAACCAGAACCTTGCCGGCGTGACGACGCTGCTGTCCAACACCCCCAACGAAGTCGGCAACGCGTTGAAGTCGTTGGACGGCGCGCTCACCGATGTGCGTGATTTTCTCGCCGAGAACCGCGAAGCGGCGGGCGTCACCTTCGACCGGTTGGGTTCCATCACAACGGCGCTCAACGACAGCCGCGGCGACATCAAGCAGATCCTGCACATCGCCCCGACCGTGTTCCAGAACTTCCTGAACATCTACCAGCCGGCCCAGAGCGCGATGACCGGCATCCTGGCCCTGAACAACTTCGCCGACATTCCGCAGTTCATCTGCAGCTCGATCGAGGCCGCGTCGCGGGCACGCCTGGCGCGGGTGTCGAAGCTGTGCCTGCAATACCTCAACCCGATCATCAAAAACCGCATCTACAACTACATTCCGGCGGGCATCAACCCGTTCGTCGGGACGCAGGCCCGGCCCAGCGAGATCACCTACAGCGAGGACTGGCTGCGGCCCGGGTACACGCCCCCGCCACCGCCCGACGCACCCGCGCCACCGGACGGCGCGCCACCGCCTCCCGAGCAGCCGGCGCCGGCCGACCAGCCGCAACCGGCCGAAGCCCCGCCTGCGCGGCCGTCGAACACGACCAGCTCCATCGAGGTGCTGCAGAACCTGATGCTTGCGACGGGGCAGCCATGAGACGCGCAGCGGCCGCAGTCCTCGGGCTGATATGCGTGGTCACCCTGTCGGCGTGTGGTTGGCGCGGTCTGAACTCCTTCAGCCTGCCCGGTACCGCCGGCGGGGGACCGGGCTCGTACACGATTCAGGCGCAGATGCCCGATGTGGTCACCATCCAGGAGAACACCCGGGTCCGGGTCGACGACGTCAACGTCGGCAACGTCACCAAGATCGAACTGCAGGATTGGCATGCGCTGGTCACCATGCGGATCGACGGCAACGTGCACCTGCCGGCCAATTCGACCGCCAAGCTCGGGCAGACCAGCCTGCTCGGTTCGATGCATATCGAACTCGCGACGCCCAAAGGGGAGGCGCCGGTAGGCCAACTCAAGGCTGGGTCGGTCATTCCGTTGTCGCGCGCGAGCCTGTACCCCACCACCGAGCAGACGTTGGCCTCGGTGTCGATCCTGTTGAACGGCGGGGGAATAGGCCAGCTGCAGCAAATCACCCAGGCGGTCGCCAGGGCATTCGCCGGACGTGAGAACGACATGCGAAGCCTGCTCAGCCAGATCGACGAATTCATTGCGCGCACCAACGACCAGACCGACGACATCATCGCCGCCGCAGAGAATCTCAACTCTCTGGTTGGGCAGGTCGCCGCGAACGACACGGTCGTGGACAAAGCCTTGACGTCGGTCCCCAAAGCGCTGGACGTGTTGGCCAAGGAGCGCACCAAGATCGCCGACACAATCGACCAGGTCGGCAAATTCAGCGCGATCGCCGCCGACACCATCCACCAGAGCCGCGAATCCCTGGTCAACAACCTGCGCAACATCGCACCGGTGCTGCGGTCGCTCGCCGATGCGGGACCCTCCCTCACCAAGGGGCTGGACGGCCTGGTGACCTATCCGTGGCCGGCATCCACCGTGCGGAACTGGTTCCGCGGCGACTACGCCAACCTCACCCTGGTCGTCGATCTGACGTTGAGCCGCATCGACCAAGGGCTGTTCACCGGCTCGCGCTGGGAAGGCAACCTCACCCAACTCGAACTGCAATGGGGTCGCACCATCGGCATGCAGCCGAGCCCGGTCACCGGGGGTAACCCGCTGACCTATCCGTACCATTTCGGGGGATACTGAATGCTTCGGCTGAATCGCCGGACGTGGATCCAGTTGTCAATCCTGACACTGGTGACCGTCTTGTCTTGTGGCGCAATGGCGTTCAACTTCATGAAACTGCCCGCTACGTTGTTCGGGATCGGGGAGTACAAGGTCATCGTCGATCTGCCGCAATCCGGTGGGCTCTACCAGACCTCGGTCGTCACCTACCGCGGCACCGACGTGGGTCAGGTCAAATCGGTCGGCGTCACCGCCACGGGGGTGCGCGCGGTGCTGGCCCTGCGATCGGGAGTCAAGGTGCCCTCCGACGTGCAGGCGTCGGTGCACAGCCGGTCGGCGATCGGCGAGCAGTACATCGAACTGACCCCACACCCCGGCAAGGACGGCGAACGCTCCCGCACGCTGCGTGACGGCGATGTCATCACCGCCGGACACGTCGATGTGCCCGTCGACATCGGGCACCTGCTTGACGTGACCAACCGTGCGCTGCAAGCGATTCCACGCGACAACTTGCGCGCGGTGATTGACGAGACCAATCGGGCGGTCGGTGGTCTGGGGCCGGAACTATCCCGGATCGTCGACGGCTCGACGGCGCTGGCCATCGCCGGAGGCCGCACCGTCGACCCACTTGCCGCCCTCATCGACCAGTCGCCGGCGGTACTCGATTCGCAGGTGCAGACATCCGATGCCATCGCCACGTGGGCCGGCCGCACCGCGGCCGTCATGGCGCAATTCAAGGCCCAGGATGCCGCGGTGCGAGACCTGTTGACGCAGGGCACTTCCGGCATCGAGGAGGGCCGCGCGATGCTGGACCGGGTGGCGCCGGCGCTGCCGGTGCTCTTCGCCAATCTGGTGAGCCTCGGCGACATCGCCGTCGTCTACCGCCACGACATCGAGCAACTGCTGGTCCTGCTCCCGCAGGGCATCGCGGCCATGGCGGCCATCGTCGTGCCCAGTTCCAACACCAAGCAGGAGTACCGGGGCGCCCAGCTGGACTTCAACCTCAACCTCAACCTGCCGCCACCCTGCACCACCGGCTACCTGCCGCCGCAGCAGCGCCGCTCGCCGGCCAGGGTCGACGCGCCGGACCGGCCGGCCGCGGACCTGTTCTGCCGGGTACCGCAGGATTCGGAGTTCAATGTCCGTGGCGTGCGGAACATTCCGTGTGAGAGCAAGCCATGGAAGAGGGCACCCACGGTAGAGCTGTGCGAAAGCGATGAGGAGTACGTGCCGCTCAACGACGGCTACAACTGGAAGGGCGACCCGAACGCCACCACCAGTGGTCAGGGCGTGCCGCTCTATCCGCCGGGGCAAGATCCAAGACTGCCGCCGCCGCGTGGCACCGCCGCGGCGCCAGGGGCGCCGCCCCCGCCGGCCGCGGTCGCGACCTATGACCCGGCCACCGGCGACTACATCGGGCCCGACGGCCGCCGCTATACCCAATCGGACCTGGCCCACCCGCGTGCCAAGAACTGGCAGCAACTACTTGTCCCGCAACCCTGACAGTGTGAAGGAGCACCATGGCGGACACACCCGACATCCCCACGACGGAGGAAACCGTCGACGCGCCAACGGCAATCGACGTCACCGAGGACGTCGACGTGACCGACACCGAGGAGGCTGAAAAACTCCACGCCGAAGACGGCGGCGAGGGTGAGACCCCATCCGCGGGCCGGCTCACGCGGTGGCGCGAGCGTGTCCAGCGGCGGCGGCCGTCTCGCGTCGGGACGGCATTGGTGGCCAGCGCCGTCATCGTGGCCGCGCTGGCCGGCTTGAGTGGTTGGCTCGGATACCGGGCCTACCAAAAGCACGACGCCCAGGCCCGACAGAACCTGTACGTTGCCGCGGCCCGCCAGGGCGCGGTGAACCTCACCACGATCAACTACACCCAGGTCGACGCCGACGTGCAGCGCATCCTCGATGTGGCCACCGGCGCATTCCGGGACGACTTCGAACAGCGGGCCAAGCCGTTCGAGGAGGTCGTCAAGGCGGCACAGTCCAAATCGGAAGGGACGGTCACCGATGCCGGCCTGGAATCCCAGCGCGGCGACTCCGCCCAGGTATTGGTGGCGGTCGCGGTGAAGTCGCGCACCGCCGGCGGTGAAGAGGCGCCCCGGGAATGGCGCATGCGCATCGAGGTTCGCTCGGTCGGCGATGACGCCAAGGTCTCGAACGTGGTGTTCGTGCCATGACGACACTGAAGGAAGATGTGAAAGTAGATACCGTCGACCAGGAATCGGATTCGGCAACCAAAGACGCACACCAGGAACCGGAGACCACCGAGCCGGACGAATCGCCGGTCGAGGCGCGACCGAAGGCCGAGCGGACAAAGCGCCGCATCGCGTGGCCGCGGGTGTTCGCCTACGGGATATTGCCCGGGATCGCATTGGTGTTGGCGCTCGGCGCGGGATACCTCAAGTGGTCGGCGGGGACAGCCGACGACCTTGCGCTGGCCCGAGTCGAATCGGTGCAGGCCGCCCGCGAAGACGCCGTCGCGTTGTTGTCCTATCACGCCGACACGGTGGACAAAGACCTCGCCGCGGCGCGCGAACGGCTGACCGGCGAGTTCAAGGACGCCTACGCCGAGCTGACACGCCAGGTCGTCGTTCCCGGTGCGAAAGAAAAGCAGATCTCGTCAATCGCCAAAGTCAATGCGGCGGCTTCGGTTTCGGCGACCGAAAACCACGCCGTGGCCCTGGTCTACGTCGATCAGACCGTGACCATCGGTGCGGGCGCTCCCACCGACACCCAGCCCGTCGTGCGGATGACCCTGGACAAGGTCAACGGCCGATGGCTGGTTTCGCGCTTCGACCCCGTGTGACCCGGGGAACCGTCATGGAAGTATCGGTACGCCGTTGCGCCCGGGTACTGCCCGTCGGCGTGGTGCTGGTGGGGGCAGCCACCTTGGTGGCGCCCGCCGCGCACGCCGACAACAAGCGGCTCAACAGCGCGGTGGTCTCGGCCGTCTACACCCTTCAGCACCAGGCGGGCTGCACGAACGACGTCGTCAGGAACAACGCCCTCACGCTGGCCGCCCAATGGCACGCCGATGACATGATCAACAACCGAAACATCAATGGCGACACGGGTTCCGATGGTTCCACGCCGCAAGACCGCGCCAGCGCCGCCGGCTTTCGCGGCAGGGCCGCCGAGACCGTGGCGATCAACCCGGCCATCGCCATCAGCAGCCTCGAACTGGTCAACCAGTGGTACTACAACCCGGACGACATGGCGATCATCCGCGACTGCGCCAACAACACCATCGGGGTGTGGTCGGACAACAGCATCGACCGCACCGTGGTGGTGGCGGTGTACGGGCAGCCGGATCCGCCCACGCGGTAGACGTGAGTGCCTAGCCTGCCGCATCGGTCACCGTATTGAGCGCGGACAGAACCGTTTCGGGGTCGGATGTGGCGCCGCGGTTGTAGGGCAGTCTGGACAGGGCCGTGGCCATCGCGCACGTATCGGTCAGGGCGGCGAATGTCAGCCCGCCACCGATCGCGGCTGCCACCCATTTGAGCCAGGGGAGCGCGGCACTGCCCAGTACCGACGACAGCACGACGGACCCGGCGACGAGTCGCACCTGACGTTCCAGATCCCAACGCTGGGCGCCACGGTCGACGGCGAAGCCCAGCCCTTCCCAGTCGACGATCCCGTTCTCGAGGACGCGCCCGCCGGTCAAACCGGCGTTGCGCAACAGTGTTTGGGCCTTGGTGGAACGTTGTCCCGAACGGCACACCAGGACGACCTCCCGGTCCCCGTCCAAGAGCTGGGCGACCTCACGGGTGTGATCGCCCAGCACGTCCAGGGGCACGTTGTAGGACCCGGATATGTGGGACGTTTCGAACTCCGCGGGTGTCCGCACGTCGACGATGCGCGGAGCGGCGGAAGACTCGAGCTGCTTGCGCAGCTCGGCCGACGTGATGGCGTCGGCGGTCGGTGCGCTCATGTGATTCCCTCCCCTTGTGGTCGCCTCATCTAGTCACAACCCGCTATCGCGGTGACGGCTTACCGTTTCAATCACGGTGAACCTGAGGTGATGTCGAGCTTTTCCGCGTTGTCGTAGTCGTCGTCGATGAGCACGACGCGGCGTTGATGCCGGTCGAGCAACGCGGCGGCTATCGACGCCCGGTAGCCGCTGGCGCAGTGGATCCATAGTTCGCGGTCGTGGGCAAGTTCGCCGAGGCGTTCCGGCAGTTCGTGCACCGCGATGTTGACCGCATCGCGCACGTGGCCGCTGTCGAATTCGTGCGGCTGACGCACGTCGACGACGGTAACCGCGCTGTCACCGAGCACATCGGCGAGGTCTTCGAAGGAGGCGACCCGATAGCTGCGCAGCGCCGCCCCGTCGGCCAGCGCGCGTATATCGACGGTGGAGCTGCCGGTGAGGTGATCGACGCCGATGCGGGCGAGCTCGCGCTGAGCGTCGGCGACCTGTTGGGCGTCCTCTCCGATCAACGTCAGCGGTGCGCCCCAGCTGTACAGCCACCCGAGGTAGTTCACGAACGATCCGGACAGCTCAAACCCATAGGTGCCCGCCAGGTGCCCCGCCGCGAACGCCGTGCGGTTCCGCAGGTCGACCACCCACTCGCCGGCGTCGATCCGGTGCCGAAGTTGCTGTGCGTCAACCGGCTCGGGCGGGGACAGGTCCGGCGCTTCGGGGCCCGCCCTGTTGATGACGCCCATGTGTGCGTAGTAGGCGGGAAATGCCGTAAGCCCGTCCAGCAGTTCGTCGACGTATTGCTGTTCGTCCTGGGTCAGCGCCGGGTTGCTGCGGCGTTGTTCGCCGATGGTGGAGGCGTCACCGTCGGGTGGCGTCGCCGAACAGAAGCTGCCGAATCCGTGGGTGGGATAGATCGCGGTCTCCGGCGGCAGCTCGTCGGCGAGGCGCCTCACCGAATGGTATTGCAGCCGGGCCAGTTCCTCGGTGTGGTCGTCGCCGATCAGGTCTGTTCTGCCGGTGCTGCCGAAGAGCAGCGATCCCCCCGTGAAGACGCCGACGGCCTCGCCGGAATCGTCACGCAGCACATAACTGACGTGATGATGGGTATGTCCGGGTGTGAGCAGCACTTCCAAATGAATTCCGCCGGTGTCGATCTGGTCGCCGTCCCCGACGGCGCGGCGGTCGAAGCCGACGTCTTCCCCCCCGGGAACGACGTATTGGGCGCCGGTCGCTTCGGCCAGTGCCAGCCCGCCGGTCACGTAGTCGTTGTGGATGTGGGTCTCCAGCACGTGCGTGATGCGCAGGTCTTGCGCCAGCTCGAGCACCCGGTCGATGTCTCGTTGCGGATCCACGGCGACGGCGACCGTGCCGTCGTTGACGAGATAGCTGCGGTCGCCCAGACCCGAGGTCTCGATGATCGTCACGTCCACCATCGTTTTCAACCTCTCGGTCGGCTCGTGTGGGCGTCGTGTGCTGTTCTTCGGCTCGCGGCAATCGGCATGTCTTCTAGTACCCCGAACGCGGGTTGCCGGCGCGAGTCGCGCAGGCGAGAACGGCGGCCGGAGCAGCTTTGAATACAACGCTCACCGTGTCAACGGCCGGTCAGCGCAGCTCGGCACGGGAAAACGTTTCGGCCGCCGAAGCATCGAAGCGTTTCAACCACGGTGATTTTTGCGCCGGCTCGTGCCGCGCCGCAGAGCCGTGAAGTTTTCTGGTGCTATCCGCCGGTGAGCGATTCGTCGGCCATGTCGCAGACGCACACCAGGGTGCCGCGTCGCCACGGCCCGAACTGCGTACCGCGCCTGCGCAGCAGATGCTGCGCCAAGACCTTGTCGCGTTGGTCCCGCGAGAACGCGAAGTCCAGGTTGACGGGCAGCCCAGCCCAATCGACCTGGTCACTGGCCAGGTCGTCGGCTCTCCCGCCGTCCCGCAGCCGGCATTGCAGCGGGCAGCCGTTCTTGATGACCCGATCGGGTCCATCACACTCCCGAGCCACGATGACGTCACTCCTTCAGGTACGCGACCTTGTGAGTGCATCGTGCGACGCCGAAGTTTCGGTGGCGATTGTGCGATGTTTCCGCCGTGTTACAGCTTTCGCGGCAGCAGCCGATCGGCGCTAGTAGACGTCGCGGTGGTAGCGCTTGTCGGCGCTCAACGACTGGACGTAGTCCCTCGCCGCCTCCGGGTCGAGCTTGCCGAATTCGGCCGCGATCTCGCAGAGCGCCCGGTCGACGTCCTTGGCCATCGGATCGGCGGTGCCACAGACGTACAGCTGGGCGCCGTCCTGCAGCCAGCTCCACAACTGCGCCCCACGGTTGCGCATCAGGTGCTGCACGTAGACTTTCTGCTGCTGGTCCCGGGAGAACGCCAAATCCAACTCGGTGAGGAACCCGTCGTCACGCATCTGCTCGAGCTCGTCACGGTAGTAGAAGTCGGTCGCGGCGTGCTGCTCACCGAAGAACAGCCAGTTGGGGCCGGTGTGGCCCAGCGCGCGCCGTTCCTGCAGAAAACCGCGGAAGGGCGCGATGCCGGTGCCGGGGCCGATCATGATCATCGGCGTGTCCGACTCGCTCGGCGGCCGGAAATTGCTCGACTGCTGCAGATACACAGCGACTCGATCGCCGGGGGAGCGGTCGGCCAGGTAGGTCGAACACACCCCGCGCCGCGGCACGCCCTGGAAGTTGAAGCGCACCGGGGAGACCGTCAGGTGAACTTCCCCGGGACACGCCTTGGGGCTCGACGAGATGGAGTACAGCCGCGGCTGAAGGCGCTTGAGGACCCGCAGCCACTCGTGGGCCGACGCGGACACCGGCAGCTTGGACAGCAAGTCGATGGACTGGCGCCCCCACGTCCAATCCGCCAGTGCGCGTTTGTTTTCCGGCTTCAGCATTTCCGCGAGCGTCGAGTCACCGGTGCGCTCCTGGACGAACCGCACCAGGTCCCGGCTGATGTGGGCGATCTCGATGCGCTCGGTGAGCGCGGAGCGCAACGACATCAGGCCATGCTCGCCGACCTCGACCGGGGTCTGGCCGTTCAGCCCGGTCACCGACAGCCATTCGTCGACCAACTCGTCGCTGTTGCGCGGCCACACGCCGAGCGCGTCGCCGGCCTCGTAGGTCGCGGATGCTTCCGGCAGGTCGAACACCAAGTGCCGCACGTCTTTTGTCGATTCCGGCTGACTCAACACGGTGTTGCGGACCATGCCGGTGATCAGGGGATGCTTCTTGCTGTAAGCGCTTGTCGCGTGGCCATTCTGGCGAGACGGTGCCGCAACCGGGGCAGTGCGGGCCGGCGCCACCACGGCCCCGTCGCCGCCGACCGACGTGGGCGTCTTGGTCAGCGCGTCGATGACGTCGCCCACCCATTTCGCCGCGGTGTCGTCGTAGTCGGGCTCGCAGTCCACCCGATCGGCGATGCGCGACGCCCCCAACTCGGCCAGCCGGGCGTCCAGATTGCGGCCGTGACCGCAGAAATCGTCGTAATTGGAGTCGCCCAGCGCGAGCACGGCATAGCGGGTGTCGGTGAACCGCGGCGCACCCTCGCCGGTCAGCACCCGCCAGAGGCCGGCGCCGTTGTCGGGCGCTTCGCCGTCACCGGTGGTGCTGGTAACGAACAACAGTTCCTTCGTCGTCGCCAAGTCCGCCGCTGGGAAGTCGTCCATACTCTGCAGCGTGACCGGAAGTTCGGCGGCGCCCAATTGCGCGGCGATCTCGGCGGCGAGTTCCTCTGCGTTCCCGGTCTGCGATGCCCACAGCACCACGATGGGAGCACGCTCGGCCGCGGGTTTCGCATCGGACGGCGTGGCGGGCGGTTGCGCAGCGGCCTCCATCGGCACCGGATGGGCCCCATCGGGCAGCGCCACCGGCTGGGGTCCGTCGACGCGTGAGAACAGTCCCGCCAGAAGGCCGTCCACCCAGAGCCGGGTGCTGGAATCGAACGGCGCACTCAGTGGCAGGGTGGGCACCCCGCCGGTGCGGCGACCCGCGTCCGAGCGAAGCCCGGTCAGCATGCCGGCCAGGTAGGTGCGGCCGAGCTCGTCGAATTCCGGCTTGGGTTGTGTTGCCACACCGAGCAATTCGCTGAGGGCATCGACTTGTGACACGCTGATTTCTCGTACCTCCGCGGGTCCGGGTTCTGGTGTGTCGGTGGGCGCCGGCGTCTCAGTGACCGAAACCGGTTGAGAGACGGCGATCTTCGTCAGCGCGACGGCGCACGCCTTGAATTCGGGCTGGCTCGAGATCGGATCGACCGCATCGTTGGTGACCGCATTGATCGACAGGTATTCGCCGAAGGCGTCGTTCCAGTGGAACGGCGCGAAGCAGTTGCCCGGCCGCACCCGGTCGCTGATGACAGCGGGCAGCACGGCACGTCCTCGGCGGGACCCGATTTCGATCTGATCGCCGTCGGCGATCTGCAGGCGCGCGGCGTCATCGGGGTGGATCTCGACGAACGGCCCAGGATTGAGCTTGTTGAGTTTGGCGACCTTGCCGGTCTTGGTCATGGTGTGCCATTGGTGCGGCAGGCGACCGGTGTTCAGCAGGAACGGGTAGTCGTCGTCGGGCATTTCCTCGGGCAGCAGGTGCGGGCGGGCGAAAAACACCGCGCGACCTGTCGCCGTGGGAAAGGCCAGCCGCGGTACGCTGCCATCCTCGCGGACCAACCTCGTCTGGCTGACACCGTCGTTGAGATAGCGGATCGGGTTGCGGTCACCGTCGCCCTCCGGTGCGCATGGCCACTGCAGCGGGGTCTGACGCAGCCGTTCGTAGCTGACGCCGCGCAGGTCATAACCGGTCTTCGGGTTCGAGAACCGCTTGATCTCCTCGAAGACTTCCTCGGCGGAGTTGTAGCTGAACGCCTCCGAAAAGCCCATCTCGCAGGCGATCCGGGCGATGATCTGCCAGTCGGGCAGGGCGTGGCTCGGCGCCTGGACCGCGGGCTGGAACAATGTCATGTTGCGCTCGGAATTGACCATGACCCCTTCGGACTCCGTCCACAGGGTCGCAGGCAACAGCACGTCGGCGTATTCGTTCGTCTCGGTCTCGAAGAACGCGTCCTGGGCCATCACCAATTCGGCGCGCTCCAGTCCGGCCAGCACGGTCTTTCGGTTGGCAACGGAGGCAACGGGATTGGTGCAGATGATCCAGCAGGCCTTGATCTGCCCGTCGGCCATCCGGGAGAACATGTCGATGGTGCCGCCACCCACCTCGGTGCGCAGCGTTCCGCGCGGGATGCCCCACAGGTTTTCGACGAACTCGCGGTCTTCCTCGGATGCCACTGAACGCTGGCCCGGCAATCCCGGCCCCATGTACCCCATCTCGCGACCGCCCATCGCGTTGGGCTGGCCGGTGAGGGAGAAGGGGCCGCTGCCCGGCTTGCAGATCGCTCCGGTGGCCAGGTGCAGGTTGCAGATGGCGTTGGTGTTCCAGGTGCCGTGAGTGCTCTGGTTGAGGCCCATCGTCCAGCAGCTCATGAAATTCTCGGCCTCACCGATCATTTGAGCCGCCGCGCGGATGTCCTGTTCGGGGATGCCGGTCACCGCGCTGACCATGTCGGGGGTGTACTGCTCCAGGAAACTGGGCATCACCTCCCAGCCTTCGGTGAAGTCGGCGATGAAATCGGCGTCGGTGTGGCCGTTCTCGACGATCAGGTGCAGCAGTCCGTTGAGCAGCGCCAGATCCGATCCCGGCGCGATCTGCAGGAACAGATCGGCCTTGTCGGCGGTCGCGGTGCGGCGCGGGTCGACGACGATCAGCTTTGCGCCGGCCTTGACCCGGTCCATCATGCGCAGGAACAGGATGGGATGGCAGTCGGCCATGTTGGCGCCGATGACGAAAAAGACGTCCGCCCGCTCGAAGTCCTGGTAGGACC
Organism: Mycobacterium sp. IDUB_3; assembly: GCF_055419585.1. Taxonomy (NCBI): domain Bacteria; kingdom Bacillati; phylum Actinomycetota; class Actinomycetes; order Mycobacteriales; family Mycobacteriaceae; genus Mycobacterium; species Mycobacterium sp. IDUB_3. Next base: position 1,265,624 of record NZ_JBVAXZ010000001.1, on the reverse strand, counting down.
CGGGCGGTCCGTCCGCGCCCAGTGACAGCTTGTAACCAGAACCCGCGCTGGCCATGCACAGTCGCGAATTCGATTCGATCTGGTTGGTGCCGATGAAGCCCTTGGTCAGCTTGTTCGCCAGGTACTGCGCCTCGATGGACATCTGGCCGGACACGTACATGGCGAAGGCGTCCGCGCCGTGCTCATCGACGATCGCCCGTAACCGCTTCGCGCACTGGGTGATCGCCTGGCCCATGTCGATCGGCTCGAATGGTTCGCCACGGTCGGCCCGCGCATACGCCGAGTCCATCCGGCCCGGCGCGCCGAGCATGTCCGCGGTGGTCGCGCCCTTGGTGCACAGCCGGCCGAAGTTGGCCGGATGTTCCTTGCTCCCAACTGACTTGACGACGTGATCGCGGCCCGTTTTCGGATCCGTTGTGATCTGCAACACCATTCCGCAACCGACGCCGCAGTAAGCGCACATGGTGTTCACGGCGTTCTCACGCGCCATGGACTCCCTCGCCACGCTTACGTCCCTCCGTCGAGTGCGTACGGGTTAGCTCCGTACCAGGTGAGTTCATTGTGGAGCAGGCATGTTTCGGCATCGCTGCCCGAAATTTCCCCCGGTTTACTTCTTCCTCTCAGCGGCCAACGCGCCGGTGTGAAATCGCCGGGGGAATTCATGGCCCAGGATCGCGTTAGCGCAGGTCACCGCTGACCGCCCGTCCCGCTTGAGGTTAGTCAGCACGACCCTCGAAACGCTTCTCAGAACGGGGTTTTTGACCAAACCGACGGGACATTCACAGTCTTCGCTAAGCTCACCGTGTGCGTCAGCTCATTGTGATCCTTCTGGTTTTGCTGGCCTCCGGCTGTGGCTGGAAGCCGACCGCGCCCCCGCAGGCCCGGCCCGACACCTGCAAGGACTCCGATGGGCCCACGGCCGATACGGTGCGCCGGGCCATCACCGCGGTTCCCATCGCCATCCCCGGCACCATCTGGGTCGAGATGGGCCGGGGGCACACGCGAAACTGCCGGTTGCACTGGGTGCAGATCATTCCGACGATCGCCAGCGAATCGAGTCCGCAGCAACTGCTGTTCTTCGACCACAACACGCCGCTCGGTAGCCCCACCTCGAACCCGAAGCCGTATATAACCGTGCTACCGCCTTCGGATGACACCGTCACCGTTCAATACCAGTGGCAGAAGGGAAATGATCAGCTGTGCTGCCCCACCGGGATCGGAACGGTGAAGTTCCGGATCGGCCCGGACGGCAAGCTGCAAACCCTGGGCAAGGTTCCGAATCAATAACGTTCCACCCCAATGACTTCCTTGCGCGCCCGAGGCTTCGCGGGAGACCAATGGCCTTGTGCGGCCAGGTGATCGCGCACAACTTGATCGCCGGCGGGCAGCCCCATGCGCAAGCGGCCCTGCACGCCGCGGAGATCGCCTTCATCGGTCCGCTGCTCGGATCGGTGGCGCGGGTGATCGGCGGCAAGCTGGGCGACCGGTTCGACGGCGGCCGCGTCACGCTCACGGTGCTGGCCGCGATGATCGCCGCCGGCGGGTTCCTGGTCGCTGTGAGCACCCACGACGACCTGACCCGCGCCCCCGGCGCACCGGTTTCCATCTACACCACCGCCGGCTACATCGCAGGATTCATCGTCCTGTTCATCTTCTGCGGCGTCGGGAAGGGATCGGTGTTCAAGCTCATCCCGTCCGTGTTCGCCGAGCGCAGCCGCGCGCTGGACCTCGACAACACCGAGCGCCGCCACTGGGAACGCGTCAGGTCGGCGGCGTTGATCGGGTTCGCCGGATCGTTCGGCGCGCTGGGTGGCATGGTGATCAACCTGGCGCTGCGCGAGTCCTACACCACCACCGGCACCGAGACGCCGGCATTCTGGGCCTTCATGATCTGCTACGTCGCCGCGGCATTCTTGACCTGGACGAGGTACGTGCGGCCGCAGCGATCGGCCCCGGAGCCGATCTCCGAGCAGCCCGTCAGCTCGTGACGGCCTCGGCCAGGTTCTCCGGGTGCAGCATCTCGACGTAACGCAGCCGCTCCGGGATGCCGAAACCATCTACCAGCGTTTCGGCGTGCGGGCGCAGCGCGCGGCAACGGTCGTTGATTCCCCGGGTTACCGCCTTGGCGCGCTCGGTGGACAGGTAGCGGTGCTCGATGTACCAGGCCTTGTCGTCCTCGATGACCGACAGCGCGTACAGGTCGCACAGGATGCCGAGCAGTTCGCGGGCCTGCTCGTCGGGGCACGCGTCGATCCCGGCGACGAACGCCTCCAAGATGACTCGATCGATGTGCGCGCTGGCCGCATGCAACACGTGATCCTGCACCGAGTTGAAGGCGTCGAATGCTGACATCTCTTTGGATTTGGCCTGCAGCCGGCGTGCCACGGATGCCAACAGATATTCCTCGCGGTCTTCGAACATCTTGATTTGGGTGCCGCGGTTGAACAGGCTGCCCTCTTCCTCGCTGTCCTGGCGGGCATCCACGATCGTCTGGATGATCGCTTCTGCCGCAGTGCGTTTGACGACACGTTCGCCAACGGTGTTGGCGGCGAAGCGAACCCATTCGACCGGGCTCATGCTCTTGATGTCGTCGGCGTAGGCGGTCAGCAGCTCCTTGGCCACCAGCTGGGTCAGCACGTGGTTGTCGCCCTCGAACGTGGTGAAGACATCGGTGTCACCCCGCAGCCCGATCAGCCGGTTCTCGGCCATGTAGCCCGCGCCGCCGCACGCCTCGCGGGACTCCTGGATCGCGCGGCTGGCATGCCAGGTGTTGGCGGCCTTCAGCCCGGCAGCGCGCGCCTCCAGCTCGCGCTGCTCGTCGGCGTCCGGGGCGTCCGCGCTCTGCACATCGTGACACTTGCCGACCAGTTCGTTCTGCGCGAACTGCAGTGCGTATGACTTCGCGATCAACGGAAACAGTCGCCGCTGGTGCACCAGGTAATCCATGATCAGCACCTCGGAATCGTCATCGGGTGCGCTGAACTGCCTGCGCTGCAACGCATATCGGGTGGCGATATCCAGTGCCACCCGGCCGGCGGCGCCCGCGCTGCCGCCCACGGTGATCCGGCCACGGACCAGGGTGCCCAGCATGGTGAAGAACCGGCGGTTCGGGTTGTCGATCGGCGAGCTGTACGTGCCGTCGGCCGCGACGTCGCCGTACTTGTTCAGCAGGTTGACCCGCGGGACGCGGACGTGGTCGAACACGATGCGGCCGTTGTCGACGCCGGGCAGCCCGCCCTTGTACTCGCAGTCCGACGTGGTGACGCCGGGCAGGTCGTTGCCGTCCTCGTCGCGGATCGGGACCAGGACGCAGTGCACACCGTGATTGACCGGCTTGCCGTCCTCGGTGGTGATCAGTTGCGCGAAAACCGCTGCCATGGTTGCGGTTTCGGCGGCGCCGCCGATGTAGTCCTTGCGGGCGGACGGCGTGGGGGAGTCGATGACGAACTCTTGGGTCTGCGGGTCGTAGGTCGCGGTGGTCTCCAGCGACTGGACGTCGCTGCCGTGTCCCGTCTCGGTCATCGCGAAACAGCCGCGCAATTCCAGGCTGATGATCTTGGGCACGTAGTTCTCATGGTGGCGCTCGGTGCCCAGGTTCTCCACGGCCCCGCCGAATAGTCCCCACTGCACGCCGGCCTTCACCATCAGCGACAGGTCCGACATCGCCAGCATCTCGATCATCGTGATCGCCGCACCGACGTCGCCGGTGCCGCCGTGTTCCTTCTTGAAGCTGTCGGCGGCCGCGCCGAACGCCGCCATGATTCGCATCTGCTCCGCCACCTTGGTGCGGGCGATCACGGTGTTCGGTGTGTAGTGCGGGCGGAACAGGTCCTCGGTGAGCGTGTCGCGCATCCGGTTTCTGACATCGCGCCACCGCCCGTCCAAGGCGTTGCGCAGATACTCGGCAGTGGTAGTCGTTTCAGGCGCCATAAGCCGACAGTAATGGGCGGTTCGCGTCGCGGCGAACATCGACGACAGTTCATGCCGCCGAACGAAACTTCACGGCGGTCGTCGGCCGCCGGCGCCGGAAACTCAGCGCTCGGGATGACCGGCGTGCGGCTCGGGATCGGGGGACGGGCGGCGGCTTTGGCCCAAGGGCGACCGTAGCCGATAGAGCGTGAAGCCGGCCGCGATGACGCCGAACAACACGAGCATCCCCATGTCGAACACCCACCAGCCGCTGTAGTGGGTCCATGTCACGGCGTCGGCGGCCAGCGAGTCGACCCTGCGCAGATTCGCGGTGGACGCCCCGGCCGCGAAACCCCACTGGGCCGGGACGAACCAACTGATCTGCTGCAGACCCAACACGCTCACCAGCTGCACAAGGCTCCCGTTGAACAGCGCGGACGCCAGGATCACCGGAATCACCAGCGGCAGCACCTCCCGCAGCGACTTGCCCAGCGACGACAGCGCGAGGCCGATGACCGCGGAGACGATCGCGGTAACGGCCACGCTCACGTAGAGCTCGATCGTGGCGTTGTGCAGCAAGACGGCGCTGCGTCCCGGCTCGCCCTTGACCGCGATGACGATCGCGAACACGACGGCCGTCCAGACGGCCGCGGCCAGGCCGTACACGGTGATCTTGGCCGTCAGGTAGGTGGGCGCGGACAGACCGATCTCCTGCTCGCGGCGGAAGACGCGACGCTCGCACACCACCGCGCGGATGGTCAGCGCCGTGCCGATGATCACCGCGGCGATGTTGAAGGCGGCCAGGATCTCGATGGCTTCGTGCGCGTTGGTGCTGCCTGAGTCGGGACGTGTCAGACCGGAATCACCCGGGATCAGCAGCGCGAGCCCCGCCAGCACAAACGGCAGGATCACCAGGAACGCAAGGTAGATGCGATCGCCCAGCAGCAGGCGGATCTCGCGCCGGACCAGCAACCGGATCTGCCGGCTTCTGGACAGCCCGCGCGGCGGCGGACCGGGTGCCGCGACTTCGGGCGGGATGGTCGGTGCCGCGGTCTGCGGCCGCGCGCGGAAGGCCCGGTGGGCGCCCTCGGGATCGGCGCCGACCTGAGCGAGCACCCGCGACCAGTCGGTGGTGCCCATCGCGGACTCGATCTGCAGGGGCGTTCCGAGGTATGCGACTTTGCCCGCGCCGGTGAGCACCAACACCTGGTCGCACGCGTTCACGTCGGCGAGCGACGTGTGCGCCGAGATCGCGACCACGACGGCGCAGCCGATGTTGGCCTGGTGCCGCAGCATCGCCATGACGTGGCGTTGCTGGGCCGCGTCGAGTCCGGCGGTGGGTTCGTCGACCACGAGCAGGCTCGGCCGGCTGACGAGCTCGACCGCCAGGGCGGCGCAGCGCCGCAGCTCGGGTGGGAGTTTGCGGATTCTGATGTCCCGGTGCGGCGTCAGCTCGAGTTCGTCGAGAACCTGGCTGACCACGCGGTCGCGCTGCTCGCGCACGGTGTCCGGTGGCAGCCGCAGTTCGGCGGCGTACTTCACCGCCTGCGCGACGGTGAGCTGCCGGTGCAGGCGGTCTTTGCGCGGGACCACCCCGATGCGGGTACGCGTGGACTGCGGCTCGGCGTGGAGGTCGTGTCCGTCCACGACGACGCGCCCGGCGCTGAGTTCTCTGGTGCCGGCCAGCAGCGCGAGCAGGGCGGAATTGCGTGCGGCCGACGGCCCGATGACCGCGGTCATGGCGCCGGGACGCGCGGTGAACGAGATGCCCGACAGCGTCTCGCGGCCATCGACCGCCAGCCCCAGCTGGTAGGCCGTCACCCCGGTGGTGCGCGACGCGGTTTGCAGCGGTAGCCGAAAGGTGGAGTCGGGTTCCTCGGTGCGGAAGGAGGGGCGTTGGGCGCGCAGCTTGCTGGTCACCATCCGCTCGATCAGGCTCGGGCCCTTGTGCAGCTCGGGTTCCGCGGCGGGCGGCGGGACCGGTGGCTGAGCGGGGGGCGCCCCGGGTGGGAGAACCGCACCAAGTGGCGGTGGCGGTGGCGGGGGTGGTGCGCTGGGTTGGACAGGTCGCTGGGCGGCGGGCGGCGGGGGCGTGACCACAGGCATGCGCTGGGTGGCGCTCTGCGTGGGAACCCGCGGGTCGGGCTCGTTCGGACGTCCCGGCGGCGGCGCGCCGGGTGGGACCGGAGGCGCCTGCGGGGGAGACGCCGGCCTGCCGGGCGGGGGAGGCCCGGGCGGCGCGACCGAGGGCGCGGTTTGAAAGACCAGGCGCGGACCGTGCTGAGGATCCCCGATGCTGATTCCCAGGCCGTCGCGGATCTCGAGTGTCGGCACCCGCGATCCGCCGGCGAAGATGCCGCGGCGGCTCAGATCGATGGCCACCCAGTGAGTCCCCGTGAATCGCAGGATCACGTCCACCCGGGGAGCCGGGTGCGGTTGCGGGGGATTGCCCAGCTGCGCCAGCGGGATGTCACAGCCCGGGCCGTAGCCCACGATCACGTCGCGGCCCGGGGTGAAGACATAACGCGTCGGTCCGGCCCATACGGTCAGCGAGGCCGGAAGGGCCGAAGCCTCGGTCGGCATGGCCGCCACCTTTCGTCACCGGTCAGCTCGATTTGGTCTCGCGTTCAGGACTGCCTCGCCCTCAGGCGTCGGTCGCCGCGCTCGTTTAAGTGTCTACCCGTGCCCGAGCTTGAACCGCCGGCGTCGGGCCGCTCACAGTGGGTTGCGGCGGCCCGCAAGGGACGTGGCAAGCGAGGCGTTGTCCAGCAGCCCGCGCAACACGTCGACCGCGTGTACCAGCACCTGACGGTCCGCGTCGTCGAGCAGCGCCAACTGCGGTTCGATCGCGGCGGCACGGTCGGCCCGAACCGCGTTGAGCGTGCGCCGGCCCTCGGCCGTGATGCGGATCCGGACCGCACGCGCGTCCCCCGGGTCGACCATGCGGGTGACCAGGCCCGCCTCCTCGAGGCGGCGCACCTGCGTCGTCATCGTCGGCTGCGAACAGTGGTCGACGGCGGCCAGGTCACCGATGCGGGCTTCGCCGTGAGCTTCGATGGTGGCCAGCAGCCTGGCCTGTGCTGCCGGCAAGGGCATCTGGATGCGCTGGGTGGCCATTCGGTTGAGTCGCGCGACCACGGCGAGCAGGTCGGCTCCCAGTCCCTGCACTCCCTCGAGCTTTGCGGCATCGACGACGTTGTCCATGTCTCCATGGTTGCATAGCTTTGCTAAGCGAGGCGAAAAGACGACGCGCGCCGCGCAAAACCCATCTTCAGCGGACACTCCTGCTCGCGGCTGGCAGAATCGCCTAAGTGACCTTGCTGCGTTTCCGGCCATCGAAGGAAGGGGCGCTGCGGCCAAATGAGTTGGCACAGGCCGCGGTCATGGGGGCCCTCTGCGCGGCGATCGAGATCCTGGCGGCCGTAATCCCGTTCGCTCAGGGACTCGGCGTGCTGGGCACCGTGCCGATGGGACTGCTCGCCTACCGCTACCGCCCCCGGGCGCTGATGGCCGCGACGGTGGCCGGCGGGGTGATCGCCTTTTTGATCGCCGGGCTGGGCAGCCTGTTCATGCTGATCGACTGCGCCTGGGTCGGCGGATTGTGCGGCATCGTCAAACGCAAAGGCCGCGGCTTGCCGACGGTCGCCCTGTTGTCGTTGGCCGCCGGAGTCCTCTGGGGCGCCGGCTGGGTCGCTGTGCTGGCGGTGCTGACCCGGCTGCGGCACTTGTTCTTCGACGTCATCACCGCCAACGCCAACGGCGTCGCGGCGTTCCTGAATTGGGTCCACCTGCAAGGCGTCGGCGTGGGGCTCAAGCGGTACGTCGCCGACGGGATACAGCACTGGCCGTTGCTGATTTTCCCCTACATGGTCCTGTTGGTCGTCATCGTTGCGTTCATCAGCTGGTCGGCACTGTCCCGCCTGCTGGAGCGGATGCGCAAAATCCCCGACGTCCACAAGCTGGACACCTCCGATGATGCGCGGATACAAGGCAGTCCGGTGGGGCCGGTGCCGGTGCGGTTGGACAAGGTGCGGTTCCGGTACCCCGGCGCCGAGCAGGACGCGCTGCGCGAGATCAGTCTCGATGTCCAGGCCGGCGAACACATCGCGGTGACCGGCGCCAACGGCTCGGGGAAGACGACGTTGATGCTGATCTTGGCCGGCCGGGCACCGACGGCGGGCAGTGTCGAGCGCCCGGGAACGGTCGGACTCGGCGAGATGGGCGGCACGGCAATTGTGTTGCAGCACCCCAAAAGCCAGGTTCTGGGCACCCGGGTGGCCGACGACGTGGTGTGGGGATTGCCCCCGGACGCCGAGATCGACGTCAACCAACTACTGCACGAGGTCGGCCTCGACGGGCTGGCCGAACGCGACACCGGAAGTTTGTCCGGCGGGGAACTGCAGCGCCTCGCGCTCGCGGCCGCGCTGGCGCGGGATCCGGCGCTGCTGATCGCCGACGAGGTCACCACCATGGTCGACCAGCAGGGGCGAGATGCCTTGCTGGGCGTGCTCTCCGGCCTCTCGAAGCGGCACCAGACGGCGTTGGTGCACATCACCCATTACGACAACGAGGCCGCATCCGCCGACCGCATCATCAAACTCAGCGATTCACCGGACAACACCGTGACGAGCGACACCGCGACCGCACCGGCCCAGACCACCGCCGTCGGTCACAGCTCGCGGACGCCGGTGCTGGAACTCATTGATGTCAGCCACGAATACGCCAGCGGCACACCGTGGTCCAAGGTCGCCCTGCGCAATATCAGCTTCGTAGTGGAGCAGGGCGACGGGGTGTTGATTCACGGCGGTAACGGCTCGGGCAAGTCGACGCTGGCGTGGATCATGGCCGGCCTGACGACCCCGACGTCCGGTACCTGCCTGATCGATGGCGAGCCCACCCACGAGCGCGTGGGCGAGGTCGCGCTGTCTTTCCAGTCCGCCCGGTTGCAGTTGATGCGCGATCACGTCGACGCCGAAGTTGCATCAGCAGCGGGCTTTTCGCACCTTGACACGGACCGCGTGGCCGAAGCGCTGATTTCGGTCGGGCTGGACCCGGCATTGGGCAAGCGCCGGATCGATCAGCTCAGCGGCGGCCAGATGCGCCGCGTGGTGCTGGCCGGGCTGCTGGCGCGCTCCCCGCGAGCGCTGGTCCTCGACGAGCCGCTGGCGGGATTGGACATCGGCAGCCAGCGCGGCCTGCTGCGGCTGCTGGAGAACCTGCGCAAGGAACGAGGCCTGACGGTCGTGGTGATCTCCCACGACATCGTCGGGCTCGAGGAGCTCTGCCCGCGAGCGTTGTTCCTGCGCGACGGCATGCTGGAAACGGCTTCGACCGCGGCGGGGGGTATGTCGTGACGGCACCCGCGGACACCAAACCGGCACCCACCCGCACCCGGCGCACGCACCGTCCGGTGGTGTTGTTGGTGCCGGTGCCCGGCACGTCGAAGATTCACGAGTTGTGGGCCGGCACCAAACTGCTGGTGGTACTGGGTGTTTCGATACTGCTGACCTTCTACCCGGGCTGGGCGACCGTCGGGCTGATGTTGGTCTTGCTGATCACCGCGGCCCGGCTCGCCCACATTCCCCGCGGCGCGTTGCCGTCGCCGCGGCGCTGGATATGGATCGCCCTGGCGGTGGGCGGCATAACTGCCGCGCTCGGCGCCGGTAGTCCGGTGATCGAGATAGCCGGCGTGCACATCGGGCTGGGCGGAACGCTGCACTTCGTGCGGGTCACCGCGCTGTCGATCGTGTTGATCGGGCTCGGCGCGATGCTGTCGTGGACCACCAATGTCGCCGAAATGGGGCCGGCGCTGGCGGCTTTGGGTCGACCGCTGCGGTGGCTGCGGATCCCGAGCGACGAGTGGGCCGTCGCCTTGGCGCTTGCGTTGCGTGCCTTCCCGATGTTGATCGAAGAGTTCCAGGTGCTCTACGCCGCCCGGCGGCTGCGCCCCAACCAGGAACCGCGGAACCGCAGGGCCCGGCGGCGGCAGCAGGCCCGCGACATGATCGATTTGCTAACGGCGGCAATTGTTGTGACGCTGCGACGGGCCGACGAGATGGGCGACGCGATCACTGCCCGAGGCGGCATCGGGCAGCTGGCGGCCGCACCGGCGCGACCGAAGCTGGCGGATTGGGTGACGCTCGGCATCACCGTCGCGGCCGGCGCCACCGGAGTCGTGATCGACTCGATGCTGCAAATCCATTAGGCAACTCGGCTGCGCGAGCAGATGACCGAAATCACCTGTGGAAGCTGGTCCGCACTTTAGGGCCGCATCCGGTCGATCAGGTTGGACAACACGACGATGCTCTCACTGCGCTCGATGTCCGCACTGGACCGGATTTTCTCCAAAGCCGCCTCCAAATGTCGCATATCGCGGGCCAGCACATGCAGGATCGCATCGGGGGTCCCGGTGACCGTCGCGGCGCTGAACACCTCGGGGATATCCACCCAGGCCGCTCGCAACTCGTCGGGCGCGATCCGGCCGTGGCAGAACACCTGCACGTAAGCCTCGGTGTTCCAGCCCAGCGCATTGCGGTCGATCACCGTGGTGAAACTCTTGATGACACCGGTGTCCAGCATCCGATCCACCCGCCGCTTCACCGCCGGCGCAGACAAATTCACCTTTTCGCCGATTTCGGCGAAGGTGGCGCGCGCATGCTCGGTCAATTCGGCGAGGATGCGCTCGTCGGTCTCGTCCAAGCGGTCCATGGTGTCCCTTCCCCGCGCTAAACAACAAATCGGCGATTTCGCCACTGTAGCGCAATAAATACGCCATAGACACGCAATATGCGTGGTTTGATTAACAACAGCACCCCAAATATCGTTGATTCATGACGGAACAATATGTACTAGCGCCTGGCACCGCGAGGTCGGCCGGGCCCGTCACGCTCGGTCGCACGCCGAGCGTCCGTCGGTACGCGATGACGCCGCCGGCCTTCTTCGCAGTCGAATACGCGATCAACCCCTGGATGGACATCACCACACCCGTCGATGTCGGCCTCGCGCAAGCGCAGTGGGAACGCTTGCATGACACCTATATACGGCTGGGGCATCACGTGGAGGTCATCGAACCCGTGCCCGGGCTTCCGGACATGGTCTACGCGGCCAACGGCGGGTTCGTCGCGCGCGATGTCGCGATCGTCGCCAAGTTCCGGTACGCCGAGCGGGCGGGCGAATCGCGCGCCTATGCCCGGTGGATGTCGTCGCTGGGCTACCGGCCGGTGCACACCCGCCACGTCAACGAAGGGCAGGGCGACCTGCTGAAGGTCGGTGACATCGTGTTGGCCGGCTGGGGATTTCGCACCGCCCGGCGGGCGCATGCGGAAATCTCCGCGGCGCTGCGCGCGCCGGTGATCTCGCTCGAGCTGGTCGACCCTCGCTTCTACCACCTCGACACCGCCCTGGCCGTTCTCGACGATCACACCATCGCGTTCTACCCGCCGGCATTCAGCGCGGACGCCCGGGAGCAGCTGGGCGCGCTGTTCCCGGACGCCATCATCGCCGACACGGCCGATGCTTACGTGCTGGGTCTCAACGTCGTCTCCGACGGCCTGCACGTGGTACTTCCCAGCGCGGCAACGGGTTTCGCCGCGCGGCTGCGCCGGGCCGGCTTCCAGCCGATCGGCGTCGATTTGTCCGAGCTGCTCAAGGGCGGCGGTTCCGTCAAGTGCTGCACCCTGGAGGCATTTCCATGACGATTCTCGATGCGCAGACGTTGCAGAAGGTCACCGCCAACCGGATCGACGCCGCGATCAGGCTGGCGGAAAGGCGTGCAGCGCACAACTATTCGCCGATTCCGGTGGTCGCCGCATGCGCCGAGGGCGCGTGGATCACCGACATCGACGGCCGCCGGTACCTGGATTGCCTGTCCGCCTATTCCGCGGTGAACTTCGGTCACCGCAACCCGGAAATCACCGCCACCGCACATGCGCAACTCGACACCGCGACGTTGGTCAGCCGCGCATTTCATTCCGACAAGCTCGGGCCCTTCTGCGCTGCACTTGCCTACCTGTGCGACAAGGACATGGTGCTGCCGATGAACTCGGGCGCCGAGGCCGTCGAAAGCGGCCTCAAGGTCGCCCGCAAATGGGGCGCCGACGTCAAGGGGGTACCCGCGGATCAGGCTAACATCATCGTGGCGGACAACAACTTTCACGGCCGCACGATCAGCATCGTCAGCTTCTCCTCGGATTCCGCCGCGCGAAATGGGTTCGGGCCCTTCACGCCGGGATTCCGTTCAGTGCCATTCGGTGACGCCGCCGCGCTGGCGCAGGCGATCGACGACAACACCGTCGCGGTGCTGTTGGAGCCCATCCAGGGCGAGGCGGGGATCATCGTCCCGCCCGACGACTACCTGCCGGCGGTCCGCGCGCTGTGCAGCGAGCACAACGTGTTGATGATCGCCGACGAGATCCAGTCGGGCCTGGCGCGCACCGGTTACACGTTCGCCTGTGACCGGTGGCGGGTGGTCCCCGACGTCTACCTGCTGGGCAAGGCGCTGGGCGGCGGAGTGGTCCCGCTGTCGGCGGTGGTGGCCGACCGGGAGGTCCTGGGCGTGTTGCACCCCGGCGAGCATGGGTCCACCTTCGGCGGCAACGCACTGGCCGCCTCCATCGGCACCACGGTGGTGTCCATGCTGGCGCGCGGGGAATTCCAGGCCCGGGCGACCGCGCTGGGCGCGCACCTGCATCGGCGGCTGCGACAGCTGATCGGCCACGGTGTCCAGGAGATACGGGGCCTGGGCTTGTGGGCCGGCGTCGACATCGACCCGTCGCTGGGTACCGGCAAGGAGATCAGCCTGCGGCTGGCCGACCGCGGCGTCCTGGTGAAAGAGACCCACGGTTCGACGCTGCGCTTCGCCCCGCCGTTGGTGGTCACCGCCCAGGAGATCGAGTGGGCGGTTGGCCGGCTTGCTGCGGTTTTGCGGGAGGCTGCTTCATAATCAGCTGATCCGGCCACAGGAGGGGCGCTTGCCAGCCACGTCGATCAGCCTGAAAGACCAGTTGCTCCGGCGGCGCCCGGTGGTGGGTGCGCATGTCGCACACGGGACCGCCGATCACCTCAAGCGCGGTATCGGAACCTTCCAGCTCACCATGTTCGGGGTCGGCTCGACCGTCGGCACCGGCATCTTCTTCGTCATGGCTGAGGCCGTGCCCGAGGCCGGTCCGGGCGTGATCGTCTCCTTCCTCCTCGCGGGCCTCGCCGCGGGGCTAGCGGCCGTCTGCTACGCCGAATTGGCCTCGGCGGTGCCGGTTTCGGGGTCGTCGTATTCGTATGCCTACACCACGCTCGGCGAGGTGGTGGCCGTGGGCGTGGCGGCGTGCCTGCTGCTGGAATACGGGGTGGCCACCGCGGCGGTCGCCGTGAACTGGAGTGGTTACCTGAACAAGCTGCTGAGCAATGTCCTGGGATTCCAGCTGCCGCAGGCCTTGTCGGCCGCGCCATGGGATTCCCAACCGGGGTACGTGAACGTGCCGGCGGTCCTGTTGATCGTGATGTGCGCGTTGCTGCTTATCCGCGGCGCCAGCGAGTCGGCGAAGGTCAACGCCATCATGGTGATGATCAAGCTCGGCGTATTGGTCGTCTTCGCCGTCGTCGCTTTCACTGCGTTCGACGCGAGCCATCTCCGTGACTTCGCGCCCTTCGGTGTTTCCGGTATCGGTTCGGCCGCCGGCACCATCTTCTTCTCCTACATCGGCCTCGATGCCGTGTCCACCGCGGGTGACGAGGTGAAGAATCCGCAGACAACCATGCCGCGCGCGCTGATCGGCGCGCTGCTGACCGTCACCGGTGTCTACGTCCTCGTCGCGGTGGCCGCGCTGGGCACCCAGCCGTGGCAGAACTTCGCCGGCCAGCAGGAAGCCGGGCTGGCCACCATCCTCGACAACGTCACGCACGGCGGCTGGGCCGGCACGATTCTGGCTGCCGGAGCGGTCATTTCGATCTTCAGCGTCACGCTCGTCACGATGTACGGCCTGACCCGCATCCTGTTCGCCATGGGCCGCGACGGGCTGTTGCCCGCGAGGTTCGCGACGGTGAACGCGCGCACCATGACGCCGGTGAACAACACGGTGATCGTCGCGATCGTCGCCTCGGCGCTGGCCGCGTTCATCCCGCTGCAAAAGCTCGCCGACATGGTGTCGATCGGCACCCTCACGGCGTTTATCGTGGTTTCCGTCGGGGTGATCGTCTTGCGGGTGCGTGAGCCCGATCTGCCTCGGGGATTCAAGGTGCCGGGTTATCCCGTCACGCCGATCCTTTCGGTGGCGGCCTGCGGCTACATCCTGGCCAGCCTGCACTGGTACACCTGGATCGCGTTCAGCGGCTGGGTGTCGCTGGCGTTGATCTTCTATTTCGTCTGGGGCCGCCACCATAGCGCGCTCAACGACGAGGCAGTCGAGCGGTCAGCGGACGACGCCCGGTGACGGGTCCCTACTGGCGCGAAGCCGCGGTATTGGCCGCCGCCTGAGCCCGCTGCAGCGTCGCCGCGACATCGCCGCGACCCAAGAACATTTCGTCGAAGTACGGCTGCAGGGCGTCATTGCCGGCGGCAAAGCCCGCACCGCCGGGCGCCGCGATCCGCGGACCGTTCAGCACGGCGAAAAACGGCGTGACGTCCACGCCCCGCGCGGCCCAGTACCGGAAGTAGACCGGTTGGGCCGAGGTCACCGCAGGGATGGCCGCACCGTAACGCCCCAGGTATTCGTTGCCCTGCTTGCTGCCCATCCAGGCCAGCACCTGGCGCACCGCGTCAGGATGCTTCGTCGCCGCATTGCCCGCCGCGGCAATGCCGTTGGTGACGCTGACCCGGCCCGCGGGCCCGGTCGGCATCATCGCCACACCCCAGTGGAAGCGGACATCGCGCGCTATCGGCGCCAGGTTGTAGGTGCCGGACTGAAAGAGCGCCATCCTGCCGGCCAGGAACTGGTTGCGGGAGAAGTCGCCGTTGTCGTTGGTGTCGGCCGCGGGCGGCGCGACGTGGTCGCGGTTGATCAGGTCGACCAGATACCGGAAGGCGGTCACGGCAGCGGGGTTGTCGAACGCGAACGCGTCGCCCCGCTGGAACACGCCACCGGCCGATCCGATGTAGTTCAGGTAGATGCCCTGGGGGTCGTTGGCCGCGTTGTACGCCCACTGCCGCGCCCGACCGGCGTCGAAATGCGATGTGTCGCCGCGATTTCCGTCGGCGTCCAGGGTCAGCCGGGCCAGCAGGGGACGCAACGTGTCGCCGCCGCCGGGGCTCCACCGCAACGTGTTCAGCTGGGCGGGATCGACGCCGGCCGCGGCGAGAAGATCGGTGTTGTAGTACAACGCTATTCCCGCGTCGGTCAGCTGTGGCACGCCCCACAGCGTTCCGTTGCGGGTGAACTGCTCGACGACCGGCCGCTCCCAGTCCGACGCCGCCATCGGCCCAAGCAGGTCGCCGATGTTCAGGAGCCGGCCGCTGTCGGCATACGCCGCGAGATAGGCGTTGGACAGCCAGAAGATGTCGTCGGCGCTGCCGCCGGCCACGTCGGTGCGCAGCGTGTTGAAGTAGGTCGAGTACGCCACCAGGTTCAGGTGGACCTCGATGTCGGGATGCGCACGGCTGAAGGCCTCGAAGGATTGTCGGTAGGCCCCGCCGATCTGGTCGCCCCAGATACGCACGGTGACGATGGTCTTGCCGCCATGCGGCTGGCCGGAGTAATCCAGCAGTACCGCCATCGCCGCCAGCAGCACCGCCACCAGCGCAACCGATCCCGCGACCAGTGTCGAAAAGCGGGGCCGGGTCACTTGAGTCCCGAGACGACGATCGACGCGACGATGTGGCGCTGGAAGACCACGAACAGCGCGATCAGCGGGGCGATCGCGACGGTGGTCGCCGCCATCACCAGCGTCCACTGGGAATTGAACCGCGACTGCAGGTCGGCGGTCGCGACGGTGAGCACTCGCCACTTGTGCCCACTGGTGATCACCAACGGCCACATGAAGTTGTTCCATTGCGAGACCACCGTGATCAGCGCCAGCGCGGCCAGCACCGGGCGACTGGACGGGATCACCACGTGCACGATGACGTCCAGGGTCTTCGCCCCGTCCAGGCGGGCCGCGTTGATCAAGTCGTTCGGGATCATCCGAAAGTGCTCGCGCAGCAAGAAGATCGCGTAGGGCGAGCCGAACATGAACGGCAGCACCAACGCCCAGAACGTGTTGCGCAGGCCGAGCTGGGCCATCATCAGATACATCGGGACCACCGTGACCGTTCCCGGCACCATCAGCGTCGCGATGTAGACCCAGAACAGCGCGTCACGGCCGGGAAATTGCAGGCGCGCGAACGCGTATCCGGCCAGCACCGAAAAAGTCAACTGGCCCACCAGGATCACCGCCGTCACCAAGGCCGTCACCGCCGCCGCCCGGACGAACCCGGCCCCGGCCAGGTTGGCGAAATTGGACAGCGTGGGTGGCCGCGGCAGCTGCAACGGGGTGCCCGTGACGAATTGGTGCGCCGAGGTGAATGACGTCATCAATCCAAGTGCGAACGGCGCCAACGTGATCAGCGCGCCGAGCGACAGCCCGGCATAAATCGCGACGTTGCTGGTGCGACTAGGTGAGGTCATAGCTGATCCGCCGCCGAAAGTAGAGGTGCTGAACCAGGGTGACCCCGATCAGGATGACGAACAGCACCACCGCCATCACCGACGCCCGGCCGATAGACGCCGAACCGAAAGCCTCGGCATATATGCGATGGGCCACCAGGTCGGTACTGCCGGCCGGTCCGCCGCCGGTCAGGGCGTACACCATGTCGAAAACCTGTGCCGTGCTGACGATCCCGGTCACCAGCACAAAGAAGGTCGTCGGCCGCAGCATGGGCATGGTGATACGCCAGAACCGCTGCCACGCGGTGGCGCCGTCGGTGCGCGCCGCGGCGTAGATTTCGTCGGGAATGGCCAGCAAGCCCGCCAGAAACGACAACGAGACGTAGCCGACGTTGGTCCACACCACCACGGCCGAAACGAGCGGCAAGGCAAAGCTGGGATCCGAGAGCCACTCGATGCTGTGCCCGAGCACGGTGCTCACGACGCCGTCCGTGGGAGCCAGGATCCAGCGCCACAGCACCGCGATGGCCAGCGGCGCGCAAATCCACGGCAGCACAAACAGGGTGCGAAACAGATTGGTGCCGCGCAGCTGGCGGGCCAGCATGGTCGCGGCCAGCAGCCCCAGCACGGTCTGCGCCGGCACCACGATCGCCACGAAGGTAACCGTGACAATCAGCGAGTTGCCGAACCCGGCGTCGGTCAGCACCGACCGCCAGTTGGACAGGCCCACAAAGTGCAGCGGGCCGAGCAGATCCCATCGGCACAGGCTCAGCCAGAGCACGACCAGGATGGGCAGCAGCAGAAAGGCGAGCACGCCGAACAGGCTCGGCGCCAGCAGCGCGTAGCCCAGTGCGGTGGATCGAGGTTGTTTCCTCAGCACCGCGCCGGCCATGGGGTAATTAAAGCGGGCGCCGCCGGGGTTTGGGGTGACCGGCCGTTACGGTGGACGCGTGACACCGAATCGGGGGATCGATGCCGACTTCCTGGACCTGCCGCGCCACGACCTGGCCGGCGCCGCGCTCGCGGCGGCCAAGGCGGCCGGGGCGACGCACGCCGACCTGCGGGTTCATCGCATCATCACCGAGATCATCCAGCTGCGCGACGGTGAGCTTGAGACGGCGGTGATCAATCGTGAGGTCGGGCTGGCGGTGCGAGTGATCGTCGACGGCACCTGGGGATTCGCCTCGCACGCGGAGCTGGTGCCGTCGGTGGCGGCCGAGACGGCGCGGCGTGCGGTACACGTGGCAACCACTTTGGCGACCCTGAGCAGCGAGCGCGTCGAGCTGGCGCCCGAACCGGTCTACGCGGACGCGGCCTGGGTCTCGGACTACCGGATCGACCCGTTCGACATTCCGACCACCGACAAGATCGCCGTGCTGGAGGACTACTCCGGGCGGTTGCTGAGCGCCGAGGGCATCAACCACGTGTCGGCGGTGCTCACCGCCGTCAAGGAGCAGACGTTCTATGCCGACACGTTCGGATCCTCGATCACGCAGCAGCGGGTGCGGGTGCTGCCCTCGTTCGAAGCGGTGACGGTCGACCCCGCGGCCGGCAGCTTCGATTCGATGCGCACGCTGGCGCCGCCGATGGGCCGGGGCTGGGAGGTTTTGGCCGGCGACGAGGTGTGGAACTGGACCGACGAGCTGGCGCAGCTGCCGTCGTTGCTGGCCGAGAAGATCAAGGCGCCCACCGTCGTTCCGGGTCGCAAAGACCTGGTGATCGACCCGAGCAACCTGTGGCTGACGATCCATGAATCAATCGGACACGCAACCGAATACGACCGCGCGATCGGCTACGAGGCGGCCTACGCCGGCACGTCGTTCGCCACGCCGGACAAGCTGGGCACCATGCGGTATGGGTCCCCGGTAATGACGGTGACCGCCGACCGCACCGTCGAATTCGGCTTGGCCACCATCGGTTACGACGACGAGGGGGTGGCCGCGCAAAGCTGGGACCTGGTGCGCAACGGCATCTTCACCGGCTACCAGCTCGACCGGGTGTTCGCGCAGCGACTGGGGCAGCCACGCTCCAACGGCTGCTCGTATGCCGACTCGCCGCACCATGTGCCGATGCAGCGGATGGCGAACGTGTCGCTGCAGCCGGCGCCCGACGACATCAGCACCGACGACTTGATTGGCCGGGTCGAGGACGGCATCTACATCGTCGGCGACAAGTCATGGTCAATCGACATGCAGCGCTACAACTTCCAATTCACCGGTCAGCGATTCTTCCAGATTCGCGACGGCCGGCTGGACGGTCAGCTGCGTGACGTCGCCTATCAGGCCACCACGACCGAGTTCTGGAATTCGATGGAGGCCGTGGGGGGAGCGTCGACCTGGCGCTTGGGTGGTGCGTTCAACTGCGGCAAGGCCCAGCCCGGGCAGATCGCGGCGGTCAGCCACGGCTGCCCGTCGGCGTTGTTCCGTGGCGTCAACGTGCTCAACACCCGCACCGAGGGCGGGCGCCAGTGATCCGCGCCGGCGACGATGCAGAGCGACGCGATGCTGAGGAGGGGCGCCAGTGATCACTGCACAGCATGTCGTCAACATCGTGCTCGATGAGGCGGCCAAGCTCGGCCGCGCCGACGAGACCATGGTGCTGGTCACCGACAAGGTCGAGGCCACGCTGCGGTGGGCGGGCAATTCGATGACCACCAACGGGGTTTCGGTGAGCCGCAGCGTGACGGTGATTTCGGTGGTGCGTCGCGGGTCCGGCGCCCGCATCGGCACGGTGGTGTCCGCCGAGGCCGACCCGCGGGTGCTGCCCGGGCTGGTGGCCGCGTCGCAGGAGGCGGCCGGCGCGGCGCCGGAGGCGGGTGATGCCGCGCCGCTGCTGAGCGATACCGGGGTGCCCGTCGATTGGGACGCACCGGTGCCCGGCACCGGGCCCTTGGTCTTCTCCGACGTCGCCGACTCGCTGAGCCGCGGCTTCCGCGGCGAAGACCGGCTGTACGGCTTTGCCCACCATAGTGTTTCGACGACCTTCTTGGCCTCGTCGACGGGATTGCGGCGACGTTTCACCCAGCCCACCGGGGCGGTGGAGATCAACGCCAAACGCGGCGACGCCAGCGCCTGGGCGGGCGTCGGGACGCCCGACTTCGTCGACGTGCCAACCGATTCGCTGCTCGAGCAGCTCTCGACGCGACTGGGCTGGGCGCAGCGCAGCGTCGAATTGCCGGCGGGACGCTACGAGACGATCATGCCGCCGTCGACGGTGGCCGACATGATGATCTACATGGCGTGGTCGATGGCCGGCCGGGGCGCCCAGGAGGGGCGGACCGCGTTCTCGGCGCCCGGCGGCGGAACCCGGGTGGGGGAGCGGCTCACCGATCTGCCGCTGACGCTCTACTCCGATCCCATGGCGCCCGGCCTGGCCTGCACGCCGTTCGTGGCGGTCAGCAGTTCCTCGGAGACGGTGTCGGTGTTCGACAACGGTGCCGAGATCAATCAGGTGGACTGGATCCGCGACGGAGTGATCAACGCGCTGGCCTATCCGCGGGCCACCGCCGCCAAATACGACGTCGACGTCGCGGTGGCCGCCGACAACCTGGTGATGACCGGCGGGACGGCCAGTCAGGACGACATGATCGCGGCCACCGAACGCGGCCTGCTGCTGACCACGCTGTGGTACATCCGCGTCGTCGACCCCACCACCCTGTTGTTCACCGGGCTGACCCGCGACGGGGTCTATCTCATCGAGGACGGCCAGGTGACCGCGGCGGTGAACAACTTCCGATTCAACGAGAGCCCGCTGGACCTGCTGCGACGGGCCACCGAAGCCGGCGTCAGTGAAAAGACCCTGCCCCGCGAATGGGGAGATTGGGCCACCCGCGCCGCCATGCCCTCGCTGCGCATACCCGACTTCCACATGTCATCGGTGAGCCAGGCCCAGTAATTCATTGCCGCAGGGCAGCGCGCGTTCTAGCGTGTGACGGATGGCGGCTCCGGTTTCTGTTCGAGAAGACCAGCTCACGCGGTTGGTGTCGTTAGCCCCGGGCGACGGTCGCCTGGCGGCGCTGGTTCGCAAGGTATGCGCGCAGACGATGTCGCTGCCGCCGCTGCCCGCGAGCGTCGAGGTCGGCGAGCCGGAATCGGAAGCCGAGGCCGCGGTCGCCGAATTCGCCGAACAATTCAGCGCCGACGTCTCGTCGGTCACCGCCGAGCAACGGTCGCGGTTGTGGAAGCAGTTAGGGGACCGCACCTTTGGCGTCGTCGTGCAGATGTACATCGCCGACTTCGTCCCGCGGGTGCGGGCCGGACTCGAAGCGCTCGGCGTCGGTGCGCAATACCTCGGCTGGGTCGGTCAGCCAATTGCCTGGGATCACACCACCGATCCGTCGGATCCGGTGTTCAACGACTTTTTAATCGCGGTGGCGCGAATGCGTGCGCTCGACCCGGTGACCTCCGAACTGGTTCGGCTGCGTGGGGCGGCGCAGCACAATTGCCGGTTGTGTAACTCGCTCCGCGAGGGCAACGCGCTCGATGCCGGCGGTTCGGAAACGCTGTATGAGGAGATTGAGCGCTTCGAATCGTCGAGTTTGCTCGACGACCGCGCTAAAGCAGCGCTGCGCTATGTCGATGCGTTAATTTGGACCCCTGCGCACCTCGTCGCCGACGATGTCGCCGAGGTGCGCTCCCGGTTCTCCGAGGCCGAAGCCGTGGAACTCACGTTCGACATCATGCGAAATGCCAGCAATAAAGTCGCCGTGTCCTTGGGCGCCGACGCACCGCGCGTCGAGACCGGCACTGAGCGGTACTTGCTCGCCGCCGACGGCCAGACCGTATTCAGCTGACGTTTGCGGACGTGCGCTCGGCGGACCGGTCTTAACTGGCCGCGCGGCGAGGGTCGGTCGTAGCAGGCCACGGGTGTTGTTTCGCCGCGGGGTTGAGGGTCCAGCGGCCCCCCTGTCCGGGGGCGAGGGCACGAAATGTTAACCATTCGTACACGGACGCGCAAGCGTCCGTTTCCGCTGTGTGTGGGGGTCATTCGCTACTTTTAGCGCGTTCGCCGACACTGATACGACACCGAGAAGTGACGGTAACGAGATGGCAACGTGGCCCGAGCCGGATGGCTTTTCCGGTCAGTTTGTTTACAGGATTTCTAGCTTGGGTTGCGCCGGACGCGACAGCGTTCCCGCGCAAAGGGAGGTTCGGAATGACAAGCACCCGTACACGCTCGCGCGTTCGAGTGTCATCGGTCTGGGCTGCCGGCGTCGCGCTGGGCGCCTCGATGCTCGGCGGCGCCGTGCTGTCGGCTCCGCTCGCCTCGGCCACCTGCAATTTGAGTCCGGCCGACGATCAGTACATCAACCTGCTCGCGCAGAACAAGATGGTGCACAACGCCGACTACAGCGATTGCCATGAGGCCGCCGAGGGACGCTGGTTCGCCGACCAGGTGCGGTCCAACCCCAATCCGTTCGGCGAGGGCCAAGAGCTGGTCAACATGATCACGAACACCACGCCGTTGACTCAGGCCCAGGCCGAGTGGGAAGTCGAGTCGGCGATCTACGTCTACGCGCCCGACATGATCCCCAAGATCAAAGACCAGGCCGCGAAAGCAAACTGGCCGACGGCATAGCGAGACTTACTGGGGCGCAGCGGGTTTAGCGCGCTCAAACGCAACCGGCCGTGAGGGCTTTGCCCTCCGGCCGTTTTCGTGTTGGTATGCCAGCGAACTCGAATCTGCGGCAACGACACCCAGGATTGCGGTGTCAGCGAGGCGGGCGCATTTCCCGCGACGGACCCGTCGCTGTTACCGATTTAGACCCGAATAGTTTCTCGCACAGTAATTTTAGCTAATTGCTGTTCACGCGTTGTTTCTTGGAATCGTCGTTTGCGACGCTTCAGACCGGTGGTACCCGAACTCTGCTGCGAAAGGGAAGCTAGCGAATTTCACGATAAGGGGGTCCGGAGAAGTGACAACGACACGATCGCGCTTGCAGGCGCTCACGGTGGGGGCCGCCGGCCTTGCGCTGGGCGCCGCGATGTTGGGCGGCGCTGTGGTGTCGGCGCCGCAGGCGTCGGCGTCGTGCAATATGAGCCCAGCGGACGACCAGTACATCAAGCTGCTTGCGCAGAACAAGATGGTGCACAACGCCGACTTCAATGACTGCAGCGAGGCCGCCGAGGGGCGGTGGTTCGCCGATCAGGTTCGGTCCAACCCCAATCCGTACGGAGAGGGCCAGGAACTGATCAACATGATCACGCGGACGACGCCCATGAGTCAGGCCCAGGCCGAATGGGAGGTGGAGTCGGCGATTTTCGTCTACGCGCCCGAGATGATTCCCAAGATCAAGTCCCAGGCCCCCCAGGCGGGGCCCGCGCCCGCCTGACCGCGGGGACATAGAGCTGCATTGCCGGTGGGCGCTACCGATATGGGGCGCCCACCGTGCGTGTCGGCTCAGGTCGAGGCGGCGGCGCCGCCCGACGTACCCTGACTCCCGTCTTCGGCTACGGTTTCCTACGGACAACCCTGTCGGGGGCGGTAGCTCAGTTGGTTAGAGCCGCGGACTCATAATCCGTTGGTCGCGGGTTCGAGCCCCGCCCGCCCCACAGAGCGTTTGTGCAGGTAGAACGGCATTCTGTCGCCGTTGCCGCAGACGGTTTCGACCCCCCATCTGCACTGGCGTCCACACCGCGCGTTCGGACTACGCGGCCGTCTCACGTTGCCAGCAGTCGCGTCGAGCCTGCCCTGTGTCCACACGACGTCCACAACCGTCGCGCAACCTGCTGATTTGCCGTCATGCGCGAGCAGCCGCTGTTAGACCCGATTTTGACGCAGAAGCGCTGGAAAACTAGGTGATTGGAGTACCAATGTCGGTTCGCCAGCTCTCAACACCTGGCTGCCGTGACCCGACGACAGCTCGCCATTACGCCGACTAACTACCGCCGACAGTTACTCGGTTGACAGGTCAGCGGCCGGTCAAGCGGCGAGGATTGCCTTCGCCACCTCGTCGGGATGGGTCAGCAACCCGTTGTGCGTCCCCGGAACGACGATGGGTTGGACTCCGATCCGGGCGGCGGACTGGACCGCCGGCCGCGGCATCGCCAGGTCGTCGTCGCCGGTGATGTATGCCATCGGGATACCGAGATCGAGCGGGTGAAAGTCGAGGGCGTCGAGGAAGTAACCACCGGGCTGAAGTGTCAACAGATCGGCCACTAACGCCTGCAGGTCGGGAGAGACGCCTTGCATCAATTCCCGTTTGAGGTATTCCAGGCTTGCGGGAACTGCATTAAACGGGGATTCCTTTATCCGCCGCAGCCCTGACACGCGCTTGTCCCGCGGATTTTCGTCCATCAGGGACCTGCCGGGAAGCGGCACGTGGCCGTTGTAGTAGATGAGTTTCTCCACCCGGCCGGCAAGCGACCGCGCGGCGCCCGTTGCGGGGAAGCAGCCCCAGCTGTGCGCAACCAACACCACCGTGCCCGATTCCAGCCGGCGCACCTCGTCGGAGATGTAATCGACCGCGTCCTGGAGCCGATAGCCCGAAGGGTCGTCGCCGTCGTTCATGCCGGGCAGCGTCACCGTGATCACCCGGTGACCCGTCGAGCGAAGCCGCTGCGCGACCGGCCGCCAGGACCACGCGCCGTGCCAGGCGCCCGGAATCAATACATACGTCGACACGGTTTCACCGCACCCTTCTGGCTGTCACTGCAAGGTGGCCTTATTGGTCGACGCCCGCGACTATCGGGCGTCACGCTGAGGCGCGCTAGAGTCGAATTCCAGCACAGCCCTAACGAACTGTTGTGGGTCATAGTCGATCGCCTGGTGCCCTTGGCCGTGCAATGCGACGATCGTGGCTCCCGGGATTCGGGCTGCGACGGCTGCTGTGGCCGCGCGCAGGTACGCCGGGCTCTCGGTGCCGAGCAGCAACCGGACCGGCACGGTGATGGCGGCCAATCGCTCAGTTGCGCGATATGCACGGACCTCCGCGAGTTCGCGTCCGGCGGTGTGTCCGATCGACCCGGCAAGGTACGAAAACTCCCGCTCAGCAAGGTCTTTGATCGCCGACTCGGATAGGTGCAGGGTTTCGCGATAGAACGCTTCGAGGACTTCGCGCGGGTCGGACGTTGTCTTGATCTGTGCCACGGCCTCCGGTGAGGCGACGCTGAGGCCCGGCGACAGTATGGGAGGTTCGTAGAGCATGATCCGACGGAAAGCTGACGTGATCAGAGCCGCTTGTAAGACCGCCAATGCCCCGTAGGAATGGCCCACGACGTAGACGTCGCCGCCGACGGCCTCGGCAACGGCC
The DNA here is from genome assembly GCF_055419585.1 of Mycobacterium sp. IDUB_3. NCBI lineage: Bacteria > Bacillati > Actinomycetota > Actinomycetes > Mycobacteriales > Mycobacteriaceae > Mycobacterium > Mycobacterium sp. IDUB_3. The sequence goes on along the minus strand of NZ_JBVAXZ010000001.1, from coordinate 1,240,892 downwards.
GCGACATCCTCGGCTTCCCGGTCCAAGCTGTAGGGCTCAACCTCGGCCGCGCTGAGTCCCCGTCCGCGCCGGTCCATCGCGTGCACGGTGTAGCGCTGCGCCAGCACCGGCGTCACCGAGCCCCAGCGAGCAAGCGTGCCTGTGCTGCCATGCACAAGCACCAAGGGCGCTCCGGCGCCGACGGATTCATAACCGATCACGGTTCCGTCGGGGGAATTTACGGTCGTCATGCTAAAGCCCGCCGGATTCCCGAGCACCGCATTCTTCGGTGCGTGGCAGCATGTAACTCGTACTCAGCCAGGTCCGTACATCCGGCCCGACTTGATCTCGGGCGGCGATAATCCATAGTCGATCGCTCACAGCGCAACCGCAAGTCGTGGGTCGATGATGGTCTTGCCGCGGCTACGAGAAGCGGGGTCAAACGCCGTGGGTACTTCGGCTAGCGAACGTACCGATCCGATGATCGGGCGCAGCGATCAGCCGTCTCCGCTCAATATGCCTGACGATGGCCGGGTCTGGGATGTACTCGCTCACAAGTGAATTCCTTTCTAGAGACCTAATTGTCTGCTTATCAGAAACCTGGACTGCACGATGAACTACACCTCCGACAGCCGCTTGCTCAGCTGTTCCATCGTCAGCATTTCTCGCCGCTCGCCGTCGAGGTAGGGGATGCCGATCCCGTACTCCTCCCACCGGGAGGCGACTCGGGATTCCAATTCGGGGGCGACCCTCTCGATTGGCGGGTAGTGGCGGCCACCCCACTCCGGGCGCTGTCCGAATTCCCAGGTCCGCGTGGCATCGATAAGCACCCGAGTCCATTCGCCGGCACCGTACTTGGTGGCGTCGTTTTTCTCCGGCGGGGTGGAAGGGTCTATCGAAGAGCCCATGGTAGGTCCATAGAATGCAATATCACCGAGGCCGGCATTCACGCGGTATGACGTAGCCCATTCCAGCGCGACCGGGTCGCGGATGTCGATGTCCTCTTCAACGACCGTGACGTTCTTGTGCATCCACACCGCTCCACCGGTACCCCACAGCGCCGCCGCCACCTGTTGGGCATGCCCGCGGTAGGCCTTATGGATCTGCACGACAGTGTTTTGGCCGTTGCTCACCTCCGTCATCCAAAGGTCGGTGATGCCACCGATCCCTAGACCCTCGAGCACGTTCCAGGTAATCGCCGACCGAGCGAAGTTGACGATGCTGTCTTCGTTGAAGAACCCAGGCCGGATCCCCTCGAGAGTGCCTCGCAGGACCGGGTCGTTGCGGTGGGTGATCCGGGTGACCTGCAGGACCGGCGCCGTACCGGCGTCACCTTGGTAGCCCGGGTACTCTCCGAACGGGCCCTCCTTTACGAAGGTCGCGGGATCAGGGTCGATGTATCCCTCGACGACGATCTCAGCGCTCGCCGGAACATGCAAAGGCACTGTTTCGCAGGCCACCAGGTCGACGGGGCGGCCGAGAAGAGCCCCCATCATGTCCCATTCACAGACATCCTTGGGGAACGGGCTACCGGCGCAGAACCCCAACACGTCATGCCACCCGTAGACGATGGCGACCGGCATCGGCTCGGGCTTGTACCCCTGCATATGGCCGCCCCAACCTTGACTGGGCACCAAGAGCTTGGCGATCTTGTTACGGTCGACGATCATCCCGCGGTAGCAACCAACGTTGTCGCGCCCGGCCACCTTGTCCTCGGTGACCACACCGCAGAACGTGTCGATATAGCGACCGCCGTCGGAGGCATGCCACTTTGGGGCCGGAAACTGAAAGAGGTCGATCTCATCGCCTTCGATGATGTTTTCCTTGACTGGGCCGGTGTCGACAACACGCGGCGGGATGGGTTTCTTGAAGGCCTCCCTAAGGTGACGCACGATAGTTGCGTCGCTGGTGCCTTCGGGCAGACCCAGCATCAGCTGGACCTGGCGTCGGTTGCCGATTGCCGACGTCAGAAGCTTTCTGCACCAAGTGTTCTCGTGGCCGATGATGTTCTCGAAGAGCAGCGCGGGGCCACCGAGGGAAAGATTGGCCCGAGTGATCGCGCCGATTTCTTCGTCCCAATCGACGGACGCCGTGATGCGGCGCAACTGGCCCGCAACTTCGAGTGTGGCCAACCAGCTGCGCTGGTCGGGCCCTGTCTCTTGGTCTGTCGGCTCGGTTTCCGGCAGGCTTAAATTGGTTGTCACTTTGATCTCCTCACCGGATTGCCGCTCGTTGGCCGTTCACTGGGACTGGATGCTGATCGTCCTTCCAGCGCTTGATCAGGGAGTGTTTGATCCCGAGTTGATCGAGGACGCGGCCGACGACGTAGTCGTTCACCTCGTCGAGCGAAGTGGGCCGCGCGTAAAAGGCGACAGACGGCGGGAAAATCACGGCACCGGCGCGCGCCAGATAGTGCATATTCTCGAGGTGGATTTCGCTCAACGGAGCCTCCCGCGCGACAAGAACGAGCTTGCGGCGTTCCTTCAGCGTCACGTCCGCGGCGCGGGTGATCAGGTTGTCGCTGTAGCCGATCCGGATGGCGCTCAGCGTCTTCATGCTGCACGGGCAGACAACCATGCCATCTGTGGGGAACGAACCGCTGGCGAGGCCGGCTGCCAGATCGCGGGCATTGTAAGCGTGTGAAGCGAGTGCCCGGACTTCGTTGACGCTGGTGTCGGTCTCGAGGTTGATCGTCGCCCGTGCCCAGTCGCTGAGGATTAGGTGTGTTTCGACCCCCAGGTGACCGAGAATTTCCAGCAGACGGATGCCCAGAGGGGCGCCGGTCGCGCCGGTCATAGCGACCACGAAGCGCATCGTCTTCCTCCTAATCGTTCTGTGGGGCTTGGTTACTGGTCGTGATGACCAGGAGCCCTGGGTGGTCTGCCGTCGGGTGATGCCTCGTTTCTCCCGGCGTTCGAGGTCTTATGGACGAGCCCGCGCATGACAGATCGCGGTCTTCACCGTTGGGAGGCCGTTGCTCGAGCCGATCCACGTCAACCACCCGAATGAGTTACCGTGATCAGCACCTCTCTTGAACTACTTCGATCAAGTCTCCACGGGTGCTGCGCAATTCGCCGATGGCTTATGAGTCCTCTTTCCCACAAAAAGCGACACAATGGCTCTGTGGTAGAAACCGATGCGAGTTCGCGGGTGGTGGTGATTGTCGTCTTCGACGAGGTGACGCTGTTGGATGTCGCCGAAACGGCCGAAGTCTTCATCGAAGCCAACCGATTCGGCGGCGACTATCACATCAAAATTGCATCGGTGGACGGGCGCGATGTGACAACTTCGATCGGAACTCGGTTGGGTGTCACCGACAGCATCTCGTCCATAGAATCCGCCGACACCGTCCTTGTCGCAGGCGGTGACAACCTGCCATCGCGGGCGATTGATCCCACACTCGTCACGGCCGTCAAATCCGTGGCGGGACGTACCCGGCGTCTGGGGTCCATTTGCACGGGATCGTTCGTCCTGGCGCAGGCCGGCCTGCTAAGCGGCCGGCGCGCCACCACGCACTGGCATGCCGTCCGGTTGTTCGCTCGGGCCTTCCCGGATATCACCGTGGAGCCGGACGCGATCTTCGTTCGCGATGGCAATGTATTCACCTCAGCCGGAGTGTCGTCAGGCATCGACCTTGCGCTGGCGTTGGTCGAAATGGATCACGGCGCCGAGCTCGTCCGCGCCGTTGCCCGGTGGCTTGTCGTCTATCTCAAACGCGCGGGCGGCCAATCGCAATTCTCGGTGCTGGTCGAGACCGCCCTGCCGCCGGAGTCTCCGCTGCGTAAGGTCACCGATGCAATCTCCGCCGACCCCGCGGCCAACCACAGCGTGAAAAGCCTCGCGGGGCGCGCCTGCTTGAGCACGCGTCAGCTGACACGACTGTTTCGATCCGAACTCGGGATGACTCCGGCCGCCTACGTCGAAATGGTCCGAATCGACGCGGCCCGTGCGGCGCTGGACGCCGGCCGCAGCGTCACTGACGCCGCGCACCTCGCAGGCTTCGGCAGCACCGAAACCCTCCGGCGGACATTCGTCGACCACCTTGGCATCTCGCCGAAGGCCTACCGAGAACGATTCCGCACCGCCATCCGAGGCTGAACCCGACAGGCTGAGCTAGCTATAAGGCCGTGGACATATGGTGGCGGCGTTGCGTCCTCGACGATTGATAGCCGCTCTCGTCGCCGAGCAGGCCCCTGGGAAGCGCTTTTTGCTGAGGGGGATGGCGACGTAACTCGACCGATGCCAATCGGTGTTCACCGCCCACACAGGTTGCGCGCCAGTCTTTCCCACGCGTCGCCCAATGTCGCGAGGGTGCCGAACATGCCGTGGTCGGAGCCGGCGGTTAGGCCGCCGACCCTCGCGTGCCATGCGCCCAGTCCCGAGTGAAGCCATCCGAGCAGGCGGCGGTGACCAATTGATCTGTCAGAACAACTCTTTAGCCAGTAGCTCAAGCGTCGCCACGCGTCCCGGCGCGGTTGCGGGGTCAGTACCGGCGTGCGCCGACGCGACCGGGATCACCATCACCTCGTCGACGTCGAACCGTTCGGTGAGTGCCCGCAGCTGCTCGGCGGCCTCGGCGGGCGTGCCGAGAACAGCACGTTGCATTCTGTCCTGCACGATGTGATGCTGCTGTTCCGTCAGCTGGGCGGCGGCTGCTTCCTCGACGAGCGGCACGGGGCCGAGCGGCACACCGGTGAGCATCCGCGCCGTCATCTGCTGGTCGGGCAACATCAAAGCCGTTGCCTCTTCGCGGGTTTCCGCCACCGTGGCGTCTACCGTCATAAACGTCACCGGCTCGGCAGCGAACTTGCTGGGCATGAACCGGGATCGGTAGGTCTCGAGCGCCTCTTCGATTCCCTTGCCGGAGAAGTGATTGGCAAAGACGTAAGGCAGTCCCTTGGCGGCAGCCAGATGCGCTGAATACATCGACGAGCCCAGCAGCCCGCGGTTCGCCGACCGCGGCCGGGGTCGCCTTGAGACGGTAGTCGCCCGAGCGGTCCGGAACCACCATGCCGGGCGCGCTCAGAAACGCCGTTATGTCGTCGAGGTATTCGGGGAATTTCTCTATGTCACGGTCATCACGACCGCCGCGGAGCGCAGACGACGTCACCGGGTCGGTGCCCGGTGCCCGCCCGATACCCAGGTCGATGCGGCCCGGAGCGGCCGCTTCCAGCAGCGCGAACTGCTCAGCCACTGCCAGTGGCGCATGATTCGGCAGCATCACTCCACCCGACCCCAGCCGCAGCTGCGAGGTCTGCGCGGCAAGATAGGCGATCAGTACCGGCGGGCTGGTGGCTCCCACGTTCGGCCTGTTGTGGTGCTCGGTGACCCAGTACCGGGTGAAGCCCAGACGGTCGGCGGTCTGCGCCAGCTGTACGGTGACCGCGAGCGCATCGCCGGTGGTCTGGTCGCTACGTACGGGAACGAAGTCAAGAATGGAAAGTCGCATGGCCACCTAAACACCAAGTGCCATGCGGACATTCCCGACACAGTACTTTTTGGGTATGAGGGAGCGCACGATGCGGTTGCACTCCGCTTGCGCGATAGACCTCAGCGTCAACGCAATTCGTTCGGACATGAAGTTCGACAAAGTGATCGCTGCTCCCTGTGTCGACATGGAAGCCCTTGACGCCGGGCATCATATGGCGGTGGATAGCGGTCCCTCAAGGGGGCCAAAGTCGCGCGGAAGGTCTGCCGACCGCGCTTTCCGGCCATCGACCGCGCTTTTCGGGTAGACCGGCAACCGCTAGGTCCCTAGCTTTGGCTCGGACAGCGGCCAGAACGAAGGTGACTCGTTCAGGCGCCATCGACGATGACCCGAGAAGGACCGAACTTCGTGAATATCAGTGAGCCCGAACTGTTCATCGACGGACGGTTTCGGACTGCCAGCGGTGTTGAACCGGTAATAGACGCCACGACGCTACGAAATCCCATGTTTACCAGATCATCTCAGCAGAGGTCGCTCGCGTAGCCGCGGGTGCGTGAGTTCTGCATGAGCCCAGACTACGGATGGCCGCAATCATGAATGTTTCCTTAAGTCGTCGACTAGTGAGCGGACTTTGGCTGCCCACGGTTATGGCTGTCGTGGTCATCGTGGCGGGCTTCACCATCTGAGTCGCTCACGGCATCTTCGGCTCCCAGGACCGTACTCGGAGCCCAGGCAACAAATTTGCGATAGTTCAGTTCAGTCCCAAGCGCATCGACTACGACATCTTCGGTTATCTAGACAGCTGGGGCAGGGTGAGCTATTGGGACGCCAACTCTCACCCCATAGCGGTCGACCTGACGGCTTTGCCGTGGACGCACATGGAAACGACCGTCTTGACGACCGCCAGCGCCGATATCACCGCGCAGGTGGCACGAGGAAACGTTGGCTGCCGCATCAGCATTGACGGGCAGGTGCGATCCGAACACACGGCAATGGGCGAGCACTCCGCCGTATGGTGCCAGGTACTGTCCGCATGAAGCACGACGGCGCAAGAAGTCAAGTGTGCAGATCATTGCTTGCACGGACCATCCGGAAGTTTTCGGTGTTAGTGGTCCATCACCCGTGGACACGCATGGGCATTGATGTGCAAAAGCCGCAGGTCAAGTGCGAAACCTGGTCACGCATGGTCGTGAATGGGCGGGCCACAGCGGACTCATAATCCGTTGGTCGCGGGTTCGAGCCCCGCCCGCCCCACCGCATTTCCCCTGGTCAGAGCCTCGCAGAGGCATCCCCGTGCAATCGAGAGCCCGTTTTTCGCGGCGTCGTCGCGGCGTGGGGGGCAGAGCGTGTGCAGAGCGTGTGCCGCTAGCAAACTGGGCACCGCCGCCGCGGGGTACACGCCGGGGTGCGGCGACCGTGTGACTGGTGTGACGGGTGAGCTTGTACACCCTCTGTAAACCCAAGGTTGGGCTCGACGAGCGGTAGGAACGAAGCCAGCAGCAAGACCGCGGCGCCGACGATCACTAGTCCCAGCGCGAGGGCGTTGCCGAGCCCCCGTTTCATCGCGATGTCCGCCTCCCGAATCCCGGATTACCTATAGCCGCAGCCGCATTGGCAGATTTTGAAGAGGACCTTGGCTTTGGCTTTCACCGAAGTCGCCCGCTGAGTGCCTCGACGCGCTTAGTTCGCGAGCCACTGCCGTACGCCGCCGTGTCCGGAACACGTACCGGAATGGTGCGTGCTTAACGAGTAGTCGCCGTCTCGGCAGATGGCGGTAGCTCCCGGAGGCGTCCAGCGCTACCCACTAAGGCCTGGCGCACCGCCTGGCGGCAGGCCCGACGACGGGTCAGGGATGCACTGCCCGCTCGAATTCTGGTAGTAGGAGGTGCCACGACCAGCCAGAACCGTGGTCGGCCCGCTCGCGACGACCGCCGCTGCGACGCACGGCGTCACTCCGGCGAACACCGCCGCGGCAATGAGAAACTGAACCCGCATGTCCTCACCCACAGTGGTAGTGAAATCAACAGGGCGCCCGACCGGGACCCGAGCGTAACGGCCTGACGAGCCGGCCGTCGCGGAATGCAAAAATTTTATGTACTTGCGTGCCGTTCTCCGGCGCGTTGTTCATTTTGGTTGGGGGATAAATGCTCTCTGTTCGGCGGCCGCTGCACAATCTTCGTCAACCGCAGCCGAGGTTAGCTGCGTTACGAGGTCGCCGTCACCTTGGTGGCCAACGCCGCCAACTTGGCGTCGAGTTCAAGGGCGGCTTCGCGAAGCGGCTCATTCGGTTCGACGACCATCAGCGACGACGGCATCACATAGGTCAGGCCGCTTCGGCCGTCGGGTTCCTCGGTAATCAGAAGTTCAACGGGCGCAAAGAGTCCCGCTGTGACATCGTGTCGCAGCATCGTGATCGCAATCAGGGGGTTGCCCAACACGACGCGCAACGCCTTCCTGTCAATCCCGGCTTTCTTGATCCACCCACCATGGTTCAGCGTCGCAAATAGCATGAAACCGCTTGCTCCGGTGCGAGATTCCACCTCCCGCTCATAGGATTCCCAGGTGTCGAACCGCACGGCGATGTCGTCGATAGGAACGGGCTCCTCGCCGATGTCGGCGAGCACTGCGGCAACAAGGTCGTCGTAACTCTTCGCGCTGTCGAACCGCAGGCGCACACCGCCGAACGGGATCGCAAGTGGATCAGACGTGGACATGGTCGGCCTCGGTTTTCGTATCGGCGTTGTGGGGCTCGACTCGCTCGTGGACGTGAGCAGCCGGTGTGCGGTCGATCAACAGACTGAGCAGTTCGGGCCTGCTGTAGTGGCCGATGGCATCCATCTTCGACTTACGCTGGTCGATCAACGAGAAGTCGAGATCGGCGATCACAACGCCCTCGCCGGAACGCAAGGGCGTGGCTAGCAATTCGCCAAGAGGTGACACGATCGCGGTGAAGCTGCCCCCCGATATCGGGCCGATCGGCGCCCCGGTGTCGGCCATGATCTGCGCTTGCTGATCGGCATCCAGCCAGCCGGTGGAGTTGACAACGAAACTGCCTGATTCGAGTGCGTGATTGCGGACGCTCAACTCGGTCTGCTCCGCGAAAAGCGGACCGCCGAACGAGCCCGGCCACATCGCTGCGTGAATCTGCTCACCGTCAGCGATGACGGCATAGCGTGCCAGCGGGTAGTAATGCTCCCAGCACGCCAACTGGCCGATCCGCCCAACGGCGCTGTCGACGGCCGCAAGGCCGGAGGCATCCCCCCGTCCCCACACCATCCGTTCGTGGAAGGTGGGCAGTATCTTTCGACGGCGCTGGATGAGGGTGCCATCGGCATCGAAGAGGAGCTGCGTGTTGTAGAGCGTGCCGCCATCGCGTTCATTCACACCGATGGACACCACGATTCCCGCTTGCCTGGCCGCATCGGTGATGACGTCGACTGTGGGCGACGGTATGGTCACGGCCTGATCGATCAGCCTCAGTTGCTCAGCGCCCAGCTCGAAAGGTCTTTGGACAAAGGAGAAGTAGGGATAGTACGGCACGATCGTCTCGGGGAAGACAGCGAATCGTACGTCCTGGCGCCCGAGTTCGGCGATCTTGTCGACAACCTTCTGAGTGGTGCCATCACGGCTGTATAGCACCGGGCTCATCTGTACTGCAGCCGCTCTTACCGTAGTCATTTCATTCACCCTTCATGCACAGGTACTCGACTAGAACAAGGTGACGGGAAGGCAATCGATTCCTGAGTATTGTATACTGTACTCAGCATCACAAAAGCGTCGTTGGCACCGCTGTGAGGCCGCACAAAAGGAGAACCATTATGCAAATCGAGGGGACTACTGTCAGCCCCATGGTATTCACCGCTGCGGCGGTCGCCGTAGCACGGTCGGCGGCGCCCGAGCCCATTCCGCCATCGATGATCTGCGAGGTCTATCCGCACGGATTTGTGCCGTATCTGCTCGAAGGGCGCTGATGTCGACCTCACGCCGCATCTTTTTCGCCGGCGCCTCCGGGGTCATCGGCCAGCGACTGGTGCCGTTGCTGCGGGACGCCGGTCACACCGTCGGTGCGATGACGCGCTCGCCGGAGAAGGCCGGCCGGTTGGCCGCCACCGGCGCGCAACCGATCGTCTGTGATGTATTCGACCGTCAGGCGCTCACAGCCGCCGTTCAGGCGTTCGCGCCCGACCTCATACTTCACGAGCTGACAGATCTTCCCGACGATCTGAAAGACTTACCCGAGGATTCGAAAGTCAATGCGCGAATACGCGTCGAAGGCACCCGTAATCTGATCGAGGCATCAAAAGGCTTGGGCTACATCAAGATCGTGGCCCAGAGCGTTGCATGGACCGTGCAACCCGGCGCGGAAGCCGCCGCTGTCGCAGCACTCGAAGAAGCGGTGCTCGCCGGGGACGGTGTCGTCATCCGGTACGGCTTCCTCTACGGTCCTGGCACCTACTTCGAACAGTCGCGTCCCAACGCACCACGCGTGCACATCGATACGGCCGCCTCTCGGACTCTCGAAGCGATCGACGCACGTCCGGGCATCGTGACCGTCGTTGACAGCGAATGACCGGATGAACATCTGCGTCTTCCTGTCCGCCGCCGACCTCGCCGAGCGCTACACGCGGCCCGCCCGAGAATTCGCCGAGCTCATCGGCAACGGCGGACACGGTTTGGTGTGGGGTGGATCCGACACTGGTCTCATGAAGGTCGTCGCCGACGGCGTTCGGGAGACCGGCGGGCGGCTCGTCGGCATCTCGGTCGAGTTGCTGCGGGAGTTCGCGAGGAAGGACGCCGACGAGATGGTGTTCGCGAAGGACCTCGCCGAGCGCAAAGCGTTGCTGCTCGAGCGCGCGGACGCGATCGTCGTGATGGCAGGCGGCCTCGGCACGCTCGACGAGGCGACGGACGTCCTGGAGCAGAGGAAGCACAAGCTGCACGACAAGCCGGTCGTGCTGCTGAACACGGCCGGGTTTTACGACGGCTTGACGATTCAGCTTCAGCGAATGGACGAGGAACGTTTCCTTCCGGTGCCCATCATCGATCTGGTCTTCATCGCTGACGACGGCGCCGAAGCCCTCGCCTACTTGGAAGGTCTGATCCGCGAAGCTAATTGAACGATCTCGGGCGCCGCGCTAAGCGCTGTCGGCCGGTTGCAGAAGACGCTGTACCGCGCGTCGGGCGTCGACGGCGGGCGCCACTCGGTGCTGGATCGTGCAAAACTCACCGAAACTGCCGTAGCTAGCAGCCGCGCGCAGATCCCGCCCCGGCGTCACCCCGGCGTCCGAGGGCGGTTGGTCGCGGGTTCGAGCCCCGCCCGCCCCACCGGCCAAATGTATGACTTCGGGTGATGCTTGTCGTTTCGCCTTCGGGTGATTGGAGGGCGGACCATCAGTCCGTTGGGGCCGCTCATCCCCACCAGAACGACGTGGCGATCGCCACATAGAGCGCGATGAGCACTGCTCCTTCGAACCAGGTCGACTCGCCGTCGAAGGTCACCAGTACCGCGACCAGCGCCGACATAATCATCGACGCCAACAGCAGCGGCGAGAACACCAGATCGAAACCGGGCTGGCCGAGCCATACCGCCGCCAGGCAGACGATCGGGGCAACGGTGAGCGCGATCTGGACGGGCGACTGGAGGACCACCTGAACCGCGTAGTCCATCTGGTTCTTGGCCGCCAGCTGAACGCCGACGAAATTCTCCACCGCGTTGCCGGCGATGGCCACGATCACCAGACCGGCGAAAACCTCGTTGATGCCCGCTGCATGCATCGCTGGCTCGAGGGCGGCGACGAACCATTCCGACACGAAGGCCGCACCGATACCGGCGAGGGCCAGCATGCCGATGGCCATCGCCAACGGCCAGTCGCCGTGTGCCGTCGCGGCACTGGCGGCTTCGGCCGAATCCCGGCTGGCCACAATGGGAGAGGTCGCTCTGGAGGGTTTATGACCAGCTTGCAGCGCCGGGTCGGGGGCCCGGTTTCCGAGCGTGGCGGGCAGCGAGAGTGCGAACAGCGCGAGCATGACGATGGAGACGACGACCGACACCGCCCGTTCGTGCTGTTGCGCCGGGGTGTGTATTGCGGCGGTGAGCGAGGGAACGGCCAGGATGAACACCGCGAGGGTGAACATGAGTCCGAGGGTGCGTCCGTCGTCGGCGCCGAAGCGCTGGCGGCCGTGCTTGATCCCGCCGGCCACGAATGCGAGCCCGAGCACCAGCAGGGCGTTGGAGAGAATCGAGCCGACGATGGTGGCCTTCACCACGCCGTAAAGGCCTGCCTTGAGTGCGAACAGGATGACGAACAACTCGGGCAGGTTTCCCAGGGCCGTCTGCAGTATCCCAGTGGCGTTGGGCCCGAGCCGGTCTCCGAGCGCCTCCACCGAACGGCCGACCAGAGATGCCAGTGTGGCCAACGCGAGTGCGGAGATGGTGAACGCCAGCACTGCATTGGCGTGGGTGAAGTTGAGAACCCCTGCTGCGATGGACGCGATCACGGTGATGGTGATCATGATGCGGTCGCGCCGGGTCAGCAGCGGGAGCCGTTCGGTATGGGTGGTCGTCACGCGCCTCTCCTGCTCTGATCGCGCTGAAGTTTTCCACAACCGAACGGTTCGCGCGGGAAACACGCTGGTCCCGCTGCGGCGACCTCGACTTACTGCCGAGTCCGGGGGGCAATCGCGGGACGCAGCCGTAATCCTGATCTGCGCCGTCACGCTCATGCTGATAGGCGCCATCAACCTCTGGGTCATGACCAGTATCCGTCGGAGCGCTCCGGGCCGTCGCGGATCCCTGTTACTAGGGAGCTAGCTGGCGCAAAGGCGGTCAGCCATTCTACGGACCGACGCGACGCGGTAAACGTCTTACGCCCGGTCCTGGCGGCGGTCGGCCTCCCCGCGAGCCGGCCGGCCACAACCCTGAGGCATGGCACCCGCATGCCAGCTGTTGAAGGTGTCCAGCCGGCTACACGGCCTACGCAACTCCGTTGCGGCGCAACGGCTGTCGTATGAAACGAATTTTACCCAAGTGTCGAAGTGATTGGGGCACAGCACGTTTGCGTTGACGCGTGAAGCCAGCAGCGGGGGCAAGGGGCACGTCAACAACGTGCCACCGTTGCTTGGCGGGTCAGTACAGGCGATCCAGCCGACCCTGGGAAATCCTTGAAACCAGCCATGGCCTGCGCGGTCCGCTGGGTCAAGGGCGCGACATCCCCTCTCCGGCGCGTAGGATCCCTATATGCGAAGGGCTTTCGTCGTTACATTCGCGGTTGGGTTGATTGTCGCACTGTTCGGTCTGATCTGGGCGCTCCAGGGATTTGGAGTGCTTGGTGGGAGCCCGATGAGCAACACCACGACCTGGTCCATCATTGGTCCGATCACGGTGCTGATCGGCGTCGTGATTGCGCTATTCAGTTGGCGGAAACTCTCGTCAAAATAGCGTTTCATGTCTCCACTACCGTGAAGTCCACCGTGTGCCAGCCGGTGGCGCCGTCGGGGACGCTACCAACCTGATCTGCCGTTTGGGTGCCTCCGGTGTTGTCGGTGGCGCGCACGGTGATCGTGTGTTTCCCTGGGCTTTTCGCCTGCCAGGGGAACCTCCACAACCGCCACGTCTCGTTGGAATAGCTCGCGCCCTGTTCAGCGGGCTGCCACACACCATCGTCGATGAGGACCTCTACGGCCCGCACGCCGCGATTCTGTGCCCACGCGACACCGCCAAAAACGACGGGCCCTATCGGCACTTTCTGACCACCTTTCGGCACGTCGATCCGCGACTCGGTCTTGATGGGCGCACGCGGTGCCCAGCCCTGGCGCGTCCAGTACGCCGCTGCTCTGTCGAAGCGGGTCAGCTCCATCTCGACGACCCACTTAGTGGCCGACACGTACCCGTAGAGCCCGGGCACCACTAGCCGGGCCGGGTACCCATGCTCGATCGGCAGCGGCTGACCGTTGAGGCCGACGGCCAGGAGTGCGTCGCGACCATCGGTGAGTGCCTGCACTGGCGTTCCGGCGGTGAACCCGTCGATCGACGTCGACAGCATCATATCGGCGTCTCCGTGCACACGGGCCGCCGCAAGCAGATCAGCCACCCGGTAGCCTGTCCAGACACCCGTCGAAATCAGATTGCCCCCAACGGGATTCGACACGCAGGTTAACGTCGTCACCGTTTCGACCAGATCAAAGTGGGCGAGGTCGTCGAAGCTGTAGGTGGTTTCGTGGTCCACCATGCCGTGGATGCGCAGCCGCCAGTCGCCGTGGCTGAGTTGGGGAACACTGAGTGCGGTGTCCACCCGGTAAAAGTCGGCGGCGGCGGTGACAAAGCTCGGTAGCGCAACGCCGTTCGGTTGCACATCAGCAGGTATTGGTGGCGCCGATGTGCGCGGTCGGGGAAGTATGAAGCTGTTGCGGTCAGCGGCCACCGAATGCACCAACCGCGTGATGACCGCACCCGCCACGCCACTCACTACTCCGAATCCGAGCAATCCCAACATGATCAACCTGCGCCGGCCGGCATCCGGCTCGTCGCTGTCGGCTCTGTCTCCCGGGTCTCCCAGGGCGGGCCAAAACCGACGGGTGAGCACGCGAAGGGTCGCCACGCCGCAGGCGGCGCCCGCGACGCTGGGGATGGTGTCGAGTGCTGTCGCACCCTGCCGCGACAGCACTGCAATGCATCCGAGGACGCCCGCCCCGCCGACCATGGCGCTACCGAGCGGGCGACGCTGAGTCTCGAGGGTCCCGGCGATTGCAGCGATCGTAGCGATCACCACGAGCACGACGACGGCCACGAAGAGTTTGTCCAGAGAGCCCATGGTCTGAATTGCCCACTCTTTGATGGGTCCCGGTGTCAGGTCGACGGCCACTGAGCCGATCGCAGCACGCGCATCGGCCCGCGCACCGAACGGGATGCCCACCAGCTGGGCTACTCCCAGCGAGACGGTCGCGGCGGCGACCCCAGCGATCATCCGCTCATTGGATGAGGCGACGACCATCGAACTACTGTACTCGCGTTCGCCTCAACAACCGCAAACATCTTGCCGTGCAGGCGAACCGGCGACATTAGATTGCTGCCCGACGACCGGGGGCACGGTTCTGGCGATCTAGCCTGACCCTGCACTGGGGGCCACAGCGGTGGCCTCGATCGGAGGTCCCAGCACGTCTGCAGTGATCGGCCCATACTGGAGGAGTCTCGACGTTTCATCGGCTGTAAGTCGCTTCGCACTCGCCGAGAAGCACTGACAGGTCTTGCCCGGGTGGAAGTGGACATGATGATCATCCTTTACGCATTGGCCGCAGCGTTCGGCCTTGGTGTGCTCTTGCTGGGCACAAACGTTCGGGTCGTCAAGCAATTCGAACAAGGCGTCGTCTTTCGTTTCGGACGTGCGCAAACCGGGGTCCGTGGACCGGGGCTCACGATGCTGATTCCAATCGCCGATCGCCTCAAGAAGGTGAACATGCAGATCATCACGATGCCGGTGCCCGCCCAGGATGGCATCACGCGCGACAACGTGACCGTGCGTGTGGATGCTGTCATCTATTTCAAGGTTGCGGATCCGGTGCGTGTGGTTGTCGACGTACAGGACTATGTGTCCGCTATTGGCCAGGTCGCGCAGACATCGCTGCGTTCAATCATCGGCAAAAGCGACCTGGACGACCTACTCTGCAACCGCGAGGGTCTCAATCAGGGCCTGGAGTTGATGATCGACAGCCCCGCGGTGGGCTGGGGTATTCACATCGACCGCGTGGAAATTAAGGATGTAGTACTGCCGGATTCGATGAAGCGGTCGATCGCGCGCCAAGCCGAGGCGGAGCGTGAGCGGCGCGCTCGGGTTATCACCGCTGACGGTGAACTACAGGCGTCTGAAAAACTGGCCCAAGCGGCCGAGACGATGGCCGTGCACCCGGCTGCGCTTCAGTTGCGGCTCTTGGAAACCGTGGTCGAGGTCGCCGCGGAGAAGAACTCGACCCTGGTGCTTCCCTTCCCCGTCGAACTGCTCCGGTTTTTGGAACGAGCAACACCGCAAGCATCCGGGAGTCGGGACGACGAAGCCGCTGTGCCCTCGACCTGAGCTGCGGTTTCCGAACCCGGGTGAGCTGGCCATGTTGGCCGACACACCCTGACTCTCGTCGAATTACTCTTGGCCCAACAAATCTCACGGAACCGCTGTGCGGGTCGTGGCAGCCTGGCGGGCCCGCGCGGCAGTGCGTCGTGCGGCCTCCGTATGCTCGGCGGCGGTGACGACCACCGCGTCAGACCCGGGGTACACCGTCGCCTCGTGCCCAGTCACCAGCCAACGCACGACGTATGGCGGAGAGCCGTCTTGCGAGCGCACCTCGATGATCTCAGCATGTTGATCATGGCGTTCCGTGGTTGTGCCCTTTACCACGAGGTAGTCGCCGACATTTGCCTTCATCGCCCGCCCCCTTCTCGTCCTGGTGAGACTGCGGACCCCTCCATCGTGCGCGCGTTCGTCACCTAACGGAAGCTCGAACTACTGCAGCTTTCCGGCGACGAAGTCCGCGCTTGTGGGTCGGCGCGTAGTCCCACGCCCGTGGCTGAATTCCGACGCTGCAGCCGCGCGAAGCTCGCGCTCGGTTTCGCCACACTGTTTAAATTGTGCGCGTGGCAGCGCGCGCCGTCCTGGTTACCCCACTGTCGGGCCCGCTGGCCAGATTCGGGATAGCAGGGGCGAGCGCCGTTGCTCTCTGGGCTGACAGTTCCGGAGTAAGCCTGGAGATCATCGACGCTTACCCCTCCGCGGCGTCCGCGATACGGGCCGCCGAGGCTAGCCGGCCCAACGTGGTGTTCGGGCCCTACGGTTCGGGGCCCGCGCTCGCGGCCGCGGCCGCCTGCACAGGGGTCGTCTGGAACCACGGTGGCGCGACCGCCCGGCTGGCGCGGCCGGCGTATCCGCGTGTCGTCAACGTGGCGTCTCCCGCTTACCGCTATCTCGCAGCAGTGCTCGAAACCCTTGTCGCCGACGGCCTCCGTGAGGGGTCGGAGGTGTTGATAGTCCACGCCGACACCGGATTCGGCCGCGAGGCGGCCGAAGGGGCGGCGCTGGCTGCGCGGCGACTCGGCCTCCTGCGGCGGTCGGTCACTTTTCAGCCAGGCCGGGCCAGAGACATGTTGGCGCAGGTCCCGGCGGGCGATGTGCTGTTATCGGCCGGTTCCTTCGACGACGACGTCGCGATCGCGCAGTGGGCCAACGAACATCATTGGCGCGCAGTTGGATTGGTTGCCGCGGGGGTTGGGGAGCTCCGGCATGCTATCGGTGATCACGTGGAGGGGTTTTACGGACCGTGCCAGTGGTTCGACGACGGGACAGACGATCCCGCGGACGGACCCAACAGCGAGTGGTTCAGAGACCGTTACCGGGACGCGAACGGTACTGAGCCGCCCTATCCGGCTGCTGCGGCCTTCGCCGCAGGTGTCGTTTGGCAGCGCTGCGTCAACGAAGCCGACACTATTGAATCCCTGCCGGTGATGGCCGCGTCACAACAACTCGACACCACCACCTTGTTCGGTCGATTTCGTGTCGACCCGGTCACCGGCGTGCAAACCGGCCATCAGATTCGTGTCGTTCAGTGGCGAGACGGACAGCGGGTGCTGGTCGATCGGCCACCTCGTCAAAAGTGAGCGTCAAAGTCACATCACCTCGCGCGTGGGTCGGCGTGTTGGCGGCGGTCCGTCCCTAGCTAACCAGCTAACACCTGTCGGCTCGTCCCGTCGCGGCGGCAACGCGGCCTCCAGGGGCGAATCTGGCCCGTACTGAGCCCGTACCAAAGACGTATCGACAATGGTCAATTGCACTGTGGTACAGCCGATTTGAGCCATCCCAGCTAGCGGTTTTGCCTGGTCGGCTCGGCGCTGGACAAGGACTCATAATCAGTTGGTCGCGGGTTCGAGCCCCGCCCGCCCCACCATATCGACGCAAGTTCAGGAGCCGTCGCCGCGTACAGGCTTGACGGCGAATCGACGCGGAACCATAGCGCTGCGGACCGGCGACTCTGATGCCCTGGGTTACCAAACCCCGGCCAACTACGCTGCCACTTGTAGTTCAACGTCAACCGACTCTGACCCGCGTGGAGAGCCATTGCCGGGAAGTTGCGCCGAGGAGGATGGCCAATGGTTAACGAGGTCAAGCCGAATATCGTTTTCGTTCTTGCGGATAACGTCGGATGGGGTGATTTCGGCTGCTATGGCGGCACAACGCCGACACCGAGGATCGACGAGCTGGCAGCAGGCGGGGTGCGGTTCACCAACTACAACGTGGAATCGCAGTGCACCCCGACGCGCTCGGCCATCTTGACCGGCCGCCAGTCGGTGCGATCGGGAACCTACACGGTGCCCTTTCCCGGCATGGGGGAGGGCGGGATGACGCCGTGGGAGTACACGATCGCCGACCTTCTCTCCGATGCCGGCTATGCGACGGCACTGTTCGGCAAGTGGCATCTGGGCGACGTCGAAGGCCGTCTGCCGACCGATCAGGGCTTCGACGAATGGTGGGGTTACCGCAACAGCGTCGACGAGGCCGGTTGGACGTCCTACGCAACCTTCAACGCGATCGCCGAAGCGGCCGGGATACCGGTGCCTCAGCTGTGGCAGGGCGTCAAGGGCAGCGAGCACAAGGCCGTCGGCGAGCTGAACTTGCAGGTGCGGCCGTTACTCGACGAGATGATTGTGGCAAAAACGACCGCATACATCAGCCGGCAGGCCGCGGCGGGCACGCCGTTTTCACCTATGTGGGCCTGTCCCACATGCATCCCCCGAAGCGGCCCATCCTGATTTCGACCAAACCTCCCCGCAGCGCCTGGGGCAGTATGCGGACCTGCTCGCCGAGATGGACTACCGCGTCGGCCAAATCATCGATGCCGTGCACGAGGCGGGTATCGCGGACAACACCGTGATCGTGTTCTCCAGCGACAACGCCGCCGGCTGGATCAACGCCGAGCCCGGCGGGTCATGCGGCCCGTTTCGGGGATCGTTTTCACCCCACCCGCTGAGGGCAGCATGCGGGTTCCCGCGATCGTGTCCTGGCCCGGTACGACCCCGGCCGGAATGGTCATTTCCGCGGCGCTGACCTGCCACGACTGGTACAAAACCTTTGCCTCGCTGGCTGGGGCCGCCGACAAGATACCCACCGACCGGCCGCTCGACGGCTTCGACGCCTCGCACTGCTGCGCGGAAGAGTTCTGAAACCGGTCGGGCCAGTGTCTTGTTCTTCGGTCCCGACGGTCAACTCATGTCGGTGAAATGGCGCGACGTCAAATGTGTTCTGCGCTACGCAGAGGGCATCGATAAGCCCATCGTGGCGCCGCAGATGCCGATTGTGTTCGACCTCGGATCCGATCCGCACGAGGACTTCAATCTGATGGATCACAAGCTCGACATGGGCTGGATGTTGCTGCCGGTGTTCAAAGAAATCGGGGAATTCACCCGCAGTGTCGACCGATACCCGAACATCAAGCCCGGCCAGGAATTCCACGGGTACCCCTCGACAGTGAGAGCGGAACAAGGGTTTAACGGTTGAACATCCTTCGGGTGGTGGCATGTGGCGCTGCGGGCCGACACTATGTGTCGACTGCCGCGTCCTCGCCGGGCGTACACGCTGATGGGCTGCGCCGCGGATTAATCTGCTGTATCGCAAAAAGGGTTATCTTTGTCTGATTAGCTTGAGCCGGGCTTACGACCGTCATCGGTTGCGGCCCGGTTGCTTACCGGATGAAGGAGCCAGTTATGTTCCTCCCAGAAATCATTCGGCGCCGGGTGGTCGTCGGCGCGATCGGCGCTGGCGCGGTTACTGGAACGCTGTTATGCGCTACCGCAGGGACCGCCGCGGCGGATCCGACGCCTCGGCCACCTGACTGCACAGCCGCGAACGTAGCCAGTGTCGCGGCTGGTGTTGCGACGGCGCTCTCGACCTACCTGTTCACCCACCCGGACGTGAACGGGTTCTACACCGATCTTCAGGATCAGCCCAAAGATCAGATCCGCGACGACGTGCAGAACTACTTCAACGCCAATCCGCAAGAGCAAGCCGACCTCGAAGGCATCCGTCAGCCAATGACCGACATCAGGGAGCGTTGCCAGTGGACCCCACTACTCGGCGCGGGCGCCTCGTGAGCACAACAAGATCGCGAACTGTATGGCTGCGCTCCTGGATCGCCGCGGGCGCAGCTACGATGGCTGTCACATCGATCCCTGAAATGTATTGCGCAGTGCAGCCCTCCGGTATTGCCAATGCCGACGTCTGCGCGAGCGTCGGCAGGCGCGTTTCAGTCAGCGGATGCACCAACGTTGCCGACACGGTCAACGCCTATGTACCGCCACCGGCCGACTATGCACCGCTGCCGCAGGACTTTCCGCCCCCACCGCCACCACCGCCGCCGGCGAATGTCTGCGTTGGAGCCGGCCGCCGAATCCATGTAAGCGGGTGCTTCTAAAGGCGCGACCTCGCGCGTGGGCGTCGGGCGATGCGTAAACCGAAGCTGTTAGAAGAGTGTCGTTTGCGTCTTTGACATGGCGCTAGCTGCGGCGGTCCTCCGCGGGCGCTTGGGCAGCAGGCAGGCAAGTCGATGCCAAAGGTGTTGTATTCGCACGTTCTCGCGCACCAGGTCGCCGAGGATGCGGAGGTCGCACTACTCGAAACCGGTTCACGACTTTCGGGTGTCATGCAGAGCCTCCGCGCAGCGCGATGGGCGTCTGGTCGGCGTCGAGCAATACGGTCGCGTTGTGGATCCCCGCGGCCAGGATGTCGTCGGACAGCGCCGGGTCGGACACCGCTCGTGCGAGCTGCATGGTGGCCACCAGGATGGTGAACAGTCCCAGCGCGGTGCTGCGCGCGGCCGAGGGGTCGCTCGGCGAGAGGTGCGCGGCGATGACGTCAACGATGGACGTCATCCCCTCGGTGTAGGAATCGCGAACCGCGGCGCTGCAGCGGCCGATCTCGTCGAGCAATGCGGCGTTGGGGCAACCGGTGCCCGGATCGTCGCGGTGCTGAGCTGAGAGGTATTCCCGGATGTAGTCCTTCAGCGCGGCCCGACCGCTGGGTAACGACGACAACACGTCGTGCTGACCTCGCAACTGGTCGGCCACGGCGTGGGCCACCAGGTCGTCCTTGGATGCGAAGTGGGCGTAGAACGCGCCATTGGTCAGACCGGCATCCGACATCAGCGTCGCGATCCCGGAACCGTCGATGCCGTCGGTCTTGAACCGCTCGCTGGCCGTAGCGATGATGCGGCGCCGCGTCTCGGCCTTGCGCTGCCCGGTGTGTCGTGCCATCGGGTCACCTCCCTGCCATGAGAACCGATACTTGCCAAATCATACCATTTGATATTACGCTCATAATATTATGATCGTAAGATCGGTTGCGGAGCGGAGAAAACCTGATGACCACTGCCCACGACCCCCTGCAGCTGCCCTGCGGGCTGGTGCTGCCCAACCGGCTGATGAAAGCCGACAGCCCTCGACGCACGAACCCACACCCCGCTGAAAGGCACATCATGACCACCTGGAAAGACACCCCCACCCGCACCGTCAACGTCGACGGCGTGCCATTCGCCTACCGCGAACTCGGCACCGGCACAGGGGTTCCCGTGGTGTTCCTGCACCACCTCACCGCGGTCCTCGACGACTGGGACCCCCGCATCGTCGACGGCATCGCGGCACACCACCGTGTCATCACCTTCGACAACCGCGGTGTCGGCGCCACCGGCGGCACGGTGCCCACCACCGTCGAGCAGATGGGCACCGACGCCGTCGCCTTCATCCGCGCCCTGGGACTCGAACAGGTCGACCTGTTCGGATTCTCACTCGGCGGCGGCGTCGCCCAAGTGGTGGCCCTGCAAGCCCCCGAACTGGTCCGCCGGATGGTCCTAGCCGGCACCGGACCCCGCGGCGGCGGCGGCATCGACAAGATGGCCACCATCGTCGGAACCGCGTACCTCAAAGCGCTCCTCACCTGGAGCGACCCCCGCAACTTCCTGTTCTTCCCGCGAACCACCGAAGGCAAGGCCGCCGCCGGCGACTACCTGCACCGCCTCAAGGAACGGGCCGGCGACCGCGACAAGAAGATCACCCTGCGCGCAGGCGTCAACCAGATCAAAGCCATCCGCCACGCCGGACAGAGCCAGCCCGACGACCTGTCGGTCATCACCCAGCCCGTCCTGATCGCCAACGGCGACAACGACCTGATGGTCGCCAGCGAACACTCCAGCGACATGGCGCGGCGCCTGCCCAACGCCGAACTCAAGATCTACCCGAACTCCGGACACGGCGGAGTCTTCCAGTACCACCGCGAATTCGTCCCCACCGCACTGCAATTCCTCGCCAACTAACCACATCGAAAATCAAGGAAGTAGCCATGAACGCCAACCACAACCAACCCCAGAGAATCATCACCTCATATCGCGACGCACCGGCGCGCACCCTCACCGCCGGCGGGGTCACCTACGCCTACCGCGAACTGGGGCCCACCGGCGGAATCCCGGTCATCTTCCTGGTCCACCTCGCCGCCACCCTCGATAACTGGGACCCCCGCGTCATCGACCCGATCGCCAAGGGCCACCACGTCATCGCCTTCGACAACCGCGGCGTCGGAGCCTCAAGCGGCACCGTCCCTGACACCGTCGAAGCGATGGTCGACGACGCCTACACGTTCATCTCCGCACTCGGATACGACACCGTCGACATCCTCTCCTTCTCCCTCGGCGGGATGATCGCCCAAGCCCTAGTCCTCAAACATCCCGAACTGGTCCGCAAGCTGATCCTCACCGGAACCGGCCCCGCCGGGGGCAAGGGCATCGACAAGGTCGCCGGCACCACCTACTACGACATGGTGCGCGCCACCCTCACCCGAAGCGACCCCAAGGAATTTCTGTTCTTCAACCGCGACGACACCGGAAAGGCGGCCGCCCGCGCCTTCGTCAAGCGCCTCGACGAACGCACCGACGACAGGGACGCGAAGATCTCGATCAAGGCATTCCAGACCCAACTCAAAGCGATCAAACGATGGGGCCGATCCACACCCGCCGACCTGTCCCGGATCACCCAACCCACACTGATCGCCAACGGCGACCACGACCGCATGGTCCCCAGCGTGCTGTCGGAGGACATGCACCGCCGCATCGCCGGATCCGAGCTGGTCATCTACCCCAACTCCGGGCACGGCGGAATCTTCCAGTACCACGACGAATTCACCAATACCGCAATTGCTTTCCTCGATGGCGATCGTTAGGGAGACAGCCGTGCCACAGCATCTCGACGACGATTGCCATCCGTTCCCCGAAGCCATAGATCGGTGATGAGCATGTCCACGGCGCGACGCTTGGCAGCTGGGCTCAGAATTTCCCTTCGCTAACTCCCGCAACGCGTCCTTCTCCAACTCGGCATCGGCCAGCAGTCGCTTGAACCGGCTGGCGTGGGTGGTGACGGCCCGTCTGCCCTGCCAAGCGGATCTCAAAAGCGATGGCACATGCGATATCAACTTTTGAGACCGCACGCACTGTGCGGTCGCAGCCATTCCGGCGACATTCGAGAGGTGGCAGTCTTGGCACTGTGACCGACCTCGTGGCGGACTTCGAGGCTCAGCGGCCACGCCTGTTCTGGCTGGCCTACCGACTGCTGGGGTCGGCGAGCGAAGCCGAAGACGCGGTGCAGGATGCATACCTGCGACTACACGGCGCAGACTCAGCGCTCATCGAATCGCTGCCGGCGTGGCTTACCAAGGCCGTCACGAACCTGTGCCTCAACCGGCTCACGTCGGCCCGCGCTCGCCGGGAGGTCTACCCCGGGCCGTGGCTTCCGGAGCCAGTCCTCACCGACGACCGGACACTCGGCCCGCAGGAAACCGTCGAGCAGCGCGAGTCGGTGTCCATCGCGCTGCTGAGCTTGATGGAGCAACTCAAGCCCAACCAGCGGGCGGCGTTCGTGCTCCGAGAGGCGTTCGCGTACAGCCATTTAGAGATCGCCGAGATCCTCGAGATGTCGGAAGCCAACGTCCGGCAGCTGTACCGGCGAGCGAGGCAGCGACTGGGTGAACCCCGTCAGCCGGTGCACCGACCGGATCGGGCACAGTGGCGGTCCCTGGTCGATCGCTTCTTCACCGCCGCCAGCGCCGATGATGTGGCCGGACTCGTCGAAATCTTGACCGCTGATGTGACCTCCACGGCCGACGGCGGCGGCAAGGTGGCGGCCGCCCGGCGCCCAATCTCGGGCCGCGACCGGATGGCCCAGTACGTGGCGCGGATATTCAGCAGGAACCTAGCGCAGATACAGCTGCGTCTCGATGCCGCCGAGGTCAACGGCGAGCCGGCGATGCTCGCATTCGACGGCGACACACTGGCCGGTGTCTTGTGCTTCGAGATCACTGGCGAGCGGATAGCGGCCGTGCGGATCCTGGCCAATCCCGACAAACTGCGGTTTCTTGCCGAGCAGTTGTCACATCCTGCGGACCTGTCCGGTTCATAGGGGTATGACGAAATCTGTACTCGTAACCGGCGGCACGGGAACCGTGGGCCGCATCGTTGTCGACAGCCTGACGGCGGCGGGGGAGGAGGTCCGCGTTCTAAGTCGCGGGCGGCGCCCCCATCAGTCCACCGACGTTCGGCATGTCGTGGGGGACGTGCAGACTGGTGATGGGCTCGACGCTGCCGTGGACGGCGTCGACACAATCGTGCACTGCGTCTATCCCACCGAGCAGCTGGTCGCGGCGGCGAAACGGGCGGGCTCACCGCATCTGGTTTATGTCTCGATCGTCGGAATCGACCGCATCCCATTCGCCCTCTACCGCATGATGCTCGCCAACGAACGTCTGATCGCCGAGTCGGGCCTGCCGTGGACGGTGCTGCGGGCGACCCAGTTTCACGACCTGATCGCCTTCATGTTGCGCATGCTCGCGAAACCACCGGTCCTGGCGCTGCCGTCGGGCCTGCGGTTCCAACCGGTCGACGTGCGCGACCTGGGCGCACGGTTGGCCCAATTGGCGCTGGGCCAGCCGATCGGGCGTGCGCCGGATTTCGGCGGCCCGCAGGCGCGTGCGATCGACGATCTTGCCCGCAGCTACCTGGCGATCGTCGGTAAGCGCCGACCCATCGTCCCAGTCCGATTGCCCGGCAAGGTAGTTGGCGGGATCCGCGCCGGCGGGCTGCTAACCCCGGAGCACGCCGCCGGCACGATCACCTTCGAGGAATACCTCGGCGAACAAGTCGCCACGGGCGACCTGCCCTACCGCGACGCCATCCGCGCTTACCTGCCGCACCGCCGACGCAAGGGGTCGCGGTGAACGCCCGGCTGACCGCGCTTCGCGCCGGGGTGTGGTTTCTCACATTCGTGGAGGTGGTGGTCGGGGTCGTCGCGGCGCTGGCCCCTCGGGCGTTCTACGACTACGTGCCCTGGGTGGATCTCATTCCGCCGTACTCCGAACACCTCATGCGCGACTACGGCGCCATGAATCTCTCGCTTGCGCTCGTATTCGTTGTCGCTGCAATCACGATGGAGCGCCGCATGGTGCGGATCGCGCTGGGCGCGTACCTGCTGTTCGCCATCGCGCACCTGAGCTTTCATCTCACGCACCTGGAGCACTTCACGATGGAGGCCGCGGTCTGGCAGACGATTCTGCTCACGGTGGCCGTGCTGCTGCCGGTTGGTCTGCTGATCCTCACGGCTTGGCGGCCAAGGCGAGCCGCCATAAAGGAAGCAAATGACTGGCGTGAAGATCAGGCACTAGGAAGTTGACCTCGTCGGTCGTGCCGCAGGTCCTCGGGCGGGCTGCTCGCCGTGAGCGATGCGTGACATCGACAATCGACTGCTTGGGCGACCCCACTGGTTCAATTTCTTCGTTCTGTTGACCAAAGTCACTGCGTGGGATTGACTTTGGTCAACACCAGCGCCGCTTCGTTGTACGGAAAGAGGCGGTAGAACACACCAGATGGCCCTGTAACGAGCGTTGCGGCCTCGGCCTTGCTCAGGAGGCGGGGATTGGCGAGCGAGATACTCTTGCCGCGCTTGTGCAGCACCGCCTGTCCACCGGCGAATACATTCTTCAGCCAGTCCGATTTCAGCCCGTACCCGATGAGAACGACGAAGCCGTCGTGGGTGGGAAAAACCAACAGCGGCGTTCGAAAATGCTTGCCTGATTTGCGTCCGACGTGTTCGAGGGTCCCTTGGCCTGGAAGCCATGGCGTGATCGACCGAGCCGTTGGATTGGTGACTCGCTTATTGAAGTTTGCGACGGCCCTTGGCACCCGCATGGATCCCCCTCCTTCACAACCAAGCCCGAAAATGAGCAGTATCCGTTGGAACGCTACGGGCCGTAGCGGATCGCTGTTACCAGGGAGCTAGCTGGCGCAAGGTCGCAGAGGTCCGGTGGGATCGGCCTGCCGAGGCGCGACATCGTTTCGCGGCTGCCTAGGGAATCCACCCTCCATCCGTGCTGGGACAGCCATGATGCCGTATCGCTGGCATCGTGGTTTTTGATGAAGGCCGTCACATCCACGTCTACGCCTAGCGCGTCGTCGATCTCGGCTGCTCCGTCGCGCCATGCGCTCAGCCGTTCGTCGCCGAAATGCATTGTCGAGTGGTGAGAAACCTCAGCGGCGAGCCGGCTACTCGGTGCGCTTAGCGCAGTGAGCGCGTCGAAGAGCGCGTTGTGCTCGGTTGACGATAGGTAGGGCAGCAGTCCCTCGATGAGCCAGGCGGTCGGCAGGGACTTGTCCCATCCCGCTTCCATCAACATCAGCGGCCAACGCTCATCGCGCAAGTCGACAGGAACCGCGCACAGGTCGGCTAGCGGAGTAGCTCCATGCGCTGTTAAGGCGGTGTCTTTGAACGCCTGGACCGCGGGCTGGTCGATTTCGTACACACGCTTGTCGGTGAGATGGACGAGGCGATAGGCGCGGGCGTCAAGGCCGGCCGCGAGGATGACGAATTGGCTCATCCCTAAACCCGCTGCGTGAGCACAGAACTCGTCGAAGAAGACCGTCCGTGTGGCCACGTACTCGCGGCCCGTTCGCGCAACCCGCCGCCCAACATCGTCCTCTGCGCCCATCCACGAAAGGTCGCCACAGGCTATCCGTTGCCAACCCGGTTCCTTGGCCGCCGCCACCAGCACCGCCGCAAACTCGTCGTGGATCAACGGGTCGTCTTGTGCTGTTTCTGCTGCCCGTTGAGCAGCGACAGCAAGGGCCGTTGACCCCAGATCGGTGGTGACGTCCCAACTCATGCGGTCGCGGGCACCAGGGCGCTGATGTCTTCGCCTTGCATGAGCTTCATGATCAGATTCAGGTCGAAATAGTCGGTCCAGCGAGTGATCCTTCCATTGCCATCGACGACGAAGGTCCCCATTACCGGGATGGCCGGCTTGCTTCCGTCGGGAGCCTGGATGTAGTCCAGGCGTTCAGTGAGCACCACGGAACCGTCGCTGGCGAGGTTGACGATTTGGAAGGCGTAGGCGTCCGGGAACATCGCGAACTGAGCGGCCATGTTCGCCACGATGGCTTCTGGTCCGGTGAAGGCGGGCATTCCCACGTTCTGATAAACGGCTCCTTCGGCGAGCAGGGGACGCAACGCTTCGGCGTCGCGCTGCTCCATCAAGGCACAGAAGTCGCGGACGACATCGGCGGGTGAAGACATTAGTGAAATCCCTTCATGGCGAGTGAGTGAATTAACTTGAGCGGGCTGGAAAATGATGCGGATCCGTCGTTCCCCAAAGACTCAATGGTCGTGGATTATCACCCCACGGATGTTGCGGCCGGCGAGCATGTCGTCGTAGGCCTCATTGATGTCGTTGAGCTTGTATTCGGTGGTGACGGTTTCGTCGAGCAACAGCTTGCCGCTTCGATAGAGGCTTATCAGTCGAGGGATATCGGCCCGCGGGTTGGCTTCGCCGTAAAGGCTGCCCAGGAGGCGTTTTTGGAACAGCGTGAACAACGTCAGCGGCAGCGTCGGCGTCACGTCGGACATCGATGCCAGGGCGGTGACCACCACCGCACCGCCCTTCCGCACGGCATTGAGCGCGTCGTTGATCATCGCGCCTTCGAGCACGCCCGGCGTGAGGATGGCCGAGTCTGCCATGACTCCGCGCGTAATCTCGCCAACCAACTGGGTTGCTTCCTCCATCGAGGTGGCAAAGTGCGTGGCTCCGAACTGAATTGCTCTGTCGCGCTTGCCCGGCTCAATATCGACCACGACGATTTGCTCCGCACCCGCCAGCCGCGCGCCCTGAATCGCACCGCTGCCGATGCCTCCGCAGCCCATCACAAGCACCACGTCGCCGGGACTGATGTTCGCGGTGTTGACGGCCGAGCCCCAGCCGGTGGTTACGCCGCAGCCGAGAAGACACGCGCGCGACAGCGGCACATCGTTGTCGATCTTGACCACGGAGGCTTCCGACAACACGCCCCATTGCGCGAAACTGCCGACGCCTGAGAGGGCTCCGATGCCCTGCCCCCTGGCCCGGCGTCGGAAGGTGCCGTCGGCCTGGACTCCCGCGAGTATGGTCGCGCCGTAATCGCAGAGGTTCTGATGCCCCGTGGCGCACCAGCGGCAGCGACCGCACGCCGGCAGGAAAGAGGTGACCACATGGTCGCCCACCGCTACATCGCGCACTCCCGGACCGACCTCTTGAACGATGCCCGCCCCTTCGTGTCCACCTATCAAGGGAAAACTCACCCCGAACATGTCGCCGGTGCGGATATGGTGGTCGGAATGGCATAGACCGGTGGCTGCGAACTCGACGAGTAGCTCGCCTTCTTGCGGCGGATCGAGTTCGATCTCTTCCACCGACCACTTCTCGTTCAGCCCCCACAGAACTGCTCCATTGGTCTTCACGGCGACTCCTTGATATGTATGGCACGCTCGGGGCAGTTCGCGATCGCGTTGTGTGCCCGGTCTTCCCATCCGGGAGGAATGTTTTCCACGATGACGAAGGCGGTCCCTTCGTCGTCGATCTCGAACAACTCGGGAAACGTTGCGTGACAACGGCTGTGGCCTTGGCACATTTCCCTGTCGACATGAAGTTTCACGCTGTCTCTTCTCCCTAGCACATCCGCTGGCCGGACCTACAGCAGATCGGTCTAGTCCAATCCGCCTGGTCTAGTCCCGATGACTCCTTTTTCTGTCAGCGCTGCAATCGATGCGGCGTCGAGGCCGAGTAGGTCGCCGAGGATGCTCGCGTTGTGCTGCCCCAACGTCGGCGCCGTTGACCGATACCACTTGTCAACACTGCGGTACTTGAAGGGAATCGCCGGCACGTGATGCCGTCCCACGATGGGATGGACGAGGCTTTCAAAAAAGCCTCGTGCGGCCAGCTGAGGGTGCATCGAACCGACCCTGGCGTCTGCCAAATCCGCGGCCGGAACACCATGTTCGACGAGTAACTCGGCGGCGGCCGAGGAATCGTGCTGTCTAGCCCACTGCTCGAGATGCTTATCGATCACATCATGTGCCCGCAGCCGCCCTTCGTGAGTGTCCAGCGCGGGGTCATTCGCCCAATCCGGTTCACGCATAGCCGACTTCAATAGGCGCCACTGTTCGTCCGTGGCGACCGAAATCGCCAGCCACCGCTCGGTCCCTGCGCATGGGTAGAGCCCTTGTGGGGCGGCGTCACGGCTGCGATTTCCCAGTCGCGAGATCAGGTTTCCGTAGGCGGTAAATTCGACAACCTGTTCGGCGGCTGCGTTGAGTGCGGCCTCAACCATCGATACTTCGATGAGCGACCCTTGGCCAGTCTCGTCGCGTCGCCGGAGTCCTGTCAGCATGGCGAATGCGGAGTGCATCCCTGCCAGTGGGTCACACGGGCCGCGGGGGATTCGCGGCTGGTCGTACTCGTGGCCGGTCACCCAAGCCATTCCGGTCATCTGTTCCATCGTTTGCGCAAAACCCACATTGTTGCGCCATGGTCCGTCGAGCCCGAACGCGGGCATCCGGACCATCACTATTCGAGGGTTCTGCCCACTGACGGCTTCCCACGTGATGGCGAAATTGTCGAAGACGCGTGGCGAGAAGTTCTCGACCAGAATGTCGGAGCATCTGACGAGTCCGAACAACAGCTCCTGCCCTTCGGCCGAGGACAGGTCGAGGGTGAGCCCGCGCTTATTGGTGTTGGTCGCCAAATACATCCCCGACCGCTCCCACCACTGAGACCGATCGGCGAACGCCGCGGCCGCCATCCGTGCGCCGTCAGGGTGGCGCGTCGACTCCAAGTGAATGACCTCAGCGCCCAGTGCGGCGAGAATGTGGGTGGAGGAGGGGCCCGCCCACCACGCTGTCGCGTCGAGAATTCGTACGCCGTCCAGCGGAAGTCCCGGTGCACGGTCGGCAGCGGTCGCAATCCTGCTGTGGGCGGGTACTTTTGCCATTTCGCCGAGCGGGGGAGCGCCGGCTGTTGGGACGGGTCGCCGGCCATCGATCCGGTAGGGCGCCAACGGGTGGGTGAAGCTGCCGTCGGCATACGTGCCCCACACGCCGCGCGCCGCGAATTGGGGGTGGTCCAGCACGGTCTGGCCATCGTTGACGGGTGAGACGGGGATCCGCAGATCGGAGGCCAACGCGACGATCTCTTCGGTGGAACGTCTCGTAGTCCATTCCCGCACAATCTGATTCCACTCCTCCCGGCGTTCCCACCGCGTCGTGGCGACTGCCCAGGCTGGGTCCTCGTCGAGCAGGTCCAGTCGCTCGATCATTGCCAGGAACGACTCGAATTGTTGACGCGTATTGGTGTTGAAACCCACCCATCCGTCGGCGGTCGGTTCGATTGATGGGATTTCAACCTGTCGGGCCGGCACCGGCAGGGGCGGACGACCGGCCAGCTCGTGATAGAGGTCAGCGAATCCGCCGGCGCTGAGATGACAGGCCTCCAACAACGAGCAGTCAACGATTTCACCCGGTCCGCCGAGTTGAGCCCGACGCAGTGCGCCAAGCGCCCCGACGGCGGCATAACTGGCCATGACCCATTCGAAGACTCGACCACCCGCTTGAATGGGCGGTTGGTCCGGACGACCTCGCAGCGCGAGGGTTCCGCTCTCGGCCTGGATCGTGAACTCCGTTGAGGGCCGGTCCCGGTACGGTCCGGTCAATCCGTACGGAGACAACGCCACGATCACCAGGTGTGGCGCACGCCGGAGGAGGGCCTCGTGGTCGAGTGCCCCAGGGCCCAAAGACTCGACGAACACATCGGCGGAAACGATGAGCGTCTCCAGGTCGGGCAGCGCAGTGCCAACGACCGAACGCTTGCCGGCGTTCAGGAATTTGAACAGCGCGTCGGCGTCATTTCGATCACCAGACACTCTGCGGCGGAACGGATCCCCGTCTGGGGCTTCTATCTTGATGACCTCTGCTCCGAGGTCGGCGAACAACTTGGTGCAGTACGGGCCGGCGATTTCCGTCGCCCATTCGACAACACGAACCCCACGCAGAGCGTTCATCGCCGTACGACTTTCCGCGTCAATGTTTTCGGAAGTGAGTTACTCGCGCCGATGAGTGCACACACGCCACTTCCTGTCCTCACGCTCGTGTCGATCGAGCAGGGTGTTTTGCATCCGCATCGCTGCGGCCTGGCTGGCAACGACGCTAGCGACGGGAAAGCTACGGTGTCAAGTGTGACTCGATAACCATGGCCGCGGTTGAGTTCCGTTGGAACCTTTAGTCGGTCGCGCGCACCTTAGGGGCCCGTTGAACCCGTCCGCGTCGCTTGGCGGGAGGCTTCGCAGTCGATGTGCTTACGCCTTTGGCGAGGATCTGCGAACCCAGTTCGATCTGCGCGCGGATGTCTGACTCGCCCGTACCAAACCAGCGGGGTCCGAGGCTCGTTGTGAAGATGATGAAATTAGCCAGCAGCTCGGCGAACAGGTCGGCGTCGACGTCGGCCCTGATCTGCCCCGCGGCCTGGTAGTGGCGAACGCCTTCGGCAATAACGGCCGAACGGCGCGCGTGATTGGGTTGCAGCACGCGCAGCGAGAAGTCCGGATCCGATAACGCCCGACCGGAAATGTCCCAGCCGGGAACACCGCTGTCCCGGTCATCGATCCTTAATCTGGCAAAGAAAAGCTGCTCGATATAGTCCTCGACGCGCGCAGGCAGGGCCGCCACGACCTGCTCTTCGGCCTCACTGACGAGGTCCGCGATCTGTCGAGAAACAACTTGCTCGAAGATGCCTCGTTTGTCCCCGAAGTAGTGGAACAGCATGGCCTCCGAGCAGTCGGCGCGACGGGCGATCTCCTTCGTCGCCGCGGCCGCGTATCCCGCTTCGGCAAAGACCTCAGCGGCCGCTTCGAGGAGGGCTCGTTGTTTGCCGTCCTTGTCGCGAACTCGCCGCCGCGCGCCTGTGGTCATCACACATACTTTAGCGAGCACCCGTCGGCTGGGGGGAAGCTCGCACGCGTGCCGCCCCACGCCCGTCCCAGCCTTCTTCGGCCTCATCCTATTTGTTCGCGCGCACTGAGGCGCGCGGATCATAGGTGGGCGCAGGTGGTTATCGAGTGCGACTTGACTCCATGTAGCCGACGATTTACTGTGCTTCCGAAGCGAATTTCTGCGTGCGCTAGAAACCCGAGGGCCGGCGCAGGTGGCACATGGACGGTGGCGCAATTGCGGTGTAGCTGGAATGTGGACGCCCCTCGTTCGGGACTGTCTGTCCAGGTTGACCGCTGGCGCTGGCGTTGTTCCGAGGTCGGCATGCCCGTATCCGGGGCGGAAAGGACTACCCATGGTGAGCAAATCACCGGAGGAACATGCGCGGAACCTCGATCTTCGTCACGACGATTTCAACGACCAAGAATTCCTCTACGAGGTCTACGCAGTGATGCGGGAGAGCGGACCGTTCAGTCACCAGGATGTCCCCTTTCTGGGCCCTACGCCGGGCGGCGCGTGGGTCGCCACCCGCTACGACGACTGTTACGAGATCTTGCGTGATTGGCGCAGCTTCTCCAGCAAACCCCTTGGGATGGAAGGCTCCCCGATGTCATTTGGCGACATCGTGATCACGTTGGATCCTCCACGGCAGCAGCAGCTTCGCAAAGTTCTCAACCCGTATTTTTCTCCGGGTCGGATGAAGGAGCTGGAGCCCCAGGTGCGCGTGGTTACCGACGGGTTGATCGACAACTTCATCGAATTGGGCCGCGGCGATCTCGCCGACGTCGCATGGCAGCAACCTGGGATCGTGTTCTTCCGGTATCTACTCGGCATGCCCGTTGAGGACGTGCCGCTCTACATTGAGACAGCCGACCTCGCGATCAATGGTGAGAGCGAAGAGGTCCGAAACGGGTCGATGACGAATCTCTACGTCCGCGTACGCGAGGAGATCGACAAGCGTCGTGGTGAGCCGCCGCGTGACGACCTGATCGATGTCTTGCTCGCCGCCGAGATCGACGGCGAAAAATTGAGCTTCGATGACGTTGTCGCGAATGTGATGCTGCTGGTGCAAGCGGGGCTCGAAACAACCTCTAGTGCAATGTCGTTCGCTTTCTTCTATCTGGGTACCCATGCTTCGGAGCGCGACCGCCTCGTACGCGAAGCCGAGTTGGTGCCCACGGCGATAGAGGAATTCATCCGGTTCGCCGGTTCGGTCCACGGACTGCATCGCTCAGTCGCGGAAGGGGTTGAACTAAGCGGCCACAAGTTCTGTCCCGGTGAGACGGTCGTCGTGAACTATGCGGCCGCCAACCGGGACGCGGCCGAGTTCGACGAGCCGAACAAGTGCATTCTCGACCGGCAGACAAATCGCCATCTCGGATTCGGAGCCGGCGTCCATCGCTGCCTAGGTTCCAACCTCGCCCGACTCGAGTTTCGGGTGGGCGTCGAACAGGCCCTGAAACGGATACCCGACTACGCCATCCCCCCTGGGGCAAAAATTGATTTTCACGGGAACTCGGTCACCCGGGGCTACCGCGCCCTGCCCGTCGTGTTCACGCCAGGTGCCCGCGTCGCCCAGTGAGGAGTGGCGGGCAATCGCCCATATCAGCTGTCGGCCAGCGCAATAACAGACTCGACGCAGAACGCCTCACAAGTTATCGAGTGCCACTTGACAGTGCGCCAGAGCCGCTCTTAGCATCAAGTCAGCCGGTGGTTTGGCATCCGTCTTGCGTGAAGCCGCCCTATTGCTCGCGCTCCGCGCCCGCTCAACCGGTTCGGTGAGATCAGGGAGGAAGTCGTGGACAAGCAAGATCTTCAGTGGATGATCTCCGTCGATGACCACATCATCGAGCCACCGAACCTATGGGTCGACCGCGCCTCGGCCGCCGACCGCGATCGAGTGCCACACGTCGAACGCATCGACGGCGTCGATACGTGGATCTACGACCAAGCGCGCGCGTCGGTGATGGGAATCTTGGTCGCGGCTCACCAACGCCCGGCCGAGTACTCCCCGCTGCCAGTAAATTACGACGAAATGCCGCGCGCATACTTCGACCCGGCGGCCCGCATCGCTGACATGGACGAGGACCATGTAATCGCGGGACTGAACTTTCCGTTTTTTCCCCGGTTCTGTGGCCAGATGTTCGCCCACCTCGGCGACCGCGACCTAGGTCTCAAGTGCGTGCGGGCCTACAACGACTTTGTCATCGATGAGTGGTGCGCGGCGGCGCCCGGCCGCTACATCCCGATGGTCATCATTCCGTTGTGGGATACCCGATTGGCCGTCGAGGAGACACTACGGTGCGCCGGCAAGGGCGCCAAAGCCATTGCCTTCTCGGAGAACCTGCACCCGCTAGGATTTCCGTCCATCCACTCGGGCGCATGGGACGATTTCTTCGCGGTCGTGAACGAGACGAAGATGCCGCTGTGCACACACATCGGATCTTCCTCGGTTAGTCCCACCACGTCGCCCGACGCACCCTTTGGTGTTCAGGCCGTGAACATCAACCTCAACCTGGCCAACTCAACTACCGATTGGCTGTTCTCGGGCAAGCTGCAGAAGTACCCCGACCTGAAGATCGTGCTGGCCGAGGGCGGCATCGGCTGGATTCCATACCTGATCGAGCGTGCTGAACATGTCGCCGCCGATTACCAATACCTGCGCGCCAACAACTGGGCGGTTGACCCGGCCACGATGCGCTTGACCCCGGTACCCACCGATCCCGCGATTTTCCCGGAATCGCCGCGTCAGCTCTTCCGCGACCACATGTACGGCTGCTTTATCGAAGACGACTTCGGCGCAGCGAATCTCGACTCCATCGGTATCGACAACGTGATGATCGAAACGGATTATCCGCACACCGACAGCCTCTGGCCCCATTCCCTCCAGGCCGCCCAGAAGGCACTCGACGGCCGGTCCGACCTCGACAAGTACAAAGTGCTGCAGGGTAATGCCCGCCGGGTCTTCGACTTCGAGCCGGCCCCGTATCCGACGCTGATCTAGTCGACGCATACGGATTCGTATGATGCGGGACTATCAGAGCTTCATCGACGGTCAGTGGTCAAGCGACAACGCCCTCGGCACCATCGACATCATCGATCCGGCCACCGAGGAACTGATCGGGCGAGTCGTCAATGGTGGACCTAAGCAGGCGACCATGGCGATCGAAGCCGCCCGGCGAGCTTTCGACGAAGGGCCGTGGCCGTGGATGTCCGTTCGGGAACGGGCAAAGGTCATCAAGCGGTTCGCTGAAATACTTGACGAGCGCACGGCGGAACTTAGGGAGCTGGTCGTCGCCGAGATCGGCTCGACCGGCTTCATCACCGACATGATTCAGGTCGGGGGCGCTATCGAGGCGGCCCACTACTACGGCGAGTTCGTCGAACACGATGTGACATGGGTGGAAACACCGGGCGGCCCCGTAGTTTCACCGACTGGCGTCGGCGGCGTAACAGTGGTCCGCGAACCGGTCGGGGTAGTTGGAGTCATCACGCCGTTCAACTTCCCTTTTTCGATCAACATTCAAAAGTGCTTGGCCGCATTGGCCGTCGGTTGCACAGTGGTACTCAAACCCCACCCGTGGACCCCGATGAACGCTTTGGAGCTGGCCAAGGTCGGTGAAGAAGCGGGCCTCCCGCCCGGAGTATTCAACGTGGTCGTGGGAGGTGCTGGTGTCGGCGAGGAGCTGTGTACCCATCCGGGCGTCGACATGATCGGGTTCACCGGTTCGACCGTCACCGGTCGACGCATCCGCGAACTATCGGCGGCAACGATGAAACGCGCACAACTCGAACTAGGCGGCAAGAGTGCGCACATCGTCCTCGACGATGTCACCGAAAGTGACGTTGCTGGAATAGGATTCGGACAGGTGTTGATGCATGCCGGGCAAGCGTGCACCGTCACGTCACGACTTCTGTTGCCCGAGCACCTGCTCGAAGCGTATGTCGAAGGCCTCAAAGCCATGGCTCCGATGATCACGGTCGGGGACCCGCGTGATCCCGCTACTGTCGTGGGTCCGCTGATCAGGGATCAGCAACGTCAAAAAGTCGAGACCTTCGTTCAGTCGGGCCTGCAGGAAGGCGCGCAGCTGGTGGTCGGCGGCAAACGTCCCGAACACCTTAAACGCGGCTTCTACTACGAACCAACGGCACTGGTCAACTGCCGCAGCGACATGCGCTTATGCCAGGAAGAGGTATTCGGGCCAGTCCTGGCGGTGATCACCTATCGCACCGAAGACGAAGCCATCCGCATCGCGAACGACTCCATCTACGGTCTGGCAGGCCTGGTGGTAACGCGCAATGCTGCAAGGGGTTTCAACGTCGCCAGGCAGGTCAGAACCGGCACCATCATGGTGCAGACGCTCGCACCTGGTGCCAACTTGGGAGCCGATCCCGGTGGCGGGCAGGGCCCCGGCTGGTCTTTGCCGGCACGCGGCATGTTCAACGGTGGGGGCCCCTTCGGCGGCTTCAAGCAAAGCGGACTCGGCCGAGAGCAGGGTCGCTGGGGCTTCGAGGAATACACCGAGCTGAAATCCATCACCATGATGTAACCGCCCTGCACTATTGAGGACGCGCCGCGTCTCTGAGCGGAAAGGTTGCGAAATGGAACTTCTCAAGGATGTCCGCGTCCTCGAGGTGTCACTCTTCTCCGCGGATGCACTGGGCGGACATCTGGCTGACCTCGGCGCAGAAGTGATCAAGGTCGAGCCGCCCGGCGGCGGTGGGTTCCGCGGTCCTGCCGTTTCCGGCGGCGAGCTGCAAGATTCACACTGGAATCGCGGCAAGAAGAGCGTCGCGATCAACTTGAAAACTCCTGAAGGGCAGGAGGCGTTTCGCCGCCTGGCCGCCAAATCGGCGGTTGTGATCGACGGACTACGTTACGGAACCGCGCACCGGCTCGCCTTCAGCTACGACGACATCGTCGCCGTCAACCCGACAGTTGTCTACTGCGTGCTGAATGGCATGGGCAGCTATGGGCCCTACACCCGACTAGCCACACACGGGCTGTCCTTCGATTGTTTCGCAGGCTTGAGTCCGCCGATCATCGATGCGGATGGAACACCGCGCCTTTCGGGGGCGGCCACAGGTACGACGGGCGTTCTGGCGGGACCGCTGTACGCAGCGATGGGCGTGCTCGCCGCACTGCACGCCGCCGGGCGCGACGGCGAGCCGCAGTACATCGAAGTAGCGCAGGTAGATGCGGCGATCAACTGGAACTTTCAGCACCTCACGGCATTGGCGAACGGTCAACGCTCCTACGGTGAGGGCATCCGCGCGTCGCTTCGCTACCAGTACTACCGAACTCGCGACGGTAACTATGTGGTGTTCAATGCGTTGGAGGACAAGTTCTGGCTGAGGTTCTGCGAGTCGCTCGACAGGATGGATCTCTACGAACCGGGGCGTCAACAACCGGGCGAGGACCCAGCGGCGGACGCCCGGCTGCGCAAGGAACTAACAGCAATTTTCGAGAGCCGAACACGCAAGGAATGGACAGACTTCTTCATTGCGACCGACATCGCCGGTGCCCCGGCGTTTTTGGGTGCGGACCTCTTCGACGACGACCATGCAAAGGCTCGCCGACTCGTCTACGAGCAGGCCCAGCCGGACGGGACGTCGCAGCGATTGATGGGAACGTGCATCAAGACCAAACCCGACGTAGGATTTGGGCCGCCGGCAGCGCCGCACGTTGGGCAGCATACGGAAGAGTTACTCAACGCCCTGGCAGGCTACGACGCGGCCGGAATGGAGCGCCTTCGTTCGACTGGCGCAATCTGAGCACCGGCGCATCCCCCAGGTTTAAAATATGAGGAGGTTCGGCGTCTCGTCGGCCGATCGCACGAAGCGGTCAGGAGGGGTGCCGAGTGGCGTACGTCCCCCTATCGAATGTTGCGTCTTGTCCGTAAATCGACAGCGACGCCATTCTTGGATAGAGGATTGCTGGACCGAGCCATCGAGTAATGAACCGGCGTAATTCGATTCCCTCGCGGGGTGGCTGTGCAGGATCGGTCAAGATGGACTGAACTGTGCGCAGGGTCATTTCGGCGAGTTCACCGAGCGCGGTGCCGTCGTAACCGTGAAGCCTCCAATCCACATCGAAGCGGTGAAAGACGGACAAACAGATAGTGATGGCCGTGTCGGAGGTCAGCGAGGTGACGGGGTCGCCCTCATTCCGCCGGGTCAGCAAGTTTTCCAGCTGTGGATCGCCGGCGAGATTGTCGATTCCAAACGACACGCTTTCGACGATTGCGGTCACTGGGTCGTTGAGTCCGCGAACGTGTTCTGCAACTTGGTCGATGAAGCCGTCGACAGCACGCATTGCGCTGGCGATGAGCAGCGCATCAGCATTGGGAAAGTAGCGGTACACCGTCTGGCGAGTGACACCGAGCCTGCGGGCGACGTCGGCAAGGCGTATCCCCGGCCCATGCTCGGCGACCTCTTCGTCTACCGCAGTCAGGATTCGCGAAATCGCCTCCTCGTCCGACGAGGGTGTCAAACCCGCCCAGCCACGACTACGCACCCGCCGTCACAAGCCTTTCGCTGGTGAATTCAATTGGAAGAGTTGTCGGGCCGGTCATTCCCAGCAGGGATTTCCATGGGGCCGGACCGACGCGATGCGGGGCAGGGAGACGGCGGGCGAGGACTATGAGTGCTTCCGCCAGCTCCCGGCGTGCTAGGTTTGCCCCCAGGCAGTAGTGCGCGCCGCCGCCGAAGGTCAGAATTGCGGGTACGTCCTTGCGTGCGATGTCAAAGCGGTCAGCATCGTCATAGATCGCTGGATCTCGGTTGGCTGCAAAGCTGTTCACGAGTACGAAGGTCCCGGCCGGGAACAGGTAGCCACCGATCTCAGCGTCCTCAACCGCGGCGCGCGGCACGATGCAGGCCGCGGGCGAGTGGCGCATGCTTTCCTCGACCGCCTGCATCGCAAGGTCAGGATTGTCGCGCAGCTTCGCCCATTGGTCGGGATGCTCGCAGAGCACCTGCACCGACGCCGCCAATTGGTTTCGCGTGGTGTCGGTTCCCGCCATCAAGAAACCGGCCACCAGACTGCGTAGTTCCTCGAGATTCAGCCGGTCGCCGTCACTCTCGGCGCGAATGAGTTCCGAAAGCAGATCATCGGTCAGACGGTCCCGACGGGCGGCGACCATGTCATCGACGTAGGCGTCGAGTTCGCCCCATGCGCGCATGATCTCGGCCTCGTCGAAATTGGCATCCGGCTGAAAGTTGAGGGCTTTGAAGACATCCTCGGTCCAAGCGGCGAACAAATGCCAGTCCTCGCGAGGTGCGCCCAGCAACGCACACATGATCGGGGTGGGGTAGGGCCGCGCGATGTCGGTCACGACGTCGCACCTTCCGGCGTCCACCACACGGTCGATCAGCCCGTTCACCACCTCGTGGATCGTGTCCTGGAGACGTGATGTCGCGCGGGGAGTGAACGCTTTGGAAACCAGTTTGCGCAACCGCACATGTGGCGCACCGTCGAGGCCCAGGAGGCTGTTCGCCATCTTGTCGAACAACGGACCCGACGTGATGCCCTGCGCCGCCAAAGTGATACCGGGTGGCAAGCGGAATCTGTTGTCGCGCAATATGTCGCGAGCCAATTCGTAAGACAGGATCTCCGGGCCGAGGGGCCCGATGGCGATGGGCGCGCGCGATTGGGCCTTTCGGAGATCTTCGAGGATGTCGTGTGGAGTGGCCGTGAGGCCGTAATCGAACGTGGGGAGACCAGCGTCGAAGACGCTGGGGGCGGTGCTGCGCGCGTTCATGAATGTCCCAACTTCAGCGGGCGCCTAGACAGGCATACGGACATATATGTTCAGAGCGTATGACCATCGCACGAGATCGTCAAGACTTACCGAAATATACCCAGCTCTACGGTCCAGAGGGCAAGCAAGATCATACAAATCGTCATCTAATGTCCTTATCGATGGCCCAGCGACGCTGGTGGGCTTTGCCCCGACCAGGATGACGCGCGGGGCCCGCGAATCTGCTTTGTGCGGCCCCCACATGGGTACTCGGCTGAGAAGATGACGCAAATGCCCGATCGGAGCACGGATGAAATCGACCCCTGCGTGCGCGTTTACGGGGCGCGGGTCCACAACCTGAGGGGTGTCGACGTCGTCGCGCCGCGCGATGCGCTGGTCGCGTTCACCGGAATCTCCGGATCCGGTAAATCGTCGTTGGCCTTCGGAACGGTCTATGCCGAGGCCCAGCGCCGCTACTTCGAATCGGTCGCTCCGTACGCTCGACGGCTGCTATTGCCAACCGGCGCACCGAAGGTGGATGACATCACGGGGCTACCGCCTGCCGTCGCCCTGCAGCAGCGCCGGGGTTCGGCGACGTCACGGTCGACGGTCGGCACCGTCACCACCCTGTCGAACCTGCTGAGGATGCTGTTCTCCCGCGCCGGCACCTACCCGCGAGGAGCCACGGAACGACTGGACTCCGATGCGTTCTCGCCTAACACCGCGGTGGGGGCGTGCCCTGAATGCCACGGGCTGGGACGAATCCACCGGGTGACCGAAGAGACACTGGTACCAGACCCCTCGCTGACCATCCGCGAAGGCGCCGTTGCCGCATGGCCGGGCGCGTGGCAGGGCCAAAACCTCCGCGACATCCTCGTCACGCTGGGGTACGACATCGACAAGCCATGGCGAAAACTCCCTAAGCGGCAACGCAATTGGATTCTGTTCACCGATGAGCAACCGACAGTCGAAATCGATCCGAGCCAGCACCCCGT
The DNA here is from genome assembly GCF_055419585.1 of Mycobacterium sp. IDUB_3. Taxonomy (NCBI): domain Bacteria; kingdom Bacillati; phylum Actinomycetota; class Actinomycetes; order Mycobacteriales; family Mycobacteriaceae; genus Mycobacterium; species Mycobacterium sp. IDUB_3. The sequence goes on along the minus strand of NZ_JBVAXZ010000001.1, from coordinate 1,200,401 downwards.
GCAGGCCGATTACTACTACAACGGCACCTTCTCCAGCGCCGAACGTCACGTCCGCCACACGTTGGCCAACTCCCATAGCGCGATGATGCGTCGCCGCGTACTGCAATTCGTCGACAGCGTCGAGTGCCCGGTGTGCGAGGGTTCCGGGTTGCGGCCGGAGGCGCTGAAGGTGACATTCGCCGGGCGCAGCATCGCGGACTACACGGCGATGCCGTTAGCCGACCTCGCTGAGGCGTTGCGCCCGACGGCTTCTCGGACCGATGCCGCCGCCGCGTACGAGTCCACGAAATCCGGTGAGCTGACGGAGGTGGCGACCATGATCGCCGCCGACCTCGTCGCACGCCTGCAGGTACTCATCGAGCTCGGCCTCGGCTATCTCACGCTGAGTCGCCGCACTCCGACGGTGTCACCCGGCGAACTGCAGCGGTTGCGGCTGGCCACCCAACTGCGCGCCGGCTTGTTCGGCGTGCTCTATGTATTGGACGAGCCGTCGGCGGGACTGCACCCCGCCGACGCCGAACCGCTACTCGAGGTGCTCGATCGCCTGCGGCGCGCGGGCAATTCGTTATTCGTGGTCGAGCACGACATGGACGTCGTACGCCGTGCTGACTGGATCGTCGACGTGGGTCCCGGGGCCGGAGAGCTTGGCGGGGGCGTGCTCTACAGCGGGCCGGTGCCGGGTCTCGCCGACGTCGAGGGGTCGGTCACTCGTAAATACCTTTTCGAGGAGGCCGGGCCGCCGCCTCGTCAACCGCGCACGCAGTCCGGGCGGCTGCGGCTGCGCGGAATCTGCTTCCACAATTTGAGAGACCTCGACGTGGACGTGCCACTCGGTGTGTACACCGCGGTCACCGGAGTGTCCGGTTCAGGCAAGTCGACGCTCGTCGTCAAGGTCCTCGGCGATGTCGTGCACAGCCATCTGGGCACCGGGCGAGCAGCCGAGCCGGCCGAGTCAGAGGACGACGAAACCGATAGTGGGATGGTCGATCTCGATCACGACGCGAGTATCGGTGTGACGGCAGAGGGGGTCGAGGTGATCAACCGGCTGGTATCCGTCGACCAGCGCCCGATCGGACGCACGCCGCGCTCGACGCTGGCGACCTACACCGGCTTGTTCGACGCCGTGCGCCGTGAATTCGCCGCGACCTCCAAGGCGCGTCGCCGCGGTTGGACAGCGGGCAGGTTCTCGTTCAACGTGGCGGAAGGTCGCTGCCCCACCTGTCAGGGGGAGGGGTTCGTCTCCGTCGAATTGTTGTTCTTGCCAGGCACGTACGCCACGTGCCCGGCATGTCAAGGAGCGCGCTACTCCGACGAGACGCTCGAGGTGCGCTATCGCGACCGTACGATCGCCGACGTCCTCGCGATGACCGTCGATGAGGCCGCGGAGTTCTTTGCCGACGTCGCCAGCGCAGCGCGAAGCCTGACCACGCTGCAAGAGGTCGGACTGGGTTATCTGCGTCTGGGACAGCCGGCGACCGAGCTGTCGGGTGGCGAGGCGCAGCGGATCAAGCTCGCCGCCGAACTGCAGCGACCCCGGCGGGGGCACACCCTGTACGTGCTCGACGAGCCGACCACCGGGCTTCACCCCGCCGATGTGGATCTGCTCGACCGTCAACTGCACCGCCTGGTCGACGCGGGCAATACCGTAGTGGTGGCTGAACACGACATGCGGATGGTCGCGGGTGCGGACTGGGTGATCGACCTGGGGCCGGGAGCCGGCAGCGACGGCGGACGGGTCGTTGCGGCAGGCCCGCCGGCAACGGTGGCACGTGCGAAACGCAGCCGCACGGCGCCGTATCTGGCGAAGCGGTTGGCCCGCGCCGACTGCTTACCGGCTTAGGCGCGTCGCAAATCGAGTCAGGCAATCTGGACAACCGCTTGTTCGAAGTACTGGTTGTAGGCAAGGTAGACCGGTTTCTTACCGGTCCGGTCGAGAAACTCCTGGAATGCCCTGAACTCCTGTTCCTCGGCGCCCGGATAGTTATAAAATTCATCAAATACGATTACGGTACCTGACACGATGTTGTCGGCCAGCTGGCAAAAAATCTCTTTCGTCGATGCATAAATGTCGCAATCGACGTGTAGGAAAGCGATGGGAGTGGATTCCAGAACTCGCTTTTTGAACTGCGGAAGGGTTTCATGGAACATGCCCTTCACCAAGGCTACGTTATGGAGCACCGGTGGCATCCACCCCTCGACGTTAGCCCGAAAAGTGCCTTGGGGGACCGTGATATCGGTGCGAGCCCATCGTTCAGGAAGGCCGTCGAAGGAATCGAATCCCCAGATACGTTGGCGGGGATTGAGCGCGGCAATGAAGTTGATGGTTCTTCCGGTACATACGCCCATCTCCAAATACGCGCCTCGCAACGTAACGTGGTCAGAGCCGAATCTGAGCAATTCCGCATCGGTGTCGAGAGCCTTGGCATCGCCGAAGTTCTCGGCGACCATCGTCCGCGCTGCCGGCGATTCTCGAAAGTCCTTATCCATCGGGTAGAAGTTAAGAATTTGATGCCCATGATGCCATTCATCGCTCACGATCGGCATTTTCACCAATTGTGCCCAATTGAATCCGTTGCTACACGGGTAATCCGACGCCATCGACGACTCCATGCGCTCAACCTCCTCGCCGGAAGACGCAGCATGATTACCGGCAGCGTAGAGGCTTGGCAGCTCATTCACGACGGATTGTGAGATCCCATCGACACCGGTGCTGGATAGTGCAGATCCCGGCGCTCGACGGCCACACCGATGCTCGCGATGGCCGCGAACTACCGTCATCTTCCAAGTCGCCCGGCCCGGCTACGGTATCGCGGCGATATTGCTACTCAGACACGAACATTTGATCCACCGCAACGGCCGATTGCGCAGTACTCTTATGTGCCAGCATCTCCGTGAAGGAGCGGGATCGTGGGGTCTCAGAGAGTCGTCGTAAGTCGGCCGGATCGGCTCCCGTTGGCCGCTCGCGCGTCCGCGGTGCCTGCAGCGATCCTCGACCTAGGTGGTCGGTATCCGGGGGCCGCAGTGTTGCTCGCGGCACCGCTGACAGTCGCCGGGATCTGGGGAATGGTCACTCGCCCATCCTTGGCCCTGCCGCTGGTACTGCTGGTCGGCGTGGTCTTGGTATTGACCGATTTCCTTGCGGGCCCCTACAGAGAGGCTGAGCAGAAGGCGCGGGCCGCGGCCGGCGCCCCGATGCGGAACCGTCAGCCGCTCGTCAATCAGCCCAGGCCGCCGTCCCAGCAGAAGCCGCCGTCCCAGCAGAAGCCGCCGCGACTCAAGCCGGACGCTGACGCGGGGGCGCAGGCAGAAGCCGCCGCCGCCCAGGCGCTGGCCGCTGAAGCCGAAGCGGTGGCCGCCGCAGCGCGGGCGCGGGCAGACGCGGCCGCGGCCGAAGCCCTGGCGGCGGAAGCGGAAGCGCTGGCTGCGGAAGCCGAAGCGCTGGCCGCCGAGGCGCGGGCGCGGGACGAAGCCGCCGCGGCCGAAGCGCTGGCCGCCGAGCCCGAAGCGGTGGCCGCCGAGGCGCAGGCGCAGGCCGAGGTCGCCGCGGCGGAAGCGCTGGCCGCGGAGGCGCGGGCGCGAGAGCGGGCGCGCGCGGAAGCCGCGGCCGCCGAAGCGCAGGCCGCCGAGGCGCACAAGCGGGCAGAAGCCGCCGAAGCGCACGCCCGGGCCGCCGAAGCCCGGAAGCAGGCCAAAGCCGCCGAAGCGCACGCCGTGGCCGCCGAAGCCCGAAAACGGGCAAAAGCCGCCCAACCCGAAGCTTTGGCTGCCGAGGCGCGGGCGCAGGCAGAAGCCACCGAAACTCAAGCCCTGATCGCCGAGGCGCGGGAACGGGAACGGGCACGCGCAAAGGCTGCCGAAGCCGAGGTGTTGGCCATTGAGGCGCGGAAGCAGGCGGAAGCCGCCGAAGCGCAAGCCTTGGCCGCCGCAGCGAGGAAGCGGGCAGAAGCTGCCGAAATCGAGGCCGTTGCGGCCGAAGCTCGGAAACGGGCAAAGGCCGCCGAAGCAGAAGCGCTGGTGGCCGAGGCGCTGGCGAGTGCCGAAGCCGCCGAAACCCAGGCCCTGGCCGCCGAGGCAAGGGCGCGGGAGCGGGCACGCGCGGAAGCCGCCGAAGCCGAGGCCCTCGCCGCCGAGGCGCGCGCCCGCGCGGAAGCCGCCGAAACTCGCGCTCGGGCCGCCGAGGTTTGGGCGGGAGCAGAAGCCGCCGAAGCGCAAGCTCGGGCCGCCGAGGCACGGGCGAAGGCAATCCGGCTGCGGCTTGAGGCCGAAGGCAAGAACAAGCGGCCTCCGCGAGGGAACCAGCCGTAGCAGGTGGTCCGGCGTCTCGCGGACACGCTGGCGATGCGCGCCGTGTCACATCCGCCCGAAGTGTGGAAAATCGGCGCCTGGGTATCCCAGCGGGCGTATGTCTACAGCACGGACACAACCGGATCAGCGCGAACTCGACGGCGTCCAACGGATCGTCGACGCCATCTCCCAGGCGTTCGCCGCCAAGATCGTCGGGCAGCGTGACCTTCGGGAGTCGCTGCTGATCGGTCTGCTCGCGGGCGGCCACGTCCTGCTCGAAAGCATGCCCGGCCTGGCCAAGACCACCGCCGCCAAGGTACTCGCCGAGTCGATTCATGGCCGCTTCCAACGCATTCAGTGCACCCCCGACCTGCTGCCCAGCGACATCATCGGCACCCAGATCTACGACTCGGCGACCAGCTCCTTCGTCACCCAACTGGGTCCGGTGCACGCCAACATCGTGCTGCTCGACGAAATCAACCGGTCCAGCGCCAAGACGCAGAGCGCGATGCTCGAGGCGATGGAGGAGCGGCAGACCACGATCGCCGGACAGGTCCACCCCCTTGCGGATCCGTTTCTGGTCATCGCCACCCAGAACCCCGTCGACCAGGAAGGCACATATCCGCTCTCCGAGGCGCAGACCGACCGTTTCCTGCTCAAGGAGATCGTGCGCTACCCCTCCCCGCAGGAGGAAGTGGAAGTCATGTCGCGGATCGACGCCGGCATCTACGACAGGGGGCAGCAGACGGCGCCGGTGGTCAGCCTCGACGACGTGTTGCGCCTGCAGGAGGTGGTGCGTCACGTCCACATGGACCGCGCGCTGATGCTCTATGCCAGCCAACTGGTCGACGTGACCCGTCACCCCGGGCAGGCGCTGCCCAAGCAGATCGCGCGCCTGGTCGAGTACGGTGCCAGCCCACGAGCCACGATCGCGTTCTGCAAGGCGGCACGGGCGCGGGCGGTGCTGGCCGGGCGCGCGCACGTGCTTCCCGAGGACATCGCGAAGCTCGCGCACCGGGTGCTGCGGCACCGGCTAATCCTCGGTTTCGAGGCGGCAAGCGCCGACATCACTCCCGAGGTCGTGGTCGACGCCGCGCTGCGGGCCGTTCGCGTGCCCTGAGGTCATCGTGGGTAAGCACCTCAACCGGGCCAAGGCGCACTTCGGCACCGACACCCGCGGCCTGCTCGAAGGCGGCCGCTATGCGCTATTGCATACGCGCAGCATGGAATTCGACGATCTGCGCCCGTACGTTCCCGGCGACGACGTCCGGGATATCGACTGGAAGGCTTCCGCACGCTCGGGCGGCGTGCTCATCAAACGGTTCGTGTCCGAAAAGCACCACAAGATCCTGCTCGTCGCCGACGCCGGTCGCAACATGTCGGCGCTCGCCCCGAGCGGTGAGTGCAAACGCGACGTCGCCGCGCACATCATGGGCGCGGTGGGGTTGATCGGCCTGCGTCGGTCCGATCAGATCGGCATGGTCTACGGCGACCGCCGCGGCTGCGTGAACATCCCGCAGCGGCGCGGCGAGTCGCACATCGAGGGACTGCTGCACCGCTGGTACCAACACACCGCGAGCGGCCCCGGCCGCAGCGACGTGACTGCTCAACTCGACTACGTCGCAACGCATTACCGACACACCATGCTGATCATGGTCATCTCCGATGAACCGGAGGTCGATGACCGGCTCAGCGAAGTGCTCACCAGACTGACCGGTCGCCACGACATTATGTGGGCGATGGTGTCGGACATGCCCGCGGTGGGTCCCGATAACACCGACGGTTACGACGTCGCCACCGGTCGCTTCGTCCTGAACGGAGCCGATCTCGGGCCCCGTGTGGTCACCGCGTACCGCCGCGCCGAGCAGACGCGTCGCAACCGCCTCGATGCGTTCCTGACCGCCCATGCCATCCCGTACGCGACTCTCGCCGGCAGCAAGGACATTCGGCGCGAGCTCGTCCGCCTGACCGAGGTGGCCGCCCGTGCCGGATGACCTGCTGCGCCATGTGTTCGGTCCCCAGCCGTACTCGGCGGGGTGGCTGTGGCTGGCCGTGCTCCTGGTCCTTGCTGTGTTCGGTTGGTATGCGGGTGTTTTCGTGTGGACGCTGCCGTCGGATCGGTTGCGGCGCATCCCGGTTGCGCGACGAGTGCATGCCTGGCTGATCCGCAACCGGTTCGCCCGTCGCGTGCAGGGTATCGCCGACGAGCACACCGCCGGGCGGATGTCGGCTCCGGCGGCGTGCATGGCGATCAGCCGGACGCTGCGCAGTTTCCTGCATCAAGCGACCGGCACGCGGGCGCAGTATCTGCAGGTCGCCGTCATGGCCGACGGAGACCTGGCCGCGGCCGCGCCGCTGATCGCCCGGCTCGGCGACGGGCAGTTCAACGCGGAGACCCAGGTCGACGTCGACGACGTGAGTGCCCGGGCGCAGGAGTTGATCCGCTCGTGGACCTGATGTGGTGGCCGGTCGCGCTCTTCGGATTGGCCTGCTTCGTCGCAGTTGTCGCGCTGGCGGCGTTGCTGTCGATGACCGCTACTCGCCGGAAGCTGCGCCCGCTGGCCAACGTCGCGCGACTGACCCGGTTGCCCGAGTACGCGAAAGTGGCCCGGCTGCGTTCGCTGTCGACGATTGTGACGTTGGTGGTGCTGACGGTCATGTTCGGCGCCGCGACATGGGCGGCGGCCCGTCCGAGGGTGGCGGCCAACGATTTCGACGCCGCGCACCCCGAGGACATCATGTTGTGCGTCGGGCAGCCGGTTGCCGATGCGTCGACGGCGGAACTGCTCGACTACTTTGCGCGCCAGACCACGAATTCCCCTCAGGCGCAACGCATCGGCCTGACATCGGCCAACCGCCGCCTGGTGCCGCTGACGCGCGACCATCAGTACGCCGCAGGCCGGTTCGGCGACTATACCGGCGCCCGCGAGGCGGCTTCGGCGTCGTTCGCCCCTGCGGTGCCGTATACCGACTACGCCACAAGCGTGAATGACGTTCTCGCGTTGTGCCTCTCAGGCTTTCCTCCCGCCGAGCAGCGTTCGACGCACCGACGCTCGGTGATCTATCTTGGACCGTCGGACCTGCGAGCCGCGGGGGAGCAGCGTCCCGCATTGTTCACCGATGGCAGCGTCCGGGCTTTGGTCGAGCGGGTCGGGGCCCAAGTCAATGTGATTGACATTGCCGCCTCACCCGCGAGCGCTGCGTTGGTCACGCTCGCCAAGCAGACCGGTGGTCGGTACGTCGCCCCCGGAGCCAAATCGGTGACCGCAGCGCTCAACGAGATTCGCGCGCACGCCCCACCTTCGCGCCGTGCCGACGGTACCGTCGTGACCGCGGACTTCCGCGACGCGCCGGTGGCACCGCTGGTGATCGCCTTACTGTCGGCGGCCGTGCTGTCGGTGGCTCTCTTGGTGCTGCGCCGATGACGTTTCAACCCGTACTGCCCTGGCCGATCCTTGCGGTCGTGGCCGGCGCGCTGTTGCTGGCGCGCGTGGTGGCGCTGCGCCAGGTGCTGCTCTCGGCGGGACACCGGCGGGGTCGCGCGGTACTGCGCTGGAATGGCGTGACGTTGGCGGTCCTGCTGCTCATCGCGGCGACCACCCGCCCGGCGCTTGTGGACCACGGAAACGGTCAGGGCGCAACGGCGGCCGCCGGCGCCAATCTCAACGTGTTCCTGGTGGTCGACCGTTCGGCAGACGTAAACGCCGAGGACTACGGCGAACCGCGGATCGCGGGCATGCGCGACGACATCGCGGCGCTGATCAAGCAATACCCGGCGGCACGATACGCGCTCATCGGCTTCGCCTCGAAAGCCTCCCTGGATTGGCCGCTGTCTGAGGATGTTTGGAGCCTGCGACCAACCGTCGCCGCGCTCGGCTCGCAAAACCCGGCTTCTGACGCGAACGCAGGCGCGGCGGACAACGTGCTGCGATACCAGCTGATCGAGGCGACGCAGCAATACCCGGGTTCGCGGAACGTGGTGCTCTACTTCGGCTCCGGTGCGCCGGGATCGCGCGCGCCCCAGGGCGACTTCAACTTGATGCGGGGCACGGTGGCCGGGGGAGCGGTGCTCGGTTACGGCAGCGGCGACGCCATCGATGAAGCCGAATTGCACAGAATCGCAGCACAACTCGACGTCCCGTACCTACACCGCCAGCTCGGTCAGCCCTTCCAGGTTGGACTGCCCGACGCGCCGGGTAGCGGAAGGAATATCGCCGACCGGACCGAGCTGTATTGGCTGCCCGCGCTGCTCGCGGCGGGGCTGCTGCTCGCCGAAATCTACCTGTCGGTCCGAGAATTCCGGCGTGGCCGCATTGCCCGACGGGACCTGGCATCATGACGCGCAGACCGGCTCGATTGCAGTTGCGACGGCGTCTCCTCGTCTACTCGGCTCCCTTGGTCGCCATCGCGCTGCTGGTCGCAATCAAGCTGTTTTCGGTTGTGCTGGTCGGCAATTCGGCGGCCGACGCCTTCGGGGGCCGCGACGGAGACGCGGTGGCGGCTGACGCGGCGATCCTCGGCTTCGCCAACGTGGTGGAACCGGCGAGGGCGCCGTTCGCCGCGGGCGCAGCCGCCGTGCTCGACGGCCGGCTCGAGGATGCCGACGCCCACTTCGCCGACGCACTAGCCCGAACCGACGCGGCGGGCTCGTGCCCGGTGCGCGTCAACCTCGAACTCGTCCGCGAAACCCAGGGCGATCGGGCCGCGGCGGCAGGGGACGGTGCACGCGCCGACGAGCGCTACGCGAGCGCGCTGGCCGTCGTCGACGCCGCACCGCAAGCATGCTTCGTCGGCAACACCGACCCGGACCCACAGCGGCACGCCGTCCGAGACGGCGCCGCAAACCGATTGGCGGCCAAGAGGACTGCGCTCAACGCTCCGCCCCCGGCAACGCCACCGCCCCCGCCACCACCTCCACCGGAGCCGCCGCCCGTACCGCCGCCGGTCGCCACCGTCGCGCCCGACGGCCGTGAGATCCCACCCCGTCGGCTCGATCCCGCAGGAGGCGATCCGCTCGACAAGCTGCAGCAGGTGCTGCAGGACGCCGCGTCACCGTAACGCTCTGCCAGGCTCTTGGTATGAACGAACCGTGCCCCTGCGGCGGCGACAAAAGCTATCGCGCCTGTTGCGGGCCTCTCCACGAGGGCGAGTTACAGGCCCGGACGGCCGAGGAATTGATGCGGTCACGGTACTCGGCATTCGCCTACGGCGACGCCGACTACCTGTTCCGCACGTGGCACCCTCGGACCCGTCCGGCCGACGTGACCGTCGACCCGGACATCGTCTGGACCGGTTTACAGGTGATCGACACCCTGGCCGGCGGGCCGGGCGATGATGCCGGGGAAGTGGAATTCACGGCCCGCTACGAGTCCGCGGGCCGCGCTCGCAGCCTGCATGAGCGCAGCCGCTTCGAACGCCGCGCCGGCCGATGGTTCTACCTCGGCGCCGTCGCGGACGATCCGTAGCGGCGCTCCACTCGGTCTGCCTTGGAGCGAGTGACGGGATTTGAACCCGTGTGTACGGCTTTGCAGGCCGCTGCCTAACCACTCAGCCACACCCGCACAACTCGCAACCATGCCAGCGAACGCAGCTATAGCCCAGTCTTTTACTCGGCCCGATCATTTCGTCGATCGGCTGCGCGCCGAATCGATCAGAGGCCGATGTAGACGGCCTTGGTGTTGAAGTAAGCCTCGATGCCCTTGCGGCCCCGCTCGCCGCCCCACCCCGACTGCTTGTGTCCGCTGATCGGCATCGACGGGTCGGCCGCGAGTGAGGAGTTCACCCAAATCTGCCCCGCGCGAAGCTCATTCACCATGCGATGGGCGCGGCTGAGGTTCTCCGTCCAAATCGAGCCGGCGAGCCCGTAGTGTGTGTCGTTCGCCGCGGCGATCACCTCGTCCTCGTCGTCGAACGGGATCACGCAGCCGACCGGGCCGAAGATCTCCTCCTTGATGAGCCGCATGTCCGGCGTGGCGTTGGTGACGATCGTCGCCTCGTAGAAATAGCCCTTGCGGTCCATCGGCTTGCCGCCGGTGATCACCTGCGCGCCGCCGGCCACGCCTTCGTTCACGATCCCCTCCACGCGCTTGCGCTGCTTCTCGCTGATCAGCGGCCCCAGCACCGAATCCGGGTCGTCGCTGCCGCCCATCGGCAGCATCTGCGCGAACCCCGCGAGACCCTCGACCACCCGGTCGTAGATGCCGCGTTGGACATACATGCGCGAGGTACACGAGCAGTTCTGGCCTGAACCGGCGAGCAGACCCATGCCGGCCCCCATGATGGCCTTATCGAGGTTGGCGTCGTCGAACATGATCAGCGGCGACTTACCGCCGAGCTCGAGCGTCAGCCGCTTGAGGTTGCCCGCGGCCGCCTTTACGATCAGCCGCCCGACCTCCGTCGACCCGGTGAACGAGATCTTGTCGACGTCCGGATGCGCGGTGAGAGCGGCACCCGTCGTCTCGCCGTAGCCCGTGATGACGTTCAGGACGCCGTCGGGCAGGCCCGCCTCGCGGAAGATCTCTTCCAATTTCAGTGCGGTCAGCGGCGTCTCTTCGGCGGGTTTGAGGACGGCGCTGCACCCGGCCGCGAGTGCGGGCGCGACCTTGAGCATCGCGACGAAAAACGGCCCATTCCAAGGGATGATGAGCCCGACGACGCCGACCGGTTCAAGCTGGGTGAAGGTGTGGTAGGTCTCCCAGGTGCCGAGCAGGCCGTCGGAGACGAGATTTGCCGACTCGCCGTGGATCTTGCCGACCCAGCCGGCGTAGTACTTCAGCATGTCGACCGACACCGGGATGATGTGGCGCGCGGCCGTCGTGTTCATGCCGTTGTCTTGGGCTTCGAGCGCGGCGAGTTCCTCGGTGCGTTCCTCGATAATGCGTGCGGCGCGGAAGAGGACGTTGGCGCGGTGCGACGCGGGGGCCTTGCGCCACACGCCCGACTCGAAGGTCTCGCGTGCCCGGGCCACCGCCGCGTCGACGGTCGCCTGGTCCGAATCGGGGACCTCCGCGATCTGGTCCTCGGTGGACGGGTTGAAGACCGCAATGGTGTTACTCAATGTTCCTCATGGTCCTTCGCTCGCCGGGAAATGCTGTCGTCGCGCGACAGAGGTTACGCGCTTAACCATAGGGTGTCCAGTACGCGTGCGCGCCACGCGGGGCGTCAGATCCGGGCGGATTGTGCTGGTCACCGGGGTGCCGACCCCGGATCGGCGATTTGTTGGTTGCCGGTCTGAACCCAGCCCGCGTCAGCAGGAATTGGCGGCTAGATTACCCATATGCGGGTTTTTCGCCTCTTCGGCGTAGTCCTGGCAATTCTCACAGCGGGTCTGCTGTGGGCATCTCCCGCCGGTGCGCAGCCGCCATCCAAGCTCACCGATCACATCACTGACAGCACTGGGGTTTTGTCGGCCTCCGACCGGGCAGCGGTCAGCGCGGCCATCGACCGGCTCAACCGCGACCGCCATATACAACTGTGGGTGGTCTACGTCGACAACTTCAACAGGTTCAAACCCGACAACTGGGCCGACCGGACCCGCAGTCTCAGCGGGTTGGGCGATCACGACGCGCTGCTGGCCGTGGCCACGAACACCAAGCTGTACGCGTTCAATGTGCCACCACAGGTGCAGGGCCTGACGCCGGCCGAGCAGAACAGCTTGCAAACCAACCAGATTGAGCCGGTGCTGGGCGCGAAGAATTGGGGCGGCGCCGCGGTCGCCGCGGCCGACGGGTTGGACAAATCGACAGGCTCGTCAACGCCGGCAAGCTCGTCGAAGCCGATCTGGCCGCTGATCGCGGTCGGCGTCGTCGTGGTCGTGCTTTTGGTCGCACTGCTTCTGTTGCTGCTGCGCGCACGCCGCCGCCGGCGCGCCGCCCGCAGTGGTGGACAGCCGGGCATCGACGGGGGAGATCATCCGGTGCAGCAGGCGTTGTCCATCGCGGAGGCCCGAGTGCGTCAAATCTCCGACTATGTGGGCAGGTATCGCTCCAACATCGGTTCCGAGGCCCAGGCGCGGCTCGACGACGCGAAACGGCACCTGGCAGCAGCGCGCGGCGTGGAGACGAGCAACGACAGCGACGCCATTGCGTATGCCAACAGGGCATCGACGCTGGCCGCTCAGGCGCAGAGCCTGGCCAACGGCGACGTTCTGGAAGCGCACCGTACGCCGCGGCGACGAGGCGCCGCACCCAAGCGCTGACCGACCGGATCGCCCAAACCATAGGCGCGCAAATCATTTTGGTGGCGGACCACGGCCCTCAGCGGTATGCGGCACGCAGCAGTGTCAGCGCCTGCTCGACGGTCTCCTCCATATCCCGCGTCGCGTCAACCCGCAGGAGGGACGGCAGCTCATCGGGAGGCTTGAACGCGGCCCGCAGCTCGGGCCACAGCTCGATCCGCGCATCCGAGACAACGCCTTGCTCGGTGGCACGCCGCTCGAGCCGTGCGATCAGGGTGGCGTCGTCCGCCTCGCACAGCACGACGTGGAGGTCGGCTCCGAGCCGGTGCGCCAGTTGCTGCATCTGGGACCGCTCGCGCGGATTGCCGAACGTCGCATCGACAATTACGCCGCGCCCGCGGCGTAACCAGCGCGCGGCGTCGCGACGCAGCGCGGCATAGGTGCTCCGCGTCATGGCCGGATCGTAGAGCCCCGAGCCGAATTCATCGCTACCGCGCAAGGTGGGCTCAATGCCCGCCATTCTCTTGCGCGCCACGTCTGACGAGAGGTGCACCAGCCCAAGTCGGCCGGCGAGCGCGCGCGCCAGGGTGGTCTTGCCGCTTGCCGGCAGTCCCATGGTGACCACCATCGGCGCGGGGGGCAGGCCACCCGCGTGCGCCCACGCCAAATCGAAATACGCCCGCGATTCGGTGACGAGCTGACGCGCCTCACCACCGGGTGCCTGTTCGGCTTGTGCCAGACGCAGGCTGCGGACCTTGCCGCGCACGTAGGCCCGGTAGCAGGTATAGAAGTCGAGCAGGCTGACCAGTCCGTCGTCGCCGCTGGCGCGCACATAGGAATCGACGAATCCCCATGCCAGGTCCGTGCGACCGTGGTACTCGAAATCCATTGCCAGAAAAGCCACTTCCGAGGCCACGTCGGCGCACCGATAGCGTGGTGCGAACTGCAAGCTGTCGAACAGTAGGATCTGGCCGTCGTCGATGCAGATGCTGGCGGCGTGCAGGTCGCCGTGGCCGTCCCGTACGTGCCCGTCGGCCACGCGCCGCTTCAGCAACGACGCATGTTCCTGCACGAACTGGTCGACGTAGGTTCGGATGTCTTTGTTGACGTCGCTCGAAATGGTTCGACCGACGAAGGGGCCAATCTGGTCGAAGTTCTCCCGCCAGTTCGCGATGACGCTTGAAGGGGTGCCGTACGCGTCGATGTCGGGGCCGGTTTCGGCCCGGCTGTGCAGCTTGGCCAGGGTACGGCCGATTCGTCGCGCGAGCCGCATGTCGACGTCGCCGCGCGCCAGCCTGGCCGGCAGCATGCCCTCTTCGGGCAGGCGCCGCATCCACACGGCCGGTTCGCCCAACCCGGGTTCGCCGCCGATGCGGTAACGGCCATCCCGCTCGGTGACTTCGACGACTCCCAGATACATCTGCGGGCTGAACCGCCGATTGAGTCGCAGCTCCTCTTCGCAGTCGGCGCGGCGCCGCTCGATAGTGGTGAAGTCGAGGAAGCCAAGGTTCACCGGCTTCTTCAGTTTGTAGGCATAGGGGCCGGCGAGCAGGACCCACGAGCTGTGCGTCTCGTGGAGGCGTACGTCGTCGGCCGGCGGGTCGTAGGCATCGGGTCGCAGCAAATCGGCCACGATCCGTGGGTGGCCGTCGGGTCCGGCTGGGTCGAAGGCGTGCGTCATTGTCTGGCCGAACGATTGCAGGCGGTTTGGGTAGCCGTCAAGGGTTTTCGTATTCTGGCCGAACGTGGGGGCGGGCACCAGCGAATGCGTGACGCCCACGCCATCGAAGGTCAATTTGTGCGCGGGATGACGCACGGCCTCGATCGTGCCATCCGGGTGCGCGATGACTCCACCGCCGGCGGGTATTCCGAGGCCGGTGACGGATCCGTCAAGCCTCTTCATCGCCCGCGACAGCCGCCTCCACTCGGCTCGCTCATCGTGCGCGTCGATAACGAGGGGGACGAGATCGAACATGTCGAGCAACTCCGTCGCCTCGGCAGTCCCTGTCTCGACGATTCCGTAGCGTCCGAGATGGACCGCACCGGCCGAAACACCCACCAGGACAGCCCCTTTGGCATGCCGGTCCAGAATCACGCCCTTCATGCCGGTTCTCTCGAATGTGTTCCAGCCCAGGCGCACATCGCCGCCCGCGAGGACGATCAACTGAGCACGCTCGAGGAAGGCGCGGTCGTCCGGGCGGAACGACGAGGCGACCATGCTGCGATCGGTGATTCCCACGGCATCCATTGCCGCTTCGAAGATTTCGTAGAACTCCGCGCGATCACCGTTGGAGGCGCCGATGTAGGCCGCGCTCAGCAGCTTGTCGGACGCCAATCCGTCGAGGGCTTCTTCGAGAAGCAGTCGGTCGTGACGCTTCCAGAACAGCAGCTGGCTGTCCGCCAGCAGGTAGAGCGGTTGAGGTTGTGGCGCAGTCACTTCGGTTGTTCTTCGCCGGTGAGCTCGTCGAAGCGGGCGAGTGCGGCGTCGAGATCTGACTCGTCGAATACCTCGATGCGGTTCACCAGGTCGCATTCGACTGTCCCAACGTTGATCGTGCGCCACTCGGCCTCGAAGCCGTCTTGCGAGGCTCCGCGGGCAACATGGGTAATGACCGCTCCTGTGTCGCTCAGCCGATGCACAGCCTCGATGTAGACGCCGATGTCCGGCATGAGGTCCCACACGGCCGGAACGTATGCGCCCAGGTCCTCCTGCTCGCTCGTTAAGGCCGCTCGATGGTCGATAAACACCGAATTCGTCGTGATGCCTAGTATTTCGTGCCGGTTGACTCCGGCATAGCTGCGTGTGACCGCTGACCATGTCTGCGCGTGCGCGGCCGCCTCGCCGGCGAGGTAACGCGCATCAAGTTCCTCAAACCCGGCATCGATATCGTCGATGTCGAAAAAGACGTGGGCCGCAATCCGACCCTCGGAATCGGTCTCGGCGACTCCGAGCATCTCGACGGCGAACTCTCCCGGCCGCAAGTCGGCGTCAAAGGATCGGACATGAATGAGGGCGAGGCGCTCGCCGCGGGTGGCAATAACCGTCAGAGCTACATGGGCGAGGCCCTCTTCTAACGCTCGCCTGTTTGCAATCACGACATCGCGACCGCCCCAGAATCCGACGTTAACCACTCGGCGCCGGTCCTCGACGAAGGTGTTGTCGGCCAGGATCTCGGCTACGGCCCCCCACTCGCCAGCCTCCGAGTGCGCAAACAGTAGGTGTTCCGCGCGGCTTGCTGCATTCTCTAATCGCTTCGCCGGGCGGTCTAGCTCGTCAAACCGCGTCAGCGCTGTCTCGACGTCTGTCTCGTCGAAGACCTCGATGTGGCTGAGCAGGTCGCCCTCGACCGTAATCATGTAGGTCAACCGCAATTCCGCGTCGAAACCCTCTTGCGATCGCATTTTCAGCACTTGGGTGATGACGGCTCCGAGTTCGCTCAGCTGGTGCACGGCTTCGATGTAGGCGTTGGTATCCGAAGTGAGGTCCCACATGGCACCGACGGATCTGGCCAGATCGACGTCGTCGATCGATACGAGAGGTCGATGATCGATGTAAACCGGATCCGGTGTCGTCGCGGGAAGTTGGTGGCGATTGAATTGGGCGTTGGCGCCTATCACCACCGACCACGTGTCGGCGTGATTTGTCGCTTCGCCAGCAAGGTAGCGAGTGTCGAGCTCGGCGAACGCAGCGTCGGCGTCTTCGAGATCGAAGATGATGTCCTTCGCGACTCGTCGGTCGGAATCGACCTCGACGATGATCAATGCATCGTTTGCAATCGCTTCGGGGTCGTGACCCGAAACCCGAACACGGAGCAGCGCGAGGCGTGCGCCACGAGTCGCTATGACGCCCAGCATCTTCAAGGTGAACCCGACCTCTGCGAGCGCCCGCGTGCTTTCGATATTGCCTTTCCGGCCGCTGATGACCCCGGCATTCACCACTCGCCTACGGTCGTCGACGGAGATGTTTTCGGCGGTTAACTCGGCGAGGGCGTCCCAGTCACGGGCGCTCACATACTCACAAATACGCTCGTACGCTTGGCTTGCCGCGTTTTCCAATTGCATCGCCCGCGCTTGCAATTCATCAAAGCGAGTTAGCGCCGCCTCGAGGTCTGACTCGTCGAAGACCTCGCAGCGGTTGATCAGGTCACCGTCCAGAGTCAGAAGGTTGATCTCCAGCCACTCGGCGTCGAAGCCGTCCGGCGAGGTCCCATGCGTCGACTGGGTGACGACGGCTCCGAGATCGCTCAGCCGATGTACCGCAGAGACGTAGATCGCGGCCTGCGGCGCCACCTGCCAAGTGGCATGGATGTACGGAACCAGGTCGCCCGGCGAAAACGCTCGACCTTGTCGGTGATCTAGATTTACCCAGTCTGGCGTCGTAGAAGGAAGTTTGTGTTCGTTGAACGCGGCGAAACCTCGCAGCAGTGTCGACCACGTGAGCGCGTGCGCGGCCGCTTCGCCGGCGAGGTACCGAGCGTCGAGTTCTGCGAAAGCAGTGGCGATGTCCTCGGGGTCGAATACGACCGTAGCCGTGCATCGGTCGTCGTCGTTGACCTGTACGACCGAAACTGCGGCAGCCTGGAACGCCGCGGGCAACGAATCTTGGCTTGCAAACGTGAAGCGCAAGAGCACGAGCCGCTCTCCGCGAGTAGCAACGACAACCGCCCGCACGTCGGTCATCCAAACCTCGGCGGTGGCCCGCCAATTCGCCATCTCGACTTCCCGACCGCGACGGATTCCGGCGTTTATGCCTCGACGGCGGTCGTCCGAGCAAAAATCTTCATCTACTAGGTCGGCCATCGCATCCCAGTCGCGCGCCGCAAAGTGCGCCAGGAACTGCTCAACCGCACGACTCGCCCTGTTCTCCAACCGAGATACCGGCCGGCTGAGTTCCTTCAATCGCGCGATGGCGGCGTCCGGGTCTGTCTCGTCGAATACTTCGCAACGGGTGAGTCGACCGTTATCGACGAGCTGAAGCATCACCATGCGCCATTCGACGCCCAGACCATCCGGCGAGGACCCATGCGCATAGTTGGTGATTACCGCTCCACGACTGTTGATTTCGTGCGCAGCTTCGATGTGAACCTTGAAGTCCGGAGTGAGATCGAAGAGGGTGTGAACGGCCGAAGTCATGTCGCCGGTAGTGAACGGCGTGCCTCGGCGGTGGTCGACGGTGGCCCAATCCTCGGGGGGATACTCATGCCGGTTGAACATCGCGTGCACGCCGGCTACCGCTGACCAGGTGTCTGCGTAAGCGGCTGCTTCGCCGGCGACGTACCGCGCATCGATCTCCTCAAACGCCGCGTCGACGTCGTCGGCGTCGAACACCACGCGTGCCACAATCTTTTCAGCGGAGTCGATCTCGATTACCTCTAGCGCATCGGTGTGGAACGCTTCCGGCCGTCGGTCGCGGCCAAATGTTCGGACCCGACTGAGGACGACTCGCTGTCCGCGCGTCGCGATGACGTCCGAGGTGACTTTCTCAACGCCGATTGCGACAAGCGCCCGCATCTCGCTGATCATGGCTTCGCGGCCGTGCTGTGGACCCATACCGACCACGCGTCGGCGATCGTCGTGGAAAACGTTGTGTGCCAATCCTTCAGCGAGCGAAGCCCAGTCGCGGGCTGCGAACCACGCCTGGAAGCGTTTGTTGGCACGGCTTGCCGCGTTTTCGGGTTGCTGCACCGGTCGGGTGAGCTGCTCGAACCGCGTGATCGCAGCATCGAGGCCAGACTCGTCGAAGAACTCCGAGCGGTCGATCAGGTCGCCCGCGATTGTGAGAACACTGACGGCCCGCCACTCGGCGTCGAGACCCTCTCGTGAGGTCTCATGCGACACGGTGGTGACCACCGCTCCGAGACCGTTCAACCGATGGACGGCCTCAATGAAGCTGCTCAACCTGTGCGTGAGGTTCCACGAGGTGAGTAATGCGTGCAATTCGCCAGGCGCGAACGACGGTCCACGCCTGTGGTCGACGTTGACCCAATCTGCCGTGGTGGGAAGCATCTCGCGCTGGTTGAGCGCAGAGATGGCTCGAGTGATGACCGACCACGGCCGCGAATAGGCTGCCGCTTCGTCGGCGAGGTACTGGGCGTCGAGTTCGGCGATGGCTGCGTCGAAGTCTTCAAGGTCGTACGAGACGACCCTCGCGATTCGGGCGTCGGCGTCGACCTCGACAATGTTAAGGGCATCGTTTTGGACCGCGCCGGGATCGCGGCCGGCTGCGCGACTCCGCGCGAGGACGAGACGTTCTCCACGGATCGCAATGGCGCTCACCATCGAGATCGTGAACCCGACTTCAGCGGCTGCCTGCAAGTCTCTGATCACGTCGTCCCGACCATGTTGGATCTCGGCACCCACGACCCGCCGGTGATCAATGCCGACATAGTCGTCGGCCACCGTTTCAGCCATGGCGTTCCAGTCACCAGCCGCGAAGTGCGACCAGACATGCTTGAATACGCGCGAGGCCGCGTTTTCCAGCTGCGGCGTCGGTCGGTCGAGCTCCTCGAACCGCGTGATCGCGGCCTCAATGTCCGCCTCGTCGAAGACCTCGGTCCGGTGAATCACGCCTTCGTCGACCGCGAAAACCGCGATTCCGCGCCACTCCGCGTCCAAACCCTCTTGCGAAAACTCGTGCGCCGCATAAGTGATGACTGCTCCGGTGTCGCTCAGCCGATGCACTTGCTCGGCATAGATGGTGAGGTCCTGCTGAGCATCCCAACCGGCGTTGATGTATGCGGTCACGTCGCCAGGCCCGAATGCCGTCTCATGTCGATGGTCGACATTGACGCAGTCCGGCGAGGTCAGCGGCGGCTCATGTCGGTTGAGCGCGTTGTAACTTCGTGCTACGGCTGACCAGGTGCGTGCGTGCTGGGCTGCTTCGCCGGCTGCGTATCGGGCGTCGAGTTCGGAGATGGCGGAGTGGAAGTCGTCGGGATCGAAGACGATTCGCGCCAGGAGCCGCTCGTCCGAGTCGATCTCAATGACGTCGAGAACATCGGTACGGAAGGCACCGGGTGCTTGATCCCAATCCGCGTAGCTCAGACGGGTGAGGATGAGGCGGGCGCCACGCGTCGCAACGACGGTCGACGTCATGTTGGTACCCCCAAGGTCGGCAACGACGCGCATGCTGGCGATCTCGGCGTCTCGACCGTGTCGCGCTTCCACGCCCACCACCCGACGGCGATCCTCGGTGGAGAAGTCTTCGGCCAGCATGTTCGCCAACGCCTCCCAGTCGTGCGCCGCGAACCGCGCCAGAAAGCGCTCGGCCACTTGGCTAGCCGTGTGTCCAGGCCGGAGTGCCGGCCGGCCAAGCTGTTCGAACCGTGCGATCGCGGCATCGAGCTCTGCCCCGTCGAATAATTCACAACGGTTGACCATGTCGCCTTGGACTGTCACGACGGCAACCTCGCGCCGCTCGGCGCCGAAGCCCTCGTTCGAGGCGCCGTGTGCCGCATAAGAGCACACTGCGCCCGTATCACTGAGTCTGTGCACAACCTCGACGTAGGGTCTGATGGTCTGGGCGAGGTCCCAACAGGCGCGGATGTACGCACCTAACTCCCCACGCGCGAAGGCGGCAGCGCGGCGATGGTCGATACTCGCACAATCGCTTGTCAGCTTAGGGAATTCGTGCTTCCTGATCGACGCAAATGTTCCCGCGACGGCAGACCAAGTGTGCGCGTGTGATGCGGCCTCGCCAACGAGATACCGGCGGTCGAGTTCGGCGATAGCGGCGTCGAAGTCGTCGAGGTCGAACGCGACCATCGCCGCAATTCGCTCGGCGGTGTCGATTTCGACTATCTGCAGGAAATCGACGTGGAATGCGTCTGGTTCCGGGCCGCTTCGCGAGTAGCGGGCACGAGTGAGGGCGAGGCGCCCTCCACGGGTTGCGACGGCGTCTGACGTCGCGTCCGTCACCTCGATGTCGGCGGCCGACCGGTAGTCTTCAATCGCAGCAGCCGGGCCGCGTCGGATCCCGGCGCCTACCACCGAACGACGATCGTCACCGTGGTAGTCGTCGGTGAGGAGCTCGGTTATCGCGTCCCAGTCCCGGGCCGCGAAATGCGCGTGCAGGCGCTCGTATACCCGGGTCGCCGCATTTTTGAGCCGCCGCGCAGGCGGCTGCTCTGCCTTGAGTAAGGCATAGGCAGCGTCGAGCTCGGCCAGCGCGGCGTCCATGTCTTCGACGTCGAACCTCACCTGCCGCACGACTTGACCGTTGTCGTCGATGGCGTATAGCTGGAGGAGCTCGTCCTGCGGCGCTCCAGGGCTCTCGTCGACAAAACTCGTAATCAATCGAGAGAGCGCCAGCCGCTCGCCTCGCGCGGCGATCATTACATAGTCGATACGCGTGGCGCCTCTCTCGAGATCGCGCCTCATCTCACGTCGCGCCGCGTCCGATGAGAGCGGAACACCGACGATCCTCCGGCGATTCTCGATTGAGACGTTGGGTGCGAACAAGCGCTCGAACTCATCCCAGTCCTCGCGATGAACAGCGGCCATCACCCGTTCGCCCACTCGCACGCATTCGCTGTCCAGCTCGACAACCGGCGCAGCCGGAGAAGCCGGAGACGCCGGGGTAGCCGGTGGTGTTCTCTCACCGAGAACGGCCCGCGCCATGTCCGCAAGCGCCGCAGCGCCTTTCCGCTCGTACAGCTCGACCGCTTGCTCGGCGGCGGCTCGCGCCGCAACGACGTCGCCGCCGCGGCCCAGAACCGTTGCCAGCGTCAGGCATGCGTCGCCGTGATCGACCAGGGCGTCGGTGCGCTCGGCCAAAGCCACTGCGGCCTCGGCAACATGGCGAGCCGCATCGTAGTCGTTGTCGCGGGCCAGCAGGTGCGCCCGAAGCGTGCGCCACGCGATCGAGGCCTTCAGAGCGTGGCCGGCCAGACGCTCGCTTTCCGCGCACAATTCGGCGGCCTCGGACTCGCGGTCAAGAGCAAGACATGCGCGGCCCAATAGCGCGGCGGTCTCTGCGGTGTCGGCGTCCAGACCCATACGACGAAAACCGTTGTAGGCCTTACGAAGATGCGTCTCCGCTGCGACGGGATCATTGCCGATGAGTTCGACGATGCCGGCGAACTGCTCAACTTCCAGCAGTGCGTGGCGCAGACCCAGCTCGGTGACCGTGCGCCGGGCCGAATCGATCATCCGCCGGGCCGCGGCGGTGCGGCCGCGGAACGCCTCGAGGACGGCCTGGCATCGCGTCGAGGTGGCCTCGACGGCGGGGGAGTCGGTCGTGATCCGAAGCAGCCGCACCACATCCAGGCACCGGCCGCCAGCGCGCGGAACCGGATTCGGACCCCACAACGCCGCCAGGGGCGCGCCCGCCAAAACGGCATTCACCCGGCGGTGTTCACGTGCCCGCCGCGCTGCGGTCAGGGCGTCGTCCAGGGCGACTTCGCAGTCGCCGATACGGCCTAGACGGGCGAGGCACCCGGCCCGCACGGTGTGCGCCTTGGCTTCTCCGGCGGAGTCGTCCAGTTCGGCAAGTTTGGCGGCGGCGGCGCCTAACGCGGCTTCGACCTCGTCGAGCCGCTCGGGGTGAATCAGCATGGTGAGCTGTCCGTCGAAGCACGTCGCCCAGGCCGCCAGCCGAGCCGAATCCACTGTCGCGGCTTGCAATTGAGAGACCGCACCGGCTGCGGAGGCCACATCACCCGCGGCCAACAGAGCTTCGCAACGCGCGACCAATAGTTCCACGGCCTGATCGTCGCGGTCGGGCAGCTCGTCGTCGATCTCCTCCAACGCGTTCAGGGCACGGTGGTAAAGGTCGGCGGCACCCTCGTAGGCGAGTCGTGCCATCGCCTGGTCGGCGGCGCGCCGGCAGTAGAAGACGGCCTTGGCCGCGTTTCCCGCCCAAGCACATTCGAAATAGTGATGAGCCAGTTCGGCCAGCAGCTCGTCCTCGGCGCCGGGCAACGTCTCCAGCGTGGTGGCGATGCGCTGGTGCAATCGCATGCGCCGCACCGACGCCAGCTCGGCCAGCAGAGACTGCCGGACGATGGCGTGGTTGAACCGGTAGAACCCGCCCGGCTCTTCGATCACGATGCCGGCTTGGCGCGCTTCGTCGAACGCGTCGACGAGGTCGGTACCGACTACCTGTTCGACCAGCTCCAGCGCAAAACGGCTGCCGACCACCGCGGCGGCAGCAAGGGCTTTGTTGGTCTCGCCCGGCAGCCGAGAAAGCCTGCGGCTCACGGCTTCCCGCACGCCCTGGGGCAGGGTGCTCTGGTCCCACACGCCGCCACTCTCATCGACATGGCGCAGGGCCTCGATGAGGAAGAAGGGGTTGCCACCCGTGACCGAGGCCAGCGCGTGAGCGAGTTCCTCGTCGTCGTAGCCCGCCTCGGCGACGTAGGTGGTCACGTCGTCCTCGTCGAGTCCGCCGAGGCTGAGCCGATTGGCCGTGCCATCCCGGTGCAGGTCGGCGAGCATCGCCGCCAGAGGGTGGGCGCGGTCCAGGTCGGTGCTGCGGTAGGTACCAACGATCTGGACGCGGGCGTGGTCGCCGAAGCGCAGCAAATGCCGCAGCAGCAGCAGCGTCGGCTTGGCCGCCCAGTGCAGGTCGTCGAGAACAAGAAGGACCGGCGCGCTCGTCGACGCGGTTGCCAGCAGCGCGACAACGGCATCGAAAAGCGCGTAGCGCTCCGTGTCGGGGTCAGAGTGTGCGGGGCGAATGAGATCGGGCATGACGTCGGCCAGCCCGGGCACGAGTGACAGCAACGCCTCGACGCCGCGCAGCCCTCTCAGCCGGTCGGGTCCCATGCAGGGCACCAGCGAACGCAACGCTTCCGCGAACGGTTGATAGGGCGCGCCAAGGTCCTCGTCGCAACGGCCGTACAGCACGACGGCTCCAAGCTGATACGCCCGCTGGGACCATTCGCCGGCCAGACGTGTCTTGCCGACACCGGGCTCGCCGGCGATCAGCACCGTGCGGACACCGCCGGCCAGCGCGGTCTGCCATGCCGACAGCAGCCCGTCGAGTTCGCTGCCGCGTCCGACGAATGGCCCCGGGCCGACAAGTACCGCGGGAAGGCCGGGACGCTCCAAGGGGGCCGCTTCGGGCGCCTGCGATTCCGGTTGCCCGACATCGGTTTCCAGCCGCAGCTCGAAAACATGCTCGGGCCGAGCAAGGTTTTTGAGCTGACGCATCCCGAGGTCGGTCAGCATGACATCGTCGGCCAACGAGTCGATCACGAGCTCGGCGGTCGCACCGGAGCACAGGATTTGGCCCCCCTCGGCCAGGGACCGCAACCGCGCAACGCGGTTGACGGCCCGACCGAAGTAGTCGCCGTCGCGCAGCTCGACCTCGCCGGTGTGCAGCGCCATGCGGACACGGATGGGGTTCCGCGATGTCCACGGCTCGTGAGTGATCGCGTCCTGCAGCTCAATTGCCGCGGCGGCGCCCGCCGAAGGACGGTCGAAGACCGAAAATGTCGCGTCGCCCTCGCCGCGCGTCTTGATCAGTCGACCGCCCCGTGACGTGACGACCTGTTCGACCAGCTCATCGTGGCGTGCGAGCGCGACCGCCATGGCATCGGCGTCGGCCTCCCACGCGGCCGTCGACCCCTCGATGTCCGTGAGCAAAAAAGTCACGGCTCGCGTCACCGACGAAGCGTGTTGTGCCACAGCGACATCCAGCGAGGCGTCCTGTGCGACGATCGCCGCCTCGAGCCGGCGAAGTTCCGGACCCGGATCGACCCCCAGGTCGTCGGCAAGCAGCGATCGGGCCCGTTGATAAGCGCCGAGGGCCTCACCTTGCCGGCCGGCGCGGTACAGGGCGAGCATCAGCTGGCCCCATCGCCGCTCCCGCAACGGGGCCTCGCCCACCGCGGCCTCGAGATCACCGATTACCTCCGCGGCGCGGCCCGTTGCCAGCAGCGCGTCCGCGCGGTCCTCGACCAGCGCGGCGTGGCCCTCGATCCACCGCGTCTTTTCGGACGTTCCGCGCCGGCCATCGGGCAGTTCGGGGACCCCGCGCCACAGGGCAAGAGCCTCCTCGAAGCGGGCCAGCGCCTCGCTGGTGTCTCCGGCGGCGGCGGCATCGCGTCCGAGTCGAGCCGCCGATTTGTAGCGCGAAGCGTCGACCTCGCTTTCGGCGAGGGCCCAGCCCGCCCCCTGGGTCAAGACAAATCCGTCGCCGAGGGTGCGACGCAGGGAAGAGATGTGGGTCTGCAGGGCTTTGGCGGCGGTGCGCGGCGGGTCTTGGCCCCAGAGCAGCTCGACCAGGGTGTCGGCGGGCACGACGGACCCGCAGTGCAGTCCGAGCATCGTGAGGATGGCGCGCGGTTTCGCGCCCGGTATGACGACGAACGCTCCGTCTTGCCGGACCTGGAGAGGTCCCAAAACCCCCAGTTCCACCGGTGAAAGCGTACTCATGTCAGCTATCTTCGGCGGGACAATTCAATACTCGGTCAAGATCGGGTAAAGCCGCGCTGCCTGCAGTTCGTTGAATGGTCACAATCTGAGGGAGCGCGAAGTATGTTGGGCCAGCTACTGGCGGGTACTCGCCAACTCGTGCACGAGGAAACCCAGCGGGGAGCCGAAGTGTTGCCTTCCAGACATCGCCGTAGACCCGACCCACTACCGTTGGTGTCCATGGGCAGCGACCGGAGTGACTCCGCCTTCACCTGGCAGGGCCGGCGCGAACTGGTGAACCGCATGCATGACCAGCTCGATGAGTTGGTGGCGGCGCGTGACCAAATGGAACAACTCGTGCAGGTCATCGTCGAGATCGGCTCGGATCTGGACCTAGACGTGACGCTGCAGCGGGTCCTCAACGCCGCGATGGAGCTGACCGGCGCCCGCTACGCCGCCCTAGGCATACGCGCCGCCGATGGTGCGCTCGTTTCTTTCGTGTATGCGGGAATCGACGTTGATACCGCGCGGCGGCTCGGCGACCTGCCGGTCGGCGATGGTTTGCGCATTGATGATCTGAATACCCATCCCGACACGGCGGAGCTGGCGGGACACGAACCGCTGATGCATGCGCTGCTCGGTATCCCGATTACCGTGCGGGCGGCCAACTTCGGCACCCTGTATCTGGCCGACGACCGTCCGGGCCGCGTCTTCTCCGACTCTCAGGAAGGCGCCGTACGAGCGATGGCCACCGCGGCGGCGGCCGCCATCGACAACGCCCGACTCTTCGAGCGAGAGCGCGAATCGGCGAGATGGACGAAGGCCAGCCGCGAGATCACGACCGCGCTGTTGTCCGGCGACCCGCAGACGGGGCCACTGCAGCTCATCGTGAATCGGGCGCTGGAGCTGGCCGGTGCCGAGCAGGCGATCTTGCTGGTGCCCAAGGAGCCCGAACGGCCGGTCGAGGAGGTCGACACCCTGGTCGTTGCCGCGACGGCGGGCCGGTACTCCTCGGCGGTGATTGGTCGGCAGGTTCCGATGGACGGCTCGACCACTGGCGGTGTGGCGCGCCGGGGCCTGCCGCTGATCACTGAGTCCTTCGAATACCCGATCGAGGGATTCACCGATGTCGGCGAACGCTCGGCGATCGTAATGCCGCTGATCGCCGACGGTGCCGTGCTCGGCGTCATCGCCGTCGCACGCGACCCGCACCAGCCCGCCTTCGGCAACGATTACCTCGATCTCGTCAGCGATTTCGCCCGGCACGCGGCCATCGCACTGGCGCTGGCCGCGGGTCGCGAACACGCGCTCAACCAGGAATTGGCCCAAGCCGACACCGTGGAAGACGCGCTGCGCGCCGCCGCCGAGGAACTGCGCCGGCTATGGCGGGCACGCCGGGTGCTGGCCGTCACCTTTCCCGCACACAGCTCGTCCACCGAAGCGGCGTTCGGTGAACCCCAAGTCGTGTCGGTCGGCGAGCCGGCACAGTGGGCCGACCTGCCACCGCATACCCAGCAAGCGCTCAGCTCATTACGCGACGGCGACCTGCTCACCTCCAACGCGACGCAACCCGGGACGGCGGGCATCGCACTGCAGCACCCCGACGGCGTGCTCGTCGTCTGGATCGATCTGACCGCGCAGCGGCCGTTCACCCTCGAGGACCAGACCTTGCTCACGGTCCTGGCGGGCCGCCTCGGCCAGGGGCTGCAGCGGGTGCACCAGGTCGACCAGCAACGCGAAACCGCACTGGCCCTGCAGCACGCGATCCTCGGCCCTGCCGATCTGCCGGCCGGGTTTGCGGTGCGGTATCAGGCCGCAACACGGCCTTTGCAGGTCGGTGGTGACTGGTACGACATCGTCGACCTGGAAGACGGGCGCATCGCCTTGATCGTCGGCGATTGTGTCGGCCATGGCCTGGCCGCGGCCACCGTGATGGGCCAAGTGCGCAGCGCCTGTCGCGCGCTGTTGCTCGAAAACCCAAGTCCCGGTGCGGCTCTGGCGGGGATGGACCGCTTTGCCGCGCGGCTGCCCGGCGCGCAATGCACCACCGCGGTCTGTGCGGTGCTCACTCCCGAGACCGGTGAACTGGTCTACTCCAGCGCCGGCCATCCGCCGCCCATCCTGGTGCACAGCGACGGCAGCACCCAGATGCTCGTCGACGGCCACACCATCGCTTTGGGGGTCAAGGGTGACTGGCCCCGCCCGGAAGCCCGCGTGACCATCCCGGCGCGTTCGACGCTGCTGCTCTACACCGACGGCTTGGTCGAGCGTCGCCGTGTCCCGCTCGACCACGGCATTTCCCGTGTGGCCGACGTCGCTCAGGACGCGCGCGCGTTGACACTGGACGATCTGGCCAACCAGGTCATGTCCTGTGTCGCGCCCATCGGCGGGTACCAGGACGACGTTGTCCTGTTGCTCTATCGCCACCCGGCTCCGTTGGAGCTGAAGTTCCCCGCCGACGTCAGCCAGCTTGCGCCCACCCGCAACGCCTTGCGCGACTGGCTGAATAAGGCCCGGTTGGGCCCAGATCAGACAATGAACGTGCTCGTGGCCGCCGGGGAAGCCGTGGCAAATGCCATCGAGCACGGCCATCGGCATAGACCGCAAGGCGTTATTCGCCTCGGTGCGATCGCAACCGGTGACGCGGTCCAGTTGACCATCACCGACACTGGCTCGTGGAAGGCTCCACAACCCGCGTCCTACCCGCACCGCGGTCGGGGCATCCCCCTCATGCGAAGCCTCATGCAAGATGTCGACATCCGGCCCGACAACGACGGCACCACGGTGCACCTATCTTCGAGGATCACCTGATGACCACCCCGCTCACGCTCGACACCGCGCGCGGCAGCGACGGGAAATTCGTGCTGGTCGTTGAGGGTGAAATCGACCTGAGCAATATCGACGCGTTCAACCAGGCGTTGGCCGGCGCCGCCACTCAAGTCACCGGCAGCGAGGACGCGCTACTCGTAGACATCAGCGCGGTCGAGTACCTGGACAGCGCCGCGATCAGCGCTCTGG
The DNA here is from genome assembly GCF_055419585.1 of Mycobacterium sp. IDUB_3. Taxonomy (NCBI): domain Bacteria; kingdom Bacillati; phylum Actinomycetota; class Actinomycetes; order Mycobacteriales; family Mycobacteriaceae; genus Mycobacterium; species Mycobacterium sp. IDUB_3. The sequence goes on along the minus strand of NZ_JBVAXZ010000001.1, from coordinate 1,172,563 downwards.
CCGCCCACGCCGACCGCATCGAACTGCTGGCCAACCCGATCCTGATGTCCGTGCTGCGAATCAGCGGCCTCAGCGAACTGACTAGCGTTCAAGCCGCGCCTCCGACGGCGGGGCAGTGACACCGATTCGGACACGCTGAATATGTTGCGGCACAGCGTAACTGCGGTGGCCCCTGGCCGAGGCCCCGCGCCGGATGCCACGATGGAGTAATGGCTGACGACGCGCTGAACTCGGAACGGGAATTCAACGAGCAGAACATCGAGGAGTTTCGCCGCAATGGCGGCAAGGTTGGCGGGCAATTCGAAGGTTTTCCGCTGTTGCTCCTGACGTCGACCGGTGCGCGAAGCGGCGCCCAGCGGGTCAATCCGATCGCCTACTTCGATATCGACGACAAAATCTATGTCGTCGGCTCCGCGGCGGGCCGAGACAACAATCCTGCATGGGTGCACAACATTCGCGCCAACCCCCGGGTGTCGATCGAGATCGGCTCGGAGCCTGCCAAGCCCGCGACGGCACGCGAATTACCTCGCGACGAAAGGGATTCGATCTATCCGGTGGTGGTCGAGCGCGCCCCCGGGTTCGGCGAATACCAGCAACGCACCGATCGGCTGATTCCGGTCTTCGAATTGATGACCGACTGACGGCACGGGCTGGCAAACGGGATTCAAGCTCGCAGATTCGGCACGTCAACGGGCCGATTGCCGCACAATGACGGACGCGGGTTTGGTCGGATGCGACCGGTCTTCACCGCCCGCCTTGCCCGAAGGACGAAGTGAGGTCGGCGATGAGACATTACTTGCGGCGATGCGTGACCGGCGCGGTCGCTTTCGTGTTGGCCGGGTTGTCGGTGACGGTGATCGCCACGCGGGCGATCGGCCGCGCCGACGGTGAATGCGCCCCAGGTTGGGGCTGGAGCGTCGATCTGAATCAATGCGTGTTCTTGCTCCCGGCCGCCAATGGACCCGGTGGGCCTGGCGGGCCCGGCGGCCCCGGTGGGCCCGGGGGACCGGGCGGACCTGGCCTGCCCGGCGGCCCCGGGCGTCCCGGGCCACACTAGAAAACCTCGTCTAGCAGCGGCAACGCGACGCTCGGACGGGCGAACCGGCTGGACGGCGGGGCGTGGGAACTCCACGTGTCCGCCAGTCGTTATACCAGCTAAGTAACCTGTGATTCCGAGGGGGACAACAGCCGCATGCCACGCACAGACAACGACACCTGGGACTTGGCGACCAGTGTGGGCGCGACCGCGACGATGGTCGCAGCCGCGCGAGCGATCGCGACCAACGCCGACAACCCGCTGATCGAAGACCGCTTCGCCGAGCCGCTGGTTCGTGCCGTCGGGGTGGACTTCTTCACCCGCTGGGTCTCCGGCGACCTGGTGGCCGCCGACGTCGACGACCACGAATCGGGCTGGAAGCTCGAACACATGCCCGCCGCGATGGCCGCCCGGACCCGATTCTTCGACTCGTTTTTCCAGGCCGCGACGCAGGCCGGGATCCGGCAGGCCGTGATTCTGGCGTCGGGCCTCGACGCGCGCGCCTACCGGTTGGCGTGGCCGGCCGACATGACTTTGTTCGAGATCGACCAGCCGCAGGTGATCGAATTCAAGGCTGCCACGCTGGCCCAGCTGGGCGCCTCCCCGCAGGCCGAGCTTCGCACGGTCGCCGTCGACCTGCGCGATGACTGGCCAAAGGCATTGGTAGGAGCCGGCTTCGACAAGAGCCAGCCCACCGCCTGGATCGCGGAGGGGCTCTTCGGGTACCTGCCGCCAGAGGCGCAAGATCGCCTGCTGGACAACATCACCGCACTCAGCGCTGACGGGAGTCGGCTGGCGTGCGAAGCTATTCCGGACATGTCAGAGGTAGACACCGAGAAAGCCCAGGAGATGATGCAACGGGCCACCGCGAAATGGCGTAAGCACGGCTTCGACCTGGAATTCGGCGAGCTCGGCTACCAGGGCGAGCGCAATGATGTCGCCGTTTACCTGGACAACCTGGGATGGCAGTCGGACGGTATTAGGATGACTGAGTTGTTGGCCGACTCCGGTTTTGACGCGATCCCGCAGACCAACGACTCGGTGTCGGTGGCGGACACCATCTACTACAGCTCGGTACTGAGCAAATGACAACACCGCAGCGGCGAGGGCTCAACGAGGCCGTCACGCGGATGTGGAGTTTCCTCGCGCCGGCATACGATCTGCCCTTCCTGCAGCAGTGGGTGTACCGACCTCCGCACAACGAGGTGATAGCCCAGCTGCGCAACCACGGCGCACGCAAGATTGCCGACATCGCTTGCGGTACCGGCATTTTGAGCGACCGGATCCAGCGTGAACTGCAGCCCGACGAGATCTATGGCGTCGACATGTCCGACGGCATGCTCGGTCAGGCTCGTGCCAGGTCGGATCGGGTGCAGTGGATGCGCGGCCCGGCCGAGCAGCTTCCGTTCGGCGACGGCGCTCTCGATGCCGTCGTGACGACCTCGGCCTTCCACTTCTTCGACCAGCCGGCGGCGTTGCGTGAATTCCATCGCGTGCTGGCGCCCGGCGGCCTGGTAGCCGTCTCGGCGCTGAGTACGCGGCAACCGCGGCTGCAGTCATCTGCGGCCTCTCGGTGGAAGCCGCAACACAACGCGTCCGCGCCCGAGATGCGGACGTTGTTCGAAGACGCCGGGTTCGTGATCACCGATCAACACCGGATCCCGCGACCGGTGTGGACGGCGCTGGTGTCCGACCTGTTGACTGTCGGCACCAAAAGCTGAATACAGCGCTGGGTGCGAAAACCGCTCAGCGGCAGCGTATGCAAGCGATGACGCCCGCTTCGCCAATCGGCGAAGCGGGCGTCTTGTCAGCTATCGATCACAGCGGGATCCACACTCCGAAGAGCCAGAAGCCCCACTGGTTGAAACCGGGATCCCAGACAGGTGTTTCCTGGTAGCCCCAGTAGTTGATCGGGCCGTAATCCCAGTGCCCGCCCGGCGGAGGGAGCGGTCGATCCCATGCCGGCCGCGGCGGCTCGCCGGGCCCCCAGGGGCCAGGCCCATCGCCCCACGGTGCGCCGCGGAAGTAGCCACGGTGGTCGTCCCCATGCCACGGCCCGCCGGGCCCACCGGGTCCGCCCGGACCGCCGGGGTGATCGCCTGGGCCGCCGGGGTGATCGCCGGGGCCGCCGGGGCCGCCAGGGTGATCGGGGCCGGGGCCGCCGGGGCCACCAGGACCGCCCGGGCCACCCGGGTGACCGGGTCCACCAGGCGGCGGTCCGCCGGGACCGCCGGGGTGATCACCGGGGCCGCCGGGACCACCCGGGCCGCCGGGACCCCCCGGATCGTTGGGGCCAGTGGGCGGGTGGACGCCACCGGGCGCCTGCCCGCCGTGATTACCCGGAGGCTGTGGCGCTCCGGGAGCAGCGTTGGCAAACCCGGCGCCCATGCCCAGGGCCGCAGCGCTGAGCGCTCCGGCGACGGTCACCCCTCCGACAAGTTGCTTCAACTTCATGATGCTTCACCTATCCACTAGGGATTTTGCAAGGAAGTTCCTTGGAACACCCCCCGTTACAACCCCGACGCTAGATAGCTTTCCTATGGACTGGCTGTGACTCGCCGATGCAGAACTTTTGGTCGGACGCTCCGGCCCTACGGTGGTTCGGCACACAACTCCGCCAGCGCGCAGCGACCGCCGCGCCCGTCGGCACCAGGCGTTATGAGCGCGGATCGAGGCGTTGTCAGCCGGCGTGCGGGCTGGTTTGGAAAGGCTATGTTGGCTAGTCGGCCAGGGTTTTCCTCTATATGGTTGCGGCCGTGCCGAGCGCGTCACACCCGCACGAACCCCACGTCGGTTCGGTGTCGTCGAAGTTGAACTGGCTGCGCGCGGGCGTCCTGGGCGCCAATGACGGGATCGTCTCCACCGCGGGCATCGTCGTGGGGGTCGCGGCCGCCACCGCCGACCGCGCCCCCATATTGACCGCCGGCACCGCGGGACTGGTCGCTGGGGCGGTGTCGATGGCGCTGGGCGAATACGTCTCCGTCAGCACTCAGCGCGACACCGAGAAGGCGTTGTTGAGCCAGGAGCGTCGCGAACTGCGCGACGATCCCGTCGCCGAATTGGATGAGCTCGCCACGCTGTACGAGGCGAAGGGCCTGACGCCGGCGACCGCGCGCACGGTGGCCGAGGAACTCACCGACCACAATCCGCTGCTCGCCCACGCCGAGGTCGAGTTGGGCATCAACCCCGAGGAGCTGACGAACCCGTGGCAGGCGGCATCGTCGTCGGCGCTCTCGTTTGCGATTGGGGCGTTGTTGCCGTTGATCGCGATCCTGGTCCCGCCTACGACGTGGCGGGTCCCGGTCACCGTCGCCGCGGTAATGATTGCACTGGTGATCACCGGAGCGGTCTCGGCCGGTTTGGGCGGGGCGCCGAAAAGCCGCGCGGTGCTGCGCAACGCCGTCGGCGGCAGTGTCGCGTTGGCGATCACGTACGCGATCGGTCATCTGGTAGGCGCCGCCATCGGCTGACCTGGTGGTCGCGGTGCGGTGCGCGTCCGGCGACTGGAAGCGCAACTGTAACATCGACAGTTGCGGTCCTCAGCAGAGCCCGCAATCCCATCACGCGGAGGGTCATGCAGTGGCCGAACCCCATATCGTGCCGGATGAAGCTCAATGGGCGGGACCGGCGCCGTATTTCGAGCGCGACGAAAAATATTTCGTGCCAACCAAAATCGCGCGCGGCGGATGGGGCCCGTCCCTCAGCGGCCATGTCGTCGGCGGACTCCTGGCGTGGGCGGTCGAGGATGCGGTTCACGATCCGCAACTGCAACCCGCGCGGTTGACCGTCGATCTGCCCCGGCCAACGGCGTTGGCGCCGCTTGAGGTGCACACGCAGGTGCGACAGGACCGACGTCGGTTGCGGCTGGTCGAGACCGTGATCATCCAGGACGGCGCCCCGGTGGCACAGGCGAGCGCACTGTTTCTGCGGCGCGGCGCGCAGCCCGACGGCCACGTCTGGTCACCGCCGGTGCAGATGCCCCCGATCCCGCTGGACGAGGCCTACTCGACGCTGTTCATGCGAACCTATGGCTGGGGATCCGACGTGCAGAACCCCGATCCGGACTGGCCCCAGACCGATGGCCCGAAGTACACCTGGATACACGAGACGCGCCCGTTGATCGACGACGAACCGCTCACCCCCTTCACCCGCGTGGCGATGGCCGGTGACATCACGGCCTCGATTGCCAACTGGGGCACCAACTCCCTGCAGTTCATCAATGTCGACTACACGCTCACGCTCAGCCGGCTGCCCGAGGGCGACCATATCGGGCTCGCCTCGCTGACGCATCACAGTCACGACGGGGTGGCCAACGGCTCGGCGGTCCTGGTGGACGCGAAGGGGCCAATCGGCACCGGCGTGTCCGTCGCGATCGCGCACTCGGGATTTCGTCCGCCCTCCGCCGATCCGTCCGCCGGGTGAGGTCGGAAGGGTAGGCACGGTGACGTTCTGGGCACTGATCGCCGATGCGGCGCAGCGGGGATCGAGCCGGCCACTTCTTGCCGATGAGCACGGACGCAGCCTGACCGCGCGTCAGCTACACGATGCCGCGTGTGCAACCGCGGCCGCCCTGGCCGAACGTGGCGTTGGCGCGGGCACCGTCGTGTCCTGGCAGCTGCCCACCACGCTGGAAACCATGGTGGTGACGGCCGCACTCACGCGACTCGGTGCGGTGCAGAACCCGATCATCCCCATCCTGCGGGAAAGCGAGGTCGGCTTCATCACCGGCCAGCTGGACACGGAATTTTTTGTGGTGCCGGAGTTTTGGCGCGGGTTCGATCACGGCGGGCTGGCGCGGGGATTATCGGCGGACAGGGGCTTCGAGGTCATCACCCTCGACCTGGCAACACCCCCGGCCGCCGGCGAGCTGCGGCTGCCCGGCGCGGGCGCCGAGGCCCTCCCGGCGCCACCGACATCCGCCGACGACGCCCGCTGGATCTACTACTCCTCGGGAACCACCGCGGCCCCCAAGGGGATCCGTCATACCGACACGTCGGTCATCGCCGGCTCGGCGGGCGTGGTGGGCATGGTCGGGGCCAACAGCAGCGACGTGGATCCGATCGCCTTCCCGATAGCACATATCGGTGGGGCCGCGATGCTGGCCACCGCGTTGCTGACCGGCATGCGATTGGCCCTGTTCGAGGCCTTCGATCCGGCCACCACGCCGTGGGCCATCGCCGCGCACAATCCGACGTTCCTGGGCACCGCGACCCCGTTCTTCGTCGCCTTCCTCGAAGCCCAACGCGCCGAAGGGGATCGGCCGCTGTTTCCCTCGCTCCGGGGCTGCCTGGCCGGAGGCGCACCCATCACCGCCGAACTGGGGCGCCAGGTCCGCGAAACCTTCGGCCTGGCCGGAATCGCCAACGCCTGGGGGATGACCGAGTTCCCCTGCGCGACTTCGCCCCCGCTGACCGCCGCGCCCGAGGTGCTCGACCATACCGTCGGGCCGCCGGTGCCCGGAGTCCAGGTCCGCGCGGTCGACAGCCACGGCGTCGAGCTGGGTCCTGGACAGGAAGGGGAGCTGCGGCTCAAGGGACCCCAGTGCTTCCTCGGCTACGCCGACCCGACACTCGACGCCGATGCGTTCGACAGCGACGGCTGGTTGCGCACAGGCGATCTCGGCCTGATCGATGCCGACGGCAACGTCCGCATCACCGGCCGCACCAAGGACGCGATCATCCGCAATGCCGAGAACATCTCGGCCCTCGAGATCGAGAATGCACTTGCCACCCATCCCGCCGTGGCCGATGTCGCGGTCATCGGGATTCCCGACCCGCGCACCGGCGAACGCGTCTGTGCCGTCGTGGTACCCGCGATGGCCGACGTTGTGTCATTGGAATCCCTTGTGCGACACTGCCAATCACAGGGCCTCAGCCGCTACAAACACCCCGAGCACCTGGTGGTCGTCGATACGCTGCCGCGCAATCAATTCGGCAAGGTGATCAAGAAAGACCTGCGCCAGGCCTTCGGGTAAGCACGAACTTTGATACCGCATGCGCTAGCACGTTTCACGACGCCGGCATGGTGCCGGCAGCGGCGGCCCTATAGCCCCTTGGGCGCATCGCGGACGGCTTGCACCGCCGCGGCATCACCGTCGAAGTCGACCTGCGCCTGTCGCCCCACGGAGAACAGCAGTAGCTCCTCGGGCGCCCCGGTCACCGTCACCGCCGGCCCCTGACCGGTGGTGAGCACCGTCTTGCCCTCCGAGGTGCGCAACGCCACCCGGCCGGGCACCTTTGCGAGGGTGAGCCGAGCCATCAACGGCAGGGTGCGCCGCAGCATCTTGGCCAGCGCGGGCTCCAGCGTGCGCGGCCGCCAGTCCGGCTGCGCGCGGCGCACGTCCTCGTGGTGGATGAACATCTCGGCAACATTGGCCACCGGGTCGAGCAATTTCAGCGGCGAATAGACCGGCGGGCCGGAGGCGAGCTTGCCGACCAGCTCGTCCCAATCGCTCTGCTCGGTCACCTGGTTCTGCACCTTCTCCGTGTGGGAGGCGAAGAAGGGAATCACGATGCCGGGCGCGGCATCGAGACGGTACTCACGGATCACCAGGTGGGCGGCCAGGTCCCGCGTCTGCCAGCCCTCGCACAGCGTGGGTGCGTCCGGCCCGACGCCGCGCATGGTTTCCACAAGGGCGGCACGTTCGCGTTGCGCAACAGACATGCGTTCAGCCTAGAGGCGGCCGCCCCCGAAGTGGACGGGTCCACCGAACACCAGTGGCCGGCGGCTCGGTAAATTTGAAACGTCATGTTGTCGAAGGGAATCTCATGAGCGCGCACGTCGAGCAGTTGGAGTTTCAGGCAGAAGCTCGGCAACTGCTGGATCTGATGGTCCACTCGGTCTACTCCAATAAGGACTCGTTCCTGCGGGAGCTGATCTCCAATGCTTCCGACGCGTTGGACAAGCTGCGGCTGGAGGCGTTCCGGAACAAGGACCTCGACGTCGACACTTCTGACCTGCACATCGAGATCGCCGTGGACAAGGATGCGCGCACCCTGACCATCCGCGACAACGGCATCGGGATGACCCGGGCAGAGGTGGTGGATCTGATCGGCACGCTGGCCAAGTCCGGCACAGCCGAGCTGCGCAAACAACTGCGCGAAGCGAAGAACGCCGCGGCCTCCGAGGAACTCATCGGTCAGTTCGGTATCGGTTTCTATTCGAGCTTCATGGTCGCCGACAAGGTCGAGCTGCTCACCCGCAAGGCGGGCGAGAGCGACGCCACCAAGTGGGAATCGAGCGGCGAGGGCACCTACACCATCGAATCGGTCGACGACGCCCCGCAGGGAACGTCGGTCATCCTGCACCTCAAGCCGGAAGACGCCGAGGACGAGCTGCACGACTACACCGCGGAGTTCAAGATCAGGAGCCTGGTCAAGAAGTACTCCGACTTCATCGCGTGGCCCATCCGGATGGATGTCGAGAGACGTGAACCGCCCGCCTCTGACGAAGAGGGAGCGGGCGGCGAGGAGACCGTCACCATCGAGACCGAGACCCTCAACTCGATGAAGGCCCTGTGGGCCAGGCCAAAAGAAGAGGTCTCCGAGGAGGAGTACAAGGAGTTCTACAAGCACATCGGACACGCGTGGGACGACCCGCTCGAGGTCATCGCGATGCGAGCCGAGGGCACCTTCGAGTACCAGGCGCTGCTGTTCATCCCGTCGCACGCCCCGTTCGACCTGTTCAACCGGGACGGCCAGACCGGGATCCAGCTGTACGTCAAGCGCGTGTTCATCATGGGCGACTGCGACGAGCTGATGCCCGAATACCTGCGCTTCGTCAAGGGCGTCGTTGACGCGCAGGACATGTCGCTCAACGTGTCGCGCGAGATCCTGCAACAGGATCGGCAGATCAAGGCCATCCGGCGGCGGTTGACCAAGAAGGTGCTCTCCACGATCAAGGATCTGCAGTCCGAGCGCCCGGAGGACTACCGCACCTTCTGGACGCAATTCGGCCGAGTCGTCAAGGAGGGCCTGCTGTCGGACTTCGACAACCAGGAGACGTTGCTGCAGATCTCGTCGTTCGCCTCGACGCACAGTGAGGAGGAGGCCACCACCCTCGCGCAATATGTCGAGCGCATGAAGGAAGGTCAGACGCAGATCTTCTACGCGACGGGGGAGTCACGTCAGCAGATCCTGAAGTCGCCGCACCTCGAGGCGTTCAAAGCCAAAGGCTACGAGGTGCTCCTGCTCACCGACCCGGTCGACGAGGTCTGGGTGGGGACCGTGACGGAATTCGACGGCAAGCCGCTGCAGTCCATCGCCAAGGGCGAGGTGGACCTCAGCGCCGACGGTGACGAGAGCGAGGCCGAGCGCGAGGAGCAGCAGAAGGAATTCGCCGACCTGCTCACCTGGCTGAAGGACACCTTGACCGACCACGTCAAGGAGGTCCGGCTGTCCACCCGCCTGACGGACTCGCCCGCCTGCCTGATCACCGACGCCTTCGGGATCACACCGGCACTTGCGCGCATGTACCGCGCCTCCGGGCAGGACATTCCGGTGGGCAAGCGGATCCTCGAACTCAATCCCAACCACCCGCTCGTCACCGGCCTGCGCCAGGCGCAAAAGAACGCGGACGACGACGCTAAGCTCGCTGAGGTCGCGGAGACCGCGGAATTGCTCTACGGCACAGCACTTCTTGCCGAAGGCGGCGCGCTCGACGACCCGGCGAGGTTTGCCGAGATCCTCGCCGCCCGGTTGGCTCGCACGGTGTAACCCGGGGTTTACCCGCAAATAAGCCATTTCTGGGATTGAAAACTCGCTGGCAGGGATACTTACATCCCATGCCTGCGTTTCGCGTTATCGACCCACGTGGCCGGGTCGTGGCGACGAAGAATTTTGCCAACGCGGAGGCCGCGTACGCCTGGTTCGTCAACTCCGTTGGCGGCAATACCGAGCTGGGTTGGCGCATGGAGGTCAACGACGACGGGCGATGGGCATTCTTCGATGACACCGAAGGATTCACCGCACCGGTGAGCCACCGACCAACGAAACGCTGAGACCCGCGCCGCGCATCGCGTTCTGACGTCGGACGTACGCTCCCAGCATGCATGTCGACGCGATGACGATTCCCCAGCCGCTCGGCCAAATCGGTGACCTTGCCCGGCGGACCCAATCCGCCGGGTTCTCCGGTCTGTTGTTCACCGAGACGGGCCGCACCGCATACCTGAATGCCGCCGTGGCGTCGCAGGCCGCGCCGGATCTGGAGTTGTCGACGGGCGTCGCTGTCGCGTTTCCGCGCAGTCCGTTCGTGACGGCCGCCGCGGCGTGGGAACTGCAGGAGGCCACCAAGGGGAGGTTCCGGCTGGGCCTGGGCACCCAGGTGCGCACCCACGTGGTGCGGCGTTACGGCACGGCCTTCGAGCGGCCCGGGCCGCGGTTGCGCGACTACTTGCTCGCCGTGAAGGCGTGCTTCACGGCGTTTCGCTCCGGCATCCTGGACCACCACGGCGACTTCTACGATCTCGACTTCATCACCCCGCAGTGGAGCCCGGGGCCCATCGACGCACCGGATCCCAAAGTCGATATCGCAGCGGTCAATCCGTGGATGCTGCGGATGGCGGGCGAAGTCGCCGACGGCGTCCATGTCCACCCGATCGGCGAACCGGGCTACCTGGTCCGGCACGTGCTGCCGACGGTCGCCGAAGGCGCGGCCAAGGCGGGTCGTTCACCATCAGACATCGCGATCATCGTGCCCGTCATGACGATCGTCGGCGACAACGACGAAGAGCGCGATCGGCAACGCGAGGTCGTGCGCGCCAGCATGGCCTTCTACGGCAGCACACCCAACTACGCATTCATCTGGGACGAGGCGGGTTTCGAGGGCACGACCGCCCGGATCCGGGAGAAGCAGAAGGCCGGCGACTTCGCCGGGATGGCGGCCCAGGTCAGCGACGATCACATCGCGGTCTTCGCCACCGAGTCGACCTGGGACGGGCTGGCCGATGCGCTGACCGCGAAATACGCCGGAGCGGCAACGCGGTTGGTGATGTACAACTCCGTCGCCGATCAGGACCGCTTCGAGCGGTACGGCGAGGTAGCCCGCCGGATACAAGCGGTCAGCGGCTGAGCTGAATGGCCTTGACCACCAACAGCAACGCCCCGACCACCAGATAGGCGCGCAGCGCGATCATCGCGAGCCGCGTTCCGGGCGACCAGGTGACCGGCTCGAGCAGTGCCAGCGGCGGCATGCGCCAGGTGTTGCGGTCGACGCCGCGCGCCGGAAGTTGTGGCTGGGGCCGCGCCGGCTGCCGGCGAGCCACCCAACGCAGCACCGGCGCCGCGGCCGCCGCGAGAATGACCAGCGCCAGCGTCAGGTAGCCCGCAACCGCAACGACGTTGAGATCGGGAAACAGCGTGGTAGCCATCAAGATTCCGGACAGCAGCAGCAGGACACCCACGATCAGGGCGGCGACCCAATTGAGCCAGGACCGATTCACCCAGGGCCCCAACACCTCTCGGTCGTTGCACAGCAGCAGCAGAAACACGCTGGCGCTGGGCAGCAAGAGGCCGGCAAGGGCCTGTACGGCGGTGGTGATCAACCCCAGCGGGGCGCCCGGAATCAGCACGACGGCCGCGGCCAGCACCACCATCGCGGTGTAGGACAGGTAGAACTGCTTGGCGTCGGAGAAGCCGCGGTGCAGCGAATGCTTGAGACCGAACACGTCCCCGAAGGCATAACTGGTGGCCAGGGTCACCGCGGCGGCCCCGATGATCGAGGCGTCCATCAGCACGATGGCAAAGATCGAGCCGAGTATCGGGCGGTGCTCGCCCAGCAGATGCGCGGTGGCGCCGGCGTCGCTGAAGCCGCCAATGGTGTTGGTGGAGCGCGCCGCCCACTCACCGGTCATCATCAGCGCGGCGGCGCCGACCACCACTACGAGGGCGCCCAGCACGGTGTCCGCGCGTTCGTAGCCCATGAACCGGGGGGTGATGCGCTTGTCGACGACATTGGACTGCTGGAAAAACAGCTGCCACGGCGCGACGGTGGTGCCGACGATGGCGATGATCAGCAGCACCGCGTCCGAACTGATTCCGCCCGAAATGCCGGGCACCACAAACGACTTCGCCGCGTGCCCCCACTGCGGATGTGACATCAGCAGCATCGGGATCTGCAGCAGCGTGACGGCGATGAAAATGAACATGGCCCGCTCCCATCGGCGGAAGCTGCCGCTGGCCATGATCGCCACCAACGCCACCGCCGAGATCGGTACCGCAACGTATTTGGAGACGCCGATGTATTCGGCGGCCAGGCTGATGCCGATGAACTCGGTGACGATGGTCAAGAAGTTGAGCAGGAACAGGTCGCCGACCGAAAACCAGCCCCAGCCGCGGCCGAAGCGTTCGTTGATCAGCCGGGCGTGCCCGACCCCCGTGACCGCGCCGAGTCGCACCACCATTTCCTGGTTGACGATGAGCACCGGGATCAGCAGCAGCAGCACCCACAGCAGCGAGTAGCCGTAGTTCTGGCCGGCTTGGGCGTAGGTGGCGACCCCGCCCGCGTCGTTGTCACCGACCATCACGATGATGCCGGGTCCGACGATCGCGAGCAGGGTCAGCAGCCGCGTCCGCCAGGTCCGGGCATGCTCGGTCTCCCCGACGCTGATGCGCCCGAACGCGCCCTCGATATCACCCAGATGCGCGTTGTCCAGCACCGCGGTGTGCCGCGTTGGTGCCGGCTCGGAGCGCTGCACGTCGGCCTGGGTGGTGTCCTCGCCGCCAGAACTCACTGCGGGGATCCTCCCGTGGGCGGTGTGTCGCGGTCGTCGGCGGCGATTTCGCGAATGGGGCGCGGCGCGGGCTCGCGGCGTCGCCAGTCTTCGGGAATGGTCGCCTCCAGCACGTCGTCGACGGTCACCACGCCGAGTAGGCGGTCCTGCTCGTCGACAACGGGGATGGAGTAGAGGTTGAAATCGGCCATCAGCAGCGCGATATCGGTCAGGTCCGCGACGGCGTTCACCCGGACCGGGTCGGAATCCATTAGCGCTTCCAGCTTTTCAGCGGGATCGACCTGCAACAGGGTGATCACTGAAACCACGCCGTCAAGACGCTTGTCCTCGTCGAGCACGTGCACCTTGATCAGCGCTTCCGGCTGGATGCTGCGCGAGGCGGCAATCAGCGCCAGCGCCTCGCCCGCGGTGGCGGTGGCCGGACACGTCACGGAGTCGACATTCATTAGCCCGCCGGCACTTTCGGGGTTGAACCCCATCAAGGTGATCACCTTGGTACGTTGCGGGGCGGGCATCAGCTCGAGGACACGGCGGCGTCGTGACTGGCGTAGGTCGGCGATCGCGTCGGCGGCATCGTCGGCGCGCATCCGGCCCAATAGCGCGGCGACCTCGTTGTCCGGCATGTCGTCGAGCAGCCGGCTGGCTTTTTCCGGGTCCAACTCTTCGAAGACGTCGGCTTCCAACTCCGGGTCGCTGTGCACCCGATCGAGAATCTCGCCGCCCTCGGCCTTGTCCGCCTCCTCGAGAAGGTCGGCGATCTCGGCGGCCTTGAGGTCACCGAACCGATCCGACAGACGGCGGACGGCATCGGAGCGCGCGTGGCCGATCAGCGGCTCGAACGCCTTCCAATCGCGAGACGCGTGCCCGCCCGAATGCTTGATCAGCCCGAACAACCGTGGTGGACGGCGGGTATCCAGGCGGGTGACCATCCAGCCCTCGCCGGTCCGTTCCAGCTCGACGTCGTAGGCGCGCACCAGTTCGACGGTCGCCACGTCGATCAATCGGTGGCCCAAAACGTCGGTGCGCAACAGCACCTCACCCTCGCGGCGTTCGAACCCGCGAAGGTCAACCTTATTCTTGGTCAACAGAACTCGGTCCGCGGAGTACTCGTCGATGGACTTGTCGCCGATGAAAACCCGGCGTCCGCCGACCCCGGCCACGATCCCGGCCACCAGCGGATACTCCTCGGCACCGCGCAGCCGCACGATCACGTCCTCGACGCGCCCCACTGTCTCTCCGGCACGGGCCAACACGGGGGCGCGCAACAACTGCGAGAGATGGATGACCTGCTGGCCGGCGTGCGGCTTGGACGCCTTCTCCGATAGGGCCATTTTCCCTCCTCAAGGCGGTACGACCGAACCCGCGGACAAAGTACCCGAATTGAGCGTCGCGGCGCCATGTGCGGCTTGGATTCGATCGTGGGACCGTCTCGGCCGCCAGAGCATACGCTCCCGCCGCCGCAGACGGCTACAGCCAATAGGTAAACGGCAGAAGGCTATTGGGTTTGCCGCGCCCCGGCGATCCTATTGCTTGTCGACTTTTCCGGCGATCTGGTTGGCGATGCTGACGCCGAGGTCCCCGACGTCCTTACGGCACGCGTCGATATCGATGACGACGTTGTTGCGGACGGTCAGCGCCCGCTGGCAGGGCACCGTCACGTTCGCGCCGTTTCCGACGATGGCCAAGGTCACCGGAACGCTCAAAACTCCATTGGCGTTGGAAACCTGGCCCACCTTCCACTGAAGTGCCGGTTTGCCGTCGGCGGCGGGAACGGTGTCCTGACGGTTGGCGCAGGCGGGCCAGCGCTGGGCCGACGTTGTGAAGAACGAGCTCGCCTGTTCGGGGGACGGGAACAGCACTACGAGCTGATACACCTCAGGGCTTTCCATTTGTTCCGCACCTACGGGCGCGGGCGCCTCGTCGTGATAGCCGTAAACCGCGGTGCTCCCGCTGTCGGCGTAAACGGACGCCAACGCCGCATGCACGGTGTACCGGCATTCAGCGGGGAATGTGTAGTCCTCGCGCTTGAACGGATCTTCCAACAACGTGGTGATCGGTGGATCGCTCGAGGTTCCCGTGGCACCCAGCACGGTGTCGATGTCGTTCGGCGAGAGCATCAGATCGGGCAACGCTGCCTGCGCCAGGGGAGTCTTGGACGAAGCCGTCGTGGTGGTGGCCGACGACGAAGCGCTGCCGCCCTTGTTGTCACCGCCGCACCCGGCGACCAGTATTGCGGCGGCGGCAACGACGACAGCCGCGGTCAGCTGGCTCCTCATGCGCATGGAGCTTACGACGGCATCCAACGGTCGCGAGCGAGATCGGATTTAACCGTTATGTTCGTTGTGTGTCCGCAGTCGACTTCACCTCGGTATCCCCGATCGTCCCGGTTCGGGACCTGGACGTTGCACTCGGCCGGTACCGCCGGCTCGGCTTCGACGCCCGCGCATACGAAGGCCCAGAACGGTACGGATTCGCCGATCGCGGGCAGGTGTCGATCCACCTCACCGAATGGGCCGAGCACGATCCCCTGCGCACGGCCGCCAGCGTGTACTTCTACGTCAGTGACGCCGACGGCCTGTACGCGGAGTGGGCGGCACTGGAAAATCTCGACGGTCGCCTCGTCGCCCCGCAGGACACGCCGTATGGCTTACGCGAATTCGCCTACATCGATCCCGACGGCACCGCGCACCGGGTCGGCTCGCGGCTGAGTTGACCTCAGGCCTTATCCGTTGCGGGAGAGGGCTTTTCGTCAGGGGATGGGGCATAGCTGGCCTGGCTGTGGGCCAGCGCCACCGTCGCCGCCGCCATCAGGCACACCGACAAGCCCAAGATCACCCAGCCGATGTCGTTGGTCTGCAGCGTCTCGCCCAGCACCGACACACCGAGCACCGATCCGACGATGGGCTCGGCGACGGTGACCGCCGGCAGCGACGCGGTGAGCGGGCCGGCCCGAAAGGCCGATTGCTCCCAGGCGGTGGCCGCGATCGCCAGCACCACCCACACGTACAACTCGGGTGCGCGCAACAACGCCGGGATGCCGCGGTCGAGTTGGTCCACCACGCCCTTGGTCAGCACCGAAAACAGTCCCCACAGCGAGCCGGACATCAGGCCGAGCAACAGTGCACCGACCGAACCGGGGAACATCCGCGCGCCGATCACGCACAGGATCAGCGCGGGTCCCATGACCAACGCCACGATGGTCCATGTCTGCACCGACCCGCGCGGGGCACCCTGCTGGGGGTTACCGACCGTCACCACCACCGCGACCGCCGCGGCAAGCAAAACCGCCCAAATGCCTTGCCGGCGTGTGATTCTGCGGTGGTTCACCCTCGCGCTGATGAGCAATGCGAACAGCAACGACGTCACCAGCAGCGCCTGCACCAGCACCACCGAGCCCAGGCCCAGCGCCGCGGCCTGGAAGCCGAACCCGGCGCCGGCCACCAGGCTGCCTGTCCACCATTGCCGGTCGCGCAACAGCCGGCGGAACAGGGTGAAGGTGCCGACGGGCTTATCGGTGACCTGTTGAGCGGATCGCTGCTGGACGACGTCGCCGGCGCCGACCATCAGCGCGGCCGCCATCGCGAGCATTGCGGCGATGGCCGTTCTGCGCACGAGACCTCCTATGCCCTTGGCTGAGAATTCCGCTTGGGAAGCAACCGCTTTGCGTCACCGTCGCGCGCGCCGGTCAAACCGCTGCCAACGCCGGCCCGGTTAACGTCAGCTGTTGCGCCGGATCTTGAGCGCGGTGGTGATCATGGGAATCTGCAGCGGCAGCCGGGCCAGGGCGACGATCCGCATCGGCCACGGCTTCTCCCACCACAACCGGCACATGTTGACGTTGCCCGGGAAGACGCCGACGAACAGCGCGACGGCGGCCAGCGCGGCGGCCCGCCGGGTGCGCTGCGGCACCAGCAGTGCTCCGACCGCCAGCTCGGCCACCCCCGACGCGTAGGTGTAGAGCCGGGGGCTCCCCGGCAGCTCGACCGGGATGATGGAGTCGAACGGTTTGGGCGCGACGAAGTGCAGGGTGCCGACGCCGAGCAGCATCGCCGCGACCCGGTAGGCGAGTCGCGGGGTGGTGTCACGGACAGCGAGGGGTCTGATGGTCATCAGGTCATTGTGCCCACCGATTACGCGCGGTCGGCGTCGGTATAGCGGATGATGCCGCGAATGTTGCGGCCCTCGAGCATATCGCGATAGCCGTCGTTGATCTGCTCGAGTGTGTATTCGCGCGTGACCATGTCATCGAGGTTGAGCTGCCCCAGCTTGTACAGCTCGAGAATCGCGGGGATGTCGTACTGGGGGTTGCCGCCACCAAAGATGCTGCCCTGCAAGCTCTTCTGCAACAGCGAGAGGCCCGCGAGGTTGAGGGTGACATCGTTGGCCATAACGCTGGCCATGCCGGTGAGGCAGCACACCCCGCCCTTGGCCGTCAGCCCCATCCACGATTCGACGTCTTTGCCCGCCACATGACCCACGGTGACGATCACCCTGTGGCACATGAAACCTCGCGTCGCCTCGGCGATGCCGGCCGCAGCGCTGCCCACGTCCGCGAAAGCCGCTGTGGCGCCGAACTTGAGCGACTGCTCGCGCTTCCATTCATACGGGTCGACGGCAAATATGCGCCGCGCCCCGGCGATGCGGGCACCCTGCAGCGCCGCGACCCCGACGCCGCCGATGCCGATGACCGCGACGTCCTCACCCGGCGCGACTGCCGCGCTGCGCACCGCCGAGCCGTAGCCGGTGGTCACCCCGCAGCCCACCAGGCAGGCCACATCGAACGGGATCGACGGGTCGATCTTGACCACCGAGGTGTGGTGCACCACCACGTAAGGCGCGAAGGTTCCCAGCAGCGACATCGGGATGACGTCGCGGCCCCCGGCGGTGACGCGAAACGATCCGTCGGAGACCGATTGACCCGACAGCAGGCCCATGCCGAGGTCGCACAGATTGCGCAATCCCGTCTGGCACGGTGTGCATTTCCCGCAGGACGGGATGAAGGACATGACGACATGATCGCCGACGGCCAGGTGTTCGACGCCCTCGCCGATCTCGGTGATGATGCCGGCGCCCTCGTGCCCGCCCAGCACCGGATAGCTCGGGATGGGGAAGTCGCCCGTCATCAGATGGTGGTCGGAGTGGCACAGTCCGGCCGTTTCCAGCTGAACGGTCACCTCGCCGTGGCGGGGGTCGCCGATTTCGATCTCGTCGATCGACCATGGCTCGTTCAGTTCCCAGACCAGCGCACCTTTGGTCTTCAACGGCTTGGCCTCCGTGTTTACCCGAACCGCTTAATTGTTAGCGCCGTCACAGGAGCCCGGCCTACTGAATTTAGACCATTACTATTGCCTATACAGTATTTGATACGATTCGCGGCGTCTGACCGCCCACAACAACGAGGTTGAGAACATGGGAACACCCGTCATCGTCGGAGCCGCACGGACCGCGATCGGCCGTTCGTTTAAGGGCACGCTGGTCAACACGCCGCCCGAGACCCTGATCACGGCCGTGCTGCCCGAGGTGGTCCGCAGGTCGGGCGTCGACCCCGCGGATGTCGATGACATCATCTTCGCCGAATCCCATTACGGCGGTGGAGATCTCGCACGTTACGCGGCGACCGCGACGGGCCTGGAGCACGTTCCGGGGCAGTCGGTCAACCGGCACTGCGCGGGCAGCCTCACCGCCATCGGCAACGCCGCGGCGCAGATCGGCTCCGGCATGGAGCGCGTGCTCATCGCCGGCGGTGTGCAGTCGCTGTCAATGACGCCGTTGACCAACTGGCGGATCCCGGGTCCCGAGCTGAAGTTCGAGGAGCGCTGGATGCCGCCGACGCACGTCGAGACGCCGGACGCGCCCGCCAAGGACATGTCCATCACGGTGGGCTGGAACACCGCGCAGGCGGTCGGGATCACGCGCGAGGAGATGGACGCCTGGGCGGCCCGCTCGCATCAGCGCGCCGTCGCGGCCCAGGACGCCGGCAAGTTCACCGACGAGATCCTGCCGCTGAAGATCACCCAGTTCGACGGCTCGGTCACCGAGTTCGCGGTGGACGAGCATCCGCGTCGCGACACCACCGTCGAGAAGCTCGCCGGCCTCAAGGTGCTGCACCCCGAAATCGAGGGCTTCTCGATCACGGCGGGCAACAGCAGTGGCA
Organism: Mycobacterium sp. IDUB_3; assembly: GCF_055419585.1. Lineage (NCBI taxonomy): Bacteria > Bacillati > Actinomycetota > Actinomycetes > Mycobacteriales > Mycobacteriaceae > Mycobacterium > Mycobacterium sp. IDUB_3. The sequence continues at coordinate 1,153,645 of NZ_JBVAXZ010000001.1, read as the reverse complement.
CCAACGACGCCGCCGCCGGGGTGGCCCTGGTCGATCGGGACTACGCCGCGGCCAACAACCTCAACGTCATGGGCACCGTCAAGGCGTGGGCCGCCGCCGGCGTACCGGCCCGCGATTGTGGCCTCGGCGCTGTCAAGGTCATCGGTAAGGTGCTGCAGCGAGCCGGTCTGTCGCCCGGCGACGTGGCGTTATGGGAGATCAACGAGGCGTTCGCGTCCGTCCCGATCGCGGCGTGCCGCGAATACGGCATCGACGAGGAGAAGGTGAACTTCTCCGGTAGCGGCTGCAGCCTGGGTCACCCGATCGCGGCCTCGGGTGCGCGCATGGTGACTACTTTGGTCTATGAGCTCGCCCGCCGCGGCGGCGGCATCGGCGTGGCCGCGATGTGTGCCGGTGGCGGCCAGGGTGGCGCTGTCGTCATCGAGGTCTAGCGGCGATCGCGAGGGCTTTCGCACCGGCTAGTTGCAGAATGTGTAGCCGATGAATTCGGTGCCGCGCGTGTCGCCGCTCGAGTAATTGGCGAAGTGCACGGCCGGCGCGCCGTTGTACTGAGTGTTCATCTTCTGCACGTTCGGCGGTGGAGTGCCTTTGGGGAAGGCCAGAATCATATCGGCGAAGATCTCCAGGCCGACCTGGCAGATGGCCTCGCGCCGCGGCTGCTGTGGATTCCACGCGTGCACGACCACCGGTTCGGTCAGCTGAGATCCCGCCGCGCAATTCGGGTCACAGAGCTTGAACACCGCCGTGCCCGTCCCGTCGGCGCCCTGCGGTCCCCAGGAACTCCACGACATGTCCTGCAGCGCAACGGCCACGCTGGCGCAGCCCAACACGTTGAGCCGCTTCGGCCGCGCGACGGGCGGGACGGACGGGTTGTAGCAGCCCGGGATGGCGAAGCTCTCCGGCGCTGACGGCGACGGCTGGGTGCGGGGCGCCGTCGCGCTCTGCTGGCCATGGGTCAGCTGCAGGCCCACCACGGTGAGGACACCGACCAGCACCACTGCCGTCACAATGCCGGCCCCGATCAATCGCCCCCGCGAGGTGTGCCGCAACCGCTTCGATAACGGGACGTTGGCGCTGCCGCTCACGGTCACCAGATTACGGGTGAAACTTTTCCGCTGGGGTGGTGCCCGCTGACGTGTATGACAGGGTAAAGTTGGTCATCGCTACCAACATATTAAGGATTCCGTGGAACTGCCGATGAATGACCATGATCTGGCCGCACGGTTGGCCACCGAGGCCGGTCGGCTATTGCTCGGGGTTCGGGAAGAGTTCGCCGACGCGGAAGCGAGCGATCGGAAAGCCGCGGGGGACAAGCGATCCCACGACTTTTTGATGGAGGCGCTCACGGCCGAGCGGCCCGGTGATGCGGTGCTGTCCGAAGAGGGCGCCGACGACCCGGTGCGATTGCGCTCGGACCGCGTCTGGATCGTCGATCCGCTGGACGGCACGCGGGAATTCTCCGAGCTGGGACGCGACGACTGGGCGGTGCATGTCGCACTGTGGGAGGCCGGTGAGTTGGTCGCCGGCGCCGTGGCGCTACCGGCCCAGGGCATCACGCTGGCGACTCCCGAGATGGACTCGCCTCCCGCCGCGCCGGGCAAGCCGCGCATCGTGGTGTCGCGCACCCGTCCGCCCGCCATCGCTCTGAATGTCAAGGATGCGCTGGACGGCGTCCTGGTGGAAATGGGCTCGGCCGGAGCCAAAGTCGCCTCGATCGTCCAAGGACTCTCAGACGTGTACGTGCATGCCGGCGGCCAGTTCGAATGGGATTCCGCCGCGCCGGTGGCGGTGGCACGCGCCGCCGGGCTGCACACGTCTCGCATTGACGGGTCGGCGCTGGCCTACAACCAACCCGACCCGAAGCTGCCCGATCTCGTGGTCTGCCGGCCCGAACTGGCGGAAGCTGTACTCGCGGTTACCCGCTGACGTCACCGCCCGGTCCAGCGGGTCTCATCGGTCTGTGTGTGCCGCCGCATGAGGCCTCGACTCATCCTCATGAGGCGGCGACAGCCACATATTACACCGTTTGTAACGCTGTATTATCGTCTTTTCGGGAAATGGACCAGCATTGATTCGCGGAAACGACTGGATTGCGCGATAACTCAGCGGTCGACGGGAAACCGGTCGTGATCGCGCATGCACGCGCCGAGCAGCTCATCGATACGTGTGATCCAGTATTCCGCAACCGTTTTCACGTCCACATGGTGGACGCTCACGCGCATGCTGTTGAGAATTGGAATGAACTGCGAGCAGCCGGCCAAAGCCGTCGTCGCCGTCGGCGACGCGCCGCGTGAACTGACCTGAAACTGCGGCTAGCGAGGTTTCCGGCCGGCCTTGCAGGGCGGTGTCATCACCACCGGTCCGATCCAGTGCCGCAGCATCGCCCGCAGCTCGCTCGCGGTACGCGGCGGGTGTGGCGGGACCAGCACCATGGACTGAATGATGCGCAGCAGATACTCGACCAGATCGTCGAAGTCACTACCGCGATACCCCAGCGCGTCCCAGTCGATGCCGGTGTGCTGCAACAGAATTCGGGAACGCGCGATCGATTCGCCCATCACCATCTGCCGACTCAGCAGCCGGGTCAGGTCGGTTTCCAGCAACGACGTCAACAGGGGTTCCTGAGGCAGCCGCTCGACCAGGTAGGCGACCGCCTCGACGAGCAGATCCACCGGGTCGTCGATGCCCGACGTCAGATCGGCGATCCGGGCGGTCCACCCGCCCAGGGCGACGTCGCCGGCGGCCGTCACGAGTTCGTCGATCGTGGCGAAATAGCGATAGACCGTGGGACGGGTGATGCCCAGGTCGCCGGCGATGATGGACAGGCTCGTTCCCTTGGGACCCCGGCGCTCCATGCTGTGGATGGCCGCATCGACGATGCGCTTGCGCGCCTCCTCGTCATCGGCTGGAGGCGCGCCGCCCCACCCTTTCCTGCCCATGCGAAAAGACCTCACCCCGTTCAACGCATTTAGCCACCAACCATACAGCGAGCCGCGCATTGTCAAATCGGTCCGGCCGCGGCCCAACGCCTTTGACTACGGGGCGCGGCCGCGCCGTCCAAGCCCGGCCCGGCGCTCGACTAAGTGCGTCGCGGCGATTATGCGTGGGGTCGTACGGGTGGTCAACACCCGCTGACGGGCGCTCAAAGCCAGGCCTGCTGCCAAGACTGGATGCGTTCGGCCAGTTCGGGTCCGCGGTCCTCTTGAATGAAGTGGCTGGCATTGATGCGGGCGTGTGGCTGGCCCGCGGCGCCGGGGATGTGCTTGATCAGGGCGCTGTCCGCCTTACCGAGGATGGGATCGCGGGCTCCGAAGATGGCCAGGAAGGGCTTTTCCCAGCGGCCGAGCGCATCCCACGCTTTCCTATTGGCCGGAATCGCCGGATCGGTGGGTGAGGTGGGCACCAGCTGAGGAAACGCGCGGGCCCCGGCCTGATAGGTCTTGTCGGGGAACGGCGCGTCGTAGCCCGCCCGGACTTTCGCCGGCACCCGGCGAACGGTTCCGGCGCTGACGATGCGGCCGGCGGGCAGGACGGGGGAGTAGTGCGCGAAGGCGCGCCACGCGTAGAAGGCCGGCGGGGTGCGCCGTTGCGCCGTCGGGAGGAAACCATTGGCCACCACCAGCCGCCCGACCCGGTCGGACTGCTCGGCGGCGATGCGCAGCCCGATCAGCGATCCCCAGTCCTGCACGAACAGCGTGACGTCCCTGAGGTTGAGGTGCTCGAACCACGAGATCACCCACTCCACGTGGCGCTGGTAGGTGTAATCCTCGACCCGACTGGGCTTGTCCGAACGGCCGAAACCGATCAGATCCGGCGCGAGCACGCGGTTCCCGGCGTCGGTCAGGGGCGGAATCATTGTGCGGTAGAGATAGCTCCACGTGGGCTCGCCGTGCAGCAGAACGATCGGCGGCCCTTCGATCGTGCCCTCATCGAGGTAGTGCATGCGAAGCGGCCGGGTGTCGCTTGCGGTTACGTCAAGGTAGTGCCCGACGAACGGGTAATCCTCCAGGTTTTCGAATCGGAAGTCCGGGGTTCGCAGCACATGCATATCAGCTCCTCCGGTGAACCCAACACCTCTGCTAGCCTCTCGCGCCGGCGCGAATTCGTCCAGTAGCAGATTCATTGAGCTGGGCCCCAATGCCTACTAAACTGGCTTGTTCATGGCAATTCGGCGCGCGGTTCTGCTCATAGCCGACATCGGCGGGTACACGCATTACATGCAGTGGAACCGGATGCACCTTGCCCACGCCCAGCTGACCGTTGCAGGCTTGCTGGAGGCTGTCATCAACGCGGGCAAGGGTTTGAAGCTGGCCAAGCTCGAGGGCGACGCGGCGTTCTTCTGGGCCCCGGACAGCCACGCCAAAGAGGTGGTGTGCGACCGCCTGTCACGGATGCGCGCGTCGTTCCTGGCGCGGCGCGAGCGGATGAAAGCTGACATCGCCTGCGAGTGCGCGAGTTGCGAACAGCTGGACAAACTGTCACTCAAATTCGTCGTGCACGTGGGCGAGGTGGCGGATCAGAAGGTGAAACGACACGTCGAGCTGGCCGGCTTCGACGTCATTCTGGTACACCGAATGCTGAAAAACATGGTGCCGGTTGCCGAATACGTGCTGATGACCGATCCCGTCGCGGCATGCCTCGACCAGCCTATGCGCGAGCTTTGCATGCCGTTGGTGCACGTCTTCGACGGCATCGGAGAAACGCCGACGCACTACATCGACCTTTCGACGGTGCAGGTTCCCGTCGCGGCGCCGCGGCGCAGCTTTTTCCGCCGGCTCGGCGCGACGACGAGGTTCGAAATCGACAGCCTGCCCTTCACGCTCGGCATGAAGGAGCCCGCCCAGGGGTTCCGCAACTTGGGCCGGGGCGCCGAAGAAGTCTCCGCGTAGCCGAAAATCCCTGTGGCGCAGCGCCGGTCCACGATCAAGCGTCGGCCAGGGCCCGTCCCATTCGCGAGACCGCCTCGGCGAGAATGGCTCGCGAGGTGGCGAAGTTCAATCGCACGTGTCCGGTGCCGCCGGTGCCGAACACGTGGCCGGAGCTGAGCGCCACCCGGGCGTGATCGAGGAACCAGCGTGCCGGCCCGGACAGATCGGCAACCACGGCAAGGCCATCCGTGCCTGCTTCGTCGAAGCCCAGCTTCCGGCAATCCAGCCACGCCAGGTAAGTGCCTTGCGGCCATTGGTATTTCACGCCGGGGAGGTGCTCGGCGACCAACTCGCCCAGCAGTGTCCGATTCTCGTCCAGACCCTGCAGGGTCGCGTCGAGCCAGTCGCCGCCACTCCGAAACGCCTCGGCGTGGGCGATGACGCCGAGGTGACTGGGTCCGTGGCTGACCTCCTCCGGCATCCGGTTCAGGTCGGCGGCCGCCTCGGGTCCGGCGATGGCCAGCGCGGCTTTCAAGCCGGACAGATTCCAGGCCTTCGACGCCGACGTCAGGGCGAAGGCGTTCTCGGCGCCCGGGACGGTGAGGAAGGGAGTGAACCGCGATCCCGGCAGAATGACGGGGGCGTGAATCTCATCGGACACCACCCGCACGCCGAACCGCCGGGAGAGCTCGGCGACCGCACGCAGTTCGTCGGCGGTGTGCACCGATCCGGTCGGGTTGTGCGGATTGCACAGCAGGTACGCGACCTTCGCGTCGTTTCCGGCGCCTGCGCGAGCCCGAACGAAGGCATTCTCCAAGGCGTTCAAGTCAATTCGCCCATCGGCGAGGGGCGCCTCGATGACGCGGCGTCCGTCGTGCGCGACGAATGCGTAGAACGGCGCATAGACCGGCGGGTTGACCACGACGGCGTCGCCGCGATCGGTGAGCAGGCGCAACACCTCGAGGACACCGAGCATGACGTCGGGAACCAGCGCGGTGCGGCTCACTTCCAGGTCGTGCCACTGCCAGCGCCGCGCCGCGAATTGGCTGACCGCCTCCGCCAGCGCGGTCCCGCAGGGGTACCCGGTGTCGCCGTTGTCGATGGCCTTCCGCAGCGCATCGGCCACCGTCGGTGCCAGGTTGACGTCCATCTCGGCGACCCACAGCGGCAGGACGTCGGCGGGGTGCGCGCCCCATTTCATGCTGGTGCGGACCCGCAGTTGCTGCAGCGTCAATTCCTCGAGCGGATTAACCGTCACGCCCGCAGAGTAACCGGCGCGACCTACCCCCCGACAAACGCTTTCTGCGGGATGGTCAGCGGAAGGTCCACCGAGCTCAGCAATCCCGGCTGGGCGGCAACGACATACGGCACGGCGTTGACGACGCGCATCGCGGTGGCGACCATGGCGCCCGCCCCGGAGGTCATCCCGCCGATGCCGGCCTTGGCGGGATCCTTCAGCGTCGCGGCCAGCGTGCAGTCGATGTCCGGATCGCCGGAAATCATGACGCGGTAGGACAAATCGCCGATCCCGGTGGGCCAGTCGGGGGCGACGTCGTGCGCGAGCCGGGTGACGTGCTCGATGACGATGGCTTCCCGGCCGTCGACCACGCCGATCGCCTGCATGCGCAGCGCGCCGCACGTCCCGGCCTCGACGGTGCCCATCGCGACCTCCAGCGTCCGGTTGGTGACGGCGCGGTCGAGACCCTCGCGCACTTCCTGGACTTCGACGCCCAACGCGTCTGCGATCAACCGGATCTGCCCCTGCCATTCGCCGGCGATGGCGCCCGGGTAGCCGATCCAGGGCTGGTAGTCGAGCGGACGGCCGAAGCCCAGCGCGTCGCTCATGATGTCGGGAACCCCGTAGTCGTCGTACAGGCCGATCTCGAAGGAGTGGATCTTGTCGATCGACGACGACTGGGTGGACAGCACCAGCGGCAGGTAGTCGGCGGCGAAGCCCGGCTCGATCCCGGAGGCGTACAGCGACACCTGGCCCTGCTTGGCCGCGGCGACCAGCTGGTCGCGCCACTCGACGGGCTCGTAAGCGTGCGGGTTGACCAATCGGGTGGTGCTGGTGGTCACGACGTTGATCCCGGCTTCGAGCAGCTTGACGTAATCCGGGATGGCCAGCGCGTCCCGCTCCGGACCGCTGGCCGCATAGATGACGCAGTCGGGCTTGAGCGCGATCAGCGCGTCGGCGTCGTTGGTGGCCTTCAGACCGATAGGCTCGCCGCCGGCCAGCTCGCCCGCGTCCTTGCCGACCTTGTCTTCCGAGTGCACCCACACGCCGACCAGGTCCAGATTGGGGCGCCGCGGAATAGCGCGGATGGCGATCGAACCGATGCCACCTGTCGCCCACACCACCACTCGATGAGCCGTCATTTGTACCTCCTCAGGCGCGTGCGCTCTGAAAGCTGAGGCGGCCGTTGCCCTTACGCCGACAGTCACCCAATGTTCGACTCGGAAGCTAACAGCCGCTATGCCGCACGGTCAAGGGTTTAAGAGAGTAAGTACTATCCTAATGAACAAATCTTAGGTTAATCTGCGGGGTGTGAGGGTAGACCGGCGTTTTGCCTGCCTCCGAGCGACACTTCACGCCCGCGGCTGCTGATGTTCACGCTCAGGTTCGACATGCGCGCCCCTGGCGGGGGCGCAGCCGCCACCGATCTGTACGCCGCGGCCATCGACATGTGCGACTGGGCTGAAACGCGGGGCGCCGTGCTGGCGGTGCTCTCCGAGCACCACGGTGCCGACGACGGTCATCTGCCGGTACCGCTCACCTTGGCGTCGGCGATAGCGGCCAGGACGCGCACGTTGGCGATCCTGCTGGCCGCGGTGCCGATTCCGTTGTGGGATCCCGTCCGGCTCGCCGAGGAGATCAGCGTGCTGGACCTGATAAGCCGCGGACGGGTGTCCTACGCGTTCGGGGTGGGGCATCGACGCGAGGAATACGAGCACTTCGGTATCGACATGAGCACGCGCGGTCGCGCGGCCGACGAGATGCTCGACGTCCTTGGGCCGCTGGTGCGCGGTGAGCCCGTCGAGTATCGCGGGCGCACGGTCCGCGTCACCCCGCCGTGCGGCTCGCCCAACGGGCCGATGGTGCTGATTGCCGGCGGCAGCAAGGCCGCGGCGCGGCGGGCCGGCCGCCACGGGCTGGGGTTCATCTCGCAGACCGCGTCGCCCGGCTTGAAGGAGTACTACGAGGAGCAATGCCGCGCGCACGGGCACCAACCCGGAATCATCCAGTTTCCCCAACCAGGCGCTCCGACAGCGGTTTTCGTGGCGGACGACGTCGACGAGGCCTGGGATCAGCTGGGGCCACACCTGCTGCACGACGCGAAAACGGCGGCGTCCTACCGGCCGCACGACGAGTCGGTAGCCAGCATCACCCGCGCGGACAGCGTGGCGGAGCTGCGGGAGGGTGGCGGCCCGTACCGCATCTTCACCCCCGGGGAGGCGGTCGATTGCGTGCGCGGTGGGCAGCTGCTGCCATTGCACCCGCTGTGCGGCGGCGTCGCACCGGACGTGGCGTGGCCCTATCTCGAGCGTGCCGCGGCCGCCTTTGCCCACGACCAGTGAGGAGAGTGCCTATGCGTGTCGTCGTATGGTCGACCGGGGGAGTCGGCTCGAATGCGATCGATGCCCTCCGGCGACGGCCGGACCTGGAACTCGTTGGCGTGTGGGTACATTCACCCGACAAGGTCGGCAAGGACGCCGGCGAGCTTGCCGGTGGGGAGCCGGTGGGCGTCACTGCCACCGACGACGCCGAGGCGCTGATCGGACTCAAGCCCGATTGCGTGGTCTACGCCGCCAGCGGCCCCGACCGCGATGGTGCGGCCGTGCCCGACTACGTGCGCCTGCTAGCGGCGGGCATCAACGTGGTGTCGACGTCGTCGACGAGCCTGGTGTACCCGCCGTCCTATTTCGCGCCCAACTGGCGCGACGAGCTGGACGCGGCGGCCACCGCCGGCGGCGCGTCGTTCTACGCATCGGGCATCTTCCCCGGCTTCGCTTCCGATCAGCTGGCGCTGCTCATGACGACCCAGTCCAAGAGCATCCGCCGGATCACGGCCAGCGAGGTAGCGCTCAACGATCACTACCCGGTGGCCGACGTGATGATGGACGGGATGGGCTTTGGCCGGCCGCTGGATTTCGAGCCGATGCTGAAGACGCCCGGGTTCATCGAAATGGCTTGGAAAGCACCGATCTACCTCATGGCGGAGGGGCTCGGTGTCGAGGTGCAGGAAATGCGCGGTTCGCTCGACCGGGAGCTGACGGACCGCGACATCGAGGTGGCTTTCGGCACCGTCAAAGCAGGCACCTGCGGCGCCGTGCGGACCCGGGCGGCGGGGGTGGTCAACGGCCGCGAGGCCATCGTGATCGAGCATGTCATCCGGATGGCCCGCGACGTCGCGCCCGATTGGCCCACCTCGGACTGCGACGCCACCTATCGAGTCGACATCGAAGGAGATCCCGACATCCACTGCGAGATGACACTGGGCGAGAGTGCGGGTCACGGGGCGGGGCGAGCCGCGATGGCGTCCACGGCGATGCGCGTCGTCAACGCGATCCCGTATGTCGTCGACGCGCCCCCGGGCCTGCTGAGCTCGCTGGATCTCCCGACCACGTTGCCGCTTTACGCCTTCGACTGAACGTGTAACGTACGTCGCAAAGATTAGGGCAGCTAGGAGTTCGCCGTGTACACACTACGCTTCGACATGCGCGATCCCGAATGGGCCGCGCCCCCAGCCGATCTGTACGCCGCGGCGCCCGAAATGTCCGCGTGGGCCGAGGAACACGGTGGTCTGGCCGCCGTCTTGTGCGAACACCACGGCTCCGAGGACGGTTACCTGCCGTCCCCGTTCTTGCTGGCCTCGGCGGTGGCCGCGCGGACGCAGCGGCTGGCGCTGAGCCTGATCCTCATCCTGCCGTTCTATGAAACCGTGCGGCTCGCCGAGGACATGGCGGTGCTCGACATCATCAGCAACGGGCGGGCCTCCTACATCCTGGCCCTGGGCTATCGGCCCGAGGAGTTCGAGCACTTCGGCTTGCCGATCAAGAGGCGCGGTCGCCTCTGCGACGAGAAACTTGCGCTGTTGCGGCGACTGCTTGCCGGGGAAACCGTCGTCGAAGACGGACGGCGGATCAGCGTGACGCCCCGCCCGCTGACTCCCGGCGGACCGGGACTGATGTGGGGTGGGGGAACGGTCGCCGCGGCCCGACGGGCCGGCCGGTACGGCCTGGGCATGCTGGGTAACGCCAACGCGCCGGGCATGCAGGAGGCCTACGAGGACGCGTGCCGCGAGCACGGGCATACGCCCGGGCCGACGATGTTCCCCGACCGCAACACGCCCTCGGTCGTGTTCGTCGCCGAGGACGTGGATCAAGCGTGGAAAGAGATCGGCGAGCATCTGCTGCACGACGTGCGCACCTACGCCGCGTGGAATCCCGGGGACGAGACGACGGCGGGCTTCAGCCACGTCAACACCATCGACGAGCTGCGTGAGACGGGGACGTCACACGTGATTATCTCGGTGCCGGAAGCGATTTCGCGGGTGAAAGCCGGCCAGGTGCTGAATCTGTCACCGCTGTGCGGCGGGCTGCCGCCCGACATCGCCTGGCCGTACCTCAAGCGCGTCGGCGAAGTGGTGCTGCCCGAGGCTCTCGGCTGACCGCTACTCCTCGCCGACCCGATCGACGAGGTGCGAGTTGACCCCGTCGGCATCCAGTCGCCGCGCCACCAGGTAGCCCGCACCCATCCAGGCGCGGTGAGACCAGTTGCCGAACGACACCCGGGTTCCCGGGGCGCCTGATGCGGCCGGCATCATCTTGACGCGTTCGAGCGCCTCCTTCACGGCGCGCGGGCCCAACGGGTGGGCGTCGGTGAGCGCGCGCAGCAGCGTGGGCGATCGATCAACCCTTGCTCGACGCCTTCTTGAAGACCAGATCGAAGGGTTGCGTCAGGTCCTCGAAGTATGTTTGCGGAAAGCCCTCCGGCAGTAGGAGGTCCATCAGGTAGCCGATCTTGATCGGCTCGGCGGTACTCTCGTAGCCCATGTGATCGCTGCCTTATCTGGGTTGGTTGGGGACGCCGGGATACAGCTGCTCCGTCGGTCCTGCGGTGACGTAGCCGCCCAACTTCGTAATCAGGTGCGGCGCAAAGACGGCGCCGTACACGAGGTGTCCGACGACGATGACGGCCACGATGGAGAGCACGGCAGACTGGCCGCGGCTCTTCGACCTCTTGTCCGCCCACATCTCGATGACGTTTCGCCCTTCGGCATCGGTGCGTCCGAGCAGATACGTGAACAGCATCATCTGGATGCCCATGGCCAGCGAGTCGTACAGCGGGTACTGGTGCTTGGTGCCCTCGAAGATCGCGAGGCCGGGAATCACGTAGCCGTAATAGAAGTTGCCGAGCTGGGCCCCGGTGTAGGCGTTGAAGAACAATGCCCAGCAGATACCGACGACGAGGCCGACCACGAGCAGGGTAATCGGTCTGCGCCAGTTGAACTTTGCGCTCAGCCAGCGCCCGAGGGCGGCCCCGGTCACAGCGGGAATGATGAAGTAGGAGACGTAGCCGATCGGTACCGCTAACGGCAACCCGCCCCATGTCACGTTCAGCGGCCACCAGGACGGCATCCGAGGCAGCCCGGGCGGAAACTGTGCGTACATCGCCCAGTCGTAGGGTGACTCGATCCAGGAGAACGAGATCGCCGAAATGGCGAGAAGCAAAAGTGGGTGAATGCGGCGGCGCCGGTAGCTCAGGTAGATCCCCGCGATCAGGAAGGCGATGCTCGCGGCGTAGGAGAAGTACTGAGCGCCGGCCATCACGGGCGTCATTTGGGTGTTCACTGGCGGTCCGCGTCGCTCGGCGCGCGCCGCGCCTCGGGATCGAAGCGGAGTACCAGCCCGAATATCAGGACGATCAGGCCGAACAGCGTGCCGAGCATGATGACAGCGCCCACGGTGCCACCCTTCCGATGGTTTCGCCTTTAAGGTAGTGGATACTATCCTATGGGGATAGCGGATACTATCCCCAAGGTGGTCGCCCCAAGGCCGTTCGGAGGAGTGGAGATCGGTGCCCCAGCGAGCAATTAAGCAGCCGACGCCGACGACGGTGGCGCGTCGGCCCCGTGGCGAGCCGCGCCGGCTTCTGCTCGACGCTGCCCGGGAGCTCTTCGCCGGGCAGGACTATCGCAGCACCACGACGCGTGAAATCGCCCAGGCCGCCGGGGTCACCGAACATCTGCTCTTCCGCAACTTCGGTTCGAAGGCCGCGCTGTTCCGCGAGGCGCTCGTCGTGCCCTTCGTGAGCTTCGTCGACGAATTCGGCCGGACCTGGCAGTCGGTGATTCCCGAGGAGACCGACGAGCAGGAGCTGGCCCGGCTTTTCGTGTCGCAACTCTACGACGTGTTCGTCGAACACCAGGGCCTGCTGTTGACGTTGATGGCCGCCGAAAATCTGAGCGACGAGGAGAAGGTGGACGCCGGCATCGCCGAGATCCGCAGGGCGGTCACGGTGCTGGGCCAAATCAGCGTCGAGGGCATGCAATTGCGGGGGTTGCGTTCTGACCACCCGGACCTGCCGGCCCACTCGACAGTCTCGATGATCGCGGGCATGGCCGCACTGCGTTCGACCTACTTCGGGAACAATCCACCGCCCCGGGAGGTGATCGTTGAGGAACTCGTTCAAGCCCTCTTGCATGGCTTCTTGCACCGCAACGACTGAGTTAGGGATCCGACTATGACAACCCCCAGCGCCGTTGAGTTGTATTACGACCCATTCGATGTCGAGATCGACTCGAATCCATATCCGGTGTGGAAGCGGATGCGCGAAGAAGCGCCGTTGTATTACAACGAGAAGTACAACTTCTTCGCTCTGAGCCGATACGACGACGTGGTGCGCGAACTGCCGAACTGGGAGACTTACCGCTCCGGCAAGGGCACCACCGCGGACATTCTGTTCGCGAACATCGAAGTGCCCCCGGGCATTCTGCTGTTCGAGGATCCACCATTGCATGATCTGCATCGCAAACTGCTGTCCCGCGTCTTCACGCCCCGGCGGATGCTGGCGGTCGAGGACCTGGTGCGTGGGTTCTGTGTCCGCGAGCTCGACCCGCTGGTCGGCGGGAGCGGCTTCGATTTCATCGCGGACCTGGGCGCGATGATGCCGATGAGGACCATCGGATACTTGTTGGGTATTCCCGAGGCCGATCAAGAAAAGATCCGGGACCGCAGCGTCGCCAACATCGAATTGTCCAGGGACAGCGACCCGGCCGCGGTCGATGCGAACGTCTTCGCGAATTCCATCGCCCTGTTCGCCGAGTACATCGAATGGCGGGCCAGTCATCCCTCCGATGACCTCATGACCGAGCTGTTGCGGGCCGAGATCGACGAGCCGGACGGGACGCGGCGCCCGCTGACGCGGACCGAGGTGTTGGCCTACACCGCGATGATCGCCGGGGCCGGCAACGAAACCACGGCTCGCTTAATCGGTTTCATGGGCCAACTGTTGTCGGATCACCCGGACCAACGCCGCGAACTCGTCGCGGACCCGTCGCTGATCCCCGGCGCGATCGAGGAGACGCTGCGGTACGAGCCGCCGTCACCGGTGCAGGCCCGCTACGTCGCGCGCGAGGCCGAGCACTATGGCCGCAAGGTGCCCGAGGGGGCATTCATGCTGCTGCTGAACGCCTCGGCCAATCGGGACGAAAGCCACTTCCCGGACGCGGATCGCTACGACATCCACCGCCGGGGAAGCCATCTCAGCTTCGGGCAGGGTCTGCATTTCTGCCTGGGCTCGGCGCTGGCGCGGCTCGAGGCGCGGGTGGCCTTCGAAGAGGTCTTGAAGCGCTGGCCCGACTGGGAAGTCGACTATGCGAACGCCCAACGGGCGCACACCGCGAGCGTGCGCGGCTGGGCGCGCCTGCCCGTCGTCACCGCCTGAAGCCGGGGGGCGGCGGGTTTCGCTCGACTGTGCGGCCCGCCGCACAGTCGAGCTCGAACGTGCGGCCAGCCGCACAGTCGGCCGAGAAGACTAGGCGTCGCTCTTGTCCACCAAGACCGCACCGTCGGGCTGATTTCCCAACGTCTGCAACGGAATATCGTCGCCCTGGGCGGTGAGGCGCACGATCTGGGCTAGTTGCCCGGGCGCGTCGCACTGCAGATAGTGGTCGGCTCCGGGCACCACCCAGTAGCGGTTGCGGCCCGGTTTGTTCTTCAGATACGTCTGCCAGACGTGGTTGGGGACTCGCAACGGTGCCACGTTGTCGTGGACGCCCCATACCACCGTCGTGTTGACGTGGCTGGTGGAAAGGGCTTCCAGCCAACCGGTTTCGTCGGCCGCCCGCTCGTGTAGGTATTGGATGGTGTCGGGCAGCACGCGGACGCCGTCGTTGTGGGCGAAGCTTCTGGCCAGCGCGGCGATCTCCGGATCTTCCAGAGTGCGTCGCGGCATGAACGTGCTCGCGCCCATGCCGGCGGCCAGCATCTCCGGCGTCGTGGCCACCGCGGTGGCCCGCGCGGTCGCGGGGTCGAGCAGCGCGGTCTGAAAGGCGGTGAGGTTGGAAAGCGGAAGGTAGATGTTGGCGTTGGTCACAATCAGGTCGACGGGTGCGGCCGGCGGGTCCTGCGCGGCCAGCATGCCCACCGCGATCATGCCGACGCTGCTGCCGCGGTCGTGGGTGAGCATGCGGTATTGGGTGAGCCCCCACACCTGAGTGATCGCGTGGACGAGCAGGCGCGCGTCGTCGTAGAGCGAGTACACGTAGGGCTCGGGTGGTTTGTCGGAGAGTCCGTAGCCGGGAAAGTCCAGCAGGTAGATGTCGAACTCCGCGCTCAGTTCATTCGTCAAGGCGAAATAGTCGATGCTGCTGGTGGGAAAGCCATGCACCAACACCAATGCGGGTGCGCCGGGAGTGCCGCACCGGCGACTGAACACCGCGACCTCTTGCCCGTCGTTGGCGGCGGTTGTCGAGCGCCAACGAAGCTCGGTGCCGCCGGCTTGCCACTGCTCGAAGATGTCCAAGCTGTCAGCATCGCAGAGGTGGTCGCGGCAGACAATACGCGCTTACGGGCACGTCACGTGGACGCCGAAAGTCACATCCCGCAAGCCACTTTGGCCGGGCGTGGTCGCCTGGCCGGTCCCGGTGACCGTGTAGCTCTTGCCGTCCTTGGTGGCTTGGACCTGATTCGGTGATTTGGTTCCCTGATAAGGCAATTGGTACAGGCCGCTGTCCAGCTTGAGCGAGATGGCGAAGCCGTCGATGTTGGGCGGCTGCTCGTCGGAGACGGCCAGGGACACCGATGCGGAATCGTCGTGCACGCTGATCCGGGTGGTGAGGTCACCCGATTCCGGGGGAGACGCGCTCGGCTGCGCCGCCGAGCGGGTGCAGTCCACCGCGGCGATCATCGTGTGCTTGTTCCCATCGATCATGACGGTCGTGCTTGCCAACGGCGGGCCCGAACTCGGGGCGGCGGCCGGGCGATCCCCCTTGCTGGAACAGGCAGGCAGGCCGGCCGCCAACGCAACCAGGCCGAGTGCGGCGCCCGCGCGAACGACCCACCGCTGGCTGCGGCGATTGCCGGTATTGGTCATGGCACCCCCTTGAGCTAGGTCGTCACGAGGACTATAGGTCCCGTTCGTTTCCCACGCCTGACTAAAGCCGGAGCACGCGAAAAACTCCACCGCTGGCGAGTTGATTCGATAAGTGCTTATATAGATGGATGTCGAATCAGTCGTTAACGGAGTGTTGCCCGGCGTTGGGGGCGGCCGCGTTGGCCGAGCCGCAAGCCGCTGAGCTGGCGACGATGTTCAAGGCGCTCAGCGATCCGGTGCGGTTGCGACTGCTGAGCCTGGTCGCCAGCCACCCCGGCGGCCAGGCCTGCGTGTGCGAGATCTCCCAGACATTCGACGTGTCGCAGCCGACGATCTCCCACCATCTGAAGACTCTGCGCTCGGCGGGGCTGTTGGACTGCGAACGGCGTGGCACGTGGGTGTACTACTGGGTGGTTCCTGCTGCATTGCAACAACTTTCGTCGGTGTTGAGCGTCAATGACCGCCTGACCGCGGAATGTGGATCATGAACTCGATCGACACGGCGGTGGGCGCCCGGCTTTCAACGTTGGATCGGTTCCTGCCGGGATGGATCGCGATCGCCATGGTCGCGGGGCTGCTGCTCGGCCGGTTGGTGCCCGGCGTGGGGCGGGCGGTCAGCGCCGTTGAGGTCGACGGCATCTCGTTGCCCATCGCGATCGGCCTGCTGGTGATGATGTACCCGGTGCTGGCCAAAGTGCGCTACGACCAGCTCGACAGCGTCACCGGCGACCGCAAGCTCATGGTGGCGTCGGTGGTGCTGAACTGGCTGGTCGGACCCGCGGTGATGTTCGCGCTGGCCTGGCTGATGCTGCCGGATCTGCCGGAATACCGCACCGGGCTGATCATCGTGGGTTTGGCACGCTGCATCGCCATGGTCATCATCTGGAACGACCTCGCGTGCGGGGACCGCGAAGCCGCCGCCGTACTGGTCGCGCTGAATTCGATCTTCCAGGTCGTCATGTTCGCCGCCCTGGGCTGGTTCTACCTGGCGGTGCTGCCCGGTTGGCTGGGGTTGAGCACGACCGGCATCGACGTATCGGCCTGGCAGATCGCGAAATCCGTGCTCATCTTCCTGGGCATCCCGCTGCTTGCCGGATACTTGTCGCGGCGCCTCGGTGAACGCGCCAGAGGCCGCGACTGGTACGAGAGTCGCTTCCTGCCCCGGATCGGGCCGTGGGCCCTATACGGGTTGCTGTTCACCATCGTCATCCTCTTCGCGCTGCAAGGTCATCAGATCACCTCCCGGCCTTGGGATGTGGCACGGATCGCGCTGCCGCTGCTGGTGTATTTCGCGATCATGTGGGCCGGGGGATACGGGTTGGGAATTGTCCTGCGACTCGGATACGCCCGCACCACCACCTTGGCGTTCACCGCCGCCGGCAACAACTTTGAACTCGCGATCGCGGTGGCGATCGCCACCTACGGCGCGGCGTCCGGCCAGGCGTTGGCCGGTGTGGTGGGACCGCTTATCGAAGTCCCGGTTCTGGTCGCGCTGGTCTACGTCTCGCTGGCGTTGCGGCCGCGGCTCTTTGGTGACGCCGGCTCGGCCGGCGCCGGGAGACCCAGTGTGCTGTTCGTCTGCGTGCACAACGCCGGTCGCTCGCAGATGGCCGCTGCATTGCTGAACCATCTTGCCGGCGACCACATCGAAGTCCGCTCGGCCGGAACGGAGCCCGCCGATCAGATCAATCCGGCCGCGGTGGCGGTGATGGCCGAGTGGGGGATCGACATCACCGACGTCCCGAAAGTTCTCACCGCCGACGCGGTGCAGAGCAGTGACGTCGTGATCACGATGGGCTGCGGCGATACCTGCCCGTATTTCCCGGGCGTCTCGTACCGAGATTGGCCGCTGCGCGATCCCGTTGGTCAGCCCGTGGAGACGGTGCGGGCAATTCGCGAGGACATCGCCGGGCATGTCCGGGCACTCATCGAGGAACTGCTCGGGACTACGAAGACGATGCAGGAAACCGGCAGCAAAGGAGGGTAACCATGTCGCGTGTTCAACTCGCCCTCAACGTCGACAACATCGACGAGGCAATCACGTTCTACGCCAAGCTTTTCGGCGTCGAACCGGCCAAGGTCAAGCCCGGCTACGCCAACTTCGCTGTCGACGAGCCGCCGCTGAAATTGGTATTGCTGGAGAACCCCGGCCACGGCGGGACCCTGAACCACCTCGGCGTCGAGGTTGGCTCCAGCGACACCGTGCACAACGAAAGCCAACGGCTCGCCGGGGCGGGTCTGCTGACCGACGACGAGATCGACACGACGTGTTGCTTCGCCACCCAGGACAAAGTCTGGGTCAGCGGTCCGGGCGGTGAACGTTGGGAAATCTACACGGTGAAGGCCGATTCCGAGACGTTCGGACCTGACGACCAATCGGAGTGCACCTGCTGCGCCTCGTAGGCGGCGGTTGTGGTCTACGGCCAGGCTTCCCAACTGATCATGCTGCGCAACGGGCCGGCGAACACCGGCCGCACCGCGCTTGAATGCCAACGCTCTTCGATGATGGGGGCGAGCGCCCCGATGGTCGTCAGAGGATCCTCGTCGAGGTAGACGACCGTGATGTACTGGTGATCGGTTCGCCAGCCGTCCGGTAGTTGGCTCCACCCGGCGCTGGACCCGAACGTCCACACGCCGGCCGTGCCCGGCGTCGAGAGCAGGGCCGGGTAATGCTCGGCAGGCAACATTTGCAGCCAGTCATCCGGCCGGCCGTCGGTGGGCTCTTCGACGATCAGCACGATGCCGCGGTGCGGCCGAAACGGCACCACCTCGGGGGAAACAAGGGCGTGCGGCGAGGATTGCCAGTGCAGCAGGCGCAGGCCGGCCACTTGCAGCGACGGTCGCCAGACGGGGAAGCGACCGCTGTCGCGCAACGCTCGGCCGAGGGTGACGAAGTCGTCGAAGGTCTTCTCGACGGGATCGCCGACCAGGTAGTGCACCACGTTGCCGACTTCGGCCAGCGGGCCATCGGCGACCAGACGGTGGTCGGGGTAATCGCCGTCGGCGATCCAGCGCAACCCCTGCACGATGCCAGGCAGCTGGTATTGCTCCGGCATGTGATCCATCAGGTGCCAGCGCAGATAACTGCCGTCGTCGTCCTCGGGCGGTGCGGCCGTGAGGCTGAAAATGCCTGCCCTGACCCGGATCACGCGGGACCGCCGGCGGGGGGATAGAGCTCGGCGAGCGCCTGAAGGTTCTCCAGGTAATGCTGCAGCGAGGTGTGGCGGAATGCGGCGCTGACGATGGTCGCGCCGTGCGCGGAGGTCTCGCCCAGCAGATTGCGGGTTCGTTCCGGCTCGCCGATGGGGTCCAAAAATGCGGGGGCGGGCAGGACGACGTCGAATCCGGAACGAAGCTCGAAGCGGCCCAGCCAATCCCGGGCCTGCTGCAGGCTCACATTGAAGGGGGCCCAGCCGTCGGCCAGCGTCGCGGCGCGGCGCAGGGATCGCAGCGTCCGCCCGCCGATCCAGATGGGCACGTGCTCCTGGGCCGCGCAGGGATCGACGACCAGGCCGTCGAACGAATAGAACTCGCCATGGTAGGCGGGTTCGTCGACCGACAGCGACGCGCGCAGCGCCCGTAGCGCGTCGTCGCCACGCGGGCCGCGGTCGTCGAAGGGTGCGCCGATGAGATCGAATTCTTCCTTGAGGCTGCCGACGCCGACCCCCAGAATCAGCCTCCCGCCGCTGATCTGGTCCAGAGTGCCGTAGCGCTTGGCGATTTCGAGCGGATGGTGATAGGCGAGCACCAGCACGTTGGTGGCCAACCGAATTCGTTGTGTGCGGGCGGCCAGATATGCGAAAGTGGCCAGCGGATCCCAATAGCGGGTGCCGCGGCGGCCCCGCTCGGCCGCGGGCAGCGCGATGTGCTCGCTGCAGGTCAGATGGTGGTAGCCGAGCCGGTCTGCGGCCTCGGCGATCTGGGCCAGATCCTCGATGGTGGCGGTCTTCTCCCACTCACCGCTGCTACCGGGAAACATCGTCACCACCGGGGTGGCCACCGACAGTTTGGCGTGTCCGCTCATCCCTGCATGTACCCTCCGGCATCGACGGG
The DNA here is from genome assembly GCF_055419585.1 of Mycobacterium sp. IDUB_3. Taxonomy (NCBI): domain Bacteria; kingdom Bacillati; phylum Actinomycetota; class Actinomycetes; order Mycobacteriales; family Mycobacteriaceae; genus Mycobacterium; species Mycobacterium sp. IDUB_3. The sequence goes on along the minus strand of NZ_JBVAXZ010000001.1, from coordinate 1,134,124 downwards.
AATCGATTGCCCCGTGATGGTACGGCTTTCGTCGCTGGCGAGGAACAACGCCAGGTTGGCGATGTCCTCTGTCGAGGAGATGTCTTGCAAAGCAACGCCTTTGAGTTGCTTCTTGCGAACGGTTTCGACGTCGACACCCTGCTCGTCCGCGGTGCGTTGCACCCATTTCCGCCACAGCTCGGTGTCGATGGCTCCAGGCACAATGCAATTGCACCGGATGCCGTGCGGGCCGACCTCGAGCGCGACGGCCTTGGTGAACGCCCGCAGTGACGCCTTCGCGGTGACGTAGTGCGTTTTGCGGACCATACCGGTGTAGCTGACGGTGGAGGAGAAGTTCAGGATGACGCCGTGGCGGCGCCGCAGCATCGACTGGTTGAGCACTTCACGGGTGCACAGCATCGCGGCGGTGACGTCGATGGCGATGGTGGCGTTCCAGTTGTCCAGCGTCTGCTCCCAGATCCAGCGGTCCTGCCCGGGCGCGGCGGCGTTGTTGCACAGGATGTCGACCTGGCCGAACTCGTCGACGGCCCGCGCCACCATGGCCGCGACGTCGTTCTCGTCGGTCACGTCGGCGCGCATGGCGATGGCGCCGGGACCCGCCGCCTCGGCGGCCGCGCGGACCAACTCGTCACGCCGTGCGGCCAGCAAGACCTTGGCGCCTTCACGGACGAATAGCGAGCCCAGCACCGGTCCCAGGCCGGTGCTGGCCCCAGTGATGATCGCGACCTTGCCGTCGAGTCGGCCGGTCATAACGTCGTCTTCCCAGGCGGATTCATGCCGGGCAGATTCTAGCGCCAACGTGATTCAGGAAGTGGCCGTCGCGATGAACATGCCGGTTGCGGCGACGACGAGCACCAGGTCGATCAGAATCGCGTAGTGGCGCGGGTGGGCCCGGCGCACGATCGAACGCGTCACGAAGGGGCCGATCATCAAGGCGGCGCCGATGACCATCCCGCGAGCCACGACGGCGACGTTCAGCGCACCCAACTGCCCGAAGGTGCTGATCTTGCCGACGTAGAGCACCAGCGCGCTGGCGGCCTCGGACCCGAGGAAGGCGCCGCCGGTGAGCCCGTAGCCGGTGAAGATTGGAACGCTCAGCGGCCCCGTCGACAGCACCAAGCCGGTGAGGAAGCCGACGACGACGCCCGCGATGGCGAGGTGCCAGAGTCGTACCCGCCATTGCCGGGCGTGGGCGAGCCTGCGCACCGGGATCATCGCGAGAAAAAACACGCCGAGCAGCCCGTCGACCACGGCTTGCGGGATGCTCAGCAGGGTGTTGGCGCCGAGCACGGCCGCGGGAGTTCCGGGCAGCGCGTAGGCGAGCACCGGACGCCAGCGAATCTGCCGCCACCAGGCGGCAACACGAGCGACATTGGCCATGACCGCCGCAATCCCCATGACGGGCACCGCAATTCGGGGCCCGTACATCATGACCAGCGCGGGCAGCAGCACCAGGGACGATCCGGTGCCCACCAGGCCGCCGAGCGCGCCGGCGGCCAACGCGATGACGAAGAGGACGAAAAGAGCCAGCATGAAAGGACCTTCTGGCCGGCGCGAGGCGCACCGGCCGGGGTCCTCCAGGCTTTTGTCCGTTCAGATGACCGCGTCCCGTCGGGGGATGCGGTGGCGCCGCTCGGACCAGGCACTTGACGTCGGAACCCTAGGCGCTATCGATGACAGGCTAACAAAGATCCGCGTTCTTTGGGCCGCAAGGTCTCTCGCGCTTGTAGGGGCTCTCCGAACATGAGGGGTTTCGCAGATCCGCTAGCGCATGTGCTAGCGCTTTTGAGAACTGTCCTATGGTCGGTCACCCGGCAACGAATGGCTACGAGGCGCCGCCGCGTTCCACCGGATGGTCGGGAACCGAACTCCACTCCGACCATGACCCCGGATACAACGCCGCCTCCCGGCCCGCCGCGGCGAGCGCGGCGATCGTGACCGCAGCGGTGACGCCAGAGCCGCAGTAGGCGCCCACCGCGTCGTGACGCTCGATTGCGCGATCGGACAACAGTTGTGCGAGTGAGTCGTCATCGAGGAAGGTGCCGTCCGCCGCCAGGACCGAGGTGCTGGGGAGATTCTTCGCGCCGGGAATGTGGCCGGCGACGGGGTCGAGGGGTTCGACGTCGCCGCGGTAGCGTTCCGGTGCGCGGGCATCGAGCAGCGTCACGGTGTCTTCCGCGACACGCTCGGCCGTCAGCGTGGGGCGGCTTCCCGCATACAGGTCATGGTGCGGCACAGTCACATTCCCGGGCGTTGGATCGACGGGCCCACTCTCGAGCCGTTGCCCGGCCGAGCGCCACGCCGCCAACCCGCCGTCCAGGATGCGGACGTTGTCCAGTCCGGCGGTGGTCAGCACCCACCACGCTCGTGCGGAACCGGCGCGATTCCAGTCGTCGTACACCACCACCAACGCGTCCTGCCGGATTCCCCAGCGACGCGCGGCCGTCTCAAGGCTGCGCCCCGACGGCAGCGGATGGCGGCCCTTGCCAGGAACCGTGTGGTCGCTGAGGTCATCGTCAAGTGAGACGTAGACGGCGCCCGGAATGTGCCCGTCCAGGTAGGCCGTTCGCCCGTCGGGTGCGTCGATTCTCCACCGCACGTCCAGGATGGTCACCGGGTCACCAGCGGAGATTATGTCCGCCAACTCGGTGGCGGCGATCAGGACCTGATTGCGAGCTCCCACCGGATCCTCCTTATCGGTCTCCAGCGAGCTTAGCCAGCGCAGCGAGCAAACTGCCGCCCGGTCAACCGAAGCCGCGTAGGGCCCGGAGACCTAGGCGGTCTGTTCGGAATCGTCGCCCGGGTCGTCGAAGACCGACGCGCCCAACGAGGCCAGCATGCCGGTTGCGGCGCGGTGCCAGGTGAAGTCTTCGGCGCGGCGCCGCGCCGAAATGCGGCGTTGCCGTTCGGGGCGGCTGACGATGGCGCTGACCGCTCTTGCGATGGCAGCCGGATCGTTGTCGGCGGAGGCGCCGCTGTCGGGGGTGACGATCTCGGTCAGCGCCGATGTGCGCGAGACGACGGCCGGCGTTCCGCACGCCAGCGACTCCAGCGCGGCCAGCCCGAATGTCTCGTGCGGCCCCGGCGCCAGCGTCACGTCGGCCGACGCCAGCAGCTGCGCCACGGCGTTGCGATCGGAGACGAAACCGGTGAAGTCGATCGGTAGCCGCGCGGCCTGCCTCTCCAGCCTGGACCGCAACGGGCCCTCGCCCACGACGACCAGGCGCGCGTCGACCCCGGCATGGCACAGCGCGCCCAGGGCGTCGATGCTGCGGTCGACGCGCTTTTCCACCGACAGCCGCCCGCAGTGCACCAGCAGCATCTGCGTCGGCGCGGCCCATTGCTCGCGCACCAGATAGGAGTGGTGGCGCGGATGAAACGTCTGCAGGTCCACGCCGAGCGGGACCGTGACGGTGTTATCGGCGCCGATCCGGTCGAATTCTTCGCGTGCGAAACCGGTGGTGCACACCACGGTGTCGTAGTTCGCGGCGGTGCGCGCGTTGGCCACGTCGGCGAACTTCCGCGCGGCCCGACGCGGAAGGATTTGTCCGACAAGGCGATCCAGGCGCTCATGGGAGATCATCACCGTAGTGGCACCGTAGTCGCGGCCCCAACGGCCCAGCGACCGCAGGGTGAGGCGGTCCGAAACCTCGAGCGCGTCGGGGCGCAGCGCTGCCAAGAGCGCCTTGACCGGGCCCGGCATCACCGCGCGGTAGCCGCCAGTGAAGGGAATCAGGCGGGCGGGCAGGGTAATTCGAGTCACGCCGGTGTACAACTGCGCGCGCTCGGCGCGCTGGCCGGGAACGATCAAGAAGACCTCGTGCCCGCTGGCGCAATATTCCGCACCCAGCCGGTCGATCGCGGTGCGAAGGCCGCCGGAGCGAGGGCCATAGAAATTGGCGACCTGTACAACACGCATAACGTGAGGACACGCGGCGCGCGTGTGCACTCATCAATGCTGAACCGACGCGTGCCTGAACTCTCTGTGAACTTCGCGTCCGGGCGCCGCTATCCGCCGGTCGGCGGCCCGAACCAGCGCCGCAGCGCCGCGCCAAGGGCGGCTTCGTCGGCAGGCCCGAATTCGTCGGCCGCCCAGGCGACATAGCCGTCCGGCCGGATCAGCATCCCCGCGGCGGGGCGGTCAGCCATGCTCGCGCTGACGGCGTCGACACGATCGGCCCAGCCAAGCGCCGCGTCCGCGACTCCTCCGCCGAGGTCGAGCAGAATCGGGCGGGCCTCGTGCAGCAGTTCGGCGACCCGTCGGCCGTCGTCGAACGTCAAATCGGGCACCAGTTGACCCGACAGCGGATGGCCGTCGCCCACGTCATACCGGACATCGGCGCCGGCGAGGAGCGCCGCCATGTGCTGTTGCGCGTCGGGGAAGGTGAAGAGCTCGCCCATCAGCGTTCGCAGCGCGCCGACTTCTGGGCCCGGCGCCATGAGCGCGATCTGGGCCAGCGAGTGCATCATGACGCGCCGGCCCACCGGGTAGCGCTCGGACTGATAGGTGTCGAGCAATCCGGCCCGCGCCGTGCCGTTGATCTCGGCGGCCAGCTTCCAGCCCAGGTTCATCGTGTCTTGCAGGCCCAGGTTCAAACCCGGACCGCCCAGCGGACTGTGCACGTGCGCGGCATCCCCGAGCAGCAGTACCCGGCCATCGCGGTAGCGCTCAACCTGCCGGGTATTCTGCCCGTTGATCCGCCGAAGGGCATGCGGCCCTGCGTCTTTCGGCTCCTCGAACGGGATGTCCACGCCCAGCACACGGTGTGCGCTCTCGCGCAGCTCGGTCAGGTTCATGGGTATGTCGGGGACCGGTGGGCCGAACTCGAGGGTCCCGAGTAGCGAGCGGCCCGGCTCGAATTCGGCGTAGATGATCCCGCCCCGGTCAAACCGGTTGTGCCCGAAGGGCAGCACGCCGAACCCCGGAATCTCGATGCAGCTGTGGGGTCGGCGCAGCTCGTCGGGGATATGGACGTGAGCCAATCGGGCGACCATCGGCGAGGTGAAGCCGGGAAAGTCGACGCCGAGCGTTTTGCGGACCAGGCTGCGCCCGCCGTCGGCGCCGACGGCATAGTCGGCGGTGAGGGCGTAATCGCGCTCGGGCGACGAGACCGTCAGCGCAACGGATTCCGTGTCCTGCTCGATATCGACGAGTTCGTGGCCCCAGCGCAGATCCACCCCTAGGTCGCGGGCTTGTTTTTCCAGCAGCCGTACCAGTCGTGGCTGCTGCATAGGCAGCGCATACATCGGGTTGTCGGGCACCTCAGAGAAGTTCAGTCCCATGGCCGCGAAAATCCACCCGGGGTTGGGTCGCGGTGGCGCGTCGTCACCGGTGAAGGCCTGATACAGGCCGCGCATGTCGAGCATTCGAACGACTTGTCCGACAAGGCCGTTGGCCTTCGGCTCGGGGCTGGGACCGGGCAGGGCGTCCAACACGACAGGCCGGACACCGGCCAGCGCGAGCTCGCAGGCCAGCAGCAGCCCGTTGGGGCCGGCGCCGGCGATGACGACGTCGGCGTGTTCGTCAGTCATGGCGTGTCTTCTTTCTACGAGGTTCGGGTAGCCCCGCGCTGACGGCGGCGAAGCCCTCGCGGATCAGTGCGGTGATGGCCACCGGCGGGTCGGCCCGCACGTAGGCGTCGGCCGCGGCATCGCCGACAGCGCGCACGACGGACATCACCAATCGTGGATAGAGGTCGCGTTCGGGATCGGTCCCCGTACGTTCGGCGATCACGTGGAGTAATTCGTCGAACAGGTCGTGCGGCACCGAGTTTCGTACCTGCGGGTGCATGACGAGTTTGCGGACCTCGACAAGCTCTTGGCGGCTGGGAGCGCGGTTCTCTTCGCCGTGCACGTCACCGAAGTCGGCCTCCAACGGTTCGAGCACCGCATGGGTGAGCGCCGTCCACAGCGGTTCGTCGGCGGGGCGCTGTCGCAGCACGACAACGCTGCGCCGTACGCGTTCGGCTTGCCGGTAGGCGAGCGCCTCGTATTTGCCGCTGAAGTAGTTGTTGAACGTGCGCAGCGAGACGCCCGCCATGTTCGCGACATCTTCGCGCGTCACGTTTTCCAGGCCGCGCTCGAAAGCCAGCCGCAACGCGGCATCGCTGAGCGCGCGCCGGGTGTCGGCCTTCTTGCGCTCACGGAGTCCGGGCATAGCGACCAACGTACGCTAAACTTGCCTAGTGGGCAATATTGCCTTGCGGGCAAGTTTGCGCTGAGTGTCGAACCGCGGCTAGCGCGTGCCCCAATCCCACCGGGGCGTCGTCACCAAAGTCTGGCCGCTGATCCGTGTTTCGCCCCAGTCCTTGTAGAGCTCGATCTCGATGCCCTGTCCATCGGTGGCGTCCTCCATATCGGCCACCGGCGTCGTGTCCAGGAATTCCAGTAGCGAGCGGGAGTGGGTGACCACCACGACCTGTGTCTGAGCGGCGGTGGTGCGGATCAGCGATGCCAGCGGGGCCACCAGGTCGGGGTGCAGTGAGGTCTCCGGCTCGTTGAGCACCATCAGCGAGGGCGGTTGTGGGCTCAGCAGTGCGGCGGCCCACAGCAGGAAACGTAGTGTGCCGTCGGATAATTCGGCGGCGCTCAACGCGCGCAGCATGCCGCGCTGCCGCAGTTGGAGGTCGAACAAGCCGTCGTGAATGGCCACCGAGACCGTGGCACCATCGAACGCCTCGGCGACAGCGCGGTTCAGGTCGTCGAACCCCGACTCGAGAATCGTCTGGATCGCGGCCGCCAGGTCGCTGCCGTCGTCGGCGAGCACGGGGGTGCGGGTGCCCACCTGTGGATGCCGCGCGGGTGCTCCCGCGTCGACCCGGAAGCCGTCGTAGAACCGCCAGCCGCGCAACCGTTCTCGCACGGCCGCCAGTTCGGGAAGCGCATGCGGGTGCGCGTATTCGGCGAGCACGCTGTGGTAGGACGGCAGGGATCGGGACAGCTCGTCGAAGCCGCTGCCGGAGTCCGCGCTGGCCTCGGCAAAGCCACGGGACCGGCGCACCAGCGTCGAACTCGGCCGCAGCACCGGGCCGGCGAACAACACCTCCCGCTTGATCTCCGGGTCGCGGGCGAACACCGACTTGCCGGCCGACTGCGGGATGCCCAGATCCACCAGATAACCGAAATCGTCTGCGGCGAAGCCTAATTCGAGTGACACCGGGCGCGTGCGTGCCGTGCCCTCGGTCTTCCCGGTGCGTCGCGCGCCGGCCGGCTGCTCGGGACCGGCCCATAGCACCGATTGCAGCCCACCCTCGCGGGCCAGCGACCCGATCACCTCGCCGCGGCCGCAGTCGGCCAGCAGGCGCAGCGCACGATACAGCGAGGACTTGCCGGCGCCGTTGGCGCCGGTGATCACCGACAGACGACCCAGGGGCAGGATCACCTCGCGCAGCGAGCGATACCCGCGGATCGCGACGGTGTGCAGCATGGGGCCGACTGTACGGTCGGCCACCGACGGGCCCTATTCCTCGTCCTCGTCGTCGTCTGCAGCGGCGGCGAGCAGCTGCACTTCCTCGAGATCCATCTCGTTCTGCAATTCGCGCAGCACGATGTCGTCGATGAGGTTCTGGTTGCGCAGCGAAGTGATTTCCCGGCGCTTGTGTTCGAGCACGCCCAGACGTACCCGCCGCACCTTCTCGCGGCCCTTGAGTATGCGGGTGTTTGGCGAACCGTCCTCGGTGGCCAGCACCAGCGCGGCCTTTTCCTCGTACTCCTTTTGCAACCGCCGCCGCAGGTCGTCGCCGATGCCGACTTCGTCGGCGACCGTGGGCAGCGCGGCCAGGGCGGCTCGAGCCCCCCGACAACGAGCCAGATGTAGTTCCTTGGCGTGGGTCGGATCTTCGGGCATGTTCGCCCAGCGAACCACGGCGGGCAGCGTGCTGCCCTGGACCAGGACGGTCACCAGGATGACGACGGTCACGATGAAGATCAGCAGGCTGCGGTCGGGGAAGGGTGCGCCGCTCAGCGTTGTCATCGGCACGGCCAACGCCGCCGCTAGCGACACGGCCCCGCGGAATCCCGCCCAGACGGTAACGAAGCGCTGGCGCCAGCTGACGCGACGTTCGCGTTGTACCTGGCGGCGGTCGATGAGCCGGATCAGCAGCGTGGTGATTTCGCCCCAGAAGATGCGGGACACGATCACCACACCGGTCACGACGAGCGCGACGAACAGGGCGTGCCGAATGCCGCCGTCGACGCCCACGATGCCGCGCAGCGCGCCCGGGATCTGGATGCCGACGAACACCCACAGCGAGCCGTTGAGCAGGAATGTCGCGATGTCCCAGAAGGCGAAGGACTGCAGCCGGGAACGGGCCCGGATCACCAGCGGGCTGGCGTAGGCAAGGACCAGCGCCGACACCATCACCGCGACGACTCCGCTGCAGTCCAGCGATTGGGCCAGCAGGAAGGCCGCGAACGGGGTTGCCAGGCTCAATGCCCCTTCCTCCTGGGGGGCGTCGATTCGCTTGCGCAGGAGGGTCACCGCTCCGCCGACGAGCAGACCGGCGGCGATTCCGCCGACGTAGGAGACGATGAACCGAACGGTCACCTCGGGCGGTGTGATCGACGACCCACCGATCGCGACGTTGACGCTGACGGCGAACAGCACCAGGGCGGTGCCGTCGTTGATGAGACTCTCCGCCTTCAGCACGGTCAGCGACCGGCGTGGCAGCTTCTTCGCGAGACCGGCCACCGCGGCCGCGTCGGTGGGCGAAAGCACCGCGCCCAAAACGCCGGCGGCGTGCGGATTCATGCCCAGCGCCCGCGCCGTCCACGACACCGCGACCGCGGTGGCGATCACCAGGACGATGCTGAGGAACACGATGATGCGTGCGTTGGCCCGGATCTCACGGAAGCTGGTGTTCAGGCCCTCCCAGTAGAGGATCGCCGGAAGAAAGAGCAGCAGCACGATCTCGCCGTTGACCTTGATGTGCGCGAAATGGGGGATCAGCCCTAGCAGGACGCCCAGGAAGATGAGTAACACCGGAGGCCCGACGCGATAGCGCCGGCCTATGACCGTCCCGACGATGACGGTGGATACCAGGGCGACGATCAGTTCGAGGCCAAACACCAGCCCATCCTGCCGGACGCGACGGTAGGCGTCGTCGTCGCCTATCTTCGGTCTGGATCGAGACCTATAGGCTCCGGAGCGGAATCGAAGGGGGATCTGGTGAAGGTCAGGCTGCTGGTCACAGTCGCCGTGCTGATGTTGTCGACAGTGGTGGGTTGCCACTTCGCCTCCAGGAACCCTCCGTCGACCAAATCGCTCCACGTCCCCATGGCCGATGTGCTGACGCAGAGCGAGATCACTCAGAACATCACCCTCGCCGTCGGCAACACCCTGGTTGTGGAGTTGGGCTCGAACTACACCACTCCGTATCGGTGGAATCCCGACACCAAGATCGGCGATTCATCCGTCATCAAGCAGCTCAGCCACCAATTCGTCCAGCCGACCTCGGACGCGCTGGGCGCACCGGGCGTAGAAGAGTGGACGTTCAGCGCCCTGAAGCCGGGGACCACCACCGTCAGCACGGCCTACACCAGCTTCGTCGGCAAGGACGCCAAGCCGGCGTGCACCTACACGCTGACCGTGACGGTGCAATAAGCCTGCGGGCCGGTCAAACGTCGGGCTACGGTTCGGACGTGTTCGGATTTCTTCGCAATCTGTCCCAGGTCGGCCAGTTGCCCGGGGCGCTGCGCGAGGGACTCGAAGTCGAGGGAATCATCTTCAGCGCGGGCCGGGTCGGGGTGGTCCGGCACTTCAGTGGCCATGTGCCCGGGGTGTATTCGGCCTCCGGCGTCTCGCGGTATACCGGGGGGTTCGCGCTCAGTGCCGCCCGGATCGTCGTTACCTTTCCCGCGCGCGGCGACGCCGACCTACGCTCCATCGACTGCTCCTGGGACACCGATCAAGGGCCGGGCCGGGTCACCATCACCGACAAGGGCCTCGGCATCGACATCGACCTGCACAGAGTCGACGCCGCTTTCAGCGGCTCGATGAGGCTCAACTACAAGAAGAAGATTCCCGGCGAGGTGCTGGCGGCCCTACCCAGGACGACGTTGCGTTTTCCGGTGGACCCGGTGTTCGTGTATCGCGCCGCCGGGGTCCGCCCGAAGTCCTAGCGTTTAGGACGCCCCGGGGGCCGCGACGACGTCGGCCCGCAGGTGCGCCGCGTAGATCTCGGCGAGGAATTGCTCGACGGCCACCGCGGTGTGCGCTGCGCGGACCGAGCCGAAGATGTCGAAAGCGTGTTGGGTGAGCGGTAATTCGGCGTACACCACCGGCTGGGTGCTGACCTTCCGCAGTTGCTCGGCGAACGCGCGGGCTTGCTCGACGTAGGCCAGCGAGTCGTTGGTGCCGTGCAGGACGAAGAACGGGGGAGCGTCGGGGCCGACATGGTTGACCGGTGATGCGGCCTCGAACGTCTTCAGGTGTGTCGAGGGCTTTTGTTTGATGATCGACTTAATCAGCAGCCCCGGCATCATCGGGTGCAGGGATTGGTCGAACCGGGTGAAGTCGTAGATGCCGTAGAACGGCACCGCCGCTTGGACGCTGGTGTCGGCGTCTTCGAATCCCGGCTGAAATTGCGGGTCATTCTGTGTCAGCGCGGCCAGCGCCGTCAGGTGGCCGCCGGCCGAACCGCCGGTGATGACGACGAAGTCGGGGTCGCCGCCGTATTCGGCGATGTGCTCTTTGACCCAGGCCAGCGCCCGCTTGACGTCGACGATGTGGTCGGGCCAGGTGTTGCGCGGGCTGTGCCGGTAGTTGATCGCCACACAGATCCAGCCGAGCTCGGCGAGGTGGCTCATCAACGGATGGGCTTGCCCGCGTTTGTTTCCCGTCGTCCACGCGCCGCCGGGAATCTGGAAGAGCACCGGCGCCTTGCCGGCCGGGTCGAGGTCGGGGCGCCGCCAGATATCCAGGTGGTTGGCGCTGCCGTATTCGCCGTAGCTGATGTCGGAGTCGTGGGCGTAATCACGGTAGATGCGCAGCATCCGCAGCAGCCCCGGGGTCTTGGCGGTGCCACTGCCGGCCGGACGGCGCCACAGGTTCGCCGATTCGGTGAGCCGGTCGCCACCCAGTCCGCTGTCCAACGCCTCGGCCAGGGGGACATTGGCCCGATGGCCCGCGCGGCTGAGGTTGAGCAGGCCCAGCGCCGAGAGGCCGGCGACCACCCACGCGGTTATCCGCACGGGCCGGGTCAGGCGACGGCCGGTCAGCGCCAGCCCACCGAGCTGGGCCAGCAGCGTTTGCAGCGGTAATTCGGTGACTGCGAGCCCAAACATCCACGAGTACAGCGAGGGGAATCCGGCGCGCGCCAGCGGCCGGTAGGCGTTGAGGGTGGACGCCGCGGTCACGGCGGTGACCGCGGCTGACCCAATTTGCCGGATGATGTGGATGATTCGAGCTGTCCGCATTGCCTCACCTTACGAAATGGGTAGATGGCTCTCGGATCCGCTAGCGCATGCGCTACCAACCCGGCGTGAACCGTCCGCCGAACTGCACAGCCGCCTGGCCATCGAAGCCGCAGAACAGCAGGTTTCGATGAACCAGTGGGTGGTTCAGAAGCTCGCCGGACGACGGCCCAGCGATACGTTCGGGCTCTCCGGATGGGACTAGCGGCGCGCGGAGGCTATGACGCCTCGGCTCGGCTCTCCAGTTCCTTGACCGGGGCGGGGTCGTTCTCGGTCAGGCCGACCTTCGACGCGCCGCCGGGCGAGCCGAGCTCAGTGAAGAAATCGGCGTTGATCTGCAGGTATTGGCTGTGCTCGTCCGGCAGATCGTCCTCGTAGAAGATGGACTCGACCGGGCACACCGGCTCGCAGGCACCGCAGTCGACGCACTCGTCGGGATGGATGTAGAGCATCCGGGCACCCTCGTAGATGCAGTCGACGGGGCATTCCTCGATGCACGCCTTGTCTTTGATGTCGACACAGGGCTCGGCGATCACGTAGGCCACGAGTGTTGTCCTTCCTTCTGGCTATCGGGGTCAGCCGGCTGCGGGCCGTCAAAATGCGGTCTGGCTGGCTAATTTAGCGCGAGGGCGCCCGCGCGGGCTACCGGCCTGCACGCCTCATCTGTCCATCGTTCCGGCTCGTGCGGGACGTGAGTAGAGGTTTGGCGTTGTGGTGTCACAAGCTATAGTTGTGTCACACGATTTGATTGTGAGCTGCCGCCCATGCCCCTCAGCCCCCGGTTGCCCGAACTCGCGTCGTTCGAGGCGTTTTTGGCGATCGCCGAGACCGGCAGCCTGGGCCGGGCCGCGCGCGAGCTCGGGCTGACCCAGCAGGCGATATCCCGGCGGCTTGCCACCATGGAGGCCCAGATCGGCGTCACCCTGGCCATCCGGACGACGCGCGGCTCGCAACTGACGCCCGCGGGCCTGATCGTGGCGGACTGGGCGACCCGGTTGCTCGAGGTCGCGGGCGAGATCGATGCTGGCCTGGGCTCGCTGCGAAAGGAGGGCCGCGAACGCATCCGGGTGGCGGCCAGTCAGACGATCTCCGAACAACTCATGCCGCACTGGCTGCTGTCCCTGCAGGCCGAGGCGACGCGGCGCGGCGACACCGCGCCTCAGGTGATCCTGACCGCCACCAACAGCGACCACGCCATCGCCGCGGTCCGCGACGGCAGCGCCGACCTGGGGTTCATCGAAAACCCCGGCACGCCAAAGGGTTTGGGTAGCTGCGTGGTGGGGGAAGACGAGCTGGTGATCGTGGTTCCGCCGGACCACAAGTGGGCGCGACGGGGGCGGGTGGTGACCGCGCGCGAAGTCGCGCAGACGCCGCTGGTGGCCCGCGAACTCCATTCCGGCATCCGCGATTCGCTGACGGCCGCGTTGCGCAAGGTGCTCGGAGAGGACATGCAACAGGCCGCGCCCGTGCTGGAATTGACCTCCGCGGCGGCGATGCGCGCCGCCGTGCTCGCCGGGGCGGGCCCGGCGACTATGAGCCGGCTGGCCGTCGCCGACGACCTGGCGTTCGGCCGGTTACACGCGGTCGAGATCCCGAAGTTGGACCTGCGCCGCAAGTTTCGGGCCATCTGGGTCGGCGGAAAGACCCCGCCGCCCGGGGCGATCCGCGACCTGCTCAGCCACATCCTCAGCACGGCGGCGTCGAAAAGCTAGGCCGCGGCGTCCTCGGCGAGTGCCTCGTCGTAGCGGTCCAGCACGGTCTCGGCCACCAGCCGGTGTGCCCCCAGCGGGGCGGCCATCGGAATGCCGTTGTCGCGGGCGAACTTTGACACCCCATCGGTGATGAAACCCGGCGCCAGGAACCACGGCGCGATCACGAGCCGACGCGCGCCGCGGCGGCGCAACTGGTCGGCGGCGCGGGCCACCGAAGCCTCGGGCCGGGTGGCGAACGCCGTTGTGGCCCCTACCCATTGGGTGCTGGCGGCCAGCCTGGTCGCCACCTTCGCGGTGCGTGCGTTCGCGGCGAGGTTCGACGATCCGATCGCCACCACCATGACGCCGAGATCGTCGTCGCGCGGGGAGACCCCGGCCTCGACGAGACGTTCGCGCAGCACCGACACCAACCGCTCGTCTTCACCGAGCACGTCGGACTGCCGGATGCCGTGGGCGCCGGCGTCGGCGATCTGCTTGGGGATGTCCAGGCGCGCGTGATAGGCGCTGGCCAGCAGCAACGGGGCGACCACCACGCGGCGGGCGTCCGGCAACCCGGCCAGCACGTCGACGAACTTCGGCGTGTTGAGCTCGAGAAACGCCAGCCGCACGTCGAGGTCGGGCCGCATCAGCGCCAGCCGGTCGGCCACGGCCTCGGCGTTGGCGCCCGACCTTGGGTCGCGGCTGCCGTGCGCGGTGAGTACGAGGGTGTTCATCTCGGCCTCAGCGCAGCTCTTCCTCGTCGGCGCGCAGCGCCCAGGACGCGAACGTCTCGCCGTCCTGACGTCCGTCGAGGTACTTGCGCGTCACCCGGTCGATGTAGTCGCCCAGTTCGGCGCTGGTGACCTTGTGCTGGCGCAGTTTTCGGCCGAAACCGCTCTGCTCGCCCAGGCCGCCACCGAGGTGCACCTGGAAACCCTCGACCGAGTTGCCGTCGCCGTCGTCGATCCACTGACCCTTGAACCCGATGTCGGCCACCTGGATTCGGGCGCACGAGTTCGGGCATCCGTTGAGGTGCACGCTGATCGGCAGGTTGAGCCTGGAGTCGACGTCGGCCAGGCGCTGTTCCAGTTCGGGCACCAAAGTCTGTGCCCGGACCCGGGTTTCGGCGAACGAGAGCTTGCAGTACTCAATTCCGGTGCAGGCCATGGTGTTCTTGCGCCAGGACGACGGCCGCGACGGCAGGCCCAGCGCTTCCAGGCCCGCGACCAGCTCGTCGACCTTGTCGTCGGCGACGTCGAGGATGACCAGCTTCTGGAACGGGGTCCACCGCGCCCGGTCGGAGCCGGCCTTCTCCATCAGGTCGGCCACCGCCGACAGGGTGCTGCCCGATACGCGCCCGACGATCGGCGCGACGCCGACGGCGTTAAGGCCGTTCTTGATCCTCTGCACGCCGACGTGGTCGATGGTGTGCTTGACCGGCGCGGGCGCCGGTCCATCGATCAGCCGGCGGTTGAGGTATTCCTGTTCGAGAACTTCGCGGAATTTTTCCACTCCCCAGTCCTTGACCAGGAACTTCAGCCTGGCCTTGGCGCGCAACCGGCGGTAGCCGTAATCGCGGAACAGCTGAGTGACGCCTTCCCAGACGTCGGCGACCTCGTCCAGCGGTACCCACACGCCCAACCGCTGGGCCAGCATCGGGTTGGTCGACAGGCCGCCGCCCACCCACAGGTCCAGCCCGGGGCCGTGGTCGGGGTGGTTGACGCCGACGAACGCGATGTCATGTGTCTCGTGCGAGACGTCCTGCAGGCCAGAGACCGCGGTCTTGTACTTGCGCGGCAGGTTGGCGTACTCGGGGTTGTTCAGCGAGCGCCGGACGATCTCGTCGATCGCGGGTGACGGATCGAGGATTTCGTCGAGCGAGTCGCCGGCCAGCGGCGAACCGTGGATGCCGCGGGGGCAGTCGCCGCAGGCTTCGGTGGTCTGCAGGCCCACGGACTCGAGCCGCCGCCAGATCTCGGGGACGTCCTCGATGCGGACCCAGTGCAGCTGCAGGTTTTCCCGGTCGCTGATGTCGGCGGTGTCGCGGGCGAATTCGGTCGAGATCTGGCCCAGGGTGCGCATCGTGTGCGCGGTCATCGCCTTGCCGTCGGAGCGGACCCGCATCATGAAGTACTTGGCTTCGATCTTGTCGGTGTTCTCGTCGCCGGTCCAGCTGCCGTCGTAACCCTGCTCACGCTGGGTGTAGAGGCCCATCCAGCGGAACCGCCCGCGCAGATCGTCCTTGGCGATGCTGTCGAAGCCCTGCGTGGAATAGATGTTGATGATGCGGTCGCGCACGTTGAGCGGCGCGTCGTCGCTCTTGAACTGCTCGGCGTGGTTGAGCGGCTCGCGATCGCCCAGCGCCCACTGTCCGTCGTTGCGGGTCTTGGCGGGACGTGCGGTGGTCATGTGGCGTTCTCATTCCTCGTGGCGCCCGAGTGGGCCTCAGATCGGCCGTGGTGCGGCCGCAAGGCGGGCTGGCGGGCCGCGGCATCGCGATGATGTTGGGTCTGTAGGCACCCGCAAGTTCGTCGTTGGACCCACGGGTCGCGAGTTCCATGGTGCACCAGTTGCGGCGGCGTCAGTAGAGGTCATGTGTTGTGAAGGCACAACTGGGCGTTGTGTGCGCTGCTTCACGCCTTTGCCTTGGCGGCCAGAGGGATTGGGCGGATTCGCAGTAGTGTGGCCGCCTATGAGCTCCTCCGACGTCCACGATGTGATCGTTATTGGTTCGGGTCCTGCTGGGTATACCGCGGCGTTGTATGCGGCGCGGGCGCAGTTGGCGCCGGTGGTGTTTGAGGGGACGTCGTTTGGTGGGGCGTTGATGACGACCACTGAGGTGGAGAATTTCCCGGGGTTTCGGGAGGGGATCACGGGTCCGGAGTTGATGGATCAGATGCGTGAGCAGGCGTTGCGGTTCGGGGCGGATCTGCGGATGGAAGACGTCGAATCGGTGTCGTTGCGGGGTCGGGTCAAGACGGTGACGACCGCTGAGGGTGAGACGGTGCGGGCGCGGTCGGTGATCTTGGCGATGGGTGCTGCGGCGCGGTATTTGGGGGTGCCTGGTGAGCAGGAGTTGCTGGGGCGTGGGGTGAGTTCGTGTGCGACCTGTGATGGGTTCTTTTTCAAGGGTCAGGATATTGCGGTGATCGGGGGTGGGGACTCGGCGATGGAGGAGGCCACGTTTTTGACCCGGTTTGCTCGCAGTGTGACGTTGGTGCACCGGCGTGAGGAGTTTCGGGCCTCGCGGATCATGCTGGAGCGCGCGAAGGCCAATGACAAGATCACCATCGTGACGAATAAGGCGGTCGAGGCGGTCGAGGGTGAGCAGACCGTGACCGGTGTGCGGCTGCGTGACACCATCACCGGGAAGGTGTCGACGTTGGCGGTGACCGGGGTGTTCGTGGCGATCGGGCATGACCCGCGCTCGGAGTTGGTGCGCGAGGTGCTCGAGACCGACCCCGAGGGTTACGTGCTGGTCCAGGGCCGCACCACCGCTACCTCGATTGAGGGGGTGTTCGCTTCCGGGGACCTGGTGGACCGCACCTACCGCCAGGCCATCACCGCCGCCGGCAGCGGCTGCGCGGCCGCCATCGACGCCGAACGATGGCTCGCCGACAATGAAGAAACCGACGTGGACGCCTCCGTCACACCGGCGATCCGCCGAGAGCCGTTGCGTAGCTGAGTTTTAGACGGGAAGTTTGGCGGAAGTTGTTCTGCGACCGCCGAGTTGGGCCGGCAGCCGGGTGTAGCCGTGCAGGTTGATCAGCCCCCGCCGCTGTGGGGGAGCGGTGAGGCGCAGATCGGGAAAGCTTTCGAAGAGCGCGCGCAGCGCGGTCGCGCCCTCGATGCGGGCCAGGGCGGCACCGAGGCAGGCGTGGATGCCGGACGCGAACGCCAGGTGGTCGCGCGCGTTGGGCCGGGTGATGTCGAACCTGGTTGGGTCCGTGAAGATTTTTGGATCCCGGTTGGCGCCACCGAGGAACAGGCCGACCATGTCGCCGGCCGCAATGTGGGTTCCGGCGATTTCGACGTCGCAACTCGGGGTGCGCGCGGTCATTTGCACGGGGCTGGCAAGCCGCAGGATCTCCTCGACGGCGCTCGGCCACAGATCCGGATTGTCGTGCAGCAGCGCCAATTGCTCGGGATGGTGCAACAACAGGACGATGCCGTTCCCGATTAGGTTCACCGTCGTCTCGAAGCCCGCGCCGATAATCAGCGCGGCGTTGGCGGTGAGCTCGCGGTCGCTCAGCGAGCCGTCGGCGACCATGCGGCCGAACGGATTGTCACTTCGTGGGTCGGCGCGCAGCTTGTGGAAGTGCTCCAGCAGGTAGTCGTCGACGCCGCGCAGGCCGTCGATGGCGTCGCGGTACGTCTTCCAGCCGATCCCGATATCGAGCAGCGGGGAGCCGCTGCGGCCCCACGCCAGCATGCGAGGGTAGGAATCGGTCGGCAGGCCAAGGATTTCGGCGATGATGGCGACCGGCAGTTGTGTCGCGAAGTCGGCGATCAAATCGGGCTGTGGTGTGGCGGCGATGCGTTCGATCAGGTCCATGGTCACCTCGACGACCCGGGTATCCAACGAGTCGATGGCGCGCGGAGTGAAACTCTGAGCCACCAGTTGCCGGTAGCGGGTGTGATCGGGGGGATTCACGATCACCATGGCGGGCGGCTCCACCGGATTGGCCACGCCGGGATCGGTTTTGGCGATGAGCTTCTTCAACGGCCCGGGTAGCTCCATCTCGGTGGGCGCGGTGACGCCAAAGCGCTTGTCGCGCAGAATCTGTCGGCATACCGCGTGGTCGACGCTGGCCCACACGAACGGGGAACGCACCACCGGTCCGCGCGCCCTAATCTCCTCCATGAGCGCGTAGCGGTCGTCGCCCGAGGTGCTGGTGCGGAGTAGCCGGGCTAATGGGTCGCCGCGGCGGGCCTGAACGGCGAAGTACGCCCGCGGCACTCCGTGCATGGCCGCCCACCGGGCCCTGAGTCCGACTCGCATAACGATCCCTCCCGAAAGGCCTGCCGGAGATGCAACATGCGATACAATGAGACTCTCAATGTCTCGCACGCTTCGATGGCTACGATACGACGGCCGCGACGAACCGGCAAGGAGGGATCGATGACAACGACGCGAACGGCGGAGTTCGTCCGTCGCCTCACCGAGCCCGACCCCGTCGTGCTTGCTCAGGTCGTCAACCCCGACGAGATCACCGCCCGCATCCTGGCCGCCACCATCGAGCAGGCCGAACTCGTCGGCATACGCCGGATCACCATGGAAGACGTCGCGCGGCGCAGCGGCGTCGGCCGCGCCACCCTGTACCGGCGCTTCCCGACCAAGGCGGCGCTCATCGATGCCGTCGTGCTCGCCGAAGCGCGGCGTTACCTCGAGGGCGACGCGCAGGCCTGGGCGCGAGGCGCGACGTTCGAAGAGCGCATGGTCTACAGCACGGTGTTCTCGGTGACGTTCATGCGGGAACACGCTCTGCTCAAGAAATTGCTGCGCACCGAGCCGGAGATGATCCTGCCCAGCCTGACCATCGACGCAGGCGCCATCCTCGATTACGCGACCGAGCACACGGTGGGGCTGTTGCGCACCGAGCTGTACGGCACGTCAAAAACCACGAAGGCCCAAGAGCGTCACCTGCGCACCGTCGCGGAGCTGCACACCCGGCTTACGTTGTCGTTCATCGTGACTCCCCATACCAGCATCAACCTGGCGACGATCGATGACACCCGCGAGTACGTGCGCAACTACTTGATGCCGATGGTTACGGGGCCTAGCTAGCGAACGCGACGTCGGGGTTGAGGATGCCCGCTGGGTCGAAGCTCGCCTTGATGCGGCGCATCAGGTCGACCTTGACCGGGTCCTCGAGCTCCACGAAGTACGGGGCCTTGGCGCGGCCCAGGCCGTGCTCTCCGGAGATCGCGCCGCCCAATTCCATTGCCAGCACGAAGATGTCGGTCAACAGCTTCTTCCGGATCGCCGGGTCCGGGCAGAAGATGGCCAGGTGCACGTTGCCGTCACCGGCGTGCCCGCAGCCCGCCGCGGCAGCACCGGCCGCCGCCGCCAGACCCCTTGCGCCGGAGAGGAACTTCGGCATCGCGCCGCGCGGCACGACCGTGTCGATGAGGTCGTCGGCGTTGAGCGCCTTGAGCGTCCAGAACGCCTTCTCGCGCGCCTCGATGAGCTTGCGCGCCGAGCCGCCCTCGAGCACGTAGGCGTCGACCGCGCCCAGCTCGGCGAGTAGTTCGCCGGTCTTCTCGACGTCCTCGCCTAGCCGGTCGCTGGTCCGATTCTCAAGCGCCACAACGAGATAGGCCTGACAGCTGTCGCGGATGCTGTCCGGGACGCCCAGATCAAGATTCTGGGTGTGCCCCAGCGCGGCCATCGTCACGTTGTCGATGTACTCGAGGATGTAGGGCGCCAGGCCGCTGGCGAGGATCTTGGGCACTGCCGCCATGACCTGGTCGAAGTCGGCGAACGGGGCGAGCACGGTGGCGCTGTGATCGAGGCGCGGGTGCAGCTTGACGATCACCTCGGTGGCCAGGGCCAGGGTGCCTTCGGAGCCGACGATGAGCTGGGTCAGGTCGTAGCCGGTGGAGACCTTGGCGATCTTTCCGCCGGTGCGGATGAGCTCGCCTGTGGGCAGCGCGGCCTGTAGCCCGAGCACGTTGTGGCGGGCGACGCCGTACTTGACCGCGCGCATGCCGCCGGCGTTGGTGCCAACGTTGCCGCCGACGCTGGACGACAGCTCGCCCGGGTGGACCATGTACCGCAGCCCGGTGCCGGCGGTCGCGTCGTCCAGTTCGGAGAGCGTCACGCCAGGTTGCACGACGGCGACCTGGTTGGTGACGTCGACCTCCAGCACGGCGTTCATGCGCTCGAAGGAGATCAGCAGCCCGTCGGCGCGGGGGATCGCCGCGCCCGACAGGCCGGTGCCCGATCCGCGGGCCGTCACCGGTACGTGGTTTTCCGTGGAGCACTTGAGCAGTCGCGCGACCTCGTCGGCGGTCGCGGGCTTGGCCAGGTATGCCGGCTTTTGCGGCGGCTTGGTCAGCACCTCGTCGTGCGAGTAGTCGTCGGAAATGGCGTCGCCCGTAAGCAGGTTGTGCGCGCCGACGATCTCCGCGAACCGCGCCGCCATGTCGGTCATCGAAGGCCTCACCTTCTTACGTGCCGGACGGCAGATCTCTGGCCGGGCAGTGCTTATGTACGGATCGTGGAGAATCGCCGTAGTAGCGATCTCTACCGTGTTTCTCATACAGCCCGGTTCATTCTTACTCTTCATCCGGCGGCGGGTAACTACCGCATTTCGGTGGATCGGCGTGACGGGGGTAGAGGGCGCAGCTTTAGTGACTGGCAGGCGTGTGACGTGCGGCCTACGCTTCCGCTTGTGGGCCAAACGATGCGTGTCGATACCGCGGGTATCCAGGCCATGGCGACCCGGTGGGCGGCTTTGATGGACGGTCTGGACGATACCGTCGCCACCACGGCGCTGGGGTCGTCGTGGCAGCCTAGCGTGGCCGCCGTGAACGGTGCCCAGGTCGATATTGCCGCCTTCACCGCGGGGCTGGCCGCACAGGTGAGTGCGCGGGTCGCCGGCGTGGACCAAGCCGATACGGGTTATGTCGCCAACGAATCTGAGTCGGCCACCGACCTTGCTGCGGTAGGCCAGTCGGTTATCAGCGTGTAGCAATGGCAGCGGTTGCTGGGGTGCCTGGCCTGTCGACGCTATTGGCCTGGCCGACGGAGCATCTCACCGAGGCGGCCGTCCACTGGGAGATCGTCGGCGAGCGCAACTATGGAGTAGCCCACCAGGTCTGGCGAGATGCCGCATCGGTCGATTGGCGCGGCGAAGCCGCCGATGCGCTGCGTAGAGCGACGCATGCCGACCTGCAAACCACCAGTGCAGCAGTCGACCAGCTACAGGCTGCAGCCCGCGTCGCGCGAAGCGCGGCCTCGGATCTGTATGCGGCCCGTTCCCGCCTGCGCTACGCCGTCAAGGACGCACGCGCTGCGGGGTTTGAAGTGGGCGAAGACCTTTCGGTCGCTGACCGTATCAGGGGCGGTACAGCCGGGCAGCGAGCCGCCCGGCAATCCGCAGCACAAGCCTTGGCCGGCGACATCCGTCAGCGCGCCGCACAACTGGTGGGCCTGGATCAACAAGTCGCCGGCAAGATAATCGCCGCCGTAGCTGGAATCCGCGACACCTTCCCGCCAAGCCCGGCGCATGTCGGCTCTTTACCGGCGCGCAACGGTCATGTCCAAGCTGTCGACCGCACTTGGAAACAAGATGGTGGCGACGGTCAATCGAACGCCGGGTCTATCGGCGGCCCGAGTGGCGGTGATATCCGCGGGGTACTTGACGGACTGCCCGTCGGCAACCAACCGTTCGTCAAAGAAGTGCGGTCAGTGGAAGATCTTCAGAATCTGTGGAAGTGGGCCAAACAGCATGGGGTCGAAACTCCGAATGGGTACGGCGACCCCAGCAAGGGGACTCAGTACCGGCTACCCGACGGAACGACGATAGGGCAGCGCTGGACCGCCGAGTCCAACGGAAAACCCGCATTGGACATCAACATCCCCGATCAAGGTGGCTACACGAAGGTTCACGTCAACCCCCGAGGGGGCGTCCCGGAGATACCGGCGCCCGGTGCGCCGCGGCCAGGAGGGACACCCGTGGCTGGCGAACCTGCAGTGACCCCGCAAACGCCGGTGCGTGGCCCAATCGAAGCACCACCGCCGCCCAAACCTTCGGCCGGTGCGACAGCAGGCGGAGGGGCAATGCCAGGTTTCGGCGGCCTGCCTCCCAACTCACCTGCCACGGGTCCTCACCCGATCCACATTCCGCACACTCTGGACCACAAATGGCCGCTACTGGGTGAGATTCCAGAAGAATTCGAAGGCCCACAAGAATGACGCCCGGGGCTAGCAAGCTACGGACTGGGACAATGGAGCAACCATGACTCGACCCAATGATCGGCATCCCGAATATGGTGACGCCAAGTGCAGCGCTCAGGATCGCCTGCGTGTTCGGCTGTTGTCTGATGCCGTGGGAAACTGCCTCCCGATGGCGCACGTCACGTCGGTAATAAGACGCGAACAGCTGGCCGAGACTGTTGCTGACCAGCAGGACGTGGTACTGCGCACGATACGATCTCTGCTTGACGATGGCCTTATGAAGATCGGCGACATACTCGGCGCTTCCGACGAACGAGTGGTTCCCTGGGATCTTTCGATCGACGCCGCTATGGACCGCGTTTATGACCTCTTTGTCACCCACTATGACGAACCTGCGCTGTGGGATTTGACGATATGGCTCCAACTGACACCCAAGGGCGAACAAGTAGCAGAGTCGCTTGCAAGCAAGGAATAACGCAATCGTTCAGCTGTGCCACGTTGAGCAAGACATGGCTGTGGGCCAGAAGTCGACACCCGCCCCACCGCGAAGTGCATTGGCGCATTCTCGACGAGCTTTGTCGGCTCAGAGACTCATAGCCGATCAGAGGTGATGCGCTTGCGACTCGTGCGCTATGCGTCGGCAGCACCGCTGCCGCTAGGGTGGGACTGGCGCGGTATCGCGCAGGCCGGTGCCGTTGGTGATGCGAGCGCGAGCCGGCCGCCAAACAATAGCGGTCACCAGCGGTGTCTCGGAGTAGCGACACGCGTGAGGCTCCGCACGTTATGTCGACGTCCGATTCGGGAATTCGCGGGCTGGACTGTTTTGAGAAAGGATTGCTGACTTGACCTCCTCGTCCCGCGGTTCGCGGCTCGGTACCCGGTTCGGGCCGTACGAGCTGCGATCAGTGATCGGCACCGGGGCAACGGGCGAGGTCTACCGCGCGTACGACACGGTTAAGGACCGGATGGTCGCGCTCAAGCTATTACGTGGCGAGACGGCCGCGGACCCTGGCTTCCAGCAACGTCTTTGGCGCGAGTGCCGCAAGGTGACGCGATTGCAGGAGCCCCACGTCCTGCCGCTGCACGACTTCGGCGAGATCGACGGGGTGCCCTTCATCGACATGCACCTGGTCGACGACGGGGGCAGCCTCAAGGATCTGCTGCGTGAGCAGGGTGGATTGGAGCCGTCGCGCGCGGCGTCGATCACCGCGCAGGTGGCGCGCGCCCTGGACGCCGCGCACGCCGCCGGGCTGGTGCACCTCGACGTCAAGCCCGAGAACATCCTGCTCACCCACGACCACTTCACCTACCTCGCGGACTTCGGCATTGCCCAGGCCGCCGGCGACGAGAACCTCTCGCGCACCTACATGGCGCCCGAACGATTCACCACGGGCCGCATCGGGCCGCAGACCGACATCTACTCGCTGGCGTGCGTGCTCTACGAGTGCCTCACCGGCCAGCCGCCGTTCGAGGGCGACGACGCGGGGGAGCTGAAGCGCGAGCACCTGCTGGCGCCGGCGCCCCGGCCGAGCATCATGCGCCGCGGCGTCGGCCGGGAGTACGACGACATCATCACCCGCGGTATGGCCAAACAGGGCGCCGCGCGGTTCGGTTCCGCGGGTGAACTCGCCCGAGCCGCCAGTGAGGCGGTGTTCGCGGCGTACGAGCCGGTGGGTGCCGCGGCCGGTCGAAGCGGTCCTCCTCCCCGGACGCGCCCGCTGCCGACCGTCTCCCTCGCAGAACTCGACGAGCCCACCGACAGCCCCGAGCCGCCTCCGGCGCCCAAACGCAACTGGCGGTGGCCGGCGATCGGCCGCACACCGCTCGTGGTGGGCGTCGTGGCGGCGGTGGTGTTGATCGCGGGGCTGCTGTTGTCGGTGAATTTGGTTGGTGGGACTCATCACAACGGTCCGGCCTCGCCGCCGCTTTCGTCTGCACAGGTGGCGGCACCCCCGTCCTCGACGACCCCGCCGCCGCTGACGCCGACGTTGTCGCGTCCGGTGAAGGGCGCCGACGGGCTAGGGTTCGTGGGCGAGACGGCCCGCTGCGATCCGGGCAACCCGCCGGCCTTGGTGGTGCGAACTGCCAAGTCACTGGCGGTGGTGTGTAAGAACCTCAGTGGGACTTACTATTACCGCGGCGAGCGTATCCGCGACGGCGCACACCTCGAACTCTCCAATGCCGAGCAGGTCGAGAACGGATTCGACGTCACCAATCCGGTCGATGGCGTCGTCTACGAGGTGCGGCCGAACCGCCTGCGGATCATCAGCTTTGGGCACGTCGATTCGTCCGAACCCGTGCTGCAATACGCCACGGCTACATAGCCACAAAGGTCACTTTGTTAAACGGCTTGCCGGCCATGAAGATAGCGCTTTTGAAATTGGCTTATAGGTCCGGCGCCAGCACGTCGCGCGTGTAACGCCACGGCGAAAAGCTGCGGGCGCGAGGTGATCACGCCGTCTTTGCCGGTGCCGCCGCGGGCCGCAACATCCGCCCGCTCATAAGCGCCGACAGCCATCCGGGCGCGAGTCGTCCGCCCGTCACCATCATCCGGTGGCGCCAGCCGGGCACGACCACCGCGCGGCCGCGGTCGAGACCGCGCAGCCCGGCGGCCACGACGGGTCCGGGTGCGGCGAGGTGTCGGTAGACGGCGGTGTGCGAGACGTCCGACCCGAGTGCATCGACGAATCCGGTGTGGGTGGGCCCCGGGCAGAGCGCGGTCACGGTGACACCAGAGCCGCGGGTCTCGGCCCACAACGCCTGGCTCAGCGACAGCACGAACGCTTTCGAGGCGCCATAGGTGGCTTGATAGGTGCCGGGCTGAAAGGCGATGGTGGAGGCGACATTCAAGATCCCGCCGCGGCCGCGGGCCAGCATCCCGGGAAGCACCGCGTGGGTCAGGCGGACCGGTGCGTCGACGTTGACGGTGACCAGTTCGCGTTCGCGATCGGCGTCGATTTCCGCGAACGGGCCGTAGGTGCCGAAGCCCGCGTTGTTGACCAACACGTCGATCACCCGTCCCTTCAAGCGGGCGATCAGATCCTCGACGCCGTCGTCGGTGCCGAGGTCGCCGGCGACCAGTTCGACGTCGGTGCCCTGCCCGATCCGTTGCTTGACGGCCTCGAGCCGGGCCTGGTCCCGCCCGGCCAACACCAACGAGAAACCCCGCTGCGCCAGTTGTTCGGCGAAGATCGCGCCCAGCCCTGAGCTGGCGCCGGTAACCACTGCCGTGTACGTCATGACTCCTCCTCGCGAGTAGTGCTGGTTCTCAACGGCTTTGCTTGCCGCGCGGTGTCGACACGGCGTGGCTGACGAGCCCGATTCCCGCGCCGAGGATGGGCCAGATCGGCCAGAAGTAGGTGGCGTCCGTCGTCAGGGCGACGGCTGCCCAGACGGTGAGCACGATGACGACCATGGCGAGATACGCGGCCAGGTGAGCCCGCACCCCGCGCCGGGCCGCGGCGATGCGAGCGGCACGCCGGCGGGGGTCGTGACGCCGGATGCGATCCAGCGGCAGGTCCGCGACGAGTTCACGTAGCTCTTGGGCCGTGTGCGTCTGGAACGCCGTTTGCAGCCGTTGGTCGTACTCGCCCACCTGCAGGTAGCCCTGGGCGAGCGCCTGACCGAGCAGGTCGGCGGTCTTCTCCCGGTCGCGGGTGCCGGCGAGCGTGGACGTGGTTTCAAGCAGATTCGACATTTCATCTCCCTGGGTTCGCCGATGTGAATAGCATTAACATAGACCTTAATGTTAATGTCGTCAACATGGCAGTGAAGCGAGCGCAGCGTCAGAGCTATCACCACGGTGATCTCAAACGCGCCCTGACCAGCGCCGCGCTCTCGCTGGTGGCCGAGAAGGGGCCGAAAGGATTCACCCTCACGGAAGCGGCGCGCCGCGCCGGCGTCAGCGCCGCGGCTCCCTACCGGCATTTCGCCGACAAGGCCGAGCTGCTGGCCGCCGTCGCCGAACAGGGATTCCACGCACTGCACGCCGCTTTGGCCGCGGCCGCCGAGCGCGCATCGGATCCGAAGGAGCGGGTTGTCGAGCTCGGTCGTGCGTATGTGCAATGGGCCGTCGCCCATCCCGACCACTATCAGGTGATGTTCGGGGCAGAGTCGCTCAAGGCCGAGCAGCCGGGCATGGCGGTCGCCGGCGAGCAGGCGTTTGGCGACCTGCTCGACGCGATCACCGCATGTCAGGAGGCGGGGATCGTCGAGGGTCGGGATCCGCGAGACGTTGCCGCGCCGCTCTGGTCGCTGGTGCACGGCATCGCGTCACTTGCCATCGGGGGCCAACTGACCGCTGTCGGGATTGTTCAAGCGCCCGACGAATTGATCGCAGGCGTTGTGGCTCAAGTGCTTTGAGCGGTTACCACGGTCGTGCTGTTTCCCGGGTTGTCCCGGGCGTGAAGGTGATCGGGAGCGTGCCCAACCCGGTCATGCTCGGGTTGCCCAGGTATTGGTGGACGTTGTCGATGTCGACCTGGTAGTCGGGGATGCGGTCGAGGACGACCTTGACCATCACGGCCGACATCAGCCGGGCCAGGTGCGAGCCGATGCAGCGGTGCGGCCCCAGCCCGAAGGCGACGTGGCGGTTGGGTGCGCGGTCGAGGATGATCTCGTCGGGCCGGTCGAATTCGTTTTCGTCGTGGTTGGCCGATAGCCAGCTGATGACGACGCGGTCGTTCTTCTTGAGGCATTGGCCGCCGAGGACGACGTCGTGAGTGACTGTGCGGCTGAGGGTTTGGTTGACCGAGAAGTAGCGCAGGAATTCGTCGGTGGCGGTGCGGTAGAGCTCGGGGTGGTCGATGAGCTGCTGCCTGAGGTCGGGGTGGGTGCCCAGGTGTTTGAGCGTGAGCGCGGTCTGGGAGGTGGTGGTATCGACGCCGCCGCCGATGAGGTTCCACAGGATATTGAGCAGCTGTTCGTCGGTGAGGCGGCGTCCGTCGAATTCGAATTGAATGAGGAAGCTGGTCAGGTCTTCTTGCGCGTCGGATCGTCGGTTGGCCGCGAACTCGAGCACTTCTTCCATCATGGCCGGCACTTTGGCGATGGCGCTGGCGTACTCGTCGCTGTCCTGCGGGACCGCCATGACGGAGTGAAAGAGGTTGGCGTACAGGTGCCAATTGTCGTAGGGCAGGCCCATCAGCTTCATGGTCAGGATGGCCGGGACCGGGCTGGCGTAGTCGAGCACCAGGTCCATGTGTCCGTCGGCGATGCGCTGGTCGAGGAACCAGTGCGCGGATTGCTCCATGAACGGCTTGAGTTTCTCGACGGCGCCGGGCGAGAAGAACGGGGCTAGCGCGTGCCGCAGAGCTTGGTGGTAGGGGCCGTCGACCTCGCCGATGCCCAGGGCCGGTTGGCCGTCTGGGCGCGGGACGCCCATCTCGCCCTGGTAGTCGACGCCGTCTGGTGCGTTGGGTTCGTATTTGTGGGCGAACGTGTCGCCGTCGCGGGCGGTGTGGCTGACGGCGTCGTAGCTGCTGAGGTACCAGAAGCCGTCGTAGTTCTCGTTCCAGGCGACCGGACATCGTTGCCGCAGTTCGGCATTGACGGCCAGCTCGTTGAGGTTGAACGCGTCGGAATGATGGTCGAAATCGACTGTGGCGTCGCGGCGGACCTTCGGGCGTGTGACCATCGACAAGCTCTCCAACGGAAGGGGATCTGCTTAGCTGGCGGCTATTGGCTTATCTTTGCATTATTACGCGTCGGAGCTGTGGGGTGAAGCGCGGTCGAAGGCCGGTAGGAATCGCTTTCGTTTGGGGTCTGACTTGCTGCGGAGGTTGTGTTGAGTAGTCATCGAACGGTTTTCAATCACGTTGGGTTATGCGTCGCGGACCGGGAGCGGTCGCGCCGGTTCTACGAGGGCCTGCTGGGGTTCCAGTTCTGGTGGGAGCTCGACCCGCCCGATGGTGCGACGTCTCAGCTGGTGGGGTTGCCCGAGCCGCTCGGCGTGCATGCGACGTATCTGGTGCGGGATGGGTTTGTGCTTGAACTGATGGACTACTCGAAGCGTCAGGTACACGCCGGCTCCGAACGGGTGATGGATCAGATCGGGCTGACGCACATCTCGTTTTCGGTGTCGGATCTTCCCGGCGTGTTGGCTCGGGTGGCGGAGTTCGGGGGAGCGGTGGTCGATTCGTCAGTGTCGGCTGGGGCGGCGATGATTCGGGATCCGGATGGGCAGTTGCTCGAGTTGCTTTCGGAGGGGTGGTTGAAGGTGCTGCCGCCGCGGTCTTAATCGTGTCGCTGCCCCGCGCCCATGTCAGGGGGATCTGCGGGCGGCGTCATACGACTCACCTGCTGAGCTCGCAAGCCCATGATGGCCGACGGTGTTGAACATCAGGCCAAGAAATCGTCCGCAAAGGTGTGGGCTCTTCGTCCCGAACGAAGGCGAGCAGGCCGGATAGCTGGTGTGGGTTGGTGACGGCAGTGTTGGCGTAATGCCTGCTAAAGAGTGCGTTTCCACTAACGCCCAACAGTCATTAGCGATGGCCCTCCGAAGAGAAAAACGCACTGAGGGCTAACTACTAGCTGTATCAATTCTTTAGTCCTGAGACTCGCACCAGATGACGCGTCCAAGCAAGTTCTCGTCCCGGCGTTCGGAGGCGCAGCTATCACCGGTTTTCGCAAACCGGTCGACGATCATCCCGCATCTGATAGCTTTCGCGTTCAACACGCGTCAAACACCGGATTACGTGGAAAGGTCGAGATAAGTGAAGCAACAAGGCAAGCACGGTCTAACCGTCCTAGGCTTCATGATCCTGCTCGCCATCGGCTCACCGAGTGTCGTTGCAAACTCCGCCTCGGCTCCGGGACCGCCACTCTCGACAACTGCACCCTCCACGCCCTCAGGCTGCTATCCGCAAAGCAACAAGGGCAACTGCTACGAGCCCGGCCAATTCTGTCGTCGTAGCGACCACGGAGCATCTGGGGTGGCCGGTAATGGCGAAAGCATAATTTGTGCGGACAACAACGGCTGGCGCTGGGAGCCGGCCTCCTAAACATCACCTTGGCCCATGGAGGTGGCGTTTTCACCGCCTGCGCAGAGATGCTGGCTACGGGTAGCGCTGCCCGGGGTGGTAATCGCGAATCAGCCTGTCTAACCACAACGCATGAGTTTCGAAGAGCTGGATGCGCTGTTGCCCGCACGCACTACGTACACAAAAGCCGAGACGGTCCACCCCACCCGCACGACACCCCGAGATAGCGCCAGCAGCGGTTCAGATCCCACTGGGGTTTGGCACATTCGGGCACAGATCGTGCAGCGCGACATGCACCAATGTCCCAGCGGTGGCGTAGTCGGATTGCAGGCCCCGCGAACTCAGGTCGTTCGATACCCACTCCTTCGCGGCGTCGGCGCTGATCCCGATCTTGCCGACCTCGAAGCAAACCTGCCGCCCCTCGACTAGCAAGTCCTGATCGGACATCGCCGGATGAGTCACCTGCTTGAGGTCGGCCAGATATTGGCCGTCATCGGCGGAGGCCGGGCTAGCGAAAAGGACCGCAGCAGTGCTGATCCCGAGCAACCCCAATAGTGCTGGTCGTGTCCGCCGGGTCTGGGCGACTCGGACGGCGCTCATGACAGCGGCGTGAAGGTCAGGCTCCACGGCCCCTGGGTGTTGTATACGTGAAGCGTGGTGCGCCCGGTGCCCCGGTAAGTGGTGGTCCCGCTGACGGGGCCATCACCCTGAGCACACTGGTTGACCACGGAGCTACCGTCACCGCCGTCGGACTGCACCGGCGCCACGATCAGGCAGTTGCTCGATGCCTGGTAGGTGACGGTGTAACCGTGAGCTACGAGGTCTGCTGTTTTGACTTGCTCACCGGTGCCGCTGACGGTGACCGGGTAGGCCGGCACAGACGCGGTGCTGCTGGGTGCCTCGGTGCCTCCCACGGAACCGTGGTAGTTCTTGTCGGTTGTCGGGACGCAGGCGCTGAGTGCGGCGGCTGCCGCGATGCTCACCGCCACCAAAGGTCTACGAATTGTCATGGTCGTGCTCCTTTTCGGGTCTGGCCTCTTCGTCGGCCCGCCGATGTCTTTGGCTTTGAATTCATTCCGGCGGCGCCACAGCCGTAAAAGATCTGTTGTGAAGCCAAGGGACGGCGACACGCGCTGTCGCCCACCGGATGTACCCCCGCATGGCGAAAGACTAAGACACCACGATCGTGTCCGTGGCCGATTTCCCGACCAAACGTTTGTCTACAGAGCGGCGAAGCCTTAAAATGCAGCATTAATGCGTAGCCGACCGACTGACGGCGTCTCAGCGCGGCCAGCACACCTCGCAGATTTGCATAGGAGTCGATGTGGTGATTCGGCTGGCCGATTGGCAAAGACGGTGGCGCGGCCGGGTCGTAGCGGAAGCAATCGTTCCGCACGCCGATAGATCTGTAGTCGCCATAAGATGCAAATGATAAAACCGAAGCACCGGATCCATGATCCGTCTGGTTGCATTGGTTTGTCGCAGAACAGGACTGTGGTGATCCCGTTCGCTTCGCAGTAGGTGCCGTCCACCATCGAAGGCACGGCCTGCACGGCCGGGGCGCAGACCACCGTCGCGGAGGCGATGCCCAGCCCCACAAGAATCGCCTTAATCCTCATGGTTTTATCCTTCGTCCCTCGTAGGGGACACGAAGGCAGATGCATCTCGGATGCTGGGTGCCGCTGGCCTTCCCGACTAGCCTGAGACCGTGCTGGCCATCCCAACCCTCAAGTTCAGCTATGGCAATCTGCTGCTCGCGCGCCTTCGCGAGCTTGGCTCGGCCAATATCGAAGAACTCCTCGGCGACCGTGCAACGCGACTCTTCAAGTCTGGGGAGTCAATTGAGAACCCGAAAGTGCGCGCTAGTGATTGTCTTCGGTTCGCGCGAATGCTTGATCTGGTGGTAGAGGAAGAGCGCAGGTTCAAGCTGACCGCGTCGGGTATTACGTATGCCGCAAACGTTGATCCCGGCAATCCATGGATTGTCGATGAGACCCAGGCTGGCATCCTTCGTGACCGGCTATCTGGTAGCGCTGAGCTGGCGGGCGACGCCCGAATCGCTCTTCAGATTGTTCGTGACATGACCGCCAGCTGGTCCAACGACGATCTCGGGCGCGCGCTAGCAGAGCATTCGAATTCCGACCAGTGGCAATCGGAGCGAACCTTCGAATCGCAAGGCGCACGCTACCGAGAACTCCTCACAGAGAGTGGGCTTATCAGTAGAAGCGGTGAACTAACCGAGCAAGGGGCCTCTTTTCTTGGACGGCAAGCTTCAGTCTGGTGGGTGAATCAAGGCGCCTCCTATACGAAGTGCCGCGATGGGGGGTTCCTGTGGGCGCCGATGCGCGACAAGACGGGCCGAACTCAACACCACTGGGAAACGATGCATGCCGTTCGCGAAGGTGACGTTGTTCTGCACTACAGCAATGGCTCGTTGCGAGCCGCGAGCCATGTAAGCGCAGCCGCGAGGCCTGCTGCGAATCCGCTCGGGGGCCAAGCCTGGGAGGATGCCGGCCGACTCGTCGAGACGCAGTATCAAGAGCTGAATGAGCCTGTCGCACTTGCGGCTATCGACGAGGGTGCCCGAATAAGGCAGGGCTCGCCTTTCACGGTCACTGGATCCGTCCAGCAGGTCTATCTCGTTCGCCTTCAGCCAGACTTCGTGAACGAATTGGCGCTGCGATTCCCGGAGCTTGCGGAGCACCTCCCTTTGGTTTCGGCCACTTCGCCTTCAAACTCAACCTTGCCGAAGGCTGCGACGCCAGCTGAACTTTTTAGTGACTTCGCCCACGCGGTGGAAGCTTCGGGACTCCGTTTCCCAGCAGGCTCGAACCTCGTTCGATCGTTCGTGAGTAGTCTGCTCGCCAAACCCTTCGCGATCCTGACGGGACTTGCCGGTTCGGGCAAGACTCAACTCGCGATGAAACTCGGTGAATGGTTCGGCACAGATGAACACGGACGTCATCGCCATGTCGTCGTACCGGTGCGGCCTGACTGGACGGGCCCAGAATCGATCTTTGGGTACGAGGATGCGCTGCGTACGTCCGCATCTGGGGCGCCAGTGTGGTTTGTTCCGGAAGCGTTCGAGTTTGTTCTTCGCGCGGCGAACGATCCCGAGCACCCGTACCTGCTGATCCTGGACGAGATGAACTTGGCTCATGTCGAGCGATACTTCTCGGACTTTCTCTCCGGAGTCGAATCGCGACGTCCGGTCTTACCGGATCTGGTGCTCGATGAAGAATCTCGTCAGTGGGTCCTGCGCGACGCGGAAGCGCAACGGCTGCCATTGCCACGAAACCTTTTCGTTGTCGGCACGATCAACGTGGACGAGACGACATACATGTTCTCGCCGAAGGTTCTCGACAGGGCGTTCACCTTCGAATTTCGGGTGACCTCTGACGAGCTTGACGCCGAGCTGCAGCGGCCCATTGCTGCGCAGGCGGGCGAGGATCAGCGAGTTCGCGCTTTCGCGTCGCTGGCGGAAAGCGACGATTGGCAGCGAGAGCATCCTCATCCGGGTCGGGATGAGATTGTGTCGACACTTCGAGAAGCGCACACGATCTTGGGTAGCGCCAACCAAGAGTTCGGGCACCGAACGCTTTACGAGATCCTGCGATTCTGCGCGTACTTCGCGGCGACGGGAGATACCGATATCCATGCCGCGCTTGACCTCGCGATGATGCAAAAGATTCTGCCAAAGGTGCATGGGTCGCGACGGCGAGTCGAGCCGGTCCTTAATGAGCTGAAGTCGCTTGCCCTGGGGGCAGGTTCGGGCGCGCGGCTACCTGTTACGCACTCCAAACTCATCCGCATGATCGAGTCTGTTCGCGCGAATCAGTTCGTCAGTTTCGCTGAGTAGTCATGCCGCAGGAATCGGTGCAGTTGCCGCTTCGTAATGCGGAGGGCCACGTTGTCGGTACGCTCCGGGTCGCCAGTCTTCCGGGTCGGCAGGACATGACGTTCTCGGCGCGCGGTGACGTCGCGCTGCGTGAAGCTGCGACCTACCTCTACGAAATCGAAATTTCGACCGGTGCAACGGAAGTAGGCGTTGAACCGGGCGAGTTGTTCGATCCTGACGATGCGAGTTGCAAGAGAGGGCGGCTACGTCCTGGTCAAGCCGTTGGGCGTCTCCGGATCCAAGTCGTTGATCGCACGACAGGCCTAACGGGGGCGACCGATGTCGACGTTCTGGCCGTCAAGCTGGACCACGAGACTGAGTATCGCCAGATGCTGACTGATATCTCCACTTTCGCCGCTGAGGCAGTGTTGCAGGGATTTGCGCCAAGCTTGTTGGATCTTGCGCCAAGTGAGTTGCCCGCCGAACTGCTGTATCTCCGCTTCGCGATGATCGCGGCATATTTGCAAGATCCAGCGTTCGAGGTCGCGATCGCGCATGTCATCTCGCAGCCACACCATACATGGGTGTCTGACCAAGAGATCCGTCCGATTGGATCACCGTTTCCAGCGGGGGCAACTTTTCGTCGCGCGGTTTGCGCGCCCGGTCCGCGGGTGCCTTGGGCTGGTGGCACGGCTAAACTCGCATCGTTGCCGGCTGCTCTAATCCGTGATCGCACCGAAGCGAGCGTCGACAACTCGGCTAATCAGTTCGTCAAGTTTGCCTTACAGCGTTGGCGAGCCGTCGCGTTGGAATTGCTCGATGCGCTATCTCAGGCCTCGCAGAAGGTCGAATCAGGACCGCTGCGTCGCGGTCAGCAAATCGCCGCTGACGTCGGTGCCCAACTCGACGAATATCTAGCGCACCCGCTCTTCCGGGAGGTTAGCTCCTTAAGGAGAATGCCTTTTTCAAACCAGGTGTTGCTCAAGCGCGCGGGCTACCGCGAAGTTTTCCGTACGTTTGCCATCACTGAGTCGGGTCCCACCCTGCGCATTGATCGCGGCGACATGACCGACGTCTTCGCGGCTTCGCAGCGCAACATCGCGACACTCTATGAGTTTTGGTGCTTTCTTGCGGTAGTCAATTCGCTCGGGCGAGTGTGCGGGCAAGACCGGACGGCACGCGCCTTCACTGTCGCAGCCGATGGGACCTCCATGACTATGCGATCAGGCCGCGCGTCGAAGTTATCGTGGTCTGTCAGACGAGGAGGCCGTCCACTTCGTGTGGAGGTCTTCTTTAATCGGACGTTCGCCGCAAGAGATGGTCGACAGGGCTCATGGAGCCAAGCGATGCGTCCTGACTGCTCGGTGCGCATTCGACCAGAAGGCAGCACGCCTTCGCGCGTCCCCATGCAAGAGCTCGAGATCTGGCTCCACTTCGATGCGAAGTACCGTGTTGACGATCTCCTCGCGCAGCTGACATCAACTCCTGATTCGGATGAGTTGGCTGGCGAATCGATGACCTCTAGCGGTGCTAAGCGCGACGACCTGCTCAAGATGCACGCGTACCGAGACGCGATCTCGCGAACGGCAGGAGCGTACGTGCTGTATCCGGGATCAGAGGTCAAGGACATCAGAAGACATCCGGGCTTCAAAGAAGTGTTGCCCGGCCTCGGCGCCTTCCCGCTCAGGCCGAGTAGTGAGGGCCTGTCATCGTCATCGGAGGCCCTCGACCACTTCTTGAGCGATGTGCTCGCACATGTCGCTAGTCAAGTCACGCGCGATGAGCGACATCGCTTCTGGACCGCGACTGTGCATCGACCTGGTGAGCCCACCCTCACGTCATCACTGACAACGGACTTTCTGGACGAACCTCCCGCGGATACGGATGTGCTTCTCGGTTTCGTCCGAAATGTTGAGCACCTTCAATGGATAGAACGGTTGCGGCAGTACAACATTCGTGCCGGAGATCGGGTTGGCGCTGTCGAAATCGGCGGGCGAGAGCTCGGCGCCACGCTTCTTCTCTTGTACGAGAACCGGAACGGCTCCCTCCATGTGGCCCGCGCTGCAAAAATAGCGCGCTGGCGGCCGGCGACGGCAGGCGACTTGTTGGCCACTGGGTATCCCGGCCCTCGCGGTGATATCTACTTCGTGGCCGACATCGAGTTCGTCGAACATCTGCCCGCGTGGGCCGACTCGATCGACCTCAAGCTTCTGACATCGAAGGTCCGTGACGGGGCGCCAATTGTGGCGACATGGTGGGACGTCGTCCGCGCAGCATCGATCGTCGAACCTTGAGCCGATGGGCGACCTTTGTGGCGTCGATGCCCGTTGACACGTCACACCTCCGCTGACACCTGCTCCTTCGCGCTCATCCGCGTCTCGTGTCGGAGCGCGGTGCAACTCAGCCCTGGCCCTGCCCGTTCGCCGAGAACGTGCGTGCCGACTATATCCCTCAGCCGAGTCGTGATAGGCCCGTCGAGATTACGGTGCACAGTCCGGTCACCGATCAGGATTACGACATGCTGTGTGAGCCGGGCACTGTCACCAGAGGCGACGATCAGGATGTGCCGGGTGTGCGGGGCGGCGGTGGCACTGCTGCCGTCGTCATGTTGTGGTGAACCGTTAATTAGAGGTCAGAACTGAAGGCGACGACTCAACCGTTACATGGGGTTCAAGCCAATGCCTATCCGTGCGATATCGGCGGGTGACAACTAATCACTACATCGGCGGTGACAACTAATCAGTTGTATGCCGTACTTCCCGATTCGGGATGCGTGGTGCTGATGAGCTTGGCGGCGCAGTGATCTCGATCGAATCCTTGGGATCTGCACCAGGCCAGTGGGCCGGAAGAATCGACGAAGGTTATGCCGGCCACGGTGACCCAAAAGTCCGACCCGGAAAACGTTGACCAGTCACCTGACCACAGCAATCTCACGTTGGGATAGCGCTGTCTCAGCTGCAGATGCTCCCGCAGCGTCATCGAGTTGTCCCACACCACACCGTTGTCGACGACGCCGGGACGCTTGGAGCTGAGTTGCGGGACCCAGCGATCGGCGAGTTGCGCGCTCACGTATGAGCGGTCGTCATTTGCGATCTGGTGTAGCCGCTGCACGGGGTCTTGCGGTGCAGGTGTCACCTCGCTGGGTGCTCGAGCTGGCTGGGTAGCCGTGGGTGTCGACTCGGTCTGATACGTGGTGACAGGATTGGTGTAAGGAACTGGAGGAGCCGCTGTAGAGCCGTCCGAGTTGCTTGAATTATGTTGGGCTAGAAGAGTAATGACTAGTCCTAGCCCGCCGACTAAAAGCGCCACCGTGATCCCGACAACGGTCACCACCATCAACTTCTTCGAATTGCCTTGCTCCGCACCAGCTGGGCCGGTCGGACCTATTGCGGGGTAAGGATATTGGGCGTTGAACGGTGGGTAGCTCGGGGGTGCACTGATGTACTGGGGGGCGAGCAGTGTGTCGGTGCCGACAGAGGCAGCCGCATCTGGTGCGATTGCACGCTTCGCCGCGCGCCCCAGCGCTCCGGCACTGCCGTAACGGTCATCAGGGTGTTTTGCCATGCCGCGCGCGATGACCTCGTCAAAGGATCGCGGAACACGCGCATTCACAGCACTTGGCCGCGGTGGCGGCGATGCCACGTGGGAACGGATCGCCTGCTCGGCGCTGTGAACCGGAAACGGTTTCGCGCCCGTGAGCG
Organism: Mycobacterium sp. IDUB_3; assembly: GCF_055419585.1. NCBI lineage: Bacteria > Bacillati > Actinomycetota > Actinomycetes > Mycobacteriales > Mycobacteriaceae > Mycobacterium > Mycobacterium sp. IDUB_3. Next base: position 1,097,597 of record NZ_JBVAXZ010000001.1, on the reverse strand, counting down.
CCTCGTAAAGGACGCACGCCAGCGAGTAGACATCCACAGCTGACGTTGCTTCCTCGTCCCCGAACCGTTCAGGAGCCATGTAGTCGAAGCTGCCAACCGTAAATCCCGCCATGGTCAGGTGGGTGTCACCTCTGGCTTCGGCGATGCCGAAGTCGACCAGATATGCGAAATCGTCAGGCGTGACGATGATGTTCTGAGGCTTTACGTCGCGATGGATCAGGCCTGCTGCGTGGGCGGCGTCTAGAGCTGATGCGACTTGCCGGATGATGTCGGTCGCGCGCTGTGGTTCGAGAGCACCCTTTTGGAGAATTTCATGCAATGTCTGGCCCTGGACGAGTCGCATATCGATGTAGAGAACGTTGTTGATCTCGCCCCAGTCATGGATGGGAATGACATGCGGCTCCTGCAGGATTGCGGCGGCGCGAGACTCGCGCAGGAACCGGGCACGAAATGTTTTGTCATCGGTGTATCTGTCGGTGAGCAACTTCAAGGCAACGGTTCTGCCCTTGTTGGTGTCGTATGCCTCGTACACCTCACCCATGCCGCCCTTGCCGATGAGCCGCCTGATCTCGTAATGGCCGAACGGGGTACCGACCAGCGACTTCATGGCGCCCCTCCTCTGTCATTCGCTCCGGTCAGTATCCGACGAGGGGGTATCGTGCGCAGGAGTATTCCCAGGAAGCTTCGAATTTATGCGACGCCTCGTCGGGTGGGCGTTACGACCGATCCGCTCTCCCCGGCGGGTGCTGTCAACGGCTATCTAAAGGCTGGTCGATCCGTCGCACGCGATACTCCATTTCGTATTGATCGCTACACGTGGGCTGTTTCTGGTTCGCCAGGTACGTGGGTGAACCCCGAAAGCGCTAGCACATGAGCTAGCAGTTTCGGCAACGCATTGTGTGTCCGAACCGGCCTGTTCACTACAGTCGAGGAATCGTTCCTGGACGTGAAATGGACTCGGGCGGATGACGCGGATGCCTCTGGCCGAAGCAGTCGAGCAACCGTATAGATCCGGCGGCTGCCGACACGTCCCGAGAGGCCAACGTGCTTCGACTACTCGCCAACGCTCCGCGCCGGAAGTCGATGCGCCGCAGGCCGTGTGAGCTTGCACTGGCCGTTTGGATACTGATCGTGCCCGACGGAGCTTGTGGCCTTACGGCTACCAGCTTGATTTCATGACAATAACTACCCGCGTGTCGGTGCGGTATCTTCGCCGAGTTTCTGTTAAATCTGCGTCCAGGGCCACAACCTGAACCTCTTTTCGTCACATCTATACGCCGTCGCGGCGGCCCCGGAGCGGACACCCATGACGAGCAATTCGCGGGCAAAGGTCGCCAGCACCGCACGAACGCTCGGCCGGGTCGTTTTGTTGTCCGCCACGATTGCAGCGTCGCCGGTGATATTGGCCGCTGGGGTGCACGCCAACCCGGGCGCTCCCGTCCCCGACGCGGACCATGAATTGGGAATGTATGGCGATCCCGTCGCCGCCGCGCCCTACTGGCGCGAACAACACGCTTCCGATTGTGGGGAAATGGCGGTGGCCGATGTGGTCGGCCAGATTACGGGACGCGAGCCAACCGAACAGCAGATGATCACTTTGGCCGAAAACACACCGAGCACAGCGGGTCACAAGCCGATTTGGAAACCAACGGGCACCACCGATATCGCCGACCTTCCGGTACTGCTGTGGCACTACTGGATCAGAGCCGAGAACATTCAGACCGATACCGCCGCCGTGGCGCGCAAGCTGGCGGGCAACCACAAGGTCATCGTCATCCTCAATGCCGAAACAATCTGGAACCGGCCCGGGAAGCGGAACTCTGGGAACCACTTCGTGGTGGTCACCGGCGTTGACAGCAAGGCCGGCGTGGTGCATCTCAACGACAGTGGCATCAGTACTGGGCGCGACGAGCAGGTTCCCATCGCTGTCTTCGAACAGGCGTGGGCCCCTAACTACAACTCGGCTATCGTGACCAAGGGATGAGTCGGCGACCCGAAAGCGAAATAACTTGCAATCGAACGCAATCGAAGAATTGCGGTTGCGTGTCAGGCGAGAGATCAAGCCGGGTCCGCGGGTAGAGCCCGAAAGCGATAGCACATGAGCTAGCGGTTTTCGGCAACGCTCTATACCTCCGGCCAGCAGTGTTCACTACAGTCGAGGAACCGTGCGCACAAGAAAGGAGTCGGCGATGACGCGAATGCCCCTGGTCAGCACCGACCGGCAACCCGAGGGGATCACGCAGCCCATCGCACGCCCCGACACGCTTAACGTGATTCGACTGCTCGCCAACGCCCCCAACATCTTTGACGGATGGGCACAGATGACGGGCGAACTATTCAAGAGCCCGACGTTTACCCCGCGCATGCGCGAGGTGATCATTCTGCGCGTGGGACATCTGCAGGACTCGCCCTACGAGCTCGCCCAGCATGTGATCTTCGGCCGCACCGCGGGGCTCACCGACCCGCAGATCGACGCGCTGCTCGGCAAGGGGGATCTGGATGCGGCCGGATTAAGCCGCGACGAGCGGACTGTCATCGACACCGTCACCGAGTTGTGCACCACCCGCCGGCTCGGCGACGGCACCTTCGCCACCGCCCAAGCCCTGCTCGGCGACGAGGCGCTCACCGAACTGTTGATGATCGTCAGCTGCTACTACGGCCTGGCGCTGGTGCTCAACGCCGTCGACCTCGAGATCGACACCCCGAGCTTTTCCAGCCCCGACGAGGAACTGGCGAAGTGACCCGCATCCCGTATCGCCGGCCCGAAGACATGACCGAACTCGCCCGCGAATTGACCGCGCGGCGCGGCAATCTCAACGTCTACCGCGCACTGGCCAACGCCGAGAACGTGTTCACCGGCTGGATGATGGCCGGCGACGCCGCCCTGAGCAGCCCGGTGCTGCCCAGAAGGCTTCGCGAACTGATCGTGCTGCGCACCGCCTACCTGATGGACTGCGGCTACGAACTCGGCCAACACAAGGACGTCGCACAAACGGTCGGAGTCGACGTCGTCACCATCGACGCCGTCACCTCCGAGTCCGACTGGCAAACCGGCCAATTCGACCCCACCGAGCTGGCAGTGCTAGAGCTGACCACCGAACTGGTGCGCACCCGCTGCGTCGCGGCCCCGCTTTTCGACCGGGTGCACACGGCCCTCGGGTCGGAGGCCACCATGGAGGCGCTGATGGTGATCGGCCGCTATGCCGGCCTGGCGCTGATGCTCAACGCGCTCGACGTGGACCTCGACGACACCGCCCGACTCCCCGTTCCGCCGACGAGGTGAAGATTAGCGAGATTGCCTAATCTTCCCTCCGGCCATAAACGCCTCCCGTAATGTCCGTGGTGTGGTGGTGCGAAAGCAGCCGTCGACCCGCCTGTCGGCCGAGGACTGGCTCGAGGTGGGTTACACCGTGCTTGCCCATGAGGGAGTGCGTGCACTCAAAGTCGAACGCCTTTGCCAGCAGGCGGGTGTCACCCGCGGCAGCTTCTACTGGCACTTTGAGGACATCGAGCGGTATCGGGCCGCACTGGTCGAGTCGTGGAATAAATTCCTGGAACGTGACCGTCAGGCGCTGTCGGAGCTCGACGGGCTGCCACCCCGGGAACGATTGTCGGCCCTGACGCTCACGCTGGTCAGCCCCAAATACTGGGTGCTCGAGCGGGCAATGCGCGAATGGGCTCGTTTGGACCCGGTGGCCGCCGAAAATATCCGCGCGGCCGACCGGCTCCTGCTCCGCACCGTGATAAAGGCCTACTGCGACTACGGTTTCAGCTTCGAGGACGCCAAACTGCGGGCCGAATTGACCTTCGCCGCGGGAATCGGTTTGCTGCATCTGACCAGCTCGGCCGAGCAGGCCCAATCGGTGGCTCAGCGGGAACGATTCCTGGCCGTGATGCTGGGCGACTCGGGGACGCCCCAAGCACACTCAGATCATGGCGATGGGTGAAATCTTCGCGCCAATTGCCAACGCCCCGGCCAACTCTCGACTCGTGTCGTAGTCGAACACGACATGCCCCGCGGCGATGTCCACGTCGCGCTTGGCCCGCTGTAGAGGGCTCGACAAGAAGTGGGCGCTGGCACCGGCGGCCTCCATCAGATCGGCGATGACCGCCCGGCTTTCGTGCACGGTGCGCGCGGCCGCCAGCCGCGCGTCGGCCCGCACCGAGCGGCTCACCCGTTCGCCGCTGACAACGATCGCCTCGATGTCGCCCGCGGTCTGTGCCACCAGCGCCCGCAGTGCGCTCAGCCGCACCCGGGCCTCGCCCAGCCTGATCTGCGCGGCCGGCTGATCTTTCTGCGCCACCCCGCTGTAGGCCAGCACGCGCTCGCCGAGCCGTTCGGCAAAGAGTTCGGTCACCCGCTCCGCGGTCCCCAGCACTGGCATCGACGCCGTCAGCGCCAGCGCCGGAACCATCGGCCACCGGTACGTCGCCACCCCGTGCTCGCGTGCGCCCGGCGCCGTCCCGCCGTAGATGTCGGCCACGGCGACCACTCGATGCTCCGGAACGAAGACATCGGTGATGGCGAGATCGTGCGAGCCGGTGCCGCGCATGCCGGCCGTGTGCCAGGTATCGACGACCTCGACCTGCTCGGCGGGCACCACGACGAGCACCGGATCGATGCCGTCTCGACGTTCGACGAGCGCACCGACGATCATCCAATCGGCATCCATTGCCCCGGTCGCCCACGACCACCTGCCGGTCAGCCGCACCCCGCCGTCGGCCGGCACGCCACGGCCGGTGGGGGCCAGAGGAGCCGGCGCCAGCACCGGACCGGACGCGAAAACCTCGTCCTGCACGCGCGGATCGAACAGCGACAGCATCCAGTTGTGCAGCGCGTAGAAACCCAGCGTCCAGGCGCTCGACGCACACCCGTGCGCCATCCGCCGAATCGGTTGCAGCAGTTCAGGAAACGAGGCCTGAAGCCCGCCGAACCGGGCGGGCAGTAGCAACCGGAACAGATCCGTCTGCCGGAAGTCGCTGATCGTCGCCGCGGGTAAGCGCCGCAATCGCTCGGCCTCCTCTGCGCGATCGGCCAGCCGCGCAACGAATTCGTCGGTAACGCCGTGCAGCGGACGGCTTTCAACCGCGGACATGCGCCAGACCGTAACATACTTTTTAGTATGGCTGCATCCGGGCGGTTGCGCGGTTGCGAATGGCTCTCGGCGCCATCGGTTTTAGTCACCGTCGGGGCGGTCTCGCGATGCCGGTTGCTACCCTCGCGCGGTGAGCGATCGCCCGGGTGGGCTGCGATCCATTGCGCGCCGTGACGTCCTGAAGATCGCCGGTGTCATGCCGGCGATCTTCACCGTCGCCACGTTGCTGCCCACTGCGCGGGCAAAAGCCGGGGTGGCCGGGATGTCGGTCTTCCTCGACCCGGGCCACAACGCCGTGAACGACGCGTCGATCAACCAGCAGGTGCCCAACGGCCGCGGTGGCACCAAGCCCTGCCAGACGTCGGGGGCGGTTGCCGACGACGGCTATCCTGAGCACGCGTTCACCTGGGCTGTGGTGGGGTTGATCAACGACTCGCTGAACCAGATGGGTGTTCACACCCAGCTGTCGCGCGACAGCGACGGCGGCGTCGGCCCGTGCATCGACCAACGCGCGGCGGCGGCCAACGCCATGCGCCCGGACGCGATCGTCAGCATCCATGCCGACGGCGGGCCACCGTCCGGCAGCGGATTCCACGTCAACTACTCCAGCCCGCCGCTGGGCGACGTCCAATCGGGACCCGCGGTACAGCTGGCGCACGCGATGCGGGATGCCTTGGTCCAGTCGGGTTTACAGCCGGCCAACTACATCGGCTCGGACGGGCTGTACGGCCGCGACGATCTGGCCGGGCTGAACCTGGCTCAGTACCCCGCGGTCCTGGTCGAACTGGGCAATATGAAAAACGCGGGTGACCTCGCGCGAATGGAAAATCCGGACGGCCGGGCGAAATATGCGGCGGCCGTCACTCAGGGGATTGTCGCTTTTCTGAACTCCAAAGCCGTGACCGGCTAGCGTGACTGAGCTAATTGCTCGGCGCGTTTCGGCCGCTGGTCGGCTAACTTCTACGTCATGGTCGGCCTGGCCTTCTAACGTTACAGTTAACGTCCGGGCCAGCCGGTTGGCGAATGTTGGGCCGCAACCTAAATTGCGCGTGTGCGCGGCGCAGCACTATATGTAGCAGTACCGAAAGGTGCTTCTGGTGGAAAAAGAGTGCGGCGTGCCTGCACCGACTATGTTGATTTTTGCGGTGGGACGTCACGAGTTTCAGGGCATGTGGTGAGGGTGAACGCCGCCGACTGGCGCGTTGACGGGGAATGGGATGGCGGTTGATGAGGGGTATGGGTGACCAGCTCCGGCCCTGCATCGAGGGGCACCGGTGACGTATAGCGGTGGTTATCAGGATCCGTTCGGCGGCGACCCTTTCGGGGGACAGCCCAGCGGTCAGGGGCCGGCATTCGGTCACACCCCGCCGCATCATGCGCCCGCGGGATCCGGGGGCTTTCCGGGGGCGAAGCCCGAGGTCAACCCGTTGGCCACGCTGTCGGCCGTCTTCGCGTTCGTCTTCGCGCCGGCCGGTGCCGCGCTGGGGCACGTGGCCCTGTCCCAGATCCGCCAGCGCCACCAGCGTGGCCGCGACCGCGCCATCTTCGGGCTGACCGCCTCGTATCTGATCATCGTGCTGGCGGTCGGCGCCCTGGCGGTGTGGTTGGCGACCAGCGGATCCGACTCGCACACGGTTAAGACGGCGGCGCCCAGCCCGTACGTGCCGCCGACGCCGCCGCGCACGACGGTCATCACGCCGCCGCCGGCGCAGCGCCCGAGCGTCTCCGTCAGCGACCTGAAGGTGGGTGACTGCATCGAGGTCCAGCAGAACAAGCCGGACCCCTCGGAGAAGGCGGACTTCATCACCATCTACCCCGTCACGTGTGAGGTGCGCGAAGGCGTGCTGCAGGTGACCCAGTTGCTGTCGAACGACTCCTGCAAGACCCCCACGACGCTGTGGAACCACACCAAGACCATGTATGCCTGCATCGTCGACTTCAAGGGTTGAACCAGATGTATCCCAGCGATGATCCCTTTGCGCCGCAGTCCGGCGACCCGTTCGGCGCAACGCCGCCCACCGTGTCATACGGGGGCGCGCCGACGACTCCGGTCGGCTACCCGGGTGCGCCGTTCGGCGCACAGCCACCACCCGCCGACTACAACACGCTGGCGGTGCTTTCGCCCGTGTTCGGCGTGCTTGTTCCGCCCGCCGGCATCGTGATGGGCCATCTCGCGTTGCCGCAAATCAATCGCAGCGGTGAGCGGGGACGCCCGGCCGCGATCGCCGGCCTGGTGATCGGCTACCTGATGTGCGTCCTGCTGATCCTCGGCGGCGTGTATTGGGGCACCCGCCCCAGCAATTCGACGCCGGCGACCGCGTCCAGTTCCGCTCTGCCCCGGCCCTTGCCGCCGCGAACCATCACGTCGGTCGCGCCTGGCACCACGGTGCCGCGCGGTCCGAAGCTCGACCTGGCGACCGTGCCGATAGGCACCTGCGTGGAATTGCAACTGCGCAACAGCACGGGCAACGACGCGCTGGACTTGTTCGGCATCGACTGCGACCACCGCGACGGGATATACACGGTTGCCGCGCGGGTGCGCTCGAGCAACCAATGCAACTCGGTGTACGTGGCCGCGCCGCCCGACCGCTCCTTCGCCCTGTGCCTGAACCCGTATTGAGAACCGGACAATGAACGCACCAAATCCGTTCGACTTCAGCGACTTCGGGCCGGGCAAGCAGACTCCGCCCGGGGGCGGCCGGCCGCCGGTGCACGGGCAGCAGGGCGGGGGTCTTTCGGACGGCTTCGATCCCTGGGCCAACCAACGCCCCACGCCGGGGCGCCCGGATGCGTTTCCAGGCCCAGGCGCACCGGCTTTCGACCCGACGGGCGGACGTGACGCGTTCGGGCAACTCACCGCGAGTCCCGCGGGCATCGGGGCACTGACGACGGCGGGCCCGCCGCTGGTGTGGTTCGCGGTGGCCTTGGCGCTGGGGATTGCCGGCATCGCCCTGGCCGGCGCGAGCGCGCTGGGCGGCCCGATGATTGCGGCCGCGGTCGGCGGGTGGCTGTTGGCCGGGCCGCTGGCGATCGGCGCGCTGGCGGTCTTCAGCCGGGTCGACACCAGGCGCCGCACCGAGGCCATCTATTCGGCGCCCACCTGGACGCCGACGCTCTACTGGGTGGTGCTGGCCGTCTGCCTGGTGGGAATTGCCGTGGGGGCCTGGCAGATCGCGCTGTGGGCGGGAACGCTGTAGTGGCCCACTCTTCTCGAATACCTCGCGGCTGCAACGGCATTGCGGTGCTGGTGCGTCTGGTCGTGGCCGCTTTCCTGGTGGTGATGCTGAACCTGGTCGGGTGGGCGCCCGTTGCGTCGGCGACCGGCTCGCCGGGCGCGAGCCGCTTCGGGGCCTGCCTGGCCTCGCAGAAGGCAGGCGATCTGCTGCTGTTGTTCGACGAGTCGAGCAGCCTGCAGCAAACCGACCCACAGGCCGCGCGGGTGCAGGCCGCGCGCTACCTGGTGCAGACGCTGGGCAAGTACGCCGACCGGGTAAGCGCAAAGCTCGACGTCGCGGTGGCCGGCTTCTCAGATAACTATGTCCCCGAGCATGATTGGACCCAGCTGACCGGCTCGACCGCAGACAGCGTCGGCGCGTCGCTGGATCCCATCGCCAAGAAGAACACCGGCATCGACACCGACTACTGGCTGGCCCTCGACGGCGCCCGGCAGGCGCTGACCAAGCACGGCGGGGCGGCCGACAAGGGGCAGCGCTGCCAGGCCATCGCCTGGTTCTCCGACGGCATGATCGACTTCACGGCCCGTCCGGTTACCAAGCCGTACGCGGACGGGGTGCCGCTGGACTCACCGAACGGAATCCCCGACACCACCCAGAAGGCCGTGCAATCGATCTGCCGTCCCAGCGGTCTGGCCGATCAGCTGCGGTCAAGCAACATCATCATGCTGGGAATCGGCTTGGGCGCCAAGCAGACCCCCGGTGACTTCAACGTGATGTCGGCGATCAGCACCGGCAAGGGACTGCAGGGCATGGCGTGCGGCGCCATCACGGATCCCGTGCCGGGCGACTTCTTTCCCGTCGCCAACATCGACGACATGTTGTTCGCGTTCGACGCCCTCAACCCCGATCCCGGCGTGACCGACCAGGGCGGGGTGTGCCAGATCAAGGTGTGCCCGGAGGCGCGGCACAACTTCGTGCTGGACCGATCCATCAAAGAGGTCAACATCCTGGGCTCGGGCGGCATGCCCGGCGTCGAGCCCTACCTCGTCTCGCCGACCGGGCAGACCCTGCCGCTGCCCAAGAAGGACGGCGCCCAGAACGTCAACGTCGACGGCGTATCGGTGAACTATCAATGGCAATCTGAATCGGCGCAGACGATCTCGCTGCAGAACGGCAACGCCCCGCACTGGACCGGGCAGTGGGCGATCGTCTACGTCGACACCACCGGCCAGCACCCGGACGCGGTGTCCAAGGTCAGCATTCACATCACCACCAACATCTTCCCGGCGCTGACGGGCGGCGACAAGGTCGCGTGGCACAGCGGTCAGACGCTCAAGGGCCTGGTCTTCGGTTTGGTTGACGGCCAAGGCAAGCCGATGGTCCCGGCCGACCTGGCCGGCTCGGCCACCATGTCGGCATCCCTGGGTCCCGATGGCGCCGCGCCGGTTCCACTGCTGACGGCGGCGGGCAAGGATGACATCGCCAAACCCGTCGACGCCGACCTGACCAAGGTCGCCCCGGGGCACGCGACGCTGCGGATGTCGCTGGTGATCACCACCGCGAACACCACCGACTTGAACGGCGGACCCATCGCGGGCACCCAGTTGTCGCCGCAGGAAGTCGATGTGCCAGTGCAGATCCTGCCCAAGGTCGGCCTGCCGACCCCTGGTGAGCGCATCGACTTCGGCACCGTCGAGGGAGCCAAGGGAGCGACCGCGATGCTGAACATCACCGGCCCGGGCTGCGCCTGGATCAGTGACACCGATACCGCAACGGTGTCGGGCGCACCCGACGGCATCGGCGCGCCGCATGTCGGTTCGCCGACGAATTCGGGCCAGCACTGCCTGAAGGTGCAAGCCGGGGAGACGGCACAACTGTCGGTCACCCTGCGCACCGACCACAATGGCCACGGCGGGCTCAACGGCACTGTGCCCGTCCATGTTTCGACGCTGGACAACCCGGACGACGCGCAGACCGTACCCGTGACCTTCACGGCGTCGATGATCAATCCGCTCAACACCACCAACTTCATCCTGGTGCTCATCGCCGCGCTGCTGCTGGGTCCGGGGATCCCGCTGGCGCTGCTGTACGCATCGAAGTGGTGGGTCAGCAAGATCCCCGACAATCCGCTACTGGCCGAACGCATCCCGGTGACGGTCGAGCACGACGCGGTGCTGCGCGGCGGTGAACCATTCGCGATGGCCGACACCGATCTGGTGCAACCGGTGACCGGGCTGCCGCCCGGCGGCACCCGTCAACTGTCCGTGGCAGGGGTGAGCCTCTCCGTTGTGATGGGGCGCAGCCCGTTCGGATCCGGCCATGTGGTCGTCAACGCCGAGGGGCTGGTCAGCGTCGGGTCGAAGCTGCCCGGATCCGACAAGACCGGCCTGCGCGCGGTGCTGCCGCTGGCGGTGCACAACACCTGGGTGCTGCTGCACAACCCGTACGGGCCCGACAACGCCGCCGAGGTACTGCTGTTGGTGGCCGGAACCACCGACACCAACGCGCGAGAGCGGCTCTACGAAGATGTCGCGCAGCGGCTGCCCGACCTGCTCACCGGGTTGCGGCTGCGTGCCGTGCAGGCCGGCATGACGGCGCCGTTCGCGGCGCCGGGCGAGACGGCCTCTCCGTTCGGTGACACGCCCGCCGGCGTCGTGGCCGGCCCGACCGGAGACGATCCGTTTGGCGGCGGGGCTGATTCGCCGTTCGGGGGCGCGCTCGCTCCTTCGGCGGCCGCCCCGGCTCCGAGGGCGACGCCCCCGCCCGCGACGACAGGGCCGGTGCCGCCCGGCTTCAATGAGGCGGAGACCCAAGAGCGGCCGATCCCCGAGCCGATACCGCGCCATGACGACACGATGGCCGCCGGCTACCGGCACGGCGACGAGCACAGTCAGCGCGAAGAACGCGACGAGGGTCATGAGGGCGGGCCGCCCGCGCTCCCGCCGACCGAGGCGACACAACCCTCCTATCGATTTGACCCAGAACCATTCGACCCGTTCGGAGAGGGCACCTGATGCGACGATTCCTGGTAGTGGGCTGCGGCGGTTCCGGCGGTGCCACGCTGTCCCTGATGATGGACCAGCTGCGCTCCGAACTGCACACCGCTGGAATCGAAAAGCTATTAGCGGGTTGGCAATTCGTCCACATCGACGTGCCGAGCGCCGCCGAGTCGGGCCCGGAGGGGCTGGCGAACGTCCCCGCCCAGGGCGGCAGCTACGTCGGGTGCGGACCGCAAGGCAGCAGCTACGCCGTTCTCGACGGTGCGCTGTCGCAACGGCTGGCGGCCGAATCGGCGTTGGACACCATCGCCACCTGGGCACCGCGCAGCCCGCAAGAGGTGTCGATCCCGATCTCGGCCGGTGCGGGCCAGTACCGGGCGATCGGGCGCATGATCACGCTGAGCAAGGCCGCCGAGATTCACGCCCGGCTACAGGCCGCGTGGGACACGCTGTTTCGCGTCGAGACCGTTTCGGAGATGTCGACGGTCGACGTGCCCGGCATGGGTCGCTTCGACCCGAACGAACCACCCCTGGTGTTAGTGGTGTCCTCGATGGCCGGCGGTGCGGGCGCGTCGATGGCGCTGGACGTATGCCGCCTGTTGACGTTGGTCACCGGTCTGGATCCCCGGTTGATGGGCGTATTCATGGTGACGCCCGACATTTTCGATTCGCTTCCGCAGAGCGCCATCATCGGAGTGCGGGCCAACGCGTTGGCGATGCTCGGCGAGATCGTGGCCAGCCAATCCGGTGCGGCCCGCGAACACGACGTGCGGATCTTGCGCGCGCTGGGCCACCATCACGGTGAGGGAGAACCGATTCCGTTCGCGCGGGTGTTCCCGGTGGGCCGCTACATCGGCGCCGACCGCACCCTGTTCGGCGACGGCTCGCAGTATGCGGTGTACCGGGGATTGGCGCGTGGGCTGGCGGGGCTGATGATGAGCGGCCGGGCCAGCGACCAGTTCGTCGCCTACGACCTGGGCAACACCGCGTCGCCGGTGGGCGATCGCGATCTGCTGGGCTGGGGCATCTCGTCGTGGGATGTGTTGCCCTGGGGCACCTATGGATTCTCCAGCCTGAGCATGGGCCGTGACCGCTACGCCGAATACGCCGCCCAGCGGCTGGCCCGCAGCTGCGTGGACAAGCTGCTCGACGGGCACATGCAGAAGGGCAACCCGGCATCGAGCACCGAGCAGTTGGACTCGCTGCTGTCCAGCCAATGGGGCGCGCTCTGCGGCGACTTGGGGCTGCCGCCCAGCGCCGGCGACGAGCAGACCCGGGTGAGCCAGCTCGGTCGCTGGATCGGCACCGAGGCCTTCACGGCCGACACCGTCGCCGCCACGGTCAACGGCCTCATCGACCGGCAGCTGCGCAACCACCTGCCCAACCCCGAAGGCGTCGCCGCCGAACAGTGGGTGCCGACCATGCGGCAGGCCGTGCACAATCGACGTGCCGAGTTGACCCGGGCCTGCGCGGATGCCGCCTACGCCATGGCTTTTCAGTGGCACCATGATTTCGCCAACCGGCTCGAAAAGGTGGTCGGCGCGGCCGTCGCCTCGCTGGGATTGCCGTTCGCGCGGGAGGTTGTCGACCAGCTGCGCAGGCACATCGATGACCAGCTCACCGCGGGGGTCGCGCAGCTGGGCAACATGGGCCCGCCCGACATCGTGGCGATCTCGCCGCAGGTGGACGCCGGCCTGAAATCACTGCACGGGGTGATGACCAACACCGACCAGATCGTGGCGGCGGTGGTCGACGGGTTCCGCGCGACGGTGCGTCGTCAGCTGTTCGCCGACGCGGCCGCCCGTATCGCCGACGTGATGCGGGTGCTGGGCGTGGAACTGCTGGTGCCGCTGCGTGATCGCCTCAGCGAGGCGATGGTTCAGCTGGAGATCGCCCGCTCGGAGCCGCCGACCGACGTGGGCCTGGCGCGCCTGGCCACCGATCAGTACGCGGCCTGGCCGGCGGACGCCGACGAACTGGTGCCCAGCCGGTTCGCGGAGGCGAACAACGAAGTCCTGCTGATCAATTCGACCGCCTTCAAGGGTCGCTACGAGGCCGACCTGCCGAAAGCGGTGGCCGGTACCAACGCGATGATCCCGTTGCAGTCGGCTATCGAGGAGGCGACCACGCGGGTGATCCTGGGGGAGTGGCAGACCACCGGCGGCGTGGCCGCACCCGGCGGGCTGATCGAACGCACCGCCACGTGGGTAACCCGGGCGCTGGGCACCGACCCGGAGACGGGCCGCGCGCGGGTGCCGTCGATCGCGCAGTTCGACATCCACACCCGCCCAGTGGAATTGCTGCGCAGGGCGCGGCTCTACGTCGAGCGGCCCGGGGAGTCATTCGCGGAATTCTGCAAGGTGTCGCTGCGCGACTACGTGCAGGGCGCCGGAGCGTCGGAGTCGGAGCTGGTGGCGCGCCGCCGCGACATCGCCACCAAGTTCGCCGAGGCGCTGTCGCTGGCGCGACCGCTGGCCAGCGTCAACGACCAGGCGTTGCAGCGAGTCCACCCCGGCCAGCAGACCGAGTACCGCTACAAGTTCTCCGAGATTCCGTTCGCCGGTCAACCGGTGGACCGGGAACTGTTCGAAGTCATCCGGAACAATCCGCGCATCGATCAAGCGACGAAGGACAACTACGGGCGGTCGCTGTCCGACGAGGACAGCGTGACCCGCATCGACATCTTCGGCTCCTATCCCAACTATTCGCCGCTGGCGTTCGACTCGGTGCTCAAGCCCGCCGCCCAGCAGTGGGCGCAGACCGCGGGGCCCGGGCGCGGCGCCTTCTGGAAATATCGTCGCTCCCGGCCACTTTCGGCGTCGCTGCCGATGACCGACGAACAGCGGCGCACCATGACCGGCGGCTGGTTCGTCGGGCAACTGCTGGGCCGCATCCAGATCCCGGCGTCCCCGTTCACCGAGCCGGTGCGGATCTACGACGCCGACAGCGGGCAATGGCTGAACTTCCCGAACCCACTGCTGACGCCGCCGTCGGCGTTCCACGCCCCCTACGACTGGCTGCCCGCGGTGCTGGAATCCATCCTGCTGGCCATCGCGCAGTCGCACGAGCCGCCGGTGATGCGATCGCTTCGGCCCTACAGCGTGCTGCGTGAGCTCTACGACGCGCACTCGCAAGATCCCGCCAGCGGCATCGTCGCGTTGTCGGCACAGGGACTCCTTCGCGAATTCCTGCAAGGGATCGCGAGCACACCCGGTGTGCAGTCTCGGGTGCCGGGGATCGCCGAAGCCCAGACCCCCGATGAGCGCGCCACGGCAGCCGTCGAGTGGTTGACCACCATCCGCGATGTTGCGGCGCAGTACCTTCCGGCGGACATGGCGGGGGCCACCCCGGGTGGGGCGTTCACCACGGTGCCGACCCGGACCACGGCGTCGAACACGCCCATGTTCCGCGACCTGGCACCCGATGTATACGCAGCCACGGGTGCGCTGATCAACCTGATCCAGCACGAGGCCGAGGCGCTGGCGGCCGGCGCGGCGGCGGGCGGGCCGGTGCTCGATGGCGGTGCGCCCGTGGTGATTCCCGAGGGCGGGACGTTCTGATCATGGTTGCATCCAGCGACACCGCCCTCACCGTGGTCGTGGCTCCCCATCTGCATACCGACGAGCTCCTCGGCGTCCTGTGCGATTACTCCGCCGCGGGATTGCTGGGCGTCTTCGCCTGGGTGGATGCCGGGGATGCGCGGGGGCCGGCGACGACGGCGACGATGGTGCGCGACGGCAGGTCGGAAAGTGTTGTGCTGCAACAGGTGTTGACCGCCAAGCGCTATGACCGGGTCCGGGTTGCGATATTGGTTCCGCTCGACGCTCCGGCCGATCAACGGGCGCCACTGGCCGCCGAGCAGTTCGTCGAGCAGGTGGTGCGCAGCACCGCCCGGGGAGCAGGGATGACCCTGCTGCGGATGCTGCTCACCAGCGGGCGGGCCGGCGCCAGTCAGCTCAGTTCGTCCGTCGTGGTGGAGGGCTGGCACAACTTGCTGATCGCGCCGGAGGATTCGCCGGCACCCGGGTTGGGTGCGGTGCCGTGGGGACACCTCGCCGAGCCGCTCGATCTAGCCCAGCGCGCCGCGCCGGTGGTCGCCGCGGTGGCCGGTTTGTGGGCCGACGTGCAGCAGACCCCCTTCGACAGCGTGGAGATCCTGCCGGGGCAGACACTGCGTGCGGTGCGCGCGTTCTACCGCAGCCTGGACACCGCGGAGGTGGAACGCCGGTTGCGGGCGCGGCTGTTCGATCCGGCCGGGCGGTTGCCGCTCCCGCATGGCGGCCAGGTGCCGGTGCTGTACCTCGAGGACGTGTCCGCGGCCACCCAGACGATGGCCCGCGCGCTGTGGACCAAACATCGCGATGTGCTGCGCGGCCCGCGGATGGGCGCAGACGATGTTGCCACGCAGGCTATCTCGATCTGGGCGGCGCTGAAGATGTTCCTGCGCTTCATGGGCGGGGCCCTGCGCAACGCGCCGTCGGCGTGGCTGTCGGCGGTCAAGGGATCGGTGTCGGCGGTGTTGGCCTCGACGGTGCAGGGCACCGTGTTCGGCGGCCGCGAATCGGCGTTCTCGGTGGTGACCAGCAGCCAGCTCGCCGACTGGCAGGACCTTGGCCGCAGCGCCGATACGCTCAATGCGGCCATCGGCGGGTCGGGGGCCAACGGGCAGCTGGCCCAACAGGATCTGAGCTCGCTGTGGACCGACTTCGTCAACGGCGCACTCACCCTGGCCGACGGCGGACGCCGTGCGAAGGGACTCGACCCGATTCAAGTGGGCGCGGGCGTCGGTGTCGTGGCCAGCGCCGCCGACGTCGTCCCCAGTCGCGCGGACCGGTTCACCGCCATCCCGACGTCGCTGGCCGCCGTGATCGGAGTCAGCGACCTGGAGCCGGCCGACGTGCTCGGCACGGCCGACCTGCGCCAGCGGTTGCAACGCGCCTACTCCGACCCCGCCGCCGGCGTCGAGGCGCGTGGGGCGTCGACCGAATTGGAGCGCTGGCAGCAGCACGCGTCGAAAAGCTATGCCTGGCAGGCAGGGTCGATCCTGGCCGACTTCTTGGGGCGGGCCCGCACCGATGTCGCGCAAATCGCCGAACAGATTCAGCGGGCGGCCAGCGAGCTCTCGATCGACGAGCGGGTGCGCGCCCGCCAACAGGCCATCAGCACCATCCTGGCGACGCTGACCTGGGCGACGCTGGGAGTCCTCGTCGTGCTGGCCGGCCTTGCGGTGGTCGGCTTCACCGGCTGGAAATACACGTTGATCACTGGCGGGATACTGCTCGGCCTCTACATCCTGGTGTCGTTGACGCTGTTCCTGTTCGCCCAGCGCGACATGTTCACTCTGATGAATCTGCGGAAGTCTCAACAGAATCAGCTCGACATGATGCAGGCGAATCTGCAGACCGCACTGCAGGATGTGAGCCGCCTGTCCACCGCGTACGGCCAGTATTTGTCGTGGTGTCGCGTGCTGGGGCCGGTGTTGCGCGCACCGTTCGGGCCCGCGCCTGCCGGTCGCTCGGCGGCGCCACTGATTTCCGACGGTCTGCCCCGCTGCGCTCAGGTCGGCGTGGCCGATCCCGGCGCCGAGCGTGCCGACGACGCCGCACATGCCATCCAGCGCCGCCTCTACGCGCTCGGCTGGCTGACCAAGCCGTGGCAGGAGATGGTCGCCCACGCCGCGGGCCGACTGCGTGAGGAGCCCGAAATGCTGTATCGCATGCCGGGTTTCCGGACCTCTTCTGGTCTCGACCAATGGTCGGCGGCGGTGGCGTCCGGGCAAGTGCACTCCACCGGTGCCGAAGCGCTGTGGCAGCGCGTCGAGCAGATGTTCGCCGAGGACGACCGCGTGGGCACCGCGCTGACCGGTGCGGTATTGGCCCCGGCGCTGGGGCAACACGTCGCCTCCGAACAATTCGCCGCCGGTGTCGTCGACCATCGGCCGGGGCAGGCGGCTCCATTCGACGGGTCGGTGTTCACCGACGCGGCGATGACCGCGGGACGCTGCGCGGTAGCCATCGATACGGCCGCGCTCGCCCGGCCCGGTCTGGGTTTTCGGGCCGCGGTGGTGCAGGCCAGCGACGGGCTGGCGCGCTATGACTTCACCCTGTTCGAGGTACCGCTGGCGGCCGCGTCGGGCGTCGAAATGGAGAAGACCGCAGTGATCACCCACACCGAACACCGCGACGCGCCGCCCGGCGGGGATTTGGTGTTCTAGCCATGCCCGATCCGCAGCACGCCGGCGACGCCGACGACCCCCGCCTCAACGCCCTGATCGCCTGGCGCCAGCGCCTGATCGACTCCGGGGCGGTGTCCAAGGCGGGCTTCAAAGAAACCCATCTGCGACTGATACTGCGGTCCGGGCGCACCGACGTGGAACAGATTCGGGCGATGCTGCCCGGCTCCGTAGCGGAGTACGCCGAGGAGCTGGCAGCCCTTCTGGCCGAGGTGGAGTCGGAGTCGTCGCCGGGCCGGCATCACCGCTCGGCACCACTCTCGGCGGTGGAAGCCGACGGTGAACCGACCGGCACCGCGCCGCTGTCAGACGGCGCCACCGATCACCAATCGCCGCTGGATGCAAGCGATTTCGCGGCATACACCTTCGGCGAACAGACCGGCCCGCTAGCCGCCGTCACCGTGAGACCGTCACGCGACGAGACCGGTGGTCACGAGCTGGCCTGGACCCCGTACCTGCCGAGCGGCGACGCCGTGGTGATTTACCGGCTGGTCGCTCAAGAGGACAACGCGCCGTACTCCCCGGATCGGGCCCGGCTGGTGGCGGCCACCGCGACGACCACCGCGGCCGACCAGGCGCCGTCGACCGCGGCGGTGCGCTACTACCAGGTCTGGGTCAACGTCGGTGGTACCCGCGCCGAAGCTCTTGCAGCGCAACCGATCAAGCACGCCGAAGGCGTGGCGGTCAGCCCGGTGCGCGATTGCGTGGTTCGCCAGGACAACGGCAAGGTCATCGGCAGCTGGACGGTGCCGTCGGCAGTCAGCACCGTGTTCGTGTCCCGGATGCCGGCCGAGGAAGCCGGCCGCGAGGGGCCCCAGCACCGGATTTTGCTGGACCGCGACAACCGCGCCGGATTCGTCGACTCCGACCCGGCGCCCGGACGGCACTACCTGTATCGGATTCGGGCCGCGGTCCCGGTCAACGGTGTACTGCGGCTGGCCGCACCGGTGGACGCCGATGTCGAAATCGCCGCCGTACTAACGCCCGTCACCGACCTGATGGTGACGTCGGCGCCGGGGGTCGCGGACGGCTTCGAGCTCACCTGGAAGGCACCGTCGGCCGGCGAGGTGGTGATCTATCGAAGCCAGACCGGCCCGGCAGCCGGCGCCGAGGCCAACGACTTGCCCGAGGCGGCGCTCGAGCAGGTCGGGCTGACCCCGGATCTGCGCTTGACGCAACCGATCTCGGAGCAGCCCGGACCCGACGGACGGCCGCGCTCTGTGATGTCGGGAGTGTCCTGGCCAACGGACTGGAGCCGCGCCTACTTCACCCCGGTCACCGTGCTGGCCGGTCGTGCGTTGCTGGGCAAGACGTTCTGTTCGGTGCGCACCGGTGTCATCCGGGATGTCGAACTGGCCGAATACTGCAACAAGCAGGTCCTGACGTTCGATTGGCCGCAGGGTGCCGCCGTCGTCGTGGTGTACCTGGCGCCCAAGGGTTACGACCCCCGCAACGGTTTGACCGGCACATCGTACGAAATCACCGTCGAGCAGTACGAGAAGTACGGCGGCCTGCAATTGCCCAACGGCAAGCTGCCGGTGAGCGGGTGTTCCCTGCATCTGGCGCCGGTGGCGTTTTCTGCCGGCCGCCGCGCCATCGGGGCCGTGCGCAGCATCGAATACGCGGGCCTGCTGCGGTTGCAGTATGCGGTGCAGTTGAGCCGCGACCCGATGGGGCAGCCGTCGCACGCCACCATCTACATGCGCTCCGAATACGAAGTGCCGGGATCGCCGGCATTCGTGTTGGTCAACCATCCGGACCGAATTCCGTTGTCGCCCACCGACGGAGAAGCGCTCGACGCGGCGCCGCTGGACACACAGGGCGGGCTGGCGGCCACGCCATCCAAGGAACTGCGGTGGTCGGCCCTGACCACCGCCGGTACCGCCGAACCCTGGGCCGTCGACCTGCGCGGCCGGCGCGGATGGATCCGATTGTTCGTCAACACGCCTTCGGCGGCGCGCCTGCGCACCATCGCGCTCTTGGACCCGCCGGTGCACAGCCTCCGGTTGAGCGTGGGCGCGCCGTGACCCCGCGCTACGGTCAACTCGCCTACACGAGTTTCGACCAGCCGGGCGGCGCGGGGGGCTGGCAGGTCAAGCAGACCACCGGTGATCTGTCGCCCGAGGAGAAGCAACGCCTGGCGTCGGGGGTGCGCACCGCGCTTCGGCCCGTCACGCCGCTGCCCGACTATCCGACTCCGGAGCAGTTGGATGCGGCGCCGCGCCGGCTGGAGTACCGACGCTGGGCCGGTGATGCGGCCGGATACTGGCACACCGTTGCCGCCGGCGCCGACAGCACCGGGCGACCGGGCAACGTGTTCGCCCACGTATTGCTCGACCGCGCACCGGATTCCGCGCCGCGGCTGCGCCCCATCCAACGATGGGGCTCGCCGGGCTGGTTACGTCCGTTCGGCGCCGCGGCCGTGGCACGCGCCGCGTTGCCCGCCGAACCGCCGGACGTCGCGGGCGTCGTCACCCGAGAAAGTGCGATCGCCTTCGCGCTGGACACCAGCACCTGGCGGGTCGGCACCCTGCTCGGATTGCTGGACGCGGTCGCGGCCGCGCTCGACGGGGGCGCGCCCGTCGTCTTGGGCGTCGCGTCCGTCGACTCGGCCGCGCAGTGGATCGGCCTGGTGAGTTTCCTCATGTCACCGGGGACCGCCGCCACCCTGAACTTCAGCACCTTCGACCGCGCCGACCAACTCGGCCCGGCGCAGCACCCCATCGCGCACCTGACCGCGGTGCCCATCGGTGACTTGGACACGCTGCCAGCCGGTTTGGTCGTCATCGACGAGACCGCGACACTGTCGCTGGGGGAGTTGGGTGGCGAACCGCATCGGACCGCGGCCGGACAGGTCATCGACGTCACCGCCTGGTCGGTGATGGCACAAGAAGTGCTGCTCGATCCACAGGCGGCACTCGCGGTGCTGGACGAACTCGACCACCGCGCCGCGCAAACCGAGGATCGTGACCTGCACCCGGCCTGGCCGCTGGCGGTAACGATCGCCGCCGACGAGGATTTCGCCGCCGCACATCCCGAGGCGAACGCGATCATCACCGCGCATTCGCCGGCTGGCATCGCCCCCGGGTCGCCGACCGAACGCCTTGTCGACGAGGCACTTTCGGCCCTCGTCGGCCGCACCACGCCTGACGCCTGGAAGGCCGCTGAACAGAACCTGCCCGGCTTCGCCGGTGAACACGCCGCGCTGACCTACCTGTGCCGCGCCATCGGCGACGACACCTGGCTGGGCCAACTAGGACTGATCCCGTTGAGCGCCAACACCTATCACGGCCGTCCGGTTCCCGAGCCGCTGGCGGCGGCGCTCGGCCCGGCGCTGCAGCGCGCCGGGGCCACCGGTGATCCGCAACGGCTGCTCAAGCTGATCGATCTGCTGCTGCGGGCGGGCGTCGACGATGACCGTCTGACCCAGGCCCTCACCGAACGGGTCGCGGCCCAGCTGGCCGACCCGCACACCGGGCCAACGCTGGCCCGCCGGTTGACGCACCGGCTCGGCCCCGAGACCCGGATCGCCGCCGCCGCCGCAACCCTGCGTCTGAGTTGCGAAAGCGGCACGCCGATCAGCGAAGCCGTGCTGGATTGGTTCGCCGATGGATCCGCCATGCCCCTGCCGAGCGAACTGCTGGACGCACAACCGTGGGATGCGACCTGGACCCGAGCGGCGGTGTGCGGCATGCGTGCCGAACGTAACCCCGGTGAGGCGGATCCCTTCGCCGAGTTGTGGTGGCTCGCAGTCAATGGATCGCCGCGCCGCGACGAGCTGGCGGCCCGCCGGATCTGGGACCCCGCCGAACTACTGGCGGTGGGCGGGCCCGCCCTGAGCACGGCAGCGCTGTTGCCGACCTTGCTCGGGGCGCCCGACGGTGAATCGTTGGCCCGGTTGGCCGACGAGATCACCGGTGCGAACAACGATGACCTCGCGGTGGCATGCGCGGCGTTACGCATGGTCGCTCCGGCGTCCTGGGTGCAGCGCGGCTACATCAACACTCATCAAAAGGCGTATGCCGGGCTGTGGGACGCGGGGTTGAGCGAAATCGGCCCTGGGCGAGTGCATGCTGACTGCGCGGTGCGGGTGGCGGTGGTGGCGGTCCTGGGCCTGATCGCGGGACAACCGCGACCCGTCCTGGCCGGACAACTGGCCGGCGATCGGGCGGTGGCCACCGCCGCCGGCGAGCAGGTGCTGGCACTGGTCGACAACAACATCGTCACGGCCACAGAGGTTTTGGCGGCCAGCCTGCTACGCGCCGACGCCGCGGAGCCCGGCGATTCCATCGACGGTGTGCTGGCCGGGGCCGCCGCCGCGCTGACCGCGAGTCGGCAATTCAGCGACGACGACCAGGAGGGTGTGCTCGCGATGATGATGCGGATGGCCGGCAGCAGCGAGGGATCGCCACCACGGCGATACCGGAAGCTGGTGAGCACGATGCTGGCTCGCCGCGCTGACAGGCGGGCGCCGCTGACTGCCCCGCCGGCACAGATGTGGAGGAACCACTGATGCCGATCTATGCCCTGACCGCACGTAATCAGCGCGCGAACATACCCGTTGGGCCGCTTTCGATCTCCATCAGCGGTGCGGTCAAGGACGCCGCGCTCGACATCCAGGGCGCACCGGGCCAACCCGTGGTGCGCTCCAGCCCCCAACACGTCGTGTTGCCCTCGCTGACCGGTCCCGTCACCATCGCCGTCCGACCTGCGTTCACAACGCAATTCGGCGCCGGCACCGTCGTGCACCTGGCGATCGCGCACGATGTGCCCAACGAAGCCGATCCGGTCCAGGTGCTGTTCGATCCGGTGGACGTCAGCGGCGACGCCGCGGTGGTGTTCGCCGAGCTGCGTCCGGCCGGCCACCACATCGAAGTAGCCGTCACCGCGGCCGCCGACACGGCGCTGAGCCCGCTGGCCGCCGCGGCGCGCACCTCGGCGCGGCGTCTCATCGGCCGAGACCGCAAGCTGGCCCACGCTGAACTTGTTGTTGCCCTTAACAGTTCGGCGTCGATGCGGCCCTGGTTCGCCGATGGTAGCGCGGCTGCCGCCACCGACGTGGCCGTCGGGGTGGCCGACGCCCTCGGTATCCATAACGTGGCCGCGGTTCTCGTCGGTGCGGACGTCACCAAGGTCCCGGTGGACAGCCATGCCCCCGGACCCGGGATCGGGCTCGCCGAAGCCGTACGCAAGGTGCAGCCGCGATGGTCGGCGGGCGCGCGCTGGTCGCGCCTGCGGACCGACATCGCCACCGTGGCCTGCTCGGACTTCCCGGCCAGCGGCGTGCACCGCGGATTCGCGTTGATCACCCTGTCCGATGACCGCCGTCTGGCCGGCCCGCGGCTGCCGGCCCCGCGATCGGGGCAAGACGCCTCCGCCGAACTGCTAGCGCATCCGCAGGTGCTGGACGAGATCACCGCCGGGCTTGTTCGGGCCCTCACATGAGCGCCCCGACAGCCCAGGCGATCTTGACGAAATGTCCACGCTGCTTTGCGCTTCTGGATCCCGATCATCATCTGTGGACGCTCGCGCCGACCAGCGGTGCGCCCCGCTACCACGACGAGGTCGGCTCGGCGTTCTTGGGCGCCAAGGCCGAGATCGGGCCGATGTTCCGGTGGGATCGTCCTCCCGGGTACAACGGTCCGCCGCCGCCGAACATCGCCGCGCAGGCACTTCGCGGTCCGGTCCACGAGATCTGCCCCGTCTGCCACTTCACCCTGCCCGACCGGTGGCGCGAGGGTCAGGCCTATTGCATCGCGATGGCGGGTGCCCGCGCCACCGGCAAAAGCCTCTACATCGCGGTGCTGGTCCGGCAACTGCAGCTGTTGTGCGAACACCTCGGGTTCGCGATGGCGCCCGCGACGCGCTCGACCGCGGTCGCGTATGCCACTCATTACGAGACACCGCTGTTCGTGCAGCGCGGGTTGATTCCGCCGACGCCCACGATGATGACCCAAACCTCGACCCAGCGCGAGCCACTGATTTTCAGCCTGGGCACCTGGCACGGGGTGCAGCGTTACCTGGTACTGCGCGACGTCGCCGGTGAGGACATGGAGTCCGGGAACCTCCATTCACCGCCGTTTCGGTTCTTCAGCAACGCCGAGGCCGTGTTCTTCATGTTCGATCCGCTTCGGGTGCAATCGATTCGGGATCAGTTGCAGGATCTGCTGCCGCCTCAGATGGTCAGCGGGGGAGACCCGCGCGGCGTGCTCAACAACGTGATGATGGCCATCGGTTCCGGCGAGCCGCGGCTGGCGATCATCCTGTCGAAGTTCGACGCTCTGCGTGCGCTGCGCGATGTAGACGGCTCCGAATGGAGCATGGTGATGTCCAACGCCGGAGCCGCGTATCTGCGTGATCCCTCGGATTCGGTGCTCTACGACGACAACGATGGTCAATTGCTACACGAAGAGGTGCGCAGCCTGCTCACCCGGCTCAACGCCGGCTCGATCATCGCGGGTGTCGAAAACCCCTCCACACCAAGACGGTTGAGGCATCGCTTCTTCGTCGTCTCCGCCCTCGGGCAGCCGCCCAGCGGCCAGCGGCTACACGCCCGGGGCATCGCCCCGTTCCGTTGTGTCGACCCGGTCCGTTGGGTCACCTCGAGTTTCGGTGTGCTCTAGGCTTCCGTGCGGCGAATATGACGATCCCACCTCAGAATCCGTTCGAGCACAATCCGTTTGGCGGCACCCCGTTCGGGAGCATCCCACCCGGGCCTCCGGTGTATTCGGCGCCGCCCGTGCCGCCGCCGGATCGCCGACCGGTCAATGCCTTGGCGACGTGGTCGGTGGTGTTCGCGTTGGTGTTCGCGCCTGTCGGGGCGGTGCTGGGGCACTTGGGGCTTCGGCAGATTCGGCGCACCGGCCAGCGCGGTCGTGATCGTGCGCTGGTGGGGACGGTGCTCTCGTATGCGGTGATCGTTGTCGTGGTGGGCGTTTCGGTGGTGTGGCTCACCCGGCCCGACAGCCCCGCCGCCCGCAGTGCCGAACCCGCCAAGACTCCGTCCGCGCCTGTCGTCACCCCGTCCGACCTGGCCCGGCTGGTGCCCACCCTCGCCGACGCCAAAGCCATCACCGGTGACGACAAGTTGATACAGGCGGTGATCTTGCGCCGGCCCGAAGATCTCGCAGCCGGTGGACAAACCACGGACCGTCCTGAATGCCGGGGCGTTCTGTACGCCGGCGTGCCGGACCTGTACAACGCCGGAGCCCTGGTCAATTACTACATGCCGGTATTCGCTGACCGGGACAACCCGGCCAACACGAGGTCGATTGACGCTGCCATCGCGGCGTTTCCGGACCCAGCGGCAGCGCAAGCGCAACTGACGAAAATGTCGTCGGCGTGGCGCCAGTGCGGCGGATTGCCGGTGAAGATCACATTCCTCAATAAGAGCACGGTGGCGTTCTCACTCAATGAGCCGATTGATGCCGGCAACGGCATCATCACCATCGAAGCCGCGGCTCGCGATGACCTCTCCGTGCACGCGATCGCCGCCAAAGCCAACGTCGTCATCGATCTGTTGGTCTCCTACACCGGCAATGGCGTGGACGGCGCCCGGCAAACCGCGTCGGCGGTCGCCAACCAGATCCTCAACAAGATTCCGGGCTGAACTATGACGAATCCACAGGAACCGTTCGGGCCCAATGCCTTCGGGAATCCTTACGGCGGTCCTCCCTACGGCGGAATGCCGCCGGGCCCGCCGGTCTACACGGCGCCACCACCGCAGCAACGACGCACCAACGTGTTCGCAACGCTGTCGGTGGTGTTCGCGTTCGTCTTCGCGCCCGCCGGGGCGGTGCTGGGGCATCTGGGCCTGGCGCAGATCCGCCGGACCGGTGAGCGAGGCCGTGACCGGGCGATCGTGGGACTGATGCTGTCATATGCGGTGATCACGCTGACGGTGGTGGCCGTGGTGGCTTGGGCGACGCAGGTCGACGGCGGCTCGTCTCGAACGGCGTCACGGGGCACTGCGGCGTCCCCAACCGGTGCCAGCTCAGTGCCGCCCTCGTCCATGGTCACGCCGACGGGTCTGCCCGGACTGCTGCCGACTATCGATGACGTCAAGAGGTTCATGGGGGACCCCAACCTCGTGGCCCTGCCGCCGACGTTCAAGCCGGGCCCGGACGCCGACAGCGCATCCGTCGATCGCCCCGAATGCTGGGCGGTCATGGGTGGCGGCGCTCCGAACACCGATATGCAGGCCCTGGTCGGTTACTACGGGTTGGTGCTGATCGACGACCACGACATTCCCGCCCTCAAGGAAGCGGGGCAGGTGCTCATGGCCTTCCGGGACCCGCCGGGCGCGCAGCGGCAGTTGGCGAATCTGGTGTCGATCTGGCGGAAATGTGGCGGGTCGACGATGAACATTCTTCCGCCGCCGGGCAAGCAGTCGCCACCGGTCGCAGTGTCGATGGGTGTCCCCTCCGACGCCGGAAACGGCATCACCGCCATGGTTTTGACTGCGCAGGGCCCGGTGCTACGGTCGCGCAACGATCGTGCGATCGTCGCCAAAAACAATGTGGTTGTCGACATCAACGTCGTGCTGGTGGACACCGACCGCGGCCAGCAGGCCGCGTTAGACATCGCCAATTACATCCTGGGCAAGATCCCGAGTTGAGCTGATGACTAACCCCTTTGGCGGCCCCAGCCCGTTTCAGCCGAATCCGTTCGGTGGAGGTGCTCCCGGTCCGCAACCGCCACCGCCTCCACCGCCGCCGCGTGACGAGGCCAATGTGTTGGCGACGTTGTCGGTGGTGTTTGCGTTCGTGTTCGCCCCAGCGGGACTTATCCTGGGCTACTTGGGATTAGCGCAGATTCGCCAGACCGGGCAGCGTGGTCGCGATCGCGCCTTGGTCGGGGTGACGCTGTCGTATGTGTTCATCACCGCATTGGTGGTCGCGTTGATCGTCGGGGCGGTCATGCCTGACGCGCGGTCAATTCAGGCCGTCGCTCCACCAACCACCGGGACGCCGCTCCCGCCGCGCACCGTGGCGCCAGCCGATCTGGATAGTCTGTTGCCTAGCCTGGACGACGTCAAAAACTTCACGGGCGACAGCGCTTTGACCGTTGACTCGACACATCACCAAATCACTGCCGATCCGAACAGGAAAATCATCGACCGCCCGGACTGCTGGGGTGCGTTCGAGTTCGGCGCCCCAGAGGCTTACGATACCGCTGCCGTCGCCGGGTACTCCGATTCGGACTTTGGCGACACCCACGATCTCTATAACCAGTGGAGCCTCGGTGGAGGGGCCTCGTCGTTTCACGACGCGACGGCCGCCCAGGCGCAACTGTCGAAACTGCTCTCAATCCTGCGCCAATGCGGCGGCTCGACCGCCAACAAGACCTATCCGGGCGGGCAGACGTTCCCGGTGTCCATGAAGCCACCCCTCGATGCGGGCAACGGCATAACCACCATGGAAACCGTGGCCGAAACACCGCCACGCATTTACGGCGTCCGTGCCATCGCCGCCAAGGACAATGTGTTCATTGACGTTGGAGTGTGGTCCACAATCAGTGCCGACCGAAGCCGGCAAGCCGCTCTGGCGATCGCCAACTTCATTCTCAACAAGATTCCGGGCTGAGCACATGACAAATCCCTTTGGCGCCAGCCCGTTTCAGCCGAATCCCTTCGGTGCGACACCGCCCGGCCCACAACACCAGCCGCCACCACCTCTGGCCCCGCCGGGTGACGAGGCCAATGTGTTGGCGACGTTGTCGGTGGTGTTTGCGTTCGTCTTCGCCCCGGCGGGACTCATCTTGGGGCACTTGGCGTTAGCGCAGATCCGCCGCAGCGGTGAGCGCGGTCGCGATCGCGCCTTGGTGGGCGTAACGCTGTCGTATGTGTTCATCACCGCGGCGGTGATCGCACTGATCGTCCGCGCAACGCTGCCCGACACGACCGCGACTCACGTCGCGGCACCCGCGACCACCACGACCACCGCGCGCACCCCCACCACGACCACGTCCTCGTCGCCTCCACCGCCCACCGTCGCGCCGGCAGATCTAGACGGCTTGCTGCCCAGCCTTAAGGACGTCGAAAACATCACGACAGACGACGCCATGAAGGTTGAGCGAACACTCCACCAGCCCACACCGGATCCCGCCAGAGGCAATATGGACCGTCCGGATTGCTGGGCCGTTATCGAGTCCAGCGCTCCGGAGGCCTATGACGGCTCGGGCTTCACGGGATTTTCCGCGACGGAGATCCTTGACAGCAATCCCAACCGCCAGTGGTCCACCGGGCAGGGGGCCACGGCGTTTCCTGACGCGCCCGCAGCTCAGGGAATGCTGGAGAAATTGCTATCGGCCTTCCGCCAATGTGGCGGCTCCAATTTGCACGCGACCTGGCCCAACGGGAAAACCTACCCGGTGGCCATCAGGCCGCCGGCTGACGCCGGCAACGGCATCACTGCCATTGACGTGGTGCCGCAAACGCCGATATCGATTCTCTGCGTTCACTCGGTCGCCGCAAAGGCCAACGTGGTTGTCGACGTGCAGACGTGTACCTCTGGCAAGACCGACGCCAGCCGACAGGCCACGCTGGCCATCACCAATTACATCCTGGGCAGGGTCCCCGGCTAGCCGGTCGGCTACTCAGCTGCCGAAGCCGCTGCCGGTCGGCGCCGCGACCGGAGCCGGCCCGCCTGTACTCAGGTGGCTGGAGGCGAAGGCGACTCCCTTGTCGATCATGGCGCTGTCGTCGGCGTAGGTGTCGTGCGCGGCGAAGTTCATCCCGTCCGAGCAGACCGGGTCCTCGGTGGCGCACACCTTGACGGTCTTGTCCTGGTACGCCGGGCCGATGACCACGGGTGGTTCGTTGAGGAAGTTCATCGCCCGCACGTTGGGCATGCCGAACAGCACCACCGAGGAGACGTGGTTGGCGATGTCGGGAGACAGCGGCTTGGGAACGGTGTTGGGGTCGATGCCGTCGGGCACCGCGGCCGAGGTGACAAAGCCCATAACGGCCGCGCCCTGGGAGTAGCCGCCGAGCACCATCTTGGTGTTGGGGCAGTCGTGGGCCATCGAAGTCACGTGGGCGCTGGCGTCTCTGATGCCGTCGAGGCCGGTGTCCCACTGGTCACTGGCGGGGTAGTTGACCGGGTAGACGTCGAACGAGCGTCCGCCGACGCGTTGGTGTAGCGCGTCGACGAAGGCCTGACCGGTGGGGCCCACACCCGGCGCTTCACCGGTGCCGCGGGCGAACACCACTTGCACATCCGGACACTGAGCCGAGGCGCTGGGAATGACGGCGGTAGTCAGGGCCGAAGCCGCTACGCCCGATGCCGCGATAACCACTGCCGGACCAAGGGAACGAACGATGTGACGTGTGATCATGCCGTCCAAAGTGCCCATGCAAGCCCCTCCCAAAACTGTCAAGTTACCAACGATTTGGTGATGTTTTCCTGTGTACCGGGGCGCAGCGACATGCGGTGGATAGCGGCGACGTCGCCGCCATCGGACCGACCCAGCCATTGCGTGTCGAGTTGCTACCAAAACACTTTAAGTCGTCGTTTTGTGTTGTCCATTCAGGGTAGCCGGAACCGCGAGTATCAGATTGGGGCCTCTTCGATCTGAGCGGTGGCGACATGGCAACGCGTGAAACGGGTTTGGACGACGTCGCCTTTGATCTTATTCCCCTCCAAGACCACTCGGTGAAGCGGGGGCGCGATTACGCCAATACGCGCGCGGCGCGAGGGACGCGGGTTTGGATACGGTCGCGTCCCTTGTCGGCGGAGATGGGCTCGGGACTCCGAGCGCCCGACGATGCGAGGAGTTCGTGGACCAGCGTGGCGTCGGTTGGCCCCAAAGATAAGAGTCTGGCACTACTGGCGGTTTCGCTCTGAGCTAAGTCCGACGGGCGAATCGCGACCAGGAGTCGCGTAACGGTCGGTTCTCGTACATTTGCACTGTTGATGGCCGGACAGCAAGGTCTGATAGACCTCTCGATGAGTTACCGCACCTGTGTCAACCAGGTCACATCCTGGCAAAGCTCGGATGCGCCTGCCGCCGCGGCCTATTAGAGTTGCGTATCTTAGCGAAGGCTTATGATTCATTAAGTACGGAAACAGGTAGCACGGAGACAGGCTGTGGATACATCCCGTTTTGACGCCATCATCGTGGGTGCAGGTTTCGGGGGCATCGGCGCCGCCATCCAGCTCAAGCGCCTCGGCTTTGACAACTTCGTCATCCTCGAACGCGAGGACGACCTGGGCGGCACGTGGCACGTCAACCATTACCCCGGCATCGCCGTCGACATCCCTTCCACCACCTACTCGTATTGGTTTGAGCCCAAGCCTGACTGGTCACGGCTCTTTGCGCCGGGCGCTGAGGTCAAGACGTACGCCCAGGACGTGG
Organism: Mycobacterium sp. IDUB_3; assembly: GCF_055419585.1. Classification (NCBI taxonomy): domain Bacteria; kingdom Bacillati; phylum Actinomycetota; class Actinomycetes; order Mycobacteriales; family Mycobacteriaceae; genus Mycobacterium; species Mycobacterium sp. IDUB_3. Next base: position 1,067,737 of record NZ_JBVAXZ010000001.1, on the reverse strand, counting down.
CCACCAAGTACGACGTGCGCCGCCACATGCGATTCAACACGACCGTCGAAGGCGCCCAGTGGGACGAGGACGCCAAGGGTTGGCGGGTCGCGCTGGCCGGCGGCGAAAGCCTGACCTGCCGCTTCCTGATCACCGCGACCGGATTCCTCTCCCAGCCGCGCACCCCGGAGATTCCGGGAATCGCCAGCTTCGAGGGCAAGGTGGTCCACACCACCGCGTGGGACCACAGCTACAACTACAAAGGCCGCCGCATCGCGGTCATCGGGACAGGGGCGTCCGCGGTGCAGGTCATTCCCGAGCTGGCCAGAGACGCGGCGGACCTGACCGTCTACCAGCGCACCGCCACCCACGTGATTCCCAAGTTTGATTTCCCCATCTCCCCGTGGGCGCGACGCCTGTTCGCGCGGGTGCCGGCGGCGCAGCGGGCCCTGCGGTGGGTGAGCGACGTCATCCTCGAGATCATCATGGTCGTCATGGCGCTGCATTTTCGGGAGTCGCGGGGGCGGGGGAACATTTCCGCCTCCGACCTGGCCAAGATCAACCGATTCCGGTGGATCCGCGACAAGGAACTGCGCGCCAAATTGACGCCGGACTACGATCTCGGCTGCAAGCGGCCGACCTTTTCCAACAGCTTCTACCGCGCTTTCACAAAGCCGCACGTGCACCTCGAGACGAACACGATCGAGCGGTTCACGGCGGACGGCATCGTCACCGCGGATGGACGTAAGACCGTCATCGACACCCTGGTCCTCGCGACGGGATTCGACTTGTGGGAAGCCAACTTCCCGGCCATCGAGGTGGTCGGCCGAAAGGGACGCAACCTCGGAAAGTGGTGGCGAGAGACCAGGTTCCAGGCCTACCAGGGCATCTCCATGCCCTACTTCCCCAACTACCTGAGCCTGGCCAGTCCGTTTGCCTTCTCCGGACTGTCGTTCTTCCACACCATCGAATACCAGATGCGGCACATGGGCCGGCTGCTCGGCGAGGTCAAGCGCCGTGGCGCGACGACCTTCGAGGTGACCGAGCAGGCCAACGACCGGTTCATGGAGCGGATGACCAAACGGCTGGACAATTCGGTGTTCTACGCCGGTAACTGCGCCACGTCCCGTTCGTACTACTTCAGCCCCAGCGGTGAGGCGTCGTTGTTGCGGCCGACGTCAACACTCAACTCCGTGCGAGAAGCAGGGGCCTTCCCGTTCAGCGACTACGTCATCGCCTAGACATCTCAGCGGTGCGCGGAACCGCTCAACGGTTGCCCGTTGGCGGACTGCAGCAGGCAGATGACAGTGCTTGGGGTGGGGGTGGCGCCAGTGCGGTCTTGGTTCGAGTCGATGAGATAGGTGATCGAAAACCGGCTGCCCTCAACGGATTGGCCCGTGTAAGGACTGAATCCGGCCGCGCAATCGCGATTGGCGACGCTGGCGATGGCGGCGTCGACGGCCATCGGAGCGCGCAGATACACCTCGGCTAAATGCGCTGTCGCGCAATCGACTACGGTGACGTTGACGCGGCTCCCGTCGGCGGGCGGCAGATCGGTCACGCATTCACCGGCCCGCAGGTCGATCCATTTCTCGGAGTGTGACCCTGGCTGTAATGGCGCGGCGGTGGCCGTCGCGTAGGAACCCGACATCGCCACCGCGGTGAGCGCGCACATGGTGTGAAGGCTTGAAAACCGCATCGCAGCCCCCTTGGTCCGTCCCTTAGGGGTGGAGTTTAGGGGGTGTTGGTCAGCGCTGGGTCCGGTTTTTCCGACGACATCGACAAAAATCCGCGGAGGCACCGCGCAGCCAGCCACCAGTTCGTGGGCCTCTTCATGTCCAGCCCGCCCAGGAGTTGTTTGATCATGGTGAGTGTGTCGAAGTAAATACGTTCGCAGACAAGGGTTTCGGTGTCGTCGAAGACGAAGTAGGCGGTCATGCGGACGCGGAACCGGCTGCCGGTGGGCGGGACCTTGCCCAGGTAGCCGCGGTGCGTGCCCATCAGCCAGAATTCGACGATCACCGCGTCGGCGCTGTGGCGCAACGCGATGATCTCGTGGTCCTGGTCGGGAAATGCCGTCCGGGTGTAGGCGTAGTAGTCGCGCACGGCCGTGTCACCGTCGTGCACGAGCATCTGCGGGATCAGCTCGTAGCGCGGATGCGGAAAGGTCGACAGGACGTCATCCCAGGCTTGGCGGACCTCATCTTGGAAGTGGTCGAGCACGAGTTTCTGACGGGCGGTCAGCACCTCAGGGGCGGGAAACGCGGGAATGGTCACCGAGGCGGTGTCCAGGCCACCGGCAGGGTTTTGATCCCGTGGATGAACTGCGACAGCAGCCGCGCGGGTTCGTCCGTCGCGACGATGTCGGGTATCTCGCGGCGCAATTCGTCGAAGACGACCCTGATCTCGCGACGAGCGAGGTTGGCGCCCAGGCAGAAATGGGCGCCGCCGCCGCCGAACCCGAAGTGCGGGTTGGGGGTGCGCGCCACGTCGAAAACCCAGGGATTCTCAAACGTCGACTCGTCGCGATTGGCCGAGTTGTACCACAGCGTGGCCTTATCGCCGGCCTTCATCTTGGTGCCGCTGAGCTTGAAGTCCCGGGTCAGGGTGCGCCGCATGTAGACCACCGGGGACGCCCACCGCACGATCTCCTCGACGGCGGTAGGGGTCAGGCGGTCGAAGTTCGACCACCACTTCTCCCGCTCGGCGGGGTAGCGCGACAGCGCCAGCACACCGTGGCTGATCGCATTGCGGGTCGTCTCGTTTCCGGCCACCACCAGCAGGATGAAGAACGACGCGATCTCCGTCGACGACAGCCGTTCCCCGTCGACCTCGGCCTCCACCAGGCTGGTGGTCAGGTCGTCGTGGTGATTGGATCGCCGGTCCTCGGCGAGCGCGCTGGCGTAGGCGCCGATGTCCATCGAGACCTGAAGGAACTCACCGAAATCCGTCGCCAGATCCGGGTCGCCGAACCCGAGAATGACGTTGGTCCAATGGAATATGCGCTGGTGGTCCTCTTCGGGGATGCCCATCATGTCGCAGATGACCTGCAACGGCAGCGGGCCGGCGAGCTCGCTGACCAGCTCGGCCTCGCCGTCGGGATGATTGGCGATCAGCGACGCGACGAGCCTGCGGGCCCGCTCGCGGACCGAAGCCTCGATGCGGGCCACGACCTTGGGGGTGAACGCGCGGCTGACGATCGAGCGCAGGCGCTGGTGCCGCGGATCGTCGAGCACGATCATCGAGCCGAAGTACTCGCTGATCTCCGGCGTGTTGTCGTTGATCGTGATGTTGGGGCTGGAGCTGAAGATGTCCGGGTGACGGCTCGCGAAGTGCACGTCGTCGTGTTTGGTCAGCGCCCAATGCCCGCCGCCGGGCTCGAAACCCTCGTACTCGACCGCGGGCCAGAACGAGATCGGCGCCTCGCGGCGCAGGGTGGCGAAGGAGCCGTCGCGGACGTCGTCGTCCAACGCCCAGAAGTCCAGCGACTCGAGATGGATGTCGGCGAGCGCAATTTCGGGCGGTGGCGTCCCGTTCGTCCGCGGCGCGAGGCCTTTCTTTTGACCCGTCTTGAGGCTCACCGAGACCTCCTTCGTCGTTAAAAAGGGGAGTGCTGGGTCAGTGCGTGCAGACGGTCCTGGCGGGCGCGCCGGTGGTGGCCGTCGCGGCACTCACCACGTTGCCGTCGAGCAAGATCTTGCAGGAGATGGGGCCCGGTCCCTGCGCGCTGACAGTGAATACCTCGCCGCCATAGCCGGTGAACTCCGTCGACCAGGGCAGCGGCGCATTCACCTGATGCAGCTGCCCGGTGTCGGTCTGGTAGTAGATGAACTCGGCGACAGCGGGCCCGTTGATCTCGTAGCGGACCTTCGGCATCTGGGGAAGGGCGTGCGCTACGCCGCATGCGTTCGCGAACCCGAAACCGACGGCCAATAGGACCGCAGGCCCGGCGAGGTGCTTCGTCATGAATTGCATCGTGTCACCACGAGCGACGGTAGGGAAGCTTATGGTGAAGCCCGAAGCGGGGGCTGGTGAGGTGGAAAGGTGGCGTCAAAGCAATGGCGGGACACGGCTCGAAGCGTGTGGTGGTGTACGGAACCGGCTTCGTCGGCAAGATGGTGATCGCCGAGATCGTGAAGCATCCGTTGTTCGAGTTGGTCGGCGTCGGCGTGAGCAATCCCGCCAAGGTCGGCCGCGACGTCGGCGAGATCTGCGGGCTGCCCGAGCCGGTCGGCATCACCGCCACCGACGACGTCGACGCCCTGATCGCATTGAAACCCGACGCGCTGGTGCACTACGGCCCGACGGCGATGCACGCCAAGGAGAACATCTTGTTGATCACCCGCTTCCTGCGGGCCGGCATCGACGTGTGTTCGACCGCGATGACCCCGTGGGTCTGGCCGACCATGAGCCTCAACCCGCCGAACTGGATCCAGCCGATTACGGAGGCCTGCGAGCTGGGGGAGTCGTCCTGTTTCACCACCGGCATCGACCCCGGATTCGCCAACGACCTGTTCCCGATGACGCTGATGGGGCTGTGCTCCGAGGTGCGCCGGGTCCGGGCGTCCGAGCTGCTGGATTACACCAACTACGAGGGTGACTACGAATTCGAGATGGGCATCGGCCGCGAGCCGGAGTTCAAGCCGATGCTGGAAGACCGGGACATGCTGATTTTCGCGTGGGGGGCCACGGTCCCGATGATCGCGCACGCCGCCGGCATCATGCTCGACGAAATCACCACCACCTGGGACAAGTGGGTGACCCCGACGGAGCGCAACTCCGCCAGGGGCGTGATCAAGCCAGGGCATGTGGCTGCCGTCCGGTTCACCATCAACGGCGTCTACCAGGGCGAGACCCGCATCCAGCTCGAACACGTCAACCGGATCGGGCTGGACGCCGCCCCGGACTGGCCGACCGGCCACGACAACGACGTCTACCGCGTGGACATTGAGGGGACCCCGAGCATCTTCCAGGAGACCGCGTTCCGGTTCACCGACGGCTCGGGCCGGGACGCGGCGGCGGCCGGATGCCTGGCGACCGGCCTGCGGGCGCTCAACGCCGTTCCGGCCGTCAACGACCTGCGGCCGGGCTGGGTCACACCGCTCGACCTCCCGCTGATCGCCGGCGAAGGCAGCATCCGGTGACCGGCGCACAGCGGGCGCATAGCCGTCGCTGACGCGGAATACAGGTTTTGGCGACACAATAACGGCTAGCCGGATGCGAGTCGGTGCTGCGGATACGGGGATCGGGATATGGCCAATGGAGTCGGGACCGCGCTGGGCTTATCGATAGGTGCCACCAACCTGGCGGCCGTCACCGCCGACAACGCCATCACTCGCAAACCCGTTCTGACGCTGTATCCGGATCGTCCCGCCGAGATCGGTGTCCCCGCGGAGAACCCACGATTGCAGGGGCCCGGAGTGGTGATCACCGGCTTCGTCAACCGCGTCGGCGACCCGCGTGGCGTCGTAGCGGTGGACGGCTCGGTGCACCGCAGTGAGGTCTTGGTCGCCGACGGGTTGCGGGCGCTCGCCTACGCCGCCACCGGTGGTCGCGCCCTGCCCGACGACATCGCGGTCACCTATCCGGCCCACTGGGAGTCAGACGCGGTGGAGGCCCTCGGCGCCGCCCTGAGCGAGATCCCCGAATGGTCGGGACGTGCGCGCCCGATCCTGCTGATCCCCGACGCCGCGGCCACGCTGCTCGCCGTGCGGACCAGCCCGGGCATCCCTCCGCGCGGAACCGTCGCGGTCTGCGATTTCGGCGGCAGCGGCACCAGCATCACCCTGATGCACGCCGACGGTGACTACCGGGCGTTGGCCCCGACCGTCCGGCACCGCGATTTCTCCGGGGACCTGATCGACCAGGCGCTGCTGGGCGCCGTAATCGCCAACATGCCGACCACCGGTGCGTTCCCGTCCGGCGACGCGGCGATCGGCTCGCTGAGCCGGCTGCGCAGCGCCTGCCGGATCGCCAAGGAACAGCTCTCCTCGGGCACGGTCGCCACGCTGACCGACGGGCTGACCGGGACGCGCGGCGAAATCCGGCTCACCAGACACGAACTTGACGACGCGATCCGTCCCTCGCTGAACAGCGCGATCTCGGCATTGGATGAAGCCTTGGCGCGCAACGGGATCCGTGATCTCGTCGCGGTGGTCTCGACAGGCGGCGGGGCGAACCTGCCGACGGTCACCACTGCGCTGTCGCGGCACTTCCGCGTTCCCGTTGCCACGACGCCGCGGCCGCAACTCACGGCCGCGGTAGGTGCTGCGTTGCGGGTTGCGCACGGCCCCGGCGATGCCGGCGCGACGCTCTCGGCGCCGGCCGCGCCCGCCGCGCAGGCCGCGCCGGCCGCGCCGGCCGCGCCCGCCGCGCCCGCGACAGCTCGGGCCTGGTCGGCCACCGGGCACAACTCGCGGATCACCGGCGCGGGCGCGACCGGGTATTCAGGGCTGGACCCCGACGCGGCGACCGGAGCGGCCGCGGCCGGGCCGGCCGAGGCCACGCGCGAAACCGCCAAGCGCAAGCGGCTGATATCGCGCTGGCATCTGCTGCCGGCGGCGGCGGTCATCATCACCGTCGCGGCGGTGCTGCTGGTGGGAACCGCCGTGGCGATCGGGCTGACCGCACAGAACAAGTCGGCGACCACGCCGGCGCCAGCGTTGAGCACCGCCCCGGCGGCCCCGCCGCCGGCGCCCCGCAGCGCAACTGCCGAGCCCGCTCCGCCGCCACCGGACGTTCCGGTGCCGTCAACCTCGGACACCACCCCGCCCGCCGAGACCGAGACGCCGATGACCACCACGCCGCGGGCCACTCCTCAAGCGGCCCCGCCGGCCGTGCCCGCCCGTCCGGCGGCTCCGCGCAAAGTGGCGACCCCGCCGATCCCGCCCGTTCCGGGCGTCAACGAGCCCATTCCCGGGCTCGACCGCGTCAACCAGATCATTCAGGAGATAGAGGGAAATCTGGGCATCAGCGCGTTGGGACCGATACCCGCTCACTGAGTCCTATCTAGGCAATTCTGGTTCAGCTCAACCCTTTTCGCCCTTTTCGTCCGTTTCGCCCTTTTCGTCCGTTTCGCCCTTTTCGTCCTTTTCGTCCTTTTCGCCCTTTTCGCCCTTCTTGCCTTTTTCGCCCTTGTTCTCCTCCTGGGCGGCTTCTTTCAGCTTCTCGTTGAGGGCCTTGTCCTTTTCGATTTGCTCCTTCAGCGCCTCTTCGTCGCGCTGGCCATCGCCCTTCTCGTCGGCATCCGAACCTTGGGTATCAGAGTCCTGGGCATCCGAGCTCTGAGAATCCGAATCCTGGGTATCCGAGCGCTGGGCATCCGAGCCCTCGGGTTCTTCGTGCCTGGGATTGCCGTCTTCGTCCAGCCAATCGTTGACCGCGGTGCCGGACACGCTTCCGCCGGTGCCCGGCAGGACGATCGTGGGCTTTTCCTTGTAGGCCTCCATCATCTCGGCGGCCTTCTTTTTGGCATCCTCGTCCGGCTCGGGCTTCTCGGTCAGCCGTTGCTCATCATCCTTTCCACCAGTTTGATCAGCTTGTTCGGCTCGATCGCTCTTTCTATCGTCCTTAGTTCCCTTGTCGTCCTCAGTCCCTTTATCGTCCTGCACGCTCATGCGTCTACCCCCTTGCAGTCGCAGGTTGACGATTGCTAGGGGTTACCCGCTGCGCTGTTGTGCCGAAACTCTCATCAGCGCGATGCGTCGCGCTTGACCAGCACGACCACGGCCTGCGGAATCCGCATCGGCTCGGGCGCGCTGGACAGCCGCTCGGCCACCGCGCCCGTCAGCTGCTCGACGAAATGCGCCGCCCGCTCGTCGTGGACCCCACCGTCGAGCGCGGCCACCAGGGAGGGGAACAGCACGAACCGGGCGAAGGCCGCCCACTGCTCGCCGAAAGCCTCTGCGTCGTGGTCTAACTGGTAGCGAGCCCAGAACCGGTCCTCGGCGTTGAACATCTCGAGGTGCTCGATCATCAGGCCTTCGAACCGGCCCTTCGGCGCGAACGGGGCGCGAAAATCCTTCTCGGCACGGGCGAAGGTGGGAACTGCCATGCGCCGCAACTCATCTGGCTTCAGCAGGCCGTCGCGCGCCTGATCGTCCAGCGCCTCGACGATGGCGTCGAGCAGCGGGCCGAAGCCCGCGGTGTCGTCTTCGTCGGCGGCCAGCGTCAGTGCCACCAGACGGCCCTCGGGGGCCAATTCCCGGCCACGGAAGGCGACGAAGTTATGCCAGTCCAGAGCCGCCTGGTCGGCATAGGCCGAGTGCACGGCGTCGTCCTTGCTGCGCGAGGCGTGCACGTGATCGTGCACCTCGCAGGGAGTTCGGCTCAGCCACTGCGTCGCCCACGACGTCCAGCCCAGGTTGACCGTCTTGGACGGCACGATCTGGTCATAAAACGAACGGCCGACCGCCGAGGTGAACGTCGCCGTGTCGGAGTGCAGGTAGCTCTCCGGGTCGTCGGCCACCGTCTCGAACAGCGCGGCGAAGTCATTGCCCGGTACATCGGTGTGCGCCACCAGGATTGCGTGATCGTGGCGGGTGCGGCGGCGCAGCACCGCGATGGCCGCCGACAGCGGCTTGAGCGAATTGTGGCCGTTGGCCGCGCCGTAGTCGGCGACGACGATCGGCTGCGGAGCCCTTGGCAGCGCCACCTGTTCGGCGGCCCGCTCGAACGCCGCGATCGCCTGCGCCAACCCCGCGGCCCGCAGCCGCGACGCCTCGGTGTAGGCAGGCTCGGGCCGCACCACAATGCTCGATTCGGGCATCCGGGGTTCAGGCGGCATGGGTCAACGATAGAGGCCGATCCGGTTGACAGTTCGGCGTGGACGAATCAGTGGCCGCGGGCCACCCATTCCTCGTAGTGCACGATTTCGTCGCCGATGGTGGTGCTGTCGCCGTGGCCGGTATGCACGACGGTGTCGCCGGGCAAGGTGCCGAGCCGGCCGGAAATCGACTGCAGGATGGTCGGGAAGTCCGAATAGGAGCGCCCGGTGGCGCCGGGGCCCCCGGAGAACAGGGTGTCCCCGCTGAACACCACGCCTTTGGGGCCCACCTCCGGGGCGTACCAGCACACCGATCCGGGGGAGTGGCCCGGCGTGTGCAGCGCCAGCAGCTCGGTGCCGGCGACGTCGAGCGTGTCACCGTCGGCGATCGCGCGGAAGTCTTTGTCGGGGTGCGTCATTCGCCACAGCACGTCGTCGCCGGGATGCAGCAGCACGGGGGCGTCCAGGGCCACGCCCAGTTCGGGTGCCACGGTGACGTGGTCGTTGTGGCCGTGGGTGCACACCACCGCGACCACATTGCGCTTACCCACCGCCGCCAGGATCGGCTCGGCGGAATGCGCGGCGTCGAACACCACCACGTCGGAATCGTCGCCCACGATCCAGATGTTGTTGTCGACTTCCCAACTGCCACCGTCGAGTTCGAAGGTGCCGTGGGTGACCAGCCGTTCGATGTCCGCCATCAGAGCACCACCACCGAGCGCAGCACCTCGCCGCCGTGCATCCGGTGGAACGCCTCTTCCACATCACCGAGCCCGATGCGCTCGGAGACGAACTGCTCCAGCGGCAGCCGGCCCTGCAGATACAGGTCGATCAAGGTGGGGAAGTCGCGTTCGGGCAGGCAATCGCCGTACCACGACGACTTCAACGAACCGCCGTGGCTGAAGAAGTCCACCAGCGGCATGTCCAGGCGCATGTCGGGGGTCGGAACACCAACCAGCACAACGGTTCCGGCGAGGTCGCGGGCGTAGAACGCCTGCTTCCAGGTCTCCGGCCGGCCGACGGCGTCTATCACCACGTTGGCCCCGAAGCCGTCGGTGAGGTCCTGAATCGTTTTGACGACGTCGAGTTCGCGGGCGTTGACGGTGTGGGTGGCGCCGAACTTGCGGGCCCAGTCCAGTTTGGTGTTGTCGGTGTCGACGGCGATGATCCGCCGCGCGCCCACCAGCGCCGCACCGGCGATCGCGGCGTCGCCCACGCCGCCGCAACCGATCACGGCGACGGTGTCGTCCCGGGTGATGGCGCCGGTGTTGATCGCCGCACCCAGCCCCGCCATCACCCCGCAGCCCAGCAGACCCGCGACCGCGGGGTCGGCCTCGGGATTGACCTTGGTGCACTGGCCGGCTGCCACCAGCGTCTTGTCGGCGAACGCGCCGATGCCCAGCGCGGGCGTGAGCTCGGTGCCGTCGGTCAGTGTCATCTTCTGGGTGGCATTGAAGGTGTCGAAGCACAGGTGCGGGCGGCCGCGCTTGCAGGCCCGGCATTGCCCGCACACCGCGCGCCAGTTCAGGATGACGAAGTCGCCCGGCGCGACGGCGGTCACGTCGGGGCCGACGGCCTCGACCCGGCCGGCGGCCTCGTGGCCGAGCAGGAACGGATACTCGTCGTTGATGCCGCCCTCGCGGTAGGTCAGGTCGGTGTGGCACACCCCGCAGGCGATGACGTCGACCAGAGCCTCGCCGGGTCCGGGATCCGGGACGACGATGTCCACCAATTCGACGGGTTCGCCCTTCTTGCGTGAAATCACGCCGCGCACTGTCTGACTCATGGGCTCCAACCTACTGACCGCCGCCATACATCTCGCGGCGGCCTGTCCACCCATTCGCTGTCGGCAACCGGCGGGCCATCAACCGGGTGTAGCGTCCCTGGGCGTGACGGCTTTGGAAACCACCGAAGAATTCACCGAACGAATCACCGCGGCCATCGACGGCGCCAGCCTGACGCTGTTGCTCAGCATCGGGCATCAGACCGGGCTGCTGGACACGATGTCCGGGTTGGCTCCCGTCACCAGCGAGCAGATCGCCGCGGCGGCCGGCCTCAACGAACGCTACGTCCGGGAGTGGCTGGCCGGCATGACCACCGGACGCGTCGTCGACTACGACCCCGACACCGCGACCTACTCGTTGCCCGCGCAGCGAGCCAGGGTGCTGACCCGCCAGGCCGGACCGGACAATCTGGCCCTGGTGACCCTGCTCGTTCCGGTGCTCGCCGAAGTCGAACAAAAGATCATCGGGTGCTTCCGCGCCGGGGGCGGGCTGCCGTACAGCGAGTTTCCCCGTTTCCACGCGTTGATGGCCGAGCAGAGCGGCGTGGTGTACGACACCGCGTTGGTCGACGTGGTGCTGCCGTTGGTGGACGGCCTCGTGGAGCGGCTGAGGTCCGGAGCCGACGTGGCGGATTTCGGCTGCGGCAGCGGACACGCCATCAACGTGATGGCACAAGCGTTTCCGGCCAGCCGCTTCACCGGCATCGACTTTTCCGAGCAGGCCATCGCCACCGGGATCGCAGAGGCCGCCGAACGGGGCCTGTCCAATGCGGCCTTCGAAAGCCACAATCTCGCTGATCTGGACAAGGCGGACGCCTACGACGTCATCACCGTCTTTGACGCCATCCACGATCAGGCGCAGCCGGCGCAGGTCCTGCAAAACATCTACCGGGCGCTGCGCCCCGGCGGTGTGCTGCTGATGGCCGACATCAAGGCGTCGAGCCGGCTCGAGGAGAACGTCGGCGTCCCGATGAGCACCTACCTGTACACGACCTCGCTGATGCACTGCATGACGGTGTCGCTGGCGCTGGACGGCGCCGGACTGGGCACCGCGTGGGGGACGCAACTGGCCGTCTCGATGCTGGGCGATGCCGGCTTCGACGACGTGAGCGTGGCCGAGATCGAGTCGGACCCGATCAACAACTACTACATCGCCCGGAAGTGATGGCGGCTCTGGACGCCCTGAACGACTGGCCGGTCGGGGCCGCCGCAGCAGCGGTGGTTGGTCCGGGCGGCGTGCTGGCCAGCCACGGCGACACCGAGCGGGTGTTCGAGCTGGCTTCGGTGACCAAGCCGCTGGCGGCGCGGGCCGTGCAGGTCGCCATCGAGGAAGGCGCGGTCGATCTCGACACGGCGGCCGGCCCACCCGGCGCGACCGTCCGCCACCTGCTTGCCCACACCTCGGGTCTATCGATGCACGACGACCGGGTGCTGGCCGTGCCCGGCGCCCGGCGGATCTACTCGAATCAGGGCTTCACCGTGCTGGGCCAGACCGTGGAGCACGAGACCGGCATCGAGTTTGCGCGCTACCTGACCGAGGCGGTGTGCGAGCCGCTGGGCATGGCGGCGACCGAGCTGCACGGCGGCGCGGTGGCCGCCGGATTCGGGGCGAGGTCGACAGTGGCCGACCTGGCGGCGTTCGCCGGGGACCTGCTGCGCCCGTCGACGGTCTCGCAGGGCCTGCACGCCGAGGCGACGACGGTGCAGTTTCCCGGTCTGGACGGCGTGCTGCCGGGTTACGGGGTACAGCGCCCCAACGATTGGGGGCTGGGTTTCGAGCTGCGAGACACAAAATCGCCGCACTGGACGGGCGCGCAGAATTCGGCGCGCACGTATGGCCATTTTGGCCAGGCAGGCGGTTTCATCTGGGCAGATCCCGAAAATGAGCTGGCGCTGGTGGTCCTGACGGACCGGGATTTCGGGGAGTGGGCGCTGCGGCCGTGGCCGGCGCTTTCGGACGCCGTGATCGCCGATTACAGCTAGCGGGAAATGAACACTAGCGCAACAGGGGTATCACAAGGCACAATAGACACGCACGACACACAAAAAATCGAAGATTTCAAGCAAGCTGCCCTGTTTGTCGGGTCCGCAGGTCGTTGGGGAAGACGTCCCTCGTGGAACCGAAGGAGCAGGAAATGCGAGCGTCGAATCAATTCGCCGACGTGACGACCGGCGTGGTGTACGTGCACGCGTCGCCCGCGGCGGTTTGCCCGCATGTCGAGTGGGCGTTGTCGTCGTCCCTTGGTGCCAAGGCGAACCTGAACTGGACGCCCCAGCCGGCAATGCCCGGACAGCTGCGCGCGGTCACCAACTGGGTCGGGCCGGTGGGCACCGGCGCCAAACTGGCCAACGCGCTGCGGTCCTGGTCCGTGTTGCGGTTCGAGGTCACCGAGGACCCCAGCCCCGGCGTCGACGGCCACCGGTTCAGCCACACCCCGCAGCTCGGCCTGTGGAGCGGGGCGATGAGCGCCAACGGCGACATCATGGTCGGGGAGATGCGGCTGCGGGCGATGATGGCCCAGGGCGCCGACACCCTGGCCGCGGAGTTGGACTCGGTGCTGGGCACGGCCTGGGACGAGGCGCTCGAGGCCTACCGCGACGGTGGCGACGCCGGCGAGGTGACCTGGCTCAGCCGGGGCGTCGGTTAGATTTTTCGCTCGGCGGCCAGTTCGGGCCGCCGCTCTGGAAGCAATGAGCGACTCGGTAACGCGCTAGCCCATCCGCTAGCGCGTTTGAGCGGGGCGCAGAATCTGCAGAGCGCAAGGCACCACCCTGTGGCCGGCGCACGTTAAAGCATTACGACAAGCGGTCTGCGAGCGTGCGGGCGTCTTGCAAGTCGGCGGTATCAAAACCCTCCGTGAACCAGGAATATATTGGCAGCAGTAACTCGCGGGCATCCTCGCGCCTTCCCTCCTGCTGCCGCAGGCGAGCCAAGCTGATGGCCGCGCGCAGCTCCCAAGACCTCGCTTGTTGTTGGCGGGCGACCTGCAATGCCTGGGAGAAACACTGTTCTGCCCCAGCAGAATTCGATGCCTCCTGTTTGAGCAGTAGCTCGCCCCGGATCCGGTATGCCTCGGCTTCGTAGAGTCGCTCGTCGTTACGGTTCACCCAGTCAAGCGCTTCCTGCAGCGCCTCTAACCCATCCTCAAGCTGTCCTGCCTTGCCATATGCCTCTCCCAACAAGGCGAAGAACCACGGCCACACGGCACCGATGCCATGGACTCGACGGCGTTCCATCGCTTCGCGGATGTCCGAGATGCCTTTGGTCACCTCACCCTGCTCGGCGAACGCCCACCCTCGGGGCAGGAGGCACCAGAGCTCCACGGCGTCAAGGCCATGCTCCCGAGAAATCGCAATTGCTTCTTCCGCCTGCTTTCGTGCGGACTCGGGATCCCGGCGCAGTTGAGCTAGTTGGGCAGCGAACAGAAGTGTTATCGCGATGCTGTAAGGATGTGCGAGCTCGCGCGCGTGCGCCACCGTCCGATCCATGGCCTGCACCGCCCGTGTTGGGTAGCCCAAGACCCAGTCCGCTAGTCCGCTGAGATATCCGCATAGGACTCCAGAATCCTGTGTGTAGCTCATAACGCATTCCCGGTGCTGGTCGCGGCTATAGAAGGCGAGGCCTTGAGCGCTGTGGTCCCGCGCATCGGTGAAGTCGCCCTGCCACCACGCCGTATAGGCCAGCATCCGGTGTCCCACCGCCAAGATGAGCGGGTCCTGTTTCGGCTCGGCTAGCCCCAGATACTCCTCCGCCAGAGCCCGCGCCTTATGCATATGCCCGCGCACTATTTCTGCGTATTGCAAGCCGGACAGCGCCGGGAAGAGTTCTGGGGCAGCGCCGACCTGCCGCGCCAACTCGCAGGCTCGGGCGTAGATGTGTTCTCCCGATTGCGGGCCGCGCACGAAACTCAAGGCTGGGCCGAGCACGATCTGCAACGAGAGTTCTTGCTTGGCGCGTTGTGGTGTGTCAGGCAAAGCGCTGAGCAACTCCAAGCCCCGCGATGCGTGGGTGGCGGCTTCCCGGTTGGCATAGCGCTGCAATGCCCGTTGCCCGGCGGCTTGCCAATAGGGAATGGCCAGCGCAGTCAAGCCGGCTTCGGTGTAGTGGTGCGCCAGCAGTTCGGGTTGTGTGGAAGCCGTTTCAGGGAAACAGGATTCGAGCGTTTGAGCGATGCGCTGATGGTGATGTTGGCGAGTGCTTCTCAGAAGCGACTGGTAAGCGGCGTCCTGGATCAACGCATGCTTGAACCGGTAGCTTGCCGTTGGCGGCACCCCCTGCTCGTATAACAGCTCGGATTCCTTCAGCTGGTGCAGTCCCCGTCGCAGCGTGTCTTCGTCCCACGGCGCGACGGCCCGCAGCAACGCATAGCTGAAGTCACGCCCCAATGTCGCGGCTAGCTGGGCAAGCGATTTCACCGGTGATAACCGGTCCAGGCGCGCGGTCAGCGAGTCGTGCAGCGTGTTGGGAATCGCCAATGCGGGCAACGGTCCGGTCAGCTCATAGCATTCGGCGTGCTCGATGAGTAGCCCGGACTCGAGCAGCATCTTGGTCAGCTCTTCGACGAACAGCGGTACGCCGTCGGTCTTGGCTATCACCTGGTCCATAACGTCTACCGGCAGGGTCTTTTCGCCGGCGACTCGGCTGGTCAGTTCGGCGGCCTCATCGGCTGGCAAACGACCGAGCGTGACCGCGGAGAGGTGTGCGAGCGGCGCCCACGGCGGTTCGAAGGTCGGTCGGTACGTCAACAGCATCATGATTCGAGCGGTGGCCGCCTGCTCGATGATCAGACTGAGGAGCTCGATTGTCGTGGGATCCACCCATTGCAGATCTTCCATGACAAACAGCAGTGGCTGCCGGGCCGCTCTGTTACGTATGAGCGACGCGATCGCTTGCAAGGTTTGCTGTTTCAGCTGATCCGGGGGCGCGGTCACTGGGTTGTATTCCGGCGTCAAGGGAATCGACAACAGGGAGGCAAAAAGCGGTACCGCATCAGTTAGGGATTGTCCGTACTGGACTAGCCAACCCTCGAGCTTGCGCAGCTTCTGTGTGGCGGAATCCTCGGGCTGGAAGCCCAACGCCACCCGTTGGAGCGCGTCGATCACCGGATACAAAGCGGTGTCTTGATAGAAGGGCGAACACTGGAACGGGATCAGCCACGCGGTGTCGGCGGCGCGTTCGCTGATGTGGCGGACGAGCCGGGATTTGCCGATTCCCGCCTCACCACTGAGCAACACCACCCGTCCGTGGCCATTGACCACCTCGGCCCAGTTTTCGTCGAGCCGTTGCACCTCGGTTTGACGCCCTACCAGCGGGGTGAGGCCGGCGCTGCCAATCGCTTCCAGTCGACTGCGGGCGGTGCTTTCAGAGAGCACCTGGTACACCTCCAGAGGCGTGGCGACGCCTTTCAGGGGCGGGCTCCCCAACGACCGGCAGGTGAACAGGCCACTCAGGAGTTGGTGCGTTAAGGCGCCGACTACCAACGTGTTTGGTTCCGCGATGCCCTGCAGCCGAGCCGCAATATTGGGCGTTTCGCCCAGCGCCATATCGTCGTGACCCGTGCCGCCCAGCTCGCCGACTACCACGAGCCCGGTGTGGCACCCCAGACGCACAGCCAGTGACACACCGTGCTTTTCAGTGAGGCCGGCGTTGAGCTGTCCGACCGCTTCCAGGATGCCCAGCCCCGCGCGAACAGCCCGTTGCGCATCGTCTTCGTGAGCGAGGGGATAACCGAAGTAGACGAGCAGGCCGTCGCCGAGGTATTGGGCGATGTGACCATCAAAGCGTGCGATCACCTTGCCGCAGGTGTCGTAATAGGCCCGCATGATCTCCCGCCACTCTTCGGGATCGAATTGGCTGGCGAGCGGCGTGGAACCCACAAGGTCACAGAACATCATTGTGAGGTGGCGGCGTTCGGGCTCCGGAGGTTGCGACTGCAGCGCGGTGGGAGCGACCGTTGGTTCTTCGGCCCACACAAAACCGGAGCCCTCGTCACGAATCGTTGCTCCGTGCGAGTAGAGCACCTCTTCCTTAAGCGCTTGGAGGTGCTTATCATCCAGGCCGAAGTTCAGCTTCAGCGCCTGATATGACACCCGCCGACGGCTGCGGACCAGCGCGACCACCTCGTCGAGCACCGCGTAGAAGTCCATCGTTGACACCCCACGGCCTTGCTTTCCCGTAGCTGGAAGTCTTTCACGTCTGCCAGTGATAGTCAGCAAATCCAGCTCACCGCTCTCGGTCTGCTGGTACGCCCGGGCGCAGAATCTGCAGAGCGCCCGCAACCACCGAGATCTCAGCCGGTAGCGCGCAGGCGAAGTCGCCGTCGGCGTAGACGTTGATGCCGGGGCACTCGACATGGATGGATTTGGCCCGCGCCGTGCTCACCTCGTCGAGGTTGACGTGGGTGCCCTTCATCACGGTGGGGAACAGGCGGACCAGCTTGGTGCGCGATGCCTCATGCACCATGGTGATGTCGAGCAGGCCGTCGGTGTGGTCGGCGCCGGGGCAGATCTGCAGCCCGCCGCCGTAGCTGCGGGTGTTGCCGAAGGCCGCGAGCGTGATATCCGCGTCGATCTCTTTGGTCCCGTCGAGCACCATGCGAAATGGCAGGAGCCGCAGCTGTGACAGCTCGGCGAGCATCGCGACGTAATAGCGCAGCCGGCCGTGCGGCCAGCTCATCCGGTTGGCGCGATCGGTGACCAGCGAATCGAAGCCGGCGGCCGCCACGGTGCCGAACCATTTCTCGGCCCCGCTGCTGTCCCGAATCAGGCCCAGGTCAATGGATTCCGTGCAGCCGTCGACGACGATGTCCGCGGCGGTCTCGGCGTCCTTGGTGGGGATGCCGAATTCGCGGGCGTGGTCGTTGCCGGTGCCGGCCGGAATCACGCCCAGCGGAATGTCGGTGCCGGCCAACACCTGCAGGGCGTTGGAGACAACGCCGTCGCCTCCGGTCACCATGACCGCATCGGTGCCGTTCTCCAAGGCCGCGCCCACCAGGTGGCGCGCGTCTTGCGCATCGTCGCCGATGATTTCGACGACCTCCACGCCGCGGCGGTGCAGCCGGGCAATCGCGAGCTGGGCCGCGTGGATCGCGGCGCCGTGGCCCGATACCGGGTTGGTCAGCGCGATCACCTTGCCGATCTCTCGGCGGTGCAGCTCGGCCGTCACGGAATCAGCTTGCCGGGATTGAGAATTCCGGCCGGATCCAGCGTCGCCTTGACCGCGCGTAATACCTGCACTCCCAGCTCGCCTATCTCGTCGCGCATCCACGGCCGGTGGTCGACGCCGACCGCATGGTGGTGGGTGATGGTCCCGCCGGTGGCCATGATGGCATCCGACGCGGCCTTTTTGGCGGCTTTCCATTGCTCGATCGGGTTGCCCCGTTGCCCGGCGACGACGGTGAAGTACAACGATGCGCCGGTGGGGTAGACGTGGGAGATGTGACACATCACCAGGGCGGGCGTGCCAGTCGCGGCGAGCGCGTCGGTAAGTGACTGTGTGACAGCGGCTTTCAGCCCGGGGACGCCTGCCCAGTCGGTGGCGGTCTCCAGCGTTTCGCACAGCGCTCCCGCCGCCAGCAGCGAATCGCGCAGGTACGGAGCGCCGAACCGGCCGTGCTCCCAGGCCTGGGCCGGACCGTCGCCCAGCGAGGTTCCGCCCTGGGCCGCCAGCAGCGCGCTGGTTTCGGCGTGCCGGCTTTCGACGTGTTCCGCGGTGCCCTCGAACATGGTGATGGCCAGGCATCCGCCGGTGATCTGAGATTCGCCGATCGCCTCGGTGGTGGCCAGGTTGACTCCGGTCTCGGCCTCGTCGGAGAGCCGAATGACGGTGGGGCCGGTGGCATTCTGGGTGACGGCGCGCAGGGCCGCGGCCCCGGTCTCGAAATCGGGGAACGACCACGCCTCGTAGCGGACGGCTTCCGGCGCGCGGTGCACGCGCAGCCGCACCTGCGTGATGACGCCCAGGGTGCCCTCCGAGCCGATCAACAGCTGGCGCAGATCGGGGCCCGCGGCGGATTCCGGTGCGCGACCCAGATCCAGGGTGCCAACCGGGGTGACCACGCGCAGACCGCGCACCATGTCGTTGAACCGGCCGTAGCCCGCCGAGTCCTGACCGGAGGAGCGGGTCGCGGCGAAGCCGCCGATGGTGGCGTACTCAAAGCTCTGCGGAAAATGGCCGAGCGAAAAACCTTGCGCGCCAAGGAGTCGTTCGGCCTCCGGTCCGGTGACCCCGGCCCCGAAAACGGCCTGGCCGGACACCTCGTCCAGCGAGATCAGTTGATCGAAGCGGCGTAAATCAAGAGAGACGACGGCGGAGAACTCCCCGCGGTCGGGATCGAGCCCACCGACCACGCTGGTGCCCCCACCGAAGGGCACGACGGCGATGCGATGCTGCGAGCAGTGGCGCAGGATCTCGGCCACCGCTTCGTCATCGCCGGGAAGCAACACGGCGTCGGGCGCATCCTGGACCCCGCGGTCGTTGCGACGCAGCAGGTCGATGGTCGATTTGCCGCCCGCATGCAGCAACCGATCGGGGTCCGCCGTGCGGCAGTATTCGGCGCCGACGATCGCGGCCAGTGCGTCCCGATCGGACTGCGACAACGCCGACGGGCGCAATTGCACTTGGTCGGATCGCGGTTCGGCCGTGCGGGACCCCTCGACCCCCACGGCCTGCTGCAGCAATGACCGGATGCCCTCCGAGAGCGGCTTGGCCGCGGCGGGATCTCCCCACGCGTTCCATTTCATCGGCGGCAATAGCCCCTGAGGATCGGTCATGCGTTACAGTATTACATATGTTGTCAATCCGTAACACCGAGTTGGATACCGGCGAGCGCATCCTCGCGGCGGCCGCCAGCTGCGTGGTGGATTTCGGCGTGGACCGGGTGACCCTCGCCGAGATAGCCCGGCGCGCGGGTGTCAGCAGGCCGACGGTGTACCGGCGGTGGCCGGACACGCCGTCGATCGTGGCGGCGCTGTTGACCCAGCACATCACCGAGGCGATGCGGGACGCTCCGCTGCTTGGGAACGATCGGGAATCGCTTGTGCGACAGATAGTTACGGTAACCGATCTGTTACGGGCGGACCGATTGGTGATGTCGGTGCTGCGCTCGGATCTCGCGTCGACGTACATCACCGAACGCCTGGGGACCAGCCAGCGCATGTTGATCGACGCGCTCGCCGCCCGGGTGCGGGTGGCTCAGCGGCACGGCAGCGTCCGGCTCGGGGACCCCGTCCAGATGGCGACCATGGTGTTGCTGATCGCGCAGTCGACCATCCAGTCGGCGCGGATCGTCGAACCGATGCTCGACGCCGACGCGCTGGCCACCGAGCTGGCCTACTCGCTGAACGGATACCTGTCGTGATACCCGATCCGACCGCCCTGAACGCCGCCCGCCGCGCCGCCGACCTGACCGCACTCGCCGAGGGTGAAACGCTGGACGTCGTGGTGATCGGCGGCGGCATCACCGGCGCCGGCATCGCGTTGGATGCCGCCGCGCGTGGCCTGCGGGTGGCGCTGGTGGACAAACACGATCTGGCGTTCGGCACCAGCCGCTGGAGTTCCAAGCTCGTGCACGGCGGGCTGCGCTACCTGGCGACCGGCAACCTGGGCATCGCCCGACGCAGCGCCATCGAGCGCGGAATCTTGATGACGCGCAACGCCCCCCACCTGGTTCATGCGATGCCCCAGTTAGTGCCGCTGCTGCCGTCGATGAGCCCGGGTAAGCGTGCGCTGGTGCGCGGCGGCTTCATGGCCGGTGACGCGCTGCGGTTCCTCGCCGGCACCCCGGCGTCGACCCTGCCTCGCTCGCGCCGGGTTTCGGCCCAGCGCGTCGTGGAGATGGCGCCGACCGTGCGGCGCGACGGCCTGGATGGCGGCTTCCTGGCCTACGACGGTCAATTGATCGACGACGCCCGACTGGTCACCGCGGTCGCGCGCACCGCGGCGCAGCACGGCGCGCGGATCCTGACCAAGGTGTCGGCATCGCTGGCCAGCGGCACCTCGGTGCGGCTGACCGACCTGCACTGCGGGGAGTCGTTCGACGTGTCGGCGGGCGCGGTCATCAACGCGGCCGGGGTGTGGGCAGGCGAGATCGACGGATCGTTGCGGTTGCGGCCCAGCCGGGGCACGCATCTGGTCTTCGATGCCCAGGCCTTCGGCAATCCGACTGCGGCGCTGACGATTCCGATTCCGGGTGAGCTCAACCGCTTCGTGTTCGCCATGCCCGAACAATTGGGCCGGGTTTATCTGGGGCTGACCGACGAAGCGGCTCCCGGCCCCATTCCCGACGTGCCCGAACCGTCGGTCGAAGAGATCACGTTCCTGCTGGACACGGTGAACACCGCATTGGGCACCGGGCTCACCGCCACCGACGTGATCGGCGCCTACGCCGGGCTGCGGCCGCTGATCGATACCGGCGAAGGACGCACCGCCGACGTGTCCCGCGAACACGCCGTCGTGGAATCGGCGTCCGGGGTGATCAGCGTGATCGGCGGCAAGCTGACCGAATACCGCTATATGGCACAGGATGTGCTGGATCGCGCGATTCGGGTGCGGCGCCTGCGCGCCGGAAAATGCCGGACCCGCAACCTGCCGTTGATCGGAGCTCCGGCCAATCCCGGGGTGATCGCAGCGCCGGATACCGAGCTGCCGGTGTCGCTGGTGCAGCGGTACGGCGCCGAGGCGCCCAAGGTTGTCGCCGTCGCGGCCTGCGACCGGCCGACCGAGCCGGTCGTAGACGGAATCGATGTCAGCAGAGCGGAATTCGCGTATGCGATAACCCATGAGGGCGCGCTGAATGCCTCCGACATCCTGGACCGGCGGACCCGGATCGGCTTGGTCGCGCGCGATCGGGAGCGGGCCGTGGCTGTCGCCGAGGAGTTCCTGGCGCGCTTCGGCTAGCGACCGTCGGCGCGTGGAGACCGCACCTAGTTCGACGACTTATCGGAGTCCTCGGACTTATCGGAGTCCTCGGAGTCCTCGCTGTCTTTGGAGTCCTCGCTGTCCTCGGAGTCCTTGCTGTCCTCGGACTTGTCGGTGTCTTTGGTGTCGTCGCTGTCCTCGGAGTCCTCGGAGTCGTCGGAGTCCTCGGAGTCAGAGGTGTCCTCGGACTTCTTGGTGTCTTTGGTGTCTTTGCCGTTCCCGGACTTCTCGGACTTATCGGAGTCCTCGGAATCGTCCTTCGTGTCGGAATCCGCGGACTCTTCGAGCTTGGCTGCGAACTTCGTCAACAGGCCAGCGAGGTCACGGGCCTCTTCAGCTGATATCGAATCGTCGAATATCCGTTTGTCGCTTTCTGAGATGCGCGCAACGTAAACCGCGTTGCTTTGGATGCCGACGTCCCACCGGCCCCCCTCTTCACGAACCATCCGATGCCGCCTTCTGTCTGATACCTGATTGCACTGACGCTGCCCTGGTGCGTTGTTTACCCACTCTTGCTGACGCGCAACGGCCCTTGGCTGGCATTTCCGGTAGCAAACCGGGCATATTATGACAGTTAATGCATAATGGTAGTCGCTGTCATAATTGTAGTCTGGTGCTAGGCCCGGAGGTGAATGCGATGGTTACCCGTGTTCCGGTGCTCATTGTCGGAGCCGGCGTCGGCGGGCTGGCGACGTCGGCGCTGCTGGCCCAATACGGGGTCCGCGCGCTACTGGTCGAGAAGCGACGAGAATTCTTCCTCTATCCGAAGGCCCGCAATCTGAGTTTCCGCAGCTCGGAAGTGCTGCGCGGCCTGGGGCTTCGCGACGAGGTGCGCGCGGTCGCCGAGCACGTCTCGGCGATGGTGGTCAGGCCCACGCTGAACAGCGCCGTGGAAGAACCGGCGCTCGACGTCAAAGCGATCTTCGCCGGCCTGGACAAGTTGAGCCCCGAGCCGGCGGCACAATATTGCCCGCAGAGCCGGCTCGAGCCGATCCTGCGCGATGCCGCCCGACGAGGCGGCAACGACGTGCGCTACGGCACGGAGGTGTCCTCGATCCAGATGGAC
This sequence comes from Mycobacterium sp. IDUB_3, assembly GCF_055419585.1. Taxonomy (NCBI): domain Bacteria; kingdom Bacillati; phylum Actinomycetota; class Actinomycetes; order Mycobacteriales; family Mycobacteriaceae; genus Mycobacterium; species Mycobacterium sp. IDUB_3. The sequence continues at coordinate 1,045,227 of NZ_JBVAXZ010000001.1, read as the reverse complement.
GACACCGGGGTCACCGCGGTGGTGCGCGACGCGGAGTCGGGGGAGTCGGAGACCATCCGCGCCGACTATCTCATCGGCGCCGACGGCGTGCACAGCCCGATCCGTAGCTGGCTGGGCATCAGCGCATCCGGATATGGCGCGCTGCCGATCTATGTCGTCTTCATCTACTTCCGGGCGCCGTGGCGACGGTTCATCCCGGAGTTGCACGACGGCGATGGCGTACAGGTCAAGAACGACGACGTGGACGGCATCTTCCTGGTCGCCCAAGGCGATCTCGGCATGTTCATCACCACCTACCTGCCCGGCGCGGGCGAATCGGCCGAGCAGTTCACCCCGCAGCGCTGCCGCGAGGTGCTCACCAAGGCGATCGGCGAGCAGATCGACATCGACATCATCGAGGTAGCTGCGTGGCAACCCTACGAGCTGGTGGCCGACCAATTCAGTTGTGGGCGCGCATTTCTCGTCGGCGATTCGGCGCACACCATGCCTCCGTTCAAGGCCGGGGGAGCCAACACCGCCATTCAAAGCGCGCACAACCTGGCGTGGAAACTCGCCGCCGTCCTGCACGGCACGGCCGCGCCCGAGCTGCTGGCGACCTACCATGCTGAGCGTCATCCGGTGGGCCGATTCACTGCGCGCCAGTCCCTCACCGGGCCGTCGGTGGCGCTGCTGCGGGCGGGTGGCGACGTGCCGCAGTTGCCGGCCGACGAAGAGTGCTCGATGTTTTCCTTGCTCATCGGATACCGATACCGCTCGGCCGCAGTCGTCACACGCGATGCGGACGGCGATGGCCTGGTGGACGAGCTGTGCGCCCAGCCCGGCACCCGGGTGCCGCACGTCTGGGTGCGCGACGGCGTCTCGACACTCGATCTGCTTGGACCCCGATTCACCGTGCTGTCCGGGGACGAGCGATGGTGCGCTGCGGCCGCTTCGGTGTCGCTGGCCGCGCATCGGTTCTACAGCGACGAGTGGGGAGCGGTTACCGGACTGCCCCCGGAGGGGGCGCTGCTGATCCGCCCGGACGACTTCGTCGGGTGGCGCGCCGACGAATTTCCCGCCGACCCCGAAGGGGTGCTACGGCAAGCGCTTTCGGCGATTCTGGCCCGTTAACTCCGCGGGCCGAATAATTACAGCGGGATGTTCTTGTGGCGGCCGCGGCGCGCGGGCGCCTGGGCCAGCGCCTCGGTGAGCTTGCTGCGGGTGTGCGACGGGTCGATCTTCTCGTCGACCACGCCGATCTCGATGGCGCTGTCTACGCCGCCCGCGATCCGCTCGTGCTCGGCGGCCAGCTGGTCGTGCAGCGCTTCGCGCTCGTGATCCGCCGCGGCGGCCAGCTTCTTCTTGTGCAGAATGCCGACGGCGGCCTTGGCGCCCATCACCGCAACCTCGGCGTCCGGCCACGCGTACACCTTGGTCGCGTTCAGCGACCGGGAGTTCATCGCAATGTAGGCCCCGCCGTAGGTCTTTCGGGTGACCAGCGTGACACGCGGAACCGTGCACTCGCCGAACGCGTGCAGCAGCTTGGCGCCGCGGCGCACCACGCCGCCCCACTCCTGGTCGACACCGGGCAGATAGCCGGGCACGTCGACGATCACGACCAGCGGAATACCGAACGCGTCACACAGCCGCACGAAACGTGCTGCCTTCTCGGCGCTTTCGGAGTTCAGACAACCGCCCAGACGCAGCGGGTTGTTGGCCAGCACGCCGACCGTGCGCCCGGACAACCGGCCCAGACCGATCACCATCGACGGCGCCCAGTTGGCCTGGAACTCGTCGAACGGCGTCTCGTCGTCGAGGATCGCGGTCACGATCGGGCGGACGTCGTAGGCCCGCCGCGCCGACTCGGGCAGCAGCGCGTGGATGTCGGTGTCACCGGCCTCGGCCTTGTTGCGGTCGAAATGCCCCTGCTGGCAGAACAACCCGACCAACCGGCGACCACGCTCAAAAGCGTCGAGCTCGTCGTCGGCGACGATGTGGCACACCCCGGACTTCTTGTGGTGGGTCTCAGGGCCGCCGAGCGAGCACATGTCCACGTCCTCGCCGGTGACGCTGCGCACCACGTCGGGCCCGGTGACGAACACCCGGCTCTCCGGGGCCATCACGATCACGTCGGTCAGGGCCGGCCCGTAGGCGGCGCCGCCGGCCGCGAAGCCGACGACCACCGAGATCTGCGGGATGTAGCCGGATGCCCGGATCATCGCCTCGAAGACCAGGCCCACCGCGTGGAGCGCCTTGACACCCTCGGCCAGCCGCGCACCGCCGGAGTGCCAGATACCCACGATCGGGCTCTGCTCCTCGATGGCGGTGTCGTAGGCGTTGACGATGTGCGTGCAGCCCTCGATGCCCATCGCGCCGCCCATGACGGTGCCGTCGGTGCAGAACGCGATGGCGCGCACACCGTTCACGGTCCCCGCGGCGGCAAGGACGCCGGAACGGTCGCGCTCGTGCAGCAGCTCGACGGTGTCATCGTCGAAGAAATTGCTCAAGCGCAACAGCGGGTCGCGAGGGTCGAGCGACTCGCCAACCGTCTCGGGGGCCGTGATAGTCATCGCAGGTCTCCTGATGTTCGGTGTTGCTTGGTTCAGTACCGCCCGAAGGCGATGGACACGTTGTGTCCGCCGAAGCCGAACGAGTTGTTGATCGCGTACTCGTAGTTGCCGGGGCGGGGTTTGCCTGCCACGACGTCGAGGTCGATTTCGGGGTCGAGGTTTTCCAGGTTGAGCGTGGGCGGGACTACCTGGTCGCGTAGGGCGAGCACGGTCAGGATGGATTCCACGGCACCGACCGCACCCACTGAGTGGCCGAGTGCGGCCTTGGGGGCATAGACGGCCGGTTTGTTGCTGCCCAACGCGTTGTTGATGGCCTTGGCCTCGGCGACGTCTCCGACCGAGGTGCCGGTGGCGTGGGCGTTGACGTGGCCGATGTCGGAGGGGCTGAGCCCGGCGAGCTGGATGGCGCGGCTCATGGCGTGTCCGGCGCGTTCGCCGTTGGGGTCCGGGGCCACCATGTGGTAGCCGTCGGAGGTGATGCTGGCGCCCATGATGCGGGCCAAGATGTTGGCGCCGCGGGCTTTGGCGTGTTCCTCGGTCTCGATGACCATCAGCGCGCCGGCCTCGCCGAACACGAAGCCGGTGCGGTCGCGGTCGAACGGGCGACAGGCGCCCACCGGGTCGTCGTTCTTGGTCGACATCACGATGCGCATCTGGGCGAACGCCGCGATCGGCACCGCCTCGATCTTGGTCTCGACGCCACCGCAGATGGCGATGTCGGCCTCGCCGAACACGATGTTGCGCCAGGCCTGCGCCACACCCTCAGAACCCGACGCGCACGCCGATATGGGCGTGATCACCCCGGCCTTGGCGTGCCGTTCCAGTCCCACCGCTGCCGAGGCGCCGTTGGGCATGTACTTCTGCACCCCGAGCGGCGAGACGGCCTTCATGCCACGCTGGCGCATGTCGTCGTAGCTGTAAACCAACTCCTCCGAGGACCCCAGGCCGGTGCCGATGGACACCATCAGCCGATTGCTGTCGACCTCGGGGGAGCCGGCGTTCTCCCAGACCCGGCGGCCCAGAATGGTGGACATCCGCTGCAAGTAGCCCGTCCGGCGCAACTCGATGCGGGTCATCTGGCTGTCGAATTCCTCCAGCAGATGCCCGCCGATACGCACCGGCAGGTCGAATTCCTCGACGAAGGGGTCTTCGAGGACCCGGATTCCACTTTGGCTGTCCAGCAACAGCTTCCAAGTGGTTTCGGCATCAGTCGCCAGCGCGGTCGTCATGGCGACGCCAGTGACGACCACGTTTGGGAGCGCTTTCCCGGTAACCAGCTCTGTCATGGGTCTTGCGAACGTTCCTTCCGTGCTCAGTAACGCCCGAAGGCGAGGGCCACGTTGTGGCCACCGAACCCGAATGAGTTGTTGATTGCATAACGGAAGTCGCCGTAGCGGGGTTCGCCCGCGACAACGTCCAAAGCGATCTCGGGATCGGGGGTTTCGTAGTTGAGTGTTGGCGGTATCACGCCGTCCCGAAGGCTCAATACCGTGAGAACAGATTCCAGAGCCCCGACGGCACCGATGGAGTGCCCCAGAGCCGACTTCGGTGCGTACACGGCCGCCTCTTGGCAACCCGCGACGCGAATGGCGTTGGCCTCGGCCGTGTCACCGATCGGCGTTGCCGTCCCGTGGGCGTTGACGTGGTCGACGTCCTTGGGGGACAACCCTGCGAGCTCCAGCGATCGGGTCATGGCGCGACCGGCGCGCACGCCGTCCGCCGCCGGTGCCACCATGTGGAACGCGTCCGAGGTGATGCCTGCACCCATCAACCGGGCCAGTGGCTTGGCGCCACGAGCCTTGGCGTGCTCTTCGGTCTCGATGATCATCAGCGCACCGGCTTCACCGAACACGAAGCCGTCGCGGTCCTTGTCGAATGGCCGCGATGCGCGCTCGGGCTCATCGTTGCGTGTCGACATGGCCCGCATCATCGAGAACGCCGCGATGGGCAGCGCTTCGATGGGGCCCTCGACCCCGCCGCAGACAGCGAAGTCCGCGTCACCCATGACGATCTGACGCCACGCGTGGGCGATCGCCTCCGACCCCGACGAGCAGGCCGAGACCGGGGTGATGACCCCGGCGCGGGCGCCGAGCTGCAGGCCCACCACCGCCGCGGCGCCGTTGGGCATGATCATCTGAACGGCGAGCGGCGACACCTTGCGGGGGCCACCCTCGTTCATCAGGTCGTAGGTCTCAACGATCCGCTCGGCGCCGCCGAGCCCGGTGCCGACCACGACCGAGAACCGGTCGGGGTCGACCTCGGGGCTACCGGCGGACTCCCACAGCTGAGTGCTGAGCACCTTGGCCAACCGCTGGACATACGACATGCGCCGCATGTCCAGCCTGCTCATGTTTTCGTCGATGGGCTCCTTGAGGTGACCGCCGATCTTGACGGGCAGATCCCACTTGGTGACGAACTCGTCTTCGAGGACGTGGATGCCGCTTTCGCCGGCCAACAAGCCCTTCCACGTGCTCTCGATGTCCGGCGCGATCGATGTCGTCGCCGTGACGGCGGTTACCACAACATTGGGGTAACCGCCATTAGCAGTGGAAGGCTTGCTCACTTGCTGTCTGCTTCCAGCCTCGACTTGACGTTGGCGACCGCGTCGGGGTTCTCGGTCTCCAGCTTGGCGCGCAGCGCCTCGGCGGCCTCGGGGTTCTCTTCCTCGAGCTTCTGGATGTAGGAGACGACGTCACCGACGGTACGCAGACCAGCGAGGTCCTCGTCGGGGATCTTGACGCCGTACTTGTCCTCGGTCTGAACGGCGATCTCGACCATCGACAGCGAGTCGATGTCCAGGTCGTCGACGAAGGACTTCTCCGGGGTGACCTCGGAGGGCTCGATACCGGTCACCTCTTCGATGATCTCGGCGATACCGGCGATGATTTCTTCCTGGCTGACGGCCACGGCGTTCTTCCCTTCGTAATGTGTTGCGTGTTAGTCGAATTGACGTGATATGCGGTTGTACTGGTTATGCAACTGGTCGAGCTGGCTTTAGAGCTCGGCCAAAGCGTCCAGGTCTGCGGGCGACTTGACGGCACGAGCCGTAACCCCCCGAAGTTCTCGTTTGGCGATGCCGGTGAGAGTGCCCGCGGGCGGGAACTCCACGGCCGCAGTGACTTCCAGGTCACGCAGCGTCGCGGTGCACAGGTCCCAGCGGACGGGTTGGGTCAGCTGAGCGACCAGCGCCTCCATCGCCGCGGCCGCCGATGTGACCGGCTTGCCGTCGCGGTTGGACAGCAGCTTGGCGGTGGGCTCGGACGTCTGAACGGCGGCCGCAGCAGCGGCGTAGCCGTCGAGCGCCGACGCCATGTACTTGGTGTGGAACGCTCCGGCCACACCGAGGGCGCGCACCCGGGCCTTCTCCGGCGGGTCTTCGGCCAGCTTCTCCAGCGCGGTCAGCGGGCCGGCCGCGACGATCTGCCCGGCGGCGTTGCGGTTGGCCGGGAACAGGTCGAGCTGCTCGAGGCGGGCCAGGACGTCGCCCTCGTCGCCGCCGAGCACCGCGGACATGCCGGTCGGCTCGACGGCACATGCCTTGGCCATCTCGGCGCCGCGGGTGGCGGCCAGCGCGACGGCATCGTCGGCGGCGATCACGCCGGCGATCGCGTAGGCGGCAATCTCTCCGACGGAATGGCCGGCCACGACCAGCTCGGCGTCCGATAGCAGGCCGCGCTTGGTCAGCTCCTGGTGGGCCAGCAGCGTGGCGGCCACCACCAGCGGCTGGGTGACGGCGGTGTCGGTGATCTCTTCGGTCGATGCGGTGGTGCCCAGGCGCACGAGGTCGACGCCACTGGCCTTGGACCACAGCGCCAACTGGTCAGCGGCGCCGGCGAGCTCCAGCCATGGCGAGAGCATCCCCTCGGTCTGCGAACCCTGTCCGGGCGCAAGCAATGCAATCACGTGTTTAAGAGAACACTGTGGAAACGGTTTTGGCGGGTGTAACAGATTATGAACCTCGTCTTAGGTTTTTGTGCAGACCCTACAAAACGGCCCCGTAAGCTACGGGTTTGATATCGTGCCGCGATCTGTTGCCTGGGTCACTATCCCACGAATTGCCCCGCAACAGGCGCTTTGACCGGCAGCGGAACCGGTGGCATGGCGTTGTTGGCGGCGCTAGATGGAGTGGTCGGGTAGTTGAGCTGTCCGACCGTCGCCGCCACTCGCAGGACATATGCGTCGCGGGGCTGCATGGGATCGCGGCCGGTGAAGTCGGTGATCCGCTTGAGTCGGTAGCGCACGGTGTTTGGATGAACGAACAACTTTCTGGCACAAGCCTCAATGGCGCCGCCACAATCTAAGTAAGCGTCAAGAGTCTCGATCAGCGTGGGACCCGCGTCGGCCAGGGGGCCCATCACGTCGGTATGCAGCGCCACGATCGCCGATGCATCGCCCATCAGGGCCCGTTCCGGCAGCAGTTCGCGGGCCGGCACCGGACGTGGCGCTCCGCGCCAGCCGCCGACGGCGTTCATGCCTGATATCGCCTCGCTGGCGCTGTGGTAGGCCGCCGTCAGCATGGGCGCGGTGGGTCCGACGACGACGGGCCCGTCGGCGAACGCGGCCAGCAGATCGCCCAGGAATTTGTCGGTTGGTGACAGTTGGCCGGACACGATCGCGACCAGCCAGGTGCCGTGCACGTCGGTGAGGGCCGCGCGCCCGTGCTGTGCGGCGATATCGCGGACGTGCTGGCTCGCGCGCTCGCTGTCATCGGGGCCGGTCGACCCGTCGCGGCCGGGGGCCGGGGTGCCGACCACGACCGTCGCCGGGGCGGTGGTGTCCCAGTTCAGCGCCGCGGCGCGGGACAGCAGCTCGGGGCCGGTGTCGCCGCGGACCACCGCGTCGACGACGCTGGCCTCCATCCGGCTGTCCCAGGTCCCGCGGGCCTCGGCCGCGTTCGCGTAGGCGGTCGCGGCGGTGAACGCCAGGTCGCGGCTGTACTTGAGGATGCCCACCGTCAGCGCGGTCAGCTGGTCCTCGGAGCGGGCCAGCAGCGGGACGACCTCCTCGAAGAAGTCCATGGTCACGCGCGCCATGTCCACGCTGTGGCGCAGCGCGATGCGGCGGGCGAGGTCCTGGGGCACCAGCTCGAAGGCCTGCGCGGTGTGGCTGACGTTGCTGTGCGGGTCCTGCATCCACTCGGCGAAGTTGTTGATGGCCGTCTGCACCACCAACGCCATGCTGGCCCGCTGCGACGCTTCCAGGTCGGAGAAGAACGGCAACCGATCGCCCATCACCGAGACCGCCTCGGTGGCCAGCCGACCTGAGTACTGCTTCAGCCGCCGAAGAACCGACTCCGGCACCGTGTCCAACAGCTCGAGGGGAGAGCGGGGCTGCTTGGCGAACGGACCGGCGAAGGGATTGTCATTCACTCCTAAAACCTACGCGTCTTTTCTGGAAGTTTCCGCCAAAGATGCCGCGTGGCGTTCTTAAGAATGCCTCAAGGTAGCGGGTCGCGGGCAACTTGGGTGCCCACCGCGGCGTGTTTCGGGCCGCGAGCGTGAAGTTAGTTTCACACTCGGCGCCCAGCGTGAAACTAACTTCACGCTCAGCGGGGCGGGTAGGTCTTGCGCCGAGCCGGGGTAAGGCCTACGGGTCAGGCCACGCCGGGGTCCGACGTCTGCTCCGGGGCCGCCAGCACGTCGTCGATCTTGTACTGGCGGGCGGCAGCGATCGGCACCGACGGGTCGATCTCACCGTCGCGGGCCAGCGCCTCCAGCACCGCGACAACCTGCGACTCGGCGTCGGTGTTGAAGTACCGCCGCGCCGCGGGCCGGGTGTCGGAGAAGCCGAACCCGTCGGTGCCCAGGGTGACGTAGGTGCCCGGCACCCACGGCCGGATCTGCTCGGGCACCGCACGCATCCAGTCGGACACGGCGACCACGGGCCCGGTGGCGTTCGACAGGGCCTGGGCGACGTACGGGACGCCGGCCGGCCGGTCCGGGTGGCGCAGGCGCGCCCGGTCGACGGCCACGCCGTCGCGGTTCAACTCGCCCCAGCTGGTCACCGACCACACGTCGGCGGCGACGTCCCACTCCGCGGCCAGCATCTGCGCGGCCTTCAGCGCCGACGGCATGGCCACCCCCGACGCCAGGATCTGAGCCTTGTTGGCCCGTTGTTCGGTGGCGACGTGATAGCGATACAGGCCCCGCAGCACGCCCTCGGGGTCGAAGTTCTCCGGCTCGGGCGGCTGCACGTACGGCTCGTTGTAGATGGTGATGTAGAAGTAGACGTCCTCGGGGTTCTCCCCGAACATCCGCGCCAGCCCGCTCTCGACGATGTAGGCGATCTCGAAGGCGAATGCGGGGTCGTAGGCGACCACCGCCGGGTTGGTGCTGGCCAGCAGCAGCGAGTGGCCGTCGGCGTGCTGCAGGCCCTCGCCGGTCAGCGTGGTGCGGCCGGCGGTGGCGCCGAGCAGAAAGCCGCGCGTCATCTGGTCGGCGGCGGCCCACAGGCCGTCACCGGTGCGCTGGAAGCCGAACATCGAATAGAAGATGTAGATCGGGATCATCGGCTCGTTGTGCGTCGCATATGAGGTGCCCGCCGCGATGAACGAACCGACCGACCCGGCCTCATTGATGCCCTCGTGCAGGATGTGGCCGCCTTCGCTTTCCTTGTAGGCCAGCATCAACTCGGCGTCCACGGCGGTATACAGCTGACCGTTGCGGTTGTAGATCTTCAGCGACGGGAACCACGAGTCCATGCCGAAGGTGCGCGCCTCGTCGGGAATGATCGGCACGATGCGCGGTCCGATCTCCTTGTCCCGCAACACTTCCTTGAAGGTGCGCACCGTCGCCATGGTGGTGGCGACCTCCTGGGTCCCCGACCCCTTCTTCAGCGCGGCATAGATGTCGCGGCCGGGCAGCCGCAGCGCCTTCGCCTTGGTCCGCCGCTCGGGCAGGAAGCCGCCGAGGGTGCGCCGGCGATCGACCATGTAGCGGATCTCCTCGGCGTCGGAGCCGGGGTGGTAGTAGGGCGGCAGGTAGGGATCCTCTTCCAGCTGGGCATCGCTGATCGGAATCCGGATCGCATCGCGGAAGTCCTTAAGATCTTGCAGCGCAAGCTTTTTCATCTGGTGCGTGGCGTTGCGGCCCTGGAAATGCGCACCCAGCGAGTAGCCCTTGATGGTCTTGGCCAGGATCACCGTGGGCTGACCCTTGTGGTCGACGGCGGCGCGGTAGGCCGCATAGACCTTGCGGTAGTCGTGGCCGCCGCGCTTGAGGTTCCAGATCTCGGAATCGCTCATGTTCTCCACGAGGGCCTTGGTGCGCGGATCGCGGCCGAAGAAGTGGTCACGCACGTACGCGCCGTCGTTGGCCTTGTATGTCTGGTAGTCGCCGTCCGGGGTGGTGTTCATCAGGTTCACCAGCGCGCCGTCGCGGTCGGCGTGCAGCAGGGCGTCCCATTCGCGGCCCCAGACCACCTTGATGACGTTCCAGCCGGCGCCGCGGAAGAACGACTCCAGCTCCTGGATGATCTTGCCGTTGCCGCGCACCGGGCCGTCGAGGCGCTGCAGGTTGCAGTTGATCACGAAGGTCAGGTTGTCCAGGCCCTCGAGTGCACCGACGTGCAGCAGTCCGCGGCTTTCCGGCTCGTCCATCTCGCCGTCGCCCAAAAAGCACCACACGTGCTGGTCGGAGGTGTCCTTGATGCCGCGGTCATGCAGGTAGTGGTTGAACCGGGCCTGGTAGATGGCGTTCATCGGGCCCAGCCCCATCGACACCGTCGGGAATTCCCAAAAGTCGGGCATCAGCCGCGGGTGCGGGTAGGAGGGCAGTCCGCCGCCGGCGTGGCTGTGCTCCTGTCGGAAGCCGTCCATCCGGTCGGCGGTGAGCCGACCCTCCAGGAATGCGCGCGCATAGATGCCAGGCGACGCGTGGCCCTGGATGAATATCTGGTCCCCGCCGCCGGGGTGCGACTTGCCGCGGAAGAAGTGGTTGAAGCCGACCTCGTACAGCGCCGCCGACGAGGCGTAGGTCGAAATATGGCCGCCCACACCGACTCCCGGGCGCTGGGCGCGGTGCACCATGATGGCGGCGTTCCACCGGATCCACGCTCGGTAGCGCCGTTCGACGTCCTCGTCGCCGGGGAACCACGGCTCGAGTTCGGTCGGAATGGTGTTGACGTAGTCGGTGGACGTCAGCGACGGGATGGCGACTCGCTGCTCGCCGGCCCGCTCCAGCAATCGCAGCATCAGATAGCGCGCCCGCGACGGGCCGGAGCGCTCCAGCAATTCGTCGAAGGACTCCAGCCACTCCGACGTCTCTTCCGGATCGATGTCGGGTAGGTAGGAGGCCACCCCCTCGCGGATCACCCGAACGCGGTCGGGTTCGGTTGCGCCGGTGGGGTTTGTGGCCAGATCGTGGCGCACGAACTCAGTTGTCAACGCACTACTCCTGTTGTGTGGCGGAATGTGTGCCGTAACGGGTGGGTCGCACCCTGTCCACCATCGTGCCGCACCGGCGTTTCGGGTGGAGAGCCGACGTCGGGTAGCCGGCCCAGCTCCACCTGGCGAACACCAACTCGGCGTGTATGGGGCAGGTGCGCAACCCACCCGGTAACGTCAGGCTTGTGCTCATCCGGTCGGGTGCTGTCCCTCAGATGCAGGTGAAGGCTTTGCCCCGGCGCGGGGCCCTGGCCCTCGGGTGCGTCGCCGTGACGCTGATGGGCATCGTCGGGTGCACCTCGGTCACCAACGGCACCGCAACGCCGGACACCAAAGTGGCGCCGGCCTACCGGCAGTCGGTGTCGGCGTCGGTATCCGCGTCGTCGGTGACCTCGAGCGTCCGCGAGTCTCAGCGGCAGCAGTCGCTGACCACCAAGGCGGTGCGCACCGCCTGCGCCACGCTGATCACCACCAGCAAGAACGCGATCGACAAGACCAACGAATTCGTCAAGGCGTTCAACTCCGGCGGCGGCACCGGCCCGACCGAAGGGCCGGCCATCGACGCCCTCAACGACAGCGCGACCACGGTGGGCAACAGCTTCAGCGATGCGATGTCGCAGCAGATCAAGGACGCCTTCAACGCCTACATCGACGCGGCCCGCGCGGTGGCCAACGCCATCGGTACCCACGCCGGGACCGGGGAATTCAACAAGCGGGTCGATCAACTCAACGACACAAAAAAGAACGCGGTGAAACTGTGCCTGGCGACGTGATGATGCGGAAGTATGGACCAGGTTCTGGCTGTGCGACGATAATCCCCAATCGCATAGCGCGCGGACGTTAAGGAGGCTCCACGGTGGTCGCGGCGGATGACGCCCCGAGCTACGCCCGCAAATTGGGCATCCAACGGGACCAAGTTGTCCAAGAGTGGGGCTGGGACGAAGACACCGATGACGAGATCCGCGCCGCGGTCGAGGAAGCCTGCGGCAGTGAGTTGCTCGACGAAGACACCGACGAGGTGGTCGACGTTGTGCTGCTGTGGTGGCGCGATAGCGACGGCGACCTGGTGGACACCCTGATGGACGCGATCGGCCCGCTGGCCGAAGACGGCGTGATCTGGGTGCTGACGCCCAAGACCGGCAAGCCGGGTCACGTTCTGCCGGCCGAAATCGCCGAGGCCGCCCCCACCGCCGGTTTGATGCCGACCTCGTCGGTCAACCTGGGGGACTGGAGCGCCAGCCGGCTGGTGCAGCCCAAATCCCGTGCCGGGAAGCGTTGATGCTGCCCGTCGGCACAACCGCCCCGGATTTCACTTTGCGCGACCAGAACCAGCAGCCCGTCACGCTGAGTTCCTATCGGGACGCCAAGAACGTCCTGCTGGTGTTCTTTCCGCTGGCCTTCACTGGGATCTGCCAGGGCGAGCTGGATCTGTTGCGTGACCACCTGCCCGAGTTCGAGAACGACGACAGCGCGGCGCTGGCCATCTCGGTGGGCCCGCCGCCAACGCACCGGGTCTGGTCGCTGGACAGCGGTTTCACCTTTCCGGTGTTGTCGGACTTCTGGCCACACGGCGCGGTCAGCCAGAGCTACGGCGTGTTCAACGAGGACGCCGGCTACTCCAACCGCGGGACGTTCGTCATAGATCGGTCCGGGATCATCCGCTTCGCCGAGATGAAACAGCCTGGCGAGTCCCGCGACCAGCGGCTCTGGACCGACGCGCTGGCGGCGTTGCGGGCCTGAGGAGGGCCGAAAATTTTGGGAACTTGGCCTTCGGACGGGTAGCCTGCCCGGGGCACGGGCGCGTAGCTCAGTGGTAGAGCTCTGGTTTTACACACCAGCGGTCGGCGGTTCGATACCGTCCGCGCCCACCAACGTTTATGCGGGTCAGCATCGCAGCTCGATTTAACCGGGTTTGGCGGGCAACCCCCGTTTGCCCTCCAGGGCGGTGTCGAGGGCGTTCGTAGGTTGTCCGGCCTTGACCGAATTATTCGAGTGTGGTCGCGCCGGGCTTCCCGGAGTTAATCTTTGCCGATGATCGCGGGCGAGAAGGCGCCTGACTTCACTCTTTACGATCACACCGGTCGGCCACGGGTGTTGTCGGCGCTCCTTGCCGACGGGCCGGTTGTGCTGTTTTTCTTCCCACTGGCGTCCTCACCGATCTGTACAGCCCAGGCTTGTCATTTTCGGGACTTGAGCAACGAATTCGTCGCGGTGGGCGCCCAGCGGGTCGGCATCAGCACCGACACCGTCGACAAACAGGCCCACTTCGCCCAACAGCGCTCGTTCGACTATCCGCTGCTTTCCGACGCGGATGGCGTGGTGTCCGAGCTGTTCGGCGTGCGCCGGGGCAGGCTCGCCAAGCTTCGCGGATCCGTCGTGGCGCGTGAGGCGGACCGGCGAGGCCGGCACACTCGGCGCCGCGGCCTGCTGGCCAGGCTGCTGCCGGTCAGACGGACCACATTCGTCATCGACACCGATCGCACCGTACTCAAGGTCGTCGGCAGCGAGCTGCGGGCATCCGTGCACGCCGACCAGACCTTGTGGTTCTTGCAGCACCGCAAGGGGCTGCGTAGTTCGCCGCATGCTGGGGGAAAACATTCCGGCGCGCATCAGCAGTCGCAGGACGTGGGCACAGAACGGGAAACCGCGAGCGAGGCGAGCCTGGTCCGGCCATACACGCTGACGGGAGGCCGTACCGACTCCGGTGTCGAACTGCCGCTCGAGGCTCCGGTCGAAGCGCTCGACACCACATCGAAGCCGCCGCGCTGGCCGAAAAATGATGTGCGGGGCCAGATCCTGACGTGCTGCGTGCAGAGCCCCTCGGTCGCAGAGATCGCGGCTCGTCTGTCCTTGCCGCTCGGCGCGACGCGGTTCCTGGTCGGCGAACTCGTGACACAAGGTTATTTGCGGGTGCACGCCCCCCTCGGTGACTCGATGACGACCGACCAACGACGTGAACTGATAAGCAGAACCCTGCATGGCCTGCGCGCACTTTGAGGGTTCGGGCGCCGCCTCGGCGAAGGCCTAGGGGCCGGCGCGTCGGGGTGCGTGCCGCCGGTCACGCGTCCGGGAGCACTATGAAGCCGTGAAACCGTTCCGCATCGACGTTCCCGACGACGTTCTCGACGATCTGCGATCGCGGCTGGCGCGCACGCGTTGGCCCGAGGCCGAGTGCGTTAACGACTGGAGCCAGGGCGTGCCGCTGGCCTACACCCGCGAGCTGGCCGACTACTGGGCCAACAGCTACGACTGGCGATCGCGGGAGGCCGCGCTCAACCGCTTCGATCAGTTCACCACCGAAATCGACGGGCTGGACATCCATTTCATCCACCAGCGATCCCCGCACGCCGACGCCTTCCCGCTGGTGATCACACACGGCTGGCCGGGCTCAATCGTGGAGTTCCACAAGGTGATCGAGCCATTGACCAACCCTGCGTCCGGCCGCGCCGAAGACGCCTTCCACGTCGTGTGTCCGTCGCTGCCCGGCTACGGCTTCTCGGCCAAGCCCGCCCATACCGGCTGGGGAGTGGAAAAGATCGCCGAGGCGTGGGAAGCGCTCATGCTGCGCCTGGGCTACGACCGCTACGGCGCCCAGGGCGGCGACTGGGGCGCCGCGGTCACGACACAGATCGGCCGCAATGTCGGCCACTGCGTGGCGATCCACCTGAACATGCCGGTCGGCCGGCCCACCAAGGACTCGCTGACGAACCCGACCGAGGAGGAGCAACGAGCGCTGGCCGGGTTGGCCAACCACCGCAAGTGGGGCACCGGCTATTCCAAGCAACAGTCCACCCGGCCGCAGACACTGGGCTACGGCCTGGCCGATTCGCCTGTGGGGCAGCTGGCCTGGATCGTCGAAAAGTTCTGGGACTGGGCCGATTGCGACGGGCATCCCGAGAACGCGGTCAGCCGCGACGAGCTACTCGACAACGTGATGGTCTACTGGGTCACCAACACCGCCGCGTCCTCGGCCCGCCTGTACTGGGAGAGCTTTGCGGTGTGGGGCGGCGCGGACCGCGTCGAATTGCCCACGGGCGTCGCGGCTTTCCCCGGCGAGCTGCTCAAGGCACCGCGCAGCTGGTGCGAGCCGGTCTACAACATCACGCACTGGACGGATATGCCGCGCGGCGGGCATTTCGCGGCATTCGAACAACCGGAGCTGTTCGTCGAGGACCTGCGCGCGTTCTTCTCGACCGTGCGCTGAGCGATCAGCCGGGCGGGGCGAAGAACTCCAAGGCGACGCCGTCGGGGTCGCGGAAACTCAATCCCGAGCCGTAGGGCGCATCCACGATGCCGCCGTGCTCGATGCCCAGTTCGCCCAGCCGGGTGACCCACTTCTCCAGCTCGCCGCGGTTGGCGCAGCCGAAGCCGACGTGGTCCAGGCCGACGCGGTGTTCGCTGAACTTTTCGTCGGGGGCCGGGCGGTCGTGCTGATGAATGCCGAATATGGTGCTGCCGTCGAGCACCCACACCTGGTGGTGAAAGCCCCCGTCAGTGTGCTCGTCGAGGATCGGGTCCGCGCCGAGCAGATTGCGGTACCACGGCCCGCTGACTTCGAGGTTGCGCACCGTGACCGCGACGTGGTTGAGCGCTGGAAAGGTCATGCCTTGCCACGCTAGTCCGCTCTGCGCGGTTTGCCGACCATAGGGCCGCCGGCCGAGTAGCCACCGTCCACGGCCAGCGCGGCGCCGGTGACGAACGATGCCTCGTCGCTGGCGAGAAACAATGCGGCGGCGGCCAATTCGGCCGGCTCGCCCCACCGCGCCATCGGCGTCGGCAGGTAACCACCCGGCGGCACGTCGTCGTCGGGTTTGGCCCCGGCCAGTCCCGTGTAAGTCATGCCCGGGCAGATCGCGTTGATGCGCACGTTCGTCTTGGCGTAATCCAGCGCGGCGGATTTCGTCATCTGCACCACTGCGGCCTTGGCTGCGGCGTAGCAGGACAAGCCTTTCCAGCCGACCAGCCCGGACGCCGATGCGGTGTTGACGATGGCGCCGCCCCCCGACTCGAGCATCGCGGGGATCGCATATTTCATGCCGAGAAACACGCCTTTGAGATTGATGGCCAGGATCTTGTCGAACATTTCTTCGTCGGTGTCGGCCAGGGCCGCGTGCGGCCCACCGAATCCCGCGTTGTTCAGCAGCACATCCACCCGGCCGAAGCGGTCGACGGCGGTGGCGACCATGCGTTGGACATCGGCGGCGTCGGTGACGTCGACGTGCACCGGCACAGCGACATCGCCGAGGCGGGCGGCGATCTCGCGCTCCTGCCCGCTGACGTCGGCGCAGACGACGCGAGCTCCCTCGTCGGCGAATCGGCGGGCCGCTGCCCACCCGATACCGGAGCCCGCGCCCGTGATGATGGCGACCTTGCCCGCGAGACGATCCTGTGCCATCTAGACGATCCGCCGGCCCTGGCGCGCACGGGATCGCATGTCCCACAGGTAGAGCCGGTAACCGAAGATCCAGGCCCGGTGCGGGATCAGCCGGTCCGCCAGCCGCAGTGCCGTCAGCAGCCGGTCGAAGCGGCGCTGCTGGCTCGGCGACCAGTCCAGCCGCATCAACTCCCGGAACTCGGGAGCCAGAAACCCCGTCGTCGCGAACAGATTGAACGGCCCCGCCAGCACCCGCAATGGCCACGGCAGGAAAGCCAACCCCGCCACGCCGTGCAGGTGTTCGCGCACCGCAGGGTCGATGCGCAGCTCGTTGAGGGAGCGTTTCCAGTACTCGTCGAACGCGGCCCGGTCCGGCGGCCACATCCACTCGGGCACTTGCAGTGTCGTGCCCAGCCGGCTGGCGTCGGTATAGACCGCGTCGGCGGTCGCGTCATCCAGCGGGCCGTGCAGGAACTCGTGCTGGTCGACGAAGTACCGGTAGAGGCATGCGGCCACCCACAGCTGCAGCTTGGGATCAAAAGCGTTGTAGGACACCGGGCTCGACGCCGTCGACCGGACCTGCCGGTGGGCGACGTCGACGGCCGCGCAGATCAACGCCCGGTCGTATTCGGTCCCGATAGTCGCGGCCGCCAGATAGGTGCCGGTGGTGCGGGCGCGCTTGAACGGATGCCTGTAGACATTGCCACTGTCCACCGGGCTTTCCAGCACGCCGTATCCGACGCCCGGCAGCGACAACTGCATGATGACGTTCGCGGCGGGCAACAACGTCGCCGCCGGGTTCAACAGGTCGGCGACCCGGGTCACGGGCCGCTTCACCGCGGACCTTGCCTCGTGGGCCTCATGGATTCCAGTATGAGACGCTGCCGAGGTGGTTGCGCGGCAGACCCGGATCGCGGGCGTGGCGATCGGCTATCTGGCCGACCGCGCCCTGGGCGACCCGCGACGGGGTCACCCGGTCGCGCTGTTCGGCCGGGCCGCGGCCGCGCTGGAGAACGTGACCTACCGCGACAGCCGGGTCGCCGGCGCGGTCCACGTCGGCGCGCTGATCGGGGCGCTGGTCCTGTCGGGCCTGGCGGTGCAACGGGCCGCCACGCGGCGCGGCCGGGCGTGGTCGATCGCGGCGACCGGCGCGGCCACCTGGGTCGCGCTGGGCGGAACGTCGTTGGCGCGCACCGGCCTGGACATGTCGGAGCTGCTGGACCGCGGCGACCTTGAGGCGGCGCGCGACTTGCTGCCGTCGCTGTGTGGACGTGATCCGGCATCGCTGGACGGTGCCGGGCTGGCCCGCGCTTCGCTGGAATCGATCGCCGAGAACACCTCGGACGCGCAGGTGGCGCCGCTGCTTTGCGCGGCGGCCGGTGGCGCGACCGGGGTTTTGGTGTATCGCGGCATCAACACGCTGGACTCGATGGTGGGTTATCGCTCGCCGCGTTATCTCCGATTCGGTTGGGCCGCAGCGAGATTGGATGACATCGTCAACTACGCCGCCGCTCGGGTGACCGCGGTGCTGACGGTGCTGCTGGCGCCGCTGGTGGGCGGATCACCGTCTGGTGCGGCGCGGGCCTGGCGCCGCGATGCCGCCCGTCATCCCAGCCCCAACGCCGGCGTGGTCGAGGCGGCCTTCGCCGGGGCGCTGGGCGTGCGCCTGGGCGGGCCCACGCAATACCGCCATGGGCTGCAGATCCGGCCCACCCTTGGCGACGGGCGGGCGCCGGCGGTGACCGATCTGCGGCGCGCGGTGGCCCTGTCGTCGGTGGTGCAAGCGGGCGCCGCGGTGTCGGCGGGGCTGGCGATTTACCTGTCCGGCTACCGCCGCCGGCCGTAGCGGTCGGCCAGTTTGGCTTCCACGGACTGCGGCACCTCCGGCACCTCGGGCGTGGGCGCCGCCTCGGGCGCCGGCCGCTGTTGCTTCTCCTGGCGGCGGGCGCGGATCTCCGAGTAGGCGAAGTAGCCCAACCCGATGGGTGCGAGGATGCCGAACGCGATCCACTGGATGCCGTAGGACAGGAACGGGCCGGCATCCAGCTGCGGAACGCCGACCACGCCGAGGCCGCCGGGCTGACCGTCGATCAGTTGCAGGTAGGACCCGGCCAGCGGGACCTTGGTCAGCACCGCGACCTGTTCGGTGTCGATCGAATACACCTGCTGCACACCGTCTCCCACAAAGGGATCCTTGTTGACCGCGGCGGTCTCGGAGTTTCGCAGCCGCGCCGTGATGGTCACCGCCTGCGTCGGCGGGCGGGGGATGGGCGGGACATGGGACCCCTCCAGGGGCCGCACGTAGCCGCGGTCGACCAGGACGGTCGGCCCGCCGTCGACGGCGAACGGCGCCAGCACCTCGAACGCCGGCTTCGAATCGATCACCCGCAACCGGGCCAGCACCTGCACGTCGGGCAGGTAGTGCCCGGTGGCGGTGACCTGGCGCCACTGCTCGCCGGGAGCTGCTGAATTCTGCTGCGGCAGCAGCGTTTTCAGCGGGACGGGCGCGGTGTTCAGCGAGGATTCGATCTGGCGGTTCTCCTGCGAGGTCCTGCTGTGCTTGCCGAGTTGCCAGGGCGCGAGCACCGTGAAGCACAGATAGGCGAAGGCGACGACCACCAGGGCCAACACGATCCAGCCCGGGCGCAACAGAAAGGGCAGGCGGCGCATCACGTGGACCCGTTCTGCGCGAGCCGGTCGTCGACCCAGTCGTGCAGGCCCGGCAGCGCGGCCTCGATGACGGTGTACACGCGCTCGAAGTCTTTTGCGTCGCCGTAGTAGGGGTCGTCGACGTCCGGGGTGTGCGCGCCGGTGCGCGGATCGAAGGACCGCAGCATCCGGACGCGGTCCTCATCGGCGCCCAGGTGCCGCAGCATTCTGGCGTGGTTGCGGTCCAGCGCCACGACCAGGTCGGCGCCGAGATGCTCGGCGTCGACCTGGGTGGCGCGGTGCTCGCATGCGTAGCCGTGGGCGCGCAGCACGCCGGCGGCCCGCTCGTCGGCGCCCTCACCGACATGCCAGTTGCCGGTACCGGCACTGCTCACCCGAACCGCGTCGGCCAGACCGCGCCGGCGCAGCTGGTCGGCGAACATCTTCTCGGCCATCACCGAACGGCAGATGTTGCCGGTGCACACGAACGTGACGTGTAGCGGCTCGCGGCTAGACACCCAGCGCCCTCCGTAATTCGTCGATGGTCGCGGCGTGCGTCACGCCGGACGCCGCCGCGTTGCCGCTGGCGGCGCGGTCGGGAAAGTCGGCCTTGCCATAGCCCCAGCCGACCACCACGGTGTCGATGCCGTGGGCCGCCGCGCCGTGCACGTCGTGGCTGCGGTCACCGACCATCAGCACCCGGTCGGGCAGCGGTTCCAGCTGCGACAGGGCGTGCGCCAGCACCTCGACCTTGGCCTTGCGCGAACCGTCGGGGCTCGCGCCTGCGATGACCTCGAAGTGCTGGTCGAGCCCGAAGTGGGCAAGGATGCGCCGCGCGGTCGGCTCGAGCTTGGAGGTGGCGACCGCCAGCCGGACACCGGCGGCGCGCAGGTCGGTCAGCAGCGCCTCGATGCCGTCGAAGAGCGCGTTCATCGCCCAGCCCCGGGCGCCGTACTCGGCGCGAAAGGCCGTGATGGCCTCCTCGGCTTCGTCGCCGAGTTCCATGGCCCGGAAGGTGTCGTCCATCGGCGGCCCGACGATCTGCGCGACGAGGTCGCCGGGCGGCACCGGGGCGCCGATGTGCTCGAGCGCGTGCAGGAAGCTGGCGACGATGCCCTCCGCGGAGTCGGTCAGCGTGCCATCGAGATCGAAGATCACCAGCTGCGCCGCACCCGGGGCGGTCGCGTCCGGGGCCTGGCGATCGGCTGACGTTGTGCCTGTCACCTCACCATTGTCCTCGATGGTTGCGGCCGGGTGTGACGGTGTCGCTCCGCGCGGCCCGCGGGGCGCACTAGTGTTTCACGGATGGCGAGTCTGAACCTGAGCCCGCCTGCGGCGCGCTACCACGGTGATCAGGCCGTCGCGCCCGGGATGCTGGATTTCGCCGTCAACGTCCGGCACGGCCAACCGCCGGAGTGGCTGCTGCGACGGCTGGCCGAGCGGCTGCCCGACCTGGCGCGCTATCCCAGCGCCGACGACGTCCGCCGGGCGCAGGATGCCGCCGCCGAGCGACACGGCCGGACCCGCGACGAGGTGCTGCCGCTGGCCGGGGTGGCCGAGGCGTTCGCCCTGCTGGGCAACCTGCGTCCGCGGCGGGCGGCGATCATCGCGCCGGCGTTCACCGAGCCGGCCGTCGCGCTGACCGCGGCCGGGGTGTCGGTGCACCACGTCGTGCTGGACCCGCCGTTCGGCCTGGCCGGGGCGGCCGTCCCCGACGACGCCGACCTCGTCGTGGTGGGTAACCCGAACAACCCCACCTCGGTGCTGCACACCCGCGAACAACTGCTGGCGTTGCGTCGGTCCGGACGCATCCTCGTGGTGGACGAGGCGTTCGCCGACTCGATTCCCGGTGAGCCACACTCGCTGGCCGGCGACGCGCTGCCCGACGTGCTGGTGCTGCGCAGCCTGACCAAGACGTGGGCGCTGGCCGGGCTGCGGGTGGGCTACGCGCTGGGTTGCCCGGAGGTGCTGGCGCGGCTGACCGCGCGGCGGCCGCACTGGCCGGTGGGGACGCTGCAACTGACGGCCATCGCGGATTGCTGCGGCCGCCAGGCCGTCGCCGACGCGGCGGCCGGCGCGGAGCGATTGGCCCGGCTGCGCGCCGAGATGGTGACCGGCTTGGCATCGGTGGGCGCCGAGGTGGTCGACGGCCGGGCACCGTTCGTGCTGTTCCGCATGCCCGATGCGGTCCATATACGAAAGACTCTGCACGACAGGGGAATTGCCATTCGGCGCTGTGATACTTTCGTCGGCCTGGACCAGCGGTATCTGCGGGCCGCGGTGCGCCGCGAGTGGCCGCAGTTGGTGCGGGCGATTGCGGAGGCGATCACGCCGGACAGTATCGGGGGACAGCGGTGAGCGTGAAGCTGGCCGACGTCATCGCGGTGCTCGACGAGGCCTACCCGCCGCGGCTCGCCGAAGCCTGGGATTCGGTGGGCCTGGTGTGCGGTGACCCCGACGACGAGCTCGAGTCGGTGACCGTGGCGGTCGACGCGACGGCGGCGGTTATCGACGAGGTTCCCCGGGCGAGCTTGCTGCTGGCCCATCATCCGCTGCTGTTGCGCGGGGTGGACACCGTGGCGGCCAGCACCCCCAAGGGTGCGTTGGTGCACCGGTTGATCCGGACCGGGCGTGCGCTGTTCACCGCGCACACCAATGCCGACGCGGCCCGCCCGGGCGTGTCCGATGCGCTGGCCGAGGCGCTGGGCCTCACCGTCGACGCCGTGCTCGAACCGGCATCGGGCACACCCGACATCGACAAGTGGGTCGTCTACGTGCCCGGCGAGCACGCGGAAGCGGTGCAGGCGGCGGTGTTTGCAGCCGGGGCCGGTCATATCGGGGACTATTCGCACTGCAGCTGGACCGTCAGCGGCATCGGGCAGTTCCTGCCGCACGAAGGCGCCTCGCCCGCGGTGGGCAGCGTCGGGAATGTCGAACGGGTGGCCGAAGACCGGTTCGAGGTCGTCGCGCCCGCGCGCTCCCGGGCCGAGGTGCTGGCGGCGATGCGCGCCGCCCATCCCTACGAAGAGCCCGCCTTCGACATCTTCGCGATGGTGCCCCCGCCCGGCGACGCCGGATTGGGCCGCGTCGCGACGCTGGCACGCCCGGAACCGTTGCGCAGCTTCGTCTCCCGCGTCAACGCGGCCTTGCCGCGGACGTCCTGGGGAGTGCGGGCGGCGGGCGACCCTGACATGCCGGTGACGCGGGTCGCCGTATGCGGCGGCGCCGGGGATTCGCTGCTGGCCGCCGCGGCCGGTGCCGGTGTGCAGGCCTACGTCACGGCCGACCTGCGCCACCACCCGGCCGACGAACATCGCCGCGCCTCCGAGGTGGCTCTGATCGATGTGGCACATTGGGCAAGTGAATTCCCTTGGTGTGAGCAGGCCGCCGGCGTGCTGCGGTCGCGTTTCGGGGCTGAGCTCCCGGTGCGGGTGAGCTCGATTCGGACCGACCCTTGGAATGTCGAGCAGGTTGGCAACGAGTCCGGGGGTGACGAGTCATGAAGGCCGATGTGGCACAGCAGCGTTCGCTGCTCGAGTTGTCGAAATTGGACGCCGAGCTGTCCCGCATCACGCACCGGTCCACGCACCTGCCCGAGCAAGAGGCCTGCGAGCGGCTGCGGGTGGAATTCGAGGCCGCCGGTGACCGGCTGGCCACGGTGCGCATCGCGGTGGAGGACATCGACGCCCATGTGGCGCGGCTCGAGGCGGAGATCGAGGCGGTGCGCCAGCGCGAGGACCGCGACCGCTCGCTGCTGCAGTCGGGGGCGACCGACGCCAAGCAACTGTCGGATCTTCAGCATGAGCTGGAGACCCTGCAGCGTCGTCAGACCAGCCTGGAGGACTCGCTGCTCGAGGTGATGGAGCATCGCGAGGAGCTGCAATCCCAGCTGGACGGCGAGCAGCAGACCCTCACGTCGCTGGAGGCCGAGATGGCGGCCGCGTGTGAGGCGCTCGACGCCGCGGTCGCCGAGATCAATGCGGCCCGCGAGCTGCAGTCCTCACGGCGTGAATCGTTGAGCGCCGCATTGGATCCGGCACTCTCCGCGCTCTACGAACGTCAGCGCGCGGGGGGAGGCGCGGGTGCCGCGCAGCTGCTGGGCCGTCGGTGTGGGGCCTGCCGGCTCGAGATCGACCGCGGCGAGTTGTCCCGCATCTCGGCGGCCGCCGAAGACGATGTGGTGCGCTGCCCGGAATGCGGAGCGATTCTGTTGCGGGTCAAGGGGTTCGATCAGTGAAAGTCGTCATCGAGGCCGACGGCGGATCACGCGGCAACCCCGGGCCGGCCGGATACGGTGCGGTGGTGTGGACAGAGGACCGCGCCACCGTGCTGGCGGAGGCCAAACAGGCAATCGGCCGGGCAACCAACAATGTTGCCGAATATCGGGGCCTGATAGCCGGGTTGGACGACGCCCTGAACCTGGGCGCGACCGAGGCGGCAGTCTACCTGGATTCCAAGCTGCTGGTGGAGCAGATGTCCGGGCGGTGGAAGGTCAAGCACCCCGACCTGATCGAACTGCACGCCGAGGCCCGAAACCGGGCGCGACGGTTCGAGCGGATCAGCTACTCATGGATTCCGCGGGAGCGCAACACGCACGCCGATCGGTTGGCCAACGAGGCGATGGACGCCGCGGCCGAGGCCAACGGCGCGACCGAAAAGCCTGAACCGGCGCAACAATCCGCCCCGGTGCAAAAACCCGAACCTGCGACCGCCGCTGCCCCTGCCCCGTCCCCGTCGGCGCCGGGCTGGACCGGCGCACGCGGCACCCCGACCCGGCTGCTGCTGCTGCGCCACGGCCAGACCGAGTTGTCGGTGCATCGCCGCTATTCGGGCCGCGGCAACCCGGCGCTCACCGAGGTGGGGCGGCGGCAGGCCGACGCGGCGGCGCGCTATCTGGCTCAGCGCGGCGGGATCTCGGCGGTCTTCGCCTCACCGCTGCAACGGGCTTACGACACCGCGGCGGCCGCCGCCAAGGCGCTCGGCCTGGACGTGACCGTCGACGACGACCTGATCGAGACCGACTTCGGGGCTTGGGAGGGGCTGACGTTCGCCGAGGCCGCCGAGCGTGATCCCGAACTGCACGGCAGCTGGCTGCGCGACACCAGCACCGCCCCGCCGGGCGGGGAGAGCTTCGACGCGGTGGCCGAGCGGGTATCGAAGGTTCGTGACCGGATCGTCGCCGCCCACCAGGGCACCACGGTGCTGTTGGTGTCGCATGTGACACCCATCAAGATGCTGCTGCGCGAAGCACTGGACGCCGGGCCCGGCATCCTGTACCGCCTGCACCTCGACCTGGCGTCGTTGAGCATCGCCGAGTTCTATTCCGACGGAGCGTCTTCGGTGCGGTTGGTCAACCAGACGGCCTATCTGTAAACGTCACTCCTGCTCCTGGTTGAGTCGTGGGATCAGGCCGCCGGCCAAGACATCTTTGACTTGTCGTGGCGAGAGTCGATGCCGTGCCGCGAATGACGATTCCTTGCCGGCATTCTCGACCTGCAGGACATCCTCTTTGTCGATCGCGTGCAGATTTTGGATGCGGAGGGTGTCGTCTTGGTCGATCGAATCGTAGTCATCGGGATCCTCGAACTCGAGCGCCAGAATTCCGTAGTTGGCCAGGTTTTGCCAATGGATGCGTGCGAAGGACTTGGCGATAACCACACGCAACCCGAGGTAGCGCGGCGCGATCGCGGCGTGCTCGCGCGAGGAGCCTTGGCCGTAGTTGTCCCCGGCGACAATGATGTGCCCACCGTCGCCGGCCTTTTGAGCCCGCTGGGGGTAGGAGTCGTCGACCCGGGTGAAGCTGAACATCGCGAGCTTGGGGATGTTGGACCGAAGCGGAAGGGCCTGCACGCCGGCCGGTGAGATGTCGTCGGTGGAGATGTTGTCGCCGACCTTGAGCAGCACCGGCGCCTCGATTTCGTCTGGCAGCGGCGACAACTCGGGCAGGCTGGAGATGTTGGGCCCCTTCACGGGTTCGACACGTTGTGCCTCCTCGGCGTCCGGCGGAGGCACCAGCATTGCGATGTTGACCGAGTTGCGCTCGGGCAGGTCGAGTTTCGGATAGTTCATCTGCTCCTGGCTGGCCCAGTCCCGCGGATCGGTGATCACTCCCGTCAGCGCGGATGCCGCGGCAGTCTCGGGCGAGCACAGCCACACCGCGTCCTCCTTGGTGCCGGACCGGCCGGGGAAGTTGCGCGGCATCGTGCGCAGCGAGTTGCGGCCGACCGCGGGGGCCTGGCCCATGCCGATGCACCCCATGCAGCCCGCCTGGTGGATGCGCGCGCCGGCCACCACCAGATCGAGCGTCGCGCCCATCTTGGTCAGGTCGGCCAGGATCTCGCGCGACGTCGGGTTGATGTCGAAGCTGACCTGCGGGGCGGTCTGGCGCCCCGCCACCATCGCGGCCGCGATCGCGAAATCGCGCAGCCCGGGGTTTGCGCTGGAACCGATCACCGCCTGGGCGATCTCCTCGCCGCTCACCTCGCGAACCGGTACCACGTTGCCCGGTGATGACGGTTTGGCGATCAGCGGCTCGATCTGCGACAGGTCGATGGTGTCCTCGACGTCGTAGGCCGCGTCTTCGTCGGCCAGCAACTCCATCCAGTCGTCCTCGCGGTCCTCGGCACGCAGGAATTCGCGCACGGCTTCGTCGCTGGGAAACACCGTCGTCGTGGCGCCGAGTTCGGCTCCCATGTTGGCGATCACGTGGCGGTCCATCGCCGTCAGCGTCGCCACGCCGGGACCGTGATACTCGATGATCCGGTTCACCCCACCCTTGACGTCGTGGCGCCGCAGCATCTCCAGGATCACGTCTTTGGCCGAACACCACTGGGGCAGCTCACCGTCGAGCCGCACGCCCCATACCTCGGGCATCCGGATGTGCAGTGGCCGCCCCGTTATCGCCAGCGCAACCTCGAGACCACCGACGCCGATCGCGAGCATGCCCAGCGATCCGGCTGCCGGAGTGTGCGAGTCGGAGCCCACCATCGTCTTGCCGGGGATGCCGAAGCGCTGCATGTGGGTTGGGTGCGAGACGCCGTTTCCCGGTTTGGAGAACCACAGGCCGAAGCGTTGCGCCGCGGTGCGCAGGTACTCGTGATCCTCGGCGTTCTTCTCGTCGCCCTGCAGCAGGTTGTGGTCGACGTACTGCACGCTCACCTCGGTGCGGGCGCGATCGAGCTCGAGCGCCTCGAGTTCCTGCATCACCAGCGTGCCGGTCGCATCCTGGGTCAGGGTCTGATCGATGCGGATCGCGATCTCTTCTCCCGGGGACATCTCCCCGGAGTCCAGGTGCGAGCTGATCAGCTTGTGAGCGACGTTCATGGCCATACCCCGGGGTTACCCCCGGACGGCGTGTTCTAGCGCGAATCGATGGCCGCGGTATGTCGCCGGTCCGGTGTTCAACGAGCCAACGTGATGGCGCTTTCCGGGCAGTTCCGTTCGGCCGTGACGGTCTGCGTTTCGAGCTCGCCGGACAAGCTCGGCCGGCGGCCCACCACAGGGTCATGCCGGCGGTGGTTCACCGGAGTAGTCACCAAAGGACCATAGGTTGCCTTCTGGGTCGCGCACGGTGAATTCGCGTGCACCGTAATCGGTTTCGGC
Source organism: Mycobacterium sp. IDUB_3 (assembly GCF_055419585.1). Lineage (NCBI taxonomy): Bacteria > Bacillati > Actinomycetota > Actinomycetes > Mycobacteriales > Mycobacteriaceae > Mycobacterium > Mycobacterium sp. IDUB_3. The sequence continues at coordinate 1,018,670 of NZ_JBVAXZ010000001.1, read as the reverse complement.
GAGAGGACGCACAATGTCGGCCTTGTGTCGCAGGACGCGCTGGTAGACCACGCCGGGATCGGCGGTGACGATGTAGCCGCCGGCGGTGCCGGGTTCGCGGCACCATTGTGCGTCGGGCTTGTGGCTGCCGAGCATGATGCCCCCACATCCCTGCGGCCAGTTCAGTTGTGCATGATCGACCGTTTCACCGTGGCCGTAGCGCGCTGCGAGGACGAAGCCGAATGTGTCGATGTAGTAGTCGATCAGCTTGGGTGCGTTATGGGCCTGCAATGTCAACCAGACGGTCGGATTCGAAGCGGTCATGCTCCCACTGTGCTGTGAATGAGTGCCCGCCGTCTTGAATGTTTCGGAACTCCTCGGCCAGCCACTGTCGTGGCGGCACACCGGCGAACCGGACGAATTCACGGGTCATGTGCGCCTGGTCGCAATACCCGGTGCCGGCCGCCACCTGGGCGAGATCGACACGTCCGTACCGGCGTGCCGACTCAGCGATCCGCGCCGTCGCGTGCTGGAACCGCATGAGCATCGCCACCGTTTTCGGCGAGTGACCGACCTCCTGACGGAACAGGGTCGTCAGGTGTCGCGTGGTCACCCCGACCGTGTCCGCCAGCCCGGCAACGGGTACCCGGCCCTGGCTGCGCTCTAACAGGTACCAGGCATACGTGACCTCGGCGCGCACAGTCGCGCCGTCCCGGCGCCGTGGTGCATCGATGAGGTGGCCGGCCACCAGCGCGAACACGTCCGGCCACCGGCACGCTTCGCTCACCCGATGATGCAGTTCGAGGGCACCACGATCCAACACGGCCGTCGCGTCGTATTCGGCGACGGGAAGCTCGGCGCTCGGCACGCCGAACAGTGCCCGTGCTGCAAGCGGATGAACCGCCAGCTGCACTCCGGCCTGGCCGCGCCGCTGCCGCACGTGACTAGCCCGCAGGTGCAGGCCACCGAGCAGCAACGGGTTGGGGCGGGCAACGGCGAGCGCGTCGGCGGTGTCGCCGGCTTCCACCCCGTCATCGAGGCTGACGATGAACGTCAACATCGGGGACGGCATGCCACGGTGCACGCCGTCGGGAACGTTGAGGGCCCGGTATCCGACCATGGAGATAACCCCGGGCGCGGTGCGCGGCGCCGCCACGGTGTATTCCCAAGCCTGGTCCACAACGCCACGGTAACGCCGCGCCCGGGCGAACGCGAAGGTCGAAGATGAGCGGGCCGCGCAGCCACGGCACCGGTCAACTATGCAGGTGAAGCCGCTCGCCGTGCGCTCCGAAGATCATGATGGCCTCCACCGGCCCGTCGACCACGCCGAACCAGTGCGGCGTCCACGTCGAGAACTCGACGGCTTGGCCGGGGTCGATGGTGAAGTCGCGCTCGCCCAGGATGAGCCGCATCCGGCCGGAAAGCACATACATCCAGTCCTGGCCCTCGTGCACGGGAAGGTCGGTGGGCGGGGTGCGGCGACGCGCGCTGACCCGGACCTTGAAGGCGTGCAGGCCGCCGGCGGGGCCCTGGCGGGTCAGCGGCCAATAGGTGACGCCGTGGTGGGTGTGCGCCGTGCCGCGCACCCGCGGGTCGGGGGTGGGCGGCGTCTGCAACAGCTCGTCGGTGCTGACCGCCAGGGCCCCGGCCAGCCGGGGCAGGTGATCCAATGCCAGGCGGCGTTTGCCGGACTCGAGGCGGCTGAGCGTCGAGACGTCGATGCCGGCGCGCTCGCCGACCTCCTGCAGCGTCAAGCCGCGCTGCACCCGCAGTTCGCGCAGTCGCCGGCGCACCACGAGGTCGATGTCCGGAGTGGTTTTTGCCTGCATGGCAATTCAGCTTGGCAAAAGCTGTACCGGTAGGCAAGCTCTCGGTGTGGACAAATCATGCAAACCCGATGACGCCCAGCGGTTCTGGGAGGAGCGCTACCGCTCGGTGGAGCGAGCGTGGAGCGGACGGGTCAATCCCCGCCTGGCCGAGGTGGCCGCCGGCCTGCCGCCGGGTCGGTCGCTCGACCTGGGCTGCGGCGAGGGTGCCGACGCGCTCTGGCTGGCCGAGCGCGGGTGGCGAGTGGTGGCCGTCGACATCTCGGCCACCGCGCTGCGGCGCGCTACCGAGGCCGCCTCGGAGCGGAACATGCTCGCATACATCGACTTTCAGCGACACGATCTCAACGAGAGCTTCCCCGACGGGGCCTTCGACCTGGTGTCCGCGCAGTATCTGCACTCCCCGGCGCGACTGGAACGCGATGGGGTGCTGCAGCGGGCGGCCGAGCGGGTGGATCGTGGTGGGGTGCTGTTGATCGTCGACCACGGGGCGCCCCCGCCGTGGGCGGAGCATCACGATCACCACTTCGCCGGTATCGAGGAGGTTCTCGGGTCGCTGGACCTCACGGCGCCGCGGTGGACGCGGCTGCGGACCGAGACCGTCGACCGCGAAATGGTGGGCCCGAACGGGGAAGTCGGAACCATGTCCGACAACATCATGGTCTTGCGGCGAACGGGATAGCCCCCTACGCCGCGTCGTGAAAGATCAGCCCCATCGCGTAGCGCTCGCCGGACCGAACGACCGAGACGCCGTGGCGCACCGGCGCCGCGGACCATCCCAGGGCCGAACGCACCGGCCGCTCCCGGGTGGTGAAGGCATAGCCGTGTCCCTGCGGCAGTTGCGTTGCCATGCCCCGGGATTGGGCCCGCAGCCGTTGTTCGACGAGCAGGAATTCGCCGCCGGTGTAGTCGGTGTCGGGGCTGCTCAGGTTGATGACCACCTGCAGCGGGAAGACCAAGTCGCCGTACAGATCCCGGTGCAACGCATTCCAGTCGCCCGCACCGTATTTCAGCATCAGGGCAGTCGACCTGCCCTGACCGGCAGCGTGACAGGCCGCCAGCCAATCGTCGAGGCGGTCCGGCCAGGGCGCGTCCCGGCCGAGCTTGCCCCACCAGTCGCGCGCTATCGGCAGCAGCCGGGGATAGAGCGCCTGCTTGAGCTCCTCGATCGGTTCGGGGTAGGGCGCGTGAAAATAGCGGTATTGCCCGGCGCCATAGCGTTTGGGCGCCATGTCGATGGTCGACCGGAACAGGTGGTCGTCGGCGTAGAGCTTACGCAGCCGGGCCGCTTCGCCGGGCGTGACCAGCCGCGGCAGCAGCGCGCCGCCGTACTCGCCGACCGCGGTGGCGATGGCGTCCCAATCGCCGGTGTCGACACGCTTTTTCCATCGGTCCATCAGGTCCACGATAGAGCCGCCCGAGCCATGGTTGCTGGCCCCAACATGCCGCAGGTAGTACCGTGGTTTGTCGCGGACGAGTTGGCCGGGCGGCCGCGGACCGTCGCAAGCGGTTCGAGGAAAGTCCGGACTTCACAGAGCAGGGTGATTGCTAACGGCAATCCGAGGTGACTCGCGGGAAAGTGCCACAGAAAACAGACCGCCACCCTCGCGGTGGTAAGGGTGAAACGGTGCGGTAAGAGCGCACCAGCACCCCGGGTGACCGGGGTGGCTAGGCAAACCCCACCCGAAGCAAGGCCAAGAAGGCCGCACCGCAAGGTGCGGCCGCGCAGGCGTTCGAGGGTTGCTCGCCCGAGCCTGCGGGTAGGCCGCTCGAGGCACCCGGTGACGGTGTGTCCAGATGGATGGTCGCCGCCGCGCCGCCGTTGCTTATGCGCGGCGGCGGGGAACAGAATCCGGCTTACAGGTCAACTCGTCCGCCTTCTAATGCCCCGCTTTGCGGACCGCCTTGGCGAGTTCGCGCAGGGTGTCGTCGAGTTCGTCGCGGCAGCGGTCGGCCAGGTCGGCCTCGCGCTGATACAGCAGCCCGTAGGTGAAGGTGTCCTCGCCCGCGGCGTGCGCGATCTCGGCCTCCTGACGCAGATGCTCGCGGCTGACCACGCTGTCTTGGTGATCACCGAGCAGCGACTGAACCGCCTTGGCCTGTTCGGACACCTTCGCGGCGCCGGTAGCGGAGGCGGTGTAGCGAAGGCGCTTGGCGCGCTTGCGGATCCGATGGATCGCCTCGTCGCGCTGGTGTTGATCGTCGGGGTGCTCGCGGTCGACTTGGGCGGCGGCCTTCTGGGCCTTGCGGACCTTCTTGTAGGCGGCCTCGATGGTCACCGGCGCCTGTTCCTCGGCCGTGGCCATGCCGGGGGTTTCGGCCGCTATCAGGTCGAGGGAGTCCAGCAGTCGGAAGTACCGCTGCGAGCGCATGGCGATCAATGACCGCCGCAGCCCGGTCTGGTAGCGCCGCTGGGCGCCCCCGACCAGACGTTCGCGCACCGGTCCGCGCACCAATTCCGGTGCGAGCCCGTCCAAGTCGCGCTCGTATCGCTCGGCGAGCACCTCGGCGTCGCGCGCCACGCCCAGAATTCCGGCGAGCTCACGCAACTCGTCCAGGACCCACCCCTCCTCGGGCAACCCGAACGACTCCTGGTAGTCGCGCAGCAGGCTGCGCAATTTGCGGGTGGTCACCCGCATCTGGTGGATGGAGTCATAGGCGTCGGCGCGCACCGCACGGTCCCACACCACCAGCTCGCGAACCTGCTCGGCGATCGCGCGCTGCAGCGGATCCCCGGACCGCGCAGCGCCGTTGGAGGGCGTGCCGAGCACCCTCGCCAGCTTGGACCCGTGACCCGCCGGCGCGGCCCCGGCGTCCAGCAGCCGATTGCTCAACCGGTTCAACAGCTCGACGCCGGCCGTCCCGTTGGAGAGCCCACTCGCCTCGAGGAGCTCCAATTCCCACTCGCGCCACTCCTGTTCGGTCGGCGGCGAGTCGGTGTCCTCGGACCCCCGCGTCGACCACGCGGTGACGTGGTCGTTGCTGAACTCGGCCAGCGCGGTGCCCGCGGCGTCGTAGAGCACCTGGCTCTCGCGGCGGGTGGTGATGCGCGCGACGGGCTGCAGCGGGCGGTCGCGGACGATCGCCAGCACCACGTCCGTCAACTCGTCGGGCACGGAGTCGCTTCCGCCCGATGCGTCAAGCGGTAGGCGGACCTCGGTGCGGGCGTCGGGACCGGACGGCAGCTTCAGGTGCCATCCCGCGTCGGAGCCGCCGGTACGGCGGCGCAGGGTTATCTTGTTGCGCGCCAAATCGTGTATGGGCGTATCGAAGTACGTGGCGTCCAGGGTTTGCACCGGTGACTTCTCGACATGGGCAACCGCGGCGATCCCCTCGAACGATGGTGACACGGTGGATTCGACAACGTCGAACTTGCGCTCGACCTCGAGATGACGCGAGGGTTGCGACGCTTTTGCAGGCATCTTCGGCTCCATTGAGGGCGCGTTGGGCGCGTCACCGCGGCCGTGAACAGATCGGATCGGAAATGAGCACCCATAGCCTGCCATACCGAAGCGACGAGGGGCCGGTGGGTGAAGCCCCGTCGCGGCCGCCCCTACGGCGGCGGGGGAGGAGGCGGCGCGTCGTCCTCGGGCAGCGGCGCATAAGCGGCCGGCGGCGGGACGTAACGTTCGATGTTGTCGGCGATGTTGGTGCAGCCGCTGACCGAGATGCGCCGGCCCGCGCCCACACACACGGTCGCCTCCGCCCGGCCCGCGGAATGCGCGGCAATCACAATTGCGGGAGTTGCGGCCAAGCCCGAGAACACCAGCACTGCGGCAAACCAGCGGCGCCGAATCATCTGCGGTCTCCTTCCTGCCACCCGTAACGCATTCTGCCGCCGCAGCCCGACCGACGGGCCGAGATCGAAGAATGGCTCATATTTTCTTTGCCGGTGATTAGCGCATGCGCGGCGAGAAAACCCCTTATGGTTTGCGGTACGGATGAGGCCGCGGTTGCGGATGCGAAGACGAAGGAGCGTTTCCATGGAGTCTTTTGTTCGCCCGGCGGCCCGAATCCTTGCCGGCGCAATGGCGACCGGCACGGTCAGTGTGGCAATCCTTTTCGCGACCGCGGGTTCGGCCGCCGCGGACTGGCCGATGGACGATCCGGAACCGGCGCCCTCGTCGCAACCGAATTGCACGGCGGCCGATCTTGCCCAGGTCTCGTCCGGCGTGGCCGCGGCGACGTCGGCGTATCTGTTCACCCATCCCGACGTCAACGCGTACTTCACCAGCTTGAAGGGTCAGCCGCGCGACGACATGGGCGCGCAGTTGAAGCAGTACATGGACGCCAACCCGCAGACCCACGCCGACCTCGAGGGCATTCGCCAGCCGCTGACCGACTTCCAGAACCGATGCCGCTGACCGATCGCCCTCGCCCTCAGCCGGCCGGTGGTGGTGGCGGCTGTTGCAGGTGCATCGCCAGGTCGCTCAGCTCGAGGACCGTCTGAATCTCGGTGTCGCGGAATGGCCGGCCGTCGGGGGCCAGCAGGTCGTGAAACCATTCCTGTGGCATCGCGGGGTCCGGGTTCGGCCGGTCCCAGGAATCCCAGGGGAAGAAGGTCTGCGTCTTGCCGGCGACAAATCCCCAGTTGAAGGCGCCGACGCCGGCACGCTTCGCGATCGGCAGGATGTCCTGCACCGTGCTGCCCAGCGGCCGGGCCATGTACTCGGTGCACAGGATCGGGCGGCCCAGGCCGACGAGCTCGGCGATGCGTCTCTCGAACTCCTTCGGTCCGGCGTAGCAGTGGAACGTGATGACGTCGGAGTTGTCGAGCTGGATGCCACTGATGACGCTGCGGCGTCCCGGGTCCGCCCACTCGCCGTGCCAGACGCCACTGGTCAACGGCTGGCAGGGATCGACCAACCGCGCCCACTCGAACACCTGGGGTAGCAGCCGGGCGACCAGGTCCACCTTGTCTTTGCGCTCGACCGAGGCGTAGGCGTCGGCGGGGTTGTCCGGCTCGTTCCACAGGTCCCAGCCCAGGATGCGGTCGTCGCTGCGGAACTGCGTCAGGACCCCGGTGACGTAGCCGCGCATGGTGCGCAGGTAGCCGTGATCGTCGAGGCGCGCCGCCCCCGGGCTCTGCACCCAGCCGGAGTTGTGGATGCCCGGCCGCGGCGCGCGCTGTGGACCGGCCTGGGGGAACGGGTCCCAACAGGAATCGAACAAGACGAACAGCGGTTTGATGCCGTGGCGGGCGGCGATGTCGACGAACTGGGCGAGCCGGCCCTGAAACCCGCGGTAGTCCTGCGCCCAGAGCTGATCGTGCAGGAACACTCGTATCGCGTTGAACCCGTTGGTCCGCGCCCAGCCGAGCTCGGTATCGATGCGCCGAGGGTCGAAGGTTTCGCGCTGGAACATCTCCAGCTGATTGATGGCGTTGGAGGTGATGTAGTTCGCGCCGACCGGCCAGCCCTGCGCCTGATACCAGCGGTTGGCCCGTTCGGGCGACCACCGGCTTGCCTGCGGCGAGGTGTTGGGCGGTCTTGCCGACGCGCGTGGTGTCTGGGCCAATGCCATGCCTCCCGCCGCTAACAGCGACAATGCCAACACCGTTCTACGGTGCACGAAGGCACCGCGATTTCCGCGGTCGATGTGGTCCACCCCTGCTCGTCAGAGTTCAGATCGTCTCTGCGAACCATCGTACATTCCTGTACCGCAACGCTTTTCAGCGGTTTCATGCTGACGGGTTTAACGCGTCGACCAGGCCCGAGCCTCAGACCGGCGACCTGAGTGCGCAAAACAGCGGCGCGGCTCCGCGAGGGGTGAATCAGAAGCAGTGCTCATCGGCGGGAAAGACGCCGCCCGCCACCTCTTGCGCATATTGCGTTGCGGCCCGGCGCAATTCCCCGCCGATGTCCGCGAACCGCTTGACGAAGCGGGCGGCCTTGCCGCTGCTCATCCCGGCCATGTCCTGCCAAACCAGCACCTGGCCGTCGCAGTTGGGTCCGGCGCCGATGCCGACGGTCGGGATGGTCAGCTTGCCGGTGATCTGGGTGGCCAGTTCGGCCGGCACCATCTCCATGACGACGGAGAACGCGCCGGCCTCGGCGACGGCGATCGCGTCGTGCACCGTCTGCTCCGCCGCGTCGCCGCGGCCCTGCACCCGGAAGCCGCCCAGGCTGTTGACGCTCTGCGGGGTGAACCCGATGTGCGCCATCACCGGGATGCCGGCGGCGGTCAGGCAGGCGATCTGCTCGGCCACCCGCTCACCGCCCTCGAGCTTGACCGCATGCGCGCCGCCCTCCTTCATGAACCGGATGGCGGCGGCCAGCGCGGCGGCGGGCCCGGCCTCGTAGCTGCCGAACGGCAGATCGGCGACGACGAGCGCGTGCGGGGCACCCCGCACGACGCCGCGCACCAGCGGGATCAACTCGTCGATCGAGACGGGCACGGTGGTGTCGTAGCCGTAGACGACGTTGGCCGCCGAGTCGCCGACCAGCAGCACGGGGATGCCGGCCTCGTCGAAAATGCGGGCGGTCGAATAGTCGTAGGCCGTGAGCATGGCCCACTTGTGGCCTTCGGCCTTCATCTTCTGCAGGTGGTGGGTGCGAATTTTGGTCCGCGGCTTTTCGGGCTGCGCGGGCGAGTTGGCACCGTAAACGTTGTGCTCAGACATCATTGTCCCTAGTGGTGGTCGGTTCGATCCTCGTGGCCACTACGGGTCCCCGGGTTCGTCGGACGGGTGCCATTCTGCCATTTCTTTTGCGCGGTTGCACCGCCGCGGTGGTGTGAGACACACCATGCGCTGCACCTGGCCAACGTGGTGCCCGACACCGTCTCGTCGGTGCTCGCCACGGTGCACGGGCGCGCGAAGGCCTCGCCATGGCACATCGCTTATGCCGAATTGGATCCCGACGACATCAAAGCGGTGAAGAACCATTTCGGCGTCAAAGAAATGAATTGCCGGATTCGTCGCTGGTGGCGTCCGTCCCGGTTTCGGTGCACGGCGAATCCGACCGGCCCGGCCGCAATCAGGTATCGGCGCGTCGCTGCCGCAGGATTGGTCGCAATTCGGCCGCCCCGGCGGTTTTCGGCATCGCGATGCCGATCTACGCCCTCAACATCACCGCGATGTCGCTACGGGGCAAACTCGCCATCGGGCTTGTCGGCTGCCCGGATCTGCGGCCGAACTCAGGGAGATGGCCGACGAGTTCGCGGTGGGGACGAGGAGCTGCTCGCGCACGCGCGGTAGCTTCGGCGGCGGTGCCGCTAATCATGATCTCAGGTTTCCTCTGGCAGCATAGGTTGGCATGGGCCTGTCTCGCCGCGCCAAGATCGCGCGCACGCTGCTGATCTGGACGTCGATGGCTGCCGTCGCGCTACTGCTGGCGGGATGCGTCCGGGTCGTGGTGGGACGCGCCGTCATGTCCGGGCCGAAGCTGGGCCAGGCGGTGGAGTGGACGCCCTGCCGGGCCGCGAACCCGAAGGTCAAACTCCCGGCCGGCGCATTGTGCGGCAAACTGGCGGTGCCGGTCGACTACGACCACCTCGACGGCGACGTGGCGACGTTGGCCATGATTCGGTTTCCCGCGACCGGGGACAAGGTCGGCTCGCTGGTGATCAACCCCGGCGGGCCGGGGGAGTCCGGCATCGAGGCCGCGCTCGGGGTCGTTCAGTCATTGCCCAAGAAGGTGCGCGAACGATTCGACCTCGTCGGCTTCGACCCCCGCGGGGTGGGGGCCTCGCGCCCGGCGGTCTGGTGTAACTCCGACGCCGACAACGACCGGCTGCGCACGGAGCCCAACGTCGACTACAGCCCGGCCGGCGTTGCCCACATGGAGGACGAAACCAAGCAGTTCGTCGGCCGCTGCATCGACAAGATGGGCAAGGACTTCCTGGCCAACGTCGGGACCGTCAACGTCGCACGGGATCTCGACGCCATCCGCGCGGCGCTCGGCGACGAGAAGCTCACCTACCTCGGCTACTCCTACGGCACCCGGATCGGCTCGGCGTACGCCGAGGCCTTTCCGCACAACGTGCGGGCGATGATCCTCGACGGCGCCGTCGACCCCAACGCCGATCAGATCGAAGCCGACCTTCGTCAGGCCAAGGGCTTCCAGGACGCGTTCAACGACTACGCCGCCGAATGCGCCAAGCAGCCGACCTGCCCGCTGGGCACCGACCCGGCCAAGGCGGTGGATGTCTACCACAGCCTGATCGACCCGATGGTCGACCCGAACAACCCCATGGTCAGCCATCCGGTCCCGACGAACGACCCACGCGGACTGGGCTACTCCGACGCGATCATCGGGACCATCATGGCGCTGTACTCGCCGAACCTGTGGCATCACCTGACCGACGGCCTGTCCGAACTCGTCGACCACCACGGCGACACCCTGCTCGCGCTGGCCGACATGTACATGCGCCGCGACTCGCACGGCCACTACAGCAACGCCACCGACGCGCGGGTGGCGGTCAACTGCGTGGACCAGCCGCCGATCACCGACCGCGCCAAGGTGGTTGACGAGGACCGGCGCTCCCGCGAGGTCGCGCCGTTCATGAGCTACGGCCAATTCACCGGCAACGCGCCGCTGGGCACCTGCGCGTTCTGGCCGGTGCCGCCAACGAGCAAGCCGCACACCATTTCCGCGCCGGGGCTGGCTCCCACGGTGGTGGTGTCGACGACCCACGACCCGGCCACCCCGTATAAGGCCGGCGTGGATCTGGCCAACGAGCTGCGCAGCTCGCTGCTCACCTACGACGGCACCCAGCACACCGTGGTCTTCCAAGGCGACGGCTGCATCGACAACTACATCACGGCGTATCTGGTGAGCGGGTCCATCCCGCCCGACGGCGCCAAGTGCTGACCCCCCGCTGACGCCGAACGTGCACTCACGGCGAGATTTTCGTCGATTCTTCGCCGTGCTTGCACGCTCGGCGAGGGCGGTAGCCGAGACCAAGGCGTAACCGTTTCGCGCTGTCACGGGAACCCGGGGCTGCAACGATGACAGCCATGTCGCGCCTGAGATCCCTGAGCTCGGCGCTGTTTTCATTCGGGCTGCTGTTCAGTGGACCCTGCGTCGTCGCGCCGCCCACGGCCGTCGCCACGCCCGAACCCGGCGCCGGGCAGACCCCGGGCCCGAATCCACCGTCGGCCGCGGTGCCGCAGGGATGGGGAAGCTGCGGCCAATTCGTCGATGACACAAGCGATATCCCCACCGCACAGTGCACCACCGTGTCGGTGCCGATCGACTACGGCAACCCCGGCGCCGGGCAGGCCAAGCTGGCGGTGATCCGGATTCCCGCGTCGGGTCAACGGATCGGATCCCTTCTGGTCAATCCCGGCGGTCCGGGCGGTTCGGCGGTCGACATGGTGGCCGCGATGGCGTCGAACCTGGAGGACTCTCCGGTCCGGCGCAACTTCGATCTGGTCGGCTTCGACCCCAGGGGAGTCGGTCACTCGACACCTGCGCTGCGCTGCCGCACCGACGCCGAGTTCGACGCGTACCGGCGTGAGCCGATGGTCGACTACAGCCCGGGCGGGGTAGCGCATATCGAGCAGCTCTACCGGCAGCTGGCCCAGCAGTGTGTCAGTCGGATGGGCACGGCGTTCCTGGCCAACACCGGCACCGCATCGGTCGCCCGCGACATGGACGCCGTCCGTCAGGCGCTGGGCGACGACCAGATCAACTACCTGGGGTACAGCTACGGTACCGAGCTGGGCACCGCCTACCTGGAGAAGTTCGGTAACCACGTGCGCGCGATGGTGCTCGACGGCGCGATCGACCCGACCGTCGGGCCGATCGACGAGAACGTCAACCAAATGGCGGGATTCCAAACCGCTTTCAACGACTACGCCACGGACTGCGCCCGCTCGGCGGGCTGCCCGCTGGGCACCGACCCGACCCAATTCGTCAACCGGTACCACGCGCTGGTCAACCCGCTGGCGACCAAGCCGGGCCGCACCGCGGACCCGCGCGGCCTGAGCTACGCCGATGCGACCACCGGCACCATCAATGCGCTCTACACGCCGGCGCACTGGAAATACCTGACCAGCGGCCTGCTCGGCCTGGCGCGCGGCACCGACGCCGGCGACCTGCTGTTGCTCGCCGACGACTACGACGGGCGCGACAAGAACGGGCACTACGCCAACGACCAGGATGCGTTCAACGCGATCCGCTGCGTCGACGCGCCGAATCCGACGGACCAGGCCAGCTGGGTGAGTGCCGATCAGCGCATCCGGCAGGCCGCGCCGTTCCTCAGTTACGGGCAGTTCACCGGAAATGCTCCGCGCGATTTGTGCGCGCTGTGGCCGGTGCCCGCCACGTCGGCGCCGCACGCCGCGCCGCCCCAGGCCGCAGGCAAGGTCATCGTCGTGTCGACCACGCACGACCCGGCCACGCCGTATCAGGCCGGGGTGAACCTGGCCCACCAGCTCGGCGGTCCGCTGATCACCTACGACGGGACGCAGCACACCGCGGTGTTCAACGGCAACCAATGCGTGGACACCGTCGTGGTGCGGTATCTGGTCGCTGGCACGCCGCCGGCGTCCTACCGCTGCCAGGCCTGACCAGTGGGCCGCCCCGCCCTGCCGGTCGGAGCGAGCACGTCAGGGCTTTTGGCTCACCGCTTTTCGCTCACGGTGATAGCTGGACATGGCCCCTCGGTGGGGGCGGCGGTGGAGGCTGGGGCGGAGGCGGCGGCGCGGGCGGCGGCCCGTCCTGCGGTGCGGGGCCTTGCTGTTGTCGCGGCGGGGACAGCGGCTGCTCGGCCCGGGGTTGCGGGGCCGGGACGGGTGGTTCGAGCGGCTTTACCGTCGGCGGTGGCGGGATCTGCGGCGGATCGGGCGTGAGCTCGCCCACCGGAGCCGGCGTGCTCAGCGCGGTGAGCGCCATGTCTGGTGCACCGGATGCCCGAGTCACCGGCCACTGCGCGGCGCCGACCACGGCCGGGGCCGTGCTTATCAACGCGGCGATCACCGCATACGCAGCGGGTGTCGGCCGCCTGCTCGCGGCCGCCGTCTGAACGGGCGCGCTCGCGCAGCGGCCGGATGCGGTCATACGCCGATGAAGCCGTCGCGCCACGCCGCTCAGCTGCGGGTTCGCGCGAAAGCGCTGTGGTGATTCACGATGCCAACCGGTTACGATGTCGATCATTGCAGGCGCCAGCCACCTCCACTGTTACCACTCGGTATCCATTAGATGAGATCTGCCGAGCCGGTAACACGAAGAAACGAAAATTTCGCCGTGCGCATCCAAATCGCTCGCCTCGCAGACGCTCTGGTCCACACCTCGGTGCTGCTTGCCGCCGCAGTCAGCTGCGCCGGCGGCGCGGGGGCCGACCCGAATCAGGACGCGCAGTTCGTGGCGTTGCTCGCGCAGCAACAGATTCCGGCCACCGATAACGTGCCGGGGCTCGTCTACCGGGCCCGTGAGATCTGTGGCGAACTCGATCGCGGCTCCTCGGTCCAGGCCGCCGTGGATGAGGAGGTGAACACGGCATACAGGGAAAATCCGTCCCTGCGCATCGTGGCCGACCGCGTCACGCGCACCGCAGTCAAATTCGTCACCGCATCGGTGGACGTCTATTGCCCAAACCATCAAGGCGAGCTGCCGTAACGCCGACTCCCTTCGTGCGCGCCGCCAGCACACGGCGTTCCGCCCGCAACGTCGGCAATGGTTCTGAGCGGGCATCAGTAACACAGAATTAACAGCAGTTGCATACTGTTCGAGTTATGGATCGACAGAAGGAATTCGTCCTCCGCACCCTCGAGGAACGAGACATCCGCTTCGTTCGGCTGTGGTTCACCGACGTGCTCGGTTTCCTCAAGTCGGTCGCCATCGCCCCGGCCGAGCTCGAGGGCGCCTTCGAGGAGGGCATCGGCTTCGACGGCTCCTCCATCGAGGGCTTCTCGCGGGTCTCGGAATCCGACACCGTGGCCAACCCTGACCCGTCCACCTTCCAGGTGCTGCCGTGGGCCTCGCCCAACGGCCACCACCACTCGGCGCGGATGTTCTGCGACATCACCATGCCGGACGGATCGCCGTCCTGGGCGGACCCGCGGCACGTGCTGCGCCGCCAGCTGCAGAAGGCCAACGACCTGGGTTTCTCCTGCTACGTGCACCCCGAGATCGAATTCTTCCTGCTCAAGCCGGGCCCCGACGACGGCACGCCGCCGCTCCCCGTCGACAACGCCGGCTACTTCGACCAGGCCGTCCACGACTCCGCCTCCAACTTCCGCCGCCACGCGATCGAAGCCCTGGAATTCATGGGCATCTCGGTGGAGTTCAGCCATCACGAGGGCGCGCCCGGCCAGCAGGAGATCGACCTGCGCTTCGCCGACGCGCTGTCGATGGCCGACAACGTGATGACGTTCCGCTACGTCATCAAGGAGGTCGCGATCGAGAACGGCGCTCGTGCGACCTTCATGCCCAAGCCGTTCGGGCAGCACCCCGGCTCTGCGATGCACACCCACATGAGCCTGTTCGAGGGCGACGTCAACGCGTTCCACAGCCCCGACGACCCGCTGCAGCTATCCGACGTGGGCAAGTCCTTCATCGCCGGGATCCTCGAGCACGCCTCGGAGATCAGCGCAGTCACCAACCAATGGGTCAACTCCTACAAGCGACTGGTCGGCGGCGGCGAGGCGCCCACCGCCGCGTCGTGGGGTGCGGCCAACCGCTCCGCCCTGGTGCGAGTGCCCATGTACACGCCGCACAAGACATCGTCGCGGCGCGTCGAGGTCCGCAGCCCCGACTCGGCGTGCAACCCGTACCTGACATTCGCGGTGCTGCTGGCCGCCGGGCTGCGCGGGGTGGAAAAGGGCTACGTGCTGGGGCCCCAGGCCGAGGACAACGTGTGGGACCTGACCGCCGAGGAACGCATCGCGATGGGATACCGCGAGCTGCCGACGAGCCTGGACAGCGCGCTGCGCGCCATGGAATCCTCCGAGTTGGTTGCGGAAACCTTGGGGGAGCACGTCTTTGACTTCTTCCTGCGCAACAAGCGCACGGAGTGGGCCAACTACCGCAGCCACGTCACCCCGTACGAGCTGAGCACCTACCTGTCGCTCTAACCCGGATCGAGCGCCGATCAGGTTGAACGCCGTCGGCTTGCGCTACGGTCGTGGGCGTGACCAAACCCGCGACGCAGCGCCCCAGGCTGCCCAGCGTCGGCCGGCTCGGATTGGTCGATCCGCAAGCGGCCGAACGCATGGCGCAGCTGGGTTGGTACGACCACGACGACCAGGCCCACGTGGACCTGCTCTGGTCGCTGTCGCGCGCGGCGGATCCCGACGCCGCATTGCTCGCCCTGGTCCGGCTGTCGGAGAATCCCGACGCCGGATGGGATCAGCTCAACGCGGCCCTGCTGACCGAACGTCCGCTGCGCGGCCGGCTGTTCGGCGTGCTCGGCTCGTCGCTGGCCCTGGGCGATCACCTGATCGCCCAGCCGGAGTCCTGGAAACTCTTGCGCGGCAACGTCACACTGCCCACCCACGACCGGCTGTGCGACATATTCACCGAATGCGTCGACGAGGCGCTGGCGGCGCCGGGTTCGGCGATGGTGCGCCTTCGCACGCTGTACCGCGACCGGCTGCTGGTGCTAGCCGCGCTGGACCTGGCCGCGACGGTCGAGGACGAACCGGTGGTTCCGTTCACCGTGGTGGCGGCCCATCTGTCGGACCTGGCGGACGCCGCGCTGGCCGCCGCCCTGCGGGTGGCCGAGAACAGCGTGTGCGGCGGCAAGACCCCGCCACGGCTAGCGGTCATCGCGATGGGCAAATGCGGTGCGCGCGAACTGAACTACGTCAGCGACGTCGACGTCATCTTCGTCGGCGAGCAGGCCGACCCGCTCACCACCCGAGTGGCCGGCGAGATGATGCGGCTGGCCTCCGAGGCCTTCTTTCAGGTCGATGCGGGGTTGCGGCCGGAGGGGCGCAGCGGTGAACTGGTGCGCACAGTCGAGTCGCACGTCGCCTACTACCAGCGCTGGGCGAAGACGTGGGAGTTCCAGGCGCTGCTGAAAGCCCGTGCGGCGGTGGGCGACGCGGAGCTCGGGCAGCGCTACCTGGAAGCGCTGATGCCGATGGTCTGGGTCGCCTGCGAGCGTGAGGATTTCGTGGTCGAGGTGCAGGCGATGCGCCGCCGGGTCGAGAAGCTGGTGCCCGCCGACGTCCGCGGCCGCGAGATCAAGCTCGGCAGCGGCGGATTGCGCGACGTGGAATTCGCCGTGCAACTCCTGCAGCTGGTGCACGGCCGCGGCGATGACTCGCTGCACGTGGCGTCGACGGTGGCCGCGCTGGCCGCGCTGGGCCAGGGCGGCTACATCGGCCGTGAGGACGCGGCCAACCTGACCGCCTCCTACGAGTTCCTGCGGCTGCTCGAGCACCGGTTGCAGCTGCAGCGGCTCAAGCGCACCCACCTGCTGCCCGAGGCCGACGACGAGGAGGCGGTGCGGTGGCTGGCGCGGGCCGCCCACATCCGGCCGGACGGGCGCCATGACGCGGCCGGGGTGTTGCGCGAGGAGTTGCGGCACCAGAACCTGCGGGTGTCCCAGCTGCACGCCAAGCTCTTCTATCAGCCGCTGCTGGAATCGATCGGGCCGCCCGGGCTGGAGATCGCCCGCGGCATGACCTCCGAAGCCGCCGAGCGCCAGCTGGCGGCGCTGGGCTATGAGGGTCCGCAGACCGCGCTGAAGCACATGTCGGCCCTGGTCAACCTGAGCGGCCGGCGCGGCCGCGTGCAGTCGGTGCTGTTGCCCAGGCTGCTGAACTGGATGTCGTACACGCCGGACCCCGACGGCGGCCTGCTGGCCTACCGGCGGCTGTCCGAGGCGCTGTCCGGGGAGAGCTGGTACCTGGCCACGCTGCGCGACAAGCCCGCGGTGGCCCGCCGGCTGATGCACGTGCTGGGCACGTCGGCCTACGTGCCGGACCTGCTGATGCGCGCGCCTCGGGTGATTCAGGACTACGGCGACAGCCCGTCCGGCCCGCGGCTGCTCGGGACCGAGCCCGCCGCGGTAGCCCGCGCGCTGGTCGCCTCGGCCGGCCGCTACTCCGACCCGGTCCGGGCGATCGCCGCGGCACGCACTCTGCGCCGTCGCGAGCTGGCCCGCATCGCGTCCGCCGACCTGCTCGGCATGCTCGAGGTCACCGACGTCTGTAAGGCCCTGACCTCGGTGTGGGTGGCGGTGCTGCAGGCCGCGCTGGACGCGATGATCCGGACCAATCTGCCCGGGGACGGGAAGGCACCGGCGGCGATCGCGGTCATCGGCATGGGCCGGCTGGGCGGCGCCGAGTTGGGCTATGGATCCGACGCCGACGTGATGTTCGTCTGCGAGCCGGCGCCCGGTGTCGAGGATTCCGCGGCGGTGCGCTGGGCAACGACGCTCGCCGAGCAGGTCCGGACGCTGCTGGGGACTGCCAGCGTCGACCCGCCTCTGGAGGTCGACGCCAACCTGCGGCCCGAGGGCCGCCAGGGTCCACTGGTGCGCACCCTGGCCTCCTACGCCGCCTACTACGAGCAATGGGCGCAGCCGTGGGAGATCCAGGCGCTGCTGCGCGCGCACGCGGTCGCCGGCGACGCGGAGCTGGGGCAGCGGTTCCTGCTGATGGCCGACAAGACTCGCTATCCACCCGCCGCGATGTCGTCGGACGCGATACGCGAGATTCGCCGCATCAAGGCCCGGGTGGAGTCCGAGCGACTGCCGCGCGGCGCCGATCCCAACACGCACACCAAGCTGGGCCGCGGGGGCCTGTCCGACATCGAATGGACCGTGCAGCTGCTGCAGCTGCGATACGCACACGAGATACCCGCGCTGCACACCACGTCGACGCTGGAGTGCCTGGACGCGATTGCCGCGGCCGACCTGGTTCCGGCGGACGAGGTGGATCTGCTGCGGCAGGCCTGGCTGACCGCGACCCGGGCCCGCAACGCGCTGGTGCTGGTCCGTGGTAAGCCGACCGACCAGCTGCCGGGTCCCGGACGCCAGCTGAACGCGGTCGCCGTGGCCGCGGGCTGGCCGACCGACGAGGGCGGCGAGTTCCTGGACAACTATTTACGGGTGACGCGGCGCGCAAAAGCGGTGGTGCGCAAGGTGTTTGGAAGTTGAGTCAGGAGGCCGGCGCGTTGGACGCCATATTCGAGGTGCTCAGCGCGGCGGAGGCCGATCGCGTGACCGCGCTGTATGCTCCGTTGGCCGATGCGGTCCGCGAGCTCGTCGACGCTACCATCCGGACCGAGGCCGACGATGGCGTCGTCGCCGAGGCCAAGAGGGCGATCGAGGCCGTCACCGCGTCGTTGCGGCAACGCACCCGCCCGCTCGGGGTGAGCTACCGCGTCAACGGCCGCCCGCTGCCGCTGGGCAACGCCGCGATCGGCGTGTGCAACCCCATCGCCCCGCCGATCGTCGTGCACCACGAGGGCGACGGGCGCTGCTGGAGCGAGTTCGTCCTCGGCGCGGCCTACGAGGGCCCGCCCAAGCTGGTGCACGGCGGCGTCAGCGCCCTGGTGCTTGACCACATGCTCGGCGAGGCGGCCAGCGAGGGGCTGTCCAAGGCGCGCTTCACCGGCACCATCACCGTGAAATATCTGCGCGGCACCCCGCTGGGCCCGCTCCGCTGCGAAGCCTGGGTCGACGGCAAGGAGGGCCGCAAAGTCTTTGCGCGCGGCACCATTTCGGATGCCGACGGCGTCACCGTCGAGGCCGACGGCGTCTTCATCGAGCCGGCCTGGGCGCAGGAGGCGCAGTGAAGTTCTACATCAGCAGCGCCTTCCTGAACACCCGCGAGATCATCGAGCTCGCCAAGGCGGCCGACGAACTGGGCTACGACGGGATCGGCATCCCCGACCATGTCGTCAATCTGGAGACCCTGGACACCCCGTACCCGTACACCAAAGATGGGGAACGGCGCTGGCAGCCCTTCACCGACTGGCCCGACCCCTGGGTTCTCGTCGGCGCGCTGGCCCAGGTCACCACGCGGCTGCGGTTCGTCAACACCGTCTACATCCCCGCGATGCGCAATCCGTACTCGGCGGCCAAAGCGATCGGCACCGCCGCGGTTCTGGCGTCCGGCCGGGTGGAGCTGGGCATCGGCGTGGGCTGGTGCCGCGAGGAATTCGCTTTGATGGGTGAGCAATTCGAGGCCCGCGGCAAGCGCACCGACGAAATGATCGACTTGATGCGGGCGCTGTGGTCGCCGGGCTGGACCGAGTTCGACGGCCAGTTCTACCAAGCGCCGCGCCTGGAGATGCAACCCACTCCGCCACCGATACCGGTGTATGTCGGTGGCCTGTCCGACATCGCGCTGCGCCGTGCCGCCCGCAACGACGGCTGGATCGGGGATCTGATCAAGTCCGAGCGGGCCATCGAGGCGGTCGGGCGGCTGCGCGAGATGCGCGCCGAAAACGGTTTGACGATGGACGATTTCACCATTCTGACACCGCTGACCGACGCGTTCACCACCGCCGACTACCAACGCGTCGAGGACGCCGGCGTCACCGGCATCATCACCATGCCGTGGATGTTCTACGGCGGGCCCGATGCCAGCCTGGACGACAAGGTCGACGGCATGCAGCGCTTCCGCAAGGACCTCGCGCTCGACGGCTAGACGACACCTAATTCGGCGCCGCGGGCCACCTAACCGGTCGCGAAGGCACGCTGGCGTGACTCGCCATCGCTTATGTTTCGGGAACCCTTGCCCCGAACGGAGTCCAGATGCGCCCCGCTAGTTGTGTTGCGGCCGCGGCCGTCGCAGTGCTGACGGCGGCGTGCGGTGGTTCACCATATGTGGGCATCTCGACGACCACGCGCGGCAACCACACCGACCCGGTCACGACCATCGCGTCGCAGGCCACCAGCGCCGTCGCCGTCGCGTATCTGCGGTCGCTGATCCCGACGCCGGCGACCACGAACAGAACCGACGGCCCCGATCCCATTCATGACGGCGGCATCCGTTCGCACTTCTTCGTCAACGGGTCTGGGACCGACGTGATGAGTGCCTACAAGACCGCGCTGTTGAACACGAACTGGACGCTGATCGTCGACAGCCCCCGCGGTGGACCGGGCGGCGGCGGGGCCACGTATACCGCCAGAAATGGCAACGCTTTCGGGGTCTTCACCGGAGGGGGCTTCGGCGGCACGACGGACATCGACGCCTGCGCGTGGCCGTCGGCGCCCGCCGACAAGGACTGCGCGCGCCGCGGATAACAGCCGAGGCGGCAAAATGCGAAACCACCCGCGCGGCAATCTCCACGCGGGTGGTTTCGTCACTCCGACTCAGACGTCGTAGTACAGCGCGAATTCGTAAGGGTGCGGCCGGATCTGAACCGGCAGGATCTCGTTCTCGCGCTTGAAGTTGATCCACGTCTCGATGAGGTCGGGCGTGAAAACGCCGCCCTCGGTGAGGTATTCGTGGTCTTCTTCCAGCCGGTCGATCACCGCGGACAGCTGCGTGGGCGCCTGCGGGATGTTGGCGGCCTCTTCGGGCGGCAGCTCGTAGAGGTCCTTGTCGACCGGGGCCTGCGGCTCGATCTTGTTCTTGATGCCGTCCAGGCCGGCCATCAGCATGGCCGAGAACGCCAGGTACGGGTTGCCCGACGAGTCGGGGCAACGGAACTCGAGCCGCTTGGCCTTCGGGTTGCTGCCGGTGATCGGGATACGCACACACGCCGAGCGGTTGCGCTGGCTGTAGACCAGGTTGATCGGCGCCTCGTAGCCCGGCACCAGACGCTTGTAGGAGTTCACCGTCGGGTTGGTGAACGCCAGCAGCGACGGCGCGTGGTGCAGCAGGCCGCCGATGTAGTGGCGGGCGGTATCCGACAGGCCGGCGTAACCGGTCTCGTCGTACATCAGCGGGGTGCCGTCCTTCCACAGCGACTGGTGGGTGTGCATGCCGGAGCCGTTGTCACCGAACAGTGGCTTGGGCATGAACGTGACGGTCTTGCCGTTGGCCCACGCCGTGTTCTTGACGATGTACTTGTAGAGCATCATGTCGTCGGCCGCGTGCAGCAGAGTGTTGAACTTGTAGTTGATCTCGGCCTGGCCGCCGGTGCCCACCTCGTGGTGGCCCTTCTCCAGGCTGAAGCCGGCCGTGATCAGGTTGGTCAGCATCTTGTCGCGCAGGTCGACGTAGTGGTCGACGGGGGCGACCGGGAAGTAACCGCCCTTGGGGCGCACCTTGTAGCCGCGGTTCGGGCTGCCGTCGAGCTCGTTGGGCGAGCCGGTGTTCCACCAGCCCGAGATTGCGTCGATCTCGTAGAACGAGCCGTTGGTACGCGAGTCGAAGCTGATCGAGTCGAAGATGTAGAACTCGGCCTCGGCGCCGAAGTAGGCGGTGTCGGCCACGCCGGTGCTGATCAGGTAGTTCTCGGCCTTACGGGCGATGTTGCGCGGGTCGCGCGAGTAGGGCTCGAGGGTGAAGGGGTCGTGCACGAAGAAGTTCAGATTCAGCGTCTTGGCTTCGCGGAACAGGTCGATCTGCGCGGTCGCGGGATCGGGGAGCAGCAACATGTCGGATTCGTGAATGGACT
Organism: Mycobacterium sp. IDUB_3; assembly: GCF_055419585.1. Classification (NCBI taxonomy): domain Bacteria; kingdom Bacillati; phylum Actinomycetota; class Actinomycetes; order Mycobacteriales; family Mycobacteriaceae; genus Mycobacterium; species Mycobacterium sp. IDUB_3. The sequence goes on along the minus strand of NZ_JBVAXZ010000001.1, from coordinate 997,390 downwards.
GGAATCCGCGAATCGACGAGCCGTCGAAAGCCAGGCCGTCCTCAAAAACGCTCTCGTCGAAGAACGAAATCGGGATTGTGAAGTGCTGCATGATGCCGGGCAGGTCACAGAACCGGACGTCGACAAATTCGACGTTTTCGTCCTTGGCGAGTTTGAAGACGTCGTCGGGCGTCGTTTCCGTCACAGAATGCTCCTTTACTTGGTGAGATCCGCGGCCTGACGCTAGGGAGCAGATGTTGCCCGTCAGTCAACCCGATGTTGCGCACACGTTAAGTGACCATGCCACACGCAAAAAGTGGCCGCGTCGGCGGCGGGTTCTATTGTGGGGCCATGGATCGCAAGATCGTATCTTTTCCGGTGGCCGCCCGCACCGTCTGCCCTCCTTACCAGGCCGTGCCGGCCGGTTATTCGGATCGCGGTCCGCGCCGATGATGGCGGAATCACGATCCGCATATCCCGGGGAGAAGCTCGGATTTCCGCAGAGCGGGCCGGGGTCGCTGGCGCCGATGGGGCGCCGGCTGGGCGCGCTGATGATCGACTGGCTGATCTCGTACGGCCTGGCCGCGCTGGCCATGCGCTTCGGTTGGTGGTCCCAGCCGGCGCTGGCCACCGCGGTCCTGGTGATCTGGTTCGTGCTGGGCGTGGTGTTTTTGCGACTGTTCGGGTTCACGCCCGGCCAGCTGGCGCTACGCCTGCAGGTGGTGACGGTGGACGGCCGCGGGCTGGTCGGCCTGGGCCGGGCGGTGGTGCGTGGCGTGCTGGTCGGGACGGTGGTGCCGGCGTTGTTCACCGACTTCGACGGCCGCGGGATGCAGGATCGCCTGACCGCGACGGCCGTGGTCCGCCGCTGAATCGATCGCGGCGACGCGGTGAAGGCGACTACTTGCGGCGCACGGTGCGCTGCACACCGCGCATCTTGCCCGAGTTGGGCAGCGGCCCCTTGGGCATGACGGCGGCTCCGGCCCGCGATCCCAGCGCGGCCAGCCGCGACTCCAGGGTGTCCATCTGCTTGACGGTGATGTTGGCCGGCAGCCGGGTGAGGTGACGCTCCAGCTTGGCCAGGGACACCTCGTCCTCGCCGTTGCCGACGATGATGTCGTAGATCGGCACGTCGCCGATCAGGCGCGCGGTGCGCTTCTTCTCCTGCGCCAGCAGCGGTCGGACCCGGGTGGCCGCCCCCTCGCCGACCAGGATCACGCCGGGCCGGCCGATCACCCGGTGCACGGCGTCGAAGTGGCCGGTCGCAGCCACCCCCGGGGTCACCCGCCACTTGCCGCGCAGGTTGTCCAAAGCCCATGCGGCGGCGCCGGTTTGGCCTTCGGCCTTGCGGTACACCGACTTCTGGGCGCGGCGGCCGAACACGATGAAGGCCACCAGGCCGCCCAACACCACGCTGAGCGGGATCAGGGTGATCATCGTCAGCCCGCCGGCCCAAACACCGACCCCCACCGATATGCCCACGATCAGCACGAAGGCGCCGATCATGTACGGCAGGAGGCGCTTGTCCTCCCGGCGCTGAATGTTGAACGCCTGCCACAACTGGGTGCGCCGCTCCCGCGCGGCGGCCTTGCGGGCGGCCTGCGCCTGCGCTCGGGCGGCCTTGTTCTCGGCGGCATTGCGGGGTTTAGCCATAGTCAAAGAATACGTAGGGTCGCGACGGGCCGAGCGCCGCTACCGTGCCGCGGCATCATCGAGCCGGCTGCGGGCGGCCTGCTCGTAGAGCCGTCCCGCGCGATAGGACGAGCGCACCAGCGGTCCGGCCAGCACCCCGGCGAAGCCCAGCTGTTCGGCATGCTGGGCGAACTCGACGAATTCCTCCGGCTTCACCCAGCGCTCGACGGGGTGGTGACGCGCCGAGGGGCGCAGGTACTGGGTGATGGTGATGATGTCGCAGCCGGCGTCGTGCAGGTCGGCCAGGGCGGTGCGTACCTCGTCGGGGGTCTCGCCCATGCCGAGGATGAGGTTGCTCTTGGTGACGAGCCCGAAGTCGCGCGCGGCGGTCAGCACGTCGAGGCTGCGCTGGTAGGTGAAGGCGGGCCGGATCCGTTTGAAGATGCGCGGCACGGTTTCGACGTTGTGCGCCAACACTTCCGGGCGCGACTCGAACACCTCGGCCAGCCGGGTGGGCTTGCCGTTGAAGTCGGGGATCAACAGCTCGACGCCGGTCGACGGGTTGAGTTCCTTGATGGCGCGCACGGTCTCGGCGTACAGCCACGCACCGCCGTCGGGCAGGTCGTCGCGGGCCACCCCGGTGACCGTGGCGTAGCGCAGTCCCATCGTGCGCACGCTGTCGGCGACCCGTCGCGGCTCGTCGCGATCCAGCTCGGCGGGCTTCCCCGTGTCGATCTGGCAGAAGTCGCAGCGGCGGGTGCACTGGTCGCCACCGATCAGGAAGGTGGCCTCGCGGTCCTCCCAGCATTCGAAGATGTTGGGGCAGCCGGCTTCTTCGCAGACCGTGTGCAGCCCCTCGCGCCGGACCAGGCTCTTGAGCTGGGTGTACTCCGGGCCCATCTTGGCCCGCACCCTGATCCACGGCGGTTTGCGCTCGATCGGGGTTTCGGCGTTGCGCACTTCCAGGCGCAACAGCTTGCGTCCTTCCGGTGCGACAGTCACATCGCTGATGCTACGCGGGCGGCGGCCGCGTGATCCTGCACCGGGAGCACGCCGTCCAGGGCGTCGCAGACGGCGTCGCCGACCGAAGTCTGGACGTCCTCGACCGACACCTGGCGGCGCAGCTCGGCCGACAGCGACGTCACGCCGGCGTCACTGATGCCGCACGGCACGATCGCGCCGAAGGCGTCCAGGTCGCAGTCGCAGTTGAGGGCGAACCCGTGCAGGGTGGTCGCCCGCGACACCCGGACGCCGATCGCCGCGACCTTGCGGTCGGGGCGGCCGCCGGTGCCCGGCACCCACACCCCGGACCGGCCCGGCACCCGGACCGCGTCCACACCCAGGTCGGCGCAGACCTTGAGCAGCGCCTCTTCCAGCCGCCGCACGTAGTTCACCACGTCGAGCGGTTCGACCAGGCCGATGATCGGATACCCGACCAGCTGGCCGGGACCATGCCAGGTGATCTTGCCGCCGCGGTCGGTGTCGACGACGGGTGTGCCGTCGACCGGCCGTTCGTGCGGCTCGGTGCGCCGGCCCGCCGTGTACACCGCGGGGTGCTCCAGCAGCAGTAGCGTGTCGCTGCCACCGGCCACCCGGGCGTCGGCCAGGTCGCGTTGTTGCTGCCAGGCCACGCGGTAGTCGACGATGCCGAGCTGGCGGACGTCGATCAGGGCTTGGCTCGACCGGATGGAATCGATCACGTTCGCGACGGTACTCGGCTCGGGCCGGCCGGGCGACGCCGCGGTCTGTGCGATCGCGTGGCGATTGCCGCTAGTCGTGGTCGCGCCGGGCCGTGGCGTAGGCGAGCGCCTCGCCAACGGTGTTGTGGTGGAAGACGAAACCGGCGCGCTCGAGCGCGGACGGGATGGCGCGCTGCCCCATCAGCAGGCCCTCGTCGGCGAACTCGCCCAGCGCGGCCCGGAGGGCGAAACCGGGCATCATCAACGGGGTCGGCCGGTTGACCGCCCGCCCGAAGGCCGTGGTGAATTCGGCGTTGGTAACCGGCGCGGGCCCCGTCATGTTCACCGGGCCGGACAGCTCGGGGTCGAAAATCGCGAACAACAACGCGCGCACTTCGTCTTCCAGCGTGATCCACGACATGTATTGCCGCCCGCCACCCAGCCGGGCGCCGAGGCCGGCGCGGAACACCGGTCGCAACCGGCCCAACGCGCCGCCGGCGGGGGAGAACACCAGCCCGGTGCGGGCCAGCACCACCCGGACGCCGCCGTACTGGGCGGGCAGCGTGGCCGCTTCCCAGTCCTCGCACAGCCGGGCCAGGAAACCCGTTCCCGCACGGTCGTTTTCATCGACCACGCGGTCCTTGGTGTTGCCGTAAAAGCCCACCGCACTGGCGTTGACCATGGTCGCCACACCCGCGTCGGCGACCGCATGCGCGAGGACTTCGGTGGGGGCAATGCGACTGTCGCGCAAGCTCTGCTTGAAGGCGCCCGACCACCGCCGCTTGCCGATGTTGACGCCGCACAGGTTGACGACGGCGTCGACGTCGACGAGCGTGTCGGGATCGAGATCGCCGGTCTCGGGATTCCAGTGCAGCTCATCGGCGTTCGCTGGGGCCCGGCGCACGATGCGCAGCACCCGGTGATCGGCGGCGCGCAGCGCCGCGGCCAGGGCCGAGCCGATCAGTCCGGACGAACCCGCAATCGCGATGACGGAATTCTGACCAGCGCGAGCCACGTTCGCATGTCCTTCTTTACAGGCCGAGGTCGGCCTCGAAGGCTCCCTCTTCCAGCCGGTGCTTGATGGTGGTCAGGAAGCGGCCGGCGTCCGCGCCGTCGATCAGCCGGTGGTCATAGGTCAGTGGGAGATAGCAGATCGACCGGACGCCGATCGATTCGTTGCCGCTGTCGTCGACCACGACCCGCGGCCGCTTGACGATCGCGCCGGTGCCCAGCATGGCGGCCTGCGGCGGAACCAGGATCGGGGTGTCGAACAGCGCACCCTGGCTGCCGATGTTGGTGATGGTAAAGGTGCCGCCGGACAGCTCGTCGGGCTTCAGGTTGCCCGACCGGGCGCGCGCGGCGATGTCGGCGATCGCCCTGGCCAGCCCGGCCAGGGACAGGTCGCCCGCGTTGTGCACGACGGGCGAGAGCAGGCCCTGTTCGGTGTCGACCGCGAAGCCGAGGTGCTCGGCGTCGTAGTAGGTGATCTCCTTGGTGTCCTCGTTGTAGCTCGCGTTGACGTTGGGATGGATCTTCAGCGCGTCGATCACCGCGCGGGCGATGAACGGCAGGAAGGTCAGGTTCACCCCCTCGCGCTCGGCGAACGCCGCCTTGGCCCTGGCCCGCAACCCGACCAGCCTGGTCATGTCGACCTCGTGGGTCTGGGTGAGTTGGGCTGTGGCCTGAAGGGATTCGCGGGTCTTGTTCGCGGTGATCTGACGGATCCGGCTGGCCTTCTGGGTGGTGCCCCGCAGGTGCGCCAGTGCGGGAGCCGGGGAGGGCGCCGCGGCGGCCTTGGGGGCCGCGGCCGCGGGGGCCGGCGCGGCGGCGGGCGCCTTGGCGGCCTGTTGCTTCTGCTCGGCGGCGGCTAGCACGTCTTGCTTGCGGATGCGCCCGCCCACACCGGTGCCCGTGATCGAGTTCAGGTCGATGTTGTTTTCGGCGGCCAGCTTTCGCACCAGCGGCGTCACGTACGGCGCCCCGTCGGCAGCCGGGCCGGCCGGCTGGGCCTGCGCCGGTTGGGCTTTCGGCTGCGGCGCGGGCTTGGGCTGCGGCGCGGGGGCCGGCGTGGGTTCGGGCTTGGGCTGCGCCTGGGGCTGGGGCTGGGGCGCCGGCTCCGGCTTGGGCTCGGGCGCGGGAGGGGGCGGGGGTTGGGGAGCGGCGGGAGCCGCGGGCGCGGCGGCCTCGGATCCGGCGCCGATGCGCGCCAGCTCGCCGCCGACCGGCACGGTGGCGTCTTCCTCGGCGGTGATGCTGATCAGGACACCGGCCACCGGCGACGGGATCTCGGTGTCGACCTTGTCGGTGGACACCTCGACCAGCGCGTCGTCGACCTGCACCGAGTCGCCGACCCGCTTGAGCCAGCGGGTCACGGTGCCCTCGGTCACCGACTCGCCGAGCTCGGGCATCAACACCGGGGTCGCGTCGCCGCCACCGGAACTCTGCTGGACTGGCGCGGGCGCGGGCTGCGGCTGGGCCTGGGGTTGCGGCTCCGGTTCGGGCTCGGGCTGCTCGGGAGCCGGGGGCTGCGCCTGCGGCTCCGGCTGGCTCGGCGCAGGCGCGGCCGGCTGCGAGTCGCCACCTGCCCCGCCACCCTCGGAGGCGTCGCCGATGACGGCCAGCTCGCCGCCGACCTCGACGGTGTCGTCCTCCTGGGCGACGATCTTGGTCAGCACACCGGCGGCCGGCGACGGAATTTCGGTATCGACCTTGTCGGTGGACACCTCGACGAGCGGTTCGTCGAGTTCGACCGTGTCGCCTTCCTGTTTGAGCCAGCGGGTGACCGTCCCCTCGGTGACGCTCTCACCGAGTGCCGGCATCTGGACGGAGAAGGCCATCTTTTTGACTCCTCGATCGCTCGTGGGTCGGGGCGGGTCGATCAGCTCTTGCGGAAGGCGAAGCAGCAATCCAAAACTATCCTGTCACTGCGCCCTTGTCGGCACGCATCCAGGGCAGATACCCCGCGCCGGGCGGGTGACGCCGATCACGCTTGCTACGGTGTGGCCACTGCAGCCAGAGCGGGGAGGTCCCGATGCCGCCATCACAACAAGCAACCCAGCATTTCGTCGACAGCGCCGACGGCGCCCGCATCGCGGTCTACGAAGAGGGCAACCCTGAGGGCCCCACCGTCGTGCTGGTGCACGGCTTCCCCGACTCGCACGTGCTGTGGGACGGGGTCGTCCCGTTGCTGGCCGAGCGGTTCCGAATCATCCGCTACGACAACCGCGGCGTCGGCCTGTCCTCGGTGCCCAAGCCGGTGTCGGCCTACAGCATGGACCGCTTCGCCGACGACTTCGCCGCCGTGACCGGCGAGCTGAGCCCGGGCCGTCCCGTGCACGTGCTGGCCCACGACTGGGGCTCGGTGGGGGTGTGGCACTACCTGAAGCGTCCCGGCGCCCATGACCGGGTCGCCACGTTCACCTCGGTGTCCGGACCCGCCCAGGACCAGCTGGTCGATTACATCTTCAGCGGCCTGCGGGCCCCGTGGAAGCCGCGGACGTTCGTCCGGGCGATCAGCCAGGCGCTGCGGCTGACCTACATGATCTTCTTGTCGATCCCGGTGCTCGCGCCGTTGTTCCTCCGGCTGACCATGTCGATCCCGGCGCTGCGGCGCAACGCGGTCGACAACATCCCCGTCGAGCAGATCCATCACTCCGCGAAGCTGGCCTCCGACGCGGCCCATTCGGTGAAAACCTATCCCGCCAACTATTTTCGGTCGTTCTCCGGCCGCAAGCAGGGTGTCGCGGTCATCGACGTACCGGTGCAGCTCATCGTCAACACCAAAGACAAGTACGTGCGGCCCTACGGCTACGACCACACCCCGCGCTTCGTGCCGCGGCTGTGGCGCCGCGACATCCAGGCTGGTCACTTCTCGCCGATGTCGCATCCGCAGGTGATGGCGGCGGCCGTGCACGAGTTCGCCGACCTGGCCGAGGGCAGGCAACCGAGCCGCGCGCTGCTGCGCGCGCAGGTGGGGCGTCCCCGCGGGTCGTTCGGCGACACGCTGGTGTCGGTCACCGGAGCCGGCAGCGGGATCGGGCGCGAGACCGCCTTCGCCTTCGCGCGCGAAGGCGCCGAGCTGGTCATCAGCGATATCGACGAGGCGGCGGTGAAGGCCACCGCGGCCGAGATCGCCACCCGGGGCGGCGTCGCGCACGCCTACGTGCTCGACGTGTCGGACGCGCAGGCGGTGGAGGCGTTCGCCGAGCGGGTCAGCAGCGAGCACGGCGTCCCGGACATCGTCGTCAACAACGCCGGCATCGGGCAGGCGGGCGGATTTCTGGACACCCCGCCCGAGCAGTTCGACCGGGTGCTCGACGTGAATCTGGGCGGCGTGGTCAACGGGTGCCGCTCGTTCGCCCGGCGGATGGTGGAGCGCGGCACCGGCGGCTACATCGTCAACGTGTCCTCGATGGCGGCCTACGCCCCGCTGCAGTCGCTGAACGCCTACTGCACGTCCAAGGCGGCGACCTACATGTTCTCCGACTGCCTGCGCGCCGAGCTCGACGCCGCGGGGGTGGGACTCACCACGATCTGCCCCGGCGTCATCGATACGAACATCATCAACACCACCCGGTTCGACGCGCCCGCGGGAAAGCAGCCCGACGACGTCGACGGCCGCCGCGGGCAGCTGGGCAAGATGTTCGCGCTGCGGCACTACGGCCCCGACAAGGTAGCCAACGCGATCCTGTCGTCGGTCAAAAAGAAGAAGCCGATCCGCCCGGTGGCGCCGGAAGCCTATGCGCTGTATGGACTTTCACGCCTGGTGCCGCAGGGGCTGCGCAACGCCGCGCGGATGCGGGTGATCTGAGGCGGGTTAAACGCCCGGTGCCGCCCCGCGACGTCCCGTCAACAAGGTCGCGCCGATCGCGATGACCCCGAGCACCGCCAGCGGTATCGCCCACGCGCGCCGGCCGCCCACCGACGACTGGCACTGCGCGACATAGTCGGTGTGCGGGACGATCTGATTCAGGATCGGGATGTTCGCCCCGTTGCTGTTGTTCGCGCTTTGGGCCGCGGAAAGGTCCGTCGCCACGGCGTTTCCGCAGCCGACCGAATGGCCGTTGCTGTCGGACACCGATACCGGCGCCAGCAGTCCGATGATTCCGGCCAATAGCAGCACGGCGCCCACACCGATGATCAACCGTCGCATCGTCATGGGTTTCGCCTTTCGTCGTCGGGCATTTCGACCGCTAGGGAGATTAACCGCGGGCCATCCCCGGTAAACCCGAGCGCAGGCCGAATAACCCCCCGATTGCCGGGTATCCGCCGCGGTAACCAAGGACATGGAGGGTTTTTGAGGTGATCACTGCAACACGTGAGGTGCCCGAGTCGTGTGAGCGGGTGTGGGAGGTACTGGCCCAGGGGTGGACCTACACCCAGTGGGTGGTGGGAAACAGCCGGATGCGGGCCGTCGATCCGAACTGGCCGGAGCCGGGTTCCTCGATCAGGCACTCGATCGGGATCTGGCCGTTGGTGATCAACGACGCGACCATCGTGGAGGAGAGCGAACCGCCACACAAGCTGGTGCTGCGCGCCCGGCTGGGCCCGCTGGGTGCCGCGCGAATCACCATGCTGCTGCACGAGATTCCGCAGGGCTGCCGGATCGAGATGATCGAGGTGCCCGCTGAGGGCCCGATGGCGGCCGTTCCCGATTCCCTTGCGCTGGCGGCGGCTTACCCGCGCAACAAGGAGTGCCTGTGGCGGCTGGCGGCGTTGTCGGAGCGCCTGGAGCCGAGCCAGGTGAAGTGACCGTTCGTGACAGCGCCGATGCCGTCGTGATCGGCGCGGGGCACCACGGCCTGGTGGCGGCGTCGATTCTGGCCGACGCCGGTTGGGACGTGTTGGTGCTGGAAGCCCAGCCCGAACCGGGCGGGGCGGTGCGCAGTGCCGAGCTGACGCCGGGCTACATCACCGACCTGTTCAGCTCCTACTACCCGATGACGGTGGCGTCCCCGGCGATGGCGGCGCTGCGGTTGGAGGATCACGGGCTGCGGTGGTCGCATGCGCCGACGGTGGTCGGGCACCCGCGCAACGCCGCCGACGACGACCCGCCCATCGTGTACCACGACCCCGCGCAGACGGCAGCGGAATTCGCGCGGCGAACGCCCGCCGACGGCGACAACTGGTGGCGCCTGGTGGAGCTGTGGAACACCATCAAGGGCCCACTGCTCGACGCGATGCTGGCCCCCTTCCCGCCGGTGCGTCCCCTGCTGGGCCTGCTGCGCAGACTCGGCACGCCGGAAGCGGTCCGGGTCGCCCGTCTGCTGGTGCAGCCGGCCAACGCGATGGCGAACCAACTGTTCGACGGCGAGGCGCCGCGAGTGTTGTTGTTGGGCAATGCAATGCACGCCGACGTCCCCCCGGACGCGCCGATCAGCGGCGCCATGGGCTTCCTGATGACGATGCTCGCCCAGGATGGCGGCTGGCCGGTGCCGGTCGGCGGATCGGGCCAGCTCACCGCGGCGCTGGTGAAACGCGCCAGCTCGGCCGGGGCGCGAATCGAATGCAATCAGAACGTTTCTCACATCCACGTGCACGCCGGCCGCGCTGTCGGCGTGGCCACCTCCGAGGGGCGATCGGTGGCCGCCCGCCGCGCGGTGGTGGCCGACGTGACCGCGCCGCGCTTGTTCTGTGACATGCTGCCCGCCGACGCGGTGCCCGAAGCGCTGCGTCGCGACCTCCGGCATTACGAGTGGGACCCGCCGGTGGTGAAGGTCAACTACGCACTGGCAGAGCCGATTCCGTGGCGGGCGAAAAACCTGCGTTCGGTGGGCACCGTGCACCTGGGGGCCGACGGCGATGGACTGATCCGCTGGATGGCGGACCTGAACACCCGGGTGATACCCGAGCATCCGTTCATGTTGTTGGGCCAGACCACCACGGCGGATCCGAGCAGATCGCCGGCCGGCACCGAAAGTGTCTGGGCCTACACGCATTTGCCGCGGAATGTGTCCGACGACGCGTCTGCGGACCGATTGGCGTCGGCGGTGGACCGGGTCATCGAAGAGCATGCACCGGGCTTCGGGTCGGCGGTGATCGGCCGATTCGTGCAACGGCCGTCGGATCTGGAGGCCAACGACGCTAACCTGCATCTCGGGGCGCTGAACGGCGGAACCGCGCAGCTGCAACAGATGTTGGTCTTTCGCCCCGCGCCCGGCATGGGCCGAGCCGAAACACCGGTCGAGCGGCTCTATTTGGGCAGCGCGTCGGCGACGCCGGGTGGCTCGGTGCACGGGGCGTGCGGGCGCAACGCGGCCAACGCCGCGCTGGCCGCCGACGGCGCGACCGGCTGGCCGCGCCGCAAGTTGGGCCGGGCCGTGCTCAAACGGCTGACCGGCTAGCCGTTTTCGGCGATGTCCTCCAGGACCGCGAACATGGTCCGGGTCGGCACGCCGGTGGAACCCTTCGGCGAATAACCCCATGGGCTGCCGGTGTTGTAGGCCGGTCCGGCCACGTCGATGTGCGCCCAACTCACGCCGTCGGCGACGAACTCACGCAGGAACACCCCGGCCACCAGCATGCCTGCGAAGCGCTGCCCGCTGATGTTGGACAGGTCGGCCACCGTGGACTTCAGGTCTTCCTTGAGCTCGTCGGGCAGCGGCATCGGCCAGCCGTTCTCACCGACCTGCTGGGAGATGGACGCGACGCGGTCGCGGAATTCGTCGCTGCCCATCACCCCGGGGATCCGGGCGCCCAGCGCCACCGTCTGCGCGCCGGTCAGGGTGGACGTCTCGATCAGGTAATCGGGGTTGTCCTCGCACGCCCGCACGATTGCGTCGGCCAGGATCAGCCGGCCCTCCGCGTCGGTGTTCTGCACCTCGACCGTGATGCCGCCGTACTGCGTCAGCACGTCACCCGGGCGCTGCGCGGTCGCCGACGGCATGTTCTCGGCCATCGGCACGGTGGCGATCACGTCGATCGGAAGCTTCAGTTGCGCGGCCAGCGCGACGGTCGCGATCACCGCGGCGGCCCCGCCCATGTCCGAGGTCATGTGGTGCATGCCCGCGGCCGGCTTGATCGAGATGCCGCCGGTATCGAAGGTGACGCCCTTGCCGACCAGAGCCACTCGCTTGGCCTGTTTGGATTTCTTGGCCAGCTTGGAACCGCGGTGGATCAGGCGCACCAGCCGCGGCGGCCGCGACGAGCCCTGGCCGACGCCGATGATCCCGCCGTAGCCGCCCTTCTGCAGCGCCTTGTCGTCCAGCACTTCCACCTCGAGGCCGACGGATTCACCCAAAGCCCTTGCGCGCTTGGCGAATTCGGCGGGGAACAGGTGGCTGGGCGGGGTGTTGACGAAGTCGCGTGCGGTGGCGACGGCGGTTGCCACAGCGGCGCCGTGGGCGGCGTCGTTCTTGGCGTCCTTCGCGGTGGCGAGCACCGTGATTTTGCGCAGCCCTTGGTCTTTGGGAGCCGTCTTGTCGCTGCGAAATTCGGTGAACCGGTAGCTGCCCAGGATCAGGCCCTCGACGGCGGCCGAGGCGACGCCCTCACCGGGCAGTTCGGCGAGCGTGGTGATGACCGATTCGGTCTTGCCGAGCGATCGCGCGGCCACACCGGCGGCGCGACGGATGGTGTCGGCCGGCCAGTCGGATCGCGGTTTGCCCAGGCCGATCGTCAGCACGCTGGACACCGGCAGCGATCCCACCACCAGCCGGTGCACCTGCTCGGCGCTACCCGTGGCCTCCAGCGCCTGCAAACCGGACTCGATCTCGGCGACCGCGTCGGAGGACAGGAACGGCTCGGCCGCCGCAACGGCGGCGCCCGGCTTGTCGTCCTCGCCGGTCGAGACGACGGGCACGATCAGCACGGTGGACGCGGCGGCGCGCCGTGGCAGCGAGGAGGCGACGGTGACAGCGGGGGAGGCGTAACCGGGTTCTGTGCTCATCCGCATCACCCTAACGGTCCACCCCGCACAGCTGATTAGGGTGAATAGTCGTGAGCACTGAAGCCGACCTGCTGCGTGGACCATTGGAAGACCGTCACCGGAGCTTGGGGGCCAGTTTCGCCGAGTTCGGGGGCTGGCTGATGCCGGTGTCGTATGCCGGCACCGTCAGCGAGCACAACGCGACGCGCAACGCGGTCGGCCTCTTCGACGTCAGCCACCTGGGCAAGGCGTTGGTCCGCGGGCCGGGGGCGGCGAAGTTCGTCAACTCCGCGCTCACCAACGACTTGAACCGGATCGGGCCCGGCAAGGCGCAATACACGTTGTGCTGCACCGAATCCGGCGGCGTCATCGACGACCTGATCGCCTACTACGTCGACGACGACGAGATGTTTCTGGTGCCCAACGCCGCCAACACCGCCGCCGTGGTCGAGGCGCTGCGGGAGGCCGCCCCGGCCGGGTTGACCATCACCAATCAGCACCGCTCGTTCGCGGTGCTGGCCGTGCAGGGACCGCGGTCCGCGGACGTGCTCGGGCAGCTGGGCCTGCCCACCGAGATGGACTACATGGCGTACGCCGACACCTCGTTCTCCGGCGTACCGGTGCGGGTCTGCCGCACCGGCTACACCGGCGAGCACGGCTACGAGCTGCTGCCGCCGTGGGACTCCGCCGGTGTGGTGTTCGACGCCCTGGCCGAGGCCGTCAGCGCGGCCGGCGGCGAGCCGGCCGGCCTCGGCGCCCGCGACACCCTGCGCACCGAGATGGGCTACCCGTTGCACGGCCACGAACTCGCGCTCGACATCTCCCCGCTGCAGGCCCGCTGCGGCTGGGCGATCGGCTGGAAGAAGGACGCGTTCTTCGGCCGCGACGCCCTGCTGGCCGAGAAGAAGGCCGGCCCGGTGCGGCTGCTGCGCGGGCTGCGGATGGTGGGCCGCGGCGTGCTGCGCCCCGGGCTGACGGTGCTCGCCGGCGACACGCCGGTGGGGGTCACCACCTCGGGCACGTTCTCCCCGACGCTGCAGGCCGGGATCGCTCTGGCGCTCATCGACGCCGACGCCGGAGTCGAGGACGGTCAGGAGATCACCGTCGACGTCCGCGGGCGTCCGGCCGCATGCGAAGTGGTGCGCCCGCCGTTCGTCGCGGTGAAAACCCGCTAGCCGCGCCGCTTGCGCGGGCGAAATCCGATTCGGTAGCCGGATATACAATCGGCCAATGACCAGTGGCTCCCTCGAGTTCACGGTTTCGCGCTCGGCGAGTCCGGCAACCGACGCCGAGCGCGAAACCATCCTGGCCGAGCCGGGTTTCGGCAAGTACTTCACCGATCACATGGTGTCGATCGACTACGACGACGCCGGCGAAGGCTGGCACAACACTCGCGTCATCCCGTACGGCCCCATCGAGCTGGACCCGTCCGCGATCGTGCTGCACTACGCGCAGGAGATCTTCGAGGGGCTCAAGGCGTACCGCTGGGCCGACGGCTCGATCGTGTCGTTTCGCGCCGAGGCCAACGCCGCCCGGCTGCGGTCCTCGGCGCGGCGGCTCGCCATCCCGGAGCTGCCCGAAGAGCTGTTCATGGAGTCGCTGCGCCAGCTGATCGCCGTCGACAACGCCTGGGTTCCGGCGGCCGGCGGCGAGGAGGCGCTGTATCTGCGCCCGTTCGTCATCGCCACCGAGCCCGGGCTGGGCGTGCGGCCGTCCAAGCGGTACCGCTACCTGCTGATCGCCTCGCCGGCCGGCGCCTATTTCAAGGGCGGCATCAGCCCGGTCACCGTCTGGGTGTCGACGGAGTACGTGCGGGCCAGCCCCGGCGGAACCGGCGCGGCCAAGTTCGGCGGCAACTACGCGGCCTCGCTGTCGGCCCAGGCCGAGGCCGCCGCCAACGACTGCGACCAGGTGGTGTGGCTGGACGCCGTCGAGCGGCGCTTCGTCGAAGAGATGGGCGGGATGAACATCTTCTTCGTGTTCGGCAGCGGCGGATCGGCGCGGCTGGTCACACCGGAACTGTCCGGCTCGCTGTTGCCCGGCATCACCCGGAACTCCTTGCTGCAATTGGCCATTGACGCCGGATTCTCCGTCGAGGAACGCAAGATCGATATCGACGAATGGCAGAAGAAGGCCGCCGCCGGGGAGATCACCGAAGTGTTCGCCTGCGGCACCGCCGCGGTCATCACGCCCGTCGCGCACGTGAAATACGGCGACGCCGAATTCACCGTCGCCGATGGCCAGCCCGGCGAGGTGACGATGGCATTGCGGGACACGCTGACCGGGATCCAGCGCGGCACCTTCGCCGACACCCACGGCTGGATGGCCCGGCTGGGCTAGGCCGCCCGACGAATGTGCGGCCAGCTTCACATTCGCACGCGTGTGTGCGCCCTGCCGCACATTCGGCGGCCTAGAACCGCACCACACCCGCGAGTAGCACCGCGGTCACCGTCGTGGTCAGTTCGATCGCCGCGCCCAGCACGTCACCGGTGATGCCGCCGAATCGGCGCACGCAGTGCCGCACCAGGACCGCGCCGCAGCCCAGGCCCAGCAGCACCGCCACCGTCCCCTGCCAGGGCCGCGGTCCGGCCGGCAGCGAGGCGGCCAGCAGCACCGCGACCCAGGCCGCCACCACCGACGTCGCCTGGCTGCCGGCGACGCGGACGCCCAGGACGCTGCCCTCGGCGGCCGGCACCGACCGGTGGCAGGCCAGCACAGCGGTCACCCGGCCCGCGAAAACCGCCACGGCCACCGCGGCCACCCCGGGGAAGACCCGGCCGGTGGCCCCCAGCGCCGAAAACGCCAGTGCCTGCAGCATGATCACCACGACGACGGCGGCGACGCCGAACGGCCCGGTCGACCCCTCACGCATCACCGCCAGCGCCCGCTGCGGCGGTCCATAACAGCCCAGGCCGTCGGCGGTGTCGGCGACGCCGTCGACATGCAGGCCGCGCGTCAGCAGCAGCAACACCGCGACCGCGAGCAGGCCGGGCAACGGGCTGGACCGGCCGAACACGTAAGCCCCACCCCAGGTCACGGCCGCGGCCAGCGCCCCCAACGCCGCGCCCACCACCGGCAGCGCGGTCATGGCGCCGCGGCCCATCGGCGCGTCCCCCGGGACGGGCAGCACCGTACCGAAGGCGAAAGCCGTTGCCAGCGAACGGATCACGAGGGAGGAAGGGGCTGATCGGCGCGGTCGGACACACCGGCCTGAGTGAAGGTCGCCATCGACGACAGGGCGGCCACCGCGGCGCGTAGCACCGGCAGCGCGAGCGCGGCGCCGGTGCCCTCACCCAGCCGCATCCGCAGGTCGAGGATCGGCTCCAGGTCCAGCGCCGTCAGCGCCAACCCGTGGGCGGGCTCGGTGGACCGGTGACCGGCCTGCCACCACAGCCGCGCGCCCGGCGCCAGGTGCTCGGCGACCAGGGCGGCCGCCGTCACCGCCATGCCGTCGAGCAGCAGCGGCGTGCGCCGCACCGCGGCCTGCGCGCAGAACCCGGCCATCGCGGCCAGGTCCGCGCCGCCGGCGCGGCGCAGCAGCGCGACCGGATCGGGCAGCACCGGCCGCGCGCGAAACAGGGCGTCGCGTACCGCGGCCGTCTTGCGGGCCCACCCGGCGTCATCGATCCCGGTCCCGAAGCCCACCGCCACGACCGGCTCGACGTTCGTCAGCGCCGCCACCAATACCGTTGCGGCCGTAGTGTTTCCGATCCCCATGTCGCCGGCGATCAGCAGGTCGGCGCCGGCGTCGACCTCCTCGTCGGCGATGGCGGCGCCTGCGGCGAGCGCCCGCGCGGTCTCGTCGTCGCTCAACGCATCCTCGACCCGGATGTCGCCACTGGAGCGCCGCACCTTGTGCGCGCCGATCCGTTCGGTCAGCGGGTCCGCGTCGACCGCGAGGTCCGCGACCCGCACCGTCGCCCCGGCGATGTCGGCCAGGGCGTTGATCGCCGCCCCGCCGGCATCGAAGTTGGCGACCATTTGCGCCGTCACCTCCGGCGGGTAGGCCGACACCCCCGAGTGGGCGACGCCGTGGTCGCCGGCGAACACCACCACCCGGGCGCGTTCGAATTGCTTTGGCGGACACTGCCCTTGACACGACGCGACCCACACCGACAAATCCTCGAGGCGGCCCAGCGCGCCCCGGGGTTTGGTCAGGGTGTCCTGGCGGGCGCGGGCGGCGGCGGCGACGCCGGCGTCGGGCGGCGAGACGGTGGCGAATTCCATCAGGCCCCCGGCGGTTTGATCGGCACCGGCTGCCCGGCCACCACCAGCACCACCCGGTCGCACAACCGGGCGAGGCGCTGGTTGAGGCTGCCAAGTTCGTCGGCGAACCGGCGTCCGGCGGCGGTGGCGGGCACGACGGTCAGCCCGACCTCCGGGCTGACCAGCACCAGCGGGGAAGGGAAGTCGCCCACCGCGGCCAGTACGTCATCGACGGGAGCCGCCACCGAGCCGCCATCCCAGGCATTGGCGCGGTCCAGCGCGCCGGTCAGCCAGGTGCCCAAGTCGTCGACCAGCGTGGGGGTGCCCGGCGACCGGCGCAATTGCGTTGCGATGTCGTCGGTTTCGATCGTGGACCAGTGTTCGGGCCGGCGGCCGCGATGCTGGGCGATCCGGTGCGCCCAGGCCGCATCGTCGTGACCGGTCGGCCCGGGCGCCAGGTAGTGAACCGCCTGCCCGGCCGGTAACCCGTCGGCGATGGCTTGCTCCGCCCACTGCGATTTGCCTGACCTGATCCCGCCGAGCACCAGGGTGCGCACCGGTGTCAGCCCGCCTTCTGGCGAACTTTAATCGACACTGGCGCCGTGCTTGACCTGGGGCCGCGGCGCGCGCAACCGGCGCATCTGAGACGCCCGGCCGGCGGCGTAAAGGCCTAGCTTCCAACGGCTTTCGGTGTTGTTTGAGAACTTCGCGTCGACCAGCCTGCTGACCTTGCGGCCCAGGATCAGGCCGTCGACGCTCATCACGACCATCAGCACCAGCATTGCCGGCGACACCCACAGCTGCAGCTGCGGCACGCCGAACATGACGAACATCAAGAACAGGGTCGACGGCATGAACAGGCCCAGCAGATTGCGCCGCGAGTCCACCACGTCGCGAACGTAGCGGCGGATGGGGCCCTGGTCGCGTGGCAACAGGTAGCCTTCTTCGCCGGCCATCATCTTTTGCCGGCGATCCGACATGCTGGCGCGGCTGGCCGCCTTGTCCGCTCGGCGCTCCTCGCGGCTGAGCTTGGGACCGGCCAGTGACTTGCGCCGGGCCCGCGCCTCGGAGGCGGTCATCGGCGCGGGCGCGACCGGTCCCTTCCTGGCGCTGCGGCGGGCCTCGTTGCGCTTGGGCGTGGGGCGTCCCTTGGGGCCCGTACGCTGCGCCTCGCGGGTCGCGTCGCCCACGGCGCCAGCAACGCCGGAGCTACCCGCAGTGGCGGCGTTCTCGTCGAGGTCGGTGTCCTGACCCTTCTTACGGCCCAACAGCTTCACAGGGGCCAGGTTACTTCGCGGGCGACGCGCGCCGGAATTCGCCTGGAATGCCTTGCTATTAGACCTGCGTTAGTACCGCACTTGGCCCTACTCTTACACGTGATGAACGGCAGCCTTTGATGGACGACGGGTCGATGGCCTCGGATGATGATGGTCCCGGTCTGGCCCCCGGCCGCCTTCAATTGCCCGCCATGCAACTCCTGGTGGCCCCGGATTGCTACGCCGACAGCATGTCGGCCCTCGAAGCCTCCGCCGCCATCGCGACCGGCTGGACGCGGTCACGCCCCGGCGACCGATTCATCGTCGCCCCGCAATCCGACGGCGGCCCCGGCTTCGTCGAGGTGCTCGCCAGCCGGCTGGGGGAGACGCGGCGCCTGCGGGTGTCCGGACCGCTGAAAGCAATGGTCGAAGCCGATTGGGTGTTCGACCGCGGCTCGGCCACCGCCTACCTGGAGTGCGCGCAGGCGTGCGGCCTGGCGCTGGTCGGCGGACCGCCCACCCCGGAGACCGCCATGGCGTCGCACAGCAAAGGCGTAGGGCAGCTGATCGCCGAGGCGCTGCGGATCGGGGCGACACGCATCGTGGTCGGTCTGGGCGGCAGCGCCTCCACCGACGGCGGGCAGGGCATGATCGCCGAACTCGGCGGCCTGGACACCGCCCGCCGCCAACTGGGCAACGTAGAGTTGATCGCCGCATCCGACACCGAATACCCGCTGCTGGGCCCGTGGGGGGCGGCCCGGGTGTTCGGGCCGCAGAAGGGCGCCGACACGGCCACCGTCGCGGCGCTGGAAGTTCGCCTGCAGGCATGGGCGCTGATCCTCGAAGCGGTAGCCGGACGCGACGTGAGTGCGGAGCCGGGCGCCGCCGCCGCAGGCGGCATCGGCGCCGGGCTGCTGGCTCTCGGCGGCCGCTGCGAGTCCGGGGCGGCCATCATCGCCGAGCACACCCGGCTGTCCGACGACCTGGACACGGCGGACATGATCGTCACCGGTGAGGGCCGGTTCGACGAGCAGTCCCTGCACGGCAAGGTGGTGGGCTTTCTCGCCGACGCGGCCCGGCCGCGGGGGATTCCGGTGGTCGTGCTGGCCGGTCAGGTCGACTTGGACAACGCGACGGTGCGCTCGTCGGGCATCATGGCGGCGTTATCCATCGCCGAGCACGCCGGATCGGTGCGGCTGGCCCAGGCCGACGCGGCCAACCAGCTCATGGGGCTGGCATCCGTAGTTGCGGCGCGACTCGGGAATAGCGGTCCTGCAAGGTACCGTTGATGGGGTGGACTTTCGGGCGGTCCGGATCGCCCGGCGCAAGCCGGCTATTCCGGGCTTGATCGACCCCACCCAACGATGAGGCATGTAGGAGAAGCAATGACGGTGCAAAACGAGTCGAACGCCACGACGACCCACGGCGTGATCCTGACCGACGCCGCCGCCACCAAGGCAAAGTCCCTGCTGGACCAGGAGGGCCGCGACGACCTGGCGCTGCGTATCGCGGTGCAGCCGGGCGGCTGCGCCGGCCTGCGCTACAACCTCTTCTTCGACGACCGGGCGCTGGACGGCGACCTGACCGCGGAGTTCGGCGGTGTGAAGCTGACGGTGGACCGGATGAGTGCGCCCTACGTCGAAGGCGCGTCCATCGACTTCGTGGACACCATCGAGAAGCAGGGCTTCACCATCGACAACCCCAACGCCACCGGCTCGTGCGCCTGCGGCGACTCGTTCAACTGATCGGTTAAATCCCGCGAATCCGTCAGCCGGGCTGTGCAGTCCGGCTGACGGCGTGCGTTCAGTACGAGCCGCCGGTGCGCAGCACGTACGAGCAGACCATGATCTGCCCGCGCTGGAACAGCAACTGCGCGATGCCCTGGACCTGCCCGTGCATCGGACCGCCGCTCACCGGGGACACCCGCATCGTGAACAACGCCTGGGCCTGGTACTGCGACAGGTAGACGATCTTGTCGATCGAGGTCAGCTCGACCTCGGAGAACTGCTTGCGGAACGCGTCACTGCTGAGCTTGGCCAGGGCCTGGTCGGATCGTTTGTCCTGGACGCCGTCGTACAGCCCGCACAGCGCGTTGCGGGCGATCTCGTCGATGTCGCGGCGCTCGAGCGCGTCCAGGTAGCCCTGGATGGCCGTCTTCGCCGCCCCCTCGGAGAACGTGGCGCCGGTGTTGGCCCCGTTGGTGCGCACCCCGTAGACGATGGCCACCGTCAGCACCGCGACGAGCGCGATGGCCAGCACGACGCCGACGATCAGCCCTCGCTTGGACCGTTGCTGCGGGTACGGGATCGCGGCGGGAGGCTGCCCGGCATAATTGGCTGAACCAGGTCCTGCCTGAGGACCTGGGCCGAAGCCCGGGCCACCGGCGTTGGGGTCATCGGGGAACTCGAGTGGCTGGGATTCGTTTGGCGGCTCATGTCCGCTCGGTCCGCCGCTGCCTCCGCCGACGGTGTGGTTCGGCGAGTGCGGACCTGCCATCGTGGTTCTCCTACGGTGGTAGACGGGACTGCAATCGGGTTGCGGCCCGAGCAATGTGATCCCGGCGACTTGAGTGAGTTCCCTAGGGAGGCTAGCGCACGCTCTCGCGCCGAGGAGTGCGCACAGCGACGGTCGAGGCCCGTGAGTAAGCTAGATAACCTTACTAACGAAGGATGGAGTTTTCGTGACGATCGCGGTGACAGGTTCGATTGCGACCGACAATCTGATGCGGTTCCCCGGCCGGTTTTCCGAGCACCTGCTGGCCGAGCACCTGCAAAAGGTGTCCCTGAGTTTTCTGGTTGACGACCTGGTGATTCACCGCGGCGGCGTGGCGGGCAACATCGCCTTTGCCATCGGCGTGCTGGGCGGCGACGTGGCGTTGGTGGGGGCGGCCGGCGACGACTTCGGCGAGTACCGCGAGTGGCTGCAGTCGCACGGCGTCAACTGCGACCACGTGCTGATCTCGCAAACCGCGAAAACCGCACGATTCGTCTGCACCACCGACGAGGACATGGCCCAGATCGCATCCTTCTATCCCGGCGCCATGTCGGAGGCCCGCAACATCAAGCTCGCCGACGTCGCGTCCGCCGGCAAGCCGGACCTGGTGATCATCGGGGCCAATGACCCGGACGCGATGGTGGTGCACACCGAGGAGTGCCGCAAGCTCGGCCTGGCGTTCGCCGCCGACCCTTCCCAGCAGCTGCCCCGGCTGTCCGGCCAGGAGATCGACAAGCTGGTCGACGGCGCGGCCTACCTGTTCACCAACGACTACGAGTGGGAACTGCTGCTCTCCAAGACCGGTTGGTCCGAGGCCGACGTGCAGAAGAAGGTCGACCTGCGGGTGACCACGCTGGGCGCCAAGGGCGTCGACATCGTCGAGCGCGACGGGACCACCACCCACGTCGGCGTGGTGCCCGAGACCAGCCAGACCGACCCCACCGGCGTCGGCGACGCGTTCCGGGCCGGTTTCCTCACCGGCCGCACCGCCGGGCTGAGCCTCGAGCGGTCCGCGCAGCTGGGCTCGCTGGTCGCCGTGCTGGTGCTGGAGTCCACCGGTACCCAGGAGTGGACGTGGGACCCCGCGGTCGCCAAGGCCCGGTTGGCCGACGCCTATGGCGACGAGGCGGCCGCCGAGATCGCCGCCGTCCTGGCCTAGTAGTGCTCGCGGTTACAACTCGACCGGGTAGACCGGCTCGCTGATCTGGGGCACCACGCTGTGCTCGACGAAGATCGCGTGCCAGAGCATGAAGATCAGCAGGGTCCACAGCCGCCGGCTGTGATCGCTGACGCCGTTGCGGTGGTCATCGAGCATCCGGCGCACGGTGGCCAGGTCGACCAGGTGATCGGCCTGCGAGGCGTCCACCGTCGCGTAGGCCCACTCCAGCAGCTCGCCTGCGCGCAGCCAGTGCCGGATCGGCACCGGAAACCCGAGCTTGGGCCGGTGCAGCACGTGCGCCGGAACGATCGGCTCCAGCGCGCGGCGCAGCGCGTACTTCGTCGTCGTGCGGGTGATCTTCGCCTCGACGGGCAACCGGGAGGCGACGGCGAACACCTCGGGATCCAGGAACGGCACCCGGAGCTCCAGCGAGTTGGCCATCGTCATCTTGTCGGCCTTGACCAGGATGTCGCCGCGCAGCCAGGTGAACAGGTCGATGTGCTGCATGCGGGCCACCGGATCCCAGCCCGCCGATTCGGCGTACACCGGCGCGGTGACGTCGGTGTGGGTCCATTCCTCGCGGAACCCGGGCAGTACGTCGCGTAGCTGCGCGTCGGAGAAGCTGCGGGCGTTGCCGTAGTAACGCTCTTCGAGCGTCAGGGAGCCGCGATGCAGCAGGCTCTTGCCCCGCATGCCGTCGGGCAGCGGCTTGCTCATCTTGCCGACCGATCGCCGCAGTGGCCGCGGCAGATAGTCAAAGGGCTTGAGCGATAACGGCTCTCGATAGATCGTGTAGCCACCGAAGAGCTCGTCGGCGCCCTCGCCGGACAGCACCACCTTGACGTGCTTGCGCGCCTCCCGGGCGACGAAGAACAGCGGCACCAGCGCCGGGTCGGCCACCGGCTCGTCGAGATACCAGACGATCTCGGGCAGGGCGGCGACGAATTCGTCGGGCTTGACCACCTTGGCGATGTGGCGGGCGCCGATCGCCTCTGCCGAGGCCACCGCGACGTCGATCTCGGAGAAACCCTCCCGCTCGAAGCCGGTGGTGAACGTGATCAGCCGTGGGTTGTGCCGGATCGCCAGCGCCGCGATGGCGGTCGAGTCGATTCCGCCGGACAGGAACGCCCCGACGGTGACGTCGGCGCGCATGTGCTTGGCCACCGAGTCCTCGAGCACCGCGGTGATCTCGTCGTAGCGGGCCTGTTCGGTGTCGCGGGTGATCGGCACCGCGGCGAACCGCGGCACGAAATACCGGGTGACCTCCGGTTGCAGGAGGTCGGGGCGGATCCGGGCGTAGCAGCCCGATTCCAGCCGGCGCACCCCGCGGTGCAGCGTCTCGGGCTCGGGTACGTACTGCAGGACGGTGTAGTGCTGCACGGCCCGCTCGTCGATCCCGGTGTCGAACCCGATCAGCTTGGTGAGGTCGAGCAGGCACTTCTTCTCACTTGCCACCGCCGTGCCGCCGGTGCCGGTCGCCATGAACAGCGGTTTGATGCCGAAAGGATCACGGGCGCAAAACAAATCGCGGGTGACGGTGTCCCATAGTGCGAACGCGAACATGCCGCGCAGCCGCGTCAAGACGTCGGTGCCCCAGTAGTGATATCCGGCGACGACGGCCTCGCCGTCACCGTCGGTGGCGAAGACGGCGCCATGCCGGCCGGCCAGTTCCTCGCGCAGCTCGAGGTAGTTGTAGATCTCGCCGTTGAACACCAGCACGTAGCGGTCGGGTGCCTCGGGCGGCCCCCAGCGCAGCGGCTGATGCGAATGCGCGATGTCGATGATGGAGAGCCGGTTGAAGCCGAAGACGACGGAGCCGTCGGTGCCGGGGTCCACCCAGGTGCCCGGCTCGTCGGGTCCACGGTGGCGCATCGAATGCGACGCGCGCGCGATGGCATCGTCGGCGCGGGCGGCGGCCGCTTCCTTATCGGAGCCCCCCGGGGCGGCAACGAACGCCAGCAGACCACACACGGCGCCCCAGTATGCCGCACTTGCCGGGCGTGCGTGGACCTCGCACCCGGCACGTCGTGAATGGCCGGGCGCAGCGGCGGGCCGGGGTTTCGTCGCCCGGCTCAGGCGCGTGGTCTACGCTGCGTAGTATTCGATATCCGAGCAGGAGGCGCTAACGTGACCCCTCGCGAGCAAGACCGTTCGCAACGTTTGTCGCAGGGCAGGTTTCGGCGCCATTCCGGGGGCTCCGGGCGCCAAGCGAAGGGTCTTTCCCGTCGTCTTCGGCCCTTCGCGCTGGCGTTGGTGCTGGGCGTGCTGGCGTTGTTCCTGAGCGGATGCAGCAGCTGGGCGGACGCGCTGGCATTGGGCTGGCCGCGGGGCATCACGCCGGAGGCCCACCTGAACCGGGAACTGTGGATCGGCGCGGTGATCGCGTCGCTGGTCGTCGGCGGCATCGTGTTCGGCCTGATTTTCTGGGCGTCGGCCTTCCACCGCAAGAAGGCGACCGACACCGTGCTGCCCCGGCAGTTCGGCTACAACATGCCGCTGGAGCTGGTGCTCACGGTGACGCCGTTCCTCATCATCTCGGTGCTGTTCTACTTCACCGTCGTGGTGCAGGAGAAGATGCTGCACCTGGACAAGAACCCCGAGGTTGTGATCGATGTCACGGCCTTCCAGTGGAACTGGAAGTTCGGCTATCAGAAGGTCAACTTCAAAGACGGCACGCTGACCTACGACGGCACCGACCCCGCGCGCAAGAAGGCGATGCTGTCCAAGCCGGAGGGCAAGGACGCCCACGGCGAGGAGCGCGTCGGCGCCGTCCGCGGGCTCAACACCTCGGACCGCCAGTACCTGAACTTCGACAAGGTCGAGACGCTGGGCTCCAGTGAGGAGATCCCGGTGCTGGTGCTGCCCACCGGCAAGCGCATCGAATTCGACCTGGCGTCCGCGGACGTGGTCCACACGTTCTGGGTGCCGGAGTTCCTGTTCAAGCGCGACGTGATCCCGAACGCCGACGCGAACAACTCGGTGCACGTCTTCCAGACCGAAGAGATCCTGACGCCCGGTGCGTTCGTGGGCCACTGCGCCGAGTTCTGCGGCACGTATCACTCGATGATGAACTTCGAGGTTCGGGTGGTGGCGCCCAACGACTTCAAGGCCTACCTGCAGCAGCGGATGGGCGGAAAGAGCAACGCCGAGGCGTTGCAGGCGATCGGGCAGCCCCCGGTCGCGGTGACCACTCACCCGTTCGACACCAAGCGCGGACAATTGGCCGGAAGCCAATAGGTTAGGACGCCAAATGCATATCGAAGCCAGGCTATTCGAAGTCATTGCCGGGTTTTTCATTGTGGTTGCCGCGCTCTACGCGGTGCTGACCGCCGTTTTCGCCACCGGAGGCGTGGAGTGGGCGGGCACCACCGCGCTGGTGCTGACCGGTGGCCTGGCGATGATCACGGCGACGTTCTTCCGCTTCGTGGCGCGCCGGCTGGACACCCGGCCCGAGGATTACGAGGGCGCTGAGATCAGTGACGGAGCAGGCGAATTGGGCTTCTTCAGCCCGCACAGCTGGTGGCCGATTCTGGTCGCGCTGTCGGGCTCGGTGATCGCGGTGGGCATCGCGCTGTGGTTGCCGTGGCTGATCGTCGCCGGTGTGATGTTCGTCCTGACGTCGGTGGCCGGACTGGTCTTCGAGTACTACATCGGTCCCGAGAAGCACTGATTCGCGGCATAAAGGTCACAATCAGATCACGTGATTGGTGGGCCGTTCGCCACGACAGCTTTGCCCCTTTTGGGTTCGGTAGTGTTTTGCCCAGGCAAACGAGAAGCTTCCCAGCGCGCCCGCAACGATGTGATCGCGGAGTCTTGTGCTCAGGTGAGGCCGTCGGACAGGGTAGGCAAAGGCAACGATGAGCGGGTCGAGACCCCCGGGATGGGATCCTGACGAACCCGACCCTGCCGACCCGATCAGCCACGAACCGGACCCCGACCACGAACCGGACGATGATCTGGAACGCGACGCCGACGCCGATGGGGGGGCCGAGGCGGAACCCTTCGAGGACAGCGCCGAACCGGCGGCGAACGAGACCGACGAGACGGACGCCTACTCGCGGGCCTACTCGGCTCCGGAGTCCGAACACTTCACCACCGGCCCCTACCTGCCGGCCGACCTGCGGCTCTACGATTACGACGACTTCGACGAGTCCGCCGATGCTGACGACGAGCGCAGCACCGCGCGCTGGCCGTGGGTGGTGGGGGTCGCCGCGATCGTGGCCGCGGTCGCGCTCGTCGTGTCGGTATCGCTGCTGTTCGCACGCACCGACACCACCAAGCTCGCCAACCCCGCCACCACCACCGCCCCGTCCACGCCGCCGCTGCAGGACGAGATCACGACCACCAAGCCACCGCCTCCACCGCCACCCACGACCGAACCGCCGCCCCCGACAGCAACGGAGACCCAGACTGTGACGGTGACGCCTTCTCCGGCACCGGCGCCCCCGCCCCCGCCCGCCCCCGCTCCGGCGCCGCCGCCGGCGACGTCCACGGCGGCCGCGCCGCCGCCGCCCACCACGCCGGCGGGTCCGCGCCAGGTCACCTACTCGGTGACCGGCACCAAAGCCCCCGGCGACATCATCTCGGTGACCTACGTCGACGCGTCCGGCCGGCGCCGCACGCAGCACAACGTCTACATCCCGTGGTCGATGACCGTCACGCCGATCTCGCAATCCGACGTGGGCTCGGTCGAGGCTTCCAGCCTGTTCCGGGTCAGCAGGCTCAATTGCTCGATCACGACCAGCGACGGAACGGTGCTTTCGTCGAACAGCAACGACTCGCCGCAGACGAGCTGCTGATGGTCAGCAGGTATTCGGCATACCGGCGAGGCGTGGGCGACGACACCATTGCGCCCGAGGTCATCGACCGCATCCTAATCGGCGCGTGCGCCGCCATCTATCTGGTGCTGCTGGGCGTCAGCGTGGCGGCCGCCGTCGCGCTGGCGGACCTGGGCAGGGGCTTTCACAAGGCGGCCAGCAGCCCGCACACCACCTGGGTGCTGTACGCCGTCATCATCGTTTCGGCGCTGATCATCGCGGGCGCGATCCCCATCCTGTTGCGCGCCCGCCGGCTGTCGCAGGCCGAGCCGGCCGCCCAGGCGATGACCGCGCCGGCGCGCGGCCCGGCAAGGCCTTCGGCGCGGCTGGGGACCGGCGCCCTGCGCCCCGGGACCGAGCGGACCGCCACCGTGCAGTCAGCCTCGCCGGCCCCCGGCGCCGCCGAGTGGTCGGGCGAGGCGGTAGACCGAGTCTGGTTGCGCGGCACGGTGATTCTGACCGGCACCATGGGCGCGGCGCTGATCGCGGTCGCGACGGCGACCTACCTGATGGCGATCGGCCACGATGGCGGGTCGTGGGTAGGATATGGGTTCGCCGGCGTCATCACCGCGGCCATGCCGGTGGTGGAGTGGCTGCACATTCGTCAGCTCCGCCAGGTCGTCGCCGAGCAGTAGCCGCCGCACGCGCGCCGGCCCTTGATGGTGTCGCGCTGTGTCGCCGGGCTCCGCGTCGAAGCGCCCGACAGACATAGGCAAGCGGGTGGTCGTCACGGCAGATCCTGCGGGCCGCCCAGCGGCCACGGGCCTGCGCCCAACCGCAGGGGCGGGCACCGACGAAAACCGGTGGGGGAGCGAGCTAGTGCTCGCCGCCCTCGCCGTTTGTCGAACCGTTCGTGGAGCCGTTGAGGCCGTCCTGGTGTTCGCGCAGCGCGGTCAGGGCGCGCAGCTCCGAGCCGTGGGCGGCCTCGCGTAGCGCCGCATCCTCGGACGCCGGGTCGGCGAACAGGAAGCTGCCGCTGCCCGGAGATCCGGCCGAGCCCAGCTTGTTCATCTTCTTGGGCAGTGCCGCACCCTGGTACTCGAGCGGCAGCGGGTGACCATGGTCGTCGACCGGGCCCAGCGGCTGGTGCAGCTCGACGTAGGCGCCATGCGGCAGCCGCTTGATGATGCCGGTTTCGATGCCGTGCTCGAGCACCGCGCGGTCACTGCGTTGCAGTCCGATGCACCACCGGTAGGTGATGAAGTAGACCACCGGCGGAACGATCACCATGCCGATGCGCCCGATCCACGTCGTCGCATTCAGCGAGATGTCGAACTTGAACGCGATGATGTCGTTCATCGCCGCCAGCGTCAGCAACATGTAGAACGCGATCGCCATCGCACCGATCGACGTGCGCACCGGCACGTCGCGCGGGCGCTGCAGCAGGTTGTGGTGCGCGTAGTCGCCGCTGAATCGCTTCTCCAGGAACGGGTAGACGATCAGCAGGCCGAAGATCCCACCCATGATCAGGGCCACCCAGACCGGCGCCGGGATGGTGTGGTGCCAGAAGTAGAACTCCCACGGCGGCCAGATACGGGCCAGGCCCTCGGTCCACATCATGTAGAAGTCCGGCTGCGAACCGGCCGAGACGTGAGATGGCTTGTAGGGGCCCAGGTTCCAGATCGGGTTGATCTGTAGCAGACCACCCAGCAGGCCCAGCACGCCGACGATCGCGGCGAAGAACGCCCCGGACTTGACGGCGAACACCGGCATCACTCGCACGCCGACCACGTTGTGCTCGGTGCGACCGGGGCCGGGGAACTGGGTGTGCTTCTGGAACCACACCATGGCCAGGTGCAGCCCGATCAGCGCCAGGATGATCCCGGGCAGTAGCAGGATGTGCAGGGCGTACATCCGCGGGATGATGTAACCCGCTGTGGCGCATTCGTTTCCGATGCCGCCGCAGGGGAAGTCACCGCCGAACAGGGCCCAGTGCAGCCAGGTGCCGATCACCGGCATGCCCAACGTGATCGAGGACAGCGCGGCACGCAAGCCGATGCCGGACAGCAGGTCGTCGGGCAGCGAGTAGCCGAAGTAGCCCTCGAACATGGCCAGGATCAGCAGCAGCGAACCGATGACCCAGTTGGCCTCACGCGGCCGCCGGAAGGCGCCGGTGAAGAAGATGCGGGCCAGGTGCACCATGATCGACGCGGAGAAGATCAATGCCGCCCAGTGGTGGACCTGACGCACGAACAGGCCGCCGCGCACCTCGAAGGAGATGTCGAGGGTCGATGCGAAGGCCTTCGACATGTCCACGCCGCGCAGCGGCTGGTAGGCGCCGTTGTAGGTGATCTCGGCCATGGACGGATCGAAGAACAGCGTCAGATACACGCCGGTGAGCAGCAACACGATGAAGCTGTACATCGCGATCTCACCGAGCAGGAACGACCAGTGGGTGGGGAAGACCTTGTTGAGCTGTCTACGGACCGCCCCGGACGGGTGGTAGCGCGTGTCGATGTCCTCGCCTTGACGGGCCAGGACATCGCCGATCTTCGGGGGACTCAATTTCGGACTCATGTCGTCGTCCTCTCCCAGAATGCCGGTCCGACCGGCTCGACGAAGTCACCGTTGGCGACCAGATACCCGTTGGAGTCGATGGTGATCGGCAGTTGCGCCAACGCACGCGCGGCCGGCCCGAAAATCGGCTTGGCGAAGTGCAGCGCGTCGAACTGCGACTGGTGGCAAGGGCACAAGATCCGGTAGGACTGCTCCTCGTAGAGCGAGGCGGGGCAGCCCAGGTGCGAGCAGACCTTGGTGTAGGCGAAGAACTCGCCGAAGTTGAAGCTCTCCTGGCCCTGCCGTTTGACCACGCGGTTCATGTCGGTGGGCCGGACACGGATGAGCATCACCGGGTTTCGCACACCCTGGTTGATGGCCCGCAGCTTTTCCTGCGATTCCGGTGTGGTGCCATCGCCGTCGGACTCCCGCCACGGGAAGACGGTTTCCATGCCACCGGCGTCGAGGTCCTCGGGGCGCATCTTGACGAACGGCGACGTGGAGGCGGAGCCGGTGGCGCGCGCCAGGAAGATGGTCTCGCCGTGGTAGCGCGGGCTCCACCCGGATGTCCACAGCACGGCCTTCTTCCCGTCGGCGGTGGGCACGACCGGCTTCCACGGGTTCTTGATCAACCCGCCGGCAAACGCGACCAGGGTGGAAAGGCCGAAGGCTCCCAGCCCCATTCCCAGCGACAGGCCGATCAGCTTGCGCCGCCCGACCGTCGAACCCTGATACGCGTCGGCCAGGTTCGCCACCACCGTCTTGCGGTCGACGTCGCGCGAGGCGCCGTCGTGGCGGTCCTGAATCGAAATCTCTTCGGGGATAAAGCGTTTCTGGTAGAGGATGACGCCGATCCCGATCGACAGGATCGACATCCCGAAGGTCAGGCCGTACAGCGGGGTGGCCATGTCGTACAAAAAGCTTCCGGCGCTCTCCCTGGGCTTGTACTCCCAGGGCCAGAACAAGAAGATGAGCAGCAGCGCCAGCCCGAAGAAACCGCCCAGCAAAAGCCAGAGGGCCACGCCGCGCTCGGCGCGCTTTTCGGCTTTGGTGCCCTCGATCGGCCAACGGGGTTCCTTGAACACCGTGTCGACGCCGTCCAGTTTGCCGCCCAGCGCCACCAGTTCCTGCTGCGACATGGCGGCCAGCGCCGCGTCGTCGGGTTCCCTCTCACCGGCGCCGTGCGGGTTCCCGCCGGTGTCAGAGCCGCGAACGTCCGCCTCGCTCATTTTGCGCCGCTCCTTTCCCCCGCAAGCGGGAGGTGCCCCCACATCGCCCTGCTGGTCTGCATCGTCTCGCTGCGGCTCATGCTCGTGACCCAATCCACAGCGCCAGCCCGATGGCCGCGACCATCCCGATGATCCAGGCGGCCATGCCCTCGGGTGCGGGCCCGAATCCGCCCAGGCCGTAGCCGCCCGGCTGGCGCTCCTCGGTCACCGCCTTGATGTAGCCGATGATGTCCTTCTTGGCCTCGAACGACAGCTGACGGTCGGAGAACTTCGGCATGTTCTGCGGACCGGTCCGCATGGCCGCCAGGATCTGCTGCTCGTTGGCGGGCTCCAGGTCCGGCGCGAACTTGCCGGACGACAGCGCCCCGCCCTTACCGGTGAAGTTGTGGCAGGAAGAGCAGTTCAGCCGGAACAGGTCGCCACCGCGGCCCAGGTCCTCGCCGCGCAGCGAGCGCATCGCGAGGCTGCCGTCCGGGTTGCGCACCGTGGTCGGGCCGCCGCCGTTGGCCTGGAC
Organism: Mycobacterium sp. IDUB_3; assembly: GCF_055419585.1. Classification (NCBI taxonomy): domain Bacteria; kingdom Bacillati; phylum Actinomycetota; class Actinomycetes; order Mycobacteriales; family Mycobacteriaceae; genus Mycobacterium; species Mycobacterium sp. IDUB_3. The sequence goes on along the minus strand of NZ_JBVAXZ010000001.1, from coordinate 967,064 downwards.
GTAGGCGCCCAAGGCGTCGACCTGGCCCTCGTCGAAGATCGGTTCCTTGCGGGGCGCCTGAGCCTCGCCGGTCATCGCCGGCATCCGGCCCGTCGACACCTGGAAGTAGACGGCTTCCTCGCCGACGCCGATCAGGCTCGGCCCGCGGTCGTGGACACCCTGCAGATTGGCACCGTGGCAGGACACGCACGACGTGTCGAACAGCTGCTTGCCGGTGCGCAGTAGCGCCGAGTTCGACTCGTCGGCGACGGCCACCTGCGGCCGCGGGGTCAGGATGGCGGCCAGGCCGCCGGCAATGGTCAGCGCGATCAGCAGCAGCAGACCGCCGGACAGCCGGCGGCGAAGCCGCCGTCGCGAACGGTCACGCTGCCCCTGTGGCGGCTTGGCCGCACCGGATCGGGTAGACCCCAGCTTCTTCAACCGAGCACTCCTGTTCGTCCAGCGCCTGCTCATCGGATGAAATAGATCACGGCGAACAGCGCGATCCACACGATGTCCACGAAATGCCAGTAGTACGAGACGACGATGCTGGCCGTGGCCTGCGCCGGCGTGAACTTGCTCATCGCGGTGCGGGCCAGCAAGAAGATGAAGGCGATCAGGCCGCCGGTGACGTGCAGGCCGTGGAACCCGGTCGCCAGGTAGAACACGCTGCCGTAGGCGCTCCCGGGGATGGTCGTCCCGTGCGTCATCAGGTGGTAGTACTCGTAGCCCTGGCCGCAAACGAAGAACAGGCCCATCAGGAAGGTGAGCACGTACCAGCGGCGCAGGCCGAACACGTCGCCTCGCTCGGCCGCGAACACGCCCATCTGGCAGGTGAACGACGACGCGATCAGCACCAACGTGACCGGCACGGCCTGGTACAGGTTCAGCTCGGTCGGCGGCGGCGGCCACTTCCCGCCCGATTGGGCGCGAGCGGTGAAGTACATCGCGAAGAGGCCAGCAAAGAACATCAGCTCGCTGGAAAGCCAAACGATGGTGCCGACGCTGACCATGTTGGGTCGGTTCAGCGAATGCACCCGCGACGTAATTGCAGTACCCGAAGTCCCGGCAGCGCTGGTCACATCCGCAAGTATGACGCTTTGTAGTTGTTGAACTCCACCCGGGGCGGCATTTGGTGTCTGGCGCGTCGCGCGCGGGTGCGCGGTGGGCAGCTCGCGGCCGAGTTTGTCAGAGGTTGGGGCCAGGTGTGGTCCTCGTGGGACCATCGGCGCGTGGCTTTGTCATCTAAGGCTTCGCCGTCCGGCGCACCCGCAACCTCGTGGCCGCGGATCCTGTCCCGTCTGACCGGCGGTCAGGACCTGACGCGCGGACAGGCCGCCTGGGCGATGGACCGGATCATGGCCGGCGACGCGAGCCCCGCCCAGATCGCGGCCTTCGCGGTGGCGATGCAGGTGAAGGTCCCCACCTCGGCCGAAGTCATCGAGCTGGCCGACGTCATGCTCGACCACGCGCTGCGGATGCCCCCCGGTGCCATCCGCGACGACACCGTCGACATCGTCGGCACCGGTGGCGACGGCGTCAACACCGTGAACCTGTCCACGATGGCGGCTCTCGTGGCCGCGGCCGCGGGCGTGCCGGTGGTCAAACACGGCAACCGGGCGGCCTCGTCGTTGTCCGGCGGCGCCGACACGCTCGAGGCGCTCGGCATCCGCATCGACCTCGGGCCCGAGCAGGTCGCACGCAGCCTCGCCGAGGTCGGCATCGGCTTCTGCTTCGCGCCGCTGTTCCATCCGTCCTACCGGCACACGTCCGCGGTACGCCGCGAGATCGGCGTGCCGACGGTGTTCAATCTCCTTGGGCCGCTTACCAATCCGGCCAGGCCGCGGGCCGGACTGATCGGCTGCGCGTTCGCCGAGCTCTCCGAGGTGATGGCCGGGGTGTTCGCCGCCCGCCGGTCCAGTGTGCTGGTGGTGCACGGTGACGACGGGCTCGACGAGCTGACGACCACCACCACCAGCACGATCTGGCGGGTGCAGGCCGGCACCGTGGACAAGCTGACCTTCGATCCGGCCGGATTCGGTTTCCCCCGAGCCGATCTCGACGACTTGTTGGGCGGTGACGCCCAGGCCAACGCGGCGGAGGTCCGCGCGGTGCTGGCCGGCGGCAAGGGTCCGGTGCGAGACGCCGTCGTCCTCAATGCCGCCGGGGCGATCGTCGCCCACGCCGGGTTATCCAGCCGCGCTGAATGGTTGCCGGCGTGGGAGGACGGGCTGGCCCGCGCCTGTAAGGCCATCGATTCCGGCGCGGCCGAACAACTGCTCGCGCGATGGGTGCGGTTCGGCCAGCAGGTCTGATTCCCGCAGCGCCTGCTCACTGGCCAGTCGCGCCGAGCGCGCCGCCGCGGCCCACGCCGACCAGACGCCGGCCGACCGCAGCGGGCTAGCCCAGCCGTCCTCGGCGACCCGGACGATGCGCACCCCGGGCGCCGTCAACCAGCGCGCGATGAGCGCGGTCTCCTCGACCAGTGCGCCGCCCAGTGGGGCGGGCGCGGGCAGAATCGCTTGTGCCCCAGCAACAATCGCGTCGACGACCGGCATCGGCGGCACCCCGCGCCTGGCGCTGCCCGCCGCGGCGAGCTGGCCGTGGCGGATTACGGCCAGGTGATAGCCGCCCTCGCCGTCGGGCGCTGCGGCGATCAGCTCGGGCAGCGCGGCCAGGGCGCGCAGCCGCTGACCGCGCCACAGCGTCTCGACCGCGGTGACGGTGCGGTCGCGCAGGCGCGCGGCGCTCTCGAAGTGATGCCGCTCGGCGAGCGCACCGACCTGGTCCACGGCCGACCCCAGCGCGCCGTTGTCCACGCCGTCGACCAGCGCCGCGACCCGCGCCACGGCGGCGGCGTACTGGGTGGCGGTGACACCGCGCGCGGCCGGACACGGCGACACCTCCGCCTCGGCGCACAGCGGTCCGTGCAGCGCCGAGCGGCCCAGCCGGTTGGTGCAGGTGCGTAGTCCGGTGAACCGCGCCAGCAGGGCGGCCGTGTCGGCGGCGTCGGCGCGGGCCCGGAACGGTCCGACGGCGCGGTCGTGGCGCGGCGCCCGCACCACGGCGAGACGGGGGAAGGCCTCCTCGGTGAGCGCCACCCACCACCAGCGGTGCGGAAACCGGGACCGCCGGTTGTACGGCGGGGCGTGCGCGGCCAGCAGCCGCAGCTCGCGCACGCCGGCCTCCAGCGCGTGCGAGCACTCGACGTGGTCGACCGCGACGGCCAGCGCGACCATCTCCTTCATGCGGCCCCGGGGATCGGCACCGGTGAAGTACTGGCTGACCCGCCGTCGCAGGTCGACGGCGGTGCCGATGTAGAGCACCTCGCCCGACGGGCCGCGGAACAGGTACACGCCGGGCCGGCGCGGCAGGCCCTCGGCGAGCACCCGCTTGCGGCGCTGGGTGGGTGTCACGTCGGGCAGGTAGGCGCGCAGGTCGGCGTAGGTGTGCACACCCTGGTTGCCCACTCGCTCGATGAGGGCGTGCAAGACGTCCACGGTGGCGCGCGCATCGTCCAGGGCGCGGTGGGTGGGCTGGGTGGCGACGGCGAACAGCCGCGCCAGCGAGGCCAGCCGCACGCTGGGGGCCTCCTCGCGGCTGAGCACCCGGCGGGCCAGCCGGACCGTGCACAGCACCGGCGGGCGCGGCCAGGCGATGTCGCACTGCTGCGCGGCGCCACGCAGGAAGCCGATGTCGAACCCGGCGTTGTGCGCGACGAGCACCGCCCCGCCGGCGAACTCCAGGAACATGGGCAGGACGGAGTCGATGGTCGGTGCATCGGAGATCATCGCGGTGGTGATGCCGGTCAGCTGCACGATCTGCGGCGGGATGCTGCGCTGCGGATCCACCAGGGTGGCGAACTCGCCGAGCACCACCCCGCCACGCACTTTGACCGCCCCGATTTCGGTGATGGCGTCGGGAACGGCGCCCGCGGTGCTCTTGGTGCGCCCGCCGGTGGTCTCCAAGTCGACCACGACGAAGGTGGTCTCGCGCAGCGAGAGCTCGTCGGGCGTGAACGGTGACCCCACGTCGGCGAAGCTCAGTTGAGTCGCACCCCTGGAAGCCACGGCGGTGACGTTAAGGCCGACGACCGACACCCGCGCGGCTCCCACGCCGGGCGCAGGGCCGGAATGCGGGAACGGATACCTGTCGGTGCCCGCGGTTACCGTTCGGGCAGTTCGGCGTGATGTTCGCCGAAGCCAGACCGAGAGGACCGATCCCGATGGCACCAAGAACTGGATTTACCGACGTCGGTATGACACCGCCGGAACCGGGGACGCCGGTGGTGATCGACTGCGACGAGTGCGCGGTGCGCGGTCCCGGCTGCCGCGACTGTGTCGTCAGCGTGATACTCGGGGTCCCGGATACTTTATTGCAAGATGAACGAGCGGCTTTGGAAGTTCTTGCCGAGGTCGGCTTGGCGCCGCGACTACGTCTCGTCCCGATTCGTCGGGATCAAGGTTCTGGTGTAGCCTAATCGCCTTGTCCCACAAAGGTCCTCGGACCACACGAAACGCTTCACATAGAAATGACAGGATTCTTTCTAATTTCTTAACCGCTTGCTTTGGACAAACGCCGATATCGTTTCGTAACCTGTTTGAGACCTAAACCAGCTCGACGACCTTTTTCCGTCGATGGCCGTTTAAGGATGCAAATCTTGAGGCTTGACTCTAGGTACCCGGTTGCGCGTGTCCTGACACGTACGGCCATAGGGGCACTAGCTGGCTTCGCGATCTTGTCCGGTGTCATGACCGCCCCCGCTTGGGCGGACCCGGCCGAGGACGCCACGGCAAAACTCAACCAACTGTCGCGGCAGGCTGAGCAGACCACCGAGGCCATGCACAGTGCCCAGCTCGATCTGAACGACAAGCTGGTCGCCCAGCGCGCCGCGGACAAGAAGCACACCGACGACCAGGCCGCGGTCGATGCGGCCAAGGCGCACCTGTCGTCGTATCAGGACTCGGTCAACAAGCTGGCCGCCGCGACCTACATGGGCGGTCACGTCGACGGCATGGAGGCCATCCTGACCGCGGGCTCGCCGCAGGGCCTGATCGACAAACTGGCGGTGCAGCGGGTGATGGCCACGCAGATGGCCAGCCAGATGAAGAGCTACCAGATCGCCGGCGAGCAGGCCGCCAAGGCCGAGAGGGAGTCCGCCAAGTCGGCCGCCGACGCCAAGAGCGCGGCGGAGCAGGCCGCCGCGGTCCGGGCCAGCCTGCAGTCCAAGCAGAGCCAGCTGCAGGTGCAGATCGCGGTGGTCAAGTCGCAATACCTTTCGTTAACTGCGGATCAGCGCACCGCGCTGGCCAATCCCGCGCCGCCTCCCGGTGCTCCGGCACCGGAAGCGTTGCCCCCCGGCGCGCCGCCCGCGCAGGCGCCGGGTGAGGCGCCGCCCGCTGGCGGAATGCCCGGATTGCCCGGAATGGCTCCCGGCGGGGTCGGCGGCGGCGACCGCGCCACCGTCGTGCAGGCCGCGCTGACCCAGGTCGGGTCGCCCTATGTGTGGGGTGGCTCCGCGCCCGGCGGATTCGACTGCTCCGGCCTGGTGATGTGGGCGTTCCAGCAGGCCGGCATCTCGCTGCCGCACTCCAGCCAGGCGTTGGCCCACGGCGGCCAGCCCGTCTCGATGGGGGATCTGCAGCCCGGTGACGTGCTGACCTTCTACTCCGACGCCTCGCACACCGGCATCTACATCGGTGACGGCATGATGATCCACTCCTCCACCTATGGCGTGCCGGTCCGAGTGGCGCCGATGAGCGCCGGCGGCCCGATCTACGACGCTCGCCGTTACTAACCTCCCCCGACCGCGGCGCCGGCGGCTCCCGATACTGCTGGCCTGGATATTCGTCGTCGAGCTGCTGGTGGCCGCGGCCGTGCCGTTCGATGCCGTGCGGGAAAGCCGGATCCGGCCCGCCCAGCTGGTCACGCCAGCCCGCAGCCAAGTCAGTGCGTCGACGAAGTCGATCACCGTCGGTGACCGCACCGTCCGGCTGCTGGGGCTCGGCGGGGCCGCCAGCGACCGGTTGCTGTCCCGGGTGGCGTCGACCATGGGCGCGGCGATCGCGGCGGTGGAGTCGTTCTGGGGCGTCGACTGGCCGCACGAGATCTCGGTGGTCGCGGCCGGCACCGACGAGGGGTTTCGCGCCGCCGCCGGTGGCGGACCGGCATCCCAGTGGGCCGATATCGCTGCCGTGACGGTCGTCGACCGTGTCGATCCCGTGCGTCGGGTTGCCGTCGGCCAGCGGATTGTGTTCGCGCCGGGCGCGACCAACATGAGCGCCGCATCGCTGCGAATAGTGTTGGCCCACGAGCTTTTTCACTATGCCGCGCGTGCCGATACCGTCGCGGACGCACCGCGCTGGCTCACGGAGGGGGTGGCCGACTTCGTTGGCCGCCCACCGACGCCGGTGCCCACCGAGACGTTGTTACCCATGACGCTGCCCACCGACGCCGACCTGGATGTGGCCGGGGCGCAGCGCTCGCTGGCCTACGACCGCGCCTGGTGGTTCGCCCGCTTCGTCGCCGACACCTTCGGACCGCCCAAGTTGCGCGACCTCTACCTGGCCACCTGCGGCATCAGGCACGCCGATATGGCCGCCGCCGGCCAGGACGTGCTGGGCGCCAGTCCGGCGGGCCTGCTCACCCTCTGGCAGCAGTGGCTGACCCACTAGGGCCGGCTCGCCCGGTTCAGGCCGTGTGCACGGTCCGCATCGTCGCCAAGCTAGCCTGACGCAGGTGAGTCGGGTCCTGCTGGTAACCAACGACTTTCCGCCCCGCCCGGGCGGAATCCAGTCGTATCTCGGTGAGTTCGTCGGAAGGCTGGTCGACGCCGGACCGCATTCGGTGACGGTGTACGCGCCGCAATGGAAGGGCGCCGAGGCTTACGACGAGGCCGCCCGCTATCGGGTGGTGCGTCACCCGGGCACGCTGATGCTGCCCGGCCCGGCGGTCGACACCCGGATGCGGCGGCTGATCGCCGACGAGGGCATCGACACCGTCTGGTTCGGCGCGGCCGCGCCGCTGGCGCTACTGGCTCAGCGCGCCCGCGGGGCCGGGGCGAGCCGGGTGCTGGCCAGCACGCACGGCCACGAGGTCGGATGGTCGATGCTCCCGGTCGCACGCTCGGTGCTGCGCCGCATCGGTGACGACACCGACGTCGTCACCTTCGTCAGCCGCTACACCCATTCCCGGTTCGCGCCGGCCTTCGGTCCCAAGGCGTCGCTGGAATACCTGCCGTCCGGGGTGGACATCGACCGGTTCCGGCCCGATCCGGCGGGCCGGGCGCAGCTACGTGAGCGCTACGGGTTGGGGGAGCGGCCCACCGTGGTGTGCGTGTCCCGGCTGGTGCCGCGCAAAGGCCAGGACATGCTCATCAAAGCGATGCGGTCGATCCGTCGACGCGTGGACGGCGCCGCCCTGGTGATCGTCGGCGGCGGCCCCTATGAGGACTCGCTGCGCGCACTGGCCCAAGGATGCGGGGTGGCCGATGATGTCACCTTCACCGGCGGCGTACCGGCCGCGGAGCTGCCCACGCATCACGCGCTGGCCGACGTGTTCGCGATGCCGTGCCGCACCCGCGGCGCGGGGCTGGACGTCGAGGGGCTGGGCATCGTGTTCCTAGAGGCGTCGGCGAGCGGCGTGCCGGTCATCGCCGGCAGATCCGGGGGAGCTCCAGAAACGGTGCAGCACAACAAGACCGGGCTGGTCGTCGACGGCAGCGAGGTGGACGAGATCGCCGACGCCGTCGCCGACTTGCTGACCGATCGCGACCGCGCCGCCGCGATGGGCGCGGCCGGGCGCGACTGGGTGACGGCCCAGTGGCACTGGGACACCCTGGCGGCACGGTTGGGTGCGCTCCTCGGCTGAGGTCGTGAACCCGGCCCCGCTAGTCCTTCTCGTAGATGGCCTCGATATCGGAGGCGAACTTCTCGGCCACCACGTTGCGCTTGACCTTCATCGTCGGCGTCAGCTCACCGGTGTCCTCGGTGAAATCGACCGGCAGGATGCGGAACTTGCGGATCGACTCCGCGTGCGACACAGCCTGATTGGCGTCCTTGATGGCCGCGTCTACCTCGGCGACCAGATCGGGATCGGTAGTCAGATCGCTCACCGACGCGCCGGCACCTTTCTGGTTGCGCTGCTTCCAGCCGTCGAACGCTTCGGGGTCGATGGTGATCAACGCGCCGATGAACGGCTTGTTGTCCCCGACGACCATCGCCTGGCTGATCAGCGGATGGGCCCGCAGCCGGTCCTCCAGGACCGCCGGCGCGACGTTCTTGCCGCCCGCGGTCACGATGATCTCCTTCTTGCGCCCGGTGATCTTCAGGAAGCCGTCTTCGTCGAGCGCGCCCAGGTCGCCGGTCCTGAACCAACCATCGGTGAAGGCGTCCTCGGTGGCCTGTTCGTTGCGCCAGTAGCCGCCGAACACCACGCCGCCGCGCACCAGCAGTTCGCCGTCCTCGGCGATGCGCATGCTGTTGCCGGGCACCAGCGTCCCCACGGTGCCGATCTTGACGTTGCCGACCTGGTTGACGGTGATCGCCGAGCTGGTCTCGGTCAGTCCGTAGCCCTCGTGGATGGTCAGGCCCACGCCGCGGTAGAAGTGCCCCAGCCGCGAGCCCAGCGGCGCGCCGCCGGAAACGGCCGCGTGGCAGTCGCCGCCCAGCGCGGCGCGCAGTTTGGTGTACACCAGCCGGTCGAACAAGGCGTGCTTGGCGCGCAGCACCGGCCCGCGGCGGCCGCGGTCCTGCGCCTCGCTCCAGTCGACGGCGGTCTGCACGGCTGCCGCGAAGATGCGGCCCTTCCCGTCGTTGGAGGCGTTCTGCTCGGCGGTGTTGTAAACCTTTTCGAATACCCGCGGGACCGACACCACCACGGTCGGTTTGAACACCGCGAACAGCGGTACCAGGTTCTTGATGTCGCTGGTGAACCCGACGGTGACCTTGTTGGCGAAGGCGGACAACGTCAGCGAGCGCGCCAGCACGTGCGCCAGCGGCAAGAAGACCAGCAGCCGCTGCCCCTCGTCGAGCAGCGTCGGCAGGCTCTCCTTGGCGCCCCTGGTCTCGTACAGCAGATTCGAATGCGTCAGCTGGCAGCCCTTGGGCCGCCCGGTCGTGCCCGAGGTGTAGATGAGCGTCGCCGGATCCTCGGCACGCAGTCCGTCGAGGCGGGCGGTCAGCTCCGCCGGCTCCACCGATGCGCCGGCCTCCACCAGCTGGTCGAGCGCCTTGGGGCCCGAACCGTCGATGTGCAGCACCCGGCGCAGCGCGGGCAGTTCGGCGGTCAGCTCGGTGACCATCGCTGCGTGCTCGTCACTCTCGGCGAACGCCAGCACTGCCTCGGAGTCCTGCAGCACCCAGCGCACCTGCTCGGCCGAGGACGTCTCATAGATCGGCACGGTGACCGCGCCCACCGACAGGATCGCCAGGTCGAGGATCGCCCATTCGTAGCAGGTGGCACAGAAGATCGACACCCGGTCGCCGGCCTGCACACCCAGGGCGATCAAACCGAGTGCGGCGGAGCGGATCTGATCGGCCGCCTCGGCGCAGGTGACGTCGGTCCACTCGCCGTCGACCTGACGTTGGTAGATGACGAAGTTGGGGTCGTCGCGCTCGTGTTCGAAGACCATCGCGGCGATGTTGTCCTGTTCGCCGACGGAAAAGCGGGCGGGGACGCTGTACTCACGCACTCTTCTGACCTCGATTGACCTCGTAAAGATTCCCGGGAGCCGGGTTGCTGGTCACCAGCCTAATCCGCGCGTTGATCCAGCACGGCCGGAGTGGGTCAGCCCAGGCTCTGTTGCCTGCCGCGACTCGGGGCCGCCCTCGGCGGGGCGCGGCGGACCGGTGTGTGAAGCTGTGATCATGAGCAGCATCCAGATCGCGGATGAGACGTTTGTCGCCGCCGACGGCGCGCGGGTGGGCGCCGCGGTCGCCGATCGATCGAGCTGGCGTCGCTGGTGGCCGGATCTGCGGCTGCAAGTCGTCGAGGATCGCGGGGAGAAGGGCATCCGGTGGGCGGTCACCGGCGCGGTGACCGGCACCATGGAGATCTGGCTGGAACCATCGCTGGACGGCGTCGTGCTGCACTACTTCCTGCACGCCGAGCCGACCGGGGTGGCGGCCTGGCAGCTGGCCAAGCTGAATCTGGCGAAGATGACGCACCGCCGTCGGGTGGCGGGCAAGAAAATGGCGTTCGAGGTCAAGACGACACTGGAACGGTCACGTCCGGTGGGAGTTTCTCCGGTAGTTTAGCCGGGTCGGGTCCGCGCAGAGAGTACCGTGTCGGACCGAGACCCGCGGGGTCCCCCACATCGGAGGGGTCGATCCGTTCGCGGGAGAGAGGGCAGCAACCAGGTGGCGGAGAAGACGACGCAAACCATCTACATCGAAGCCGACCCGGCCACCGTGATGCAGGTGATCGCGGATATCGATTCCTACCCGCAGTGGATCTCGGAGTACAAGGAAGCCGAGGTTCAGGAGAAGGACGCGGACGGCTACCCCAAAGTTGCCCGGATCGTCATGGACGCCACGGTTATCAAGGACACGATGGTGATGTCCTACGAGTGGCCCAAGGATCGCCAATCGGTGAGCTGGACGCTGGTGTCGAGCTCGCTGCTGCGCTCGCTCGAAGGCTCATATCGGTTGGCGGCGAAGGGCTCTGGCACCGAGGTCACCTACGAACTCTCCGTCGACCTGGCCATGCCGATGATCGGCCTGCTCAAGCGCAAGGCTGAGCGCCGGTTGACCGACACCGCGCTGAAAGATCTCAAGAAACGAGTCGAGGCTGAGTGAGTCCGCTGCGCCTGCCCCGGCCCGGATCAGCCTTTTCGTCGGCAAAGGCGGGGTAGGGAAATCCACCCTGGCTTGCGCCACCGCTGTCGGCGCCGCGAGCGCCGGGCAGCGAGTGCTGGTGGTCTCCACCGACCAGGCGCACTCGCTCGGTGACGTCCTGGGCGTCGCCGTCTCGCCCAGTCAGGACGAACCGGTGCGGGTGCTCGCCGACCTCGAAACCGGCCGGGCCGAGGCCGGCGGCGGAGTTCTCGACGCGCTGGCATTGGACACGCTGGCGTTGCTCGAGGCCCGGTGGCGCGACGTCGTCGCCACGCTGGACCGCCGCTTTCCCGATTCGGAGCTGAGTACCATTGCGCCCGAAGAACTTTCGGCCCTACCTGGTGTTCAGGAGGTGCTCGGTCTGTACGCCGTCGGCGAGCTGGCGCGCTCGGGCGCATGGGATCGCGTGGTGGTCGACTGCGCGTCGACCGCCGATGCCCTGCGGATGTTGACGTTGCCCGCCACCTTCGGGCTGTATGTCGAGCGGGCGTGGCCGCGGCATCGCCGACTGTCCGTCACCGCCGACGACGCCCGGTCTGCGGCGGCGGTCGCACTGCTCGAGCGGATCAGTTCCACCGTGGAGTCGCTCAGCTCGTTGCTCACCGACGGCGATCTGGTCAGCGCGCACCTGGTGCTGACCCCCGAGCGGGTGGTCGCGGCCGAGGCGGCCCGAACGCTGGGCTCGCTGGCCCTGATGGGGGTGCGGGTCGAAGAGCTGATCGTGAATCAGGTTCTGCTGCAGGATGACTCGTACGAGTATCGCAACCTGCCCGATCACCCCGCCTTTTATTGGTACACCGAGCGCATCGCCGAGCAGCAGGGGGTGCTCAACGAGCTCGACGCCACCATCGGTGAGCTGGCGCTGGTGATGACACCGCACCTGTCCGGTGAGCCGATCGGCCCCAAGGCGCTGAGCGGGCTGCTCGACGCCGCTCGGCGGCGCGGCGGCACGGCGCCGCCCGGCCCGCTGCGGCCCATTGTCGACCTCGAATCCGGGACGGGACTGGGGTCCATCTACCGAATGCGGCTAGCGTTGCCGCAACTCGATCCGTCGGCCCTGACGTTGGGCCGCGTCGATGACGATCTGATCATCAGCGCCGGGGGTTTGCGGCGCCGGGTTAGGTTGGCATCAGTACTTCGGCGGTGCACCGTGCTGGACGCACATCTGCGGGGTAGCGAACTGACGGTGCGTTTTCGACCAGATCCGGAGGTGTGGCCGAAATGAGTGGGGCTCATTCCGACATCGGTCCGGAATTGCGCAGGCTCGCCCAGACGATCCTGGATGGCATCGACCCCGCGGTGCGCGCCGCGGCGGCGCTGGCGGCCGGCGCCGGCGTCGGCACCGGCAAGTGCCAGCAGGTGTGGTGCCCGGTGTGCGCGCTGGCCGCGTTGGCCACCGGCGATCAGCACCCGTTGCTCACCGCGATCGCCGACCACAGCATCGCCCTGCTCGAGGTGATCCGCGACATCGTCAACGACATGGACCGCTCCGCCAAGCCGACGCCGGAACCGCCGGACGGTCCACCCGGCGGCGGGCCGGGTGCGCCGGGCGATACCCAAGACGCCGCGTCGCGGACCCGCTATCACCCCATCCCGGTCACGCTCGAGGAGTGAGCGCGCCGCGCCGCAGGTGGTCGGTTCGGGTGGGGATGGGTACAGTTGGCGCAGAACATCAGCGGTATAGCCGAGAGGGAGGGCCATGTGGTACTGGCTATTCAAGTACGTGCTCCTCGGCCCGCTGCTGTCATTGCTGGGCCGGCCGAAAGTTGAAGGCTTAGAACACGTTCCGAGTTCCGGGCCGGTGATACTGGCCAGCAACCACCTGGCCGTGATGGACAGCTTCTACCTTCCGTTGGTGGTGCGGCGCCGAATCACGTTCCTGGCCAAGTCGGAATATTTCACCGGCACCGGTTTGAAGGGCTGGTTCCAGCGGTGGTTCTTCACCGCCGTCGGCCAGGTGCCGATCGACCGCACGGACGCCGACAGCGCCCAGGCCGCGTTGAACACCGCGCAGCAGGTGCTGAGCCAGGGCAAGTTACTGGGCATGTATCCCGAGGGCACCCGGTCGCCGGACGGGCGGCTCTACAAGGGCAAGACGGGGCTGGCGCGGCTGGCCCTGGAAACCGGTGTCCCGGTGATCCCGGTCGCGATGATCGGCACCAACGTCGTCAACCCGCCCGGGACGAACATGCTGCGGTTCGGCCGGGTCACCGTCCGCTTCGGCAAGCCGATGGACTTCTCCCGGTTCGACGGGCTGGCCGGCAACCGCTTCATCGAGCGGGCCGTCACCGACGAGGTGATCTACGAGCTGATGGGGCTGTCCGGGCAGGAATACGTCGACATCTACGCGGCGAGCCTAAAAAAGGGCGGTAGCGACGCGGCCGACGACGAGGCCACGCGGATTCCCGAGACGGCCGCCGGTTAGCCGACGGCGGTAACCGGCGCCGCCAACTGTTGCGGCGCGGCATCCCGCGCGAGACCGCGGGCGGCGACGGTGACTCCCACCGCGACGATGACCGCCAGCGCCCACCAGACGTAGGACATCCCGGCCAGCTGACGCCACCAGACCGCGCTCGCCTCGTGATGCTTGGGCAGCAGGTCGATCGGCGACCAGCGCATCAGCGCCACTCCGATAACACTGAGCACCATCAGCGCCGCGTTGCGGCGCCGCCAGCCCAAGATCCCCGTCACCAGCACCGCCGGCAGCACCCAGACCCAGTGGTGCGACCAGGACACCGGCGACACCACCAACCCGAACAGCGCGACGCAAACCAGCGCGAGCGTCGGCTCGCCGGCGTGCAGCACCCGTCGCATCGCCCAGACCGTCACCGCCAGCACCAGCAGTGACGCGGCCACCCAGAGCAGGGAGCGTTCCTGTTGTCCCAGCCCCAGCCGGGCCAGGGCGCCGGCGATGTTCTGGTCAGTGTTCAACGACGCGGAACCGATCCGGTCGGTGTGCAACACGGTGTGCGTCCAGTACTCCCACGAGTCGTTCCAGGCCAGCACGAAGCCCATCAACGTCGCCCCCACGAAAGACGCCAGCGCGGTCAGCGCCGCGCGGCTGTCTCGCCGCAGCAGGAAATAGAGCAGGAACACGGCCGGGGTCAGCTTCAGCGCCATGCCGAGCCCCAGCAACAGCCCGCGCGGCCACGGCGTGCGCCGCGGCACGCAGTCGGCGATCACCAGCGTCATCAGCACGACGTTGATCTGGCCGAAGGCGAAGTTCGAGCTGATCGGCTCCAGCCAGATCGTCGCCGCTGCCGCGGCGACGATCGCCAGCCACCACCGGCGCAGCCAGGCCGGGCCGGGCAGGGTCGCCGACGTGCTCCAGACGTCGAGGCGGGTCAGCACGATCGCGGTCGACACGACCAGCAGCAACAGCGTCAACGCGGTGATCGCGACGCTGGCGGTGGGCATGTGCATCCAGGCGAACGGGCAGAACACGATCGCCGCCAGCGGGGGATAGGTGAACGGCAGATCCACGATCGGTGTGTGGAACAGCACGTCCCCGCGGTACAGCGGGTGGCCGTCCATCCAGGCCCGCGCGCCCATTTGATAGACGTCGATGTCGATGCGATACGGCGTGTGCCCGAACAGCTGCCACGCCGCATAGCTCAGCCCCGCGGCGGCCACCAGCCAAGCCAGCCCCCACCACAGCGCCCACCCGGGTCGATTGCCCACGCCGGGCGCCTGCCGTGTACTCATGTCGCACATCAGCGTAATGGGTGCCCGGGCCCCGACCCGCCTGGTGCAGCGCGGGTCCCACGGCCCAGGCGCAGACAGGCGTACGTTTCAAGGGTGCTCCACGCGTTCGTGACCGGGGTGACCCGATGGTTCGCACATGATGTTCACGACAGCGGCCACCTGCCGCTGCTGTGCTGCCTTGTCGCGTTCATCCTGACGTTTTTTGTCACCCGAACGTTCGTGCGGTTCATCCGTCACCGCGCCGACAACGGCCGGCCCAGCCGGTGGTGGCACCCGCGCAACGTCCACGTCGGAGGAGTGCATATCCACCACGTCACCTTCGGGGTGGTGCTGACCCTGCTCTCCGGCCTGATGCTCGTCACTTTGTCCATGGACGGTCATGAGCCCGAGTTCATCATTGCTTCAACACTTTTCGGGATCGGCGCCGCCCTGGTCCTGGACGAGTATGCGTTGATCCTGCATTTGTCCGACGTCTACTGGTCCGAGGACGGCCGCACCTCGGTGGACGCGGTGTTCGCCGCGGTGGCGGTGGCCGGGCTGCTGATCATGGGGCTACACCCGCTGATGTTCTTCCTGCCGATCTGGCACAACGCCGAGTCGACTCCGCTGCGGGCCGTGGTGGCAAGCGCGATGGCGTTGACGTTGCCGCTCGCCGTCATCGTGGTGCTCAAGGGCAAGGTGTGGACCGGACTGTTGGGCATGTTCCTGGTCGTTCTGCTGGTCATCGGCGCCATCCGGTTGTCGCGGCCGCACGCGCCCTGGGCCCGCTGGCGATACTCCACCCAGCCGGACAAGATGCGCCGCGCGCTGCAACGCGAGCGGAGGCTGCGCCGCCCGGTAGTGCGGGCCAAGCTGTATCTGCAGTGCGCCATCGCCGGCACACCGCGGTTGCCCGACGAACGCACGGTCGACGCCACGCTCGACGACGAGATCCATCCCGCGCCGGCGCCCACCGGGCCCATCCTGATCGGCCGATAGCCCGCATCCTCGGTCGATGGACCGGCTCCTCTTCGTGCCGTGCCGGCACTCATCGTCGCCGGTCTAAGCTGTCTCCGGTGCGGTATTTCTACGACACCGAATTCATCGAGGACGGCCGCACCATCGAGCTGATCTCGATCGGGGTGGCCGCCGAAGACGGCCGCGAGTACTACGCGGTATCCACGGAATTCGACCCCGAGCGCGCCGGGCCCTGGGTGCGCGCCAACGTGCTGCCGAAGTTGCCGCCGCCGGCGTCGCAGCTATGGCGTTCGCGGCGCCAGATCCGTGAAGACCTGGAGGAATTCTTCGGCCTGAATTCTGGCCTGGCGGTCCCCGAGCCGGTCGAACTGTGGGCGTGGGTGGCGGCCTACGACCACGTGGCCTTGTGCCAGCTGTGGGGGACGATGCCGGAGTTGCCGCGGTCCATCCCCCGTTTCACCCGCGAGCTGCGGCAGCTGTGGGAAGACCGGGGAAGCCCGCGGATGCCGCCGCGGTCGTCCGACGCGCACGACGCCCTGGTCGACGCGCGCGATCAGCTTCGCCGATACCGGCTCATCACATCCGGGGACTGAGACGGCAGGGGCGGGCCCGCCGAGCCGAGTTCGCGCAGCTCAACTCTGACCAGGGGCGCCCGCACCCCAGCTAAGATGAACCGATGAACTGGACCGTCGACATACCGATCGATCAGCTGCCGCCGCTGCCGCCGCTGCCGACCGATCTGCGGGCGCGGTTGGATGCCGCACTGGCCAAACCGGCCGCCCAGCAGCCGAGCTGGCCGGCCGACCGGGCGACGGCGATGCGCGCGGTCCTGGAGAGCGTGCCGCCGGTGACGGTGCCGTCGGAGGTTGTGCTGTTGCAAGAGCAGCTGGCCCAGGTGGCGCGGGGTGAGGCGTTCCTGCTGCAGGGCGGTGACTGCGCGGAGACATTCACCGAGAACACCGAACACCACATTCGCGGTAATGTGCGCACCCTGCTGCAGATGGCGGTGGTGCTGACCTACGGCTCGAGCCTGCCGGTGGTCAAGGTCGCCCGCATCGCCGGGCAATACGCCAAGCCGCGATCGGCCGACATCGACGCGCTGGGGTTGAAGTCCTATCGCGGCGACATGATCAACGGCTTCGCCCCGGACGCCGCCGTACGCGAGCACGACCCGTCGCGGTTGGTGCGCGCCTACGCCAACGCCAGCGCGGCGATGAACCTGGTTCGGGCGCTGACGTCTTCGGGATTGGCCTCGCTGCACCTCGTGCACGACTGGAACCGCGAATTCGTCCGGACCTCGCCGGCCGGCGCCCGATATGAGGCGCTGGCCACCGAGATCGACCGCGGCCTGCGCTTCATGAGCGCCTGCGGGGTGGCCGACCGCAACCTGCAGACCGCCGAGATCTACGCCAGCCACGAGGCCTTGGTGCTCGACTACGAGCGGTCCATGCTGCGCCTGTCCGAAAGCGACAGTGGCGAACCGCAGCTGTACGACCTGTCGGCACACACCGTGTGGATCGGTGAGCGGACCCGTCAGCTCGACGGCGCGCACGTCGCGTTCGCCGAGGTGATCGCCAACCCGATCGGCGTCAAGATCGGCCCGACGATCACCCCGGAGCTGGCCGTCGAATACGTCGAGCGGCTCGACCCGCACAACAAGCCCGGCCGGCTGACCTTGGTGAGCAGGATGGGCAACAGCAAGGTGCGCGATCTGCTGCCCCCGATCGTGGAGAAGGTCCAGGCCACCGGTCACCAGGTGATCTGGCAGTGCGACCCGATGCACGGCAACACCCACGAATCGTCCAACGGCTACAAGACCCGCCACTTCGACCGCATCGTCGACGAGGTGCAGGGCTTCTTCGAGGTGCACCGTGCGCTGGGCACCCACCCGGGTGGCATCCACGTCGAGATCACCGGCGACAACGTCACCGAGTGTCTGGGTGGGGCGCAAGACATTTCGGACACCGACTTGGTCGGCCGTTATGAAACCGCCTGCGACCCACGGCTGAACACCCAGCAGTCGCTGGAGTTGGCCTTCCTCGTCGCCGAGATGCTGCGCGACTAGCGGCGCACCGAAAGCCGCTCCCTCCGTAGGCTCTGCGGCGCGACCGGGGCCGCGGCTGCGCGGCTTCGCTTCTGCGTGAACCGGGCTCGTAGGTTCCCCCACACGATGCGCGGTAGCAGGGCGGGATCTTGCAGCCGCGACGGCGGATCGATGAAGTTGGACACCCGGAAGAAGCGCTCGGTCAGGACGACGTCCCGGGTTGAGGCGTTCAGTGCCGCTCTGGACATCCAGCCCCGCAGTCGTTGCCGGATCCCGCGCGGCCGGTAGGCGCCGGAGGTGGCCCGGTCTCTGGCCTGATTGGCGGCCCACGTCTCGCCGATGTACTGGGCCGTCGCCAGGAAAAAGCGCTGTGCCAGGCGCGCATCTCCCGCGCGCAGGCAATCGCGCAGGGTCAACGCCTCCAGCGCGGCGATCGTCATGCCCTGGCCGTAGGTCGGATCGAGACTGCACAGCGCGTCGCCGATCACCAGCAAGCCTGTCGGGAATTCGGCTACCTGGTCGTAGCGCCGCCAGATCGCGGCGGTGTGTTGATAGGTCACGGCTTCCCCGATGGGATACGCACCGCGCAGGCCCTCGATGATCGCCGGGGGTAGCGACGGCTCGGCCATCGCGAGCATCGCGTCGAAATCGGTTGGTGGCTCGCCACCTTCGGTCGGCACGCCGATCGCCAGCATGAACGTGTCGTGCTCGTTGGCAAGTAACAGACCCCCCGGCCTGCCGCCCCCGGGGTTGAACATGACCAGGCGCTGGGCGATCGATCCCTCGGGCATGCTCAGCTGTTGGCTCGCATAGCCGTATCTGGCCACCGCCCGGTGCTCGGGTGGCCGTTCGTACCCCAGGCTCTCCAAAAACGCCGGGGTGCGCGCCCCGCGGCCCATGGCGTCTACCACCAGATCAGCGTCCAGCGCGGTAAGGAAACCGTTGTAGCGCCGGGTGATTCGTACACCGTTGACGATGTTGGCGGTGGTGAGAAGTCCGGACACGTCGTGTCCGTCGAGGAATGTCACATTCGGCAGGGCCTTGACCCGGCGGCGCAGGTGAAACTCCATGAACGGCCGGGTCGTCATGTGCAGCGCCAACGCGTCCGGATCGATGAACGTGCCCGAGTGTTTCAGCTCGTAGCGGCCGAAGCGCACGTAGAAGCGCGACAGATCACCGTCGTCGACGACAACGGCCCCTGCCCTGGACAGGTCCTCGAGCATCCCGGGAAACAATTCGTCCAGCACCTGCAAGCCGCGGCTGTGGAAGTTGTGCGCGTGGCGGCCCTGGGGGATGCCCCTGCGGTGGCACGGGTGATCGGGCAACCGGTCCCGCTCGACCACACTGACCGAATCGTAGAACTCCGAAAGTACGCGCGCGGCAAGCAAACCCGCCATTCCGGCACCCAGTACGACTGCGTGCTCGCCGAGCCGGTTCGGCGAGTCGACGCTATGCATTGTCGGACCCATGCAGAAGTACGGTACACCAAAATTAAGAAAAATAAGAGAACTTTATGATTACTTTAAGATCCGTGTCGCCAGCGCGGTCGCGGTAATGCCGGCGCCCGGCTCGCTACAGCAGTCCGTTCAGGTTGCTTCCGATCGTCCACGCCGCGGTGGCGATCAGCCCGGTGATCGCAAGCACCAGCGCCACCCAGACCAGCACCATGCGCCGGCCGTGCTGGCGCGCCCAGACGAATTCGCTGATCGGTATCCCGGCGAATTCGCCTGTGACCGACTCATATTCGTAATCGTCCTCGTCCTCGTTGTCGGTCTGCGCCGGCCGTGCCGGCTCCGGCCAGTCCTCGGGGCCGCGCGTCATCTGGCGAGTGGGCCGACGCACCGGCGCCGGGCCGGGGAGCTCGGGCTGCTGCGCGGCAGGCGGCCGCTGGGTGGCCAGGCTCCGCTGCAGCGCCGCCGACCGGTGTTGTGCGGAATTGCGCGGCGCCGGCACCCGAAAGTTAGGCAGCGCAAGCTCTTCAGCGATCGCGTCGAGGTCGGCGCGCATCTCGATCGCGTCGGCATACCGTTCGGCCGGGTCGCGGGACGTCGCGCGCTCGACGAATCCGTCGAACTGCGCGGGCACACCGTCGATGACCGCGCTGGGCGGCGGCACGTCGGTGTCCAGCCGCTGGTAGGCGAGCGACAACGCCGAGTCGCCGGTGAACGGGGTGCGCCCGGTCAGCAGCTCATAGGTCATGATCCCCGCGGAGTAGACATCGCTGCGCGGGGTGGCGTCGCCGTCGCGCACCTGCTCGGGCGACAGGTAGGCCGCGGTGCCCAAAATCACGCTGGTGGAAGTGATTCCAGCGGCCGCAACGGCCCGGACCAAACCGAAGTCGGCGATTTTCACCTCGCCGTCGTCGGAAATCAGCACGTTCTCGGGCTTGACGTCGCGATGCACCAGGCCGGCCCGGTGGGCGGCGGCCAGCCCGCCGAGCACCGGCCGAAGCACCGCCGCCACGGCGTACGGCGGCATCGGTCCGCGTTCGCCCAGCAGTTCGCGCAGCGTGCCACCCTCGATGAGCTCCATCACCAGAAACGGGTGCCGAGCGTCCAGGCCCTGGTCGTACACCGCCACCAGCCCGGGATCCTTCAGCCGGGCCACCGTCTGCGCCTCGCGCTGGAAGCGGGTCAGGAACTGCTCGTCGCCGGCGTAGCGGGAATCCATCACCTTCACCGCGACGGGACGGTCCAGCCGGGTATCCAGTCCGCGATACACCGTCGACGTGCCGCCGCTGGCGATCCTGGACTCAACCAGGTAGCGGCCGTCCAGCAAAGTGTTGTCCAGCGGATCGGCCGACCCGGCCCCGGGTCGCCGACGATGCGGGCCGGGCCGGCCCGCGGCGGGGGTCCCGCCCGGTCGCGGGGGAGGGCCGGGCGATTCAGCTTGGGCCACCGGGCCATCGTAGGTGTGCGGCCTTGATTGGCCGGTAGAACACGGGCTCAACGCGGGGATCTAGGCCTACACTTGCCCGGATGAGCAGTATTCCTGCCGGCGACGATGTGCTCGAACCCGACGAGCCGATCTATGACCTGAAGCGGGTCGCCGAATTGATGGGGGTGTCGGTCACCAAGGTGCACCAGCAACTCCGGGAGGGGCACCTGGTCGCGGTCCGCCGCGACGAGGGACTCGTGGTACCGCAGGTGTTCTTCACCAAGTCCGGTGAGGTGGTCAAGAGCCTGCCGGGATTGTTGACGATCCTGCACGACGGCGGCTATCACGACACCGAGATCGTGCGCTGGTTGTTCACCAGGGACCCTTCGTTGATCGTCACCCGCGACGGTAGCCGGGATGCCCTCAACAACGCCCGTCCCGTCGATGCCCTGCACGCCCACCAGGCCCGGGAAATCGTGCGCCGGGCGCAGGCGATGGCCTACTGAGCCTGCGCGCTCATCCGGCGGTGGCGTCGGCCCGCTCGGCTTCCCGCGCGGGAGCCCGGTACAGGCTGTACCCGGCGATCAGCGCGCACGCCGTGGCCAGCGAGAAGTGCAGCCACGAGTACATGCCGTGCGAGCCATCGGGTTTGAAGATCACCATCACCCAGGTCGACAAGCCGCCGATGATCGCGACCGCCCGCCGCGACTGCGCCAGCGGGGCCACGATCGCCAGCGGCCACGAGTAGTACCAGGGCAGGGCGGCCGGCACGAACAGCACCACGATCACCATCGACCACGCGATGCCGGTCAGCGCGGCCCGGTCGTCGCGGCGGAACCGCCACCACAACAGCGGCAGCGAGATTGCGATGATCGCGATGCCGACCAACCGGGTGACGCGCAAGATCGGGTAGAAGCTCACCGGGAAGAACCCGCCGCCAATCGCGTGGATCAGATTGGCGGCGGCGGTCGGCACGGTGAGCCAGTTGATGATCTTCACCGATCCGGCCAGCGCGGTCAGCCAGCCCAGGCCGACGCCGGCGACCGCGGACAGGATCGCGAAGACCACGGCGAAGATCAGCAGCGACCACGCCGTGGCGGCGAAAAACGCTGGCACGGGCCGATATCCCCGGCGATCGCGCAGGTGGCGCATCCACACCCACACCAGGAAGGGCAGCGCGATGCCGGCGGTGGCCTTGACCGCGATGGCGACGGTGATCAGCGTGACGCCCGCGACGTGGCGACCGGCCAACGTCAGCGCAATGCCGGCGGCCATCAGGCCCACCATCAGCATCTCGTTGTGCACCCCGCCCATCAGATGGATGAGCACCAGCGGGTTGAGCACACAGATCCACAGTGCCGTCGAACCGTCGGTGCCCAGATGCCGCGCCACCCGGGGCGTCGCCCAGACCAGCAGCATCAGCCCGGGCAGCATGCACAGCCGCAGCAACGCGGTGCCGGCCACCACGTTGTTGCCCACGATCATGGTGATGACCTTCGCCACCAGGATGAACACCGGGCCATAGGGTGCGGTCGTGATCGACCAGATGGGACTGACGTTGTCCAGCAGGCTGTTTGGGTTGGCGACCGGCCCCACCGCGTAGGGGTCCAGACCATCGCGCAGCAGCGCGCCCTGCGCCAGATACGAGTAGGTGTCCCGGCTGAAGACCGGCACCGACACCAGCAACGGCGCCAGCCAGAAGCCGGTGGTGGCTTTCATGACGAACTCGCTCGCCTCGCCGGCCAGTACCCGACGGCCCAAGGCCAGCCACGCGATCAGCATCAGGGCGACACCGGTCCACAACACGATCGACGACAACACCAGGCCGTGGCCAAAACGCAACCAGGACATGTGCATTGACTCGAGCAGCGGGTCGTGCTGGCGAGTGCTGCCCGCGCCGAGCCCGCCGAGCGTGATCAGCACCGATCCCAGCATGCCCAGCTTCGCCGGACCGGAGTCGCCGGACGCGGCGAACGCCCTCAGCTGGGAAAACCATTCGCCGCGAGAGGGTTTGGCGGCCGGCGAATCCGCCGCCGGGGCGTCCGTGGGCGTCGTCATCGGTTCAGGCGGACCGGTTCGTGGCCAGCTTGGCCAATTCGGACAACCCCGCTTTGGCCGCGGTGTTGATGGGTGCGGCCGCCAGCGTGGCCAGCGCCCGCTGGGTCAGCGCGGCGATCCGTTGTTCGGCCGCGGCCAGGGCGCCCACCGACTCGATGACGTCGCGCAGCTGAGCCACTTGCGCGTCGGTCAGCTCAGCCCCGATCGAGGTGCGTAACAGGTTGGCCGCCACCGGGTCCGACTTCTCCGCCAACTCCACCGCCTCGGCCAGCAGCACGGTTCGCTTGCCGGCTCGCAGATCATCCCCGGACGGCTTGCCGGTGACCGCGGGATCACCGAAAACCCCAAGCACGTCGTCGCGCAACTGGAACGCCACCCCCAGGTCCGTGCCGAACTGGCTGAAGACGTCATGGACGTCGGGCCGGTCGGCCGCGGCGGCCGCCCCGAGCTGCAGCGGCCGGGACACGGTGTAGCAGGCGGTTTTGAAGGTGTCGACGTTCATCGCCGAGGCGATCGAGGCGGCCGCGCTGGCCTCGGCGACGATGTCGAGGTACTGCCCGCCGAGCACCTCGGTGCGAATGTTGGCCCACACCCGCCGGACCCGCCTAAAAGCCTGCGGCGTCAACTCGACACCGAAGACGATGTCGTCGGCCCAGGCCAGCGCGAGATCACCGAGCAGGATGGCGGCCGATCTGCCGAACTGCTCCGGCGAGCCCTGCCAGTGCCTGTCGCGATGCAGCGTCGCGAACCGGACATGCGTTGTCGGCCGGCCCCGGCGGGTCGAGGAGTCGTCGATCACGTCGTCGTGCACCAGCGCGCACGCATGGAGCAGCTCGAGTGCTGAAAACAGCAGCAGCGCTTGCTCATCGGGGGCTTCGGTGGTCACGGCGCGCCAGCCCCAATAGGCGAACGCGGGCCGTAACCGCTTGCCCCCGTTGAGTACGAAATCTTCCAGCGCGGCGATCAGACCGCTGTAGTCGTCACCGATGTACGCGGTTTCGGTGCGCCGGTCATGCATGTACCGCCGCAACTGGTCGGTGATGGCGCCGGTCAACTCGACGGTTGCCGCTGCTTCTGAAGCTCCTAGGCTCAGCGCGGCGCCCCTTTCTGCTCGGCTGGCTGGGTGTTCCAGGCCCGACCAGTGTATTCGCCGCGCCACCCGCGCCGCTCCGCACATGACCCGGGCGGGTGGACCCAGTTGCTTCGCCTGCCTCAGTAACCCGCCCCTATGCTGGCGGGTGCGCTGGCGCTCGTGCGGATACTGCGCGGCCACCAGACGCCCCCGGGCCAATAGTCGTCAGATGGAGAGAAGCCGCGTGACCCTCAACACCATTGCGCTCGAGCTGGTGCCGCCGAACGCCGACGACGGTCGGGAACGGGCACTGGAAGAGGCGCAGAAAGTGGTGCGGAATTCGGCCGAGGCCGGTCTGGACGGCCGGATCCGGCACGTGATGATTCCGGGGATCATCGCCGAGGACGACGACCGTCCCATCCAGATGAAGCCCAAGTTGGACGTGCTCGACTTCTGGTCAGTCGTCAAGCCGGAACTGCCGGGGATCAAGGGCCTCTGCACGCAGGTGACCGCCTTCATGGACGAGCGCTCGCTGCGCACCCGGCTGACCGAGCTGACATCGGCCGGCATGGAAGGTGTGGTCTTCGTCGGCGTGCCGCGCACCATGAACGACGGCGAGGGGGCCGGCGTCGCTCCTACCGACGCCCTGTCCATCTACCGCGAGCTGCTGACCAACCGCGGCGTCATCCTGATCCCCACCCGCGACGGCGAACAGGGCCGGTTCAACTTCAAGTGCGACCAGGGCGCCACCTACGGCATGACCCAACTGTTGTACTCCGATGCGATCGTGGGCTTCCTGACCGAGTTCGCCCGCCAGACCGATCATCGACCGGAGATCCTGCTGTCGTTCGGCTTCGTACCGAAGATGGAGAGCCGGGTCGGCCTGATCAACTGGCTGATTCAGGACCCGGGCAATCCGGCGGTGGCCGCGGAGCAGGAGTTCGTCAGGAAGCTGGCCGCCGGCGAACCGGCGCATAAGCGCCGGCAGATGCTCGACCTCTACAAACGCGTCATCGACGGGGTCGCCGAGCTCGGCTTCCCGCTGAGCATCCACCTCGAGGCGACCTACGGGAACTCCGGGCCGGCCTTCCAGACGTTCGCGGAGATGCTCGCCTACTGGTCACCGACCGCCGGTTAATCGGGCGGCGGTTGGTCGCGCGGCGCGGTCAACCGCGGTGACCTGTCCCGGCTGACCCAGGCCAGCAGGCCCACCACGCCCGCGGCCGCGAACGACGCGATGCAAAGCCACACCACCGCCCCGGTGAAGGACCGGGTGTTGGGGTCGGTGTAGCGGGCCTGGGCGGTCATGGTGGTCACCACGCCCGGTTTCAGCTTCCACGACACCACGTCGGGTTCGACCCGGTCGCCGTTGGTGGAGGTCACGACGCCGGGGAAGGCCACCGTCAGCTCGACGTCTGCCTCGGGGTCGGTCAGCGGGGTCAGATCCGCCCGACCTTCCAGGATCACCAGGTTGCCGTTGCGGCGCAGCGTCAGGTTCACCCCGGAGGCGTCGGAGTTCATGTTGGCCAGTTGGGGCAACTCCGCGAAGGTCAGATCGGAGAACACCGCCTGCGAGCCGACGTAGCCGTCGCTGTCGTAATTCGAGACCGCCACCTTCTGGCTGAACGGCAGGTTGTTGCTGTCCAGTTGGGGACCGGTGTCTTTGGAGGTCTTGGGTTTGGCGGCGGCGACGATCTCGCCGGACACCAGGTCGTCGGGGGAGATGGTGAGCGAGGCCCTGACCCGCAGGCATCCGCTGGCCAGCGGCACCACCAGCAGCAGCATCGCGATGGCCGTCAAGCGGCGCCGCCGAACTCGAAACGCTCGGGATCCTCGGCTGCGGGGCGGGGGAGAGCTGGCTCGCACCAGGTCATCGTGCCAGATCCGATGTGCCACTTAAATAAGTGTGGAGTCTTTCGATGTGCGCCGGGTTGGGGTGTTACAGAGGCAGCTTGCGGCCCAAAATCGCAAACGCCCGCGGATCGCCGGCGAAGTGATAGCCGCGGATGACGTCGGTGAAACCCAAACGCCGGTACAACCGCCAGGCGCGGTTGGGCTCACCATTGGTTTCCGGCGTCGAGAGCAGCACATTCCGTTCGGCGCGACCGGCGAGCAGACGTCGGGCCAGCGCCTCGCCGAGGCCGCGGCCCTGGGCGCGGGGATGGATGTGCAGCTCGGTCAGCTCGAAGTAGCTGTCCATCAGCCGGGAGATCTCCTGGGGCGGCGAGCCGCCGCGTTGCATGCCCAGCACGACCTGCTGCTGCCACCATTGCCCGGGCGCGCCGGGGTAGCCGTAGGCCACCCCGAGCAGCGGGGCGCTGGCCAGGTCCTCCGCCGACGGCGGTTGTGCGCCTGCGGCTTCGGCCTCCTGAGTCTCGACGACGCCGGCGCCTTGCCAGCCCCGTCGCCGAATGTGTTCGAGCCACATCGCGGCGCGCTGGTTCTCGGTACCCCGCGGGTAGCGCATCGCATCGACATACACCGCCAGGGCGTCACCCAGGCGCCGCTCCATATCGTCGGGAAACAGATCGATGAGGAATATCGCCAACTCGCGGTCTCCTCCTCGTGGTGATTCCGGCTCGCGCGGCGCCTCGGCATTATGTGTTCGCTGTGGACCGGGCCGCCATTGCCCATTATCGGACCCGTGTGGGACGGGCCGACGGGCGGTCGTGGCACCGGACCGAGGAACCGTCCGGTTCGGGAAGCCGGTTGTAGCGCACGGTCGTTGCGGTCTGGCGGTGGGTCGGGAGGCGGCCGGGATAGAATCGGCGCCGAACCAGTGGTATGGGGCAGATTGACCTCGTATCATTTGAATTAGTTGCCCTCGCAACGGGCATCCGCGTGCTACCGATAGTCACGTGCCAAACAGTCGGCAAGGAGGGACGAATGCCACTCTCCGATCATGAGCAGCGGATGCTCGATCAGATCGAGAGCGCTCTCTACGCCGAGGACCCCAAATTCGCGTCCAGTGTCCGCGGCGGAGGGTTCCGCGCACCCACCGCCCGCCGGCGGCTGCAGGGCGTCGCGTTGTTCGTCATCGGTCTGGCGATGCTGGTCTCCGGAGTGGCGTTCAAGGCGACAATGATCGGAAACTTCCCGATCCTCAGCGTCTTCGGGTTCATCGTCATGTTTGGCGGCGTGATCTTCGCGATCACCGGCCCGCGATTGTCCGGCAGGTCCGATCATTCCGGCCCGGCGCCGACCTCGCTGCGTCAGCGCCGCAACAAGGGCGGCGGTTCGTTCACCAGCCGCATGGAGGACCGGTTCCGCCGCCGCTTCGACGACTGAGCGTGTCCACACACTCGGGGTAGCCAATCGGCTGCCCCGTTTTGTTTTTCCGGGATCCGGTGCGGCCGGCCGTGTGTCCGATGCCTGCGCAACCGTCGATGCCGTTTTGCAGCCCAATCGAGCCCCAACCGAGGCGCGTCGCGGCAATTGCGCCCCACCGCGCCCCACTAGAGTTCCCCACTACGCCCCACCCCGGGCATTTCGCCTGGTAGACCCGCTTTGCCCGCCCACCCGGAACACGCCCCGGGTTGGGCCCGACACACCCCATATCGGGCGTTGCCGGCGTCCTGACGACGGATAACCCTGAAAACGCCACGACGACACTCAAAGAATGGGGCGTAGTGGGGGATTGTGGGGTATGGTGGCTGCAGTGTTTGGGTGACCCCATAGGGGAGGTGAGCTGGTGTTTCTCGGCACCTACACGCCCAAACTCGACGACAAGGGGCGGCTGACGCTGCCCGCCAAGTTCCGCGACGCGCTGGCAGGGGGGTTGATGGTCACCAAGAGCCAGGACCACAGCCTCGCCGTCTACCCGCGGGCGGAATTCGAGCAACTGGCCCGCCGTGCGAGCAAGGCCTCGCGGAGCAACCCCGAGGCCCGGGCGTTTCTCCGCAACCTCGCCGCCGGCACCGACGAGCAGCATCCCGACGCCCAGGGCCGGATCACGTTGTCGGCCGATCACCGGCGCTACGCGAACCTCACGAAGGACTGCGTGGTCATCGGCGCGATCGACAACCTCGAGATCTGGGATGCACAGGCCTGGCAGGACTACCAACAGACCCACGAAGAGAACTTCTCCGCGGCCAGCGATGAAGCACTCGGCGACATCATCTGAGGCGCATGCCCGTGCAACGTGGCCTCTGACCGAACCGACCCTGGCGTACTTCCCCAACGCCAGGTTCGCGATTTCGGTCAGAGACCTCGATGCAGGGGCTGCCCATCGTCCCGAGCACCTGGTAAGGCCAGTCCGGGCGGCGCAGACCCGAAGCGGCGCGAGGGCCCGTCTCTCGGGGGCCCGAGCGGCCGACGGGTGCCGGCAGATCCGTGGAGGCGTTGCGGTGGCTGACAATTCGAATTCCGACGATTACGGGCACGTCCCCGTCCTACTGGAACGCTGCGTCGAACTGCTCACGCCCGCACTGACCCGTCACGATCCCGACGGGTCGGGGGCGACGCTGCTGGACGCCACCCTGGGCGCCGGCGGCCACGCGGAACGCTTCCTCACCGACCTGCCGGGCCTGCGGCTGATCGGACTGGACCGCGATCCCAGCGCGCTGGACATCGCCGGGGCCCGACTTGCGCGCTTCGCCGACCGGGTCACGCTGGTGCACACGCGCTACGACGGCATCGCCGCGGCACTGGGCGAATCAGGTTATCCGGCAACGGAATCAGTGGACGGAATGCTCTTCGACCTCGGGGTGTCGTCCATGCAGCTCGATCGCGCCGAGCGGGGTTTCGCCTACGCCCAGGACGCGCCACTGGACATGCGGATGGACCCCTCGGCGCCGCTGACCGCGGCCGACATCGTCAACACCTACGACGAGGCCGAGCTGGCGAACATCTTGCACCGCTACGGCGAGGAGCGGTTCGCGCGTCGCATCGCCGCGCACATCGTGCGCCGGCGCGCCCGCGAGCCGTTCACGTCGACCTCGGACCTGGTAGCCCTGCTCTACGAAGCGATTCCGGCCGCGGCCCGGCGCACCGGCGGGCATCCGGCCAAGCGCACGTTCCAGGCGCTGCGCGTCGCGGTCAACGACGAGCTGGACACGCTGCGCCGTGCGCTCCCGGCCGCCCTGGACGCCCTGGACGTCGGCGGGCGCATCGTGGTGATGGCCTACCAATCGCTGGAGGACCGAATCGTCAAGCGGCTCTTCGCCCAGGCGGTCGCGTCGCGCACCCCGGTGGATCTGCCGGTCGAGCTTCCCGGCCACGAGCCGCGATTCCGGGCCCTGACGCACGGCGCCGGCCGCGCCGACGCCACCGAGGTCGAACGCAATCCGCGCAGTGCCGCAGTGCGATTGCGGGCGCTGCAACGAATGGAATCACAGCAGGCAAGCGGGAAAGGCGACGCATGAGAGCAGAGCGCGAGACGTCCAAACGGCGCGGCGGCAGCGACCGTCGGGGTGGACGCGACGGTTCTGCCCGGCGCAGCGGCCGGACCGCGGCCGAATCCGGCTCGGCGCGACGCACCCGGAACGGCCGGAGCTCGGCGCCCGCCCGCGAAGCCCGTGCGCCCAAGTCCGGGCCGCAGACCAGCCCCATCGCCCGGCCGGTCGATCGGCCGGCCCGGCCCAAGAGCACCAGCCAGGCCAAGGCGCGGGCCAAGGCGCGGAAAGCCAAGGCGCCCAAGGTCGTTCGCCCTCGTCTGACCGAGCGGCTGGCCGCGCGGCTGGCGGCAATCGACCTGCGGCCGCGGACGTTGGCCAGCAAGGTTCCGTTCGTCGTGCTGATCATCGGTGCGCTGGGCATCGGGCTCGGGCTCACGCTGTGGCTGTCCACCGACTCCGCCGAGCGTTCCTACAAGTTGAGCCACGCCCGGGAGCGGACCCGGCTGCTGCAGCAGCAGAAGGAAGCGCTGGAGCGCGATGTGCGCGAGGCCGAGGCCGCCCCGGCGCTGGCGGAGGCCGCCCGCAAACAGGGCATGATCCCGAGCAGGGACACCGCGCACTTGGTCCAGGACGCATCCGGGAACTGGGTGGTGGTCGGCACCCCCAAGCCGGCCGACGGTGTGCCGCCGCCCCCGCTGAACAACAAGCTCCCCGACGAGGCGCCGCAGCCCCCCAAGCCGCCGGCCGCTCCGCCGGAGGTCTCGATGCGGGTGGAACCTGCCCCCGGCGGCCCCGCCCCGGCCCGGTCCGGCCCCGAAGCGCTGCTGCGGGCTCCCGACGGCGCGTCGACGGTGGGCGGTCAGCACCTGCCGCCCGTGGTGCCCCCGGCGCCCGGCGCGCCTGCCGCACCCGTCGTGCCGGTGCCGGGTACGCTGCCCGGCATGCCAGGCGGACCGGCGACGGGTGCATTGCCCGGTATGCCCGCTGCCCCGGCCACCGGTGCCCTGCCCGGTACGGCCGCCGGCCCGGTCACCGGACGCGCACCCGGTGTGCTGCCGGGATTGCCGACGCCGGGACTGCCGATGCCGGCCGGGCCTGCGACCGCTCCAGCACCGGCCGAGGTACCGATTCCCTTGGGCGGGCTGCCCATTCCCGCTCCTGGCCAGATGCCCGCGCCGTTGCCCGCCGAGATTCCGGTCCCGCTGCAGCTGGGCCGTCCGGCGGCGCCGGCTCAACCTTTGGTCCCCGCCGCGCCCGCTAACGGCCTGCCCGGGCCGGCGGTCGCCGGGCCGCCAGGTGCGCCCAGGTGAGCCGCGGAGAGTCCCCGCGGGCACGCCGATCGCAGTCGGCACGGCCGACACGTGGTCCCCGTAAGGACTTGGCGGGCAAGGGCGTACGGCAACCCAAGCGTCGCGTGAAGCCGCAAGCCGAGGTTGGCCGAGACGTGCGGGAGCCGAAGCGATTCCGGAAGGCCAAGCGGGCTAAGAGCGCCGCGGCGGCGCAGCGGTCTGAGGCCGTGACCGGCGGACATTCGGCGCGGGAGCGTCGCACCCGCCAGATCGTCGAGTTGACCAGCCGTGGTGGCTCATTCGTCTTCCGGCACCGGGCCGGCAACGTGGTCATCCTGGTGCTCATGCTGGTGGCCGCCGCCCAGCTGTTCGTCCTGCAGGTGACCAGCGCCCCATCGCTGCGCGCCCAGGCCGCCGGCCAGCTCAAGGTCACCGATGTGGAAAAGGCGGTGCGCGGCAGCATCATCGACCGCCGCAAAGACCAGCTTGCTTTCACGATCGAGTCGCGTGCGCTGACGTTTCAGCCCAAACGAATTCGCAAGCAGCTGGAAGAAGCCAAGGCCAAGAACTCGACCGCCCCCGAACCGCAACAGCGGCTGCGCGATATCGCCAAGGAGGTCTCCGGCCGCCTGGGCAACAGGCCGGACTCGGCGACCGTCTTGAAGAAGCTGCAAACCGACGACAACTTCGTCTACCTGGCGCGCGCCGTGGATCCCGCTGTCGCCAGCGCGATCTCGGACAAGTATCCCGAGGTCGGTTCCGAACGCCAGGATCTGCGCCAGTATCCGGGCGGATCGCTGGCGGCCAATATCGTCGGTGGCATCGACTGGGACGGTCACGGCCTGCTGGGGCTGGAGGAGGCCATGGACTCGGTGCTGTCGGGCACCGACGGCGCGGTCACCTATGACCGCGGATCCGACGGCGTAGTCATCCCCGGCAGTTACCGCAACCGGCATCGGGCGGTCAACGGATCGATGGTCCAGCTGACCCTCGACGACGACATCCAGTTCTACGTGCAGCAGCAGGTTCAGCAGGCCAAGAATGTGTCTGGCGCGCACAATGTTTCGGCCGTCGTGCTCGACGCGAAGACCGGCGAAGTGCTGGCCATGGCCAACGACAACACCTTCGACCCCTCGCAGGACATCGGGCGGCAGGGCGACAAACAGCTGGGCAACCTGGCGGTGTCCTCGCCGTTCGAGCCCGGCTCGGTGAACAAGGTGATCACCGCGTCGTCGGTCATCGAGTACGGCCTGTCCAATCCCGACGAGGTGTTGCAGGTCCCCGGCACGATCCAGATGGGCGGGGTGTCCATTCACGACGCGTGGGATCACGGCGTGATGCCCTACACCACCACCGGCGTGTTCGGGAAATCCTCCAACGTCGGCACTTTGATGCTCGCCCAGCGCGTCGGCCCGGAGCGCTTTTACGACATGGTCCGCAAATTCGGTCTGGGGCAACGCACCAACGTCGGTCTGCCCGGTGAGAGCGCCGGGCTGGTGCCGCCGATCGACCAGTGGTCGGGCAGCACCTTCTCGAACCTGCCCATCGGCCAGGGCCTTTCGATGACGCTGCTGCAGATGACCGGAATGTACCAGGCGATCGCCAACGACGGGCTGCGGATGCCGCCGCGGATCATCAAGGCCACCATCGCCCCCGACGGCACGCGTACCGAGGAGCCGCGTCCGGAGGGAGTGCGGGTGGTCTCGCCGCAGACGGCGCAGACCGTGCGCAACATGTTGCGTGCCGTCGTGCAAAAGGATCCGATGGGTTACCAGCAGGGCACCGGCTCGGCCGGCGCGGTGACGGGCTACCAGATGGCCGGCAAGACGGGCACCGCGCAGCAGATCAACCCGGCCTGCGGCTGCTACTTCGACAACGTCTACTGGATCACCTTCGCCGGGATGGCCACCGTCGACAACCCCCGGTACGTCATCGGCATCATGATGGACAACCCGGAGCGCAACGCCGACGGCACGCCCGGCCACTCGGCAGCCCCGCTGTTCCACAACATCGCCGGCTGGCTCATGCAGCGCGAGAACGTGCCGCTGTCGCCGGACCCGGGCCCGCCGCTGACGCTGCAGGCCACCTAGCGGCGATCGCCGGCGCGGCCGTGGCGATCGCAAGCGCGGCCGTGGCGATCGCAAGCGCGGCGCAGCCGGGCGCAGCGGGTCGCCACAATCTGCGCAGCCGGGTGAAGCGGGTCGCCACAATCTGCATAAGCCGGGCGCAGCGGAGCGCCGCCCGGCCGGTCGCGGCTAGGTAGGGTGTCATGGCCGATCATGAGGATCAGGCGGCGTCGGAGGGAGGTGTGACTGAAGTGGTGCCGGTGCCCACTGGGTTGCGCCCCAGCGCCACCGCGGGCGCGCGGCTGCCCGCGCTCGCCGGCCAGGCTGGCGCGGTGCCGGCCGACGCCCCAGGTCAGCGCCCCGCTGTGCCTGACGTGACCATCACCGGCGTGACCCTGCGCGCCCAGGACGTGCAGCCCGGTGACCTGTTCGCCGCGCTGCCCGGCCGGACCACCCACGGGGCCCGCCACGCCGCCGACGCGATCGAACGCGGCGCGGCCGCCGTGCTCACCGACCCCGCCGGGGTCGCCGAGATGACCGCGACCGGCGCCCCGGCCGTGCCGACGCTGGTGCACCCCGATCCCCGCGCCGTGCTCGGCGGCCTGGCCGCCTCGGTGTACGGGCGCCCGTCCGAGCGGATGGCCGTCATCGGCATCACCGGCACCTCCGGCAAGACCACCACCACCTATCTGGTCGAGTCCGGTCTGCGGGCCGCCGGCCGCACGGCCGGGCTGATCGGCACCATCGGCATTCGGATCGACGGCGCCGACATCCCCAGCGCACTCACCACTCCCGAGGCCCCCGCGCTGCAGGCGATGCTGGCGGCGATGGCCGAACAGGGCGTCGACACCGTCGTCATGGAGGTCTCCAGCCACGCGCTGGCGTTGGGCCGGGTGGACGGAACCGGCTTCGCGGTCGGCGGTTTCACCAACCTCTCGCGCGATCACCTCGACTTCCACCCGACCATGGAGGATTACTTCGACACCAAAGCCCTGCTGTTCGACCCGAATTCGCCGCTGCGGGCGCGCCGCGTCGTGGTGTGCATCGACGACGAGGCCGGGCGGGCCATGGCGGCCCGGGCCGGCGAGGCGGTCACCGTCAGCGCCGAGGGCCGGCCCGCGAATTGGCGCGCCGTCGACGTGACCCCGATGGGCGCCGGGGGACAGCAGTTCACCGTCGTCGACCCCGCCGGCGCCAAGCATCAGGTCGGGGTCCCGCTGCCCGGGCACTACAACATCGCCAATTGCCTTGTGGCACTGGCCCTTCTGGACGCGGTGGGGGTGTCACCCGAGCGGGCGGCGCCGGGACTGCGGCAGACGCGCGTGCCGGGGCGCATGGAAGAGATCGACGCCGGGCAGGACTTTTTGGCGCTGGTCGACTACGCCCACAAGCCGGGCGCCCTGCGCGCGGTGCTGACCACACTGGCGCGGCCGGGCCGCCGGGTGGCGGTGGTGTTCGGCGCCGGCGGCGAGCGCGATCCGGGCAAGCGGGGGCCGATGGGCGCGACGGCCGCCGAGCTGGCCGACCTGGTCGTAGTCACCGACGACAATCCGCGTGGTGAGGACCCTGCCTCGATTCGCCGCGAAATCCTGACCGGTGCGATCGAAAGTGGTTACCCGGCAGAGGTTGTCGAGGTCGCCGACCGGCGCGATGCGATCAGGCACGCGGTCGCCTGGGCGGGCGCCGGTGACGTGGTGCTGATCGCAGGCAAGGGTCACGAAACCGGGCAGCGCGCCGGCGACGTGGTCCGTCCGTTCGACGACCGCGTCGAGTTGGCGCAGGCGTTGGAGGGTCGCGCATGATCGACCTGACCGTCGCGCAGATCGCCGAGATCGTCGGCGGCACGCTGGCCGATATCTCGCCGCAGGACGCCGCGGCACTGCACGTCACCGGCACCGTCGAATTCGACTCGCGGGCCGTGGGTCCCGGTGGACTGTTCCTGGCCCTGCCGGGGGCGCGCTCGGACGGGCATGATCACGCGGCCTCGGCCGTGGCGGCCGGCGCGGTCGCGGTGCTGGCCGCGCGGCCGGTCGGGGTTCCCGCCATCGTCGTCGCGCCCGAGGGGGCTTCGGGATCGCGGGCCGGGGTGCTCGAGCACGACCCGGACGGCTCGGGGGCCGCGGTGCTGGCCGCGCTGGCCAAGCTGGCCCGGGCGGTGGCCGCCGAACTGGTGGCCGGCGGGCTGACCATCGTCGGCATCACCGGATCGTCGGGAAAGACGTCGACCAAGGACCTGGTGGCCGCCGTGCTGGCGCCGCTGGGCGAGGTGGTGGCCCCGCCCGGGTCGTTCAACAACGAGCTAGGACATCCGTGGACGGTGCTGCGCGCGACGGCCGACACCGACTACCTGGTCCTGGAGATGTCGGCACGCCATCGCGGCAACATCGCCGCGCTCGCCGACATCGCCACACCGTCCGTCGGGGTGGTGCTCAACGTCGGCACCGCGCACCTGGGTGAATTCGGCTCGCGCGAAGCCATCGCTCAAACGAAATCCGAACTGCCGCAATCCGTTCCGGAGTCGGGCGCGGTGATCCTCAACGCCGATGATCCGGCCGTGGCGGCCATGGCGAACGTGACCGCCGCCCGGGTGATCCGGGTCGGCCGCGCCGAGCGCACCGCCGCCGGCCCCACCGACCTGTGGGCCGGGCGGGTGTCGCTCGACGAGCTGGCCAGGCCGCGGTTCACGCTGCACCGGCGCGAGGCGCCCGGGGGGGTGACGCAGGTGCAGGTGCAACTCGGCGTCTACGGCGATCACCAGGTGAGCAACGCGCTGTGCGCGGCCGCGGTCGCGCTGGAATGCGGCGCCGGCCTCGAACAGGTCGCGGCCGCGCTCGCCGGAACGGGTCCGGTGTCGCGGCACCGCATGCAGGTCACCACCCGCGCCGACGGGGTTACCGTGATCGACGATGCCTACAACGCCAACCCCGATTCGATGCGGGCCGGGTTGCAGGCGCTGGCCTGGATCGCCCACGGCGGGGGCGAAGGGGGCGCTCAACCAAGGCGCAGCTGGGCGGTGCTCGGTGAGATGGCTGAGCTGGGTGAGGACGCCATAGCCGAGCACGATCGCATCGGCCGGCTGGCCGTGCGCTTAGATGTGTCTCGACTCGTTGTCGTGGGAAGTGGGAGGTCGATGAGCGCCATGCACCACGGAGCGGTCATGGAGGGTTCCTGGGGCTCAGCCGACAAGGGGGCCGTCAACGTCGCCGACCGCGACGCCGCCCTGGCGCTACTGCGGGCCGAGCTGCAACCTGGCGACGTCGTCCTGGTCAAGGCGTCGAACTCCGCCGGGCTCGGTGCGCTGGCCGACGCGCTGGCCGCAGAAAACTCGGAAGGATCTGTGGGCGGGACGCGCGCATGAGGCAGATCCTGATCGCCGTCGCCGTCGCGCTGACCGTGTCCATCCTGCTGACCCCGGCGCTGATCCGGTTGTTCACCCGGCAGGGCTTCGGCCACCACACCCGCGAGGACGGCCCGCCGACCCACCACGCCAAACGGGGCACGCCGTCGATGGGCGGCGTGGCCATCCTGGCCGGCATCTGGGCGGGCTACCTGGGCACGCACCTGGCCGGGATGGCCTTCGACGGCGAGGGTGTCACGGTGTCGGGTCTGTTGGTGCTGGGCCTGGCCACCGTGCTCGGCGGCGTCGGATTCCTCGACGACATCATCAAGATCCGCAGGTCGCGCAACCTCGGCCTGAACAAGACGGCCAAGACCATCGGGCAGGTCGCCGCCGCGGTGCTGTTCGGCGTGCTGGCGCTGCAGTTCCACAACAACAACGGCCTGACACCGGCCAGCGCCGACCTGTCCTACGTGCGTGAGATCGCCACCGTCACACTGGCCCCGGGCCTGTTCGTGTTGTTCTGCGTGGTCGTCGTCAGCGCCTGGTCCAACGCGGTCAACTTCACCGACGGCCTGGACGGGCTGGCCGCCGGGAGCATGGCGATGGTCACCGCCGCCTACGTGTTGATCACCTTCTGGCAGTACCGCAACGCCTGCGTCACCGCCCCCGGGCTGGGCTGCTACAACGTGCGCGACCCGCTGGACCTGGCGCTGGTCGCGGCCGCCACCGCGGGCGCCTGCATCGGGTTTTTGTGGTGGAACGCCGCGCCCGCCAAGATCTTCATGGGCGACACCGGATCCCTGGCCCTGGGCGGCATCATCGCGGGCCTCTCGGTCACCAGCCGCACCGAGATCCTCGCCGTCGTGCTGGGTTCGCTGTTCGTCGCCGAGGTCAGCTCGGTTGTGTTGCAGATCTTGACCTTTCGCACCACCGGGCGCCGGGTGTTCCGGATGGCGCCCTTTCACCACCATTTCGAGCTGGCCGGCTGGGCCGAGACCACGGTCATCATCCGCTTCTGGCTGCTCACCGCGATCGCCTGCGGCCTGGGCGTGGCCCTTTTCTACGGTGAGTGGCTGGGCGCGATAGGTGCCTGATGAGCGGTCTTGAACCCCTGGTGCCCGGCGCGCAGGTGCTGGTGGCCGGCGGCGGGGTGACGGGCAAGGCGGCGCTGGCGGCGCTGAGGAGATTCGGTGCGGCACCGACATTGTGTGATGACGACCCGGCCAGGCTGCGCGGTTACGCCGACGCTGGGGTGGCGACCGCGTCCACCTCGACCGCCACCGACGAGATCTCCCGGTTCGCGCTGGTAATTACCAGTCCAGGCTTCGCGCCGACCACGCCGCTGCTGGTCGCCGCGGCGGCGGCCGGGGTGCCGATCTGGGGTGACGTGGAGCTGGCCTGGCGGCTCGACGCCGCGGGCCACTACGGGCCGCCGCGGCGCTGGCTGGTGGTGACCGGAACCAACGGCAAGACGACCACCACGTCGATGCTGCACGCCATGCTGACCGCCGGCGGCCGGCGCAGCCTGCTCTGCGGCAACATCGGCGACCCGGTGCTCGACGTCCTGGACGAACCCGCCGAGCTGCTGGCCGTCGAGCTGTCCAGCTTCCAGTTGTATTGGGCGCCTTCGCTGCAGCCGGAGGCCGGTGCGGTGCTCAACATCGCCGAAGACCACCTGGACTGGCACGGCAGCCTGGCCGCCTACGCCGCGGCGAAGGCGCGGGTGCTCGATGGCCGGGTAGCGGTGGTGGGCCTGGACGACGGCCGGGCGGCGGCGCTGCTGGCCACCGCCAAGGCGCCGGTGCGGGTCGGCTTCCGGCTGGGCAAACCGGCGGCGGGGGAGCTGGGCGTGCGCGACGGTCACCTGGTTGACCGCGCCTTCGCCGAGGACCTGGCCCTACTGCCGGTCGAGTCCATCCCGGTGCCGGGCCCGGTCGGGGTGCTCGACGCCCTGGCCGCCGCGGCGCTGGCGCGCTGCGTCGACGTGCCGGCCGAGGCGATCGCGGCTGCGATCGCCTCCTTCCGGGTGGGCCGGCACCGGGCCGAAGTCGTGGCCGTCGCCGACGGCATCACCTACGTCGACGACTCCAAGGCCACCAACCCCCACGCCGCCGAGGCGTCGGTGCTGGCCTACCCCCGCGTCGTCTGGATCGCCGGCGGCCTGCTGAAGGGCGCATCGGTCGATGCCGAGGTCGCCAGGATGGCGTCGCGGCTGGTCGGGGCGGTGTTGATCGGCCGAGATCGGCACGAGGTTGCAGAGGCGTTATCGCGACACGCGCCGGATGTCCCCGTCCTGCACGTTGTGACAGGCGAGGATGCTGGTATGGATGCGACTGCTGTGGTCTTTGGGGCAGATGTGACAGAAGTGAAACAATCGGGTGACAATCTGGGCTCGGCGGTGATGAAGGCCGCGGTGGCCGCGGCGCGTATCGTCGCGCAGCCCGGTGACACCGTCCTGCTGGCACCGGCGGGCGCATCGTTCGACCAATTCGCGGGTTACGCCGACCGTGGCGACGCATTCGCGGCCGCCGTGCACGCGGCGCTCCGGTAGGGCGGGCGTGGGTAACGCACTGACCCGGCTGCTGGGCCGGGGGAAAGACGCCACCGGAACCGCCACGGCCGAGCCGGGGCCGGCCGACGACGCCGACGCCGACACTGGGGAAGCCAGAACCGAGCGGGAAGCCAAGGCCGAGAAGAAGGCCGACAAGCCGCAGAAGAAAGACAAGGCCACCGCCGGCGAGGGCGGTTCGCACGGCCGGTTCGGCGCCTGGCTGGGCCGGCCCATGACGTCGTTTCACCTGATCATCGCCGTAGCCGGGTTGCTGACCACGCTCGGGTTGATCATGGTGCTGTCGGCGTCCGGCGTGCGGTCCTACGACGCCGACGGATCGGCCTGGGTGATCTTCGGCAAGCAGGTGCTGTGGACAGTGATCGGGCTCATCGCCTGCTACGCCTCGTTGCGGATGTCGGTGCGATTCATCCGCCGCGTCGCGTTCACCGGCTACGTCGTCACGGTGATTCTGCTGGTGTTGGTTCTCGTTCCCGGTATCGGCAACCTGGCCAACGGATCTCGTAAGTGGTTCGTGGTCGCCGGCTTATCGATGCAGCCCTCCGAGCTGGCCAAGATCGCCTTCGCCATCTGGGGCGCGCACATGCTGGCAGCCCGCCGCCTGGAGCGGGCCAGCCTGCGCGAACTGCTGATTCCGCTGGTGCCCGCGGCGGTGATCGCGCTGGCGCTGATCGTGGCGCAGCCCGACCTCGGGCAGACGGTGTCGCTGGGCATCATCCTGCTGGCCCTGCTGTGGTACGCGGGCCTGCCGCTGCGCGTGTTCGTCACCTCGTTGCTGGCCGTCTTCGTGGCGGGCGCGGTCCTGGCCATGTCGGCCGGATACCGGTCGGACCGGGTGCGGTCCTGGATCAACCCCGAGAACGACCCGCAGGACACCGGCTACCAGGCCCGGCAGGCCAAATTCGCGCTGGCGCACGGCGGCATCTTCGGCGACGGCCTGGGCCAGGGCGTCGCCAAATGGAACTACCTGCCCAACGCGCACAACGACTTCATCTTCGCGATCATCGGTGAGGAGCTCGGATTCATCGGTGCGTTCGCGCTGCTGGTGTTGTTCGGGATGTTCGCCTACACCGGGATGCGGATCGCCCGCCGCTCGGCCGACCCGTTCCTGCGGCTGCTGACCGCCACCACGACCATGTGGGTGCTGGGCCAGGCCTTCATCAACATCGGCTACGTGATCGGAATCCTGCCCGTCACCGGTATTCAGCTGCCGCTCATTTCTGCCGGTGGCACATCAACGGCCGCAACGCTTTTCATGATCGGCATCATGGCCAACGCGGCTCGTCACGAACCCGAGGCGGTGGCCGCGCTGCGGGCCGGCCGTGACGACAAGGTGAACCGGATACTGCGGCTGCCGCTGCCGGAGCCCTACTCGCCCACGCGTCTGGAGGCGTTCCGCGATCGCAAGCGTGCCCGGCCGAAGTCGGCTGAGCCGTCGGGCAAGGGCGCCGGCGCGGCGGGGCGCAAGGCTCCCCGCAAGGCCTCGCACAAGGCCGACGCGCCACTGCGCCCGGCGCTACCTCGAACGGGCGGGCGGCCGGCTCGCCAGACTGGGGGTACCGCTCGATCACGGGCGAGGCATCATGGATCTGGCCAGCGTCGCGTCAGCCAGGCGGCCGGCCAGCGTCAGCCACGACGCGCTCGCGCACTGGAAGGTCAGCGTTACGGGTGAACGACACGGTCAACAAGCCGACCGGCGGGCGGGGGGTAAACCCTTCGCCCGCCGGTGCCGCGTTGTCGTCTTTTAAGCCACTGTCGGTGGTGCTCGCCGGCGGGGGAACCGCCGGTCACGTCGAGCCGGCAATGGCCGTCGCCGACGCGCTGAGCGCCCTCGATCCGCAGGTCAGGATCACCGCACTGGGCACCGCCCGGGGGCTGGAGACCCGGCTGGTGCCCGAGCGCGGCTATGACCTCGAGCTGATCACGCCGGTGCCGCTGCCGCGCAAGCCCAGCGGCGACCTGGCCCGGCTGCCCTCGCGGGTGTGGCGGGCTGTCCGGGAAACCCGCGCCGTGCTCAGAGCGGTCGACGCCGACGTGGTGATCGGTTTCGGTGGGTACGTGGCGCTGCCGGCCTACCTGGCCGCGCGCGGAGTCTCGCCGCGCAAGCCGCGGGTCCCGGTGCTGATTCACGAAGCCAACGCCAGCGCCGGGCTGGCCAACCGGGTGGGCGCCCGCACCGCCGAGCGGGTGCTCTCCGCGGTGGCCGACTGCGGGCTGCCGCGCGCCGAGGTGGTCGGGGTGCCGGTGCGCGAGACCATCACCTCGCTGGACCGCGCGGCGCTGCGCGACGAGGCGCGCCGCTACTTCGGTTTCGCCGCCGACGCGCGGGTGTTGCTGGTCTTCGGGGGCTCGCAGGGCGCGGCCTCGCTGAACCGGGCCGTCTCGGGGGCGGCCGGCGGGCTGGCCGCCGCCGGGGTGGCCGTCCTGCACGCGCACGGCCCCAAGAACACGCTCGACCTGCGCGAGCCCCAGCCGGGCGACCCGCCCTACGTAGCGGTGCCCTACCTCGACCGGATGGACCTGGCCTATTCGGCCGCCGACCTGGTGATCTGCCGGTCGGGTGCGATGACGGTCGCCGAGGTTTCGGCGGTGGGCCTGCCGGCCATCTACGTGCCGCTGCCGATCGGCAACGGCGAGCAGCGGCTCAATGCGCTGCCGGTGGTCAACGCCGGCGGCGGCATGATCGTCGCCGACGCCGACCTGACGCCCGAGCTGGTGGCCCGGGAAGTGGCGGGGCTGGTGGGCGACCCGCCGCGCCTTGCCGCCATGACCACCGCCGCCGCGCGGGTCGGACATCCCGACGCCGCGCGCCAGGTCGCCCAGGCGGCGCTGGACATCGCCAGGAAGGCGCAGCTCGGCCGCCCGAGCGGCCGGGGGACCGGGGGAACCCGGTGAACACCGAACAGCTGCCGCCCGAGCTGCAGCGGGTGCACATGGTCGGCATCGGGGGAGCCGGCATGTCGGGCATCGCCCGCATCCTGCTCGACCGCGGCGGGCTGGTATCCGGCTCGGATGCCAAGGAGTCCCGCGGCATTCACGCGCTGCGGGCCCGGGGCGCGCAGATCAACATCGGGCATGACGCGTCGTCGCTGGATCTGCTGCCCGGCGGCCCCACCGCGGTCATCACCACCCACGCCGCCATCCCCAAGACCAACCCCGAGCTCGTCGAGGCCCGGCGGCGCGGCATCCCGGTGATCCTGCGGCCCGCCGTGTTGGCCAAGCTGATGCACGGCCGCACCACGCTGATGATCACCGGCACACACGGCAAGACCACGACGACGTCGATGCTGATCGTGGCGCTGCAGCACTGCGGGCGCGACCCGTCGTTCGCGGTCGGCGGCGAGATGGGCGAGGCCGGCACCAACGCCCACCACGGCAGCGGCGACTGCTTCGTCGCGGAGGCCGACGAAAGCGACGGCTCGCTGCTGGAGTACACGCCCAACGTCGCCGTGGTCACCAACATCGAGACCGATCACCTGGACTTCTACGGCAGCGCCGACGCCTATGTCGCGGTGTTCGACGCCTTCGTGGAGCGGCTGGCGCCCGGCGGGGCGCTGGTGGTGTGCGTCGACGACCCGGGGGCCGAGGCGCTGGCACGGCGGACGGCCGAGCTGGGCATCCGGGTATTGCGGTACGGGTCGCCGCGCGCCGGCGACGAACTGGCCGCCACCTTGTTGTCGTGGCAACAGCAGGGCACCGAGGCCGTCGCGCAGATCCAGCTGGCCCCCGAATTGGACCCGCAGCAGCACCCGCGGGTGATGCGGTTGTCGGTGCCCGGCCGCCATATGGCGCTCAACGCGATGGGCGCGCTGCTGGCGGCGATCCAGATCGGCGCCCCGATCGATGCGGTGCTGGACGGCCTGGCCGGCTTCGAGGGCGTGCGCCGCCGGTTCGAACTGGTCGGCAGCGCGGCCTCGGTGCGGGTGTTCGACGACTACGCCCACCACCCCACGGAGATCGTCGCCACGCTGGCGGCCGTCCGCACCCTGCTCGAGCAGAGCGGTGACGGACGCAGCATCGCCGTGTTCCAGCCTCATTTGTATTCGCGGACAAAGGCTTTCGCCGAGGAATTCGGGCAAGCCCTGGACGCGGCGGACGAGGTTTTCGTTCTCGACGTCTACGGCGCCCGCGAACAACCGCTGGCCGGTATCAGCGGGGCCAGCGTCGCAGAGCACGTCAGCGTGCCGGTGCGCTATCTCCCACACTTCGCCGCGGCCGCCGAGCAGGTGGCGGCGGCCGCCGGGCCCGGCGACGTCATCGTCACCATGGGAGCCGGCGACGTGACCCTGCTGGGGCCCGAGATCGTCACGGCGTTGCGGGTGCGCGCAAATCGCAGCGCTCCCGGGGCGTTGCGATGACGGAGCCCGACCCCCCCGTCCCGGCCGACGTGGTCGGCGAACCGGCCGAGGGCCGGCCCGCCGGCGACGCGGACGACGACGCCGACGACAACGCGGTCACCGAACCGGTCGCCACCGGAATGGGCGGGGGCCGGCCGGGGGCCGACGCGGGCGAAGGGCAGGAGCCCGACCAGGCCGAGGTGGAGGGGCCCCGCCGGCGCGCGCGGCGGGAGCGCGCCGAGCGCCGTGCCGCGCAGGCCCGCGCCACCGCCATCGAAGAGGCCCGTCGCGAGGCGAAGCGCCGGGCCAGCGGACGACTGGTCAACGAGCCCAAACCCGTTGCGCGGGGCGTGGTTCGGGGCCTCAAGATGCTGCTGGCGACGGTCCTGCTGGTGATCGTCGGCATCGGGCTGGCCCTGATCCTCTACTTCACCCCCGCGATGTCGGCCCGCAACATCGTCGTCGTCGGCACCGGGACGGTGACCCGGGAAGAGGTCCTGGATGCGGCGCGGGTGCGGATCGGAACGCCGCTGCTTCAGATCAACACCAACCAGGTCGCCGACCGGGTGGCGGCGATCCGGCGGGTGGCCAGCGCGCGGGTGCAGCGCCAGTATCCGTCGGCGCTGCGGATCACCATCGTCGAGCGAATTCCGGTGGCGGTCAAGGACTTTCCCGACGGCCCGCATCTCTTCGACCGCGACGGCGTGGACTTCGCGACCGGGCCGCCGCCGCCGGCGCTGCCGTACCTCGACGTCGCCGACCCGGGGCCGAACGACGCGGCGACCAAGGCCGCCCTGCAGGTGCTGACCGCGCTGCGTCCCGAAGTCGAGGGCCAGGTCGGCCGCATCGCCGCGCCGTCGGTGGCCTCGATCACCCTGACGCTGGGCGACGGCCGGGTGGTGATCTGGGGGACCACCGACCGCACCGATGAGAAGGCCGAGAAGCTGGCCGCGCTGCTGACCCAGCCCGGCAAGACCTACGACGTGTCCAGCCCGGACCTGCCGACGGTCAAGTAGCGATCTTCATCACGTCGCGCCGCGCGATGCGCCGTCGAGCAGCGGGCACGCCGCCCGACCCGGGAAAATTGCGCAAAATTTGCGGGGCGCGTGTCGGCGCGCCTGCGGGGTTAGGGCGCGCCATACCCATACCGTTCTGGTTGCGCGGAACTACTTGACATAACTCTAACTCTATGGTTGAGGTTGAGAGTTTGCCAGGAAGGTCCGCGAACGTCCGGAGGAGCCCACCGCCGGGAGACCAAGCCCCATCAGGGAGGAAGACGAATGATGACCCCCCCGCATAACTACCTGGCCGTCATCAAGGTCGTGGGTATCGGTGGCGGCGGCGTCAACGCCGTCAACCGGATGATCGAAC
This sequence comes from Mycobacterium sp. IDUB_3, assembly GCF_055419585.1. Taxonomy (NCBI): domain Bacteria; kingdom Bacillati; phylum Actinomycetota; class Actinomycetes; order Mycobacteriales; family Mycobacteriaceae; genus Mycobacterium; species Mycobacterium sp. IDUB_3. The sequence continues at coordinate 923,229 of NZ_JBVAXZ010000001.1, read as the reverse complement.
AAGGCCTCAAAGGCGTGGAGTTCATCGCGATCAACACCGACGCGCAGGCGCTGTTGATGAGCGATGCCGACGTCAAACTCGACGTCGGGCGCGAGTCCACGCGTGGCCTGGGAGCCGGGGCCGACCCGGAGGTCGGCCGCAAGGCCGCCGAGGACGCCAAGGACGAGATCGAGGAGCTGCTGCGCGGCGCGGACATGGTGTTCGTCACCGCAGGCGAGGGTGGCGGGACCGGGACCGGCGGGGCGCCGGTCGTCGCCAGCATCGCACGCAAGCTGGGCGCGCTGACGGTCGGCGTGGTCACCCGGCCGTTCTCGTTCGAGGGCAAGCGGCGCGGCAACCAGGCCGAGACCGGCATCTCATCGCTGCGCGAAAGCTGCGACACCCTGATCGTGATCCCCAACGACCGGCTGCTGCAGATGGGCGACGCCGCGGTGTCGCTGATGGACGCCTTCCGCAGCGCCGACGAGGTGCTGCTCAACGGCGTGCAGGGCATCACCGACCTGATCACCACCCCCGGCCTGATCAACGTGGACTTCGCCGACGTCAAGGGCATCATGTCCGGCGCGGGCACGGCCCTGATGGGTATCGGTTCGGCCCGCGGCGAGGGCCGCTCGCTCAAGGCCGCCGAGATCGCCATCAACTCGCCGCTGCTGGAAGCCTCGATGGAGGGCGCCCACGGCGTACTGATGTCGATCGCCGGCGGCAGCGACCTGGGCCTGTTCGAGATCAACGAGGCGGCCTCGCTGGTGCAGGACGCCGCCCACCAGGACGCCAACATCATCTTCGGCACCGTGATCGACGACTCGCTGGGCGACGAGGTGCGCGTCACCGTCATCGCCGCGGGCTTCGACGCCGCCGGCGCCGGCCGCAAACCCGTGATCGGCAGCAGCGCCGACAAGGAGGACAAGGGCGGTGCGCACCGGATCGAGTCGGCAAAGGCGGGCAAGCTCACCTCGACGCTGTTCGAACCGGTCGACGCGGTCAGCGTGCCGGTTCACACCAACGGCTCGACCTTGAATATTGGCGGCGATGACGATGACGTCGATGTGCCGCCGTTCATGCGCCGCTGAGAACATGCCGGTAACCCTGGATCCCCGACCGCGACCGTCGGGGGCGCATGGCCGACAGGGAATCTCGGATACTGGTCACGTGAGCGTTCGCATCCGGCGGGTGACCACCACCCGCGCCGGTGGTGTCTCGAAGCCGCCGTTCGACACCTTCAACCTGGGCGACCACGTCGGGGACGATCCGGCGGCGGTCGCCGAGAACCGGGCCCGGCTGGCGGCCACCGTCGGCCTGCGCCCTGGCCGCGTGGTGTGGATGAACCAGGTCCACGGTGTTCGGGTGGAGGTGGTCAACGGGGCACGTGACACCGCGCTCGACGACACCGATGCGCTGGTGACCCGCACCGCGCGCCTCGCCTTGGCGGTGGTCACCGCCGACTGCGTCCCGGTGCTGATGGCCGACGCGCGCGCCGGCGTGGCCGCGGCGGTGCACGCCGGCCGGGTCGGCGCCCAGCGCGGGATAGTGGCGCGCACGGTGGAGAAGATGCGGGAGCTCGGCGCGCGACCCGAAGACATTTCGGTGCTGTTGGGCCCGGCGGTCAGCGGCCGCAACTACGAAGTGCCCGCGGCCATGGCCGACGAAGTCGAGGCGGCGCTGCCTGGCAGCCGGACCACCACCGCCGCGGGAACCCCCGGACTCGACCTGCGCGCCGGAATCGCCTGTCAGCTAACGGCTTTGGGTGTGAAGGCAATCGACATCGATCCGCGATGCACGGTGGACGACGCTGCGCTGTTCAGTCATCGCCGGGATGCGCCGACCGGCCGGATGGCCTCACTGATCTGGATGGAGTGACCGCGATGGCGGTAGGGATACCTGCCGGGGGAGACCGCGAATCGGAATTGACGCACGCGTTGGCGTCGGTGCGTTCTCGCCTTGCGGCGGCGGCGGAAGCGGTGGGCCGCAATGTCGGCGAAATCGAAGTTCTGCCGATTACCAAATACTTCCCAGCAACCGATGTTGTGACTTTGTCCCGATTGGGTTGTCGTGTCGTCGGCGAATCGCGGGATCAGGAAGCGACGGCGAAAGTGGCCGAGGTCACCCGATTGCTGGCGGCGTCCGGGCGGGCGGATGTGGGAAATCCGCGCTGGCACATGGTGGGTCATATCCAGCGAAATAAGGCCCGGTCTGTGGCGCGTTGGGCGCATACCGCGCACTCGGTCGACAGCGCGCACCTGGTGACCGCGCTCGACAAGGGTGTGGCGGCGGCGCTGAACGACGGCCGCCGCACCGCCCCGATGCGGATCTACGTTCAGGTCAGCCTCGACGGCGACGAATCGCGCGGCGGCGTCGACATATCCCGGCCGGGGGCTGTCGACCAGGTGTGCGACCAGGTCGAGGACGCCAAGAACCTGGACCTGCTCGGGCTGATGGGGATTCCGCCGCTGGACTCGGACCCCGACGAGGCCTTTGACCGGCTCCGATCCGAGCACCGCCGGGTTCTCGAGTCGCATCGCAACGCCGTCGGGCTGTCCGCCGGGATGTCCAACGACTTCGAAATTGCCGTCAAACACGGTTCGACATGTGTGCGTGTCGGTACCGCGCTATTGGGTCCACGGCGGTTACCGTCACCGTAAGTAGTCACTGCAGTAACAGCTTTATCACTAACACCAGTACTCCCAGGGGCTAGAAGGGTCAACGCAATGAGCACACTGCACAAAGTCAAGGCCTATTTCGGTATGGCCCCAATGGACGACTACGAAGACGAGTATTACGACGACCACGCTCCCTCCCGTGGTTTTCCGCGCCCGCGATTTGACGACGCATACGGTCGCTACGAGCAAGACGACTACGACGACCCGCGCCGCGAGCCCGCCGACTACCCGCCGCCCGCCGGCTACCGCGGCGGCTACGGCGACGAGCCCCGCTACGGCGCCGTCCACCCCCGCGAGTTCGACCGTGGCGAGCGCGGCGGCCCGCGCTTCGGCTCGTGGTTGCGCAACTCCACCCGCGGAGCGCTGGCGATGGACCCGCGCCGGATGGCGATGATGTTCGAAGAGGGCCACCCGCTGTCGAAGATCACCACGCTGCGGCCCAAGGACTACAGCGAGGCCCGCACCATCGGCGAGCGTTTCCGCGACGGCACGCCGGTCATCATGGACCTGGTGTCGATGGACAACGCCGACGCCAAGCGACTCGTCGACTTCGCGGCCGGCCTGGCCTTCGCACTGCGCGGCTCCTTCGACAAGGTCGCGACCAAGGTGTTCCTGCTGTCGCCCGCCGACGTGGACGTGTCCCCGGAGGAGCGCCGCCGGATCGCCGAAACCGGTTTCTACGCTTACCAATAGACGCATCCGCCGCCCGCTTCCCGGCGGGCGGCTCGCATCGTCGACGGGCCCCGCGGCGACGTGAGATAAGGCCTCTTACCCGGAGTCGGTACGCTGGCAGGCGCCGCGCTGGTCCGCGGCGCTTGGCATCGCTTGACTTCTCACGGGTAAGGTCGGGGCACTTCAGTTGGTGTTGTTCTTTCAGATCCTTGGGTTTGCGCTATTCATTTTCTGGCTGCTGCTCATCGCTCGGGTCGTCGTCGAGTTCATCCGCTCGTTCAGCCGGGACTGGCATCCCACCGGCATCACCGTGGTGGCGCTGGAGATCATCCTGTCGATCACCGATCCGCCGGTGAAACTGCTCCGCAGGCTGATCCCGCAACTCACCATCGGGGCGGTCCGCTTCGATCTGTCGATCATGGTGCTGTTGCTCGTCGCGTTCATCGGCATGCAGCTGGCGTTCGGCGCCGCGACTTAGTTCGTTGGGCCGCGCGGGGGCCGCGCCGGGGCCCGTTCGTTCGATCCCATTCCGGCCCCGGAGACGGTTCGGACACGTTTTAGCGTCGGTTTGGTTCCCGCGATTTAAAATTTCTAAGGTTTCGGATTTTATTGGCCCCTGAGTTTGAAATTGGTTCTTATTTATTGGGCTAATCAGCAACGGTCGCGCCTGGTGTGACAGGATGGACGGCAGTTGCACTACGGCTACCACTGCGTTCTACACTTTCCAGAACGTTCGAGGAACTTGAGGGGACGAAACAATGCCGCTTACACCAGCCGACGTCCACAATGTGGCGTTCAGTAAGCCACCGATCGGCAAGCGGGGCTACAACGAAGACGAGGTGGATGCCTTCCTCGATCTGGTGGAAGCCGAGCTGACGCGGCTCATCGAAGAGAACAGCGATCTGCGCCAGCGGATCGAAGAGCTGGACCACGAGCTGGCCTCCGGTGGTGGCTCGGCCGCTCCGGCCGCGGCAGCCGCGCCCACCCAGGCCATCCCCGTACGCGAGCCCGCCCCCGAACCGGAACCGGTCAAGCCGGCGCCTGCCGCAGCCCCGGCCGCCGCGGTCAACAACGAGGAACAGGCCATGAAGGCCGCTCGGGTGCTGACGCTGGCACAGGACACCGCCGACCGCCTGACCACCACGGCCAAGACCGAGTCGGAAAAGATGCTGGCCGACGCCCGCGCCAACGCCGACCAGATCCTCAGCGAGGCCCGCAGCACCGCCGAGACGACGGTCACCGAGGCCCGGCAGCGCGCCGACGCCATGCTCGCGGATGCGCAGACCCGCTCCGAGACCCAGCTGCGGCAGGCCCAAGAGAAGGCCGACGCACTTCAGGCAGACGCCGAACGCAAGCACTCCGAGATCATGGGCACCATCAACCAGCAGCGCACCGTTCTGGAAGGCCGCCTCGAGCAGCTCCGCACGTTCGAGCGCGAATACCGCACCCGGCTCAAGACCTACCTGGAGTCTCAGCTGGAGGAACTCGGGCAGCGCGGATCCGCGGCACCCGTGGACTCCAGCGCGGATGCGGGCAGCTTCGACCAGTTCAACCGGGGCAGCAACTAGCCTTTCGACGTGCCGGTCACTCGCCGAGCTTCGGGGTTGGCACACTAGGTCTTGAAACCGCGGTCCCGCTCGTCGCTTGGAGGATGACTGATGCTCATCATTGCGCTGGTATTGGCCCTGATCGGGCTCGTCGCGTTGGTGTTCGCGGTCGTCACCAGCAACGAGCTGGTGGCCTGGGTGTGCATCGCGGCAAGCGTGGTGGGCGTGGTGCTGTTGATCCTGGACGCGCTACGCGAACGCCAGCGGCGTGACCTGGGCGGCGACGAGGCCCAGGATGCCGACGAGGCCCAGGCCGACGAGGGCGACTACGTCGACTACCCCGACGAAGCCCCGGGTGAGGGCGAACCCACGACGACGGGCGAGACCGCGCCGACCGAGGACTCCAAGGTCGTGGCCGAGGGCCGCGGCGACGAGCCCGCCAAGTAATTCTTTACGCGCCCGTCGACCTCAGCCGGTCGGCGTGGTGAGCAGCTCGCGGACCTCGTCGTCACTGATCTGGTGGAAGTCGTCGTAGACCTGCCCGACCGCTTCGAATCCGGGCGGCGTGGTCGCGCACACCACGTCGTCGGCCTCGCGCGCCAGCTCGTGGCAGGTCGTCTCCGGCCCCACCGGAACGGCGACCACGATCGATTTCGGCCCGGCGGCCCGGATGGCCCGCACGGCGGCGAGCATGCTTGCGCCCGTTGCGATTCCGTCGTCGGCTACGATGACGATCCGGTCACGCAGGTCAGCGATCGGGCGACCGCCCCGGTACGCGTGCTCGCGCCGGAGCAGCTCGGCCGTCTCGCTGTCGATCACCTCGCGCACCTGCTTGTCGGTGATGCGCAGGCCGGCCACCACGTCCTCGTTCATCACCACGCCACCGCCGCTGGCCAGTGCGCCCATCGCCAACTCCGACCACTGCGGTACCCCGAGCTTGCGCACCAGGAAGACGTCCAGCGGCGCCCCCAGGGCGGCGGCGATCTCCCAGGCCACCGGCACACCGCCGCGGGCCAGCCCGAATACCAGCACATCGTCCCGGCCGCGATAGACCGCCAGCTGCTGCGCCAGCGCGCGTCCGGCCTCGCGCCGGTCCACGAACGTCTTCGGTGCGGTCCGCCGGATAAAGCCACTCGATGGGTTCATTCGTCAACGCTCCCGGCTGATGGGCTTCCTTCCAGGCTACGTGCGTCAGGCTGAGTGCGGTGGCAGAGTTCGGGTTGGCTGCTGTGTCAGCACGACGGAGAGGATCCGCGAGATGAGACGGCGTTACGGCACCTACACGGCCTACAGCATCGCCTGCGCGATCGTCTGGGCGGTCATTTTGGCGGTGGTTTCGATGGCTGGCGACGCCGCCTCGCGGCATACGTTCCTGCTGGTGTGCGGCGGGTGGGCGATCGGGTGGCTGTCGGCGACGATCGCCCGGGGCGTCTACCCGCCGCCGAAGCGCCATATTCGGCAATAAATACGGGTGTGATCGCGGCTTCGCCGCTCAACACACTCCATCGGCTCGGAAATGAACGCAAGCGTCCATTTCGCTCGCCTCAGTCGTGTGTCCGAGGGGGGACTTGAACCCCCACGCCCATTAGTAGGGCACTAGCACCTCAAGCTAGCGCGTCTGCCATTCCGCCACTCGGACAAGGCCAAACCAGCATGGGTTGGCAGCTAAGGCTATCGGATCGGTCGCCGCGAACCCAATCCAGCTCCTCGAGACGTCTCGGGATCGGCATCGAGCCGTGCGGCCTCGGCAATGGTAGGAAAGGTGGTTGTGACCATTCAGAGCGGGGCGACCGAGGTGCCAACCAACCCGAGCGACGACGTGGTCGAGGTTGTCAGCAAGTTGATCCGGTTCGACACCACCAACACCGGCGAACCCGAGACGACCAAGGGCGAGGCCGACTGCGCGCAGTGGGTCGCCGAGCAGCTCGCCGAGGTCGGCTACGCGCCGCAGTACGTCGAGTCCGGCGCCCCGGGCCGCGGGAACGTGTTCGCCCGCCTCGCGGGAGCCGACCGGTCGCGCGGTGCGCTGCTGATTCACGGGCATCTCGACGTGGTGCCGGCCGAGCCGACCGAGTGGAGCGTGCACCCGTTCTCCGGCGCGATCAAAGACGGCTTCGTCTGGGGCCGCGGCGCGGTCGACATGAAGGACATGGTCGGCATGATGATCGTGGTGGCCCGCCAGTTGAAGCGCGCGGGCATCGTGCCGCCGCGCGACCTGATCTTCGCGTTCCTCGCCGACGAAGAACACGGCGGAACCTTCGGAGCGCAGTGGCTGGTCGATCACCGGCCGGAGCTCTTCACCGGCGTCACCGAGGCGATCGGTGAGGTGGGCGGCTTTTCGCTGACGGTGCCGCGCCGGGACGGGGGAGAGCGTCGGCTCTACCTGATCGAGACGGCCGAAAAGGGGCTGTCCTGGATGAAGCTCACCGCCCGGGGCCCGGCCGGACACGGGTCGATGGTGCACGACCAGAACGCCGTCACCGCCGTCGCCGAGGCCGTCAGCCGCCTGGGCCGCCACCAGTTTCCGCTCGTGCTGACCGACACCGTCGCGCAGTTCCTCGCCGCCGTCAGCGAGGAGACCGGGTTGACCTTCGACACCGAATCGGGCGACCTGCGCGGGGCGATCGAAAAGCTGGGCCCGATGGCCCGCATGCTCAAGGCGGTGCTGCACGACACCGCGAATCCCACCATGCTCAAGGCCGGATACAAGGCCAACGTCGTGCCGGCGATCGCGGAGGCGGTGGTGGACTGCCGGATCCTGCCGGGGCGCAAGGAGGCGTTCGAGGCCGAGATCGACGAGCTGCTCGGCCTGGACGTGACGCGCGAGTGGATCAAGGATTTCTCGTCGTATGAGACGAGCTTCGACGGCGACCTGGTCGATGCCATGAACGAGGCGGTGCTGGCGCACGACCCGGGCGCCCGGACGGTGCCGTATATGCTTTCCGGTGGTACGGACGCGAAGTCGTTCGCGCGCTTAGGCATTCGCTGTTTCGGGTTCAGCCCGCTGCGGTTGCCGCCGGACCTTGATTTCACCGCTCTGTTCCACGGTGTCGATGAGCGGGTACCCATCGATGCGCTGCGGTTCGGCACCGACGTGCTGGCCCACTTCCTGACCCACTGCTAGACGACAAACGCACGCCGATCACACGAGAGGACCGCCATGAGCACTGCTCCTGACCCGTACGCATCGTTGCCGAAGCTGCCGACCTTCACGCTGACCTCGCAATCGGTTACCGACGGCCAGCCGCTGGCCAATCCGCAGGTCAGCGGAATCATGGGGGCGGGCGGCGAAGACGTCAGCCCCCAGCTGAGCTGGTCGGGATTCCCCGAGGAGACGCGCAGCTTCGCCGTCACCGTCTACGACCCTGACGCCCCGACGGCATCCGGTTTCTGGCACTGGGCCGTGGCCAACCTGCCGGCCGACGTCACCGAGCTGCCCGCGGGCGCCGGCGATGGCAGCAACCTGCCCGGGGACGCGCTGACGCTGGTGAACGACGCCGGTCAGCGTCGCTATATCGGTGCCGCGCCCCCGGCGGGTCACGGCCCGCACCGGTACTACATCGCCGTGCACGCCGTGGACACCGAGAAGCTGGATCTTCCCGCGGACGCCAGCCCGGCCTTCCTCGGGTTCAACCTGTTCCAGCACGCCATCGCGCGGGCGGTCATCCACGCCACCTACGAACAGAAGTAGGGCTCCGGCCGTTTCACCGGCGTCCGGTGGCCGGGGCTAGGTGCGCCATCCCGCGGAGAACCCACGGTGCGCGCGTCGCGATCAGCTCCACGGCGCGGTCCGAGCGGCGCATCGCGGTCCGACGGCCGGGAGTCGGTGTCGACACCAGTTGCGCCTCAGGCGATCCCGCCCGCGGGCCGTTGCGATCGACCGCCAGCAATTGCCAATGGCCGGGCACGCCACGCAGTTCGACGCTGCCACGGTCCTCGAAGCCAGTGCCCGAGCCGACGACCAGGTCGCACACGGTGCGGGACACGAGAATGTCGCCCGCCCCTGCGTGCCCGAGGATTCGCGCCGCGATGTGTACCGCGAGTCCGCCGATGTCGTTGTCCAGTAGTTCGCATTCTCCGGTGTGGATGCCAACGCGGATCTGGACGCCCAGGATCTCGGCGTCACCGCGCAACGCCTCGGCGCAGCGGATTGCCTGCGTCGGGCCGTCGAACGTGGTGAGGTGCCCGTCGCCGGTGCTCTTGACCACCGTGCCGCCGAACCGTTGGGTGAGCTCGGCGGTGATCTCACCGAAGCGGTGCAACACCGCGCGCCACCGCTCATCGCCTGCTGCCGCGGCGTGTTGAGTCGAGGCGACCATGTCGGTGAACAACACGGTGCGCAGCGCGCGATGTGACTGTGCAGGCGCGGCATGGCTGCCGGTGAGGAACTCCTCGATACCGGTCAGGATCTTGTCGGGGTCGGTTAAGAAGGGTGCATGGTCCACCCCCTCGACCTCGAGGTACCGCGCGCCGGGGATGTGGTCGGCGAGATACCGGCCGCCCTGCACCGGAACCGCGGGGTCCTCACGGGCATGGATGACCAGCGTTGGCACGCTGATCGTGGGCAGGATCGGGCGCACGTCAGTGAGAAAGGCCGCTTCGAATGACGCCCGCGCCATACCCGGGCTCGCGCTCATGCGCTCCAACATTGCGAGCTGGCGTATCGACCGGACCGACGGCGCGCTGATGCTGGCTGCCGCACCGCTGCCCCACCGGGAGCGCACGGCGCGGCCGCCTTCCAGCCAGCGGGCGAGCTGTTCAACCGACGGCGTGTAGTTCTCACCCAGCTCGGAAAGGAAGCGCGCCCGCAGCTCGGCCGGGTCACGATCCATGTCGTCCCACCCGCACGGGTGAAACGAGTATGTGGCGCAAAGGATCAGCGCCCGCACTCGCTCCGGCCGTGCTGCCGCGAACATCATGGACGCCGGTCCACCATCGCTCAGACCGGAAATGACGGCCCGTCCGAAGCCGACGGCGTCCATGACGGCCTCGATCTCGGCCACCCGATCATCCAGTGTGCGAACTTTCGGCACCGGGTCCGAAAGCCCGATCCCGGCTTTGTCGAACACGAGGACGCGACAGAACGTGGCCAGCTGCTCCATGAACGCTTTGAATTGGGGGAGGGTCCAGGCCAGCTCGATGTGGCTGACGAACGGCCCGACGACGACGAGCTCGACAGGCCCGTCGCCGAAGATCTGATACGCCAGGCTGAGATCGCCACACGCTGCGTATGACGTTTCCGGCACTGGTTGAGCGTACTGCGGGATGACGAAAAACAGCTGTCGCAGCAGGCCGTACATCCGGCGTCCGCCCTCGCGTCGCTGAGCCGGCGTCACAGTTCCGGCTGGTCGGGCCGAGGCCGGTCGCCGGATCGCCGAGGCGGCCGACCTGAGTCCGTGCCGGGCGCTTTCCGGCAAACCGTTACCGCCCGTGTTGCCGGCGACCGCGGCGGCCCAGCGCGACGGGGTGATCGGTGCCGACCACGTGGCGGTGATCCGGCGGCTTTTCCACCAGCTGCCCGAGTCCGTCGACATCGAGACGTGTCAGCACGCCGAGAAGCAACTGGCGGCCAGGGCGACCGAATTTGGCCCCGATCGCTCGCCAAGCTGGCCCGCCGCCTGATGGACTGCCTCAATCCCGACGGCAGCTGATCGAGCGGCGCGGCTGGACACTGCGGACTATCAAGTTCTGCGGCGACTCACATGCGTCCGTATGCGAGGGCCATGATTAGACCCAAACCCGCTAGCAGGAGAAACATTATCGTCACCGGGTCGATTACTTCGAAGATCAAGTGATCACCCCTGGGTGGGCAGGATCGTCAGCGATAGACGACTGAGTGCCTGATTTATGCCCAGCGACTGTTGTATGTGGTTGTGGTTCACTATATCTGGGCACCGCGCGATGAATCGGAATCATATACTCAGCCATTACTTCAAAGCGGCAGTGTGGACCCCGTACGGCACGGCCTCAAGCAGGGTGACGGTCTGGCTCGTACCACTGGGCAGGGTATAAGTGCGTCTTTCGCCGAGGCGTGCGCCCGTGATCGCGGCGCCGAGCGGTGATTCGCCGGAGTAGACCTCGACGTCACTGTATTCGGCAACGCGCACACCCAGCAAGAAGGTTTCGGTGTCGCCGGTTTCGTCGTAGCGGATGGTCAAAACCATGCCAGGCTCGGCGATCCCGTCATCGGGTGGATCCTCGCCGACGACGGCGTTGAACAACAAATCATGAATTCGTTTGATCCTGGCCTGCCACGCGCATTGGGCAGCGATGGCGCTGTCGTCCGGCTGACCGTCAGCGGCTGCGCCGGTGTGCGACCCACGTAACCTGGCCAGTTCCCTTTGTAGCCGCTCATAGCCGCGCGGCGAAATCCACACGGGTTGCCCGCTGGTGGTGTTCACTGTTCTCCTTAGTGGTGTAAGGCCACGACGCCGGCGCGACGCGAAGGTCGTTGGCGCGGTGAGTTTCCGGGACGCTCTGGGTCAGTTGGGCATTCGGGTCGCTGTTACCGTTGGGTCGCGGCTGTCTGTGACCGGTTGCGTTTCGTCAGGTGCATTTCATAGGGCACGGCCTCAAGCAGCGTCACCAGTCGTCCCGTCTCATCGGGAATTGAGTAGATGCGCTGGTCGCCGGGCCGCGCGCCGGCTATCGCGCGGCCCAAGGGCGACGCCATCGAGTAGACCTTGATGTCGGCGCCTTCGCTGCCGCGTCTGCCGAGTAGAAAAGTTTCGGTCTCGCCGGTGACGTCGTAGCGGATGGTCAAGACCATGCCCGGTCCGGCGATGGAGTCACCGGCGGGATTCTCGCCAATAATTGCCTTGGACAACAACTTCTGAATCTCACGGATGCGTCGTTGTAGCGCTACCCGATTCGCGTCGAAGTCCATTGCGTCGTCAGGAGTTTCAACGATGAGCCCCGATCGCAGCGCGTTGAGTTTGTTGCGCAAGCGGGCGTACTGCTGTCGTGTCATCCAGATGGGTTTGGTGCTGGTCATTTTGAATGGTGTCCTTTCGTTTGCCGGGGAGCGTCGTCAGGGGCGGGCCGAAGTGGGCAGCCGCCACTGACGACTCGGACGCCCATAGTGGGCGAAATTCGAGGCGGTTCAAAGTTTTTCGTGTGGCGCTAATTCCATTGTGGCCTGCGCCGGCACGATGGTGTTTGCCGAAAACCGACAACGGCGGTGCGCGGCATTGTCACGCCCCGACAACGCTGTTGCCGCGGGCGCCCGGACGCAACACAACCGGAGCGGCGAGAGCATTTCATAGACACGAAAACTCAGTCCCCGCGGACGCTCACCGCAGCGACTGGGTGCGGATTAAGGGTGGCCGTACTGCTTATCGTCGCTCGACCAGGCGGTCGAAGCTTTGTTGCCATCGGTTGTAGCGGAGTCGGTCAAGGGTGATGCGTGCACGGGCGAAAAGAGCCACTGCCAAAAGGCTCACGCCCCACCAGGTCGCTACTGCGAAGGCCAGCGCCTCTTCGCGGGCGGTGTCTAGCGGTCGGGCAACCGGAAGGCCTCGGTCATCTACCCAGATCTCGATATCGTCGCCAATTTCGGCTGTCAGCGGCGCGGCAACGTCGCCGGTGCGTTCGGCCCCGGCGGCAAACCATCGGGCAGGAGCCGTCACTGCTGGGCTTTCAAGGTTGCGGCGGGGGTGACTCTCTCCGGTGACCGTCGCGGTCACCGGGCGGCGAGTCTGGACCTGCTCGGCATAGAGACGGCTTCGAGAATCATGGACCGCGGTGCCCACGGCGGCACCGATCGGCACGGCGATCACCGACATCGCAACGGCAAACACCAAAATCAGCGCCTCCAACCGGTCTGTGTTGCGTATCAGTGGGTTACGACCGAACAGCCGCACGAGCAGCCTTCGCGGCACGGGCACGGTAAATGCCTCCATCTCGGCGTCATCGTCTGGTCGGCGGTCGGTTATCCGTTGATGATCGGACTCTGAGGTGGACATCGAATTTCCTATCGGAAGGTCCGCGGGGGCATGCGGTATCGCGAGGCGGGCCGAAACCAGCCCGTCACTCAAACCTGGGCGTCTGAGGTGGCAACCTTCATGATGGTGCGGACGGCTGCCCAACGCTTTGCCGCAGCCACACAACGACGCTGCCGCGCTTTGTCGGGTTCCGACAGCGCCCTCGGTCAATCAGTGTCGATGGCCGCGAGTTCGATCATCATCGCCAGCCGCTTTCTGGCATCGTCTAACGGCAGATTGGTGATCTCGGCCATCTTGCGCAGCCGGTACCGCACGGTGTTTTCGTGCACTCCCAGCCGTTCACCGGCCTCGGCCGGGTCGCCCTGGGCCTCCAGCCATGCTCGCAGCGTGGCCACGTAGTCGGTCCCGTTGGCGCGGTCGTGGCGGCCTAGCTCGGCCACCGGGCCACGGGAGGGGGACCGGCCCGAGCGCGCCGCCGTGCGCAACCGCTGCAGCAGGATGTCAGCCCATGACTCGTCATAAACCGGAGGCGTGGCCGCGGGTGACATCTCATGTAGCGCCAGACATTCCTCGGCTTCCTGACGTGCAGCGGCGAGGTCTGTCACGTCGGCCGCGCCACTTACGCCGGCCAACACCGTTACCTGTTCGGGAAGGGCCGCCCGCAGACCGGTTACCCAGCGGAGCGCCGCCGCCGCCTGCCCGCCCGGTAGCAGCGTGTAAACGATATTGCCCGCCAAAGCACTCCGGCCTGGCCGAGACCAGCCGAAGCCGGTGGTGGCGCGCTCGAACGCCAACAACAGAGCTGCATCGCGTTCATCGCCGATGAACGCCTGCAGCGCGATAACCCTCAAACCGTCGTGCGGCAGACCCAGCCTGCTCGCCACCATGGCGGCATCAGCCGTGCCCTCCAGCAACCGGATCACCAGTTCGGATTCGACTTGGCGCTCCAAGTCCGCGCTTGCTCGTGACCGCAGAAGATGCAGGGCCACCGTGTGCGCACCCTCGGCCAAGGCGCTGCGCGCCGCTTCGCCCAGCGGCGCCGAACACGCCACCCATACCGACCCGATCAGCTCTCCTCCGGAACGCACCGCCACCACCATGCGCCCGATCAAGCCAAGTTCGGAGTGTTCGGGGACAAATAGCGGCTCGTCGGAGACCCGCAGGTGTGCGAATACGCCCCGCGTCTCGAACAATGCCCGCAGCTGCTCTGGGGTCTGTCGTTCCAGGATCGTCTGAACCCGCGCCGGATCGGCATGTTGCTGCAGTCTCGAATACGCCAATACGCGCAACAGCCGATCGTGAATGACAACCGAACTGCCGATAGCGTCCGCCAGGCTATCGGCAAGCGCGAACAGATCCGTTGGGCCACGACCGGATTCAGTCTCACGGCCCTCCAGCACCAGCCCGTAGACGACCGTACCCACCTCGCTCCAGGTGACCGAATCGTCGACCACCATGACCGCGCCGACCCCGGCGTCGCCGTCAAACGCGACTGGCTCCTCACCGTCGCGTACCAACACCACGACAGCACGCGCCGAAGTTGCCCACTGCGCCGCTTCGGTAAGGGAGCCGGCACCGATGGCCAGCAATACATCGCCTACCACCACACGGTCCGGCGCGGCTTCGTGGATCACAACGCTGCGCAGTTCAGTCGACCTGGGCACCGACGACCAACGCAAGCGGACTCCGTAACCACCCAGCACATTCACCAGGCGGTCCAACGTGATCACCAGCCGCTCCTAATGCCGAACTGGTAGCCAGCCTAACCAGGAGTCAAGCGGGCCGGCGCGGCTTGACTCAATCAGGTGTGCGGGCCGCCGAGCCGACGGCATCACCGAGCGAAGCGAAGCCACCGTCGTGCAGCCGCTGTGCGATGCCCTGGTGAATCCGCTTGGCCCACAGGCCTCCTCCGTAGATGAAGCCCGTATAGCCCTGCAGCAGCGATGCGCCCGCGGTGATCCGTTCCCATGCGTCGTCCGCGGTCTCGATGCCCCCGACGCTGATCAACACCAGGCGGTCGCCGACACGGCCGTACAGCCTGCGCAGCACTTCGATGGCGCGGCGCGCCACCGGCGGACCGGAGATGCCACCCGGTCCCAGCTCCTCGACCCCTGGTGTGTTCAAGCCCTGCCGCGACACGGTGGTGTTGGTGGCGACGATGCCGGCCAGGCCCAGTTCGACTGCCAGGTCCGCGATCTCGTCCACATCGGAATCGGAAAGGTCCGGCGCGATCTTCACCAGCACCGGGGTGGACGTCTCGGCGAGCACGGCCGACAGGATGGGCCGCAGCGACTCGACCGCCTGCAGATCACGCAGCCCCGGCGTGTTCGGCGAGCTGACATTGACCACCAGGTAGGACGCCAGCGGGCCGACCAGCCGGGCGCTCGCCCGGTAATCGTCGACGGCCTGCGCGGCCGGCGTCACCTTCGTCTTGCCGATGTTGACCCCGATCGGAACCTCGGGCCGCTGCCGGGAGAGCCGCATCGCCAGTGCGCCCGCACCGAAATTGTTGAAGCCCATCCGGTTCAGCAGCGCCCGGTCGGCCGGCAGCCGGAACATGCGCGGGGCGGGATTGCCGGGTTGCGGGTTGGCGGTGACCGTCCCGACCTCGGCGTGCCCGAAGCCCAGCGCGCCCCAGGTGAGCAGGCCGAGGCCGTCCTTGTCGAAGCCGGCCGCCAGTCCCAGCGGCCCGGGGAAGCGCACCCCGAATACCGTGCTGGCCAGTGCGGGATCGGTCGGGGCCAACAGCCGGTGCAGCACCCGCCGCGTCCACCCGACCGCGGTGACAGCGCGCAGCAAGGCGAATACCAGCGTGTGGATCCGCTCGGGCGGGATGACGAAAAACAGCTGTCGCAGCAGGCCGTACATCCGGCGTCCGCCCTCGCGTCGCTGGGCCGGCGTCACAGTTCCGGCTGGTCGGGCCGTCGCCCCTCGGAGCCGGCACCGTCCAAACGAGATTTTTTGCGGCGCAACAGCACTCGTCTACTGCCGTCGGTGTAAAGCCGCACCCTGGTCAACTCCCAGCCGCGGTATTCGGCCTCGATCGACAATCGGGTGGATGCGCTGACCCGGGTCACTTCCGGTGGCAGGCGCAACGGCGCCCATTCGTATTCGTCGGACATCTCGGTGTCCCAGCCCGCGGGCAGGCGGCTGCGCCGCGCGGCGGTCAACGCGTTCCCGCCGCGTGGTCGATGACCTGAACTCCCGCACCCGAGCCCGACACCACGTACAGGGTGTCTGACGCCTCGTCGAAGGCCAGTGAGTTCGGTTGCTGCACGGTCGGGTAACGCACCTTTTCGACGGGAATTCCGGTGGATAGATCGTAACCAATGACGATATTGGAAACGGTCTGCGAAACCCAGGCTAACGCGCGGGAGCCGGCCAGGCCGTACGGCGCCTGCGGAACCGGGTAGGCCTGACGCAGGATCAGCGGGTCCACGCCGTACACCAGCAGCTGGCCGCCGCGGGTGTCTGCGACCAGCACGCGGCCCGCCGGATCGGCGGCCATCGTGGTGGCGCCCCGGCCCGCCCGCAGCGCCTGCTGGGCATGGCCGTCGGCGTCGATCGTCGTCACCGACGTCTGCCCACGGTCCAGCACCACCGTCGTATTGCCTTGTGTGGCAAGGCAATCGACGCGTGCGAAGATCTTGTTGCGGTTGGTGACGGTCGCACCGGTCACGGTGCCCGGTGTCTGGGAGGCAAGGGTGTAGACGGCGCCGTCGGCGCTGCCCAGCACCAGACTGCCGTCGGCGCGCTGCGCCACCGCGGTGAATTCGGTCTGGGCGGCGCCGGCGACGGCCACCTGGGTCACGCGACCGGTACGCAACTCCACCGCGAGGTACCCGCCGCGGCCGGCCAGGTACGCGGTTCCGTGGCCGTCGGCGGCCAAAGCGGTCACCGGTCCCGGCAGCTCGACGACGCGCGGCGGGGCCTGGGGATCGCCGAAAACGGTGACGCTGGCGGGTGCGGCCGGGTCGGTGCCCGGCGTCAGGACCGCCAGCTGACGGGTGCCGCCGTCGAAGATCGCCGCCGCGGCGTGACCGGCCAGCGGCCGTACGGCTCCGGGCGGCCGTTGCGAGGCCGGCGGCGACACGGCGGCGTGCGCCGGTTCGATGGTGCGCGGCGCCGTGTCGAGCGGATTCGATGAACATCCCGCTGCGGCGCTGAGCAAAACCGCGAGCCCCAATGCACGGCCTTGAGCTGCCAGTTTGTGACGAACGTGCCGTGACAGCAATTCTTTTCCTCGTGGTTCGGCGGTGGAACACAAATTCTAAGGAACGCTTTCGCATCTAACAGGGCCATGCTGCCTGCAATCCTCCCTACCGGCGAGGTATGGTCGGCTCATGGCCGTCACCGCTGACCGTCATTTGGCGCAGAATGAGTTTGCTGTTGAGGACATGTCGACAGGCATTTCCGCTAGCGGATACGGACAAGTCGGTGATGGACGGAGTTTTTCGTTCCACATCGAGAATCGATCCCTTGTCGTAGAGGTTTACCGGCCGCGCCTGGCCGGGCCCGTTCCGCAGGCCGATGAGGTGGTCGCCAGGGCGGTCCGCAGCCTGGTCGACATCGACCTCACCGACGAGCGCAGTCTGGGCGCTGCGGTGCGCGACTCCGTGGCGCACGCGGAGCCGGTTTCCCGCTAGTGGCGATCGCAAGCGCGGCGTAGCCGGGCGCGGCGGGTCGCCACCATCGCGCTAGTGGCGATCGCAAGCGCGGCGTAGCCGGGCGCGGCGGGTCGCCACCATCGCGCTAGTCCTTGCCGGACCCGTCCACCGGGTACCGTCGTGGTCGATATGACCGTCATCCTGTTACGGCACGGCCGCTCGAGTTCGAACACGGCGGGCGTACTCGCCGGTCGCTCCGAGGGTGTCGACCTCGATGACAAGGGCCGTGAACAGTCGGATGGCCTGATCGATCGGATCGGTGATCTGCCGATCCGGGAGCTGGTCAGTTCGCCGCTGCTGCGCTGCCGTCGCACCCTCGAGCCGTTGGCCGACGCGCTGTGCCTGACGCCGCTCGTCGATGATCGGCTCGCCGAGGTGGACTACGGCGAGTGGACGGGCCGCAAACTCGGCGAGTTGGTCAGCGAGCCGCTGTGGAAGGTCGTTCAGGCGCATCCCAGCGCGGCGGTGTTCCCCGGCGGCGAGGGCCTGGCACAGGTGCAGGCGCGGGCGGTGTCCGCTGTGCGCGAACACGACCGCCGGCTGGCCGCCGAGCACGGCGGTGACGTGTTGTGGGTCGCTTGCACTCACGGGGATGTCATCAAGGCGGTCATCGCCGACGCGTACGGCATCCACCTGGACGGGTTCCAGCGCGTCACCGCCGACCCGGCCTCGGTGAGTGTGATCCGCTACACCGAGCTGCGCCCGTTTGTGTTGCACGTCAACCACACCGGCGCGCGGCTGTCCGCCAGCCTGCGCGCCGGACCCCCGGCGAAGGACGAGGCGAAGCCGGAAACCGACCCCAAGTCCAACGGAGAGCCGCAGGAATCGGCCGCCGCGGTACCGTCCAGCGACGCGGTGGTCGGTGGTTCCACGGATTAATTCGGCGACTACCTCCGTCGGATCGCACGGCGGTGGCAACAGCCGGTATTTTGGGAAGTGCCATGGCCCGCGCAATTCATGTCTTCCGCACACCCGACCGCTTCGTGGCCGGGACCGTCGGCCAGCCCGGAAACCGCACGTTCTACATCCAGGCTGTGCACGACGCTCGAGTGGTGTCGGTGATTTTGGAGAAGCAGCAGGTGGCGGTGCTGTCCGAACGCATCGGTGCGCTGCTGCTCGAGGTGAACCGCAGGTTCGGCACGCCCGTCCCGCCGGAGCCCGCCGAGATCGAGGACCTCGATCCGTTGGTCACCCCCGTGGACGCCGAGTTCCGGGTCGGAACCATGGGTCTGGGTTGGGATTCGGAGGCCCAGACGGTGGTGGTCGAGCTGCTCGCGGTCACCGACGCCGAGTTCGACGCGTCGGTGGTGCTCGACGACACCGAAGAGGGTCCCGACGCGGTCCGGGTGTTCCTGACGCCGGAGTCGGCGCGCCAATTCGCCACCCGCTCCAATCGAGTCATCTCCGCGGGACGTCCACCGTGTCCGTTGTGCGACGAACCGCTGGACCCGGAGGGCCATATCTGCGCGCGCGCCAACGGATATCGGCGCAGTGCGCTGCTCGGGCCTGACGATGACCCCGAGGTCTGACGACCGTGAGGTGTTGCGCGACGGCGAGCTGACGGTCATCGGACGGATCCGCTCGGCCAGCAACGGCACCTTCTTATGCGAATCGACGCTGGGCGAGTCCAGCGTGCACTGCGTCTACAAGCCGGTCGCTGGTGAGGCGCCGCTGTGGGATTTCCCGGACGGGACGCTGGCCGGCCGCGAGCGGGCCGCGTATCTGGTTTCCGCGAAGTTGGGCTGGAACATCGTGCCCTACACGATCATTCGGCACGGGCCGGCGGGCCCGGGCATGCTGCAGCGGTGGGTGCAGCAACCCGGCGACGCGGTGGATACCGAGCCGCGGCCGGGGCCGGATCTGGTCGACCTGTTTCCCGCCGGCACCAGACAGCCGGGCTACCTGCCGGTGCTGCGCGCCCTGGACTACGCGGGCGACGAGGTCGTCCTGATGCACGCCGACGACATTCGCCTGTGGCGCATGGCGGTGTTCGACGTGTTGGTCAACAACGCCGACCGCAAGGGCGGCCACGTGCTGCGCGACCTCGACGGCCACATCTTCGGGGTCGACCACGGCGTGTGCCTGCACGTCGAGGACAAACTGCGCACGGTGCTGTGGGGATGGGCCGGCAAGCCGATCGACGATCAGATGTGCAAGGCCATCGCCGGCCTGCTCGAGGCGCTGGACGATCAGTTCGGCGACGAACTGGCCGAGCACATCACCCGGGCCGAGATCGCCGCGCTGCGCAAGCGCGCGCACGCGCTGCTGGACAACCCGGTGATGCCCGGACCCAACCGGCATCGCCCCATTCCGTGGCCGGCTTTCTAGCGGTGACCGCGCGCGCGGCGCCGCCATCGGTGAAGGGCGCCCTATGGCGTCGGCGATACTGAAGCGGTGACCTCCGCCGCCGACGAGATAACCGATGCCGCCCTGGCCGCCGATCTCGCCGCCGACGCGGGGGAGCTGCTGCTGAAGGTCCGCGACGAAGTCGGCTTCGGATATCCCTGGGCGCTGGGCGATGCGGGCGACAGTCTGGCGAACGCGCTGATCTTGCGGCGCCTGCACGAGGAACGGCCCGACGACGCGGTGCTCAGCGAGGAGGCCTACGACGACCTGTCCCGCCTCAAGCACGACCGGGTGTGGATCATCGACCCCCTGGACGGCACCCGCGAGTTCTCCACGCCGGGGCGCGACGACTGGGCGGTGCACATCGCGCTGTGGCAGCGACCCACCGGCGACTCCAGCAACGGCGAGCGCGAAATCACCGACGCGGCGGTGTCGTTGCCCGCCCGTGGGAACATCGTCTACCGCAGCGACACCGTGACTGCCGACGCCGCGCGCGTTGGCGTCACCGACACCATCCGCATCGCCGTCAGCGCGACCCGCCCTCCGGCGGTGCTGCACCGGATGCGGCAGACGCTGCCCATCCAGCCCGTCGCCATCGGCTCGGCGGGCGCGAAGGCGATGGCCATCATCGACGGGCACGTCGACGCCTACGTGCACGCGGGCGGCCAGTGGGAGTGGGACTCCGCGGCCCCGGCCGGTGTGGTGATGGCCGCCGGGATGCACGCATCGCGGCTCGACGGATCACCGATGCGCTACAACCAACTCGACCCGTATCTGCCCGACTTCGTGATGTGCCGCGCCGAGCTGGCACCCATCCTGTTGAGCGCCATCCGCGGCGGGCAACGCTAGCGCGAGCCGGCGCCGCCGGCCTTTCGCTCAGAGCACGCCCCCCTTCTCGGCCCGCCGCGCGGGCCGCATCGTCGGCGCGCCTAGGCTGATTGCCATGCAGTCGTGGTCGTCCCCACAGGTCCCCGTGTTGCCGGGACGCGGTCCGGAGCTTCGGCTGTATGACACGTCTGACCGGCAGGTGCGTCCCGTGGCGGCCGGCTCGACCGCCACGATGTATGTCTGCGGCATCACCCCGTACGACGCCACCCATCTGGGCCACGCGGCGACATATCTGGCGTTCGATCTGGTCTACCGGCAGTGGCTGGATCTCGGCCACGACGTCCACTACGTCCAGAACGTCACCGACGTCGACGATCCGCTGCTGGAGCGCGCCGAGCGCGACGGCATCGACTGGCGCGACCTGGCCGAGCGTGAGGTGTCGCTGTACCGCGAAGACATGGCCGCACTGCGCATCCTGGCGCCCAGCGAATACGTCGGGGTGACCGAGGCCGTCGCCGAGGTGGTCGAACTCGTCGAGAAGATGCTGGCCTCCGGTGCGGCCTACGTCGTCGACGGCGAATACCCGGATGTCTACTACCGCGCCGACGCGACTCCGCAGTTCGGCTACGAATCCGGCTACGACCGCGAGACCATGCTGCGGCTGTTCGCCGAGCGCGGTGGTGACCCGCAACGGCCCGGCAAGACCGACCAACTGGATGCCCTGCTCTGGCGGGCCGCGCGACCGGGGGAGCCCAGCTGGCCCTCACCGTTCGGCCCCGGCCGCCCGGGCTGGCACGTCGAATGTGCGGCGATCGCGCTCAGCCGCATCGGCAGCGGCCTGGACATTCAGGGGGGCGGCAGCGACCTGATCTTCCCGCATCACGAATTCACCGCCGCGCACGCCGAATGTGTGCGCGGCGAGCGGAGATTCGCGCGCCACTACGTGCACGCCGGGATGATCGGTTGGGACGGGCACAAGATGTCCAAGAGCCGCGGCAACCTGGTGCTGGTGTCGCAGCTGCGCGCCCGGGGTGTCGAGCCTGCGGCGATCCGGTTGGGGCTGCTGGCCGGGCACTACCGCGGGGACCGGTATTGGAGCGATCAGGTGCTCGACGAAGCCATCGCCCGGCTGCAGCGCTGGCGCACCGCCGCCGCGTTGCCGGCCGGCCCGGACGCCGCCGACCTGATCGCGCGGGTGCGCCAATACCTGGCCGATGACCTCAACACTCCCAAAGCGCTTGCCGCGCTTGATGGCTGGACCACCGACGCGCTGGAATACGGCGGCCACGACACCGAGGCGCCCAAGCTGGTGGCGACCGCCATCGATGCGCTCCTGGGAGTGGCCGTCTAACCGTGCCGCGGTATCTCCTCGGTCGCGCCGGCCGGCCGTCAGGGGTGAGCCGTTTCGGTCGCCGCCCAGGCGGTGTCCACCATTTCGCCAGCGCCAACAGATCGGCGGCTTCTTCACGCAGGCTTGTTGATCGGGAGGTCACGAACAAGGCCTGATCGGGTGTCTTCGGCCCATGGCCCGCGGCCTTGGCCTTCGCGGCGTGTGCCAGCTCGAAAGCGTTTGTCGCAGAGCCATGTTCGCTGGGCGGCACGGCGTGGGCCTGGAGGAATTGGGCCAGCTCCTGCGGAGCCGCGTCACGGACGTAATGGCGCAGCTGCAGGATCGCGTCGCGGGTCTCGATGACGGTTTGGTGCGGCTGGAGGGGTGGTTTTCTGAAATCGCCGGTCGTCATGCTCGATCTCGAAGCTGCTTTCCGGCACCACGGCGGTCATGCTGAGACGCAGTGGCTGCAGACCATTCCAGGTGCGGCTGATGCCGTCCAGGCCAAGGCACGAATGCAGCCTGACGGCCAGCGGCACAGCGCCGAAGAGGTAGACGACGACGGCCATCCATAGGAATTCCGATCCGTGAACCCGTTCCCGGAACCCGACGGTGTGCGTCCAGCCGAGTTGGTCGCTCACCGCCAACACCAGCGCCTCCAGGCAGGCCGCCGCCGTCGCGGCAACCGCGAGGATTCCGGCGGCGGCGAGCAGCACTTCGCGACGCTCGGCGGCTCTTATCAGCTCGGCGACGAACATCCACAACAACCGCATCACCAAGATGACGATCATGGTCAGGTACAAGCTCAGGGCCAAGACGGCGTCCCAGCCCCCGGACACCTCAAACGTCTGCCCCGCAACGCGGGCACGGGTACCCGCGGCCACGAATGCCACGGATAACGCGACAGCGGCCAAGCGATAATAGCGATGACTGTGGCGCGTACGCTCCGGCGACCTCCGGTTCCACAGCATGGTGAACCCGATGAATTCACTACACGCCAGAATCATTGCAACGCGGGACAATTGCTGGGCGGTCGTAAAAGTCATCAGGGCGCTTCTGGACAACACTGTTTCTATTTGGCACTCACGCAAGAGCTGGCCCAGTAGCAGCCAGGCCATCACGTTGTTGAAGTAAATCTCGTAGAGATTGGCCCTGCACCACCGGAACCGCGCCGCAAGAACCATCGCCATGATCGTGATCACGGGCCACGCGATGATGCCGGGGACGGGGGAGGTCACTGGCGGCGGAAGAAGGCGCTGCGCATCATCGAGCGACGGTCGGCGGCCTCGGCGGCCGCGACCAGCAACAGAGAAGCGAACATTTCGGCATCGCGCTCCTGACCGCTGGCATAATCGGCGCGGCCCAGTACCGCGCGCACCGTACCGGGATCGAGGTCGGGCAGCGCCTGGCGGCACACTGTGCGTTCTTGCATCTCATCCCAGGCGTGACTGGCGCTTCGACCATGACCCAGCAGGATGTGGCCAATCTCGTGCCCGACAATCTGGTCGATGTGATATTCGGTCGTTCCGACCTCATGCAGGATCAGGTCTTCGTCGGCGCAGGCCAACCACAGTCCGCAGGGGCTGTCGGCCAGCGCCGCGGTGTCGATCGGGATCAGCCTGATGGCGCGACCGCGCATTTGGGCCAGGTTCTCGATGAAAACGTTCCGGTCCCAGGGCACCGGGATCGGGAGCTTGCGCGTCAGCGCGAGTATGTCAGCGTTCGATGCCGCCATTGGCCTGGTCATCTCGCCTGGATGAGATGGGTGGCAATCGTTCGAGTTCGCGAAGGTGATCGACGATCGCCGACAGGCTGTTGAGGGCCTGGGGAGTCAAGCCGGATGCACGAGCCGCCAGATCGCGCACGCCGTTGTCACGCAACGCCTGCAAAAGATTCAATTGCGCCTCGATCGCCGGGTCGGTGCCACTATCTATCAGATACGACGGCGGCACTCCGAAAAAGTCGGCGATGGCCCGTAAGTGGGCGACCGTGGGGTTTGTTTTGAGGCCGCTTCTGAGTTGCCAAAGGTAAGCCGGGCTGATGGGGACGCCGGTTTTATCGGTGATCGCCGCCGCGGCCGCGGCGTTGGAAAGCGGGGGGGTGCCGGCCTTGCGCATCAGCTCGAAGAGCTTGTTCAGGCGTGCCGCCAACCCGTTGTCATCTGGGCTTTTGGCCCGGATGCCATCGACTTTCAATGCACTCTCATTTCATGCGGACGCCAGTTTTGTGTACCCATGTTACAGGCTCACTCGTGACCACGGCCCGCGGTCGCGATACTGAGTTTTCTCTGGCGCACGACTGTGACCTCGACGTCTGTGTCACGTGAAGCACTTCTCCGAAGTTATCCACAGGGGCGGTCATTCGGTTTTACATTTTCATCAACGTACGGTTGAATGCGTGACGTGTACTGCTGTATACAGATAGCCAGTAGGGGTCCGCGCCTCGAATCGCCGATCGACGTCCCAATTGCCGTGGGCGGGTGACCGACTTTGCTGGCGAGCGGCATGGGAGCAAGGCGATCGTGGGGGATCGACCGTCGGTCATTGGACCCCGATGCTTTGGCGTTTCACATTCTGAGCAGTGGCGTGTTCCTTGCCGGCGAAGCAACGCACAACGAATTGGGCCAGCATGGCCGCAGGTCGCACGATTTCATAGCAAAGTCGAACCGAGGCCCGAAGCCCGTCATGAACCACTCCCGGGGTTGTCTAAATGGCACCCGACTCAGATACCGAGGCGCGACTAAAAGCTGAATTCCCCGAGCTGGCCGACACCGTCGGCGTTGTTAGCCAGCGTTGTAATCCAACACCCGGAGTTCTTGGGCATCGTTTCCGTCGGCATGCACATCCGAGGTGGCGCATTGTATTTGTTTGTTTGCTGGGTACCCCTCCTTAAGGCCGGTGCGAATCTATGAAACACCTGTATAACCCGCACATTAATTTACACTCGTGTCGAATCCCGGCGGCGGAGCAGCCTTTGCTGTCGCGCCAATTTAGGGGTATATTTCTGGCAAATACTGGGCTGCAGAAGGAGTTGGGTCCCGGTGCGTACTAAGAGCGAGTTGGCGCGGCCGTCTTTGGACAGGCCGCTGCGTCGACCGCCGGGACGCAATCACAATCGGCCGGCAGCTCGTCGCTGGACTGCGGTCGCCGGGGCTTGTCGAGGGGCCGTTCGCGATTCAAGACGCCGCCCACCGGGCGTGTGCTTGGCTTTGCGAAACGCCTCGGCGCATAAGCCGCCTCAGTAAATCTAGGGTTCAAGGTGCCAGGGGAAGTCGGGTCGGCGTGGCCGCTAGTGGGTCGCGATGTGGAGCTGCGGCGGTCGCTGGCGGCGCTGAATAACTCGGAGTTCCACGGGGTGGCGTTGGTCGGGGACAGCGGGGTGGGCAAGTCCACCCTGGCCCGCGTGCTGGCCAAGACGGTTGAGTCGGCAGGGCGCACAGTGCGATTCGCGCTGGGCACTCAAACGGGTTGCGCAGTGCCGCTGGGCGCATTTTCCCGCGTGGTGGGCCTTCAGACGGCGCACGAACCTGCGGTCTTGCTGGCCGCCGCGCATACCACCCTGGGTCAGGACAAGAACCTGGTGGTGGTGGTGGATGACGCGCAGTTGCTCGATCCCTTGTCTGCCACGTTGATCAATCAGCTCGCGGCCGGCCGTAGTGCGCGGTTGATCGTGACGATCCGGTCGCGTGAGCCGGTGCTGGATGCGGTAACCGCGTTGTTGAAAGAACGCCTGTTGCTAACCGTCCATGTCGAAGCGTTCAGCCGCGAGCAGACGGGTCTTTTGGCTGGCGCTGTTCTGGGTGGTCCGGTCGAGTCGGGGTTGGTTGATGAGCTGTTTGAGCGCAGTGCGGGAAATCCGTTGCTGCTGCGGGGTTTTCTCACCGCCGGCCGGGAAAGCGGTGCATTGGTTCACACGGAGGAAGGCTGGCAGCTGCGGGGCCCGCTGCGCGCGGACCGCGAACTTCACGATGTTCTGGGGTTTCGGCTGCAAGCGCTGAGCCCAGAGGACTTGGAGGTGGTGGAACTCTTGGCCACCGCCGAGCGGCTGAAGTGGGAGATCCTGCGTGACATCTGCGATGCAGAGACCGTCGCAAGTCTGGAGCGTCGTGGTCTGATCCAGTTGGTTGCCGACGGATCCCACACGGTGGCGCAGTTGAGTCACCCGATGCTCGGTGAAGCCGCGACCCGGCACGCTGGAATGGTGCGCGCCCGGCAACTCAACGGCAAAATCGCGCAAGCCCTACAGAAGCATGAACGGGCCGGGGGCCGGCCGCGGAGGCAGCCCGGCCTGCAAGGCCGGATCCGGTTGGCGCAGTTCATGATCCACAGCGACGTGGAGCCGGACCTCGATGTGATCATCGAAGCGGCGCAGGACGCGCTGACGATCTCGAATGTGGTGCTGGGTGAGGAACTGGCGAGGTTTGCGGTCGATCGTGGTGGTGGGCTGCAGGCCGCGTTGGTGCTTGCCGAGGCGGTGAGTTGGCAAGGCCGCGGCGACGAGGCGGACTCGGTGCTGGCCGATGCCGAACCCGACGACGGCGACGACTGGCCGATCGCGCGATGGGGCTGCCTGCGCGCCGCCAACTTCTTCTGGGGCTGCGGCGACGTCGAAGCCGCCACTCGGGCACTCGACGACGTGAAGAAGCGTGTTTCCTCCGAGGCCGGCTTGGGCCTCATCAACGCGTTGGAGCTGTCCATCGGCTACTTCCACGGGGACGTCGAGACGACGATCGAGCTCGGGCCGGGCCTGTGCGAGTCCGGTGTAATGCCGGTGGCGACCGTCTGGGCGGTGTTCCCGACCTGCAGTGCCTTGGCGGCGGCCGGGCGTTTTTCCGAAGTCGGCCGCATAGCGGACGTCGGGGTGCGCGCGGCTGCGCTGTGCGGATTGGGGCCGCATCGATTCAACATAGGGATGACCGAGATCATGGCCGCGACGGCGGCAGGGGATGATCGCGCGGCCGAGCGAATCTCGAAGCGTTACGCCGCGATGACTGGCGGTCTTCCGGCGGCGGAGGCCATGGTTGACGCGATGCGGGGGCTCGTTCGACTGACCCGCGGAGAGCTAACCTCGGCATGCGCTTTGTTCGCCGCTTCAATCGCTGTGTTCGCGAAGGGTTTTGCATCACCTTGGTTGGTGGTGGTGGGTGCCTGGCAAGCCCAGGCGGAGGGGGCGCGCGGTGACAGTGCGGCTGCCGCCGCGGCGTTGCGGCGCGCGGACAAAGCCTATGGACCGCATGTTGCGGTGTTTGTGCCAGAACTCGAGCTTGCCCGCGCCTGGGAGCGGGCAGCGGCCGACGATGCGAAGGCCGCTCAGACGCATGCCATGCAAGCGGCGGAGATCGCGCGCGCCGCGGGGGCGCACGTGATGGAGATGCGGGCACGCCATGCAGCGGTCCGCTTCGGCGACCGTTCTCAGGCCACGAGGCTGGAGAAGCTTGCCAGTATCTTGGACACGGCGCTGGCGGGGGCGGTCGCTGATCATGCTCGCGGTTTGGCGCAACGCGACGGCGATCTGCTCGATGCCGCGGCACATCTGTTCGCCGATCTCGGCGTCTTGGCTTGCGCCGCCGACGCAGCGGCACAGGCGGCCGGCGAACATGCCGGCCGGGGCGACCGCGGCAAGAGATTCGAGTCGTCTTCCTGGGCGCACGCTTTGGCCAGCCGTTGCGAGTTGCGCACACCGGCGCTCGAGGCCGCGATGTGCCCCCTGCCCTTCAGTGATCGTGAGCGCCAGATCGTGAGTTTGGTCGCGGCCGGTTTGTCGAACCGTGAAATCGCCGAGCGGTTGGTCATCTCGGTACGCACGGTGGAGGGACACCTGTATCGCCTTTTCACCAAGCTCGGCGTCAACAGTCGCGACCAACTCGCATTGCTGACAACCCGAGAGCCGTCTGCAGTACGCCCGTTGTTGGACGGCGGCAGCGGCCCTGCGCTTGGCCGCGAGGACGATATTCACCCCCATGCAGGCTAAGTTTTTATAGGTACCCTATGGAGTTTTAGGGACCGCTACTCTAACTGGGCGCGCACACCACTCGACTTCGCAAAAGATTCCGGCGACGCTCTCTCGAGCGGCCATAGGCTCCGGCGCATGATAGGTAGTCGAAAGCACGCCATCGCGACCGCTGGTTACGATGGCGACCCGTCCGGACCCGCAGATACGGCTCCGCCGAGGGGATTTCAGGTAGTCGAGGACGCGATCCCGTCGCCCTGCTCGGACACCACCTCAGGTTCCGATGACTTCTTCGGGCTCTATCTGGCAGCGGCGCGTTCAGGCGTTATGTAGCGCTGCGAGCTCGACGGGTCGTCCGGCGGATGCGAACTGCAATGTCTTGTGGCAGACGGTGAGCGGCCCAGCAACAGTCCGGTTGCCATGTCGGCAGCTCGGCGGGAGTGGGGAGATACATCACTTGACGCAACGGGTTAATGGGTCCACGTGGCCCATCGTGGGACGCGATTTGGAGTTCCGGCGCTCGCTCGCGGCGCTCAACAACGGGGACTACAGCGGGGTGGCGTTGGTCGGGGACAGCGGGGTGGGCAAGTCCACCCTGGCCCGCATGCTGGCCAAGACGGTTGAGTCGGCAGGGCGCACGGTGCGATTCGCGCTGGGCACTCAAACGGGTTGTGCTGTGCCGCTGGGCGCATTTTCTCGGGTGGTAAGCCTCGGAGTCGGACACGAACCGGCGATAATGCTGGCGGCTGCACATAACACCCTGGGCCAGGACAAGAACCTTGTGGTGATGGTCGACGAGGCGCAGCTGCTCGATCCCTTGTCTGCCACGTTGATCAATCAGCTTGCGGCCGGCCGTAGTGCGCGGTTGATCGTCACGATCCGGTCCGGCGATCCGGTCTTGGATGCGGTGACTGCGTTGTTGAAAGAGCGCCTGCTGCTGACTGTTCACATCGATCCCTTCACCCGCGAGCAGACCGCCCTATTGGCCGACGCTGTACTGGGTGGTCCGGTCGAGCCGGGGTTGGTTGATGAGTTGTTTGAGCGCAGTGCGGGAAATCTGTTGCTGCTGCGAGGTTTTCTCACCGCGGGCCGGGACAGCGGTGCATTGGTGCACACGGAGGAAGGCTGGCACCTTCAGGGGCCACTGCGCGCGGATCGCGAACTTCACGATGCCTTGGAGTTCCGGCTGCAATCGCTGAGCTCTGAGGAACGTGAGGTGGTGGAGCTCTTGGCCACCGCCGAATTGCTGGAGTTGGAAATCCTGCGTGACATCTGCAATGCGGACGCAATGGCAAACCTGGAGCGCCGTGGTCTGATCCAGTTGGTTGCCGACGGATCCCACACCGTGGCGCAACTGAATCACCCGATGCTCGGCGAAGCCGCGATCCGCCATGCCGGAGTGGTGCGCTCGCGGCAACTCAACGGCATATTGGCGAAAGCTCTTCGACGGCATCTGCGGGCGGTGGGGCGGCGCTCGCAGATCTCTGATCCCCGCGGCCGTATCCACCTGGCGCAGTTCATGATGCGCAGCGACTTGGAGCCCGACCTCGATGTGACTGTCAAGGCGGCGGCGGATGCGTTGGCGTTGTCGAATGTGGTGCTGGGCGAGCAACTGGCGAGGTTTGCGGTCGATCGTGGTGGTGGGCTGTTGGCGTCGTTGGTGCTCGCCGAGGCGGTGAGCTGGCAGGGCCGTGGCGACGAGGCCGAGTCCATCCTCTTAGACGTCGACGTCGATGACGCCGACGAGTGGTCGATCGCGCGGTGGGGTTGTCTGCGCGCTGCGAATCTGGCGTGGGGATGCGGTGACGCCGAAACCGCGATGCGCGTACTCACCGAGGTGAAACAACGCCTCGTGACCGAGGGTGGCCTCGAGCTGATCAATGCGTTGGAGGTTTCGATCGGGTTCTTCCGCGGCGATATTGAGAAGACGATCGAGCTCGGGCCCGGACTGTGTGAGCCCGGTGTAGTGCCGATGGCGACCGTGTGGGCGGCTGTCGCGACATGCGGTGCCCTGATGGCGGCCGGACGTTTTTCCGAAGTCAGCCCCATAGCC
This sequence comes from Mycobacterium sp. IDUB_3, assembly GCF_055419585.1. Taxonomy (NCBI): domain Bacteria; kingdom Bacillati; phylum Actinomycetota; class Actinomycetes; order Mycobacteriales; family Mycobacteriaceae; genus Mycobacterium; species Mycobacterium sp. IDUB_3. The sequence goes on along the minus strand of NZ_JBVAXZ010000001.1, from coordinate 893,237 downwards.
GCTGCCGGTGTGCGCGCGACGGCGCTCTGCAGGGCCGGAGCGCAGCGGTTCGCCATCGGATTGGCCGAGTTAATGGTTGCGACCGCCGCCGGTGACTATCAGGCGGCCGACCGAATCCACAAGCGTTACGCCGCACTTGCTACCGGCCTTCCCGCAGCGGAGGCCATGGTTGACGCGATGCTCGGGCTCGTGCAGGTTACCCGCGGTGAGCTCCCGGCAGCGTGCGCCACTCTCGCCCGGTCCATCTCCCAACTGTCCCAAGGCTTTCCGTCACCTTGGTTGCTGGTGGTGGCCGCCCTGCTGGCCCAGGCCGAGGGGACACGCGGGGACAATGCGGCGGCCGCCGCGGCGTTGCGGCATGCGGAGGAGGCATACGGGCCACATGTCGCGGTGTTCTTGCCGGAACTCGAGCTCGCCCGTGCCTGGGAGCGGGCAGCGGCCGGCGACACGGCGGGAGCCCAGACACATGCAGCGCAAGCCGCGCAGATCGCGCGGACAGCCGGGATGCACGTGGCCGAGATGCGGGCACGCCATGCGGCCATTCGCTTCGGCGATCGTTCGCAGGCAACGCGAGTGGATGAGCTCGCCCGAACCTTGAACTCCGCGTCGGCCCCAGCGGTGGCCGACCACGCCCGCGGTCTGGCACAACACGACGGCGACCTGCTCGATGCCGCAGCCCATCGATTCGCCGATCTCGGCGCCTTGGCTTTCGCCGCCGACGCAGCGGCGCAGGCGGCCGGAGAACACGCCCGCCGGGGCGAGCGTCGCAAGGAGGTCGAGTCGTCGACGTGGGCGCATGCGTTGGCCAACCAATGCGGATCCCGCACACCGGCGCTGGAGGCCGCGGCGCACCCCCTTCCCTTCAGCGGACGTGAACGTCAGATCGTGAATCTGGTCGCGGCCGGGCTGTCCAACCGCGAGATCGCCGACCGGCTGGTCATTTCGGTACGCACGGTGGAGGGACACCTCTATCGCCTTTTCACCAAACTCGGCATCAACAACCGTGACCAACTCATCCATCTGATCAGCCAAGATGCGTCGTGAGGGAACAGGTTTTCCGGGCATGGGGCGGGGCTGACTGGAGGGAACTCACCTCGCCGGGCTGCTAAGCCCGAATTTGTCCAGGACACAAGAGATGCATGGACCGCCGCGCGGACGGCGGTGAGCGCCCCATGTCGACTAGTTGCTCCCCTCGGTCCGGAGGTTGTGGGACACTTGTACAAGATAGTCGCGAACTCGCGTCACGACTCTGCCGCCTCGCGGGGCTTGTCGCGTAAGAGCTGAAATTCAGTTGATGCGCCGAAAAATACTGTTGCAGAATGCAATTCGTGACCACCGGCACGTTATGGGGCGAGTATTTTCCGTCGCAGCCGGAGCCACCACTCTGTCGGCCTGCGCCTACCACTCTATGTGCGGGTCCTGACTACGCGATCGACTTCATAAGCCTGACAACAGGATTGAAACCCACGACGCTCGGGTCATGCAGTTCGTCGAGACCGTCTCCGGGCCCCGCCCCACAGCGCCGGGTCAGAAACGGCAAGTGCAGCGAACTGTTCAGCTCATGCTAAAGCGAGTTTTGGAGGACTTGTGAGTACCAACCCGTTCGACGACGACAATGGCAGCTTTTGTGTCCTGATCAACGACGAAGAGCAGCACAGCCTGTGGCCGGCGTTCGCCGAAATCCCGGCCGGCTGGCAGATGGTTTACGGCGAAGCGGATCGGACCGCGTGCCTGGAGTACATCGAACAGAACTGGCCCGATATCCGGCCGAAGACTCTACGGAACAGGCTGGCGGCAGGTCGCCGGGGTTCTGGCAACTAAACCGCAAAGGGAATCCGATGACGATTGATGACCGGGCGCTGACGGTTGCGCGCGAACAACTGACGGAACTTGATGGCGGGCCATTCCCGCTGACGCGCGGACAGCTGGATATATGGCTTGCGCAGGAAACCGATCGCCAAGGTGCGAGGTGGCAGCTGGGCTATCTTCTGCGAATCGAGGGCTCAGTCGACCCTTGGTTGCTTGAGCACACGATCCGTCAAGTGGTACGCGAGGCCGAACCACTTAGAGCTGTCTTCTTCCAGGTCGATGGCCAGGTTTTCCAAAAGGCGGTGGATTACCCGGATGTCGAGCTTGCTTGCTATGAGCGGATGGGCTCGCAGGATCCCGTCCAGGAAGCCTATCGGTTAGCAGCCTCGATTCAGCGCACGGTGATGCCGCTCAGCGGCCCACTGTTCAAATTTGCTTTGTTGCGGACGCGGGCCGATGAATCCTATCTTTTCGTGTGCTGTCACCACATAGTGGCGGACGGAATCGGCCTTGCTCTTGTTTGTCATCGGATCGGAGATGTCTATAGTGCCCTGGCTTCGGGCGCGCCGATTCCGCCCGCTTTTTTTGGATCGCTGAGTGACCTGATCGCTTGCGAGGCAGAATACGAAGCGTCCACCGATTATCTCGATGATCGGGCCTATTGGACCAAGAACCTGCCGGCGGAAACCGAATCGCGTTATCGGTCCGCGCCACCCGCGGACAGGCGCGAACCATATGAATCCTCTCCACCGGTTGAATTGGACCCCGTCGTTGTCGCCGGGATCCAGGAGTTGTCGCAGACATTGGGGGTGCGTCGCTCGTCGGTGATTGCTGCGGCGTGCGCGCTGCTGGTGGGCGGGTGTGACGTCGAGAGCTCGGAGGTGGTGTTCGAATTTCCGGTAAGTAGGCGGGTTCGTCCGGAGACACAGACAGTGCCCGGAATGATCACCGGGTTCGTCCCACTGGTGGTGAAGGCTTCGCCGGAGTCCGCGGTTGACAGTTTTTGTAAACATGTCGACACGCGACTGCAAGAAGCGCTGCACCATCAGCGGTTCCCGGTGCACCTTATCGAGAACAAGCGTCTCCGCGGCTCCACGACGTCGAACCGCATAATTCTCAATTTCATTCCGACTACAAATCTGGCGAATATTGCCGGTGCTACGGTTTCGGGGACCCTGACCCATACCAATCTCGTCGATCAGCTCGGACTGGACTTTTTCAGCGACCATGATCGGCTTTTTCTCGGCATGCAGCCCGGCGCGACGACCGGTGGGTTCGGGGGCGCTGGGCAATGGCTTTCTGATTGTGACGTCCGCGATTTGATCGAGCGGTTGGAGCGGGTGTTGGTGGCGATGACCGCCGACCCCACCCGGCGGCTCTCGTCGCTGGATCTGCTCGATGCGGGTGAGCATGCCCGGTTGGATGAGATCGGTAACCGGGCGATGTTGACCGAGTCGGTGATCACGCCGACGTCGATTCCGGTGCTGTTCACTGACCGGGTGGCCGGGACGCCGGATGCGGTGGCGGTGACCTGCGAAGGCCGCTCCATGACGTACCGAGAGCTCGATGAGGCCTCGAATCGGTTGGCGCACCTGCTGGCCGGCCAGGGGGCGGGCCCGGGTGAGTGTGTTGCGCTGCTGTTTTCCCGTTCGGCCGAGGCGGTCGTGGCGATCCTGGCGGTGCTCAAGACGGGGGCGGCGTATCTGCCGATCGACCCGGGGCTGCCCGCGGAGCGGATTGGGTTCGTGCTTGGCGACGCCGCGCCGATCGCGGCGATCACCACGGCCGGGTTGGCCGAGCGGCTCGACGGGCATGACGTGGTGGTCATCGACGTCAACGATCCCGCTGTGGACGACCAACCCACCACGGGCTTGCCGGCGCCGGCCCCCGACGATATCGCCTACCTGATCTACACCTCGGGCACCACCGGGACGCCCAAGGGAGTGGCGATCACCCATCGCAACGTAACCCAGCTGTTGGGGTCGTTGGATGCCGGCCTGCCGAGCGCGGGCGTGTGGGCGCTGTGTCATTCGTTGGCTTTCGACGTTTCGGTGTGGGAGATCTTTGGTGCGCTGTTGCGCGGTGGGCGGCTGGTGGTGGTGCCCGAGCCGGTGACCGGTTCACCGCAAGACTTGCACCGCGTGCTCGTCGCTGAACGGGTCGATGTGCTCACTCAGACACCGTCGGCGGTGGCGGCGTTGCCGGTTGAGGGGTTGGAGTCGGCGGCGTTGGCTGTGGTCGGTGAGGCCTGCCCGGCCGAGGTGGTAGATCGGTGGGCGCCGGGGCGCGTGATGGTCAACGCCTATGGCCCGACCGAGACCACGATGTGTGTGGCGATCAGCGCGCCGCTGGCGGCGGGATCCGGAGCGGTGCCGATCGGTGCGCCGGTGGCCGGGGCGGCATTGTTCGTGCTCGACGAGTGGCTGCGCCCGGTGCCCGCCGGGGTGGTCGGTGAGTTGTATGTGGCCGGACGCGGCGTGGCGTGTGGGTATGTGGGCCGGTCGGGTTTGACCGGGTCGCGGTTTGTGGCGTGCCCATTCGGCGGTGCGGGAGCGCCGGGACAACGGATGTATCGCACCGGCGATCTGGTGTGGTGGGGTGCTGATGGGCAGCTGCGATATGTGGGCCGTGCCGATGAGCAGGTCAAGATCCGCGGGTATCGCATCGAACTGGGGGAGATTCAGGCCGCACTGACCGCGCTGGACGGGGTAGCGCAGGCGGTGGTGATTGCCCGTGAGGACCGCCCAGGCGACAAGCGCCTGGTCGGCTATGTCACCGAATCGAGCACGGGGACAGTCGATCCGGGCGAGCTGCGTAGCGCGCTGGCCGAGCGACTTCCGGAATACATGGTGCCGGCCGCGGTGGTGGTGTTGGCGGCGCTGCCGCTAACCCCCAACGGCAAACTCGATACCCGCGCCCTGCCGGCACCCGGGTACCAGAGTTCCGGTTATCGCGCTCCGGCTAGCGCGGTCGAGGAGATCCTGGCCGGCATCTACGCCGACGTGCTCGGCATGGAGCGCGTCGGGGTCGACGACTCGTTCTTCGACCTCGGCGGTGATTCGCTGCTGGCGACGCGCCTCGTCGCCCTGATCAACACCAGCCTGGATGCCGATCTCTCGGTACCCGCCTTGTTCGAGGCGCGCACAGTGGCCCAGTTGGCGGTCCGTATCGGTGCGGGCGCAGGTCGGCTTGAGCCGATGGTGGCCCTCGAGCGGCCCGCCGAGGTGCCGTTGTCGTTTGCCCAGCAACGGTTGTGGTTCCTGGACCAGTTGCAGGGCCTCTCACCGGTCTACAACATACCGGCGGTGTTGCGGCTAAGTGGTCGGCTGGACGCCGAGGCGTTGGGGGCGGCCCTCGCGGATGTGGTGGGCCGCCATGAGACCCTGCGTACGGTGTTTGCGGCGCCCACGGGAACACCGCAGCAGGTGGTTATCCCTAGGGAACAAGTCGATTTCGGCTGGCAGATCGTTGATGCCAGCGGCTGGTCGGAAAGCCGGCTGAGTGAGGCCGTTAACGCCGCAGCGCGCTATACCTTCGATCTGGCCAACGAGATCCCGTTGCGGGCACGGCTTTTCCGCGTCGCCGACGACGAACACGTGCTGGTGGCAGTGGTGCACCACATCGCTTCGGATGGCTGGTCGATCACCGCGCTGGTGCGTGATATGGGACTGGCCTATGCCAGCCGGTGCGCGGGTCACGCGCCCGGTTGGGCGCCGTTGCCGGTGCAGTATGCCGATTACACGCTGTGGCAGCGTGCCCAGCTGGGTGATGTGGCCGATGCCGACAGCCCGATCGCTGCGCAGCTGGCCTATTGGGAGCGAGAGCTGGCCGGGCTTCCCGAGCGGCTGGCGTTGCCCACCGATCGGCCCTACCCGCCGGTGGCCGATTACCGCGGCGCCAGTGTGGTGGTGGACTGGCCAGCCGAGCTGCAGCAACAGATTGCTCAGGTGGCCCGCGAGCACAACGCGACCAAGTTCATGGTGATCCAGGCCGCCCTGGCGGTGCTGCTGGCCAAGCTCAGCGCCAGCAGCGATGTCGCGGTCGGCTTCGCGATCGCCGGGCGGCGCGACCCAGCGCTGGATGAGTTGGTGGGATTTTTCATCAACACCCTCGTGCTGCGGGTTGATATGGCCGGGGATCCCACCGTGGCCGAGCTGCTAGCCCAGGTCCGGGCGCGCAGCGTAGCCGCCTACGAGCACCAAGACGTGCCCTTTGAGGTACTCGTTGATCGACTCAACCCGACCCGAAGCCTCGCCCACTCACCGCTGGTGCAGGTGGTGTTGGCCTGGCAGAACTTCCCTGGGCACACCAACGACCCCGCCGCCGGGCTGGACTTGGGAGACCTCCACGTCACGCGTTTGCCGGCGGACACTCAGTCGGCGCGGATGGATCTGACATTCACCCTGGCCGAACGTTTCAACCAGGCCGGCGATCCCGCCGGGATTGCCGGGGACGTGGAATTTCGCACCGATGTGTTCGACGCGGCCAGCATCGAGGCGCTGATCGACCGACTCCGGCGAGTGTTGGCGGCCATGACCGCCGATCCCAGCCAGCGGTTGTCGTCGGTGGACCTGATGGATGCCGATGAGCACGCCCATCTGGACAAGATCGGTAACCGGGCGGTGTTGGCCCGGGCGGTGCCGACCGCGGCGTCGATTCCGGCGGTGTTCGCCGCTCAGGTCGCGCGCACGCCGGAGGCGGCGGCCATCACCTTCGAAGGCCACTCGACGACCTACCGGGAGCTCGACGAGGCGTCGAACCGGTTGGCGCATCTGTTGGCCGCCTTGGGCGCGGCCCCGGGAGAGTGCGTGGCGGTGCTGTTGCCGCGGTCGGCCGAGGCGGTCCTGGCGGTAATGGCGGTGCTCAAGACCGGAGCGGCGTATCTGCCGATCGATCCAGCGCATCCGACCGCGCGGACGGAGTTCATGGTTGCCGATGCCGGTCCGATCGCGGCGATCACCACCAGTGGGCTGGCCGACCGGTTCGACGGCCTTGGGCTGCCGGTCATCGATGTCGAAGACCCGCGCATGCTCGGCTGCCCGTGCACGGACTTGCCGGCGCCGGCTCCCGAGGAGATCGCTTACCTGATCTACACCTCGGGCACCACCGGGGTTCCCAAGGGGGTGGCCATCCCCCACCACAACGTGACCCGGCTGCTGACGGCGCTGAATGCCGATCTGGAACTGTCGCCAGAGCAGGTGTGGACGCAGTGCCATTCGCTGGCCTTCGACTACTCGGTGTGGGAGATCTTCGGTGCGTTGCTGCACGGCGGGCGGCTGGTGGTGGTACCGGAATCCGTGACACGCTCACCAGAAGACCTGCACGCGTTGCTGATTGCCGAACAGGTCAGCGTATTGAGTCAGACGCCGTCGGCGTTTTATGCGCTGCAAACCGTCGATGCGCGCACACCCGAGTCGGGATCTCAGCTGAAGCTGGAGACGGTGGTGTTCGGCGGCGAGGCGCTAGAACCCCAGCGTCTTGGAACCTGGTTGGACCGCCACCGGCGATCACCGCGGCTTATCAACATGTATGGCATCACCGAGACGACGGTGCATGCCTCGTTCCGCGAGATCAGCGTGGCCGACGTCGACAGCAGCGTCAGCCCCATCGGGGTACCGCTGGTGCACCTTGGCTTTTTTGTGCTGGATGCGTCGTTGCGTCCGGTGCCGGCCGGTGTGGTCGGGGAGTTGTACGTGGCCGGCGGCGGCCTGGCATACGGATATTTGGGCCGGGCTGCTTTGACCGGATCGCGGTTCGTGGCTTGCCCGTTCGGGGATTCCGGGGCGCGGATGTATCGCACCGGGGACCTGGTGTGCTGGGGGACCGATGGTCAGCTGGACTATCTGGGTCGCGCCGATGAGCAGGTCAAGATCCGCGGGTATCGCATCGAACTCGGTGAGATCCGGGCGGCGCTGGCCGCACTCGACGGTGTCGAGCAGGCGGTAGTGATTGCTCGCGAGGACAGCCCCGGTGACAAGCGCCTGGTCGGCTATGTCACTGGAGCCGCTGACCCAGCCGATATTCGGGCTCGGTTGGGTCAGCGGCTCCCCGCCTACATGGTCCCGGCCGCGGTGGTGGCGATCGACGCGCTGCCGCTGACGGTCAACGGCAAACTGGATACCCGCGCCTTGCCGGCACCCGAGTACACCGAGGGCGATGGCTACCGCGCCCCGGGTACTCCTACCGAGGAGATCCTCGCCGGCATCTACGCCCAAGTCCTCGGGCTCGAGCGGGTCGGGGTCGACGACTCCTTCTTCGACCTGGGCGGGGATTCGCTGTCGGCGATGCGGGTCATCGCCGCGATCAACAAGTCGTTGGACGCAGGCCTTGCGGTGCGCACCGTGTTCGAGTCGCCCACCGTTGCCCAGTTGGCGCCCCGTATCGGCGGGGAGGGTGGTACGCGTAAGCCGCTGGTGGCCGGCGCGCGGCCGGCGTTGGTGCCGTTGTCGTATGCGCAGAGCCGGTTGTGGTTCCTCGACCGGTTCGAGGGCGGGGTGGCGACCTACAACATGCCGACCGCGTTTCGGATCAGCGGGGCGCTGGATGTCGAGGCGTTGACGGCGGCTGTCGATGACGTGATCGCCCGCCATGAGGCGCTGCGCACCATCTTTCCCGACGTCGACGGTGTGCCGTTCCAGCAGGTGCTCCCGGCAGAGGCGGGGATGTGGCGGCGCGATGGCGTGCCAGTGGTGTCGTTGCCGGAGCAGGAATTGATCGGCGAGTTGGTGGCGCTGGCGGGGTATCGGTTTGATTTGGCAACCGAGATCCCGATTCGTGCGCAGATCTATGCGGTGGGCCCCGAGCAGCATGTCGTGGGGATTGTGGTGCACCACATCGCTTGTGACGGGTGGTCACTGGCTCCGATGGCCAGGGATATCTTCGAGGCCTATCGAGCGCGGCGGCAGGGCCAGGCCCCGCAGTTGGCGCCGTTGCCGGTGCAGTATGCCGATTACACGCTGTGGCAACGGGAGTGGTTGGGCGCCGAGTCTGATCCCGACAGTGTGATCGCCGGGCAGTTGGCTTATTGGCGGCAGGAGTTGGCTGATCTGCCCGAGGTGGTGTCGCTGCCGGCGGATCGGGCGCGCCCGCCGGTGCCCAGTTACCGCGGTGACGCGGTGGACATGGACCTCGACCCGGAGCTGTGGGCGGGGATCAAGGCGTTGGCGGCGGCGCACAACGCGACCGCCTCGATGGTGTTGCAGGCGGCCATGGTGGTGGTGTTGCACCGAGCCGGGGCCGGCGAGGACGTGGCGATGGGCACTCCGATCGCCGGGCGGATGGATGCGGCGCTGGATGAGCTGGTCGGGTTCTTCGTCAACACCTGGGTGTTGCGCGTTGGGTTGACACCTGCGCACCGGTTCAGCGAGGTGCTTGCGTGCGTGCGTCAGAAGGCGCTGGACGCCTACAGCAACCAGGACGTGCCGTTCGAGCGGCTGGTCGAGCAGCTCAACCCGGTGCGCTCCACGGCGCATCATCCGGTATTTCAGGTGGCCTTGGCTTTCCAGAACAATGTGCGCCCCGACGTGGCGCTCGACGGACTCAGCGTCGAGCCACTTGCCGTGGACAGCCGCACCGCCAAGTTCGATCTGGATGTCGATCTGCGGGAGGTGCCCTCCGAGGACCCGACCGCGCCGATGGCCGCCGGGGTCGTGACTTATGCCACGGATCTGTATGACCGGGCGACCATCGAGCGCTTCGTCACCTGGTTCGGGCGGGTGATCGAAGCGGTGGTATCGGATGCGTCGGTGGTGGTGGGCGACCTGGCGTTGCTGGATCACGGCGAGCGCGATCTGGTGCTGTCGCGGTGGTCTGACGCCGGAGTTGGGGCACCGGCAGGCGTGGCGTCGGAGTTATTGGCCGCGGCGGTGGCCGCCGCCCCGGACGCGGTGGCGATTGTCGATCGTGCGCGGAGCGTGTCCTATCGCGAGCTCGACGAGTGGTCGACGCAGCTGGGGCGGGTGCTGATCGAGGCCGGGGTGGGCCCGGAACGCGCGGTGGGCGTTGCGATGGGCCGGTCCACGGAGCTGGTGGTTGCGTGGTGGGCGGTGCAGAAAGCCGGCGGTGTGTATGTGCCGGTGGATCCCGCTCACCCTGTCGAGCGGATCGCAACGGTGTTGGACTCGGTGGGCGCGATGTGCGTGTTGACCTGGGATGCCGACACGGTGGCCGGGGCCGGGACGCGCCCGGTGCTGCGCGTCGACGGTCTGGACCTGTCCGGGTGGTGCGCCGAGGCGATCACCGATGCTGACCGACTCGCGCCGCTGGGACCGGATAACACCGCGTATGTGATCTTCACGTCGGGGTCCACCGGTACCCCCAAAGGGGTGGCGGTCACCCACGGCGGTCTGCCCGGGGTAGCCGCGGCGCGCGAGGCGTTCGGCCTGGGCGCGGATACCCGGATGCTGGCGGTGCTCTCCCCGACATTTGACGCCGCGCTCGGCGAGTTATTGGTTGCGGTGGGATCGCAGGGGGCGCTGGTGGTGGCGCCGCCGGAGGTGTATGCCGGTGAGGCTTTGACCGCATTGCTGCAGGAGCAACGGGTCACCGCGGCGGTGATGACCCCGACGTTGCTGTCGTCGCTGGATCGGACCCGGTTGGATGAGTTGTCCACCCTGATCGTCGGCGGTGAGGCCTGCCCGGACGAGTTGGTGACCGCGTGGGCGCCGGGGCGGCGCATGTTCAACGGCTACGGCCCCACCGAGGCCACTATCTGGGCCACCACTGCGCCGCTGTTGGCGGGGCAGCCGGTCCGCATCGGCACCCCGCTCCCCGGGATGCGCGCACTGGTGCTCGACGCGCGGCTGAACCCCGCCCCGATCGGGGTGGTCGGTGAGTTGTATCTGGGCGGACCGGCGCTGGCGCGCGGGTATCTGGGCCGGCCGGATTTGACCGCGGAACGGTTCGTGGCAGATCCCTTCGGGCCCTTGGGCGCGCGGCTCTATCGCACCGGCGACCTGGTGCGCTGGACGCTCGACGGAACCCTGGACTATCTCGGCCGTGCCGACGCCCAGATCAAGCTGCGCGGACACCGCATCGAACTGGGCGAAATCGAAAACACCTTGCTGGGTTGCCCGCAGGTCTCCCGGGCGGCCGCCACTGTGTATGAGAGCAAAACCGGCTCGCATCTGGTCGCCTATGTCACGCTCGAGCAGACCACCACCGCCGAGGACGACGCCGAAACCGTCGAGGCGTGGCAAAACCTGTATGACGAGGCGTATGGCGCTGACGCGGAGTCGCCGGAGTTCGGCATGGATTTCCGCGGCTGGAACAGCAGCTACACCGACGAGCCGATCCCGCTTGAGGAGATGATGGAGTGGCGTTCGGCCACGGTGGATCGGATCCTCAAGTTGCATCCCGCGCGGGTGCTGGAGATCGGCGTGGGTTCGGGGCTATTGCTTTCCCAGTTGGCTCCGGTGTGCGATGAGTACTGGGCGACGGACTTCTCCGCGCCGACGATCCAGCGGCTGCAGGCCGCAGTGGCTGAGCGGCCGTGGGGGGATCGGGTGCGGTTGCAGGTGCAGCCCGCCGATGTAGACGATGCGTTGCCGGAGGGCCATTTCGATCTGGTGGTGCTCAACTCGGTGGTCCAGTACTTCCCGAGTGCGCGGTATCTGACTGATGTGCTGGCGGTCGCGATGCGATTGCTGGCACCAGGCGGGGCACTGTTCATCGGCGACGTGCGCAACCACAGCCTGCAGGGCGCGTTTCAGACCGGCGTCGCGCTGGCCCGTACAACGGACGACGCCATCGACGCCGCCGAGATTCGCCAACGACTTCACCACGCCATGCTCGGCGAAGCCGAATTGCTGCTCGCCCCAGAGTTTTTCACCACCTGGGCGGACGACCAGCCGTCGGTGGCCGGCCTCGACATTGAAGTCAAACGCGGAGTGGCGGACAACGAACTTAACCGGTACCGCTACGACGTCAGCATCCACAAAACCCCGGCCCCGGTGCGCTCATTGGCCACCGCGGACAGCTGGGCGTGGACCGAATGTGCGGGCCTGGACGGGCTGCTCGACCGGTTGGTATCCGAACGTCCCAACGCTGTCCGCGTCACGGAGATCCCCCGCGCCGGACTGATCAGCGACGTCCACGTCGAACACGCCCTCGCCGACGGGCTGCCCCTGGCCGACGCACTGTCCCACGCCGACGGCGCCGAAGCCGTTGTCCCCGAACAATTACACGGGCTTGGTGAGACCGCCGGATATCACGTCGCGGTCACCTGGGGCGCACAACCGGGCACCGTGGATGCGGTGTTCATCGCTGCAGCTGACGCTGAGCAGACCGCGGCGCTGACCGATGTGTATCTGCCACCTGACGGGGCTCACCAATGCAGCAGTCACGCCAATGACCCCCAAACCAACACCAAGATCACCGCGGTGCGTCAGCAATTGAGCGGGTGGTTGCCGGAATACATGGTGCCGGCGCACATAGTGGTGCTCGACGAATTCCCGTTGACCTCCTCGGGCAAGCTCGACCGAAAGGCCTTGCCGGAACCGGTGTTTACCACCACAGCCTTCCGGGCGCCGCAGACCGAGACCGAAAAAATCGTCGCCGGCATCTACGCCGAGGTGCTGGGGATCGACAAGGTCGGGGTCGACGACTCGTTTTTCGATCTGGGTGGGGATTCGCTGTCGGCGATGCGTCTGATCGCCGCGGTCAACACCGCTCTGGATGCCGATCTTTCGGTGCGTGCGGTGTTCGAGGCGCCCACGGTGGCCCAATTGGCGCCCCGTATCGGTCAGGGAGGGGGCCTCGAGCCGCTGGTGCCCGTTGAGCGGCCGTCGGTGGTGCCGTTGTCGTTTGCCCAGAGCCGGTTGTGGTTTATCGACCAGTTGCAGGGGCCGTCACCGCTTTACAACGTCGTGGTGCCGCTGCGGCTGAGTGGGCGCCTGGATGCGGACGCGCTAGGTGCGGCAGTGGCCGATGTGGTAGGCCGCCACGAGAGCCTGCGCACCCTGTTCCCGGCGATCGACGGGATACCCCAGCAGGTGGTTATCCCCGTGGAGCGGGCCGATATCGGTTGGGACGTCATTGATGCCACCGGGTGGTCGGCAGGCCGGCTGGAGGAAGCCATTGGCGCCGCGGTGCGCCACACGTTTGACCTGGCCACCGAAATCCCGTTGCGGGCATGGCTTTTCCGCGTCACCGACGACGAACACGTGCTGGTGGCCGTCGTGCACGAGATCGCCGCCGACGGCTGGTCGACGACCCGGCTGGTGCGTGACATGACTGTGGCCTATACCAGCCGGTGCGCGGGACGAACGCCCGACTGGGCGCCACTGCCGGTGCAGTATGTCGATTACACGCTGTGGCAGCGCGCGCAATTTGGCGATCTCGAGGATAAGGACAGCCGCATCGCTGCGCAGCTGGCCTACTGGGAGCAGACGCTCGCCGGGATGCCCGAGCGGCTGCAGCTGCCCACCGATCGGCCCTACCCGCCGGTGGCCGATCACCGCGGCGCCAGGGTGGCGCTGGAGTGGCCGGCGCAGTTGCAGCAGCAGGTCGCCCGGGTGGCCCGCGAGCACAACGCGACCGGTTTCATGGTCACGCAGGCCGCCCTGGCGGTGCTGCTGGCCAAGCTCAGCGCGAGTTCCGATGTGGCAGTGGGATTCCCGATCGCCGGGCGACGCGATCCCGCGCTGGATGAGTTGGTGGGATTTTTCGTCAACACCTTGGTGCTGCGTGTCGATCTGGCCGGCGATCCCACCGTCGCAGAGTTGCTGGCCCAGGTGCGAGCACGCGGCCTGGCCGCCTACGAGCACCAAGACGTGCCCTTCGAGGTGCTCGTGGATCGGCTCAACCCCGCCCGATCGTTGGCCCATCACCCGCTGATCCAAGTGGTGTTCGCCTGGAACAATTTCCCCGGGCAAGCCAACGACTCCGCGACCGGGCTGAGTTTGGATGATCTTCAGGTCACGCCGCTGCACGGGAACACCCAGACGGCGAAAATGGATGTGGTCTTTTTCCTCAAAGAACGCTGGACCGACGCCGGTGAGCCGGCCGGGATTTCCGGGACAGTGGAGTTCCGCACCGACGTGTTCGACACCGAAACCATCCAGGCGTTGGTCGAGCGGTTGGAGCGGGTGTTGGTGGCGATGACCGCCGATCCCACCCGGCGGCTGTCGTCGGTGGATCTGCTCGATGCGGGTGAGCATGCCCGGTTGGATGAGATCGGTAACCGGGCGGCGTTGACCCGGCCCGCGACGCCGGTGTCGATCCCGGCATTGTTCGCCGCGCAGATGACCCGCACCCCGGATGTGGTGGCGGTGACCTGCGAAGGCCGCTCCATGACGTATCGGGAGATGGATGAGGCCGCGAATCGGTTGGCGCACCTGCTGGCCGGCCGGCAGGTGGGCCCAGGGGCGTGTGTGGCGCTGCTGTTTTCTCGTTCGGTCGAGGCGGTCGTGGCGATCCTGGCGGTGCTCAAGGCCGGGGCGGCGTATCTGCCGATCGACCCGGCGGCGCCGGCGGAGCGGATCGAATTCCTCCTCGCCGACGCCGCGCCGGTCGCCGCGATCACCACGGCCGGGTTGGCCGAGCGGCTCGACGGGCATGACGTGGTGGTCATCGACGTCAACGATCCCGCTGTGGACGACCAACCCACCACGGGCTTGCCGGCGCCGGCCCCCGAGGACATCGCCTACCTGATCTACACCTCGGGCACCACCGGGACGCCCAAGGGAGTGGCGATCACCCATCACAACCTCACCCAGCATTTGGACTCATTGAACGCCGGTCTACCGCCGGGACGGGTGTGGACGCAGTGCCACCCCTATGTCTTTGACTTCTCGGTGTGGGAGATCTGGGGCGCGTTGTTGCATGGTGGGCGCCTGGTGGTGGTGCCCGAGCCGGTGACCGGTTCACCGCAAGACTTTCACGCCTTGCTGGTGGCTGAGCAGGTCAGCGTGTTGACCCAGACACCGTCGGCGGTGGCGGCGTTGCCGGTTGAGGGGTTGGAGTCGGCGGCGCTGCTGGTCGGTGGCGAGGCGTGTTCGGCCGAGGTGGTGGATCGGTGGGCGCCGGGGCGCGTGATGGTCAACGCCTATGGCCCGACCGAGGTCACGATATATGCGGCGATGAGCGCGCCGCTGGCGGCGGGATCGGGAGCGGTGCCGATCGGTGCGCCGGTGGCCGGGGCGGCATTGTTCGTGCTCGATGGATGGTTGCGCCCGGTGCCCGCCGGGGTGGTCGGTGAGTTGTATGTGGCCGGCGGCGGGCTGGCGTGTGGGTATGTGGGCCGGTCGGGTTTGACCGGGTCGCGGTTTGTGGCGTGCCCGTTCGCCGGTGCGGGAGCGCCGGGACAACGGATGTATCGCACCGGGGATCTGGTGTGGTGGGGTGCTGATGGGCAGCTGCGGTATGTGGGCCGTGCCGATGAGCAGGTCAAGATCCGCGGGTATCGCATCGAACTGGGGGAGATTCAGGCCGCACTGACCGCCCTGAACGGGGTGGAGCAGGCCGTCGTGATCGCGCGCGAGGACCGTCCCGGAGACAAGCGCCTGGTGGGCTATGTCACCGGGACCGCCGACCCCGCGGCGATACGCACTCAGCTGATCGAGCGGCTGCCGGAGTATATGGTGCCGGCCGCGGTGGTGGTGTTGGCGGCGCTGCCGCTAACCCCCAACGGCAAACTCGATACCCGCGCCCTGCCGGCACCCGGGTACCAGAGTTCCGGTTATCGCGCTCCGGTAAGCCCGGTCGAGGAGATCCTGGCCGGCGTGTTCGCCGAGGTGCTCGGGCTCGAGCGGGTCGGTGTTGACGACTCCTTCTTCGATTTGGGTGGCGATTCGCTGTTGGCGATGCGACTGATCGCCGCAATCGAGACGGGTCTGGATGCCGATCTTTCGGTGCGTGCGGTGTTCGAGGCGCCCACGGTTACCCAGTTGGCGCTGCGTGTCGGTGCCGATGTCGGTCGGCGGGAGCCGTTGGTGGCGGTGGAGCGGCCCGCGGTGGTTCCGTTGTCGTTTGCCCAGCAACGGTTGTGGTTTATCGACCAGTTGCTGGGGCCTTCACCGATTTACAACATGGTGGCGGCGTTGCGGCTCAGTGGAAGCCTGGATGCCAAGGCGTTGGGGGCGGCGTTGGCCGATGTGGTGGCCCGCCAGGAAAGCCTGCGCACCCTGTTCCCCGCGGTCGAGGGGATACCCCAGCAGGTGGTAATCCCCGCCGAGCGGGCCGACTTCGGCTGGCAGATCATTGATGCCACCGGCTGGTCGGAAAGCCGGTTGCGCGAAGCCATCGGTGCCGCGGTGCGTCACTCGTTTGATTTGGCCAACGAGATCCCGTTGCGGGCACGGCTTTTCCGCGTCGCCGACGACGAACACGTGCTGGTGGCCGTGATGCACCATATCGCCGGCGACGGCGTGTCGATGGCCCCGCTGGTGGCTGACCTTGGGGTGGCCTATGCCAGCCGGTGCGCGGGTCACGCGCCCGGTTGGGCGCCGTTGCCGGTGCAGTATGCCGATTACACGCTGTGGCAGCGTGCCCAGCTGGGTGATGTGGCCGATGCCGACAGCCCGATCGCTGCGCAGCTGGCCTATTGGGAGCGAGAGCTGGCCGGGCTTCCCGAGCGGCTGGCGTTGCCCACCGATCGGCCCTACCCGCCGGTGGCCGATTACCGCGGCGCCAGTGTGGTGGTGGACTGGCCTGCCGAGCTGCAGCAGCAGGTTGCTCAGGTGGCCCGCGAGCACAACGCGACCAGCTTCATGGTGATCCAGGCCGCCCTGGCGGTGCTGCTGGCCAAGCTCAGCGCCAGCAGCGATGTCGCCGTGGGGTTCCCGATCGCCGGGCGCGGGGATCCCGCACTCGATCAGCTGGTGGGTTGTTTCGTCAACACCTTGGTGCTGCGGATGCAGGTGGCCGGGGATCCCACGGTGGCCGAGCTGCTGGCCCAGGTGCGTCAGCGCAGCCTGGCCGCCTACGAGCACCAGGACGTGCCCTTTGAGGTACTGGTGGAGCGGCTCAACCCGACCCGGGCCCTGAATCATCACCCGCTGGTGCAGGTGTTGTTGGCCTGGCAAAGCTTCGCCGGGCAAGACAATGACCGTGCCGGACTGACCTCGGGTGATCTGAAGGTCACGCCGCTGTCGGCGGACACCCAAACCGCCCGCATGGACCTGACATTCACCCTGGGCGAACGCTTGAACCAGGCCGGTGAGCCCGCGGGGATCGGCGGGTTGGTGGAGTTCCGCACCGATGTGTTCGATGCGGCCAGCATCCAGGCGCTCATCACGCAGTTGGAGCGGATGTTGGCAGCGATGACCGCCGACCCGAGACGGCGGCTCTCGTCGATGGATCTGCTCGATGAGGCTGAGCACGCCCGCCTGGATGAGTGGGGTAACCGGGCGATGTTGACCCAGCCGGCGACAGAAGTGTCGATTCCGGTGTCGTTCGCTGCTCAGGTGGCCCGCACGCCGGAGGCGGTGGCGATCACCTTTGAAGGCCAGTCGATGACCTACCGCGAGCTCGACGAGGCGTCGAACCGGTTGGCGCACCTGTTGGCCGGTCACGGAGTGGGCCCGGGTGAGCGTGTGGCGCTGCTGTTGTCACGTTCGGCCGACGCCATCGTGGCGATTGTGGCCGTGCTCAAGACCGGAGCGGCCTATCTGCCGATCGACCCGGCGCATCCCGACGCGCGGATCGAATTCCTGCTTGCCGATGCCGCGCCGATCGCCGCGATCAGCACCGCCGGGCTGGCCGACCGGCTGGACGGGCGCGACCTGCTGGTCATCGATGTCAACGACCCCGCTGTGGACAGTCAACCCAGCACAGCATTGTGGGCGCCGGCGCCCGAGGACATCGCCTACCTCATCTACACCTCGGGCACCACCGGAGTGCCCAAAGGTGTGGCCATCACCCATCAGAACGTCACCCAGCTGTTGGAGGCACTGAATGGCGGGATAGATCTGGCGGGACAGGTGTGGTCGCAGTGGCATTCCCTGGCCTTTGACGTCTCGGTGTGCGAGATCTGGGGTGCGCTGTTGTACGGCGGGCGGCTGGCGGTGGTGCCCGAGTCGGTGGCCCGTTCGCCGGAAGACTTCCACGCCTTGCTGGTCGCCGAACAGGTCAGCGTGTTAAGCCAGACCCCGTCTGCGTTTTATGCGCTGCAAACCGCAGACGCGCTGCAGCCCGAGCTGGGACGTCAACTGAAACTCGAGGCCGTGGTGTTCGCCGGTGAAGCGCTGGAACCCCAGCGTCTCGGGACGTGGCTGCACCACCACCCGGGAGCACCGCGCCTGTTCAACCTGTACGGCACCACCGAGACGACGGTGCATGCCTCGTTCCGCGAGATCGTCGAGGGCGACGTCGGAAGTGCTGCCAGTCCCGTCGGGGTGCCGCTGGCCCATCTCGGCTTTTTTGTGCTGGATAGGTGGTTGCGTCCGGTGCCGGCGGGCGTGGTCGGGGAGTTGTACGTAGCCGGCACCGGAGTCGGGCTTGGCTATGTGGGCCGGGCCGGGTTGACGTCGTCGCGGTTTGTCGCCTGCCCATTCGGGGCGCAGGGAACCCGGATGTATCGCACCGGCGACCTCGTGAGTTGGGGGACCGATGGTGAGCTGCGGTATCTGGGTCGCGCCGATGAACAGGTCAAGATCCGCGGGTACCGCATCGAGCTCGGTGAGGTGCGCGCGGCGCTGGCCGCACTCGACGGTGTCGAGCAGGCGGTAGTGATCGCTCGCGAGGACCGCCCAGGCGATAAGCGCCTGATCGGCTATGTCACCGGGACAGCAGACCCGGCCGAGACGCGCGCCGGCCTGGCCGAGCTGCTGCCTGCCTACATGGTGCCGGCGGCGGTCGTGGCACTTGACACGTTGCCGTTGACCCCCAACGGAAAACTGGACAGACGCGCCTTGCCTGCACCGGAATACACCGATGTCGATCGGTATCGCGCGCCGGCCACCCTCACCGAGGAGATCCTGGCCGGCATCTTCGCCCAAGTCCTCGGGCTCGAGCGGGTCGGAGTCGATGACTCCTTCTTCGACCTAGGCGGGGATTCGCTGCTGGCGATGCGCCTGATCGCCGCGATCAACACCAGCCTGGACGCGAACCTTGCGGTGCGCACCTTGTTCCACGCGCCGACCGTTAAGAGTTTGAGTCAGCAGTTGGGCCAAGAGGCCAGCGAGATCGAAGTGGTCCCGGTTGAGTTCCTCAAGGACGGCAACGGTGATCCGCTGTTCTGCATTCATCCCGGGGGCGGCCTGGTCTGGCCGTATCACGCTCTAGGTAATTACCTGGACTGCCCGATCATTGGAATTCAACAAATCCCGCAAAACGGCGAGGCGGAAGCTACGTCAATCCGCGATATGGCGAAAAACTATGCCGATCGGATCCAAGCGGTTGATCCTACCGGGCCGTACAACCTTCTCGGCTGGTCGTTTGGAGGCGTTGTCGCCCATGAGATTGCCATCGAGCTCCAGCGACGCGGATGCTCAATCGCACACCTTATCCTGCTCGACGCTCTGCTATTTATCGATAGCAGTGCAGCTCTACCGACCCTGGCCGAGCAGGACGTGCTAGAAGAGGTTTTGCGGTTCTGTGGCATAGACATTCCCGACCGGGATGAGCCGCTTACTTATGACCGGGTTGAAGGACTACTTCGCGAACGAGGAATTGTCGAATTTGCTCGATACAAACAGCTTCTGGATCTGGGTGTTCAAAACATTGACAGTAACCGGACGTTGTCTGTGGGCCACGAACCCGGTGTCTTCGATGGCGATGTGACCATATTTTCCGCTGCGGGGGATGAAGGCGATCAGAGTTTGCCTCCTCTGCAAAGCTGGCGCCCTTACGTCACTGGCGACATAAACAGCTACCCGGTCGACTGTGGGCACCAAGAAATGATGAGTCCGGAATCGCTCGTCCTGTATGGCGAACAACTCAAAATTCTATTAGAGCCTGAAGGTGCGCGCACAGAATGATTGCACCGACGCGCCTTCCTGGATTTGGACAAGATCGACATCTTAAAGAGAGGCCAGGTTCCATGCAAAGAATCGACCACGATTTGTTCGGCAACGTTGTGGTGAGCGATACGCAGCCGCGGGGATTTCTTGGGCGGGCCTCGACGCACGGCGACAAAGAGCGTTTCGAGGCCGTCGTCAATCGACGCGCCGCGGCGAAGTAGCGGTTCAAGATGGCCGTCGAACCGACCCTGCTGCGCCCCACGAAGAGGCGCTTTCCGGCTTTGCTGCGGTCTCGCCGGTTTGTCGGCGTAGTTGTCGCGATCGGCGGGATACAGCTGATGGTGTCGATGGACGGCCCCGTCGCGGTCTTCGCGCTTCCCAGGATCCAGAACGAGCTGGGTTTGTCGGATGCCGCGCGCAGCTGGGTGATCACCGCCTACATGCTGACCTTTGGTGGCCTGATGCTGCTGGGTGGCCGTCTGGGCGACACCATCGGCCGCAAGCGAGCTTTCATCGTCGGGGTCGCGCTGTTCACTTTCGCCTCGACCTTGTGCGGCATCGCCTGGGACGGGGGCATGCTGATATCCGCGCGGCTGCTGCACGGTGCGGCCGCCGCGATCACCACACCGACGATTTTGGCGCTGATAGCGACCACGTTTCCGAAGGGGCCGGAACGTAATTTTGCGACGGCGGTGTTCGGCGCGACGTCCGGTCTCGGCGGGGTGCTGGGCCTGGCGGTGGGCGGGGCGCTGACCGACGTGTCGTGGCGGCTGGCGTTTTTGGTGAACGTGCCGATCGGGCTGGCGGTGATCTACCTGGCCGTCATCACGCTGGAGGAGACTCAGAAGGAGCGGATGAAGCTCGACGCCGCCGGGGCTGTGCTGGCCACGTTGACCTGTATCGCCGCGGTGTTCGGTCTCTCGATGGGCCCGGAAAAGGGGTGGCTGTCAGCCATCACGCTCGGTTCAGGCGCGGTGGCTCTGGCCGCTTTCGCGGCGTTCGTCGTGGTGGAGCGCAAGGCCGCGAACCCCGTCGTGCCGTTCAGCCTGTTCTTCGACCGCAACCGGCTGGCCACGTTCGCGGCCATGTTCCTTGCCGGTGGGATATTTTTCACCCTGACCGTGCTGGTCGGCCTATATGTGCAGACCATCATGGGCTACAGTCCGCTGCGCGCCGGCATCGCCTTCATCCCGTTCGGCATCGCGATGGCCATCGGGGTCGGCGTGGCGTCGAAGCTGGTGGTGCGGTTCCCGCCGCGGGTGCTGGTGATGGCCAGTGGCAGCCTGATTCTGGTCGCGACGCTGTACGGCTCGACCTTCCACCGTGGCGTGCCCTACTTCCCGAATCTCGTTTTGCCGCTGGTCATTGCCGCTATTGGCGTCGGCGGGGTCTTCGTCACGCTCACGTTATCGGTGATCGCCGGCGTCGGTTTCGACCGCATCGGACCCACGTCGGCGATTGCACTGATGCTGCAGACCTTGGGCGGGCCGCTGGTGCTGGTCATCATCCAGGCCGCCATCACGTCGCGCACGCTAGCCCTGGGCGGCACCCTCGGGCCGGTGAAGCTCATGGATGCCGCCCAGTTGCATGCGCTGGACCGCGGCTATACCTATGGCCTGCTCTGGCTGGCCGGTGTCGTCGTGCTGCTCGGTGGGGTGGCGCTGCTGATCGGGTACACCGCCGCGCAGGTGGCCCGCGCGCAGGAGGTCAAGGAATCCGTCGACGCGGGGGAGATGTAACCCGTCGTGGGCTACGGCGGCTGACCGCCGGCTGGTTCGCGGGGACGCCGTCCCCGGGTGGGGCCGTGTCGCCACGTGGGACCGAAGTCAGCGCCTTCGACGAAAAATGCTGTCGCAGAATGCAATCCGCACTGGCACACTCATTTACGGTTGCGAAACTTCCTGTCGCTGAGGGCCACCACTCTGTCGGCCAGCGCCCACCACTCTATGTGCAGCTCCTGACTACGCTACCCACTTGATAAGCCTGACAACAGGATTGAAACCCACGACGCTCTGGATCATGCACTTCGTCGAGACAGTTCTCGGGCGTCCGGTCAGCGACAGCTAGTGCACCGAACTGTTCGGTTTCATGCCATAGCGAAATTTGGAGGACTGGTGAGTAGCAACCCGTTCGACGACGACACGGGCCGCCAGTCGCTCCTGTGCGGCCAACGACTCGAAGCTCTATCAGAACCTGACGGTGTGCGCGCGACGGACAAGCTACTTCGTCGTTGCTCCAAGGAGGCGAAATGACTACACACCAGATCGACGACATTATGCAGCGCCAGCCTTCGACCGATTCTTCGCCCCCGATCGGCACCACGCCCGTCACTCCTATTGCGGTGATCGGCATGGCTTGCCGGCTGCCCGGAGCCATCGACTCCCCGGAGCAGTTGTGGGAGGCGTTGCTGCGTGGCGATGACCTGGTTACCGAAATCCCGCCCGACCGTTGGGACGCCGATGAATACTACGATCCCGAGCCGGGTGTGCCGGGGCGGTCGGTATCGCGGTGGGGCGCATTCATCGACGACGTCGCCGGCTTCGATCCCGAGTTCTTCGGGATCAACGAGCGGGAAGCGACCGCGATGGATCCGCAACACCGGTTGCTATTGGAGACCTCATGGGAGGCCATGGAACACGCCGGTCTCACGCGGGAGCGCATCGCCGACACCCGGACCGGGGTGTTCATGGGATTGACGCATGGCGACTACCAATTGCTGGCCGCGGACGCGCACTCCGTGGAGGGGGCGTATGGGTTTTCCGGCAGCAACTTCAGCCTGGCTTCCGGGCGCATCGCGTATGCCCTGGGCGTCCACGGTCCCGCGTTGACGGTGGACACCGCATGTTCTTCGGGCCTGACCGCGATACACCTGGCCTGCCGCAGCCTGCACGAGGGCGAGAGCGACCTCGCCCTGGCCGGCGGCGCCACGCTGGCGCTGGACCCGAGGAAATTCTCTGCGGGCTCAGCCGAGGGAATGCTGTCGCCGACCGGGCGCTGCCACGCCTTCGACGTCGCGGCCGACGGGTTCGTGGGCGGCGAGGGCAGCGTCATGCTGCTGCTCAAGCGACTGTCCGACGCGCTACGAGAGGGTGATCGGATTCTGGCTGTGGTCCGCGGGACGGCCGCCAATCAGGACGGTCATACGGTGAATATCGCGACACCGTCGAAGACCGCGCAGACCGCCGTGTATCAGGCCGCGTTGGCCGCCGCGGGTGTGGACGCCCGCACGGTCGGCATGGTCGAGGCGCACGGGCCCGGCACCCCGGTGGGTGACCCGATCGAATACGCAAGCCTGGCCAACGTCTACGGCATCGACGGCCCCTGCGCGCTGGCGTCGGTGAAGACCAACTTCGGCCATGCGCAGGCGGCCTCCGGAGCGCTCGGGATGATGAAGGCGATCCTGGCGCTGCAGCACGGTGTGGTTCCCCGGAATCTGCACTTCACCCGGCTACCCGATGACCTTGCCCGGATCGATACGAACCTCTTTGTGCCGCAGGAGACTACACCGTGGGTCAGCAACGGGCATCACCCACGAAGGGCGGCGGTCTCGTCGTACGGGCTGTCGGGAACCAACGTGCACGCCATCGTCGAACAAGCGCCTCAACCGGCTCCCGAAGTCGCTGTGCCCGAATCTATCTCAGCCGAACCGTCGACGACGGCGCCACTGCTGTTCACGCTGTCGTCCACCTCGGCCGACGAACTGCGCCGCACCGCCGGCCGGCTCGCCGACTGGGTGCGAGTACATGACGATCTGGCGTTGCCCGATCTGGCCTACACCCTGGCGCGTCGGCGCGTGCACCGCCCGGTACGCACGGCCGTCATTGCCGCCAACCGGCCCGAGCTTGCAGAGGCTTTGCGTGAGGTTGCCGACGGCGATACTCCCTATCCGGCCGCGGTCGGGCAGGACGATCGCGGACCGGTGTGGGTGTTCTCCGGGCAGGGTTCGCAATGGGCTGCGATGGGCGCAGACCTGTTGGCGACCGAACCGGTGTTTGCCGCCACCGTCGCGCAGGCCGAACCGGTGATCGCCCAGGAGTCCGGGTTCTCGGTGACCGAGGCGATATCGGCGCCCCAGGTCGTGACGGGTCAGGACCGGATTCAGCCGACGCTGTTCACGATGCAGGTCGCGCTGGCGGCCACCATGAGTTCCTACGGAGTCCGCCCGGGCGCGGTCATCGGGCACTCCCTCGGCGAGGCCGCCGCGGCTGTCGTCGCGGGTGCGCTGTCGCTGGAAGACGGGCTGCGTGTTATCTGCCGCCGCTCGCGGCTGATGTTCCGCGTCGCCGGCACCGGTGCCACGGCATCGGTGGAACTGCCTGCGCAGCAAGTGCTTTCAGAGCTGACGGCACGCGGTATCAGCGACGTCGTGGTGGCGGTGGTGGCCTCGCCGCAGTCCACGGTGATTGCCGGCGCCGCGCAGACGGTTCGCGAGCTGGTCGCGGCGTGGGAGCAGCGTGATGTGATGGCCCGCGAGGTCCCCACCGATGTCGCCTTTCATTCGCCTCAAGTCGATCCGATCATGGACGAGCTGACCGAGGCACTCGCAGAGATCAGCCCGATGACACCGGAAGTTCCCTTCTACTCGGCGACCCTGTTCGACCCACGCGAGCAGCCGGTGTGTGATGCCCGCTATTGGGCGAACAACATGCGCCGCATGGTGCGGTTCGCCACGGCCGTGCAGGCCGCTTTGGAGGACGGCTATCGGGTCTTCGCCGAACTGGCACCCCACCCACTACTTGTCCGCGCCCTGGAGCAGACCGCCCGTGGTCGCGAGATGCCGATGGCCGCACTGGCCGGTATGCGCCGCGAACAAGCGCTTCCGCACGGGCTGCGTGGCTTTGTGGCGGATCTACACAGCGCGGGGGCCGCGGTCGATTTCTCCGTGCTCTACCCGAGCGGGCGGCTGGTGGACGCGCCGCTGCCGACCTGGACGCACCGTCGGCTGTGGTTGAGCGGCGGCGGCCAGGAATCCCCGACACATGGTGGCTGCACCGTTTCGGTACATCCGCTGCTGGGCTCGCACGTGCACTTGCAGGAGGAACCTGAGCGCCACTTGTGGCAGGCCGAGGTCGGCACCGCCGCCCAGCCCTGGCTCGCCGACCACCAGATCCGCAATGTGGTCGTGCTTCCGGGAGCCGCGTACTGCGAGATGGCGTTAGCGGCCGCGCGTACCGTGCTGGGCGAGACGGCTGAGGTTCATGACATCCGCTTCGAGCAGGCGCTCCTGCTCGATGAGCAGACCACGATCGGCGCCTCGGCGTCGTTGTCCTCCCCGGGCGTCGTCGACTTCACCGTTGAGTCGAATCAGGGCGGCGAACAGGCGCGGCATGCCTCCGCGGTCCTCCGTGCCGCCGAGGATGAGCAGCCACCCGCGTATGACGTGTCCGTGCTACTCGCCGCGCATGCGAGTTGCGATGACGGCGCCGAGGTGCGCACGCGTATGGACCGACGTGGCGTTCAGTACGGTCCCGCGTTCGCCGGTCTGGGCGACGTCCACACCGGCGATGAGGCGACCGACAGCGTCCTGGCCGAGGTGGCGCTGCCGCGCCAAATCCGCTCGCAACAAGCGGCTTACGGCGTTCACCCCGCGCTGCTGGATGCCTGTTTCCAGTCCGTCGAAGCACATCCGGACGTCCAGGCCCTGGGTGAAGGTGCGCTCGGCCTGGTGTTGGGCATCCGTCGCCTGCGCTCCTACGGCGCCGCCCGCAACGCTCACTACTGCTACACGCGGGTGACCAAAGCAGACACCTCCGGGGTCGAGGCCGACATCGACGTACTCGACGAGCACGGGGCCGTCCTGCTGATTGTGCAGGGCCTGCGAGTGGGCACCAGCGCATCCGAGAGCGGCAATAAAGATCGTGTGATGGCCGAGCGGCTGTTGACCATCGAATGGCGGCAACGAGAACTGCCCGAGCCGGACCACACCGACACCGGAAGCTGGCTGCTGATCGGCACTGCCACCACCGCGGACGTGGTGGCCAGCACGTTGGCCGACGCCCTGAAAAACCAAGGGGTGCACTGCACCACGATGTCCTGGCCGCAGCAGGCCGACCACGTCTCGAACGTGGAACAGCTGGGAAATCATTTGCGCGGCGGTGGATTCACCGGTGTGGTGATCCTCACCGGACCGAAAAATGGCGACGCTGACGAGCAGTCTGCGCTGCTCGGCCGGGACTATGTGCAACATCTGGTGCGCATTGCGCGTGAGTTGGTGGACCTTCCCGGCGAACCGCCGCGCTTGTATGTCGTGACCCGCAACGCCCAAAGTGTGGTGTCCAACGACGTGCCCAACCTCGGGCAGGCCGGGCTGCGGGGGCTGATCCGGGTAATCGGCATGGAACACCCGCATCTGGGCGTCAGCCAGATCGATGTGGACGAATCCACCGACGCCGAACAGCTGGCACGGCAACTGCTCGCCGGGTCGGAGGAGGACGAGACCGCCTGGCGAAATGGCGCGTGGTACAACGCGCGGCTGTGCCCTGCTCCACTCCTGCCAGAGGAGCGGCAAACCGCTGTCGCCAACCACGAGTGCGACGGGATGCGCCTGCAGATCCGTACGCCCGGTGATCTGGAGTCGCTCGAACTCGTTGCCTGCGACCGCGTTCCACCGGGACCGGGACAAATCGAGGTCGCGGTCAGCGCGTCCAGCATCAACTTCGCCGACGTGCTCGTCGCCTTCGGCCGTTACCCCGCTTTCGAGGGGCGGCTACCGGAGCTGGGCACCGACTTCGCCGGCGTGGTGACCGCGGTCGGACCAGACGTGACCGACCACAAGGTGGGGGATCATGTTGGGGGACTGAGCGCCAACGGTTGTTGGGGGACCTTCCTCACCTGCGACGCGCGCCTGGCCGTCACGCTGCCGGCCGGTCTGGCCGACGACCAGGCGGCGGCGGTGACGACCGCGCACGCCACCGCCTATTACGGCCTGCATGAGCTGGCCCGGATCGGGGCGGGCGATCGCGTGCTGATCCACTCGGCGACCGGTGGGGTTGGACAGGCGGCAATCGCCATCGCCCGGGCCGCGGGCGCCGAGATCTTCGCTACCGCCGGTAGCGATGGGCGTCGACAACTATTGCGCGACATGGGTATTGAGCACGTTTACGATTCGCGAAGTGTGGAGTTCGCCGACCTGATCCGCCGTGACACCGGCGGCTATGGCGTAGACATTGTGCTCAACTCGGTCGTCGGCGCCGCCCAGCGCGTGGGCGTCGAATTGTTAGCGTTCGGTGGACGATTCGTCGAGATCGGCAAACGGGACATCTACGGCGACACCCGATTGGGGCTCTTGCCGTTCCGGCGCAACCTGACGTTCTACGCCCTCGACCTGGCGTTGATGTCATTCAGCCACCCGGACAGGTTGCGAGGCCTGCTGGACACGGTGTACCGGCTCACCGCGGACGGCTCGTTGCCGATGCCGGAAAGCACGCACTATCCGCTTGCCGACGCCGCCACCGCGATTCGGGTGATGAGCGGCGCCCAGCACACCGGCAAACTCGTGCTCGATGTCCCGCACACCGGCCGCAGCCGTGTAGTGGTGCCGCCGGCGCAGGTGGGCGTCTTCCGCAGCGACGGCGCCTACATCATCACCGGCGGGCTGGGAGGCCTGGGGCTGTTCTTGGCCGAGAAGATGGCGTCTCCTGGTTCGGGGGCCGGCTGTGGACGTATCGTGTTGTCCTCGCGCTCGCAACCAGATCCCAGGGCGCTGGAAATGATCGAGCGCATCCGCGAGACCGGTGCCGACGTCGTGGTGGAGTGCGGCGACATAACCGAGGCCGGTACGGCTCGGCGATTGGTGGCCACGGCGACCGCCACCGGACTTCCGGTGCGCGGTGTGCTGCATCTGGCGGCGGTGATCGAGGATGCCACGCTGACCAATATCACCGACGATCTCATCGAGCGTGATTGGGCGCCAAAGGTCTACGGTGCATGGAATTTGCACACCGCCACGGCTGAGCAGCCGTTGGACTGGTTCTGCTCGTTCTCCTCGGCCGCCGCACTGGTGGGGGCGCCCGGGCAGGGTGCCTACGCCGCGGCCAACAGCTGGCTGGACGCGTTCACCCGCTGGCGCCGGGCCCGGGGTCTGCCGGCCACCGCGATCGCATGGGGCGCCTGGGCGCAGATAGGACGCGGCACCGCGTTGGCCGAAGGCGCCGACGTCGCCATAGCTCCCGACGAAGGCGCGTATGCGCTGGAAGTGCTGCTGCGCCACGACCGTGCCTGCACCGGCTACGCGCCGCTGACGAACACGCCGTGGTTGGCTGCTTTCGCCCAGCGCAGCCCGTTCGCCGAAGCGTTCCGCTCCAACGGGCAAAGCTCAACGGGCACAAGCAAACTGCGTGCCGAGCTCGACGAGCTGACCCTGGACGAGTGGCCCACCCGGCTGCGACGCCTGATCTCCGACCAGGTCACTCTGATCCTGCGCCGCAACATCGATCCCGACCGTCCGCTGTCCGAGTACGGCCTCGACTCGCTGGGCGGCCTGGAACTACTTACCCGCATCCAGACCGAAACGGGCGTCCGCGTGACGCCCGCCGACATCGCCACCATTGGCACCATTCGCGGTTTGGCGGAACTGCTGTGCGGAAAGCTAGCGCCCGCCGACGCCGCTTGAGGCTGAAAGGGTTTGAATCATGGCATCTGACCACATGACCACAGGAAAGTCCGCTCCGAGCGGACCCGAGAACCTCGACTTCTTCACCGAGAAGTCGCTCGTCGACGACCCGTACGACTACTACGACGCGATCCGTCGATGCCCGGCATGGCGCGAGCCGGCCCACGGCGTGGTGCTGGTCTCAGGGTACGACGAGGCCATCGCCGTGCAACGCGACGCCGAAAAGACCTTCTCGGTATGCAATATCGTCAGCGGACCGTGGTCGGGAATTCCGACCAAAACCGACAGCGATGACATCTCGGATCTGATCGAACGGCACCGCCACGGGGTTACCTTCGGCGACTACTTCCTGACGTTTGATCCTCCGAAGCACACCGCGCACCGCTCGCTGTTGAGCCGATTGTTCACGCCCAAGCAGCTCAAGAACAATGAGGACTTCCTGTGGCGTCTTGCCGACGAGCAACTCAACCGCTTCGTCGCAAAGGGCAAGTGCGAGATGGTGTTCGACTACAACTTTCCGTACACTCTCGACGCGATCACCGACCTGCTGGATGTACCCGAGGCCGACCGTGAGCGATTCCGCAGCGCCGCGAGAGCCAGCAGGCTCGAAGGCGATCGCAGCGGCTTTGTCGGCGTGAAAGAGGAATGGTTCGTCGAATATATCGAGGAGCGGCGGCGTAACCCGCGCGACGACGTCCTCACCGAGCTTGCGTTGGCGAAGTTTCCCGACGGCACGACACCCGACGCCATTGACGTGGCCCGCGTTGCCACCTTCATGTACGCCGCGGGTCACGGCACGACGATCGATCTGCTGAGTCTCTCGATGCTAATGCTGGCGGAGCGACCGGACTTGCAAGAGCAGCTGCGCGAGGACAATTCAATGATCCCCGCCTTCATCGAGGAAATGCTGCGCTTCGAAAGCCCTATCAAATCGAATTTCCGCCTGGCGCGGCGTAGCACCAGGATCGGCGACCTCGATGTGCCGGCCGGTACCAGCGTACTGGTGATGAACGGTGCGGCAAACCGCGATCCACGACGGTTCGACGAGCCTGACGAATTCCGCCTCGGCCGCCCAAACATTCTGCATCACATGGCATTCGGCCGTGGTGTCCACACTTGTCCGGGCGCCCCGATTGCGCGCGCCGAAGTGCGGGTGAGCTTGGAACGAATTCTTGACCGGATGGCCGACATCCGGCTTTCAGAGGCCGAGCACGGGCCCCCAGGCGCTCGTCGGCTCAAATGGGACCGCACCCTATTGTTCAGGCGCCTCAAGGAATTGCACCTCGAGTTCACTCCGGTTCAGGAGGTATCCAAAAATGGCCATGCCAGCGTTGACTAGATTGGCTGTCGGGGTCTGCGGCCTGTTGTTGTCGTTGACCGCAGGGGCCGGGCTCGCGTCCGCCGATCGGGATCTGACTCCGTTTGTCAACACAACCTGCAATTACGGGCAAGTGATGTCGGCGTTGCAGGCCGCGGATCCCCAAGCCGCCGCGCAATTCAACTCGTCGCCCGAGAGCGTCTCCTTTTTGCGTCAGTTTCTCGCCGCGCCGCCGAGTCAACGCCAGCAGATGGCGCAGATGGTGGCGAGTCAGCCAGGGGCCGACCAGGAGTTTGGACTCGTCCAGCGAGTCTTCAACACCTGCAGCAACTATTGAGCAGATCAGCACCTACCCCCGACCACCGCTAACCTTGTGGAGTTCTCCGTGGCTACCCTCATCGAAGGTTTCCCGCTCATCAGTAGGCTGCGCGACGCGGTGTTCCTCTCTGCAACCGTCGGCGAGATCGAAAGGCTGACACCAAGAATGCGCCGCATCCGGTTCATCGGGCCGCGCCTGCGGGGACTGACCTGGACTCCAGGCCAGCATGTCCGGCTGCAGGTCGAGAGTCTGCGTGAATCCGTTCTACGGCTGCACCCATACCCCGTGCTACGCACGTATTCCATCTACGACGTAGACCCCGGTATCGGCGCACTCGACATCGTGATGGTCGACCACGACGGTGACCCGAAGGACGCGACACCCGCCAGACGCTGGGCGACGGCCGCCTCCGTCGGAGATCCCGCCAGTATGACCCGGCCCCAGGGCAACTTCGTCATACGCCACGACGCGCGCTACCACCTGTTCGCCGGCGAAGAAACCGCGTCGGTCGCGTTCGCCGCGATGCTTCGATCTATCCGCCCAACTGCGAAGGTTTACGGAGTAATCGAGGCCGCGACCGACACCGACCACCTTCCCCTGGCCGCGCCGCTAACCCGGGTCGAGCGCGGTGACGCCCCAGCCGCGAACTCTTCCGTGCTCGCCGACGCGCTGCGCAGCCTCCCACTGCCCGACCATCCCGGCGTCGCCTACCTTGCCGGCGAGGCCCGAACCATACAAACCTTGCGCAAGATATTGATCACCGAACGCGCCTGGGACCGACGCCAGATACGCACCAAACCCTTTTGGACCCCCGGCCGAATCGGCATGGAGTAATCATGGTTGAGACATCCATTTCGGACCTGCTGTGTGAACGCGCCAGTTTGCAGCCCAACGACACGGCGTTCACTTTTATTGATTACGAGCAGGATTGGAACGGGGTTGCCGAAAGCCTGACGTGGTCGCAGCTGTATCGGCGCACGGTGAACGTCGCGCGGGAACTCCAGCATTGCGGGTCGACGGGTGACCGCGCCGTGATAATGGCGCCGCAGGGGCTGGATTACATTGTGGCGTTCCTCGGCGCATTGCATGCGGGACAGGTCGCGGTTCCGCTTGCCCTTCCGCTAGGCGGCGTCAGCGACGAGCGCGTCAGTTCGGTGCTGCGTGACTCGTCGCCGACTGTCGTTCTCACGACGTCCTCCGCCGCGGAAACCGTTGCCGGATACGTCAAGTCGCAATCTGGCGGACCCAATCCATCCGTCGTCGAGGTCGACCTGCTGGACCTGGACGCCCGGACGGGATCCGGTGCTGGGTGCTCTGATCACCAGGAGCTGGCGTATTTGCAGTACACGTCCGGATCGACCCGTCAACCGGCCGGGGTGATGGTCTCGCATCGCAACTTGCTGGCAAATTTCGGCCAGGTCATGTCCGACTTTTGCGCGGAGTACGGAGGCGTCGCTCCCCCTGACACGACCATCGTCTCCTGGCTGCCGTTTTATCACGACATGGGTTTGATACTGGGAGCGTGCGCGCCGGTTCTGGGCGGAATTCGCGCTGTGCTGACGAGTCCGGTGTCGTTCCTGCAGCGACCGGCCCGGTGGATGCAATTGCTGGCCGAGGAAAGTCACGCATTTTCGGCGGCGCCGAACTTCGCTTTCGAATTGGCGGCACGCAAAACATCCGGCGCGGACATGGCCGGACGGGATCTGGGGGATGTGCTGGTCATCCTCAGCGGCAGCGAACGTGTGCATCCTGCGACGTTGCGGCGTTTCACCGAGCGGTTCGCCCACTTCAATCTGCCCGGCAAAGCGGTCCGGCCGGCCTATGGGCTCGCCGAGGCAACGGTGTACGCGTTGACCCGCACACCGTCGCAGCCGCCCGAGATCGTGCACTTCGAATCCGAGAAGCTGGCCACCGGCACTGCGGAGCGCTGCGAAAGCCCAACCGGCACACCGCTGGTCAGCTACGGGGTGCCGCGGTCACCGGTGATCCGCATCGTCGATCCCGACACCAGGATTGAGTGCGCGGACGGAACCGTCGGCGAGATCTGGATTCACGGTGACAACGTTGCTATGGGCTACTGGGAGAAGTCCGGAGAGACTGAACGCACGTTCGGCGATCGGCTTGTCGCACCATCGGCCGGCACACCCGAAGCGCCGTGGCTGCGCAGCGGTGACTCGGGGTTCTTCTTCGAAGGCGAGCTGTTCATCATCGGCCGCATCAAGGATCTGTTGATCGTCTACGGGCGTAACCATTCACCCGACGACATCGAAGCGACGGTTCAGGAGATCACCCGGGGACGGTGTGCTGCGATAGCGGTTCCGCATGGGGGCATGGAGAAGCTTGTCGTCATCATCGAAGTCAAGAAAAAGGGTGCGTCCCACGAAGAGGGAGCGGACAAGCTCGCCGTCGTCGAGCGCGAGGTCACCTCGGCGGTCTCCAACTCGCACGGCGTCGGCGTCGCAGATCTGGTCCTGGTGACGCCCGGTTCGATACCGATCACCACGAGTGGCAAGGTTCGGCGGGCGGCGTGCGTCGAGCAATACCGGCAAGGTCAGTTCGCCCGCCTGAACGCTTAGGCGTTACCACGGGCGAGGTTTTCTGTTCGATGTGGTCCAGGCAGGCAGCTCGGTCCGATTCGCCGTAAGCCGTCCGCCAGCCCGGCTGGTATGTCGCGAAAACCGGCCACAGGCTGTGTTTCTCGCCGTCGTTGACCAAGACGAAGAAGTTGAAATTGTCATCGCCGAACGGATTGATGCTCGTCGCTGCTCCAGACCTTCCGGTCGAGGCGCGCAGAAGTTCTTGGTGATCCGCTCGTGCTACCGAAACAGCTCGATTCAGCTGTTTTCTTTGCCCTTCAGCGGGCCAATTCCAGTCACACCCGTCATTCGGCGCCGTCCTTCTTTTTCGCTGCGCCCCAGGACTTTCCCACCGGACGCCAGCAGAATAGGTTGCTGCCCTGACGATGCCAGAGATACGTGTCAAGATCACCCAAGCTGGCATGTGACACAAATTTCCACATTGGAAAATCAGGAGGAGTCGATTTCTTGTGCATCATGTCTCCCTTTTAAAACCTGGAGCCGACCAGACCGAAGGCGGCTGATTCCGGTCGCACACCCGTGGCCTGCGACAACTCCTGTGCAAGGAGCACGCAATGGCGAGCGCTGTGGGTCCGGCGCGCGGTGGCTGGGTAGGCGATGCCGCCGCGCGCCGGTGGCTTAGCGAACATGGCCGAATTCGACCTGTTTTGATAACGTTCGGCGTCACGTCGCAAACGGTCTGCCAACGTCGCCGGCGGTGGGTCCAAGTTGTCGATTGTCATCTGGTGGGCCCCCGGCGACATGCGCAATTGCGTGTCATGCCGCGAGCCTATGGTCGGCTCTGGTGCCGCCGGGTCAGGTGCGAGCCAAATAGAGTAGTGGGAGCGCCCAGTTAGCGTAGTGTTAACACCGAAAATCCCGCGCAGGTCGATCCAGCCCAGCGCATCACTGGGCGAAAGAGTGGGGTCAGAACGGGCGAAGATAAACGACGCCCATAGCGCTAGCACGCGAAATTTGTAAGACGTGGGCTAAATACGGCGCCCTTTCGGTGATGTCAATTTCGTCGGTGCGCTGTTGCCATTCTTGAATAATCCATCCGCCTGCCGATCCACCGCGGACCCGTGGCTCGCCGACGCACACGCGTCGGCGTCGCGGGCGGGCGCCTTCCCTCGGATACGCCGCACGGTACGTTGGCGATCATGACATCGCTGCAGGACAAAGTCGTTTTCATCACCGGCGGTGCCCGGGGGATCGGGGCCGAGACCGCGCGCCGGCTGAGCGCCAAGGGCGCCAGGCTCGTGCTGACCGATCTCAACGAGGCCGACCTCAAGGCGCTGGCCGCCGAACTCGGCGAGGAACGGGTGCTGACGGCCGTCGCCGACGTGCGCGACCTGTCCGCGATGGAGGCCGCCGCCGCCCGCGCCGTCGAGCGATTCGGCGGCATCGACGTGGTGGTCGCCAACGCCGGCATCGCCAGTTACGGCTCGGTGTTGCAAGTGGACCCCGACGCCTTCAAGCGGGTGCTCGACATCAACGTGCTCGGCGTCTTCCACAGCGTGCGCGCCACGCTGCCCGCGCTGATCGAGCGCCGCGGCTATGTACTGATCGTCTCGTCGCTGGCCGCCTACACCGCCTGCCCCGGGCTGGCGCCGTACAACGCCTCCAAGGCGGGCGTCGAGCTGCTGGCCAACGCGCTGCGGCTGGAGGTGGCCCACCAGGGCGTCACCGTCGGCTCAGCGCACATGTCCTGGATCAACACCGCGCTGGTCCGCGACACCCAGTCCGACCTGCCGGCGTTCAACCAGTTGCTGGCCAGCTTCCCGTGGCCGCTGAGCAAGACGACGACGGTCGACAAGTGCGCCGCCGCTTTCGTCAAGGGCATCGAGCGCCGGCGCACCCGCGTGTACTGCCCGCGCTGGGTGGTGCTGTTCCGCTGGGTCAAGCCGGTACTGTCCAGCCCGGTGGGCGAGATGCCGCTGCACAAATCCACCGCTGAGCTGCTGCCCCAGCTGGACGCCCAGGTTGCCGCGCTGGGCCGCTCCACCAGCGCCTACAACCGCGACCTCGGTAGGTCCTAGCCGGTCTTGGCCGCGCGCTGCGACGCGACAGCCGCCACCCGGTTGCGCACCAGGAACCATCCGGCGCTCAGCGCCGGGACGACGAACACCACCGTCGCGATGGTCCAGGTGCCGGTCTCCTTGTCGAACGCCATCATGACCAGGACGCCGGCCAGGAACGCCAGGGTGAGGTACCCCGAGTACGGGGCCCACGGCATCCGGAACCGCGGCCGTTCGATGAGCCCGGCCTTGGCCAGCCGGTAGAAGCGCAGCTGACACAGCACGATGGTCGCCCAGGAGGCGATGATGCCGGGCGCCACGATGTTGAGCACGATCTCGAAGGCTTCGCCGGGGTTGACGGCATTCAGGGCGATGCCGAGCAGGCAGATGGCCGCCGCCATCGCGATGCCGACGAACGGCACCCCGTTCTTGGACATCCGGGTCGCGAACCTGGGTGCGCTGCCGCTGGACGCCATCGAGTGCATGATCCGGCCGGTCGAATACAGTCCCGCGTTCAGGCTCGACAGGGCCGCGCTGAGCACCACGATGTTCATCAGGTCCCCGGCGCCGTGGAAGCCGATCTTGGAAAAGAAAGTGACGAAAGGACTTTCGGTCGCCTTGTACGACGCGTAGGGCAACAGCAAC
Organism: Mycobacterium sp. IDUB_3; assembly: GCF_055419585.1. Lineage (NCBI taxonomy): Bacteria > Bacillati > Actinomycetota > Actinomycetes > Mycobacteriales > Mycobacteriaceae > Mycobacterium > Mycobacterium sp. IDUB_3. Next base: position 858,041 of record NZ_JBVAXZ010000001.1, on the reverse strand, counting down.
GCCAGCAGCGCCACCGAGCCGACATAAAAGATCGCGATGCGCGCGATCACCGCGTTGATCGCGCGGGGCATGACCTTCTCCGGCTCGGCGGTCTCCCCGGCGGCCGTCCCCACCAATTCGATGGCGGCATAGGCGAATACCACGCCCGAGGTGGTCAGCAGGACCGCCAGCACGCCGGAGGGAAACAGTCCGCCGTGATCGGTCCACAGACTCAGCCCGGTGCTGTGGCCGTCGATGCGATACCGGCCCGCCAGGAAGACGATCCCGACCACCAGGAAGGCGACCAGCGCCAGAACCTTGACCAGCGCCGCCCAGAATTCGAGCTCACCGAACCACTCCACCGAGATCAGGTTCATCGACAGCACGACGATCAGGGCGAGCAGCGCCAACACCCACTGTGGGATCGATTCGAAGGCAGTCCACCGCCGCAGGTAGGTGGCGATCGCGGTGGTGTCGACGATGGCCGTCATCGACCAGCCCAGGAAGTACATCCAGCCGATCGCGTAGGCGGCCTTCTCGCCGAAGAACTCCCGCGAATACGACACGAACGAACCCGACGACGGGCGATGCAAGACTAACTCGCCCAGCGCTCGCAGAATCAGGAATACGAAGACGCCGCACACGGCGTAGACCAGGAACATCCCGGGCCCCGCCTTGGCCAGCCGGCCGCCCGCGCCCAGGAAGAGTCCGGAGCCGATCGCGCCGCCGATGCCGATCATCTGCACCTGCCGGGGCTTGAGACCCTTGCGGTAACCGGCGTCTTCGCCGACTGCGCCAGCTACAGGATTTGGTCCGGCGACGGGATTTGGCCCGGCGACGGGATTTGGGTTGCCATCACCAGGCAACGCGGCCATGAAATGTCCAATCGGTAGGTCGCGAGGGATGCTTCCGTACTTGGTCGGCCGACGGCAAGTTCGACCGAGTTGACAGGAGCTGCGCGGTCAGCGCCCGAAGCCGGGGCGACGGCGGCGCAGATAGCGCTCGAACTCGGCGGCCAGCGCGTCGCCGTCGATCTTGCCCAGGGCATCGTTCATGTCGACCTCGGCGTCGCCGCGTTGCTCGAGCGACAGCACGTACTCGGCGAGGTCCTCGTCCTCGGCGGTCATCTCGGTGACGGCCTGCTCCCAGTCCTCGGCGTCCGTCGGCAGGTCAGCCAGCGGCACCTCGATGTCGAGCACGTCCTCGACGCGGCGCAGCAGGGCCACCGTCGCCTTCGGGTTCGGCGGCTGCGAGACGTAGTGCGGAACCGCCGCCCAGAACGTCACCGCCGGGATCCCGGCGGCCACGCAGGAGTCCTGAAACACCCCGGCGATGCCGGTCGGACCCTCGTAGCGGCTTTCCTCGAGGCCGAAACGTTTCGCCGACTCGGGGGAGTAGGCCGCGCCCGACACCGGGACCGGCCGGGTGTGGGGGGTATCGGCCAAGAGCGCGCCCAGGATCACCACGGTGTCCACGTTGAGCTTGTCGGCGATGGCCACCAGCTCGGCGCAGAAGGTGCGCCAGCGCATATTGGGTTCCACCCCGTGCATCAGCACGACGTCGCGGTCGCTGCCCGGGGGCCGGCAGTGCGAGATCCGCATCGCCGGCCACACCAGTTCGCGGGTCACCCCGTCAACCTGCCGGATCACCGGGCGATTCACCTGGTAGTCGTAGTACGCCTCGTCGTCGATCTCCAAGATTGGGTCGGCTTCCCAGATGGCCTCGAGGTGTTCGAGCGCGTCGCTGGCCGCGTCGCCGGCGTCGTTCCAGCCCTCGAACGCAGCCACGACGACGGTGTGGTGCAGTTCGGGCAATTGGGCTTTGCCAAAGGGGGGGCCGTCGGGCGGGGTCACAGAATTAGCGTACGGCCTCACGGCCATATGTTCGGGGCGCGGTGGCCGTGGATTGTCGGCCGATTCAGGCTCAACCGGCGGCTTTGCATAGGACGACTATTCTTATGGCGTGACTGCCGTTGACGAACACCGCGACGACACTGGCATCTTCAACACTCTGGCGCAGCGGGTGGTCGTCGGCGACGGCGCGATGGGTACGCATTTGCAGGCCGCTGACCTGACCCGAGACGACTTGAATAACCGGCGTCGACGCCGTCGAGACGAAATAGGTTCGGCTGCAATCTCGTTAACCTTGGTAACTATTTCGTCGCCGACAGGGCCCACGGGCTGTCGATAGCGGCGATGAGTTGGGCGTCCAAACGTCGATCGGGTGACGACGTAGACTTTTCTGGTCGAGAGGCGTTGCAACGGATACGGGTCCTCCGCCATATCCGCCACGCTCGGCAGAGTCAAGGACGCCTTCCGCTACGGAAGGAACGCACGTGACCGCCTCTGAGCCGACCATCTCGGCGTCGAACACCTTCGCGCCGAACATCCGCCCCGACTGCACCGACGAACTGACGGCGACTCTGCGCCGGCGGATCATGGTGATCGACGGCGCGATGGGCACGGCGATCCAGCGCGACCGGCCGGACGAGGCCGGCTACCGCGGCGACCGGTTCACGGAGTGGCCGACCGCTCTTCAGGGCAACAACGACCTGCTCACCCTGACGCAGCCGCAAATCATCGAGGGTATCCACCGCGAGTACCTCGAGGCGGGCGCCGACATCCTGGAGACAAACACGTTCAACGCGAACGCGATCTCGCTCTCCGATTACGACATGGCGGACCTGGCCTACGAGTTGAACTACGCCGGCGCCGCCCTGGCCCGCAAGGCGGCCGACGAATTCAGCACCCCGGAGAAGCCCCGCTACGTCGCCGGCGCCATCGGGCCGACCACGCGCACCGCGTCGATCTCGCCGGACGTCAACGACCCCGGGGCCCGCAACGTCTCCTACGACCAGCTCGTCGCCGCCTACCTCGAATCCGCCAACGGCCTGGTCGACGGTGGTGCCGACCTGCTCATCATCGAGACGATCTTCGACTCGCTGAACGCCAAGGCGGCGGTGTTCGCCGTCGAGACGCTGTTCGAGGACCGCGGACGGCGCTGGCCGGTCATCATCTCGGGCACCATCACCGATGCGTCTGGGCGGACGTTGTCCGGTCAGGTCACCGAGGCATTCTGGAACGCGATCAGGCACGCGAAGCCGATCGCGGTGGGCCTCAACTGCGCCCTGGGTGCGCCCGAGATGAGGCCTTACATCGCCGAGATGTCGCGGATCGCGGACACCTTCGTCTCCTGCTACCCGAACGCCGGCCTGCCCAACGCCTTCGGCGAATACGACGAGACCCCGGAGCGTCAGGCCGGCTATATCGCCGACTTCGCCGAGGCCGGCCTGGTCAACCTCGTCGGTGGTTGCTGCGGAACCGCACCGCCGCACATCGCCGAGATCGCCAAGGTCGTCGAGGGCAAATCGCCGCGCGAGCTGCCGAAGGTCGAGGTGGCCACCCGGCTCTCGGGCCTGGAGCCGCTCAACATCACCGACGACTCCCTGTTCGTGAACATCGGTGAGCGCACCAACATCACCGGCTCCGCCCGGTTCCGCAACCTGATCAAGGCCGAGGACTACGACAGCGCGTTGTCGGTCGCCCTGCAGCAGGTCGAGGTCGGTGCGCAGGTCATCGACATCAACATGGACGAGGGCATGATCGACGGCGTCGCCGCGATGGACCGGTTCACCAAGCTGATCGCGGCCGAGCCGGACATCAGCCGCGTCCCGGTGATGATCGACTCGTCCAAGTGGGAGGTCATCGAGGCGGGCCTGAAGAACGTGCAGGGCAAGCCGATCGTCAACTCGATCTCCATGAAGGAGGGCGAGGAGAAGTTCGTCCGCGAGGCTCGGCTGTGCCGCAAGTACGGTGCCGCCGTCGTCGTGATGGCCTTCGACGAGCAGGGCCAGGCCGACAACCTGGAGCGCCGCAAGGAGATCTGCGGACGCGCCTATCGGATCCTGACCGAAGAGGTCGGCTTCCCGCCCGAGGACATCATCTTCGACCCGAACTGCTTCGCTCTGGCGACCGGCATCGAGGAGCACGCGACGTACGGGATCGACTTCATCGAGGCCTGCGCCTGGATCAAGGAAAACCTTCCGGGAGTGCACATCTCGGGCGGTATCTCCAACGTCTCGTTCTCGTTTCGGGGCAACAACCCCGTCCGCGAGGCGATCCACTCGGTGTTCCTGTTCCACGCGATCAAGGCCGGCCTCGACATGGGCATCGTCAACGCCGGCGCGCTGGTGCCCTACGACTCGATCGACCCCGAGCTGCGCGAACGCATCGAGGACGTCGTCCTGAACCGTCGAGAGGATGCGGCCGAACGGCTGCTGGAGATCGCCGAGCGGTTCAACAGGTCGGAGAAGTCCGAGGATCCGGCGGCGGCCGAATGGCGCAGCCTCCCGGTCCGCGAACGGATCACGCACGCTCTGGTCAAGGGTATCGACGCCCACGTCGACGCCGACACCGAGGAGTTGCGGGCCGAGATCGCCGATGCCGGTGGTCGCCCGATCGAGGTGATCGAGGGCCCGCTGATGGACGGCATGAACGTCGTCGGCGACCTCTTCGGCTCGGGCAAGATGTTCCTGCCCCAGGTCGTGAAGTCGGCGCGGGTGATGAAGAAGGCCGTTGCGTACCTGCTGCCGTTCATCGAGGCGGAGAAGGAAGCGTCCGGCGCTGCGGCGGGTAAGGACACCAACGGCACGATCATCATGGCGACCGTGAAGGGCGACGTCCACGACATCGGGAAAAACATCGTCGGAGTCGTCCTGCAGTGCAACAACTTCGAAGTGATCGACCTCGGGGTGATGGTGCCCGCCCAGAAGATCTTGGACGCGGCGAAGGAGCACGACGCCGACATCATCGGGCTGTCAGGCCTGATCACGCCGTCCCTGGACGAGATGGCCAACTTCGCGGTCGAGATGGAACGCGAGGGCCTGGAGATCCCGCTGCTGATCGGTGGCGCCACCACCTCGCGCGCTCACACGGCCGTGAAGATATCGCCACGTCGTTCGGGTCCGGTCGTCTGGGTCAAGGACGCGTCCCGTTCGGTGCCGGTCGCCGCGGCGCTCCTCGACGACAAGCAGCGTCCGGCGCTGCTGGAAGCCACCGAGAAGGACTACGCGTCCCTGCGTGAACGGCACGCTCAGAAGAACGAGCGGCCGACAGTGACGCTGGAGAAGGCGCGCGCCAACCGGACTCCGATCGAGTGGGACGGCTACACGCCGCCGGTGCCGGCCATAGGGACGGGAGTCCGAGAATTTCAGGACTACGACCTCGCCGAGTTGCGCGAGTTCATCGACTGGCAGCCGTTTTTCAACGCCTGGGAGATGAAGGGCAGGTTCCCCGACATCCTCAACAACCCGGCCTCGGGCGAGGCCGCCCGCAAGCTGTACGAAGACGCCCAGGAGATGCTCGACACCCTGATCAAGGAGAAGTGGCTGACCGCCAACGGCGTGATCGGGTTCTTCCCCGCGAACGCGGTCGGCTCGGGTGTTGAAGACATCGAGGTCTATACCGACGACACCCGCACCGAGGTGCTGACGACGTTGCACAACCTGCGCCAGCAGGGCGCGCACCGGGACGGCATCCCGAACCGGTCGCTGAGCGACTACATCGCACCCAAGGACACCGGTCTGGCCGACTACATCGGCGCCTTCGCCGTCACCGCGGGGCTCGGCAGCCAGGAGAAGATCGCGGAGTTCAAGGCGGCCCTCGACGACTACAGCGCGATCCTGCTGGAGTCGATCGCCGACCGGCTGGCAGAGGCTTTCGCCGAACGGATGCATCAACGGGTCCGCAAGGAGTTCTGGGGATTCCAGCCGGACGAGCAGCTCGACAACGAGGCGCTCATCGATGAGAAGTACCGGGGAATCCGCCCTGCCCCCGGCTACCCGGCCTGCCCGGAGCACACCGAGAAGGCGACGCTCTGGAAGTTGATGGACGTCAAGGAGCGGACCGGCATCGAGTTGACCGAGTCTATGGCGATGTGGCCCGGTGCGGCCGTCAGCGGCTGGTATTTCTCCCACCCGCAATCGCAATACTTCGTGGTCGGTCGGATGGCCCAGGACCAGGTCGCCGACTACGCCAAGCGCAAGGGCTGGACCCTGGCCGAAGCCGAGCGCTGGCTCGCACCCAACCTCGGCTACAACCCGGAGGACTGAGCTAGCCCTCCGCAGCCGCCCGGAACGCGGCGGTGATCTCGGCGACGCGTGGGTCGGCGCGCAGTTGGTCCAGCGTGGCCGGCAATGGCAGCCGCCAATTCGGATATTCGTCTATGGTGCCGGGCAGATTCGGTTGTCGCGGGTCGGCGAGGATGTCGTAGGGCGAGATCAGCTTCAACTTACTCGGGGTCGCCGCTAAGAAGCGGTGCATCGCGAATATGAAGTCGTTTTCGTCCGGATCGGCCGGCAACAGTCCTTCGGAACGCAGCAAGGCCAGCCACTCGGCTCTTTCCTTGTCGGCTGAGACCTGTTCGGCCGACACGTCGTTGAGCAGGCCGAGCTCAGCGCGGACCCGCACGTGTTCGCCACGTAAAAAGCCGGCCGCAGTGGGCAGGTCGTGTGTGGAGAGGCTGGCAGCCGCGCGCGACGGCCACCTCGACGAGGCAAGCAACGGTTGTTCGGGTGCGGCTTCGTCGCGGGTGAACCAGGACACCGCGCAGCCCAGCATTCCGTTGTTGCCCAATGCTTCCGTGACCTCTGGCTCGACAGTGCCCAAGTCCTCGCCGACTACAATCGCGCCGGCACGCTGGGCTTCCAGCGCCAGCACGGCAAGCATGGTGTCGGCGTCGTAGTGGACGTAGGTGCCGCGGTCGGCAGACTCGCCCGGCGGTATCCACCACAGCCGCCATAGGCCCGCGACGTGGTCGATCCGTAGGCCGTCCGCGTGAACGAGTATGGCGCGCAGCATGTCTCGTAGCGCGCCGTACCCGGTGGCGGCGAGCTGGTCCGGTCGCCAGGGCGGTAGCCCCCAGTCCTGGCCGCGCGGGGTGAAATTGTCTGGGGGAGCACCGACGTGAACTCCGGTGGCCAGCATGTCGGCCAGGGCCCACGCGTCGGCGCCGTCGGAGTCGACGCCGACCGGCAGGTCGTGCAACACGCCCAACGCCATACCGGCTCTTCGCGCGGCGCTGCGGACTTCGCCGAGCTGTTCAGCGCAGCGTTGCTGCACCCAGGCGTGGAAGGCGACCCTCGGTGCCAGTTCCCGTCGAGCGGCGGTGACGCCCGGTCCGTCGACGCGACGCAAAGATTTGGGCCATCGCGGCCAGCGGCCGCCGTGCCGCTCGGCCAGCGCGCAGTAGGTGGCCCAGTCGTGCAGCGCCCTGGACGACGGTGAGTCGTCCAGCGGGTTAGGTCGGTCCTCCGCGCGCCAAAGCGCTTCCAAGGCAGAGCGTTTGGCCGCCCAGACGAGGTCGTGGTCGATTCGCTCGGTGCCGGACGAGACACGCAGGGCGTCGACTTCGGCGCGGGTCTCCGCGTCGGCCCGACGGTAAGCGTCCAGGTCTTCGATGCGTAGCGCTAACGGGTTGGCGAATCGTCGACTGGACGGGGTGTAGGGGGATGGTTGAACCGGATGTGTGGGGCCTGGTGCGTTCAGCGGGTTGAGCAACACCGCGCCCGCCCGGTGTGCCGCCGCAGTCCAGTCGATGAAGTCTCGCAGGTCGCCCAGATCGCCGATACCCCACGAGCGGTCCGAGCGCAGCGCATATAGCTGCAGCATCCAACCCCAGGTGGCAGCTGTCTGGGGCACCTGCGGCGGGGCCGCTACCACGGTGACTTGCTGTCCCTCGCGGGTGTGCAGGCGGTACCAGCCCGGCGATAAATCACCGGGCAGCTCGTCGCGCACGTCGGTCTGGTCGCCGTCCTCGCCGACCAACGCGACCGCTCCGGGAAGGGTTCGTGGCCGACCGTCCAACCGTACGGCGACGGTCGGCGCCAGGGCCCCCGCGCGCTTGCGCTCGGCTAGCTTTGCCAATTCACGACGCCGGTCGGCGTCGCTGGCGGCATCAACCTCCAGCAATGCGAGCACCCGGACCACCACGTCCGCATCTACCTCGACCGGTTCTCGTCGTTCGTTTCGGTAGGAGGTAGCCACCCCGTGGGCCTCGGCGAGCTGTCGCAGGTCCTCGGGCACCGATTTGGGTGTGGCCATCAGGTGGTTTGCGATTGGGGCACGGCGGAACGGATCAGTAAGTTGCTGCGAATCTGCGGGCGCACTTCGGGAAAGTACCCGTCCTGGGCCGACTTACACGGGCGCTCACCCCGCTCAGACCCGCAGCACCGAACCCAGCGCCGATAGCGGGATGTGTGCCTGAACCGTGCCGCCGTCCATGTACCACTGCGGCAGGCCAGGGGAGAAGTTGATCGGCTCGTCGTGGCCGACCGGATAGTCAGGCATGTAGATGATCAACTCGTCGGGCGTCAGCGCCCACGCCTTGTAAGCGCCCGAGTAGACCTTGTCGGGGGCCCAGCGGTCGAGGATGAACGGATATGTGCCCGGATCATGCGGTGGTGGAGCCTGATTGAGCGCCGCGTCGATGAACGGCGCAGCCAGCGGCGGGATCGCGGTCAGTGGGTTCGACGTCGTGAGATCGGCGAGCTGCACCCGTCTGCCTGCTGCCATGTCGAACGTGAACGTCCGATAGGCGTTGTCGGGCTTGGGTCCGTCGGCGTGATAGTCCTCGTGGAACACCGCGCTGAGCAGGTTGCCGTGCCGGAAGACCTCGAAATTCTCCTCGCCGTAGCTGTCGGCGGCCATGCTGCCGTTGGCGTTTCGCCAGTTGTTGACCAGCGTGTGCAGGTAGTCCCGGATCACCGGGCCGGTGGTCGGATTGTCGACGAGGTCGTCGGGCACCGCGACCTTGATGTCGCGCACGGCGTTGCGTTCCGACATCACCGTGGTGTGGCAGTACTGGCCATCCCAGTCACCGCCTAGCTGGCCGCAGAATGACGGCGCCGACGCATGCGTGGTGGCGGTGCTGGGAATCGTTGCGGCCGCTGCAAATACGAGCGCCGCGGACAGTCTCTTGAGCATGGAAAGGCTCCGCTCGGCTCAGAGGAGTTGGACTTTGCTCGCCCGCCAGCGACCGTCGACCTTCTCCATGGTCATCTTGATCCTGCTGCGGTCGATGCGGGGGTCGGGTGCGGCCGTGTTGGTGACGGTCTGGTCGATGAAGAGCAGCACGACGACCCTGTCGGTGGATTCGGACTGAATGGCCGAGTCGACCACCACCCCGTGCGCGGTCGCCTTGTTGTCGATCAGCAGCTGCCGGAGCTTGACGCTGGACTGGGTGTACATGTCCTTGAATTCGCCGGTCGCCCCGTCGAGGACCTGCCTGAAGTTCTCGTCGACCTTGTTCGAGTCGATGCTCGTGAGCACCTGCGCGTAGGCGATGGCCGCCTGTTGGGCCTGTTCGCCCGCCACCTTCAGCTGATGGTCCTGCCACTGTCGCCACCCGAGGAACCCCGAAATGCCAAGCGCGACAATGAGTAACACTGGCAGCGCGGCGCGGCGCAGGTACCGGCGCCAGGGCCGCTTGGCGCGCTCGGAGTCCGGACGCTTGCGTTTGAGCAGGCCGTCGCCACCTTCGTCTTCGTCGTCGCCCTTCTCGTCGCCCTCGTCGGTATCCGCGGCGTCGGTCGAACCCTCTGACGCGTCCGCGGATTCGTCGGCGCGCGTCTCCTCGGCGTCTTCGCCTGCGACTTCCGGTGTTTCGGCACCCGATTCCACGTCGGTTTCGGCGTCGGCTTCCGTAACGGATTTCGGGTTCTTATTGGTCGTCACGACCACGATCATCTCCTAAAGGTCGATGGTTTCAATGCTCAGTGCGGCGGTTCGATCGGCAGCTGCGGGCCGCCGTATGGGGTGGGAATGGTGAAGCGGCCCTTGGGGGTCGGATCGGTTCGTTGGCCCAGGTTGGCCCCCATCGGCGGGCCGGCGGTGTCGTCGCCGCCCGGGCGGGGCGCGTTCTTGGCGCCGCGGATCGAGACTGCCGGGTCGTCGTCGCGGCAGTAGGTGTACATGAAGGGCTCGTAGTAGTCGGCCGCGGACGGCGCGTGCGACGGTGTTCCGTAGTCGCACACATAGCGGGGGTAGAGGTCGGCCGTCGCCCAGACTCCGCCGTCGTGGAATGTGCTCGTCACCGCGTCCAATACCGATCCGCGGTAGTCGGGGAACAGCGCGTTGAGCGCCGGGACCCGCAGATAGAACAACTGCGACATGGTGGCCATGCTGCCCAGCAGCGCCACCATGGTGTCGGAATTGTCCGCGAACAGATTGTCGACGGCCGAAAGGGTGCGCGGCGTCTGTTGAGTCAACCGGCGGTAGCCGGCCTGCATCCTGGCCACGCCGGTCAGTGTCTGGTTGAGTTCGGTTGCGGTGGCGCCCAATCCGCTGTTCTTGTCGCCGGCCAGGGTGAGCACGACGCGGCTGGTCTTGATGATGCTGGTGGTCTGGGGCAGCACCGAATCGAGCGTCGAAAGCAGGAATGTTCCGCCGTCGACGATGGCGGTCAGCTTCGCCGGACCTTCCTTGCTCAGACTCAATTCCTTCTTGATCAACTCGACCTTGTGCGGGTCCACCTGGGCCAGCAGCCCGTCGGCGTCACCGAGCAACTGCGCCAAGCTGACTGGGACGGTGGTGTGGTCCAGCGCGATGAGGCTGCCGTCATGCAGATACGGGCCGGCATCGGACGCGGCTTCGAAGTTGATGTACTGCTCACCGGCCGGCGAAAGCGCCGACACATGCACGACGCTGTTCGCCGGGATCCTCACCTTCGACGTGATGCTGGCGACGGCGTTCACCCCGTTGTCGGTGATCTGCAACGACTCGACGCGACCGATGCGCACCCCGCGCAGCGCGACGTCCTGATTAGGCAGCAGGCCACCGGATTCCGCCAACTGCACGGTGACCCGATAGGACGAGGCGAACGGCTTCACCCGCAACGCGCCGATGAGCAGATAGGCGGGCGCCACGACCAGGATGAGCGCCAGGCCGGCCACCGACAGCCACACCTGTTGCCGGTGACCGGTGCGCACCGCGCGGACAACGACATTGGCGAGGTTGGCGACGGCGCGCATCATGGTTGCGGTCCTGGCGGTGGCGGCGCCGCGGGTGCTGGCAGTGCCGGTGCCGGCGGGGGCCCCGGGGCGACGTCGATCTGGCCCGGGATGTTCGGGTCCGGGATGACCGGAACCTGTGGCGAGTTCGGCCCGCGCCCGACGATACGTTCCTGCAGCCGCCACAGCGTGTACTTCAGGGTGCCGACGAGCAGGTTCACGTTGTAGTGGTGCGGTCCGTGCAGGCCGATGTCACCGGGGAACCCGATGTCGGGGAGCGACCCGAGCATGATCTTATCCACGCCCACGTTCACCGAAATCGAGTTCCCGGCAGTCGATTTGACCAGCGCGGGGATCAGCCGGTTGATCGACAGCCAGCTGGTATCGGGGCTCATGGCAACGTCGTTGGCGGCCCCGGCGATCGTGTTCAGGTCGCGGACCATGCTGCGGCCGCTGGTGTCGGTCCCGCCGATGGTCGGGAACCTGGCGAGCAACCGTGAGGTGTCACCCACCTGTACGGCCAGGTTGGAGAGCTGACTGGTGTTGTCGGCCAGGGCCGAAGTGGCGGGGCTGGCGGCCGCCATCAGGTCGCCGATGGTCTGGTTCTTGGTGTCGAGTTGGTCGGCCAGGCGCGACAATTGGGTCAACGCGTGCGCGATCTGGTCGGACCGGGCGTCCAGTGTCCCGAGCAGTTGGTTGGACTTGCGGATCATGTCTCCGAAGGCTTGGCCCTGATCGCCGGTCGCCTTACCGAACCCGTTGATGATGTTGGTGAAATTGCGGACCGCCCCCCCGTTCACCAGAATCGCCGCCGAGCTCAGCACCGACTCGACGGTCGCAGCGGCCGCCGTCGAATCCAGGCCGATGGTGTCGCCGTCACGCAGCAGCGCCGTGTCCGCGGGATCGTCGGGCGGCTTCAGCGCGACGAACACGTCGCCCAGCGGTGTCGCGGTACGCAATTCGGCGGTGCTGCCCCGCGGCAGCAGCACGCCGTCGCGGATGCGCAGCCGGGTGACCGCGGTGTAGTTGCGCGCAACCATCGATTCGAGCTGCCCGACGTCGGCGCCGGCGAGCTTGACCTTGGCGTTCATCGGCAGGTTGAGCGCGTTGGAGAACACCGCGTTGAGCGAGTACCCGCCCGAGCCCAGCCCCGGCGCCGGAAGGGGAAGGCTGGCAAGGCCGTTCGTGGCGCATCCCGCGGTGACCATCGCCGCGGCCACCACCGTCAGCATGCCCCGCATTCCCGTGGTCATCATTTCTGTCCCATGGCGGCCATGCCGTCGAGCACATAGGTCAACCCGAAATCGGGACCGAAGTCCTGGATGGTGCCGGTGCTGCAGCCCAATTGCCGAAGGCCCATCAGGTTGCAGATCTCTTTGGTGTATTGGCTGTCGAAGAGCAACCGATCCGTGAGGAAGCGGGCCCGCACGCTGCCGTTCGCCCGGTCGATCATGTTGTAGGCGTTGTCGGCCACCAGGGGAGCCAGATCCAGCAGCTCGGCCAGGTCGCGTCGCTGGTCGGTCACCGTCTTCAGCGTGCCATTGCCGTGCAGGACGACCTGTTTGGCATTGTCCCGGTTTTCGTCGAGCAGGTCACCGGCCCGCTGAATCAACTGGTCGAGTTTGTGTCCGGTGCTGCCGCTGCCGAGGTCCTCGTCGGCCATGATCTGGCTGACTTGGTGGATGGTGGAGGCGAATTCGCGCAGTTTCGTGTCGTTGGCGGCCACCGCGTCGAACAGCGTGCTGACGTTCTTGACGATCGTGGTGATCTGCTCGCGGGTGGTCGCGCCGCCGTCGCTGGACAGCCGCAGCGCCGTGGACAGCTCGCCGAGCGCCGCCTTGATCTTTTCGCCGTTCCCGTTGACCACCTCGGTGCCACCGCCCAGCACGTCGGCGATCGGTCCGCCGCCGTGTGCGTCACCCTCCAACGACTTGGTCACCTTGTCCAAAACGTTGAGGACGCTGCTGAATTCGACGGGCGTCTTGGTCCGCGGCAAGCCGATGGTGTCGTGGTTCTCCAGGGTCGGTCCGCCGTGATAAGGCGGCGTGAGCTCGATCTGCCGATCGGTGAGGATGGAGGTTGACACCGTGACGGCCTGTGCGGTAGCGGGCACTTTGACGTTGCGGTCGATGGTGAACTCGACCTCGACGTAGCCGCCCTTGGCGTTGATCTTGGTGATCTTGCCCACCGGCATTCCCAGCACCGCGACCTCGTTGCCCTCGTAGAGGCCCGAGGCGCTGTCGAATTGGGCGGTAACCGTGATCGTGCCCTCGTCGGAACTCAAGGACCACCAACCGATTCCGATCGCCGCGGCGACGACCGCGACCGCGGCGACGATGGCCAGTGCCCTGGCGCCGAGCCCCTTCACTTGCAGTCCTTGAAGTACTGAATCATGCCGAACTGCTTGGCGCGGCCGCTGATTGCACACATCCACGAGTCGATCAGCGGGACGTTGGGGGCGTTGAAGTTGATCGCGTTGCCGTCACCGGTGAGATTGGCGGCCTCGCGGAAGAAGATCGGGCTGGTCTGCAACATGCTGTGCAGCAGGTCGTCGTGTTGGGACATCAGGCTGGTGAAGTCGCGCATGTCTTTGATCAGCGCGTCCAGGCCCGAGCGGTCGTTGACCACCACCTGGCTCATGGTGTCGACAAGACTGGACAGCGACTGCATCATCGCGTGGAAAACGGCGCGCCGCGCGACGAATTGACCGAGCAGGTCTTGTCCCTGGTCGACCAGAGCCCCGATGCCGGCCTGCTGGCGCCGCAGCGTGTTCGTCACCTGCTCGGTGCTGCGGAGCAGCTGTCCCAGCTGGTCGCGCCGCACCGCGATGATCGACGACAACGTGTTGATGTTCGTGATCGCCTGCGGCACAACGGCGGGCAGGCCCTCGAGCTGCTTGCCCAGCACCGCCAGCGACTGCGCGAACCTGTCGGAGTCGACCTGCTCGAAAGTCGTGGTGGCGTCCTGCAACGCGGCCTGCAGGTCGTAGGGCACCTCGGTGTGCGCCAGGTCGAAGGTGTTGTTGGGCAGACGCGCCGGCCCGTTGGGGTCCAGCGCGAGGTAACGCGAACCCAGGATGGTGGTGACCCTGATCTGCGCCCGGGAGTCCTTGCCCAGCTTGATGTCGTCACGGACCTTCAAGCCGGCCTCGACATGGTCGCCGACGAGTTTCATGCTGGTGACGTTGCCCACCGGGATGCCCGCGACCACGATCGGGTTGCCGGCCCGCAGCGAGGCCGCCTGCAAGAACTCCGCGGTGTAATGCCGATAGCCGGCGCCGATCGCATGCACCAGCAGCATGACGCCGATCACCACCGCGACCACCGCGACGGCGATGAAGCCGAGCCAGGTCTTGTTGTAGCTTTCCAGCGGTCGCCTTGTGGTTCGCGAAAGCCGCTGCCGTACCGATGCGTCAGCCATCGACCGTGCTCCTGCAGCGCGGGGTGTGCCAGGCCCGGTTGCCCGGCGTGGCGGCGTTGATGATAATCGGCACCACGTCGTTGAGCCCTGGGAAGAACCCCATGAAGTTCACGTCGCACACGTAGGCGTTGCCATAGGCGCCCTGATTGCCCACCCGGGTAAGGCCTTTCAGCAGCAGCGGGATGTTGTCGCCGAAGAATGCCACCTGCGGCTCGACGTCCATGATGTGCTTGGTGACTCCGGGCCGGCGATCGATGAATTCGCGCAGTGCCGGGTACACGTCGGTCGCCGAGGCCGACAGCCGGTTGGTCACCCTGGCCAGCGAACCGACCGAGGCGACCAGGTCCTGGCGGCGCCGGTCGAGCTCACCGACGACGCTGCGGGCCTGCGTGATGACCTCGTCGAGATTGTCGTTCTGCTGGGCGAGGTTGCCGACCACCTTGTCGAGGTTGGTGATCACGCTGCCGAGCGCCTGGTCGCGGCCCGCGAACGTCTCTGTGAGCGTTGAGGTTTGGCCGACCAGTGTGGTGAGCGACGACGTGTCGCCCTGCAGCGAGGCGATGATGCCCTTGGTGAGGTTGTCGGCGTCGTGCGGGTTCAGCAGGCTGAACAGCGGTTCGTAGCCGTTGAGCAGCGTGGTCACGTCGAACGAGGGTTCGGTGCGTTCCAGCGGAATGGTGCTGCCCGGCGCAAGCAGCTGCGAACTGCCTTCCTTGCCCAGAGACAGCCCAAGGTAACGCTGCCCGACGATGTTCTGGTAGGTCACCGATGCAAGGGTGTTTCCGAACAGCCGCTGCTCGGATTGCACCACGAACGAGACTTTCGCCAGTTTCCCGTCCAGTTCCACCTTTTCGACCCGGCCCACGCGCACCCCGGCCATGCGGACGTCGTCGCCCTCGCGAAGTCCGTACACGTCGGTGAACACCGCCGAGTACCTGGCGGTGTCACCGGCCACGTCCCGCCGCAGACTCACGTACACCATCCAGGTCAGCGTCAACGAGACGATCATGAACAGGGTCAGCGCGATGAGTGGGCCGCGAAATCTCATTTGGCCTCCCCGGGTGGATGAGCCAGTGACACCGTGGTGCCGCGGGCCACCGGTCCCAGCAGCAGATCGGTGGCGTCGGTCGCGGGCGCACCGGTGATCACGCCCAGCATGTTTCTCTCATACTGGCTCCCAACGGGTCCCACGTTGCCGCCGAAAGCGGCCTGCGGAATCCACGGCGCCTTGGGTGCCACCGGCGCGACCCACGGCTCGTGCTGTTGCGGCGTCGCCGGCGCCCCAGGCGAGGGGTTGTCGGGATTCGCGCTGCCGGGCACCGGCGGCGACGGCGTAATCCCCGGGGCCAGTGGGGGATTGGGATCGGTCAGGTTGGGAGTGGGGTTGATCAGCGGCGGGCCCACCGCGACGAGGTTTCCGTCCGGGCCGATCACCGTGCCGGGCGGCGGTGCCAGATCCTTGGGTGGCTGATAGTTCTGCGGCAGCAGCACCTCGGGCAGATCGGGCCGCACCGGAATCAGCGGTGCGGTAAAGCAACTGGGCCCTTTGAGCTCGCCGTAGTGCGGGCAGTCGGCGCGTGTGTAGGTGGAACTGGGCGTGAAGGTGAGCATCGCGCGCATGTTGCCGAGGTTGGTCCGGGGGTTCCACACCTGTTCCATGAACTGGTTGGCCAGGTTGTCCAGCTTGGCGACGGCGGGCACGAAGTTGTTCGACTTCTGCGCCAGGACCCCGAGCACCGGCGTGAAATCGGTGGTGATCTTGATCAGTTGGTCGATGTGGTTGTCGAAGGATTGGCGCGTCGTGCCGACGGTGTAGTCCGCGCCCGACAGCAGCGAGGCCAACTGCCCGCGGGTCTCGGCGAATGTCCGCATCGGCTCGACAGCCTGATGCAAGGCATCGAGAAGCTCGGGCGCGGTCTGGGCGAGCCCGGTCGTCGCGTCCAGTAGTGCCGACACCGTCGAGGGGCCGGCATCGGTGCTGACGATCGAATTGAGTTGATCGAGAATGCGGTTCAGTTGCGCGCCGGCGTTCAACAGGCTCACGCGGCGGTGGTCGGTAGCCGCACCCAGCGCGGCCAGGATCCCCACCGACCTGTCGTCGCGCCCGCGCCCCGCCGCCGCGAGCAGATCACGCAGCTTGCTGACGGTTGTCTGGAACAGGACGGTCGGCAGCCGCTTGTCCTCCAGGATGTGGGCACCGTTGCGGATTTTCACACCGGGGCCGTTGCCTACCAATTGGACCGACGAGACGGCGAACACGTTACTGGGCACCACGCGCGCGGTCACGTTGGCCGGAATCGACTTGGCGTAGTCCTCTTTGAGGTCGATGTGAACATAGTTGGGCTTGCCGTGCGCCGCGGGCACGACGCCGTTGACCATGCCGACGAGTACGCCGTGATATTTGACGTCGGACTTCTGCGGAAGGCCGTCGCCCACATTCACCAGGTCGGCTACCACCCGCACGTAATCGTTCAGTCTGCCCGTGGATTTGACCACCATCGCGGTCGTGACCAGGGCGCTGACCACCACCACCGCGAGGCCGATGCCGAACAGCTGGCGGTCGGACGGGCCGCGGCCGTCCAGCTCAAAGGAGTTGGGCATGTTCCACCGACCTACCCGCCGAACCTTGCGCCGGAGTCGACCCCCCACAGCGCCATGGTGAGCAGCATGTTCACGATGATCACCACGGTGATGCTGGCCCGCATGCCGTGCCCGGCGGCGACCCCGACGCCCTCGGGGCCGCCGCTCGCGTAATACCCGTAGTAGCACTGGATCGTGGACGCGATCCACACGAAGATGACGGCCTTGAACAACGAATAAACGATGTCCTGACCGGCCAGCATCAGCGTGAAGTAATGCAGGTAGGAGCCGGTCGAGCCACCACTACCGATGCCGACCACGACCTGCGTGCTCAGGTATCCGATCGCCAGGCACGCGGCATACAGCGGGACGATCGCCACCACCGACGCGATCAGCCGGGTGGTCACCAAGTACGGGATCGGGCGGATGGCAATCGATTCCATCGCGTCGATCTCTTCGGCGATGCGCATGGATCCCAGCTGGGCGGTGAAGCGGCAGCCGCCCTGCATGGCGAACGCGAGCGACGCCATCAGGGGAGCCAGCTCGCGGGTGTTCACCAACGACGACACGAACCCGGTGGCGGGGCCCAGGCCCAGCAGGTCGAGGAAGTTGTAACCCTCGATGCCGACGAGGGCTCCGACCGTCATGCCGAGCACGACGGCCACACCGGCGGTGCCCCCGCCCACCACGATCGAGCCGTTGCCCCACGTGATGTTCGACAACAGCCGTAGGAACTCGGCGCTGTACTGGCGCAAGGCGAGTGGCACGGCGACCAGCGCCCGGACGAAGAAGACGAGCAGATGGCCCAGCCGGATGATCGGGGCTCTGCCCCGGTGGTAGAGCCGGACGAGCGGCACCGAAATCGGTGCGAAAGGCCGATAAGCCGACGCCGTCACGTCATAGCCCCGTCCTGGGCGACAACATGATGTAGAGCTGGCTGATGGCGACGTTGACGATCATCAACAGCAGGATCGCCTCGACCACAGCGGCATTCACGGAGTTTGCGACGCCGGTCGGTCCGCCCTTGGTGGACAAGCCTTTCTGGCTCGACACGATGGCCACGATGGCGCCGAATACGATCGCCTTGATCAGCGCCAGGATCATGTCGCCGGTTGTCGCGAACGACGCGAACGTTGACACGAAGCTGCCCGGCGCGCCGTTCTGGAAATACACGTTGAACATGTAGCTCGCGAAGAACCCGGCGAAGCACACGACGCCGGTGAGGGCCACGCCTATCATCACCGCGGCGGCGAAGCGGGGGACGACCAGGCGGCGGATCACCGAGACGCCCATCACCTCCATCGCGTCGGTCTCTTCGCGCATCGTTCGCGAGCCCAGGTCGGCGGTGATCGCCGACCCAACCGCCGATGCCATGAGGACCGCCGCCACCAGCGACGCCCCCTGCCGGATCACCGCGAGCCCGCTGGCCGCCCCGGCCAGCGACGTGGCGCCGACCTGGCCGGCCAGCAACGCGAACTGGATGGACAACGTAACGCTGATCGGCAGCGACACCAAGATCGTCGGTAACACGGCGGTGCCGGCCATGAATGCGCCCTGCCGGACGAACTCCTGCCACTGGAATCGGCCGGTCACCAGGTCGTAGAAGAAATATTGAGCGGTTCGCACACCCAGGACGAACTGTTCACCAACCGTCGTCAGCGAGGCGACCGGGTGACGTTTGACGTACCCGACGGACCAGTTCCGGATCGCGGTGACGCCATCAAGCTGTGTCGTCGTCACAGCGGCGTGACCTGCGGTCCGTGCAGCAAACTCATGGCACAGGTCATCGCGTACCAGCTACCGCTTTCATCGGCCCTCTTCCCACCCCTAATAGTGAGTGCCGAGCGGAGGACATCGGGCAGGCGTTTGACCCTATCCTTATTAAAATAGCGTCAACAAGCCCCGGGACTCCGCAGCTCATCGGTGTGTGCGGCATCACATTAGCCTACTTGATAGCGACTTTCAATAGTGTAGAGTCACTCATCTGAGTTCGTCGCTGGACGGCACCGTGGGGTTCTAATGTCGGATTGACGAAGGTGATGGCATGCCCTCAGCAAACACCGGCTCGTTGCGGGACCGACGGCGTGCTGAGCTGCTTTCCCAGATTCAGCGGACCGCACACCGGCTGTTCGCCGAACGCGGCTTCGAGGCGGTGACCACCGAGGACATCGCCGCGGCCGCCGGCGTCTCCATCAGCACGTATTTCCGGTACGCCCCCACCAAGGAGGGACTGCTGATCGATCCCGTCCGGGAGGCGGCCACCGAGATCGTGGGCGCCTATAGCGCGAGGCCGCAACATGAGTCGCCGGTCGAGGCGCTGATTCAGCTCTTTGTCACGCACGCCAGGGATGTCAGCGCGATCGGCAACCTCGATATGTGGCGTGATGCCGTCGTGACCGCGCCCCAGTTGTTGACCAAATCCATGTTGGTCAGCCAGACGGATCACGGCAGGCTGATCGAACAGGTCGCCCGCCGGATGAATGTCGATGCGGCGGTGGATATTCGGCCCCGCTTGTTGGTCCACACCAGTTTCGCCACCGTTCAATTCGTCCTCGACGGATGGCTGACCTCGGACATCTCCGACAGCCCACCGTTTCACGTGCTGTTGGAGGAAGCGCTGCGCATCACGCTCGCCGGATTCGACGGGCGAACCGCCTCACAGCCCGGCCGCGGCTAAACCGCCGTGACTTTGCTCGCCGCCGCGTGAAACAATCGCTGGCCGTGAAGACCTTCGAGGATCTGTTCGCCGAACTGGGCGAGCGTGCCCGTACCCGGCCAGCCGGCAGCGCGACGGTCGCCGCGCTGGAGGGCGGCGTCCACGGACTGGGTAAGAAGATCCTCGAGGAAGCCGGCGAAGTCTGGCTGGCCGCCGAACACGAATCCGACGACGCGCTGGCCGGGGAGATCAGCCAGTTGCTCTACTGGACGCAGGTGTTGATGGTGGCGCGCGGACTGACCCTCGACGACGTGTATCGGAAGCTGTGACCATGCTGCGGGTTGCGGTTCCCAACAAGGGCACGCTGAGCGAGCCGGCCAGCGAGATCCTCGCCGAGGCGGGCTACCGGCGCCGCACCGATTCCAAGGACCTGACCGTCATCGACCCGGTCAACCAGGTCGAGTTCTTCTTTCTGCGGCCCAAAGACATTGCCATCTACGTGGGTTCGGGAGAACTGGATTTCGGCATCACCGGCCGGGACCTGGTGGGCGATTCAGACGCACCGGTGCGGGAACGGCTGGCGCTGGGATTCGGCTCGTCGAGTTTCCGCTACGCCGGACCGGCCGGGCGCGACTGGAAGATCGCGGATCTGGCCGGAAAACGGATCGCGACCGCCTATCCCAATCTGGTCCGAAAAGACTTGTCCGGGCGTGGTATCGAGGCAACGGTCATCAGGCTCGACGGTGCGGTGGAGATCTCGGTACAGCTTGGCGTGGCCGACGCCATCGCCGACGTGGTGGGTTCCGGGCGCACCCTGAGCCTGCACAACCTCATCGCCTTCGGCGAACCGCTGTGCGATTCGGAAGCGGTGCTGATCGAGAGCGACCACAGCAGCAAGTCCGGGACGCAGGCGGCGCGCGATCAACTGGTGGCGCGGATCCAGGGCGTGGTGTTCGGGCAGCAATATCTGATGCTCGACTACGACTGCCCCCGCTCGGTGCAGGAGAAGGCCACGGCGATCACGCCGGGGCTGGAGTCGCCCACCATCGCGCCCCTGGCCGATCCGGACTGGGTGGCCATCCGCGCGCTGGTGCCGCGTCGCGGCGTCAACGAGATCATGGACGAATTGGCCGCCATCGGCGCCAAGGCGATCCTGGCGTCCGACATCAGGTTTTGCCGGTTCTGATCGCGCACGCGGTGCAGAACCCGCGGCTGTGTTAGCGTCCGCCTCGGGGGACTGCCCGGGTTGGCGTGTGGGCCGTCCCCGCATTGGTCGCCGGCGTTCGTCTCCCAGGAGGGTCTTCCGTGACACACGCACTTCTTGTCTTGCTGGCTCTGCTGATTGGTGTGGTGGCCGGGCTGCGGTCGCTGACCGCGCCCGCCGTGGTGGCGTGGGCCGCCTTCATCGGCTGGATCGATCTGCACGGAACCTGGGCGGGCTGGATGGCCAGCATCATCACGGTGATCATCTTCACCGTTCTCGCCGTGGGCGAACTGGTCAACGACAAGCTGCCCAAGACGCCGGCCCGTACCGCTCCGCCGATCTTCGCGGCCCGGATCGTCATGGGCGGGCTCGCGGGCGCGGCCCTTGGCGCTTGGCCGCATTGGACGTTCACCGCGCTGGGCGCCGGCGTCATCGGTGCGGTGCTGGGCACCCTCGGCGGTTACCACGCACGCAGACGGCTGGTCGCCGCGACCGGTGGCAAGGACCTGCCCATCGCGCTGCTCGAGGACGCCGTCGCGATCGTGGGCGGGTTCGCCATCCTTGCGGCGACGGGTCACGTGTTGACCGAGTTCCTGCTGACGGCGGTTAAGTGACAGAACATTTCGATGCGATCATCGTCGGGGCCGGGCAGGCCGGCCCGCCGCTGGCAGGCCGGCTGACCGCAGCCGGGCAGCGCGTCGCCGTGATCGAGCGCAAGCTGATGGGCGGCACCTGCGTCAACACCGGCTGCATCCCGACCAAGACGATGGTGGCCTCCGCGCACGCCGCCCGCCTGGCGCGCCGCGGCGCGGAATACGGCGTCGGGACCGGGACGGTCAGCGTGGACATGGCCAAGGTCAAGGCGCGTAAAGACGAGATCATGCTGGGCAACCGCAAGGGCGTCGAGGATTGGCTCGAGGGCATGAAGGGCTGCACTGTTTTTCGCGGGCACGCGGTCTTCCAGGATCCGCACACGCTGCGAGTCGGCGACGATGTGCTGCACGCCGATCGCATCTTCCTCAACGTCGGCGGCCGAGCGGCGGTGCCCGATATCCCGGGCCTGTCCGATGTCGACTTCCTCACCAACGTGTCGGTTCTCGAACTCGACACGGTGCCAACGCATCTCGTCATCGTTGGCGGCAGCTATATCGCGCTGGAATTCGCGCAGATGTACCGGCGGTTCGGAGCCCGGGTGACCGTCGTGGAACGGGGCCCGCGGCTGGCATTGCGCGAAGACGAGGACGTCTCGTCCACCGTCGAAGAAATCCTGCGGGCCGAAGGCATCGACATCATCGTCGGTGCCGACGATATACGAATAACCAAGGCCGGCAACGGGTTCGAACTGGCCCCTCGCGAGGGCGCCGCGCCCGTCCACGGGAGTCATCTGCTGCTGGCGGTGGGCCGGCGACCCAACACCGACGACCTGGGCCTGGAAGCGGCCGGGGTGCAGACCGACGCCCGCGGTTACATCACGGTCGACGACGAGCTCAGGACCAGCGTCGAGCACATCTGGGCGATGGGCGACTGCAACGGCAGGGGCGCATTCACCCACACCTCCTACAACGATTTCGAAATCGTCGCCGCCAATCTGCTGGACGGCGACCCCCGCCGGGTGAGCGACCGCATCACCACCTATGCGCTCTACATCGATCCACCGTTGGGGCGCGCCGGCATGACCGTCGATCAGGTCCGCTCGTCGGGACGCAAGGCCTTGGTCGGTAAGCGGCCGATGACCCGAGTCGGCCGGGCGGTGGAAAAGGGTGAGACGCAAGGCTTCATGAAGGTCGTGGTGGACGCCGAGACCCAAGAGATTCTGGGGGCCGCCATCCTCGGGGTCGGCGGTGACGAGGCCATCCACGGCATCCTGGACGTCATGTCGGCCAAGACGCCCTACACCACGCTGTCGCGGACCATGCACATCCATCCCACGGTCAGCGAGCTGATTCCCACGATGCTGCAGGAGCTTTCGCCGCTCGACTAGTGGCGATCGCAAGCGCGGCGGAGCCGGGCGCAGCGGGTCGCCGCCATTGAAGTGGCGATGAAGTGCTAGGCCGCCGGTTCGGTCGGATGCGAATCGGCCTGTTTCGCCAAGGATTCCGGCCACCCCGGGTAGGGCGGCGGGGTTCCCCCGAACAGCGGGCAATGCCGCTGGTGGGGGCACCAGTCGCACAGCCGCGACTGGGTGGGACGGAAATCGCCCGTCTGCCCGGCGGATTGGATGGCGCGCCAGATCGCCATCAGTGTCTTCTCGAACCGCAACAGCTCGTCGCGATCGGGCGTGTAGTCCAGCACCTGGCCGTCGGCCAGATAGATGAGCCGCAGCCGGGTGGGCTGCACACCGCGCGAACGCAACAGTGCCACCGCGTAGAACTTCATCTGGAACATGGCCTTGAACTCGGCCAGGGCTCGCGCCTCCGGCGGCGCCTTGCCGGTCTTGTAGTCGACCACCCGAAGCTCGCCGGTGGCCGCCACGTCGATCCGGTCGATGAAGCCGCGCAGCAGGGTGCCGTCGGCGAGCTCGACCTCCACCCGCTGTTCGCAACACTCCGGGTTGAACCGGGTGGGGTCCTCGAGCCGGTAATACCCGGCGAGCAACGCCTGCGCCTCGGCCAGCAGCTGCGTGCGCTGCGCCGGATCCATGTCGGCGGTCATCTCGGATGTCTCGGCGATCATCTGGTCCCACGCGGGCTCTACCAGCGACATGGCCGTATCAGGGACGCGCTGCTCGGCCGGCAGGCCGTAGAGCTGCTGCAGGGCGGCGTGGACCAGCGATCCGCGCAGCTGCGCGGCCGACGGCGCCTCGGGTAACCGGTCGATGGCGCGGAACCGGTACAGCAGCGGGCATTGCTTGAAGTCCGCGGCGCGCGACGGCGACAGGGCCGGGCGGTAAACCTGCCCCACCGGGCGCTCCGCCGACTGGGGCGCCTCCGGCTGGACGATCATGTCGGCAGCCTAGGACTGGGCGCCGACAACCCCCAAACACCTGGGGCGGCGAGTCGGCTGGCACGCTAGACCGCGTGTCCGTAACCGGCCCGTTCACCGAGGGCGAGCGCGTCCAGCTCACCGATGCCAAGGGTCGGCATTACACGGTGGTGCTCACCGCGGGCGCCGAATTTCACACGCACCGCGGGGCGATTCCGCACGACGCGCTGATCGGGCTCGAGCAGGGCAGCGTGATCAAGTCCAGCAACAACGCCGTGTACCTGTTAATGCGGCCCCTGCTGATCGACTACGTCATGTCGATGCCGCGCGGGCCCCAGGTGATCTACCCGAAGGACGCCGCCCAGATCGTGCACGAGGGTGACATCTTCCCGGGCGCACGGGTGCTCGAGGCCGGCGCGGGCTCCGGCGCACTCACCTGTTCGCTGCTGCGCGCGGTCGGGCCCGAAGGCCGGGTGACCTCCTATGAGCAGCGCGCCGACCACGCCGAGCACGCAGAACGCAACGTGTCGGTGTTTCACGGCGGTCAGGCACCCGACAACTGGCAACTGATCATCGGCGACGTCGCCGACTCCGAGTTGCCGGACGGATCCTTCGACCGCGCCGTGCTCGACATGCTCGCGCCGTGGGAGGTGCTGGAGTCGGTCGCGCGACTGCTGATCCCCGGCGGCGTGCTGATCATCTACGTAGCCACCGTCACCCAACTGTCGCGCGCGGTCGAGGCCCTGCGGGCCCAGCAGTGCTGGACCGAACCGCGGTCCTGGGAGACATTGCAGCGCGGCTGGAACGTCGTCGGTCTTGCGGTCCGGCCGCAGCATTCGATGCGCGGGCACACCGCCTTCTTGATCTTCACGCGACGGCTCGCGCCCGGCGTCGTCGCGCCCGTGCCGTTGGGCCGCAAGCGCGCAGGCCGCGACGGCTAGCGGCGATCGCAAGCGCCGGCTAGGCGAGATCCTCACTGCGCACCAGGGAGCGCCGCACCGACAGCAGCTCGAACTCGGGATGCGCGGCCACCAGCCGCTCGGCCGCGTCCAGGACTTCGACGGCATGACCGCGGTCGCCGGACACCGTGGCGACCCCGATGCCGGCCCGCCGATACAGCTCATGCGAACCTGTCTCGGCCGCCGACACGCTGAACTTGCGCTGCAACTCGGCGATGACGGGACGAATGACCGACCGCTTCTGTTTGAGTGACCGCACATCGCCGAGCAACACGTCGAACTCGAGCCAGCCGATCCACATGCCGCGGGTCAACCCGGCGGGTTTTGCTGCTCGGGGGCGGGCTCCGGAGCGGGGGGCGGAGCAGGTTCCGGGGCCGGCGCGGGAGGTGGCGGCGGTGCGGGCGGTGCGGCAGGTTCCGGGGCCGCCGGTGGTGGTGGCGGCGGTGGCGCCGGTGGTGGTGGTGGCGGCGGTGCGGGCGACGGCGCTGGTGCCGGGCTGGGCTCGGGTGGGGGCGGCGCGGGTGGCGGGCCCGGGGGAGGCGCGGGAGCCCCCGAAGTCGGAGCCGTCGGCGACTTCCCCAGGGCTAGCAGCATTTCGGCGGTGTGCCGCGACAGCTGCCAACCGCCCTGGAAGGGGGCGAACTCCATCGGGAAGGTGAAGTTGGCGTTGTTGGCCTGGGCGGTGTGCACCGCGATGGTGGTCTTCACGTTCGACGGGTTCTTGTCCGACCACGCGATGTCGTTCGCGTTGAAGGTCATGGGCAGGTAGCCGTTGTCGCGCAAGGCATTGGTGAACTTGTCCAGCGTGGCCGCGCTCTCCGGCGTCGCGCCTTCCACCAGATTCACCTTGCTGGCGCCCGGAACGTTCGGGTCGGCGAGTCGGGCGAGTACGTCGGTGAGCGCTTCGGGTGGCGGCAAGGGACTCGTGACCGGCGCAGCAACCTGGCTCGACGAGGCCGGCGGCAG
The DNA here is from genome assembly GCF_055419585.1 of Mycobacterium sp. IDUB_3. NCBI lineage: Bacteria > Bacillati > Actinomycetota > Actinomycetes > Mycobacteriales > Mycobacteriaceae > Mycobacterium > Mycobacterium sp. IDUB_3. The sequence goes on along the minus strand of NZ_JBVAXZ010000001.1, from coordinate 832,350 downwards.
CGAAGAGGTGGCCGACGAATCAGTCTTCGGGTGCGGCGAGGAACACGCCGCGAGCCCAACTGCCGCCGCGGCGGTGGCGGCGCTGAGCGCTACTAACAGTGGCCGGTGCATCCAGTCGGTCGGCCGGCTAGGCGGCTCTGGCCGCTTCGCGAAGGAACGGTGTCGCTAAGGTCGGGCCGATGGGTGCAACTGAAGTCACACCGGCGACGCGGGTCGAGCCTGTGGCGAGGCTTTTTCCGGTCACTCTGGCACCTCCCAAGGCCCTTACGATCATCACGATTAGTGGCCGAGATTACCAGCGTGACGAAAATCTTAACTTTTCGTGGGTATTTGACTACGCACATCAATCGGCAATCGCCGGTAGCTTTGAAGTATCCGCCGCGCCAATTCGGTGTGGGAAAGGAGCGCAACATGGGTAGCTCAGAGCGTTCTGAAGCTTTCGGAAACCCCCACGAATCAAACATGTCCAGCGGCGACGAGGCCGAGTTGGAGCAATTACGCCGCGAGGCGGCGCTGTTGCGCGAGCAACTTGATCACGCAGCCGGCTCGCATGGTGGCGCCCGCTCCGCGCGCGATGTGCATCAGCTGGAAGCGCGCATCGACTCCCTTGCATCGCGGAACTCGAAGTTGATGGAGACCCTCAAAGAGGCCCGCCAGCAACTGCTGGCGCTGCGTGAGGAAGTCGATCGGCTCGGGCAGCCGCCGAGCGGTTACGGCGTCCTGCTCGCCACCCACGAGGACGACACCGTCGACGTGTTCACCTCCGGTCGCAAGATGCGGCTGACCTGCTCGCCCAACATCGAAGTCCCGTTGCTGCGCAAGGGTCAGACGGTCCGTCTCAACGAGGCCCTCACCGTCGTCGAGGCCGGCACGTACGAATCGGTCGGCGAGATATCCACGTTGCGCGAGCTCTTGGGCGACGGTCACCGGGCCCTGGTCGTCGGGCACGCCGACGAGGAACGCATCGTGTGGCTGGCCGAGCCGCTGGTCGCCGAGAACCTGCCGGACGGCCACCCCGACGCCCTCAACGACGACACCCGGCCGCGCAAGCTGCGGCCCGGCGACTCGTTGTTGGTCGACACCAAAGCCGGCTACGCCTTCGAGCGCATCCCCAAGGCCGAGGTCGAGGACCTGGTGCTCGAAGAGGTGCCCGATGTCAGCTACCTGGACATCGGTGGCCTGACTCGCCAGATCGAACAGATCCGCGACGCGGTGGAGCTGCCATTCCTGCACAAGGAGCTGTACCGCGAGTACGCATTGCGCCCACCGAAAGGTGTGCTGCTCTACGGTCCCCCCGGTTGCGGTAAGACGCTGATCGCGAAGGCCGTGGCCAACTCTTTGGCCAAGAAGATGGCCGAGGTGCGCGGCGACGACGCCCGCGAAGCCAAGTCTTACTTCCTGAACATCAAGGGTCCCGAACTCCTCAACAAATTCGTGGGTGAGACCGAGCGGCACATCCGGCTGATCTTCCAGCGCGCCCGTGAGAAGGCGTCGGAAGGCACACCGGTGATCGTGTTCTTCGACGAGATGGACTCGATCTTCCGCACCCGCGGCACCGGGGTGTCCTCGGACGTCGAGACGACCGTGGTTCCGCAGTTGCTCAGTGAGATCGACGGCGTGGAGGGACTCGAGAACGTCATCGTGATCGGCGCCTCCAACCGTGAGGACATGATCGACCCCGCCATCCTGCGGCCCGGACGCCTCGACGTGAAGATCAAGATCGAGCGGCCGGATGCCGAGGCGGCGCAAGACATCTTCTCGAAGTACCTGATCGAGTCGCTGCCGCTGCATGCCGACGACCTCGCCGAGTTCGAGGGCGACCGCTCGGCATGCATCAAGGCGATGATCGAAAAGGTCGTCGAGCGCATGTACGCGGAGATCGACGACAACCGGTTCCTGGAGGTCACCTACGCCAATGGTGACAAGGAAGTCATGTACTTCAAGGACTTCAACTCCGGGGCGATGATCCAGAACGTCGTCGACCGCGCGAAGAAGAACGCGATCAAGTCCGTGCTGGAGACCGGTCAGCCCGGTCTGCGTATCCAGCACCTGCTGGACTCGATCGTCGACGAGTTCGCCGAGAACGAGGACCTGCCCAACACCACCAACCCCGATGACTGGGCGCGGATTTCGGGCAAGAAGGGCGAGCGGATCGTCTACATCCGCACCCTGGTCACGGGCAAGAGCTCGAGCGCATCGCGGGCCATCGACACCGAATCCAACCTGGGCCAGTATCTGTAGGGCTCGGCCCCGCCGGCGGCGGTCAGTCGGTCACCAGCGAATAGCTGTTGGTCAGATTGTCCTGCAGCACCTGGGCCGGCCGCTGCGTTGTGTCCACGCGTAATTCGTCGGCCAGCGTGCGCGGTTGGTAGGCCCACCCCGCCGGCAGGTCGAGCCGATCGGCAAGGCCCGGTAGGTCCGCGCGCGACAGGGTGGCGTCGGCGGCCTGGCTCCAGGTCTGCATGATCCAGTGCTGGCTCTGGGGATCGATGAGCTCGTACACCTCTTGGCCGGCGTTGAAGACGAACACCGTGTGGCGGCTGACCGTGTTGGGGATGTACGGCGCCGGGTTCATCGACGACAGCAGCACGGTGGCCTGCTGGATCATTTCGATCCCGCCGAACGATTTCGTGATCTGCGGCCCCCGGGCCGGTTTTTCGATGGCGTTCATCAGCCAATACCGGGGACCGTTGAGCAGGGCTGCGGCCGCCCCGTGTTCGGTGGCGATGGCGTGCGCGTCCAGCGCCGACCACAGCTTGGGGACAGTCGTTCAGCGGAAAGCTGTTGTACACCGTTGCCTGCGGACCCGCCTCGCCCGGAGTTACGAGGAGTACCTCGCCGTAGCGCTTCCCGGACAGGTCGAGTGCGTGCTTACCGACGGTGCGGTCGGATTCGGGGGCGGACACAGGGTGAAATTAGTCACTGGTATCGGCGCCGTCAACACGGCGGGCGGCGACCCCGGCGGCGCCGTGGTAGCGATTGCGCGCCGCCAAAGTCGTGTCAAGGTCGTCGATCAGCGGGTCGAGGAACGTGGACCGGTACTCCGCGTCGCCGGCCGCGCGGGCGCTGATGTACATGAACGTCAGCGCGCCGAGGAACAGTGTCATGTGGATCAGCGAGTCGGGCACCGGCAGCGTGAATCCGAGCACCGTCGCGCTGCTCTTGTAGGTGTGGGTCCACTCGTTGAGCAGTTCGGGGCTGAGCACGATGAGGCCCAGAACCAAGTAGATCGCGGTCGTCACCACCGCTACCACCATGATCTGCGCCAGCTGGGAGACGGCCAGAACGAAAACGACGTTGAGGCGCTCCGACTTCTTCAGTGCTGCGCCGTCGGCGGCGGTGGGCAGCGTGGCGAACGGTGTGCCCGCGAGTTTTTCGGGTTCGTCGCGCGGCTCCGTCGCCGATTGCAGCATCGGCCTGACGCGCTCTCGCGTCGCCGAGCTGACGAACGCCACGGCGATGGTTACCAGGAACGCCATGGCCAGCGCCAGCCGGTTGCCGCTGATGGTCGCCGCCATCAGCCAGACATAGGTGTTGAAGAACACCAACGCGGTCAGCAGCACGACCGGTAATGCCCGAACGGCCAAGGCGCCCACGGTCGCAAGGTGCGACAGCATCATCCGTACCGCCCAACCGAGGACCGATCCGATGCCGCTGCCGGTCAGGATCAGCACGGCGGCAACGACGATGGCCTCCTGTACGACGTCGCGGACGGCGACCCCCACGCACGCCACGGCCAGCACTGACGTCGTCGCTATCGCGGTGCGCGCCTTGCGACTTCGCGATCGAGAGACCAGCCAGCCGATCACCGCCATCAACGGCAGCGCCAGCGCGAGCAGAACCAGCACGGCCAGTTCGGAGGTTGTCGGTTCGCCGCTGATCTCGACGTCGTGGCCGCCGGTGATCAGATAGACCGCCAGGATGCAGGCCTGCAGCGCCGCGTACGCGGCAAGCATCGGCGCCGACCGCGTCCAGAGCCGCCGCCATCGCGCCCGCCGGGTGAGTACGGACGGCAAACCGCGCTCCAAAAACCAGCTTTCGGCCGCGGCGCTCGGCCCGGCCCGACGGCTCGGAGCGCGGCCGCGAAGTAGCTCCATGCCGGCTCACCCTACGGGCGGCACGTCGCCGGTGGTGCCCTTATCGGAAGGGTTGCCGGACTGGCAATTTGCGGACGTCGGCGGGCCCGCTGAACGGTGCCTCCGCGCCCCGCCGCGCGGGCCCCTTCGTCACCCGGCCTACGCTTAGGTCATGCAACGAATCATCGGGACGGAGGTCGAATACGGCATTTCATCGCCATCGGACCCGACGGCCAACCCGATCCTCACGTCGACGCAGGCGGTTTTGGCTTATGCGGCCGCTGCGGGCATTCAGCGCGCCAAGCGCACCCGCTGGGACTACGAGGTGGAATCGCCGTTGCGGGATGCCCGCGGCTTCGACCTGAGCCGCTCGGCCGGCCCACCCCCGGTGGTCGATGCCGACGAGGTCGGCGCGGCCAACATGATCTTGACCAACGGCGCGCGACTGTACGTCGACCACGCGCACCCCGAATACTCCGCACCCGAGTGCACCGACCCGCTTGACGCGGTGATCTGGGACAAGGCCGGCGAGCGCGTGATGGAGGCCGCCGCCCGCCACGTCGCCAGCGTGCCCGGGGCCGCGAAGTTGCAGCTCTACAAGAACAACGTCGACGGCAAGGGCGCCTCCTACGGGTCGCACGAGAACTATCTGATGTCGCGCCAGACCCCGTTTTCGGCGATCATCGCCGGGCTGACCCCGTTTCTGGTCTCCCGGCAGGTGGTCACCGGTTCCGGACGGGTCGGCATCGGGCCCTCCGGCGACGAGCCCGGGTTTCAGCTGTCCCAGCGCTCGGACTACATCGAGGTCGAGGTCGGCCTCGAGACCACGCTCAAACGCGGCATCATCAACACCCGAGACGAACCGCACGCCGACGCCGACCGGTATCGGCGGCTGCACGTCATCATCGGGGACGCCAACCTCGCCGAGACCTCGACGTATCTGAAGTTGGGCACCACCGCGCTGGTGCTCGACCTGATCGAAGAGGGCCCGGCGCATGGCATCGACCTGAGTGACCTGGCGCTGGCACGGCCGGTGCATGCGGTCCACGCGATCAGCCGCGATCCGTCGCTGCGCACCGCGGTGGCCCTGGCCGACGGTCGCGAGCTGACCGGGCTTGCGCTGCAACGGGTTTACCTCGATCGGGTGGCCAAGCTGGTCGACGGCCGCGACCCCGACCCGCGCGCGTCCGACATCGTCGAAACCTGGGCGCACGTGCTCGACCAGCTCGAGCGCGATCCGATGGAGTGCGCGGAAGTCCTGGACTGGCCCGCCAAGCTGCGCCTGCTCGAAGGGTTCCGGCAGCGCGAAAACCTGAGCTGGTCGGCGCCGAGGCTGCATTTGGTGGACCTGCAATATTCCGATGTCCGGCTGGACAAGGGCCTATACAACCGGCTGGTCGCGCGCGGCTCGATGAAGCGCCTGGTGACCGAACACCAGGTGCTCGAAGCCGTGGACAAGCCGCCGACGGACACCCGTGCCTACTTCCGCGGTGAATGCCTGCGCAGGTTCGGCGCCGACATCGCCGCGGCCAGCTGGGACTCGGTGATTTTCGATCTCGGCGGTGACTCCCTGGTCCGCATTCCGACGCTGGAGCCGCTGCGCGGCAGCAAGGCGCACGTCGGGGCACTGCTGGACTCGGTGAACAGCGCCGCCGAACTGGTGGAACAACTCACCAGCTAGGTACCGGTTCAACGCGGGAACGTCGGGGTTGACCGGTAGGCTAGGAAAGACCAACGGGCAGTGTGGCTTGATCGGTGAATAAGCCATTCAATAGGGCCCACACAACGCAGGAGGCGGCGATGGCTCAGGAGCAGACCAAGCGTGGCGGTGGTGGCGACGACGAAGACGACATCGCCAGCAGCACCGCCGCGGGCCAGGAGCGCCGAGAGAAGCTAGCCGAGGACACCGACGATCTGCTCGACGAGATCGACGACGTCCTCGAGGAGAATGCTGAGGACTTCGTTCGCGCGTATGTCCAAAAGGGCGGACAGTGACCTGGCCTTTCTCTAATCGCCTGTCCACCAATTCCGCACTTCCCGGCGCACTCTCACGAGACCCTGCTATAGACCTCTCGTCGTTTGCTGATCTGCTGCGACGCCAGGCGCCCGAATTGCTGCCGGCGAGCCTGTCCGGCGCGCAATCGGATGCCGCGACGGGGCAGCTGCCGCACGGCACCACCATCGTCGCGCTGAAATACCCCGGTGGCGTCGTGCTCGCCGGCGACCGGCGTTCGACGCAGGGCAACATGATCGCCGGGCGTGACGTCAAGAAGGTGTACATCACCGACGACTACACCGCGACCGGCATCGCCGGCACCGCCGCCATCGCCGTCGAGTTCGCCCGCCTTTATGCGGTGGAACTCGAGCATTACGAAAAGCTCGAAGGCGTGCCGCTCACGTTCGCCGGCAAGGTGAACCGGCTGGCGATCATGGTGCGCGGAAACCTGGCGGCCGCGATGCAGGGTCTGATCGCGTTGCCGTTGCTGGTGGGCTACGACATCGACGCGGCCGATCCCGAAGGCGCCGGCCGCATCGTTTCTTTCGACGCCGCCGGCGGCTGGAACCTGGAAGAGGAGGGCTACCAGTCGGTGGGGTCGGGCTCGATTTTCGCCAAGTCGTCGATGAAGAAGTTGTACTCGCAGGTGACCGACGCCGACTCCGCGGTCCGGGTCGCCGTCGAGGCGCTCTACGACGCGGCCGATGACGATTCCGCCACCGGCGGACCGGATCTGGTGCGCGGGATCTACCCCACGGCGGTCACCATCGGTGCCGAGGGCGCGCTCGACGTGCCGGAGCGCCGCATCGCCGAATTGGCCCGCGAAGTGATCCAAAGTCGTTCGCGTGCTGACACTTTCGGCCCCGACGGTGGTGAGAAGTGAGCTTCCCGTATTTCATCTCGCCTGAGCAGGCGATGCGTGAGCGCAGCGAGCTCGCGCGTAAGGGCATCGCTCGGGGCAAGAGCGTGGTCGCGCTCGTCTACGCCGGTGGTGTGCTCTTCGTCGCGGAGAACCCGTCACGGTCGTTGCAGAAGATCAGCGAACTCTATGATCGCGTCGGTTTTGCGGCCGCGGGTAAGTTCAACGAATTCGACAATCTGCGCCGCGGCGGGATCCAGTTCGCCGACACCCGCGGCTACGCCTACGACCGTCGCGACGTCACGGGCCGCCAGCTGGCCTATGTCTACGCGCAGACGCTGGGCTCCATCTTCACCGAGCAGGCCAAGCCCTACGAGGTGGAGTTGTGTGTGGCCGAGGTCGCGCACTACGGCGAGAGCAAACCGCCTGAGCTGTACCGGATTACCTATGACGGATCGATCGCCGACGAGCCGCATTTCGTGGTGATGGGTGGCACCACCGAGCCGATCGCCACGGCGCTCAAGGAGTCGTATGCGGAGAACGCCGATCTGCGTGAGGCCACGCGCATCGCCGTCAAAGCCCTGCGGGCCGGCAGCGAGGCCTCCAATGGCGACCAGTCCGCCCTGGACGTCGGCAGCCTGGAAGTCGCCATCTTGGACGTCAATCGGCCGCGGCGGGCGTTCCGGCGGATCAATCGCGCCACCCTGGAGAATTTGCTGCGTGAGCTCGATGCCAACGGCTCGGGAGGCGACGGAGAACCGTCGGAGTCCGACGGCGAGTCCTCGGACTAGACCCCTGACAGCAACACACATTCGCGGGTGCTGATGGGTCTGGTGGTGCGCAAGGTGCCGGTGAGCAAACGCGGAGCCGGACGCCGGAGCGGGCGCACGGGTGGTTCACCACGCTCCGCCTGGCCACCCGGGGGGCGACGGATAACTTCGTCTAACTGATACGCGCGGCTTGCTCACCGTCGCGGTCGGACAGCAAGTACCCTCGATTACGTGCAGCGGCGAATCATGGGCATCGAGACCGAGTTCGGCGTGACGTGCACGTTCCATGGCCACCGCCGGCTCAGCCCGGATGAGGTCGCCCGCTACCTGTTCCGCCGCGTTGTGTCCTGGGGCCGCAGCTCCAACGTCTTTCTGCGTAACGGCGCCCGCTTGTATCTCGACGTGGGTAGCCACCCCGAGTACGCCACCGCCGAGTGCGACAGCCTGATACAGCTGGTCACCCACGACCGCGCCGGGGAATGGGTGCTGGAGGATCTGCTCGTCGACGCCGAGCAGCGGCTCGCCGACGAGGGCATCGGCGGTGACATCTACCTGTTCAAGAACAACACCGACTCGGCGGGCAACTCCTACGGGTGCCACGAGAACTACTTGATCGTGCGGGCCGGTGAGTTCTCCCGGATCTCCGACGTGCTGCTGCCGTTCCTGGTCACCCGCCAGCTGATCTGCGGTGCGGGCAAGGTGCTGCAGACCCCCAAGGCCGCGACGTTCTGCCTTTCGCAACGCGCCGAGCACATTTGGGAGGGCGTCTCCTCGGCCACCACCCGCAGCCGGCCGATCATCAACACCCGCGACGAGCCGCATGCCGACGCCGAGAAGTACCGGCGCCTGCACGTGATCGTCGGCGACTCCAACATGTGTGAGACCACCACCATGCTCAAGGTCGGCACGGCCGCGCTGGTGCTGGAGATGATCGAAGCCGGCGTCCCGTTCCGGGACTTCTCGCTGGACAACCCCATCCGCGCCATCCGTGAGGTCAGTCACGACGTCACCGGCCGTCGTCCCGTGCGGCTGGCGGGCGGACGTCAGGCCAGCGCGCTGGACATCCAGCGCGAGTACTACAGCCGGGCCGTCGAGCACCTGCAGACCCGGGAGCCCAACGCGCAGATCGAGCAGATCGTCGACCTGTGGGGCCGCCAGCTCGACGCGGTCGAGAGCCAGGACTTCGCCAAAGTCGACACCGAGATCGACTGGGTGATCAAGCGCAAGCTCTTCCAGCGCTACCAGGACCGCTACAACATGGAGCTGTCCGATCCGAAGATCGCCCAGCTGGACCTGGCCTACCACGACATCAAACGCGGGCGCGGTGTCTTCGATCTGCTGCAGCGCAAGGGGCTGGCCGCGCGCGTCACCACCGACGAGGAGATCGCCGAGGCCGTCGACAACCCGCCGCAGACCACCCGGGCGCGGCTGCGCGGCGAGTTCATCAGCGCGGCCCAGGCCGCCGGCCGGGACTTCACCGTCGACTGGGTGCACCTCAAGCTCAACGACCAGGCTCAGCGCACCGTGCTGTGCAAGGACCCCTTCCGGGCGGTCGACGAGCGGGTCAAGCGCCTGATCGCGAGCATGTAGCCGCGCGTCGGTCCGGCATCCGTCCCTCAGCACCACCCGCACAGAAGAAGCGGCGAATACCGCGACGCGAGCGGCCGCGGAAGCGCCAGACGAGCACCATCGAATAATCTGGAGCCAATGGCGACGTCAAAAGTCGAGCGGCTGGTCAATCTGGTCATCGCCCTGCTGTCCACCCGCGGCTACATCTCGGCGGAGAAGATCAGGTCGAGCGTGGCGGGTTACTCGGACAGCGCCAGCGCCGAGGCGTTCTCGCGCATGTTCGAGCGGGACAAGAACGAGCTGCGTGACCTCGGCATCCCGCTCGAGGTCGGCCGGGCGTCGGCCTGGGACCCCACCGAGGGCTACCGGATCAACCGCGACGCCTACTCGCTCGCGCCGGTCGACCTGACCGCCGACGAGGCGGCCGCGGTCGCCGTGGCGACCCAGCTGTGGGAGTCGCCCGAACTCATCACCGCGACCCAGGGCGCGCTGCTCAAACTGCGCGCGGCCGGCGTCGACGTCGATCCGGACGCGCCGGTCGCCATCGCGTCGCCGGCCGGGGTGCCAGGCCTGCGTGGCTCGGAAGAAGTACTCGGAGTTCTGTTGTCCGCCATCGATTCCCGCCAGGCCGTGCAGTTTCCGCATCGGCCGTCCCGGGCCGAGCCATACGCCACCCGCACCGTCGAGCCCTGGGGAGTGGTCACCGAGAAGGGCCGCTGGTACCTGGTGGGCCACGACCGCGACCGCGACGCGACCCGCACCTTCCGGCTCTCCCGGATCGGTCCGGACGTGACGCCGATCGGCCCGACGGGCGCCGTCACCGTGCCGAAGGACGTCGACCTGCGCAAGATCGTGGCCCAGACCGTAACCGACGTGTCGGCGCCGACCGTCGGACAGGCCCGGGTATGGGTGGCCGACGGGCGGGCCACCGCGCTGCGGCGCGCCGGCAAGCCCGTCGACGCGCGCCAGATCGGCGGTCGCGGCGGCGAGGTGATCGAGCTCGACATCTCCTCCGCCGACCAGCTGGCCCGCGACATCGCCGGCTACGGTGCCGACGCCCTGGTACTCGACCCGCAGACGCTGCGCGACGACGTGCTGGCCCGGCTGCGCGCGCACGCGGGCGCGGACGTCGTTGGCGCGGGGCAACCGCCCAGCCGCGGGGGAGTGTCCGCATGACGCCGATCTCCACGCGGCTGATCCGGCTGCTGAACATGGTGCCGTATTTCCAGGCCAATCCGCGGGTCACCCGGGCCAAGGCGGCCGCCGATCTGGGGGTGTCGGCCAAGCAGCTGGAAGACGACCTCAACCAGCTGTGGATGTGCGGGCTGCCCGGCTACCTCCCTGGTGACCTCATCGATTTCGAGTTCTCCGGGGACACCATCGAGGTGACGTTCTCCGCGGGGATCGACCGGCCGCTGAAGCTCACCTCGCCGGAGGCCACCGGACTGCTGGTGGCGCTGCGGGCGCTGGTCGACATTCCGGGCGTCGTCGACCCCGACGCCGCGCGCAGTGCCATCGCCAAGATCGAGGGCGCCGCGGGAGCCGTCGGGCACGACGCCTCCCATGCGTCGTCGGCCGTCGACGAGCCCGCGCCGGTGGAGAACCGCGCCGCCGCCGCGGTGCGCGCGGCCGTCCAGTCCAGGCACGCGCTGGCCATCGACTACTACTCCGCCTCCCACGACACCCTGACCAGCCGGGTCGTCGACCCCATCCGGGTGCTGCTGATCGGCGGCCAGAGCTACTTGGAGGCCTGGTCACGCGAGGCCGAGGGCGTTCGGTTGTTCCGTTTCGACCGGATCGTGGACGCCAGCGAGCTCGACGAGCCGGCCACGCCGCCCGAACCCGCGCTGCACGCCCCGCCGGACACCTCGCTCTTCGACGGCGACCCGTCGCTGCCGGCGGCCACTCTGCGGGTGGCACCCGCGGCGTCCTGGATGTTCGAGTACTACCCGATGCGCGAAGTGCGCGAATTGCCGGACGGATCCTGCGAGGCGGTGATGACCTACGCCTCCGAGGATTGGATGACGCGGCTGGTACTGGGCTTCGGGTCCGACGTGCAGGTGCTGCAGCCCGCGTCCCTGGCGCAGCGGGTGCGGGACGCCGCCGCGGCCGCCGTGACGTCCTACGAAGCCCTGAGCTCATAAAAGCCCGGGCGACATGGTCCACCGCTGCGCGGCGCGGGCCCGCCGCCACATGGCGCTACTGCGGTAGCATCAGGTCAACGTCTGGAGGTAATCAAAGTGGGCAGTCTTAGTCCGTGGCACTGGGCGATCCTCGCGGTCGTGGTGATCTTGCTGTTCGGTGCCAAGAAGCTCCCCGATGCGGCGCGTTCGTTGGGTAAGTCGATGCGGATCTTCAAGTCCGAGCTCCGCGAAATGCAGACGGAGAACAAAGCGGAGACGTCGGCCCTGGGGACCCAGAGCGAGGCCTCCGCGGCGAACCCCACCCCCGTGCAGTCGCAGCGGGTCGACGCGCCGGCGCCCAGCGAGCAGGGGCACAGCGAAGCACGTCCGGCGTAGCCGCCATCATCGTCGCGCTGCCCGAGCGCCACTGACCGAGCATCGTGAGAGTCTTCAAGGTTTCAGCGCGCACTTCCGGCCTGCTGAGGCGCCTCAACCCTCGTAACCGGCGCAGCCGAACCAACCCGGATGCGACCATGTCGCTGGTCGACCATCTGACCGAGCTGCGCACCCGGCTGCTGATCTCCCTGGCCGCCATCCTGGTGACCACGATCTTCGGGTTCGTCTGGTACTCGCATTCGATCTTCGGGCTGGAAAGCCTCGGCGAGTGGTTGCGGCATCCCTACTGTTCGCTGCCGCGGTCGGCGCGCGCGGAGATCAGCCCCGGTGGCCAATGTCGGCTGCTGGCCACGGCGCCGTTCGACCAGTTCATGCTGCGGCTCAAGGTCGGACTGACGGCGGGGGTGGTGCTGGCCTGCCCGGTGTGGTTCTACCAGCTCTGGGCGTTCATCACGCCCGGTCTGTACCAGAAGGAACGCCGCTTCGCGGTCGCGTTCGTCATCCCCGCCGTGGTGCTGTTCGTCGTCGGCGCGGTGCTGGCCTACTTCGTACTCGCCAAGGCGCTGGGCTTTCTGCTGACCGTCGGTAGCGACGTCCAGGTGACCGCGCTGTCGGGCGACCGGTATTTCGGCTTTCTGATCAACCTGCTGGTGGTTTTCGGCGTCAGCTTCGAATTCCCGCTGCTCATCGTCATGCTCAACACCATCGGCGTGCTGCCCTACGAGCGGCTCAAGGCGTGGCGGCGCGGGCTGATCTTCGCGATGTTCGCGTTCGCGGCGGTCTTCACCCCCGGATCCGACCCGTTTTCGATGACCGCGCTCGGATTGGCGCTGTCCGTCCTCTTGGAGTTCGCCATCCAGATCTCCCGGCTGCACGACAGACGGAAGGCCAAACGTGAAGCCCAGGCCGTGATTCCCGACGACGAAGCATCGGTCATCGAACCGCCCACCGCGATACCGGAGCCGTCGTTCACCGCCGGGCAACACGACGATGTCACCTGACCCGTCGCCGCCCCCTGACGTGGCGGAGCTGGTGGAGCTCACCCGGTTCACCGCCGAATTGCCCTTCGCGCTCGACGGTTTTCAGCGCCGGGCATGCGCGGCGCTCGAACGAGGCCACGGCGTGCTGGTCTGCGCGCCCACGGGCGCCGGCAAGACGGTGGTCGGCGAATTCGCCGTGCACCTCGCGCTGGCGTCCGGCGGCAAGTGCTTCTACACCACGCCGCTGAAAGCGCTGAGCAACCAAAAGCACACCGACCTCACGGCGCGCTACGGCCGTGATCGCATCGGCCTGCTCACCGGCGACATGTCGGTGAACGCCGATGCGCCCGTGGTGGTCATGACCACCGAAGTGCTGCGCAACATGCTCTACGCGGATTCGCCTGCGCTACATGGGCTTTCATATGTGGTGATGGACGAAGTGCATTTCCTCGCCGACCGCATGCGGGGACCGGTGTGGGAGGAGGTGATCCTGCACCTGCCCGACGAGGTGCGGGTGGTCAGCCTCTCGGCGACGGTCAGCAATGCCGAGGAATTCGGTGGCTGGATCCAGACCGTGCGCGGCGACACGACGGTGGTGGTCGACGAGCACCGGCCCGTGCCGCTGTGGCAACACGTGTTGGTGGGCAAGCGTCTGCTGGATCTTTTCGATTACGACAACGAGAAACCGGCCGCGGATCGTCAGCCGCGCGTCAATCCCGAACTGGTGCGTCACATTTCGCATCGCCGCGAGGCGGACCGCATGACGGACTGGCAACCCCGGCGCCAGGCGGGAAGGGGAAGCACCGGGCGGCCGTCGCGTCCGCGCTTCTACCGGACGCCGTCGCGGCCGGACGTGATCGCCAGCCTGGACTCCGAGGGGCTGCTGCCGGCGATCACGTTCGTGTTCTCCCGGGCCGGCTGCGACGCCGCCGTCCAGCAGTGCCTGCGCTCGCCCCTGCAGCTGACCACCCAGGAGGAGCGCGCACAGATCGCCGAGGTGATCGAGCACCGGTGCGGCGATCTCGCCGACGCCGACCTCGGCGTGCTCGGCTACTACGAGTGGCGCGAGGGACTACTACGCGGTTTGGCGGCCCACCACGCCGGGATGCTGCCCGTCTTCCGCCATACGGTTGAGGAGCTGTTCACCGCCGGGCTGGTCAGGGCCGTGTTCGCCACCGAGACGTTGGCGCTCGGCATCAACATGCCCGCCCGCACGGTGGTGCTCGAGCGGCTGGTGAAGTTCAACGGCGAGCAGCACGTGGCGCTGACACCGGGGGAGTACACGCAGCTCACCGGCCGCGCCGGGCGGCGCGGCATCGACGTCGAGGGCCACGCGGTGGTGCTGTGGAATCCGACCGAGGAGACCACCGAGCCATCCGCGGTGGCCGGACTGGCCTCCACCCGCACCTTCCCGCTGCGCAGCTCGTTCGCCCCGTCGTACAACATGACGATCAACCTGGTCCAGCAGATGGGCCCCGAGCAGGCCCATCGGTTGCTGGAGCAGTCATTCGCGCAGTATCAGGCCGACCGCTCCGTGGTCGGGCTGGTCCGCGGCATCGAGCGCGGCACCGCGATGCTCGACGAGATCGCCGGTGAACTCGGCGGACCGAAGGCGCCGATCCTCGAATATGCGCGCATGCGGGCACGCATCAGCGAGATGGAGCGCGCGCAGTCGCGCGCGTCCCGGCTGCAGCGACGGCAGGCCGCGAGCGATGCGCTGGCCGCGCTGCGCCGCGGTGACATCATCAACATCACCCACGGCCGGCGCGGTGGCCTGGCCGTGGTGCTGGAATCCGCCCGCGACAGCTCCGACCCGCGGCCGCTAGTGCTCACCGAAAACCGCTGGGCGGGAAGGATTTCGGCGGCCGACTACTCGGGCGCGTCCGCACCCGTCGGCTCGATGTCACTGGCCAAGCGGGTCGAACACCGTCAGCCGCGGGTCCGGCGCGATCTGGCGTCGGCGCTGCGATCGGCCGCCGCCGGGCTGACCGTCCCGGCCCGGCACCGCGGCGGGCGCGGGGACTCCGACGGCGAATTCCACGATCCCGAGTTGGCGGCGTTGCGCGAACAACTGCGCCGGCACCCCTCGCACAACACGCCCGGCCTGGAGGCACAGGTGCGGCAGGCCGAGCGCTATCTGCGGATCGAACGCGACAACGCCCAATTGGAGAGAAAGGTTGCGGCGGCCACCAATTCGCTGGCCCGGACCTTCGACCGGATCGTCGGGCTGCTCACCGAGCGCGGTTTCATCGAAGGGCGCGACGGCGACCCGCGCGTCACCGACGACGGCCGGTTGCTGGCACGCATCTACAGCGAAAGCGACCTGCTGGTCGCCGAATGCCTGCGCACCGGCGCGTGGTCGGGACTGAAGCCTGCCGAGCTGGCGGCGGTGGTCTCGACGGTGCTGTACGAAACCCGGGGTGGGGAGGGGCCCGGGGCGGGCTTCGCGGCCGACGCGCCCACCCAGCAAGTGCGGCAGGCGTTGCAGCAGACGTCGCGGCTGTCGATGGCGCTGCGCGCCGATGAGCAAACGCACCACATCGCCCCGAGCCGCGAACCCGACGACGGCTTCGTCAACGTCATATACCGCTGGGCCAGGACCGGAGATCTGGCCGCGGCGCTGGCGGCCGCCGACCCCGCCGGCACCGGATCACCCCTGCTCGCGGGGGACTTCGTGCGCTGGTGCCGCCAGGCGCTCGACCTACTGGATCAGGTCCGCAACGCCGCTCCGGACGCCGAGTTACGGGCCACCGCCAAGCGGGCCATCAATGACATTCGGCGCGGCGTCGTCGCAGTTGACGCCGGGTAGGCTAGGCCGGAGCTACCGTTAAGCGCCGATAGTTCATGCCAAGACACAAGGGCTGAGGGAGAAAGATGAGCGGACCGCAGGGATCGGACCAGCAGTGGCAACCTCCTGGTCAGGGTCAAGGTAGCGATCACTCGTCGGAGCCGACTCAGGTCGCACCCACCTGGAACGAGCAGTCGAACCAGAAGACGTCGTGGCAGGCCCCGGCCTACACGCCCCCCGCCGACTACCCCCAGTACCAACAGCCGGCCGAACAGGCGTACCCGCAGCAGTACCCCCAGCAGCAGCCGGGCTACGCGCAGCCCGGTCAGTACGGACAGCCCGGCCAATACGCCCAGCCCGGGCAGTACGCGCAGCCGGGCCAGTACGGCCAGTACCCGCAGCCCGGCCAATATGGCCAGCCCGGCCAGTACCCGCAGCCCGGCCAGTACGGCCAGCCGGGCCAGTACCCGCAGCAGTACCCCGACTACGAGCAGCCCGGCAAGAAGCGACCGGTCGGGCTGATCGCCGGCGTGGGCGGCGCGATCGCCTTTCTGCTCATCGCGGTCGTGCTGGTGCTCGGCTTCTGGCAGCCCGGGTTCTTCGTCACCACCAAGCTGGACGTCAACAAGGCGCAGTCCGGGGTCCAGCAGGTGCTCAGCGACGAAACCAACGGCTACGGCGCGAAGAACGTCCAGAACGTCAAGTGCAACCACGGCCAGAACCCCACCGTCAAGAAGGGCGCGACGTTCGACTGCGACGTCAGCATCGACGGCGCGCCCAAGCATGTGACGGTGACCTTCCAGGACAACAAGGGCACCTACGAGGTCGGCCGGCCGCAGTAGCCGTCGGCCACGTCAGTTCGGCAGCGCGTCCAGGGCCTTCTGCAGGCGGGCGATCGACGAGCCGACGCCCAGTTCCGTCGCCAGTTCGGCGGTACGTTGCGGATCGGCGGCGACCAGCGGTAGTTCGTCGTCGGGTGTCGAGAAGGTGACCGGGGCGTCGGTGGCCACCCGAACCACCTTCCCGGCCGCCTCGATGTAATCCAGCGCGGCCAGCAGTTTCGCGCGTACGCCCTTGGCCATCTTCGACTTCGGGTCGTGGGCGGCGGCCAGGATCCGCTCCAGCGAGCCGTGCTGGGCCAGCAGAGCGGCCGCGGTCTTCTCGCCGACGCCCGGGACCCCGGGCAGGCCGTCGGACGGATCGCCGCGCAGCAGGGCGAGCTCGGCGTAGGCGGGGCCGGCCCTATCCACCGGCACGCCATAGTGTTCGGCCACCTCGTCGGGCCCGAACAGCGTGGCTTTGCTCAGCCCGCGGCCGAGGTAGAGAACCCGGACCGGGACGGGATCGTCCGACACCACCTGCAGCAGGTCGCGGTCACCGCTGACCACCACCACCGGATCCTTGCGTTCCTGCGCCGCCAGGGTGCCGAGCACGTCGTCGGCCTCGAAACCCTCCGCCCCGGCCGTCGGAATCCCGAACGCGTCGAGGAGTTCGGCGATCATGTCGATCTGGGGCGTCAGGTCGTCCGGGACTTCCTCGATGTCCGGCTCGTTCCGCGGCTCTTCCTCGGCCACCCGGTGGGCCTTGTAGGACGGGACGAGGTCCACCCGGAACTGCGGCCGCCAGTCGAGGTCCAGGCAGACGGCCAGCCGGCTGGGCCGCTGCTGGGTGATCACCACCGCGACGGAATCGATGAATCCCCGAACGGCGTTGACGGGCCGGCCATCGGGCGCGGTGATCGAGGACGGCACCCCGAAGTACGAGCGAAACCACATGCTGGCGCCGTCGAGCAGCACGAGCGGCGAACGGGGTGCTGGCATGCCGGTTATGGTCTCACGCCGCCGCGAGGAGACGTGCGATCGAGCATTAGCCTGGCTGCCATGGAGTCTCACCGCTTCGACGCAGCAGTGTATGAACGCCGGCTGCCCGCGGCCGCCGCGGCGGCCGCCGACGCAGGCCTGGCCGGGCTGGTGATCACACCGGGGTATGACCTGCGCTACCTCGTCGGGTCGCGTGCACAGACGCTGGAACGGTTCACCGCGCTGGTGTTGCCGGCCTCGGGTGATCCGACGGTGGTGGTGCCGCGCCTCGAGCTGGCCTCGCTCAAGGGGTCGGCCATCGCCGAACTCGGACTGGCGGTGCGGGATTGGGTCGACGGTGACAATCCGTACGATCTGGTGGGCGCCGCGCTGGGCGGTGCCCCCGCCGCGACCGCCGTCACCGATGCCATGCCGGCGTTGCACCTGCTGCCGCTGGCCGGAGTGCTCCGCGTGCTGCCTGTCCTGGCCACCGATGTGTTGCGCACGCTGCGAATGGTCAAGGAGGAATGCGAAGTCGACGCGCTACGCAAAGCCGGGGCCGCCATCGACCGGGTGCACGCCCGGGTGCCGGAGTTCCTGGCGCCGGGCCGCACCGAGGCCGACGTTGCCGCCGACATCGCGGAAGCCATTGTGGCCGAAGGACATTCCGAGGTCGCGTTCATCATCGTCGGGTCCGGGCCGCATGGTGCCGACCCGCACCACGGATACTCGGACCGCGAACTACAGGTCGGTGACATCGTCGTCGTCGATATCGGCGGCTCCTATGAACCCGGCTATAACTCCGATTCGACGCGCACTTACAGCATCGGTGAGCCGAATCCCCAAGTCGCTGAACAGTATTCGGTGCTGCAACGCGCACAGCGCGCAGCGTATGAGGCGGTGCGCCCCGGGGTGACGGCCGAGCAGGTCGACGCCGCCGCCCGCGACGTGCTGGCCGCCGAAGGGCTCGCCGAGTATTTCGTGCACCGGACCGGGCATGGGATCGGCCTGTCGGTGCATGAAGAGCCCTACATCGTGGCCGGAAACGATCTGCCCCTAGCCGAGGGCATGGCGTTTTCGATCGAGCCGGGCATCTATTTCCCGGGCCGGTGGGGTGCGCGCATCGAGGACATCGTCGTCGTCACGCCCGACGGCGCCCTGGCCGTCAACAACCGCCCACATGAACTGGTCGTGGTTCCGGTGGCCTGACCGACGCGTCACTGGGCACGCGTAGGTTGGGCGTGATGTCAATTCTGGATCTCCCGCTGCTTCCGATTCGCATCGCGCGCCATGTTGCCGACGCGATCTTGCATCCCAAAGCACCCGCACCCGCACCGGCACCGCCCGCCGAGCTCATCGTGGTCGACGGGATGCCCGAGGGTGTGCCGCCGGCCGCGCGGCGCCCCGAACCCAAGCTCCCCACGCCCGCGGGATGGCCGTTCGGTGAGGAGTTCCCGCGCACCTGCGGCGCCGGCCGGCTGGCCGGCGGTGCCCTGTTCTGGACCGACTTCCTCTACGACGATCATGGCGCGACCGGCATCCCGATCGGCGACCTGAAGATTCAGGCGCCGCCACGCGGAACCTACGTCTATCCCGACGGCCCGGCGGCCGGCAACGGCGCCGACATCTTCCGCGTCGCCATCGGGCTCACCGACACCCACACCTGGTGGCGGATCGACTGGAACACCCTGCTGGACGCCTCAATTCCCGTTGCGCTGTTCACCTTCGACACCGACCCCGCCCGAACCGCAGGCGAGGACTGGCCCGCCGGAGCCGGCGTGCGCTCTAAGGGCATCGATGCGGCCCTGCTGGTCTCGGGAAGCGGCGCCGCGCTGATCGACCTGGCCACTCAGGTCAAGACGCCCGTCGAGCACAGCGTCGACATGCAGTCGCGGTCTTTCGTGGCGCAGGTCCCGCGGTCGCTGGCGGAACCCACGGGAAGCTGGACGGTCCGCCTGGTCGCGGGACTGGCCAACGCGGCAGGAGACGGGTTTGCCGACGTGTCCGCCCTGCACGGTGCGCTGCCCGGGCAACCCAACGTCTACAACGTGGCATTCCGCACCAACGAGCAGGAGCCGCCGCACCTGAACTTCTGGTCGGACGCCGCCCAGGCCGCCGCCCTGACACATGGCGACGTCTCAGAGTTCGCGCTGACGGTGTCGTGGGCTCGGCTGGCGGCCGGCGAAACGGCTCCCGAACCGGTGATCACCGGCCCGTCCACCCGGTGGTACGTGTCGTCGATGGAACTCGGCCAGGGCCTGGAACAGGGTTGGGCAGCCAACGACATCCTGAGCACCAAGCCGCAGTTCCTCGGCCGGGTGCAGCCGTATTCGATCTGCCTGCCGTCAAGCTATGCGCCGGGCCGCGCGCTGCCGCTGACCTTGCTGCTGCACTCGCTGTCGCTCGGGCAGAGCCAGTTCGCCGCGATCGACCCGCGGCTGCTGCACGAAGTCTGCGAGGGCCGCGACTCGGTGGTGGTCACGCCGTTGGCCCGGGGGCCGTCCACCTGGTACTTCGACACCGGCGAACTCGACGTCTGGGAAGTATGGGCGCGGGTGGCCGAACAACTGGGCACCGATCCGAATCGCACTGTGATCTCCGGCTATTCGATGGGCGGGTATGCGACATACAAGCTGGGGTTGAGCTACCCGCAGGTGTTCTCGCAGGCGGTGGTGCTGGCCGGGCCGCCGACGTGCGGTGTGCGGCTGCTGCCCCACGTCGACATTCCCGCCGACCTCGACCTGGACTCGCCGTGTGCCCGTGAAGGCGATACCTGGAAGCTGCTGGTGAACGCCCGGTGGCTGCCCTACGTCATCGCCCATGGGCTGCTTGACGAACTGGTGCCGTTCGCCTCGGCCGCCGAGCAGGTGCTGGAGCTGGACCGGCTGGGTTACCGGCACCGGTTCAGCGTTTACCCGCTCGAGGATCACATCGCCTGGGTGTTTCAGGACAAGTTCGAGGATCCGATCTCCCACATGGGAACCGCTCTGCGCCAAGGGGATCCGGGACACATCACGTTCGCCTGGTATCCGCAGCTGGTGCGCGACGATCTGGGTATCGGGCCGCACCAGGTGTGGTGGTTGTCGGAGCTGGCCGCCGATCCCGAGGTGACCGCGCGGCGCGGGTGCGTCGCGGAGGTCGACGCGCGCTCGTACGCGCGGCCGGACCCCACGCACACCATCCGGCACCATCGCGGCCTCATTCCAGGCTTTGAGCCGACGCCCGGGCTGTACAGCGAGCTGGACTGGCAAGTGGGACGCCCCGTCGATCCGCTGCCGTATCTGACGCTGCGCCTCAAGGGGGTTGGCGGTCTGAGGGTCGATGTCGCGCGTGCCGGGCTGGCCGCCTTGCCGAAGTCGACCATCTCGGTGTCCACCGATGTCGCCACCAAGATCACGCTCGGTGGCTTGCCTGCGGCGGTTGATGTGCAGCTCGATGGGGAACCGACCGGGCCGACCGTCACGGTGTCGCCCGGGCGACACCGCATCACGTTGACGGCCGGAGTGACTGTTGATCGGTGAGTTGTGGCGCTCGGTCATCGTGGCTAGCTTGGCGAAGCGATCATTGGGTGAATAGCGGCGACGGGCGGCCCTGAGCGAAAATTCCGCACGTGGCTCCCTTGGCTGTCGATCCGGAGGCGATGTTTGTCGCCGGCACCGGTGTGAGCGTTGTTGGCGACGGTATTGCCACAGCCCGGGGCCCATTGTCGGCCGGATTCGGGATCAACAGCGGCCAGGATTCCGCTGGAATGGTGTTTGCGCTGAACTATCAGAACGCGGCTCGGTCATTGTTGACCGGGGTAGCTGCCGGGATCAATGCTTGCCGGAAACTCGGGGCCAAAATTCAGCTTTCGGCGTTGAACTACTCACGGGCAGAGGCAGCCTCGAAAGTAGGTGGCGGTGGCCATGTACTGCCGTCGCCCGGGCAACCCGCGAAAGTCGCGCCTCCTAATGCGCCGGGCGTCATGGGTCCGGGCGTGGCCCGACCACTGTTGTGGGGGGTCGTGGAATCGCTGCTTGACGACGTGTGGCCGAATGGCAACGCGGTAGGAATGCACGCGGCCGCGGGTTGTTGGCGCGGGCTTGGCGCGTCGCTCAGCGGGGCGCAAGCCGCGCTCAACGGCCAGAAGTCGGCGATCGCTGGGCAGCGGATACCGGAAGGCGCGTTGGTCCAGCACAATCTGGCCTCACTCGCCGCCACGATGGGCAGATTGGGCGCGCAATGCGACAAGCTGGCCGATGCCCTGGACAAGTTCGCGGACGAGGTGGACGACGCCCAGAACAAGATTCGGGATCTGTTGAAACGGTTGGGGTCTCTGACCGATCTGGTCCACGACGCGATATTGATCTTCGAAGGCGATGCGCTCGATGAGCTCGAAAAGATTGCCAAAGACATCAACGGCGTACTGCACAACATGAAGCGTGAAGCCCGTGCACGCGAACAAGTTCTGAAAACCGGAATGCAGATCATCGATCGTCTGGTGGTTCAGGGGAAGAACTTGATGGAAGGCCAGTTGGTCGAATTCTTCGGCGAGGACGTCGGGAGTGTTGCGGCGGGCTACTTCGATGCATGGGCAGATTTCGGAGAAGGCGTCTTCAAAGGCGCGGTTGGAGCTGTGGAACTCGAAGGTCAACTTGATCCGAGTCGCTTTGCCTTCGATCCGAAATGGGCCACGGTCAGTTGGGCCGCACTGGATAAGACTGCGCTCCAATCCATCCCGGCGTATGCGCTATTCGACCCAGGCGGCGCCGCGAAAACCGATCTCGGCCTCGTGAAGGGCCTTACCCACTGGGACGATTTGACCTCAGACCGGCCCGCGGTGGGGCTCGGCGAGATCGGCTTCGATCTTGCAACCATGGCCGGCGGCGGTGGGGAGGCGAAGGCTGGCGGGAAAGCTGCGGAGGCAGCGGGCGGCGCTGAGGCGACCGGTGAACTCACGGAGGGCGAAGAGGTACTTCAGGGTGCCAAAGGAGCGGCCGCCGAGGCGGAAGGCGCCGATGGTGCGCTGCCTGGCATCGCCAAAACCGGCAGCGATCTGACCAAAGGCCTTGAGAGTCTCGGTCAAGATCTGCCGAAAGACGATGCTGCTCCGCCCAGTGGCACCCCCGTGGGCTTGCCGTCAGGAAAGTTGCCGGAGGCACCGGTTGAATCGGCACCTCGTCCGGCCGATGGCGCTCCCCAGGCATCGGTGCCCGCGCCGGGCCCAACACCCCCTGAGGCCCCGAGGCTCGAACCCACCGACGGTCCGCATGAACCGGCGCCCGCGCCGACGTCGGTTCCTGGCGCCCCGCATGATCCGGTGCCGCGCCGGGCGGACGGACCACCTGCGTCGCCGGGTGTTCCTAACGGTGGTCCGCACGAACCCGATTCGGTGCCTTCGGCACCGAAAGTTCTTGGCGGCCGACATGATCCGGCATCCGCGCCGCCACTGGCGCCGTCGGGCATCCCGGCCGCTGCTCCACATGAGCCGACGTCACTGCCTGCGGAGGTCCTGCGTGAGCCTGCATCGGTACCGGCGGAGGGTCCGCACGAACCGGCGAGTCCCGCTCAGGACGGTCCGCATGAGCCGGTGTCACCGGGTGGCCCACGCGAGCCGACGCCCGAAAGGGAAACGCGGGAGCCAAGGGAGGTGCCGGGGAACGGCCCACACGAGCCAGCTGGAGTCCCCGCTGCGGGTGCACCCCTCCCGCCCTTAGCCGCCGCGGCAGGAGAAAGAGCTCCGTCGGCGATTCCGCATTCGGCCGAATATGCTCCTGGTCGTACAACAACACCGCATGGTGGGCTACCCGTCGAGCCGGCGCCCGCCGCTCCGCGCTCGTTGCAACCTGGCCCGGCGGCCAAACCGGGGCCCCATTCGCCACCGCTGAGCGGTCGCCCGACCGAAGTGCCGGCGCCGGCGCTCGGTCGTAACCCTCAGCTGCCCGGTGACGGTGGCCCTTCTGGCGGTTGGCCGAAGTCACCGCCAAATGGCTCCCCAAAGCCCGGAGAGGGCGGCCCGCTGGAGCCGAAAGTGCCGCCCGACGCCGATGCACCCGCCAAACCCGGTGACAGGAACGGCCAAGATGACGGTCCCGACAACGGCGAACATCCCCTGAACCCCGAAGACCCGTTGAGCCCAGAACATTTGAAGGCACTCGCTGACTACACTGGCATGGGTTATACAGA
Source organism: Mycobacterium sp. IDUB_3 (assembly GCF_055419585.1). Lineage (NCBI taxonomy): Bacteria > Bacillati > Actinomycetota > Actinomycetes > Mycobacteriales > Mycobacteriaceae > Mycobacterium > Mycobacterium sp. IDUB_3. The sequence goes on along the minus strand of NZ_JBVAXZ010000001.1, from coordinate 808,829 downwards.
CCTAAACGGGGCGTTAAGGAGCGAAGCTTTGGACGCGTCTCAAGCTGCTCGAGTCGAAGCATTAAAAGCTGCATTAAGCAAACTTCCGGCGTTCGAGGGTTCCGTCGTGCGTGGTACGAACCTGCCGCCTGAGGTGCTTGCCCAGTATCGGCCGGGCGAATATATCGTAGAAAAAGCTTTCCTCAGCACAACAAGAGATCCGGTCGTCGCGCAGTCGTCCGCGTTCGCTGGAAACGTTGAGTTTCGAATCGTGTCTTTTACCGGCCGCGATGTTTCTGCATTTTCAATGTATCCCGCAGAGCTAGAGATCCTGTTCCCCGCGAATACGAGATTTCTAGTCCTACGAAAGACAATTGATCCGCGAACCGGTCGAACAATTATCGACATGGTTGAAAACTAGTGAATAATGTAATCCACGCTCCAAGGAGGTTTAAACAGTGAGGGAGATTGCGGGAAAGATCTTCTTAACCAGAGAGGAGGCAGGCGTTCCTCCGCCCAGTCCGGAAAAGCTTGCGCGTGCGCGGCAACTCCTCGATGAGTTTCAGGAGAGGGTAGATGCTGTTGCCGAGGAAGACCGACCGACAGAGATTTCGCCAAAATTCTGGGACGATATTTCGGGTACCGAGTATGACCCCCGGAGGAAAGACCGCTGATTGATGAAAATTTGGGGTCCAGAGTTCCGGTCTTGCAGACTAACCCGGCTTAGCTACTCGCCCCGGTCCAGAAGATCCGACGACCCCAGCACCCGCTCGATCTGAACCTCGATGACCACGCGTCGCGGGTTGGGTCGCGGCGTGCGATAGCGCTGGGCGTACCGCAGCTCGGCGTCGCGCACCGCGTCGACGTCGTTGTTGACCCTGGACCGGCCCTCCAGCGACAGCCACCGCGCGCCGTCGACCTGGCTGAGCACGGCCAGTCCGCCGCGATCGGCGTTGACCGCCTTCTGCGAACCCCCGGTGGTGATGACCCGGGCGATGTGCGTCTTGGGGTCGAAGGTGAAACCGACCGCCACCACGTGCGGTGAATTGTCGGCTCGCAGCGTGGTCAGCATGGCCAGATGGCGTTCCGACAGAAACGCCAACGCGTCGTCGGTGAGCCGGGTAGTGGTATTCGCCATCAACACTCACGCTAGCGCAGGTGATAATCGCAGCCGTGGACGACACGGGCGCAGGTCCAGTACTTATCCTGGGCGGCCGCAGCGAGATCGGGATCGAGCTGGCGCGACTCCTCGCGCCCGGCACGACGGTCGTGCTGGCCGCCCGCAACGCCGATCAGCTCGCTGAGCAGGTCAGCGCGCTCAAAGCCGCCGGTGCCACGGCGGTCGACACGAGGGAATTCGACGCCGACGACCTGGCGTCGCACGGCCCGCTGGTCGCCTCGATCGTCGCCGACCACGGTCGGATCGGCACCGCGGTGCTGGCGTTCGGCATCCTGGGCGACCAGGCGCGCGCCGAAACCGACGCCGCGCACGCGGTCGCCGTCGTCCACACCGACTACGTCGCGCAGGTCAGCCTGCTCACCCATCTGGCCACGGCCATGCGCAAGGCCGGCACGGGCCGCCTGGTGGTGTTCTCCTCGATCGCCGGCGCGCGCGTGCGCCGCGCCAACTACGTCTACGGCTCGGCCAAGGCCGGCCTGGACGGCTTCGCCAGCGGCCTGGCCGACGCGCTGCACGGCACCGGCGTCCGGCTGCTCATCGCCCGGCCGGGATTCGTCATCGGGCGCATGACGGAAGGCATCACGCCCGCGCCGTTGTCCAGCACGCCCGCGCAGGTGGCCGGCGCGACCGCGCGTGCGCTCGCGAAGGGCCGCCGCACCGTGTGGATCCCGTGGGCGCTGGGCCCCGCGGCGGCGGTGATGCGACTGCTGCCGCAGTTCGTCTGGCGCAGGATGCCGCGATGATCATCGTGATCGGAATCGGCGCCGACGGGATGGCCGGGCTCGGCGAGGCGTCGCGCGCCGAACTCCACAGGGCCGCAGTCATTTACGGCTCCCAGCGGCAACTCGACCTGCTCGACGACACGGTTCGCGCGCCCCGGCGGCAGTGGCCGTCGCCGATGTTGCCTGCGCTGCAAACGTTGCTCGACGAGCACACGGGCGATGTGCACGTGGTGGCCAGCGGCGATCCGCTGCTGCACGGCATCGGGGGCACCCTGGTCCGGCTGCACGGCCGCGACAACGTCAGGGTCCTGCCGCACGTGTCGTCGGTGACGCTGGCGTGCGCACGGATGGGCTGGAATGTCCACGACACCGAGGTGATCAGTCTGGTAACCGCACCCCCGCACACCGCGGTGCGTCGCGGCGGGCAGGCGATCGTGCTGGCGCAAAGCAAGTCCACGCCAACGCAGCTCGCCGCACTGCTCACCGCGCATGGCCGCGGCGATTCGGAGTTCACCGTTCTCGAACGACTCGGCGCACCGGACGAGCACCGCCGCGACGGCACCGCCCGCGACTGGGCCGACCACCGAGATCTCGACGACCTCAACGTGATTGCCGTGCGCTACCTGCCCGACGAACGCGTGTCACCCCTGCCCGACGACGCCTTCGCCCACGACGGGCAGATCACCAAACAAGGCATCCGCGCGGTGACGCTGGCCGCCCTGGCGGCGCGCCCGGGGGAGCGATTGTGGGACGTCGGCGCGGGCTCGGGCAGCATCAGCGTCGAATGGTGCCTGAGCGGACGGGGTTGCAGCGCAGTGGCATTCGAGAGCAACGACAAACGCCGGCGCAACCTCGAGGTCAATGCCGCCGCCTTCGGGGTCAGCATCGATGTGCGCGGCGACGCCCCCGGTGCGTTCGACGGCGCCGAGCCGCCGTCGGCGATCTTCATCGGCGGCGGGCTGACCGGACCCGGCCTGTTCGACGCGTGCTGGGCCCACCTGCCCGGCGGCGGGCGACTCGTCGCCAACGTGGTCACCACCGAGTCTGAAGCCGTTCTGACACAAGCACATCAGCGCCTGGGTGGTCAGCTGCGACGCTTCCAGCACTATCACGGCGAGCCGCTTGGCGCCTTCACCGGCTGGCGACCGCAGTATCCCGTCACCCAGTGGGTGGTGACCAAGTGACGGTGTATTTCATCGGCGCGGGGCCGGGAGCGGCCGACCTCATCACCGTGCGCGGCCAGCGGCTCCTGCAAACCTGCCGGGTGTGCCTGTATGCCGGCTCCATCATGCCCGACGACCTACTGGCGTGGTGCCCGCCGGACGCGAAAGTGGTTGACACCGGCCCGCTTACGCTGGAGCAGATCATCAGCGAGCTGAGCGAGGCGCACGCCGTCGGCCTGGACGTGGCGCGCCTGCATTCCGGTGATCCGTCGCTCTACAGCGCGCTGGCCGAGCAATGCAGGCGGCTCGACTCGCTCGGCATCGACTACGAAATCGTGCCGGGCGTGCCGGCTTTCGCCGCCGCGGCCGCCGCCCTCAAGCGCGAACTCACCGTTCCGGGGGTGGCGCAGACCGTGACGTTGAGCCGGGTGGCGACCCTGTCGACGGCCATGCCGCCCGGCGAGGACCTGAAGACCCTGGCCCAATCCGGCGGGACGCTCATCCTGCATCTGGCCGCCGCCCAGATCGACTCCATCGTCCCGCAGCTTCTCGAAGGCGGCTATCAACCCGAAACGCCGGCAGCCGTCGTGGCTTTCGCGAGCTGGCCGCAAGAGGCGGTGCTGCGCGGCACCCTGGCCGACATCGCCGCGCAGATGCATCGGGCCGGCATCACCAAGACCGCCGTGATCATCATCGGCGACGCGCTGACCGCCGGCGGCTTCGCCGACAGCTACCTGTACTCGACCGGTCGCGCCCGGGGGAGCAGGCATTGATGCGCGTCCTGCTGCTCGGCGGCACCGGGGAGGCCCGCGCACTGGCGAAAGCCCTGCACCCGCGTGTCGATGTCGTCAGCTCCCTGGCCGGGCGCGTTCCGGATCCGGCCCTGCCGGTCGGCCCGGTGCGCATCGGCGGCTTCGGCGGAGTCGACGGGTTACGGCGCTGGCTGCGCGACGAAAACATCGACGCCGTCGTCGACGCGACCCACCCGTTCGCGGCGACCATGACGGCGCACGCCGCCGCGGCGTGCACTGAATCGCGGATCCCTCACCTCATCCTGGTCCGCCCGGCCTGGGATCCGGGCGCCGCCGTCGTCGTCGACTCGGACACCGGTGCCGCTGAAACCGTTGCACGGCAAGGCTATTCGCGGATATTTCTCACCACCGGGCGCTCGGGGGTGCGGGCCTTCGCCGGCAGCGACGCGTGGTTCCTGATCCGGGCGGTCACCGACCCCGACGCGTCCGCGCTGCCGCGTCATCACCGCGTGCTGCTGTCTCGCGGACCGTACGGCTACGACGCAGAGTTGGCGCTGCTGTGCGATCACCGCATCGATGCCCTGGTCACCAAGAACAGCGGCGGGGACATGACCCGCGCGAAGCTGGATGCCGCGGCGGCGCTGGACGTTCCGGTGGTGATGGTGGCGCGGCCGCCGCTACCGGCCGGGGTGTTGACCGTCGGCACGGTGGCCGAGGCCGCCGAATGGGTTGGCGCGCTAGCCGGTTAGGTGGCCGCGCTCGCCATCGGCCAGCAGCGCGTCGCGGGCGCGCGCAACGCGGGAGCGGATGGTGCCCACCGGGCAGCCGCAGACCGCGGCGGCATCCGCGTAGGGCAGGCCGAGCAGCTGGGTGAGCAAAAGCGCTTCGCGCTGTTCGGCATTGAGGTTGGCGATCATCGTCGTCACCTCGACCAGGTCCTCGAATCCGCGGGCGTGCCGGTCCCCGCGCACCACGTGTTCGGGATCGGCGCCCAGGGCGGCGCGGGGCCGCGATTGCAGGTGGCGGATGTGGTCGGCCACGACGCGGCGCGCGATCGACAGCAGCCAGGTCCGCGCGCTCGAGCGCCCGGAGAATCGCTCGATGGCGCCGATGGCGCGCAGGAAGGTTTCTTGGGTCAGGTCGTCGGCGTTGCCCGTATCCGACAGATAGGCGACGAACCGCCACACGTCTTGCTGGGTGGCCTTGATGAACGACTCGAGCGCTCGCGAGTTGCCGCGTGCGGCTGACAACGCGAGCTCGGTTACGGCCTCGTCGTCGCTCGGCGCGGTCATGCCCAACCACCTTTGTTGTGCGAGTTTTCCGATTCTACGACGGCTCGTCGTAGAGGATGTGGTCGGGTCGATGGCGGCGCGATTGATGGGCCGCAGGTGGCCGCGCCGCCGACCACTGGGTGAGTCCGCCGCCCAGGCGGGGAAGTCGGCGTCGTCCGAGGCATCGGAACCGCGCCGTCGGTGCGAGCCCACCCGTTCCCGCGCCACCAGCAATGCGAACGCCAGGCCCAACAACAGGGGCATATGGCTGGCGATGCGGGTCGCGGTGACTTCGCCGTCGAAGGCGTCGACGATCACATAACCCAGCAGCGCAACGGAATAGACACCGGTGATCGCGGCGACCCCCGACGCTGATGCGGGCCAGACGCCGGCGGCGATCATGGCCAGGCCCAGCGCCAGCAGCCAGGCCGTCGACTCGTGCATCAGGTGTTCGCCGGACATCGCGCCGTGCATGTGAGCCGACACCATGCCGAAATCGATGCCGCTGATTTGGGCGGCGGCGATCGCCACCTGGAACAGGCCGACGGCGATCAGGCCCCACCGGCGGTAGTGCGACCGCAACCAGCGCATCCGGGCCTGGTGTCCGGTGGGCTGCTCGCCGATGCTGGCCATGATCTTCTCGACCAGATCGGGTCCGTCACCGGGAGTCACCGACGCCAGCCGTCGCGTCTGCACCGCCGCGCCGATCAGCCAGGAGCGGCAGCTGCGGCAGGATTCGAGGTGGGCGTCGACTTGCTGCGCGAGCACCTGGGGACGCTCGCCGTCCAGTCGAGCCGACAGCGCTTCGCGCGCAATCTCACACCGCATCCCTGCATCGTTGCGCATGGCCCGGCCGCACGCAAAGACTCGCGGAATTTGGCGCCGCAACAAAATCGCGGGGAACTTATTCGCGCCGACAACCGACCTCTGATCGAACGCATCGCCCAGCCCATCCACAAGTTCACCGAAGAGGTATTCGTGCTCTTGCCTGAAGGCCCCCGACGATGACCGCCCCGATCTGGATCGCGTTTCCCCCCGAAGTGCACTCGACGTTGCTCAGCAGCGGGCCCGGACCCGCGCCGCTGCTGGCCGCCGCATCGGCATGGTCGTCGCTGAGCACCGAGTACGCGACCGCGGCAGCCGAGCTCAGCGCAGTGTTGGGCGCCGTGCAGGCGGGTTCGTGGGAAGGACCCAGCGCGGATCAGTACGCGGCCGCGCACGCCCCTTACCAGGCCTGGCTGCTGGAGAGCGCGGCCAAGAGCACGGCGGCGGCGAGCCTGCACGAGACAGCGGCCACCGCCTACACCGCGGCCCTGACCGCGATGCCGACGCTTGGCGAACTCGCGGCCAATCACGCGGTGCACGGGACGCTGGTCGCCACGAACTTCTTCGGGATCAACACCATTCCCATCGCCGTCAACGAGGCCGACTACGCGCGCATGTGGGTACAGGCCGCCACGACGATGACCACCTACCAGGCCGTCAGTGCATCCGCCCTGGCGGCAGTCCCGGCGACGACACCGGCGCCGACGATCGTCGTGCCGGGTGCTGAGGCGGCCACCGCCGGCGTCGCGGCGGTACAGGCGGCCGCGGCGGCCCCGGCGGCGGCTTCCGGTTCGAACCTCAACAATGCGGATACCTCGAGTGCCCAGCAGCAGGCAACGACGCAGACCTATCCGTCGTGGCAGGACCAGCTCACCCAGTGGCTGCAGCAGTACACCCAGAACTTCGCATGGCCGGTGTCCAAAGACCTCAACCCCGGTGGGTGGCCGTTTCCGCCGGTGCCGTGGGTCAACAGTCTCGCCTCGTTCTTCGGGCAGCTGGGACTGTCGCCGGCCCTGTCGAGCGCGCTGGGCTGGGCCATCTTCCACACCCTGATGATCTTCTGGCCGTTCATCCAGCTCGCGATCCAGATGGCGGTGGTGCTCGCACCGGTCGTCGTCGCTGCCATCGGCGCGGCAGCGGCGGGTGGGGCGGCGGCCGCGGTCACCGCGATCAGCGTCGCGGTCCCGCTCTCGACGCCGGCGCCGTTGCCGGCCGTCGCCGCAGCGCCCGCACCGGTGGTCGCCCCGGCGCCGACGATCGCCAGCGCGCCCGTCAGCGTGAGCCACGCGCCGACACCGACCACCGCCCCCGCGACGACGGTCGCCGGCTCGGCCGGCGGCGGACCGGTCGGTGGGGGACCCGGTGTCGGCTTCGGTCCAACGGCGACCGACGGCATCGGAGCGAACGTGTCCAACGCCCTCTATGCGGTCGGGCTTTCGGGTCTGTCGGCGCGCGGCAGCGCGAGCAGCCGGTCACGTCGCAAGTCGGAGGAACCGGCGTCCGACGACGTCGACGCACCCGCCGCCGCGGCCGCGGCCGCCGCGGCCAAGAAGAAGGCCCGCGCTCGCCGGCGCCGCGGCGGCACCGCGACCGAGCGCGCGTACCGCTACGAGTTCATGGACCTGGACGAAGATTCGAGTCCAACCGGCGACGCCGAAGACGCTTACGCCGCAAGCCCTTCCGAGGACAGTGCCGGACCGCTCGGATTCGCCGGTGCCGCAGCCAAATCCGATGCCGCGCAAGCCGCCGGGTTGGTGACGCTGACCCGTGACGGGTTGAGCGACGGCCCCACCCTGCCGATGATGCCGAGCACCTGGGATCGCGACTAGGCCTGGTAGCGCCGCGGTGTGAAGACCCGGTCGGTGGAATCGTGTGAGTACCACTGGGTTTGCGACGACCCGACGATCAGCAGGCAGCGCATGTCGATTTCGCCGGGATTGAGATCGGCCAGCCCGACGACGCGGACGTCTTCGTCGGGGCCGGAGACGTTGCGGCCGATCACCACCGGGGTGCCGGGTTCGCGGTGGGCCAGCAAGATGTCGCGCATCGCGCCGACCTGCCAGGTTCGCGTCTTGGAGGCCGGGTTGTAGATCGCCAGCACCAAGTCGGCTGCCGCGGCGGCCTGCAGCCGCGCGGAGATCACCTCCCACGGCTTGAGGCGGTCAGACAGCGAGATCACCGCATAGTCGTGCCCCAACGGGGCGCCGACCCGGCTGGCCACCGCCTGGGCAGCGGTCATCGCCGGAAGCACCCGGACCTGCACCCCCGGCCATTCTTTGGCCTCTTCCAGCACCGCGGTCGCCATCGCGAACACACCCGGGTCACCCGACGAGACCACCGCCACAGCGCGGCCCTGCTCGGCCAGCGCGCACGCCAGCCGGGCCCGCTCGGGCTCATCGCGGTTGTCGCTGGGGTGACGCTGCTGGCCGTCGCGAGCCGGCACGCGGTCCAGGTAGCCGCCGTAACCGATCAGGTCGGTCGCGGCGGCCAGCTCGCGCCGGGTCTGCGGCGTCATCCAGTCCATGTCACCGGGACCCAGTCCCACCACCGTGACGCTGCCGGCCGCGGGCTGGCGCCGGCCACGCTGCCCACCCGGCAGGATGGCCAGCGAGAAGTACGGAACGCCGGCCTCATCGACGTCGGCGGCGGGCAGTATGCGTTGCGCGGCGGTGCTGGCCCGCTCCACGTAGAACGCGTCGTCGAGCTGACCTGAAGCCGAAAAAGCTTCCCGCACAGCATGATATGAGCGTCCAAGCTTGAGCACGACGGCGGCGTCGGCGTCGGCGAGCCGACGGGTCAGCTCTTCGACCGGCAAGGTGCCCGGCAGCACCGACAGCACCTCGTCGCCGGCCACCAACGGTGTCGCGATCGCCGCCGAGGCGGCGCTCACCGACGTCACGCCGGGCACGATAACCGCATCGAACCGCTCCGTGAGCCGGGTGTGCAGGTGCATGTAGGAGCTGTAGAACAGCGGATCACCCTCGGCCAGCAGGGCGACATCGCGACCGGCGTCGAGGTGCGCCGCGATGCGCTCGGTCGCCTCGACGTAGAAGTCCTCGATCGCCCCGGCATAGCCGCCGGGATGGTCGGTCACCTCAGTGGTGACGGGGTAGACCAGGTGCTCTTCGATCTGACCGGGCCGCAGATAGGGTTCGGCGATGCCGCGGGCGATGCTGCGGCCATGCCGGGCGCTGTGATAGGCCACCACGTCGGCCTCGCCGATCACCCGGGCGGCTTTGACGGTCACCAATTCCGGGTCACCGGGCCCCAACCCGACGCCCCACAGCGTTCCCCTTTGGGCGCTTCGCGCGGTGCCCTGTGCGGTCATTCGCGGTCGCTCGCGATCGCGTTGACGGCCGCGGCGGCCATCGCGCTGCCGCCGCGGCGGCCCTGCACCACCAGATACGACATTCCGCGTGGTCGGTCGATGAGCTCCTGCTTGGACTGCGCCGACCCGACGAATCCCACCGGACCGCCCAGCACCGCGGCCGGTGCCGGCGCGCCCTCGTCGATCAGTTCAAGCAGCCGGAACAACGCGGTGGGAGCGTTGCCAATGGCCAGCACGGCGCCGGCCAGCTCGTCGGCCACCAGCTCCACCCCCGCCGCCGAGCGGGTAACGCCCCGGCGTGCGGCCAGCTGGGGGGTGCGCGGGTCGGCCACCAGCGACACCACCTGGTTGCCGGCGGGCAGGCGTGCACTGGTTATTCCGGCGGCCACCATGGACGAATCGCACAGCACCGGAGCACCCGTGCGCAGTGCGGCGCGCCCGCGCGTCACGACGTCGTCGGTGAACGCGACGTGCTCGGCGACGTCGACCTGGCCGCAGGTGTGGATCAACCGGACGACCACCTGTGCCACGTCGGCGGGGAATCGCGCCAGGTCGGCTTCGGCGCGGATCGTCGCGAACGACTGGCGATAGATCTCCGCCGCGTCGCGGATGTAGTCGAGCACCCGCCCACTTTAAGGCTCGTCCACGCCGCGAACCGCCGCGCCCGGCTACAGCCGCCGGTATCCGTCCGGTGTAGCCAGCAGCACCTCACCGGCCAGGGGACTGCCGCACGCCCGGTCGCAGCCGACGAAGTGCCGGTGCGCCGGCGCGTCGGCATCCAGCGATCGCGCGGCGTCGGCCCGCACGTCGGCGGCCGAGCGGGCGCAGCCGGGGCTGCCGGTGCAGGCGCTGACGGTCAGCCACGGGGAGTTCTCGTCGAACACCAGGCCCAGAGGCGCCAGCACCCGCAGCGCGGTGTCGGCCACCTCTTCACTGAGATCGCACACCAGCACCGAGCGCCACGGCGTGATCACCAGCGGCGCCTCGATCGCGGCCAGGTACTCCGCGACACGTGCCTGCAGCACACCCAGCGGCACCGCGGCCCCCAGCGTCACCCGTCCGTCGTCCTGGTTGATCCAGCCCACCGGAGCCTTGGTGACGGCCGGAAATGATGCGGGACGCTGTTCGATGCCGGGTAGCAGCCGCCGCATGTCGTCCAATTCCTGGACGCGCCAAGCCGTTCCGCGGATGTCGACGAATCGCATCGCGAGAGTGATCAGCGTCTCGACCACCTCGTCGGCGGCCAGCCGGACGCCGGTGTCGCGTCCGGCAAGCAACAGCGCACAGCCGTCGGAGAACGCATGCACCCCGACGTCGGCGCGCAACCCCGAGACGTCGCCGCGCCCGTCGTCCAGGCTGAACCAGAACCGGCCGCCCAGCTCGGCGAGCCTGGGCTCGGCGCAGAGCCCGGCATCGAGCTCGCCGACCCAGCGCCGGACGTCGAGGTGTCCTCCCGAGCGCCCCGACAGCGGTGAGGCGACGATGTTGCGGACCCGCTCGTGCGTGGTCGACGGCAACAGGCCCGCGGCCGCGATCGCCTCGCCAACCGCAGTCACGTCGGTCAGCCCGCGCAATTGCACGTTGCCCCGGGCGGTCAGCTCGAGCGTTCCCGAACCCGACCGGTCACTGACGGCGGCCAACGCGGCCAGCTGGGCGGCCGTGATCATGCCGCCGGGTAGCCGGATCCGGGCCAATGCGCCGTCGGCCGCCTGGTGCACCTGCAGCGCACCCGGGCATGCGTCGGTGTCGCGCGTCCTGGCCACCCGTCCACGGTACGGCCCCCGTTGGAGACGACGACCGGGATTGCCTTCAGCCAGACGTAAACCCTTACCCCGGCCCCGGCCGCGCCATAGCGTCGGCACAGTGAGCATTGCCACCGCGCTCGACGCTGCGCCGAGCAAGCCGGGTGGCGCCCCAGCCGGCGGGAAGAGCGGACTATGGGCGCGCCGCAAATGGGAGGTCGTGCGCGTCGTGTCGCCGCTGGCGCTGCTGGCGCTGTGGCAGCTGGGCAGCGCGCTCGGCCTGATTCCCGCCGACGTGCTTCCCGCGCCCTCCCTGATCCTCGAGGCCGGAGTCGAGTTGACCCGCAACGGGCAGCTCGCCGCCGCGCTGCACATCTCCACCGTCCGCGTTGTGGAGGGGCTGCTGCTGGGCGGGATCATCGGGATCGTGGCGGGCGCGGCGGTCGGCCTGTCCCGCTGGGTCGAATCGACCGTGGACCCGCCGATGCAGATGATCCGGGCCCTGCCGCACCTGGGACTGATCCCGCTGTTCATCCTCTGGTTCGGAATCGGCGAGCTGCCCAAGGTGCTGCTCGTCGCCCTTGGGGTGGTCTTCCCGCTCTACCTCAACACTTTTTCGGCGATCCGGCAGGTCGAGCCCAAGATGCTGGAAACCGCTCAGGTGCTGGGCTTTTCGTTTTTCCAGCGGTTCACCCGCATCATCGTGCCCAGCACGGCGCCACAGGTGCTCGTCGGCTTCCGGCAATCGCTGGCCATCGCGTGGCTGACCTTGATCGTCGCCGAACAGATTAACGCCGACAGGGGAATTGGCTTCCTGATCAACAACGCCCGGGATTTTCTGCGAATCGACATCATCATCTTCGGGCTGACCATCTACGCGCTGTTGGGCATCGTCACCGACGCGCTCGTCCGGCTCATCGAACGCCGCACGCTGCGGTACCGACACTGAAAGGTCCAGGCTTGACACTCATCGCGGAATCGGCCGCCGCCACCCGTGGGCGGACGGACATCGCCGGCGAGCTGCGCCACGTCGACAAGTGGTACGGAAACCGGCAGGTGCTCAACGACGTTTCGGTGCGGGTGCAACGCGGCGAGATCGTCGCGCTGGTCGGGCGCAGCGGCTCGGGCAAATCGACGGTGCTGCGGGTGCTCGCCGGACTGTCGGATGACCACAGCGGGCAGCGCGTGGTGGCCGGTGCGCCGGCGCTGGCATTTCAGGAGCCGCGCCTGTTCCCGTGGCGCGATGTGCGGACCAACGTCGGTTACGGCCTCATCCGCGGCCGTCTCCCGCGGGCGCAGGTCCGGGATCGCGCCGACCGGGCGCTGGCCGATGTGGGGCTGGCCGACCACGCCGGGGCATGGCCGCTGACGCTGTCCGGCGGTCAGGCGCAACGTGTTTCGCTGGCGCGCGCGCTGGCAGCCGAGCCGCAACTGTTGTTGCTCGACGAGCCGTTCGGTGCGCTGGACGCGCTGACCCGGCTGACCATGCACACCCTGCTGCTGGATCTGTGGCGCCGGCACGGGTTCGGGGTATTGCTGATCACCCATGATGTCGACGAAGCGGTGGCGCTCGCCGATCGTGTGCTGGTGCTCGACGAAGGCCGCGTCGTGCACGCGCTGACCATCGACGAGCCGCGCCGCGCACCCGGTGATCCCGGTGCGCACACCGAGCGGCATCGCGCGGAGCTGCTGAATCGTCTTGGCGTGCGACTTTGACGCGCGGTTTCGTCGCGCTGGCCGCGACGCTCGTATTCCTGTCGGCCGGATGTGTCTCGCGCACAACGAATTTGGGGCCCAAACCGCCGCCGGCCGCGGTGCCTCTGTCGGACCTGTCCGGTCTCACCCTGCAAGTGGGGGATCAGAAGGGTGGTACCGAAGCGCTGCTGCGCGCCGCCGGACAGCTGGACAACCTGCCCTACCGCGTCGCGTTCTCGACGTTCACTTCCGGCCCGCCACAGGTCGAGGCGGCCACCGCGGGCAAGATCGACTTCGCGATCACCGGTAACACGCCGCCGATCTTCGGGGCCGCCAGCAATGCGAAGATCAAGGCGGTCTCCGCATACGGTGGCGGCGGCGCGGGCAATCGCGTTCTGGTGCATGCTGATTCGCCCATCACGGCGGTCTCCGACCTGCGTGGCAAGGCGATCGCCGTCGCCAAGGGCAGCTCGTCGCACGCCAACCTGCTGGCCCAGCTGGACAAGGCCGGGCTCAAACCCGCCGAGGTGAAGTTCGTGTTCCTGCAGCCCGCCGACGCGCTGTCGGCGTTCAGCCAGCGCCAGGCCGACGCCTGGGCCATCTGGGATCCGTATACCGCCCAGGCCGAGCAGCAGATCGCGGTGCGCAGCATCGCCGAGGCGCAGGGCGTCACGAATGGCGACTGGGTGGGCGTGGCATCCGACCAGGCGCTGGAGGACCCGAAACGCAACACCGCGCTGTCCGACCTGCTGGTGCGTTTCGAGAAGGCCGTGCAGTGGGCCAGGGCTCATCCCCAAGAGTGGGCCCAAGACTATTCCGCCGCAGTAGGATTGGATCCTCAAGTGGCGGCGGTCGCGGCGACGCGCAGCCTGCGGCTACCGACCGAACTCGGTGACGACGTGGTCGCGTCGGAACAGAAGCTGGCCGACTTGTTCGCGGCCGCGGGCCAGCTCGCATCGTCGCCCCGGTTTGCCAACTGGGTCGACCGTCGATTCAACGAGGCGTTGCGACAAGGCCTCGCCAGCTGATTGAGGAGTTATGGCGGCAAAGTTTTTCTGGTTCCTGCCGACCACCGGCGACAGCCGATCCATCGTAGGTGGGTCGCATGCGTCGTCGCACCACGTGGTTCCGGCGAGTCATCGCAAGCCGACGCGTCGCTATCTGGCCGAGGTGGCGCGCGCCGCGGACCGGCTCGGCTACGAGGGCGTGCTGACTCCCACCGGGACCTGGTGTGAGGACGCGTGGTTGACGGCGTCGGCGCTGCTGGCCGAGACCGAACGGTTGAAGTTCCTGGTCGCGTTCCGGCCGGGCCTGGTGCCGCCGACGCTGGCCGCGCAACAGACCGCGACGCTGCAGCGGTTCTCGGACGGCCGGGTGCTGCTCAACGTCGTCAGCGGTAGCGACGACCGCGAGCAGCGCCGCTTCGGTGACTGGCTCGGCCACGACGAGCGCTACGCGCGCACCGGCGAATTCCTGCACATCGTCAGTTCCGTGTGGCGTCGGGAATCCGTCGACTTCGAGGGCAAGTACTACCACGTCGAAGACGCACGGGTGTCCGAGCCGCCGGATCCGTTGCCGCAGATTTATTTCGGCGGATCCTCAGCGCCGGCACTGGCGATCGCGGCCGAATACGTGGACGTGTACCTCACCTGGGGTGAGCCGCCGCAGGCCGCGGCGGAGAAGATCACCAAGGTTCGGGCACTGGCCCAAGAGCGTGGCCGCGACGTGCGATTCGGGATCCGGTTGCACACCATCAGCCGCGACACCTCCGCGGCGGCATGGGCCGTGGCCGAAGAACTGGTCAGTGAACTGAGCCCCGAGCAGATCGCGAACGCCACTGAGCAGCATGCACGTTCAGAGTCCGAAGGGCAGCGTCGCATGACCGCGCTGCACGGCGGCCGTCTCGACAAGCTGGAGATTTACCCGAATCTGTGGGCCGGGGTGGGGCTGGTGCGCGGCGGCGCCGGCACCGCGTTGGTGGGCAGCCACCAGGAGGTCGCGAACCTCATCGCCGAATACCACGCGTTGGGCTTCGACGAATTCATCCTGTCGGGCTATCCGCATCTGGAAGAGGCCTACTGGTTCGCCGAGGGCGTGCTGCCGATCCTGCGCAACAAGGGCGTTGCCTGATCGAGGATTGAACACGCGTCAGTGCGGGCATCCTCGTGCCCGTGAGGACGGTGGAGTATGCCCCGGGCCGGTGGGCCGATGTCTTCGGCGAGCCGGCGCCATCCACGATCTTGCTGTGGCATGGCGCGCAGACCGACGCCCGGGCCGCCGTCGGCCCATTGGCCGGCATGCTGGCCGGGCGCGCCGCGGTGGTGGTGGCACCGGACTGGAACTCCCAGGCCGATGACGGCGGACGCGCAGATCTACTGCGGTCGCTGGAGTTCACCTGCAACCTCGCCACCGATGCCGGGCGCATCCTGCTCGTCGGGTGGTCGATGGGCGGTGCCGCCGCGGCGGGCGTGTCGCTGCACGCTGCGCAATTCGGCTTCGCTCCGGCGCACACCGTGTGCCTCGCCGGAGCCTTCATGGTTCCCGATCCGATCTCCGGTGCGCCGCTGACCGACGGGCTGAGCGCCGCTATTGTCGGTTCGCCGTTCTCGTTGCTGCACGGTCTCGACGATGACGTGGTGCCGGTGAGCACCAGCAGGGATTTCGCCGCCTGCCTCGAACGTGTCGGCTGGCCGGTGGAGGTGGTGGAACTGGCGGCCGATCACGGGTCGATCGCCGGCGCCGACTACGACGTGCTCGCGGACCGCTACGAACCGGCGAAGGACGGCCCGGCTCGAATCATGGCGCAACAGGTGGCCGACCGGATCGCGGCGATGCTGGGCGGTTGACCGGTCCCAGTAGGCGCCGGCGCGCCTCGTTGCGGTACGAATGACGGGTGGCTGAGCCGACCATCCTGCTGCTGTCGACATCCGATACGGACCTGATCAGCGCCCGTTCCAGCGGGAAGAACTATCGGTGGGCCAACCCGTCGCGGCTGTCGGAGGACGTGGGGGCACCTCCCGCTTGCGGGGGACTGCCCGACCTGCTGACCGGCGCCGCCATCGTGGTGGTGCGGATCCTCGGCGGCTATCGGGCGTGGCAAAGCGGCATCGACACGGTGATCGCCAGTGGGGTGCCGACGGTGCTGGTCAGCGGCGAGCAGGCCGCCGACGCCGAGTTGACCGGTCTGTCCACGCTGGCGGCCGGCATCGCGGTGCAAACGCACATCTACTTGGCCCACGGCGGCGTGGACAACCTGCGCCAGCTGCACGCCTTCCTCTCGGACACCGTGTTGATGACCGGGTTTGGATTCACCCCGCCGGTCGTGACCCCGACGTGGGGGGAACTGCCGCGGCCGAACGCCGTTGATGCCGACGGCCCGACGATCGCCGTGCTGTACTACCGCGCGCAGCACCTGGCCGGCAACACCGGCTATGTCGAGGCGCTGTGCCAGGCCATCGAAGACACCGGCGCGAGGGCGATGCCGGTCTACTGTGCGTCGCTGCGCACCGCCGAGCCCGAACTGCTGCAACGGCTGGGCGACGCCGACGCCATGGTGGTCACCGTTTTGGCGGCCGGGGGACTGAGACCTGCGGAGGCTGCAGCCGGTGGTCCCGATGACAGTTGGAACGTCGAACACCTTGCCGCCCTTGATATCCCGATCCTGCAGGGACTGTGCCTGACCAGCCCGCGCGCCCAATGGCGCGCGAACGACGACGGCCTGAGCCCGCTCGACGTGGCCAGTCAGGTGGCGGTGCCCGAGTTCGACGGCCGCATCATCACGGTGCCGTTCTCCTTCAAGGAGATTGACGACGACGGCCTGATCTCCTATGTCGCCGACGAGGAACGCTGCGCTCGGGTCGCGGGCCTGGCGCTGCGCCACGCGCAGCTGCGCCATGTCGCCCCGGCGGACAAGCGGGTGGCCCTGGTGTTCTCGGCGTATCCGACCAAGCACGCCCGCATCGGCAACGCGGTCGGGTTGGACACGCCGGCAAGCGCCATCGCACTGCTGCAGGCGATGCGCGAGCACGGCTACCGGGTGGGCGAGCTGCCGGGTGTGCAGGCCAACGACGGCGACGCTCTGATCCACGCGCTGATCGAGCGGGGCGGACAGGACCCCGACTGGCTCACCGAAGGCCAGCTGGCCGGCAATCCGATCCGGGTGTCCGCCAAGGATTACCGCGAATGGTTCGCGACGCTGCCCACCGCATTCACCGACGCCGTCACCAAGCACTGGGGCCCCGCACCGGGAAACTTTTTTGTGGACCGCAGCAACGATCCCGACGGCGAAATCGTGATCGCCGCAATGCAATCGGACAACCTGGTGTTGATGGTGCAGCCGCCCCGCGGCTTCGGGGAAAACCCGGTCGCCATCTACCACGACCCGGACCTGCCGCCCAGCCACCACTACCTGGCCGCTTATCACTGGCTGGACGTCGGCTTCGGGTCGCACGCGGTGGTGCATCTGGGCAAGCACGGCAACCTGGAATGGCTGCCCGGCAAGACGCTGGGCATGTCGGCGGCCTGTGGCCCCGACGCCGCCTTGGGCGACCTGCCGATGATCTACCCGTTCCTGGTCAACGACCCCGGCGAGGGCACCCAGGCCAAACGACGCGCGCACGCCGTTCTGGTCGACCATCTGATCCCGCCGATGGCGCGCGCCGAATCCTACGGTGACATCGCGCGTTTGGAGCAGCTGCTCGACGAGCACGCCAACGTCGCGGCGCTGGATCCCGGCAAGCTGCCCGCCATCCGCCAGCAGATCTGGACGCTGATGCGGGCCGCGAAGATGGATCACGATCTGGGCCTGACCGAACGTCCCGAGGAAGACTCGTTCGACGACATGCTGCTGCACGTCGACGGCTGGCTGTGCGAGATCAAGGATGTCCAGATCCGCGACGGCCTGCACATCCTGGGGCAAAAGCCAACGGGGGAAGCCGAACTGGATCTGGTGCTGGCGATCCTGCGCGCCCGCCAACTGTTCGGCGGCGAGCACACCCTGCCCGGATTGCGACAGGCCCTCGGTTTGGCCGAGGACGGTACCGACGAGCGGACCGCGGTCGATCGCACCGAGGCCGTGGCCCGCCAGCTCGTCGGTGCCTTGCAGGCGACCGGCTGGGATGCCGATGCGGCCGAACGGATCGCCGAGAACGCCGAGGTCGCCGCGGTGCTGCGATTCGCGGCCACCGAAGTGGTGCCGAGGCTCGCCGGGACCGCCGCCGAAATCGAGCAGGTGCTGCGCGCCCTGGACGGCCGGTTCATCCCGGCCGGCCCGTCCGGATCCCCGCTGCGCGGCCTGGTCAACGTGCTGCCCACCGGCCGCAACTTCTATTCCGTCGACCCCAAGGCGGTACCGTCTCGGCTGGCCTGGGAAGCCGGTGTGGCGCTGGCGGATTCGTTGCTCACCCGCTACCGCGAAGACCACGGGCAGTGGCCGCAATCGGTCGGGCTGTCGGTGTGGGGCACCTCGGCCATGCGCACCGCCGGCGACGACATCGCCGAAGTCCTTGCCCTACTCGGTGTTCGCCCGGTGTGGGATGACGCGTCGCGGCGCGTCGTCGACCTGGCGGCGATTCCGCTGGCCGAGCTGAGTCGCCCGCGCATCGACGTGACGGTACGCATCTCCGGTTTCTTCCGGGATGCCTTCCCGCACGTCGTGACGATGCTCGACGACGCGGTGCGGCTGGTCGCCGAGCTCGACGAACCCGCCGAGGACAATTACGTGCGGGCGCACGCCCAGGCCGACCTGGCTCAGCACGGCGATCAGCGCCGATCCACCACAAGGATTTTCGGATCCAAGCCGGGCACCTACGGCGCGGGATTGCTGCAGCTGATCGACAGCCGCAACTGGCGTGACGACGCCGACCTGGCCGCCGTGTACACGGCGTGGGGCGGCTTCGCCTACGGCCGCGACCTCGATGGTCGCGAGGCCGTCGACGATATGAACCGGCAGTACCGGCGCATCGCGGTGGCCGCGAAGAACACCGACACCCGCGAACACGACATCGCCGACTCCGACGACTATTTCCAGTACCACGGCGGCATGGTGGCCACGGTGCGCGCGTTGACCGGGCAGGCGCCCGCCGCGTACATCGGCGACAACACCCGCCCCGACGCGATCCGCACCCGCACCCTGTCGGAGGAGACCACCCGCGTATTCCGGGCGCGCGTCGTCAATCCGCGCTGGATGTCGGCGATGCGCCGGCACGGATACAAGGGCGCGTTCGAGATGGCGGCGACGGTGGACTACCTGTTCGGCTACGACGCGACGGCCGGGGTGATGGCCGACTGGATGTACGAACAGCTCACCGAGCGCTACGTGCTGGACCCGGAGAACCGCAAGTTCATGTCGGAATCCAATCCCTGGGCCCTGCACGGCATGGCCGAACGGCTGCTGGAGGCCGCCGGGCGCGGCATGTGGGAGGCGCCGCAACCGGAAACCCTGGACGGGCTGCGGCAGGCGCTGCTGGAAACCGAGGGCGATCTGGAGGGCTGACGGGCCCCTAGATAAAGTCAGACCCGCCATCCACGTTGACCGTCGCGCCGGTGACATAGCCGTTGCGTCGCGACGCCAGATAGGCGGTCAGGGAGGCGACCTCTTCGGGCAGCCCGGCGCGGCCGAGGTCACAGGGCTGGTGAAAGTTGTTGTCGATCCAGGTCATGACGTCGACCGGGTTGGTGGCGTCGAGGCCATCGGCGGCGAGGATGTCCTTGAGCGCTTCGGTGAAGCTCGCGGTGACGATGGTTCCCGGGCACACGCAGTTGACCAGAATGCCGTCCGTGGCAAGGCTTTTCGACAAATTCTTGGTGACACTCGCCAAGGCCGATTTCGATGCCGTGTAGGCGATGATCCGGGGGTTCTGGCGCTGAATCGAATGCGCGGACAACGTCACGACGCGGGCCCAGTCCGCGGAGCGGAGCAGCGGCAAGGCGGCGCGGATCGATCGGACGGCCGACATCGTGCCGAGGGTGAACGCCTCGTCCCACTGTGCGTCGTCCATCTGCTCGAAATAGCCGTCGCCGGGTCCGATCGTGTGGACCAGGCTGTTGAGTTGCCCCCAACGTTGCGCGACGGCGGCGAAGCCGGCGGAGATGGACTCGGCGTCGGTCATATCCACGCTTATGCCCACGGCATCGGGAGCGCCCGCGCGCCGCAGCGACGAGACGGCAGCGTCGAGCGCCTGGTGGCCTCTGGCCATCACCGCCACGCTGGCTCCTTCGGCCGCAAGGGTTTCGGCGATGGCCAGACCCATGCCCTTACTGCCGCCGGTGACCACGGCTGTCGATCCCGCAAAGCCCAGGTCCATCGCTAGTCTCCCTTGATCGGTTCTGCGACCCGCACGCCCAGCCCACGCAGGCAGAACTGCAGCATTCGTTCGCGGAGGACGCCGCGGTCGAAATCGCCTGTCGCCCAGTGTTGGTTGATGCCCGCCCAGACCACCCCGTGAATGAACTGGGCGTCCGTCGTCGGGTCGACGTGGTGGAACACGCCGCTGCGCAGACCGCGCTGCAGCGCCTCGATCAGCGGCTTGAGCATCTCCGCGTACGCGGGCTGAACAAGTGCGGAGGACTGCGACTGAGCTTCCATCGACAGACGACGCAAGTCGGATTTGATGCTGTCATCGAACGCCAAGTCGAGTCGTCCATCGATCCACGCCGAGACCGCGTCGACCTCCGTGGCGGCAGGTGCCATCCGGCGTCTCAGCCGCCGTTCCTCCGCGCGCGCCATGTCGAGAAACAGCGCGGCCAGCAGACCGTCCTTGGATTCGAAGTGCCGATAGAACGCCCGGGTGCCCAGCGCGGCCCGGTCGAGCACCGCGCCGATGCTGAGCTTCCCAATTCCCTGCTCCCGCAGAACGGTTGAAGCGGCGGCCAGGATCTCGCGGCGCACCGCTGCGTCGGGGCCGAGTTTTTCGCGTCGCCGGGTGCGGGGAGTGCTCACGGATTCAGGCGGTCGCGTCGTAGGCGGCGAGATAGTCCGCAAACCGCTCGCGAACGCCTTCGGGTGTCAGGCCGTAGTCGGCCAGGTCATAGTCATGCGCGCCGCGGGAGCCCGGCCGGTGGTCCGTGGCCCAACGCTTGACCGAGGCGAGGGTGGCATCGGTGAACGTCAAGCCCAGGGCGTCGTAGCTGGTTTGCAGGGTGCCAACCGGATCCGTCTGAAGGTCCGCGAACGAGACGTCGGCGAATCGGTCGTCGCCCATCCGGCTGCGGAAATCCATCGCCCGCCGGACACCTTCGACCCAGCTGTCGACTTGCTCGGCGCCGAGTTCGGCGGCGTCCTCGCGATCACTGCTCCAGCTGCGCACATACCGGATCAGGCTGCAGACCGAACCCATGACTTTGGCCGGATCACGATGACTCCACAGGAATTTGGCTTCGGGATATGCCTCGACGAGCGCGTCGAGGGCGAACATGTGCACGGGTGTCTTGAGGTGCCAGAGCACCGGCGGACAGTGCCATTGCAACAGGCGGAGCACTCGCCGATGAAAGACGTAGGTCTCGCGCATGTCGCAGCTCATCAACCACGCGAGATACCCGGGTGCGCGCACGGCGCCGTCAAAGTGGAAGGTGCGGAAGCTCATTCCCATCAGGTCCTGGCATTCGGTCGGCGCTGTGGCCTCGGAGTTGTACAGGGTTTTCATCAGCGGGAACATGTCGTCGAGCATCTTCAGGCCGGCCTCGGCCTGCGCGATCCGCGGGTCGCTGTGTTCCGTGGCGCTCTCCGGCGGCGGGGTAGGAGCCTGCGATTCCCACATCCGCAGCGATCGGAATTGCGGATCGGCGGCCACCAGCTGGCTCAGCGCGGTGGTTCCGGTGCGGGGCAAGCCGATGACGAAGACGGGGCCGCTTACCGCCTGGTCGTCGATCTCGGGATGCTGCCGGTAGGCGTCCTCGATCTTGAGGCGTTGGATCAGGGCGTTGCTGATGGTGGCGTGCTGGATGACCCGTCCGATGTCGTTGAGGTCCGCCTCGCTGTTCAGCGCGTCGACGATCCGTTCGAGTCCCTCGCGGTAGTAGGGCGATCCGAAATCATCGAGACCGGTTGCGGTTCGAGCGCCGTCCTCCAACTCGTCAGCATCGAAGGTCACCGTCCGAACCTTTCGTGCACCGCGCGGCGCCGCGCCGCGAGGACTGATGCGCGCTCTTCGGGGGTGACTTGTAAAGTGTCCGACGGCAACTCTGCGTGGATATCGTCGAACGGCACCACTCGCGTCGTCGGTGTGGGTGCCGTTTCGGTCCGCACACAGCGCAGGATTATCGGGCCGTTGCTATGGCCGGCGGTGTCGAGCCAGTTGGCGATCCCGGGGTCACGATCGCACAGCACCACGCGGACCAATCCATCGGAATCCATTGCGGCCTGATGGGCGTTCAGGCTGGACTGGTGGCGCCCGTAATGGATCGTCTCCCACCACGGGTTGCCGATCGAGAAGCTCCAATAGATGCCATGTGGGGGCTCCACTTCGACGATGAGGGCCTCGCCCGGGAGCAGTTCCCACCGGCCGATCACCGGCCGGTTCTCCGCGGCGGCCCCCATGTCGGTGCGATCTATCGGGGGCAGGAAGCCGTTGGGGGGTGCGGCGGACCCGAACTGCAAAAAGAACGCCAGGTTGTCCACGACGAAGACGCCGAGGGCGGTCAGTTGCCTTGTCACCGCCGAGTACGGGTCGACCGGACGGGCTGTCGCCCGGATCGGGCCACCGAGTCGCTCGATGCGCAGCGACGACGCCACCTCGGTGTCCCAGTCGTAGAAGAAGTGCCGCACCGTCAACGTGGGATGTTCACCGTCGATGCGCATCCAATTACCTTCTAGCCCGGGCTGTTTCGAGGCTGACAGCACCACCTCGAAGTTCCCGTCGGGATCCGTTTCGAGCTCGTCGACCAACTCGTTGGCGGTGGCGGTGATGCCGTTCATCGTCTGGAGCCCGACGTAGCGGGCGGTGCCGCGGTTACCGAACAGCCGATAACTCTCCCCGCCGCGCAGCGCGGCGCGGGTGTAGAGGCAGTCCGGGCATTCCATTCCCCAGGTCACGATGTCATCGGTGCTGGTGCGTTGGACGCGCAGTGCCGGATCCGGATCGAACCGCAGCGCCTCGTCGATTCCCGCGGTGAGCAGTACCAGCAGGTGCCGGATTCCGGCGGCGACGTCGGTCCGGTTGCGGCTTGCCGGCTCGGATTCGACGGTCCGCGCGGCTTCGTTGAGCCGGCTCAACAGTTGTGACCACGCCGCAAACAGATCCGGACTGCTCGCCTCGCCCGACGATTCCAAGGCCGCCTCGGCGATCGTGAACGGCAACCACGCCGGCGGCTTGTTCGGATCGCCCATGATTGCCGCCTCGGTCGGTGGTCTGCGTTCTTAATTGAAAATTGCGTTTTCATTTAAGCTGTCACGACTATGGCAGCCGCGCGCTGAGAATGTCAACGCCCGGCCTCGCGGCGGTACGTTGTTCTGGTGACGCCGACCTTCGCCGACCTTGCCAAGACGCAGTACATCCTGCTGACCACGTTCACCAAGGACGGCAAGCCAAAGCCGACGCCGATCTGGGCCGCCCTGGACAAGCAGCGCGGGGATCGACTCCTGGTCATCACCCAGGAAAAGTCCTGGAAGGTCAAGCGAATCCGCAACACCCCGCGGGTCACGCTGGCCACCTGCACCATGAACGGCCGCCCCACCAGCGACGCCGTCGAGGGGACCGCGGCCATCCTGGACAAGTCGCAGACGGCCGCCGTCTACGACGCGATCGGCAAGCGTTACGGCATCGTAGGCAAGGTGTTCAACTTCTTCAGCAAGCTGCGCGGCGGCATGGCCAACAACGTCGGCCTCGAGCTCAAAGTGGCCTGAACACCAGGGCTCCGTGGCCACCGTCCTCATCCCGATCCCGGACCGCGACTTCGACCCGACCGAGGTCGCGGTCAGCTGGAAGGTGTTGACCGGAAGCGGCCATCGGGTGGTGTTCGCGACCGAAACCGGCACTCCCGGGGTGGCCGACGACATCATGGTGACGGGCCGTGGACTGGATATCTGGTCCGCGCTGCCACTGTTGGGCGCCATTCCGCTGATCGGGTTGACGCTGCGCGCCAACAAGGACGGACGCAAATCCTATCGGGACATGCTGCATTCCAATGAGTTTCAGAATCCGGGCAGCTGGGCGGGGGCAACCCTGGACGGCGTTGACGCGCTGCTGTTGCCGGGTGGTCACCGCGCGCGAGGGATGTGCAGCTACATCGACAGCGACATCCTGCACCGGCTGGTCGTGGAAGCCTTCGCCCGCGGGCTGGTGGTGGCCGCCATCTGTCACGGGGTGCTGCTCGCCGCGCGCAGTGTCGATCCCAACACCGGCCGTTCGGTCCTGTACGGACGCAAGACGACCGCGTTGACGTGGGCGATGGAGCGGTCGGCCTGGCGCCTCACCCGATTGACCCGGTACTGGGATCGCGACTATTACCGGACCTATACCGAGGAGCCGGGCCAGCCCGGCGGGTACATGTCGGTGCAGTCGGAAGTCACACGCGCGCTTGCAGATCCGACCGACTTCCGTGACGTCGCCCGCGGATCACCGCAGTGGCGGCGGAAAACCTCGGGCATGGCACGCGATACGGCGACCGACTCGCGGCCCGCATTCGTCGTCGATGACGGCGGCTATGTGTCGGCCCGCTGGCCCGGCGATACCCACACGTTCGCAACGGTGTTGGCGCAGAAGCTGAACGCGGCCCGCTGAGCGGCTACGTCGCGGCGCCCGTGCCCAGATGCTCGCCGAAGAACGCGAACACCCGCCGCCACGCGTCCTCGGTGGCCTCGTGGTCGTAGCCGAATCCCGTGATGCGAAGCAGGGGTTGGGCGGGTAACTCGTTGGCGAAGCTGTGCCCGACGCCCGGATAGGTCTTCACATCGGCGGTGATGTTCTTGGCGGCGACGGTCTTGTTCAGCTTCTCGGGCGCACCGCGGCCCAGCGGGTCACGGCCGCCGAAGCTGGCCACGACCGGGCACGCGCCGTCCAGCGTCTTGTCCAGGTTGCGGGGCAGGGGAGTGCCATAGAACGGAGCGGACGCACCGAAACCCTTGGGCGACATGACAAGAGCGAACTGGCCGCCCATGCAGAAACCCGCGATGCCGACCCGGCCGGAACATTCCGGCATGGCCTTCAGGTGGTCGCGCGCGGCCAGGATGTCATCGAGGGCGCGGCCGCGCTGGGTCTGCAGCTCCTTCATGACGCGGGAGATGCAGCGGATGCGGCCGCCGCGGGAATACAGGTTCGGGGTGAGCGCCAGATAGCCCGCCGCGGCGATGCGGTCGTTGATCGATTGCTTGTCCCGGCCGTAGCCGATCGCGTCGTGGATCACCACCACACCCGGCCACGGCCCCTGCCCCGAAGGCGTGCTCAGTAACGCATCGATCGGTCCGTCCGGGGTATCGATCTGAATCGTCGTCATAGCGTCATCTAACTGCAACCACACTGGCGAGCACCACGGGAACTTGTCCGTGGTCCGCACACGTTGGTCTGGCATGGTGTCGCGGCTGTTGCTGATCTACGCCGTCGTCGAACTCGCGGTGATCTTCGCGCTGGTGTCGACGATCGGGTGGGGCTGGACCCTGCTGGCGCTGGTGGGGACCTTCTTGCTCGGCTGGGGCATCGTGGCCCCGGTGGCCGGGTCGCACCTGCGCCGCCGCATCGGGCAACTGCGCTCGGGCCTGACCGACCAACGCGCCGCGGGCGATGGTGCGCTGGTCAGCCTGGCCGCGCTCCTCGTCCTCGTTCCCGGCCTGGTCAGCACGGCGCTGGGCTTGTTGCTGCTGATCCCGCCGGTGCGGTCGGCCGTCGGCCCCGGATTGACGGCCATGGCGGTGCGCAAGCTGCAGCGCCAGATGCCGGGACTCAGTTACGTGAGCGCCTTCCGCGCGGAGCCTCACCCCGCGTCGTATCCGAGCGGCTACTACTCGGATGCCGGCTCGGATACCGGGCATGGCCGCGGCGATTACATCGACGGCGAGGTCATCGATGTCCGCGACGTGGAGGCGCCGGCGCGGCCACAACGATTCGACGGACGCTGACGCGGCGCGGGGCTGCCCTCCGACCGTTGCTCGGCATCCGAACAGGTGCACGTAGTTTTGGCCTGTGACCGTTCGTGACCGATAGCCCCGCACCGGTGACCCTGCTGGTCAACGGCCGGGTGCACAGCCCGGCCCAACCCGACGCGACCGCCATGGCCGTCCGCGACGGCGTCGTGGCGTGGCTGGGCAGCGACGAGGTCGGCCGCCGCATGTTTCCCGGCGCCGAACTCGACGATCTCCGCGGCGGCTTCGTGGCGCCGGGGTTCGTGGACAGCCACATCCATCTCACCGCCACCGGGCTGACGCTCAGCGGGCTGGATCTGCGCCCGGCGGCCTCGCGCGCCCAGTGCCTGCAGTTGGTCGCCGAGTACGCCGCCGCGCACCCCGGCCGGCCGGTGTGGGGCCACGGCTGGGACGAAAGCACGTGGCCCGAGAACTCACCGCCCAGCATCGCCGACCTGGACGCCGTCATCGGCGACCGGCCGGCCTACCTGGCCCGGGTGGACGTGCACTCCGCGCTGGCGTCGACGGGCCTGCGACGGCTGGTCACCGAGCTCCCGGCGGCGGCGGGCTTCAGCGCCGAGGGGCCGCTGGTCGGCGACGCCCACCATCTGGTGCGGGCCATCGCCCGGGGCCTACTGACTGCCGAACAGCTCGCCGAAGCCCGCGCGGCAGCGCTGCGGGCGGCCGCGGCGGCCGGCATCGTCGCGGTGCACGAATGCGCCGGACCCGAGATCGGCGGGATCGACGACTGGCTGCAGTTGCGGGTCCTCGATCATGGCGTCGAGGTGATCGGCTATTGGGGTGAAGCGGTGAGCAGCCCCGCCCGGGCGCGCGAGCTGATTGCGGCGACCGGAGCTCACGGGCTGGCCGGTGACCTGTTCGTCGACGGAGCCCTGGGGTCGCGCACCGCGTGGCTGCACGAGCCCTACACGGACGCCTCGGAGCGCACTGGAACCTGCTACCTGGATTCCGATGCCGTCGAGGCGCACCTGCGAGCGTGTACCCAGGCCGAGGTCACCGCCGGATTCCACGTCATCGGGGACGCCGCGGTCACCACGGTGGTGGATGCATTCGAGCGCGTCGTCGCCGACCTCGGGCTGGTCGCCGTCGCCCGCTGCGGGCACCGTCTCGAGCACGTCGAGATGATCAGCGCCGATCAGGCCGCCAAACTGGGTCAGTGGGGCGTCATCGCCAGCGTGCAGCCGAATTTCGATGCGCTCTGGGGCGGCGCCGACGGCATGTACGCGCGACGGCTCGGTGCCCAGCGAGGCAGTCGGCTTAACCCCTTTGCGCTGTTAGCATCCCAAGGCGTGCCCCTCGCGCTCGGTTCCGACGCTCCGGTCACGGGCTTCGACCCGTGGGTGAGCGTGCGGGCGGCGGTCAACCACCACACCCCCGGCAGCGGGGTCTCGGCGCGGGCCGCGTTTGCTGCCGCCACCCGCGGCGGCTGGCGGGCCGCCGGTGTCCGCGACGGCAAGACGGGCACGCTGGTGCCGGGAGCGCCGGCCTCCTACGTCGTCTGGGACGCCAGGGATCTCGAGCTGCACGCCCCGGCCGACACCGTCCAGCGCTGGTCGACGGACCCGCGGTCGCGCGTGCCGGCGCTGCCCCGATTGGGTCGCGACGACGCCCTACCGCGGTGCCGGCGCACGGTGCATCGGGGCGCTGTCATCCATGGCTAGGGACCGGCGGGGCGACGACGAGCCCGCGGACCGAACCGATGCGGCCGACGAGGACCTGTCGCAGCGGCCTGACACCGACCCCATCAGCGATGAGGCCGAGTCGGATCGCGACGACCAGCCCGGCGACGTCCGTGTCGAGCCCGAAGCCCAGGGCGATGAGCGCGACGTCGAACCCGGCCGAGACGAGGACGTCGCGGAACCGGGATCGACCGGGGGGCACGCGCCGGGCGGCGCGAGTCCGGGTGGTCGGCTGGGGACCGCGGCGCGCGGCGCGGTAACCGGACTGGTGGCCGCGGTGATCGCGCGGCTGCCCGCCGCCCAGGCCGCGATGCTGCCCCGCCTGACCCGGCTGAGCTGCGTCGTGATGGGCGGCCTGCTGCTGTGCGCCAGTTTCCCGTCGCTCAATTGGTGGTGGGGTGCCGTGGTGGCCGCGGCGTTGCTGGCGTGGGTGTTGACGCACCCCGCGACCACGCCTGCGGGCGGCATGGGTTACGCGTTCCTGTTCGGGCTGGCGTTCTACCTGCCGCTGCTGCCGTGGGTCGGGCTACTGGTCGGTCCCATCCCGTGGATCGCGCTGGCGACCGTCTGCGCGCTGTTTCCCGCCCTCTTCGGCCTGTGCGCCGTCACCGTGCGCCGGCTGCCCGGCTGGCCCATCTGGTTCGCGCTGATCTGGGCGGCCCAGGAGTGGCTCAAGTCGATCCTCCCGTTCGGCGGCTTCCCCTGGGGTTCGGTGGCATTCGGTCAGACGCACGGTCCGTTCCTGCCGCTGGTCCAGCTCGGCGGCGTGGCGCTGCTGTCCATGGCGATCATGCTGGTGGCGTTCAGCGCGACGGCCATCGCGCTGGAGATCGTGAAGTGGTGGCACTCGGGTCACCCGGCGGCCGGCGACAGCGGCGCCGCGGATGCCGCGCACCCCGACCAGGCGCCGCCCGCGGTGGTGCTGCCCGGCGTCTGCATCTGCCTGGTGCTGTTCGCGTCGCTCATCGTCTGGCCGCAGGTGCGCCACGCCGGTGCCGGGTCGGGCGGCGAGCCGGCGGTCACCGTCGCGGCCGTCCAGGGCAACGTGCCGCGGCTGGGCTTCGAGTTCAACGAACAGCGGCGCGCGGTGCTGGACAACCACGTCCAGGAAACTCTGCGGCTGGCCGAGGACGTGCGCTCCGGGGCAGCCCCGCAACCGCAGTTCGTGATCTGGCCGGAAGACTCGTCGGACATCGACCCGCTGATCAACCACGACGCCGCCCTGGAGATCTCGCAGGCCGCGGCGGCGATCGGCGCCCCGATCCTGATCGGCAGCGTGCTCGAGGTGCCGGGACGCTCGCCGCAGGATCCGAACTACACCAACACCATGATCGTGTGGAATCCGGCCACCGGTCCGGCCGACCGCCACGACAAGGAAATCGTGCAGCCGTTCGGCGAGTATCTGCCGATGCCGTGGCTGTTCAAGCATCTGTCCGGCTACGCGGGCCGCGCCGGAAGCTTCGTGCCCCGCCAGGGCTCAGGGGTGGTGCACATCGCGGGGGTGCCGCTCGGCGTCGCCACCTGCTGGGAAGTGATCTTCGACCGGGTGCCGCGACAGGCGGTGCTCGGCGGTGCCCAGCTGCTGGCCGTGCCGGCCAACAACGCCACCTTCAACAAGAGGATGAGTGAGCAGCAGCTGGCGTTCGCCAAGGTCCGGGCCGTCGAGCACGACCGGTACGTGGTGGTCGCCGGCACCACAGGGATCAGCGCCGTGGTGGCCCCCGACGGCGGCGAGTTGGCCCGGACCGACTTCTTCCAGCCCGCCTATCTGGACATGCAGTTGCGGCTCAAGACCAGGCTGACACCGGCGACGCAGTGGGGGCAGCTTGTGCAGTGGGTCATGGTCCTGGCGGCCGGAGCGGTGATTCTGGTCGGGATACGGCACAATAGATGGTTCCCGCGTTCGGTACGTCTGCGGTCCACACGCCAGTCGGAAGGGGCCGGTGCAACCCCGGGCAGACCCCCGCCCGGCGAGCACGACTGACGACACTGCGCCCGACTCCCGGGACCGTACGCCGGCAGACGACGGCGACTGACCACCCTCCGTCCGACCAGGACGGCCGACACTGCATCGATTTCGGGCGACACAGAGGAGCTACATGACCACCGGCCAGCCGGCGCCCCAAGTCCCAGGCAATCGTCCCAGCCAGCGCGTCTTGGTGATCATCCCCACCTACAACGAGCTGGAGAACCTTCCGGTCATCCACCGGCGGCTCAAAGAGGCGTGCCCGCACGTGCATCTGCTCGTGGTGGACGACAGCAGCCCCGACGGCACCGGCCAGCTCGCCGACGAGCTGGCCGCGGCCGACGCCGGCCGCACGCACGTCATGCACCGCACCGCCAAGGACGGCCTGGGCGCTGCGTACCTGGCGGGTTTCGCGTGGGGGTTGAGCCGTGACTACTCGGTCCTGGTAGAAATGGACGCCGACGGCAGCCACGCGCCCGAGCAGCTGCACCGCCTGCTGGACGCCGTCGACGCCGGCGCCGACCTGGCGATCGGGTCGCGCTACGTCGAGGGCGGGACGGTGCGCAACTGGCCGTGGCGGCGCTGGGCGCTGTCCTGGACGGCGAACACCTACGCCCGGCTGGCGCTCGGCATCGGCGTGCACGACATCACCGCCGGCTACCGCGCCTACCGCCGCGAGGTGCTCGAAGCGATCGAACTCGACGGCGTCGACTCCAAGGGCTACTGCTTCCAGATCGATCTGACCTGGCGCACGATCTGTAACGGGTTCACCATCGCCGAGGTGCCGATCACGTTCACCGAGCGCGAACTCGGAGTGTCCAAGATGAGCGGATCCAACATCCGCGAAGCGCTGGTCAAAGTCACCCGCTGGGGCGTTCAGGGCCGGCGGTCGGGTGCCCGGGCCACCAGGGCCGACAACCGCACCTGACCAGGGCTAAGGCCTACCGCGTGGGTCAGCCCCGGCGGCGGGTCTTGATGATCTCGAGGCGCTCCTTGAGCAACTCTTCGAGCTCCTCGACCGAGCGACGCTCCAGCAGCATGTCCCAGTGCGTCCGCGGCGGCTTCACCTTCTTCGGCTCGGGCAGGTCGCCCTCGATCAGGGTGCCTTCCAGGCCGTTGCGGCACAGCCAGGTGCCGGGGATCTCGGCGTCGTCGGCGAAGGGAACCTCGAACTCCTCGCCGTTCTCGGTCCGGTACTTCGCGAGCTGACGCGGCGCAAGGTCGTGGTTGCGGTCAGTCTCGTAGCTCACGGCCCCGAGGCGACTGCCTCTCAGTACGCGATCAGCCATGGCTGCTACTCCTTCAGGTCTTCTCGGAGCTCTCGGGCTCCCTTACTGCATCCAGTGCAAACTCTTCATCTAGCAAACGCTGCGGCGATCTGCGCAGTTCCCGGCCCGGACCGGCATACGCGACGCGACCCTCAATGATACCGGGATCGCCGGAAAAACCCGACTAAAGTCGGCAGGCGTGAGCCGCCGTACCCGCCCGCAACCCTGTCGCTGGTGCGGTCGAGACGTTACCGATGCGGGAATGGGCCGTCGGCGCCAGTACTGCCGGCAGTCGTGCCGCCAGCGCGCGTACGAGCAACGGGCCTCGCTGAACCGGAACGGCGCGGCGGCGGTACCCGAGGACGCGGTGGTGCTGTCGGCCGACGAAGCGGCCGACCTGTCGGACCGCGTCTACCAGGTGCGGTGTGCGGCCGAGGACGTCGCCACGGCGGTCGACGAAGGCGCCGGAGCCACCGAGCTGCGCCAGTTATGCGACGCGCTGATCCAAGCCGCCAGGGCCGCCGACGGCTGGCGCCGAGCGGGTGTGTGACCGCGTCGTCCCCACCGCACCGCACCGGGCGGGACGCGGCGCTGCACCGAACCCCCGCGGCATGCGCCTGACCACCGGCTATGGTCAGCCGGGTACAGTCGCGCCATGGACGTCGGGCCATGTCTACAGCGCACCGCTGTCCAGAGGGCACACCGGGCATCCGGCCTCACATCTTCTTTGCGCGGCGCTGCGCAGCGGTCCATGCCGGTTCTCCCGTAGCAGCCGGGAGCAGCGGACGTTTTGAAATCCAGTCGGAGTTGGCCATACTCACCAGCAATATTCTTGGGTCGGAGAGCGGCACGACGCTGGTCGAACGGGAAACGGCGTCGCCTCGTGCAGCAAAGTCCGTCACTCGGCGAGAATCGCATCCGGCGGTGAAAGACGGCCGAACGTCGTTAGGTGAGGGTTAGGCGAGGTTTGTGATGGTTGATCAACTCCAGCATGCGACCGAAGCGCTGCGCAAAGCGCTGGTCCAGGTTGAGCGCCTGAAGCGCACCAACCGGGCGCTGCTGGAACGGTCCAACGAGCCGATCGCGATCGTCGGTATGTCGTGCCGCTTCCCGGGTGGCGTCGACAGCCCGGAGGCCCTCTGGCAAATGGTCGCCGACGGCCGCGACGTCATCTCGGAGTTTCCCGCCGACCGTGGCTGGGACGTCGCGAGCCTCTACGACCCCGACCCCGACGCGCGGCACAAGTGCTACGTGAACACCGGTGGCTTCGTCGACGGCGTCGCGGACTTCGATCCGGCCTTCTTCGGCATCGCGCCGAGCGAGGCGCTCGCGATGGATCCCCAGCATCGGATGCTGCTCGAACTGTCGTGGGAAGCGTTGGAGCGGGCGGGAATTGACCCCAGCGGGTTGCGCGGCAGCGCCACCGGCGTGTTCGCCGGTCTGATCGTTCAGGGCTACGGCATGCTCGCCGAGGAGATCGAGGGTTACCGGCTGACCGGCATGACCTCGAGCGTGGCCTCGGGGCGGGTGTCCTACGTGCTGGGCCTCGAGGGCCCCGCGGTGTCGGTGGATACGGCGTGTTCGTCGTCGCTGGTGGCCTTGCACATGGCCGTGCAGTCGCTGCGCACCGGGGAGTGCGACCTGGCCCTGGCCGGCGGCGCGACGGTCAACGCGACGCCGACGGTCTTCGTGGAGTTCAGCCGGCACCGCGGGTTGGCGCCGGACGGACGTTGCAAGGCCTACGCGGGCGCGGCCGACGGCGTGGGCTGGTCCGAGGGTGGGGCCATCCTGGTCGTGGAACGCCTGTCGGATGCGCAGCGGCTGGGGCACCCGGTGCTGGCCGTGGTCCGCGGCTCGGCGGTCAATCAGGACGGCGCCTCCAACGGGCTGACCGCGCCCAACGGTCCTTCGCAGCAGCGGGTGGTGCGTGCGGCGCTGGCCAATGCCGGGTTGTCCACGGCCGACGTCGACGTCGTCGAGGGCCACGGCACCGGAACCACCCTGGGTGACCCCATCGAAGCGCAGGCGCTGCTGGCCACCTACGGCCAGGACCGCAGCGAGCCGCTGTGGTTGGGCTCGATCAAGTCGAACATGGGCCACACGCAGGCCGCGGCCGGCGTGGCCGGCGTCATCAAGATGGTGCAGGCGATGCGTCACGAGACGCTGCCGGCGACGCTGCACGTGGACGCGCCGAGTCCGCACGTGGACTGGTCGGCGGGCTCGGTGTCGCTGCTGACCGAGGCGCAACCGTGGAACGCCGAGCGGCCGCGCCGCGCGGGCGTGTCGTCGTTCGGCATCAGCGGCACGAACGCGCACGTCATCGTCGAGGCTGTGCCGGCGGCGCCGGCACGGGAGGCCGGACCGGTGCGGCCGGTGGTCCCGTGGGCGGTGTCGGCGAAATCGCCGTCGGCGTTGGCGGCGCAGGCGGCGCGGCTGGCCGAATACGTGCGCGCGCACAGTGACCTGGACATCGCCGACATCGGCTGGTCATTGGCGGGCCGCGCCACGTTCGAGCACCGCGCGGTCGTTGTCGGCGGTGACCGCGACCGGCTGCTGGCCGGGCTCGACGAACTGGCCGACGATGACCCCACCGGATCGGTCATTCGGGGCACCGCGACGCCGGCGGGCAAGACCGTGTTCGTCTTCCCCGGCCAGGGCTCCCAATGGCCGGGCATGGCACTCGAATTGCTGGATACCGCACCGGTATTCGCCCAACAGATCCGGGAATGCGAAGAGGCCTTCGGAGAATTCGTCGACTGGTCGCTGACCGGCGTGCTGTGCGGCGCGCCCGACGCTCCGGGACTGGACCGCGTCGACGTCGTGCAGCCGGTGCTCTTCGCGGTGATGGTGTCGCTGGCCGAACTGTGGAAATCGGTCGGGGTGAACCCGGACGCGGTGATCGGGCATTCGCAGGGCGAGATCGCCGCCGCCTACGTCGCCGGGGCGCTGTCGCTGCAGGACGCGGCCCGAGTGGTCACGTTGCGCAGCAAGCTGCTGACGGCACTGGCCGGCCCCGGCGGGATGCTGTCCATCGCATGCAGCACCGAGCGGGCCCGGGAGTTGTTGGCGCCCTATGGCAATCGAGTCAGCATCGCCGCGGTCAACGGCCGGTCGGCCGTCGTGGTGTCGGGTGAGGGGGCCGCGCTCGACGAGCTCGTCGGCTTCTGCGCGGACCTCGAGCTGCGGACCCGGCGGATCGACGTGGATTATGCCTCGCACTCTGTTGAGGTCGAGGCGATCCGCGCCGACCTCGCGGAGGTGCTTTCCGGCATCGAACCGCGCTCCTCACGCATCGCATTCTTCTCCACGGTGACCGGAAACCGTTTGGACACAGCCGGATTGGACGCCGACTACTGGTATCGCAACATCCGGCAGACCGTGCAGTTCGACCAGGCGGTGCGCAGCGCCTCCGAGCACGGATACCGGACGTTCATCGAATCCAGCCCGCATCCGGCGCTGGTCGCGGGCATCGAGGACACCGCCAACGACCATGTCAGCAGTGGCGCCGAGGCCGCTGAAGTCACGGTCATCCCCACCCTGGGCCGCGCCGACGGCGGTCTCGACAGGTTCCTGACCTCGGCCGCCACCGCGTTCGTCGCGGGAGTGAGCCTGAGCTGGCGCGGCGCGCTGGACGGCGCCGGCTTCGTCGAGCTGCCGACGTACGCCTTCGACCGGCGCCGGTTTTGGCTGTCCGGGGAGGGCATCGTGGCCGACGCCTCGGGCCTGGGCCTCGGCAACAGCGAGCACCCGCTGCTGAGCGCGGTCGTCGAGCTGCCCGCCTCGGGCGGGGTGGTGCTGACGGGCCGCCTGTCGCCGAGCCTGCAGGGCTGGCTGGCCGATCATGCCGTGTCCGGCACGGTCGTGTTCCCTGGGTCCGGCTTCGTGGAGTTGGCGATTCGCGCCGGCGACGAGGTCGGTTGCTCGACGGTCGACGAGCTGACACTGCAGGCGCCGTTGATGTTGCCGGCCAAGGATTCCGGCGCGGCATCGGTTGCCGTGCAGGTGGTGGTCGGCCCGGCCGAAGAATCCGGCCGGCGCGAGGTGTCGATCTTCTCCCGCCCCGACACCGGCTCCGGCTGGGTGTGCCACGCCGAAGGAACGCTGAGCACCGGCGCCGTCGAGCCGGGCGCGGATCTGTCGGCATGGCCACCGGCGGGCGCCGTCAAGGTGGACGCGGCCGACGGCTACGAGCAGTTGGCCGCGCGTGGCTACGGGTACGGCCCGGCATTCCAGGGCCTGACCGCGACGTGGGTGCGCGACGACGAGGTGTTCGCCGAGGTGCGGCTGCCCGACGCCGCCGGCGGCGTCAACGGTTTCGGCGTCCACCCGGCGCTGCTTGATGCGGCGATGCACGCCTTGGTCGTCAGTCACCACATCACCGGTCAGACCGACGAAGTGGTGCTGCCGTTCTCGTGGCAGGGCGTGTCGTTGCATGCCGCGGGCGCGTCCGCGGTACGTGCACGCATCGCGCCGGCATCGGAGGCCGCGTCTACCGCCTCCAGGGCGGTCTCGATCGAGCTGGCCGATGGGCTCGGATTGCCGGTGCTGTCTGTGCGGGCGATGGTCGCGCGCCCGGTGAGCGAGCGGCAGCTGCGCGCGGCGGTGTCGGCCTCCGGTCCGGACCGGTTGTTCGAGCTGGCGTGGTCGCCCGCCGTGAAGTCGGCCGCCGGCGCCGAGCCGCCCGCACACGAGGTGTTCGAATCCGTTGCGGCCGGCGAAGATCCGGTCTCGGAATCGTATGAGCGCACGCATCGGGCGCTGGCCGCCGTGCAGTCGTGGCTGACCGATCGCGACGCCGGGGTATTGATCGTCGCGACCCGGGGTGCGATGGCATTGGCGGGGGAGGACGTCCCCGATCTGGCCGGTGCGGCGGTATGGGGGTTGGTGCGGTCGGCGCAGACCGAGCATCCCGGCCGGATCGTGCTGGTGGATTCCGATGCGGCGCTTGACGATAGCGCGATAGCGACCGTCCTGGCGGTTGGTGAGCCCGCGGTGTTGCTGCGCGACGGCACGGCCTACATCGCGCGGGTGCACGGCAGCCGCGCGGTCGACGGGATCATGACGCCTCCCGCGGACGGACCCTGGCGGCTCGGGATCAGCAGCGCGGGGACGTTCGAAAACCTGCAATTGGAGCCGGTTCCCAACGCCGGCGCCGCGCTGGAGCCCGGCCAGGTTCGGGTGGCCCTGCGCGCCATCGCCACCAACTTCCGCGACATCATGATCACGCTGGGCATGTTCACCCACGACGCCCTGCTCGGTGGCGAAGGCGCCGGCGTGGTGGTCGAAGTCGGGCCAGGGGTCACCGATTTTGCGGTCGGCGATTCGGTGTACGGCTTCTTCCCCGACGGCAGCGGCACCCTGGTGCCCGGCGACGTGCGCCTGCTGCAGCACAAGCCCGCCCACTGGTCCTACGCCGAGGCCGCCGGTATCTCGGCGGTGTTCACCACCGCCTACATGGCGTTCATCCACCTGGCCGACGTCAAGCCGGGGCAGCGGGTACTGGTGCACGCGGCGGCCGGCGGTGTCGGGATGGCCGCGGTTCAGCTGGGCAGGCATCTGGGTCTGGAGGTGTTCGCGACCGCCAGTCGTGGCAAGTGGGACACGTTGCGGGCCATGGGCTTTGACGACGATCACATCTCGGATTCGCGCAGCCTGGAGTTCGAGGAGAAGTTCCGGGCGGTCACCGGCGGCCGCGGCATGGACGTGGTGCTGGACTCGCTGGCCGGCGAATTCGTCGATGCCTCACTGCGGCTCGTCGCACCCGGCGGGGTGTTCCTGGAGATGGGCAAGACGGACATCCGCGACCCGGGCAAGGTCGCCCAGGAGTACCCGGGTGTCCGCTACCGCGCCTTCGACCTGTTCGAGCCCGGCCGTCCCCGGATGCATCAGTGGATGCAGGAGCTTGCCGGGCTGTTCGACGCCGGAGTGCTGGAGCCGTTGCCGGTCACGACCTTTGACGTGCGACGCGCCCGCACGGCGCTGCGATACTTGAGCCAGGCCCGCCACATCGGCAAGGTCGTCATGACTTTGCCTTCTGGGCCAGGCGCCGGGCTTGGTGCCGGCACCGTGCTCATCACCGGCGGAACCGGCATGGCGGGCTCGACGTTGGCCCGCCACCTGGTGGCACACCACGGCGTCGAGGACTTGGTGCTGCTGAGCCGGCGCGGTCCGGACGCGCCCGGGGCAGCCGAGTTGATCGCCGAACTGCACACCGCGGGTGCCCGGGCGCGGGTTGTCGCGTGCGACGCGGCCGACCGGGGGGCGCTGGCGCAGGTTATCGACGACATTTCGGCGCAGCGGCCGCTGTCGGGCGTGATCCACGCGACCGGCGTGCTGGACGACGCGATAGTCACGTCGCTGACCCCCGACCGTGTCGACGCAGTGTTGCGGGCCAAGGTCGACGCGGCCTGGAATCTGCACGAGTTGACCCGCGACCTGAATCTGTCCGCCTTCGTGATGTTTTCGTCGATGGCCGGACTGGTCGGCTCGTCGGGCCAGGGCAACTACGGGGCGGCCAACTCGTTCCTGGACGGGTTGGCCGCGCACCGACGGGCGCACGGGTTACCGGCGATATCGCTGGCCTGGGGCCTGTGGGATCAGGCCAGCGCCATGACCGGCGGACTGGACGCCGCCGACCTCGCCCGGTTGGGTCGCGACGGGATCTTGGCGCTGTCCTCCGACGAGGCCATGGAACTCTTCGACACCGCATTGATCCTCGACGAGCCGTTCCTGGCGCCAGCCCGCATCGATCTCGGCGCGCTGCGGGCCCACGCGGTCGCCGTGCCGCCGATGTTCACCGATCTGGTCAATGCCCCGACGCGCCGCCGGGTCGACGACTCGCTGGCCGCCGCGAAATCGAAATCGGCGCTTGCGCATCGCCTGGACGGGCTGTCCGAGGCCGAGCAGCACGCCGTTCTACTCGATCTGGTGCGCTCGCACATCGCGACGGTGCTGGGCAACACCACCGCCGAGGCGATCGACCCCGACAAGGCGTTCCAGGAGTTGGGATTCGACTCGCTGACCGCGGTCGAAATGCGCAACCGACTCAAAACCGCTACCGGACTGGCGCTTTCGCCCACCCTGATCTTCGATTACCCGACGCCCAACGGCCTGGCCGGCTATATCCGCACCCAACTCGCCGGGGTCCCGCAAGAGATCAAGCATGCCCCGGTCGCGCGCGCCACCGACGACGATCCGATCGTCATAGTGGGCATGGCGTGCCGCTATCCGGGTGGCGTGAATTCCCCGGACGACCTGTGGGACATGCTGACCGAGGGCCGCGACGTGCTGTCTGAATTCCCGACCGATCGCGGCTGGGACCTGGCCGGCGTGTACAACCCGGACCCCGATGTTCCGGGCACCTGCTACACCCGCACCGGCGGCTTCGTCGACGGGGTCGCGGACTTCGACCCGGCCTTCTTCGGCATCGCCCCCAGCGAGGCGCTGTCCATGGACCCGCAGCAGCGCATGTTCCTCGAGCTGTCCTGGGAAGCGTTGGAGCGAGCGGGAATCGAGCCCGGCAAGCTGCGCGGCAGCGCCACCGGAATGTTCGCCGGGGTGTACACGCAGGGCTACGGCATGGGCGCCGCCCCGACCGCGGAGGGCTTCCGGCTGACCGGCCAGTCCTCGAGCGTGGCGTCGGGCCGGGTGTCCTACGTGCTGGGCCTGGAAGGCCCCGCGGTGTCGGTGGACACAGCATGCTCGTCGTCACTGGTGGCGTTGCACATGGCCGCGCAGTCGCTGCGCTCGGGCGAGTGCGACCTGGCCCTGGCCGGCGGCGTCACCGTCAACGCCACCCCGGACATCTTCGTCGAATTCAGCCGCATGCGCGGGTTGTCCGAGGACGGCCGGTGTAAGGCCTACGCCGGCGCGGCCGACGGCACCGGATTCTCCGAGGGCGGCGGCATGCTCGTGGTGGAGCGCCTGTCCGACGCCCAGCGTCTCGGACATCCGGTGCTGGCCATGGTGCGCGGCTCGGCGATCAATCAGGACGGCGCCTCCAACGGGCTGACCGCGCCCAACGGCCCCTCGCAGCAGCGAGTGGTGCGGGCCGCGTTGGCCAGCGCCGGATTGACGCCGGCGGAGGTCGACGTCGTCGAAGGGCACGGCACCGGAACCACATTGGGTGACCCGATCGAGGCGCAGGCCCTGCTGGCGACCTACGGCCAGGACCGCGACGAACCGCTCTGGTTGGGGTCGATCAAGTCGAACATGGGTCACACGCAGGCCGCCGCGGGGGTGGCCGGCGTGATCAAGATGGTCCTGGCGATGCGCCACGAGATGTTGCCCGCGACATTGCATGTCGACGAACCCAGCCCACACGTGGACTGGTCGACCGGTTCGGTGTCGTTGCTGACCGAGGCGCGGGCGTGGCCCGGCAACCGTCCGCGCCGGGCGGGTGTGTCGTCCTTCGGCATCAGCGGCACCAACGCGCACGTCATCGTCGAGGCGGTGCCTGCCGAGCCGGCGCGCGCCGTAGACGGTCCGAAGGCGCCGGTGGTTCCGTGGCCGGTCTCGGCGAAATCGCTGTCGGCGTTGAACTCTCAGGCCGCGCGGCTGGCGGCCCACCTGCGCGCCCACCCGAAGTTGGACATCGCCGATGTGGGATGGTCGCTGGCGGGCCGGTCGGCCTTCGAGCACCGGGCCGTCATCGTCGGCAGCGACCGCGACCGGCTGCTGGCGGGACTGGACGAGCTCGCCGGCGACGACCTGGCCGGTTCGGTCATTCGCGGCACGGCGACCGGTGGCAAGACGGTCTTCGTATTCCCGGGCCAGGGCTCCCAGATACTGGGCATGGGAATGGGATTGCACGCCGGCTATCCGGTCTTCGCCGAGGCGTTCAACACCGTCGTGGCCGAACTGGATCGGCACCTGCTTCGCCCGCTGCGCGAGGTGATCTGGGGGCACGACGAAAGCCTGTTGAACAGCACCGAATTCGCACAACCCGCGCTGTTCGCGGTGGAAGTCGCGTTGTTCCGGCTGCTCGAATCCTGGGGTGTGCGGCCCGACTTCGTCATGGGCCACTCGATCGGGGAGCTGACGGCCGCGCACGTCGCCGGCGTGCTGTCCCTGGAGAACGCCGCCGTGCTGGTGGCGGCCCGCGGCCGATTCATGCAGGCGCTGCCTGAGGGCGGCGCGATGGTCGCGGTGCAGGCCACCGAGGACGAGGTGCGGCCGCTGCTGACGTCCTCCGATCAAGCCGGCGTGGGCATCGCCGCGGTCAACGGACCCACCTCGGTGGTGATTTCGGGCGCCGAAGACGCGGTGATCGCCCTCGCGGACCGCCTCCGCACCGACGGCCACCGTGTGCACCGGCTCGCCGTGTCGCACGCCTTCCACTCGCCGCTGATGGACCCGATGATCGACGAATTCGGAACCGTCGCGGCGGGACTGGCCCTCGGCAAGCCCAGCATTCCGATCGTGTCCAACGTGACCGGACAGCTGGCCGGTGACGACTTCGCGTCGGCGGCGTACTGGAAGCGACACGTGCGCGAGGCGGTGCGATTCGCCGACAGCGTGCGTTTCGTCCACTCGGCCGGCGCAACCCGATTCCTCGAAGTCGGGCCGGGCAGCGGGCTGACGGCATCGATCGAGGAGACACTGGCTTCCGACCCGATGGCAGCCTCGGTGACCACCATGTCCGCGCTGCGCAAGGACCGCCCGGAACCCGTCGCCCTGGTTGACGCCGTCGCACAGGGATACGTCGCCGGGATGGATGTGGACTGGCGCGGCGCCCTGGGCGACGCCAATCTCGTCGAGCTGCCCACGTATGCCTTTGACCGGCGGCGCTTTTGGCTTGCCGCCGACGGCGCCCCGGCCGACGCCGCAGGCCTGGGCCTGGCCGCCAGTGAGCACGCGCTGTTGGGCGCGGTAGTGGAACTGCCGCCCTCGGGCGGAGTGGTGCTGACCGGCCGGCTGTCGTCCGGCACGCAGGGCTGGTTGGCCGACCACGCGGTCGGCGGAGTGGTGCTGTTCCCGGGCGCGGGCTTTGTCGAGCTGGCGATCCGCGCCGGCGACGAGGTGGGCTGCGGAGTGGTCGACGAGCTGAATCTGGCGGCCCCGCTGGTCTTGCCGGCCGGTGGGTCGGTCGCCGTTCAGGTCGTGGTCGGCGGCCCTGATGATTCGGGTGCCCGTGCGGTGTCGGTGTTTTCCCGGGCCCAAGCGGGCTCGGGCTGGTCGCTGCATGCCGAAGGCGTGCTGCGGGCGGGGTCGGTGCAGCCGAGCGCAGACCTGTCGGCGTGGCCGCCGGTGGGTGCGGTCCCGGTGGATGTCGGCGACGGGTACGAGCAACTGGCCGAGCGTGGCTACGCGTACGGGCCGGCCTTCCGCGGCCTGACGTCGATGTGGCGCCGCGGTGACGAAGTCTTCGCCGAGGTATCGCTTCCCACCGATGCCGGGGTTTCGCCCGCCGGGTTCGGCGTCCACCCGGCGATGCTCGACGCGGCATTGCACGCGGTGATGTTGGCGTCCGACAGCGACGAACTGCCCAAAGGCTCGATGCTGGTCCCATTCTCCTGGCAACAGGTGTCGTTGCACGCCGCGGGGGCGGGGGCCGTGCGCGCACGGATCGTGCCGGTCAGCCCCTCCACCGTGTCGATCGAGTTGGCCGACGGGCTGGGGCTGCCGGTGCTCTCGGTGGCATCGATGGTCGCCCGCCCGGTCACCGACAAGCAACTGCTGGCCGCCGTCTCGAATTCGGGACCGGACCGGCTCTTCGAGCTCGTCTGGTCCGCGCAGCCGTCAGCGGCGGTGCAACCGGTATCGCTGTCCGCCTGGGGTGCACCGGAATTGGACAATGCCGAGGCCGAGCGATCGGCGGTGCTGTTCGAATCGCAGCCGGTCTCCGGCGATGTGATCACCGAGGTGTACGCGGCGACGCGAGCGGTGCTGCCCGTGCTGCAGTCGTGGTTGTCCCGCGACGGCGCCGGAACCCTGGTGGTAGCGACGCGGGGCGCGATGACGCTGCCGGGCGAGGACGTGACCGATCTGGCCGGTGCGGCGGTCTGGGGGTTGGTGCGGTCGGCGCAGACCGAGCACCCCGGCCGAATCGTGCTCGTCGACACGGATGCGCCCCTGGATTCCGACGCGATCGCAGCGATCCTGGCGCTCAGCGAGCCGCAGGCGATACTGCGCAAGGGGACGGTCTACACCGCGCGGGTGCTCGGCAGCCGCGCCGTCGGCGGTCTGTTGCTGCCCCCCGACGACGGACCGTGGCGACTCGGCATGAGCAGCTACGGCACCATCGAGAATCTGCGGATAGAGCGCATTCCCGACGCCGACGCGCCGTTGGGGCCCGGTCAGGTCCGGGTTGCGCTGTCGGCCATCGCGGCCAACTTCCGTGACGTCATGATCGCGTTGGGGCTCTATCCCGACCCCGAGGCGATCATGGGCATCGAGGCGTCCGGGGTGGTGATCGAAACCGTCTCGCCGGACGGGCGTTTCGCGGTCGGCGACCGCGTGATGGGGCTGTTCCCGGACGGCACCGGAACCATTGCCAAGACCGACCAGCGCCTGCTCGTCAAGGTGCCGGACGGATGGTCACACACCGCCGCCGCGACGGCGTCGGTGGTGTTCGCCACGGCGAACTACGCGCTGGTGGACCTGGCCGGCGCCAAGCCCGGTCAGCGGGTGCTGGTGCACGCCGCGGCCGGTGGGGTCGGGATGGCCGCGGTTCAGCTGGCCCGACACATCGGTCTGGAAGTGTTCGCGACCGCCAGCCGCGGTAAGTGGGACACCCTGCGGGACATGGGCTTTGACGACGATCACATCGCCGACTCGCGCAGTCTCGAGTTCGAGGACAAGTTCCGGACGGTCACCGGCATGGCTGGGATGGATATCGTCCTCGACTCGCTGTCCGGTGATTTCGTCGATGCTTCCCTGCGCCTGATGGCCCCCGGCGGGGTCTTCCTGGAGATGGGCAAGACCGATATCCGCGACCCCGAGGTCGTGGCCCGGGACCACGCCGGCGTGCGCTATCGCGCCTTCGACCTGTTCGAAGCCGGACCGGATCGGATCGCGCAGATGCTCGACGGGCTTGCCGCCATGTTCGGCGAAGACGTGCTGCGGCCGTTGCCGGTCACCAGGTTCGACGTGCGGCGCGCCCCCGCCGCGCTGCGATATCTGAGCCAGGCCCGCCACGTCGGCAAGGTCGTGATGACCATGCCCGATGCCTGGACGGCCGGCACGGTGTTGATCACCGGCGCCACCGGCATGGCCGGTTCGGCGGTCGCGCGTCACGTCGTATCCCGCCACAGCGCACGGAATCTGGTGTTGGTCAGCCGCCGCGGCCTGGACGCACCGGGTGCCGCCGAGCTGGTCGCCGAACTCAGCGCGACCGGTGCGCACGTGGAGGCGGTGGCCTGCGATGCCGCCGATCGCGAGGCCCTGGCCAAGGTGATCGCCGAAATCCCGATGCAGCATCCGCTGACCGGGGTGATCCATGCCGCCGGGGTCCTGCACGACGCGGTGGTGACGTCGCTGACGCCCGACCGGATCGAATCCGTGTTGCGGTCCAAGGTCGATGCGGCGTGGAACCTGCACGAATTGACCCGCGAGCTGGACGTGTCGGCGTTCGTGATGTTCTCGTCGATCGCCGGGCTCGCGGGTGCGTCGGGTCAGGCCAACTACGCGGCCGGCAACTCGTTCCTGGACGGGTTGGCCGCGCATCGCCGGGCGCACGGGCTGCCCGCGATCTCACTGGGCTGGGGTCTGTGGGATCAGGCCAGCGCCATGACCGGTGGGTTGGGCGCCGCCGACCGCGCCCGGTTCGGCCGGGACGGGATCATCGCCATGTCCTCGGACCAAGCGCTGGATCTGATGGACACCGCGTTGATCGTCGACGAGCCATTCATGCTGCCCGCCCACATCGACCTCGCGGCGTTGCGGGTCAAGTTCGACGGGGGCACGCTGCCGCCGATGTTCGTGGATCTGATCAACGCGCCGACGCGTCGCCAGGTCGACGACTCGTTGGCCGCAGCCAAGTCGAAATCCGCTCTGCTGCAACGCCTCGAAGGGTTACCCGAGGACGAGCAACAGGCCATCCTGCTGGACTTGGTGCGCGCCAACATCGCCACGGTGCTGGGCAGTGCCAGCCCGGAGGCGATCCACCCGGACCGGGCGTTCCAGGAACTCGGCTTCGATTCGCTGACCGCCGTCGAGATGCGCAACCGGCTCAAAGCCGCTACCGGACTGGCGCTGTCGCCGACGCTCATCTTCGACTACCCGAACTCCGCCGCGCTGGCCGGCTACATGTATCGAGAATTGGTCGGCTCGTCGGACCAGCCCGCGGTGGCCGCCGCACCGGGCGAAGCCGAGATCCAGCGTGTCGTGGGGTCGATTCCGGTCAAGCGCCTTCGCCAGGCCGGCGTGTTGGAGCTGCTGCTCGCGTTGGCAAGCGAGGCCGAGGGCGCCGCGCA
This sequence comes from Mycobacterium sp. IDUB_3, assembly GCF_055419585.1. NCBI lineage: Bacteria > Bacillati > Actinomycetota > Actinomycetes > Mycobacteriales > Mycobacteriaceae > Mycobacterium > Mycobacterium sp. IDUB_3. Next base: position 764,772 of record NZ_JBVAXZ010000001.1, on the reverse strand, counting down.
GGCCTCCGCTTTGACCACCGAAGAAGACATCGCTGACATGGACCTCGACGCTCTGGTCAACGCGGCATTGCGCGACGACGACGACGACGAGTAGGCACGACGTGAGAATCGCGGTCACCGGTGCCAGCGGCGTGCTCGGCCGCGGCCTCGCCACGCGGCTACTCAGCCAGGGCCACGACGTCGCGGGGATCGCCCGCCATCGGCCCGAAAGCTGGCCGAGCGCAGCGTATTTCGTTGCAGCCGACATCCGCGACGCCGAGGCTGTCCGACGCGCCCTGGCCGGCGCGGACGTCGTCGCGCACTGCGCATGGGCAAAGGGTTCCGGGTACGACGACCAGGTCAACATCGGCGGCACCCGCAACGTGCTGGACGCGATGTCCGAGACCGGTTCCAGGCGAATCGTTTTCGCGTCGTCGGCCCATGTGTACGGCGGGACAGCCGCGCCCAAGGCCGAACACGAGGTCACGACCCCGGCCAGTGCCGAAGGCCGGTTCAAAGCCCGCGTCGAACAGATGCTTGCGGAATCGGGCGCGGAATGGGTCGCGATCCGCTCCGCGCTGATCCTGGGGCGAAGCGTCGATAACTGGGTGCGCCGCCTGCTGGCATTACCGGCATTCCCAGACCGCTCGGGAGATCGGCGCATGCAGGTCGTCCACCTCGACGACGCGCTTCGGCTACTCAACCGCGCCATCGTGGAGGACGAAATCGCCGGTGGCCCGGTGAATCTCGCCGCTTCGGGCGAACTGACCTTCCGGCAAATCGCCGCGGCGCTGCGCCGCCCGATCGTGCGCCTGGGCCCCGAGCCGGCGGAGCTGCGACTGGTGCGGGGGGTTGGGCTGATGGACACCTCGCGGTTGGCAGAGGAATGGGCGTTTCAGCCGGCGTGGGAATCCGGCGAATGTGTCCAGGATTTCGCGCTGGCGGTGCGCGGTCGGGTTACCGTGGGCAATCGGGTGGTATCGCTGCCGTGGCGGCTGGCCAACATTCAGGACCTACCTTCGGTCGACGCGCCGAGCAGCGACGGCGTCAAACCCATTTGGGCAGGCGCAGCGGGGGATAACGGGGAATTCGACACACCGATCGACCCGCGTTTTCCCACCTTCCTGGCCACGAATCTGTCTGAGGCGCTGCCTGGCCCGTTTTCGCCGGCGTCGGCGTCGGCGACGGTTCGCGGACTGCGGGCCAGCGCCGTGTGTGTCGCCGAGCGGTTGCGACCGGGCGGGACGATCCAGCGCGAAATCGCGATGCGCATGGTCGCGGTGTTCGCCCACCGGCTGTACGGCGCGATCACGACCGCACATTTCATGGCCGAGACGGTGCCCTTCGTCAAGCCCACGACGGTGGTGAGCAACAGCGGGTTCTTCGGTCCGAGCATGGCCTCCCTGCCGATCTTCGGTGAGGAACGTCCGCACTCCGACACCAGCCGTATTCGCAGGCAACTGCGGACCATTCGCAACATCGGGGTGTTCGGCGTCAACTTGATCGGCTTGTCCGCCGGCGCGCCCCTGGACACCCGCGAGTTCGTTGCCGACGTCGATCGCCTGGAACGCTTGTCCGGCGGTGACCTCGCCGGGCTCGACGATCGCCGGCTGCTGAGCCTGATCTCGATGGCGCGTGACCAGGTGGTGCACGGCTGGGTGCTGGCGGCGGGCTCGTTCCTGCTGTGCGCGGCGTTTAATGTGCTGCTGCGCGGCTTGTGCGGGCGAGACATCGCCGCGCCCGGTGGACCGGAATTGGTCAGCGCGCGTTCGGTCGAGGCGATGCAGCGGTTGGTGGTCGCCGCGCAGCGCGATCCGAAAGTAACGGCGCTGCTGGCCGAACCGGGGGACCGGCTGGACAAGCTTGCCGTCGAGGCACCGCAATTCCACGCCGCCCTGCTGGACGAGCTGGCGCTCATCGGACACCGCGGCCCGGCCGAGCTCGAGATGCTGTCGACCAGCTACGCCGACGATCCCGAGCTACTGGTCCGGATGGTCACCAGAGCGATGAGCGCGCCGCCCGCGCCGCAGCCGGAGCGCCCCCGGATCCCGTTGCACGCCAAGCCTGTTGCGGCCCTGGCCACCCAGCAACTGCGTGATCGTGAAGTCCGCCGCGACAAGGTGGTGCGGGCGAACTGGGTGCTACGCACGCTGCTGCGCGAATATGGGCGTAGGTCGGTCGAGACCGGGATCTTCGGCACCGCCGATGACGTCTTCTATCTGCTCGTCGACGAACTCGACGCCCTGCCGGCAGATGTGGGCGCGCTGGTGGCACGGCGCCGGGCCGAACAACGCCGGCTGGTCGCGGTGGCGCCGCCGACGGTCTTCAGTGGAAGCTGGCAGCCAACCGCGACCTCGTCGCACGCGCTGGCCAGCGGGGACACCATGCGTGGTGTCGGAGTGTGTGGGGGGCGGGTGCGCGGCCGGGTGCGGATCGTGCGGCCCGAGACGATCGACGACCTGCAACCCGGCGAGATCCTCGTCGCGGAGGTCACCGACGTCGGCTATACCGCGGCGTTCTGCTACGCCGCCGCCGTCGTGACCGAACTCGGCGGCCCGATGTCGCACGCCGCGGTGGTGGCCCGCGAATTCGGCTTCCCCTGTGTGGTGGACGTCCAGGGCGCTACCCGGGCACTGCCGTCGGGCGCCCTCGTCGAGGTCGATGGCACGACGGGCGAGATTCACGTGCTCGAACTGGCCGCCGAAGACCCAGCGCTTCCCGCCACCTGAATTCTGCTGCGCTAGTGGCCGATACGGGCAGGCCTGTCTCCGATCCGATTTACCACTGCACCTTGGCCATGGGCTCAGGCGCGCAATCTACCTGGTGCTCGTCACCTCGCATTCGTTGCGTTTCGCGATCGAGTCTGTGATGTCGATTGCCTGGGGCTGGATCGCTCAGTCGAACTCCAGCGGGAGTCGCGTGGGGCCGCTCATACCAAGAAGTGGTCTCCACGGGGGGTTTTCGGTACACCGCGGATGAGGCAGGCGGTGGGCAAGAATCTTGAGCGCTTCAGAGAGTTCCCGCCTGGCAAGGTTTGCGCCAAGGCAGTAGTGAGCTCCGCCGCCGAAGGTGAGGATGGGCGGCGGATCGTTGCGAGTGATATCGAAACGCGTGGGGTCGTCGTAGATGGCCGGATCGCGATTGGCGGCATAGGTGTTCACGATGATGAATGTGCCGGAGGGGAATGTGTAGTCGCCGATCGTGACGTCGTCGGTCGCACTGCGAAGGGTGCTGCACATCGACGGGGAGTGACGCATGGTTTCTTCGACTGCTTTCATTCCGAGCTCGGGGTTGTCGCGAAGCAGCGCCCACTGTTCTGGATGCTCACACAGAACTTGCATCGAGGCTGCTAATTGCGTTCGTGTGGTATCGGTTCCGGCTACCAGGATGCTGAACGCCAGCATCCGGACTTCACCGGCGTCGAGCCGGTCACCTTGATCTTCCGCCCGGATCAGTTCGGAGAGGAGGTCGTGTGCCAGCGCCTTGCGCCGATCGGCGATCATTCCGTCGATGTATTCGTCGAAAGCGTCCCAGGCCTTGAGAACCTTGGGCTCCTCCTCGGCAAGATTGCAGTCGAAGCTGACTATCTTGAATATGTCCTCTGCCCATTTCGAGAAAAGCTGCCAGTCTTGCCGTGGCGCACCCAGCAGGGCACAGATGACTGGGATTGGGTAGGGCCGCGCGATCTCCTCGACGAATTCGCAACTCCCTTTTGCGACAACGGTATCGACGAGTTCGTTGATGACGGCGTGGATCGTCTCATCCATGCGCGCGGTTGCCCGTGGCGTAAAGGCCTTGGACACCAAGCTGCGCAATCGCCGATGTTCGGCGCCTTCCATGCAGAGGATGCTGCGGACAACGCGGTCCCACAGCTCACCTGACGTGACGCCGTGCGCAGTGAGATGGATGCCCGGAGGAATCCCAAATCGTGGGTCTCCGAGTACGGTTCGAGCAAGTTCGTAGGAGAGCGTCTCAGGCCCGACGGGACCCAACGCGATTGGTGCCACTTGCTGAGCGGCCCGAAACTGTGGATAGATCTCCTGAGGTGTGTCCGTGACGTCGTAATCCAATGTCGGTAGAGCGGCGTCAAAGACACTGGGTTTTACTGTACCGACGGTCATGATGTCTCCCTGGCTGCAGTGTCGGTTGGCTCAAATAGGTTGATAGGGCTTCAGAACGACGCCGATCTGGGCCGCGCCGGTGGGCCCGGCGGGTACCTCACCGGGGTCGGGGATCATTGTCGCCGTACGCTTGTCGACGATTGTCGAGAGGTTGTCTCGCACTTTCTCGACTGTGAGATCGGTGTCGGTGTATCCCGCCGTCTGGCCGAAGACACGTAGGCCGACGTTGCCGGCGCCCGCTTCGAGATTGGCCCCCGAGAGCGCACAGTCCTCGTGAGCCAGGTAAGCGACGGCCGGAGATACCAGGGTGGTGGGGAAATACGTTTCCATCAATGACGTGAAAGGCGAAGGCTCGTTGAAATGACGAATGGCGGTGGTATTGGCGGCCGGTCCCAACGCGTTGACTTTGATTCCGGGTCCCGCGCCCTCGACGGCCAGTCCTCTGGTCAATCCAAAGATGCCGCTCTTGGCCGCACCGTAGATGGAAAGGTTCTCGATCCCGAACATCGCACCTGACGTGGTGTTGACAATCCGGCCATACCCTGCCTCACACATGTGCGGCCACGCCGCTCGGCACATCCATACGGTCCCCATCAGGTGCACGTCGATGATGTTGCGTATGTCGGTACTCGAAATTTCATCGAAATGCGCCATAAAGCAGACCCCGGCATTGTTGACCACGATGTCGACTCGCCCCCACGTGTCCAAGGCCGTCGCTACGACTGCGAGGGCGCCTTTTTCCTCGGCGACGTTGTGCTGATCGGCAACCGCCGCGCCGCCGGTGGCGCGAATCTCTTCGACGACCTGCTCCGCGCTCGCCCGCATGACTCCGCGCCCGTCTGGGCCCACGCCAAGGTCATTGACCACCACTTTGGCTCCCCGCTCAGCGAGTAGAGTTGCGTGGGAGTGGCCGAGACTCGGGTGCTGGCCGCCGGCCCCGGTGACGATGGCAACCCGGCCGTCAAACCGAAGTTCGCTCATGAAACTCCTTAAACGCTCTGTCCGAGTGCGGGATTGGCGCCCACGTTGTGGTGGCGTCTTACGGCAGGTTGGTCGACAAAAAGGTCAGGGGCAAGCCGAGTACCGATAAGTCGATTTCCTCGAGGTAGTTGCCCTCGCCCTCGAAGCCCTGCCGGAAGCGGGTGATCGAGCCGTAACGCTTGGCGATGTCCTCTGCCCCTGACGCTCCGGGAACCTGCACCACCACCGTGAAGACGCCACCGTCACCGTGCCTGGACAGGAATTCGCTCACCGATGCAGCCACCTCAGCAGTGGATCCCGGGTTGGGACTGATCAGCTCGATGCCTCGATTCCAGTCCAGCAGCACCCGGAGCCCGAGTTCGTCCAAACTGATCTCGTCGAAGCTGAAGCCCAGCTCCGTAAACAGCTGTCCCACGGCTTCATGTCGCTCGCGTGCTACCGCAAAGACGACATGGTGCAACCGTGACGGTGAATCGTTCATCAGCGACCTCCGGGCCGGATCGGGAGAAGGGTCGGGGAGCTGGACGTCCGTCATCGGCGGCCGAACTCTATGGGAAGACTGATCGGTCCGCTCATGCCAAGCATCGGCTTCCACGGTGCCGGTCCTACTCGGCGGGCGTAAGGTAGCCGCTGCGCCAGGATCCTGAGTCCTTCGGCCAGCTCCAGCCTGGCGAGGTTCGCACCTAGGCAATAGTGCACGCCGCCACCGAATGTCAGCACCGCGGGCGCCCCTTTGCGGGTGATGTCGAAACGGTCGGGATCCGGATAGATGTCGGGATCACGGTTGGCCGCGAACGAATTCACGAAGATGTAGGTCCCGGTGGGAAATGTGTATCCGTGCAACTCGACGTCTTCGTTCACGGTGCGGACCGTGTTGCACACTGCCGGCGAGTGGCGCATGCTCTCCTCGACTGCAGGCATGGCGAGTTCGGGGTGCTCACGCAGCATCGCCCACTGCTCCGGGTGATCGAGGAGCACCTGCAAAGAAGCGGCCAGTTGATTGCGCGTGGTGTCCGTTCCGGCAAGCAACAATCCGGCCACCGTCATCCGAAGTTCGTCGGCATTGAGGCGGTCGCCGTCGTCCTCGGCGCGGATCAGATCAGAGAGCAGGTCATCGGTCAGCCTGTGTCGACGTTCGGCAATCATTTCATCGACGTAGCCGTCGAGATCGGCCCAACCGCGAAGGATCGTTGGCATCTCGTCGGCGAGATTGATCGAAAAGTTGACCATTTTGAAGATGGCTTCGGCCCATTGTGAAAAGTGTGCCCAGCTTCCACGTGGCGCACCGAGCAGCGCGCAGATGATCGGGATCGGATAGTGGCGGGCGATATCAGTGACGATGTCGCAGTAGCCTGCGTCGGCTACGCCATCGATGAGTTCGTTGACCACTTGGCCGATCGTGTCGTGCAGACGCGCGGTGGCTCGCGGCGTGAATGCCCTCGATACCAAACTCCGCAGCCGATGGTGCTCGACGCCTTCCGCACAGATGATACTGCCAACGACCCTGTCCCACAGCGGACCTGACGTGATGCCTTGCGCGGATAGATGCAGGCCCGGGGGAATCACAAATCGGGTGTCGCGCAAAATGCTGCGGGCGAAGTCGTAAGAAAGCACTTCGGGGCCGAACGGGCCGATGGCGATCGGCCCGTGCTGCTGCGCTAGCCGGATGCGGGCGCAGACCGCGTGCGGCGATTCGGTGATGTCATATTCCAGTGTCGGGAGTCCCGCCTCGAAAACACTGGGGGCACCGGTTGCGGCGGTCATCAATCGCTCGTCCTCTCAGCTACGTGCCAGTACTCCGCGCGGAAGCAGCAGTGGCAGATCGTTGTAGGTTGCGATGCCGGGGGGTGCGGCGACGACGGCGGGGATCGCCGTGATTGCCGGCATCGCGGTGATAGTGAGGCCCAACATGATGTAGTCGTCCAGCGTCTCGCCCGCAAAGTCCGGCGGCGGAAGGAAACTCAGTGTGGTCTTGATCGTCGGCTGTCCTTGAACCTCGATGGTGTAGCCCATGTCCAGCGGCCAATCCGGCTCCAGCGTCTGGCCTTTACGCCATCGCCCTCGGATCTCGATGATCTCCCGACCAGCAAAAATTCCTTTCCATCGGACGTCCACGCCGGCGACGCAGCCTTTCGCGATCGTCCAGTCGCCGGCGAGATGGAGATCCTTGGTGGTCTGCGCGTACTGGACTTCGCAACGCACGTCGTCGAGCTCCGCGCCCAGGGCATCGGCGAGCAGCAACACGGCATCCCGGAAGACTCCTGAACCCTGCTCGGTGATGGCCGGAAGATTCGCCTGATTGATGGGATACCCGAAGCCCATCGGAATTTCGGTTTCCGGGGAGTTGTAGATAGTCGTATCAGCGGATTCCAGCATGGACACCTTGTCGACCCGGTCCGACAGCCCCGCCGACACGATCGCAAACAGTTGGATGAAGCCAGGGTTGATACCACTGCCGAAGATGGTCGATCCGCCCTGTTCACAGGCATCGGCGATGCGATCGCGGCCCGCACCGAGGAAGTGGCCGGTGACGAAGCCGGAGGTACCCACCACGTTGATGCCCGCACCGAGGATACGGACCAGCTCGTCGACGTCGGGGAACTGCGGGTTGTAGACCACGCAGTCCGGCTTGAGCGCGATCAAGGCATCAATATCGTTGGTGGCCATCACGTTTAGCGGCTTAATCCCACACAACTCGCCAACATCGCGCCCGACCTTCTCGGGCGACCAGGCATAACATCCGACAAGTTCCAGCGTCGGGTTCGCGGCAATCGCCCGGACCGAACTCTTGCCGACGTTACCCGTCGTCCACTGAACGACCCGGTAGGTCAACGGGCCGGCCCTCTCATGGGTGCGACGCCGCCTGTTGTTGGGCCGCTTGGCGGGCCAGCCTGTCGTTGTGGATCTTGACGAGTTCGCGGAACCCCAGCCTGTGATACTTCGGTATCGGCTGGATGCCCCACACGTCCTGAGCGGTGGCCTTGCCCTCGGCACCCTCGGGCGGGCCGAAGGGTGGGTAAGGGTATTTGCACTCCAGCGTGTCGTTGGAGTATCGGATCTTGAGTAGCTCGCTACAAATCTGGGTGAGGCTCAGCGTCGGGTACCCGTAGTAGACGGCCATGAACGGCAACGTGAAGGCGCCCTCGATCACCAGGGCCACCAGGCACACCAACACGGCCCGTTTGATCCATTTGTGCATCCGCGCGTAGTACGGCGTCGTCCCCGGCTCGAGGTCGGCGCTCGGGTCGTTGTCTTCGGTGGTTGACGGTACGGAAGGGCTGGTCATGGCACGGCTCCCTGCTAGTCGGAGAAGATTTCGCGATTGACGGTGTGCAGATAGGGGATGGCGAGAAATGGAGTGATGTAGAAGATGTCGTAGAGCCACCAGCCGATGACCGGGAAGACGACACCGGCGTACCGCACGTCGGCAAACATGGTCATGTTGAACACGTAGGCCGACCAGATCACCACGCCCATCCAGCACGTGACGACCATCCACTGATGACCCCACCGCTTCATCTGCAGGAAGCCGATCGCCGCGGCCACCCGCATGGAGAAGACCGTGAGGATCAGTCCGGCCACGTAGGCCTTCTCGCCCGGACCGGCCGCGCCCCCGACCCAAAGTTCGTTGTAGTGCCAGAAATAACCGGCGTCGAACATGTTGCCCCAACCGACCATCAGCACGCGATTGATCAGCGTGTGGTTGGCCACCAGGTCCAGGGCCCAGCCCAGGCTGTTGAGCATTCCGTCGATCAGCACCAGATAGCCGATCAGGGTGACAATCATGGGCCGGACGGACAGTCCGGCGCGCAGGGCCTGGCGCTGCAGCCACACCCCGCGCATGAATATGGGAAAGCCGATCAGGCCCGGCGCCCACATGCCCATCAAGCCGGCGCCGACGATCATCCACCTGTCGGCCCTGCGCTGAGCCTGACGGGATTCGTCGTGGTGATCCTCGAGGCCGGCCGTGTTATCCGTTTGCGCGGGAAGGAGACTCACAGATCCCACCAGCCCCGTGCGAACGACATGTACAGCTGGACGCCGAACATCGCCAGTAGGTAGCCGTAGATAAAGATCTGGAAGACGATGAGCGCCCTCTTACGCTTCTGCTCCTGTCGGTCCATTGCCGATTTCTCCTTTCTAAGGCGAATTGCTCGCGGTATTTGAGGGGGCCAGGCTGGCGGCCGCGACTTCGCGGAGGCCATCGGTGACCGCACCGTCGGTGCTCAGCGGCGCGAGTATGCATGCGTCGGCCGCGTCCAATTCGGTTGCGCCGGCGGCGATCAACTGAGCGGCCGTGACGAGGACTCGGGTCGACGGTGGCTCGAAGTGGAAGGCTTGGTCGGCGGTGCGGATCGCGACCGCGCACGCGACCAGCCGTCGGGCCGTGGCCAGCGGGATCCCCGATTCGGCGACGATCACCTCCGCCTCGCGGTCCGGCGGCAAATAGTGCATCGCCAGCGTGGCGAAGCGTTGGCGGAACGACGGTTTGAGCTCCTTGAGCGAGCTGCGATAGGCCGGGTTGTACGAACACACCAGCATGAACTCCTCGGGTGCTTGCACCACCTCGCCCGCCCGGTCCAGGTAGAGCGCGCGCCGGTGATCAGTGAGCGAATGCAGGATTGCTAGTGAGTCGTGGCGGGCCTCGACGACTTCGTCGAGATAGCAGATCGCACCGGCTTTTACGGCCCGGGTCAGCGGACCGTCGGTCCACACCACGTCGCCGCCGGTCACCATGAAGCGGCCGACGAGGTCGGAGCTGGTGAGGTCGTCGTGACAACTGATGGTGACCACGGGCCGCTGCAGCAATGAGCCCATGTGTTCGACGAAGCGGGTCTTGCCGCATCCGGTCGGACCGGTGAGCATCACCGGGATGCGCCGGTGGAAGGCCTGCTCGAACAGCTGAACCTCGTTGCCGTTGGCGAAATACGTGTCGGTGGTCATGCGGCGACCAATTCACGATGGACATGAGCCAGCACTCGCGGAAGCTCCTCTATGCGTCGGATGCGTTGAGAACGGCGGGGCCCGAACACCTCGGGCAGGGGGTCGACGCGGGTGGGTCCCACGCCCACGTAGTAGATCGACACCCCGGCCTCGTTGGCCTCCTCGACCGCGTGCGCGGCGTCGGCCCAGGCATAGCGGCCCTCGTATCCCTCGTCGGAGATCAGTCCGTCGCCGATGACGATCAGCAGGCGGCGCTCGGAGGCCTGCGCCAGCAGTCGGCTGGTCAAATGGCGAAGCGGCGCGCCGAGTCTGGTGTATCCCCGGGTGGACAGGCCCAGCCCGCTCGGCGGTACGAACCGGCGGTCTTCGAAATCCTTCAGGCAGCGTACTTCGACTCGATGGCGGGTGTTGCCGGTGAAGACGAAGACACCGTGCCGTTCGCGCGCCAGCGTCATGGCCCGCGAAAGTGCATCGGCACAGGACAATTCCAGTTGGAAGACGCGCCCGCCATGCACCCCCAGCGACGAACTGCCGTCGAGCAGCAGCGCCGTGGTGACATCGCGGCTGCTGGGCAGCAGGTCGCGAAACACCTTCGGTTCCTTGGCCTCGCCGGTCGCCAGATCGATGTAGTGGTTGACGTATTGGTCGACATCAAGGTCGGAGCCGTCTTCGAGGCGGTTCGACATCGCGCGGTGGGTGTGTTCTTCGAACCACTTGCGCACGTCGACGGCCACCGGAACCGGACGGCGCAAGTGCCGGCCGTCGGCGTCCTCGACGACGGCGACGTGGTCTTGCATGAATCGCTGTGTCCACATGTTCCATTCGGGATAGGGGATCCCGGGCCGATGGTGCGGTGTGACGTCGAGATCGTTGTCCTGTGGCCTGCTCGGCGGCGGCAGGTTGGGGTTGCGGACACCGCCGTCGCCGCCGACCGGAACCGAGTACGGTCGCGGTAGGCGCTTCTGTGTTGTGGTCCAGGGCATCCTGCCAAAGCTGCGCCGCAGCTTGTCGGTCAAGCCATGCGCCGCGGTGTATGCCAGCGGCAACGAGCCCAGCAGCGGATGAAGGGTCAATTCCTGGCGCGTGGTCGCCAATGCGATTGCCCGGTCGAGCATCTGAACGGCAGGCATGTCGCCGTCTTCGACGTGGACGTCGGGCAGCACTCGGCGGACCTCGGGGAGCAGGCCGGGCCACCGCGACGCGATCCAGCCGATGGCGACGCCCGCCTCGACGAGCGTGAGCGCACGTAGCTCGCGGGCGGAAAGCTCGCTGAGGCGATACTCGGTGACGCGTTCTTTCGACGGCGAACACTGCAGCGCCACACCGCATGTCAGGGTTCGGCGTGTCCAATCGGGCGGCGTGGGGTAGGGGACATGAACGAACGTGAGCGCTGCGTTCACGCCGAAGCCCCGCCGGTCGCCGGTGACCAGGCGGACTCCTTCGCGACGTTGGTCGCTGAACGCGACCGCCGTCACGGAGCAACCCCGTTCCAGCGCCATCGCATGACCCGCGGACTGATCAACCATCGGCAAAGTTCCGTACGTTCCGACTACCGAGGCCGCGGTTCAGAAGGTGCCGATGTTGGAGAACAGCCAGTACCAGAACCAGATGATCAGTCCGGTGCCGCCCCATGCGGCGACGTAGCGAAGGATCTCCCATAGATAGCCCATGATGTGACTTCCTCGGTGGCGTAGTGGATTTCAGAGAGTGCATTTCAGTCGGAGAAGAGTTCGCGGTTGACGGTGTGCAGGTAGGGGATGGCCAGGAACGGGGTGATGTAGAAGATGTCGTAGAGCCACCAGCCGACGACCGGCAGCACCACTCCGGCGAAGCGCACGTCGGCGAACATCGTCATGTTGAAGACGTAGGTGGTCCAGATGACCACGCCCATCCAGCAGGTGACGACCATCCACTGATGGCCCCAGCGCTTCATCTGCAGGAAGCCGATGGCGGCGGCGATGCGCATGGTGAAGACGGTCAGGATCAGGCCGACTTCCAAGGCCTTTTCGCCGGGGCCCGCCGCGCCGCCGACCCACAACTCGTTGTAGTGCCAGAAGTAGCCGGCGTCGAACATGTTGCCCCAGCCGTTGAGCAGCACGCGGGCCAGGATCGTGTGGTTTGCCACCAGGTCGAGCGCCCATCCGACGGTGTTGATCGCGGCGTCGATGATGACGAGGTAACCGAGCAGCGTGACCAGCATCGGCCGCACCGAGAGGCCATCGCGCTGCGCGCGGCGCAGTAACCGCACCCCCCAGAGGAATAGCGGCAAGCCGAAGACGCCGAGGGCCGCGGTGCCGATCAGGAGGCTGCCGGAGATGAGCCACTTGTCGGCCTGGCGCTGCGCGAGCTGCGAGCGTTCCATGTGCTCGTCGATGGTCAGGGTCGCCTGCGCGGCGCCGTCTGATCCTAGCTTCGTCAGGCTCACAAACCCTCCCCGCCATCGACGCTGATTGGATCGGCGTCTGCACTATAACAGGCTGACTGTAGTCAGCAAAAGATGTGCTGATCGGGGTAATTTGTCGTGCTACTACGCAATGCAAACGCTGAATTGGCGCAGAGTAACGTCCGCAGGACATGACTGAACGTGGATTCGACTGACGGAAGTCAGCACCGGACCGTTGACACACCGTCAGGGGACGCCTACGCTCAGCGAGCGCTCAGCCCCTCGGGCCATCCAAAGGAGTAGCAATGACGCTCGATTCGCCGGCCGGGAAGAAATATCGCGTCATCCAGTGGGGCGTAGGCAATGTCGGGACGATCGCACTCCGCCATTTCGCGCACAACCCCGCCTACGAAGTGGTCGGGGTGCTCTGCAACCGCCCGGAGAAAGTGGGCAAGGACGCCGGGGAGCTGGTCGGTGTTGCGCCGATCGGGGTGCTCGCCACCACCGACAAGGCGGAAATCGAAGCGCTCGACGCCGATTGCGTGTTCTACGCGCCGTTGTGGTCGGATCCCGACGAGGTCTGCCGCCTGCTGCGCTCGGGCAAGAACGTCGTCGCCTCGGGCGGCGCGTGGTGGTTTCGCACCGAGCACAGCCAGGCCGACATCGACAAGATCGATGCGGCGTGCCAGGAGGGTGGCACATCGTTTCATGCCGGCGGCGTCAACCCGGGTTTCGCCGGGGACCTGCTCGTCCTGACGCTCGCCCGCATCGTCAGCCGAATCGACTCGATCCACATCTACGAAGTGGTGAATTTCGGCAAGGACACGTTGAAGTACCTGCACGAGATGGGGATGGGGGACACCCCCGAAGAGTTCAGAGCCGGACCGAATCTGCTGGGCAATGCCTGGCCGCTGTTCGCGCAATCGATGGCCATGGTTGTCGACGGCTTAGGTAAGACGGTCGACAAATACACGACGGACGTCGAACTGGGAACGGCGATTCGCGACATCCCATACGAGGGCGGGCCGTCCCGCGACATGCCGGGCTTCAAGGGCACGATCAAGAAGGGCACCGTAGCCTCGCAGCATCACAAGTGGACGACGTGGGTCGACGGCAAGCCGCTCATCACCTTCCACGAGATGTATACGATGGACGAATACGATGCCATTGAGCCGCAGCCGGATTGGGGCGGCCACTATCACTACCGCATCGTGATCCAGGGCGACGAGCCCACCGAGCTGATCCTGCAGGCGCCTGCCGATCCACAGGGCAACTACCCCAAGCCGGGTTACACCTGGACCGCGATGGGCCCGGCCAACACCGTTCCCGCTGTCTGCGATGCCGCGCCGGGGTTCTTGACCCACAAGGAGCTCGGGCTGGTGCCGTTGCTCGGCGTGGTGCGTTAGCCGCGAAAGGCCTTGCGGTATCAGGGCGCTAGGCTGCGCAATGTCCTTGCGACGTAGTCTTCGAGCAGGGTGTGTCCGGTCGGCCAGTGGCTAGTGGTGATCAACAGGGCGTAGAGACCCAGCAAGAAGAACACCGCACTGTTCATGGGATTGACGTGCGGATCCGTCTCACCGCATTCGTGCGCCTGCTCGATTTGCTGGGCGACCAAGACGATCAACGGGTGATCCCTGCCGTCTTCGGTTTGGGGGCGGGTCTGGGAGAAGTGCAGCGCGAGAAAGTCATTGAAGAGCCGATCACCCAATCGGCGTTCCAATCCGACCACCAGCCGGACCGCCTCGTTCAATGCCGAAGCAAGATCGTGCTTGGACTTCAGGAACTGCGCGAACTGCTTGGCTATCCGGTCCTCCTCGCGGCGCTCGAGCTCCAGGAGCACGTGTTCCTTGGTGGGGAAGTGAAAGAAGAAGGTGCCGTGGGCGACTCCCGCCGCGGCCACGATGGCGCTGACGTCGGCGTCGGCCATCCCGGCGCGGGCGAACTCCGCGATTGCGGCGCCCATCAGTCGCTCCCGCGTCTGCAAGCGCTTGGCCTCGCGCGCAGACACCCGGTCCGTCACAGCCATTTCTGTCCTTACGGTTGACCCGACTCATGTAAGAGTCGCGAGGCTAACCAGACCATTATGCCGTGTCGCGGCCAAAAAGGCTTGCACAACTTCATCATTGTCGGAGCACGCGGATCGCCGCGGATGTCGACAGAGCAAAGTCGTTGACTTTAGTCAGCATGATTCGTAGATTGAACGACGCACACCGATCGAAGGAGCCCGGCATGGCGATGGAGCAATTCCAGCTTGATGGGCAGGTCGCGATCGTCACGGGCGCCGGCAAGGGCGTCGGGGCGGGCATCGCCCGGGTGTTGGCGGAGGCGGGTGCCACGGTGGTCGGGACCGCACGTACCGAGGCGGATATCGTTGGCACGATTGAAGGTATCGAGGCCGCGGGCGGCAAGGGCCTGGCGCTCGTGGCGGACGCGATGAGCCGTCCGGACGGCGAACGTGTCGTGAACACGGCGATGGAGCGCCTCGGCCGCATCGATATTCTGGTCAACAACGTCGGCGGGTCGACCTACGCCCGGTTCCTGGACATCACCGACGAGGACTTCCGGCACACCTTCGACTGGTGTGTGACCTCAGCCTTCATCATGAGCCAGCTCGTGGCGCCCCACATGCTCAGCGCCGGACACGGTTCCATCATCAATATCTCGTCGGGCTCGGCGCGGTTCGGCATCCGGGCGCTCACCGCCTATTGCGTCGCGAAGGGCGGCCTCGAAGCGCTCACCCGCGCCATGGCGCAGGAACTGGCCCCGAAGATTCGCGTCAATGCCATCGCCCTGGGGTCATTCGCCACCGACGGCCTCAAGGGCAGCCTGGACCTGATGCCCGGGTCGCTGGAGAAGATGCAGGAGGCCACGCCGTTGCACCGGTTGGGCGATGTCGAGGATCTCGGACGGCTCGCGGTGTACCTGTCCACGCGCGATTGCTACGCGACCAACGCGACCTTCCACGTCGACGGCGGCATCGACGGCAACAATTCGCCGCTGCCAATCCCCGATTACTGACCTGGAGCGCGATGCAACGCGTCATGATGGTGCATCACCCACCGGGGGAAGGACGAAGGTAAGCGTGCGCAGAGTCATTCAATTCTCCACCGGCAATGTGGGCCGCCATTCGTTGCGGGCGATCATCGGTAGACCGGACCTCGAACTGGTCGGGGTGCACGCCGCCAGCGCCGAGAAGATTGGCAAGGACGCCGCGCAGCTGTGCGGACTGGACGAACCCACCGGCATCGTCGCCACCGACGACATCGACGCCCTGGTGGCGCTCGGCGCTGACTGCGTGGTCTATACGTCGCAGGGCGAAACTCGCCCGATGGAAGCCATCGAACAGATGACGAAGTTTCTGGCGGCCGGCATCAATGTCGTCGGTACGTCGATGGTTTGGCTGGTCACGCCACGCCACGCCGACGATTGGCTGCGGGAGCCCTTGGAGCGTGCCTGCGCGGCCGGCAACGCCTCGCTCTACGTCAATGGCATCGACCCCGGCTTCTCCGGCGACACGCTGGTGCACTCGGCGGCGAGCCTGACCACCCGGGTGGATTCGATCACCGTGCAGGAGATCTTCGACTACGGAAATTACGACGATGCCGAATTCACCGGCGCCGCAATGGGGTTCGGGACAACCGAGGACGACGACTCACCGATGATGTTTCTGCCCGGGGTGATCGTGGCGATGTGGGGCGGTCAGGTCCGCAGCCTGGCAGAGCACCTGGACATCAAGCTCGACGACGTGCGCCAGCGCTGCGAACCTTGGTATACCCCGGAACGAATCGAATGCACGATGATGACGGTCCAGCCGGGACAGATGGCCGCGGTGCGGTTCGCCACCGAGGGCGTGCGCGACGGCAAGCCGGTGATCACCCTCGAGCACGTCACCAGGCTCACCCAGGCTGCGGCACCCGACTGGGAGTTCCCACCCCAGGGCCATACCGGTGTGCATCGTGTGGTCGTGGAGGGCGAACCGCGGGTCGAAATCAACACCCACGTCTCCCATCCTCTCTTCGATTCCACTGATGCCGGCTGCATTTCGACGGCCGGCAGGGTCGTCAATGCGATCGACTGGGTCTGCCGCGCGTCCCAGGGGCTCATCGGTGTCGAGGACATCCCGCTCTCGGCGACCATGCGCGGCCTGATGTGGAGCGAGCGGTAGGTAAAACGGACGCATGACAACATCTCCCTCGGGACGCGTTGCCGGTAAACGCATTTTGATCACGGGCGCAGGCCGGGGCATGGGACGCAGCCATGCCCTGCGGCTTGCCGAAGAAGGCGCCGACCTCATTCTGGTCGACATTTGTCAGTCCTTGCCGGAGATTGAATATCCGCTAGCGTCCCAGGACGACCTCGATGAGACGGTACGGCTGGTCGCGGAGGCCGGCCGTCGTTGCGTGAGTCGTGTCGTCGACGTTCGCAACGACGCCGAGCTGCGCAAGGCGGTCGATGATGGCGTCGAAGAGCTAGGTGGCCTCGACGGCGCGGTGGCCAACGCCGGGGTGCTGACGGTCGGGCCTTGGAACACAACGACTCTCGATGACTGGCGCACGGTCATCGACGTGAATCTGATCGGCGTGTGGAACACCTGCGCCGCCGCGATTCCGCACCTGCTCGACCAAGGGGGCGGCAGTCTGGTGAACATCAGTTCCGCCGGCGCCCTCAAGGGCTTTCCCCTGCAGCTTCCCTATACGGCCGCAAAGCACGGCGTCGTCGGTCTTACGTTGGCGCTGGCCAACGAATTGGCGGCCCAGAATGTCCGCGTCAATTCTGTACATCCCACCGGTTGCCCGACCGGTATGATCCCGCCATCGATCGGGACCGTCTTCTCCGACGAACGGCCCGACCTAGTCCCCATCTTCATCAATGCGATGCCCACCCCGGCCGTTGAGCCAGCCGACGTCAGCCACGCGGTGCTGTATCTCTTATCCGACGAGGCTAGATATGTGACCGGACTCCAGTTCAAAGTCGACGCAGGGGTGACCATCAACTAGAAGTTCGAGCGATATTCATGCGCTCGAACCGGCCGTCGGGGACGACGTCGCGCGCTTCCGGCAGACGTCCGAGCCCACTAGGATCGCGCTGAGGCCACCGGGTGGACGTGCCAAGCGGAGATGTGCTCGGCGGCCCAAAAGATTGCGTGTACGCGCCGTGGATGGGTGTCGCAGGGGATGCAAGCGCTGACTTCAGAAGGAGAACCCTATGAATACGGTGCGGACATCCGCGCTCGGCTTGACGGCTACCGCGGTGCTCATCGGCGCGGCGGTGGTGGGCTGCGGCGGGGACAAGAGCCCCACGGCGTCATCGGGTTCGGCCTCGACATCCAGCGCGGCCGCCTCATCGGGCGCCCCGACCAGCGCGGCCCCGGGAGCGCCGGCGGACTACAGCAATCTGCTGATCAAGCCCAGCGACGTCGGCCCCAACGCCACCGTTGACGGGCCGCCGAGCCAGAATCCCAGCGGCATCACCGGCGTGGGACAGGTTTTCAAGAACCCCGACGGCAAGCGCACCATCGTCGACACGATCGCGGTCTTTCCCGATACCGCTACGGCCACCCAGACCGCGGCGAACATGCGCGACGTCGTCGGCAAGAAGGTCAACGGTCAGCAGCAGCCCATCGACGTCGGCACCAACGGGTTCCTGGTGATCGGCCAGGGAACCGACCCCGCCAACCCGATGGAGATCTCCGAGGCGGTGTTCGTCGAGGGCAGGGCCATGGTCGACCTGGAGTCCGACTGTGTGATCGGCAATCCCACGCCGGCCGACGTCATGCTCGATCTCGCCCGCAAGCAAGACGCGGCCGTTAAAGCCGGCTTGCCGGCCAGCTGAGCAGCCGCTCGTTCACAGCGGCCAGCTGTCCGGCTGCACCTCATAACGCAGCGCCGTTGCCGGAGGCAACGGCTCCCGATCGTCAACCGATATCGCATCGACGACGAGGGCGACATAGCGCCGCCAGCCGTCGCTGTCCGCGTCCATGGTCGACAGCACGCCGAAGAGCATCGCGACCAGACGGGGCAGGTCGTCGGCGACCAGGTCGGTGCGGATGCGACCGGCTCGCTGGCCTGCGCGGGCAAGCTCGCCGAGCGCGGCGTTGAGTGAAGTCGAGATGTCGGACGTGAGCGACCCGGCCCGGCGCGCGGCGGTCAGCAGATGGTGTTCGCGGGCGCCCAGCGAGATCGCGGCTTCGATGAGTTGGGTCAGACCGCGCAGCGGATCATCGGCGCGGCGCGCCTGGTCGATCACCGGCGTGAGGTCCTCGGCAATGCTTTGATCCAGGGCGGCGCGGACCAGGTCTGCCTTTGCCGGAAACCTGCGATAGAGGGTTCGCTCACCGACGCCCGCGCGGCGCGCGACAGCCTCCACAGGGGCGTCGGGCCCCACCTCGCCATAAACCTCGCGCGCCGCGCGCAGAATGCGCTCGACGTTGCGCGCCGCGTCGGCCCGCAACGGCCGGTCTTCAACCGCGGTCATCGTGACAGCCTAACTGACGGTTGACTGCCAACTAGCCTAGCTCTACGATCTACAACTGGCAGACATCTGACACTTAATCGGAAACGTGGGTTATGTCAACAGCTTCCAAATCGTTCGGAACCGCCGACTCCCGCTCCGACGCCGGTCTGCCGGTGCTGCCCCTACCGCGGCCCGCACGCTGCCCGCTCGCGCCCCCAACCGAATTCGGGGACTGGCGGGAGCAACCCGGGCTGCGAAAGGCGATGTTCCAGGGCAACCCGGTCTGGGTGGTCAGCCGCTACCAGGACATCAGGGCGGCGCTGGTCGACCCGCGCTTGTCCGCGAAGACGATTCCGGACTCGATCCTGCCGACCGACGCCGACAACAAGGTGCCGGTGATGTTCGCGCGGACCGACGATCCCGAGCATCATCGGTTGCGCCGCATGATGACGAGCAACTTCACCTTCCGGCGTTGCGAATCGATGCGACCGCACATTCAGGACATGGTCGACCATTACCTCGGCCAGATGATCGACAACAGTGCGCCGGCCGATCTGGTGCGTGAATTCGCCCTGCCGGTCCCGTCAATGGTGATCGCGCTGTTGCTGGGCGTGCCCCCCGACGACCTCGAACTGTTCCAGTTCAACACCACCAAGGGGCTCGACCAGAAATCCACCGACGCGGAGAAGGGACAGGCGTTCGGGGCCATGTACGCCTACATCCAGGAACTGGTAGAGCGCAAAGCGCGCGAACCCGGCGACGACTTGATCAGCCGGCTGGTCACCGAATACGTGGCGACGGGCCAACTCGACCATGCCACCACGGCCATGAATGCTGTCATCATGATGCAGGCCGGCCACGAGACGACCGCCAACATGATCTCGCTGGGAACGGTTGCGCTGCTGGAACATCCCGACGTGTTCGAGCGACTCGGGCAAACCGACGATCCGGCCTTCATCGCCAACATCGTCGAAGAACTCATGCGCTACCTCAGCATCGTGCACAGTCAGGTCGACCGCATCGCGACCGAAGACCTGATGATCGGTGGTCAGCTGATTCGCGCGGGGGAGTACGTCATGATGAGCCTGCTCGCCGGGAACTGGGACGCCGAGTTCGTCGACAATCCCGAATCCCTGGACGTCGACCGAAACACCCGCGGGCACTTGGGCTTCGGCTACGGCGTGCATCAATGCATCGGCGCGAACCTGGCCCGCGTCGAAATGCAGGTCGCATTCGCCACCCTGGCGCGCCGCCTACCGGGGCTCAGACTGGCGGTGCCCCCGGAGCGGCTGAGCTTCAAAGACGCCAATATCTATGGCATGAAAGAACTTCCGGTGAGCTGGTGAGCGACGAGCTGAGGTTTGACGACCAGGTCGCCGTCATCACCGGCGCCGGTGGCGGTTTGGGTAAGCGATACGCGCTCCTGCTGGCCTCCCGTGGTGCGCGCGTCGTGGTCAACGATGTGGGCGGCTCGGTGACCGGAGCCGGCACCGACACCCGGGCCGCCGATGCCGCGGCGACCGAGATCCGCGACCTCGGCGGTGACGCCGTCGCCGACAGCCATAGTGTGACCAATCCCGAAGGCGGACAATCGATCATCGACGCCGCTCTGAACGCGTGGGGCCGGGTCGACATCGTGATCAACAACGCCGGCATCGTCGGGGACGCGCCGTTCGAAGACATGACCGCCGAGCGGTTCGAGCCACTGCTGGACGTGCATCTCAAAGGCGCGTTCTACGTCACCAGGCCGGCCTGGAAGGTGATGCGCGAGCAAGAGTATGGCCGCATCCTCAATACCTGTTCGGCGGCAGGGATCCTGGGCGCCACCGGTATGAGTAACTACGGCTCGGCCAAGACCGGGCTGATCGGGCTCACCCGGGTGCTGGCCGCCGAAGGCGCTCACCACGACATCAAGGTCAACGCCATCGCCCCGATCGCCTATACCCGGATGCTCACCCACTCGATCGACGGCGCGGTCCCACCGGGCGATGCGGCTGCCCAGGCGGTACTGGACGAGCTGGTGGGCCAATACCTGCAGAAGCTGGACCCGGCCCTGGTGGCACCGGTGGCGGCCTTCCTGAGCCACCGCGCCTGTCCGGTTTCCGGCGAGATCTATACCGTTGGCGCCGGCCATGTTTCGCGATTCTTCATCGGGCGGACCAAGGGCTACTACAGTTCAGAGCTATCCATCGAGGATGTGCGGGACCACCTGGACGAGATTCGCGACGAAGCCGGTTACACCGTGCCGGTCGGGCCCGGTGACGAAATGAGCGAGCTCTTCGCCACCATCATGGGCAGCCTCAGCAGCTGAACGCCGCGCCGACACCGTCCGGCGGCGGCGCGGGCTTCAAGCAACCGAACGGCTCGATACCGGCGGGGCTGAATCTGGCCGCCGACTGGTGCGCGTAGTTCACGCAGTACAGGCCGGACTGGTCGGCGCGGCACCGGTAGTCACCGAACGACAGCGCATCCCCGTTCGCCAGTTCCGGTCCGTTGCCGTTGATGAACGGCCCGGGATCGGCCCGGGCCGAGCCCACCTGCAGGTTCACCCCGTCGAAACCGATCCAGCCGCCTTGCCACTGGCCATAGGCCGTCGCGGGCGCCGGCGGCGGGTTGGTCAGACTCACCAGGCAGGCCAGCGCGCCGCCGGTGTGCTTGGCGTCGGTCATGCAGGAGACCTTGCCCCCCATCACTGTCAGTGCGATGTCGTCACCCAGCGGCGTGGCCGCCCCGTCGCGCGTGGCCGTGTGGAAGCGGCCCGGATCGGCGGGGTGACCGGCCTCGATCCACGCGATGACGTCAGAGATTGCCGCTCCCGCGGCCGGCGCGGTGGCCGGTCCCGATGAATTGCTACCCGGCGCCCCGGCGCCGGTCGACGCCTGGGTGGTGCTTCCGGTCGGCTCCGAATGGCCGCCCGTGGTGTGTGAGCACCCGGCGACCAGTAAAGACGCGGCGATCATCGCAGCTATCCGCATTCAGTCAGGCTAACCGCCGCGCCGGGCAATAAGGCTCTGCGCGCGCGTTACGACCGTCATGTCGGTTACCGTCGGGATATGCATCAGCGCACTGTCCGCGCACGCACGGCCATCGGCACCGTCGAAGGCTTCACCCGCGACGGGGTCACTCGGTGGCGGTCGATCCCGTATGCCCGTCCACCGGTGGGAAACCTGCGCTTCCGGGCGCCGCAGCCGGCCCAGCCGTGGTCGGGTGTCCGGCACTGCCATGGCTTCGGCAACTGCGCGCCCCAGCAGCGCCGCTACACCCTGCTCGGCATGTCGGGTTTGGGAGGCCGCTACCAGCCGATGAGCGAGGACTGTCTCACCCTCAACGTCGTGGCGCCCGAGAACGCGGCCGAGGGACCATTGCCCGTCATGGTGTTCATCCACGGCGGCGGCTACTTCCTGGGCAGCTCGGCGACGCCGCTGTACGACGGCGCTGCCCTGGCACGCCGGGGATGCGTGTACGTCTCGGTGAACTACCGGCTCGGCGCGCTGGGGTGCGTTGACTTCTCGTCCCTGTCGACGCCGCAGATCACCATCGACAGCAACCTGTACCTACGCGACCTGGTGCTGGCGCTGCAGTGGATTCGCGACAACATCGCGGGATTCGGTGGTGACCGGAACAACGTCACCATCTTCGGCGAGAGCGCCGGCGCCTGCATCACCGCCTCTCTGCTGGCGGTGCCCGCCGCCAAAGGCCTTTTCGCGCGGGCGATCTCGGAAAGTCCGGCCTCGGGACTGGTGCGGTCGAAAGAGGTTGCCGCAGAGTTCGCGAACCGCTTCGCCAACCTGCTCGGGGTGCGCAGGCAGGACGCCGCCAACGCGCTGATGCAGGTGTCCGCCGCCCAACTGGTGAAAACCCAGCACCGATTGATCGACGAGGGCATGCGGCAGCGGCTGGGTGCCTTCCCGATCGGCCCCGTCTTCGGTGACGACATCCTGCCGCTGGATCCGGTCGAGGCGATGCGGCGCGGCCAAGCCCACCGGGTCCCGCTGATCGTGGGCACGAACGCCGAAGAAGGGCGGTTGTTCACCAGGTTCCTGGCGATGTTGCCGACCAATGAGACGATGGTCGAAGAGCTGCTCGCCGAGGCGGATCCCGCTGTCCGCGAACGCATTACCGCCGCATATCCCGACTATCCCGAGCGGGCGGCGTGCATCCAGCTCGGCGGCGACTTCGCGTTCGCGTCGGCGGCCTGGCAGATCGCGGAGGCCCACAGCGCGCACGCCCCGACGTACCTCTACCGCTACGACTACGCCCCGCGCACACTGCGCTGGTCCGGTTTCGGGGCCACCCATGCCACGGAGTTGCTCGCAGTCTTCGACGTCTACCGCACCAGATTCGGCGCGTTGTTGACTGCGGCGGCGGACCGGCGGGCCGCGTTGCGGGTGAGCAATCAGGTGCAGCGGCGCTGGCGGGCCTTCAGCCGCACCGGTGTGCCGGGGGACGACTGGCCCCTCTACACCGCCGACGACCGGGCCGTGATGGTCTTCGACCGCAAGTCCCGCGTCGAGTTCGATCCGCATCCGCATCGCCGAATGGCATGGGACGGCTTCTCACTGGCGCGTTGACCTGGCACGCTAACCCTCATGCATGCCGAGACCGAGCAAGTCATCGAACGACCGAGTGACCTCACCGCCTCCTGGCTGGCCGCGGTCATCGGCACCGGACCCATCGCCGACTTCTCGGTGGAACGCATCGGTACCGGCCAGATGAGCGAGTGCTACCGCGTCCGGCTCAGCTATGCCGAGGGGCCCTCGGACGGACCCGACTCGGTGGTGCTGAAGGTCGCGGCGACCGACCCGGTCAGCCGGCAGACCGGGCTGGCGCTGGGGCTCTACGAGCGCGAGGTGCGCTTCTACGGTGACATCGCGCCGCGGCTGGGCGGGCCCATCGCGCCCTGCTACCACGCGGCGGTCGACACCTCGACGGGCGTGTTCGACCTCTTGTTGGGCGATGCCGGGCCGGCCGTCGTCGGCGATGAAATCGCGGGCGCCACAGTCGAACAGGCCCGCCTCGGCGCCGTCGAACTGGGGCGGCTGCATGGGCCGCTGCTCGGCGACTCCTCGCTGGCCGAGGCACCGTGGCTCAACCGCGAGCCTCCACTGAACCAGGCCATGATCACCCCGCTGTACGCGGGTTTCGTCGACCGCTACGGCGACCAGATCGCGCCGGAGCACCGCGTGGTGTGCGAGCGCTTGGTGGCCGCCTTCGACGGCTACCTGGCCCAGGAGGGGGAGACGTCCGAGCGCGGCCGCCTCCAGGGACTGGTGCATGGCGACTATCGCCTGGACAACATGTTGTTCGGCACCGACGGCGCCGATCGCGCGCTGACCGTGGTCGATTGGCAGACCGTGTCCTGGGGTCCGGCCCTGACCGACCTGGCCTACTTCCTCGGTTGCGCATTGCCCACCGAGGACCGTCGGCAGCACTACGACGCGCTGCTGCGCGCCTACCACGAGGCGCTGGGCCCGCAGGCGCCACTCACCCTGGCCGACGTCGCTGCCGGCGTGCGCCGGCAGAGCTTCTTCGGGGTGATGATGGCGATCGTCTCGTCCATGCTGGTCGAGCGCACCGACCGCGGCGACCGGATGTTCATGACGATGCTGCGACGGCACTGCGACCACGTGCTCGACACCGACGCGCTGTCGACGCTGCCCGAAGCGGTCGCACCCGAGCCGTTGCGGCCCTCGGCCGAGGACGAACTCGCCCATGAACCCACCGCCGAGCCGCTGTGGAGCGAGAGCTGGTATGCCGACTTCGCCGACGCGGCACAGGGATTGGGCGGCTGGTTCCGCCTGGGCCGGGTGGCCAACGAGCAGACCGCCTGGGTGCACGTGCTGTTGTGCGGCCCCGATATGCCGACCGTCGCCGTCGACGCGCAGGTGCCGCTGCCGTCGGACCCGTGGGCGGTGCGTACCGATGACTTCGAGCTCGGCCATTCCGCCGAGGTGCCGCTGCAGAGCTACCGCGTCGACGTGCGGGCGCGGGGCCAGGCCTACGCCGATCCGTCCGCGTTGTTGCGCGGGGAGCCCGGAACCCCGGTCGGGATCACCCTGAACCTGGTGTGGGCCACCGACGGCACGCCCTACAAGTATGGGCTGACGACGCGCTATGAAATTCCGTGCACCGTCTCGGGCAACGTCACGATCGACGACACCGGCTACCGTCTGGAATCCGTTCCCGGGCAGCGTGATCACTCGTGGGGCGTGCGCGATTGGTGGGGCATGGACTGGATCTGGAGCGCGCTGCACCTCGACGACGGGACCCACCTGCACGGCGTGAACATCCGGATTCCAGGGGCCCCCGCGTTCAGCATCGGCTACGAACAGGGCGCCGACGGCAAGGTGACCGAGCTGCAGGCGGTCGACTCGCGAGAATCGTTCGCGGACAACGGGTTACCGCTCGACGCAACCTTGCGGCTCATGCCGGCGGAGATCACCGCGGACGTGAACGTGCGCGGTCAGGCGCCGGTCCGGCTCGTCGCGACGGACGGGCGGGTCAGCCAGTTCCCCCGCGTCTGGGCCACGATCAGCACGGCCGACGGGCGCAGCGGCGTGGGTTGGCTGGAATGGAACCGCAACCTCGGCGACCACACGTAGGTGAGCGGATCGGCCCCCGTCGTGGTGATGGGCGTCTCCGGATCGGGCAAGTCGACGGTGGGGGCGGCGCTCGCGCAGCGCTGGCAGGTCCCATTCGTCGACGCCGACACCCTGCACCCGGCGGCCAACATCGCCAAGATGGCCGCCGGGGAACCGCTCGACGACGACGACCGCTATCCCTGGTTGGAGCGGGTAGGCGGCTGGTTGGCGGCCCACCGCGACGGCGCCGTCGTGAGTTGTTCGGCGCTGAAGCGGAAATATCGCGACCAGCTGCGCGCGCACTGCCCCGGCGTGGAGTTCCTGCACCTGTCGGGCTCGGCGGAGCTGATCGGCGGCAGGCTGGCGACCCGGACGGATCACTTCATGCCGGCTGCGTTGCTGCGCTCGCAACTGGACACGCTGGAGCCCCTCGGTCCCGACGAGGCCGGCATGACCCTCGACGTGGGTCCCGGCGTCGACGCGATCGTGGATGCCGTCGTGCAGGCTCGCAGGTAGCCGGGGCGCGTCCGACCGTGTAGCATTATGCTACAGCTTGTAACGGAGTGCTGCATTGGAGGAAGCCATGGCCGAGGCTCTCGATCGTGTCACGCGGGTCGCATCCGACCTGATGGACAGCGCGGCGGCTGAGGGTGCCCGGCAGAGCCGCTCGGCCAAGCAGCAACTCGACCACTGGGCGCGGGTCGGGCGCGCGGTGTCCAGCCAGCACACCGCCTCGCGGCGACGGGTCGAAGCCGCCCTCGCCGGCCAGCTCGCAACCAGCGAGCTCACCGTCGAGGAGGGCGTGGTGTTCAACGCCGAGATCTCCGCGGCCATCGAAGAAAGCCTGGCGCGCAGCAACTACGGGGCGACACTGGCCGGGCAGGGGGTCACCACGGTGGCCCTCAACGACGACGGCGAGATCGTCGAGCATCGCCCCGACGGCGCCGCGGTGGTGCTCGCGGGCCGGCGCTGACCCCGCGATCGTCGGTGGTTCGGCGGCCCGATGGATCGACTTGACCTGGTGGTCGGGCCGAACGGTGCCGGCAAGTCCACGTTCATCGCGTTCACCCTGGCGCCGCTGTTGCCGGGAAGCCTCGTGGTCAACGCCGACGAGATCGCGAGGCAACGCTGGCCGGAGGATCCGGCCTCGCACTCCTACGACGCCGCGCGCATCGCCGCCGACACCCGCGCCAAGCTGATCGAACTGGGTCGATCCTTCATCGCCGAGACGGTGTTCTCCCATCCCTCCAAGCTGGACCTCATCCACACCGCGCGCCGCGCGGCCTTCACCGTCGTGCTGCATGTGCTGCTCATCCCGGAAGACCTTGCGGTGGAACGCGTCCGACACCGCGTGCGGGCCGGCGGTCACGACGTGCCGGAAGCCAAGATCCGGCAGCGCCACCGCCGGTTGTGGACGCCGGTCGCCGAGGCGATCGCCTTGTCCGACATCGCGACGGTGTACGACAACAGCCGGCTGCGCGGCCCGCGCATCGTCGCGCGACTCAGCGGCGGCCTGACGATCGGCGCACCCGAGTGGCCGACGTG
Organism: Mycobacterium sp. IDUB_3; assembly: GCF_055419585.1. Lineage (NCBI taxonomy): Bacteria > Bacillati > Actinomycetota > Actinomycetes > Mycobacteriales > Mycobacteriaceae > Mycobacterium > Mycobacterium sp. IDUB_3. The sequence continues at coordinate 737,785 of NZ_JBVAXZ010000001.1, read as the reverse complement.
GGCACCGGATAACCTGCAAGCTCGCTGGCCCGACTAGCTTCCTGCGCTAGCGGGCCGCAACTCCCTCGATCACCAGGGCAGCTTGCGGCGGCCGGTCTCGACCTGACCGCCGACCCGCTCGCGCGCGGTATCGGCCAGGTCGCCGCCACGCTGACGGGCGGTTTCGGCGAATTCCTCGCCGCGCGACCGCGCCGTACTGGCCAGTTTCTCGCTGCGCTTGCGCGCCTTCTTGGCCAGTTTCTCGCTGCGTTTGCGGGCCTTCTTGGCTAGCGGCGCGGCCCGGTCGGCGGCCTCGTCGGCGAGTTCTTCGCTGCGCTTGCGGGCCTTCTCGGCCAGGTACGCGGCGCGGTCGGCGGCTTCGTCGGCCCACTCCTCCCCACGCTTGCGCGCCTTCTTCGCCAACGGCTTGCTGCGGTCGGCCGCGGTGCTGGCGAGTTCGCGGCCGCGCTCGAGTGCGGCCTCGGCGTAGGGTGCGCCGCGCTCGGCCGCGGTGCTGGCGAGTTCGCGGCCCCGTTCGAGTGCGGCCTCGGCGTAGGGTGCGCCGCGCTCGGCCGCGGTGCTGGCCAGTTCGCGGCCCCGCTCGGCGCCGATCTGCAAACCGTGTGCGATCCGCTCACCCAGCTCGGACAAATCCGCATCGAAGGCCGAGTCGTCGAAACCGGGCCACGCCGACGACACCCGCTCGGAGAGCCGCTCCGCCGCGCGCCGGCCACGCCACCCGAGTGAGGGCTTACCGGCGGTGTCAGCGGAAGCGATCAACAGGCCGCCCAACAGGCTGAGGTCGGTGAGAAATTGTTGGCGTTTCTGGGCTTTGGCCACCGGGTCACTCTCGTTCCAGAACGAGTGCGTCCCAAGGTTGGCCGGCAACACCGTCACCGCGAGCGCCGCCGACGCGATGCGGGGGAGCTTGCCGGTGGCAAGCAGCAGACCGCCGCCGATTTGAACGGCCGCGGTGATCTGCGCGACCGTCTCGGGGTCGCTGGGAATGCTGCCGCTCACCGAATCCGGCAAGGCCTGAAGGCCGTCCACCGCCGGCGCAGCGGCCTCCGCCGCGGATTTGGGGTTGAGCAGTGAATTGACTCCTTGCCCGATGAAAGCCACTGACAACAGGGGTCGCGCGATTCTCCTGAGCACCATGGCCGGTGTATTACCCGGCAGCCTGTCGAGCAAACCGTGGCGTCAATATCCCCAGCTAGACCGGCATGGACATAGGGGTGCACACCGATAGGGTGGAGCCCGTGCGAGCGTTGATCATCGTCGACGTGCAAAACGATTTCTGCGAGGGCGGCTCCGTGCCGACGGCGCGCGGCGCCGCGGTGGCACCCGCGATCAACGAGTATCTGTCCGGCGACCCGGGCTACCACTACATCGTGGCCACCCAGGACTTCCACATCGATCCGGGTGATCATTTCTCCGACCGGCCGGACTTTTCATCCTCCTGGCCCGTGCACTGCGTCGCCGGAAGCGCGGGCGCGAATCTTCGGCCCGATCTGGACATCCAGCCCATCGATGCGGTCTTTCGCAAGGGCGCTCACGCCGCCGCTTACAGCGGTTTCGAGGGCGTCGACGAGGACGGGACGACGTTACTCGAATGGTTGCGGCGGCGGGGCGTCGACGAGGTCGACGTGGTCGGCATCGCCACCGACTTCTGCGTCCGGCGGACCGCCGAGGACGCGGTGACGGCGGGCCTGTCCACCAGGGTGCTGGTGGACCTGACCGCGGCCGCGGCCGTGGATTCGGCTGCCGAAGCGATGGCGGAAATGCGCTCCGCCGGCATCGAGTTGGTTGGGGGACCGTAATGGTGGTGCCGCTGGATCGGGAACATCTGCTCGCCACCGTGGAGCGCTCGCCACAGGCGGCCGCCGCCCATGATCGCGCCGGGTGGGTGGGGCTGTTCACCGGTGACGGCCGGATCGAGGACCCGGTGGGCTCGCGACCGCACGTGGGGCATGAGCAGATCGGCCGCTTCTACGACACATTCATCGGTCCGCGTCAGATCAAATTCCATCGCGATCTCGACATCGTCGTCGGCACGGCGGTGCTGCGTGACCTCGAGCTCGAGGTGGCGATGGGCTCGGCCGTCACGATGTACATTCCGGCCTTCCTGCGTTACGACCTCCGAGAAACCAACGGTGAGTGGAAGATTGGCGAACTGCGGGCCTACTGGGAGCTTCCCGCCATGATGTTGCAGTTCCTGCGCACCGGCTCCGGTGCGGTGCGCCCCGCACTGAACCTGTCCAAGGGGCTGGTGAGCAACCAAGGCTGGCGCGGGACCGCGGGTTTCATGACCGGATTCCGGCGCGCGGGAGCACGTCATCAGCGGCTGGTCACCACCTTCCTCGACGCGGTCGCGCGGAAAGACACATCTTCCGCGGCACGGCTGCTGTCATCGGATGCCGCAATGACTTTGGGCGATGGCGACCCACTCGAACTGGCCGAGCTGGCGGAGCAACTGGACGGGGCCGGTGCGACCAAGATGAACAGCGCGGGTCCCACCGTCGCGGTGTCGCTCAACTCGGGCCACGGGCGCGCCATCGTGTTCGCCGATGTGGCGTGGCGCGGCAACGCGATCAACCGGATCAGGTACTTTCCCGCCTGAGCCACCCATGCCTCACCGGACCACCATCAACGCCAGCGAAGCCGCGGACAGGCACAAAAATGCGCCGGGAAACGCGATGTTATACAGGACGCGTGCCCGCAGGTGCGTCGCCACCGCACCGACGAAAAACGCGACCAGGCCGGCGGCCGCTGCGATGCCCAATTCCCGAAGGCCCAGCAGGCCGACAACGATCCCGGCGGCTCCGGCCAGCTTCACTGCGCCCAGCGCAGGCAACCACGACCGCGGCACCCCGACCTGGGCAGAGTTCGCCAGAACGAATCGCGCCGGAACGAAGTCGGCGATGGCGATCGCGGCGGTGATGGCGGCGGTGATCAGCGCGATCACGACAAGTGCGGTGTTCATCTGGATCAATCCCTTGTCGCGCAGCGATTTCCGCAGCGCCGGGTCGAATGCATGCAGTGCGCGGCGCGGCGCACAATCGGTAAGGTCATGGTGCTTGTCTCCTTTGCCACAGGAAGTCCGTTGGACGCGGTCATCTTCTTGACGAATTTCGTGCGGGAAAGGTGACCCATGAGCGCAACAAAGGATTTGGCGGACCTGGCGCGGCGTTTCGACGCCGATCGACGGCACCTGAGGTCGGTCGCGTTCCAGCTGCTGGGCTCGGTGGCCGACGCCGACGACGCCGTGCAGTCGGCGTGGCTCAAGGCCAGTCGTGCGGACTTCGACGCTGTCGAGAACCTCTCCGGCTGGTTCACGACGATCACCGCGCGCGAGGCGTTCGACCAGCTTCGGGTGCGCAAGCGTCGCGCCGAACAACCGCTGGGCGGGACCGATGAACTGGACCGACTGGCCCAGACGGCGTCGGCGGCGGCCGACGAGGACGCACTGCTGGCGGAGTCGGTGAGCAGCGCCCTGCTCGTCGTTCTCGACCGGCTCTCGCCGGCGCAGCGTGTCGCGTTCGTGCTGCACGATGTCTTCGCCATGCCGTTCGAGCAGATCGCCGGGCTGATGGATCGGTCACCGGAGGCCACCAAGAAGCTGGCGAGCAGGGCGCGTGGACGCCTGCACGCCGACCCGGCCGACCCGACCCGCCGCACCGCCGACCACCTGCGGGTGGTCGAGGCGTTTCTGACGGCCACGCGCGGCGGTGACATCGCCGGCCTGCTCGACCTGCTCGCTCCCGAAGTGGTGCGCACTGTCGATCCGGCCCTCGTTCCGGCGGACGTGTCAACCACGCTGCGCGGCGCCCGCGAGGTTGCCCGGGAGACTCGCCGGTTCGCTCAGCGGGCGCGCGCCGGTGCTGTCATGCTCATCGACGGGGCACCGGGCATCGTGCTCGCTGCCCGCGGGCGTGCTCAGGTCCTGCTGGTGATCGGCATCGGTGCCGACGATCGCATCCACACGATCGACATCACCGGCGATGCCGAGCGGATCCGTCGGGCCGCGTTGACGCTGCCGCGGTGGCCGATCCAGGAACATCACAAGCTCATCGGGTACCAAGGACGTCAGACACAGCCGGCCGGAAAACCGGCCACGGGGCAAGACCGGGAGAGCCATGCTCGATAAGCCGTTCGGGCGGCGCAACCTGCTGCGCGGCGCCGGCGCGCTTTCCGCGGCGGCGCTGGCACCCTGGCCGGCCGGGTGCGCTTCCGACGACGACGCCCTCACGTTCTTCTTCGCGGCCAACCCGGACGAGCGTGACGCCAGGATGCGCATCGTCGACGAGTTTGCGCGCCGCCATCCCGATATCAAGGTTCGGCCGGTGCAGTCCGGTCCGGGCGTCATGCAACAGCTTTCGACATTTTGTGTCGGCGGCAAATGCCCGGACGTGCTGATGACGTGGGAACTGTCCTACGCCGAACTCGCCGACCGCGGTGTGCTGCTGGACATGAACACACTGTTGGCACGCGACAAGAGCTTTGCCGACCAGCTCAAGGCGGACAGCATTCCGGCGCTGTACGAAACCTTCACCTTCAACGACAAGCAGTACGCGCTGCCCGAACAGTGGTCGGGCAACTACATGTTCTACAACAAGCGGCTCTTCGCCGAAGCCGGGGTGCCCGCACCGCCCAAGACGTGGGAACAGCCTTGGGACTTCACCGAATTCCTGGACGCAGCGCACGCGCTGACCAAGCGTGACGCATCCGGGCGGGCCGCGCAGTACGGTTTCGTCAACACCTGGGGCTCCTACTACTCGGCCGGCCTGTTCGCGATGAACAACGGCGTTGCGTGGTCCAACCCGCGGCTGAACCCGACCCACTTCAACTTCGATCAGGCCGCGTTCCAGCAAGCGGTGCAGTTCTACGCCGATCTGTCGAACAAGTACCGGGTTGCGCCCAACGCGTCCGAGACGCAATCGATGTCGACACCTAACCTTTTTGCGGTGGGGCGTGCGGCGATCGCGCTCGGCGGACACTGGCGCTACCAGACCTACATCCGCGCCGAGGACCTGGATTTCGATGTCGCCCCGTTGCCCGTCGGCCCGGCGCTCGGAAAGGGGCACGCCGCGTGTTCCGATATCGGCGCCACCGGACTGGCCATCTCGGCGAGCAGCCCCCGCAAGGAGCAGGCGTGGGAATTCGTGAAATTCGCGACCGGGCCCATTGGGCAAGCCTTGATCGGTGAATCCTGTCTGTTCGTCCCGGTGCTGCGGTCGGCGCTGCGATCGGACGGATTCGCCAAGGCCCATCGACGGCTCGGCAATCTCAGCGTGCTCACCGAAGGGCCGGCCTTTTCGCAGGGCTTGCCCATCACGCCGGCATGGGAGAAGGTCAATGCGTTGATGGACCGCAGCTTTGGCCCCGTGCTGCGGGGTCGCGAGCCGGCCACGTCCTTGAGCGGATTGTCCCGCTCCGTCGACGAAGTGTTGCGCAGCCCATGACCTCGATGGACGCACCTGGCGGGATCGCCCCGGCCGGGAGGGCGGCGCGCAACGCCCCGGAGGACCCGAGCCCGTGGCGCCGACATGCCTGGGCGGGCCGGTTGTTCGTCGCGCCCAACATGCTGGCGGTCGCCGTGTTCATGCTCTTTCCGCTGGGCTTTTCGCTGTACATGAGCTTTCAGCAATGGGATGTGTTCACCCCGCCGAAGTTTGTGGGCCTGAAGAACTTTTCAGACCTGTTCACCTCCGATCCGCTCTTCCTGATCGCAATCCGCAACACGGTGATCTTCACCATCGGCACGGTGGTGCCGACGGTCTTCATCAGCCTGGCCGTCGCGGGGGTGCTGAACCAGAAAGTCCGGGGTATCGGCATCTTCCGGACGATTGTCTTTCTGCCGCTGGCTATCTCGTCGGTCGTGATGGCGGTCGTGTGGCAGTTCGTCTTCAACACCGACAACGGCTTGCTCAACATCATGCTCGGCTGGCTAGGGCTCGGCCCGGTCCCGTGGTTGGTCGACCCGCACTGGGCCATGGCCTCGCTGTGCATCGTCAGCGTCTGGCGCAGCGTGCCCTTCGCCACCGTCGTCCTGCTGGCCGCGATGCAGGGTGTACCGGGAACGGTCTACGAGGCGGCCAAGATCGACGGCGCCAGCGAGATAAGGCAATTCGTCTCCATCACCGTTCCGTTGATCCGGGGGTCCATATCGTTCGTGATCATCATCTCGGTCATCCACGCCTTCCAGGCGTTTGACATGGTCTATGTCCTCAACGGCCCCAGCGGCGGGCCGGAATCGGCGACCTACGTCCTGGGCATCATGCTCTTCCAGCATGCGTTCTCGTTCCTCGAATTCGGATACGCCTCCGCGCTGGCGTGGGTGATGTTCGCAGTGTTGCTGGTGCTGACCGTGGTGCAGTTGCGTGTCAGCCATCGACGATCGCTGGAGACGTCGCGTGGGCTTAAGTGAGGGTCTCATCAGGCGCACCGTGGTGCGCGGCGGCATCGTCTATGGCGCGCTGCTCGCCGTCGCCTGGTGTGCCCTGTTCCCGATCGCGTGGGCGGTGTCGGGATCGCTGAAAACGGAAGGCGAGGTCAGCGAGCCCACGCTGCTGCCGGCCCACCCGCGGTGGTCCAACTACACCGAGGTGTTCGCGCTGATGCCGTTCGGGCGCATGTTCTTCAATACCGTGCTGTACGCGGGGTGCGTCACCGCCGGGCATGTCTTCTTTTGCTCACTGGCCGGATATGCCTTCGCGCGACTGGATTTCCGCGGCCGCGATGCGCTGTTCGTCGTCTATCTCGGCACGTTGATGGTGCCCCTGACGGTGACCGTGATCCCGCAGTTCCTGGTGATGCGGACCCTGGGCTGGGTCGACACCCCGTGGGCGATGATCGCGCCCGGTTTTTTCGGCAGTGCATTCGGCACGTACCTGATGCGGCAGTTCTTCCGCACCCTGCCCACCGATCTGGAGGAGGCCGCGATACTCGACGGTTGTACGCCGTGGCAGGTCTACTGGCGAATCCTGCTGCCCCATGCACGACCGGCGGTGATGGTGCTCGCCGTGCTCACCTGGGTCAACGTCTGGAACGATTTCCTGTGGCCGCTGCTGATGATTCAGCGCGACAGCCTGGCCACCCTGACCCTGGGCCTGGTCCGGATGAAGGGCGAATATGTTGCCCGGTGGCCGGTTCTGATGGCAACCTCGATGCTTATCATGCTGCCCCTGGTCATCATCTACGCCATCGCGCAACGCTCGTTTGTCCGAGGAATCGCCGTCACCGGAATGGGCGGCTAGCCATGGCCTCGGTGACATTCGAGCAAGCGACCCGGCGCTACCCGGGAGCCGATCGTCCGGCCCTGGACAACCTGGACCTCGTCGTGAACGACGGCGAATTCGTCGTCTTGGTCGGACCGTCCGGCTGCGGCAAGACCACGTCGCTGCGCATGGTGGCCGGGCTGGAAGCCGTGGACTCCGGGCATATCCGGATCGGCGACCGAGACGTGACCAACGTCGATCCGAAGGATCGCGACGTCGCGATGGTCTTTCAGAACTACGCGCTCTACCCGCACATGACGGTGGCCCAGAACATGGGCTTTGCCATGAAGATCGCCAAGACGCCGAAGGAGCAGATTCGTGAGCGGGTGCTGGACGCGGCGAAACTCCTTGACCTGCAACTCTATCTCGACCGCAAACCGAAGGATCTCTCCGGTGGGCAGCGCCAACGAGTGGCGATGGGCCGCGCGATCGTGCGCCGGCCACACGTGTTCCTGATGGACGAACCGCTGTCCAATCTCGACGCGAAACTCCGGGTGCAGACGCGTAACCAGATCGCCGCGTTACAACGGCGGCTGGGCACCACCACCGTCTACGTCACCCACGACCAGGTCGAGGCCATGACCATGGGTGACCGCGTCGCCGTTCTGCGCGACGGGGTGCTGCAACAGTTCGCGCCGCCCCGCGAGCTCTACCGGAACCCGGACAACGTCTTCGTGGCGGGTTTCATCGGATCGCCGGCGATGAACCTGTTCACCCTTCCCATCATGGATTCGGCTGTGGCGCTGGGTGATTGGCCCATAACTCTGCCCCGGGAGATCGCCAGCAGCGGAGGTGAGGTCGTGGTCGGGGTCCGTCCCGAACATTTCGAGCTGGGTGGCCTCGGTGTCGAGATGGAGGTCGACGTGGTGGAGGAGCTGGGCGCAGACGCCTACTTGTATGGGCGAATCACCGGCTCCGGCAAGGTAATCGACGCGCCCATCGTCGCGCGGGCCGACGGGCGCAACCCACCGCAGAAAGGCAGCAGGGTACGCCTGCATCCGGAACCCGGGCACCTGCATTTCTTCGGCGTGGATGGCCGCCGAATCTGTTGAACCCGGTGCGTAAATCACCGTGGCGGTGGTGAATCGTTCGGCGCTGCCTATCCGCGGGAGCAGCGAAGCGCATGGACGCGTCGCTGGATGCGCGCGACGTCGTCGGGGGAGGGCAGCTGGTTGGTGATCCGGGTGATCTCGACGCCGATATCAACGGAACCGATCGGCCAGAGCCGGTGCGCGATGAGATCCCTTGCGATGGCGGTGATGTCGTCGTCGCAGAGCCGTCGGCGCGTCAACGCCACCAGCGGCACGTGCCCGGTGGCCGGCATGCCGGAGGGGTAGCCGGCCCGCACAAAAGCCACAATGCTCGTCACCCAATGCGACAGGTCCATATGTCCACCTCGCTAACCGCCGCAGGTTGCGCGTATACGGCAGTGCTTGCCTTAGCTAGCAACCTACCATCGGCGAGCCCATCAGCTGAGTAACGCCACACAGTTAAAACGCATTTTTTACGACCGGAGGCGCAGGCGCTCCGAGAGTGACTTGGGTGACGATTCGTCGATCGTGGCGCGCCGTAACGGCGTTTCGCCGCAAGGCTTTCTAGTATTGCCGCGTGGTGGATCGCTATGGAACCGATGTCCTGGCCGCGGGGCGACGCAAGCCGCGCTCGACCGAACACCCGGCCGAGCTGGGCCTGGTGGTCGAAGACGTTGAGACGGGTTACGTCGGCGCGATCGTGCGCGTGGAATACGGTCGAGTGGACCTGGAAGACCGGCGCGGTCACGTGCGTGGCTTCCCTTTGGGCCCTGGGTATTTGCTCGAGGGACGTCCCGTCATCCTTACGGCGCCGCGCCGGCCGGCGCCGACCGCCGGGGGCAGGACCGCGTCCGGTTCGGTCGCCCTATCTGGTGTTCGCGCCCGCGTCGCCCGGGCGAGCCGCATCTACGTCGAGGGTCGCCACGACGCCGAGTTGATCGCGCAGGTGTGGGGTGAGGACTTGCGAATCGAAGGTGTGGTCGTCGAACAACTCGGCGGCGTCGACGACCTGGTGGACATCGTCGCCGAATTCGCTCCGGGGCCCCGGCGCCGGCTGGGGGTGCTCGTCGATCACCTCGTCGCGGGTTCCAAGGAGGCGCGGATCGCCGATGCGGTGCGCCGAGGCCCGGGCGGCACCGACACGCTGGTCGTCGGTCATCCCTACGTCGACATCTGGCAGGCCGTGAAACCGCAGCGGTTGGGCCTGGACGCCTGGCCGAAGGTGCCGCGGCAGGTGGAGTGGAAACACGGCGTATGCCAGGCGCTCGGTTTGCCCCACAACGACCAGGCGGACATCGCCAGGGCATGGCGGCAAATCCGTTCGCGGGTGCGCGACTGGAACGATCTGGAGCCCGCACTGATCAGTCGGGTCGAAGAACTCATCGACTTCGTGACGGCGCCGGTCTCCTGACGCGGCGGCCAGCGGACCAGGGCTAAATGCCCGTCGGTTAGTTAGGCTACGCTAAGCCAACAGTCCCGATCCGCGGGACAGAAACAGGGCGTATGCAGGGCGTATTCGGCGTATTTATCGGCACGTTCCTCATCGGTCTTCGCGAAGGCCTCGAGGCGTCGCTCATCGTGAGCATCGTCGGTGCCTTCCTCAAGCGAAACGGCCAGTCCATCCGCCCGATGTTCGCCGGTGTCGCCATCGCCGTGCTGCTCAGCGTGGGCGTGGGCGTCGGCCTCGACCTGTTCGCCGCCAGCCTGCCGCAAGCGCAGCAAGAGATGATGGAGACCGTCATCAACGCCATCGCGGTGGTGTTCGTGACGTCGATGATCATCTGGATGAACGGCAACGCCGCGCAGCTCAAGGGGGAACTCGAGCGCGAAGCCCGCCAGGCCGTCAACCGTGGTGGCGCCTTCGCCCTGGCCGTCATGGCGTTCCTCGCCGTTCTCAAAGAAGGCTTCGAGACGTCGGTGTTCTTGCTGGCGGCCGCCGAGACGTCGCACGGCAACCGGTGGTTCGCCGTGCTGGGCGGGGCCGTGGGCATCGTCACCTCGGTGGGGCTCGGCGTGGGCCTGTACTACGGCGGCCTGCGGATCAACCTCGGCCGGTTCTTCCGGGTCACCGGGGTCTTTCTGGTGCTGATCGCCGCCGGGCTGGTGCTGGGTGCGCTACGCACCGCGCACGAGGCCGGGTGGGTAACCCTCGGCCAGCGACAGGTGCTCGACCTGTCGGGCTGGATGCCGAGCGATTCGGTGCTGGGCGCGGCGACGACCGGGGTGTTCGGCATCCCCGCCGACCCGCGCCTCATCGAGGTGCTGGGCTGGCTCCTGTATGCCGTACCGGTACTGGTCGTTTTCCTCTGGCCCGCCCGGCTCGCCGCCGCGCCGCGAGCCCGCAGCAGGCTGCTGGCGGCGACGTCGGCGGTGCTGCTCATCGCGGGGGCGGGGCTGGCCGTCATGACGCCCGCCGCCAGCTCGGCGCAGACGCTGCGGGTGCGCACCGTCACCGACCGCGACGGCCACACCGCTGCGGTGTCGATGGTGACCGGGCCGCATGGACGCGAGCTGACCGTCGTCCCCCAGGGCGCCTCGACCGTCCGCAACGTCGTGCTGATCCCCGCAGACGACCAAACGGTGGACGGCGTGCCGGTACAGGTGTGGCAGGCTTCCGAGGCCGCCGGGGCCGACGGTTCGCCGGAAGTCACGCTGGATCAGTTGCTGAGCATGGCGGGGGGCCGGCTGCCGGTGGGTCTCGCGGCCGGCCGCACTCCGGGGCCGTTTCAGGGCCAATGGTCGACGACCACCGCGTACACCGTGTTCGCACGGGGTGATTCCGTGATCAGTGCGCACACGACGAGCAACCGCACGGCGATTTTGACCGGTGGTGGGTTGACGGGGGCCAAGACCGTCAGTCTCGGCGGGCTGGCGACGGACTGGTCCACGTCCGCTGCCGAAGACCACGCGACGGTGGCTGAGATCGTCGCGAGCGACCGCGATCGCGGGGAGCGGCAGCTCTGGAATTTCTGGCTTCCACTGGTATTAGCGGGTTTTGCGTTGGCGTGCGCGCTGTCAGCGATAGCCTCGGCGCGTGTGGACCACCGGCAAGAGAATGAGAGGAAATCGATTGATGGTGAGTCGCATCGCCTCGGCAACGTGCCGGTCTCGTGACTTCTGGCTGACCGCAACTATTCTTGTTGCAGCGGCGGGGTTTCCGGTGACCGCGTGCAGCCATTCGGGCGACAACTCGAACCATGCACAGCAGTCGAAGCAGGGCAGCGCCAACACGGTCAAGGTGACCCTGGCCAACAACGGCGGCAAGGACGGCTGCGCTCTGGACACCACCAGTGCGCCCGCCGGGCCGGTGACCTTCACGGTCGCCAACACGAATGCACCCGGCATCAGTGAGGTCGAATTGCTCAGGGACCAGCGGATTGTGGGCGAGAAGGAGAACCTCGCTCCCGGCCTGGACCCGGTGTCGTTCACGGTCTCGCTGGACGGCGGCGCCTACCAGCTCTACTGCCCGGGTGCGAGCACCGAATACCAGACCCTGACGGTGACGGGTAAAGCCCCGGCGACGCCGACGGGCACCGTGGCCAGCATCCTGAGCCAGGGCACCAAGGACTACGCCGCTTACATCGTGAACCAGATCGGTCAGCTCAACGACGGCGTGAAGGCACTCGACGCGGCCGTGCAATCGGGCAACGTCGACGCCGCAAAGGCGGCCTACGCCAAAGCCCGATTGTTCTGGGAGCGTTCGGAATCCACCGTGGAGGGCTTCGTGCTGCCAGGCTTCGCCGTTGGTGACAATGCCGGCAACCTCGACTATCTGATCGACATGCGTGAGTCGTCCCCGGTCGACGCCAAGGTCGGCTGGAAGGGCTTCCACGCCATCGAGCGCGATCTGTGGCAGGGCGGTGCGATCACGCCAGGGACCAAGGCGCTCAGCACCGAATTGGTGGGCAACGTCGGTAAATTGAACGGCATCGTCGCGAGCCTGCAGTACAAACCCGAGGACCTGGCCAACGGCGCCAGCGACCTGATCGAAGAGATCCAGAACACCAAGATCACCGGAGAGGAAGAGGCCTTCAGTCACATTGACCTGGTGGACTTTTCGGGCAACGTCGAAGGCGCACAGCAGGCGTACGCCTCGCTCCGGCCGGGCCTGGAGAAGATCGACGCCAATCTGGTCCACCAGATCGATCAGCAGTTCCAGACCGTGCTCGCCACGCTGGACGGGTATCGCGACCCGGCCGCCCTCGGCGGCTACAAGACCTACACCCCGGCGCTGAAGGCCAGCGACGCACCGAAGTTGACCGCGGTGATCCAGCCGCTGCACCAGAGCCTGTCCACCGTCGCCCAAAAAGTCGTCACGGCCGGCTGATCATGACCGACGACACCACCGGACCCTCCGACGGCGACCCGAACAACACCGGCACACCGGCGGACGCCACCACGGTGTCGCGGCGGCGCGCCCTCGGCGGCGCCATGCTGGCCGGGCTCGGCGGCGCGGCCATCGGCGCCGTCGGTGGCGGTTTCGCCGGTCACGCGATGGCGGCGGGACAACGCGGTGACGACCACGACACCGTCGATCTACGCCGCAGCTACCCCTTCTACGGCCAGCCCCACCAGGGTGGAATCGACACGCCGCCACAGCGTTACGCCATGTTCATGTCGTTCTCCGTGGCCGGCGGCGCGGGCCGCGCCGAGCTGCAGACCCTGTTGGCGCGCTGGTCGGCGGCCGCCGCGATCCTGCAGCAGGGCAAGCCGGTCGGAACCGTTCAGCCCCAGGTCGAGGTCCAGCCGCCGGTCGACACCGGCGAGGCCTACGGGCTGAGCCCCGCCAGTCTCACCGTCACCATCGGGTTGGGCCCGTCGCTGTTCGGCGACCGGTTCGGACTGGCCTCCCGGCGACCCGCCGCGTTCACCGACCTGCCGCCGCTCAACGGCGACAACCTGGATCCCCGCCTGCACGGCGGCGATCTGTCCGTGCAGGCCTGCGCCGACGACCCCCAGGTCTGCTACCACGCCGTGCGCAACCTGGCCCGGCTCGGCCGCAACATCGTCTCGCCATACTGGGCGGTATTGGGTTTCGGACGCGCCTCCGCCGGACCCGGCCAGCACACGCCACGAAACCTCCTGGGATTCAAGGACGGTACCCGCAACATCGCCACCGACGAGGAGTACGCCAAATTCGTCTGGGTCGACAACAGCGACCAGCCTTGGATGAACGGCGGGACGTACCAGGTCGTCCGCAAGATCCGGATGTTGATGGAGACATGGGATGTGGACCGGATCGGCAATCAGCAGAGGATCTTCGGGCGCACCAAAGAAGAAGGGGCGCCGCTGAGCGGCAAGCAGGAATTCGACACACCGAATTTCGCCGCCAAAGGTGCCGACGGCAACCCGCTCATCGATCCGATGTCACACGTCGGCCTTGCCGCCCGGGAAAACAACGACGGAATCATGATCCGCCGACGGTCCTACAACTACACCGACGGTCTCGATGCCAACGGTCAACTCAACGCCGGTCTGCTGTTCATCTCGTACCAAAAAGATCCCCAAGATTTTATTCGTCTACAGAACCGGCTGGGCGCGCACGACCTACTCAACGAATACATCCGCCACATCGGGTCAGCAATCTTCGCGGTGCCGCCGCCGCCGGCTGAAGGCCACTACATCGGGCAAAGCCTGTTCAGCTGAGCAAACCTCGCCGATCGCCGGTGATAGGTCGGCGGCGCGACGTTTCAGACGTGTGATGTTTCGTGTCGAGCCGGTAAATCAACCGCGCCGGCCGTCACGGATCGGCGCCCGCCGCGCACTAACTCCGTGAAGCCGCAGAATCAGCGAGAAACGGAGAGAGAGTCACATGACCGATGCGCTCGTCATCGACGCCGAAGGCCTCGACCGGCTGTCGTGTAACGCCAAGGCCGACCCCGAGACAGGTAGGAAGACACTCAAAGCCACGACGGTGTGTGAGAACGGATTCCGCAACATGACCTACGTCAGGGACCTGGCGCCTTTGCTGGTAGGCGAGCCACACGCACTGCTAGGTGATGACTCGGCCCCCAATCCCTCGGAGACCGCGCTGGCCGCGCTGGGCTCGTGCGTGTCGGTGGGCCTGTTGGCCAACGCGACCCACCGTGGCGTGACGCTGACCAAGATCGAGGTCGAGATGGAAGGCGACATCGACATCTCCGCGGTGTGGGGGGTCGGGGACACCCCGCAGGACAAGCGCCTGGGATTCAGCGCGGTCCGCTGCAGGGTGAGCCTGGCAGGCGACGCTGACGATGCCACGCTGAAAGAGATCCACGACAACGCCATCGCCTGGTCACCGGTGGTGAACACGTTTCGCAGCCCGGTAAGTGTCGACTCGACTCTGATCACCGAATGAGCGAAATGACCGCGACCATGGACCCCGCGGCCGGCACGTTGAAAGTCGAACTGTTGGAGGATATTCGGGCTCACGCCGCGGTGTTGGACCGGGGCGAAGATCAGTCCCGTCGCAGCTTCACCGGACTGGGCCACGCCGGCCTGCTCGGGATCGGCGCTCCGGGCAATATCGACAACCGGCTTCCGGCGATGGCCGAGGTGATCCGGTTGATCTCCGGGGCATGCATGAGCACCGGGTTCTCGTTGTGGGCGCATCGCATGGCGATCGAGTATCTGCTCACGGCCGCAACCGAATTCAGTAACGCTGCGGTCGCGCCGTTGCTTTCGGGAACGGTGCTGGGGGTTACCGGCATGGCCGCGGCGTTCAAGGAGGCTGCCGGATGCGGCAGCGTGGAGTTGACCGCCACGTCCGTGGCCGGCGGCTACCGGGTGTCGGGTCCGATCAGGTGGGCCAGCAACCTGTATCCCGACTCGACGATGGTGACCGCGGTGCGTACCGATGCCGGCGAGAGATTGATCGTCGCGCTGGCCCTTGGCACACCCGGGGTGGTCGTTGGCGAGCATTTCGATCTGCTGGCCATGGGCAGCACCGCCTCCTCCTACCTGAACCTGGATGGCGCCTACGTTCCCGCCGGACAGGTGCTGTCACGCGACTTCGCGGGCTTCCTGCAGGCGGTGCGCCCGACTTTCCTTGTCCTGCAGTCGGCCATGTGCCTGGGGCTGACCCGGACGACTCTGGATCAGGCCCGGCTGGGACTCGATGGCGTCAACGCGGTGTTCGGTGACGATGTCGACCGCGTCACGCAGAAGCTGATCGGCGCCGAAGCCACGCTGGCGAATCTGGCGGCGGCGGTGGGGGGAGCCCAGCCGCCCGCCAAGAAGGAGCTGTTGTCCCTACGGCTCGCGGCGGCCGAATTATCCAGCGCCAGCGCCGACTTGGAGATCCGGACCGCCGGCGGAAAGGGGTACGCGAGCAGGACGCCGGCAAGCCGGCGCTATCGGGAGGCCGCGTTCGTCCCCGTCCAGTCGCCGTCCGAAGGGCAACTGCGCTGGGAACTGGCCAGATGCGCCTGAGCGCGGGTCGATGGTGACTCCGGTGGCGGTGCCGCCGGAGGGCGCCGAATCCGAACGGCTGGTCGGCGGGGTCCCGCTGGCCAGTCTGGTGCGCGACTTTCACCGGCCGATGGTGAATTTCGCTCGCACCATGGTGGATTCAGCGACGGTTGCCGAGGAAGCCGTGCAGGAGGCATGGGTGCAGGTGTTGCAGTCGTCGGATTCGTTTCAGGGACGTTCGTCGGTGAGCACTTGGCTGTTCAGCATCGTCAAACACACCGCATCGCGGCACCGGCGACGGGAATCGCGGATCCGCCACCATGAGGTGTTGGCCGCCGCGACGCAGGGTGAGTCCGACGACCCGCTGTCGGGCCGCATGCATCCCGCCGGTCACCCCGATGCCGGACATTGGCGCGTGCCGCCGTCGCGGCGATTTCTCCCCGAAGATCACACCGTGGAAAGTGAACTCCTCGGCTACGTGCGGGCGGCGCTGGACTCGTTACCCGAACGGCAACGGCAACTGGTCATCCTGCGTGACATCGTCGGAACCTCGGCAGACGAGGCGGCCGCGCTTCTCGAACTGTCCGCCGAGGCGCAGCGGGCGCTGCTCTACCGCGCCCGGGGAAATCTCCGAGCCGAATTGGAAAAGCGGTATCAACGATGACCGTTCATGACAACACCGTCCCCGCCATCGATTGCGTCGACTTCGTGCGCCTGGTCGACGATCTCGTCGACTCCGACCCGCAACAGTGGGGGCCGATCGTGGCCAAACACCTCGACGAATGCCCACCCTGCCTGATCTACCTGCAACAGATGCTCGACCTCAAGATCCTGCTCAACCACGTCTTCGACGGTGAGCAGCTCAGCGAGGGTCACATTGCGGGCGTCATCAACGCGATCAACACTTTGAAAGGCGAACTCGGATGACGATCAACGCTGAAGCCCCGCAGCTGCACAGCGATTCCGTGGTTGCGGATAACGTGACCGCGTTCGGTTCCGGCGTCAGGGCAAGCGGCCCGACCGAGGACCCGTTCGAACCGTTGTCGGTGGGCGCCATGGTGGATCGGGTGGCGGCGATGGCCGTGGAAAAGGCCGCACACCCCTGGGCATTCCTGATGCGCTCCTTGGTGGGTGGAGTGATGGTGGCGTTCGGGGCCCTGCTGTCGTTGGTGGTGAGCACCGGCGTCAAGACACCCGGTGTGGCAAGCCTTTTGATGGGCCTGGCCTTCGGGATGTCCTTCGTCCTCATCCTGGTGTCGGGCATGTCACTGATCACCGCGGACATGGCCGCAGGCTTTCTCGCCGTGCTCAAGCGCACGCTGAGCGTGCGCAGCTACATCGTGCTGGTGACCGTCGGGCTCGTCGGCAACATCCTGGGCGCGCTGGTGTTCGTCACGGTGTGCGCCGCGGCGGGCGGCCCCTACCTGGGCGCGTTCGCCGAGCGAGCGGCGACCGTCGGCACGCTGAAGGCAGGCCAACCCTTCTGGACGGCATTGCTGCTCGCTGTCGTGTGCACGTGGTTCCTGCAGACCTCGATGTGCATGTTCTTCAAGGCCCGAAGTGACGTCGCCCGGATGGCGTTCGCGTTCTACGGGCCGTTCGCTTTCGTCATCGGCGGTACCCAGCACGTGATCGCGAATGTCGGATTTCTCGGTCTTCCCCTGCTGCTCAACCTCTTCCACCCGGTCGCGCCACGTGGCGCGATCGGGTGGGGTTTCGGTCAGCACGGATTGCTCACCAACATCGGCATCACCACCCTGGGAAACCTTATCGGCGGCACCGTGTTCGTGGCGTTGCCGTTCTGGATCATCGCGCAACTGCAACGGCGCAAGATCTAGCCGGCGACGGGAAACCTCCGGCCCGACGGTTGAGGACTAAAGCCTCACGATTGACACGCCCTCCTCGGATAGCGTTGGTAACGATGGAGGGAGAACGCAATGTCGGCACCCGTCAAAGAACTCGGTATCGTCGTCGCGGTCGACGGTTCGCCGGCGTCAACTGTCGCCGCGGGCTGGGCGGCCCGGGAGGCGGCGATGAGAAACATCCCGCTGACCGTCGTGCACGCGGTGTCAACTCCCACCGCGACATTCCCGCCGGTTCCGTATCCTGAGTCCCTCGTCACGAGCCTGGAAGACGAAGGCAAGAAGGCGATCATGCACGCGACGAAGGTTGCTGAAGACGCGATGCCGGCCGATCGCACGGTGCCCATCGGCAGGAAACTGGTCTACGCGGCCCCGGCGTCGGCCCTGCTGACGATGTCCGATGCGGCGGAGATGATCGTCGTGGGTAGCTCCGGCCGCGGGCTACTGGCACGTGGCCTGCTGGGGTCGGTGAGCTCGACCGTGGTGCGGCACGCGAATTGTCCGGTCGCGGTGGTGAGGGACGAAGAAGTGCCGGATCCGCGCAATGCCCCCGTCCTGCTGGGCACCGATGGCTCACCGGCTTCCGAACTTGCGACCGAAATCGCGTTCGACGAGGCGTCTCGTCGCGGTGTGGATTTGGTTGCCATTCACGCATGGAGCGACGCCGCATTGGTCGAAGTCTTCGAGATCGATTGGCCGGCGGTCGAAGGCGAAGCGGAACGCAGTCTCGCCGAGAGCCTGGCCGGGTGGCAAGAACGCTATCCCGACGTCACCGTTCATCGGCTCATCGCTCAAGACCGGGCGGCGCGGCACCTCATTGATAAGTCAGAGACTGCGCAGCTTGTGGTCGTTGGCAGCCACGGTCGGGGCAGCCTGAGCAGGATGTTGTTGGGTTCGGTCAGCAACGCGGTCCTGCACTCGGTCCGGGTGCCGATCATCGTCGCTCGGCCGCCGGCGGGATAGAGCGATCACCGCCGTTAGCGCAGCACCTCGGTCGTCCACGCGCACAATGCCGCGACATCCCGTCCGGCCCGGGCGACGGTCCGGTCGGGGCGCACGACTGCAGCGCTTGCGCGACCCCGGCGCAACCACGTCGCCAGGTCATCGCCGGGTTGGGGGATCAGGACGACGACGCCGCGCCGCCGCAGGGATGCGTCGTCGGCGACCGCCGGGGGAACCATGGTGACCATCCCGAAACCTACGCCCAGCGCATCATCGAGGCGCCGACCGTCGCGCAGCAAGGGATTCGGGCACAGCCTGCCCGAGAGCCGGCCCCGCCGCCGCGAATTGTCAACCAGCGCAGAGCAATGCAGCGGAGGCGTAGTCGAGTCGACGATTCGATGGCGCAGTCCCGGAATGAAGCGCAGCCGCGGCAACAGCAGCCGGCGCGCCACGTCGCCCGCGCGGCCGCCGCCGGTCATCGCCCAGCCGACCCCCAACGCCAACCGGATCATCTGCCGGGTATGCGGCGCGCGTTCCTGCTCGTAGCTGTCCAACGCCTCCGCACCCATACGGCCGTGATGGACCGCGGCGAGCTTCCACGCCAGGTTGGCCGCGTCCCGAACCCCCGCCCCCAAACCTTGGCCGATGAATGGGGGAGTGAGGTGTGCCGCGTCGCCGAGAATGAATACGTTGCCGCGGCGCCACCGGTCGGCGATCTGGGCGTGAAAGGTGTACTCGGCGACGCGCAGCACGGTCAGGTCGCTGCTAGCTGCCCTCGTCGTCCAGGGCGCGATCAACGACCGCAATGCGTCCAATGTGCCGAAGTTCTCGGCCGTTTCACCGGCCAGCAGCTGAAACTCCCATCGGTAGCGGGCATCTCCAACGCGCATGTACGTCGCGGCACGCGCCGGGTCGCATACCTGGTGCACGCCCTCCCACTGACCCAAATCGGCCTCGGTGGCCACATCGACGACCAGCCAGCGTTGCTCAAAGTGCAAGTCCCGCATCGTCGCACCAATATGGGTGCGCACCATGCTGTTGGCGCCGTCACATCCGAGTACATAGTCGGCGTGCACCTGGTGCACTTGGCCGTCGGAGCGGTCGGTGAACGTGACACAGATGCCATCCGCGCCGTCGGCGATCTCGGTGACCTCGGAGTTGCCGCACAACCGCGCGTTGGGGTAGCGCTTGAGGTTGGCACGCAGCAACGACTCGAGCTCCGGCTGGTCGAACATGTTGGCCTGCGGGAAGCCGTTCGCAGCGTGGGACTGGTCGCGGTCGAACTGGGCGAGGAGGCCAAAATCCGCACCCAGCAACCGCAATCCCCGCGTGGGCCTGGAGATTGACGCGAAGTCGTCGGCGACGCCGAGACGGGCGAGGATGCGATACACCTCGTCGTCCAGGTGCACGGCCCGCGGTTGCGGGTACACGGCGGGCCAACGATCGAGCAGCAGGCAATCCAAGTCGTATTGCGCCAGCAGGGTCGCGGCGGTAATGCCGGTTGGTCCGGCGCCGACAATGACAACCGCGCCGCGCGGGACGTCACCAGTGTTCACGCGAATCGTACTGTGGCGCGCTGGGTTCCGAGATCGATGGCACCGTCATCGGTGCTGATCGAGGCCTCCACGATGTCACCGTCTTGCAGGTACTTCGGGTTGTTGGCCTGGCGTGAGAAGAACACCTTCCACTTGAGGTTGGGCGGCAACAGATTTCCGATGATCTGCAACGGTTTCGGCGGAGCGCTCAAAGCGGTTCCTGCCGGTGTGCCGGTGAGCACCAGATCGCCGGGCCCGAGTTCCTGAAACTGGGTGAGCGACTGGAGCGCCTGCAGCGGATGGTAGAGCATGTCGGGGTCGACGAGCGCATTCTGGCGCTCGTCGCCGTTGACGTGCAACCGCAGCCGCAGATCGCCGAACCGCCTCAGTTCGTCCGCGCTGAGCAGCACCAGCTCCGGGCCCACCGGAGTGAACGTCGGGTACGACTTGGCCTCGTAGAACTGGGTCTGCGGAAGCTGCACATCGCGCGCCGAGACGTCGTTGGTGACGACCAGCCCGGCGATGAAGTCGCTCAGGTTCGCGTCGGTGATGCCGGTGCCGACCGGGATCGTGCGCCCGATCAC
Source organism: Mycobacterium sp. IDUB_3 (assembly GCF_055419585.1). Classification (NCBI taxonomy): domain Bacteria; kingdom Bacillati; phylum Actinomycetota; class Actinomycetes; order Mycobacteriales; family Mycobacteriaceae; genus Mycobacterium; species Mycobacterium sp. IDUB_3. The sequence goes on along the minus strand of NZ_JBVAXZ010000001.1, from coordinate 717,186 downwards.
CAGCCCGGTCTCCACCTCGTAGTCGAGCAACTTGACGTGTGTCGGTTTGACGATGTCGTCGAACGGACCATTGATCGATGCCGATGCCTTGCGAAAGAAGGTCAGTGGAACCGACGACGGATCCATGCCCGCGTCTTTGACGTGCGATTCGAAGTTGGTCATCTGGGCGATCACCCGGCACGGCCTGGTCACCGGTGAGATCAATCGCAAACCGTCGAGCCCGACGACGTCGGCACTGGCGGCAGCCGCGTCGATAGCGGCTCGGTCGGCCAGCAGCCCCGCGGTGCTGGTGGCGGCGGTGTCGATCTTTGCGGCACCCTTCGCGGTCTTGACCCACCAAGCGTCGGCGGTATGCAGGACGGAAACGGTCATGAGGCAGGCACTTTTCGTAGTCCGGCCAGGCGGCCGATGTCGAATTCGTTGCGTGCACGCAGTGCGGTGGCGATCGAAACCAATTCGTGGCGAGCAGCTTTGAGGTCCGTTCCAAGAAAGTCCTTGCTCGCCGCCGGCCCCCATTGGGCCAGCCCCGAAGCGGTGAAGGGCGCCCATCCGGGTTCGAGCGTGTTGTCGAACAGGTCGCCGTCGGCGAAGTGCTCGAACAGGTAGCCGTCGGGATCTCGCCAGTAGTCGAAGATCTGACTGCCCTGAATGTGTCTGCCGATTCCCCAGGAACGGAAATAGCCGCGCTCGCGCAGGTATTCGCCGCCGGCGGCCAGGGCATCGAGGTCGCTGACCTGATACGCCGAATGGACGTAGCGGTTGGCCGGGCCGAGCGCGAGCGCAAGCGTGTGATGGTCGGCCGGGGACAAGCCTCGATCGCACCGGATGAAACTCATCGTCGGTCCCCGGTCGCGCTGGCCCGGGAAGTACAGGAAGTCGCTGACGATCATCCCCAGGTTGTCCAGGTACCAGTTCAGCGCCTCGAGGTACCTCGTGGACTGCATGACCAGATGGCCCAGGCTCAACACGCGGGCGGGTGCCCGCCGCGGACGCTGGGGTTCGTTGAGGCGCCGCGGGTGGGGTCCGTAATTGAGCGAAAGGGGTTGCTGCCCACCAAGGTCCGGTAGATCGATCATGCCCGCCGCAACGCTGACCGGCGTCCCACTGGGGTCGACCAGATCGACCGCGAGGCCGCCGACGGCGTCGGGCAGCGGCCGCGTGCGAGCGTCGTGGGCCTCGGCCAACCTGAGCACGTCCGCCTCGTCGCAGGCCCGGAACGCCACGCCGGCGACGCGTCGTCGGGGCCCGCGACGCAGGATGAGGCAGGGTCCGCCGGCCAGCGTGCCACGCAAATGCACTTCGTCCGGGCCGCGCTGGGCCGTCTGGAAACCAAAGGCCCGCGCGAATGCCTCGGCGCGCGTCAGATCGGGTCGCTCGAACACCAGCCAGGCAATGTCGACGACTTTGATCACCGGGTTGCGCGACCGGCCGGGGTGCTCGCCGGGGAGCGCACCCTGCTCGCTGTGCGCACCCAGCCGCACGTTCTTGCTCAACCTCATCGCCATCTCCCACACTAACTGACGAAATCGTCACATACGAGTCAACGTTCAGTCAAGCTTTCTGACGGAATCCTCATAACTGAGGCATACTGCTGGAGATGAGTGCGATGCCCGATAGTCAGACGCCCAACCGCTTGGCGCGGCGCAAGCAGCGCACCCGCGCGGCCTTGGTCAGCGCCGCGCAGCGGCTGATCGCCGAGGGCAAGGTCCACGTGCCGGTGCTGGAAATCACTCAGGCCGCCGACGTCGGGATGGGTTCGTTCTACAACCACTTCGACAGCAAGGAGCAACTGTTCGACGCGGCGGTTGCCGAAGTTCTGGACGCGTACGGGGCGATGCTGGACCGGCTCACCGAATCCATCGACGACCCGGCGGAGACGTTCGCCACCAGTTTCCGACTTACCGGCCGGCTCTTCCGGCGACGCCCGCAGGAGAGCCAGATCCTGTTGGCCAACGGGTTGGCCCTATTGTCCTCACCCGCTGGATTGGCGCCACGCGCCCTGCGCGATGTCAAAGCGGGGATCGAGGCCGGCCGGTTCACGGTGGATGATCCCGAACTCGCCCTCGCCATGGCCGGGGGCGCGTTGCTGGGGCTGGGCAACCTCTTGCGTGATCAGCCCGACCGCGACGACGCGCGCGCCACCGACACGGTCACCGAAAGCGTGCTCCGGCTCTTCGGACTCAGTGCCGGCGAGGCAAGCGCGATATGCCGGCATCCGTTGCCCGACAGCCTCTTTGACGAGAGTTAGGCCTCTACCCGTGGCTGCCGAGCGGGCCGAAACGCCGCCAGTAGCGCTCCGGCCGCGAAGATCACTGCGGTCAGCCAGGGAAAGCGCCCGCCGGGGGCGAAGCCCTCGGCGGCCACCATGGACAGCGCGTAGGCCGCCATCGCGGCACCGGCTAACATCACCGGCTCCACCCAGCGCTGCGTGAGCGGGACACCGAGCAGCGGCAGGGGAGCGGCGAAAAGTCTTCGCGCCCAGAACAGCAGCATCATCTCGGCCGCGGTCACGACGCTCAGGGTGACCACCCATTCCAGCCGAGCCAGCCACCAGCCTGCGCTGCCTTCGGGGGGTTGCGGCAACAGCCCGGCCGGATAACCGACGATCGCCACGATGACGACGGGAATCATGTGCCACAGGTAAAGGGCCATGATGTTGTTGTTGGCGACCGACAACGCGCGCTCGACGCGGATGGCGCGTAGCGCACGGTTGAGCGCGGGCGCGAGCGCCATCGCGACCCCGGTTTGGGCGCTCCCGAACGCCAACAGGGCCACCGTCGGTGGTGTCGTGTTGTCGATGGTCTGTCCGGGAACGCCGATCATGCTGACCGGATAGATCTTCAGCCAGACCAGCAGCGCCAACGCCACCGCGGAAACGCCGGCCAGTAGCCAGGGTTTGCGGCCGGCCAAGGACCCACCGTGCCAAGCGATCCCGAGCTGATACAGGGTGCCCCAACCCAGCAGATAATTCACCCAGTTGAGGTAGGGAACGTGCCCGGCGAGCCGGGCGACGTCCACCGCGGCGACGGCCAACGCGAGCACCCCTGGCACCAGCAGTCCCCAACGGCGTTGTGCGGCAATCGCAATCGGCGTCAGCGATACCACTACCAGATACACGGCCAGGAACCACAGGTGCATCGCCACCGCCCAGCCGGCGTACTCGAGCACCGAGCCGGCCACCCCGAGGGTGCCCAGGGCCACCACCACCAGTGACACCAGCACGGCGTACACCGCCGTGGGCCCGAGGACTCGCGCCAACCGGTGCTGCACCCAGGTTCGGCGCGAAACGCCGTCGGTGTCGTGCCGATGGGTCCAGGACACCGCGGCTGCGTAGCCGGCAACCAGGAAGAATGCCGGCACCGCCTGGAAGGGCCACGTCAGCCACTGGGTCCAGGGCAGGTCGACCAGCGGGTTCTGCCGGCCGAATTGTCCGTCGTGGTAGGTCACCGATCCGGCCAGCCAGTGCCCCAGCACGATCAGCACCACACCCGATACCCGGTAGTAGTCGACCGCCAGATTGCGGGCCGGTCGCGGGGTGTTTGCGCGGTCCATCAGATCGGGGGAAGCTCGACGCGGCACAAGCGTCACGGTACCGTCCAGCACTCAGCGGGGTCTCGCGCAACCGTAGAACAGGAGACATCCCATGAAATTGGCTCAACTCGCCGAGTTACAGGTCGGTCGCCTCGGATTGGGTGCGATGGGGATGTCGGTGGCCTATGCCGGCGCGGGCAGTGACGACGCCGAATCGATCCGCACCGTTCATCGCGCCATCGACCTGGGTGTCACGCTGCTCGACACCGCCGAGGTCTACGGCCCCTATGTCAACGAGGAACTTCTCGCCCGTGCCCTGCGGGGGCGACGCGATCAAGTAGTGCTGGCAACGAAATTCGGCCTGATTTCGCACACCGGCCGCGATGGCCTCGACAGCAGCCCCGCCAGCGTCCGCGTCGCCGTGGACGGTTCGCTGCAACGGTTGGCGACCGACCATATCGATCTGTATTACCAGCACCGCCTCGACCGCCAGACCCCGATCGAAGAGACGGTCGGCGCGCTGGCCGAGCTGGTGGCCGCCGGGAAGATCCGGCACATCGGCCTGTCAGAAGTCGGTGTGGACACCATTCGTCGCGCCCACGCGGTGCACCCCGTTACGGCCGTCCAATCGGAATACTCGCTGTGGACGCGCGATCAGGAAGACGAGATCCTGCCGGCGCTGCGCGAGTTGGGCATCGGGTTCGTCGCCTATTCGCCGTTGGGCCGCGGCTTCCTCACCGGCGCCATCCGCTCCACCGGGGAGCTGCCCGATACCGACTACCGCAAGACCAACCCGCGATTCTTTGACGACAATTTTCAGCACAACCTGCGGTGCGCGGACGAGGTGCGCGACATCAGCGCGGACGTCGGCGCGACGCCGGCTCAGGTCGCCTTGGCCTGGCTGATCGCGAAAGGCCCTGACATCGTGCCCATTCCGGGAACCAAGCGTGTCACGCGCCTGGAAGAAAACGTCGGTGCCGACGCGGTGGAACTTTCCGACGACCAACTGGCCAGACTGGATGGACTCACCCCGCCCGTCGGCGGGCATCACGCCGAGGCGCAGCTGGCCTGGATCGACCGCTAGTGGCTGGTGCTAGTGCGCGCTAGTCGACGCTCGCCCATGCCGCTGTGCCGTACTTCTTCTCGATCAGCGACCACGGGTCGGCGTAGGGGCCACGTCCCTCGAGCCGGCGCTGAACGAGCAGAACCGCACGCAGCGCCGGCCGCAGCACCGGGGCAAGCACCCGCAAAAGGAGGCGCAGGCGGCCCTGCGATTCGGCAAGCCACGCCAGCGTCTGGCCCCAGTCGTGCTCCTGGAAGTCCAGCAACGACTGCGCTTCGGTGGTGTCGTACCAGCCGGTGAAACTCCAGCCGCGGTCGTCGGCCGGGTCGCCGGGCAGGCTGGCCGACGGGCCCAGCGCACCCAAGCCGAAGGCCTCCATCAGGCCGTCCTCGAGGGCGCGCTGCGTCAGCACGTAGGACTCGTTGCCGCCGATGAGCACGACTTTGCCGGAAATGGTCGCCTCCCGGTCGACACCGTTGGCGAACGCCAGCGCCACATCGCGCGCGTCCACCGCGTGCATGCGGTTGTCGCCTGGCATCGATCGCATCAGCAGCAGCGAATCGCCGTTGACGGTCGAGCTGGTGTCCGGCGAGATGACGCCGCCCAGCCGGAAGAGCGCGTACGGCAGTCCGCTGCCACGGATGGCCGCCTCGGCGAGCACTTTGTCCTGGCCGTATTGATCGATGGGGTTCACCGGGGTGTCCGGGGTGATGCGCTCGGGCTGACGGTAGGGGTTGCGCGATCCGTATACGGCGGCGCTGGAGGCCATCAGGAACAGCGGCGGGCGGGGGAGTGATGCGCAGGCCGCCAAAAGGTTCTGGGTCCCACCGACATTGACGCGCCGGGCTAGCCCGGGGTTGCGGTACGACAGCGGGGAGACGACGGCGGCCAGGTGAACGACGGCTCCGGGGTTATGAGCCGCGACGAGCTCGCTCACCGCCTCGGCGTCCAGGAGATCGGTGTACGCGGGAATCAGCGTCCCCGGCTGCCCGCCGGTGGCGAGGTCTTTTTCGGTGGCGACGGTGTTGTCGTTGCGCAGATCCATCGCGACGGCGGTCCGTCCCCGCTCCAGCAGGATCTGCGTGCAGCGCTTACCGACTTGCCCGAACGCGCCGGTGACCAACACGGTGTCGACTGTCATGGGCGCGTCACCGATCCATCAGTCGGTCGGCGATCCTGCCGATCGCCGTGCGGATGCGGGGCGAGACGTAGATCGAGAAGAACGGCGTCACGATGTCCTCGCGGAGTCGAGTTAGCTTGGAGCTCTTGATAAGCCACTGGCCGCCGATCTTCTCGTAGGTCTCGTGGTAGTGGCCGTAGCCGACCAAGGTTACCCCGGGCCCGAATCGGACCACGTCTTGCAGCGCCCACGTTCCGCGCGCCGTCGTCGCCGAGGTGAGCTCGATTTCGGGCGTGTGCACCTGGTGGGCGGTGGGCTGCGTCGGGCGGCCAAGGGCCTTGCGGGTGAACGCCACGAAATCGTCGGCGCCGGCGATCACCTTGCCGCCGGCTTCGGACGTGTCGCTGAGGAAGTCGTCGGCGAAAATCGTCCGCCACGCCGCCCAGTCCTTGGTGTCCAGGTGGCGGCAATAGCGGGCCTTGAGCTGCTTGATGGATTCGATCGCCAGCAGCGACTCGGCCACCAGGCCCTCCGCGCTCTCTGTCATTGCGGCTCGATTCATTCGGTAAGCGTCCCGACGTGACGTTTCACTGGCGAAGTGTAAACTCGTCACCCTTTGAAGTAGACGATCTGATGTGTGGTGGCCAGCAGCCCGCCCGCCCGGGTCCACACTTTCGCGCTCTGGTCGAAATAGCCGCGGGAAAAGCGGTTCGCGTGCGCGGTGGCCAGCACGAAGTCGTTGCCAAGGGCGTCGAGCTGGGGCTGATCGGCGTGGAAATACGTGGTCAGCGAGATGGTCCCGGACGGGACGAAGCCGCCGCGGCGCAGGAACACCCGCGGGTAGAAGATGTCGCACAGCGCGGCGAGTGCGGGAAAGTCGACCGGGCGTCCCGCGCCGTCGCGAACCCACAGGGTGGAGGTCGACGACGGGCTCGGATCCCCGGCCTTGCCGGGCATCGCGCCCTCGACGTACCGGGTCTCGTACAGGCTGGTCCACCGAACGAGGCCCGGATCGACCGCGGGAACCTGCTCTGGCGCCGGCGCACTCGGCGGGTGGCTCTCCGTGTCGGCCCAACTCTCGCGCCGGACCGCGAAGATCGCGGTCGCAGTCGTCTTGACCACGTCGTCCTGGATGAGCTCGACGATCCAGTGCTGATTGGTCCGGTTGGTGCGCGCGGCCCGCAACCTGATGTCGAAGTCGCCGTCGGCGATGGGCGCGGCGTAGTTGACGGTCAGGGCCAGCGGTTCCCCGATGCGATCCGGGTGTGCCTCGACTGCATGCAGCATGACGGCGGCGGTGATCCCACCGAACGGTCCGACCATGTTGGCCCACTCCGGGTGCGTGCGGCCGCGCCTGCCGTCCGCGCCTATCGGGTCGAGGTGGAGGGCTTCGTCGAAGGGATGTGTGTCGGTCATAGTGATCGACCGCAGATTACTTGCGGGCGGCCTTGCTGCCGAACACGGGGGCTTGGCGTGTGGGCCAGGGCAGGCCCATCGGTTGATGTACGGTCCGGCGAGCGACAACCTCACCGAAAGCGAGCCACGATGGCGAACCCCAAGGACGACGCCGCAGCCAAATCTCCCGCCGAACTGATCGACGCCCGGATCGAGGAATTGGGGGATTGGCGTGGTGAGACGCTCGCGCGCATCAGGCAACTGATCAAGAAGGCCGACCCCGACGTGGTCGAAGAGTGGAAGTGGCGGGGCGTGCCCACCTGGTATCACAACGGGATGGTCTGCACCGGCGAGACGTACAAGAACGTCGTGAAGATGACCTTCGCCAAGGGCGCGTCGCTGCAGGATCCCACGGGTCTGTTCAACTCCAGCCTGGATGGAAACACCAGACGCGCGATCGACTTCCACGAGGGCGACACGATCGATGAGAAGGCGTTGACGGCGCTCATTCGCGCAGCGGTGACGTTGAACGGCTCCTGAGGCGCCAACCTGTACACCCGCGTGGTGGTTGCTGTACAGTCGCCCAGCACAAGGTCGACGCTCGAACGAGAGGCCATCCGGTGACTTCCGAGTCGGTCGCGGAATTTCGGACCCGGGCCAGGGCCTGGTTGGCCGCGACCATGCCACGACTCGATCCGGCGCAGGCGGCGCAGCTGGAACGCGATGAGCTGCAGTCCTGGCACCGGGCTCGCGAACTGCAAAAGCGGCTGTGGGACGGCGGATTCGCCGGGATCTGTTTCCCGCGCGAGTATGGCGGGCTCGGACTGAGCTACGAATACAAGAAGGCGTTCGACATCGAGTCCCAGGGGTATGAGACTCCGCTCCTGCTCAACGTCCCGTCATTCGCCATCTGCTGCGCAACGATTCTCGACATGGGCAGCGAGGAGCAGAAGCGCACGCACATTTCCGCCGCATTGCGCGGCGACGAGGTGCTGGTGCAGCTGCTGTCCGAGCCCAACGGGGGATCGGATCTGGCGGGTGTCATCACGCGCGCCGACCGCCGGGACGGACGATGGATCATCAACGGCGCCAAGACCTGGAGCACGTGGGCGTTCGCCGCCGACTACGGCCTGTGTCTGGCCAGGACCAACTGGGACGTGCCCAAACACGACGGGCTGACGATGTTTTTGGTGCCATTGCAACATCGGGGTGTGACGATCAACCGCATCCAGCAGGTCAACGGTTCCATCGAGTTCTGCGAGGAATTCTTTGACGACGTCGACGTGGGCGACGACGCGGTGGTGGGTGAGCCGGGCAAGGGATGGGACGTCGCGTCGCGGCAGCTCTACCACGAGCGGCGCACCATGGGCGACGGCTCGGAGTACACCAGCGGGCCGGGAATCGCTGAGGCCCATGATGTTTCGGTCGACCTGGTATCGCTGATCGACAAGACGAACCAATCCGGCAACCAACGACTTGAGGAGATGGTCGGCCGGGCGCTGGTGCACCGTGCCGTGCATGGCCAACTCAGTGAGCACGTCTTCCACGCCGTGGCCGGCGGATCCCTGCCGCCCGCCGCCGGGTCGATCATCCGGCTGTACATGGCCGAGGTGCACGACGTCGAGACCGACACCGCACTGGCCGTGGCGGGCTCGGCGGCCGTGGTTGACGACGGGGGCGGGTTGGTCGATATCGGGACGCGCTATCTGGGCCGCCAGACGGCCAGCATCGGAGGCGGTACCACCGAGATGGCGCGCAATGTGATCGGCGAGCGGGTGCTGAACTTCCCGCGCGAGCGTGCCGACGACCGCGGTGTGCCTTTCAACCAGGTGCGGCGCGGCAAAAGCTAAGGAGGCGAACAGATTTGAGCGGTCAACTTCGTGACATCCGAGAGTTGATGGGAGACTCCGACGCCTACCGCGACGAACTGTACCGGCGTTGGACCGGCCTACTGAGCTACCGCTACATAGGTCGCAAACACTCGTCGATGAACCTGGGGGAGACCGACGAGACCGTCACCATCCGCCGCGACATGCGCAACGAAGCGGGCGGAATCATGGTGGCGCCGTTGGCCATTTCCTCCCCGGAGGGTTGCCAGACCGACATGGTCGCCGTGCCCAATCCGGTCATCGCGTCGGTACAGATCGTCGATCCCGGCTACGACGTCGAGAGGATCGAGATCGTCGGGTCGGGCATCGTGCACCAGGGCCGCACCATGGGCTACGGGCGTTGCACCATCGTCGACGCCGACAACCCCAGTCGGGTGATCGCCTTCAACGAGGGGCAGGGCGCGATCATCGGCACCCCGCCGGAAGGCCTGGACCGCATGGATGTTTCGGGCACCGAGCTGGTGGTTGAGGACTCTCCCGATTTGCCGCCGTTGTGGCAGGCCTTCGGTGCCAGCCGGCGGGCCGACGGCCACTGGATACTGCCCGAACTGAGCACCGAACTCGCGTCACCGGATGCCGCGTTGCACATCGGACCCCAGCACGTCGTCCTCGAAACCGCGGCGATCGACCTCGCCGCCGAGGTGGCCGGGACCAAGAAGCTGCAGGTCGTCAACTGGCACGTGATGTTCATGTCGCGCGGCAAGGTGGGGCCTTTCCGGGTCGAGGGCACCGCGCATCCCGGCGGACCCGGGCGCGTCGGCGTCCGGATGCTGCTGCACGACGAGGGCAACGCCGACAAGGCGGTCACCTCGGCCGCGGCCGTCTTCGACATCGTCGGCTGAGCCGGGTTCGGCGGCCGCCGCCGCCACTCTCGCGATTGCGGCCGCCGCTTGAGAGCATGGTGGGGAACGCCTGGCGGGACAGCGAACGACGACAACGTTCCACCGCGGAAGGCGACGCAGAGGAGCGTGTGGGCCATGCAGGTTTCTATGTTCGGGCAACTCAGCGCAGCGGGCAGTGAGTCGCCGATCGACGCCACGATCGCCAACCTCGCTATGCTTCGCGATGAAGGCTTCAGCCGCGTGTGGATGAGCCAATTGCCTTACGAGCCAGACCTTCTCACGATCCTGGCCATCGCGTTGCACGAGGTCGACACGATCGAGGTGGCCAGCGGTGTGGTGCCCATCCAAAACCAGCATCCGATGCAGATGGCGCAGCGCGCCCTCACGGTGAGCCTCGCGTCGGGCGGCCGCTTCACGCTCGGGCTCGGCATGACCCATCAGGCGGTCACCGAGGGAATGTGGGGTATCCCGTGGGACAAGCCGGTGCGCAGGATGAACGAATACCTCGACGGGCTGCTGCCCCTGCTGGCCGGTGAACGCGCCGACGCCGCGGGGGAGACGGTGACAACTCGCGGCGCCCTGATGATTTCGGGGGCGCCGCGGCCCGACGTCTACATCGCGGCGCTGGGTCCCCAAATGCTCAAGCTCGCGGGCCGGCGCACGTCGGGCACCTGCACCTGGATGACCGGACCCGCGACGCTGGCCGGGCACGTCGCGCCGACGCTGCGCCAGGCCGCCGCCGATGCCGGACGTGAGGGTCAGGTGCGCGTCGCCGCGTCGTTGCCCGTCAGCGTGACCGATGACGTCGACGCCGCCCGCAAGCAGGCGGCCGAACAGTTCGTCATCTATGGCCAGCTGCCGTCGTACCGCGCGATGCTCGACCGCGAGGGCTACGCGGGGCCGGAGGATGCCGCCATCATCGGCGACGAGGACGCGGTCCGCGGCCGGCTCGACGAACTGAGTGCCGCGGGTGTCGACGAGTACGTCGCCGCGGCATTCGATCCGTCGCCGGAGGGCCGGGCACGCACGCGGGCGCTGCTGCGCGCGTACGACTCCTGATCGGTCGGGATCGACCCCGGCGGGTACCGCCTGTCCGCGCCCTTTGGATATGGCCATACATAGCCTTCGGTACGTATGGTGCATAGACGAACTCACACGACAGGAGAACGCAGTGGCAGAACGGTTGTCGGGCAAGGTCGCCCTCATCAGCGGCGGTGCCCGGGGAATGGGCGCATCGCACGTGCGGTCGCTGGTGGCCGAGGGAGCCAAGGTGGTGTTCGGCGACATCCTCGACGATGAGGGCAAGGCGGTGGCGGCGGAGGTCGGTGACGCAACCCGCTACCTGCATCTCGACGTGACCAAGCCCGAGGACTGGGATGCGGCGGTGGCCACCGCCCTGGGCGAGTTCGGCCGGATCGATGTGCTGGTCAACAACGCGGGCATCATCAACATCGGCACTTTAGAGGATTACGCGCTTTCGGAATGGCAGCGCATTCTCGACATCAATTTGACGGGCGTGTTTCTCGGTATCCGCGCCGTTGTCAAACCGATGAAGGAAGCGGGCCGGGGATCGATCATCAACATCTCCTCGATCGAGGGCATGGCCGGCACCATCGCGTGTCACGGCTACACCGCAACGAAATTCGCCGTTCGGGGACTGACCAAGTCGGCCGCGCTCGAATTGGGCCCGAGCGGAATCCGGGTCAACTCAATCCATCCCGGGCTGATCAAGACGCCGATGACCGATTGGGTTCCCGACGACATCTTCCAGACGGCGCTGGGCCGGGCCGCCCAACCAGTGGAGGTCTCCAACCTCGTGGTCTATCTGGCCAGCGACGAGTCCAGCTACTCCACCGGCGCTGAGTTCGTCGTCGACGGCGGCACCACCGCCGGCCTGGGACACAAGGACTTCTCCAACGTCGAGACCGGCGACCAGCCGGACTGGGTTACGTAGCGGCGGTTACCGATTCGCGTTCCTTGGCCGGCTGGGGCCAGGGCGACGGAACCGGGCGTTGACGGACGCGTTGCGGCCACCAGAACCACTTGCCCAGCAGCGCGGCAATGGACGGTGTCATCAGGGACCGCACGATCAGGGTGTCGAACAGCAGACCCAGCCCGATCGTGGTGCCGACCTGGCCGATGACGGTCAGCTCACTGACCGCCATCGTCATCATCGTGAAGGCGAACACCAGCCCCGCCGATGTCACCACCGAACCGGTGCCGCCCATCGATCGGATGATGCCGGTGTTCAGGCCGGCGTGGATCTCTTCCTTGAACCGCGCCACCAGCAGCAGGTTGTAGTCGGCTCCCACGGCCAGCAGGATGATGACCGACATCGCGAGCACCATCCAATGCAGCTCGATGCCGATCAGGTGCTGCCAGATCAGTACCGAGAGGCCGAAGGACGCGCCCAGCGAGAGCAAGACGGTTCCCACGATGACCGCAGAGGCCACCACGCCTCGCGTGATGATCAGCATGATGATGAAAATCAGGCACAGCGAAGAGATCCCGGCGATCAACAGGTCATAGGTGTTTCCGTCGCTGAGGTCTTTGTAGATCGACGCGGTCCCCGCGAGATAGATCTTCGAGCCCTCCAGCGGTGTGCCCTTCAGCGCTTCGTAGGCGGCCTTCTTGATCAACGGGATGTGCGAAATGCCTTCCTGCGACATCGGATCGCCGTCATGGCTGATGATGAAGCGCACGGCGTGACCGTCGGGGGAGATGAAGTTCTTCATGCCCTTCTTGAACTCGGCATTGTTGAACGTCTCCGGGGGCAGGTAGAACGAGTCGTCGTTCTTGGAGGCGTCGAAGGCCTTGCCCATGGCGTTGGAGTTCTTCTGCGCCTCGTTCTGCTGATCCTGCAGACCCTTCTGCGTCGAATACATGGTCAGCATCGTCGTTTTCATGGCCTTCATGTTTTCGATCATGGAGGGCATCAGCGCCACCATCTGGGGCATCAGCGTGTCGAGATGATCCATGATCGGCAGCAGGCTCTGGATGTCGTCGGTCATCGTGTCGATGCCGTCGAGGCCGTCGAAGACCGAGCGAAGCGACCAGCACACCGGGATGTCGTAGCAATGCTTTTCCCAGTAGAGGTAGCTGCGGATCGGGCGGAAGAAGTCCTCGAAATCCGCCATGTGATTACGCAATTCGTTGATGTCGATGGTCATGTCATGCATCTTCTTGACCATCTGGTGCATGTCGTTCGACATCTGGACGGTGATGCTCGACATCTTTTCCATGCTCTCGATGGTCGTCTGCATCATGTCGGCCTGATGCAGCATGTCGGTCATCTGATCTTCCTGGTACTTCTGGTTCATCTGCTGGGTGACGCCCTGCATGCTGATCTGGAACGGGATGGAGGTGTGCTCGATCGGCGTGCCCTGCGGGCGGGTGATGGCTTGCACGCGGCCGATTCCCGGTACCCGGAAGACGGTCTTGGCGATCTTGTCGATCACCAGGAAGTCCGCCGAGTTCCGCAGATCGTGATCGCTTTCGATCATCAACACTTCCGGATTCATCCGCGCCTGCGAGAAGTGTCGGTCCGCGGCCGCGTAACCCTCGTTCGCGGGCAGATCGGCGGGTAGGTAATTGCGGTCGTTGTAGTTGGTGCGGTAACCCGGCAGGGTCAGCAAGCCCACCAGCGCGACCCCGATCGTCATCACCAGGATCGGGCCGGGCCAGCGGACGACGAGCGCGCCGATCTTGCGCCACCCGCGAATCCGTTGTGTGCGTTTAGGTTCGAGGGTCTTGCCGAAACGCGTGGCCACCGCGATGACGGCAGCACCGAGCGTCAACGCCGCTGCGACCACCACCACCATGCCGATGGCCAGCGGAATACCCAGCGTCTGGAAATACGGCAGGTTGGTGAAGTGCAGGCAGAATGTCGCGCCGGCGATCGTCAAACCCGAACCGAGCACCACGTGGGCGGTGCCTTTGTACATCGTGTAGTACGCCTCTTCGCGGGTCTCACCGATAGCCCGGGCTTCCTGATATCGGCCTATCAAGAAGATCGCATAGTCGGTGGCGGCCGCGATTCCCAACGTGACCAACAGGTTGGTGGCGAACGTCGAGAGCCCAATGAGGTTGAAGTAGCCCAGGAAAGCCACCATGCCGCGCGCGGCCGACAGCTCGAGCACCACCATCACCAGTGTCAGCAACACGGTTACGATGGACCGATAGACCAACAGCAACATGCCGATGATCACGGTGAACGTGGCCAATGTGATGAGCTGCAGGCTCCGGTCGCCTGCCTCGTGTTGGTCCGCCGACAAAGCCGCGGGTCCGGTGACGTAGGCCTTGACGCCCTTGGGCGTCGGCACACTCTTGACGATGCTCTGGACGGATTCCACCGACTCGTTCGCCAGGGCCTCGCCCTGGTTACCGGCCAGGTAAACCTGGACGTAGGCGGCCTTGCCGTCGTTGCTCTGCGCGCCCGCCCCGGTCAGCGGATCGCTCCACATATCCTGAACGTGTTCAACGTGTTTGGTGTCGGCGTCGAGCTTCTTGACCATCTGGTCGTAGTAGGCGTGCGCGTCGGCGCCCAAGGGATTTTGGCCCTCGAGGACGATCATCACCGAGCTGTTCGACTTGTACTCGTTGAAGATCGCGCCCATGCGCTTGGTCGCGACGACCGACTGCGCATCGTCGGGCGCCATTGACACCGAACGCATCTTGCCGACCTCGTCCAGCTGGGGGACGGCCACGTTGAGCACCGCGATGAGCGCGATCCAGCCCAGGATGATCGGTACGGCCAACGTGCGGATGATCCTGGGGATCTTGTCGTGCACGGGTTCTTTGACGACGGGGATGGCGTCGGTGCGGGTGTCGTCGATCGTTGTGCTCATGCGGATTTCACCAAGCAGAAGGTCAGGGCGTGCACGCCGTGGGTGATGTTCTCGGCCTTGACTTCGTCATCGATGGTGATGCGGCAGCCGAGGGAACTGCCGTCACTTTGTGCCGAAAGGTTCGGGAAGACCGAGGGGGCGGTGGTGCTCAGGACCAGCGTCCACGGCAGCGGTGCGCCGTCGACCCGCCTCGGATCGGCGGACAGGTCCAAGTAGTTCACGTTGGCCTGGCTGGCCGATCCGAAGACCTCGTATTTGACCACCTTGGGCTTGAACGGCTTCGAGTCATCAAGCCGCGGGCTGGTCATGATGCCGGTGTCGTGGGCGCCGAAAAACGATTTGACCCTAACGACCGCAAAGCCGCCGACCACCACGACCGCCACGATCAACAGCGGCAACCAGGCGTTGCGTACAAGTCTCGATATCTGCACCTAGGTGATCCCTTCCCCGCCACGCGGTCGTGACGTGGATCAGCGTTTGCGCGACGGGAGATCGTGGGCAGGTGAGTGCCCGCAAGTCGCATTGCTCAACAAAGAAGTACGTCGATTGCTACGGTCCGCGCGCGCTGCAGCGTCGAACGCGGTGAATGCTGCCCACCCACACCGGCTGACGCCCCCGGCGCCGACACCCGGCTCACCTTGTTGCTGAAGCCTCCCCGGGTACCGCCACCAGCGCATAGTACATGATGTGCATATCTTGCAGTGCATGCAACATTTGCTACTGGTGTTTCAGGTCACTTTGTGAAGATGCTGTTCACCAGCGCAGCGGCACGCTCAACATAGGGCATCGGCGTGTCGGCGGTTTCACTTGCCTCGCCGCCGGCCCACCTCTCGATGCCGGAACGTACCGCCGTCAGTGCCAGCGCGGAGATCAGCGCCGCCATCTCGTCGCCGGGCTTCATCGCCTGGCGACGCACGATGATGTCGGTCAACTGGTTTTGAAACCGCTCCAAGTCGGCGAGGAACGCCGCCAACACGGCGGGAGAGGTCTTGGCGAGTTCCAGCATGTGGGCGGCGTGTTCGCGTCGCGGGGGCACGTCGCGGAGGTGGTGTGCGGCCAGGGTGATCAGCTCCGCCAGCACCACGGAGTACGGGGCGGGACCTGCGGCGACGAAGTCCGCCACCAGCTCGGGAGGTATGTCCGAGGGGCCGTAGGCGAGCGCGGATTCCTTGTTGGGGAAGTAGTTGAAGAACGTGCGCGTGGCAATGCCGGCTTCGGCGCAGATCTCGTCGACGGTGACCTTGTCGAATCCGCGTTCCAGCGTGAGGCGCACCGCGGCATCGCGGATGTCGGCGCTCGTCTGGCGGCGACGGCGCTCTCGTAGCCCTACGAAATTGCCCATACCTCTATAGTTGCACGTTATGCACACTTTGCAGTGAAAAGGGTGTTGCGCTCGGGGTCGATGACGTCGTGTGTCCTGTTCGGCAGCAAAGATCGGGCCGGCCGCACTCGGTGGCTGGAGTGACGCATGTGTTGGCGCGACACCGCAGCATAAGCCGTTGTTGCGCAACGTAATCCGGCTGAGCACTGCGGATGATGTGCTGGATGACGGCGGTCATCCGCTGGGTGCAAGCGCTCCCCGCAGATAATCGCATTGGCTTTCAAAGAACCGCGTCGATATCGGCGCCTTCTCCGCGATCTGATCGAACGCGTGAAACGCGCCCGGGACGATCTCCTCCTGCACCGGCACGCCCGCCTCGCGCAGGCGTCGCGCGTACTCCAGGCTCTCCCGATAGAAGAGATCCAGTGTTCCGACTCCGATCCAGGCGGGCGGCAGGCCCGACAAATCCGTCCGGCGAGCCGGTGCCGCCTCTTCGGGATCGGCCCCGTTCAGGTACCACTGCCAGGCCAGTTGGTTGTCGGATTCGGTCCACATGATGCGCCTGGGACCGTCGCGCTTGGCGCCGGTGCGATCGTCGAGCATCGGATAGACCAGCATTTGGAAGGCGAGTCGGACGTCGTTGCGGTCGTGCGCTCGCTGGGCGACCGCGGCCGCGAAATGCCCACCGGCGCTGGCGCCGCCGATGGCCACCCGATCCGGGTCGACCCAGGGCTGGCGGGCCAGCCACAGCAGGGCGGCATAACAGTCTTCGACCGGTATCGGGTAGGGGTGTTCGGGGGCCAAGCGGTGCTCTACCGCCGCGATCGCGAACCCGGTTCGGTGGGACAGCTTGCGCAGGTACTTATCGTCCTGGGCCGCGTGGCCCATGATGGTTCCGCCGCCATGGATCCACAGCAGCGCGGGGGCGCGGTCGGGAAGGCCGGCCGGACGGTGCAGACGGACGATGACGTGCTCGTTGACGGCTGCGACCGGCACGGTGCGGAGGCGCCCCGCGTTGCCCATCAGGTTCATGACCGCACGCTGAAACTTCAGGCCGCGGTGCAGGGCGTAGCCGCGCGGCACGAACCGCGCCACCTTGCGAAGGCCGGGGTCTAAAACTGCTGGGGACGTGAAGGCGTTGTCGGGGAGCCTGTTTGCCATCGAAAGCCCCTGTCCCGTTGCGCCGGCAGACATCGCTGACCATACAGGAACGGGCTTAGTGTCCACGGGCGGTTATCGCGACTCGTTCGGATCGTCGACCAGTGCGCGCACCGCGCGATCGAACATGGTCTGTTTTATCGCGCCCAGGGTGCCCGGGTCTTTGCCCTGCAGGGGGCGGACCAGATCGAGGGCCGTGTCGGCGACCGTGTCCTCGGGGCAGATCGCGTCGACGATGCCGAATTGTTCTGCGTCGGGGGCACCGAAACGTCGGCCGGTGGTCATCGAGGCGACGGCGGCGCGGGGCGTGAATTTGGCTTGGATGAGCGCGGCCATGCCAGGATTGAACGGGATGCGGATGTCTACCTCGGGAAAACAGAAGTACCCGCGGTCGGCGCGCATCACGCGAAAGTCATGCGCCACGGCCAGCATCGCGCCGGCGCCGAATGCGTGACCCACCACCGCGGCCGCGGTGGGTAGGGGCATGGTCAGCATGCGTGCCAGTAGTTGATGCACCCGGCCGATGTACCACTGCCCTCGATCGCTGTGAGCGCCCAACCATTCCAGATCCAGGCCGTTGGAGTAGAACTTCCCGCCCGCGGTCGTGATCAGTCCCTGGGCGCCGTCGGAGACGGCTTGGTTGAGCGCATCATCGATGTCGTCCAGAAACGCAGGGGAGAAACGGTTCTCGTCGTCGCCCAAGCGGACGATGGCGATTTTGTCGGCGTAGTCCAATGTCACTGTCATGCATTTCCTCCTGAGTTAGTCTGGCAGTTAAGAAGATTCGTCAGCCGCGGCGCTGCTGCGATGGGGGCCCTATTGTCAGCACGGCGCGCACGGCCGCGTGCAGCTGTGCGCGTGCGGTGGCGCTCCCAAGCCGGTCGCGACGCAGCAGCAGCGCGGTGGGCAGGTCGACGACACAACTCGTTATCGCGTCCACCGCCGCGGCGTCCTTGCGGTCCCAGACTGTGATGGCAAGCCGCACCATCAACGCGACAAGAAGTTTGTCGAGGCGCCGCAGCTCATCGGCGACGTCGTGGGGAACGTCGTCGGCGAGCACTTCCTCGCGGCGCACGCGCAGCACCAACGTCGATGAACCGGGATACTGCTCGGTAAAGACCACCGCCGCGTCGGCGGCGGCCACCACGGCCTCGATGGGGCCGCCGGTGGCCAGTGCTTCGTCGGCCAACGAAGTCTGCACCGCCAAGAATCGCCGACCCGCCCGCAGCCAAGCCTGGCCCATCAGACCGCCCCGCGAGGTAAACGTGTGGTACACAGCGCCGTTGGACATACCCACCGCGGCGCTGATCGCTCGGATGGTCACCGCGGTCGGGCCCGACCGCGCCACCAGGTCCTCGACGGCGTCGAGGACGACGTCGGGATCGTGGACGCGGGGGCGAGGCATGCGGTCACTATAACAGAGCGAGTGCTCTGTTATAGTCGGCCGGCCGATGATCCATTCTGGGCCGCGGTTAGCATCGGGTGTCCGGATGCCGATGTGGAGGGCGAGGTTTTGGTTGAAATTCCCGTCATCGCGCTCACCGGCCATCTCGGCGCCGGCAAGACGACCCTGCTGAACCACCTGCTGCGGCACCCTGGCACACGAATCGGTGTGGTGGTCAACGACTTCGGCGACATCAACGTCGACGCCGGTCTGGTGGCGGGCCAGGTCGACGAGCCGGCCTCGATCGCCGGAGGATGCATCTGCTGCCTGCCCGACGACGGTGGGCTCGATGAGGCGCTGATCAAGCTCGCCGACCCGGCTCGGGGCCTGGATGCCATCGTTGTCGAGGCCAGCGGTCTGGCCGACCCGGTGGCGATCGCGCGGATCATTGGCTTCAGTGAGATCCGCGGCGTCCGGGCGGGCGGGCTTGTCGATGTCGTCGATGCGGTGAACCACTTCGAGACCGTCGACTGCGGCACATTGCCGCCGGTGCGCTACGGTGCGGCCTCGCTGATCGTGGTCAACAAGCTCGACCAGATTCCCGAGGGTGAGCGGTCGGCGGTGGTGCAACGCGTCACACAACGTGCGGCGCAACGCAGTCCGCGCGTACATGTCGTCGGCACAACGGCTGGCCGGATAGACCCGGAGCTACTCTTCGACGCGTCCGCGACGCCTGGCCAGGTTGGGCAGCTCTCGTTTCTGGATTTGGAGCGCGAGCCCGAGCACGACCACGACCATGCCGATGCCGTCACCGTCAGCAGCACGGGCTGCGTCGACCCCGATGCCCTGATCGATCTTCTCGAAGATCCGCCGCCGCAGGTGTTCAGGATGAAAGGCATTGTGGCGGTGCGCCACCGCGCGACCGTTCGCGACTACGTCGTCAACCTGGTGGGCAGCGCGATCGATATCGGGAAGGCGCCACCGGGGGCCCCGGCCAATTGTCTGGTGGCCATCGGGATGCATCTCGACACCGACGGCGTCCGTGCGCGACTAGACAACGCGCTGCAGCCTGCGTCCGGTCCGGCGTCGGCGCAGGCTCTACGGCGGCTACAGAGGTACCGGCGACTCGGCGCGTGACGAGCGATCCGGCAAGATACGTCGTGATGTCATCTTCGCTGGGCGACGTGCTCGCCACCTTGGAACTCGAGAGGGTCGACCAGTGGGCCTTCGTCGGGCAGCAACTACCTGCACCCGCCAACCACATTCTCGGCGGCCATATCTCCGCTCAGGCGTTGTTGGCGGCAAGCCACACCGCGCCGGGTCGCACACCGCACAGCGTCCACACGTATTTCCTGCGGCCCGGCGATTCGCGTCGGCCGGTGGACTTCGAGATAGTCGACCTCCAGGAAGGCCGGACGTTTTCGGCGCGACGGGTCACTGCGCGCCAAGACGGCAAGATTCTGATGGAGGCGATGTCGTCGTTCAAGGTCGCCGATTCCGCGCCCGAGCAGGTTGGCTATCAACCACCCATGCCAGAGGCTTCCAGCCCGGAGTCCCTGCCGTGGGTCGCGCCGCATCTGGCGGAGTCCGACAAGAGCGCCTCAGGGCGGTGGTCGAGCCTGCGCTGGTTCGAGCGCCGGACCATCGACACCGAGGTCATGCCACCCGCACGGGCGCCGATGTGGTGGCGGCCCGACGGGGAGGTTCCCGATGATCCGGCGCTCACCGCCAGCCTGGTGGCCTACCTGTCGGCGGTGACGTTGACCGAGCCGGCGTATGCGGCACGCGGCGGTGTCGGGCCATCAGCTCAGCGGGATCATTCGGTGTGGTTCCACGCGCCGGCCGCGTTGTCGGATTGGCTTCTCTACGATCGGTCGTCACCCAGTAGCGCTGGGTCGCTGGCGCTGGCGAGTGGGACGATGTTCAATCGCAACGGCGAATTGGTGTGCACGGTGAAACAAGAGATGTACTTTCCGCCGCACACCGCGTGATCGGGGGGTCATCAAAAGCTCTGCCCTGCAAGAATATTCGTCACAGTGACGTATTGTCGGCGATGGGCGGGGAGGTAAGCGGGGGGTTCGCGGGCCCGTTTCAGGGCCGCGGCAACGTGGCGACCCGTCTGGTCGCGGTCGCGTCGACCCGCGGTCCCCGAATCGTCGGTGGTCAGCACCGAGTGTGACGAACCTCAACCGGCAACAGTGACGTAGGTCATAGACCCATCAGCGTCTATCGGGCCATTCTGGCCCCTTCGTTTGCATATCTAATGGCTGGGAGCGCAATGGCCGACCTCGACTTTGCCTATGACCTGACCCTCGACGAGGCGCGTAGGCGCAGCGCCATGTTCGAAGCGATGGGTGACGACTGGGATCCAATCGCTGTGCTGAGCGAGGAAGAGCGGGCGTACGACATGCTGTACTCCAATCTGGATGAGGAGCAGCAACGGGTCTACGACGAGTTGGTCCGCGCCGGCATTCTGCCCGAACGGACGGCGGCTCGTGCTACCGATTGATCCGACCGCCGATCGCGGCCGCCGCGCATGGTTGGCATGTCCGCGCTGCGATCACGGCGCCAGGTGTGGTGATTGCCGAAGCAGTCGCAACTGCGATACGCACTGGCAGTATCTCCTGAGCAACAAGGGGACCCTGGTGCATCTGCAGTGCTCGGATTGCGGCCACCTCTGGTCGACCGACACGCACCGCCGCACCCGGCCCAGGTCGCGGGGGCACAAGCCGAACTAGCACCGGTTAACGTCGCATCTCAATAACCCTGCGCCGCAAAGATATTCGTCACAGTGACGTATTGATGGCGATGGGCGGGGAGGAGGGGATGGGGTGCCCGGGCGGTGCGGGGAGGCAAAACCTTGGGTGTTGGGTCGTCTGACTTTATGGCGGCCTCGCTGGCGATTCGACCTTGATAGGTCGGGGTGCGTGCATCGATAGCGCTATCCGCGCGGCGGCGGGCGGGAAGACGCAAACCGGCAGGTCACCGGGCTGGACGGTTTGAGCTCGGCATTCCCGTTTACCGATAAGCGACATTATGTCATGTAAAGTACGCCGTTTTCATCTGACGAATCGCGGAAGTTTCCCGTGGCCGCCCTCACCCGCCACGTCAGGGTCGCTATGGTCAAAGCGCCTCGCTGCCAAGGGATTTTGGCGGTTTACGCCAGGTCTGCACGGCCTCCTTCCGGTGCAGTTGCCGACGTCGATTATGTTGTGCTGAACAACGCGGTCACGAGTTCAATGGCTTAAGACCGAAAACGAGTGAACCCAGCCAAAATTCGCCGATACGATCGTCGGCTGCCCACTAGGCTGCGGTGCCGAACGCCAGCTACGAGGTGCACCCCATCCGGGGCCGCACCCGATTAGCAGGTGACTGCCGGGCCGCCCTTCATGGGGCAGTAGGGAAGGCAGCTCACCGACGTGGTTGAGACGGCGAAGGCGAGCAGCACTACAAGCAAGACTCTTTTTCCCCTGGTCATAACCGAAAAGTGTACATCCGGCCAGGATCCCCCGCGGCGGTTTCGGGCCTATCGAACCGGCCGCGAGTGTGCGTCCAGGGCGCCACACCGCACAAACCTGTTTCGTTCGACCGCGGCTTTCAGCCGGATCCACGCTAGCCCCGACTGAGCGGCTACCACTGTGGCGCGAAGCTGCGTCGGGCTAACCCATTGTCAAGATTGCGCCCGCGGCGATGCCAATCACCGTCACAAGGGATACCAAAATCACCGTGATCGCCGCGCGCACGATCTCTTCTTCCGTGAGTCTGGGGCGCGGCTTCGATTCGACGCGAACGGTGTCCCCTAGGCAGCCAATTGCGTTCACTTTTGCGACCGCCAAAAGGAGATCGTCATGCCCGTCAGCTGTGTCTTCCTTGACTGGGTTGTGCGCGGCGATTGCGGTCGTCATATCAGCCCCCCGGGCTTGCGGACGCCGATTGGCGTTACTCGACGGTCGAAAGCTTCGGCTTTCTCGTATATCCGACGATACGAGTGCGAGATCACGATTGCGGTAACGATCCTTAACGGTCGCAGCACATAGTTGTGCTCCCGCACTGCGCGGCTTGCAGTGACGCTGACATCGTGACGGAAGACCTCCCCCGCTGCGATGCGCGAGGCATGCACGAGTCAGATATGGAGGAACACCGGTAGACTATTCCGTTTTCGATTGCACGCCAGCGCATTTGGACTCGCGTAGAGTGTCCGCAGCTCGTCTGGCCGGGTATTCGATCAGTCGTGTATGGCCTCGTACCTCAGCAGGACCGTGCCGCCCGGGAAGGTACGGTTCTCCAACAGGCGCAGCGAGGTCCATGACGGCAGTGTGGGGAAGAACGGGGTGCCGCCGCCCACGACGGTGGGCGCGACCACGATCCGGTACTCGTCCACCAGTCCGGCCTGCACGATCGGTGCGGCCAGCGTCGCGCCGCCCACCTCCAGCCTTCCGTCGGTTTCGGCTTTCAGCTTCGTTACCACCTCGACCGGGTCGCCGCGTTCCAGGCGGGAGTTCCAGTCGACGGACTCGAGGGTGCGCGAGAACACCACCTTGGGCATGTCGCGCCAGATGTGGGCGAAGTCGACGATCAGAGGGGTGGCGTCCGGGGCCTTGTCGGCGGTCGGCCAGTACGCGGACATCAGTTCGTAGAGCCGACGACCGTAGAACGACAGGGCGGTCTCCCGCTCGAAGTCGTTCCAGTACTGGTGCAGCTCTTCGCTCGGATCGCTCCAGTCGATGCTGCCTTGTGCGTCGGCGATGTACCCGTCCACCGACACGTTGAAGCCATAGATGAGTTTGCCCATGAAGATCAGACTGCACCGGAGGGCGAAATTCATCGCGACCAACAGTTTCAGATGCCAAGGCTAAAGCGTTGTGCTTGGTCACGGTCTGTATCTTGTTCGGGGCCAATCGTTCCCTGACGAGATGAGGCCGTCGTCGCGCACACTAGGACGCGCATCCGACGCTTGGAGGACCGATACCGAATGAGCACGGTCGCCGAATTCGACTTCATCATTGTGGGAGCAGGCAGCGCAGGCTGCCTGCTCGCTAATCGGCTCAGCGCCAACCCCGATCGCCGTGTGCTCCTCATTGAGGCCGGCGGTAGAGATGACTGGTTCTGGATCAAGGTGCCGGTTGGCTATCTGTACACAATGGCCAACCCCCGTACCGATTGGGGTTTCACCACCGAGGCCGACCCAGGTCTGGCCGGCCGCAGCATTCTCTACGCGCGGGGCCGCGTCATCGGCGGCTGCTCGTCGATTAACGCGATGATCCACATGCGCGGACAGGCCAGCGACTACGACCTGTGGGCGCAGGCTACCGGCGACGACCGATGGCTTTGGGGCGGCCCGGACTCGCCAGGCGAGACACTGGCGATCTACAAAGAGTTGGAAGACTACTTCGACGGCGCCGACGACTGGCACGGCGCCGGCGGTGAGATCCGCGTCGAGCGGCCGCGCGTGAGCTGGAAGATCTTGAACGCCTGGCAGGCCGCCGCCGCGCAGGTGGGCATCGCCCCCATCGAGGAGTTCAACCGCGGCGACAACGCCGGCAGTGCGTACTTTCATGTCAACCAACGGCGCGGCCGTCGCTGGTCGATGGCTGATGCTTTCCTGCATCCCATCGCCCACCGACCCAATCTCACCGTCTACACACATACGCAAGCCTTGCGGCTTCTGATGGACGGCCAGGTCCACGACGATCAGCGTCGCGGTGCCTGGACCACGGCGCAGCACCGCGTCACCGGCTTGCGGCTGCTCAAAGGTGACCAAATCATCGACGTCCAAGCCCGCCGCGAGGTGATCCTGAGCGCCGGAGCTATCGGCTCGCCGCACCTGATGCAAGTCTCCGGTCTGGGCCCGGCCGGCCTGCTCGCCCAGCATCAAGTGCCGGTGATCGTCGATCTGCCAGGAGTGGGCGAAAACCTCCAGGACCACCTGCAGCTTCGAACGGTCTACCGGATCCGTGGCGCCCCTACGGTCAACACGCTGTACCGGAATTGGATCACCCGCGCGGGCATGGGACTTCAGTACCTGCTGTTGCGATCGGGGCCCATGACCATGCCGCCTTCCACCCTGGGGGCCTTCGCGAAGAGCGACCCCGCGCTAAGCAGTCCCGATATGGAGTGGCACGTCCAGCCCTTGTCTTTGCCGAAGTTCAGCGAACCCCTGCACCCCTTCGGAGCGATCACTCCCTCGGTCTGCAATCTGCGACCCAGTTCGCGTGGCCATGTGCGCATGGCCGACGCAGATCCACTGACCCACCCGAAGATTTCCTGCAATTACCTGTCGACTGACGCCGATCGTCGAACCGCCGTGATTGGCCTCCGGATGACCCGGCAGATCATGGCGGCGCCAGCTCTCGCCCGCTACCGCCCGCAAGAGTTGCTTCCCGGCCCGCAATTGTTGAGCGACGAAGAGCTGCAGAAGGCGGCTAGTGAACTCGGTACGACCATTTTCCACCCCGTGGGCACCTGCGCGATGGGAACCTTTGATGTACATGGTCGGCCGCGCTCGGCCGCCACGGTGCTCGACACCGACTGCCGCGTATATCGTGTCGCCGGCCTTCGAGTCGCCGATGCTTCGGCTATGCCCACCATCACTTCCGGCAACACCAACGCGCCGACGATGCTCGTCGCCGAGCGCGCAGCGCGGGCGATCGTGGGATAAGCCGGTTAACAGCGAGGCATCAATCTGCTTGCGCGGCGGGTTGTTTCGCATGCGGATTCGTGGTCATTGCTGAACGGTCACCGCTCGGTATCCATTTGGGAACGCAACCGCGTTTCGGTTTGGGCAGGTCTATCGGTAACAACAGTCACATCGTTAACATCACGCGATGCACAATTTGCCCCGGGCCGCCAGTAAGGCGCGACCGCGTGTCGTTTCCCGGCGCGACGCGCTGCGTTACGCCACCGCGTTGGCCGGTCTGGGCGCCGCATCAGTAGCCTGCGGCATGCCGACGGCGGCCGCCGCCGCTCCTCCCCAATTGATCGATTTCGCCGCGCGCCAGATCCCGGCCGAGCAAATCCGAGCTGCCGGCTATCGCGGGGTGGTCAACTACGTCTCGTTGTCACGTCCCGGCTCGTCGTTTGGCGCCAAGCCGATCACTCGGTCCTACGCGGACTCACTGATAGCCGCGGGCTTGGCGATCGTCAGTAACTATCAATACGGCAAGCCGGGTGGGTCGGTACCGTCAGACTTCACGCGGGGCTACACGGGCGGCGTCGCAGATGCGCGCACCGCCTGGGGTTTGCACACCGCGGCAGGCGGCGGCCAGAGTGCGCCGATTTTCTTCACCATCGACGAGGACATCAATCGCGACACCTGGAATCACACCGCGTTGCCGTGGTTTCGCGGAATCAACTCGGTTCTTGGGGTTGCGCGCACTGGCGTCTACGGAGGCGTCAGGGTGTGCCAGTGGGCCGCGGCCGATGGCGTCGTCGGATCGTCAAGCACACCTGGCCGCCGGTGGCTCTGGCAAACCAGAGCCTGGTCCGGCAGTCAGGTTCACCCCGCCGCTGTTCTCTACCAGCGCGTCGTGAGCACCGCGTCCAATCCCGGGCCGAAGGTCGGCGGACTCGAAGTGGATGTCAACGACGTCCTGGCCCCCGACTGCGGCCAGTGGAACCTCCACGCGGGTCGTCCAAGCGGCGATGTGCGATAGGTGTTGCTGCCACTTCCGGCATACCAACGCGCCGGTCATGCTCATCGCAGCGTGCGCAGCGCGAGCGATCGTGGAATAAGTCGGTTAGCACCGACATCAAACACGTTGCGGTGCAATATTTTTCGTGCCCATGGACGCCGGTTTCGGGCTACGGCCTCCGCGGTACGAGCTAACCGAAGGTGTGCCGCCCGGGTCGCGCGGGGTATCCAGGCCTCCAGGATCTTGCCCGTGGTGATATTGCGGGTGTGCCGGCCTGGATCGTTCTTAGCGGTGATTACGCCGCCCTGGAACTGCTGGAACACCAGACCGCTGTCCCGTGTCCCGGCGCGACGGCGGCCAAGGCAGACGACTGCTGCGCGGCGGTACGCGATCGTTCTCATGGGCTTCCTTTCGCGCGGTTACAGAAGGCGAGCCAGGGCACCTGAGTACCAGTGCGCAGGATCCGGCAGGCGCTATTCAGCAAACATCAGGTTTGAAATTCCGAGCTTTGGATAGAACTCAATTCAGCTGCCGCTCCTGGATAGCCGGCACATCACGAAGGGAGCCCGACGTGGCGTTCTCACACATCTCATCGAAAATAACGACAGCAACAGCTGCATTGGCGGCGGTCGGACTTTTCGCGGCGACCCCGGCATTCGCCGATCCGCAGGTGCTGCAATTCGGCCAGATGGCCGAGATTTCCAGTAATGGCGGCACCATCGACTACACGGTGAGCAACCTGCAACCCAGCGGCCACAACGACGGCATTTGGTACTCCGACGTCACGGCCAAAGGTGTGAGCGGTAACGCGACTCCGAACATCGCCGACTTCAACGCGCGGGCCGTCAACAGCTCGACGTTCGCGGTGATGAAGGGCAACCAGACCGACGGCCTTCCTGAGGGGCCACTCCCCTTAGGCAACCCTGTTACGGGGCGCCTTTACTTCGACGTCCGCAACGGTACGAACCCCGATAGCGTCGTCTACCGGGACGCCGGAGGTACGGACAAGGTCGTCTGGAAAAGCTAGCTACTCGCCCAGCCAGTAAGGCCGGCCGCTCGCCGCAGGGACATGCCGCGATTTGTCGTACCCCGCTGCAATGCTGGTGTCATGTCCCCGACCGCGACTGCAGCCCGCGTCGAAGTGTGCCCTCAGGAACGTCTTGAGGTGCTCTTCGACGAACTGGCCGAGTTGACCGGTCAGCGCAACGCGATCGATGGACGCATTGTCGAGATCGTCGCCGAACTGGATCGCGACGAGCTCTGCGGTGCCACGGGGGCGCGGTCTGTTGCGGCGCTGGTGGCCTGGAAGACCGGCTGTTCACCGAGCAACGCCGACACGATCGCAACCGTGGCGCGCCGGCTCGACTCGTTTCCCCGCTGCGCCCAGGGCATGCGGGAGGGCCGATTCTCGCTGGACCAGATTGGCGTGATCGCGCAGCGAGCGGGCGCTGGATCCGACGAGCACTATGCGGAGCTGGCCGGCAGTGCCACGGTCAGCCAACTGCGCACCGCGGTCAAGTTGGAGCCGCGGCCCGAACCCGGTCCGCGGCCCGAACCGCAGCCAACGATCACCAAGACCGCCAACGCGGAGTTCGCCTGCTGGAGAATCACACTCCCGCACCACGACTCGGCGAAGTTCGACGCGGCGCTGCAGTCTCACCATGATGCGCTGATCACGGAGTGGAAAGGCAACTGCGACATCAGTAGGGAGGCGTCAGGTCCACAACCCCCAATCCCGACACACATCGATGCGTTCCGACGGCTGGTCGAGGCCGGATGGGATGCGGAAGTGGAACGTCGACCTCATGGGCATCGAACCACGGTGGTAGTGCATCTGGATATCAAGGAGCGGGTCGCCTCCCTACATTTGGGCCCGCTGCTCACGGCCTCCGAACGGCGGTACCTGACGTGCGACGCCACCTGTGAAGTGTGGTTCGAACGTGGCGGCGACGTGATCGGCTCCGGCCGGTCGACCCGCATGATCAGCCGGCGGCTCCGCCGCGCGCTCGAGCATCGGCATCCCACGTGCGCTGTTCCCGGTTGCGGAGCCACCCGCGGTCTGCACGCACATCACATCCGGCACTGGGAAGACGGCGGGACTACCGATCTGGACAATCTCGTGCTGGTGTGCCCCTATCACCATCGTCAGCATCATCGAGGCGCCATAACCATCACCGGACCAGCCGGCCACCTCGTCGTGACCGACAGCGCCGGGCACGAACTCCACCCAGGATCGCTGGCTCGTGTGCCAAAGAGCCCTCCTCCTGCAGTCGCACCCTGTATCGGACCGACCGGAGAGCGGGCCGACTGGTGGTGGTACGAACCGTTTCAACCCCAACCACCACCGACGAACAACTAGGTCGGCCGTTTGGACCGCGATAGCCAAGTACTCGGGGCGCGTCAAGCGATGTGAGAATATGCGGCAACCGAATAGCAGCGTTACCAGCAAAGTACTGCGTATTGAATTACCTGCGTGATCGCATCGCGCATCAAATCCACGATATTTGCATTTTGACGAACGTTGTTCGGCTACAGCCCGGGTGGTACGACCTTGCCGTTCACCGTCACCTCGACCTGGCCGGTCTTCGGGTTGTACCCGATCGTGCCGTGCTCGAAGTTCGACACCAGCAGATCGCCGACGGCGTTCTGGTCGCTGGTTGGAAAGCCCAGCGGACCTGCCGAACCGTTAGTGCCGGTGATCGCAGGCGCGCCGTCCGGGTCGCGCGGGACATTCCAGGCCTCGCGTATCTTGCCCAGTGTGATGTAGGCGGGCGTGCCGGCCTCGTTGTTCTTGGCGGTGATCACGCCGCCCTGGAACTGCTGGAATACCAAGCCACTCTCCCGTGTCCCCGCGTTGCGGTCACCCGTCAGCGGCTTGCCGAGAGCCTTCTTCTGATCCTCGGTTGCCGATGAGTACTTGGCAGCGATCGGGCCGGTCAGAGTCACCTCGACGTCGCGCTCGCCGACAATCTTCACCTCGGTGGGCTGCGCCGGGGTTTTAGACGTAGAGGTGGCGTTCACCCCCGCCTGGGGCGGTGCCGAGGCGTCGACGCTCTTGGCATTGCTGCAGCCCACAGTGATCAGCGCGACGGCGGCCAGACCGACGACGGTGGCGTGGCGGGATGCGATCGTTCTCATGGGCTTCCTCTCGCGTCTTCCTGTGGTGTGGGTCAAGTTGCAGCTGGCTGACCCCCTCGCCCGGCCGCGACTCCGAACGAACTTACGCCGCGGCCATAGACGGCGGGCCAGTGCACCCGACTAAGGATCACCGGTGCTCGACGAAATCCACCACTCCCCTGTAGGCATCCCTGTTACAGGGCGCATTTACCAACTCCGACCGGGCAGGAGGCGCGCCGCTCACCTTCGGCGACGGAGCCCAATTACTGCGGAAATCCCACGTGGCGAGACAACCCAGCCGTCCGCGGACGTAAAACGCTCACGAAGGATAGCAGTACCGCTGTGCCCCAACGTATTTCATAGATCCGTCCATGCAGATTAAATCGCATCGAAACGGTAAACTGCTGTCGTTCAAGCATTCTCCTCCGGCGCGGACATGCCCCCAGCGCATGAGTCGGCCCCACTGGCTGCAAAGCTGAACCGGCGGGGCCTAGATCTTCTTCACGCCCGGGCGCCAAGTCGACCTGGTACCCAGGCTACGTGTACTCCCGGTTGTCGATCCTCGCCGCGGCGGTGTTGGGGTCCTTGGGTCAACGCGTGGGTTCAGGCGAGCCTGCGGTCGATGATTTCTTGGGCAATGGTCCGCACCGGGGGTATTGGTGTCCTGGGATACGCGGGTGAGTAGTTCGAAAGCGCGCGTCGCATCAACTTGAAATCGCTAGCGCCGACGCCTGTTCACCCGCGCCGAGCTCGCCTGCGGTGCGCCGATACAGCTCCAATACACCCAAGGGGTGCTGTGGTCCAGGCAGAGGGAACACGAACACCGCTGCCACCCCCAGCCGAACGACGTCGGCGGCGAACCCGGGCCACTGACCCGCCACCGCGCTGGCGCCTAACTCTCCACAGAGTTGGGGACGGTTCTGCGTATAGGAGTCCAAGCAAGGCCCTTCACCGATGATGAATTGCAATTCGTCGATCTGTTGAGCCAGCGCGTCGGTGGCATACACCAACTCTCGCGACGGCGACGCGGTCATCACCGCCACCGCCGCTCCATCCACGCCGGTCAATCTGGCTGCGGTCCTGCACAACCCGCCTACACCGGCAAGCAGCGAATCCCCGCTGGTTTCATCGGCGCCGGAGGCGGCGTCACGAAGCTCAGCGTCCCCGGGCCGGACGGTCCCGCTTAACGAGTCGTCGTCGGATCTGCCATCCACCCTGCACTCCTAACCGCAGTAGGCACGATCCCAACCGCCACGGTGAGCCTTCACCTTTCCACCAATCGATGTGAACACTAACTATCCCACTGCTGCGGCCACAGCGCCGTAGGCGCTGGCCGGTGGCGCGTGCACCGGGTATTGGAGAGCCCACCGCTCATCACACACGGTGGTACGCAGTCGAGCCGCAGTTTGCAATCGCCGCTAGGTGCAGGGATATTGCCCGTTGAGCACACAATTCGCCGGTGGCGAGTAGGTACCGCTCAGCACGCCTCTGAAACCTCCTGTGGCCGAACCACCGGGTGCTATGACGCGATTCCAATTCGCGGGCGTCAGAACAAAGTGCGTGCCAGATTGGGTGACGGTGCTGTTCCACGGGTGCAAAACGGATTGACCCGCAGGCATGTCAAATTCAAGCTTCCAATCGGATAGCGGCGCCATGCTCGAGTTGGTAACGGTGAAGTTGGCGATGAAACCCGTCTGCCACGTATGTGCCACCGACAACGTCGCTGTGGCCGCGGCCGCATGGGCTGTGGGGCTGATGGCGAGTCCGAGGATGGCAACCATCAGTGCCGACACGGTTACGTGAAGCGCTGTGCGGCAGCGCTTCACGCGAATTTTCTGTCGGGCCATAGCAGCCGACACTAAAGCGAAACAGGCGGATGTCGGCCGTCGCACACGGGTAAGCTGCAGTTCCTTTGCCCAACTGACATCGTCCTGAAATGTTGGCCTCGATCCACTGCTTCTCGCTCCCGCTTTCGCTTGGGAGTCAACGAGTGCCCGCCGCGCATTGCAAACACGGTGGCGACCTATTCGAACGACAGCTGGACCGAACCGAGGCCCGAGAAGTCGGCGACGAACTCGTCGCCGGGGCGCGCATCAATCGCGCGCGTGCACGATCCGGGCAGGACGATGTCCCCTCTTCGCAGTCGCACGCCGAAACTTTCGACCTTGCGGGCCAACCAGGCCACGGCCGTGACGGGGTTGCCCAGCACCGCGTCACCGCGGCCCTCGGCGACCACCTTGCCGTTGCGCGTCAACATCGCATCGATCGCCTTGGCGTCCAGATCATGCGGCGACACCCGCGCCTCCCCCAGCACGAAGCCCGCCGACGAGGCGTTATCGGCGATGGTGTCGCACAGCGCGATCTTCCAGTCGGTGATGCGCGTGTCAATCAACTCGATCGACGGGGCCAACGCCTCGGTGGCCGCCAGGACGTCGTCCTCAGTGCAACCGGCGCCAGGCAGGTCCTCGGACAGGATGAACCCCACCTCAACCTCGACCCGCGGGTACAGGTAGCGCCCCGCATCGACCGGGACACCCTCGAACACCTGCATCTCGTCGAGCAAGTGGCCGTAGTCCGGCTCGTCGACCGCCATCATCTGCTGCATCGCCAACGACGACAGTCCCACCTTATGGCCCACCACCCGCGCACCTTCGGCCACCCGATTCCGGATGTTGATCAGCTGGATCTCGTAGGCGTCGACGACGTCGATGTCCGGATAGGCGGCGATCAACGGAGCGATAGGCTCGCGCCTGCGTTCGGCCTCGGCGAGCTCGGCGGCCAGCTCGTCTCGGATGGCAACACTGAGCATTTGCCGAAGTCCCCTCATCCGTCTGCCCGGGCAGGCAACGCCACCGCGGGCAGAGACGTGTTCACATGTCAGCGCAGGAATGCGAGGTCGTCGTCGGGCCAAGGCGCGCGAAAGTCAGAACCGCGAAGACAAGCGACCACAACCGTCAACACGATCCTCGGCGTTTAAAGGTTCAACGGTCGTCCACCAAAGGCGCCCGAGGCGGCGCGGTTGGGGGTCAGACATGCAGGGTGGGCCGGTAGACGAGCTCTTGGATATTGCCGTCCAGCGTTCGGCTGTCGATCAGCTCGAGGTCGAAGTCGGCCGCACCCTGGAAGATTCTGGCATCGCCAGTCTGGCCTGTGATCACAGGGAAGAGCGTCACCTGGACCCGGTCGACCAGGCTGGCGGCCATCAGCGCTCGGTTCATCGACAGGCTGCCGTGCGAGCGCAACGGGACCTCGGACTCCTCCCTGAGCCTGGCAACGACGTCGACGGCGTCGCCGCGCACGACGGTCGCGTCAGGCCAGTCGAGAGGTTCCTCCAGGGTGGTTGACACCACCGTCGTCGGGAGGTGTCTCATCCGGGTGACCCACGGGTCGCGCACGTCGGAATCCTCGATGCTCTCGGCCAGCATCTGTGCGAATAGCCGATATGTGTTGGCGCCCATGATGATTCGCTGCTTCTCGCCATACAACGCGAGGCGGCGGTCGAGCAGTTCTGGGCCTTGCTTGCCCCAGTAACCGCCCCAATCACCGCCGCTGACGCCGCCGAAGCCGTCGAGGCTGGAAAACACGTCGAAGGTATAGGTAGCAGTCATCGGTGCTCTCCTCGAGTGCGGTTGATGCCGTATCGGGGATACAGACTGGAAGCGATGTCGGAATTAATCGCCCTCGCTCTCCTCGACTGCTGTGGACCCCCTTCGGCCGTGGTCAGTGCAACTCGGGGGGCGGGACGGATGCGCGTCACGATGGTCCTGACGGATACCTGTTTCGACGCCATGGTGTCTGGGCATTCGCAGTCATGAGCTCGCTACGAACCATTTGTTACCTCGCTACTGCGGCAATAGCAGCCTGGGCGGGGACGATCTGCGCACCCACCCCGGCGGCCTCCGCCGAGCCCTGTCCCAACGTTGAAGTCGTGTTTGCCCGAGGTACCGGCGAGCCGCCTGGTGTCGGCGGAATTGGGCAGGCGTTCGTCGATGCGCTCGGGTCCCGGGTGGGTGGCAAGTCGGTCGGGGTCTATCCGGTCAATTACGAGGCGAGCAGCGACTTCAACGGCGGCATCGCATTCGCCAGAACCGTCGTGGACGGGATCAGGGACGCCGGCACTCATATCGAGTCCACGGCGTCGAATTGTCCGAACACCCGAGTAGTGCTTGGCGGGTACTCGCAGGGCGCCGCCGTGGCCGGATTCGTCACCTCGGCATCCGTGCCAAAGGAAGTCCCGCAGGAATTTGTGTCCTACGTACCCCAGCCGATGCCGCCGGCGGTGGCTAATCATGTTGCCGCGGTGGTCCTGTTCGGAACTCCGTCCAAAGAGTTCCTGAGTGGTGCGGGCGCGCCGCCCATCACGATTGGCCCCCTGTACGCCCCCAAGACCATCCAGTTGTGCGCCCCGGACGACACCGTTTGCAATGGCGCGCCTCCTGGGCCGCCCGGCATCGCGCACACCATGTACGGGGCCAACGGAATGGTGGGCCAGGGCGCGGATTTCGCTGCAAGTCACCTTTAGTCGGCACAGGCCCGACGTCGTCTGCTAGCGGGCGAACTCGGATGCCGGCGTCAACTCGACGTGTACGGTGCGGCCATACTTGGACCGCATGAGCCGGTGCGCCAGCGGCACCAACAAGCCGTGCAGGATCGGATACTTTTGCCGCAGCAGACGCCCTGCTTTTGAGTATTCGGCTCCATCCAACAGACGTACGGTGCCACACTGCGCTGGGCCCGTCAGTTTGCCGGATGCCGTTGCCGCCGCGAATTCGACCTTCGGGTTGCGCCGAATCCGGCGCACTTTGACCGCCCGTTCAAAACTCCGAAAGTAGGCGCGGTCGCCGTCCACCACGATGCTGACCGGACTAGACCCTGGGTCGCCGTTCTTTCGAAAGGTGGTGAGCGAGACGGTCTTCTGCCGCACGAACGGCGCTAATGCCGAATCGGCTGCCGTGCCAACGGTTCCCAGCACATGGCCGAGTTGACGCAGCCGCAACACGAACGCCAGGACCAACGCCACAGACACGGCACCGAGGGCCCACGCTTGCGCGGCAGAACCACCCACGTCGAGGTCTACAACGTGATTGACCGTGTGCACGGTGTTCGCCACGATGAATCCGGCGAGCGCGGTAGCCAACGCGTCGGACCAAATCAGTGCGAGAAGCAGGATGAGGCCCAGGCCCAGCTGGAATGCACCCACGTCATGTAAGAAGTGCCGGTGCGCTTCGAACCCCACGGCATCGGCGAATGACTTCGGCCCGATCAGACACCAGATCCCGATCCCTGCGGTTACGACCGCCGTAACTGCTGTCAAGGCGATCAAGTAGATCCGCGCCACCGTATTCAAGCGATCCATCATTGCTGCCCTCCGACAAAATTCTTCTCTTCTTCATCTCATGACGAAGTAGGGCATCAGCGTGTGACCACAGGCGCGATCTGGATCATTGTCGGCACGGTTTCCTCCCGGCTCCGAGGCGCTCACCGTAGGCTTTGGGCATGCGCTCGTGCCGTTGTGCCGTCGCGGTGACCATCAGCATCGCAGCGGCTGGCCTTGCCGCGACGGCATGCACCAAGAGCACCTCCGGACAGGCAATAGAGACCACCAGCGGTGTGGGTACCACCTCACCGATGGCCTCGTCGGCACCACCGACGCCAACGTCCGCGGCGCCCACCGGTCAGCCAGTCGGTACGGCGGTAATGAGGGTCAGTGGTGGTAGTGGCCCGGTGACGATCCGTTACCGGATCAACGGAGGCCCAGAACAGACCGAGACCGATGCGCCGCTGCTGTGCGAAAAGCGGTACCCCGTCTACAACCAACTGGAGTCGCAGGTAACCGCCGACGGCGGGGACGCCGCCCTCAACTGCACGATCATCATGGATGGCGACAAGGTCGTGTCCCTCAAGAGTGAACCGCGGCCCACATGCGACTTCGCCTACTGGGGCTAACTGGCAACCCCGTCGGGATCGCGCGAGGAACGCTCGCCGTCAGCTGGCCGCTCGTAGGCAGATGAGGGCGGCGGCGGTATCGGCGGCAGTCCGCCGCGATATATGTCGAGATACGGTGAGGCGTAAGGGTTTCTCCATGGCTGCACGCCGGCGCGACGCCTGCGCACGTAAGTCACGGTGAGGACGCCGCAGCCCACAATGAGAAAGCCCAGCAATAACGCTTTGGCAACCAGGAGTGCGGTCATGGAGCGAATCCTAACCGTCGTCAAGGCGAGAAGGGCTCGCCGTTTCCGCGGTGCCAATCAAACGTTCGTCCGGGTTTCGCCGGTGACTACTGGGACTCGAGCGATGCCTGAGACCACAGGGACCGACTAACCCCAAACCATCGCCCGACACCCCACCCGCTGGACGTCGATTGTCGCCTCCGTGCCATATCTTGGATCGTCCGAGACGCGATCGATCGAGACGGAGGGCATGTGCTGGACGACGACACCACGCTGTCGCCTGCCGACCTGCTCGAACTCAATCGTGGCCTTCAGGGCTCGCCGACGGTCCGCCTGCTGGCCACACTGAACCTGAACCTCTATGCAACCCTGATGGAGCGCCAGCTCAGCGGCGGCGTGGTCCCCGAGACCGACCTTGTCGTACGGCTCGAGCGCGACCTCGCCGCGCTGGACCAGGCCGGCGAGCAGTCGGGCCTGGCCCTGATCAAGTCCTGGGCCAGCCAGGGCTGGCTGCACCGCGTCGCCGACCAGCGCTCCGGTGTCGAACGCAACCTGTGTTACCTGACCCAGGAGGCGCGCCGGGCGCTCGACTTCCTGCGCGGCATGCGCCGGCAGGACACCATCGCCACCGGCGGCTCGATCAACGGCATCGCGTCCCGCCTCAAGCAGGTCGCGCTGCGCGTCGGCAATGACCCCGACCGCATTCGCGCCGGCATAGAGGCCGAAATCGCCGCGCTACAAACCGAACTCGATGCCCTGGAGCACGGCGCCAACCCGGGTGAGGACAGCCACGACGTCGACCTCACCGACGCTTACGACGAAGCCCACGCCATCGCCCTGCAGATGGAACGCCTGATCACCGACATCGGCCAGTACGGGGCCATGATCGAACGTGCCACCGCCGCCCTCGACGAGCCGATCGACAGCAACGTCGAATACCGGGACCGGCAGCGACGTATGTATGCGGACTACGAGGCCGCCTGGGACTCCCAGGGCCGCGACTCGCACCGCGCGTTCCTGCGCATGATCAACGACCCTGACCAGCGCGCGGAGTTCGAAGCCGACGTCGCCGCCGTCGCCGAAGCCCTCCCCGCCCTCGATCCCGCCCTGCGCAAGGTGATGGCCGGCTTCTTCGAACTGGTCGGCCATCAGATCGACGAGGTGGAACGCATCCAGCAGCGCTGCGCGCAGCGCGTCAAACGGTTCACCGCGTTCGGCACCCTCGAACAGAGTCGTGGCGTGGCACGTCAGCTCAACGAGGCCATCGGCGCCGCCCGCAACCTGCTCAAATCGTCGCTGACCGACTCCCGGCTTGACATCGAACTCCCCCTGGCCCGCCACGCGTTCAGTTCGGTTGGCGCGCTTAGCTTCCGGATCGGCGAGCTGTCCAACCCGAAACCCGCTCAGGCCGCCGAGGGCGAGGTCGACCTGACCAGCTTCGCCGCGCTGACCACCCAGGTCGACGCACCCGCGATGTCGGAGATGATCAACAGCGCAATCAGTTCGGGGGCGCAACTATCCCTCCCGGATGCGGTGGCGATGCTCGATTCGGCCTACCTCGGCCACGTCATCGTGCTGTGGTGCTGGGCGCTCAAACAACCGGGATCCGCACAGGGTTCCGAGTCGGTCACGGTCCGCTTTCAGTCCCTGGACGGGCGTGACCGCGAAATGGAGGTGCCGCACTTGATGTTCACCGAACCGGTTTCCACCCTGTTGGGGGCTACCGCGTGACCGTCGAAGAGACCTTTGAAGAGACCGCGGACTACAGCGGGTTCTCCGCACTCCCCCAGGTCGACCAGACGGCCCGCGCCCCGCACCAGCGCCGACCCCGGTTCGACGGCGACGTGTCCGAGCTGCCCGATCGTGCCTGTTGGGCGCTGCAACAGCTGCTGACGCGCCGCTACATCAGTGCCGAAGCCGATCGCGACGTCTACACCTGGGTGCTGGAGTATCGGGCCCAACTGTCGGTCAGATTCTCCGAACTGGATCTTCTGCTGCGCGTCGTCGAGGGCGCTGACGTCGCGTTCGTCGAGCAGGCCCGCTACGAATCCGCCCGGGGCGTAAAGCTTTTGCGCCGTGAGCCGCTGGGCACCTACGACTCGATCCTGGCGCTGCATCTGGCGCAGATGATGCGCGCCTCGGGTGACCAGGCCGTCGTGATCAGCCGCGACGAAATGCACGGGCTGTTCTCCGGCGTGCTCAACGATGTCGACCGCGACGCCGTCACGTTCACCGCGCGCATCGACGGGGCCATCGCGCGGCTGGCGTCTCTGGAGATCTTGCGCAAGACCCGCGACGACGAGGACAGCTACACCGTGAGCCCGGTCATCAACGCCGTCATGACGGCTTCGGTGATCACCGAGCTGCAGCAGCAGTTCGAGATCCTTCTGGGCGGCGGCGTTCCCGACGAGCAGGGCCACGACGACGGGGAGGAACGCGAGGATGACTGAACAGTTCCACCTGTCGCGCCTGCAGGTCATCAATTGGGGTGTCTTCGACGGGTATCACTCCATCGAATTCAGCGAAGGCGGCGCACTGATCGCCGGCGCCTCAGGCAGCGGCAAATCCTCACTGCTGGATGCTATTTCGCTTGGATTCCTGCCGTTCAACCGGCGTAACTTCAACGCCTCCGGCGACAACACCGCCGCCGGGTCGAGCGCGGGCCGGCGGACCGTCGACAAATACGTCCGCGGCGCCTGGGGCCAGCGCAGCGATGCCGGCACCAGCAAGGTCATGTACCTGCGCGGCGACGGCACAGCGTGGTCGGCGATCGCCGTCACCTACCGCAGCAACACCGGCCGCACGGTCACCGGTCTGGTGCTCAAGTGGCTCACCGGCGAATCGCGGTCCGACTCCTCGAGCCGGTTCGTGCTGGCCGACGGCGACCGCGATATCGAGGGCGTCTGCAACCGCTGGGCCGCGGGCCGCTTCGACGCCGCGGTGTTCAAGGACGACTGGCGGTTCTCCACCAAGGTGGAATCGCAGTACCTCGCCCAGCTGTACGCCACCATCGGCATCCGCGCCTCCGACGCCGCACAGCAGCTGCTCGGCAAAGCCAAATCGCTGAAAAGCGTTGGTGGGCTTGAGCAGTTCGTCCGGGAGTTCATGCTCGACGAGCCCAGCAGCCTGAGCCGGTTGCCCGAAGCGCTCAAGCAGATCGACCCCTTGGTCGACGCCCGTGAACTGCTGGCGGTCGCGCAACGCAAACGCAAGATCCTCGGCGACATCGAAAAGATCCAGCAGCGCTACGCCTCGGAATCCTCCGACCTGGGCATCATCGACCTCGTGGACCAGCCGATGGTCCGCGCCTACACCGATCACGTCCGGCTCGCGCAGTGCCCGGCGCAGATCGAATCGCTCGACGCCACCATCGACCAGCTCGGCAACGAATACGAAGACGTAACCCGCCAGCTGAATCTTGCCAAAGCCGAGGGTGATTCGCTGAACGCACAGATCAGCGGATCCAGCACCAGTCTGGGGCCGTTGCAGTCACAGGTGGCCGCCGCCGAGGCGCACGCCGAGCAGGTATCGCGCCGGCGCACCGCCTACGAATCCATGCTCAGCACACACGGTCTCGACATCCCGGACACCGCCGACGAATTCTGGAATCTGCGCGAGGAACTCAGCACGCGGGCCACCGAGCTGCTGGCCAAACTGGATCGCGGCCGGGAAGCCTCGACCGACGCCGAGTACGCCCAGAAGGTCGCCCGCATCGCCCGCGACGACGCCGCCAAGGAACTCAAACGCGTCGAGCGCGTCGGCTCGGCGCTGCCGGAGTTCGCGCTCACCATGCGCGAACACATCTGCGCCGCGGTGGGTATCGATCCCGGTGAGCTGCCCTATATCGCCGAGCTGATGGATCTGCGGCCCGAGCAGAGCCGCTGGCGCGTCGCCGTCGAAAAGGTGCTGCGCGGTGTGGGCCTGCGGCTGCTCGTCCCCGACAGTCACTACGCGGCGGTGCTGCGCTTCGTCAACGAAACCAACATGGGTGGGCGCCTGCAGCTGCACCACGTCCGCGCCCGGTTCGTCGGCGCGGACGTCGCCGAGGCAGATCCGAACACGTTGGCGGGCAAGCTGTTCGTGGTCGACCCCACCCATGACTGCGCCGCGGAGGCCGCCGACGTCATCGCCGCCGCCGGTGATCACATCTGCGTCGACACCCCCGATGTGTTCTCCCGGTTCCGGCGCGCCGTCACCGACACCGGCCTGTACAAGGACTCCGAGCGCCTGGCGATCAAGGACGACCGCCGGCCGCTCAAGCAGGCCGATTACATCTACCAGGGCGATGTCGCCGCCAAGGTCAACGCGCTGACCGTGGATCTCGCCGATGCCGAAGAGGCGTTTCGCCGGGCCCGCAGTGTCGCCGACGAGATCGCCGCCGAGCGTCAGCAGTGGCGGGACCGGGCCGCGGCGTTCAAGGCGATCTGCGATCAGTTCGAGCAGTGGACCCACATCGACACCGAGACCGCCGACGGGCACGCCGATCGGCTGCGCGAGCAGTTCGAGCTGTTGCTGGCCGACAACCCGGATATCGAGGCGCTCACCGCCCGCGCCGAGGAGTGCTGGGAACAGATCCAGGCGCTGATGACCCGCCGCGGTGCCATCCAGACCCGCCGCGACGACCTCGACGGTCGGCGCACCCAGCTGCTCGAACTGCAGGAACGGCTGGCTCCGGCGTTCGTGTCCGAGCCGCTGACCGACCTGCTGAACAGCTACGCCGCCGACGTGCCGGTGTCCCTGGACATGCTGAACCCGGAACCGCACCGCGAGGCCGTCTTCACCGCGATCCGGCGCGAACGCGAGCAACTGCGCGAAAGCCGCAGGCGCTCATACGACGAGCTCGCCCGCATCCTCAACACGTTCGACACCGCGTTCCCCGACGCGATCCCCAACGACAGCGACGTGTTCGACGAACGCATGCACGATTACGTCGCGCTGTGCCGCCACATCGACGAGCGGGAACTGCCCGAGGCCTACGAGCGGATGATGCGGCTGGTCACCGAGCAGGCACCCGACGCCATCCTGACCCTGCACCGGGTCGCCGAGCAGGAGGCCCGGCGGATCAGCGAGCAGATCGAACGGGTCAACACCGGTCTTGGGGCGGTGGAGTTCAACCGCGGCACCCGGCTCACCCTGCGCGCCACCTCGCGCAGCCTGACCGCGGTCGCCGAACTCACCGAGATCGTTCGGGCCATCTCACGGCGCATCGCCGAGGTCGGCCTCGGCGACAAGCAGGCCATCCTTGACCAGTACGCCGACATCTTGCGGCTGCGCAATCGGTTGGCGTCGACCGCACCGGAAGACAAGGCGTGGACCCGCGACGCCCTCGACGTCCGCAACCGGTTCACCTTCGACTGCGCCGAATGGGACGTCAGTAGCGATGAACTGATCCGCACCCATAGCAACGCCGGCGACAACTCCGGCGGCGAACAGGAGAAGCTGATGGCTTTCTGCCTGGCCGGTGCGCTGAGCTTCAACCTCGCCAATCCCGAAAGTGCGGACAACAAACCGGTTTTCGCCCAGTTGATGCTCGATGAGGCCTTTTCCAAGTCCGACCCGCAGTTCGCCCAGCAGGCTTTGCAGGCGTTTCGAAAGTTCGGCTTCCAACTCGTCATCGTGGCCACCGTGCAGAACGCCACCACCATCCAGCCCTACATCGACAGCGTGGTGATGGTGTCCAAGCGCGAAGCCACCGGCCGCAACTCTCGTCCGGTGGCGACCGTGAGCACAAAGACGATCACGGACTTCACCGCGCTCCGGCATGAGATGCGGACGTCGGCGACGCTGGTCCCGGCCGGGGTGTGACGCGCTAACCCTTTTTGGGATCGGTAGCCGCGCCAAAGCGCAAA
Organism: Mycobacterium sp. IDUB_3; assembly: GCF_055419585.1. Taxonomy (NCBI): domain Bacteria; kingdom Bacillati; phylum Actinomycetota; class Actinomycetes; order Mycobacteriales; family Mycobacteriaceae; genus Mycobacterium; species Mycobacterium sp. IDUB_3. The sequence goes on along the minus strand of NZ_JBVAXZ010000001.1, from coordinate 675,869 downwards.
AATTTCGCGAGTTGCGGCGTTGAATTCCCGATACCAACGAAAGAGTCTGCTGTGGACATCAACCGAATCGCGAAGAAAATCGTTGGCGCGGCATTGTTGTCGGGCGGCGTCACGGTGGCCGGAATGGGGCTGGCGCTAGGTAGCGCACAGGCTCAGCCCGGCCCCGTGCCGCCGACGCATGGCTTCGCGCCCGTAGACGGGCCGGTACCACCGGGTGCGAGCGGGCCGTACACCTGTTGCCCCGAAGACCAAAAGACCGGGCTTCACCCGCAGACCGGCCGCGGCTGCCCGGGAACAGAAGTTCACTGGGACGCGAGTCAGTGTCACACCTGGTACGGCGTCGTCTGGGGGCATGGAAACGCCGCCCCCGGTATCTGGGAGGGTGGTCCCCCGCCGCCGGAGGCGACGCGCAAGCCGTGGTGCGGGTTTCCGTTCATGTGTTCAGGAACGCCGTGATGTGCCGTTGGCGGTTCGTTCGGGAGCACCGCCCGCAGCCGAAAGATGGGCAGCACCCCAGAGACACCGACCGAGCCGTGAAATAGGCGGCCCACGGCCGCTTAGTTTCTGCGCATCGCGGGATCTACATCTTCGACCGCTTCAAACTTCGTTTGATCTAGGAGGATGTATGACCATCGCTGGCAAGACCGTTCTGGTGACCGGCGCCAACCGGGGCATCGGGAAGGCCCTGGTGGAGGAGGCGTTGCGTCGAAACGCCAAAAGCGTGTACGCGTGCGCACGCCGACCGGCGGTCCATCCGGATCCGCGGGTGATCGCCGTGGGTCTGGACGTGACCGACGCCGCGCAGATCGAGCAGACCGCGCGGAAACTCGAATCTCTCGACATCCTCGTCAACAACGCCGGCGTGGCACTCTATGACGACCTGAGTGATCGCGCGGTGCTTGAACAACACCTCGCCGTCAATCTCTTCGGCACCTCCGACGTCACTCAGGCCTTGATGCCGTTGCTGATTCGGTCTCGGGGCGCCATCGTGAACAATCTCTCGGTGAACGCGCTCGCCCCGCTACCGCTGATTCCGGCCTATTCGATTTCGAAGGCGGCCGCATTCAACTTCACTCAGTCTTTGCGAGTTCTTCTCGCAGGACAGGGCGTACGCGTTCACGCGGTCCTGACCGGCCCGGTGGACACCGACATGACCCGAGGCCTCGATATACCCAAGTCCTCAGCGGACTCCGTGGCGCACGCCATTTTCGACGGGGTGGAACAAGGGGTCGAAGAGATTTTTCCCGATCCGATGTCGCAGTCGGTCTCGCCGACCTGGTACGGCGGTGCGGCCAAGGCCCTGGAACGCCAGTACGCCGCTCTGCTGAATCCGCAGCCGACGCGATAGATCTCATCGCGGTCCGCAACCAGGCCTGTGAAGATCAAAAAACCTTCGATAACCCGCGCCCGGCTGTTAGCCGGCCGGCGGACGGCATTCGTTGGTGCCGGGATCCCACCACCAGCCGTTGTCGCAGGCGAGCGGTTGCGGCCCGACACCGACGGGCCGGCACACGTTGGCCGTCGGGTCCCACCACTGGCCCTGGTCACACGCCAAGGGTTGCGGGCCGACCCCGAGCGGCCGGCACACCTTGCCGGTCGGGTCCCACCACTCGCCGTCTCCGCAGTCGGCCTTACTCACCGCGGGCGTCATGATCGTCACGGCCGCCATCGACGCGAACGCCAACATGACGATGACTACAAATTGGCGAATGAACGTCCTCATCGCAGGCCTCCCATCGTTCTTGCAATATCGAACCCAGCACCGGGCACGCGGGTCAAGAGCATTCGAAGCAATCGAGTAGTGGGGATCGCGCCTGTTGCCGATGAATTCTGCGCCGTCCACCGGTCAGACCTTCCAGACGGACGAATCGAGAGCAAAGGTGGAGCCATGACCCCGAAGAACACGGCGCTGCCGCCGGTCGTCGATCACGACACCTGGCGCGCCGCGCTCGATGAATTGCGCAAACGCGAGAAAGCCGCCACCCGCGAACTGGATGCGATCGCCGCCCAGCGGCGGCGGTTGCCGATGGTCGAAGTGGCCGACTACACCCTGGTCGGTGCCGACGGTCCGATCCGCCTGGCCGACGTCTTCGACGGCCGATCGCAGTTGATCGTCTACCACCACATGTGGTCCGACGGCGCGCAGTGGCAGTGCGGCGGGTGCACGGGTTTCACCTCGCAATTCACCCGGCTGGAGTTCCTCGACAACTACGACGCCCGGTTCGTCATCGTCACCAACGGACCGATCGAGGAAGCACTGGCCTACAAGCGCCGGGTCGGCAATCGCATGGACTGGTATTCGTCGTCGCAGAGCACGTTCGGCGCCGATATGGACGCGCCGCCGGGCGGTGGCTTCGGGGTCAACGTGTTCTTGCGCGACGGCGACACCGTGTACCGCACGTGGCATACCAACGGGCGAGGCACCGAGCAGCTCAGTCACTCCTTCGGGCTGATCGACATCCTGCCGTGGGGTCGCCAAGAGGAATGGCTCGATTCACCCGAGGGTTGGCCCTCGCGGCCCACCTACTCGGGATGGCTCGACTCCCCCGAGATCGCCGCCGCCTACGGACCGCACAGATCATGAGCGCCGCCGAGCGGTACGTCGTCACCCGCACCATCGCCTCCACCGCGGCCGAGCTTTTCGCCGTCCTCGCCGACCCGTCCCGCCACCGGAACACCGAGCCCACCGACTGGGTGCGCGACGCGGTCGACACCGCGCCGATCACCGGCGCGGGACAGATGTTCGCGATGAACATGTACCTCCCGCAGGCGGGCGGCGACTACGTCACGTACAACCTGGTCAATGTTTTCGAGAAGGACCGCGCCATCGGCTGGATGCCAGGGGTGTTCGACGACGCGGGGAACCACTCTCCCGGTGGTTGGTCCTGGCGCTACGACCTCGCCCCGAACGGTGGTGGCACCGACGTCACCCTCACGTATGACTGGGGCGGCACGCCACAGAGTTTCCGGGACCGCGTCGGTGAAATGCCCATCTTCGGCGAGGATTACCTCGTTGCGTCGCTGGCCACTCTTGAGCGATCGGTCGCGAGCTGATCGGTCGGGCAGGCTATACCACGTTCCCGCAACAGGTTCGCCCTGTCGTGAGTGCGCATGGTACGTGCCGGATCCGGTCAATCCCAGTTCTCCGGGACGCCAAAGGTGTCGCTGAGCCCTTGCCGCCCAGCGTCGGTGAGCACCACCGCGCGGCGTTGATTGACGCGACGGATCCAGTCCAGGTCGAACATGCGTCGGGTTAGCGCGGCGCCGAGCGGGCCAGCGAGGTGGTGGCGTTGTTCGGACCAGTCCACGCAGTAACGAATCATCGGCTTGCTGCGGCTGAGGGTGGCCAGGTCAATACCTAAGGCGCTCAGAGTTTCTCGTCCTCTCGCGGTGAGCCGATAGGCGAGGTCGGTGCCGGGAGCCGACAATCGGTCGGTGAAGGCTTCTTCGGGGCGATAGCGTCCATCGCCGCCGGCGAGCAGGTCTTGGTCGAGCATCGCACTCATGATCGCAACCCCGAGGCGCCCGGCAAGGTGGTTGTAGCAGGTGCGGGCACGGCGTAGCGCATGCGCACGCGTCCCTTGGCGCAGGGAGCGGATCGGCTCGGGTGCAGAGATTCGGGCGAGTGCCTCCAGAGCCTCGGCGACTGGCGGGCCGGCCAGGCGGAAGTAGCGGCCACGGCCTTGACGGTGCACGGTCAGCAGGCCGGCGCTAACCAGCTGGGCAAGGTGTTCACTGGCCGTGGAAGCGGCCACGCCAGCTTCGGCGGCCAGCACGCTGGCCGGCAGCGCGCGCCCGTCGAGCAGCGCCATCAACACCCGTGCACGAGCTCGCTCGCCGATCAGTGCGGCAACACTGCCGATATCGGCGTCGCCGCCATGCCCGGCTGCGATGGTGCTGCCGGGATCGCTGGACATGTCACCACGATAGGCCGCGGACATTTCGGGCTGCGCCGAAGCGATTCGGCGTCACGATGGGGTGATGGACACCCACGACACCGCAGCGAACGCGACCGCCTCGCCCGACGCAATCGAGGCCGTGATGCAGTCTTGGGAAAGCGCGCTGGCCGCTCATGACCTGGACGCCTTGCTGGCCTGTTATGCGCCCGATGCGACCTTGGAAAGTCCGGTGGCCGCCCACATCACCGGCGGCGATGGGATCCGCCGCGGTCACGCGCAACTACGGCCGCTTCTCGCCAAGGTGGTTGCGCGCACGCCGAAGCTGCGCGCCTACCATCGGGTCGGCTTTTTCACCGATGGTCGGCGAGCGACCTGGGAGTATCCGCGTGCGACCCCGCGGGGTGAGCAGATGGACTTCGTCGAGGTGATGGAGATCGAGGACGGCTTGATCCAGGCCCACCGGGTGTATTGGGGGTGGCGTGGCGTCGAGGTCCTGATGAATGACGAATACCACCGGGATTCCTGACGTCGACGACTTTGGCGCGCGCCTTCGCGCATGGAACTGAACATCGGACTGCAGGCGCTTTTCCAACGCCTTCGCCAACTCACTCTCGCGGGCCAACCGGTCCCGAACGACAGCACGCTGTTGCACGGAATCAAGTGCCTTCCCGTCGATCTCGGACCCGCTCGAGTCAATGCAGGCTAGCCCGGGCCACCGCGCTGGTCGAATCGGGTGCGGGACAAGGGAATACGCGCCGACCGTGACCTTTAGGGCAGGGTGTACTAACCGGCCGCCTCTCAGCGTTTGGGACCGTTCCCGCTGACACGGACGCCGAAAGGGCGCACACTTGCCGAATGGAGGTATGTCGTTCCATCGCCGTTGCGCCGACCGCACCACCTCTGGCCACGTGATGGGGCCCGAGCCGCGCCGCACGCTGCACGGGCTTTCGGACATACGCGCGTTCTTTCACACCAACAAGGTGCCGCTGTACTTCATCTCGCCGACCCCGTTCAATCTGCTCGGCATCGACCGCTGGATACAAAACTTCTTCTACCTGACCTACTTTGACTCGTTCGAGGGCACACATTCGCGCGTCTTCGTGCCCCGGCGCCGCGACCGCCTTGATTTCGAGTCCATGGGCGATGTGTGCAACCACCTCCTGTCCGATCCCGAGACGCTCGAGTTCATCGCGGGCAAAGGGCCCGGTGGCAAGTCCTGCTTCGTGATGTTGGACGGCGAGACGCAGGCCCTCGCGCGGCAGGCGGGTCTCGAGGTCATGCACCCGCCGATCGAGCTGCGCCAGCGCCTAGGCTCCAAGATCGTCATGACGCGCCTGGCCAATGAGGCCGGCGTACCGAGCGTGCCGCACGCGATCGGGCAAGCCGGCTCCTACGACGAACTGCTGGCGCTCGCGCGCAACGCCGGGTTGGGAGATGACCTCGTCGTGTCGGTCGCCTACGGCAACGCCGGCAGCGGGACGTTCTTCGTGCACGGCCAGCGCGACTGGGACCAGCACGCCGGTGACCTGACCGCGCAGCAAGAAGTCAAAGTCATGAAGCGGATCCGCAATGTCGAGGTGTGCCTCGAGGGCGCCGTCACCCGCCACGGCACCGTGATCGGCCCCGCGATGACGAGTCTCGTCGGTTATTCGGAGCTGACCCCGCACCGGGGCAGCTGGTGCGGCAACGACATCTGGCGCGAGGTGCTGCCGCCCGCACAGACGCACGCCGCGCGCGAAATGGTAGGAAAGCTGGGCGACGTCATGCGCCGCGAGGGTTACCGCGGCTACTTCGAGGTGGACCTGTTGCTCGACCTGGACTCCAACGAGCTCTACCTCGGCGAGGTGAACCCCCGCCTGTCCGGCGCCAGCCCGATGACGAACCTGACCACCGAGGCCTACGCCGACATGCCGCTGTTCCTCTTCCATCTGCTCGAGTACATGGACGTGGACTACGAGCTCGACATCGACGAGATCAATTCCCGCTGGGAGCGCGGCTATGGCGAGGACGAAGTCTGGGGCCAGGTGATCCTCACGGAGACCTCGCCGGACGTCGAGCTGTTCACCGCAACGCCACGCACCGGCGTATGGCGGATCGACGACGGCGGGCGTGTCTCCTTTGCGCGGTCCGCCAACGACTGGGCCACGCTGCTCGACGGGTCCGAGGCCTTCTACATGCGTGTCGCGGCGCCGGGCGACTTGCGTTCCGAGGGCGCCCAACTCGGCGTGCTCGTCACCCGCTCACACCTGCAGACCGATGACTATCGGCTCAGCGAGCGCTGCCAGCGTTGGGTTAAGGGCATGAAGGCGAAGTTCGTCTCAACGCCCCTGGCGCCGGCTGCGCCGATCGTCTCACGCCTCGTCACGCGCGCGTGACCGACGGCCGTACGGCTCACGCCCCGGCCGGCATCTCACTGGACAACTGGATGTCGGCGGCATATGCGCGGTGGTCCTTCCAGCACGTCGAAGACTATGTGCCGACTGCCGTCATTTCGCGCGGGACCGGACCGGTCGCGGAATTCCCTGCGGCCCCCTCTCCCCTGTCGGCGATCCGGATGACCCGCAATGGCGGGGTGCCCACCACCGTGGGCGCGGTGATGGCTACCACCGGCACCGACGGGTGGGCCGTGTGGCATCGCGGGTCGATGGTGGCTGAGGAGTACCTCGACGGTCTGGGACCCCAGACGCGGCACCTGGTGTTCTCGGTGAGCAAGTCGCTGGTGGCCGCCGTCGTCGGCGCGCTGCACGGGGCCGGCGCGATCGCGCTCGATGCACGGGTCACGAGATATGTTCCGGCATTGGCGGATTCCGGCTACACGGGTGCGACGGTGCGTCATCTGCTGGACATGAGGTCGGGCATCGGCTTCTCGGAGAACTATCAAGACCCGGCCGCGGAGATACATCTTCTCGACCAGGCGATGGGCTGGGCGCCCAGGAACAGCCCAGACGCCCCCGCCACGTTGCAGGAGTTCCTGTTGACCTTGCGGCAGAAGTCCGCTCACGGCGGCCCGTTCGAATACCGTTCCTGTGAAACCGATGTGCTGGGCTGGATCTGCGAGGTCGCCGGCGGCCTGCGAATGAACGAACTGATGTCACAAGTCCTCTGGAGCCGAATCGGCGCCCAATGCGATGCCACCATCGGCGTCGACGCGGTAGGGACCGGACTATTCGACGGCGGCGTCAGCGCCTGCCTCACCGACATGATCCGATTCGGTTCGCTGTTTTTGCGCGACGGTGTTTCGTTGACCGACCACCAAGTGGTGCCGGCGGCGTGGATCGCCGACACCCTCGACGGCGGGCCCGATTCGCGCCAGGCGTTCGCCGCCAGCCCCGACGACAACGAGATGCCCGGCGGGATGTACCGCAACCAGATGTGGTTCCCCTATCCCGGCAACGACGTCGTGTTGTGCCAGGGCATGTGCGGTCAGATGATCTACGTCAACCGTCGTGCGGAGCTTGTCGCCGCCAAGCTGTCCACCCAACTGGACTCGCACGAACCACACATGCTCGACACGTTGCGTGCATTCGATGCGGTAACGAGCGAATTGGACTGACCGGCTGGCCCCGGTGCACGCCGGAATTTCGGCGAGCCGCGTCGGTGAACTTTGGCTATTCTGCTGTTTGTCTCGCTTTGCAGCGGCACGGTTTTCGCGGCCTTTCATCGCGCAACAAAGATTGGAAGTGAGTCAAATGCCCTCACCTCGAAGGCCGGTCAGAATCGCCGTCCCGATCATGGTTGCCCTTGCTTTTGCGAGCAGCGCCGGCATCGCGGCCGCGACCCCCCAAGAAGATGCGTACCTCGCGCAATTGCGCGCCGTCGGCCTCACCTGGCCGCCGAAGACGGAAGAGGCACTCATCGCCGAGGCGCACGATGTGTGTTACGACCTCACTTGGGGTTGGACGCCGCAACAGATCGCCGACGACCTGCACGCCCGCTTGGACACCAAGGGTGTGACATTGCTCGACGTCGGAAGTCTGGTCAACGCCGCGCATTCGATCTATTGCCCCGGCAACGTGTGCGACGCCCCCAGCCTTTGCACCTGACGGCCGGACGCGATCCCCGACGAGCTCACGCCGGTCATTCGCCCGGTGAACTCCATGCCGGCGAGCGGCCGAGATGACGCAATAGGCGGTCGAGGCCGGTGCCGTCTGGTAGTGGGTCAAGGGCCGGCCCGAATGGGGAGGCGGCGCTGGTACGAAAGTCGCCACTGGGAACTTGCAATCCGATCACGAGCGCTGCGTCAATGACGTTGTCGGGCAATTCGAATGGGATGCGAACTGTGCGGGCCACATCCCAGCCGTGCACGACGTAGTCGACGAAGTGAAACCCGATCGCCTGCTCGAAGGGAAACATCGCACCCGGACCGAAGTCGGGTAATTCGAAGGGCACGGCGAGCGCCTCGTCCTTGGCGGTTGCCGTGAGCAACTCGCAAGCCGCGGCCGCATAACTGCCTGCGGGGTCGGCCGCTACCGCGTCGATCACGGCAGCGGTCTGCCACGCCGCCCGATCGCTGCCGGCGCCGTGAGCGGCCGCGGCGAACCCTCGGTGCTGTGCGGTCATATGGGCCACCAGTTCCAGCAGATTCCAGTCGCTGCATGGGGTCGTGCGCTCGAGGTCGCTGGTGCTGACCCTCTGAACAATGTCGATGGTGGCCATTACGGCCGTGCGGTGGTGTGTTCGCAGAATATCTATCGTAGGCACGATCATATCGTAAGCATACGCATATTATCGTGTCTCCTCTACTATCGCGCCATGACCAAAGGGCAGCCCCGACCTGATCTTGCGGCCATGCTCGGACCGTTGGTGCGCGAACTCGTGGCTGCCGAGCTGCCGATTCTTGAGCGCCACGGCCTAACGATGTGGGGTTACACCGTGTTGACCGAGCTGGACAACTCGCCAGTGCGCACTCAAGCCGCCCTGGCTGCGGCTATCGGCGCGGACAAGACACGCATCATCGCGGTTCTCGACGATCTACAGCAGCTCGGGTACATCGAGCGCCGCCCCGACCCTGACGACCGTCGAGTCCGGCTGCTTGAGCTGTCCGAGCGCGGACGGACGATCAAAAGGCAGGCACAGCAGGCAATTCAGCGTGGCGAAGAGCGTTGGCTTTGCCAACTGACTCCGTCGGACCGCAAGTCGCTGTTGCGCATTCTTCAGCAACTCACGCCTCGTCCAACCGACGAATGATCTCGACGCGCGATCTGTGGAGCCCCGCGCCTCTTGAGAAGCACGGTGGCTGTAGCGTGACGGCCGTGAAGTCCTCCTGGATGTATTCCTCCGTCGCGCTCACGGCTTGTGTCGCGGCAACCGTCATGACGTTCGCTGGCGCCGGCACGGCTATCGCGGCCGGCTCGTGTCCCACCGCGGCGCCGCAGAACGGCGGAACGCCCGACTGGACACTGAGCGGCACCACCGGCAGCGTCGCGGTCACCGGATCCACGGATACGACCGCCCCGCTGGTGAACGTGACCGCACCGTTCAGCGTGAGCCAGACCCAGGTGCATACGCTGCACGCCGGAGACGGGCCGGTGGTGTCCAACACCGCCAGGGTCTCGGTCTGCTACATGGGCGTAAACGGACGTGACGGGTCAGTGTTCGACAGCAGCTACCAGCGCGGCGCCCCGGTCGACTTCCCGCTGACCGGAGTCGTCCCGGGATTCCAGAAGGCCATCGCAGGGCAAAAGGTCGGGTCGACGGTCGCCGTCGCGATGGTCCCCGCCGATGGTTACCCCCAAGGCCAGCCCAGCGCGGGTATCCAGCCCGGCGACTCGCTGGTGTTCGCGATCAAGATCCTGAACGCCGCAGGTTAGCTCCACCCACCAGATCCCTTGTGCCGTAGGTCAATCGCCTAACGGCGCGAACATGAGCGCGGGATCTATCCCGAGTTGTTGGGCAACGCGAGTGGTGTCCCAATACTCACGCCAATGCGTGATCGCACCGTCGCGCATCTCGAAGAGGGCCGTGACGTGGAAAGTGACCGCGACGCCGTTCATGGCGTTCACGTCGACCCGCTCAACGACGACGGTGTCGCTGTCGGACACGATCGTGCGGATTTCGCTGCCCTCGATCATGCCCGTCGAGAGGGTGTTGTGCTTTTCGAGTTCCGCGCGCGCCGCGTCACGTCCGCGGACGATCGGTGAGAGCGGAACGTGGAGCTGCCAGACGAAGTCCTCGGCCATCAGGGCGGTCATGGCGTCGATATCCATGCTCTGGCCGTAAGCGGCATGTATAAAATCGACCACGATCTTTTCGTTGTTGTTTTTGGTCGCAACACTTTTCGCCATCGCATTGTCCTTTAAGGGCGGTTACGGTTCGCTATTCGTCGAACTGTAGATGGCCGCCGCTCAATTAGGCGCTGATATACGAATCGCTTAGCGAGAGTTCAGGGTCGGCGCAGCGTGATGATGGTGACGTCGTCGTCGGTGTGGTCCGATGCCATCGCCGTCCAGATTCCGGTCGCCGCGGTATCACCGGCCCGGCCGAGGATTTCGGCCAGCAGGTCGAGGCCGTCGTCGATCGATTCACCGCGACGTTCCACCAGGCCGTCGGAGAACAGGACCACGCCGTGTCCGGGTTCGACGGTGAAGGTGCTGGGTGCGTATTTCACGCCTTTGACGCCGATGGGTGGCGAGAGCTTGATCGGTGCCGGTACCGCCGGCGCCGAGGAGTTCGTCAGGTACGGCATCAAGTGACCGGCAGACGCCGCCTCCACCCGGCCCGAGCCGAGATCGACCCGCGCGGCGATGACGGTGGCGAACGCGCCGCGCAGCATATGCAGACAGAAGTCGTTGAGCTGCGACAGCGCCTCGGCCGGCGCGGCGCCGGCGAACAATTGGGCGCGCAGGGCGTTGCGGAGCGCGGCCATGGTGCCGGCCGCGGCGATGCCGTGTCCGGCGACGTCGCCGATCAGCACGATCAGCCGGCCGTCGCGTAGCTCGAACGCGTCGTACCAGTCGCCGCCGACGTTGTCCCCCGCCGCCGGCTCGTAATGTGCCGATAGTTCCCAGCTTTCGAGCGCCGGGATCGACTCGGGCAGCAGGCTGCGCTGCAGCGTCTCAGCCACGCGCAGCGCCCCGCGCGTGCGGCGGTACAGCGACTCGACCAGGTAGCGCCGCAATGACCCTGCGGATTCGGTCTCGCTCGGCGACCACGGCTCACTGCGTTGGTGGACGATCTCGCGCCACCGGTCGAACGATTTGCGCGGGCTGAGCCGCAGTTGACCCTCGCTGACCGCGATCGCCTTGTTGTAGGGGTCGCCGCCCCAGTCGACCGAGCGCAGCACCTCTCGCCGGAACCAGATGGCGTATTGGCCGTCAGGCAGGTTGAGCACCAGCGCACCGGCGGCCACCTGGGGATCGAGATCGAGCTCGGGCAGCGCCCGGGACAGGCATTCGCTGCTGGCGACGTCTTCGTCCACGTCACGCGCCCAGGCGGCGACGGCCGAGACGACGTCCGGGGGTGGAACCGAGCCGCGCATCCGCAGATCGCCTCCGATATCGATGACCACGCCGTCGGCCGGCACGAGATCGAACAGGTCGGGCGCGCCGAGCAGCGCCTCCGACAGCGGTTCGCCATCGTCCAGCGTGGCGGCGGTGAGCTTGGCCAGAATGGCCTGCGCGGCCAACCTCTTGTGCAGTTGTTCGTCCTCGAACCGGTCGACGAGTCGCAGCGACAGGGTCGAACCGAGGAACTCGGCCGCCGCCCGGGTGCCGAAGGGTGGCAGGTGTGGACCGGTGTAATGGTGACAGGCGATCAGCCCCCACAGCCGCCCCCGCCGCAGCAACGAGATCGACATCGATGCGTGCACACCCATGTTCCGCAGATATTCGACATGAATGGGCGACACGCTGCGCAACGTGGCATAGGTCAGATCCAGTGGCGTATCGGTCACCGGGTCGATGCTCGGCACCAGCGGTGCCGGCGCGTAATCGACGTCGGAAATCAGCCGAATCCAGTTCTTCTCGTACAGCGCGCGCGCCTGCGCCGGGATGTCGGTCGACGGGTAATGCAGGCCGAGGAAGGAGTTGAGGTCGTCGCGCTTGGACTCGGCGACAACCTCGCCGTTGTATTCCTCGTCGTAGCGGTACACCATGACCCGGTCGAAGCCGGTCAGGTCGCGGACGGCGCGCGCGGCGGTGGCGTACAGCTCGGTCAGCGTGGAGGCCCGGTTCAACTCCTCCACCGCGCCACGTACCGACTGATACGTGTTCGGGAAGGAGAACGGACGCTCGCCGTAGGCGATCTCGAGTTCCACCAGCAGCAAACCGCCCGGCTCGCGGTGCAGGATCGCGTCGAAGGCCCGCGGCTCGCCGGCGACCTCGATGGTGACCTCGAGCGGGTTGTTCTGGCGCAGGCTGGCGAAGGTCGCCGCGGCCTGCTCGATGCGGGCGGCTTGCTCGGAACCGATCAATGCCGACAGGTGCCGTCCCACGATGGCGCCGACGGGACGGCCGAGCAGATCTGCGACGTTGGCGCTGACCTGGCGCACCTCGAACGCGGGCTCACGCACCACCGCGAGCACACCGCGCGGCTGGATGCTGCCGGGGATGTGGATCGGCTCACGCGCGCAGTTGTCCAGGTCGATCGGGGTGCCGACCGGTACGAGATCATCGATCGACTGCTCCGCGGGTGCCGATGGCCGGACGGACCGCTCGTCGTTGGTCACGCGAGCGGCTTTATCGGATTGATCAGGGGTAGCAGCCAGACCTCCAAGCTATCAACGTGTGTCGCCATACTCCGACCAGGTCAGCCGCGGTCCGCACTTCCACGCGGCTTTGCCCATCACTCAATCGCATCCGCCGCCACAACCCGCCCCGCCCAGATCACCAATGTAATCTGGGCAGGTCATGTGCTCGATCGCCGTCCCAGCAAGCCGCCGCCTGTCGGTCGCGATGAAGGAGGGCTCGGCGGCCGAACACGATGCCGCCGAGCAGAGCCCGTTCATGTCCGAACTGCTCGCCGGACGGATCGGCGCGGCCGGCTATTCCGATTATCTGCTGCGGTTGCGCGTGGTGTATGCGGCCCTGGAGGACGCCGTGCGGACCCGGCGTGACGACTCGATGGTTGCCGCAGTGTATGACCCCGCGCTGGAACGCCTGACGGCTATCGACGCCGACCTCGAACACTGGCTGCCCCGGGGTGCCGCACGCAATGTCGACTCTCCCGCGGCGGCGGCCTATGCCGAGCGGCTCGGCACCCTCACATGGGGCGGTGCGCTGGTGGCTCACCACTACACGCGCTATCTCGGGGATCTCTCCGGAGGCCGGGGCATCGGCAAAATTCTGGATCGCACATTCGATCTCGGCGGCGCCGGCCTCGCGTTCTACGAGTTTCCGGTGCGGCCCAAATCCTACAAAGACGCCTATCGCGCTCGCCTCGACGCTCTTCGCGCCGACACCGGCGACATCGATCGCATCGTCGGCGAGGTCAAATTCGCCTTCGGGCTGAACCAGGCCATCTTCGATGAATTGGCCGACAGCATCGCGGAACCTCAGCGCTGACGCACGCCTATGGACCGGCCCGGCGAATCCGTCAGACCTGGTTGAATCCGCCGTCGGCGGTGACCGTGGAACCGGTGCTGAAGCTGGACAGATCGCTGGCCAAAAACACCGCGGCATTGGCGATCTCGGTGGGATCGGCGAAGCGGCCCAGCGGAATCGTGGCGATGCGTTCGGCGCGGAACTCCTCGATCGAAGCGTCGGGATCGGTCTGCGCGGCCAACGCATTGCTTCCCGGCGTGGCCGTGGAGCCGGCCACGATCACGTTGACCCGGATGTTGCGGTCGGCGAGTTCACTGGCCCAGGCGCGGGCCAGCGAACGGACGGCCGCCTTGGTGGCGGCGTAGATGCTCAGTCCGGCGCGTCCCCGGTCGGCGGTGGTGGAGCCAATCAGGATGATGGAGGCGCCGTCGTTGAGCACCGGCAGCGCTTTCTGCACGGTGTAGACGACTCCCTTGACGTTGGTGGTCAGCAGCGTGTCGAGGTCGTCGTCGTTGATCTCGCCCAGTCGCGCCACCCTCGTCGATCCGGCGTTGGCCATCACGATGTCGAGACCGTTGCCGGCGGCCGCGACCTCGGCGTAGAGCCGGTCCAGGTCCCCCGGCGTTCCGACGTCGCCGCGCACTGCGGTGGCACCCGGGCCCAATTTGCTTGCCGCATCGTCGAGTTCGGGCTGACGCCGGCCCGTGATGAACACCCGGTCGGCGCCCTCGTCAAGGAACCGCTGCGCGGTGGCCAGCCCGATCCCGGAGTTGGCGCCGGTGATGACGGCGGTCTTGTTGTCAAGCAATCCCATTCGGTTCTCCCTAGGTGCGCGGCCGGTCTGGCGTTGCGCTTCCCGGCTATCACCGTTTCGCGCGCTGCCAGATCAGGCGTCCGTTGCGGAGCTTGCCCTTGATGAGCACGTTCGATCGCGATATCGGAATACGCGCCGCCGACGCATCGATAATGCCGCGCATTACCTGCCCCGACACCATCGCCCCCCGCATCACCAGTGGCCGCGGCGGTGAGCGCGATCATCCGCGGCAACCGGCAGCCTCGCCCGACAGGTTCCCACTCGAACTCGTATTGTCTGCAGCATGATCGCCGCCTTGGTCCTGCCGCCGTGGTCAGCGCGCCGCCCGCCGTGGGCGGCCGGTGCATCCGGACGCTAGGCCCGGTACAGACGCGTGGCGGCCCTGGCGCTGGCGCTTGCCGGATTGGCGTTTCTCGACTCGCTCAATGTGCTCAGCGTGGGAGTGGTCTCGGCCATCATCTTCGACAGCCGGCTGGGGCGCCGGTCACCAATTCCGGGCGCCCTGAGCTACATCGCGGGCGTGTTCGCGGTGACGACCGCCTTCGGCGTGTGCACCGTGCTGGGCATCGGCTTCATCACCGAGGTGCTCGACTTTCACCTGACACCGGCAATTCGCTTCCGGGGCGAACTTCTGCTGGGGATCGTCCTGATCGGCTTGGCCTACTTCCCGCTGACCGCACAATCATCGGCACCCGGCTGGGCGCTGGCTGCGATGCGGCAACGTCCGTGGCTGCTCGGATTCCTGGGGCTCGCGGTGGGCAGTGGCCAGGCCCCGACCGCGGTGCCCTACCTCACCGTGCTGGCCATGCTCGCCGCGTTGCACCCGCGACCGCCGCTCTGGCCGCTGGTCATCATCGCCTACTGGGCGATCGCCCTGTCGCCGCCGCTGCTGATCCTTGCCCTCTCGATGAGGAAAACCATGCGAGCCAAGCGCATTCAGCGCGCGATCGTGCGCGCGCTCACCCGCTACGGGCCGATGGCGGTGCGGCTGTTGTTCCTGGTTTTCGGAACCGGCCTGATCGCCGATGCACTGGTCAATCACAGCGCACTGTGGTGACGCGCCACAACTTCTCATGTCTTGCACAGCGAGCCGGATTACGTTGTCGCGTGTGACTGATCGTCAAGAGCGTGCGATGTCCTTCGGTTCGATCGCGCAGGACTACGACGGGCTGCGGCCGCCCCCACCGCAACAGGCGGTGGACTGGTTGTTGCCATCCGGGTGTGAGGTGGCCGTCGACGTCGGTGCGGGCACCGGGTTGTTCACCCGCACGCTCGTCGGCCGGGCGGCGCACGTGGTCGCCGTCGAGCCCGATGCGCGGATGCGCGCGGTGCTGGCCGAGCGGTCCCCCGGGGTTAGCGCCGTGGCGGGCACCGGCGAGGCGATTCCACTCCCCGATGATTCCGCGGACGCGGTGTTCGTCTCGTCGGCGTGGCATTGGATGGATCCCGAACGCGCGGTGCCGGAGATCGGCCGCGTATTGCGCGACAACGGACGGTTCGGGCTGATCTGGACGAGTCGAGATCGCGACGTCGACTGGGTGCGCGACCTCGAGGTGCTGCCCAAGGACGATGCGTCCGAACTGGATGCGCCCGACCGCTTCCGCCGGCGCCACCAGAACGTCGTGCTCCCCGATCCGCAGATCTTCCACAACGTCGCGCGGGAGACGTTCGGGTTCGTGCGGACCATGAAGATCGACGATGTCGTCGCGATGCTTGCCACCTACAGCCGGGTGATCATCGCCTCTCCGGATGACCGCGCGCAGCGGCTCGACAAAGCCCGAGCCGTCCTGGCCGAGCGTTTCCCCGGCGCCGAAGCAATCGACATCCCGATGCAGTCCCGGTGCTGGCGCGCCGACCGGATCGCCCGTGGCCGGTAGCCGCCGTGTCGGTGCGGCGTTTCTTCCGAATGTCGTAGACAGCACCGGGTTAAGCGCGTAACTTCTGCCGCAGCCAGCCGGGTGAGGAGGAGACGCATGACGGTGCAATCCGTACTGGACGAGCTTCGGGAACGCCCCGGTACCGGTGACGTGATCCCGATCTTCGATCCCTCCACCGAGGAGCAGATCGGCTCGTTCACCGACTGCGGCACCGAAGCCGTCGACGAGGCGGTTGCGCGCGCGAAAGCCGGCGCGGAGGCCGGGATCTGGTCCGGCAAGCCCGATTATGAGCGGGCGAAGATCCTGTGGCGCGTCGCGGACCTGATCGACGAGAACGCCGACCTGCTCGCCGAGCTCGAAATGCTCAACGCCGGAATGTATCCCGCGCAGGCGGAGATGCAGGTGAAGATCGGCGCCGAGTGGTTCCGCTACTACGCGGGTTGGTGTACCAAGATCGACGGCATCGCGCGGGATGTGAACACCGGCGGCCTGACCGGCGTCGACTCGCACATGCACACCTATACGGTGCGTGAGCCCTACGGCGTGGTCGGGCTGATCTTCCCGTGGAACGGGCCGGTGTTCAATTTCTGCGCCAAGCTCGCGCCGGCGCTGGCGGCCGGCTGCAACAGTGTGGTCAAACCTGCTGAGGAGACGCCACTTTCAGCGCACGTCCTGATGCGCCTGCTGGCCGAGGCCGGGGTGCCCGACGGGGTGGCCAACCTGGTCAACGGTTACGGGCACACCGTCGGCGCGGCCATCACCGCGCACCCCGACGTGGAGAAGGTCGCCTTCACCGGATCGACGGAGGTCGGCCGCGCGATCGTGCACGCCTCGGCGGACAGCAACCTCAACAAGGTCACCCTGGAGCTCGGCGGCAAGTCGCCGGTGCTGATCTTCGACGATGCGAAGCTGAAGAAGGCGATCCCGATGTCGGCGTTCGGCACCTTCGTCCACTCCGGGCAGGCCTGCGTGTGCGGTTCGCGCATTCTGGTGCAGCGCGGCGTCTACGACCAGGTCGTCGAGGGCATGGCGATGGTCGCCGACGCCATGAAGATGGGTGGCCCCAAAGAAGAGGGCACCATGAGCGGCCCGCTGATCAGCCAGAAGCAACTCGATCGGGTGCTGGGTTACCTCGAGCAGGGTTGGTCCGACGGCGCTCAGATAGTGACCGGCGGGCACCGGCTGGACCGCAAGGGCTACTTCGTGCACCCCACGGTCGTCACCGACGTCGATCCCGACACCAGCCGGTTGTTCCAGGAGGAGATCTTCGGGCCGGTCGTCACGATCCTGCCGTTCGACGACGAGGACGAGGCGGTCGCGCTGGCCAACAACAGCACCTACGGGCTGGCCGCGACGGTGTGGACCAAGGACCTCGGTCGCTCGCACCGGCTGGCCAAGCGGCTCAAGGCCGGAACCGTCGGGCTCAATTGCGCTTTCCCGTACGACCACTCGATGCCGTTTGGCGGCTACAAGCAATCCGGCTGGGGCCACGAGTCCGGCAAGGCCGGCATCGAGACCTACCTACAGACCAAGGTCGTCTGGGCCCAGATGTAGCGGCCTCAGGCCTGGGGTCCCTCCGGCGGCCAGTGTGTCCCGGGCGACGCCTCGCCGGGGCTCTCGAAATCGCCGCGGGACAGCGGCACCCACCGCTCGCTGGGTGCGGGCTGCTCTTGCGAGGGAAAGTCGCGCAGGCTGCCGGTCGGCTTGGCGTCCCACTTGGCGAACGTCAACGGTGTCTGCAGCCAGGCGTGCAGCAGGTGATAGGCCGCTTCTAGCGAATCGATGTGGGTGCGCTCCCAGCCATGGCTGCCGTCGAGGCCGAAGCCGACCAGCGCGGCGCGGGTGTTGGCCCCGGCCTCGATCGCCGCCGCGGCATCGGAGCGGTAGTAGCGAAAAATGTCACGCGCGAACGGAATTCCCTGTTCGTGCGCGAGCCGGCAAAGTTTCCGGGTCAGGTGGTAGTCGAATGGGCCGTGCATGTCGGCCATCGGGATCGTCACGCCGTCCTCGAGCGAATGCTGGCCCGGCGCGCACACCGCGTTGTCCACCGACACCAGCTCGGCGACATCCGCGGGCAGGCCGTGGCTGGCCCCGTGGCCGACCTCCTCGGTGATGGTGACCAGGATCGTGGTGCGGTGCGGCAGCACCACTTTGTTCTCGGAGAAGTTCTTGGCCAGGGCCAGCGCGATCGCGACGCCCGCCTTCCCGTCCAGATGACGAGAAACGATGAAACCGTCGGCGGTGAGTTCGGGGCTGGTGATCAGGGCCACGAAATCACCGACCTGCAGGCCGAGCCGAACCAGGTCCTCCCGCGTCGACACGCTGCGGTCGATGCGGACCTCGACGTGGTCCCAGTCCGTGGGTTGCGTGTCGATTGCGTCGCCGAACGCGTGCCCGCTGGCCTTGAGCGGCATGACCGTACCGGTGATGAACTCGTCGGGGTCGTCGATGAAGATGCGCACCCGGGCGCCGGCGGCGAACCGCGCCGAAAAGGTGCCGACCGGAACGATCTCGAGGCGGCCGTTGTCCTTCAGCTCGCGGACCATGCAGCCGATCGTGTCGGAGTGCACCACCAGGGCCCGGTCGATGGTCGCGGATTCACCGGGCAATTCGGCGGTCAGCGCTCCCCGCCGGGTCAGCGTGAATGGCACCCCGAAATGGTCGAAGATGTCGCCGATGACCTGCATCACCGCATCCGTGCGTCCCGACGGGCTCGGGGTCTGCAGCAGCGCCAGCAACGTGTCGATCATCCAGGTGCGGTCGGCCTCGGCCATGGCCGCGGACTGGCCCACGTTATCTCCTCTCGAGTCGCCTCCGAACGCGTTCAACCTACCGTGTGGCAGGCACCGAACGCCCGTCGCGGGCTTGCGCCGCGCACCGCCACCGTGCGCACGATATGTCCACTCGGCCTAAGAGGCGGATTCCATCTCCGAGATCAAATCCGCGAGGGTCAGGATTCGCTGAGCGTCGCGGACGTGCAGGCTCTCGATCATGCGGCCATCGACGGTGATCACGCTGGTCCCGGCCGCCTGCGCATGCTGGTAAGCCGAGACGATCTTGCGGGCGTTCTCCAGCTCCTGGTGTGACGGACCGAACAGCTCATTGGCCGGGGCGATCTGCGACGGGTGGATCAAGGTCTTGCCGTCGAATCCCATTTCGCGGCCCTGTTGGGCCTCGGCCCGGAATGCGCCCTCGTCGGTGATGTCGTTGAACACGCCATCCAAGATCACCTTTCCGGCCGCCCTCGCTCCCAATAAAGCCAGGCCGAGGGCGGGCACGGCGGGTGCGCGCCCGCGAACGTGCAGGCCGTGCAGCTCGTTGACCAGGTCGTTGGTCCCCACCACCAACCCGGCCAGGCGATCGCTGGCCGACGCGACCTCCTCGGCCCGCAGAAAGGCCCGGGGCGTTTCGATCATCACCCACAGCTGCAACGAGTTCGGCGCTCCTAAGGCGTCGAGCGCCTCGGCCAGCGCTTGAACCTGTTGGCCCGTCTCGACTTTCGGCACCAGCACACCGTCGGCCGTCGATCCGGCCACGGCGGCCAGGTCGTCCCGGTGCCAGTCGGTGTCCAACCCGTTGATCCGCACCACGACCTCGCGGGGCCGGTAGCTCTGCGACGAGATCGCGTCGCACACCGTCGCCCTCGAATCGGCTTTCGCGTCGGGCCCCACCGCATCCTCGAGGTCGAATATCAGCACGTCCGCCGGCAGCGACTTACCCTTCTCCAGCGCGCGGGGCTTGTTGCCGGGCAGGTACAGAGCGGATCGGCGCGGGCGCAGGGTCGGTGCCATGGAGTTATTCACTTTCGGAGTCGGCGTGCAACGGGGATGGGAGTCAGATGCCCGCGCGACGGGTGCGTGGTGCGCGCGACATAGCCAGAAAGTACCCTTCGGTACCGGTGGTGTAGTCGCCGGTGGCGAGCGGCCCCGACCGCTGAATTGGCCGACGTGGCGGGTGGATCCGGAAGGGGAAAGCGAATGTCATCATCTGGTTCGGCGCGTACCGAGGGCGACAGCTGGGACCTGGCCTCCAGCGTGGGGGCGACCTCGACGATGGTGGCGGCGTCCCGGGCGCTGGCATCGCGCGAGCCGGATCCGCTACTGGATGACCGGTTCGCCGAGCCCCTGGTGCGCGCGGTCGGGCATCCCTTCTTCACCCGCATGCTGGACGGTCAGATCCCGCTCGACACCGGCGACATGCCGATGACGCTGCAGCAGCGGCGCGAGCAGATGACCGTGCGGACCAGGTTTTTCGACGACTTCTTCGGCGCCGCCACCGCCGCCGGAATCCGGCAGGCCGTCATCTTGGCCGCCGGGCTGGACGCGCGGGCCTATCGATTGTCGTGGCCATCGGGCACGGTGGTGTTCGAGGTCGACCAGCCGGAAGTCATCGCCTTCAAGACCGCCACGCTCGCCCAGATCGGCGCGGAACCGACCGCCGAGCGCCGGACCGTCGCCATCGATCTCCGCGATGATTGGCCAACGGCCCTGCGCGACGGTGGCTTTGACACCAACTCCCCCACCGCCTGGATCGCCGAAGGCCTGCTGCCCTATCTACCGCCCGACGCCCAGGACCGGCTGCTGGACAACATCACCGCGCTCAGCGCCCCGGGCAGTCGGATGGCCACCGAGAACATCACCGACATGAGCGTCTTCACCGACGAACGGGCCCGGGCGATGCGCAGCACCTGGCGGCAGCACGGGCTGGACATCGATGTCGCCGAGCTGATTTGGCTCGGGGAGCGCCGCCCCGCCGCTGATCACCTGGGCGCCACCGGCTGGAACGTCACCCGCCACCCCACCGAACAGGTCTATGCGGGTTACGGATTCGCGCTGCCGGACAACGAAATCCTCAAGCAATTCCGTCACGCAATCAGTTACCTCAGTGCCGAACTGCGCTGAGCCCCAGGAGTTCGGCCTTCCGCTAAGGCTTGGCCTCGCGCCACTCCCGCTCGAACGGCAGCCGCCACGCATTCGGCGCGATCAATTGGTGAATCGCGTTGGGCCCCCATGTGCCCGGCTGATACAGCTTGGCCGGCGGCGGATCGGTAAGCAGACCTTCCGAACGCTCCCACAATGATTCGATGCCTTCCGCGGTGTTGAACAGCGTGTGGTCGCCCCGCATCGCATCGAGGATCAATCGTTCGTAGGCCTCCAGCACATCCACGACGGTGTCGATCTCCTGCGAGGAGAACTGCATGGACAGTTTGTCCAGCTTCATGCCGGGCCCCGGCCGCTTGCCATAGAACGACAGCGAAACCTTTGAGTTGTCGGCAAGGTCGAAGGTGAGGTGATCGGGACCCTGGGTGCCCACCCCGGATCCGGGCGGGAACATGGTTCGCGGGGCCTCTTTGAACGCGATCGAGATGATGCGGATGCCCTCTGCCATCTTCTTACCCGTGCGCAGGTAGATGGGCACCCCGGCCCACCGCCAGTTGTCGATGCCGACCTTGAGCGCGATGAACGTCTCGGTGTCGGAATCCTTTGCCACGCCGTCCTCGTCGCGGTATCCGTTGTACTGACCGCGGACCACATTGGCGGGTTTGACCGGCAGCATCGATCGGAACACCTTGTTCTTTTCCTCGCTGATGGCGAACGGTTCAAGCGCCGTCGGCGGTTCCATCACCACGAACGCCATCACCTGGAACAGATGGGTCACCACCATGTCCTTGTAGGCGCCGGTCTCTTCGTAGAAGTTCGCCCTCTGGTCCAGGCCCAGGGCCTCGGGAATGTCGATCTGGATATGGTCGATGAAGTTGCGGTTCCAGATCGGCTCGAAGAGGCCGTTGGCGAAGCGGAAGGCCAGGATGTTCTGCGCGGCTTCCTTGCCCAAGAAGTGGTCGATGCGGAAAATCTGCGATTCCTCGAAGGTTTCGTGCACGAAGTCGTTCAGCGCCACCGCGCTGGCCAGGTCGGTGCCGAACGGTTTCTCCATCACCACCCGCGAACGTTCGACCAGCTTGGCATCGCGCAGCATGGTGATGACGGCGCGCGCCGCCTTGGGCGGCACCGACAGGTAGTGCAGTCGCCGGACGTCGGGCCCCAGGTTGTCCTCGGCCTGCGCCACCGCCTCGGCCAGCGCCTCGGGTCCGGCGCCCTGGGGGACGTAGGTGATTATGTTCGCGAAGTTCGACCACTGCTCGGGCGTGAGTGTGTGCGTGCCGAAGGAATCGACCGCCTTCTTGGCGAGATCGCGGAATTCGTCTTGACTCAGGTCTTCCAGCGACGTGGCGACGATCTGAATATCGGGCGCCAATTCGGACTGGTCCAGGTACGCCAGACCGGGGATCAGCTTTCGTTTCGCCAGATCGCCCGTCGCCCCGAAAAGGACGATGACGTGCGGGTCGAGCGGATCGGAATGGTGGCGACGCGGGCGGGCGTCGGCAGCGGGATAAGAGATGGTCTGAGGTTTCTCGGTAGCCACTCTTGCGATACTTCCATCGCCACGGCCTTGTGTCTCGTTCGTTCGACGGTCGCCGGATCTGGTTAGCGAACGCGCGATCGGGTATGGAATAGCGGCGGGTTCCCGGCGCCGGGGCCCGTCCCCCACCAACGCCGATGGAAAGCGATATGACCAAACCCGACAAAGACCCGCTGAGCCGCGCTCAGGAGCTGGAAAACATCGTCGACCAGCTCGAGGAGAAGGTTACCGAGGAGAGCGAAGCCGAAGGCGTTCCCGGCAACCGCAGCGACCGGGAACGAGCGGCTGTCCGCGGCCCCACCAGCGAGCCGCCGGACTAGCGGTTCTCCGGCCTGGCTCAGGTGAGCACCGTCATTCACTCGGTATGTCGATGGCGTGCGCCTTCAGCGTCGCCAGCAGCTCGGCCGTCGGCCATTCGTCGGCCCGGTAGCGGACCGGATTGATTCCCGCGACGGGAAGGATGCCCACCGCGTCGACCACCGTCGGGAACGGCACGGTGAACCTGTCGGACACGTTCGACGGCTCGCCGACCACGAACGTGACGTAATCTGTCTGCGGCAACTCCCACGGGATCCCCTGCCCCCACACCGCATTGGTGCGCCGGCCCCAGGCCGTCTCGATCATCTGCGCGTCGCCGACGTATTGCGGGAACAATTCGCGCTCATAATGCTCCCGCAAGAATTCGGCCTGGTGCTTGTATTCCTCTGTGGCCAACAGGGTTCGGGCCCTCAACGCCAACCCGCGCAGGGGGTGCGGGCCGGCCTGATCGAACGGCGCGATGACGCTGCCCACGATGGTGTAGCCCTGCGGCGAGATGGGCTGGTCGGCGTCGAGGTACATCTGCTCGGCGGCCTCGAAGAGGTCCTCGGCGTTATCGGGCGCATCGGTGCCCAGCAGTAACACGCCGTCGCCCGGGAAAAACACCAGCGGGCGGGGGCCGCCGGCCACCGCCAGCGAACCCAGCCAGCCGGTGGCCAGGATCATCGAATCGATGTAGGTGCCGCCGTCGGCGTCTTTCAACAAAAACTTTTCACCCGGCGCGAAGGGCTGCTGGCGCGCCGAAAGGTTCTCCCTGGCCACCGCGAAGGCCTGATCGCCGGTGACGCCCCAGGCGCCCGTTTCCGCCGGCGACACTATGGCCCGCACGGTGGGGAGGTCGACGACCACCATCTCGTTGATGAAGGGGAACACCGGGCGGACCCAGGGCTGGGCCCCGGTGTTGACCAAGCTGTTGACGTAGCTTTGCGGGCGCAGCATCGGCCGGAGCAATGGTTGGGCCTCGGCCCAATCCATGGGCGGAGTCGGCGGTTGCTCGGTTGCCATGTCCACGGTCGGTGCTTCCTGCTCTTGAACAGCGAACACGCACGTTACACCCTGCGCCGGCCGGCACAAGTCACCCTTTTGGTTGCCTCACGTCGCAGCCGGCCCGAACCAGATGGCGAGGGCATCGCGCAGCGCCGGGTCGGTGCCGGCGCCCGCCCAGGCGACGTGTCCGTCCGGCCGGATCAGCACCGCGGGCGGCACACTCACGGTGCCCAGCACGGGAAGCACGCACCGGTCAACATGTTTCGCGTCGACCGTCTTAACCCGGTCCGCCCAGGGCGCGATGTCGATGCGGCCGGTCTCGCCGAAATTGAGCAGCACCGGGCGGGCGTAGCGCAGCAGGTCGAACACCCGCAGCGACCCGTCGGCGGTGACCAGGTCCAGGTCGGGCATGCGGCGGCCCACCAGCGGGTGCCCCTCGCCCAGGTCGTAATGGATGTCCAGGCCGGACATCATCGCGGCGAAGCAGGTGCGGGGTTCGTCCATGGCGAGCAGGTCGGACACGCTGTCGCGCAGTGCCTTGGTGCGTTCGTCGGGGTGCAAGAGCGCCATCTGCGCCAACGCGTTGCGCACTACCCGCCGCGCAACCGGGTGCCGTTCGGCGTGGTAGCTGTCCAGGAGGCTGTCGGGCGATGTCTTGTTGACCACCTGGCCCAGCTTCCAGCCCAGATTCACCGCATCCTGCACGCCGGTGTTGAGGCCCTGCCCGCCTACCGGGTGGTGAATATGTGCGGCGTCCCCGGCGAGCAGGACCCGGCCGCGGCGGTAGGCGGTGGCCTGGCGCGCCGCGTCGGTGAACCGGGAAAGCCAAGTGGGACTGTGGATTCCGTAGTCGGTTCCGTATGCGGCGACGAGTGCCTGGCTCAGCTCGCGCAGCGTGGGTTCGGAGCCAGGTCCAAGCTGCGCCTCGGTGACCATCACCCGCACCGGGCCGCGGCCCTCCTCGGCGGTGGACAGGGCGTGGACTCCGATCGCGTCGTGGCGGATGCCCCACTGCGGGGATTGTCCGGTCCCGAAATCCATTTCGACCTCGGCGAGCAGATAGCTGGTCGTCGCGTCCCATCCGGGAAATTCGATGCCGGCCGCCTTGCGAATCACGCTGCGTCCTCCGTCGCAACCGACGAGATACTCACCCCGCATCTTGCGGCCGTCGGCCAGGCCGACGTCGACGCCGCTGCGGTCCTGGGCAAATGTTGCCACCTGCCCGCCACGGTAGATCGGCACGCCGAGCTCGCCGACCCACTCGGCCAGGATGCGTTCGATCTCGTTCTGCCACAGCGCGAGTCCGTAGGGATGCCGGGTGGGAAAGTCACTGATGTCCAGCCGGATCTGGGAGAACCCGGCGACCTGCGCCACCTGGCCCCGGGACAGGAACCGATCGGCGATGCCACGCTGA
The DNA here is from genome assembly GCF_055419585.1 of Mycobacterium sp. IDUB_3. Classification (NCBI taxonomy): domain Bacteria; kingdom Bacillati; phylum Actinomycetota; class Actinomycetes; order Mycobacteriales; family Mycobacteriaceae; genus Mycobacterium; species Mycobacterium sp. IDUB_3. Next base: position 650,661 of record NZ_JBVAXZ010000001.1, on the reverse strand, counting down.
TCGAGAACTTCGATGGTGCGGGAATGCAGGCCGCCGGCCCGCGCTCCGATCAGGTCCTGGCTGGTGCGCCGCTCCACAATGGCGGTGTCGACCCCCGCCAAAGCCAACTCGCCCGCCAGCATCAGCCCGGTCGGACCGCCCCCGGCGATGAGCACCGCGTGCTCGATGCCGTCGTCCCCTGATTCCGCCGAAACATCCACTTCGCCACCCCGATTCGCCTGAATTCTGGTCGAGGACAGCGATTTTGCATCATCACCCGGGTCTTGCGGCAAGCCCCCGTATGCGCTATAGGTTGAAAGTGGCGGGGAAAACAATCACCAACGGTTGCGCACCGCGTCGATCGCGCGGTAGATCCGCTGCTCGCTGACCGGGCGAGGCGTGCCGAGTTGCTGGGCCCACAGGCTCACCCTCAATTCCTCGATCTGCCGGGCGATAGCGCGAACCTCGGAGGCCGCCCCCGCCGACTGCGGCAGCTCCTGCACCAGCTCGTCGAAGGCCACCTGCACGGCGTGCACCCGTTGCATGCGCTCCAGATCGGCCTGGGCGGCGCGAGGCAGCGCGTCGAGGCGGCGACGAATCCCAAGCAGGTAGCGGGTCAGATCGGCGAGCTGCGCGGCCCCGGTGGCGGTGACGAAACCGGCCGGCAACAGCCGAGCCAGCTGCGCACGGATGTCGGCGATCGCATCGGTGTGCGCGGGCGGCGGATTCGCGGGCAGCAGGAGTTGCACCTCCTGAGCGGCGGCCAGCACCTTCTCGACACGGCCCACGATGTCGACGGTGGCGGGCAGCAGGGACTTTTCCGCCCGCTGTTGCAGCACGGCGAACTCCGCGCGCGTCCACACCGGCGCCGAAACGAGCGCGTCGGTCGCGGCATCGGCGCAGTCACCCAGCAGCGCGGGCAGATCACCGTCCGGGTTGGTGCCGAGAGCCAGCCGGGTCCGTGGATCGAGTTGACGCGCAATGGCTTTGACCGGGGAGGCGACGCTGAGCCGCACCAACCGCCGGATGCCGGGCCCCATCGCCTGGTCCTGCTCGGCCGACGTGGCGAACACGCGAAGGTCGACGGCGCCGCCCGCGTCGACGAACGCGGGAAACCCCCGCACGGTCCGTCCGTCAATCGTGCGTTCGACGACGCGCGGCAGCTCGTCGAGGTCATCGGGCCAGCCGCGCAACCCCGCCTGCTCCAGCTCGCCGGCGACCGCATGCGCGACGGCTTGCCGGGCCGGCGCCGTGAGCCGCTCCTGCAGCGCCCGCAGATCCTTGCCCCGGGCCACCTCGGCGCCGTCGCCGGCCTCGACCGCGAACGTCACTCGCAGGTGCGAGGGCAGCTTGTCCAGGTCGAAGGCGTCGATGGGCACCAAAACCCCGGTGCGACGGCGTAACTCGCGTTGCAGCGCCGGCAGCAGCGGCTCGGCCGCCGGATCGATTGCCGCCAGCACGGCGCGCGCCGTGTCGGGGGCGGGAACGAAGTTGCGGCGCAAGTCTTTCGCCAGCGAGCGGATGAGCGCGGTCACCAGTTCCTCGCGCAGCGCCGGCACCTGCCAGGCGAACTCGTCGCCGCCCAAGCGCGCCAGCACGTCCATCGGCACGTGCACGGTGACACCGTCGTCGGCGGCTCCGGGCTCGAATCGGTAGGTCAACTGCAGCGCGACATCGCCGGTGCGCCACGTGCTTGGCCGATCCGCGTCGGCGGTCTCGTCGGTGCGCAGCAGGTCGGTGCGGGTGAACGTCAGCAGGTCCGGTGTCTTGTGCCGCTGCTTCTTCCACCAGGCGTCGAAGTGCCGCGCAGACACGACGTCCGCGGGGATGCGGGCGTCGTAGAGCGCATACACGTCGTCGTCGCCGACCAACAGGTCGCGCCGGCGGGCCCGCTCCTCCAGCTCCTCGAGCTCGGCCCGCAGCCGCGCGTTGTCGGCGAAGAAGTGATGGCGGGTGTGCCAGTGGCCCTCGACCAGTGCGTGGCGGATGAACAACTCGCGCGCCACCACCGGCTCGATGCGCGCGAATCCGACGCGGCGGCGCGCGACCAGCGGGAGCCCGTACAGCGTCACCCGCTCGTAGGCCATCACCTCGCCGCGTTGGGCGTCCCAATGCGGCTCGCTGTAGGTGCGCTGCACCAAATCGCCGGCGACCCGCTCCACGACTTCGGGCTGGATGCGGGCGGCGGTGCGCCCGTACAAGCGGCTGGTCTCGACCATCTCCGCCACGACGACCCAACGCGGCGGCCGTTTGGCGAGCGCCGAGCCGGGCGCGAGCACGAAGTGCGAGTTGCGGGCGCCCAGGTATTCGCGGGTGTCCTCGCGGCGCATGCCCACGTGCGACAACAGCCCCGCCAGCAGTGCCGCGTGCACCCGCGCCGGATCGGCCGGCTCCTCAGTTGCCGCGTCCTCGACGATGCCCAGTTCGCGGGCGATGCTGCGCAGCTGCCCGACCAGATCCTGCCATTCGCGAATGCGCAGATAATGCAGGAACTCCGAACGACACATTCGCCGAAACGCATTGCCCGATAGAGACTTCCGCTGCTCGCGCAGATAGCGCCACAGGTTGAGATAGGACACGAAGTCGGAGTGCTCGTCGGCGAAACGGGCATGCTTTTGGCGGGCCGCCTCCTCGCGGTCACTCGGGCGTTCCCGCGGATCCGGGATTGTCAGTGCCGCGGCCAGCACCAGCATCTCGCGGACGCACCCCTCGGTCTGTGCCTGCAGGATCATCCGGCCCAGCCTCGGATCGACGGGCAACCGCGCGAGGCGGCGGCCGAGATCGGTGATGGCGCCGTGCTGGTCGAACGCGCCGAGTTCGGCCAGCAGCTGCACGCCGTCGCGGACGCTGCGACGGTCCGGCGGATCGAGGAAGGGGAACTGCTCGATGTCGCCGAGCTGCAGGGCCGCCATCTGCAGCAGCACGGCCGCGAGGTTCGTCCGCAGGATCTCGGGCTCGGTGTAACGCGGCCGCGCCGCGAAGTCCTGCTCGGAGTAGAGCCGGATGCACACGCCGGGCGCGACCCGGCCGCAACGGCCGGCCCGCTGCGCGGCGGACGCCTGCGAGATGGGCTCGATCGGCAGCCGCTGCACCTTCAAGCGCCGGCTGTAGCGCGAAATCCGGGCATTGCCCGGGTCGATGACATAGCGGATCCCCGGCACCGTCAACGACGTCTCGGCGACGTTGGTCGCCAGCACGATGCGGCGCCCGGTATGCGGCGCGAACACCTTCTGTTGCTCGGCGGTGGGCAGCCGCGCGTACAGCGGGAGCACCTCGGTGTGCTTGAGTCCGCTCAAAGCCTCTGCGGTATCCCGGATCTCGCGCTCGCCGGAGAGGAAGACGAGGATGTCTCCCGGCGGCTCGGCCTCGAGTTCACCGACCGCGTCGACGATCGCCTCGACCTCGTCGCGGGTCTCGGTCCGCACGATCTCGTGGTCCGGGTCGTCCGGGTCGTCATCGGAGGCCGAAGGCACGGCGACTTCCAGCGGCCGGTAGCGCACCTCGACCGGATACGTCCGTCCGGACACCTCGATGATCGGCGCTCCGCCGCTGAGCACATGTTCGGCTCCGCCGCTCAGCACATGTTCGGCTCCGCCGCTGAGCACATGTTCGGCTCCGCCGCTGAGCACATGTTCGGCTCCGCCGAAGTGCGCCGCGAAGCGCTGCGGCTCGATCGTCGCCGACGTGATGATGACCTTCAGATCGGGGCGGCGAGGCAGCAACTCACGCAGGTACCCGAGCAGGAAGTCGATGTTGAGGCTGCGCTCGTGCGCCTCGTCCAGGATCAGCGTGTCGTAGCGCAGCAGGCGGCGGTCGCGCTGGATCTCGGCGAGCAAAATGCCGTCCGTCATCAGCTTGATCAGCGTGCGGTCACTGACCTGGTCGGTGAAGCGCACGGTGTAGCCGACGGTGTCGCCGAGCGGGCTGCCCAGCTCGTCGGCGATGCGCTGAGCGACGGTGCGGGCGGCCAGCCGGCGGGGCTGGGTGTGGCCGATTGTTCCGCGGATGCCGCGGCCGGCCTCGAGACAGATCTTGGGCAGTTGGGTGGTCTTCCCCGATCCGGTCTCCCCCGCGATCACCACCACCTGGTGCGTCCGGATGGCTGCGGCGATTTCGTGTCGCCGCTCGCTGACCGGGAGGTCGGGGTAGGTGATGGTGGGGACGGCGGCTTGCCGGGCGGCGACGACCGCGTGCGCCGCGGCGACCTGATCGGCGAGCTGCCGCAGCTTCTCGGGCGAGGCGTCGCGGAGGTTTTTCAGGCGCCGGCCGAGACGGGCGGCGTCGCGTAAGGTCACACCGTCGAGTTGGTTGCGCAACTGCGCTGCAGACGGTTCGGCCACCCCGCACAGAATAGGCACTCGCGCGGCGGCGTCCCCAACGCGGCGGGTGACCGGCTGGGTTGATCGTGGGCGGATCCGGGTATCACGTGGCGAGTGCATCGAATTGGATGCCGGCTGGTGGGGGAAGTGATCGGCGATGGTCGGTTGGCTGGACGAGCTGCAGCGGCGTAATCGAGTCGTCGGCGTGATCGTCGCTGTTGTCTACAAGTACAACGACGATCAGGGCGGTTACCTCGCGGCGCTGATCACCTATTACGGGCTGGTGTCGCTGTTTCCGCTGCTGCTGCTGTTGACCACCGGCCTCGGGGTGGTGCTGGCCGGTAGACCCGATCTGCAGGCACAGGTGCTGCACAGCACCTTGAGCCAATTCCCGGTGCTCGGCGACCAGCTGCACCACCCCCAGGGGCTCAGCGGCGGAGCGGTGGGCGTGGCCGTCGGGCTGCTCGGCGCGCTCTACGGCGGGCTGGGCGTCGGCCAGGCGCTGCAGAACGCGATGGACACGATCTGGGCGGTGCCGAAGCACAAGCGCCCCAACCCGATTCTGTCCCGGCTGCGCAGCCTGCTGTTGCTGTTGGTGCTCGGCTCGGCCGCCATCGCGGCCACCGTGTTGGCCGCGGCGGGCCACGCCACCGGGGCGCTCGGCATCTTCAGCAAGATCGGCCTCGCGCTCGTCGCGATGGCCATCAACGCGGTGATCTGCCTGGTGGCCTTCCGGGTGACCACGGCGCGGGCCCTGACATACCGGGAGGTATTGCCGGGAGCGATTGCCGCAGCGTTCATTTGGCAGATGCTGCAGTGGTTCGGGGCCGGCTATGTGGCGCACACCGTGAAAAGGGCCAGCGCCACCAACAGTGTGTTCGCACTGGTCTTGGGCGCGTTGGCGTTTCTGTTCCTCGCGTCGGTGGCGCTGGTGATGTGCGCCGAGGTCAATGTCGTCCTGGTGGAGCGGCTCTACCCCCGCGCGCTGCTCGGCGCGTTCAGCGATGACGCGGATTTGACGCTGGCGGATCGCCGGACCTACACGAAGAAGGTCAAAGCCGAACGGGTCAAAACCTTCGAGCGGGTTCACGTGCATTTCGAGGACGTCAAACGCCTTCCCGCGAAAACCGTTGGGCGCCTTGCGGCATTTCACGATTTTCGTCGCCCGCCCACGCCATGAGAACGGGTCTGGTCCCGGCTTATGGCGAGGTTGTGAGCCCGGCGCAATAGTCTGCAGTCATGAGTCTGGTCACCTATGAGCTGCAAGACCACGTTGCCACCATCACCCTGAACCGCCCCGAGGCGCGCAACGCCATCAACGGCGCGCTGCGCCAGGACCTCAACGCCGCCTGGGATCGCTTCCGCGACGACCTGGACGCGTGGGTCGGGATCCTGACGGCCAACGGCAGTGTCTTCTGCGCCGGCGGCGACCTCAAGGACGGTGAAGGATCGGTCGGCACGTTCGGCGGCACGTTCTGGGAGAAGCCGACCATCAACTCGTTCGAATCCGGCATGGAATTGTTCAAGCCGACCATCGCCGCCGTGCACGGCCCGTGCATCGGCTACGGCGTAACCGGCGTGCTGTTCTGCGACTTCGTCATCGCCAGCACCGAGGCCACGTTCTGCTTCCCCGAGGTGTCGATCGGCGTACCCACCATCGTCGGAGCCATTCGGCTCCCGCACCGGGTGGGCTGGGCCAACGCCATGGAGCTGCTGTTGACCGGCAAACCGATGAACGCCGAGCGGGCCAAGGAAATCGGCCTGGTGTGGAAGCTGGTCGAGCCCGACCAGCTGCAGGCCGAAGCCCAGGCCTGGGCGCGCACCCTCACCGAGGCCGCACCGCTGGCCCAACGGGCGACCAAAGAAGTGGCGTGGCGAACCGCCGACATGGGCTGGATCGAATCCGTGCGCTTCGGCGAGACCATGCGCAAGGTTGCCGGTGCGACCGAAGACGTCGCCGAGGGGCTGCGCGCCTGGGCCGAGAAGCGCAAACCCCAGTGGCGCGGCCGGTGACGGCCGGGGTTGGTGAGCGATTGCGTGCCGAACTGGGTCGCGTGCTCGACGGCGGGGGCCGCGGGGCCGACCACGCCGAGATCGCCCTCGGTGACGGGCCGATGCCGCAGCGCCTCGAGTCGTCGATACGGGCGCTGGCCGAACATCGTGGCCCGCGCAGCAGCATCTGCCCGTCGGACGCCGCCCGCGCGGTCGGCGGCGACGGTTGGCGCGAGCTGATGGACGACGCCCGCACGGCCGCACGGCGCCTCGCCAGGTCGGGCGACGTGGAGATCACGCAGCGCGGCAAGGTCGTCGACCCCGACGGCGACTGGTCCGGCCCCATTCGCATCCGAATCACCGGACGATAGGCATTGGCGTTGCGGTGCAACGCTATTCGTCCGCCCGAGCGTCGGTTCAACGTCGTGGTGTCAACCGCCGGCATCGCCGTAACCGACGATATGACAGGATTTCTCCCATGAGTGCACGCAGATTTGCTCGCTGGGTTGGTATCGCGGTTGTGACGACGTGGGCACTGCTGAGTGCACCCCTCGGAACCCCCACCGCCGTAGCCGATGGCTGTTCGGACGTCTCGGTGGTCTTCGCCCGGGGCACCCACCAGGAGCCCGGTCTCGGCAACATCGGACAGGCGTTCGTCGACTCGCTCACGTCGCAGCTCGGCGGTAAGTCCGTCGACGTCTACGCGGTCAACTACCCCGCCAACGACGACTACCACAACAGCGCAAACGCCGGTTCCAACGACGCCAGCGCACACATCCAGGACGTCGTCGCCAGCTGCCCGAACTCGAAGATCGTGCTCGGCGGCTACTCCCAGGGCTCGACGGTAATCGACCTGGCCACCAACGCAATGCCGCCCTCGGTGGCCGACCACGTCGCGGCCGTCGCCCTGTTCGGCGAGCCCACCAGCCAGTTCTCCACCATGCTGTGGGGCGGCCAGCCGCTACCGACGATCAACCCGGCGTATGGCTCCAAGGTCACCAGCATTTGCGCGCCCGACGATCCGATCTGCTCCGGCGGCGGCAACATCATGGCGCACGTCTCCTACATCGATGCCGGGATGACCGCCCAGGCCGCGACGTTTGCGGCCAACAAGATCAACCAGGGCGCCCGGAGCGCCCCGAGCGCCTGACACCCGTCAGTCCTTAGCCCGCTCCTCCTGGCGCTGGCGCTTCTCGGCGGCCGCCAGCTGCGCCACGCGATCCGCCTCGGCGCGCTGCTCGGCGGCCTCACCGAGCTTGTCCTCGGCCTCATCGACTTTGGCCGCCGAAGCCTTGGCCGCGGCCTTCTCGGCGGCTTTAGTCCTGTCTTCCACCTGGCGCTTGGCCGATTCGACCGTCTGCTTGCGCTGGGAGGCGGTCTCGTCGGCGCGCCGCTTGGCCGCGGCGCTGCGCTGCTGCGCCGATTGCGCCGCCTCGCGTTTGCGCTGCTCGGCGCCGATCCGGGCCTCTTTGACTTCCTGCTGGGTGGCCTTCTGCGCTTCCTCACGCTCCTGGACGGCCTCGTCGCGGGTGCTCCTGAGCTTGGCGTCGGCCTGCGCCTTCCTGGTCGCGGCTTGCGCGTCCAGTTGAGCCGCTTGGCCCAGCGTGTCGCTGCGTTCGACCAGGGCGGTCCCCCGCTCGGCGAGCGTCGCGTCGCCGAGCACATTCCCGATGGTGCTGTCGAGCATGCCCAGCGAACGCTCGTACAGCAGTCGGGCCGGCGCTTCCGTGGGGATGCGGTTGACGACCTGGTTCTCGATCAGCTGCAACGGGAATCGGGCGAGTTGGTAGTGAAACCGCAGGACTGCCAGCGGGACTTCGGAAATTTTCATCAACTTCTCCTGGGGTGAGGCCCGCCGTCAGGGCAGGTCGGCTTCGTCGGTCACGTTCTGGGCCTGGCGTCGCAGCCGGTCGGCCTCCGATGCTTCGTTGCGCGCCACCTGAACCGAGCTCTGGTGCTCGGCGACCGCGTCGACGATCTCCTCGGACGCCTCGCGGATCTCGGCGCGCTCTTCGGCCTTGGCCAGTCGGATGTCGCGCTGCGCGTCCACCTCGGCCTGGGTCTTCGCGGCGGTCGCCTGTTGGTGCGCCGCCCGGTCGGCCGCACGCTTCTGGGCGGCCTCCTGGGCCTCGATCGAATCCTCGGCGGCCACGGCCTGAGCGTTCGCCGCCAGGCGTTGTTCGGCGCCTTGCGCCCTGACTTCGGCGGCGTCCTCTTGGGCCTGTTTGGCCTGGGCTTCGGCCACGGCCTCGGTCGCATTCGCTTCTTTGCGTTGATGCGCCTGGGTCTGCTCGAGCTGCCCCTCGGCCGTCAGCGATTCGTTGCCCGTGACCGCGCCGACGACCTCTTTGGCTTTGCCTTTGACCGAGTCGATCAGGCCCCTACGAGCTTCGTCGGCCTTATTGTGCTCACTCATCATTCTCCTTGAGGCGTTGGCCAATCGTTCGTTGGTGTCAGGTGTGTAATTCCACGAACTGGGCCGATCAAACACGCACAGGGATCGGGTCACCGGGCGCCAGCCGAGGGAATTGCGCTCTGCGGATCGAATTTAGCTTTGGCGCAACATGTTTCGCGGTCGCGACTTCGTGTGGTGCGCGGACGGGCGATATGGCGATACTCTGGCCGGCATGGCCATCGAGTCCAGCATGCTCGCCCTCGGTACCGCCGCCCCGCCCTTCACGCTGCCCGAGCCGGCCACCGGCCGCACGCTCAGTCGCGACGATCTCACCGGCCCTGCCCTGGTCGTCACCTTCATCTGCAATCACTGCCCATACGTGAAGCACGTCGCCGACGGGCTCGCCACGCTCGGTCGTGACCTCGCCGAGCAAGGCGTTGCGATGGTGGGCATTTCGAGCAATGACGTGGTCACCTACCCGCAGGATGGGCCCGATCAGATGGTCGCGGAGGCTCGCAGCCATGGCTGGACGTTCCTGTACCTCTACGACGAAACCCAAGACGTCGCGCGCGCGTACTCGGCCGCCTGCACGCCCGACACCTTCGTGTTCGACGGCGAACGCAGGCTGGTCTACCGCGGCCAGCTTGACGACTCCCGGCCGAAAAACGGCCTGCCGGTCACGGCCGCGGACGTCCGCGCCGCGGTCGACGCGGTGCTGGCCGGGCAACCGGTGAATCCCGAACAGCGCCCGTCCATCGGGTGCGGCATCAAATGGCGTTGAGGAGCGGTTGAAAACATCGATTTAGGGTAGCTGGGCTCCCACTACCGCGAGAGGGAGGCGCAATGCGAGGAGCTGTCATCTACGGCGCGGGTGATGTCCGATTCGAAGACCTGCCGGAACCCGAGATCGTCGCCCCCACCGACGCGATCATCCGCACCACGGCGACCTGCGTGTGCGGCTCGGATCTTTGGGACTACCGCGGCATCAACCCCGTTCCCGAGCCCAAGCCGTTCGGTCACGAGTACTGCGGTGTCGTCGAAGCCGTCGGTAACGACGTCACCTCGGTCAGGCCCGGCCAATTCGTCATCGGATCCTTCTACGCCTCCGACGGCACCTGTCCGAATTGCCGCAACGGAGTTCAGAGTTCGTGCGTAAACCGCGTGCTGATGGGCGGCTGCCAAGCGGAGTCCGTGCGCATCCCGTGGGCCGACAGCAGCCTCGTGGCACTGCCCGACCAACCCGACGAGGAATTGATTCCGGACTTACTCACCCTCTCGGACGTGATGGGCACCGGGTGGTTCGCCGCCGAAGCGGCCAACGTCGCCGCCGGAATGACCGTGGCCGTGGTGGGTGACGGTGCGGTGGGGTTGTGCGCGGTGCTGGCCGCCCGCGAAAAGGGCGCCGAGCGGATCATCGCGATGAGCCGCCACGAGCCGCGGCAGCAGCTGGCCCGTGACTTCGGCGCCACCGACATCGTCACCGAACGCGGCGACGACGGAGTCGCCGTCATCAAGGAGATGACCGAGGGAGTCGGTGCCGACGCCGTGCTGGAATGCGTGGGCACCGGCCAGGCCATGCAACAAGCCATCCAGTCCGCTCGCCCGGGCGCCTTCGTCGGGTTCGTGGGCGTCCCCCACGATGTCGCAATCACCGGCGAGCAACTCTTCAGCACCCAGGTCGGGCTGCGCGGCGGACCCGCCCCGGTCCGGCACTTCCTGCCCTCCCTGATCGAGTCGGTGCTCGGGGGAAAAATCCACCCCGGCAAGGTGTTTGACCTGCGCCTGCCCCTCGATCAGGTCGCCGAGGCCTACCGGGCCATGGATGAGCGCCGCGCCATCAAGGCCTTCCTGCAGCCGTAGGTGAGGTCGGTCACTGCGCCGGCCGGCCGGACGTTCGCGGCATCTTTTCGGCTAACGTCGAGCGTATGTCCAAAGTCTCCGGCAACGACCTGGTCGACGACGTCACCCCTGGCGACATCATCGCCGTGGACCGCGGCTCGGGTGAACGGCCCTACAAAGTCGTCTTCAAGGATCCCAGCGACGCGGGGTATCTCATCACATTCGAGACCGACGGCGGTGAGACTTTTCAGCTCGACATGGCGGCCGGCACCCGGGTGAAACGGTCCCTCGAGGCGAAGTGGGGATCCGCGCAGAGCCCGACCCCAAACTCGGAGAACTGAAGCGCCGTCAGCACACCGCCTGACGCGGGATGTGTTGGCGGGCAGTCCTTTCGATGACCTACGCGCACGTGGTCCCCAGCGCATCGCGGACGACCGGGCGCCGACACCGCGGATGACGCCGGTGGGCGTCGGCAAGCTCCCGACGGGCCGGCCGTTTGGGCGGCGTCTGGGCGGGTATCGCCATGCCCCGACGGAGGGAGCGCGCGATGAGACCTGTTCCAGAGCCAACAGAACGCGTGCATCTGGCCGGCGACGTGGCCGAACACTTGCGGCACCGTCCGCTACGACGGGGCCGGTGGCACCCATGACCGCGCAACCTCCCGATCCTGACCCGACGCAAATACCGGGGCTGGAGCCAGGGGGGGGTGCCGCACCGGGCACCACTCCCCCGGCCGCGCCCCAAACCTCCGGGGTATCCGAGACCCAACCACCGAACACCCGGCGCTTCGCCTCGAGCTCGGTGCTCACCGTGCTCGCCGTCTGCATCTTCACCGTCGCGTTCATCGCGGTTGCGGTGCTGCTGGTGATGAAGATGGTCGGGGCGAGGGGTTAGCATGCCGAAACCAGCGACAACACTTCCTGATTACGTTGGCTCGGTAGCGGGCATAGCCACATGCATGGTCGACGATGCCGCGCAGGCGCCACAAGAGAATCCGGAAAAGGACCAGTCGCAGTGGGTGACCGGCGACGAACCCATGACCGGGCCGCAGCGCAGCTACCTGAACACGCTGGCACAGGAAGCGGGCGAAGAGATCCCGGACAACCTCACCAAGGCCCAGGCATCCAGCCTGATCGACGAGCTGCAACAGCGAACCGGGCGGGGCGGCGGCTCATGACCATCGGCGCCGAGGATGTGCGACGGCTACTGGCACGCCCGGACGCAGACGCGACGCTGGTGGTGATCGAGGGGCGTGCCGCCGTCGTCGCGCCGGCCGATCTGGAGTCCACCGAATACCGAGGCGCCCTGCAGGTCGCGACGCGCCAGGAATTGGTGCAGCGAGTCGGGCGCGAGGAGCTATCCGACCGCGAGGTGACCGAGCAGGCCGAGGAACTCGACACCGCGCTGCGCAATTTGGGCGGCTGATGCGTTGCTGCGCAGCTGTTATGGCCGGATGGTGACTCGGTCACCGACGCGGATGATGCCCTCGGCCGCCACCGCGAGGTAGGCACCCGCGCATGGCTGCGCGCCGTGACCGCCTGTGTTCAAACGGTTTTCGGCCGCGGGTATGCGAAGCGCCTGCGGGGCTCGCGGCAACGGCCCGTGCTCGAGCGTGGGGACCACGCAGCGCGACGTGGCCGTCAGAACGCGCAGCCGCGCCTCTCCGATTGCGATTTCGCCGCCCACCCAGTCGTTCTCGGCATAGGGCGGATAGTCCGGCGGCGTCGTGATCACCAGATTTGGGCGGTAGCGCAGCGCCTCCACGCCGATGTGCTCGAGGGTGGCCGTCGTGATCGCATGCAACGGGGCTTCGTCGGTGAACGACTCGCCCGGAGTGGCCGCGGCGATCCGCAGGATGCGGCCGTCGACCTCTGCGTCGAGACCGAGTTCCAGCAATTGCTCCGGATCGGGCCGCACCAGCGTCGCGCCGTCGGGGCGCCGGGTGACCAGCCGGACCCGCCGGCCGGTCAGCCGCGAGATCAGCTCGTCGACGCCGGGATCGTCGGCGGCCACGTCGGTTCCGTCGGGCAGGCTGATACGCACGCCCTGGGCATCGGCATGTGCGGTGCACGTCAACAGATCACGCCACAACCGCGGATTCTTGGCACTGGCCACGTGCCCGGTCTCACCGTCGAGGAGCGCCAGCCGGCGGTCGCCCTCGGCGCCGCGCTCGTCGACCAGCAGGCGATCGAGGGTTTCGCCGAGCATCGACTTGACCGGATAGCGAAGCAACGCCTGCACCCGCATCGGTGCGGCATCGGAGGCCTGGGCGGTCGAGTTGTCCATCACGCGCCTTCACTGAGGTTTCACTGCTCACTGTGCCCGAAATCGCCTGGCGTCACCAGGGATCAGCCGGGCGCCGCGGTCGCCACGATCGACTGATCGCTGGTCTTCCAGGCCGTCATGAACGTGGCGAAGCCGACCTGTTCGTCGGCGTGGTCGATACCGGGGTCGTTGAGGTGCACGATCGCTTTGCCGGTGTCGATGCCCGTCACGACCAGGAAATGGTCGGCCTTGGTGCGCTGGTCGTCGGCATTCAAGATGACCGAGGAGTTGACGAAGGCGATGACCTTGCGGTCCTTGGCCAGGTATTGCTCGAGGAGCGGGAGCCCGTTCTGGTCCCGGTCGGATGTGGAGGTCATCTCGGATTTGATGCCGAAGTGGTCGAGCAGGATCACCAGGTCGGACATCGAGATGCCGCTGTCCGGGCCAGAGTGGCTCGGGTCGTTCCGCGGCGCGTAGATCGGTCCGGGATTGGCCCCCGACGGCGTCGACTCCGCCAGATCCAGCATCTGCCGTTCGCTGGGTGTGTTGCCGGTGAGCTCGCCCACCACGTCGGCGATCGACACGAGTCCGCAGTTGTCCTCTAGCGATTGCGCCACCCAATACTTCGCCGCGGCGCCCGGGTTGCCGTACATGCCGGGGACGGTGGTCGCCGCGGGGCCGGCTCCTGGAGCCGGCGATGAATTAGTCTGTGCCGCAATGACCGTGGTCAACGAGCTGGTGGCGGCCGTGGTCGCCGGCGGGGCGCTACCGCACCCCGAAACGAGCGCCGCGGCGGCCAAACCGACGCATGCGCCGATCACGGCCGCAGGGGCGATCCGAAACGTGAGCATGAGCGAGGGAGTCCCGTCGACGGTCGAATGGCCAGCAAACGGTAGCACCCGCACCGCACCGCTACTGCCGAATAAACCGTGAACCTTTGTGCTCGCCGGATTGACCGATGAACGCGCAGCGCCGGACCCCGGATCAGCCGGGCAGCAGGCGCTTTTTCTGCTCCTCGAATTCCTGCTGAGTCAAAATTCCCGCGTCGCGCAGCGAAGCCAGTTCGCGCAACTCGGCGGCGATGCTGGTGATCGGGCCGCCCGCGGCAACCTGCGGTGGTGCCGTGGGCTCGGTCGTCGGCTCCTTCGGCGCCTCGCGCGTCGCCTTCTCGATCTCGCCGGCCCGGGCCCGCTCGCGACCCAGGGCGCCACCGGTACCGGCCATCGCGCGCCCAGCCATGCTCGCCACGGCCATCTGGCCGAACAAGCTGCCGGCGCCGGTGGGAGCGGCCGCGGCCGCGGCCTCCGCGACGGCGCCTGCGGTGGTGGTCGGAAGCACCAGCGCGGCCGGGCGAATCGCCGGGGCGGCCGCCGTCCAGCCGGGTGGCACCGACAAGCCGCCGACCGTGTTCGCCTGGCCCAGACCCGCCGATGCCAACGTTCCAAATCCGCCCGCCGGGTTCGTGATTACCGGAAACGGTGTGGGCGGCACCGCGCCGGCGCCCGGCCACGACTGCACCCCGGCCCACCCGCTGACGATGTCATCGGTGTGGAAACCGGTCAGCGCACCGGCGATGTCGAAGGGAACTGCGATCAACGTACCCGGCGTGTCGATGCTGAGCCCGGCCACGCTGGCCGGCGCATCGAGAAAGAACGTGACGAGATCGCTCCCCAGCCCCAGGACGTCCGTTGCAGACGCAGGGTCGACTGCGGCCAGCGGCGCCGCCGAGACGTTGCTCAGTAAGTTAGGAACCGCCGAAAACGATTGCTGCACGGCATTGCGCGTGCTCCCGGCGGCGGTTCCGGTGGCCTGGGCCACCGCGTCGGACTGGCCGGCGCCGGAATTACTGGCCGGGTCGGGTTGGGCGAACGGCGTCAACCGCGTCGCCGAGGCCGTCGTACCCGCGTAGCCGAACATGGCCGCGGTGTCACGCGCCCACATCTCGCCGTACTCCGCCTCGGTCGCGGCGATCGCCGGCGTGTTCTGGCCGAGGACGTTGGTCGCGACGAGCGCCGCCAGCTGGGTGCGGTTGGCCGTGACCACCGGGGGCGGCACCGTCTCGGCGAACGCAGTCTCGTAGGCGAAGGCCGCCACCCTGGCCTGGTTGGCGGTTTCTTCGGCCTGGGCGCCGGTGGTCCTCATCCACTCCAGATACGGGGTGATGGCCGCGACCATGGACGCCGACGACGGGCCGACCCATGGACCGGAGGTCAGGGCCGTGATCTCGGCCTGATAGGAGTTCGCCGTCGATTGCAGCGCGGCGGCCAATTCATCCCAGGCCATCGCGGCGGCCAGCATTGGTCCCGACCCCGGACCGGCGTACATGCGCGCGGAGTTGACCTCCGGCGGCAGTACTGCGAAGTCCATGCCGTTCTCCTCCGATCGCTTTCAGGGCCGCGAGGGCATCGATGGCATCATCGATGCGGGTCGTATGGGGATAGCCCACCGAGCAGCAAACAAATCGCACTCCCTCCGGTGCTGCCAGTCCCGCGAACGAAGACGGCCGAATAAGACCGTCCCCAGTGCTAGCGGACCGGTCTTAACGTTTGCAGGTGCTCCCACGTCAACGAATACAGCGAAATTGTTGCCGACGGTTAACGATAGGTTACCTGCACATGACAGCCGAAACTCACAAGGGTTCGGCTCGTATTGCGCAAATCACCCTCAGCCGGCTCTCAACGGGGCGGGACCGGTCCCGCTCAGCGTCGGGCGGCCGCTGTTCATGGGTGGGACTTGGCAAAAGACCAGTTCAGGCGGCGAGCGCGCGTCCGGCGGGTCTGACGGCGCCGGTTCTGCTTGGATTTGAGGCATCCCCGCGAGTGAGGTCTGTTGATGAAAATTGCGCTGGCCGCCTATGGCAGCCGAGGCGACGTCGAACCCTGCGTCGCCGCCGCACGCGAGTTGCACCGCCGAGGGCACGACGTCGTGCTCGGGGTGCCGCCCGACAAGCTGGGCATGGCCGAGTCGGCGGGGCTTTCCGCGGTAGCGTACGGGCCCGACAGCCGCGAGCAGATCAACATGGCGACCAATTTCGTTCGCAACGTCCAGAATCCGATGAGCGCTTTGCCGCAACTCATCGAGCGCGTCACCAAGGTGTGGACCGGTAAGAGCGACACGCTGGCCTCGGTGGCGGCCGGCGCCGATCTGCTGGTGGCCGGGATGAACGAGCAGCGGCTCGCCGGCAACGTCGGGGAACATTTCGGCATACCGCTGGCCGCCCTGCACTTCTTTCCCGCCGACACCTTGGAACTCGGCCGGCTGCAGTCCGAAGTCACCGGCGCGGCCGCAGCGGCCCAACGTCGGGCGCTTGGTCTGTCCGACAACCCGTCGACGCAGCCGGCGCTCGAGATTCAGACCTACGACGAGTTATGGGCGCCCGAACTGGCGAAGCAGTGGGCCGGGCCAGGATACCGACGGCCCTTCGTCGGTTCGCTGACCCTCGGGATGCCGGCCGATGCGGACGACAAGGTGTTGTCCTGGATAGCCGACGGGACGCCGCCGATCTATTTCGGATTCGGCAGCACGCCGGTCACCTCCCCCGCCGAAACGGTCGCGGTGATCAGCGCGGCCTGCACGCAGATCGGTGAGCGGGCGTTGATTTGCAGTGGCCCAAACGATTTCACCCATATCCCGCCCGCCGACCACGTGAAGATCGTGGACGCGGTGAATCACGCCACCGTCTTCCCGGCGTGCCGTGCGATCGTGCACCACGGCGGCGCAGGCACCACCGCCGCGGCCATGCGGGCGGGCGTGCCCATGTTGATTCTCTGGCTCTGGCTCGATCAGCCGATCTGGGCCGAGGCGGTCGGCAGGTTGGAAGTCGGCGTGGGGCGGGCGTTCTCGGCCTCCACCTTGGACTCGCTGGTCGCCGACCTGCGTTCGGTGCGGTCGGCGCACTACCTCAGCCGAGCCAGGGAGGTGGCCACCCAAATGAGCACACCCGCCGAAAGCGTCGCCAAGGCGGCCGATCTTCTCGAATCCGCCGCCCGCCGGGCGTAGCCGCGCCGCCCGCTTCGCCCAGCGGTGGTGCAAAGCCCGCCTGTCATGTAGAAGGTTCTCGTGCAGGATCCGCCGAATAAGTCGTTCGACCCGTCGATGCTGCGCGAGGCGATGATCAGGCGGCTGTATCGGCGATTGTCGGCCGAGGGCCACATCCGGGTGCCGGCGGTGCCGGGCCTGATCGACGAGTACGTCCAGCTGTGCAACAACGTCTGCGCCACCCTGGGCGTCTGGTGTCCACCCGAGCAGTCCGCACAGTTGCGGGCCGCGCTGGTAGCCGAGTTGGCGAAGGCCTTCAAGGCCTCCCCCCGTTCCGAGGTCCTCATCTCGTATGAGGCTCCATTCGGGACCGGCGTGAATTTCCGGGTCCAAGCCGATTGGCGCACGGTCGAGGCCGATTACGACCAGTGGATGGCGATCCGCCCGCCGCCGCTATTCGGGACCGAACCCGACGCGCGCGTGCTCGCGCTGGCGGCGGAGGCGGCCGATCCGTCGGTCTATCGGGTGCTGGACGTCGGCGCCGGAACCGGACGCAACGCCCTGGCCCTGGCCCGGCGCGGACACCCGGTCGACGCGGTCGAGATGACCGCGAAGTTCGCGGAGGTGATGGTCGCAGAAGCCGCCGGCGAATCGTTGGGCGTGAACGTCATTCAAAGCGACGTGTTCACCGCGATGGAGGGCGTACGCGATAAGTATCAGCTGATGGTGCTCTCGGAGGTGGTGTCCGACTTCCGCACGCCGCACGAGTTGCGCGGCATGTTCGAACTCGCCACCGATTGCCTGGCCCAAGGTGGGCGCTTGGTCTTCAACACCTTCCTGGCTCGCGACGGCTACGTTCCCGACGACGTCGCGGTGCAACTGAGTCAGCAGTGCAACAGCATGATCTTCACCCGCGACGAAGTGACCGCCGCGGCGGCCGGCCTGCCTCTGGAGCCGATCGCCGACGACGCCGCCTACGAATACGAGAAGGCGCGGTTACCGTCGGACGCCTGGCCGCCGACGGGCTGGTTCGAAGGTTGGGCCGGCGGCCTCGATGTGTTCGACGTCGAGCGTGGCGACTCCCCAATCGAGTTGCGCTGGTTGGTGTTTCAGAAGGCGGGCTGACACCGGCGGCTACGCGGTCAGATCGCGGGTCGCCGGCCCTTCCAGCAAGGTGCCGTCGGGCGCGAACCGCGACCCGTGCAGAGGACACTCCCAGGCGTTGTCGGCGTCGTTCCAGTTCACGATCCCACCCAGGTGCGGGCACACCGGCGAGACGCGGTGCTCGGTCCCGTCGACGCGGCAACGGGCCTGAAGGTGCCATGGCGGGCCACTCACCACACCGCCTTCGTCGTCGACCGGGCCGCGGCGGTGAGTCCGTATCGCCGGCGTGATCCAGCCCTTCGTCAGATTGAAGCCGACCTCGAGGTTGGCCTGCACGGCCGTCGCCAGCCCCGTCAGCTCGTGCGGACTCCAGCTGGCGAACGCGCGGGCCCAGTCCATCCGGCCGCCCAGGATGCGGCTGGACAGCGCCAACGCCGCGGCGGGACCGTTGGTCATCCCCCACTTGTTGAAACCCGTTGCAACAAAGATGCTTTCGGTGCTCGGCAGGATGGGGCCCACGTACGGCAGGTGGTCGATGGGCGTGTAGTCCTGCGCCGACCAGAAGTGGGTCTGCACGGCACCCGGATAGTGCTTGCGCGTCCACGTCGACAGCTCGTCCAGCGCCTCGGACGGACTCTTCTCGCGGCCCACGGTATGGCCGGCCCCGCCCACGATCAGCCGCTCCCCGTCCGCGACCGGCGCGTACCGCACCGACCGTGTCGGCGAATCGGTGGAGATCATCATCGGCCGGGTGATGTTGCCGGGGACCTTGAACGCCAAGCAGTAGGACCGGCTCGGCTTCACCCGCGCGAAGTATCCGCCGCGATCCAGGATCGGGATCCCGGTCGCGAGCACCAGCTGGGGCGCCTGCAGTTCGACGTCCCGCTGCGCGGCGTCGTTGACATGCACGCGCAGCTCCTTGCCGCGCCACGAGACCCGCCGCACCCGGGTGTGCTCGACCAGCCGCCCGCCGTGACCCAGCAGCTCGACGGCCAGCGAGTCGAGGAAGGGCATCGGGTCGAACTGCGCCTGATCGGCCAGCCGCACACCGCCGTGATACGCGAACGGCACCTCGGCATCGTCGTCCCACTCCGCCGGCAGGCCGACCGCCTGACACGCCGCGAGCTCGGCGCGCGCCGACGGGACGCCCCGCACGGACTGGGCGTAGGTGTAGGCATCCTCGCGCTGCACCGCCACGCCGTGCGCCTCGCAGTGGCCCAGCACCCACTCCTGGCCCTCGCGGTTGCCGTCGACGTACGCGCGCGCAACGTCTCGACCATGTCGTGGCAGCACCTTGGAAAGCTGACTGCCCTGCAGCAGGCTGATTTTCGCGGTGGTGTTTCCGGTCGCGCACGCCCCGACCGTGCGCGCCTCAAGCACCAGCACATCCTTGCCCGCGCGGGCCAGCAGCACCGCCGTCATCAGGCCGGTGATGCCTGCGCCCACGACGATGACATCGGCGGACGCGGAGCCCTGGTCAAGTCGGCTTGGGGCCCACGGCTGTTCGGTGCGTTCTGTCATCCACAAAGAAGTCACGGCTGAGCTGATACCCCAGCCGGGCCCGGGGAAACGCCGCGGCGAGCTCACGCCCGCTTCAATCGGGCTTTTGCCTCCTTCACAGCGTCCGCGGCGGTTCGGCCGGCTTCCCTTGCCTTGTCGTAGTCCTTTTCGGCGGCGCTGAGTTCCCGCTCGGCCTCCCGCAGTGCCCGGGCCGCATCGTCACGGCGCTGCCGGGCGGCATCGCGTTGGGCCTGCCGGCGGTCCACCAGGTCGTCGGCCTGGGTCTTGGCGCGCTCCGCGGTGGCGACGGCAGCGCTCAGCTTCTCGCGCCGTCGGCCCTGCGCCTTTTCGTCCGCCGACCGCTTGGCGGGCTGCTTCCGCGCCTGGGCGCGCCGCGGCTTCGCCGGTCCGCCGGATGTATCCGTCGATTCCGGCACCGCATCGCCGAAGGCGCCGAAACCCGACCACTGCTCGGGCCGGGTCAGCCTGCCCAGCCGCGCACAGATCTGCGGGTCGGCGATGGCGGCCTGCAGCGTGCTGGTCAGGTCTTCGCGCACGGCCGCCGACCGTTGCTCGAGGCTGGCCTCGCCGAGTGCCTTGCGGGTGAGTTCGTCGATGAGTTTGCGTTGTTCGGCCGTCAGGTCCCGGATGCGGGCGCCATCCATCGCCGCGTGCGCGGCGCGCAACCGCTCCCCAAGGTCTGCCAGCCGCTGCCGGGTATCGGCGTGCCGCAGCGCCAACCGGTTGACGATCCAGGCAGGCGTCGTCGGCTTGCTGGCGGCGGAAATCCGTTTCGCGGCCGCGGTATCGCCGCGCTGCTTGGCCGCGGCGGCCAATCTGGCGCGCTCCGCGGTGAACTCCTTCGGCGGCGCCTCATAGAGGCTGTCGAGTTCCTCATCGGCCATGAGGCCATGATCTCTCGCGGACGGCCGGTGCGGCCTTGAGTGACGAAGCCCAACTGCGCGACGGTTTAAAAACCGCACGTCGCGGGATACCTCATCTACAACATCGACATCGCCGGGCAGAAGTTCGCGGCCTGCGCGCAACAGAAAGCAGGGTTCGGCAGCTTCATGATGTCCAAGAACAGTGATCAGCTCGTCGGCCGGATCACGCGGGTCAGACGCCCCCGCAGACTCTTGATTGCGGTGTGCGTGATCGTCGCCGCCGTCGCCGCGATATACCTTGCATCGACGTCACATTGCCCCGGCGGCCGCTGTGGTCAAAGCGGCGCCCCCGCGAAAACCGCTGGGCCGGCCCAGATAACGATTACCCCCGGCCCCGACACCCATGACGTCGACCCGGTTGCCCCGGTCACGGTCAAAGCCGAGAACGGGACCCTGACGGGTGTCGACATGGTCAACGAGAGCGGCAAACCGGTCGAGGGCGTCATGACCCCGGACAACACGGTGTGGAAGCCCACCGTCCCGCTGGGCTACGGGCGCACCTACACGCTGACGGTCACCAGCAGCGGTGTCAGTGGCGTTGCGGCCAAGCAGGTTTCGTCGTTCTCCACGCTGAAGCCGTCCAACCAGACCAAGGTGTCGTTCACCACCACATCGGAGACCGCGCTGCACGACGGCGGCACCTACGGCGTCGGGACGGTGATCGTGGCGCACTTCGACGAGAACATCACCGATCGCGCCACCGCCGAGCGGCAACTGTCGGTGACCACCACCCCGAAAGTCGAGGGTTCCTGGTACTGGGTCGACGGCCAGAACGCGCACTGGCGGCCGCAGCACTACTACGCACCGGGCACGAACGTCACGGCCGAGGCGAAGATCTACGGAATAGCCTTGGGCGACGGCCTGTTCGGGCAAGACGACACCAAGGTGTCCTTCCGCGTCGGCGACGCGCACGTATCGATCGCCGACGACGCGACCCACCAGGTCAGCGTCTTCAGCAACGGAAACCTCCAGCGCACGATGCCCACAAGCATGGGAATGGGCGGCACCGAAGACGTCGGCGGCAGGACCATCTCGCTCTGGACCCCGCCCGGTGTCTACACCGTCCTGGACAAGGGCAATCCGGTCATCATGGACTCCTCGACCTTCGGCCTGCCCAAGAACTCGCGGCTCGGCTACCGGGAGACCATCAATTGGGCCACCAAGATCAGCTCGGACGGCATCTATCTGCACGAGCTCGACGCGACGGTCTGGGCCCAGGGGCACCGCGACACCTCGCACGGCTGCCTGAACCTCAATGCCGACAACGCGAAATGGTTCTTCGACTTTTCGGTACCCGGGGACGTGGTCGAGGTCCGCAACAGCGGCGGGCCTCCGCTGACGCTGGCGCAAAACGGCGACTGGACGCTCAGCTGGGACGAGTGGCGCAAAGGCAGCGCGCTGAAGCCGACCTGACCTCCGCATGATCCAGCTCATTCGTCACGCACCGTTGTGCCTCACTTCACAATAAAGTCTTGACTCGTTCCAATTAAGTGCGTCATATTGGTGGCGTGTCATCGACGGCCGATTACGCGGACAGGTTGCGGATGGCCGATCTGCGGGTGACCCGGCCCAGGGTTGCCGTGCTGGAAGTCGTGGACGCCAATCCGCACGCCGACACCGAGACGATCTTCTCGGCGGTCCGCATCGGCCTGCCCGATGTCTCGCGCCAAGCCGTCTACGACGTGCTCAATGCGCTGACCACCGTCGGTCTGGTGCGGCGCATCCAGCCACTGGGCATGGTCGCGCGCTATGAATCGCGCGTCGGCGACAACCACCACCACGTCGTCTGCCGGTCCTGCGGGATCATCGCCGACATCGACTGCGCCGTCGGCGACGCTCCCTGCCTCACGCCCTCCGACGACGACAACGTTCTTGATGGCTTCGTCCTCGACGAGGCCGAGGTCATCTACTGGGGCCTGTGCGCCGATTGCTCGACGACAGGTTCCTAGATCACAGCCGTGATCGCAGTCCGTTTCACCCACCCTCGAAAGGAATGCTGTGTCATCTGATACATCCGCCAGCCGCCCACCCCAACCTGACGCAGGGTCGGCTAGCACCAGCGAAAGCGAAAACCCAGCAATCCCTTCGCCGCAGCCGAAGTCGAATGCTCCACGGACCAACCAGGACTGGTGGCCCAACCAGGTCGACGTGTCGCGGCTGCACCCGCACGTCGCCCAGTCCAACCCGCTCGGTGAGGATTTCGACTACGCCGAGGAGTTCGCCAAGCTCGACGTCGATGCGCTCAAGGCCGACATGGTCACGCTGTTGACGACCTCGCAGGACTGGTGGCCCGCCGACTACGGTCACTACGGCGGCCTGTTCATCCGGATGAGCTGGCACGCCGCGGGCACCTACCGCATCTATGACGGCCGCGGTGGTGGCGGCCAGGGCATGCAGCGCTTCGCCCCGCTCAACAGCTGGCCCGACAACGCCAGCCTGGACAAGGCGCGCAGGCTGCTGTGGCCGCTGAAGAAGAAGTACGGCAACAAGATCTCCTGGGCTGACCTGCTGCTCTTCGCCGGAAACACGGCCCTGGAATCGATGGGATTCAAGACGTTCGGCTTCGCCTTCGGCCGCGAAGACGTCTGGGAGCCCGAGGAGATCCTGTTCGGTGAAGAAGAGGAATGGCTGGGCACCGACAAGCGCTACTCGGGCAAGCGCGATCTCGCGCAGCCCTACGGCGCCACCACCATGGGCCTGATCTACGTGAATCCCGAAGGGCCCGAAGGCAAGCCGGACCCGGTCGCGGCCGCGATCGACATCCGCGAGACCTTCGGCCGGATGGCGATGAACGACGAGGAGACCGCCGCGCTGATCGTCGGCGGCCACAGCTTCGGCAAGACCCACGGTGCCGGTGACGCCGACCTGGTCGGCCCCGAGCCGGAGGCCGCCCCGATCGAACAGCAGGGGCTCGGCTGGAAGAGCTCGTTCGGGAGCGGCGTGGGCAAGGACGCCATCACCAGCGGCCTGGAGGTCGTCTGGACGCCAACGCCGACCAAGTGGGACAACTCCTTCCTGGAGACGCTGTACGGCTACGAGTGGGAGCTCACCAAGAGCCCCGCCGGCGCCTGGCAGTTCACCGCCAAGGACGGCGCCGGCGCGGGAACCATCCCCGACCCGTTCGGTGGGCCGGGGCGCGCTCCGACGATGCTGGTCACCGACATCTCGTTGCGGGAAAGCCCGATCTACCGCGACATCACCCGGCGCTGGCTGGACCACCCCGAGGAGCTGGCCGACGCCTTCGCCAAGGCGTGGTACAAGCTGCTGCACCGCGACATGGGACCGGTCACCCGCTTCCTGGGGCCGTGGATTCCCGAACCACAGCTGTGGCAGGACCCGGTGCCGGCCGTCGACCACGCGCTCGTCGACGACAAGGATGTTGCGGACCTGAAGAGCAAGGTGCTCGCATCGGGTCTCTCCGTGCCCCAGCTGGTCAAGACCGCCTGGTCGGCCGCGATCAGCTACCGCAACACCGACAAGCGCGGTGGTCCCAACGGCGGGCGGCTTCGCCTCGAGCCGCAACGGAGCTGGGAGGTCAACGAGCCCTCCGAACTGGACAAGGTGCTGCCCGTGCTGGAGCGGATCCAGCAGGACTTCAACGCCTCGGCCTCCGGCGGCAAGAAGATCTCGATTGCGGACCTGATCGTGCTGGCCGGTTCCGCGGCGGTCGAGAAGGCGGCCAAGGACGCCGGTTACGAGATCTCGGTGCACTTCGCCCCCGGGCGCACCGACGCCTCGCAAGAGACCACCGACGTGGAGGCCGCCGCCGTGCTCGAACCGCGGGCCGACGGGTTCCGCAACTACGCGCGGCCGGGCGAGAAGGCCCCGCTCGAGCAGCTTCTGATGGACCGCGCGTACCTACTCGGTGTGACCGGTCCGGAGCTCACGGTGCTCGTCGGCGGGTTGCGTGCGCTGGGCGCCAACCATGGCGGCAGCAAGCACGGCGTGTTCACCGACCGGCCGGGGGCGTTGACGAACGACTTCTTCGTCAACCTGCTTGACATGGGCACCGAGTGGAAGGCGTCGGAGACCGCGGAGAACGTCTACGAAGGCCACGACCGGGCCTCCGGCGCGCTCAAGTGGACCGCGACCCCGAATGACCTTGTCTTCGGCTCGAACTCGGTGCTGCGCGGATTGGCCGAGGTCTACGCCCAGGACGACGCCCACGGCAAGTTCGTGGAGGACTTCGTGGCGGCGTGGGTCAAGGTCATGAACAACGACCGGTTCGACCTCAAGTAAGAAAGGGTCTTGATCAAAAGCGGCACCCCGCGAGCCACGAGCTCGCGGGGTGCCGTTCTTTCGCGTGCGGGTCAGCGATCGAGATCCCACTGCCCGAAGTCGGCGGCGAGGACATCGTCGACATCGACGTTGATGCCGCCCAGCAGCGGCCCCGGATTTCCGGGGCTGTTGACGACCGTCTGGTAGAGGACCGCGGCGGGTTGGCGATCGCCGTGCGACCAAGACCTCGTCTGCCACACCCATTGGTGTCCCGCGCTGGTGGACGGACCGATGACGCCGTCCCTGATCGCCCATCCACACACCTGGGCGTCTCCGTAGATGCCGGTGCGGCCCACGCCCAACACCGAGTTGATCCCGCGAAACCATTGGACCGCCGCGCTATTCCAAGCGTTGGCGTCGATGTCGTCGTCCACGCTGAAGAAGATGGGTGCCGAGTTCGGGCCTCCCGCCGCGGAGTGCAACTGCATGGCCGTGTGGGCGTCGGCCACGCCGCCGTCATAGCCCCGGGTGAGATCCGACGGGTCGGGCCAGCCGGGCTTGCCGTACTGGAAGTTGCTTACGATGTGCAGCCCCGCCGCGCGCAGGGCGTCGGCGTAGTCCCGGGTCAGCGGTTTGGCCTCGAAGTTGGCGCCCGGCCGCGACTGCGACACGTAATTCACCACGCCGTCGTAGCCGGCCGACTTGATCTCGTCGGGAGCGATCCGGCGCTCGGCGAAATCGATCAGCCTCATGCCGGCCGCCGACGCCTTCGGCGCCTCGGCGCCCGCGCCCAGGCTT
This sequence comes from Mycobacterium sp. IDUB_3, assembly GCF_055419585.1. Taxonomy (NCBI): domain Bacteria; kingdom Bacillati; phylum Actinomycetota; class Actinomycetes; order Mycobacteriales; family Mycobacteriaceae; genus Mycobacterium; species Mycobacterium sp. IDUB_3. The sequence goes on along the minus strand of NZ_JBVAXZ010000001.1, from coordinate 625,330 downwards.
AGCAGGGCCGGCGCCATGGCATAGGCGCCGGCGTATTTGAAGAGGTCGCGCCTCGAAGGCGATCGCTGGTCGCCGCGTCCGCCCGGTCCGGCCGAATCCCGCACCGCGCGATGGTAACAAAAAGCAGCCGCCTTTTTCGGCCGATCTTCGCCGGTCCGCGCAGGTCACCTCCGGGGGGCGGGTGGCCGGAACCGACCGGTCGGAAAGAGGGCCGACATCGGCCAGTGGCATGATCTTTGCGTGTCGGACATCCTGGGGGCCACCTATGCGCGGGATGGCGGATCTCCGGCTCGTTGCGCTCGATTAGGTGATCGAACTATAGTCTGGACACATGTCCAGTTTGCTGTCACGGAGTTCGGGAGCCCGTTGACCGCGATGGATTCGGCGCCATTCCGCGGTCATTTTCCAGCAAAGAAGAGTTGAGTATGCGAATTGCCCTGCTGTCCTACCGTAGTAAGACCCATTGCGGCGGACAGGGCGTCTACGTGCGCCATCTCAGCCACGGTCTGGTGGAACTCGGTCACGACGTCGAGGTGTTTTCCGGACAGCCGTATCCCGACCTGCTCGACCCGCGGGTCCGACTCACCGAGGTGCCCAGCCTCGATCTCTATCGGGAACCCGACCCCTTCCGGGTGCCGCGGCCGAGCGAGATTCGCGACTCCATCGACCTCTTGGAATTGCTCACCACGTGGACCGCTGGCTTTCCCGAACCGCGAACGTTCACGATGCGGGCCGCGCGGTTACTTGCCCAGCGGACAGCCGATTTCGACGTAGTCCACGACAACCAGAGTCTGGGCACCGGACTGCTCAGCATCGCCGGGGTGGGACTTCCCGTGGTGGCCACCGTGCACCACCCGATCACCCGCGATCGGGTGCTGGATCTGGCCGCCGCGCGATGGTGGCGAAAGCCGTTGGTGCGCCGCTGGTATGGGTTCTTGGACATGCAGCAAGAGGTCGCCCGGCACATCCCCGACCTCCTGACCGTCTCGTCGTCGTCGGCCTCGGACATCATCGCCGACTTCGGTGTGGCACCGGAGCAGCTTCACGTCGTGCCGCTGGGCGTGAACACCGAACTGTTCAAACCTGGATCCGGCCCCCGCGAGCCCGGCCGCATCATCGCGATCGCCAGCGCCGACACCCCGCTCAAAGGTGTGCGCACCCTGCTGCAGGCGGTCGCGCGGCTGCGCACCGTCCGGGATCTCGAGTTGCGGTTGGTCGCCAAGGTGGAGCCCAATGGCCCGACCCACAAGCTCATCGCCGAACTCGGGATCTCCGACATCGTGCACATCACCAGCGGGCTGTCCGACGCCGAGCTGGCCGCCCTGTTCGCGTCCGCGGAGGTCGCCTGCATCCCCTCGCTCTACGAAGGGTTTTCGCTGCCCGCGGTGGAAGCCATGGCCAGCGGCACCCCGATTGTCGCGAGCCGGGTCGGCGCGCTGCCGGAAGTCCTTGGGACGGACGGTGCTTGCGCCGAGCTGGTGCCGCCCGCAGACGTGGATGCGCTGACGCGCGCACTCGGTGAACTCCTGGACTCCCCCGAAAAGCGCCGCGGCCTCGGCAAGGCGGGACGCACCCGTGCCGTCAACGTCTTCAGCTGGGAAGCGGTGGCCGCTCAAACCGTTCGGGTCTACGAGCGGGCGATCGCACGCAACGCGCAGAGCGGAGCGCCATGCTGACAGTCGATTTCGACCGGCTGGGCATCGGGCCGTCGACCAAGGTCATCGACGTGGGATGCGGAGCCGGTCGGCACGCGTTTGAAGCGTATCGGCGAGGCGCGGACGTCGTAGCGTTCGACCGCGACGAAGCCGAACTGCGTTCGGTGGACAGCATTCTGCGCGCGATGGCCGAAACCGGCGAGGCGCCCGCCGGCGCGTCGGCGAAGGTGGTCGCCGGCGACGCGCTCAAGCTGCCCTACGCCGACCAGACGTTCGACTGCGTCATCGCGTCGGAGATCCTGGAGCACATCCCCCACGACGACGCGGCGATCGCCGAGCTGATCAGGGTGCTCAAAGCCGGTGGCACGCTGGCGGTCAGCGTGCCGCGGTGGCTGCCCGAGCAGGTGTGCTGGTGGCTGTCCGACGAGTACCACGCCAACGAGGGTGGTCACGTACGCATCTACCGGGCCAGCGAATTGCGCGGCAAGATCTCCGGCGGCGGGCTGGAATTGACCCACACCCATCATGCCCACGCGCTTCACTCCCCCTTCTGGTGGCTCAAATGCGCTGTGGGCGTGCAGAACACCGACCACCGCGCGGTGACCGCCTACCACAAGCTGCTGGTGTGGGACCTGATGCAGCGGCCGAAGATCACCCAGCTGGCGGAGTCGCTGCTCAATCCGCTGGTGGGCAAGAGCGTAGCGATGTATTTCGTCAAACCGCATGAGGCGAAAAGCCAAGCAACTGAGGGATATTCAGTTGCATCGGTCTAACCCGCCCGCAGTTCCGGGGGTCCTGACTCCTGAACAATGCCGACAGACCGCGCGTTCCATAACCGCCGCACAGGAATCATCGGGTGCCATCCCCTGGTTCGAGGGCGGCCATACCGATCCGTGGGATCACATCGAGTGCGCGATGGCGCTCACCACCGCCGGTCTGCTGGAGCCGGCTCGGGCCGCCTTCGACTGGTGTCGCCGCACCCAGCGCCCCGATGGCTCGTGGCCCCTCCAGTTCCGCGCGGGTGTCATCGAAGACGCCAACAGCGACAGCAACTTCTGCGCCTATATCGGCGCCGGCGTGTGGCATCACGTACTGGTCACCGGCGACGAGAGGTTCGCGGCGCAGATGTGGCCGGTGGTGCACAGAGCGATCGACTTCGTCATCGACATGCAATTCGGCTACGGCGAGATCGGTTGGGCGCGAAGCCAAGCCGGCGTGTTGCCCGAAGCCCTGCTGACCGGGTGCTCGAGCATCTTCCACAGCATCCGCTGCGCGCTCGCCCTGGCCGCCTTGGTCGGGGATCCGCAGCCGGAGTGGGAGTTGGCGCTGGGCCGGCTGGGTCACGCCATCTCCGCGCACCCGGAGGCGTTCACCGAAAAAGACCGCTACTCGATGGACTGGTATTACCCGATCCTCGGTAGCGCCCTGCGGGGTCCGGCAGCGGCCGCCCGCATCAAACAGCGTTGGGATGCCTTCGTGGTCGACGGCCTGGGCATCCGGTGTGTCGGCGATCGTCCGTGGGTGACCGGTGCCGAAACCTGCGAGCTGGTGATGGCTCTGGACGCCATCGGGCAGCACGCAGACGCTCACCGGCAGTTCGCCGCGATGCAGCATCTGCGCGAAGGCGACGGATCATATTGGACGGGACTGGTTTTCGCGGACGGCAAGCGGTGGCCCGAGGAGCGCACCACGTGGACCGGTGCGGCGATGATCCTGGCTGCGGACGCCCTGTCCAACACCACCGCCGGGGCGGGAATCTTCCGCGGCGACGAGCTGCCGGTGGGCCTACAGACCGACTTCGATTGCGAATGCGTCGTCACGGGTCCGGGCCGATAGCCCGCTAGAGCTGCTCCCCGGGCTCGCCACCGACACGTTCGAGCAGCCGCAGCGATCCGGTGGCCGAGACCTCCCGGAAATGTCCGGAATCGAGTGCGCGACAGTAGATGTAATACGGTGGCCGCCCGCCGTCCTTCGGGTCGGGGAACACGTCGTGGATGATCAGCGCCCCACCGGTGTCGACCCATTTGGCCCAGCCGTCGAAGTCCTGGTTCGCGGCGGCTTCGCTGTGGCCGCCGTCGATGAACAGGAACCGCAGCGGTGCGCGCCAGCCCCGCGCCACCACCGGTGACTTGCCGACGATCGCGACGACGTGTTCGTCCAACCTGGCCGTATCGAGCGCACGGCGAAACGTCGGCAGCGTGTCGAACAGGCCCGTGACCTCGTCCACCATCGACGCGTCGTGATACTCCCACCCGGCCTGGTGTTCCTCAGAACCGTGATGGTGGTCGACCGTGTAGACCACGCCGCCGGTCTGTTGCGCCGCCGCACCCAGCAACAGGGTGGATTTGCCGCAGTACGTTCCGATCTCGACGCCGATGCCGCCGCCGAGGTACCGCAGCGCGGCGTCGTACAGCGCGCGGCCCTCGTCGGCCGGCATGAAACCTTGCACCTGTTCGGCCAGCGCGAACAGGCGCTCGGGCGCGTGCGCGTCGACGTGACTCATCAGCTGAACCTATCGTCTCGATCGGGACCGCCGACGCCGTGGTCGTTGTTCGCGCTGAGCGATCATTTGCGACCTGTATCCCGGCTGGCCAGCGGGCGGAGGGGGGTTCGCTTTACCATCATCTCGTGCGCGTCTTGCTTATCCGCAAATTTGCTGGTGTTGGCCTTGCCGGGGTCGTGGCCGCGGTCGCCCTGATTTTGTCCGCAGCGGTGCTTCCGCCCGGGACCCCGGGGGCGGCGCCGCCGGCCGGGGCCGCGAACTGCCCGCCGGTGCAGATCGTGTTCGCCCGGGGCCGTAACGAATCACCCGGGCCGGGCGTGCTGGGTAACGCCTTCATCAGTAACGTTCGCAGCAAGGTGAACAGGACCGTCGGCGCATACGCCGTGCAGTACCCGGCCGACACCGAGGTCGCCCAGGGCGCCAACGACATGAGCCACCACATCCAGGACATGGTCAACAACTGCCCCGACACCCGGCTGGTGCTGGGCGGCTACTCACTGGGCGCCGCGGTCACCGACGTCGTGCTGGCGGCGCCGATCGGCGCGTTCGGTTTCGACAGCCCGCTCCCGCCGGGCGTCGATCAGCACATCGCCGCCGTCGCCTTGTTCGGCAACGGAAGCCAATGGGTGGGTCCGATCACCAACTTCAACCCGACCTATAACGACCGGACCATCGAGTTGTGCCACGGCGCCGATCCCATCTGCAACCCGGCCGATCCGAACACCTGGAAGGAAAACTGGCCACAGCATCTCGCCGGTGCCTACATCGACGCGGGCATGGCCAACCAGGCCGCCGACTTCGTCGCCGGCAAGCTCTGACCGGCTTCGGCGCCGGACCTCTCTCCCGGCTAACAGGCAAGGCTCAATCAGCTAGCGCATGCGCTGCCGGATTTGCGCGTCGGTCATGGGTCACGAGTGCGTACCGGCATGGCCGATGAGGATGCGGGCCGGCCGGTTGCCCAAAGGCTTCCCGCTGGCTGAGCCGCCGTGAACTGCGTTGCGGCAGACGCAGAACCTAGGATCGAAAGCAATCTGCGGTAACGCCAGATCCGTGCCGCCAGCTGAGAGGAGACGCGATGCCGCGTCTTGATCCGATCCCGCGGGGAGAAGTCAGCGACGAATTCACGCTGAAGATGTACGACTTCATGTTCGGCGATCGTGATCCGGTCGCCGAGCCGGGCGCCGTCGGCGGCACTCCTGGCAATTGGTGGACGGTGATGGCGCAATCCCCCGCGGCGCTGCGCCATGCGGTGCGCGGCTTCCGCCTCTACCGCGAAGAGGTCTCCATCCCGGCCGATCACCGCGAGTTGGGCCAGATCCGGGCAGGCTGGGTCGTCGGCAGCCAGTTTGTCTTCTCCCAACACTGCAAGGCCTGCCGTTCGGCGGGGCTGTCCGAGGAAAAGATCGCGGCCATACCGTCCTGGCAGACCGCCGAGTGTTTCGATCAGACAGAGCGGCTGTTGCTGGCGTATGCGGATTGCCTTGCGGGACAGCATGGCCGAGTGCCAGAGCGGTTGTTCACTCAGTTGCGTGAGGTATTCACCGACACCGAGATCCTCGAATTCACTTACACCACGACCATGTATGTGATGCACGCGATCATGTCTCGGGCACTGCGGCTGGAGTTCGACGACGTCGACGACCCGATCGTCGAGGTTGACGATCCGGCGGGCGGTGGTGTGCTCGATATCGGCGCCGCGACCTCCGGGCATGACTGACGTGACGCGTTAAGCAGTTTCTCGACGGCATTGAATGGGCGCGGCCTCCTCGTGCCGCGCCCACGGGCCTGCGTGGCCGAGGATCAGCGCGGCTCCGGTCTCGCCGACGGCGGTGCGCAACGGAAACGTCCCCCCGAAAATGATCGACCGCGTGGAGCGCAAACGCGGCCGCGAAGGCGACCATTCCTCCGGTTAGCGAATGGTGCGTCGGCACCGCACCCCAGTTGGACATTGGCGGCTCCCCAGCAATGGCTACTACGCACGGTAGTAGCGCTGGGAACGCCGGTAATTACCTCAGCTAGAACTTGAGAGCACCGGCCGACGCGGCCGGCTTAACTGTTTGCTCCGAGGCCTAATTTTAACGACCGAGACGCGAACGAGATCACGCCAATTCGGTGATGAATTCAGGCGGGCGTGTTGCCGCTGGAGTACAGCTTGAAGTTGCGGACCATCGGAACCACCGGGTTACCAGCAGCTGCGGCGCGCTGGCGGGCGCGGAACGACGGATGGCGGCGCATTGCTTCATTGCGTTCGCGTTCGCGGCGTTGCGCGGCGGCCCATGCCGGATGGGACTGAAGGAAAATAACCGTGCCTTCTTGTGTATTCGCCACGATCGTCACTCCTCTCAGTACCACCCGCAAAAGCTACAACACTGTGGTTATCGGATCGTGATTCCAGAATGCCCGTCGAATCCTGAGACCAAACCACCGGTGAAGGTGAGAATTGGCCGTGAATTCGCGAAACGTAATCCGTTGCCACCTCTGTGCTGTCGTCCGTGCTGGTACGACCGCGATCAGAACCATAGCGACGGGCACCGACAGAATTCCCGTTTGAGCCTCAGGCACCGTTGCCTGCTAGGGTCCATTGCTTATGCCGGAGATCGATCGCCGCCGCATGATTTTGACAACCGGGATCGGCGTGCTGGCAGCCACGCTGCCGGGCCCGACAGCCTGGGCCCACCCGCCCCGGCAGGACGAACGTGCCGGTCGGGTGCCGCCGCCCGCGGCGCCCAGCGGCCAGTCCGGGAGCTACATCTTCTCGGACGAGTTCGACGGCCCGGCGGGCTCCGCCCCGGATGCGTCGAAGTGGGCGATCGCGAAAGCCCGCGAGACGATCAAGGACCCGACCTATTGGGAGCTGCCCGAGCACATCGGGCAGTACCGCGACGATCGCCGCAACGTGTTCGTCGACGGCAATTCCAACCTGGTGCTGCGCGCCGCCAAGGATGGCCCCACGTACTACAGCGGCAAGGTGCAGAGCCTGTGGCGCGGCGGCGTCGGCCACATCTGGGAAGCCCGGATCAAACTGAACTGCCTGACCCCGGGTGCCTGGCCCGCGTATTGGCTCGGCAATGACGATCAGGGCGAGATCGACGTCATGGAGTGGTACGGCAACGGCAAATGGCCCGCGGCCACCACCGTGCACGCCGAGGCCAACGGCGGCGAATGGAAGACGCACAACATCGCGGTGGACAGCGCCTGGCACACCTGGCGCACGCAGTGGGACGAGGCGGGCATCCGGTTCTGGAAGGACTACACCGAAGGCGCTGCGCCCTACTTCGACGTGCCGGCGAGCTCGCTGCCGGACTGGCCGTTCAACGGGGCGGGCTACACGGTCTATCCGGTGTTCAACCTGGCGGTGGCCGGGTCGGGTGGCGAAGACCCGGGCCCGGGCACCTATCCCGCCGACATGCTCATCGACTGGATACGCGTCTGGTAGGCGGCACGTCTCAGTGCGTCAGCAGCGCGACCGCGGTCGTGGGCCTGCCCCCCGGCCGGCGCAAATCCGATCGCAGCCAGGCAAGCGGACGCATCCATATCGGTAAGCGGCCGAACCGTTTGGCGGCCACCAGCAGCGATTCCGCTTTGACGGCTCGCCAGCCGAGATCTTCGAAGAAGGCCAGCCCGTTTTCGGGCGCGAACTTGAAGGGTGCGTTCTCCGAAATCCCGGCCACATTCTTGTTGATCCGCTTTTCCAGGCCGGGAAAGGCGAAATCGATCATCCACCACGCGACCTCGGGTCGCTTGATCGCGCCCGAAAGGGCCGCGATGTCGGAGGCCTCCAGGTACATCGACAACCCCTCGGTCAGCACGAAGGCCCTCGTCGCCCCGTCCAGCGCCTCGTTGAAGAAGGTGTCTCGGGCGAGCGGGTCGGCGAGGTCAACCGCGGTGCGGCTGAGCCGGCAGCGCGGGGTCTGATCGGCAAGTACTTGCGTCTTCTCGGCGAGCAGCTTGGGTAGATCGGCCTCGATCCAGGTGAGATCCGGTGGGAGGTCTAGGCGGTAGGGCCGGGTATCCAGGCCGGCGGCCAGATTCAGAACACGGTCACAGCCCTGTGCGAGTGCGTCGGCGATGGCATCGTCGATGAGCTTGGTCCGTGCGACCAGCCACCAACCGCTGCGATCCGTCCATGGAACTCCTGCGACGATCGCGCGGCCCTGTTCACCGGCGAGGCGTTCCGCGAGGGGGTCCTTGAACAGCGCATCGGGGCGGGCCGATTCGGTCGCCCGGTGCAGCGCAGTCCACCGGGCCGTGTCGGAAACGTGGGTAATGGTGTGCGCTGGACCAGACATACGTTGCGTTATAGCAGTACCGTCCCGGCCCTACTGCCCAGCCCTGCCTCCGGCGAACCAGGCCTCGCTCACGGTGCGGGTCGCGGGCGGTGGCAGGGCGGCGTCCGGTGCGCCGAGGCGACCGACCTTGACGGTCCACGCCGGCGACGAGCGGTCGATGCAGGATCCGGGGCCCTGGCTGGGCAGCCACAGCACGGCCAGGTCGCTGCCGCACCCGTAGACGCCGGTATACCCGTCGGCTCGCCCACCCCACGCGCCGCCGTTGCGGAGCAGGCAGCGGGCGCCGTCGTCGAGGGTAAGCGCGAACGGATCCGGGGCGGCGGTCGCGTGCACGGGCGGGAGCTGACCGTCGAACACCACCCGGTGCATCTGCATGTCCCACGGATTGTCCACGCACAGAAGCGATCCCGGCGTCGACGGCCAGCAGGTGCCGGCTCCGGCGGCGCTCGGCGAACAGTAGTAGACGTTGTCGGCAACCGCCGACGGTGACGGTTCCGAGCAGTCGCTGGCCTGCCCGACGTTGCCCGGCCCGGATGCCACTTTGTAGCCGTTCATCGCGTCGCCGCCGGGTCCGACGGCCATCACGGTGATCACCCGGGTGGCGGGCGGATCGGCGCCCGCGGGCCCGGCCGTCGAGGTCGCCATCACCAGCAAGACGATCCAGGCCAGCGCCATGCGGGGCACCACGTTCATCGAGCCAACCCTTCTGCACGACCCCCTTTGTGCAGAGTAGAACGCACCCGGGGCCGGCGGCCCGGAATCGGCGGGGGCGCGTGATTGGGATCGGTAGCCACGGGGCGGGTTTGTACTTACCGCAACGACGCCGCCACGGAGGTGGCGCCCGACGAAAGGAAGACAGCAAATGAACATCGTGCCGACCAGCATCCAAGAGCAGATCAACCGTGTCGATCGCCAACGCAGCCTGTACATCGGGATCAGCACCGGCCTGCTCGCGATCTGGAGCGTCTACCGGCTGATCTGGATGCTTTATCTCGGAATGACTTTCGGCTGGTTCTTCGGCGCGATGGCTTTCCAGGTGGTGCTGTGGGGTGTGATCGGGACAGCCGCCGCGGTGGCCTCCGTCGGGTTCCTCACCCGCTACAACAAGGGATCTTGACTCGTCTGACGGCCGTCGGAGAAGTCCCGGACCTTTGGGATCCGGGACTTTCCGTTGTCGGACAACAGGTTTAGAGCTGAGCCCAGACCGACTTCGTCTTCAGGTAGATCTCGAGGCCCTCTTTACCGAACTCGTGACCCCAGCCGGATTGCTTGTACCCGCCGAACGGCACATCGTGGTCGAAGACCAACTGGCAGTTGACCTGAACGCTGCCGGCCTGCAGCCGCCTCATGATGCGGTGGGCCCGGCCCAGGTTCTCCGTCCAGGCGGTGGCCGCCAGGCCGTAGGTGGTGTCGTTGGCCAGGGCCACGGCCTCGTCCTCGTCGTCGAACGGCAGGATGGTGACCACCGGCCCGAAGATCTCCTGCCGGTACAGCCGCATGCTGGTGTCGACGTTGGTTAGCACCGTCGGGTGCACGAAGTAGCCCTTGCGGTCCAGGCGGTGACCGCCGGTGACCACCTCGACGCCGTCCTTCTTGCCCTCGTCGATGAAGCCCATGACGCGGGTCAACTGCTTCTCGCTGATCAGCGGGCCGCTGACGCAGCCCTCCTCGCTGGGGGCGCCCAGCTTGAACGAATTCGCCATCATCGCAATGCCTTCCACGACCCGGTCGTAGACGCCGCGCTGGGCGAAGATGCGCGACCCGCACACGCAGCCCTGGCCGGAGTGCACGAAGATGCCCAGCGACGCCATCATGATGGCGTTGTCCAGGTTGGCGTCGTCGAAGATCAGCACCGGCGATTTGCCGCCCAGTTCGAGCGTGACCTTCTTCAGGTTGTCGGCCGAGGCCCGCACGATCTCCTTGCCGACCTCGGTGGAGCCGGTGAAGGCGACTTTCTGGACATCGGGGTGCGCGGTGATCGCGGCGCCCGCGGTGTGGCCGTAACCGGTTAGTAGGTTGACGACGCCCTCGGGCACGCCGGCTTCGTGGATGAGCCTGTCCAACAGCAGCGCCGACAGCGGCGTCTCCTCGGCCGGCTTGACCAACAGGCTGCCGCCCGCGGCCAGGGCCGGCGCCAGCTTCGCGCTGGCGTTAAAGATCGGGCCGTTCCACGGAAAGATCAAGCCCACAACGCTATACGGCTCTTTCAAGGTGTAGGCGTGCATGTTGACGTAGTTGTCGGTCGCGATGCCGTCGGTCTTCACGTCGTAGGCGACGCCGTTGATCTTCGAACACCAACCGGCGTAGTAGCGGAAGAACTCCGAACAGGTCGACATCTGCAACTGGGCCTGCATCAGCGGCATGCCGGTGTTGAGCGAGTCGAGTTGTGCGAACTCCTCGGCGTGCTCGTCGATCAGCTCGCCGATCCGCCAAAGGATCTTGGCCCGCTCGCGGCCCGGAAGGTCCGCCCAGACCCCCGACTCGAAGGCCGCCTTCGCTTTCGCCGCGGCGTCGTTGACCGCTTCTTGCCCGCAGTCGGTGAATTCGGTGATCGTCTCCTCGGTCGCGGGATCGATGACCGAGATGACGTCACCCGTTCCGGGGCGCTTGCGAATGTCGTCCAATACCGCCTGCACGGTCATCTGATCCCTTTCGTATTTCCAGTCGTGGCTCCCCAGCGCCCAATGCGCTCAGTGCTGAGCACTTGCTTAGCATTGTGCACACGGCTGGTCAAGCTCGATCGGCTCAGCGGAGTTGTTGGATGCGGATGAGGTTTCCCGCGGGATCGCGAACGGCGCAATCGCGAAGCCCGTACGGCTGGTCGGTGGGCTCCTGAACGATGTCCACGTCGCCGGCCTGCAGCCGTTCGAACGTGCCATCGAGGTCCTTGGTGGCCAGCAGCAGTGTGGCGTAGCTGCCCTTGGCCATCATCTCGGCGATGGTGCGGCGCTCGTCGTCGGTGATGCCCGGGTTGGCGGCGGGCGGATTCAAGACGATGGACGTGTCCGGCTGGTTCGGCGGGCCGACCGTGATCCAGCGCATCGTGCCCTTGCCGACGTCGAGGCGAACCTCGAACCCGAGGACGTCGCGATAGAAGGCGAGCGATGCTTCCGGGTCCTCGTGGGGCAGGAAGCTCGAGTGAATGGTGATGTCCATGCGGTCAGGCTAGGTGCGGTCCGGTGGCGGATGCTTCTCGATTCCTGATCGGTCTCGTGACCTGTTTGGCCACGCATGGCGGCATGCCCGCCAGCGCGCCGGCCGCTTCGCGCCGGTACGTGCTGGGCGGCACACCGACCAGTTCGGTGAATCGGGTGCTGAAGGTGCCCAAGGATGAGCACCCGACCGCGAAGCACACCTCGGTGACGCTCAAATCGCCGCGGCGCAGCAGGGCCATGGCTCGCTCGATGCGTCGCGTCATCAAATAGGAGTACGGCGATTCGCCGTAGGCCCGCCGGAATTCGCGGCTGAGGTGGCCGGCGGACATGTGCACGCCGCGCGCGAGCGCTTCGACGTCCAATGGCTGGGTGTAGTCCCGATCGATGCGGTCGCGGACGCGGCGCAACAGCACCAGCGTGCGCAGGCGCTGCGCGGCGGCGTCCGGTGTGCTGGTCACCAATGTGATGCTGCCACCCGGACCAGGCAGTCGCCTAAGGCCGCACCTCTCTCGGGCTGTTTGGTCCTCAGGCCAGCGTGGCGCTGCGCCAGGCCAGTGGGTTCAGTCCCCGGTAGGGGTCCTGCCCGCTCAGCCGCAGCAGGTCGCGGCTGGGGGCTTTCCACTCGACAAGCCGGAGTTCGACGGCGGATCCCCGCCCGTTACGGCCATCGCGGCACTGGAACGCGCCCGCCTAGACGGTCACGTCGATCCGTCGTGGGACCCGAGGCAGCTGCTGGTGCTGCTGTTCGGCATCGGGCTGGCCTGGGCGCACTGGCCCGATCCCGACGCGGAGACAACTGACGCGGACGTCATCGCGGGCCGCCGCGCCGCCGCGGTGGAGGCCGCCACCCGCCTTATACAGGGCTGAGCTTGATTCGCTCGACCAATGACGTTGTGCCGCAGCCGGTTAGACGCCGACCAGCTCGGGATGGAACTTGGCCGCCATGCGGCGGATTCCGTCGCGCCAGTCGACCGAGGTGCCGCCGATGAGCTCGTGCATCCGGTCGATCGTGGTGGGATTGCCGCGCAGCGCTTGCTCGCTCACCTCGAAGATCGGCTCCCTGCCGACGAGTGAGCCGAGGTAATCGCACCACTCCTGCAGGCTGACCGTCTGGTCGCCGCACCAGTTGACCGTGGTCGCCGGTACCGAGGCGACCTCGAGCAGCTTGGGAATCGTCGCGATGATGTCGTCCTCGTGAATCGGGTTGTAGCGGGCGGGTTCACCGGGTGGAACGGGAATCGGGATACCGCCCAACATCATCTCCATGTGGTAGAACGGCCACCCGCCGTTGTCGCCGTAGGGGACGTTGAGCCGGGCGATCGTCGTGGGCACGCCGACGACGCGCGCCACCGACCGGGCCACCACTTCCCCGGCGATCTTAGAGATGGAATAGGTGGGAAACAGTGGCTTGTGGTTGTCACCGAGGGCGGACTGCTCGCTGCGGGGATCGTCGTCGGGCGGGTCATACACGGCGGCCGACGAGCAGTGCAGGAACGCCTTCGCGTTGCGGCAGTGGGCCATCAGCGGACCTACCGATTCCGCGTTGGCCGCCAGATCCTTGTCCCAGCTTCCGCTCTTGGCCACCGCCAAGTTCAGGACGTAGTCGAAATCCGTTGGCAGGGCGGTGAAGTCGCCCGCCGCCAGATTCACCTTCTCGCAATGAATCCCGGCCTTCTCTAGGCCTTCGCGCGCGGCAGGGTCGGTGAAACGGGCGATCCCCCAAACCTCGTTGTCGGCGGCGAGCGCTCGGGCGATGGGGGTGGCGATTTGACCGGTCGGACCGGTGATCAGGATTTTTGAGCCGCGCATGCGCGCAATGGTAGCGAGGACCTGTCGCCGAACCTAGGTCCGATGCCTTACAACCCGGGCTGGTCCTCGATGATGCCCAGCCAGATCTGGGCGACGTCGATGGCGACCTTCTCGCTGATGAAGGCGTGCTGTGTTCCGGTGTAGATGTCCCGGAAGGCACGCTCCAGCCGGCTGCCCTCGCGGATCGAGCTGGTCCCGGCGACCAGGTGGGCCCATTCGGCGCAGCCGCGGGCCACATCGGTGGCGTAGACGGCGGCCACCCGCATGTCGGCGCGAAGCGCCGGTGTCAGGTCCTCACCCGACGCTACCGCCGCCTCGGCGGTGGTGAACGCGTCGAGCACCAAGAGGCGAGCCGCACGCCACGCCGCGCGGTGATGCGCCAGCCCCTTCTGGAAGGTGGGGCGGCTGGCCAGTGCCGCCATGTCACTCATCCGGAATTTTGTCGCGGCCAACTCTTGGACATCGTCGAGCATGCTCTTGGCCACGCCCAGTGCCCACGAGGCGTGCCCGGCGGCGGTCACGGGCATCAGCCCCATCCGGGTGGCCGGCGAGGTCCCCCGGCGGGGCTGCCGCACGAACAGCTCGAACGTGCGGCTCTCGGGTACGAACAAGTCCTGAGCGCTGTAGTCGTAGGAGCCGGTGCCCTTCAGCCCTTGCACGAACCAGCCGTCGTTGAAACTGATCTCCTCCCGCGGAATCACAGCGACCCGCATCTCCGGGAAACCCTCACTGATCCAGCGCATCTCGCCGTTGTCCATCGGCAGGAAACCGGCCGCAACGTATTGCGCGTGACCGGTGCCCGAACCGAAGTTCCAGGCGCCGGTCACCCGGTAGCCGCCGTCGACGGCAGCGCCTTGCCCGTTGGGAAAGAACTGGCCGCCCATGGTGACCCGGTTGTCGTGTGCGGCGAACACTTCGGCGAAGCCCTCGTCGGGCAGATAGGCCGCCGCGGCGAAGGACGACGGCAGATTGGCGATCCCCACCCAGCCGAATGACCCATCCTGCCAAGCCATTTCGATCCAGGTCTCGATCATCTCGGTGAACGACGGCTCGACCCCGCCGGCCATTACCGGGTTGAACGCCGACATCAGCCCGCTGGCCCACATCGCGTCGACGATCGCGGGGGTGAGGGTGCGCATCCGCTCGGATTCGGCGGCTTCGGCGCGCACCAGGTCCCGCATACCGCGGGCCAGCGCGATCACCCGGTCTTCGGTGTCGGCGATCGAGGTCATGAGGGTGACCGTATCAACCACTGACGGCTTCTCGAACGAAATTCAATCGGTCACGCCGGGTCGTTTACGGTGTGGATTGTGCGCTGGATCGTCGACGGCATGAATGTGATCGGAAGTCGTCCCGATGGCTGGTGGAAAGACCGCAACGGTGCCATGGTCACATTGGTGGAAAGCCTGGATCGATGGGCGTCGGGTCAAGGAGAAACGGTGACAGTGGTTTTCGAACGACCGCCGTCGACGGCCATCACGTCATCGGTGGTCGAGGTTGCGCACGCACCCCGGGCGGCCGCGAATTCGGCCGACGACGAGATCGTCCGGCTGGTCGCGGCCGACGCCGCGCCGCACGACATTCGCGTCGTGACGTCCGACCGGGCGTTGACCGAGCGAGTGCGAAGTCTGGGCGCATCGGTCCACCGGTCGGAGGGCTTCCGCGACCTCATCGATCCGCGGGACCGATGACCACCGGCGGCCCGGGTGCCGCACCCAACCGGGTCTGCGCGCTCGCACACATCGACATCCCGATCATCCAGGCGCCGATGACCTACATCGCCGGCGCCCAACTGGCCGCCGCGGTATCGAACGCCGGCGGCCTGGGCATCATCGAGACCACCTCGGATCCGGGCCGGGCCGACCTGCGACGGGTGCGCGAGCTGACCGGCGGTGCCGTCGGCGCGAACATCGCGTTACTGTTCAACCGCGACCCGGCGATGCTGGATCTGCTCGTCGCCAACGACATTCGGTTCGTCACCACCTCGGCCGGCAGCCCATCGGTGTTCACCGAACGTCTCCACGACGCGGGCATCACCGTGTTCCACGTGGTGGGCACCCTGGCCGCGGCCAAGAAGGCCGTCGATGCCGGGGTGGACGGGCTGGTGGTCGAGGGCGTCGAGGGAGGCGGATTCAAGAACCGGTTCGGCGCGTCGACCATGGTGCTGCTGCCGCTGGTGGCGGCACACGTCGACATCCCGATCGTCGCCGCCGGGGGGATCTGCGATGCGCGGTCCATGGCGGCCGCGTTTGTTCTCGGCGCCGAAGCGGTGCAGATGGGCACCAGGCTGCTGGCCTCGGCGGAGTCGCCGGTGCACGGCAACCTCAAGCAGGCGGTCGTCGACGCCGACGAGACCGGCACGGTGATGCTCCCCCTCGACGGCACGCGGATGATGCGCGTCATCCGCACCCCGGCCGCCGAGCGACTCGACACCGCGACATCTGCGGGCGAGGGCGCCGCGGCGCTACAACGGGTGCAGCGGCTCTACTTCGAGGGCGACCTGGACGCCAGCGTCGCCAACACGGGTCAGGTGGCCGGGCGCATCCAGGACCTGCCGCCGGCCGCCGACATCATCAACGAGATGTGGCGAGGCTGCCGCGAGCTGCTGGCGGCCACGTCGGAGCGGGTGGGCCGGGCCGAACTCGACGAGACCTAGCCCTAGGCGGGCGCGGAGGTCAGCCCGCCGCCGCCAGAGCCGCATCGTAGTTGGGCTCCTGGGCGATTTCGGGCACCAGCTCGGTGTAGGCGACGTTGCCGTCGGCGCCGATCACCACGATGGCCCGGGCGAGCAATCCGGCCATCGGACCGTCGGTGATGGTGACGCCGTAGTCCTCACCGAAGCTGTCGCGGAACGCCGAACCGCTCTTGACGTTCTCGATGCCCTCGGCGCCACAGAATCGCGCCTGCGCGAACGGCAGGTCTTTCGAGACGTTCACCACGGTCGCCCCGCCCCCGGCGGCACGCTCGTTGAAGGTCCGCACGCTGGCGGCGCACACCGGCGTATCGATGGACGGAAAGATGTTGAGCACCAAGGGCTTACCGCCGAATTGCTCGCTGCTCACCGCTGCCAGATCGCCGCCGACCAGGCTGAAGGCCGGGGCTTTGGATCCGACGGCAGGCAGCTCGCCGACAGTGTTGATCGGGTTTCCACGCAACGTTATCTGTGCCATGGGCAACAGTCTGCCAAGGCCGCCGTGGCGGCCTTGGGGCAGGTCCCATGTCCTAATCAGTGGGATGCATGGCGTAGACGACAGGCCCCGGCGTGCCCAACACTGAAGCCATGCCTCGCAAGGTGGTCATCGTCGGCTTTCCCGGCGTGCAGGCCCTTGACGTGGTGGGCCCGTATGACGTGTTCACCGGCGCATCGCTGCTGACGGGCGGCGGCTACGACGTCGCGATGGCCTCGGTCGGTGGCCAACCTGTGCAGACGGCCACCGGGCTGGCCTTCGTGGCGACCCCGTTGCCGGACCCGGCCGACCCGATCGACACGGTCGTTCTGCCCGGCGGCGCCGGTGTCGACGCCGCCCGCTCCGATGCCGACCTTCTCGCCTGGATCAAGACCGTCGCCACCCAAGCCCGCCGGATCGTCACGGTGTGCACCGGTGCGTTTCTCGCCGCCGAGGCGGGCCTGCTGGACGGGCACCGGGTGACCACCCATTGGGCCTTCGCCGAGCGGTTGGCGAGTGAATTCCCCGCCATCGACGTCGATGCCGACCCGATCTTCGTGCGAAGCTCGGACATCCTATGGACCGCGGCGGGCGTCACCGCGGGCATCGACCTGACGCTCGCGCTGATCGAAGACGACTACGGCACCGAGCTTGCGCAGACGGTTGCCCGCTGGCTCGTGCTGTATCTGCGTCGGCCGGGCGGCCAGACCCAGTTCGCCGCGCCGGTGTGGATGCCGCGGGCCAGACGGGACTCGATCCGCGAGGTGCAGGAGACGATCGAGGCGGCGCCGGGCCGTCCGCACAGCATCGACGAGCTGGCGCGCCGCGCCGCGATGAGCCCGCGGCACTTCACCCGGGTGTTCACCGCCGAAATCGGTGAGGCGCCCGGCCAATACGTCGAACGCATCCGCACCGAGGCCGCACGCCGGCAGTTGGAGGAGACCGACGACACCGTCGTCGCGATCGCCGCTCGGTGCGGCTTCGGCACCGCGGAAACCATGCGACGCAATTTCCTTCGCCGCGTTGGCATTTCGCCCGACCAATACCGCAAGGCCTTCGCCTGACATCGAAAGGACGACTCTGATGACCCAAATCGCCATCGTGGCCTATCCGGGATTCACCGCGCTGGACATGATCGGTCCCTACGAGGTGCTGCGCAACCTGCCGGGCGCCGAGGTGCGCTTCGTGTGGCACGAAGCCGGACCGATCACCGCCGACTCCGGGGTGCTCGTTATCGGCGCCACCCACTCGCTGGCCGAAACCCCCTCCCCCGATGTGATTCTCGTTCCCGGGGGTCCGTCGACGCCGGTTCATGCCCGTGACGACGCGCTGCTCGACTGGCTGCGCCGGGCCCACCACAGCGCGAGCTGGACGACGTCGGTGTGCTCGGGGTCGGTGATTCTGGCGGCCGCCGGCCTGCTGGACGGCCGCCGGGCGACGTCGCATTGGCTGACGGTTTCCGCGCTGAAGGCATTCGGCGCGGTGCCCGTGACCGACGAACGAATCGTGCACTCCGATGACATCGTCACCAGTGCGGGCGTGTCCGCCGGGCTCGACCTCGCGCTGTGGCTGGCCGGCCAGATCGCCGGCGAATCCCGCGCGAAGGCAATCCAGCTCGCGCTCGAATACGACCCGCAGCCACCGTACGACTCGGGTCACATGTCGAAGGCTTCGGCGACCACGAAGGCCGCCGCGACGGCGTTGCTGTCCCGCGACAGCGTGAAGCCCGCCAACGTGAAAGCCGCAACCTTGCTCGCCTGGGAGCAGGCGCTGGGTAGGGTCCGGTCGCGGCGCCGCGGGCGGGCAGTCGCTTCCGGCACGGCGTAGGTCGGTCAGAAAAAGGCTGGCGCCGGTGATAGCGCTTCGCGCGCAAGCACTTTCGCTGCGCGAGGCTATGCGCCGGGCTGCAGGATGTCGGTCGTGGCGAGCTGGCCGCCGGCCTGCATCCACGCCGCAACGACGCCGGGAGCGTCCCGGTCGGGGTTGTAAATGTCCTCCTCGCTAGAGAACAGCCCGTCGCCGGCGTAGACCAGCCGGGTCCAGTTCGGAAACCAGAAGGGTTCACCGGTCGGGTCGGTCGGGTGATCGAGCAGGTTCTTGATCATGACGACGACGGCGTCGTTGTCCTCGTCGTGAGCGACCCAGTCATTGGGAAAACGCATGTGCGGGAACGGCGCCATCACCGCGACGATCCAGTCGCGGACCGCCTCGCGCCCGTGGAAGACGCCGTAGTGGTGCTCGGTGTAGACGACGTCCTCGGTGAAGAGGTCCGCAAACGGCCGCCAATCGCCCGAAGCGCTACACCCTTCGACGACTTTGGTGTAGTTATCGACGGCTTTGTCGATTTCTGCCCTGGTGAATTTGCCCATGCGGACACACTAGAACGTGTTTCGGTTTTGGGTCGCTCGTATGGATGGGGATGTCGGATGAACGTGATGGACTTGTTCGGCCTGCGCGGCAAGAGGGCGTTGGTCACCGGGGCGTCCAGCGGCATCGGCAGGAAAGTGGCTCAGGCCTACCTGCAGGCCGGCGCCGACGTGGCCATCGCGGCGCGGAATATCGAGGCGCTGGAACGCATCGCCGGCGAGCTGGCGCCCGACGGTGACGGCAAGGTGGTGCCGATCCGATGCGACGTGACCCGGCCCGACCAGGTGGCCGCCATGGTGGACCGGGTGATCGCGGAGCTGGGCGGCGTCGACGTCGCGGTCTGCAACGCCGGTGTCATCGACGTCGTCCCGATGCTGGACATGTCGCCCGAAGAATTCCAGCGCATTCAGGACACCAACGTGACCGGTGTCTTCCTGACCGCGCAGGCGGCGGCCCGGGCGATGGTGGCCCAGGGGCGCGGCGGCGTCATCATCACTACCGCCTCGATGTCTGGCAGCATCATCAACGTCCCGCAACAGGTCGGCCACTACTGCGCCTCCAAGGCGGCCGTCATCCACCTGACCAAGGCCATGGCAGTCGAATTCGCGCCGCATAACATCCGGGTCAACAGCGTCAGCCCCGGTTACATCCTCACCGAGCTGGTCGAGCCGTTGTCGGAGTACCACCGCCAGTGGGAGCCGAAAATTCCGCTCGGACGCATCGGCCGCCCCGAAGAGCTCACCGGCCTCTACGTCTATCTGGCCAGCGAGGCGTCCAGCTACATGACCGGTTCGGACGTCGTGATCGACGGCGGCTACACCTGTCCCTAGCCCCGCCGCTTACCGCTCCAGCTCGCCCGATATGCCGCGCTCGAGGTTGGCCTGTGTCGCCGACGGCAACACCAGCAGGCCGTCGAGTTCGTTGCGGGCCACGTCATAGGCGCGCTGACGTTCGTGCGACGCCGCCCCGGGATCAGCCGCGACTCGTAACAGGCTCTGCGCCCGCGCAATTCGCTGCTGATCCGCCCGGGAGAAATCGTTGCGGCGCCGGCGAATCGCTTCGGCCTCGGCGGCGTTGAACGCGGTGACGTAGTCCTCGACGGCGGCCATGTATCGCGCGGCGCCCTCCCGGTCGTCGAGCAGATCCTCGGCCTTGACGGGGCGCAGGAAGTCGGCCCGCAGCTTGGCTTTGTGGAACGCGATCGTGTTCGCGTCGCGCATGTCGGTCATCAGGGGGAAGTCCAGCAGCTTGGCGACGTCGAGTTCGTACTCGAGCCAGCGCGCGTCCGTGCGGCCATGCTCATCGAGGACGCGGCGAATCGAGCGCCACTGGGCCGCGTGATTGACGGCGGCCCCGTCCGTGGCGGACGTGTCGGGCGGTGTCGGGCCGATCTCCCGCGACCGCTCGTCGGCGCGCCGGCGGTAGGCGCCGAATGCGCGCACCGCGGCGACGATCGCACCGGTCAGCGGCAGGATCAAGATCAACAGCTCCGCCAACCGGAATATCAAACCCACCTGGCCAGGATGCCACCCACCCTGCCGTAGCCGACCGCTACGTCGCCGCCGACTAAATCCGGCGACACCATCAGCCTGAGAATCGCGCGCCTCCGAGTGGACGGTTCGCCCGCAGGCCCTTTTGAGGGTTCGCCCGGCTAGCGGACGCCCAGCGTGCCGCCGAGGTATTCCGCGCGGCAGGCCCGACGGGCCAGCTTGCCGCTGGTGGTCCGTGGGATGGCGCCGGCAGGCAGGAGACGCACATCCGAGACGGTCAGGTCGTGCCGCTGCGCGACCGCCGCGCGGATCGCCTCGATCGCCTGCCGCGGATCCTGACGGCTGGTGCCCGCGGCGCGTTCGGTGACCACGACGAGCCGGGCGGCATCCGGGTCGGCGCCGTCCGGCACGGAAAACGCAGCCACGTATCCGCGCCGGACGATTTCCGAGGCTTCGGCGACGGTGGCCTCGATGTGTTGCGGGTAGTGGTTGCGGCCGTCGATGGTCACCAGGTCAGCGATCCGGCCGGTCACGTACAGCTCACCGTCCAGATACACGCCCAGGTCGCCGGTGCGCAGCCAAGAGCGGTCCGGGTCGGCGCCGTCGGCGTGGCCGCCCTGGGCAAGCCGGGATCGCAGCTCGGCGCCGAACGCCCGCCGCGTCTCGTCCGGCAACCCCCAGTAGCCGCGTCCGACGTTGTTGCCCTGCAACCAGATTTCGCCCACGTTGCCGTCCGGCAACTCGGATCCGCGGGCGGGGTCGACGATGACGGCCCATTCGCTGCGCGCTACCTGGCCGCACGACACCTGCGCGACGGCGTTGGGATCGTCCGCGCCGACGCGCACCGCGTGTCCCGCGCCCAGCCGTTCTGAGTCGAAATACACCGCCGTCGCCTCGGCGTCGGCGGCGATGGTCGCGACGAACAACGTTCCCTCGGCGATGCCGTAGGACGGCTTGAACGCGGTCCGCGGCAACCCGTACGGCGCGAACGCCTTGTTGAAGGTCCGGATCGCATCGATGCTGACGGGTTCTGAGCCGATGATCATCACCACGTTGCGCAGGTCGATGTCTGTACCGGGGCCGGGCAGGCCGCGCTGCGCGGCCCACTCGTAGGCGAAGTTCGGTGCGGCGGTGACGACGTTGCCCTGCCGCGACCCGTCGGACAGGGCCTGAATCCATCGCCGGGGCCTGCGGACGAACGCGATGGGAGACATCAGCGTGGAGTGGCCGCCGTAGACGGCCGGGAAGCCGATCATCGACAAACCCATGTCGTGGTAGAGCGGTAACCAGCTGACGCCGTGAGTGTTTCGGTCGAGCAGGTCGATCGACAGGATCATCTGCACCAGGTTGGTGCCCGCCGCGCGGTGGGTGATCTCGACACCGACCGGCGGCCGGGTCGAGCCCGACGTGTACTGCAGGTGCGAGACGTCGTCCATGCCGAGTTCGGTGGGCACGAACGACTCCCCCGCCGAATCGGGAATCTGATCGATGGCGATCACCCGCGTCCGGCGCAGGTGCGGGTGGCCGGCCAGGAACTTCTCCACCGCCTCTCGGGCGGGCGTCGTCGTGAGTACGACGGTGGGCTCGGAATCGCGCAGTGCGGTATCGAGCCGTTCTGCGTGCCCGGGTAGTTCCGGGGCGAACAACGGCACCGCGATGGTTCCGGCCTTGACCGCCGCGTAGAAGCCGGCGACATAGTCGATGCCCTGTGGCGCGAGGACCGCGACGCGCTCACCGTGACTGGCAACTTGCTGGATGCGCGCGCCGATGGCCTCCAGCCGGACGCCGAACCGGCTCCACGTCACCTCTTCGGCGTCCCCGTCGGCCGAACGGCTGTAGTCGAGGTAGCGATACGCCACGGTGTCACCGACGTTCGCGATGTTGCGGTTGATGAGCGAGATCAGGTTGACCCCCGGCGGCAGCACCACCCGGCCGGCCGTGTCCAGGCAGTCCTCGATCCTAAGTAGGCCACCGGCACCTGGGCCGTCCTGCCGGGAACCGCGATCCATAACTGCAGTCTAGGCAAGCCGATCCGACGGTCCCCGCGCGGTGAATCGGCAAACATCAAGAGCGGCGGGCGCATTCGTCGATTCCGGCAGACGTTCGATCACCGGGTTGACAGCGGCGATCCACCCGATCCGGTTCACGCCCG
Organism: Mycobacterium sp. IDUB_3; assembly: GCF_055419585.1. Classification (NCBI taxonomy): domain Bacteria; kingdom Bacillati; phylum Actinomycetota; class Actinomycetes; order Mycobacteriales; family Mycobacteriaceae; genus Mycobacterium; species Mycobacterium sp. IDUB_3. The sequence continues at coordinate 602,743 of NZ_JBVAXZ010000001.1, read as the reverse complement.
GCGTGGGCGGTAGCCTACCGGCGAGCGGCGTCCAGGGCCGTCCGTCTGCTACCACCAGGAGTCGTCATGCCGGGCCGGAACTTTTCCTTCGAAATCACCCGCACCAGCAGCGCACCCCCCGCGACGGTGTTCCGGTTGGTAGCCGACGGCGCCAACTGGTCGCAGTGGGCCAAGCCGATTGTCATGCACTCGAGTTGGGCTCGCCAGGGCGATCCCGCGCCAGGCGGCGTCGGGGCCATCCGCAAGGTGGGCATGTGGCCGGTGTACGTGCAGGAGGAAACGGTCGAGTACGAGCCGGACCGTCGCCACGCCTACAAGCTGGTGGGCCCGGCCACCCCGGCCAAGGATTACGCCGGCGAGGTGGTCCTCACGCCGAATGCGGCGGGCGGCACCGACATCCGCTGGACCGGCTCGTTCACCGAAGGCGTTCGCGGGACGGGCCCGCTGATGCGCGCCGCCATGGGCGGAGCGGTCCGGTTTTTCGCGGGCCGGCTGGTGAAGGCGGCCGAGCGCGAATCCACCGGCGGTCGCTAGCTTTCCCGAATGGCGCATGACGGCCGCGCACCGCGGCCGCCACGCTTTGATTCACGATTTACGGGTTGTTGAACTGGTTCTCGTAGGTCTGTTGCTGCTGCATGTCCTGGTTGAACTGCTGCTGGGCCTGCTCGTTTTGCTCTTCGGCCTGCTGCATGGACTGTTGCAGCTGCTGCTGATTCAGCTGTTGTTGCAGCTGGGCCTGGTCGTCGTCGTCATCGGCCGCGACGCCGCCGCCGGTAAGGCCGGGCGGCGCCTGGGGTGAAAAGGCCAGGTCCGTCAGGCGCACCGATCCGGATCCCAGCGTGGTTGTTGGGGTCTGGGGCTGCGCCGCGTCGTAGAGAGCCAGGACGGCCAGGGTCGCGGCGCCCGCGAGTGTGAGGCGCAGTAGTCGCCGGCGGCGTCCGCCGGCGAACGTGAGGCGAGGGGTGTTGGTGGTCATCCTCCAGGTATGCGCCGCGTCCTTAGCTGCCCCCTGGGACCCCGCTGTCGCCTGGATATGAAGCCGGCGCCGCCGCACGACGGCACCGTCGGCGGCCAGTCCGAAGCTTCTACCGTTACTCACATCCGAAATCGTGAAACTCCCGCGGGGGCTTGTGATCCCAAGCCCTTTGCAGATCGTCGTCGATGGCGCGCATCGCATGTTGTCTTAACATGAGGCCGGTCCCCTCCAGAGCGATGATCGTCCTGCTTTTTCGCGTCCACCATCTCAGCAGGCATCGCGTCGGGCGTCCAGCAGGGCCTTCGATCCGGCTCGCTACACGGCGGGCAACCTGCGCTGCTTGCCCGCCACCGGCTATCGCTGCACCAGCGATGCTTAAGCACCGATTGTGTTGGCCACCAGCCAGTTACCGGCGAAGCAACCCGGTACGGCGAGCACGGCGACCCCGCACGGTTTCCCAAATCGCGATGAGGACGATGGCGGCACCGATTCCAATGAGGAATGGAACCCAAGCGAATCCGCCATTGACATTGTGGTATCCGAACTTGCCGGCTACCCATGAGCCGATCAAGCCACCTAGGGCGCCGAGCGCAATGGTCATAATCATGCCGATGTCTTGTTTGCCTGGCATGAGAAGACGAGCAATCAAGCCGATGAGCGCACCCACAACGATGGCGAGGATTATTGACCCGATCATTGCTGCAACTCCTGTCGTAGCGGCGCCCCGAGTGGGCTCCATCTTCGACTAGGGCTTCCCTGAATCGTCGACTTGTAACACACCCGAACGCGTCAGCGCTGTCTCGATGAGCCGGCACTCCAGCGTTACCGTCGCGGATGACCCCACAAAACCCCGACCCGATCGCCGACACGTGGACCAATCGCGACTTGCCCGTCCTCGAGGCCATCGTGCAGATTTACGACGAGACCGGCAGGCCGACGATCCGGCCCGGCCAAATCGCGGCCAGGGCCGGACTTGATGAAGCGACGACCACGCGGGGACGAGCGGGAGGAATGGATCGAAACCCTCGCCACAGCCGTTCGGTGGGGTTTCGCTGTCCGCTCGGTTGCCTGGGCACGGATATTCGCGGGGATCTCAGAAAAGACCAGCTCAATCGGCTTTAGTAGGTCGTTTCTCGCTTTCATACTTCTTGGTCATGTGCGCCACGGCGTCCAACTGCGACTGCGCGAGGTTCTCCCGGGCCTGGCCGGCGCGCGCTGCGGCATCCAGCGTCGGCTGCGCCTGTCCCTGGAAGTGCGGCATCACCTCGGCGGCGAACAATTCTGCGGACCGTCGGGTGGCGGCCGGGTTGGCCCACTCGTGGCCCATCTGCAGCATGCAGCCGAAACCGCCGGACTGATCCCACAGCCGCTGCACCTGTTCGCGCGCCCGCTCGGGCGTGCCGATGACGCCCGCCCCGTTCTCGTTGATGACGTCGATCATTTCGTCGAGCTGCTCGCCCGGCATCGTCATCTGCGGGAACGCGGCCACCTTCTGGAAGTACCGGAACCACGGCTCGATGCCGAACTTGACCTCTTCGCGGGCCTGCTTCTCGGTCTCGGCGAGGTGGAACAAACCGACCAGGCTCCAATTCTTGCGGTCGACCTGCGTGCCGAAGGCCGCGGCGCGCTCCTCGACGATGCCCCAGTGGTAGGACAGCGCATTGAAACCCTCGACTGTCAGGGTCGCCCCGATGGACAGCAGGCCGATGCCGTGCTTGCCGACCAGCCGGGCCCCCGTCGGTGACGCGACCGCGGCGACCGACAGCGGGATCCCGCCGTCGGAGAACGGGGCAAGCTGCAGCTTGGCATCGAAGAGCTGGTGGGTGGCCGTTTTGGCGCTGACCGTCTCCCCCGCCAGCAACCGCACGACGATGTCGAGGTTGGTTTCGAGCAGCTCTCGGGTGTCGGTGGGGGTGAGTCCGATCATGGACGAGTCGCTGGGCAGCGAGCCGGGCCCGACGCCGCCGATGATGCGGCCGTGCGTCAGGTGATCCAGCAGCATCAACCGGTCGGCGACCCAGAGCGGGTTGTGATACGACAGCGAAATGACTCCGGTGCCGAATCGGATGCGCTTCGCCCGTTCGGCGGCCGCCGCGATGAAAATCTCTGGGGAGCTGATGATTTCGCTGCCGGCCGAGTGGTGTTCGCCCAACCACACCTCGTCGAAGCCGAGGGCGTCGAGGTGCTCGACGAACGCCAGATCCCGCTGCAAGGCCAGCGTCGGGTTGGTGCCCGCGCGGTGGAACGGGGCGATGAAGTATCCGAACCGCAGCTTTGACATTGACGTCCCCTTGCATCCGAGTTGGCAGAACCATAACTCGGATCGCGGGCTTGCCCTAGGCCCGCGAGCAGGGTTCAGCCGATGGGGCCAGGTGATCCCGGCCCCACCGGCTAGGGAAACAAGTTTTTGGGGTGCGTTTCAGCGCCGGCTCAGCTCGGCGCAGCGATCAGTAGCCGCCGCAGACGTTGCCGACGCAACCGCCGCCGCCGCCCGGTCCGCCGCCGCCACCGCCGACGCCGGGAATGCTGCCGCCGCCCCCGCCGGGTCCGCCGCCACCGGTCGGTCCGCCGGGTACACCGCCGCCACCACCGCCGGGTCCGCCGCCACCGGTCGGGCCGCCGGGTACACCCCCACCGCCACCGCCGGGTCCGCCGCCACCGGTCGGGCCGCCGGGCTCGCCGCCGGGTGCAGTAGTGGGCGCGACGCTGGACGACGGGGTGGTCGTCGGGGTGGTGGTGCTGCTCGGGCCGCCTTTATGACCGCCGCCGCAGGCGACCGATAGCACGAGCATCGCCGCACCGCCGAACAGTGCGATCGTCGTCCTCGGTCCAGATCTCATCAGATCCCCCAATCTCCACTTGCGTCACGTCGCCCCGCCCATTTTTTCTTACCCCCGGGCGTGGCCGCGCAAACAGATTTCAGCGCCGAGATTGCGCCAGGCGAAGATGGCCCATCACGCCGGTGTGATGGGCCATCGCGAACGGTGATCGGCGCGGACGCATGCCGGCCTGGATGGATAGCAGCGGTCGACGGCGGCCGCACCCCGCGATCGGGCGGCCGCCGTCGACCCGCTCGCTAATTTTCTTTGGTGATCAGCTTGCGCAGCGCGACCCGGTCGGGCTGCAGCAGCTCGGTGATGCGGGGCCGGTTCACCTCGGCGACGATGATCTCGCCGACCTCCTGGTAGACCTCGCTGAAGATGCCGTGCGACTTCATCTTCTCGGTCTGATACTGGTTGTCCTCGGTCGGCGTCACGTAGATCACCGCGTCGGCCTTGAAGCGGTGCACCAGCCAGAGGTGGATCAGCGTCATCAGCCGCTTCTGTCTGAGCTTCTCGGCGAAGGTGTTCTGGTCGCGCACCTGAAGGATGCTGCGGCCGTGCCGGTCCTTGATCGGGTCGACCACGACGTTGGCCAGTTGCTCGTCGTCGTTGCCGTAGATGCCCAGCTCGAGCACGTCCGAGCCGGCCCGCCGGGGCCGTAATTGCACACGGAGTTTTTCGCCGAGGTTGTAGTTCTCGCTCCACATCGCCAGCCACTCCTCGAGCAGCTTCTTCGGCACCTCGGTCTGCACCAGGTGCTGGTGCTGGGTCGAGCCCTCACCCATCGCCTTGGTGGTCGCGGTGCGACCCGAGGAGGCGGTCAACGCCGCGTCGCTGCGCGGCCCGCCGACCAGGGTTTGCGGTGTGCGGTAAGGCGATTCGACCAGGCGCATCTTGCGCTGCAACCGGGCCAGCGCCAGCATGCCGTCCTGTTGCAGCGAGGTGGCGAACTCCTCGGCCGCGACGCCGTCGATCTGGTGCCCGCCGTAGGTGATGAAGTTGAAGACGAAGCCCATCTTGCCCAGTTCCTCGGGGAACTGTTTCATCTGCTCGTCGGTCATGCCGGTGGTGTCCCAGTTGAACGACGGCGACAGGTTGTAGGCCAGCATCTGGTCGGGGAACTCGGCGTGGATGGCGTCGGCGAACTGCTTCGCGTCGGCCAGGTCGGCGGTCTTGGTCTCCATCCAGAGGATGTCGGCGAACGGCGCGGCCGCCAGCGACTTGGCGATCGCGTACGGGATGCCGCCCCGGATCTGGTAGTAGCCCTCGGGGGTCTTGGACAGCTCGCAGTCCCAACCCGGGTCGACGCCCAACTCCTTCGCCTTGGTCTTGGCGGAGTACAGGGACGCACGCGCTGCGAACGCGCGCCACTCGTCGACGCTCATGTCGGCCGGCTCGCCCTCGCTGGCATCGAATTCGAGCACCTCGGCTACGGCCTCGCCGTAGGTCATCAGCCCGGCGTCGTCCTCCCAGGCCGCCACGAACCGCGACTCGACCTGGTCGAACAGGTCGTCGATCGACTTCTTACCGTTCTCGCGCCAGGCGTTCACGGCATCGGAGATCACGCCCTGGATGCCCTGCCGCTCCAGCCAGGCGCCCGCCTCGGCGTACTCCCCCTCGGGCAGCGCGTAGAGAAGGTGACCGTTGAGGTCTTTGACACCCAGCTCGTAGAAGCGGCGCACCATCGCCAGGAAGCACGACTTGTACGACGGGATGTTGAGATTGGTGGCGCCGAGCAGGAACGGCTGGTCGCGCTCGTCGGCCCGGCTGTCGAGCAGGTTGGCCGCCTCGGCATCGGTGCGCGCGACGATGATGCCCGGCACCTTCATGATGTCGAGCTGGAAGCGCGCGGCGTTGAGTCGTTTGATCTGCTCGTCCGACGGGACCAGCACCTTGCCGCCCTGGTGGCCGCACTTCTTGGTGCCGGGGCGCTGATCCTCGATGTGGTACCCGGGCACGCCGACCTCGACGAACCGGCGGATCAGGTTGCGCACGTGCGGGTCACCACCGTGGCCGGTGTCCGCGTCGGCGATGATGAACGGCCGGTAATCGTATTCTGTGGCGGTGGCTCGCTGCTGCTCGCTCATGTTCAGGCGCTGGTACTGCTGGTTGCGGTCGGCGGTCAGCAGCGCGCGCACCAGCACCGCGGCATCGTCTGGCACCTGACTCAGCGGGTAGCTGGCGAGGTCGGGTCCCGGATCCTCGGTGGTGGAGCCCTTGGCGGACGTCGCCCAGCCACCCAGATAGATCCCCTCGATGCCCATGCGTTTCATCGCGACGGCTTGGCCCGGCGAGTACGGGCCGAACGTGGTGATGCTCTTCTTATCGGCGAACAGCTCGCGCAGCCGCTCGTAGAAGGCGGCCGCCGCGTTGCGGGCGACGGTGTAGTCGGTGGGGATGGTGCCGCGCTGCTCCGCTACTTGGCGGGCCGTGAAGAGTCGCGTGATGCGAGAAAAGCGCGGGTCGTCGAAGTATTGCTGCGTAGCAGCGACCTCGTCGTCAAACGATGGCCGGACTTGCGTGTCCCTATCAATGATCGCCATGTCTACGCTCCTCTTCGCACACGATTCCACTGAACGTGAGTCTATCCCCGGGAACGGCAGTTCAATCAGGGGTCAACGACTCGAGCCAAAACTGTTGCCGCGCCCTGTACTTGCGAGAGCTTTTCGGCGGCGGGCCGGTGATCGGCGCCGGCCGTTCGCCACCCGGAACGCTCGCTGACTGGGGTGGCGTGCTCGCGTGCGGCGTCAACCCCTTGGGGGACAATACTTTTCGGCATGGTAGCGATCACAGCGCGGCCGCACGACGGGCCAGCCAGTCGCGCTGGCGCCGGACGAACCCCGCGTCGACGACGTCGCCGTGGCCGGGGACGTAGATCGCGTCGGGCCCGCCGACCGCCAGCAGCCGGTCCAGGGTCGCGGGCCAGGCCGCGACATCGGAGTCGGCGTCGATCGCGGGGTCGGCGGACTCCTCCACCAAGTCACCGGTGAACACCACAACCCGCTCACCCCGGTGCGTGCCTGGCGCGACAACCACCAAGTCCGACGCGGTATGGCCGCGGCCGAGGTGGGCGATCGCCACCGTCCGGTCCCCCAGGTCGACGACGGCGTCGTAACCGCCGGCAGGCGTGGGCCGCAACGCGGCGATCGCCGCGTCCACCTCGGCGGGGTCGGCGCCATGCCGAAGGGCGTCCTCGCGGAGCCGGTGGGTAGCCGAGGAAAGGTGTTCGGCCACCTCCGGCGCGCAGTGCACTCGCGCCCCGGTGAACAACGATGAACCCAGTACATGGTCGAAGTGCTTGTGCGTCAAGACAATATGGTTCACCGGGCTCCCGGCGAGCAGCCGGACGTCGGCGTCGATCGCGGCGGCCTCGGTGAGCGTGGTTCCGGTGTCGACGAGCAACGCCCCGGCACTGCCCCACACCAGCCCGATGGTCACGTCGCAGAACGGGAGCCGGCAGCGATGCGCACCGGCGCTCAGTCGTTCCCAGGCGAGATGCACAGCCTCCGAAGGTAGCCGCGCCGGCTTCCGCCCGCTGCCCCCTTCTCGCGGTTTCCCTCGCTCCGTTATGTCGGAAATAGTTGACATGTCGGGAATGTCCGACATATGTTGCTCACTATGGCCAGTGTCGATCGCGTCTTCGTTGCCTTGGCCAACCCGGTGCGGCGCGAACTGCTGGAGATCCTCTTCGACCAACCGCTGTCGGCGGGGGAACTCAGTGAGCGGTTCGAGCTCAGCCGGCCCGCGGTTGCCGAGCACCTCAAGGTGCTGCGCGACGCGGGGCTGGTGGCCGACCAGGCGCACGGGCGTCATCGCATCTACCGCCTGACCGCGGAGCCGTTGGCGGAGCTCGGCGAATGGCTGCATCCCTTCGAGAAGGTCTGGCGTGCCCGCCTGGCCAAGCTCGCCGAGGTAGCAGAGGAGCTCAAATGACCGAAACGTCACGGTTCGCGACGATCCGGGTGGATCAATTCGTGGCAGCACCACCGGCCACCGTGTGGCGATTGCTGACCGAACCCGCGCTGCTGAAGCGGTGGTGGGCCGAGGGACCGGTGGCGGCGGTGGTGGGACACCAGTTCACTCTCGACATGCCGGGCTATGGCAAGCAGCCGTGCACGGTGCTCGAGGCCGACCCGCCGCGCCGGTTCGTCTACACGTTCACCGCCGCCTGGACACTGACCTGGCGACTGGAAGCCGAGGGGGACGGTACGCGAGTGTTTTTGGAACACAGCGGCTTTGACCTCGACGACAGCCGCATGGCGCAGGCGTTCGAGCGGATGGGGCCGGGCTGGCGCGACGTCATCCTCCCCCGGCTCGCTCGCATTGGTGCCCAACCACGTCCCTGATGCGAGGCTCGGGTGGTTTCGAGCCGCACCGCGCTGGCTATTTCCCCGAGATGGCTATCACCGATTCCCGCGAAGTCGTCATCGAGGCGACACCCGACGAGATCATGGATGTGCTGTTCGACATCGAGTCGTTGACCGAGTGGTCGTCGGCACACAAGAAGGTCGAAGTGCTCGCGCGCGACGACCAGAACCATCCGACCAGATCCCGGCAGGTCGTCAAACTCGTCGGCGTCAGCGACGAACAGGAGCTGGCGTACACCGTTCACGACGACGGCGTGGGCTGGACCCTGATCAGCGCCAAACAGCAACGCGCTCAGGAGGGTCGGTACACGCTCACCCCGGAGGGCGACTCCACCCGGGTGCACTTTGAGCTGACGGTGGACCTGGTTGCGCCGGTGCCCGGGTTCCTGGTCAAGAAGGGGGCCAAGAGCCTGATGGACACGGCCACCGAGGGACTGCGCAAGCGGGTGCTCGAAGTGGAGAAGCGCGGCAAGTAACGTCGCCGCGCCCGGGAAAATCGGGTCCTTCCCCACCGCGGGCGCGCGAGTCAGACTGTTATTCATGGAATCGACGTCGGCAGGCACGCTGAACCGAATCGCGGCGATCATCGGTGCGCTGGCGATCGCGCCCGGGTTGGCCGGCTGCGGCGGCCAAGGTAATAGCCACCAGACCACACCGTCGACGCCGAAGATCACCACCCTCGGCCGCACGGCGCCGAACGCGCCCGCGGACGGGCCGTTGACCATCAGCAGCCCGGCTTTCACCGACGGCGCGCCCATTCCGGTGCAGTACACCTGCAAAGGCGCCAACATCGCGCCGCCGCTGGCCTGGTCGGCCCCGCTGGGGGCGGCCCTGGTGGTCGACGACCCCGACGCCATCAACGGCCTGTACATCCACTGGGTAGTCGTCGGGATTGCCCCCGGCTCGGGCAGCACCGCCGACGGTCAGACCCCGGCCGGAGCGACCGCCCTGCCGAACACGGCGGGCCAACCCGCGTACAAGGGTCCCTGTCCCCCGGCCGGAACCGGCATGCATCATTACCGGTTCACCCTGTATCAGCTGCCCAATGACTATCAACTGCCTGGCGGCCTGGCAGGCGTTCAGGCGGCGCAGACGATTGCCGGCGCCGCGACCGCGCAGGCGCAGCTCACCGGAATATTCGGCGGCTGAACCCGAGCGGGCCCGCCATGCCAACACAACCGACGTTAAACGTCGCGCAGGCAATACAATTCGCCCAGCTCGTCGACGCGACGTATGAGACGCCACCCGGCGATTTGACGAATAAGGCGGGTCAGGCGTTGAGCGCCGGCGGCTTCAGCTACACCGTCATCACCACGATCTACGCCAACGATCTGGCGACCAGCATGGAGCCGAGCCGGGCCGACGACGAAGTGTCCATCGGGCTGATCTGCCAGGAAGACAAGACGGGCGACGTCGCGATCGCGATCCGCGGCACCGAAGGATGGCTGGAATGGATTCACGACGTCGACTTTCTCCAGGTGCCGTGTCCGTTTCTGGCCGGTGCCGGCCACACGGAAGACGGCTTCACCGCCATGTACGAGTCCCTGCGGACGGGCGCCACGCTCGGTTCGCCGACGGTGGTGGACGCGCTGGCAACACTTGCGTTTCCGCAAGCCGTCGGCTCCGTGACGATCTGCGGGTACAGCCTGGGAGGCGCACTGGCGACACTGCTCGCCCTGGACGTGGCGGCGAACACGGCGTTCACCAACCCCGCCGTTTACACCTACGGCAGTCCACGCACCGGCGATTCGCTGTTTGCGCGCACCTTCGACCAGGTCGTCAAGAACTCCTGGCGAGTCGCGAACCGGGTGGACATCGTTCCCGCATTGCCCCCGCCCCTTGACTACGAGCATGTGCTCAATCCGGTCGAACTCATCCCGGTCCGGTGGGTGCCGCTTCCACCCGAGGTCCTGGTCAAATACACGGTGTCATGCGAACATTCGCTCGCAACCTACCTGTATCTGCTGTCGCTGCAATCCGGTGGCCCAGTCCTTGCGCTGGAATCCGCCTGCAAACCGTGAAAGTCAGGCGATGTCGTCGAGCACCTGATAGGCGGCGTTGTAACCGGGGGTGAAGGTGATGCCCGGTCCGCCATGGCATCCGGCGCCGGCGAGATACAGGCCGTCGATTCCGATGGGCATGTCGAGGAAGCCCTTCGGGCCGGGCCGGTTGGGACCCATCAGATCCGGGTGTAGCAGCCCGTGGCAGAAGTCGCCCGAGGGAGCACCGAACATGGTGCTCATGTGGTAGGGCGCGAACGTGATGTGGCGTATCACGATGTCCTTGAAGTTCGGTGCCAGGCGGGTGATCTTGTCGATAACCCGTTGCGCCATCTCATTTTTGAGATGTCCGTGCTGGTCGCGGCTGGCCTCGACCGGGAACGCGTAGGCGAACGCGCTCGCCGCGTGCTTGCCGGGCGGCGCCATGCCGGGGTCATGCACCGATGGGATCTGCATTCCCATCGACGGGTTGTCCGGAACGACCCCTCGCCGGCAGTTTTCCCAGTGCAGCTGCTGGGATTCCGGTGACCCGAAGATTCCGACCGACTGTTGCATGCCATCGGCGTTGAGAAACTCATATGGCGGGGCGAATTCGGGCAGGCCGTCCAGAGCGAAGTGGATCTGCACAAACGAGGCCCGGTGGTCGCGGCCGGAGACTCGTGAGACCAGCTGCTCCGGAACATGTTCGGGCGCAATTAATTCGGTGAGGGTGATATCCGGCGACAGGTTGGACACCACGATCGGCGCCGATATCGTCGATCCGTCGCGCAGTCGCACACCGGTCACGTTGCCGTGGTCGACGAGGATCTCCTCGGCCTTGGCGCGGAACCGGATCTCCCCGCCGTGGGCGATGAAGAGCTCGCGCAGGTGTTCGGTGAGTGCGCCGATGCCGCCCTTCAGCTTGGTCATCATCGCGGTGCTGTTGTCGGGCACCGCCAGGGCAAAGGCCAAACAGGTTGCGCTGCCCGGAGTGTACGGGCCGCGGTAGGTCGAGTTGACGGCCAGGAACGCCAGCATCCCGCGCATGACCGCGTGCTTGTCTTTGTCGGGCAGGTAGCGGTCGATCACGTCCATGGCCGAGCCGAACAGCATCTCGTGAATCGCCCGGCGTTCGGCGTCGTCGGCCGTGCAGGCATACATCTCGTCCAGGGTCTTGGGCGGCCGGCGGACGTCGAAACGGCCCAGCGCCTTCGCCGGCCCCCGGCTCCAGCCGATCAATTCGGCCATGCCGGTAACCGCCTCGAGCCCGTGCTTCTCGCTCAGATGCGTCATCAGCCGCATCGGGTCGCGGTAGAAGATCATCGGCTCTTCGCCGTGGTCGCCGATGTTGATCGACATCACGTCGGGCTCTACCGCCGGCAGCGTGTCCAGCCCGAGGTCTTTTGTGAGCTGGCTGGCCATGGGGAACTGCACCGAACCGGCGATCTCGTACCGGAAACCGTCGATCAATTCGACGGTCGCGGCCATGCCGCCCGCGTAGGTGTTGGCCTCCAGGCACAGGGTGCGCAGGCCCTCGCGTTGCAGGATCGCGGCGGTGGTCAGCCCGTTGTGCCCGGCGCCCACCACGATTGCGTCGTACTCGGTGTTGGTCATGGTGTGGCCCTCCGCCTCCGTCGGGTGATTGCGTGCCAGAATATGTCAGTACTGACATAATTGGAAGATGTCAGTCGTGGCCCGCTCGCCTGGGATACGATCGGCGCTGAGATGACCTCCCCGGGCAACCGTCATGAACAACGACGACGATCGACGCATGAGGCGCTTCGCCGAGCGGCGTTGAAGAGCTTCGCCCACAAGGGGTTTGCGAACGTCACCGTCACCGAGCTGGCCAGCGAGGCCGGTGTCACCGAGCGCACCTTCTTCCGGCACTTCCCGACCAAGGAAGCCGTGCTCTTCCAGGACTACGAGACCCAGTTGGAGTGGCTGGCCGAAGCGCTTGCCCAGCGCCCGGCCTCTGAATCACTGTTCGACGCGGTGCTGGCCAGCGTCGCCGCCTTCCCGCACGACCTCGAAGTGGTGCGCCAGGCCGCGACCGCCCGTGCCGAGCTGATCAGCGCGGAGCGGATCGCCGGTCACCTGCGGGTCGTGCAGTCCTCGTTTGCCCGGGTGCTCACCGACTTCGTCAGGAGGCGGAATCCGGATCTGCCGAACATCGACCTGGCCGCCGAGGTCGCGGGTTCCGTGATCGCCGCGGCTCTCGTTGCGGCAGTGGAGGATTGGGGCCGCAGAGGTTGCTCCGGCGACCTCGGCGCAGACGTGACCGCGAGCCTGGATCTGGTGCGTTGCGGCCTGGCGCCGCTCGCCTGACGTGCCCTCGGGGCTGATCCGTCACGGGTCGGTCGCGGCGTTCACGGCCGCCTCGATGAAGCGGCGCAGTACGGGGCCGTTGGCCCGCTTCAAAAACGCGACCGCGACGGGAATGTCGGGGGCGCCCCGCAGCGCGACGAACCGCACGCCCGGGTGGATGTTGCGTCTGACTGCGACGTCGGGAATCACCCCGATGCCCCGATCGGCGGCGACGGATTCGATCCACTCGTCGAAATTCGTTGTCTCGACCACGGTTTCGGGTCCCGCCCCGGCGGGCCACGACCAGGGTCCGGTGGTGCCGCTGGCGGTGTTCACCACCAGTGGCCACCGCGGCACCTCGGCCCAGTCCAACTGCGCCCGCTCCGCGAGGGGCGAATGAACCGAACACACCGCCACGCGTGGCTCGTCGAACAGGTGCACGATCCGAACGGCGGTCGACGTGACATGCCCGCGCACCACGGCGGCGTCGACCCTCCCCTGCTGGACCGCGCCGAGCGCGTCGTCGGTGCGGATCAGGTGGACCGTGGCCCGAGTGGCCCGCTCGAATCGCGCGACGGTGTCCTGTGCCCACGGGTCGGGCAGCAGCCAGCTGAACCCGAGGCGGATGCCCGCCTGTTGCCGGACGGCGTCCACGCCGCGCCCCAACTCGGCGAGGACCCGTTCGACGTGATCGAGGAAGACCCGCCCGGACTGGGTGGTCGCCACGTGTCGCGAACTCCGGTCCAACAGCGTCGCTTCGAGCGCGTCCTCGAGCTGCTGGATGGTTCTGCTCAGCGCGGGCTGGGTGATGCTGAGTTCCTGCGCGGCCTGGGTGAACGACGCCAGACGTGCCACCGCTTCGAATGCCCTGAGGTGGCGCAACTCGACTCGACCGGCCCGCACCACGTCCATGCCTGATGAGCATAGATGCCCTACAGAAGGCATTTCACGCGGGATTCTCGCGGACCTACCGTCGGTTGCAATGGCTGCGCGATCCGCGCATTGTCGCAGGAGGAAAAAATGCCGCTGTTGTATCTCGACCTCATCGAGGGCCGTTCGTCGTCGGAGGTTCGCGCGCTGCTGGACGCGATCCACGACACCGTGGTCGAAGCGTTCGGCGTTCCGGAGCGGGACCGCTACCAGGTGGTGCGCACCCATCCGGCCCTCGAGATCGTCACGCTGGATACCGGTCTGGGCATCGACCGTTCGTCTCGCCAGGTGGTCCTCCACGTGGTGAGCCGGCGGCGTCCCCGCGAGCTCAAGCAGAAGTTCTATGAGCTGCTGGCGTCCCGTCTCGCCGACCGCTGCGGTCTCGACCCCGCCGACCTGATCGTGTCGGTCACCGAAAACGGCGACGAGGACTGGTCTTTCGGCCACGGCAGGGCGCAGTTCCTCACCGGTGAGCTCAAGTGAGCGCCGGCACGGGTTTGACCACGCGGCTCACCGAGTTGTTCGGAATCGAGCGGCCGATCGTGCTCGCGCCGATGGCGCTGGCTTCCGGGGGCCGGCTCGCGGCGGCGGTGACGCGGGCGGGCGGCCTGGGCCTCGTCGGTGGGGGCTATCCCGACGCCGAATGGCTGCGTTCGCAGATGGACCGTGCCGAAGGCGCCCGGGTCGGATACGGATTCATTAGCTGGAGCCTGGCCCGAAACCCGGGGGTGCTCGACATAGCGCTGGAGCAGCGGCCGGCGGCCGTGATGCTGTCGTTCGGCGAGCTGCAGCCTTTCGCCGACCGCATTCACGCTGCCGGCGTTCCGCTGCTCGCGCAGGTGCAGAACCTCGATCAGGCACGCCAGGCCTTGGACGCCGGGGCGGAAGTCGTCGTGGCTCAGGGCGGCGAGGCCGGCGGCCACGGCATGAGCGTTCGGTCCACCTTCACCCTGGTACCCGAGGTCGTCGACTTCGTGGCGGATCGCTCGCCCGACACATTGGTGGTGGCCGCGGGCGGCGTGAGCGATGGCCGCGGTCTGGCGGCCGCGCTGGCGCTCGGTGCCGATGGCGCGGTGGTGGGAACCCGGTTCTGGGCGACGCCCGAAGCGCTGGTCTCACCGCGGGCCCAGCAGCGCGCCGTGGCGGCAGGCGGGGACGACACCGTGCGCACCCGCGTCTATGACGTTGTGCGCCGCCTCGATTGGCCCGCCGGATACAACGCGCGGGCCCTGAGCAACCCCTTCCTCGACACCTGGCACGGCAACGAGGCGGGGCTGGCGGCGCAGCTGCCCGAAGCGATCAGCGCCTACGAAAAGGCCGTCGCGGCAGAGGATTTCGACACCGCCGCCATACTCACCGGCGAAGCGGTGGGGCGCATCCGGGAGGTTCGTCCCGCCGTCGAAATCGTCGCCGACATGGTCGGCGAAGCCAAGCGCATCCTCAACCGGGACGGCGCGCCCTAGACAGCCGAGCGAGGAGTCTGGTTTGCTCAGCTCGGTAGTTCACTTTCGCGGGCAGGAGTTCGCTGATGGCCCGTCTCAACGTGCCGGATGGCCCCGGCGGCGAAGCCGCCATGATCTGGACGCTGCGGCCGCAACTCGGCGGCATGGTCGAACACATGATCCGCGGCGCCTATCAGCAGAGCATCCTTCCGGCCGACGAGCGGGAACTCGCCAGGATGCGCATCGCGCAGATCAACGACTGCGTGGCCTGCTCGGATTTTCGCGCCCAGTCGGTGCAGGCCGCCGGGGTGGCGCCCGAGCTGTACGACAATGTCGCCGCGTACGCCGCCTACCCGGGATACACGCCGCGCCAACGTCTTTGCATCGAGTACGCCGAGCGCTTCGCCACCGACCACGCGTCTCTGGATGACGCCTTCTTTCAACGACTTCGGGAGTCGTTCTCCGACGAGGAGATCCTGGATCTCACGCTGTGCGTCGCGGTATTCCTCGGCCTGGGGCGCTCGCTGAGCGTGCTGGGCGTCGACCAGTCCTGTGCCATCGACCTCTGACCACTCCGAAGGAACCAATGGACACCGCCACCGTCGACGAACTGCTGAGCACCACGAGGTCGGTTCGCAAACGCCTCGACCTGACCCGGCCGGTAAGTCGCGAGGTGATCCTGGAGTGCATCCAGCTGGCGATGCAGGCGCCGACGGCGAGCAACACGCAGGACTGGCGCTGGCTGGTGATCACCGATGCGGACAAGCGAGCCGCGATCGCCGAGATCTACCGCAGCATCGGCGCGCAGTACCTGGCGTACGCCGCCGACAACGCGACGGATCCTCAGACGCAGCGGGTGTACCAGAGCGCGATGAGCCTGACCGAGACGCTGGCCGACGTGCCGGTGCACGTCATTCCGTGTATCGAACAGCGCATCGACGGCGCCGAACTGGGCATCGCCGCGGCGGCCTGGGCATCGATCATCCCGGCCGGCTGGAGCTTTCTGCTGGCGCTGCGCTCGCGTGGGCTGGGATCGGTGTGGACGACGATGCATCTGTTCAAGGAGCGGGAGGTCGCCGAGCTGCTCGGCATTCCGCCCACCGTCACGCAGGCCGCGCTGTTCCCCGTCGCCTACACGATCGGCACCGACTTCCGGCCGGCCAAGCGGCCCCCCGCGGAGTCCATCACGTTCTGGAACAGTTGGATACCGGCTGATGGAGAAGGCTGATGCAGTCCTACACCGTGCGCTTCCACATCGACGCTCCGCCGCGGAAAGTCTGGCGGGTGCTGCATCCGCCGGCGCCACCGAACGCCCCGCGCCCGCGGGTGCTCACCTGGCCCACCGGCAGCATGGAAATCCTCAACGAGGGCAACGAAGCCGGTGAGGGCCTGGTCCGCACCTGCATCTTTGAAGTGCCCAAGTACTTGCTGACCGGCGGCAGGGCGCGATCGTGGGAAACGGTGACCGAGGCAGAACTCAACAAGCTGTCACGCTACGTGGCCGTCGGCGCCCCGCTGTGGTCGCGCGCCGAGGGCTATCACCGGCTCGAAGAGCAGCCCGACGGCAGCACCGTGCTGACGTTCCACGAGACCTATCACGCCTACAACCCGGTGCTGCGCTTCTTTCTCGAACGCCCGGTGCACGCGAAGATTTCCCGCGACAACCTCGAGACCTACGAGCACGCGCTCGGTTACGCGGGCCGTGTGCGGCGGCTCGCCTAGGCGGTCTTTGCCGCTGGGCCGATTTCACAACGATATGAATTAGGTTCTCGACCCCGGTACCCTCGATCTCTATGGGTGGAGTACCTACTGCGGCAAGGGTGGTTGCTGCGAGCCTGATGGTAGCGGGCTGGGCCGCGTCCACCGTGGTCGCCAGCGCCGATCCGGACGATACACACGAACCGGCGCCCGGCCCGGCACCCGGGGCAGCGGCATCACCTGCACCGGCCGCGTCACCGGCGCCGGGGGCCTCGCCCGCACCAGCCGGGCCGAAGACGTCCATCGACAAGGACGGCATCTACGCGGTGGGAACTGACATCGTGCCGGGCATCTACAGCTCGGGGGGCCCCGTCGACAACGGCACCTGCTACTGGAAGCGGACCGGCAACCCGGACGGCGCCCTCATCGACAACGCCATGTCGAAGAAGCCCCAGGTGGTGCAGATCGATCCGGGCGATAAGGCGTTCAAGACTTCGGGCTGCCAGCCCTGGCAGCTGACACCGGACGCCGTTCCGCCCTCCACCGCGCCGCCCGCGGGTGTGCAGGGCACGCTCGGCATCCTCAACAGCCTGCTGGGCGGTCAACAGCAGGCACGGCCGGCCTCGCCGGCTCCGCAGGCGCCGGCAGCTTCACCCGCTCCGCAGGCGCCGGCCGCTTCACCCGCCCCGCAGGCGCCGGCCGCCTCACCGGCCGCGCCGGCGACCTCCGCGGCCCCGCAGTCCGCGCATTCCTGACCCGCCTCGAAGAGCGCTCGGCGCGGACCCCGGCGCCAACCGCGACAGGCCTGTTTTCGCTACCGTGGCGCCGTGGCACATTCGCAGCAGATTGTCGTCGTCGGTGCGGGCGTCAGCGGATTGACGTCGGCCATCTGTCTGGCCGAGGCGGGCTGGTCGGTCCGGGTATGGGCGGCCGCGACGCTGAAGCAGACGACGTCGGCGGTGGCCGGCGCGATCTGGCTTCCCCCACGGCCCGCCGAGCGCGCGCCCGAGACGCTGGGCTGGGTCGAGCACTCGCTGCGGGTATTCACCGATCTTGCCCAGAATTCCGATTCCGGGGTTCAGCTGGCTCCCGCGCTGGCCGCTGGTGAGCTGAGCGCGAGCCAGGCGATGTCGTCGTCGGCGGCGGCGCTGATCCCCGACCTGCGCCCGGCCGATCCGGCCGACGTCCCCGAGGGCTTCGGCGCCGGATTTCGCGCGACCGTACCGGTGATCGACATGCCGCACTATCTCGACTACCTGACCCGGCGGCTGACGTCGGCCGGTTGCGAAATCGAGGAGCATGCCGTGCAATCCCTGGCGGAGGCCGCCGACGCGGCCGCGATCGTCGTCAACTGCGCGGGCCTGGCCGCGGGCTCGCTGACCGGTGACGACACGGTGCGGCCGTTGTTCGGCCAGCACGTGGTGCTCACCAATCCCGGTCTGCGGCAACCGTTTGTGCAAATCAACGAGGGTCCGGAATGGACCTGCTACTTCCCCCACCCGCAGCGGGTGGTCTGCGGCGGCATCAGCATCCCCGACCGCTGGGACACCGCGGCGGATCCCGACGTGACCGAACGCATCCTGCGGCGCTGCCGCCGCGTCGAGCCACGGCTCAACGACGCGGAGGTGATCGAGGTGATCGCCGGGCTGCGTCCCGACCGTCCGTCGGTGCGGCTGCAAGCCGAGCCGCTCGGGCGGGCCCGGTGCATCCACAACTACGGGCACGGCGGCAACGGCGTCACCTTGTCCTGGGGCTGTGCACGCGACGTGTTGAGCCTGGCAAACGATGGCTAGCGTCCGGCGCCGGTGCGCCGAATCACCAAGGACAGCAACCAACTAACGATCGACAGCACGATCGCGGCCCAGATCGCGGTCCACCAAAAGTGATCGATCTGCAGCCCCCAATGCGTGGTGTGCTCGGTGATCCGCGCGGTGAGCCACAGCATCAGCGCATTGACGACGACATGGAACAGGCCGAGCGTCAGGATGTACAGCGGGATCGACAAGATCTGAACTATCGGCTTGATGAACGCGTTGACCAGACCGAAGATCACGGCGACGACGAAGATGATGCCGACCCGCTCCAGCTTCGTGTCGCCACCCACGAACGTGATCCCATGGACGAATTTCGTGACCAGCCATAGCGCGAAACCGGTCAGTGCGGCGCGAAGCAGGAAAGGGCCCATGCTCACGATCCTCTCACCAGGCGTGCGCGAAGGGCGGCCTGTTGAGTTGACCGCTGATATTCCTCGCTAAGCGTCGCCGCGCTGCGCCGCCAGGTGCTTCACCATCTGGCACAGGTTCACAACGGCCGCGCTCAACTTGTAAATGCTGGCGTCCCGATCCGCCACACACGACTGCCAATCGGGGAACTCCTGCGGGGCTTTCTGGTTGTCCGCGTTGAGGTGCATTTTCTGCTCGATCTGGTCGCAGAGATCCGTGAGGGTCAACTGTCCCGGCGCGCTGCTATCGGAGAACCATTTGTCAGTCATCTGAGATCGTTGCCTTCCAAGAAATCCCGGCTTTCTGCTCAGGCTATCCGGCCGACTGCCACGAGGATGCGCGTCCGCTCAATTCAAGTTGTAGAAGCGCTGCGCGTTGAGCCCGCCGATCTTTTCGCGGGCCTCTTCGCTGATATCCGGGCGGGTCCGCAGGTGCTTCGTGCTCTCCGGCCACTCACCGTCCCAGTGCGGATAGTCACTGGCGAACATGATGAAATCGTCGCCCAGCACGTCGATCACGCCGGGCAGGATCGGTTCCTCCGGCTCGCACGTCACCCAGATGTTGCCCGCGGCCAGATAGTCATGCGGATCGCGACGCCAGCCGCCTTGGACCCAATCGCCGCGCTTTTCATAATGCTCGTGCAGCCGATCCATGAAGAAGGGCACCCAGCCCGCGCCCGCCTCCAGGAAGGCGACCCGCAACTCCGGGTGGCGCTCGAAGACGCCGCCGGACACCATCGCGGTCATGGCCGTCATCTGGTCGAACGGAAAGCTGATGCAGTGCACCTGGATGTAGTTCGTGAAGCGGTCCACGCCTATCTTGGGCAGATGGATGCCCGGGGCGCCGTGCACGCCCAGCGGCATGCCGAGTTCGACGGCGGCGGCGTAGAACGGGTCGAGGTCGGGATGGTCGAGGTTGCGGCTCTTGAGCGCCGGCGGCACCAAAGTCGCAATCAGCCCAAGCTCTTTGGCCTCGGTCATGACGTCGATGGCCACCCGGCCGTGTTCGATAGGTGTCACCGCGACGCCGCGCAGCCGCCCACCCGATGAGGCGCAGTAGTCCGCGATCCACTCGTTGTACAGGCGGGAGAATCCGGCGGCGAATTCGGGATCCTCGAGACTCGGCGCGCACAGTCCCATACTCGGATACAGCACCATCGTGTCGATGTGATCGAGGTCCGCATCGCCCAGCACGCCCTCGGGTGAGCGGCAATTGATGTCGGGAGCCTTGCTGATCCCGTGCTCGGGTGGGCAACCCGCACCCGGGCCCGTGTCCTCCGGGTAATTGCGGCCTTCCAGCGTCAGCCCCGGGCGCCCGTCCGTGCTGAGCTTGACATGCTGCGGCCATCGTTTGATCGCTTCGATTGCCAGCGAGGAATTCTCGGCCACATGCCCGTCGGCGTCGATGATCCGCATGTATCCGCAACTTACTCCCGGAGTCCCCACGGTGGAACAGGTCGCGCTATCGGCCCGCGTACTGCACGATGCTGACGTGACCACACACAGTCCCCGACAGAAGTTGACCGCCGATCAGCGGAACTCCTTCATCGCGGCGCTACTGGGCTGGACGATGGACGCCTTCGACTACTTCATCGTGGTGCTCGTCTACGCCGACATCGCCAAGACGTTCCACCACAGCAAGGCCGAGGTCGCGTTCGTCACCACGGCCACTCTGATCATGCGGCCCGTCGGCGCGCTGCTCTTCGGGCTGTGGGCCGACCGCGTCGGCAGGCGGCTGCCGCTGATGGTCGACGTCATGTTTTATTCCGTGGTGGGCTTCCTGTGCGCGTTCGCTCCGAACTTCACCGTGCTGGTCATCCTGCGCCTGTTTTACGGCATCGGCATGGGCGGCGAGTGGGGGCTGGGCGCCGCGCTCGCCATGGAGAAGGTTCCCGTCCAGCGACGCGGGTTCTTCTCGGGGCTGCTGCAGGAGGGGTACGCGCTCGGCTACCTGCTGGCGAGCGTCGCCGCGCTGGTGGTGATCGACTGGCTCGGGCTGTCGTGGCGATGGCTGTTCGGCTTGAGCATCGTCCCCGCCCTGATCAGCCTGGTCATCCGCTACCGGGTGGAGGAGTCCGAGGTGTGGGAGGCCGCGCAGGAGCAGATGAAGCTCACCAGCACCCGAATCCGCGACGTGCTGCGCGACGGCGCGATCATCCGGCGGTTCATCTACCTGGCGTTGCTGATGACGGCGTTCAACTGGATGAGCCACGGCACGCAGGATGTCTACCCGACCTTCCTGGGGGCGCACGCCAACCAGGGCGCCGCTCTGTCGAGCACGACGGTCAGGTGGATCGTGGTGGTCTACAACGTCGGCGCCATCATCGGAGGGCTCGTCTTCGGCACCCTGTCGCAGCGATTCAGCCGCCGCTACACCGTCGTCTTCTGCGCGATCTTGGCACTGCCGATCGTGCCGTTGTTCGCGTACTCACGCGGCGCGGCAATGCTGTGCCTGGGTTCGTTTTTGATGCAGTTGTTCGTGCAGGGCGCCTGGGGCGTGATTCCCGCCCACCTCACCGAGATGTCCCCGGATGCCATCCGCGGCCTCTACCCCGGCGTGACCTACCAGCTCGGAAACCTGCTGGCGGCGTTCAACTTGCCGATCCAGGAACGCCTCGCCGAATCGCACGGCTACCCGTTTGCGCTCGCGGCGACGATCGTGCCGGTGCTGATCGCGGTCACGGTGCTCACGCTGATCGGCAAGGACGCCACCGGAATCCGGTTCGGCACTACCGAAAGCGCTTTTATAGCAAGCGAAGTGACGTGACGCTACTCGCTATCGTCCAGTAGCCGCCGCAGCAGGTGCATGGCCACCGTGGTCGAGCGCTCCCGGATATCCGAGCGGTTGCCGGGAAGCCGCAGCGTGCGGGTGTCGTTGCGGCCGTTGGCCGATACGCTGAAACAGACTGTGCCGACCGGCTTTTCTTCGGTTCCCCCGCCCGGGCCGGCGATTCCGGTGATCGCGACCGCGGTGTCGGCCCCGAAGCGCTGTAGCGCGCCCGCGGCCATCGCCTGGGCCACCGGCTCGGACACCGCGCCATGCGCTTCGATCAGTGCAGGGTCGACGCCGAGCAGTTCCGTCTTCGCCTCGTTCGAGTAGGACACCACACCGCCCGCGACATAATCCGACGAGCCGGGCCGGTCGGTCAGGCGCGCGGCCAGCAGTCCCGCGGTGCAGGACTCCGCGGTAGCGATCCGGTGCCCGGCCAGGAGTTGTGCGACCAGATCGTCGACGCGCGAGCCGTCCTCGGAGTAGAGCTGATGTCCGTGCCTCTCCCGCAGCAGCTTGACCAGCTGGGCGTACGCGTCGGCGGCGTCCGGCTCGTAGCGGGTGACCATTTCGATCTCCCCGCGCCGCAGGCACGTGGTGATCTCGAGCTGCTCGAAGCCGGGGACGGCCTGTTCGGCGTCGCGCAGCGTTCCGGCCAGCCCCGACTCGGGGAGCCCGAACATGCGCAGCATCTCCTGCCGGTAGACGGTTCGGCCGGCGATCGCGTCCTGCGCAGCTGGTGTCTCGATGGCGGTGTGCCACATGGGCTGCAGCTCGCGCGGCGGACCCGGTAGCACGATCACCGTCGGCTTGCCGGGCACGACGACGCCGGGCGCGGTGCCGACCGGGTCGAGCACCTGGGCCCCCGCTGGCACCATGGCCTGCTTGCGATTGGCGGCGCGCAGCGACTCGAAAGTGCCGGGATCCAAGGCGGATTGGAACGCGGGGTTGCGCGCCATCAGCTTCTTGAGGATGTCGGCGATCTTCTCTTCGACCTCGGCGTCCAGCACCAGCTCGCGGTTGCAGAACCGGGCCACCACCTCGACCGTCATATCGTCGGCCGTCGGCCCCAGGCCGCCGCTGGTGACGATCAGGTCCACGCCCTGATCGGCGAGGAACCGAAGCTGCGCTTCGATGTCGGCCGGCCGGTCGCCGCAGATCGTGATGTGCGCCAGCTCGACGCCCAGCTCCAGGAGGCGATCGGCGATCCAGGGGCCGTTCGCGTCTTGGACGCGTCCGGTGAGGACCTCGGTCCCGGTGACAACGATTCCCGCGCGTGCGCTCACGGCCCTGAGCCTACGCATGGGGTGCGAGGACGTTCATTGCGAGGACAATGAGCCCATGATCGAGTTAGAGGTGATTCAGGCCGACGTAACCAAGCTCGAACTCGACGCGATCACCAACGCGGCCAATACGCAGCTGCGCCACGGTGGCGGTGTCGCGGCGGCCATTTCGCGCGCGGGCGGGCCCGACGTGCAGCGGGAATCGACCGAGAAGGCGCCGATCGGCCTCGGCGAAGCGGTCGAGACGACGGCCGGTGACATGCCGTCGCGGTACGTCATCCACGCCGCGACGATGGAGCTCGGCGGCCCGACCTCGGCCGAGATCATCACCGCCGCCACGGCCTCGACTCTGCGCAGGGCCGACGAGCTCGGCTGCGGCTCGCTCGGGCTGGTGGCCTTCGGCACCGGCGTCGGCGGCTTTCCACTCGACGAGGCGGCACGGCTGATGGTCGACGCGGTGCGGCGGCACCAGCCGAGTTCGCTACGCAGGGTGGTGTTCGCCGTGCACGGCGAGGCGGCCGAACGGGCCTTTCAATCCGCGGTGCGCGGCTAGCTCTCGGAGAGGTACCGCTCGACGGTGGCGACCTTCTGCGTCATCGCGTCGCTGGTGCCGGCGCGCCAATCGGCTTTGATCACCGTGCTGACCCTGGGCGCGCGGGCGGCCACGGCCTCGACCGCGCGCTGCACCACGGCCATCACTTCTGCCCACGTTTCGCCTTCGATGACGGTGAACATCGAATCGGTCTTGTTGGGCAACCCGGATTCACGGACCACGCGAACCGCTTCGGCGACAATCTCGCCGACACCCTCGCCGACTCCCATCGGGGTGACGGAGAACGCGACGAGCACAGACACCCCACGAGCGTACCCAACCTGGGTGAGGCCAATCTGGCACCATCGAGGCCCATGCGGGTGTTGGTGCAACGAGTCTCGTCGGCAACGGTCTCGGTGGATGGCACGGTGGTGGGGACCATCCGCCCGGATGGCCAGGGCCTGCTGGCATTCGTCGGCGTCACCCATAGCGACGATCGCGATAAGGCGCGAAGGCTCGCTGAGAAGCTCTGGCAGCTAAGGATTCTCGCCGACGAGCGCTCCGCGGCCGATGTCGGCGCGCCTATCTTGGTCGTCAGTCAGTTCACGCTGTACGCCGACACCGCCAAGGGCCGCCGCCCGTCATGGAATGCTGCCGCGCCAGGAGCGGTCGCCGAGCCGCTGGTGGCGGAGTTCGCCGAGGCGTTGCGGCAGCTCGGTGCCGAGGTGCAGACCGGCGTGTTCGGCGCGGACATGCAGGTCGAACTCGTGAATGACGGTCCGGTGACGGTGTTGCTGGAGCTCTAGTACGTTGGCAACATGAGCACGCCACCTGAGTTCGGGTCGCTCCGTTCTGACGATGACAACTGGGACATCGTCAGCAGCGTCGGGTATACGGCGCTGCTGGTGGCGGGATGGCGTGCGCTGCATGCCGTGAGCCCGCGGCCCTTGGTGCGCGACGAATACGCCAAAGTGTTCATCGCCGCGTCGCAGGACCCGTATTTGGCGGGCGTGCTTGCCAATCCGGGTAGCTCCGATGATGAGATGGCCTTCCCGCGCCTATATGGCGTGCAGACCCGGTTTTTCGACGACTTTTTCGAGGCCGCCGGCGCGGCGGGCATCCGGCAGGCGGTGATCGTCGCCGCCGGGCTGGATTCGCGGGCGTATCGGCTCGAATGGCCGGAAGGGACAAGGGTCTTCGAAGTCGACCTGCCCAAGGTCCTCGAATTCAAGTCCCGGGTTCTCGGCGATCAGGGCGCCGCCCCGAGGGCCGACCGGATCGAGGTCGCCGCCGATCTGCGCACCGACTGGTCGCGGCCGCTGGAAGCGGCCGGGTTTGACGGGGAGAGTCCGAGCGCCTGGTCGGTGGAGGGGCTACTGCCCTACCTGACCGACGAGGCGCAACACGCGCTGTTCAGCCGGATCAGCGGGCTGAGCGCGCCGGGCAGCCGTATCGCCATCGGTGCGCTGGGGTCGCGACTGGACCACGACCAGCTCAACGCTCTGGAGACCAACCACCCGGGCGTCAATGTGTCTGGCAATGTGGACTTTTCGGCCCTCACCTACGAACCCCAGTCGGACCCGGCGGAGTGGCTCACGGCCCACGGATGGAATGTCGAGCCCGTCCGCAACACGCTCGAACTGCAAGCCGGGTACGGCATGACCCCGCCGGACGTCGACGTGAAGATCGACAGTTTCATGCGGTCGCAATACATCACGGCGACCAGGTGAAGACCTAGGGCTTCAGCAGGATCTTCACGTCGTCGCCCGATCGCGACTCCGCGGTCGCGTAGCCCTTGGCCGCTTCGTCCAACGGCATTGTGGTGGTGAAGATGCCGTCGACATCGAGCCGACCCGATTGCAGCAGCGGGATCAGTTCCGGCCAGGTTCGCTGCACCGGCGCGGTGGTGAATCGCACCGTCGTGCTACGGATCAGGCAGCCCAGGGCGTTGAGCGGGAACGGATTCATGTCGTGCACACCGACGACCGAGACCGTACCGCCGGGCCGCACGGCGTTGATCGCGTCGGTCAGCGAGGCGTCCGTGGCGACGGCGTCGATCACCGCGTCGGCGCCGCGGCCACCGGTGGCAGCCATGATCGCCTCGAGCGCCGGGGCTTTGAGCGGCGTCGCGCCCCACCGGGCGGCACGCTCCAATCGGCCATCGACCTGGTCCACCGCGAAAACCGTTGCCGCACCTTGAAAGAGCGCGCTGCGCAGCGAACACAGGCCAACCGCGCCCAGGCCGATGACCGCCACCGAGCCGCCGAATGGGATATCGGCCCGTTGCGCCGCGGCCCAGCCGGTGGCCAGGTTGTCGGTGAGTAACAGTGCCTGCTCGGTGCTGATGCCCTCGGGCATCTTCAGCAGCTGGAAATCCGCGGCGGGCACCGCGAGCAGGTCGGCCTGCGCGCCGCCGAGCACCCCGCCACCGAAGATCTGAAAGCCGGAGTGGCACATCACCGGATCATGGGTGGCGCATCCCGCGCACGCACCGCAGCCGGTGACCGACGACACCAGGACCTGATCGCCGACCTTGACGTTGCGCACGTCGGGCCCGGCATCCACCACCGTTCCGATGGCCTCGTGGCCGAGCGCGATCGGGTCGGGCATCGGGAAGTCGGCCTCGTAGAAGTGCAGGTCGGATCCGCAGATGCCGGCGGCGCTCACCTCGACGATCGCCCCGTCGGACCCGGGAAGGGTTGGATCGGGCCGGGTGTCCACCCGGATGCTGCGGGGCCCATCGACGACTACGGTGCGCATAGTGATGTGCTCACTTTCCTTGTCGCGCTCAATCTTTCGTCCGCACTGAAAACTGTGACCAGTCGGGCTCGCGCACCGCCGACCAGTATTCGTTGAGCCGCCATGGGCTCACGGTGTGGATCTCCCCGTCGGCGTTCTTGAAGTACGAATGCTTGATCGCCGGATGCGACCACACCATCTTCTTGATCTGGGTCTGCGTCCGCCGGTGCCAATCGCTGGCGGCCTCGGGCTTGGGTTCGAGGCAGTGCACGTCGGTCTCGGCCAGTCGCGCGAGGCACTGGTCGACATAGCGCATCTGCAGTTCGGACTGGAAGATCAGGCTGCCGCCGTGGGCCAGGTGAGTTCCCGGGCCGTAGACGATGAAGAAGTTCGGGAATTGCGGGACGGTGATCCCGAGGTAGGCATAGGGGCGGCTCCCCCACATCTCATGCAGGTCGGTCCCGTTTCGGCCGGTGACCTTCAGCGGCCACAGCACGTCAGTGTGCCGAAACCCGGTGGCGTACACGATGACATCGACGGCGTGCGTCACGCCGTCATCGGTGACGATGCCGTGCGGCGTGATCTTCGCGATCCCGGTGCGTACCAATTCGACGTTGTCGCGCTGCAGCGTTCGCAGCCAGCTGCCGTTGTCCTGCAGGGTCCGTTTGCCACAAGCGGGATAGTCGGGCATCACCTTGGCCAGCAACTCCGAATCCTCGCTGACCTGGCTGGTGATCCACTGCGAGAACATCATGTGCGCGGCGGCATTGATGTCGCTGACGGCGTGATCCTGGTCGGCGTAGCCCGGGTCACCTTCGGCGGCGTCCAGGCCTTTGTCAGACCCGGGCCAGAGCACCAGGAAGCGGTACCACCGCCCGTAGAAGGGAAGATGCCGCATCGCCCAACGCACGCCGTCGCCGACCTCGTCGTGATACATCGGGTTGGGGAACATCCACTGCGCGGTCCGCTGGAACACGGTGAGGTGCTCGACGTCCCCGGCTATGGCGGGGGCGATCTGGAAGCCGCTCGCGCCCGCGCCGACGAGTGCGACCCGCTTACCTTTCAGGTCCACCGAGTGATCCCAGGCAGCTGAGTGAAAAGACGGTCCTGCGAACGTGTCCGCTCCATCGAAGGCCGGAATGTTGGGACGGTTCAGCTGGCCCACCGCGGTGATGAGCGCACGTGCCCGCACGGTGGTCGGCTTGCCGTCGGCCGAGCGCAGCGACACGCTCCACGTGCCGTCGTCGTCGTTCCACTCGGCCGCGACAACCTCGGTCCGCCAGCGCACGTGCTCGCCCAGGCCGTGTTTATCGATGACCTTGGTGAAATAGTCCTGCAGCTCGTATTGCTCGGCGAAGAAATGCGTCCAGTCGTTGTTGGGTTCGAAGCTGTAGCAATAGAAATGGTTCGCCACATCCACCCGGGCGCCGGGATAGCTGTTCTCCCACCATGTTCCGCCGGGGCCCGCGTTCTTCTCCACGATGGTGAACGGGATGTTGGCCTGCTTGAGGCGCACACCGGCCAGAATGCCGGATTCGCCGCACCCGATGACCAGGACTGGAAGCTCGGCGGCGCGGGCGGCCGGCAACGCGGCGGGACGTCGGGGGTCGACGCCGTCGAGATCGAGTTCTTCGGAAACCAGCGACAGGTAGTCGTCGCCAACGTGCTCGCACGCTGCCCAATCCATCATCTCCCTGATGAGTTCCGGGCTCAGCGGCGGCGGTTCGGGGCAACCGCGATCCCGGTACTCGGTGATCACCGTCAGGGCTTCGGCGCGGGCGCGCGCCTTGTCCTCCTCCGACATGAACCCCTGGATCTCGTTGAGGAAGATGCCCATCTGCTTGAAGTCGCGGATGAACCTGGGGTCGCCGGTGATGTGGACGAGCGAGAGCAACAGCGTGGGGATGCTGACATCCTCTAACGCGGCGGCGATCTCGGGTGTGGATGTGGTGAAGGGATCGCCCGCGTAGCGGCTGCGCATCAAGGGAGATCCTCTCGACGGTTTGGAAGCCAATTACGCTACGCATCGTTTCGTAATTGGCAGCCCTACCGTACCCGGTCGCTCGGCACGGGATCAAGAGATCAGGAGCGAAGCTCGTCGGCTTCGTGGTCGCCATCTGCGAGGCGTGTCAATGGTGGAAGGTGTTGCGACGTGGTGGGCACCGATTACTCGAGGCCGTATCCGCCGCGCAAGTCCTTGTGCGCAGCCTCCAGGGTGCGGTCGCAGAGATTCACGAGAGCGTCGAGATCGAGATCCGACTCCCTGCCCAACCTCTCCAGCCAGACCGTCTCCACCTTCCTCAGCTCCGACCACTTGAGTTCGCCCTCGTAAAACACGGTCACGTCCTCACGTGGGGTGGGGCAGGCCGTGGTCTGCGCCAATTCACGCTTACACGAATCCAATTGAGTCAGTGAGTAGCCATGCTCGCGGAACTGTCGATCCCACTGGTCGAGTAGCTGATTGACCATGTCGCGCACCGGTGGCGCGGCATAGACCAATAGCTCGGCCACCCCGTCGTCCAGGCCCAGGCGCATGCGGAAGTCATAGAGCTCTCGAAGGGCCTCGGCGCGCCGCTGGCTCGCGATCTCCTCGGCGGTGCCGACGCCTTCGTACTGGGCCGCGCGTTTGACGTAGATCGTCGCGGAGATAAGCGACTTCAATACGGCCTTCTTGTCATCGGCCGCCCGCTTCTCGAAGTCGAGCACACGTTCGTGGCGGCGGTCTTCCGCCTTGTTCTTGGCGTCGATGCGCTTCGTCCAGATCGCGACGGTTGCGCTCGAAATCACGGATGCAAGCGGGACGAGGGCGTTGAGCACCAGCGTCATCCAGTTCATTTGTCGACCCTAGGCTCACGATCGGCGGTCCGCATGCGAATCGCGGCGAGCGACCCCAGCTTGCCAGCGCCCCGATGCCTATTGCGTCGCCGAGAACAATGAGTCCAGGTGGCAACCGCGCCGCGGCGCCGGTTGCCCGCGATGGACCAGAAGTGGGTGAGTGCCATGGCCTCGTTGCTCACGGCCTGCAGCGGGTTCCTGTTGGCCGTCCTATGGATAGATCTGATGTTCGACGTCCAAGTTCTGCGCTACCGGAAGCTCACCGGCGAGCTGCCCGAGGCCGTGCTCGCGTCCATCGCGGCTTACTATAACCGCGCGACCACCACGTCGCGGCCGATGAACCGCCTGATCGCGCTGGTCATGGTGGCGTTGCTGGGAGCGCTTGTGCTGCAGGCCGCGCGCGGACGCGACCCCAGCTGGCTGCTGGTGACCTCGGCCGTGCTTGCGAGCATTCCGGTAATGCTGGCGTTGATGCACACCGTGCCCGACGCGGTACAACTCGGAGGTCGCACGGACAGCCCGTCCGAGCAGACGCGCCTGGCTCGATCGATCTGCCGCGACCACCTGCTGTGCGCCGCCTGCCTGCTGGCGTTTCTCGTCCTGTGGGTGGCGACCAGCGTTGCGCTCTGACTTGCACGACGGGTCGTAGTAAGAAGGCGCAGGTCAGGACCCGCTGGCCACGTCAGTGAGGTACGTACTAAACTAGAACACGTTCCAATTCGGCGAGCTCCCAGGAGTTGTAATGCACACCCCTATCTGCGACGAACTCGGGATCGAGTTCCCGATTTTCGCCTTTACCCACTGCCGCGACGTCGTCGTGGCGGTCAGCAAGGCCGGGGGGTTCGGCGTGCTCGGGGCGGTCGGCTTCACGCCCGAGCAGCTGGAGATCGAACTCAACTGGATTGACGAGAACATCGGCGACCACCCCTACGGCGTCGACATCGTGATCCCGAACAAGTACGAGGGCATGGACTCGAACCAGTCCGCCGAGGAGCTGGCCGAGACGCTGCGCAAGATGGTGCCGCAGGAGCACCTGGACTTCGGGAAGAAGATCCTCGCCGACCACGGCGTGCCGGTCGAGGACAGCGACGGCGACACGCTGCAGCTCCTCGGCTGGACCGAGGCGACGGCCACGCCGCAGGTCGAGGTGGCGCTCAAGCACCCCAAGGTGAAGATGATCGCCAACGCGCTGGGCACCCCGCCGGCCGACATGATCAAGCACATCCACGACGCCGGGCTCAAGGTGGCGGCGCTGTGCGGCTCCCCCTCGCAGGCCCGCAAGCACGCCGACGCGGGCGTCGACATCATCATCGCCCAAGGCGGTGAGGCCGGCGGGCACTGCGGCGAGGTGGGCTCGATCGTGCTGTGGCCGCAGGTCGTCAAGGAGGTCGCCCCGGTCCCGGTGCTCGCCGCGGGCGGCATCGGCAGCGGTGAGCAGATCGCGGCAGCGCTGGCGCTCGGCGCGCAGGGTGCGTGGACCGGATCGCAGTGGCTGATGGTCGAGGAGTCCTCGAACACCCCGGTCCAGCAGGAGGCCTACGTCAAGGCCGGCAGCCGCGACACCGTCCGCAGCCGTTCCTTCACCGGCAAGCCGGCCCGCATGCTGCGCAACGACTGGACCGAGGCATGGGAGGCGCCGGACAACCCGAAGCCGCTCGGAATGCCGTTGCAGTACATGGTGTCTGGCATGGCCGTCCGCGCCACCAACAGGTACCCCAATGAATCTGTCGATGTGGCGTTCAACCCGGTCGGTCAGGTGGTCGGGCAGTTCACCAAGGTGGAGAAGACCTCAACGGTCATCGAGCGCTGGGTGCAGGAGTACCTGGAAGCCACCAACCGGCTCGACGAGCTCAACGAGGCCGCCTCCGTATAACGCGGAGGCGTCGCGCCTAGACGTCCTCGACGTCGTCGCGGCCGGTGAACACTTCCTTCGTCCGGTCCAGCGCGTAGGTGCCGATGTCGATCGAATTCTGAACGATGCCGCTGGCACCGCCGGCGAGGTCGCCGCGGATGATGTCGCTGGCATGTTCGACGATGTCGGAGGCTTTCTCGACGGCGTTGGTCGCGATGTCCCGCGCCGCGTCGACTGCATCTTTGGGATTGAAGGCCACCTCGAGTCTCCTTTGTTGCAGGGCGGTCGCTCCGACTCTAGACGGGGTCGCCCAGCATTTCTCGTCGGCGTCGCGGCCTAGTAGTGCACCAGCGAACGCCAGTAGTCTTCGGGAATTTCGGCCCCGGAGCGCATTATTCGGGCCAGCCCGATGGCCATCGCGATACCCAGCAGTCCCAGCCACAGCCCGGCCAGTGCGATGACGCCCCACAGCACGGCGGTGACCGTGGGCCACGGCGAGAGCACCGCGAGCACCGGCGCGAAGAAGAACCCCGTGCCGATGTACCACGCCGACCCGGCGCGATCGGACGCCAGCACGAAACGCAGCCAGCGGGGCACAAGCAGTTCTCCGGGCTCACTACGCTTCATGGCTGCACCGGCTATCCGCTGGGCGGGAAAAACCCTGCCCCGGTGAACCATCCGGGCTGCCACCCCTGGGCGCCCAGGCACAGCATGGGAAGTCCGTCCGGAGTCTGTGCCGCGGCCTGCGAGCCCGGGCATTTCGCGCCGGTCTGCTGGACCCCGTACAGCGGGTACGACGCCACCCAATATCCGGTGGTGGCCGCCGGGAATTGATTGGGCGGCGGGAAGTGACAGGCCTCGGCCTGCCCGCTGGGCCCCCGCCCGAAGATGAAGCGCTCGTAGTTGTCGCACGGAGCGCCCAACGAAGCCTGGTAGTTCATCCCCGGTACGTCGCCGTCATAGCCGGCGGCCGCGCACGGTGCCAAGCCGATCGTGATGCCCGCTATCGAAGCGGCGCTGAGCAGTTCCCGAATCATGTGCTACCCCGCCTGTCGTCGCCGGTGACCTGCACCAAAGCATATCGGTCGGACCGTCAGCCACAAGACCGTTCCGGCCTGCGACCGCGATCGCCGGCGTAGACCCACTCCTCGGCGAAAAACCGCCGGTGAAGAACACGTTCCAATTCGCACCCGGCGATCTTGCGTCAATGCTTCCCAACCAAGGTGCAGCAGTGGTTTCCTAGCACAAGGACGACTAGACCACTTCGTCATCGAGGAGCGGGCAATGCCAACCGTCGAGCCAACTGCCAAGCCGGTCCCCAATTTGCCTCCCGGCTTCGACTTCACCGATCCGGACATCCACGCCGAGCGACTCCCGGTGGAAGAACTGGCCGAGCTGCGCCGGACCGCGCCGATCTGGTGGAACGAACAGCCGGACGGGGTGGGCGGATTCGATGACGGCGGCTTCTGGGTGGTGTCCAAGCACAAGGACGTCAAAGAGATTTCGCGGCGCAGTGACGTCTTCTCCAGCCTGGAGAACACCGCCCTGCCCCGATACAAAGAGGGCACGGTGCGCGAGCAGCGCGAGACGGGCAAGTTCGTATTGCTCAACATGGACGCCCCGCAGCACACCCACCTCCGCAAAATCATTTCCCGCGGATTCACCCCCCGCGCCGTCGAGCTCCTGCGCGATGACCTGAAGGAGCGCGCCCGGCGCATCGTCGCGGCCGCGGCGGCCGAGGGTTCCGGCGACTTCGTCGAGCAGGTGTCCTGCGAGCTCCCGCTGCAGGCGATCGCCGGGCTGATGGGGGTGCCGCAAGAGGACCGCATGAAGCTGTTCCACTGGTCGAACGAAATGGTGGGCGATCAGGATCCCGAGTTCGCCCGCAACGACGCGATGGGCGCCTCGGTCGAACTGATCACCTACGCCATGCAGATGGCCGCCGACCGTAAGCAAAACCCCGGGGACGACATCGTCACCAAGCTGATCGAGGCCGACGTCGACGGGCACAAGCTCTCCGACGACGAGTTCGGCTTCTTCGTGATCCTGCTGGCCGTCGCGGGCAACGAGACCACCCGCAACTCGATCACGCAGGGCATGATGGCCTTCACCGACTTCCCGGATCAGTGGGAGCTTTACAAGCGCGAGCGCCCCGTCACCACCGCCGACGAGATCGTGCGCTGGGCGACGCCGGTCACCTCATTCCAGCGGACCGCCCTGGAGGACTACGAGCTGTCCGGCGTGCAGATCAAGAAGGGCCAGCGCGTCGTAATGGTCTATCGTTCAGCCAATTTCGACGAGGAGGTGTTCGACGACCCGTTCACCTTCAACATCTTGCGGGATCCCAACCCGCACGTGGGCTTTGGTGGCACCGGCGCGCATTACTGTCTCGGGGCCAACCTGGCGAGGATGACGATCGACCTGATGTTCAACGCGATCGCTGACGCCATGCCCGATCTGGAATCGGCGGGCAAGCCCGAGCGGCTCCGGTCGGGCTGGCTCAACGGAATCAAGCACTGGCAGGTCGACTATCACACCAACGGTGCCGAGAAATGTCCTGTCGCGCATCAGGCGCAGGGGTGACAAGCTAGGGGCATGCCCACTCATCGAGCCGTCCATGTCCCGTCCGCAGGCGCAGCTCTGGAGCTGGTCGATGCCGAAACGAAGCCACCGGGTCGCGACGAGGTACGGCTGACGGTCGCTGCATGCGGCATCTGCGGCACGGACGCAAACTTCGTCAGCGGCGGGTTCCCCGGCATGTCCTGGCCGCTGACTCCCGGACATGAGATCGCCGGCAGGATTGCCGAGATCGGCGATGGCGTACAGGATTTCGCACCCGGCGATCGCGTCGCGGTCGGCTGGTTCGGCGGATGTTGCAACCGCTGCAACCAATGTCGTAAGGGTCTGTTCATCCACTGCGAGAACGGCAAGGTGCCGAGTTGGCAGTATCCCGGTGGATACGCGGAGTCGGTGACCGTGCCGGTGAGCGCGCTCGCCCGCATCCCGCACGAGCTCTCCGATGCCGAAGCCGCCCCGATGGGTTGTGCGGGCGTGACCACCTACAACGCCTTGCGGCACACCAAGGCGCTGCCCGGCGATCGGGTGGCGATTCTCGGTGTCGGCGGACTGGGCCACCTAGGCGTGCAGTTCGCCCGGGCGATGGGATTCGAAACCATCGCGATCAACCGCGGCACCGACAAGGCCGACGATGCCCGGAAGCTGGGCGCCCATCACTACATCGACTCCACGGCCAACGATCCCGCCGAGGCGCTCAAGGATCTCGGCGGCGCGACCGTCGTCCTGGCCACCGCGGGCAATTCAAAAGCCATGGCCGCCACCGTCGGCGGCATACTCCCCAAAGGTGAACTGGTCACCATCGGGGTCACGCCCGAGCCGCTGCCGATCAGCCCGGTGCAGCTGATAACGCCGGGCGTCAGCATCGTCGGCCATCCCTCCGGGACGGCGAAGGACGTCGAAGACACCATGCATTTCGCGGTGTTATCCGGCGTGCGTGCGTGGATCGAGGAACTTCCACTGTCGCAGGCCAAGGACGGGTATGCGGCCCTGGAAGAAGGTCGGGCGCACTACCGCACCGTTTTGACCATGTGACACAGTCGGTCCGTGACTTCCGACAAAAGCTTGGTGTGGACGATCGGTCCGGCTGGCGGTGAATTGTTGTTGCACACCGGTGTTGCCGGTAGGGCGGCACGGATGGGTCATCGTCTCACCATCGCGATGACGCGCTGGCGCGCCACCATAAGCCGGGCCGGATCTCGACCCGTCAGCGCGGAGCTCGTGGTCGAGGCCGATTCGTTCGAGGTGCTGCGCGGCGACGGCGGCGTCAAAGGGCTGTCCGGGACCGAGAAGGCATTGGTGCGCTCCAATGCACTGAAGTCTTTGTCCGCCAGTCGATTCCCCGTAATCCGCTACACCGCGGACGTCATCGACGAGGTCGACGACGGGTACCGCCTGACCGGAACGCTCGAAATTCGGGGAGAGTCGCGAGACCACGTGATCGATGTGCACACAGAAGATCTCGGGGACTCGTGGCGGTTGTCAGTCGAATCCACCATCCGTCAGTCCGACTACGGCATCAAGCCCTACTCGCTGCTGATGGGTACGGTCCAAGTCGCAGACGAGGTGTCGTTGACTTTCTCCGCGGTTCGCGCCCAAGAGAATTGACCGCTGCCGACCCGGCGTCGGAAGAAAAATCAGGGCTGCGATTCGGTCGCTGCGCGCGGGGCCGAATCAACCGCCGGATCGCCGGTGTCGCCGGGAATGTGCTCCAGTACCCGCGTCAGGTACGGCTGGCGGTCGCCGCCGGCCCCCGGCTGCTCCTCCGGCGCGCTCGGCTCCGAAACCGGTTCCCCGGCAGGCGGCCTGGCCTGCGGGGCGGCCTGCTTGGTCGGTGGGGCCGCCGGAAGCGGCGCCGCGGCCGTGACCGCCTCGGCGATCTGTGGTGTCGGCGGATGCATAGCGTGCTTCGGCGCGGGCGCCGCGCTGGCGGGGCCGACGTGGATCCCCACCGCGAGTGACACCGAGCCGACGAAGGTGATGGCACCCGCCGCCAGCGCGGTCACGGCCCCGGCGTAGGACGAGTGCCGCTTCTGGGAGGATGCCGGAACGGGTTCGCTCACGTGCTCCACCCACTGCTCGTCGGTGAATTCGGTGCTGCGGGCCGCAGACAGCGCGGCGCCGCGCGCGATGGTGACCTGGGCCATCGACTGCACGAAAACCGGTACCGGCAAAGTCTTTTCGAGTTGCCAGGAGAGTCCGTCGATGTTGTCGTGGGCGCCGACCACCACAACGCCGCCCGGCTGCCATCCGTTGCGGTCGAACATGCCGGTCAGCCAACGGGTCAGACCGTCGAAGCCGCCGCGCACGTGCTTGGTGACGGTCTGGGTCTCCCCGTCGTGCGTGTCGACCATGACGACGGTGGTCGCGTCGTGGTCGAGAACGCAGACCGCCGTCTGTGCGTAGCCGATGACGGGCGCGATGGCCTGAGCCAACGTTTCGACGGCTTCCAGCAACCGGATTGGCACGACGTTGTCGAATCCCGCGTCGGTCAGCGCCTCCAGTACCAGCGCGGCATGCGCGGATGCTTCGTCGTTCCAGGTCACTCCGATGACACGCAGGCGGCGATCGCTCGCGGCCGCCGTCGTGTCAACCCGCAATACCTCGTCTACTACCTGCTCTGCGGTACCCACGGCGCGCACGCCGTGGCCTGCGCGCAGCACCAGCTCCTGGTGATCCAGGATGGTGCCGTCCGCGCCGTGTCCTTCAGCGAGGACCCAACCAACGGTGGTCGGCGTCACTGACAGGCCAAGAACCGTGTCCAAATCTATGCCCCAATCGGTCCCGCGTCCGACGCCCTCAGCCGCACCGACGCGCACCATGAAGCCGCAGGTGCGGTGATTCGTGAGAGCCGGAACAGACACGGGATAGCGTGGTCTTCATCGGCTTGCTCCGAGAGAGCCTACGCGGTCGGCGCAAGTCCGGCTGCCCCGGTCAGTCATCGCCTGGGAATCGCCAGATGAACATGCCGCGTCGGGAACCGCGGTGGCGGCGAAAGCCACATCGTTTTATCGGCCGGGAAGATATTTATCGGTGTCGCGGTGCGGCGGCGACGCCTTGAAACGGTCAAAGATGCGACGCATAGGGGTCCGGCGGCGATCCGCGGCCAAATCCGGCGCGGGCTTCATTTCGGGTGCTTTCTATAACGTGGCGTATTGCGGGCTTCCGGGCGCTCACCGCGCCTCAGGGGCAGTACTGCCTGGCGTTTTCTGGCTCGACGGGTAGGACCGTGGGCGAACGGGTACGCGTCGCCTGTCGCCGCCCGGGTGTGCCGGGTGGCGAAATTGTTAGGTGAAAAGCGATGCCGAAACGAGACGCGTTCGCGTCCTAATCGACATTTCACGGCGTCACACGGTAAATTCCTGTGAGACCACGATCACACTGACCACATCGACAAGGGGCAGGTATGACAGATCTGAGCGAGAAGGTCCGGGCCTGGGGGCGCCGGCTGTTGGTCGGCACAGCGGCGGCAGCTACACTGCCGGGCCTGATCGGTCTTGCCGGCGGCGCCCCGACAGCGAACGCTTTTTCGCGTCCGGGCCTGCCCGTCGAGTACCTGCAGGTGCCGTCCGCCGGCATGGGCCGCAACATCAAGGTCCAGTTCCAGAGCGGCGGCAACGGTTCTCCCGCGGTGTATCTGCTGGACGGTCTGCGGGCTCAAGACGACTACAACGGGTGGGACATCAACACACCTGCGTTCGAGTGGTACTACAAGTCGGGGCTGTCGATCGTCATGCCGGTCGGCGGCCAGTCCAGCTTCTACGCCGACTGGTACGGTCCGGCCTGCGGTAAGGCCGGCTGCCAGACCTACAAGTGGGAGACCTTCCTGACCAGCGAACTCCCCGGGTATCTGGCCTCCAACAAGAGCGTCAAGTCCAACGGCAGCGCCGCGATCGGTATCTCCATGTCCGGTTCCTCTGCGCTGATCTTGGCCGTGAACCATCCGGGACAGTTCATCTACGCGGGATCGTTGTCGGCCTTGATGGACCCGTCGCAGGGCATGGGTCCGTCACTGATCGGCTTGGCGATGGGTGACGCGGGCGGCTACAAGCCCGACGCCATGTGGGGTCCGTCGAGCGATCCGGCGTGGCAGCGCAACGACCCGACACTGCAGGTCGGGGCGCTGGCCGGTAACAACACCCGGCTCTGGGTCTACTGCGGCAACGGCACGCCGTCGGAGTTGGGTGGGGCCAACATGCCCGCCGAGTTCCTGGAGAACTTCGTGCGCAGCAGCAACCTGAAGTTCCGGGACGCTTACAACGCGGCCGGCGGCCACAACGCGGTGTTCAACTTCGACGCCAACGGCACGCACAGCTGGGAGTACTGGGGTGCCCAGCTCAACGCCATGAAGCCCGACCTGCAGGGCGCCCTCGGCGCCACCCAGGGCGGCGGTGGATAACCCTTCGCCCGGCTGTTTCACTACTGCGCCTGACAACTTCGTCAGGCGCAGTAGTGCGTTAAGGGGCCGACAGCCCCGCCGACGCGCCAGAATCGTCGTCATGCACCGCCGCGTCCGCCCGCCCCGCCCGGCCGCGGCCGCGCGCTGGGCTGCCGTGATCGGCGGCCTGGCGATGCTTGTGGCGCCGGGTCGGGCCGACTCGGCGAGCCCGCTGACGCCCCTGGTCGACGCCGCCGCGCAACGGTTGCAGGTCGCCGAGCCCGTCGCCGCGTACAAATGGAACCAGCACGGCGCCATCGAAGACCCGGTCCGCGTCCAGCAGGAGCTGGCCAGGCTGGGCGACGAGGCCGACGCCGAACGCGTCGACCGCGACTACATCACCGGGGTTTTCGGGGACCAGATCGGTGCCACCGAGGCCATCGAATACAGCCGGTTCGCGGACTGGAAGCTGAACCCGGCGAGCGCTCCGGGCGCCGCGCCGGACCTGTCGGCCTCGCGATCAGCGATCGACGCCTTCAACCGGACGATGCTGACCCAGATTTTGGCCAACTGGAGCGTGTTGCACTCGCCGGAATGTGTCGCGCAACTCGGCGCCGCGCGAAGCGGCGTCATCCGGGACCATCAGCTCGACGGCCTGTACCAAAAGGCCCTGTCATCAGCGACGCAGTCGTATTGCCAGCAATAATTTAATTTTTCCTCACCGATTTCTAACGGTCCGATTTGGCCTGCCGATAAGTCGGTTTCCGCAGATAGATGGCATATCTCGCGCCATTTTCGAATAGGTAACGCTTTGGCCACACGCGCCGAAATCCTGGACATGAAATATCTCTGCAAGCTTCTCGTCAAGTCCGTAGTGGTCGGCGGGTTCGTTGCAGCGTCGATGGCTTCGTCCACGGGTGTGGTGAGCGCGGAAACCGCTCCCAACTGGGACGCGATCGCTCAATGCGAATCGGGTGGCAACTGGCACGCCAACACCGGAAACGGCGAATACGGTGGGCTGCAATTCAAACCGGGCACCTGGGCCCGTTACGGCGGCGTCGGCAACCCCGCGGCTGCGTCCAGGGAGCAGCAAATCGCCGTGGCCAACCGGGTTTTCGCCGAAGAGGGCGTGGAGGCCTGGCCAAAGTGCGGCGCCCAATCCGGCCTGCCAATCGGTTGGTACTCGCACCCGGCCCAGGGCATCAAGCAGATCATCAACGGGCTGATCCAGGCGGCCGTCCCACACTGATGAAACGCACCTGCGGTCTATGACCCAGCGCCCAGCTGTGTTTGGATCAGCCCATGGAAGGTTCGGCGACTGTTCATATGGCGGCGCCTGCGGCCAAGATCTGGGATCTCATCGCAGACGTCCGCAACACCGGAAAGTTCTCCCCGGAAGTTTTTGAAGCCGAGTGGCTGGGCGGCGCGACCGGCCCGGCCCTCGGTGCGAAATTCCGCGGCCACGTCAAGCGCAACGAGATGGGCCCGGTGTATTGGACGACGTGCAAGGTCACCGCGTGCGAACCGGGTCGCGAATTCGGCTTCACGGTGCTGCTCGGTGACAGGCCGGTCAACAACTGGCATTACCGCCTGGCGCCGAGCGACGGAGGGACCGACGTCACCGAGTCGTTCCGGCTCAATCCCGCGCCATGGCTCGGCGTGTACTGGCTGTTCGGCGGCTTCCTGCGGAAGCGCCGCAACGTCCGCGACATGACCAAGACGCTGAACCGCATCAAAGACGTGGTCGAGGCGGGCTGACGCGCGTGAAATCGGTCTTCATCACCGGCGCGGGCAGCGGCATGGGCCGCGAGGGCGCAAAGCTGTTCCACGCCAAGGGTTGGCGCGTGGGCGCGGTCGACCGCAACGACGCCGGCCTGGCAACCCTGACCGGCGAGCTCGGTGGCGATCGGCTGTGGACCCGCGCCGTCGATGTGACGGACAAGGCGGCCCTCGACGGCGCCCTGGCCGACTTCTGCGCCGGCAACGCCGATGGCGGCCTGGACATGATGTGGAACAACGCCGGCATCGGCGAATCCGGCTGGTTCGAGGACGTGCCGTATGACGCCGCGATGCGCGTCGTCGACGTGAACTTCAAGGCGGTGCTGACGGGCGCGTACGCCTCGCTGCCATACCTCAAGAAAACCCCCGGCAGCCTGATGTTCACGACGTCGTCGTCCTCGGGTACCTATGGCATGCCGCGCCTGGCCGTCTACTCGTCCACCAAGCACGCGGTCAAAGGCCTGACCGAGGCCCTGAGTGTGGAGTGGCAGCGACACGGGGTGCGCGTCGCCGACGTGCTGCCCGGTCTGATCGACACCGCGATCCTCACCACGACGACCAACCACTCCGACGACGGCGGCGCGCCCATGACGGCCGAGCAACTGCGGGCCACCGCGCCCAAGAAGGGCATGCTGCGGTTGATGCCGGCAAGCAGCGTGGCCGAGACGGCGTGGCAGGCCTACCACAATGAGAAGCGGTTGCACTGGTATGTGCCGAAAAGCATTCGCTTGATTGACTTTTTCAAAGGCCTGAGTCCGGAATTCGTGCGACGCAGCATCGTCAAGTCTCTACCCAAGCTGGTGCCGGAGCAAAAATAAGGAGGTCGGCTGGTGCAAAATCGATTGCTCACAGTCGCTTTGGTCTCATCGGCGGTCGCCGTCGCCGTCGGCGTCGCCGGATGCAGCGCGGCGCAGACGACGCCTCGGCGGGCCGCCCATCTGACCATCGACGGCGCCACCCACACGACGGCGCCCCCAGCGTGCCACCAGGACCAGATGTACCGCAGCATCAACATCCCGGACCGCGATGGCGGAGTCGAGGCGGTGGTGCTGCTCAGCGGTTACCGGGTGATGCCGCAGTGGGTGAAGATTCGCAACGTCGACGGCTTCACCGGCAGCTTCTGGCAAGGCGGCGTGGGAGACGCGCACGTCGACCTCACCAACGACGCATACACCATCACGGGCAGCGCGTACGGCATCAACAGCAGCAACCCCAACAAAGTGGTGACCACCGACTTCAAACTCGTCGCGCAGTGCTGACTCTCGAGGTGGCCGGAGCCTAGGCTCGAACGACACCCGAACGAGGGAGGGGCCGGTGAAGGAACGATTGCACTGGTTCGCGATGCATGGCTT
Organism: Mycobacterium sp. IDUB_3; assembly: GCF_055419585.1. Taxonomy (NCBI): domain Bacteria; kingdom Bacillati; phylum Actinomycetota; class Actinomycetes; order Mycobacteriales; family Mycobacteriaceae; genus Mycobacterium; species Mycobacterium sp. IDUB_3. The sequence continues at coordinate 561,910 of NZ_JBVAXZ010000001.1, read as the reverse complement.
CATCCGGGGAGCCGCGGCGCTCGGGGCCCGGCGAGGAGATGTTCAGGCCAGGCTGATCGCCGATCCGGCGGTGGCCGCCGACCCGGTGCGCTACTACGACGAGGTGCGCGCCCGGGGCAAGCTGGTGAAGGGCCGAGTCGCCTATCTGACGGCGGATCATGCGCTCGCCCATGAGCTGCTGCGGTCCGATGATTTCCGGGTACTGATCTTCGGATCGAACCTGCCGGGGCCGTTGCGATGGCTGGAGCGCCGCACCCGCGACGACCTCCTGCATCCACTGCGGGCGCCGTCGTTACTGGCGGTCGAGCCGCCCGACCATACCCGTTACCGCAAGACCGTATCGGCGGTGTTCACCCCCAGAGCGGTTGCCGCGCTACGAGATCGGGTGGAGCAGACCGCCGCCGGGCTGTTGGATCGGCTGGCCGGCGAGTCGGGTGTCGTGGACATCGTCGGGCGGTACTGCTCGCAACTACCTGTCTCGATCATCAGCGACATCCTTGGCGTGCCGGAGTCCGAGCGGCGCCGCGTGCTGGAATTCGGTGAACTGGCCGCGCCGAGCCTCGACATCGGATTGCCATGGCGGCAGTACCGCAGCGTGCAGGAAGGCATCGCCGGCTTCAGCTCCTGGCTCGACGAGCACCTGCGGCAGTTGCGCCTGGATCCCAGCGACAATTTGATGAGCCAGGTGATCCAGACCGCCGAAAGCGGCTCCGCGGAGACGTATCTCAACGAGCAAGAGTTGCAGGCTATCGCCGGTCTGGTGTTGGCCGCCGGATTCGAGACCACAGTGAATCTGCTCGGCAATGGGATTCGCATGCTGTTGGACGCGCCTCAGCACCTCGACGCCCTGCGACGGCGCCCCGAGTTGTGGCCCAACGCCGTCGAAGAGATCCTGCGACTGGAGTCGCCGGTGCAGCTCACCGCGCGGTTGGCGCTCAACGATGTCGAGATCGCCGGCCGGAGGCTAAAACCCGGCGATTTGGTGCTGGTGTATCTGGCGGCCGCCAACCGGGATCCCGCCGTGTTCCCCGACCCGCACCGCTTCGACATCGAAAGGGAGAACGCCGGAAGGCATCTCGCCTTCTCCGGTGGCCGGCACTTCTGCCTTGGCGCCGCCCTCGCGCGTGCCGAGGGCGAAGTCGGACTGCGCACGTTTTTCGACCGCTTTCCCGAGGCGCGCGCGGCGGGTGCCGGAAGCCGGCGCGAAACCCGTGTGCTGCGGGGGTGGTCGTCGTTGCCGGTGACCCTGGGGCCGTACGTGCGCGAGTACGACCGAACCAGTTGACACGGCGGCGGCAACAGAGTTTTATTTGCCGTTATGACAGAGGTATCTATGATCGCGGTCGAGGATGTCGTACGTGGGCTGTGGCAGGCCCTTTCGCGGCGCGATTGGGAAGCGATCAAGACCTTCCTGTCAGACGACTGCCTCTATGTCGACATGCCGGTTCCCGCGATGTCGGCCCGTGGGCCGGAGGGCATCGTGCAACGCCTCAGGATGGGTCTCGAGCAGTTGGCCGGCTATGAGAACCACACCGGCGTGTTGGTGTCGAACGGCTCCGACGTGCTCTACGAGCACTCCGAGACCTGGACCTTCGCCACCGGCGAGCAGGGTGTGCTGCGATTCGTGTCCGTGCACAAGGTCGTCGACGGCAAAGTGACTGTCTGGAAAGACTATTGGGACATGAACAGCCTGGTCGCCTTCGCTCCCCCGAACCACTTCGAGGGCTTGGCGACCGGCGACACCAGTTGGATATTCGACGCCTCAGCGCTGGTCTGACGATCACCTTTCAGGGCAGCGCGGACCGTCTGCCGCCCCACGGCGGTGGAACGCATCATTGCGACTACGACTCGGCCAGTTTCCGGAGGCGTTTCAACGTTTCCGTCAGTGTGCGTCCCACCTGGCGCACGGCGATCCGATCGGCGATATATCCGAGAATTCCCCCGGGCGCCTGATACGACAGCCGGAACGTCACCCTTGTACAGCCATCGCCTGTGTCGCGCAACCGCATCCGCCCGCGCAGTGTTACCCCGGTGATACCGACGAACGCCAGGTCGCGGCCGTCGTCGAACTCGACCACCTCGATCAACCCGCCAACGGGTACGGAACCGATCTTCCAGTGGACGGTGTAGCGCGCACCGACACCGGCGGATATCTCGTTCGACGATTCCCACCGCTCGAGGTTCGTCATGAACGCCGGGTAGCAGGCCGGGTCGCTGACGATCTTCCACACGTCGGCGCGGTCGGCGTTGATGACGCAACGGCGTTCGACGCGCATCAGCCGATCACCGGGAATCGACGTTCTGCGGCCAGCCGATCGACACCACCCTGGAGGCTGGCCATCACCTTCTCATGCACCGCCTGGTCATCGCCGTCGACCTCGATGGGGTCTTGAACCTCGATCACGATCTTGGTGGGCAATGGAATGTGGCCCGCCAGATCGCTGATATTGAGGCCCCAGGGCAGCGCCAGCGAGATCGGGATGCTCTTGAGCCGCAGCAACTTGTCCGCCATCAGTAGCTTGGCCAGCCACTGCCCCCTGTTGAGGAACAGCGCGCTCTCCTGCCCGCCGACGCTGGCGATGGGGACGATCGGCACCCCGGCCTCGCGGGCCAGTTTTACGTAGCCCATGCGCCCGCCGAAGTCGACCTTGTGGCGTTCCCACGAGGGCCGGAATACCTCGTAGTCGCCGCCGGGATAGACCAGCAGGGCCGCTCCGGATTTTAGTGCGAGGCGAGCGTTTTCGGGGTTGGCGGCGACTGTGCCGAACTTGCGTAGCGAGCCGAGCGGCGGTGCGGAGACCACGAGGTCGTGGGCCAGTTGGTAGAAGGGCCGCTCGACGCCGAAATAGGAGCAGAAGGCGAGGGTGAACACGAAGGTGTCGGGCGGCACGTTGCCGCCGCTGTGGTTGCCCACCAGCAGCACCGGTCCCTCGGCCGGAATGCGGTCGAGACCCCGCACGTCCGCCCTGAAATAGAACGACGCCAGCAACCAGGTTCCCGGCAGCTGATCGCGGATGTAATCCGGATCCCGCTGGTCGAGGTCGGCTTTGGGCACCCACGACACGACCTTGTCGCGGGCCCAACCCAAGACGCCCTTCGCGGTCGCCATGATCGGTGGTATACCCCGGCGTCACCGGGGGTCAAACGCGGTAGATGCGCGTGGCGTTCTCGCGGGCGATGAGATCGACCACCCGGATGGCGTCCGCCTCGCTCCAATCACCTCGGTCCACGAACTCCCGTAGCACACGGTCAATACCTCTGCGCCACAAGGCCGCACCGAGAAAATGCAATTCCGCCGGGCCGAATCCGTCTGACGAATAGAGGATCTTGGAAAAGGGCGCCATCTCCAGCAATCGAGCAAGGAAGGCCGGTGACCGCGCGCCCAGGTGGTTGACGCTCAAACCGCCGTCGAGATAGACGTTGTTGAACGCCTGGGCCAGATAACCGGCCTCGCGCTCGTAGGGATAGCAGTGCAGCAGCACGATCGGCACGTCCGCCGCGTCCCGCAGAAAGTCAACCAGCAGCAGCGGATTGGCCTGGTGTAGGTCGCAATCACGGTCGCCGAACCCGACATGGAACTGCAGCGGCTTGCCCAGCCGCAGCGCCTGGTGCAACCCGAACCGCAGCAGAACCCTGTCCTGCAACCGCGCACCGCCGCGCTCGCGCCAGCGACCGGCGGCTTCGGCGACCTGAGCCGTCGACGGTTCGCTCAGGTCACCGTCAAACCCGCCGCGGTAGGCCAGAATCGATTTCGTGCCGACCGCGTGGGCCGCGCGCCGGTGCAGGATTTCTTCGAACGCCGCGGCGTAGGCACCCGGCGCCTGCGCGGCCTGCTCGGCCACTTCCTCGAGACGGACGACCTCGCGCGCACGATCGCCGGACAGCCGGGCCATGTCCACGACCCCGGCGACACCACCACTTCCGATCCCGGTGTCCACCAGCCAGTCACTCACGCCGGCGGCCGCCAGGAACAGCCGCGCCAGCTCCTCCTCCTCGAATTGGCTGCGTCGCTCCCAATAGGATTGCGGATCGGCGTGTTTGGTCAGCCCCAGGACGGGGGCGCAATGCGCGCGCACCGCGAATCCGAGTTGCGAGTCGAAGCCCGAATACGTGATGGGTTCGCTGTTGGCCTCATTGAGTGCGTTCTCGAATCGCCGGCGGTCTCCGGGCGCCAGCCAGCAACCGTGGACATGCTGATCGACCAGCGCCACTTCGCCGACGTGCTGGGCGAGGGCGCTGGTGCCGGAGACCATAGGAGCCGTCACAGGCTCCAGGCCATGCGGAATTTGTCCGCCAGCTGCTCAGGGGCCAGCTCGCCGTAACGCTCCTGTTCCAGGCGGCGAACCGCGACCACCATGTCGACCGCCGGATCGCCAAGGATGCGGCGCATCGCCTCTGAACCATCAAGTGCCGCAATCGCTTCAGCTTGCGAATTGGTCAGGCGCACGATGCCGTCGCGCGCACGGTCGGAATCGGACAGGACGGCCGGGTCGACGGTGATCTCTGGTGGCAGCGCCGCCTGGCACTTGATGCCGTCCAGAGCCAGACCGAGGATGGCCGCCGAGGCGAGGTACGGGTTCGCCGACGGGTCAACGATTTTCACCTCGACGTTGCCGCCGCGCGGACTTCCCGGCCCGCCGACGACGAACCGCACTGCGGCCTCGCGATTTTCGGTGCCCCAGCACGCGTAAGCGCCGGCCCAGTTGCCGGGGCGCATCCTTAAACCGGAGACGACGGACCCGCACAGTACGCCCTGGGCTTCGGGCAAGCCGCGGACCACACCCGCAATCGCGCTCTCCCCCGCCTCCGTCATGCCGTGGGTTTGGGGGCCGTCGGAGAACAGCCGGCCATCGGATGTTGCCAGCGAAAAGTGTTGGTGGGCACCGGATCCGACGCCATCGGCGAACGGCGCGGGCGATAGGCTGATGCGCAGCCCGTGGCGGCGCGCCGCGCGGCCGATGACGAGCCGCATCAGGATCAGCTGATCGGCGGCGGCCACCGGGGCCTGCGGTGACAGCGAGATCTCGAACTGGTTGGCGCCGTACTCGGGGTGAAACTGTTCGATCGCGATGCCGGCGTCCGTCGCCGAACCGATCACGTCGCGCACGAACGCTTCGTGTTCCAGCACGCCGGCCAGGCCGTATTGCGCCCACAACGTCGACGGCAGCCGGCCGCCGTCCGGGCCGACCAGAAGGAACTCGATCTCGTGCCCGATCGCGGCCTCGATGCCGGCTTCGGTGAGTGCGGCCTCGATACGCCGTAACGTTCCCCGACTGCAAGCGGGAACCGGCGTGCCGTCCTGCGAGAAAAACGCGGCGGGCGCCCATGCCAGACCGTCACCGACGATGCGCAACGCGGACAGATCGATACGAAGGCGTTGGTCCCCCACCACGCCCACATCGGCCGTGAAGGCGATGCCGGTCTGATCGATGGCGAACGCGTGCCAGGACGGGCTGGCCCCCAACCCGGGATCCGCAAAGGTGTTGGTTCGCCGGATCGGCACAGTTTTGGCCAGGGTGAGCCCGGCGGGATTCACCACGGTGCCGATGACCGTGTCGACGCCCTCGGCCTCCAGCTGGGCAATGGCCGCGGCGGCCAGCGGTGTGCCGGTCATGGCAGTCATTCTCCCAACCTCGGATCTCGCCGTACGGTAAACGGCGCACCCGCACGCTCAGTTCTGCCGGGCTACCAATTCGGTGACGAACCGATCGAGAAAGCCATCCGCCGGCGCCCCACCCACCGGCCGGATGACGAATTTCGTCAATCCCGCCTCGATGTAGGCGTCGAGTTGCCGGTGCAGCTCATCCCACCCGGTGGCGACCAGCTCGCCGGGGTCGCGGTCCGGGCGACGCCGGCGCACCGCCGCGGCCAGCTCGGCGGGCAAATCCCCGTCTGCGACCGCCAGCGAGATGCCGTAGTGGTCGGGTTCGACGCTGCGGCCGGCGTCCGCGGCGGCCCGCTCGATCGCCTCGCGCCCGTCCCGCGCCTCCGCCGGGGTGAGAAAACTGCCCAGCCAGCCGTCGCCCAGCGCGCCGATGCGCCGAAACGCCGCCGGCGCCGAGCCGCCCACCCAGATATCAAGCGGCGGTGACGGTCTCGGGGCGACGGCCACATCGGTGACGCTGAAATACCGACCGCTGAAGGTCGCCGACTCCTCGACCAGCGCCGCACGCAGCAGCCGCAGCGACTCGTCGAATACCGCCGCGCGCTCGCCGTCGGGGACCACGAACACCTCGCGTTCGGCCGGGATCGCCGAGCGCAGACCGAACACCGGAAGCACCCGCTTGGGCGCGACGGCCGCCAGGGACGCCAACTGCTTTGCCACCAGCACCGGATGCCGGCCCGGCAGCACCGCCACCGACGTGCCGACCTTCAGCCGGGTCGTCCGCGCGAGCGCATACGCCATGCCGACCATCGGATCGACCGCAGGCGAATACACCAGTTCGGAAAACCACAGCGAGTCCACCCCGTTGGCCTCGAGGTGATCGACGATGGCGGCCAGCTGGTCCGGCGCGGATTCGGCACCCAGACCGACGCCGAAGCGAATCTTCACCGGCACCTCCCTCTGAGTCCTCTCACCAACAGCGCAACATCACCGCGCCGCCATTTGTGCCCGGGCGCGCGTCATCGCCGGCTGCCCGAACTTGCAGGGCGAGAAACTAGACGCGGCTGGGGATGGTGAGTTTGCAGGCTTGGCCGATGTCGAGGGTCCGTAGCACTCGACCCATACCGACCCACAGCGCGCAGGACAGTGCCAGGTCGGCCAGCAACTCGTCCGAGAAGTGTTCGGCGCAACGACTCCAGAAGTCCTCGTCGTTGCGCAGGGCGGTGTGGTCGGTGGCGAAACGGTCCGCGAACTCGGCGGCCAGCCGTTCCTGATCGCTGTAGCCGGGCCAGGTTCGCCATTCGTGGACGTGGTCGTACAACTCCTCGTCGACGCCGGCGGCGGGTCCGTCTTCGTCACGGGTGTTGACGCAGACGACGCATTCGTTGCGGTGGGCGATCACTGCGCGGGCCAGCTCGCGGGTACGTAGCGGCAACCGGTTCTTGGTGTAGACCGCCTGGCTGAAGCCGCCGAGCGCGCCGCCGATGTCCGGAGACTTCGCAAACCAGCCGGCCAGGTCGTCGTCAGCAAATGTTCCGATTCGGCTCATGGCGTGATGGTACGCCCGCGTCAGGGCGCGGGTCGGGGATGTCGGCGAATGCGGATGGGCGCCCGCTAGCGGCCGGCCGCAGGGATCGCCATGGTTGGCTGCTCGTCATGCCAATCACGTTGGGCCAGAACCCGATGCGCGACGCGGTCCAGCGCGGCCTCGACCGTGCGACGATCCGGGCGGCCCTCGAAGCCCGGTGACCGGGCGAGCTTGTCGACGAGCCACGCCAACAGCAGCGAGTGCACGTATCCGACCTGCTGTCCCCCGGCCGGGGTGAGCCACATCTGCTCGCCGTCACGCCGCGCGTAACCCCCGGAGACCAGGCGCGCGAAGGTGGGTTCGAGAACCTCGAACGGTATCCGGTGATAGTTGGCCATGTCGGTGAGACGGGCAGCCCCGTACATCTGGGTATAACGGTTGATGCGCAGGACTCCCCACAGCCCGGCGACGTCGAGCCGGCAATCGGGGCGCATCGCGATGCTGCGCAGCCGCATGCCGGTTTCACCCCGCAACATCCGCGCGATGGCGTTCTCCAGCATCTGGTCGGGCGTCTCGGTGGTCGGCATCCCGAACGCATCGCCGAGATCGGTTGTGCTGTCGTGGATATCGCGAAGCGGGATCTCGCGCAGGAACAACGCCAGCACGAAGCCGACCACGGCGACCGGCGCCGCCCAGAAGAACACCTGGGTGAGCGATTCGGCGTAGGCCGCCACGATGGGGGCGGCCACGTCATGCGGCTGACGGTGCAGGGCCCCCGGCGAGCTGACCGCGCTGGGCGGCACGCCACTGGTCGCCAGGGCCGGACCGATGCGGCGGTTGAGGAAGTTCACGAACAGCGAGCCGAAAATGGCCGCACCGAACGAACTTCCGATGGTGCGGAAGAACGTCACGCCCGATGTGGCGACACCGAGGTCTTCGAAGTTGGACGTGTTCTGCACGATGAGAACGAGCACCTGCATGGACAATCCGATGCCGGCGCCCAGGATCACCAGATACAGCGACTGGACCAGGGCCGAGGTGGACGGCTCCATGCGCGACATCAGCAGGAAGGCCAGCGCCATCAGCGCGGTGCCGGCCACCGGGAAGATCTTGTAGCGGCCGGTCCGGCCGACGATGGTGCCGCTGCCGGTCGAGGTGACCAGCATCCCGAGCACCATGGGCAGCGTGCGCAGGCCGGAGGTGGTCGCCGAAACACCGTCGACGTACTGCATATAGGTCGGCAGGAAGGTCATCGCGCCCAGCATCGCGAAGCCCACGACGAAGGACAGCACGCAGCACACGGCGAACACCGGGCTGCTGAACAACCGGATCGGCAGGATCGGTTCGGCGGCGCGAAGTTCCACCACCACGAACATGCCCAGCGCCACCGCGGCGCCGACGAACAGGCCGATGATCGTCGCCGATCCCCACGGATAGAGGGTGCCGCCCCAGCTGGTGGCCAGCGTCAGGCCCGCGGCGCCGAGGCCCACGAACGTGATCCCGGCATAGTCGATGACCGGCTTGGCGGACGCCGTCAGTGCGGGAATCGCCGCTGCCGCAACGAAGATGACGACCACCGAGATCGGCACGTTGACCCAGAAGGCCCACCGCCAGGTCAGGTAGTCGGTGAAATAGCCGCCGAGCAGCGGACCGATGACGGTGGTGACGCCGAAGACCGCCCCCAGGATGCCCTGGTATCGGCCCCGTTCGCGCAACGGGACGACCTCGCCGATCAGCGCGCTGGCCGTGACGGTGATCGCGCCACCGCCAATCCCTTGCAGGGCACGCGCTCCCACCAACATGGCCATCGACTGGGCCAGCCCGCACAGGATCGAGCCGACGACGAAAAAGATTACCGCGGTCTGGAATACGCGTTTGCGGCCGAAAACGTCACCGAGCTTGCCGACCAGCGCGGTGACGATGGTCGATGCGAGCAGATAACTGGTGACAACCCAGGACTGATGGCCGGCGTCACCGAGGTTGGCGACGATGGTCGGCAGCGCGGTCGCCACGATGGTCTGGTCCAGCGCCGCGAGCAGCATGCCGAGCACGATCGCGACGAAAATCAGGTTGCGTCGTTGCGGGCTGACCAGCTCGCCACTGGATGCGGCACCGGAGGCCGGCCGAGTTTGGGTCGCTGCCCTCGGGCTCGTCATACCTTCGCGACGTTACCTATTTCGCCGCCGCCGGGTCAGCTGGGTGGCCGCGACACGCACTGCGCCGAGTACAGCTCCACGCCCAGCTTGTCCATCAACTCGAGCTGGGTCTCGAGGTAGTCGATGTGCTTTTCCTCGTCGGCCACGATCTCCTCGAAAAGGGTCGCCGTGGTGGAGTCCTGCTTTTCCCGGCACAGGATGATCGCCGGCTTGAGCCGCTCCATCACCTCGTATTCGATGGCCAGGTCGGCCTCGAACTGCTCGCGCAGCGTCTGGCCGATGCGCAGCGAAAACAGGCGCTGGTAGTTCGGCAACCCGTCGAGCAACAGGATGCGGTCGGTGATCGCCTCGGCATGCCGCATCTCGTCGAAGGACTCGGCCCGGGTGTGTTCAGCTAACTCGGTGAACCCCCAATTGTCCTGCATCTTGGAGTGCAGGAAGTATTGGTTGATCGCGGTGAGCTCGCTGGTCAACTGCTCGTTGAGCAGACGCAAAACTTCCGGATCCCCTTGCATTGTCACTCCTATGGTGTGAGCGGCTGTCGTGTATCGCCGCGGCGCACGCGCTGGGCTGGAGCGCGCAAACCTGGGCTGTAGCAGCACTTTGCCACGGCCGCTTGGAATGTTCCAGCAAGGTTTGGCTGCACTCAGTGACGCCCCGAGTGAAGTAAGTCACCCCTTGGTTAGGTTAGACTCGGCTTACGAACTTAGGTTAGACTCGGCTAATAAGCGGCATGCGCATTCGGCCTCATCGCCATGGTGCCCGATGACTCGGAACGCCGGAGTCGAGACGAATCGCAGACGCTGGACCGAACTCTCGACGAAGGGGATTCGACGTGCAGGAGGTGCGCTGATGTACGTGTGCCTCTGTGTTGGGGCGACCAACCAGACCGTGTGCGACGTCGTCGCGCAGGGCGCATCGACCTCCAAAGAAATCGCCGCCGCGTGTGGGGCCGGCGGTGACTGCGGCCGCTGCCGGCGCACGCTGCGGGCGATCCTGGCCGCCTCGGCGAAGTTGGAAACGGCTCCGTCCGTCTAGCGCGTCAGCGTTTGTTGCTTCAGCTTTTGTTGAAGGCGGCCAGGGCCGCCGCGTTGGCTTGTGCGCCCATCAGTTCGGCGAAGTGCGCGTTTTCCCGGGCGGTGGCCGCCGCGATCTCCGGGCGGACAGGTTCGGTCATCGTGTGCTTGACGGCCATCAGACTCGAAATCGGCCGGGAGGCAAGGATTTCGGCGTGCTGACGGGCCTGTGCCAACAGCTCATCCGGTTCGCACACCCGCCAGACCAGGCCCATCCGCAACGCCTCGTCGGCGCCGACCCATTCCGATGACATCAATAGCCAGGCCGCGTTCTGCCGGCCCACCAGCTGGGGCAGTAGATATGACGATGCCGCTTCGGGCGCCACGCCCAGGCTGGTGAACGGGCACTTCAGCCGGGCGGTGGACGACATGAACGCCAGATCGGCATAGCCGAGGATGGTGGCGCCGATTCCGACGCCCACGCCGTTCACAGCGCAGATCAGCGGCTTGGGAAACGCGCTCAGCGCGTCGATCAGTCCGATGAAGCCGTGCTTGCCCGGAGTGAAGTCGGGGTCGGTGATGCGGGCCTGCATCTCGGCCAGGTCGGTGCCGGCGCTGAAGCCGCGGCCCGCGCCGGTCAGCAGCACGACCGCGACCTCGGGATCCTCGGCCGCGGCCAACAGCGCCTCGGCCGTCGCATCGTAGAGGGCTTCGTTGAATGCGTTGAGCGCCTCGGGCCGGTTCAGCGTGAGGGTGCGTACCCGGTTCTCGTCATCGATCTGCAGCGTCACGCCAGCAGCCTAACGAGGCTAGCCGTTGCTGTAGACGCGGGTTGGGGCGATGAGCACCACGGCGCGGCCTTCGGCAGCCATCACCCGGTCGTACTCGTCCCAGTCGTCGTGGGTGCCGCCCGCGGCGGTAAACACGTCGCGCAACAACAGTCGCAACTGATCGGCGTCTGCCAACCAGGGCCGGGCGTCATCGGGACCGACCAGCTCGGCGCGGCCCTCCACGGTGGCCCACTGCCACCCGTTGCGGAAGGTCACCGCCAGCTGCGGCCGGGCGCGTAGGTTGGCCAGCTTGACCCTGCCGTAGGTGGTGAAGCCCAGGACGGGTTGGCCGTTCGCCGGGTGCGGCAACAGTCCCACGTTGACGAGCGAGGCCTGAACGGTTCCGTCGGCACGAACCGTGGAGATCACCGCCAGTCCGCTTTCTTTCTTGGCCAGCGCCACGGCCTCGTCGAGTGTTGTCATGGGCGGTCCTCAATCCCGGAACGGTGTCTCGAACACATAGCGGCTTGTCGGCACCGTGTCGATGTTCTCGTTGGCACCGAATGCGGTTGTGCTGGCGACCATCCGGCCCAGCCGGTCCTGTAGGTCGCCGTCATCGGCGGCTCCGAAGAAAGCGTGCAGGTCGGTGGTTGCCTCGATAGGGAACAACTCCTCGACGATGCCGGCAATTCCCGGCGCATCCGCAGTGAGCGCCCGCACCACCCAATTCTGGGTGTAACCGAACGTCGACTGCGTTTCGATGGCCACCGAGGTGTGGTCATGCTGCCAACGGTTCAGCCAGGTTGCCTGGTCCATGCCGGCGGGCCGGCGCAGCAGTGCGATGTTGGCTAAACCCGGTGTGCGCGAACCGGATTCAACGGCAGGCGCATTCAACGGGACCGACTCGGTCACCAGGTAAGCGGCCAGCTGCTGGCATTCCTGGGCAAGGAATTTGAGTGCCGCCGTGATCTGTTCGCCGTAGCACTGCTGGGTCCACATGCTCACCACCGCGGCCACTGGCGGGTCCAGGGTTGTCAGTGTCATCAGCGAGTGACGCACGGCGCTGTCACGAACGTTCATCTGCAGCCCGGCGACGCCCAGTTGCAGTAGCGCGTCGGCGACGTGACCCCGTTGCCGGGCGCACCACGCGTCATCCGGCTCTGCCCGCATCAGCACGGCGATGACCTTCTCCATACGCAGAACTTACAGTCGCCGGCCGGCTATTTGACCAGCCGCACCGGGTGCTGGCCGCTGATCAATGTGCCGATGAGCCCGGCCAGCTGGCGGTAGGACTCGTCGCGCCCGCTCGAGGACCGGAAAACCAAACCGATCCGCCGACCCGGGCGCGGCGCGGCGAACTGCGCGAGGCCCAGGCGGCTACGGGACGCCTCGACCGGCACCGCGCTCTGGGGAATCAGTGTGACGCCCAGTCCGCCGGTCACGCATTGCACGGCCGTCGCCAGTGACGCGGCCCGGGTATTGGCCAGCTCCGCCCGCACACCCGCCTTGTGGCAGACGTCGAGTGCCTGATCACGCAGGCAGTGCCCCTCGTCCAGCAGTAGCAGCGGCAGGTCGGCCAGCGCGGTCGCCGGAACCCGGCGCTTGCCCGCCAGCGGATGGCCGGGAGGCAGGGCGAGCACGAAATCCTCGTCGTAGATCGGGATCGCGGTGACGCCGGCGCCCTCGGCGGGCAGGGCGATCAGCGCCGCGTCCAACGCGCCCTCCCGCAACACCGCCAACAGCCGCTCGGTCTGGTCTTCGGTCACCCGCAGCGTGAGACCCGGCAGCTCCTCGGCGACACCGGCGAGCACGGTCGGCAGCACATAGGGCGCCACCGTGGGTATCAGCCCCAGCCGGATGCCGGACCGTAGCGGATCTGCCGAGCCGGCCGCCGCGGCGCTGAACGCGTCGGCCGCGTCGACGACCGCCTGGGCGCGTGGGAGCAGTTCCGTGCCTTGGGTTGTCAAGAAGACACGCCGCGTTGAGCGCTCGACCAGCTGGGTACCCAGGCCGGTCTCCAGCGCCGCGAGGGCCTGCGACAACGTCGACTGGCTGACGCCGAGAGCCGCTGCGGCACTGCTGAATTGCCGCTTCTCGGCGATTGCGGCGAATGCGCGCAGGCCGGCGATCGTGGGCTGATAAGTCTTATCGGTCATACCTATGAGTCTAGTGGGAAATATCACCTTTACTTCAATAAGGCTACGCGGCAACATGGTGGAGGACATCTAATCTTGAGTAATTCCAGATAAGGAGCGATATGCCTCTGCTGACCATCGGCGACCAGTTCCCCGCCTACGAGCTCACTGCGTTGATCGCGGGCGATCTGTCCAAGGTCGACGCCAAGCAGCCCGAGGACTACTTCACCACCATCACCAACGAGGACCACGCCGGCAAGTGGCGCGTGGTGTTCTTCTGGCCGAAGGACTTCACCTTCGTGTGCCCGACCGAGATTGCCGCGTTCGGCAAGCTCAACGACGAATTCGCCGACCGCGACGCGCAGGTTCTGGGTGTTTCGATCGACAGCGAGTTCGTGCACTTCAACTGGCGGGCGCAGCACGAGGACCTGAAGAAGCTGCCGTTCCCGATGCTCTCGGACATCAAGCGGGAGCTGAGCCTGGGCACCGGTGTGCTCAACGCCGACGGCGTGGCCGACCGGGCGACCTTCATCGTCGACCCCAACAACGAGATCCAGTTCGTGTCGGTCACCGCGGGTTCCGTGGGCCGTAACGTCGAAGAGGTGCTGCGCGTACTGGACGCCCTGCAGTCCGACGAGCTGTGCGCGTGCAACTGGCGCAAGGGTGACCCGACGCTGGATGCCACCGAGCTGCTCAAGCAGTCGGCCTGATTCTCACCTGGTCGCATAAGGTCGGATAAGGAGGCGAGATGAGCGTAGAAAACCTCAAAGAAGCGCTGCCGGAGTACGCCAAGGACCTCAAGCTCAACCTGGGCTCGATCACCCGCACGACCGAGCTCAACGAGGAGCAGCTGTGGGGCACCCTGCTGGCCAGCGCCGCCGCGACGCGGAACACCCAGGTGCTCAGCGAGATCGGGGCCGAGGCGGCCGACATCCTGTCCGCCGAGGCGTACAACGCCGCGCTGGGCGCCGCCTCGATCATGGGCATGAACAACGTGTTCTACCGTGGCCGCGGCTTCCTGGACGGTAAGTACGACGACCTGCGCGCGGGGTTGCGGATGAACATCATCGCCAACCCCGGCGTGGAGAAGGCGAACTTCGAGCTGTGGTCCTTCGCGGTGTCGTCGATCAACGGATGCCCGGACTGCGTGGCCGCTCACGAGCACACGCTGCGCGAAGCCGGAGTCAGCCGGGAAACCATCCAGGAGGCGTTGAAGGCCGCGGCGATCGTTTCCGGCGTGGCACAAGCGATCATCGCCTCCCAGACGCTGGCTACCGTCGGCTGATCGCGCCGCCGTGACCAGAACCGTGACCGGACCCGCCTGGGTTCAGCACGCGATCTGGTGGCAGGTCTACCCGCTGGGGTTCGTCGGAGCATTCCCCGCACAGCAGTCAGGCGAGCCGCCGCAACCGGAGGAACACCGGTTGCGGCGGCTCGTCGACTGGTTGGACCATGCCATCGAGCTCGGCGCATCCGGCATCGCGCTGGGACCCGTCTTCGCTTCGCGCACACACGGTTACGACACCACCGACCACTACCGCATCGATCCCCGGCTGGGCGATGACGCCGACTTCGACCACCTGGTGGCCGAGGCGCATCGCCGCGGCCTGCGCGTGCTGCTCGACGGCGTGTTCAATCACGTCGGGGAGGATTTCGCACGCTATCGCGCGGCGGCCGACGACGACGCGGCCGCACGCTGGTTTCGCGGGCGCCCCGGCCGCTTCCACACCTTCGAAGGCCACTCCGGGCTGATCACCCTCAACCACGACAACCCCGAGGTCGCCGACTACGCCGTCGACGTGATGGCGCACTGGCTGGGGCGCGGAGCCGACGGCTGGCGACTCGACGCGGCTTACGCCGTGCCGCAACACTTCTGGGCCTCGACCCTGCCGCGGGTGCGCGAGCGCTACCCGGATGCCTGGTTCGTCGGCGAACTCATCCACGGCGACTACGCCGCCGTCGTGCAGGCCGCCACCTTCGACTCGGCCACGCAATACGAGCTGTGGAAGGCCATCTGGAGCAGCCTCAACGACGGCAACTTCTTCGAACTCGATTGGGCGCTGCAGCGCCACAACGACTTTCTGGCCGCCTTCCCGCCGCTGACGTTCATCGGCAATCACGACGTCACCCGCATCGCCAGCCGGCTGGACACCCCCGAACATGTCGCGCACGCGTTGGTGCTGCTGCTGACCATCGGCGGGGTGCCCAGCGTGTACGCCGGCGACGAGCTCGGGTTTCGGGGCGTGAAGGAAGAACGGTACGGCGGAGACGACGCGGTACGACCCGAGTTCGGCTCTCCCCCACTGCAACTGGATGACTTCGGTGTCCAGACCTGGCGGTTGCACCAGTACCTGGTCGGGCTGCGTCGCCGCTACCCCTGGCTGCACGCGGCGTCCACCACCGCGCGGCTGCTGGAAAACCGGCACTACGGGTACGAGACCCGCAGCGGCGACGACGCGCTGCTGGTGGTGCTCAACATCGACGACGAGCCGCTGCGCGTCTCGCTGCCGAAGCTGGGCACGGCCCGTGCGAAAGTAATCGGCGGATCGGCGGCACCACCGCAGGAGGTAGTCGACACCGTCGTCGTCGAGGCCCGGGGCTGGCGGATCCTGAGCCCGGCCTAGCGCCCGGTTTAGGGCGCCGTCTATGGCGCCGTCAGCCGTTGCAGCGTCAGCCGGTCCTGTTGGCCGCCGTAATACTTGTCGAGCACCGCGATGAAGTCCTGGTTGTCCTCGGTGGCGTGGGCGAACAGCGTCATCGACGAGCGCAGTTTGAGATCGTCCGGCGAGCCGAAGATCTGGCCGATCGAGCGCCCCTGCACCGCGGTGACCAGCCGGGCACACTCGCGCAACCGTGGCCCCAACAGGTCATGGCGCAGGTATGCGCCGGCTTCGTCGAGTGAGGCGATGCCGAACCGGGCCGCCATGGCGCTGCCGCCGAGCCCGCGCAGTTGCGGGAAGACGAACCACATCCAGTGACTGCGTTTTCGGCCGGCCCTCAGCTCGTCGACGACGTCGCCATACACCGGCTCCTGGGCGTCCACAAAACGTTTGAGATCGAAGGGGTCGCCGGCCGATTCCATATGACTACGGTTGCACACATGGCAGTCCAACGACGAGTGCCCAAAGTCCGCGACCTGGCGCCGCTGCTGCAATTCAAGCGGCCCCGGTTGAATGCGACCAGGCGCCGCCTCGAAGGTGCCTACACCATCGAGGATCTGCGGGCCATCGCCAAACGCCGCACCCCTAAGGCGGCGTTCGACTACACCGACGGCGCCGCCGAGGACGAGCTGTCCATCCAACGTGCGCGACAAGCGTTCCGCGACATCGAGTTTCATCCGAGAATCCTGCGCGACGTCTCCCAAGTGAGCGCCGGCTGGAGCGTGCTGGGCCAGCCGGTCGCGTTGCCGTTCGCGATCGCGCCCACCGGTTTCACCCGCTTGATGCACACCGAGGGCGAGATCGCCGGCGCGCAAGCGGCGGCCCGGGCGGGGATCCCGTTTTCCCTGTCCACACTGGGCACCTGCGCGATCGAAGATCTGGTTACCGCCGTCCCGCAGGGCCGAAAGTGGTTCCAGCTCTACATGTGGCGCGATCGCGAGCGCTCGATGGCGCTGGCGCAGCGCGCCGCCGCCGCGGGATTCGACACACTGCTGGCCACCGTCGACGTTCCCGTCTCCGGTGTCCGGCTGCGGGATAACCGCAACGGCATGACGATCCCGCCGACGCTGACTCTGCGCACTGTGCTCGACGCCGTGCCGCACCCGAAATGGTGGTTCGATCTGCTGACCACCGAGCCGCTGGCGTTCGCCTCGCTGGATCGCTGGCCGGGCACGGTCGCCGAATACCTCAGCACGATGTTCGATCCCAGCCTCACCTTCGACGACCTGGAGTGGATCAAGGCGCAGTGGCCCGGCAAGCTCGTCGTCAAAGGGATTCAGACACTTGAGGATGCGCGCGCCGTCGTCGACCGCGGCGTCGACGGCATCGTGCTGTCCAATCATGGTGGGCGCCAACTGGACCGGGCCCCGGTCCCCTTTCACCTGCTGCCCACGGTCGCGCGCGAGCTCGGGAAGCACACCGAGATCCTGGTCGACACCGGCATCATGTCGGGCGCCGACATCGTCGCCGCGATCGCGCTGGGGGCCCGCTGCACGCTGGTCGGGCGGGCCTACCTGTACGGCCTGATGGCCGGCGGCGAGGCCGGGGTGAGCCGCGCGATCGACATCCTGGCGAGCGGGATTCTGCGCACCATGGCGCTGCTGGGCGTGACCTGTTTGGAAGAGCTGACGCCCCAGCACGTCACACAGCTGAAGCGGCTGGGTCCCCTTCCGCGGCCGGTGTGAGGCCGGTCGCACAGCCGCGACGGCCGGATTCGTCGGGAACAAACCGCCGCCCGGCTGGGTTAAGCGCATCAGACTCAACTTTTGGAGGATTTGATGGCTGAAGCCAAGTCGGTGCCGGTGCTGTTTGTCACCGACACCATCGTGCTGCCCGGAATGGTGGTGCCGATCGCGCTGGACGACGCCGCCCGCGCGGCGATCGACGCCGCTCAGGCGAGCGAATCGGGGCAGCTGCTGATCGCCCCCCGGCTCGAGGACCGCTATCCCTCGCACGGCGTGATCGCGAAGATCCTGCAGGTCGGGCGCATCGCCGGCGGCGGCACCGCCGCGGTGGTGCGCGGCGAACGCAGGGCCCAGATCGGGGCGGGCGCGCCCGGACCCGGCGCGGCGCTGTGGGTCGAGGTGACCGAGGTCTCCGAGGCCGAGACGACCGACGAAATCAAGGCGCTGACGGCGGAGTACAAGAAGCTGCTGCTGGCCATGCTGCAACGCCGCGAGGCCTGGGAGATCATCGACTACGTCAACAGGCTGACCGATCCGTCGGCGCTGGCGGACACCTCCGGGTACGCCTCCTACCTGACCAACGCCCAGAAGCGGCAGCTGCTGGAGACCGTCGAGGTCGCCGAGCGGCTGCGCGTGCTGATCGACTGGACCAGCGAGCACCTCGCCGAAGTCGAGGTCAGCGACAAGATCGCCGAGGACGTCCGCGAGGGCATGGAGAAGACGCAGAAGGAGTTCCTGCTGCGTCAACAGCTGGCCGCGATCCGCAAGGAACTGGGCGAGGGTGAACCCGACGGCTCCGATGACAACCGGGCCCGCGTGGAGGCGGCAGAGCTGCCCGAGAAGGTGCGCGAGGCCGCGCTGCGCGAGGTCGGCAAGCTGGAACGCTCCAGCGACCAGAGCCCGGAAAGCGGCTGGATCCGCACCTGGCTGGACACCGTGCTTGACCTGCCCTGGAACGTCAAGAGCGAGGACTCGACAGATCTGAAGGCCGCGCGCGAGATCCTGGACGCCGACCACCACGGGCTGGACGACGTCAAGGACCGCATCGTCGAATACCTGGCCGTGCGGGCGCGCCGCGCGCAGCGCGGACTTCAGGTCGTGGGCGGCCGCGGCTCCGGCGCGGTGATGGTGTTGGCCGGGCCCCCCGGCGTCGGCAAGACGTCGCTGGGCGAGAGCGTGGCGCGCGCGCTGGGTCGCAAGTTCGTCCGCGTCGCCCTGGGCGGCGTGCGCGACGAGGCCGAGATCCGTGGGCACCGGCGCACCTACGTGGGCGCGCTGCCGGGCCGCATCGTGCGGGCGATCGGTGAGGCGGGATCGATGAATCCCGTTGTGCTGCTGGACGAGATCGACAAGGTCGGCTCCGACTACCGTGGCGACCCGAGCGCGGCGCTGCTCGAGGTGCTGGACCCCGCGCAGAACCACACCTTCCGCGACCACTACCTGGATCTGGACCTGGACCTGTCCGACGTGGTGTTCCTGGCCACCGCCAACGTGATCGAGAACATCCCGTCGGCGCTGCTGGACCGCATGGAGTTGGTGCAGATCGACGGCTACACCGAGGACGACAAGGTCGCCATCGCGCGCGATTACCTGCTGCCCCGGCAGCGGGAGCGGGCGGCGTTGACCGAGGACGAGGTGGCGGTGACCGACGCCGCGCTGCGCAAGATCGCCGCCGACTACACCCGAGAGCCGGGGGTTCGGCAGTTCGAGCGGCTGCTGGCCAAGGCGCTGCGCAAGGCGACCACCAAGCTGGCCGCCGACCCGGCACCGCTGTCCATCGACGAGCCGGATCTCGTTGACTACCTGGGTCGTCCGCGGTTCATGCCGGAATCGGCCGAACGCACGGCGGTGCCGGGCGTGGCTACCGGCCTGGCCGTGACGGGCCTGGGTGGTGACGTGCTCTACATCGAGGCGGGCTCCACCGACGGCGAGCCGGGGCTTCAGTTGACCGGCCAGCTGGGCGACGTGATGAAGGAATCGGCGCAGATCGCGCTGTCCTACGTGCGCTCCCACGCTGCTGAGCTGGGTGTGGACCCGAAGGCGTTGGACCGGCGCATCCACGTGCACGTGCCCGCGGGTGCGGTGCCCAAGGACGGACCGTCGGCGGGTGTCACCATGGTCACCGCGCTGGTGTCGATGGCGACCGGACGCCAGGTCCGCTCCGACGTCGGGATGACCGGTGAGGTCACGCTGAACGGCCGGGTGCTGCCCATCGGTGGCGTCAAGCAGAAACTGCTGGCGGCCCAACGTGCCGGACTGTCAACGGTTTTCATCCCGGCGCGCAACGAGCCGGATCTGGATGACGTGCCGGGTGAGGTGCTCGATGCGCTGGACGTGCGGCCCATGACCGACGTCGCCGAGATCGTGGTGCAGGCGCTGGAACCGGCCGCGCACGCCGCCACGGTGGCCGCCTGACGCGGTTGAACCCCTGTTCAGCCGGTGCTGACGGGACAACCCCGGGGAAGGCCGAGAGGTTTTGGCCTCCCCCGGGCCAACCGGGCGACTACCCGGTCGTATATAACCCGGACGTAAACCAGTGGGGCGTTTTCCTGCCCGGCGGTCAATTTGTCGCCTACGTGACTAACACCGCACAACGAGACAGCCGCCGCCTATGCGGCGGCTGTTCTCGTTGCGGCACGTTGCGGCAGAATCGCGGGGTATGAGTGACTTCGCGAAACTGAAACGGCAAGTCGTCCATCGCGTTCAGCGGCTGGTGGTCAACCCGGTGGGTCGTCAATTGCCCATGACCATGCTGGAAACCACCGGCCGCAAGAGCGGACAGCCCCGGCGCACCGCGGTGGGCGGGCGCGTGGTGGACAACCAGTTCTGGATGGTCTCCGAGCACGGCGAGCACTCGGACTACGTCCGCAACATCAAAGCCAATCCCGCTGTCCGTGTGCGGGTTGGCGGCGGCTGGCGCTACGGCACCGCGCACCTGCTGCCCGACGACGACGCCGTGCAGCGGCTGGGCAACCTGCCGCGACTGAACAGCGCGGTGGTGCGGCTGATGGGCAGCGACCTGCTGACATTCCGCGTCGATCTGGACTGACGCGACCACACGTGTCGGACCGCGGGATTAGGGTCGCCACATGGCCTACGACGAAGACCTGGCCAACCGGATTCGCGAACTGCTCGGCACCGAATCGGGCGTCGAGGAAAAGCGCATGTTCGGCGGTCTGGCGTTTCTGATCAACGGCAACATGTCGGTGGCCGTCAGCGGGCAGGGCGGGCTGCTGGTGCGGGTGCCGCGTGAGGACACCGACAAGCTCGTGGAGCGTGCGCACGTCAGCCCGATGGTGATGGCCGGCCGGGAAGCCCGCGGCTGGTTGCGCATTGAGGCCGCCGGCGTGCAAACCAAACGCCAACTTGACAGTTGGGTCACCCGCGGAGTCGGTTACGCGCGCAGCCTGCCGCCCAAATAGCGGTCCCGTTTGTTTCCGCAGGGCGCGGGTACGCGGGTGCCTATGGACAAGCAGGTGCGACGACTGCTCGACGTTGCCGGCACCACATATGCCGCGCAGGCGCGTATCACGATGAGCGACAAGCCGATGCCGCTGTTTCAGCTCCTGGTGCTGTGCATGCTGGCCAGCAAGCCGATCGATGCGGGCATCGCCATGGCCGCCGCGCGCGAACTGTTCAAAGCCGGCCTGCGCACACCCAAAGCCGTTCAGGAGGCGGACCGGCAGACCATGATCAAGGCGTTCGGACGCGCGCACTACGTTCGTTACGACGAGAGTTCGGCGACCCGGCTCGCCGATATGGCCGAGCGCGTTCGCGACGACTACTCCGGTGATCTGCGCCGACTGGCGGAGCGCAGCCAGCATGATCCGGCCGCAACCAAACGGTTGCTCAAGCAATTCAAGGGAATTGGTGACACGGGTGCCGACATCTTCCTGCGCGAAGTTCAGGACGTGTGGACGTGGGTGCGGCCGTACTTCGACGACCGCACCATCGGCACCGCCAAGCAACTGGGCTTTCCCGCCGATCCGAAGAAATTGGGATCGCTTGCACCGCAGGAAAATGCGCGGCTGGCCGCCGCGCTGGTCAGGGTGTCGCTGGACGACGATGTGCGTCAGCGGGTGACCGGCTGAGCGGCCCGTGACCATACGCATCGGTACCTCCGGGTGGTCCTACAACCACTGGGTGAATGTGCTGTACCCGACCGGAACGCCGTCGGGACACCGGCTCGCCCGCTACGTCGAGGTGTTCGACACCGTCGAGCTGAACGCGAGTTTCTACCGGTGGCCTCAGGATTCGACCTTCACCGGCTGGCGCCAGCAGCTTCCGGCGGGCTTCACCATGTCGGTCAAGGCGCATCGCGGCTTGACGCACTACCGCCGACTGGCCTCACCGGAGCCGTGGATAGAGCGGTTCGAGCGTTGCTGGAACCTGCTGGGTGATCGGCACGGCGTGTTGCTCGTGCAGTTGCACCCCGAGATGCAGCGCGACGACGCGCGCCTGGATTCGTTCCTGGCCCGCATGCCCGAATCGATCCGCGTCGCCGTCGAATTGCGTCACCCGTCCTGGAATGACCCAGCCGTGTTCGAGTTACTGGAACGCCGCCGCGCCGCCTACGTGGTGATGAGCGGCCTCGGGCTGGAATGCATTCCCCGGGCGACGACCGACCTGGTGTACATCCGGATGCACGGCCCCGATCCGGACGCCAACTATGCCGGCTCCTATTCCGACGACGACCTACGGCGCTGGGCCGATCGCATCGCCCACTGGGACGGCGACGGGAAGGACGTGTGGATGTATTTCAACAACGACCTGGGCGGGCATGCGGTCCGCAACGCGCTGGCCTTGCGCGACCTTTTGGGTTGAGCGCTCGCGAGTAGGCTGGAATCCTTCGAAAGAAGGGAGCGCAAGTCATGGCCGGTTCGACCAGCTTCGTGATCGTCGGGGGCGGGCTCGCGGCGGCCAAAGCCGTAGAAGCATTGCGCGACAATAACTTCGATGGCTACATCATTGTGTTCGCCGAAGAGGAGCATCTGCCCTACGAGCGACCCCCACTGTCGAAGGAGTATCTGGCCGGCAAGAAGTCGTTGACCGATTTCACCGTGCGCAACTCGGACTGGTACCGGGACAACAACGTCGACTTGCGGCTCAGCACCCGGGTGTCGGACCTGGACGCCGCGGGCCACACCGTGGGTCTCGCCGACGGCACCACCGTGCGTTACGACAAGCTGCTGCTGGCGACCGGCTCGGCATCGCGGCGTCCGCCGATACCGGGCGCGGACGCAGGCGGCGTCCACTACCTGCGTACCTATGAAGACGCGGTGGCGTTGAATTCCGTTCTGACCGAAGGCGCGTCGCTGGCCGTCGTGGGCGCCGGATGGATCGGGCTGGAGGTGGCCGCCGGCGCCCGTCAGCGCGGCGTCGACGTCACCGTGGTCGAGGCGGCCAGCCAACCGCTGCTGGCCGCACTCGGCGAAACCGTCGGTGAAGTGTTCGCCAATCTGCATCGCGAGCACGGCGTGGATCTGCGGCTGGAGACTCAGGTCGAGGAGATCACCCGGGCGAACGGGGCGGCGACCGGTTTGCGGACCCGCGACGGGGCGACGATCGCGGCCGACGCCGTGCTGGTGGCCGTCGGCGCCAAGCCGAACACCGAACTCGCCGAACAGGCCGGGCTGTCCATGGGCGACGGCGGGGTGCTCGTCGATGCCTCGTTGCGCAGCAGCGACCCCGACATCTTTGCCGTCGGCGACATCGCCGCCGCCCAACACCCGCTCTTCGGCACCCGGATCCGCACCGAACACTGGGCCAACGCGCTCAAGCAGCCCGCGGTCGCGGTCGCCGGAATGCTGGGCACGCCTGGCGAATACGCGGAGCTGCCGTATTTCTTCACCGACCAATACGACCTCGGCATGGAATACGCCGGGCACGCGCCCGACTTCGAGCGGGTGGTGTTCCGCGGCGACGTCACCGGCCGTGAATTCGTCGCGTTCTGGCTCGACGGCGACGACCGGGTGCTGGCCGGGATGAACGTCAATGTCTGGGATGTGCTCGACGACGTCAAAGCCTTGATCCGGGCCCAGGCCCCGGTCGACGTCGACAAATTGTGCGATCCGCAGTCGTCGCTGGCCGACCTGCCCAGCTGAGCGTCAGCCGGCGGTGCGCTCGGGGCCGGAGCCCTCAGCGCCGCGCCGGGGCCCAGGTGCCGTCGATGACGTCGGGTGGGCATTGCACCTGCAACCGTTCCCGTTCGGTGCGGCGGCGCTTGATCCGCAGCCGCGCATCGCCGGGCAGGGTGACCAATTCGTTGCAGGTCAGGTAGTACATGTCGTCGACGTCGTCGATGAGATCGGCCTCAACTCGCAGAGAACCCAAGGCGCGCAGCGTCATTCGGAGTTCGTGCGTGAACCGCATCGTGGTGTCGTGGGCCAGCTCCCGGGAGCCGCGGGAGCCGGTGGCGCGATGTTCAGCGCGTTGTTCGTCCGCCGTCGGCGAGGGTGCGGGCAGTGCGGCGGCGATCAGCAACATCGTCGGGTCGTCGGCGAATGTCGTGCTGGCCAGCTCGGCCTCCCCCGGGCCGCGGTGCCCGATGCGGTCCACGGCGGCATCCACGACGGCCGCTGTCTTCGGCGACAACGCGCGAACGCTCGCGAGGTTGCCGTCGGCGGCCAGCGCACACAACGGCGGGTCGGCCCGCAGCGCAGCCGCCAAGCCGGCGATCTCAGCGGCGACGAGGCCGCTGTCGGTGATCATGCCCACCCCGGGCACGCTGCGATGTGCCTGGCTGCGCACCGGCGTCGCGGCGCTGACCCCGGCGTCGATCAACCACAGCGCGTTGAGGATCCAGCCCTGATGGATGCGATCGCGCAACAGCCGAAGCCGAACTTCCAGTGCCGCCTCCGGCAGCAGCGCCAGTTGGCCGGCATCGAGGTGCTCCGCGGCCGCCGCGACTGCGTACGCGCGGGTGTCGGCCCGCAGATGGCGCAGCAGGGCCACCGACCGTCCCGCGGCCACCGCCTTGGCGACCGAGCCGAGCGCTCCGCCCGCCAATGCCGGCTCACCGAACGGCAGCGGATCCCCTACGTGGGGCCGGCCGACCAGAGCGTCGCGGGCGACGGCCTCCTGGTCCCAACCGGGCAACTGCGAGGCGGCGACCAGGTTGACCGATACCCCGACGTAGGGGCGGTGACCGAACACCGCGATGGCCCTGCTTGCCCACTCCTCATCGACAGCGTCGCCGAGAGCGAGCGCCTGACCGAGCACCCGGCTCGCGGCACGTAGCCCGCTCAGCTGAACGTCGAGGGTGATCGGCGTGAGTGGTCCTGGCAGCGCCTGGTTGAGGGCGGAACCGCTGAAGATCGGGAACCGCGGATCGATCTGGTCGTCGAATTCGCCTTCGATGCCTTCCGGTGCCGCGCTGTGCGCGTCGTCGGCCGGCCGCCGGGCGTGTGCCAGCACCTCGACCGGGAGCGCGAGCCGCCCGCCGTGGTTGATCGCGCCGGCGGTATCGAGGCGGCGGCCGACGAGTCCGCGCGCGGTGTCTGCGACCGCGTCGAGCGCGTGCCAGCCGAACTCGAATGACCAATCCTCTTGTGCCGCAGAGATATTCATGTCCGGGATCAGCTGCGACCAGCTGCGCACCCGATGCAGCCGGGACCGCGGATCGGCGGCTCGCAGCATCCGCCAGGCGGTGACCAGATTGACGGTGTCCGGGCTGGCCAGATCCACCACACCGCTGCGGTCAGTGTTGAGCGCCAGCACCAGGAAGCGCATCAGGTCGTCGAGATGCAGCACCCGCATGGGCTGGGCCGAGACCTTGGCGCGCACCAGGGTGGCCACGGTACGGCACACCATCCAGTCGAGCTGGCGACCGACCGGTGGTGCGATCCGGACGACCACGGTGGGGCCCCAGCTCGAGGACACCAGGTCCTCGGCCGGTCGGTACAGCTCGGGACGGCCGGCGGCCTGCGACACGAACAGCAGCCGGGAGCCCGCGCGTGCGGCCGCATCGGTCACCCTCGCCAGGCCGTCCATGTCCGCGCTGCCGGGAACGGACGGGTCGATGGGGGCCAGGTGGATCACCGCGTCGGCTTCGTCGGCCAGCTCCCGCAGGACCCGGTCGCGCAGCGACGCGCAAACAAACTCGACGTTGCGGTCCAGGCACGGGTGGGGAAGCTCAGCAATGCCGGTGACCGTGTGCCCGGCAGCGATCAGCTGCCCGGCGACCAGTCGCCCGAGTGCGCCGGTGGCGTCGGTAACCAGGATGTGCACCTGGGCTCACCTCCCCCAACCCTCAGCATTCAACAATAGGCAAGTAGGCACTGGCTACGCGACCGTTAGTCCGGTAACGGTTCGGTGACCTGCCGTGATGCCGTAGGCGGGCGCTACCGCAGCGTTGCACTGCCGTCCGCGGCGACGGCAACCTTGGCGCCACCGATATCTTCACGCACCGATGCCTGCGCAGCGGCGCGATCGGTGACCACGGCCAGCGCACGCGACCCGTCGGGCGTACGCACGGCCAGAAAGGCCTTCTCGGGCTGGCCGTCGCGGTCGAACGGCGTCGTCCAGGCCTCGATGGTGCCGACGCCTTCCCACCGGACCACCGCGTCGGTCGTCGGCTCCCGATCGACGGCCGGTTGCGTGTCTTCCCAACGGAATTCGGCCGGCGGCTCGGTGCTGTAGACCCCGAAGCTGTGTTTGGTCAGGTAGCCGCCGTTGGCGGTGATCAGGCCGCGGCGGCCCGGGTTGGCCACCAGCAACTCCGCCATGGTGGCAATCGAATGCATCACGTAGTTGCTCCACGGTCCGCCCGCGAAGGTCAGCCCCCCGGTGACCGTCAGCGGTCGGGCGGGATCGTCGGAGCTCAACCCGAGCTCGGCCGCCGCCACCTGAACCGCGGAGGGAAAGCAGGAGTACAGGTCGACGTAATCGATGTCGTCGATGCCCAGGCCGGCCAGCTCCAGCGCCCGCGCACCGGCGATCCGGATCGCGGTTGACCGGTGCAGTTCGTGACGCTCGGCGATGGACGCGGTGTCGTGGGCGTCGGTGCCCGCGTGCGGGTACACCCAGCGCTCGGCCGGGATCTTCAGCCGGGTCGCCTCCCCGACCGACGTCAGGACCAGCGCCGCGCCCTGGTCCACCATGTTGTTGGAGTTCATCAGCTTGGTGTAGGGCCAACTGATCATCCGGTTCTGCGGGCCCACCTGGCTGATGTCGTCGGCGCTCGAAGGTTTGCGGATCCAGGCGTACGGGTTGTCCACCGCCACGGCGTTGAACCGTGCCCACAGCGCCCCGATGCGCTTGAGGTGATCGTCGATCGACTCGCCGTTCGCGATCCGAAGGGCCTCCTCGAACATCGGGTAGACGTAGGCCGGCCGGTCGAGGGAGATCCTGATCTCGGCGTCGCCGGCCATGGCGACGTCGTCGCCGCTGATCTCGGCCATCGGGACCGACTGGTCCTGCTCGGTCCACACCAGCTTGGCGCCCTTGGCCCGCAGTCCCCGCCTGGTGCGCCAGGTTTCGGCGCCGGCCAGCAGCACCACCTTGGCGTGGCCGCGCTGGATATGCAGGCAGGCCTGGTTGACCAGCGACTGCGGCACGTTGCCGCCGACGGGGCTGTACAGCGTGCTGAAGTCGGAGGCGCCGATCCGCTGGCCGAGCAACAGTCCCGGGTCGCGGTACTGGGCCGACAGGATGTTCACGATGCGGATCGAATCGACGGCCCCGATCACCGCGGCATCGGCGGCTTGCCGGGCCGCGGCCACCATCAGGTCCATGGGCTCGACCGAGCGGGTTTCCGGGTCGATCTCGTCGCGATGGTTGACCTGGCCGTAGCCGATCAACACCGGGGTCCTGGGGTCGACGCTCATGGGAACGAATTTAGCGGGGCTAGGGATCTGGCCGCCGTGCCGGGCCTCGCCGGGCGTCGCGCGCACGCGTGTGAATGCGGCTTCGAGCGCCTTAGGCGTCGTCGGCCGGGACGGACAAAACGCCGTCGTCGATCAGCCGCTGGATGTCCGCGGGGTTCATTCCCAGCACGCTTCGGCAGATCTCGACGGTGTCCTGGCCGGGCAGCGGCGCCGGCGCCTGCCGGGCCGCCGGGATGTGGCGGTACGGCGCCGGGCCCGTTTCGGCCGGCAACGGACTTTCGATCAGCGGATGCGTCATGGGGCTGTACACGTTTCGCGCGATCAACTGTGGATCCTCGAGTACGTCCGGCGGGCGGTTCATCGGCCCGGCGGGCACCCCGGCCGACTGCAACAACTCGGCCGCCCGCAGCGGCGTGCGGGTGCGGGTCCAGCCGGAGACCAGCTCCACCAGCTCGTCGCGATGGGCCAGCCGCGCCTCGCCGGTGGCGAAGCGCGCATCGTCGGCCCACCCGGCATGGTCGAAAACCCAAGCGGCGCGGCGCCATTCGTCGTCGGAGCGGATCGAGATGACGCACCATTCGTCGTCGCCCGCGCAGGGGTAGACCGCATGCAGGCCGGTGTCCTCGCGGATCTGTGCGACACCCGCGGCCAGCGCCGCCTGGGTGACGTACAGCGTGTCGAGCTGATTGACCACGACTTCGGCCTGCGAGATGTGCACGTGGGCTCCCCGGCCCGTCCGGTTGCGGTGGATCAGCGCGGCCAGCGCCCCGATCGCCGTGACCCGCCCCACCACGTGGTCGGGGAAGACCGTCGTCGCGTCGTAAAACCCGTGCCTGCCCGTGCCGGCTTCGCCCTTCGCACCGTCGGAGGTCCAGAGCCGGGTCACCCCGGTGGTGGCGCGGACCAGCGGGCCGTAGCCCAACCGCGCACTCCACGGCCCCGTGTCGCCGAACGCGCTGCTTTCGGCCAGCACGATGCGCGGGTTGATGGCGCGCAGCTGATCGTAGGAAAAGCCCAGTGCGGTAAGGGTTCCCGGCTTGAAGTTGGCGAACACCGCGTCGGCCTCGGCCACCAGGCGCCCGAAGATCTTCTTGCCCTCGGGGCTGCGCAGATCCAGCCCTAATCCCCGGTTGTTGCGGTGGGTCCAGGCGAACGACTCGCTCATGGCGTCGCCGACCCGGGCCTGCCGCAATCCATCTGGGTAATCGACGCTTTCGACCTTGATGACATCGGCGCCCAGGTCGCCGAACAACCGGCTCAGCTCACCACCGGCGACGATGATGCCCAGATCGAGGATCCGCAGCCCGGCGAACGGATAGTCGCCGAGCCGGCCCGGTGACGACGGCACCACCGACGGATTGCCCCGCCAATACGGTTCGTCGTGGCCCGCGGCCGGCACCGGCGTGCGAAATCCCGCGCGCCGGCCGTCGACGACGAAATATCCGGTCGGCACGCTGGTGCGCACGCCGGGAACGAGTTCGGCATCGGCGATGGCGCCCACCGCCTGAAAGTGTTCGGACCCCAGGATGCGTGCGGGCGTCAGCACCGCGGCGATCGGCACCCCGTTCGCCTGGCCGGCGGCCACCAGGTCCTTCATGGTCTGGCCGGCGAACAGCTCCCGGATCAGCTCGCTGATCTGCGGCCAGGCCGCGAACCGCGCACCGATCGCGTCGTATTTCGGGTCCTGGAATTCCTCCGGCTCCCCCAGCCAGCGCCGCAGGCCGCGCCACTGCCGCGGTGCCATCACGCACAGCCGGACGTATCCGTCCTGGCAGGGGTAGATCGGGTAGGCGTCCTGGTTCTTCGGCCGGCCCCGCCACCGCCCGCTGCGACGCACGCCGGCGGCGGCCTGCCCGTGCGCGCCGAAGGCGGGATCGAGGGCCATGACGACGGCGTCGAACCAGGAGAAGTCGATGTAATCGCCTGTGCCGCAGCGTAACCGGTTGTAGTACGCCGCGAGCGCGGCCCACGCCGCCTGAACCGCGGCGGTCGCCGACGCGATACCATCCGGCGGCAGCACGGGGGTGCCGGTGGCCGGGCCGGATCGCGACAACGCGCCACACATGGCATACAACACGGGATCGGTGGCACGCCACGACGACCGCGAACCCGTCGCACCGAAGTCGGTGATCGACAGCACCACCAGGTGCGGATAGCGGGCCGCCAGCTCCTCGCCCGAGGTCCCGAACATGGCTCCGCGTTCGTCGGCGCCGGTGTCCACGACGATGTCGGCCTCCGCGGCCAGGTCCAGGAAGCGGGCGCAGTCATCGTCGTCGAACGGGTCGAGCACCGCGCTGCGCTTGTTCGCGTTGTGCATCGCGAACGGAATGCTGGCTCCGCGCAGCGTGGGCAGCGCATCGCGTCCCAGGCAGCCGCCCGGCGGCTCCACCTTGAGAACGTCGGCGCCCAAGTCGGCGAACAGCCGGGTGACCGCGTCCGCGACGCCGCTCGACAAGTCGAGGACGCGCACGGCATCGAGCAATCCGTCGGCCATCTGGACACCGTACCTGCCTGGTCAGGCCGCTGCGCGTGGGGCGTTGCCGAGGCCGATCGGCCACCGCGGCGGCCAAAGTGCCGGGTGGGCAAGATGATTCGGCGCATGCGCCGTCGGCGCCGACGCGAGCTTCGGTCGAAGGCCCGCACCGGCGCGGCGTCGGCTATCGTCACAGGCCGATCCGCCCGGCCCTGTCCGTCGTCTCATGGAGGCATCACTATGACCGCGCACCTGAGCTATGTGGAGGCCGTGGTGGTCGGCGCGTTCCAAGGCGTCACCGAGCTGTTCCCGGTCTCCAGCCTGGGGCACGCGGTGCTGGTGCCGGCGCTGGTCGGTGGGCGATGGGCGCAGGACCTCAGCGTGTCCGCCCCCAAATCGCCCTACCTCGCGTTCATCGTGGGCCTGCATGTGGCCACCGCTGCCGCCTTGCTGGTGTTCTTCTGGCGCGACTGGGTGCGCATCCTGACGGGGTTCTTCACCTCGCTGCGCCATCGGCGGATCCAGACGCCCGACGAACGGCTCGCCTGGCTGATCGTGGCGGGCACCATCCCGGTGGGCCTGGCCGGGCTCCTGCTGGAGCAGGTGTTCCGCACCACACTCGGCAAGCCCGTTCCCGCGGCGGCCTTCCTGTTGCTCAACGGCATCGCCCTGTATGCGGGCGAGGTGCTGCGCCGGCGCATCGCGCCCGCACCGGATGGGGCCGAGACGGCAGGCGCGGAGCCCGAACACGGCGACGAGGCCTCCGACCACCGGCTCGCCCAACTTCCCCTGCCTCGCGGCGTGGTGATCGGTGCGGCGCAAATCCTCGCGCTGCTGCCCGGCATCAGTCGCTCGGGAATCACCATCGTGGCCGGACTGTGGCGGGGCCTGTCGCACGAAGACGCCGCCCGGTTCTCCTTTTTGCTTGCGACCCCGATCATCCTGGCCGCGGGCGTGTACAAGATCCCGGAACTCTTTGGGCCGCTCGGCGCCGGAATCGGCGGCCAGGTGCTGGCCGGCAGCGTCGCCTCATTCGTGTGTGCCTATCTCGCCGTGCGTTTCCTGACACGGTATTTCGAGACCCGCACGTTGACGCCGTTCGCGATCTACTGCGCCCTGGCCGGCGGCGCAAGCCTGGTCTGGTTCGCCCTGAGCTGAACCGTCGGGCGGGGTGGGGCGCCCAATCCGCGATTGCGGCAATTCATTACACGAGCTTGGGTGAAATCGATTCATCAACTCGAGCGAATACTGGCCCTGGCGGCCGGTCATCGTGCGCGGGGCCGCGCGTCCGGCCAGCGCGGTCACCGGGGATTCTTGCGCGGGGCGACTTCGAGTGCTGTGCTTAGCCCGTCGTCTAGTTGACACCCGTCAAGAAGCTGGAGGGGACCGGAATGGCAGACACGGCTTCGATCGGCCTGAAGCTCCAAGGCAAGGTCCGCCAAAAAGTAATCGTGATCACCGGAGGCGCCCGGGGTATCGGGCTGGCCACCGCCACCAGGCTGCACAATCTGGGCGCCAAAGTCGCCATCGGCGACGTCGACGAGGTGCGGGTGAAGGAGTCGGGTGCCGACCTGGGCGTCGACGTCTACGGGAGGCTCGACGTCACCGATCCGCACTCGTTCTCCGACTTCCTGGACGAGGTCGAGCGCCAGCTCGGCCCGATCGACGTGCTGATCAACAATGCCGGCATCATGCCCGTCGGCAAGATCGTCGACGAGCCGGACGCGGTCACCCGGCGCATCCTCGACATCAACGTCTACGGCGTGATCGTCGGCAGCAAGCTGGCCGCGCAGCGGATGGCGCCGCGCGGCAGGGGGCACGTCATCAACGTCGCCTCGCTGGCCGGTGAGCTCAACATCGTCGGGCTGGCCACCTACTGCGCCAGCAAGCACGCGGTGATCGGATTCACCGACTCGGCCCGGCTGGAGTACCACGACGCCGGTGTGAAGTTCTCGCTGGTGTTGCCGACGTTCGTCAACACCGAGCTGGTCGCCGGGACGCCCGGCATGAAGGGGTTCCGCAACGCCGAACCCACCGAGATCGCCGACGCGATCGTCAAACTGGTGGCCCACCCCAAGCCGCGGGTGCGGATCACCAAGGCGGCGGGCGCCATGGTGGTGTCCCAGAAGTTCTGGCCGCGCCGAATCGCCGAGGGGCTGAACCGGATGCTGGGTGGTGATCACGTCTTCACCGACGACGTCGATGTCGCCAAGCGCCGGGCGTACGAGGCGCGCGCTCGCGGCGAAGAGTAATCGCGCACGAGCATTGTTCGCCGAAGGCGCGGACAATCGGGCGGGTGAGCCTCGAAACTCGAACCTCCGCGCCCACCGAATCTCCGCTCTCCGACGACGAACTCGCTCTACTCGACAAGTATTGGCGCGCCGCCAATTATTTGTCGGTCGGGCAGATCTACCTCCTGGACAACCCGCTGCTCACCGAGCCGCTGGCCACCGAGCACGTCAAACCGCGCTTGCTGGGGCACTGGGGCACCACGCCCGGGCTCAACCTCGTCTATGCCCACCTGAATCGGATCATCCGCAACCGCGATGCCGATGTCATCTACGTGACCGGGCCGGGTCACGGCGGCCCCGGGCTGGTCGCCAATGCCTACCTGGAAGGCACCTACAGCGAGGTGTACACCGGCATCGAGGAGGACGCCGAAGGGCTGCGCAAGCTGTTCCGGCAGTTCTCCTTCCCCGGCGGCATCCCCAGCCACGTCGCGGCGCAAACCCCGGGGTCCATCCACGAGGGCGGTGAGCTCGGCTACGCGCTGGTGCACGCCTACGGCGCTGCCCTGGACAACCCGTACCTGGTGGTGGCCTGCGTCGTCGGCGACGGCGAGGCTGAAACCGGGCCGCTGGCCGCCAGCTGGCACTCCAACAAGTTCCTCAACCCGGTCACCGACGGCGCCGTGCTGCCCATCCTGGCGCTCAACGGCTATAAGATCGCCAACCCGACGGTGCTGGCCCGCATCCCACACGACGAGCTGGAGTCGTTGTTGCGCGGTTACGGCTACCGACCCATCACGGTCGCCGGCGACGACCCGGCCGACGTGCACCAGCAACTGGCCGCCGCGCTCGACGACGCCTTCGACGACATCACGGCCATCCAGAGCGAAGCCCGCGGCGGCGGTCTGGCGAACCGACCGGTGTGGCCGATGATCGTGCTGCGCACGCCCAAGGGCTGGACCGGCCCCAAGGTGGTGGACGGCAAGAAGGTCGAGGGCACCTGGCGCTCGCATCAGGTGCCGCTGTCCGAGACGCACGACAATCCCGAGCACCGCGCCCAGCTTGAGGACTGGCTGCGCAGCTATGCGCCCGAGCAGCTTTTCGACGACAACGGCAGGCTGCGCGAGGAATTGCGGGCGCTGGCACCCAAGGGCGATCGCCGGATGAGCGCCAACCCGCACGCCAACGGCGGGCTGTTGCTGCACGATCTGGACCTGCCGGACTTTCGCGACTACGCCGTGGCCGTCGAGCGGCCAGCGGCGGGCACCCACGAGGCCACCCGGGTACTGGGCGCGTTTTTGCGCGACGTGATCGCCCGCAACCGCGACCGGTTCCGGCTGATGGGGCCAGATGAGACGGCCTCCAATCGGCTCGACGCCGTCTTCGGGTCGACCGACAAGGTGTGGCTTTCGGAGGTCGAGCCCGATGACGAGCATCTGGCGCCCGACGGCCGCGTGATGGAGGTGCTCTCCGAGCACCTGTGCCAAGGCTGGCTGGAGGGTTACTTGCTGACCGGGCGGCACGGCCTGTTCAACTGCTACGAGGCGTTCGTGCACATTGTCGACTCGATGATGAACCAGCACGCGAAATGGCTTGCCACCAGCCGGGAATTGCCGTGGCGGCGGCCGATCGCGTCGCTGAACTACCTGCTGAGCTCGCACGTCTGGCGCCAGGACCACAACGGCGCGTCTCACCAGGACCCCGGCTTCATCGACCTCGTCGCCAACAAGCGACCGGAGCTGACCCGCGTCTACCTGCCGCCGGACGGCAACACGCTGCTCTCGGTGGCCGATCACTGCCTGCGCAGCCGGGACTACATCAACGTCATCGTCGCCGGCAAGCAACCCGCGCTGGCCTACCTCGACATGGACGAGGCGATCGCGCACTGCACCCGCGGCCTGGGCATCTGGGGGTGGGCGAGCACGGCCACCGACGAGCCCGACGTGGTGCTGGCCTGTGCCGGCGACATCCCCACGCTGGAGACGCTGGCCGCGGCCGACATCCTGCGCCGCGAGCTGCCGGAGCTGGGTGTGCGAGTGGTCAACGTCGTCGACCTGATGCGGCTGCAGCCGGATTCCGAGCACCCACACGGCCTGCCGGACCGCGAGTTCGACGCGCTGTTCACCCGCGACAAGCCGGTCATCTTCGCCTACCACGGCTATCCCTGGCTGATCCACCGACTCACCTACAGCCGCACCAACCACGCCTACCTGCACGTGCGCGGTTTCAAGGAGCGCGGCACCACGACGACGCCCTTCGACATGGTGATGCTCAACGACCTCGACCGTTTCCACCTGGTCATGGACGTCATCGACCGGGTGGACGGGCTGGCCAGTCGCGCCGCCATGCTGCGGCAGCGGATGGTCGACGCCCGCCTCGCCGCGCGGATGTACACCCGCGAGCACGGTGAGGACGACCCGAAGATCGCCGGCTGGACCTGGGAGTCGAGCGAGCAGAACGAACGTAGTGAGTGATGGGAGCGAGACGACCCATTGGACCTGGGAGTCGAGCGAGCAGAACGAACGTAGTGAGTGATGGGAGCGAGACGACCCATTGGACTGGACGGCTGAGTGAACCGTGGAATTGACCGCCGGGTGACGCGAGCAATCCGGTCGGCGCCTCGGGCGCCGGTAAACTGATCGGATGCTTGACGCCACCGGGACAGCCGACAATCACCCCGCGGTGTCCCAGCTCTCGGCGCTGCACCGATTCCGGATCCATCTCGACATCGCCGTCGTCGTCGTGGTGCTGGTGCTGACGAACCTGGTCGCACACTTCACCACCCCGTGGGCGAGCATCGCCACCGTCCCGGCAGCGGCCGTCGGCCTGGTCATCCTGATGCGCTGGCGGGGCCTGGGCTGGGCGGACCTTGGCCTGGGCCGCGAGCACTGGAAGCCCGGCATGGGCTACGCGGTGGCCGCCGTGGCCGTCGTCGCGTCGGTGATCGCGCTGGGGGTGGTGCTGCCGGAGACCCGGCCGTTGTTCATGAACAACCGCTACGCCACGATCTCCGGGGCGATGATCGCCTCGATGGTCGTCATCCCGCTGCAGACCGTCATCCCCGAGGAGCTGGCATTCCGGGGCGTCCTGCACGGCACGCTCAACCGGGCCTGGGGCTTTCGCGGTGTCGCGCTGGCCGGTTCGCTGTTGTTCGGGCTATGGCACGTAGCCACGTCGCTCGGGTTGACCAGCAGCAACGTCGGCTTCACCCGGCTGTTGGGTGGCGGAATCGTGGGCATGATCGCCGGGGTGACCGGGGCCGTGCTGGCGACCGGGGCCGCCGGATTCGTCTTCAGCTGGCTGCGCCGGCGCAGCGGCAGCCTGATCGCACCCATCGCGTTGCACTGGTCGTTGAACGGACTCGGCGCGCTGGCCGCCGCGCTGGTCTGGCACCTGTCCACCTGACGCCAGATCAGACCAGCAGCACGGCCGCACCGGCGATGCGGCCCGCGCTCAGATCCGCCAGCGCCCGATCCGCCTGCCCGAGCGGATATTCCGGCGTCGTCACCTCGATGTGGTGCTTACTCGCGAAGTCCAGGAAGGCCCGCGCGTCCGCCCGGGTATTGGAGGTGACCGATCGGACCTGGCGTTCCTGGAACAGGTGACGCTGATAGTTCAGGGTTGGGATGTCGGACAGGTGAATCCCGGCGATCGCCAGGGTGCCCCCACGGTCCAGCGCTTCCAGCGCGGGCAGCACAAGATCACCCACCGGGGCAAACAAAATCGCGGCATCCAGCGGCACCGGGGACGGGTCGGCCGCACCCTGCGCCGACGCCGCGCCGAGCTCCAACGCCAGTTCCTGCGCCCTGGATCCGCGGGTCATCACGTGCACCTCGGCGCCTTGCGCCAGCGCCACCTGCGCGGTGATGTGCGCGCTGCCGCCGAAGCCGTAGAGGCCCAGGCGACCACCGGGCGGCAGCCCGGCGCACTGCAGAGAGCGGTAGCCGATGATGCCCGCACACAACAAGGGGGCCAGCTCGCTGTCGCTGTAGCCGCTGGGCAACGGGTGGGCGAAAGCGGCCGGCACCGTGGCGAATTCGGCGTATCCGCCATCGGCGTCCCAGCCGGTGTAGCGAGAATGGGGGCACAGGTTTTCGTCGCCGCGACGGCAGTACGCGCACACGCCGCAGGTGTGGCGCAGCCAGGCGATGCCCACCCGGTCCCCCACCCGGAATTCGCTGCCGGCCTGCTCACCCATCCTGACGACCTCGCCCACCACCTCATGACCGGGAGTGACCCGATCGCGGTGCACGGGCAGGTCGCCTTCGGTGACATGTAGGTCGGTGCGGCAGACGCCGCATGCGCGCACCGCCACCAGCAGTTCGGAGGGCCCGGGGTGTGGCACCTCGGCAGTGACCCGCTCCAGCGGGCCGGTGTTCATCGGCCCGGGCCGACGCACGCGCCAGGCGCGCATTGCCGTGGTGGTCACCGGTGGAGGCATCAATCCATCATGCCGCTAACCACCACGGCCGCAACGGGTTAACCCGATTACGTCCTGCGCACCATGCCGACGACCCAGAGCAGGAGGAGGGCTCCGAGCAGCGCGGTGAAGAAGGTGAAGATCAGGCCACCTCCCGCGGTGTTGACGAAGAAGCTCAGGATGAAGCCGCCGATCAGTGCGCCGACGACACCGATCACGATGTCCATCAGGATGCCGGCTCCGCTACCGCGGATGATCCGGCTGGCGAGCGCACCGGCCAAACCGCCGATGATGATGTAACCGATGATGCCGACGCTGGTAAACGTCGTCGATCGGGCCAGATATTCGGTAGCAGCAGTGACGTCCATTGAGGTCTCCTCGCAATCGCTGGCAAAGCCCAGCTATTTGCTGGGCTGTTATTTCGGTATACCCAGTTTGGGTCACGAAATGAGCGCGGAATTGGAGACGGTTGACCAGTCGGTTTCGGATGCGACGGGCCGGTCGAGCGGCCGCGTCAGGCCGAGAAGGTCTGCTGCGGTGTCGGTGTGGGCGTCGGGCTGACCTCGGAGGAAGCCGGCGCACCGCCGGGAACCGGCGCGGGCGCACCCGGCGCCGCCGGAGCAGCGGGCGCACCCGGCGCCGCCGGAGCAGCGGGCGCCGGTGCCGGCGCGCCGGGCGCCGTCGCTGTTCCCGGCGCGCCCGGTGCCGCGGGGGCTCCTGGGGCCGCGGGCGGTGTCCACGCCTGGATCGACTCGGTGAGCGCCTTGGCCGCGCCGCGGTCCACCGGGTCGTTCGAGGTTCCGAGCCACACCACGAACCAGCGT
Organism: Mycobacterium sp. IDUB_3; assembly: GCF_055419585.1. Lineage (NCBI taxonomy): Bacteria > Bacillati > Actinomycetota > Actinomycetes > Mycobacteriales > Mycobacteriaceae > Mycobacterium > Mycobacterium sp. IDUB_3. The sequence goes on along the minus strand of NZ_JBVAXZ010000001.1, from coordinate 524,583 downwards.
TGGGCGGTCCCGCCGTTGGCGGAACCGATGACGCCGGTCCAGATCTGGCCGTTGGGCTTGGACGCATCGCTGAACTTGACTTCGTAGTACGACGCGCTGCCGGTGCTTCCGTTGCTCCCGGTGAGTGGGGTGGCGTCCTGGTTGATCCGGGTGCCGGGATAGGGCATGAAGAACTCGCCCATGTCCGAGCCCAGCCGCACCGCGGCCTTGGCATTGTTGGCTTCCGCACTGGCGTAGAGCTTTTGGTCCAGGCGACCCATCACGATGCGGGTGTCGTTGGCGACCGCTGGCGGCTGGTCGGGCATCGGCGGTGGGCCGGTGACCTTGCTGAGCAGCGCCGAACCGTAGTCGAGGTGCGACGCGTCCGACTCCACCCAGCCGCCAGGCAGAACGTAGCTGAATCCCCCGACCGCGTTGGTGATCCGCCCGGCGTTCGGGTCAGCCGGCGGTGGCGGCGGCGCATTCGGGTCGACGGGCGGCGGCGGAGCCCCGTTGGGGTTGGCCGGCGGCGGGACCGCGTTGGGATCACCCGGTACCGGTTGCCCATTCGGTGCCTGGGCGGCCGGCGGCGCGTTGGTCGCCGGCGCCCCCGGCGGGGCCGTGGCCGTGGTCGGCGGGACCGGGGTCGGCACTTCGGGATCGGCGCTGGAAGTCGCCGGTAACGCGATGGCGACTGCGCTGGCACCGGTCACCGTGGTGATCGCCAGCGTCGTCCACAGTCCTTTGCGACGGGTCGAGGTCGGATCCACCTGCTCCATGGCGACGAACCTACCGTGTTACCGCTGTGACGCAAGGATGCATTGCGGACCAATGCGGTGCGGATTTACCGATGTTGCCAATGTGCAATCTTTTGGGGGGCCACGACGCCACGCACTCAGCGGCTCAGCGCGCCGCGGGGTGCAGCGCCACCTCGTGGGCCTTGACCGAGAACCACACTCGGTCCCCGGGCACCAAGTGCAGCTCGGATGCGGCGTCGACGGTGATCTCCGCGGCGAGGCCCGGGGCGCCGTCGGGCTGCTGTGCGCCGCGCACCAACACCGCCGGCCCGCGGACATCCATCTCGGCGACGGTGACCTCAATCGTGTTGCGGGGGCTGCCGTGCGGGCGATCGCGGTAGACGGCCACCGCCGTTGGCGAGAACACCGCGATCGCATGCCGGTCCGGCGAGAACGGTTCGCCGCTCTCCGGTGGCGCCGCATGCCAGCGGTCGCCGGACTCCGCGCGCAGCGAGCCGTCACGGTCGACGGTTCCGTTCACCAGGTTGATGCCCGCGATGCGGGCCGCGAAATGACTGCGGGGTGCGGTGAGAACCTCAGACACCGGACCGATTTCGGCGATCTTGCCGGCTTCCATCACCAGGACGCGATCGGCCAGGGTGAACACGTCCAGCAGGTCGTGGGTGACCAGGATCGCCGCGCAGCCGGTGCGGGTGATGACCTTGCGCAACACAGCCCGGATCGCCGCGGCTGCGGCGACGTCGAGCCCGGCCAGCGGTTCGTCGAGCAGCAACACGTCGGGTTCGGCCGCCAGCGCCCGGGCGATCGCGACTCGCTGGGCCTGCCCGCCGGACAGCTGTCGCGGTTTCCGGTCGGCGAAGCGTTCGGCGTCCACCTCGCTCAGCCAGCGCAGCGCGGTCGCCGCCTGCGCGGCCCGAGCCGGACGCCACCTCGCGCGCCGGCTGTGCGGTCCGAAGGCGACATTGGCGGCAACGCTCAGGTGCGGGAACAGCAATGCGTCCTGCAGCAGCAGTCCGACCCGGCGGTCGTGCGTCGCCACGTTGATCCCGGCCGCGGTGTCGGTCAAGACCCGGTCCCCCAGCCGCACCACCCCGTCGTCCGGACGAAGCAGCCCCGCGATGACATGCAGGACGGTCGATTTGCCCGCTCCGTTGGGGCCGAGCACCGCGAGCACCTCACCCGCGGACACGGAGAACTCCACGTCCACATGCCGGTCCGCGACGGCCGCGCGCAGCTGCAGTTCGCTCATGCTTGCCCGGCAACGGTCAGCCGTCGAGTGCCCAGGCCCAACACCACCAGGGCCGCTACCACCACCAACAGGATCGACAGCGCCACAGCGGCATTGGCGTCGGTCACCCGTTGCAAATAGATCTCCAGCGGCAGCGTGCGGGTCACCCCCTGCCGGGATCCGGCGAACGTCAGCGTCGCGCCGAACTCACCCAGCGAGCGGGCGAAGGCCAGCACTGCCCCCGACGCCACACCCGGCAGCAACAGCGGCAGGGTGACGCGCCACCACACGACGCTCGGACGCGCACCCAGCGTCGCGGCCACCAGTTCGAAGTCGGCACCGGCAGTGCGCGCAGCGCCCTCCAGGGAAATCACCAGAAAGGGCAGCGAGACGAAGGTCTGTGCCAGCACCACGGCGGTGGTGCTGAACGCGATGCTGACACCGGCGGCTTCCAGGTACCGGCCGAGCAGTCCCAGCCGGCCGAACGCGTACAGCAACGCGATTCCGCCCACCACGGGCGGCAGCACCAGCGGCAGCAGGATCAGGGGCCGCAGCAACCGGATCACGCGCGCGGCGCTGCGCGCCAGCACCAGCGCCATCGGCACCCCCAGTACCAGACACAGCATCGTGCTGGCGGCGGCGGTTTTCAGGCTCAGCAACAACGCCGTCCGCGACGACGAGCTGCTGATCAGCGACCCGAAATGCGGCCAGTCGACCTTGACCGCGATGGCCAGCAGCGGCAGCACCACGAAGACGGTGCCCACTGCCGCGGGGACATACACCCAGCGGGGCAGATCCGTCGGCGGCCGGTGCATGGGCGGCGTCAGGGTTTCGCGAAGCCGGCCTGGGCCAGGATCTGCTGCCCGGCCGGTGAGGTCACCAGGTCGACGAACTTCTGCGCCTGCGCGGCCAGCGGCGCCTCCTTAAGAACGCCGATGGGATAGACGTTCGCCGCGCCGGCGGCCTCCGGGAAGTTCACCGTCGCGACCTCGCTGCCGGCGGACTTGGCGTCGGTGACGTAGACCAGCGCGGCGTCGGCCTGGCCGCTGGTGACCTTGTTGAGGGCGTCCGTCACGCTGAGTTCCTCGCTGACCGGGTTGAGGCGCACCCCGGTGCTGTCCTCGACGCGGTGGGTGGCCGCCCCGCACGGCACCGGCTGCTGACAGGTCACCACGTTGAGCCCGGGCTTGGCCAGGTCAGCGAAGGAGCCGATGTTCTTCGGGTTGCCCGGCGCGGTGACGATGACCAGGGTGTTCGACGCGAAGTTCGTCGGGTTGCCGCTCAGCAGGCCGGCCTTGCTGACGGTGTCCATCTGGGCGGTGTCGGCAGAGGCGAACACGTCGGCAGTCGCGCCCTGCGTCAGCTGGGCCGCCAGGTCGGAGGAGCCGGCGAACTCGAAGTCGACGCCGACGCCCGGATTCTGGTTCTTGAACTGCTGGCCGATCTGGGTGAACGACGGCTTGAGCGACGCCGCGGCGAACACCATGACCTTGCTGCCGGATGTCGACGCGGTCTGCGAAGTGGGCGACTTCGAACCGCACCCGATCGGCCCCGCCATCAGCACCGTCGAAACCACAGCGGCCAGGATCCCGATCGGACGCATGGATGCACCCTAGCCCGCCGATGATGCGGTCCGCTCGGGGGTTGAATCGCCGCAAGAAAGTGGCGGCCGAATAGTTACGCAACTGATCCGCGCGTCGCACCGGCGAAAGTTTCGCCGACTAGCTACTGTCCAGTAACATATGTGGGAATTGATGCCATAACGCGCGTGAACACGAGGAGGTCATGGCAGTGGAGGTGCTGGTTACCGGCGGAGACACGGACCTGGGGCGCACGGTAGCCGAGAGCTTCCGCGATGACGGCCACAAGGTGACACTCGTGGGCGCGCGCAAGAGCGAACTGGAGATCGCGGCCAAGGAGCTCGAGGTCGAGGCGATCATCTGCGACACCACCAACCCGGCCAGCCTCGAAGAGGCCCGTCCGCTGTTCCCGCATCACCTGGACACCATCGTCAATGTGCCGGCCCCCACTTGGGAAGCCGGCGACCCACGCACCTATTCGATCGCCGACACGGCCAACGCCTGGCGCAACGCCCTTGACGCGACGGTGCTTTCGGCGGTGTTGACCGTGCAGGCCGTGGGCGATCACCTGCGCTCGGGCGGCTCCATCATCAATGTGGTGCCCGAGAACCCGCCGGCGGGCAGCGCCGATGCCGCCATCAAGGCCACGCTGTCCAACTGGACTGCCGGGCAGGCAGGCATTTTCGGCACCCGCGGAATCACGGTCAACGTCGTGGCGAGTGGGCGCAGCGCCGAGGCCGGCTATGACGGACTGTCCCGCACGCCGGCGCCGGTGGCTACGGAGGCCGCCCGGTTGGCGTTGTTCTTGACGACGTCGGCGGCGCGCCACATCACCGGCCAGACGCTGCACGTGAGTCACGGCGCGCTGGCTCGTTTCGCCTGAGGCGTAACGGGCGATCTTCTCCCGGGCGGGGCCGATCGCTACGGTAAATCTCGTGGCTATTCGACTCGGTCTGCAGATTCCCAACTTCTCCTACGGCACCGGGGTTGAGCAACTCTTCCCCACCGTCATCGCCCAGGCCCGCGAGGCCGAATCCGCCGGATTCGACTCGGTTTTCGTGATGGACCACTTCTATCAACTGCCGATGTTGGGATCGCCGGATCAGCCGATGCTGGAGGCCTACACCACCCTGGGGGCGCTGGCCACCGCCACCGAGCGAGTGCAGCTTGGCACCTTGGTAACCGGCAACACGTACCGCAACCCGTCCCTGCTCGCCAAGACCATCACCACGCTCGACGTGGTGAGCCAGGGCCGGGCGATCCTGGGGATCGGCACCGGATGGTTCCAGCTCGAGCACGATCAGCTGGGCTTCGAATTCGGGACCTTCACCGACAGGTTCAACCGGCTCGACGAGGCCCTGCAGATCATCCTGCCGATGATCAAGGGCGAGCGGGCCACCGTCTCGGGCAAGTGGTACCAAACCAGCGAGGCGTTCGCCAATCCCCGCTTCCGGGACCACATTCCGCTGATGATCGGCGGCAGCGGCGAGAAGAAGACAATCCCGCTCGCCGCGCGGCATTTCGACCACCTCAACGTGATCGCGGGTTTCGACGAGCTGCCGCGCAAGCTGGACGCGGTGCGACGGGCCTGCGAGGAGGTGGGCCGCGACCCCGCCACCCTGGAAACCAGCACGCTGATCACGGTGCTGATCGACGCAAATGCGAGTCTCGACCAGGTTCCGGCCGAGATGACGCAGCGCATGGTGGTCGGCACGCCGGATTCGGTCGCCGATCAGCTCAAGACCAAGGTGATCGACGCGGGCATCGACGGCGTGATCATCAACCTGCCCTTCTATACGCCCGGCGTCATCGAGGCGGCCGGCGCAGCGCTGCGTCCGCTCGTGGGACGGTAGGCATTTCGGCACTTCAGCGGACCGGTCGGCCGAGCATGACGAGTATCACCTTCGACGACCAGCAGTGATACTGGTGATGTGTTTGATTGCACATGTTGCCGGCTAGGTTTGCGGGTATTCGCCTGACTAGCGTGGTGGTTACTGCAGTCGCGCGTCCAGAAGCCCCCGTCAGGAGCAGCGGAAACATGAGCCCCCAGCCAGGTACCACAGCTGGACCGGAGCGCCGTCACCAGGTCGTCATCATCGGCTCCGGGTTCGGCGGACTGAACGCGGCGAAGAAACTCAAGCACGCCAACGTCGACATCAAACTGATCGCCCGGACGACACACCACCTCTTTCAGCCCCTGCTGTACCAAGTGGCGACCGGCATTGTGTCCGAAGGCGATATCGCGCCGCCCACTCGCGTGGTGCTGCGCAGGCAGCGCAACGTGCAGGTGCTGCTCGGCGACGTCACCCACATCGATCTGGAGGGCAAGTTCGTGGTGTCCGACTTGCTCGGACATACCTACGACACCCCGTACGACAGCCTGATCATCGCCGCCGGCGCCGGCCAGTCGTATTTCGGCAACGATCATTTCGCCGAGTTCGCGCCCGGCATGAAGTCGATCGACGACGCCCTCGAGGTGCGCGGGCGCATCCTCAGCGCGTTTGAACAGGCCGAGCGGTCTCGCGATCCGGAACGACGGGCCAAGTTGCTGACGTTCACCGTCATCGGGGCGGGCCCCACCGGCGTCGAAATGGCCGGGCAGATCGCGGAATTAGCGAAGGACACGTTGAGGGGCTCGTTCCGGCACATCGACTCGACGAAGGCGCGGGTGATCCTGCTCGATGCCGCGCCCGCCGTGCTGCCGCCGTTCGGCGAGAAGTTGGGTCAGCGCGCCGCGGCCCGGCTGGAGAAGATGGGCGTGGAGATCCAGCTGGGTGCGATGGTCACCGACGTCGACCGCAACGGCATCACCGTCAAGGATTCCGACGGCACCGTCCGGCGCATCGAGTCGGCCTGCAAGGTGTGGTCCGCCGGCGTGTCCGCCAGCCCGCTGGGCCGCGACCTCGCCGACCAGTCGTCGGTCGAACTGGACCGGGCCGGCCGCGTCAAGGTGCTGCCCGACCTGTCGGTCCCCGGCCACCCGGATGTGTTCGTCATCGGCGACCTGGCCGCCGTCGAGGGCGTACCGGGCGTGGCGCAGGGCGCCATTCAGGGCGCCAAGTACGTCGCGAGCACCATCAAGGCCGAACTCGGCGGCGCCAACCCGGCCGACCGGGAGCCGTTCCAGTACTTCGACAAGGGCTCCATGGCGACGGTGTCGCGGTTCTCCGCGGTGGCCAAGATCGGCCCGGTCGAGTTCAGTGGCCTGTTCGCGTGGTTCGCCTGGCTGGTGCTGCACCTGGTCTACCTGGTCGGGTTCAAGACCAAGATCAGCACGCTGCTGTCCTGGACGGTGACATTCTTGAGCACCCGCCGCGGCCAGCTGACCATCACCGAGCAGCAGGCGTTCGCAAGAACCCGGCTCGAACAATTGGCGGTGGTCGCTGCCGAGACCAAGCGGCCGGCGGCCAGGCGGGCCAGCTAGCCGATCACCGTTGGCGCCCCCAATGAGGGTGCCGGACAACGTATTTCGTCGCGGGCGGGCCGATGCTGAATCAGCCCTCGCGGATCTCGAGATTCTGCAGCCGCACCTGACCGCGGGCGACCACCCGGTCGTCGCCGTCGGTGATGGTGACCAACCACAACTGTTGGCTTCGGCCGCGGTGGATCGGTTCGACCTTGCCGTACACCATGCCCGAGCCGATGGAACGCAAAAAGTCGGTGTTGTTGTTGACGCCCACCACGTTTCCGCCGCCGCGGGTCGCCAGCCAGGTGTAGGCCGCCACGCTGGCCATGCTCTCGATCATCGAGCAGTAAACGCCGCCGTGGACCAAACCCATAGGCTGCAGCAGCTTGGGTGTGACCTCCAGCTGGGCGCGGGCACCGTCGGGGCTGAGTTCGGTGAATTGCAGCCCGATCTCGCGGTCGAAGGGTGCGGCGAAGTCCGGCGGGAGGATCGTTTTCTGCGGCTCTGGCACGTCCATGTGTCTACACCATGGCCCGGCACGGACGCTCACGGCGGATTCTGGCCCGGAAACGGCTGAGCCCCGTGCCTTGATGGCACGGGGCTCGCCGATCGAGTAGACCGGGGGTCGCTGCAGCCCTCAGGACTCTCGCACGGTCCGTTATCGCTCGACTCGATCAGCATAGGCAAGGCTGCCCTAAGTTCGCAAGAGGTATCGTTCTTCTTGTTCGCGGCGGCGGCGCGGTGGCCGACACAGTGATTTGTCAGCCTTCCGTACGACCGTCGGTAGTAAGCCGGAGTACGCTTGATTCGACGCTCAGGAGATGAACGAACTATGGCCAAACTGACCCGGCTGGGGGATCTAGAACGGGCCGTCATGGACCACCTATGGTCCTCGCCCGAGCCGCAGACCGTTCGCCAGGTCCATGAGGCGTTGTCTGCACAGCGCGACCTGGCCTACACCACGATCATGACCGTGCTGCAACGGCTGGCCAAGAAGAACCTGGTCTCCCAGATCCGCGACGACCGGGCGCACCGGTACGCGCCGGTGCACGGTCGCGACGAGCTGGTCGCCGGACTCATGGTGGACGCGCTGGCCCAGGCCGAGGATTCCGGCGGCCGCCAGGCCGCGCTGGTGCACTTCGTCGAGCGTGTCGGCGCCGACGAGGCGGAGGCGCTGCGGCGCGCACTCGCCGAACTGGAAGCCAATCAACGCAATAACTCGCCATCTGCTGGCGCTGCCCCGGAGGGCTGAGGGACACTTACAGTGTGTCCGCGCTGGCTTTCACCATTCTCGCGGTGCTACTGACCGGCCCGGTGCCGGCGATGTTGGCACGCGCGCGCTGGCCGCTGCGCGCTCCCCGCGCCGCAATGGTGCTCTGGCAAGCCGTTGCGCTGGCGGCGGTCCTCTCGGCGTTCAGCGCCGGTATCGCGATCGCCACCCGGTTGCTGATGCCAGGCCGCGACGGGCGGCCCACGACCAGCATCGTCGGCGCCGCCGACCGCCTCGGCTGGCCGCTGTGGACTGTCTACATCAGCGTTTTCGCCCTGACCGTGCTGGTCGGCGCCCGGTTGATGGTCGCGATGGCCCGGGTGGCCATCGCCAACCGGAAACGACGGGCCCACCACCGCATGGTGGTCGACCTGGTCGGAGTCGGCCACGGCGCGGCGCTGTCCCAGCCCTGCGCCCGCACGCGCGATCTTCGCGTGCTGGACGTGCCGCAGCCGCTCGCCTACTGCCTGCCCGGCGTGCGCAGCCGGGTGGTGGTCAGCGAGGGAACGCTGAGCACGCTCGCCGACGCCGAGGTCGAGGCGATCCTCACCCACGAGCGCGCCCATCTTCGGGCGCGGCACGACTTGGTGCTGGAGGCCTTCACCGCCGTGCACGCGGCCTTCCCGCGGCTGGTCCGCAGCGCCAACGCGCTCGGCGCGGTCCAACTTCTGGTCGAGCTGCTCGCCGACGACGCGGCGGTCCGCGCCGCGGGTCGCGCTCCCCTGGCCCGGGCGCTGGTCGCCTGCGCTTCCGGGCGGGCCCCGTCGGGCGCACTCGCGGCCGGCGGCCCCAGCACGGTGCTGCGAGTGCGCCGGCTGGGCGGCCGCGGCAACAGCCCGATGCTGTCGGCGGCCGCGTACCTGGCCGCGGCCGCGGTATTCGTGGTGCCCACCGTCGCGCTGGCCGTCCCGTGGCTGACCGAACTGGAACGCCTGTTCAACCTCTGACGCAGCCGGGGGCCGATCACCCCGGGCGCCCAACTGTTCGCTGTGCCACAGTGTCACCGAAAGCTTTTGACGAAAAGTTCTCCAAATTGAGAGGCGAAAACATGTCGGACACGCATTCGGATTCCACGACCGGCACCGCGCAGATCGGCGTCACGGGTCTGGCCGTGATGGGTTCGAACCTCGCCCGCAACTTCGCCCACCACGGCTACACCGTGGCGCTGCACAACCGCTCGATCGCCAAGACCGATGCGCTGCTCAAAGAGCACGGCGACGAGGGCAACTTCGTCCGCTCCGAGACGATCGAGGAATTTCTGGACGCGCTGGAGAAGCCGCGCCGGGTGATCATCATGGTCAAAGCCGGCGACCCCACCGACGCCGTCATCAACGAGCTCGCCGACGCCATGGAAGAAGGCGACATCATCATCGACGGCGGCAACGCCCTCTACACCGACACCATCCGGCGCGAGAAGGCGATCCGCGAGCGCGGCCTGCACTTCGTCGGCGCCGGCATCTCCGGCGGTGAGGAGGGCGCGCTCAACGGCCCGTCCATCATGCCGGGCGGCCCGGCCGAGTCGTACAAGTCGCTGGGCCCGCTGCTCGAGGAGATCTCCGCGCACGTCGACGGCGTGCCGTGCTGCACCCATATCGGCCCTGACGGCGCCGGCCACTTCGTCAAGATGGTGCACAACGGCATCGAGTACTCCGACATGCAGCTGATCGGCGAGGCCTACCAGTTGTTGCGCGACGGCCTGGGCAAGACCGCCCCCGAAATCGCCGACGTGTTCGCCGAGTGGAACAAGGGCGACCTGGACAGCTTCCTGATCGAGATCACCGCGCAGGTGCTGCGCCAGACCGACGCCAAGACCGGCAAGCCGCTGGTCGACCTCATCCTCGACGAGGCCGAGCAGAAGGGCACCGGCCGCTGGACGGTGAAGTCGGCGCTCGATCTCGGTGTGCCGGTAACGGGTATCGCCGAGGCGGTGTTCGCCCGCGCCCTGTCCGGCTCGGTGGCCCAGCGCAAGGCCACCACCGGGCTGGCCTCCGGTCGGCTGGGCGAGAAGCCAAGCGACGCAGCGCAGTTCATCGACGACGTGAGCAAGGCCCTCTACGCGTCGAAGATCATCGCCTACGCGCAGGGCTTCAATCAGATCCAGGCGGGCAGCGCCGAGTACGACTGGGGTATCACGCCCGGCGACATGGCGACGATCTGGCGCGGCGGCTGCATCATTCGGGCGAAGTTCCTCAACCGCATCAAGGAGGCGTTCGACGCCGACGCCGACCTGCCGAGCCTGATCGTCGCCCCCTACTTCCGCAGCGCCATCGAGGAATCCATCGACAGCTGGCGTCGGGTCGTGGTGAAGGCCACCGAACTCGGCATCCCGATTCCCGGCTTCGCCTCCGCGCTGTCCTACTACGACGCCCTGCGCACCGAGCGGCTGCCGGCGGCACTCACCCAGGGCTTGCGGGACTTCTTCGGCGCACACACGTACGGCCGCATCGATGACGACCCGGACAAGCGCTTCCACACGCTGTGGAGCGGAGACCGCTCCGAAGTGCCCGCGTAGCCGGGCGACACCAGAGGGCGCGAAGGGGGCATGAGTTGGTGGGGCGACTGCGATGAGGTTTCTCGACGGGCACCGACCCGCATACGACCTGACGTACAACGACGTGTTCGTGATGCCGAACCGCTCGGAGGTCGCGTCGCGCTTTGACGTCGACCTGTCCACCGGTGACGGCTCGGGCACCACGATCCCGGTCGTCGTCGCCAACATGACCGCGGTGGCGGGGCGGCGGATGGCCGAAACCGTCGCGCGGCGTGGCGGACTCGTCATCGTGCCGCAGGATCTCCCGATCACCGCGGTGCAGCAGACGGTCGAGTTCGTCAAGAGCCGCGACCTGGTTCTCGACACCCCGGTGGTACTCGGGCCCGACGACTCGGTGTCCGATGCGATGGCGCTGATCCACAAGCGTGCGCACGGTGTCGCGGTGGTCGCCTTCGAAGGGCGTCCCCTGGGTCTGGTGAGTGAATCGTCGTATCTGGGGGTGGACCGCTTCACCCGGGTGCGCGACGTCGCGATGACCGACTTCGTCACCGCCCCGGTGGGCACCGAACCGCGCAAGGTCTTCGACCTGCTCGAGCAATCGCCCATCGGTGTCGCGGTCGTGACGAACGCCGACGGCACGCTGGCCGGGGTGCTGACCCGCACCGGCGCCATCCGCGCGGGCCTGTACACCCCGGCCGTCGATGCGCGGGGCCGGCTGCGGGTGGGCGCCGCCATCGGCATCAACGGCGACATCGGGGCCAAGGCGCGCTCGCTCGCCGAGGCCGGCGTCGACCTGCTGGTCATCGACACGGCGCACGGGCATCAGGTCAAGACGATCGAGGCGATCCGGACGGTCGCGGGGTTGCAGCTGGGTGTGCCGCTGGTGGCGGGCAACGTCGTCTCGGCGGAGGGCACCCGCGACCTGCTGGGCGCGGGGGCGAACATCGTCAAGGTCGGCGTCGGACCGGGCGCGATGTGCACCACCCGGATGATGACCGGTGTGGGCCGCCCGCAATTCTCCGCTGTCGTCGAATGTGCTTCGGCAGCACGGGAATTAGGCGGCCATGTGTGGGCCGACGGCGGCATCCGGCATCCCCGGGACGTGGCGCTGGCGCTGGCCGCCGGGGCGTCCAACGTGATGATCGGGTCGTGGTTCGCCGGCACTTACGAGTCGCCCGGCGACCTGATGCGCGACCGCGACGACCAGCCGTACAAGGAGAGCTACGGCATGGCCTCCAAACGCGCCGTGGTCGCGCGCAGCGGGGCCGAGACGGCGTTCGATCGGGCCCGCAAGGCGCTGTTCGAGGAAGGCATTTCGACGTCCCGGATGGGGCTGGATCCGGCCCGCGGCGGTGTCGAGGATCTGCTCGATCACATCACCTCGGGCGTGCGCAGCACCTGCACCTACGTCGGTGCCGACAACCTGGCGCAGCTGTATGAGCGAGCCGTGGTCGGCGTGCAGTCGACGGCGGGCTTCGCTGAGGGACACCCGCTCCCGCTGGGCTGGTGACCCGACGGGATAAGGCTAGCCTTACCTAAGTATGGCTGCTAACGTTCTGCGCCATGACCTCCTCTTCCCCCACTTCTTCGTCCACGGTCACGCCAGAACTGCTGAGCATCCTGCGCGATGACCTCAACGTCGACCCGTCCCGCGTGACTCCGGATGCCCGCCTCGTCGACGACGTAGGCCTGGATTCGGTGGCCTTCGCCGTGGCCATGGTGGCGATCGAAGAGCGGCTGGGTGCCTCCCTGTCCGAAGAAGAGCTCTTGAACTGCGACACGGTTGGCGACCTGCAGGCCGCGATCGCCGCGAAACCTCGCGATGAGTGAACTGGCCGCGGGCTGCCCGGGACCTCGTCGGGCAAACTGGCGTGGACGGCCGAAGCCGAAGCGCGGCAACGCGTTTCGGGTGAGCTGATCGAGCACCTGGGTGCCCGCGGACGCCCTGGTCGCGCGCCCGACTACGGCGGCTACGAAGCCGTGGTCGGCGCTTCCAGCGCGTAGAGCGCCATGCGCCGGTTCGTCGTGTCGTGCTCGCCGAGGAACGTGCAGCCGGCGTACTCGCACAGCCGGCGCGCGGTGGTGTTGCGATGATCGGGGTCGAACATGATCCGCCGACACCGCGGCTCCATCGAGAAGACGCTGGCCACGATGCGGGGCAACAGCATCGGGCCCAGGCCGCGGTTCACCAGGTTCGGGTCGGCGATGGCGGCGTGCAGCCCCAGGTCATAGGGCTCGGCATCATAGTAGTGGGAGATCAGATCCTTTGCGCCCCAATATAGTTCGAGGTAGGCACGGTCTACGCCCCGGATGCTGCCGAGTAACGGCAGCGAATACGTCCCGTCCAGTTGGGCACTCAGGTGCTGGTGCCACCGGGGCGCCGGCCAGTCGTATTCCCACGCCTGCGCCAAGTGCGGGCGGTTCATCCACTCGGTCACCATGTCCACGTCGTCGAGCCGCGCCACGCGCATGCCGAACGGTGGATCGAGGGTGGGAACCGGTGGCCGGGGAATGCGCGCAACCTCGTCGGGAATGTCGGAGCGTTCGCGCGGGAGGACATGAATGGACGGCGTCTGAGCGTCGGACATAGTCCGCAGAGCCTACCTGAGTAAGGTTAGCCATACTTTAGTTGGCCCGCGTCGGCCGCCGAATTCGGTCGGGCGACCGCGGGTCCCGGGTCGGGCAGCGCCGTGCGGCCGCGGCCCGGGCTAGCATATGACAGCAAAGACGGACGCAACCGCGACCGCTCAGCCACCAGGCAGCGAAAGGATCGACGTGCCGCAGGCACCCGTGCCAGCCATCGGCTTGCGGGCGCACGGGCCGTCAGCCGAATCGCCCGATGCGGAGCCTCCTTCGGCGCCGCCTGCGCTCGACAAGGCTTTCCCCTCGGCCGGCCGGCGGCGTCGTTCATGAACGTCACCGTCACCGTGATCAGCGTTGTGGCGATCGCGGTGCTCATCTTCGGCAACGCCGTCTTCGTTGCCGCGGAGTTCTCGCTGACCACCCTGGACCGCAGCGCGGTCGAGGCCAACGCCCGTGGCGGTGGACGCCGCGACCGCTGGATCCGCCACGCGCACCACCGGCTGTCGTTTCAACTGTCGGGCGCCCAGTTGGGTATCTCGATCACCACGCTGGCGGCCGGTTACCTGACCGATCCGATGGTGGACGACTTGCCGCACCCGTGGCTGGACGCGATCGGCATCCCCGACAAGGTCGGCGACGCGATCATGGCGTTCCTGGTGCTGGTGATCGTGACGTCGGTGTCGATGGTGTTCGGCGAGCTGGTTCCCAAGTACCTGGCCGTGGCTCGCCCGCTGTCGACGGCCCGCGCCGTCGTGAGCGCCCAGCTGTTGTTCTCGCTGCTGCTCACCCCGGCGATCCGGCTGACCAACGGGGCGGCGAACTGGATCGTGCGCCGGCTCGGCGTCGAACCGGCCGAAGAGCTGCGATCGGCCCGGTCCCCGCAGGAGCTGTTGTCGCTGGTGCGTTCGTCGGCGCGCAGCGGCTCCCTGGACGCCGCGACGGCAGCCCTGGTGCGGCGATCGTTGCAGTTCGGCGCCCTGAGCGCCGAGGAGCTGATGACGCCCCGGTCCAAGATCGTGGCGCTGCAGACCGACGACACGATCGCCGACCTGGTGACCGCCGCGGCCGAGTCCGGATTCTCCCGCTTCCCGATAGTCGACGGCGACCTCGACGAGACGGCCGGCATCGTGCATGTCAAGCAGGTGTTCGCCATCCCGCGGACCGAACGCGCCCGCACCCGGCTGATCACGGTGGCCCAACCCGTTCCGAAGGTGCCGTCGACCCTGGACGGCGACGCGGTGATGGCCGAGATCCGGGCCAACAACCTGCAAACCGCGCTGGTCGTCGACGAATACGGCGGGACCGCCGGCATGGTGACCGTCGAGGACCTGATCGAGGAGATCGTCGGCGATGTCCGCGACGAGCACGACGACGCGACTCCGGATGTGGTGCCCGCCGGCTCCGGTTGGCGGGTCTCTGGCCTGCTGCGCATCGATGAGGTGGCCGCCGCCATCGGCTTCCGGGCGCCGGAAGGCCCCTACGAGACCATCGGCGGACTGGTGCTGCGCGAGATCGGTCACATCCCGGTGGCCGGCGACTCGGTCAAGCTGCCCGCGCTGGACGCCGACGGCCTGCTGGACGCGGTGACGTGTTGGCAGGCAACGGTGATCCGGATGGACGGCCGCCGGATCGACCTGCTCGAGCTGATCGAACTGAGCAGTCACGGTGACGTCCCCGCGACCGGGGTGCACCGATGAGCGACACCATGGGCGTGCTGCTGGCCTGCCTGTTGATCGGGGTGAACGCGTTCTTCGTCGGGGCGGAGTTCTCGCTGATCTCGGCGCGCCGCGACCGCCTCGAGGCGCTGGCCGAACAGGGCAAGGCGGCCGCGGTCACGGTGATCCGCGCCGGGGAACAGCTGCCGTCCATGCTGGCCGGTGCCCAATTGGGCATCACGGCCGCGTCCCTGCTGCTTGGGCGGATCGGCGAGTCGGCGGTGTCCAATCTGTTGCGAATGGCGCTGGGGCTCAGTGGAATTCACCCCACCTTGCTGCACACATTGTCGTTCGCGATCGCCCTGGCCATCGTGGTGACGCTGCACGTGCTGCTGGGCGAGATGGTGCCCAAGAACATCGCGCTGGCCGGGCCGGAGCGCACCGCGATGCTGCTCGTCCCACCGTATCTGGCCTATGTGCGCGCTGCCCGGCCGTTCATCGTGTTCTACAACAAGTGCGCCAACGTGGTGGTGCGTGCGTTCGGCGTCGAACCCAAGGACGAGCTGGAGATCACAGTCTCGCCCGTCGAGCTCAGCGAGATGATCGCCGAATCGGAGTCCGAGGGCTTGCTGGACCGCGAGGAACGCACCCGGCTCACCCGGGCGTTGCAAATCCGCCACCGGGTGGTCGATGACGTGGCGGTCCCCCTCGCCGACGTGCACGCGGTACCGGTGGCTGCGGCCGGCTCGGGTCCCACGGTCGGGGCGGTCGAGCAGGCCCTGGCCCAGACCGGTTACTCGCGGTTCCCGGTCGCCAGTGTCGGCGGCGCCTTCCTCGGATATCTGCACATCAAGGACGTGCTGACGCTCGACGACGATCCGCGGACGGTGATCGATCTGGAGAAGGTGCGCCCGCTGCCGCGGCTGTCCCGGTCGCTGCCGCTCGCCGATGCCCTGTCCCGGATGCGCCGCAGCAACAGCCATCTGGCACTGGTGACCGACGAAAGCGGGACGGTCGTGGCCTTGGTCGCCATGGAAGACCTGGTTGAAGACCTCGTCGGCACCATGCGCGACGCCTAGCGATACTGGCCCGCCAATACCACTGCGCGCAGCCCGTATGATCTCTCACGGCTACCAGTTAAGAAAGTGCTGGAGGGCGCAGCACCGTTGGCGCGCGGAACATGCGTTGCTGGAACCGGATCCCTGTGCTCGCCGCAGCGTCGTTCTTGGAGCTGTCAGCGCAGCCTGACCTGCGCCTGCCGGGTCGGGCTAATAACGCTCACCAGGCTGCGCTCGGTAGGCTTATGACATTGCCAATCTGGCCCGACGATGAGCCGGTGCGGCCCATGATGGAGGAGAATCATGACTGATCGCGTGTCGGCGGGGAACTTGCGCGTCGCCCGAGTGCTCTACGACTTCGTGAACAACGAGGCGTTGCCCGGCACCGACATCGACCCGGACAGTTTCTGGGCGGGCGTCGACAAGGTGGTCACCGACCTCACCCCCAAGAACCAGGACCTGCTGCGCCGGCGCGACGAGCTACAGGCCCAAATCGACAAGTGGCACCGGCAGCGCGTCATCGAGCCGCTCGACATCGAGGCGTACCACACGTTCCTCACCGAAATCGGTTACCTGCAGCCCGAACCCGCGGACTTCACCATCACCACCTCCGGCGTCGACGACGAGATCACCACGACCGCCGGCCCGCAGCTGGTGGTGCCGGTGCTCAACGCGCGGTTCGCGCTGAACGCCGCAAACGCCCGGTGGGGTTCGCTGTACGACGCGCTGTACGGCACCGACGTCATCCCGGAAGACGACGGCGCCGAGAAGGGGTCGAGCTACAACAAGGTCCGCGGCGACAAGGTGATCGCCTACGCGCGCAAGTTCCTCGACGAGGCCGTGCCGCTGGAATCCGGGTCGTGGGCCGACGCGACGGGCCTGTCCGTCGACGACGGCCGGCTCCAGGTCGCCATCGCCGACGGCTCCGTCGGCCTGGCCGACCCGGACAAATTCGCCGGCTACGCCGGCGAACTCGGCTCCCCGAACTGGTCGGTGTTGCTGGTCAACCACGGGCTGCACATCGAGATCCTCATCGACCCGGAATCGCCGATCGGCAAGACCGACTCCGCCGGCATCAAGGATGTGGTCCTGGAGTCGGCGATCACCACCATCATGGACTTCGAGGACTCGGTGGCCGCCGTCGACGCCGACGACAAGGTGCTGGGCTACCGCAACTGGCTCGGGCTGAACAAGGGCGATCTGTCCGAAGAGGTCAAGAAGGACGGCAAGACCTTCACCCGGGTGCTCAACGAGGACCGCACCTACAGCACACCCGACGGCGAGGGCGAACTGGTCCTGCCCGGCCGCAGCCTGCTGTTCGTCCGCAACGTCGGTCACCTGATGACCAACGATGCCATCGTGACCGTCGCCGAGGGTGACGAAGAAAAAGAGGTGTTCGAGGGCATCATGGATGCCCTGTTCACCGGCCTGACCGCGATTCACGGGCTCAAGACCGGTGACGCGAACGGGCCGCTGGCCAACAGCCGCACCGGGTCCATCTACATCGTCAAGCCCAAGATGCACGGACCCGACGAGGTCGCCTACACCTGCGAGCTGTTCAGCCGCGTCGAAGACGTCCTCGGCCTGCCTCAGGGCACCCTCAAGGTCGGCATCATGGACGAGGAGCGGCGCACCACCGTCAACCTCAAGGCCTGCATCAAGGCGGCGGCCGACCGGGTGGTGTTCATCAACACCGGCTTCCTGGACCGCACCGGCGACGAGATCCACACCTCGATGGAGGCCGGGCCGATGATCCGCAAGGGTGCGATGAAGAGCACCGCGTGGATCAAGGCCTACGAGGACGCCAACGTCGACATCGGCCTGGCGGCCGGCTTCAAGGGCAAGGCCCAGATCGGCAAGGGCATGTGGGCGATGACCGAGCTGATGGCCGACATGGTCGAGCAGAAGATCGGCCAGCCGAAGGCGGGCGCGACCACCGCGTGGGTGCCGTCGCCGACGGCGGCCACCCTGCACGCGATGCACTACCACTACGTCGACGTGGGCGCCGTGCAGGAGGAGCTCGCCGGCAAGAAGCGCACCAAGATCGAGGAGTTGCTGACCATCCCGCTGGCCAAGGAGCTGGCCTGGGCTTCGGAGGAGATCCGCGAAGAGGTCGACAACAACTGCCAGTCCATCCTGGGCTATGTGGTGCGCTGGGTCGCCCAGGGCGTCGGCTGCTCGAAGGTTCCCGACATCCACGACGTGGCGCTCATGGAAGACCGTGCCACGCTGCGGATTTCGAGCCAGCTGCTGGCCAACTGGCTGCGCCACGGTGTGATCACCGAGGAGGACGTGCGGGCCAGCCTGGAGCGGATGGCCCCGCTGGTCGACGAGCAGAACGCCAAGGACGCGGCGTACCAGCCGATGGCGCCGAACTTCGACGACAGCATCGCCTTCCTCGCCGCACAGGATCTGATCCTGACCGGAACGCAGCAACCCAACGGCTACACCGAGCCGATCCTGCATCGCCGTCGGCGTGAGGCCAAGGCACAAGCTTCGAACCCGAATTGAGCCTGCGCTGAAATCGGGTTCGAACGTGTAATAGTGCCGTCGATGACTAAAATCGGCGCCGAGTCAACGATGGATCGACGGAAAGGCCGCGGGCACTGCTATGGGTAGGCACAGTGCGCCCGACCCTGACGACTTCCTCGACGAGCCATCTCGAGGTGAAGAGGCAGGACATCGCCACCGGGACGCCGGTGACGACGAGGAAGCCGACCTCTACTCGGACGAGGGTGACTATTCCGACGAGGATGACTACTCGGACGAGGGTTATTACTCCGACGAACGTCGCCATCCCGACGACGGGGGCTTCGCGGCTGACGACGCTACCTACGCGGCCGAGGATTCGTTCGTAGACAGCGCTGCTGACGACTACCCGGAGTTTCCGTCGCGGCCGGCCGCCGCTTCGAGCCCGGAGCCGCCGGCCTCGACATCGTCGCTCTTCCGGGGCGGGCATCGTGGCTTCGCCGATCGGCTGGGTGGTCATCGCAGCGAGGGCGGCCGCCGCGGCGTCAGCATCGGCGTGATCGTGGCGCTGGTCGCGGTCGTCGTCGTGGTGGGATCGGTGATCCTGTGGAGCTTCTTCGGTGACGCGCTGTCCAAGCGATCCCACACGGCGGCCGGCCGCTGCTCGGGCGGGCAGGAGACGGTGGCCGTCGTCGCGGACCCGTCGATCGCCGATTCCGTTCAGCAATTCGCGGAGAGCTACAACAAATCCGCCGGGCCGATCGGTGACCACTGCATGGTGGTGAGCGTCAAGCCGGCCAACTCCGACGCCGTGCTGAACGGCTTCATCGGCAAGTGGCCCGCGGAACTGGGCGGCCAACCGGCGCTGTGGATTCCGGGCAGCTCGATCTCGGCCGCGCGGCTCGCCGGGGCGACGGCCCAGAAGACCGTCACCGAGAGCCACTCGCTGGTCACCTCGCCCGTGGTGCTGGCCATCCGCCCGGAACTCGCCCCGGCCCTGTCCAACCAGAACTGGGCGGCGCTACCCGGGCTGCAAGCCAACCCGAATGCGTTGGCCGGGTTGAACTTACCCGCGTGGGGCTCGCTGCGCCTGGCCCTGCCGATGAACGGCAACGGGGACGCATCGTTTCTGGCCGGAGAGGCGGTGGCGGCCGCGTCGGTACCGCCCGGCGCCCCGGTGACGCAGGGCACCGGCGCGGTCCGCAACCTGCTGAGCGCACAACCCAAACTGGCCGACAACTCGCTCAACGAGGCGATGAACACGCTGCTGAAGCCAGGCGACCCCGCGACCGCGCCGGTACACGCGGTCGTCACCACCGAACAGCAGCTGTTCCAGCGTGGCCAATCCGTGCCAGATGCCAAGGGCGCCTTGAGTTTCTGGCTCCCACCAGGGTCCGCCGCGGTGGCCGACTACCCCACCGTGCTGCTCAGTGGTTCCTGGCTCAGCCGCGAACAGGCCTCGGCGGCCAGCGAGTTCTCGCGTTTCATGCACAAGTCCGACCAGCTGGCCAAGCTGGCGAAGGCCGGCTTCCGCGTCAACGGGGTCAAACCGCCAAGCAGTCCGGTCACCAACTTCCCGGCGCTGCCGGCCGCGCTGTCTGTGGGCGATGAGCAGATGCGAGCCACCCTCGCCGAGGCGATGGCGAGCCCGTCGAGCGGACAGGCCACGACCATCATGCTCGACCAGTCGATGCCCGGCCAGGAAGGCGGCAAGTCCCGGCTGGCCAACGTGGTCGGGGCGCTGCAGGACAAGATCAAGGCGCTGCCCGGCACGGCGGTGGTTGGGCTGTGGACGTTCGACGGCCACGAGGGCCGCTCCGAGGTGGCGAGCGGGCCGCTGTCCGACGCGGTCAACGGCCAGCCGCGTTCGGCGGCGCTGGCCGCCGCGCTGGACAAGCAGTACTCGTCGGGGGGCGGCGCGGTGTCCTTCACCACGCTGCGGATGCTCTACCAGGACATGCAGACCAACTACCATGCGGGACAGACAAATTCGATCCTGTTGATCACCGCAGGTCCGCACACCGACCAGTCGCTGGACGGGCCGGGACTACAGGACTTCATCCGCAAGAGTGCCGATTCGGCCAAACCCATCGCGGTGAATGTGATCGACTTCGGCGCCGATCCGGACCGGGCGACCTGGGAAGCGGTCGCCCAGCTCAGTGGCGGGAGCTATCAGAACCTCGCGACGTCCGCGTCCCCCGATCTCGCGTCGGCGGTCAACGCCTTTCTGAGCTGACGGCGCGAGTTACGCCCGCCCGGTGGAGCACGCGGCCGCCGCGGGTCCGTGATAGATAGCTCGCCTCTGCCTACCGGCGGCTACGACACCGGCGGTGCTGGCGCTCGCGGAACATGCAGGTCGAGTTCGGCGAAATGCAGGGCTGCCATGCCGGTTCCGGACAATTCCTCGCCGTCTCTATCAAACGACACCGGACTGTGCCAGACTCGACGATAGAATTCGCCTCAAATTCTATCAGGGTGGGGAGCTGAGGAGACGTGGTCGAGATGTCCGCTGCACAGGCCGGACCGGTGGCGACGCCGGCGTTGCGCCCCATCGGTCCCGGCTCGGCCACCTGGCGGCGCGGCATCGCCGAACGGCAGCGCCGTCGCGGCAGGCACGTACCCGAATCTGTTTGAGCTGTCTATCAATCCAGGAAGGCGGCGACGTGGCCCATCCGTTACCCTCCGATCCCGAACTCTCGGCGGTGCCGCCGGATCGGCGCGACCAGCGGGCCGACACCGATTCGGCCAACACGTCGTTTCTGGCCGAGGAGATGTCACCCTGGCTGACCCCGGCCTACGGTGCAGCGAATGTCGTGATGCAGCTGGCGAATGCGGGCGTGGCCTACGGCGTGATGGAGAGCAAGGTCGACAGCGGCAACCTGCACAAGCACCCGTTCAAACGGGCCCGCACCACATTCACCTACATTGCCGTGGCCATCGCCGGAAATGCCAAGGATCGCAAGGTGTATCGGGAAGCGGTCAACGCCGCACACGTCCCGGTACGGTCCGGCCCCCAGAGCCCGGTGCGCTACAACGCGTTCGACCCCGCGTTACAACTGTGGGTGGCATCCTGCATGGCCGCGGTCTTCGAGGACACCCGCAGGCTGCGGGGCGGCCGATCCCGCCACGACCCCGAAACGATTCACCGGGCCGCGTCGGTGTTCGCGACCACCCTGCAGGTGCCGCCCGAAATGTGGCCCGCCGATCGGGCGGCCGCTGACCGCTACTGGCAGCAGCAACTCGACCGACTCGACTTCGACGAACGGATGCGCGACTATCTGATCGGCATCGCGCGACTGAACTTCCTGCCCGCACCCATCCCGGCACTGTTCGGCGGCTGGAACCTGTTCATGACGCTGGGCTACCTGCCCGTTCAACTGCGCGACAAGCTCGGATTCGGCTGGTCGGACGCGCAGCAACGCCGATTCGACCGGTGGCAGCGTGTTCTCGGGGTGCTGGACCTGTTCACGCCGCGGTTCTTGACACGGCTGGGTGTGCAGGCGGTGGTGTGGGACATGAGGCTGCGCCGCATCGTCGGGGCAACCGTGGTGTGAGCCCAACTCTCGCCCATCAAAGGAGGAGCGGCATGACGACGACCGCGAGTTTCGTACCACACGGCAATGAACCCGGCGCGAGGGTGAAACCAGACCCGGCGCACCGGGAATTGGCGGAGGACGTCCGATGGTTCGCGGGCTCGCCCTTGGCGGCGGCATTCGGTCGCCTGGCGCTGGACCAGGTGGCGCACCGCGAGATCGCCGCGGCGGTGGACCGCAGCGGACGGTTCGCCGACAACTTCACCGATCGCGGCATCCGCAGCGCCGCCTTCACCGCCCTGGCCACCTTCGGCGACAGCTCCGACGTGCGGACGTCGCGGGCCGACCTCAAGCGATTGCACCGCGATGTGCGAGGCGCCGGCAAGGACTCGTTCAGCGATACCCGGTACAGCGCACTGGATCCCGAGGTGTGGATCTGGGTGGCCGTGAGTGGCCTCAACCTCCTGTATCAAGCCTATTTGCGAGTGTGCGGTCGTCGGCTCACCCCGGTCGAGAAGGAGGTCGTCTACCAGACGCTGCGGGCGGAGCTGCAATTCCTGGAACTGCCCAGCAAGCAGGCGAAGCTGCCGGCGACGCTGCACGACATGCTCGAGTACTACAACGCCGTCGCCGCAAAAGATCTGGCCGACAACGACTTTCTGCAATTCGCCAACCGCAGCTTCGTCGCGCCACCGATCCCGAAGTTGTTGGTGTCCCGGCAAATACGGCCACTGCTGCGGCTGGTTTGGCCGGTGATGACCACGCTGGCGTCCCGGCCGGTGGTCGTCTGCTCGGCCGCGGTCGCCCACCCCACGATGCGCGGCCTGCTGGGCGTGCGATGGGGCACACGTGAGCAAGTCGAGTTCGCCGTCTACGTTGCCGCCTTGCAGCTGGGCTGGAAATGGTTACCGCGCCGGCTCACCCTGGAGCCCCTGGCCTACAACCGCTACCAGTACGAGCGGCTGCGCGACCGCTATCGCTCGGTGCTGCTCGATTCGTTCGCCGCGCCGAGCCGGGCCTGATTCGGCACGATAGATGACGGCGGGCGGCAGGCACCCGGAAGAATTCTGCGCACCTGCGGGCTAATACGCTGATACAGCGCAGAATCGACGTAATACTCCGATGGCTGGAGGCCAGATGGTAGACCCCGCGATGCTGCTGGGCCTGGTGCCCGACGGCCTGGCCACCCTCGATCCGACGGCCCGCACCATCGTCACCGCGGCACGCACCTGCTTCACCGAGCGCGGATTCTCCAACACCACCATGCAGGACATCGCCGACACCGCCGGAGTCGGCGTCGCCACGGTCTACCGCCGCTTCCGACACAAGCGAAACCTGGTGCGGCTGACCATCATGGACGAATCACTGCGGCTGAGCACACTGGTCTCCGAGGTTGCGGGCCGCGCGGCGACGCCGGAAGAGGGGATCGCGGAAGTCTTCGCGGCCTTCGTCCACGAAGCCTCCGCGCCGAAGCTGCTCACCCGGAGCATCCGCGAATCACCCGCCGCGGGTGAACTATCCGCTTACCTGACCGATGAGAACCTGATCGCCATGACCGGTGGCTACATCGCCACCTGGCTTCGCCGATGGCAGGAACGCGGCGAACTGTCCGCCGATCTGGACGCCGAGGTGGTCGGCGAGATGATCGGGCGGCTGATCATCTCGCTGGTCAAGACGCCGAACTCGGTCATCCCGATCTACAACCTGAACCAGGCCCGCGGCTTCGCCCGCCGCTACCTGGTGCCGTTGGTGGTGCAAGTCCCGGCGACGGCGCCCGGCTGAGGCTCGACCCGCGCGACCGTCAGGCGAACGCCTCCACCGGCGGGCACGAGCAGACCAGGTTGCGATCGCCATAGGCGCCGTCGATGCGACGCACCGGCGGCCACACCTTGGGCCGGAACTCCTTGCCCAGCGGATAGGCGGCCCGTTCCCGGGTGTAGGGGTGGTCCCAGTCGCTGACGACCAGGCATTCGGCAGTGTGCGGCGCGCCGCGCAGCGGGTTGTCGTCCACGGGCCACTCCCCCGCGCCGACCCGGTCGATCTCGCCGCGGATGGCGATCATGGCGTCGCAGAACGCGTCGACTTCGGTCAGGGTCTCGCTCTCGGTGGGTTCCACCATCAGCGTGCCGGCCACCGGGAAACTCATGGTGGGCGCGTGAAAACCGTAGTCCGCCAAGCGTTTTGCCACGTCATCGACGGTGACACCGGTGGACTTGGTGATGCCGCGCAGGTCCAGGATGCACTCGTGGGCGACCATGCCGTTCTCACCGGTGTAGAGCACCGGGAAGTACTCGTCGAGACGCCGGGCGATGTAGTTGGCCGACGTGATCGCGGTCAGCGATGCCGCGCGTAGCCCCTCGGCGCCCATCATCCTGATGTAGGCCCAGCTGATCGGGAGGATCGAGGCCGACCCGTAGGGCGCCGACGACACCGGATGCCCCTGGGGCAGTTCGGGGGCGTGCGGGTGCCCCGGCAGGAACGGCGCCAGATGCGAGCGCACCGCCACCGGCCCGACGCCGGGTCCGCCGCCGCCGTGCGGGATGCAGAACGTCTTGTGCAGGTTCAGGTGGCTGACGTCGCCGCCGAACTTGCCCGGCCGCGCCAGACCGACCAGCGCGTTGAGATTGGCGCCGTCGACGTACACCTGGCCACCGGCGTCGTGCACGGCCGCACAGATGTCGGCGATGTCGTGCTCGTACACGCCGTGCGTGGACGGATAGGTGATCATCAGCGTCGACAGTCGGTCCCCGTGCTCGCCGACCTTGGCGCGCAGGTCGTCGAGATCCACGTCGCCGTTGCCGTGGCAGGCCACCACGACCACCCGCATCCCGGCCAGCGCCGCCGACGCTGCGTTGGTGCCGTGTGCGCTGGACGGGATGAGGCAGATGTCGCGGTGCGGTTCCCCGCGGCTGGCGTGGTAGTCGTGGATGGCCAGCAGGCCGGCGTACTCGCCCTGCGACCCGGCGTTGGGTTGCAGCGAGACGGCGTCGTAGCCGGTGATCTGCACCAGCCAGGTCTCCAGGTCGGCGATCAGACGCCGTAGCCCGGGGGTGTCCGACGCCGGCGCGAACGGATGCTGGCGGGCGAATTCCGGCCAGGTGATGGGTTCCATCTCCGCGGCGGCGTTCAGCTTCATGGTGCAGGAACCCAGCGGAATCATGCTGCGGTCCAAGGCGATATCTTTGTCGGCCAGCGCGCGCAGGTAGCGCATCATCGCGGTCTCGGTGCGGTACTGGGTGAACGCGGGATGGGTGAGGAACTCCGAGGTGCGGGTGATGATGCCGGCGCACACCGGCTCGGCCGGTTGCACCCCGAAGGCCTCGAGCACCGCGGCGACATGCTCGTCGGTGGTGGCCTCGTCGCAGGCCACCGACACGTGGTCGTCGTCGACCTGCCACAGGTTGATGCCCTTGGCCTTGGCCGCGGCGATCACCTCGGTGGCACGTCCGGGCACCCGGGCCAGCACGGTGTCGAAGTACTTGTCGTGCAACAACGCATCGCCGAGGGCGGCGGCGATCGCCTCGGCGTGACCGTGCACCCGGCGCGCGATCGCGGTCAGCCCCTCGGCGCCGTGGTAGCTGGCGTACATCGCGGCCATCACGGCGAGCAACACCTGCGCGGTACAGATGTTGCTGGTCGCCTTGTCGCGGCGGATGTGCTGCTCACGGGTCTGCAACGCCAGCCGGTAGGCCGGTGACCCGTCGGCGTCCAGCGACACACCCACCAGCCGGCCCGGCAGTTGACGGGCGTGGTTGGCATGCACCGCCAGGTAGCCGGCGTGCGGCCCACCGAATCCCATTGGCACACCGAATCTTTGGGTGCTGCCGAAGGCGACGTCGGCGCCGATCTCGCCGGGCGGCGTGATCAGCGTCATGGCGAGCAGGTCGGCGCCGATGGCGATCAGCGCGCCCCGGTCGTGCGCCTGCTGCACCAGGCCCGCCCAGTCGGTGACCCGGCCACTGGCCCCGGGCAGCTGGGCGATGACGCCGAAGAAGTCCCCTCCGTCGGGCAGATCCGGAAGGCCACCGCGCAGGTCGGCGGTGACGATCTCGATGCCCAGCGGCTTGGCCCGGGTGGCCAAGATGGCCCCGGTCTGGGCGAAGACGTCGATGTCCACCGCCAGGCGGTTGGCCTTCCCGCGTGCCGCGCGGTGCATCAGCGTCATGGCCTCGGCCGCCGCGGTGCCCTCGTCGAGCATCGAGGCGTTGGCCACCTCGAGGCCGGTGAGGTCGGCGACCATGGTCTGGAAGTTCAGCAGCGCCTCGAGCCGGCCCTGGCTGATCTCGGGCTGGTAGGGCGTGTAGGCCGTGTACCAGGCCGGGTTCTCCATGATGTTGCGCAGCAACACCGGAGGCGTGAGGGTGTCGTAGTAGCCCTGCCCGATCATGGATACGGCGACCGTGTTGGCTTCGGCCAACGCCCGCAGCTCGGATAGCGCCTCGGTCTCAGTGGCGGGCGGCGGCAGCTGGTCGAGACCGGGCGCGGCGCCACCGTCGGTCAGCCGGTCCAGGATGCCGGCCGGAACCGCCTTGGCGGCCAGCTCGTCGAGCGAGTCGACGCCTATGACGGCGAGCATGGCCGCGACGGCCTGGCTGTCCGGGCCGATGTGCCGAGCCGCGAAAGTGAATTGATCGGACACTGGAAGCTCCTGAGTAGGCGGGCGAAGACATATCAAGGCAGAGGACTAACGGCCCTCTCCCTCTGTCTTCACCCGTTCGCCGGGCGCCTGAGAGATTCGGTGCTCGATGCTGCCCGAGCGCCTTTCCCCATCGGCGGGCGTGGACCACGAGGGCCCTTTGCCGCTTTCCAGAGGCATCATGATTTCGCGCGGTCCGGGTGCCTGAGAGGTTGACGGAGAGGTGTTGCTCCTTCGGCGTCCGTGGCTGGCCGCCACGGAACTCTCCCGCTCGAATGCGATGCGCCGCCCAGTTTACTCGGACCGCGGGGGGCGCGGCGCGGTGTGCGGTGGCGCGCCGTTCAGCCGATCTTGCGGTCGCGGTGCTTGCGCCGGGACGCCAGCTCGTCCTCGGGCTCGGCGATCGACTCGCCGCCGTCGGCCCGCTCTCCCGGGAAGTCCGCGATGACGCCGGTCAGCTCGCGCATGGCGCCCGACACGGCGATGCCGAAGACACCCTGCCCGCCCTGCAGCAGGTCGACGACCTCTTCGGCCGACGTGCACTCGTAAACCGTGGTGCCGTCGGAGAACAGGGTGATGTTGGCCAGATCCTGCACGCCGCGCTGACGCAGGTGATCGACCGCGACGCGGATGTTGTGCAACGAGATCCCGGTGTCCAGCAACCGCTTGACGATCTTGAGGACCAGGATGTCCTTGAACGAGTAGAGCCGCTGGCTGCCGGAGCCGGCCGCGCTGCGGATCGACGGGACCACCAGCGAGGTGCGTGCCCAGTAGTCCAGCTGCCGGTACGTGATGCCGGCGATCTGGCAGGCACTCGGACCGCGGTAGCCGACGAGTTCGTCGGGCACGGAGTCGTCCGGGAAAAGGCCGGGCTGCACGGGTGCACTGGCTACGGTGACGGGACGGTCACTGGCCGCCGGGCTACCGCTGTCGGCTAGGTTGAGCTGCTCTTGGCGTGGCTGCTCGCTCACGGTGGTTCCTCTCCGCGATCGCGCTCTCGTCGTTAGCTGCGTCTAAGGCTGCGTCGCAGCCACGTTTGCTCAGGCCCGAGTGCTAGTAGAGCTTACGCTTTCTGATAGCCGCCGCGCCTGTAGTCGCGATCAAAGTATGGCTTCCGCCGGCCCAAGTGGGCGGGCTATCCGCCAGCGTGTCGAGATCACGGTGTGGTTTGAGATGGATCCGTGATATCACCATCCAGGCTAAACCAGCCAACCCGCCGTTCCCAAGTGCTGGTGGTAGCGGGTTTGCGCTCGGCGCCCTAGGTGGCCTTGAAATCGTCCGGCGACACGCTGTCGAGAAATTCTTTGAACTTCTCCACCTCGTCCTCCCGGACGGCGGTGCCACCTTCCTCGTCGCTCTCGTCGGGAATCAGCAGGCCGGCCTGGGCGAGCACGCCTTCCTCGACGTAGATCGGAACGCCGACCCGCAACGCGATCGCCACCGAGTCCGAGGGCCGGGCCGACACGGTGATGTTGCGGTCGAACACCAGGTCAGCGTAGAAAGTGCCCTCTTGCAGATCGACGATCCGCACCTCTTTCAATGAATGCCCAAGCGCGGCAATGACATCCCTGATCAGATCGTGCGTCAACGGGCGCGGGGGCTCAACGCCTTGCTGCTCGAGCGCGATGGCGGCGGCCTCCGACTGACCGATCCAGATCGGAAGGTAACGGTCACCGTTGGTTTCGCGCAGTAACAGCACCGGCTGGTTCTGCGGCTGCTCTACGCGAATGCCGACAACACGAACTTCACCCATTTGTGTCTGCCCTCCGCATTAGTGGCGCCGGTTGGATTGGTACCCGCCAGCGGACGGCGAGGTCAAAAGTCCGCCCTGCTGCCGAAAACCAAGCTGTCGACCGAAGTCTAGTCCTCACCGATCCAGAACGTCGCGAACGGCGGATTTGATCAACGACGTGTGCAACGTGATCGCGAGCGCCGCGACTTCGCGCGCCAAATCGTCTGCGCGATCGCGCGCACCGGCCTTGCCGGCTTTGACTACCGGCCCGGCGATTTGGGCGATCAGGTCCGACTGGCGATCGGCGGCCGAGCGGAACGCGCGCAGATGCCGCGGCTCGACACCGTAATCCGACAGCGCCCGCGCGCACTGCAGGATGACGACGGCGTGCTCGTCGAAAAAACCGGCGGGCCCGGTGGTGATGACCCCGGCTTTGAGGAGCGCGACCAGCAGGTCGTCCCCCACGTCCGCGCGGTTGAGCAGTTCTTCGCGGCTCAGCCGGACGTGGGTGGGGGCCACCGCCGAGGTGTCGGATCCCGCATCCGCCCCGGCGGCTTCCCCGGTGCCCGCCACGGACACCAGGCGCGGGACGGAATACGGACCCTTGGCGGGCGGCAGCTCACCGTCGGGCTGGGCGTCCAGTTGCGCCCTGATGACCTTCAGCGGCAAGTAGTGATCACGTTGCGCGGTAAGGATGAACCGCAACCGAGCGCAGTCATAGGCGGTGAACCTTCGATAACCCGACGCGGCCCGCTGCGGCGTCACCAGCCC
The DNA here is from genome assembly GCF_055419585.1 of Mycobacterium sp. IDUB_3. Lineage (NCBI taxonomy): Bacteria > Bacillati > Actinomycetota > Actinomycetes > Mycobacteriales > Mycobacteriaceae > Mycobacterium > Mycobacterium sp. IDUB_3. The sequence goes on along the minus strand of NZ_JBVAXZ010000001.1, from coordinate 495,434 downwards.
CTCGGCCTCCAAGAAGCGGATCTTGGAGATGGTGACATCGGGGAAGTCCGGCCTGAGCAGTTCCAGGACCGCCCCAATCGACATCCCGGCCAGTGCCGAGCTATCGGGTGCGCTCACTAGCCTGAAGATCCTCCATCCTCACCCTGCTTGGGTCCGGTCAGAAACACCAAGCGGAACTTGCCGATCTGCACTTCGTCACCGTTGGCGAGCACCGCGGAGTCCACGGGCTCACGGTTGACGTAAGTGCCGTTGAGACTACCAACGTCGACCACGCTGAATTCGTTGTTTTCCAACCTGAATTCGGCGTGCCGGCGGCTGACGGTCACATCGTCGAGGAAAATGTCGCTGTCGGGGTGCCGGCCGGCGGACGTGGTGGGCTGGTCCAGCAAAAACCGCGAGCCCGCATTCGGTCCACGCTTGACGACCAGCAACGCCGAGCCCGCAGGGAGCCCTTCGACTCCGGATACCGCACTCTCGGTTCCCGCCTGTGCGGGAGCGTCCAGCTCGTTGAGGAAGTCGGCACGGAAGACCGAAGTCGTCTCCACCGTGACTTCGTCCGAATTCTGGTCGTTGTCCATGTCCGTCACGCGCTGCTCCTCACTGGCTGCTGTGGCGTTGTCTGTCCGGGCCGCTCGGCCGGCTTGTGCATCAGGTTTGTCTGCCCGATATGCCGATTACTGCCATTTCGTACGTTCAAGAGTCTTTCACGTCTCTTTTCAGCGATCTTCGAGAGACTTCAAAGGTCGATGTGTCGACGGTACCGCGCACCGGCTTGCAATGCGCCCACCACCTGACGATCCGAAACTTCGATTTCCCCGCACCCTGGCTGCACCGCGCGTTGGCCGCGCGGGGCTGCAGGGACATTAGCAATCGTCATTCGGTGAGCGTTCCGCGGTAGGCCTCCGCATCGAGCAGCGAAGAAATGGCCGACTCCAATTCGCCGACGTCGGACACCTGCACATCCAGCAACCAACCGCCTCCGTACGGGTCGGAGTTCACCAATTGCGGACTGCCGTCCAGATCGCTGTTGACCGCGGAAACTTTGCCCGACACCGGGGCGTACAGGTCCGACACCGATTTCGTCGATTCCACCTCACCGAAGGATTCGCCCGCCGTCAGGTCGGTGCCCACGTCGGGCAGCTGAACGAAAACGACATCGCCCAACGCCGACTGCGCGAAATCGGTGATGCCCACGCGCACGGTGTCATCCCCACTTCGACGAACCCATTCGTGTTCGGCGGTGTAGCGCAGATCGGGCGGGATATCGCTCACGGGTGATCCTGTTCTGTTCGGGTGATGCTCACTTGACGGGCTGAGCGTATTGGTGCGGTTTTGGTTGCCGCAAGGTGGTGACGTCCACTCGGTCGGCCTGCTGGACGGACATTCGCGCGCCGACGCGCTTGACGGTGTCCTGCGCGCCGCCGGGAATGTTCATGGCCGCGGCCAGGGTGGGTGGATCACCAATCGCCAGAATCGAATACGACGGCGACAGGGTTTTGGAGTCGATGGTCAGCGACCCGGGCACACCCACCACCCAGGTGTCGACACCTACCCGCACCGATTGGTGCGCGTCGTTGACCTCGATCGCCTCGGCGCCGGCGGCGCGCAACTCATTGATCACGTCGAGCATCGCCTCGGGCGAAACCCCGGGTCCGGGGTCTTCGATCGTGACGGTGACGCCGGGACCGGTGGCGCCGACCGCCCCGACCAGAATGGACAGCGCCGCCAGCCTGGACTGCGCGGATTGGATGGCGGCCTGGTCGTTGTTCCCGGACGCCTGCAATGAATTCAGCGTGTTCTGTAGCTCGTTCACCTCGGTGTTGAGCGTGCCCTCGCGCTGTCGCAACGAATCCAGCAGCACCAAAAGGTCTGCGGGGCGGGCCGTCTCCAGCGCGTCGCCCGATTCGGTCTGGCGGACCTGGGTCACGATCGCCAGGCCCAGCAGCAGGCATAGCATGGCGGCCAGCGTCCCGAACGCCATCCGGGACCGGCCGCCGCGCACCATGCCGAATAGCCCGGTGCGGTGCAGCGGGCCGATTTCCGGACGGGGGCTTTTCGCGACCAGTTCGTGACGGCCGCGCGGCGCACCCCGTTCCGGCGCCGCGTCGGCCCCTGGGTGCCCGGGGCCGGTTGGCCCGTCCCCACTTTGGCCGCCGGCGGCGGGTCCGCCGGCGTCGCGGTCTTCGGGATCCTGGCTCACGTCGACCCCAACTCGGTCATGGCGCCGCTTCTCCTCATCGCTTTTCTACTCTGCATCGTCGCCGGCGCGGTCATGGCGCCGCTTCTCCTCATCGCTTCGCTCTGCATCGTCGCCGGCGCGGTCATGGCGCCGCTTCTCCTCATCGCTTCGCTCTGCATCGTCGCCGGCGCGCGTCACGCCCCGAACAGCCTGCGGCGCAGGGCGGCGGCATTGCCGAAGATGCGGATGCCCAGCACGACGATGATGGCCGTGGACAATTGCGTACCCACGCCCAGCTGGTCGCCGACGTAGACGATCAGGGCGGCCACGAAGACGTTGAAGACGAAGGAGACAACGAAGACCTTCGGATCGAAAATCCGTTCCAGGTATGCCCGTAACCCGCCGAACACCGCGTCCAGCGCCGCGACCACCGCGATCGGCAGATACGGCTGGACGAATTCGGGCACCGCGGGGTGAAAAACCAGGCCGAGCACGATGCCGATCGCCAGAGCTGCGATACCGATCATGCTTGGCTTCCCGTCCGCGTCTCACACAGGGGAACGTGTCTGTGCAGGACTTTTCTCACTGTGGCCCAATCTGCTTGGCGAACTTGACATCCCGGGTCGATCCGGCAGGAAGCGTGAGTCCGTCGGCGACGTCCACCGTAACCACGACGCCGTAGGAGATCTGCAGCAGCCTCAGTCGCTGTATGCCGGGGCTGTTGTCGAAGACATCGCGCATCGCGCGCGGCGGTCCGATCGCCAGGACCGTGTACGGGCTGCTGGTCGGGTTGTTGTCGACCAGGATCGCACCGCCGGCCTGCCGGATGGTGACGTTCGGCCCGATCCGCACACCCCCGACGGAAATCGCCTCGGCACCGCTCGCCCACAACGAGTTGACCAGCAGCTGCAGATCGCGGTCCAGGATGATCTGCCGGCTGCCGCTGACCCGCTGCTTGGACACGTCGGAAAGGTTCGGGCTGGCACCGGGATCGGTCACGGTCACCTTCAGGCCGGGCCCGATGATCGCGGTGCTGGCCGCCGTCAGGCTGAGCGCGTCAAGACGTTTCAGTAACCGCTGCCCCTCGGCGTCTTCGGCCAGGGCGTGACGCTGCACGTCGTCGACTCGCTTCGCCAGCTCGCTGCGGCGCTGGTTCAGCTTCGTCGCGGAGCCCTCCGTCGACCGCACATTGCCCAACAGGAGCTCCTGTTCGGACCGCACCCCGGGCGCCACCGAGCGGGCCTGGGCGACCGCGGCGGCGAAGACCGTCGCGATCAGCAGCGCCGCCAGCGCCTGCCAGAGCCAACCGAACACCCGCTGGCGTTCGCTGCGCGGTGCGTCGGCGGCGCCGCGCTTGGCCGCTGCCGCGGCATAGCCGGGGTCGAGGTGCTCGGACAGCAGCGCGCGTAGCAGCGACGGCACCGGGATCTGTTTGGGCCGCGACGCCACATGCGCGCCGTGACCCGCATTGGGGTCATAGCCGCCGAGCAGACGGTCCGCGTCAGCCATGGTCAGCCACCTTCGCCGCGGCCGACGGACGAGAACCGCGGTCGACCTTGGGCATGCGTCGCAGCACGAGAGTCATCTGCACCGCATACTGCACGAACGCCCACAGGTAGGCGTACATGCCCCAGATCAGGAAAGCCCATCCGCAGGCGCCGATCACGCGGCTCCACCGCGCGTCCCAGGTGCCCAGCAGCACCAGCGGAAAGCCGGACATCAGCGCGAACGTCGCGGCCTTGCCGATGTAGGTCACCGGCAGAGCCGACAGTCCGCGACTCCACAACAGCGGCAGCGTCGCCGCCAACAGGCCGTCGCGCGCGACCAGGACGATGACGAACCACCACGGCACGATCCCGCTGAACGCCAGCACGATGGGCACCGCCACCATGTAGAGGCGGTCGACCGCGGGGTCGAGCAGCACACCGAGCCGGGAGGACTGATTCAGCAGCCGGGCGATCTTGCCGTCGGCCCAGTCCGAGGCGCCACTGAACATCAGAATCGCGACGGCCCACCCGTTGGCGTGCGCGACCAGCAGGGCGTAGACGAACACCGGGATCAGCGCCAGGCGGACAGCGCTGAGCACGTTGGGCACCGTCAGCACCCGGTTGGGTGGAAGCACCGGCTCCATGAGCCGTGACATTAGCCCAACGGGGAGTGTGCGGCTGGCCGTGCACTCGGCCGCCGGGCCATGGGACTAGCGGAAGACCCCGGGCAGGCTCAGGGTGGACAGCGTGTCGTCCGACAGCGGGTTGTCGTTGACCATGTACGTCCATGTCGACGTCGGCCGCGCCAGCTTGGACAGGTCCAGTCCGGGCTCGGATTCGAGCACGTCCGCGGTTTCGAACGTCTGCTGGGCCGCTTCGATCGCGTCCGCGGCCAGCGACGCGAACGCGTCGACCGCCAACCGGTGAAACTCGTCCAGCGGGTTCTGCCGGCCCAGCGCCCGCAGGTGGATGCTCTCGCGGATGTCAGCCAGGTACGCCAGATGGTCGGCCCAGCCGCGGTCGAGGTGATACAGCATGATCTGCCGGCAGATCGTCTCCAGGCGCTCCTCAGAGATTCCCTCGGTCTCGGCCAGCTCCTCGTAGCGCTTGGGTGCCAGCTCGGCGAGCTCCTCGCGCGCGGTTGGGTTGCGCAGCAACGTATTCCGTCGATCGACGATGATGGCGCGCTGCTGGGCGATCAACTGGTTGTAGCGCCAGGTGTTCGCGTGCACGTCCAGCATGCGGCCCTCGGCCACGCGCTGGGCGTGGTCGAGCAGGCCCGCGGCCTTCGGGCTGACGATCTTGCCGTCCTCGTCGGTCTGGGTCGGCAGCTTGTTGCTATCGAGGTTGGCGGCGACGACGTCGTCCTCCCAACTGGAGAAGAAGACGGACGACCCGGGGTCGCCCTGACGGCCGGCGCGGCCGCGCAGCTGGTTGTCCAGCCGCTGGGTGTGGTGCCGCCCGGTTCCGACCACGTGCAGCCCGCCCAGCTCGGCGACGCGGTCGTGGTCCGCCTCGTCGGAGCCACCCAGGCGGATGTCGGTGCCGCGCCCGGCCATCTGCGTCGAGACGGTGACGACGCCGAACTTGCCTGCCTCGGCGATCACCTGGGCTTCCTCGGCGTCGTTTTTCGCGTTCAGCACCACCGCGGGCACGCCGCGGCGCAGCAGCCGCTCGTGCAGCTCCTCGGATTCGGCCACGTCGCGGGTGCCGACCAGCACCGGCTGCCCGGTCTCGTTGACCTCGGCGATGTGCGCGACGATCGCGTCGTTCTTGGCCGCGGCGGTGATGTAGACCCGGTCCGACTCGTCTTCGCGAATGTTGGGCTCATTCGGCGGAATTGGTGACACACCGAGCTTGTAGAACTGGCGCAGCTGCTCGCCGGCGGCCAGCGCGGTGCCGGTCATGCCGCACACCGTCGAGTAACGGTTGATCAGCGCCTGCACCGTGATGGTGTCGAGCACCTCGCCGGTCTCGGTGGTCTCGATGCCCTCCTTGGCCTCGACCGCGGCCTGCAGGCCGTCCGGCCAGCGCTGCAGCTGCGCGATGCGCCCGCGCGCGGCGTTGATCAGGTGCACCGCGTCGTCGCGGACGATGTAGTGCACGTCGCGCTGCAGCAACACGTGCGCGTGCAGGGCGACGTTGATCTCGGTCAGCGTGGTGACGACGTGCTCCTCGGAGTACAGGTCGATGCCGCCGAGCGCCTTTTCGACCTTGCGGGCGCCGACCTCGGTCAGGTGCACGTTGCGGCTGTCGGCGTCGGTGTCGTAATCGGTGCCGGCTTCCAGCTGGCCGGCCAGCTTGATGATCTCCAGCCGCGGCGTCTCGCGGTGCGTGGTCCCTGCCAGCACCAGCGGCACCAGCGCCTCGTCGACCAGCACCGAGTCGGCCTCGTCGATCAGGGCCACGTCGGGGTTGGGCGATACCAGGTCGGCGACGTCGGTCACCAGCTGATCGCGCAGCACGTCGAAGCCGATCTCGTTGACCGAGGCGTAGGTGACGTCGCACCCGTACGCGGCCCGGCGTTCCTCGCTGGTGGACTCGGCGGTGATCCAGCCGACCGTCAGGCCCATGGCCTCGATGACGGGACCCATCCATTCCGCGTCGCGACGGGCCAGGTAGTCGTTGATGGTCACGACGTGCACGTGCCTACCGGCCAGCGCGTACCCGGCCGCGGCGATCGCGCCCGCGAGCGTCTTGCCCTCACCGGTGGCCATCTCGATGACGTCGCCGGCCAGCATGCGCAACGCGCCCAGCAGCTGCACATCGAACGGCCGCAGCCCACTGGCCCGCTCGCCGGCCTCACGCGCGATGGCGAGGAATTGCGGGATGTCCTCGGAATCCGCGAGGTCCTCGAGGTTGAGCAGCCCGGCCGCCTTGCGTAGCTGCTCGTCGGTCAGCCCGGCCGCCTCGTCGTCGTACTTTGACGAGTCGGTGACCTGGGTGAGGGAGCGGCTGCGGTCCTTTTCGGTGCTGGCGCCGAGCAGCTTCCAAAAGCGGCTGCTCAGCCGGCCGGGTTGAGCGCGGGTCGTCTTAGGCACAGGTCAACGGTACGCGGTGACTTCCCGCGCAGATTCATCAAGCGAGGCTCGAGCGGCGTGGATACGCGACGTCGGGGTCGGTGAGCACATTGACGACGGCGGGCAGCCCGCTGGCGAAGGCGCGTTCCAGGGCGGGCCGCAGTTCGCCGGGCGCGGCGACCAGTTCGCCGTGGCCGCCCAGGGCGCGCACCACCTCGTCGTAGCGGGTCCCCGGACGCAGCTCGGCCACCACCGAATAGCCATAGAGAGCTTTCATCGGGTGGTGTTCGAGCCCCCAGATGCCGTTGTTGCCGATCACGGACACGACGGGCACGTTGTGTCGAACCAGGGTGTCCCATTCCATGCCGCTGAAGCCGAACGCGCCGTCGCCCTGCAGCAGCACCACCTGACGTTCCGGGTGGGCCAGCTTGGCGGCCAGCGCGTAGCCCGGGCCCGATCCCAGGCAGCCGAAGGGACCGCTGTCCAGCCAGCACCCCGGTTGATAGCTGTCGATCACCCGCCCGGCGTACGACCCGAAATCGCCGGCGTCGATCACGACGATGGCATCGCGATCGAGCATGGGTGCCAGCTCCGCGTACACCCGCATGGGGTGCAGCGGGATGCGGTCGTCGGCCAGCTCGGCCTTCTCCTTCGCCCGCGACGCGGTCTCGGCGGTTCGCAGGTCGCCGATCCAGTCCCGGTGGTCGGTCCCCGTGGCGGGGGCAAGGGCCGCGAGGATCGTCAACAGGTCGCCGTACAGCTCGGCCTGCACCGGCCGCGGATGGCGGCGTTCGGGTTCGACCCGGTCCGCCACGATGAGTTGGGTCTGCGCCCCGAACACCGCGCCGAAGCCGAGCCGGAAATCCATCGGCACGCCGACGATCAGCGCAACGTCGGCCTCCCCCAACGCTTTTCCGCGAGCCCGGGAGAACGCCAGCGGATGGTCGGCGGGAACGGCGCCGCGGGCCATCCCGTTCATCAGCACCGGGATCTGGAGTTCCTCGGCTAGGCGCAGCAGGGCCGCTTCCCCACGCCCCCACCAGACATTGGTGCCCGCCATGATCACCGGCCGCTGAGCCGCGGACAGCAGGGCCGCGGCCCGGCTCAGGGATTCGCCGTCGGGTGCTGGGCCGGGCGGCAGGTCGGCGAGGGCGCCGGGCCGGCCGTCGTCGTCGGACATGGAGAACGCGTAGTCCATCGGGAAGTCGACGAACCCCACGCCCGACGGCGCGCCGACGGCGGCGCGCAGCGCGTCGTCGACGAGTCGGCCGGCGTCGTCGGCCGACTGTGCGGTGGCGGCGAAGCGGGCCAGCGGTGCCACGAACGGCACGTGGTCGATCTCCTGCAGCGAGCCCATGCCCCAGCGCTGCGCCGGCGCCCGTCCGCCCAACACCACCAGCGGCGATTGGTTCTGCTGCGCCGCCGCCATCGCGCTCATCCCGTTGGTGATGCCCGGCCCCGCCGTCAGCGCGGCCACGCCCGGCGACCGCGTCACCTTCGACCATCCCTCGGCGGCGAAGGTCGCCGTCTGCTCATGACGGGTGTCGATCAGCCGAATACCCTCCTCGCGGCAGCCGTCGTAGATGGAGAACAGGTGGCCGCCGGATAGCGTGAAGACGGTGTCGACGCCGCTGGCCCGCAGGCGCCGCGCGACAAGTCGTCCGGCGTGCAATGTTTGTGCGGGGGTGGCGTCGGTAGTCATGACCGCAGCCTAACCAGGTCCGTCGGGTACCTTCGCCGAAGGATTTGAAGTTGAGGAGTGTTTGACCACCTCGACCGTAAGGAGACGTCGACGATGGGTCCGAAGCCCTTCAAGCCATCGATCAACTGGTCGGCGGCACCCATGGATTCATTGCGGTGGGTCGCCATTGCGTGGGTGGTCAGCGCTGTCTGTCTGTTCGGGGTCCTGCTCGCGTTCCGCTTTCTCACCCCCTGGGGGCGGCAGTTCTGGCGGATCACCCGCGGCTACTTCGTCGGGGCACACAGCGTCCGGGTGTGGGTCATGCTTGGGGTGTTGCTGTTGTCGGTGCTGTTGTCGGTGCGGTTGGTGGTGCTGCTCAGCTACCAGGGCAACGACTTGTACACCGCGGTACAGAAGGCGGTCCAGGGCATGGCCGCCGGTGACGACAGCGTCAAACAGTCCGGGGTACATGGCTTTTGGATGTCGCTTGCGATCTTCAGCGTATTGGCGACCCTTTACGTCATCCGGTTCGCGGCCGACGTCTATCTGACGCAGCGGTTCATCATCGCCTGGCGTATGTGGTTGACCTCCCACCTCACCGACGACTGGCTGGAGGGCCGGGCCTACTACCGAGACCTTTTCATCGACAACACCATCGACAACCCCGACCAGCGCATCCAGCAGGACATCGACATCTTCACCGCCAATGCCGGCGGAACCCCCAACATCCCGTCCAACGGAACGGGCAGCACGCTGCTGTTTGGGGCGGTCAACGCGGTGGCCTCGGTGATTTCCTTTGCCGCGATCCTGTGGAACCTGTCCGGGGACCTGGATCTTTTCGGCGTGGTGTTGCCGCGCGCGATGTTCTGGACGGTTCTGGTCTACGTGCTGATCGCGACCGTCGTCGCGGTTTGGCTTGGGCGCCCGCTGATTTGGCTCAGCTTCAACAACGAAAGGCTGAACGCCGCCTTCCGATACGCCCTGGTGAGGTTGCGGGACGCCGCGGAGGCGGTCGGCTTTTACCGCGGCGAGCGGGTCGAGCGGGCGCAGCTGTGGGGGCGCTTCACCCCGATCATCGGCAACTACCGCAATTTTGTCCGACGGACCATCATTTTCAACGGGTGGAACTGGTCGGTGTCGCAGGCAATTGTCCCACTGCCGTGGGTGATTCAGGCGCCGCGGCTGTTCGCCGGCAAGATCGATTTCGGCGATGTGGGCCAGACGGCGACGGCATTCGGCAACATCCACGACTCGCTGTCGTTCTTCCGCAACAACTATGACGCGTTCGCGTCCTTCCGCGCGGCGATCATCCGATTGCACGGACTGGTCGACGCCAACAGCAAGGGCCGCGCGCTTCCGGCGATTCTGGTCAAGCCGAGTGAAGAGACGGCGGTTGAGCTCCGCGGCATCGAGGTGCGCACGCCGGAGGGCGACCAGCTGGTCGACTCGCTGGACATCCAGCTCGACCACGGCGACACGCTGGTGATCACCGGCCGATCCGGGGCCGGCAAGACGACGCTGTTGCGCAGCCTGGCCGAATTGTGGCCGTACGCCTCGGGGACCCTGTGCCGCCCGGACGGCGACAACGCGACGATGTTCCTGTCGCAGCTGCCCTATGTGCCGCTCGGCAGTTTGCGCACCGTGGTGTGCTACCCGAATTCGCCGGACAGCGTCTCCGATGAGGAACTGCGCGACGTGCTCACCAAAGTGTCGCTGGCACCGCTGATCAACCGGCTGGACGAAGACCACGACTGGGCCAAGGTGCTCTCCCCCGGCGAGCAACAGCGCGTCGCCTTCGCGCGCGTCCTGCTCACCAAGCCGAAGGCGGTGTTCCTCGACGAGGCCACCTCGGCCCTGGACGAGGGCCTGGAATTCGCGCTGTACCAGTTGATCCGGTCCGAGCTGCCGGAGTGCGTCATGGTCAGCGTGAGCCACCGGCCCACCGTCGAACAACACCACGAGCAGCAGCTGCGTCTGCTCGGCGGCGGCCCGTGGCAACTGGGCCCGGTCGAGAAGGCTCCGGCGCCGGTCTAGGACGCCTAAATGCGATGCCGGGTAAGAGCTTCCACGCGGACGACGCTTGCCGCCTGCGCCGCTGGGATGATGCGGCAAAGGTCGCAGACCGGCGCGTCCCACCGATGGAACACTATCGGGAAACCTTGGCGACCCTGGTGCAGTTCAAGGCATCGTCATAGCGCTTAAGCTCCCGCGGCCCGTCCGGCCGCGTGCGCTCCCGCGCGGCGGCCGAAGAACGACCCCTCACCGAGCTGCGTCCCGCTCGCGTAGCCCTTGCCGTCCTGGGCGAGGTTGGACGCGCACGCACCCGCGGCGTACAAACCGGGCACCACGCTGCCGTCGGCTCGCTGCACCTCGCCGTCGACGGTCACCGCGAGGCCGCCGATGGTGAACCCCGAGTACATCGCCCGTCCCAGCGACAGGTCGAACACCGCCCAGGGTCCATTGTCTTGGGGTGCAAGGAATTCCGGCTGTTTGTGGAAGTCGGGATCCTCGCCTGCGGCTGCGTGCTTATTGTAGCGATCCAGCGTGGCCGCGAGATTGCCCGCCGGAATACCCAGCGCCGCTTCCATTTCCGCGATCGTCTCGTACCCGTCGAGGAAACGGATCAGCGGCATGGCAGGCATCTCGGAGTGCGCCTCGTCGACGATCAGGTACGCCGTCTGGTCGGGCTGCTCCAACACGAAAGCCGAAGTGCGCGAATGGTAGGAGTCCTCGGTGACGAACCGCTGGCCCTCCTTGTTGACGATCACACCGGTCAGCAAGACCTCCGGCGGATAGGCCGCGGCGGTGATGAACAGCTCGTCCATGTTCTTGGTCGCACCACCCGCCGACACGCCCATCCGGATGCCCAGCCCGTCGTCGTTGGGATTGCCCAGGATGTAGGGCGCCACCAGGCCGTGATGTTTGGTGCGCCGCTCCTGGCCCAGCGCGGGCGTGTGCTCGGCGACCATCTCCGGGTTCATCGCGAATCCGCCCGCCGCGATGATGACGGACTTGGCCTTGATGGCACCGGTGTCGGTGAAGTGCTTCCACGCGGCGCCGACCACGCCGCCGTCGTCGCCGGTCACCAGGTTGGTGACCGCGGTCTCGTAGCGGATCTGCACGCCCAGGGCGTCGGCGCGTTTGAGCAGCAGGTCGACGACCATGCTGGCGCCGCCCAATTCGCCGGGCACCGGCACCGAGTGCCCGCGCGGTGCCGGCTTGGCCCGCTCGCAGAAGGGCCAGACCTTCTCATTGCCGGTGTAGCTCAGCCCCTCGGTGCCCGGCGGGACGACGACCTTGCCCGGGTAGTAGCTTCGCTCGAACTGGAAACCCAAGTCTTCCAGCCAATTGAAATGCTCGACGCTGCCGTCGCAGTAGGCGCGGATCTTGTCGAGTTCGGGTTCCCGCGACACCTCTACCAGATACTTGTACATCTCCTCGACGGAATCGTCCTGACCGGTTGCCTGTTGCACCGCCGTCCCGCCACCGAGGTAAAAGTGGCCCCCGGCAAGCGAAGTGGTGCCGCCCGCCGCGGCCGCACGTTCGAGCACCAGCACCCGTGCGCCGGCCGCCGCCGCACTCACCGCGGCGCAGCCGCCGGCGATGCCGAACCCGATCACCACGACGTCGACGTCGTCGGACCACGTGTTCACGCCGGCCGCACTGACTGTTGCCGGTATCTCCGTGCTCATTGGCGCCCCTCTTCCTCATCGCTGCGTTCCACTTCGTCGCCGAGGCGGCTCACCGCTGCTCCTGTTTGATGTAGTCGTAAAACGCCCTCATTTCGGGCGAAACGTACGCAAGCTCCACGTACGGCACGCCTGCCTCCGGCGCTGAAAGATAGACGAATCGGATGCCGCCGGGCATCACGCCTCGCTGCACAACCGCGGCGCCCCGCTCGGCGGCCTCGGTGACCGCCGCCTCCAGCCGGTCGGGGCTTTCGACCTCCATGCAGATGTGGTGCAAACCCGGCCCGCATTCGGACAAAAAATCACTATAGATGTTCTCGCCGCGAACCGGTTGGATCAGTTCCAATTGCATGTCACCGAGGTAGCTCAACGAGATGCTGGCAAAGAAGTCGGCGGGCCGGCCATGGTAGCTACACGCCTCCGGAGCAAAGTGCACATCGGGTATGCGCACCCACTTTCGCACACCTAACAGGCCGGTGAGGGCCGTTTCGGTGGCATCCAGGTCGGTGGTGACCCAAGCGATCTGTGTCGGTGATTGAACGGGAAGCGTCATCGCCTCGCAGAATAGTCCAGCCTCCGGGCCGCCAGAAAGGGCCCGAATAAATTTGCCATGACGAGCCCTTCCGGTCGGCGAACCAGCGGGTGAACACGTTCTAATTCTGGTAGTGCCCGCGGTCGCGGCGAGGCATCAATGCCGGGTCAGGACATCCACCAGCAGCCGCAGCTGAGCGTCGAAAATGGTTTCCGGGTCGGTCAGGGTATCGGCGCCGTACTGCCCGAACACCTCGAGGCTGATCGCACCCAGCACCCCCGCCCACAGCAAAAAGCATTTGGCGAGCACCTGGTCATCCCCGGGGAAGCCGAACTCGTGCCGAATCCGTTCGAAGTCGGATGACATCGGTTGCGGGGCAAGATCATTCGTCAGCCGAATGTCGCCGGTGGCGATTCCGGCCGCCACCGCGTCGAACAACGCCGCGACCACCCTGGTCCCCACCGCGACCGTGCGCTCGGGTGGCGCGTGATATCCGGGAACGGGACTGCCGTACAGCAGGGCCCAGCACGCCGGGTGCGCGACCGCCCAGCCCCGGGTCGCCCGCGCGATGGCGACGACGTCGTCGCTCCACAGGTCCCCGACCGTCTCGCGGGCGCGATCCACGGCGTCGGCCAGGTCGGAATAAGCGTCGACCAGCAGCAGGGTCAGCAATTCGTCGCGGCTGGACACGTAGCGGTACACCGCCGAGGACACCATGCCCAGGTCGCGGGCTATCGCCCGCACCGACAGTCCGGCCGCCCCGCGCTCCGCCAGCTGGCGGTGACCGAGTTCGATGATGCGTGCCTCGATCTGCTCGCGCGATTCCTGGCGTTTGCCCACGCGGCCAGTCTGACACAACTGAGAACACCGCTCTTGCTTTCCGTGGCGCGGTGTGGCAGCGTGTTCAAGTCAGAGAGCACCGCTCTCATTAGCTTGACCAGGATTCGCTGAGAGGCCGCACCATGTCCACCCGTTATGAAGAACCGAGCCGGGCCGTCCGCGCCGCCAACGGGGTCATCCGCTGGCTTGCCGAGGCGGGAATCAGCATCGCCGGGACCCGGGCGCTGCGCGTCCGCGGCCGCAAAACCGGGAAGCAACGCGCGGTGGTGATCAACCTGTTGACCGTCGACGGCGTGGACTACCTGGTCTCGCCGCGCGGCAATACGCAGTGGGCACGCAATGTCCGGGCGGCGTCCGTCGTCGAGGTGGGTCCCCGCTGGCACCGGCGGCGCGTGCGGGCCGACGAAGTCGACGACGCGGCCAAGCCCGAGCTGCTGCGGAGCTACCTGGCCAGATGGTATTGGCAGGTCAAGGACTATGTCGCCGGACTGACGCCGGACAGCACCGACGAGCAGTTCCGCGCCGCCGCGCCCTCGATTCCGGTATTCGCCCTGACCCCGGCGGGCTGACCGCCCCTAGTGCGCGTTGTCGCGCACTCCGAGGTCCTCGCGGACCTCCTCCGAAGTCGCCCCCCATGACACCGCGGCCGGGAAGTCCCCCCACACGCTGTTGAAGATCCCGACGATCTGCCCGGGGCCGCCACTGGGCGCCAGATACACCGGTCCGCCCGAATCGCCGTTATGGCTCTGCACGCCATGCGACATGGTGAACCAGCCGTTGTTCACGCTCTCCACCGTCCCGCACGTCTCCCCGGTGATCACGCCGAAGTGGCAGACCGGCTGCCCGGGCGCAAGCGTGAGGCCGGGGTCCGAGACCAGCGGCCGGCCGCCCGGCAGGATGTTGTTCGCCGTGACGCTGCTGTCCAGCACGATCGCTTCGTAGTCGTTGATCACCTGGCTCGTCGACACCGTCGTTCCGCTGGGGGTGTTGTCTCGGAAAGCGGCCATCCGGCCGATGACGGCGCCGCCCCGATCCGTCACCACGCCGCTGCCCCCGCCCCGGCAGTGCCCCGCGGTGAATGCGATTTTCAGGCCCGGGTCGACGTATCCCAGCGTGCAGACGCGGTTGTCCTGGCGTATTTCCATGCCCGGATACACCACGACGTCGGCTTTGGCCGGCGCCGCCGGCACAAAGGAGGCGAGCGCCACGACCGTAGCCGACGTGGCGAACGTGCGCGTTGCCAGACGATGCACCATGAACTCCGATCCACGGGCCGATACCGACGGGAGGGCGAGGTTACGGGTAACCGCCTCCACGCTCAGCTTTTCGCGCCGGCCTGCGCAAATGTTACAGGGAGGTCACGGCCGGGGTGCCGGCCTCGGCGTGACGGGCCGCACGCGGCAGCCAGCCGGGCGGCCCGAACACGTAACCCAACCGATCGCGCAGGCGCGTCGCCGAGCGCCAGTCGCGGGCTATCGCGACGTATTCGCGGGTCTGCAGCGTCCAGATGTTGAAGGTGTCCACGCGCTTGGTAAGGCCGTAATGTGGCCGGAACAGCTCGGCCTGGAAGGTTCCGAAGAGCCGGTCCCAGACGATGAAGATGCCGCCATAGTTCTTGTCGAGATAGACCTTGTCCATGCCGTGGTGCACCCGGTGATGCGACGGCGTGTTGAACAGGAACTCGAACGGCCGCGGCAGCTTGTCGATCCGCTCGGTGTGAATCCAGAACTGGTAAATCAGGTTCACCGAGAAGCTGAAGAACACCATCCACGGCGGAATTCCCAACAGCGGCAACGGAATCCACATCAAGATCTCGCCACTGTTGTTCCACTTCTGGCGCAGTGCCGTGGCGAAGTTGTAGTACTCGCTGGAGTGATGGGCCTGGTGGGTTGCCCAGATCAATCGCACCCGGTGCGCGATCCGGTGATAGGCGTAATAGAGCAGGTCCACTCCGACAAGCGCGACGACCCAGGTGTACCAATGCGTCGGCGACAGGTGCCAGGGCGCGACGTAGGCATAGATCGCGGCGTAGCCGAGCAGAGCCAGGGTCTTCCAGCCGGCCGTGGTGGCCACCGACACCAGCCCCATCGAGATGCTCGCCACCGAATCGCGGGTCAGGTGCGCCCCCGACGCCGGCCGCGCCGTGTCGGCGGCCTCGGCCGTGAGGTGTTCCAGCTTGCGAGCCGCGGTCCATTCGAGGGTCAGCAGCAGCAGGAAGAACGGGATGGCGACCAGCACCGGATCCCGCATCTGCGGAGGCAGGGCGGACAGGAAGCCTGACAGGGCACTCACACAGGTAAGACTACGACGAGCGCCGCGGCGTCCGTCCGCCCTCAGCGACGATCGTCGGACTGCGCTTCGTCTCCGGCATACCACTGCACCGCGCGGACGCCGGGCAGCAGCGACAGTTCGGCCACCAGTCGCTCCAGCCGGGCCGGGGCGTCGCCGTACATCAGCAGGTGGGCGGTCAGGGTGACCTCGTCGCCATCCGGGTTGCCGGTATGGATTCCGCGAAGCGTGATGTCGTTGCTGCCGGCGTGCTGAACGATCTGGGCCCGCGCGTACTTCTCATGCTTCGGACGGCAGACCACCTGTACGAGGTAAGGCACCAGGCTCTCATCCTCTTCCGCACTGTTGTCGCGGTCGATCAGGCGGCCCAGCGGGCGCCCCAGCAGGTGGATGCCGATGACGGTGCCGGTGCCGATCAGCGCGAACACCAGGTGCCCGGAAGCGGCCAGCACGCCGATCGCGGCCGAGCACCAGAGGGTGGCGGCGGTGTTGAGGCCCCGGACGTTGACGCCCTCACGCAGGATCACGCCACCGCCGAGGAACCCGATGCCGGACACGACATAAGAAGCGACGCGGGTGGGGCTGGTGTCGGAGGTGGCCGCCGCGTACAGCACGAACAGCGTCGCGCCTCCGGCCACCAGTGCGTTGGTGCGTAGGCCCGCGCGTCGCGCCCGCCATTGCCGTTCCAGGCCGATAAGGGCGCCGCAGCCCACGCCGACGCCCAGCCGGAGTACGAAATCGAGAGCGCTCAGCGTCTCCAACGACACGCTCCTTTCCCTGCCGTCGAGTATCCCCGACCGCACCTGACGGTTCCGGCTGCGGCCCCGGCGTGGTGCCGGTTGGCGCAGCTAAACATGTGCAAGTGAACGGCAGATAGACCCGAGCCAAATCGGGCGCGGGGCGGCCACATCCGCGAAACCGGCGCGCCGTCGATTGGTTGCGCCGCGGTCACCCGCTGCGCGGTGACGCCGGGCTACCGCCGGCTAAGTTGCTGCGGGCAATAGTATTTCACCGCGATCGCCAAGAACGACGTTGCGTGATCGTTGGTGAGACCGGGGTTTTCGCTCTTGAGTTCGTCGACCATTTGAGGGCCGAACTCGCCGTTGCCCATTGACACGCACACCGCCTTGGCGAATTTCATCGCCCCGTCGGGGGTCGAGTAGGTGATGCCCGCACTCCTCAGGGAGGCAAGGAAACCGGCCTCGTCGACGCCGGGCGGGCCGGGGTCACCATGCCCCGGCGGGGCCATTCCGATCGCGGCCGAAACGCCGACAACCAGCGCTGGCAATAGTCTCATGCGGCGCGATTGTTCCACGGGGCCATCTCGGCAGCGTTCGGCCTCGACTCGCAAATACCCTGAACGCCAGGGCATTCGACCCGCGTAACCGTTAGCAGGTTCACCGCCCGTGGTGTGTCACGCCTTGGAGAGTTGGTGGGGGCAATAGAACTTCGCGGAGATCATCGCGAAGTTGGACGCCATCTCCATGTCCATGCCCGGATTATGGGTCTTCACGTCGTGGACCAACTCCAGGCCCGACTCGCCGTTGTTCAAGCACGAGCACACCGCCCTCCCGGCGGCGATGGCCGACCCCGGATTGTTGAAGCTGAAGCCGGCTTGCTGCAGCGCCGCGACGAACCCGCCGTCGTCACCATCCGGCTCGGGCGGAGGAGTCGCGTACGCGGGAGCGGCAAGCCCGATCGTCGTAAACGCACCGAGTAGTGCCAATAGTCGTTTCATCATCCGTCACCCTTCTGCGTTGCCTGTCAACCGGATTGGGCATCGGCCGGCAGGACCTTCGACTTGTCGCCCTTTTTCAGATGCACCGCGTGGATGCCGGGCTTCTTGGCCAGCTGTTCGAGGAGCGCGTCGAGATTCTCTTGGTCGACGTTGTGGTGCTGGACGCTTTCCGGCTTCTCCGAGATCTGTGCGACGAGACGTTTCAGCTGTTCCGGCGATTGTTTGTCTTTGAGGTCCTTGATCGGGGTCATCCGGTTACGAACGCCCGCACGGACCATGGTGGGTCCACCGGAACCCATGGCGCTGCCCAGCATCCCGGCCAGTCCCATCGAACTGAACAGACTCCCCTCGCCCAACGCGGCCGCGGGCACGGTGTCCGCCCCCGCGGACGATAGGGCCGCAGCAACGGTCCTGATCGACGGGGTGGTCGTGGCCCAGCTCGGCGGGATCGACAGCTTTCCGACCAGGGTGCCGGCGTTTCCCATGCCGGCGATCGGGCTGATCGAGCTGTACAGGGTGCCGCGACCGAAACCCAGCGCGCCCAGGCCGGCGCCCAGCGCATCTTTGGGCAGCGCGCCGTACCCGACGGGCGGTGCGAACTTGAGCCACTGCGACAGTGGGAAGTTGATCAGCAATCCGACGTCGTTGAACTGCGTGGTCAGGCCCAGCGGCACCTTGACGGCGTTGTACAAGCCCGTGTAGAAGCTCGACCCGCCCGGAAGGCCGTTAAGAAGACCCGTGACGAACTGGTTGTAGAGATAGGCGAGGTTCGCCGGGCCCGAGAACAATCCGCTGTAGGGCAGAGTGGTCGTGGCGGCGCTCGCCGCGGTGTTCGCCACATTGGCGGTTGGCGTGCTGGCTGCCGAACTCACGGCGGCGGCTTGCATCGGCGCCGCAGCATCATTGGTGGCCTTGGGCGCCGGGCTGAACTGCGTCAGCTTGTTGGACGCCGTCGCCGACGAGGCGAAGTAGGTGTCCATCGCGGTGGCGTCCTGAGCCCAAAACTCGCTGTACTGCGCCTCATTCGCGGCAATCGCCGCGGTGTTCTGCCCGACGATGTTCGTCGCCACCAGTTGGGCCAGCAGGGTGCGGTTTTCCGCGATCACCGCCGGTGGCACGTGGGCGGCGAACGCCGTCTCATAGGCCGCGGCCGCTTCGGTGGCCTGGGTCGCGGTTTGGGCGGCCTGGGCGGCGGTTTGCTGCATCCAGGCCACGTAGGGGGCGGCCGCGGAGGCCATGGCAAGCGACGACGGACCCGTCCAGGGTCCGGCGGTCAGGTTAGCGAGCACCGACGCATACGACGACGCCGTGGACTGCAATTCGGTGGCCAGGCTCTGCCAGGCCGTCGCCGCGGCCACGAATGATTCCGACCCCGGGCCGCTGTACATCCGGCCCGAGTTGAACTCCGGCGGAAAGGCTCCGTAAAACATCTCTGGTACCCCTTACCTGGGTGTTCTAGCGGAAAGTGATTGCCTGCCAAACGGTTTGGTCATCGCCGTCATTCCTCAATGCACGGGATCACGATGATGGTGGCCGCGGCCGGGTCGGCCTCGGCGGCGACGCCGCCCAATGAGGCCGCTGCCGAGGCCGCGCCGCCTACCGGCCGGGTCGCGGCGGCGGCGACGGCGCGACCGGCCAGGCTGGACAAGGCCATCTGGCTGAACACGCCCTCTTCGCCGGCCATCGCGGCAGGCGCCGCCGCCAAGTTGGTCGGCATCGCCAGCATCCGGAAGGCGGGGGCAGCTTCGGTCCAGCCCTGCGGCACCGACATGCTGCCGACCAGGGCGGCTTTGCCCATCGACCCCGTCGCCTGCCCCGCCCCGACCGCGGAACTCAGCATGGGCTTGACCGCGTTGGCGCCGCTGGTCAGCGGTGCCAACGCCCCGGAGATGGCTTTCGGCCCCGCCAGATAGGCGGCGGCGCCTTGTCCGTTCTGCCCCCAGGCGTAGGCCTGGCCGAATGACAGGAACGGACCGCCCGGGATGCTGCTCCAGGACTGCGGGGAGAACGGCCCGGTGGCGACCGACCAGAACTCGTTCCAGTTGGTTATCGCACTCGGCAGGGTGAGTGACGAACCAGACGCCGCCGTCGTCGTGGTGCTGGCATTGCTCGCGGCCTGTGCCGCCGGCTGCATCGTGGTGCTCAGTTGGGACAGGTGGCTGACGGTGTTCGCGCTGGACTGCCCGGTGCTCTGGGCGACCGCGGCGGCTTGCGTCGGACCGGCCGAGTCGTTGGTGGTCTGGGGTGGCTCGGCGAACGAGGTCAGCTGAGAGGCGCTCGCCGAGGCCGCCGCGTAGGCGTACATCGCGGCGGCATCCTGCGCCCACATCTCCATGTAGTGGGCTTCGGTGGCGGCGATCGCCGGGGTGTTCTGGCCGAGGATGTTGGTGGCGACCAGGGTCGCGAGCAGCGAGCGGTTGGCGGCGATCACCGGCGGCGGCACCGTGGCCGCGAACGCGGCCTCGTAGGCGCCGGCCGCGAGTTTCGCCTGGGCGCCCGCCTGCTCGGCTCGCGCGCCGGTGGCGTGGATCCAGGCCACGTACGGTGCTGCCGCGGCCGCCATCGCGATCGAGGAGGGGCCCGTCCACGGACCCGTCGCCAGAGTGTCGATCGTCGAGCCGTACGACGCCCCGGTGCTCTGCAGCTCCGCGGCCAATTCATCCCAGGCCGCGGCCGCGGCCAGCAGCGGCCCCGACCCCGCTCCGACGTACATCCGCCCCGAGTTGTATTCCGGCGGATAAGCCCCGAAATCCAACACCTAAAACCTCCGGTCCCTCATCTGACCGCCATGGTAGGCACCGCCTGGTGACCCCGGCATCGACAAAGTTGCAGCTCTAAGGGAATTCATCAACTCTGCTACGAGACACATGTGCAGATTCCATGTGCTGCAGACAATAAAGCCATCCTGCTCCTAGCTCTGGATCGGCGCCTAAATGGCGTGCGAACGACTAGTCAAGCCACGCTGCTTTTGTATTGACGATGGTGCCCATCACTTATTTCGTCGGGCGTTCCCGTCAGGTAAACCTTTGTAAAAAATAAATATCGGGAGTCTCGACGGTCTGTGAGAGAGACCGGCTACCACCACTGGATTAGTGGCACATATCACTTTCCGAGGCGCTTGTGGGCAGCATTCGACAACGCCCGAACTAAATGAATATGCATTCCGCAAGCGGCGTAATCAACAACCCGTAGATCGGCGCCATCGCCAATCGTATAAAGCGCTCAGAAATTATCTCTCTCAAGTCCGGTCAAGAATATCAGTAACCTCCATATCAATCTCTATATATCGCGGATCCTGATATATCCGGGCCCGCACTGGTGGCTTCCGAAGCAAAGCTGTCATACAAATTCGCTGCCAGTATCTATTCGGCGTATTTCCATTCCCGGGGTTCAATTGCGACGAACTCCAGCCGACGACGCTGTCGGCATTTGTATGGCGCTCCCCGTGGGACCGGACCTGCTGGGGCCGGAAGTCGGCCCGCTCGCGGAAGACTTGAGGCGACGACCGACCATCGGCGCTGAACTCCCGCACGCCACCGAACCGGCACGGCCCCAGAAACCCCCGGCGACAGGCACATCCGAGACCATGGCCCCGCGCCCGACTCCATGCAGTTGACCGTTCTCCTCGACTTCACCTATACGAGTAGACGTGGACAATCTGCCGTGGCACTGATTAGCTACTGACAATTTCCTGTGTGGCAATCTCGATAGCTCACAAGGGTTTTTGGGCCCCTGTGAGCCACACATTGCTAGCCTCATGCCGTTGCTGGGGTTCCCGCTATTTGCCAGATAAGGATTGTGAAAAAGTGCCGTTGGTCAACCGTTAATTTTGATTGCGCGCGTTGTTAACCGGCGGAGGGCGGACGGGCCATCACTCGGGGCCGGAATCCATATAGGGGCGCGGCCAACTCATCCTCGTGTGCGCCCGGCACGGCGCCCACCGGCATTCCCGGCATTCCGACCGGACCGGCGTCCTCCATCACCATGGGCGTCGTCCCCAGAACGCCGTGATACATCCCCGCCCCCAGGCGGGTTGTCGCCGCCACCGGGGTGATGGCGGCCCCCGTCGCACCCCAGCTCGACGGGACGGCGAGGGTGCCGACCAGGCTCGCCTGGCCGACACCCGCCGAGGCCGCAAGGCCTGGTAGGGAGCCGAGCTGGCCGCGGCTCAGGCCCGCGGCCAGCTCGGCTCCAGCCGCGTCCGCGGCGCCGTCGGCCGCGTTGGGAAACACGGAACTGAAGGCGGTCACCGAATCGATCATCGACGTCGGGTTCAGTAGCCCGCTGGTGGTCAAGGCGTTGGAGAAGTTGGCCACCGAAGCGTTGTTGAGGAAGCTGCCCAGCAGCGAGCCGTTGGAGCCGTCCAGGAAGTTCATCAGCCCGGCCAGCCCCGTGGTGGACGTATTGGTGTTGGGCGCGAGCCCCAGCCAGGCCAGCAGTCCGCCCGTCGAGCTGCCCGAGGCCGCGTTGGTCGAGGCAGTGGCCGCCTGGGCCACCGTCGCGGCCTGCTCGGCAACACCGTCGGTGCTGGTGGTCGGCGATGGTGCGGCCATTGGCGTCAGCTGGGTGGCCTCGCTCGAGGCGTTGGCGTAACCGTTCATCGCGGAGGCGTCTTGAGCCCACATGCCGGCGTACTGCGCCTCGATGGCCGCGATTGCAGCGGTGTTCTGCCCGAACAGGTTGCCGGCCAACAGGTTTGCCAGCTGCATCCGGTTGGTCGCGACCACGGCAGGCGGCACCGTCATGGCGAACGCTGCCTCGTATGCGGCCGCCGCCGCGGTGGCCTGCACGCCGGCCTGTTCGGCCGCCGCCGCGGTGCTGCTCAGCCACGCCACGTAGGGCGCAGCCGCGGCCGCCATCAGCACTGACGACGGACCCAGCCAGCCTTCGCCGGTCAAGCCCGCTATCACCGATCCATAACCGGTTGCCGCAGAACGCATTTCGGCGGCCATCGTGTTCCAGGCGGCGCCGGCGGCCACCATCGACGCCGGCCCGGGGCCCGCGTACATGCGAGCCGAGTTGATCTCCGGCGGAAACGCCGCAAAATCGAACATGGCACTGTCTCCTTGCTTATCCGGCGGCAGGCGGGCGTGGCATCACCACGGGCCGGAATCCGTATTTCGGGATTGCGCGACGGCGCCCGCCCGCCGACCCCAGGGGCCCGGCAAAACCACCGGGCCCGCCGGCCGCCGGGGCCGGCGAGCCGATGTCACTGAGGCCGTTGGCCGGTGCCGCGACTTCGCCGGGATTTATGTTGGCCGACGAAGCCCAACTCGGCGGCACCGACAACGACCCCACCAGGCTCGCGTGCCCCCGTCCCGCCGAGCCGCCGGCGCCAGCCAGTGCGGCCGGAATCGATGCACCCGAACCCAGCTCCGACAGCTCCCCCAGTCCGGCCAGCGCCGCGGCACCCGTGGACGACTTGCCCGCGTTCATCAGCCCGGCGGCCGTCTGCAGGATGAACTGCGGGTTGAACGGCCCGCCGGCGAGCGCGCCGTTGACCACCGCGGTGCTGAAGAAGTTGCTGTTCGTGAAGGTGCCGAGGGCCGAATTGTCCGAGCCGCTCAGCAAGCCCGCCAGCGATGACGACAGCGAACCAGGCGACGAGGAACCCCCGCCGGCCGACGACAGCACCGACTGCGCCGAACCCGCCGGCGTTTGGGCCGCCTGAGCCACCGTGTTCGCCTGCGCGGCCACGCCGTCGGTGTTCGTGGTGGACGGCGGCGCAGCCAGCGGCGTCAGTTGCGACGCGGTGCTCGAAGCGCTGGCATAGCCGTCCATCGCGCCCGCATCCTGCGCCCACATTTCGGCGTACTGCGCTTCGGTTGCCGCGATCGCCGGAGTGTTCTGACCGAAGACGTTGGTCGCCACCAGCATCGCGAGCTGAGCCCGATTGGCCGCAATCACCGGCGGGGGCACGGTCATCGCAAAGGCCGACTCGTAGGCGGTCGCGGCGGAGAAGGCCTGGCCGCTGGCCTGCTCGGCCTGGGCGGCGGTGCCGTCCAGCCAGGCCAAATAGGGTGCGGCCGCGGCTAACATCGACATCGACGAAGGCCCCAGCCAGCCGGCACCGGTCAGTTCAGTCACCACCGACCAGTAAGAGGCTGCAGCCGAACGCATCTCCGCGGCCATCGTGTTCCATGCGGCAGCGGCGGCCAGCATCGGCCCCGAGCCGGGGCCGGAATACATTCTGGCCGAGTTGATCTCCGGCGGCAGTGCCGCAAAATCCATCATGATGGATACTCCACAATGCTCAGCGCGCTGAAGCCGCGTTGATTGCCTCGGTGGCCGCGTACGACTCGGCACTGGCCCGCAAGGTGACCACGAAGTTCTCATGCAGCGCGGCGGCTTGGGTGCTCAACGTCTGGAACACCTGCCCGTGCTTGGCGAATCGCGCCGCCGTCAGCATCGACACCACATCCGCGGCGGCAGGCACCACCCCGGTCATCGGGGCGGCGGTAGCCGAATTCTGCGCAGTCAGCGCCGAACCGATCTCTTGCAGCCGGCCGGCTGCCACCGACAACGATTCCGGCTGTGCGGTAACAAAGTTCATCACAAATCTCCCCACAAATATCGGCAGGCCAGGGTGTGGCCATGCCGCGGGCGCGCGCCGACGCCACACGTCAGCGAGTGCGCATGCTACGAAAATCGGCTAACTACAAGCCAATTCAGGAAATAACGATGCCGAGGCCGGATCGAAGCGAAATGGTCAACAATCTGGCATACGGTCTGTCTTCGGGACTAATTCGCTCTCACCTCCTCAAGGCCAGGGCACGCGGGGGCGCCACACGGTGCACACGGGGAGGAACAACCAGGCGAAACGGCCGGCTGCGGCACCCCTCTCGTCAGAGCTTCGGCACCACACGGCGTATCCGGCCAACCAAAGCCGGAAGCCACTTGGGCTCAACCCTTAATCCGGGAAGAGCTGTCCTGACCCTGGGCGTCTTTCGACGTTCGAGGTCAGTGGCCTGTATCCGTGCAGACGCCTCACCTAGCGAGGTGCTTGCATTGGCAATGGTGGCACTCGGCCCGCGCTGAGTCAAGCTGACGTACAACGCATTCCCCCGCCGTCACCCGCAATGCACCCGCGCGGGCCTTGGCGTGGAGGGCACGCGGGGCGGTCAGTCCGACTTCTTCTCGGCGACCGCAGCGCTGAGGCCCTCGGCGAGATCCTCCTGGGTCAATTCCTTGAAACGCAGCAGTTGACGCTCGCTGAACTCGGTCACGTCGCTGGACAGCACCGCGTCCAGATCCTCGTCGTCGAGGCGGAAACTGCGGTGATCGCGGGCCTTCTCCACCACGTTGCGCACGAAACCGGCGTTGCCGAGGGTGTCGATGCCGCGGATGAGATCGCCGTCCTCCGAATAACTTTCGTCGAGGTAGAACTTCGTGTACGACGGCAACAGCGCCTGTGCCGATTCGTCGGTGATCACGTCTTCGTTCTCCTGGCCCATCAACCGGGTCAGCGCGACCAGCTCGTCCGGGGTGTAGCTGAAGAACTCGATGACGGTCGAAAAACGCCGTCGCAGACCCTGATTCACTTCGAGCATCTTGTCCATGGCCTTGGCGTAGCCGGCGCCGAAAACCACCAGCTCGTCGCGATGGTTCTCCATGTACAACAGCAACGTATTGATGATCGCGTTGCCGTACGGGTCACCCTGCTGGTAGCCCTTCTCGTGCAGCGTGTGCATCTCATCGAAGAAGACCGCGCCGCCCAGGGCGCCCTCCAGAAGCTCCTCGGTGTTCTTCTCGGCGTCGGCCATGTAGCGGCCCAGCAGCTTGGTGCGGCTGGTTTCCACCACCACGGGCTTGCGCAGCACCGTCAACCCGCACAGCTGCTTGCTGAAAGCTCGTGCCACCGAAGTCTTTCCGGTTCCGGGTGGGCCGAGCAACAACGTGTGGCGCGAAGTGACCGGCACCGGCAGGCCCATCTTGGCGCGCGCCAGGTTCACCTTGGTGGTCGACTTGATGAGCTTGATCTCGCGCTTGGCGCGTTCCATGCCGAGCATGGCGTTGAGCTCGGCGTCGCCTTCGGCCAGGTACCTTGCCGCCTCTTCGGCGTGGCGGGCGGCTTCCGTCTCGGCCCGGGTCGGCGCGCTGTTCGGATCCCAGGGGTCGGTCCGGGCCTCGATCGTCTCCGGGTCGGTCAGGACCAGGCGAAAGTTCGGGTTGTCCAGCGCTTCACGGGCCGGCGTGAACTTCGGATCGCGCGAGTACACCCGGCGCAGCAGCTCGACGGCCTCGTCCTCGCGGCCGAGGTGCCGCAAGCACATGCCCTGGGTGTACAGGGCGATGTTGGCCGCGCCCGGCACCCGGTCGCCCTCGATGGCATCCTGGCCCCGGCGCAACGCCTCCTCGAACACACCCAGCGAAGCCAGGGCCGTGGTGGCCATCGCCGCGCCGGCGGCCTTAAGTTCGGGCTGGCGCCAGCTTTTCCCCTCGGCGAACTGATTCAGCACATCCGGCCACCGAGCCGTGCGGAAGTACAGCACGCCGCGCACGTAACTGACCAGTTCCTCATCGACAGGTTGACGGGGTTCGACGCCGTCGATCAGTTTCGCGGCTTCCTCGTAGCGTTTCGCTTCGGCGAGAACCGCGGCGTACGCACACGCCAACGTCTCCACGCTGGTGACGGCCAGCCGCAGGAACAACCCGTCGGAAACCTCGGGCCGGAACTGCAACTCGGTCACCCCGAGGCGGCGGGTCTCCCAACCGAACGTCCGGATCGAGGACCACGCACCGGACAGCACGTCGATGCTCTGCTCCCCCGCCAGGATCCGTGCCAGCCAGGCGTCGCACATCCCCGGATCCAGGCTGGTCGCGGTGCTGAACATCTGCGACGCGACCTGCGGATTGTGGCTGGGCTGCAGCCCATTGACCGAGACGCCCGAGGCCAGCAGCCCGGCGACCATCGCGTTACGGGCACCTTCAGCGGTTGATTGCGGCCTCGTCATTGCGCTACAGGTACGCCCGCCGAGCTCCCTCGCAGCTGGTCGACGGATAGCGCAAGGTCGTCATCGTCGGCGCGCAATGGACGGCTCGGCACGACCAGCAGGGGGCGCGCCGTCGGGGCGGGCAGGCTGGCTCGCACCGCGGCCAGCTGGCGTCCGGTGAGACGATTGAGGCCCGACGAGACGTTTCTGCGCAACCGCTTTTCGGTGTGGTACCGCACCCAGGCCGATACCTGCGGCCGGCCGCCGCGCGAGGTGAGCCGGATGGTCAGCACCGTCGCGACGGTCTCGTCCTCCCACAGCTCTTCCAGCTTGTCGGTGGTGATGTCGGACGGCGACAACCACAGGCTGGTGACGAACCCGTTGAAGTGCTTGAGGCGGCGCCAGCCGGGCCGGCTCCAGGTCGGCTCCAGATCGGCCAGGACCGCACGGTCGACTTCGGCCAGCTCCTCCGCGGTCAACGGGCGGGCCGCGCAGGTCAGCCCGTCGAGATCCTGAGCGAGCCGTTCGGTGGCGGCCACGAAGGTCGACGCCAGCGAATCACGGGCCGCGACGGCGGCGACGTTGCGCTGCGGGTTCATCCGCAACACCAGCCAGGTGCGGCGAATGTACGAGGTCGGCTCGCCGTTAGCCACCTCCCACTCTTCCGGGCCCCAGTCGTCCAGCTTGGACAACTCGGCGGCTTTGGCTTCAGGGCCGCCGCGGCGGACCTTCACCGAAACGATGTCGACGTCGTCGAGGTGGACGTCGAACTGGCGCAGGCCCGAAGCGACGGCCGACACCAGCAGGGTGGGCGGCGAGTTGCGGTGCCGAAGGCGCGAGGCCGAGTCGTCGTCACCGCCGTTGATGGCGATCACGGTGACCAGCTGGCCGTCGTGCTGCCGCACGCCGACCTTGTCGCGCCCGTATTTGCGTTGGTAGTCGAGGGCGGGGGTGCAGCCCGCGGACAGCGCGGAGCCCGGATCGGCGGACCAATCCCACAGCCACGTGGCCAGCCCCGACGTGACCGTGAGGCCGTGGTAGGTGACCAGCGACAGCAGCGTCACCAGCACGGCCAGACCGACACCGACCCAGAACGCGATGCGATACGTGCCCTGCCAGGACTCCGGGCAGTGGCTGGCCACCACCATGATCACGACATCGACCAAAAACACGGTGGTCAGCCGCGGCCACGACAAAGACAACCCGAACCTGCGCTGACGCTTCATGGTGCTGCTGCTCCGCCCCTATTGCTGTTTCCGCGATCGCTTCATCAGCATCGCCGTACCGAACACTCCGCCGCCGATGAGTAGCGCCCCGAGCAAGCCGCCGGCGGCCACCCACACTGGCACCATATCGCGGTGCGGGACGGGCTTCGGAATGTTCAGCGGTGCCGACAGTTGCTGGGGCGGTTTCACCGGACCGTCGGGTACATCCCAGGTCAGGGCCGCCACCGGGTCGACGACCCCGTGACCGACCTGGTTGTCCACGCCGCGCGCCGGCGCTCGGGCGGTCCGGGTCAACCGGTTGATCACCTGATACGCCGACAGCTGCGGGAACTTGGCCCGCACGAGTGCCGCGACGCCGGACACGATCGCCGCCGAGAAGCTGGTGCCGGACGGAACCAGCAGGGTGTTGTCGGGCCCGTCGATCGCGTTGATCAGGCCGTCGTCCCGGGGCGACAGTCCGATGACGTCGGTTCCGGGCGCGGCGATCCCGACCCACGGCCCGGCCACGCTCGTCGACGCTTGGCCCTGGTTGCCCTGGCTCAGCGGGCGGCCTTCGGTGTCGACCGCGCCGACCGTCAGGACGTAGTCGCTGAACCAGGAGGGCGTCACGACAGTGGTGACCGCGTTCCAGTTGCGAGGATCGTTGGGCTGCAACGGATCATGTGGCGGGTTCTGCTTGCAGTCCTTCTTGCTGGTGTCGCCGGCGGCGGCCACGATGACGGCGTTCCTGTCGACCGCCGCGTAGCGCACGGCCGCGCCCAGCGAACGCTGGTCGATGATGTTGCGCGCGCTCATGCACGTCACGTCGGAGATGTTGATGACCTGAGCGCCCATGTTGGCGGCGTGCACGATCGCTCGCGCCATCGTCTGCACGTTGTCGATCTTCGCCGACGTCTGCGGGTCCTCGTCCCCGGTGTAGGCGTCCTTGAGGCCGAAGGCCTGGCTGGACTGCCGGATCGCGATGATGTCGACATCCGGGGCCACCCCACTGAACGCGTCCGGACCTGCCTTCGGCGGCGGGGGCGGCGGCGGTGGCGGGTCGAGCGGACGCGGGCCGCGCAGGTTGTCGACGTTGGCCACGTGCCCGCCACCGGCGTAACCGGGGATGGTCACCGTGCCGTCGCCGTGGCTGGACGCCGGCGCCTGCCCATTGGGACCCTGTCCACCCTGAGACGGTCCCGGGGGCGGGCCAGCGGGCTGCGGAGCCGCCGGTTGCGGCGGCGGCGCGCCGAAGGGACCCGGCGGCGCCTGTTCCTGAGACTGCGGTGGCGGCGGGACCATCGTCACGGTCTGAGGCAGCGGTGACAGGGTCACCGTCTGCGGCGGTGGCGCTTTCGGCGGTGGCTCGGTGGTGGGGATGGTGACGGGTTTGCGCGGTGCTGCAGGCGGCACGCCGGCGCCGTTGGCCGACGCCGCACCGATCATCGACGCCACGATGGTGCCGTGCGCGTCGCAGTCGGACAGGCCGTCCCCGGACATGATGTAGTCACCGCCGGGAATCAGGTGCGGAAACCTGGGGTGCGGCGTCACGCCGGTGTCGATGACGGCCACCTTCACGCCGGCCCCCCGACCGAACTGCCACGCCTCCTGCAGATTCAGCATGTCCATGTACTTGGGCTGCAGCCGGAAATCCGTCCCGGGCAGCACACCGACCTCGGTGCAGTACGAGTTCTGCTTCATCGGCGCCCCCGGTCCCGGCGCACCGTCCGGCGGGACCGCGCCGGCGTCGATCGTCGGGGGTGAGATCGCGTACGCGGGCGGCAGGCCGGCTAAGGCGCCCGACGCGAGCAGGGCGGCGGCGATGGTCGCGGCGGAAGCTCGACCACGCCACACCTTGCCGTTAGCGATAGCGAATTGCTGCATAGACGTTCATCAACCACAATGCCAGCGGGAAAATTGGCATCAGGCAGAGGTATTCAATCCATTCCACGAATTTGCGGAATAGCGGGCTGTAGACGGTGTTCGGCACGACGGCCGCCGATGTCAGCCCCGCCGCGGGCAGCAGAACCAGGATCGCCGCGCTGATCGACACCGCAAGCGGCGACTGCAGCACCAGCGCGTAGCGCAACACCACCGCACCGACGATCAGCACCGCGGTCCCGGCCAGGGTGATCGCCTGCCAGCGGTCGACGTAGGAGCGGCCCCGCAGCATCAGGAATCCCGCGCTGAAGCCTGCCAGCAGGACCGGCAGCCAGCGCTGTCCGGTGTGCGGATCCGACAGCGCGGTCAAAGACACGATCATCAGCACGCCGAGCCCGATCAGCAAACCCGACAGGAACGAGCGGGCGCGCTCGGCCTGGGTCAGCACGTCGCGGACCGAGGCTGGCCCCTCCAGGACCGGCGGGCCACCGTCGGAGCGCACCACCGTGGTGGGCAGGTCGGGCCGGGCCTCGAACACCCACCGGCTGGTTGCCGACGGGAAGACGGGCAGCCGAATGCCTGCCAGCCGCCGCGAGATCGCCGGCGCACTCTGGTAGATCATGACCGACACCAGCACGACGCAGGTGAACAGCGTCACGGCGCTCGTCATGGCGACCATGCGCGCGAGCGCGGCCACCGACGCGATCAGGCTGACGGTGACGATGGCGGTGTAGATCGCCAGTCGGCGACCGGTGAACCGCAGGGCCAGGATCGCCGCGATGGTGAGGACCCCGAAACCCAGTACCGCGTGCGGTGATCCGACGCCCCCGGGCGGTGCCGACGCCGCCGCGATCGCCACCGGCGCGAGGCTGCTCAACAGCATGGTGTCGGCGACGCGCCGTTCCTGCTGGGTGTGGGCACGCATCAACAGCAGCAGCGAAACACCCAGCGCCACGGCGCCGATCACGCCCGCGTACACGGTCGGAAGCCACGAGTTGTGGTGCCACCGCCACCAGCCGAGCAGGCCGGCCGCGGTCGTCACGCCGACGGCCACCATCGTCGCACCGACCTGCACCGCGATGACGGGGTCGATGGCGGCGAAGCGCTTGCTGAGGTCCGCCGCGACGGCGGTGGAGATGTGCTCGATGACCTGCGAGCGGTGCTCGGTGTCCGGGATGAACCGGATCCACAACCGGTCGCCGTCGTAGACGTCCTGCTCGCTCAGCGATTGGGTGGCCCGCAGCGGCGAGCCGTCCACCAGGCACAGCGCCCAGCGGCCCCGGCCCGACGCCTCGAGCGGGGTCTCACCGAGCTCGCGGAGCCTGCTGTTGACCACCTTCAGCAACGGCTCGGTCATTACCGAGACGGGGGCGTTGGCGTCCAGCAGGACCCCGATCTGGACACCCGCGCCGGCCATCACGCCGACGACGACTGCCTGAGGCTGCGAGATTCCCTCTACGTCAGGCTGTGGTACTTCAACTACCGCAGTCATCGCCCTGTACTCCCTATCGTGATGAATGTGTGAGCCCGTGCCGCCAGTCGCGCGCGGACATGCGCCGGGGTACTCGTCGAGGTGCTGCGGCCCCCCGCAAAGTGCATTCCGGCTAATTGGAATTCCATCTGCCTCGCCTTGCGATTAAGAGTTGTGGTTGACACCGGTTTGAGATTTGCTGATGTCTTGAGAGAAGTATGCCGTGTTCGCAGCTCAAGCGCATGTTGAGTGCAAAGACATTGGTGAACTCTATGTTTCGCGCGAATGTCAAACCCTGCTGTGCGTTTTCCACTCGCCGTAGGGAAGTGTGTCCAGCACCGTTTTGACGCCCACCTGCACGAGCTGCGGGGTGGCCGGACAGATGGCCAGCCATGCCTCCCCCGAACCTGCGGTGCGGGCCTGCTGGTAGAGCGCGATGCGGCCGCCGGAGCCGTCCTTCAGTGACAGCACCGACGCACTCGGGCCCTTCGCGTCGTCCTGGTACTGGCGGGCGTACACCGCAACCTCGGCGGCCGGGTCGGACAGCGCCTGACCCAGCGCGGCCACCGTCGCGGCGCTGATTCCCATCCGGCGCAGGTCGCCCCCGGAGAACACGTTGAAGCCCGACTCCTGCCAGGACTTCGTCGCTTCCAGCATCTCCTCCAGCGGCACGTTGACGGCGTTGATCGCCGCGGGTTCGGCGTGGTGGATGGACTCCAGCGCGTCGATCACCAGGGAAGCGATCGAGGCGCTGTCCGCGACGGCGACGTCGTCGACGGTGATCTCGCCGCCAACCCGGACCGCCGACACCCAGTGCTGGCCGCGCCGGGCCAGGACCACCCGAAATTCGTTGTCGGGGATGTCGCGGGAGCCCGGGGGCTGGTTTTCGTCATCGAGGACGCCGTAGGCCAGCTTGCCTCGAGACAACAGGGCGACGACTTCGAGGTCGGGCGCGGCGAGCACCTTCATCCGAGCGGCCACATGCTCGTTCACCTGGTCGTTCTCGACTATGCCCTGCTCGCGCATCACCGCCATTCCGGGATGCTCGTTGAGCCAGTCGCTCGAGTCGGTAGACACATATGGCCGGCACCGCAGCTCCGGCGCGACGTGCCGGATGTCCAGCAACGCCTGGAGCATCCAGAAGCCGTCGACGTTGACGGTGATGTCGGTGCGGGTGCTCTGTTGGTCCATCAAATCCTCAATTGGTCCCTAGTTACCTCAAGCGGAACTGCACGGTAACCGCAGGACGCGGCAGCACACCGACGGGTGGTGTGCTGCCGCGCCTGAAGTTGCGGGTTAGGCCCAGGAGGACCCAACGGCGCTGTCGGTGCTGGCCATGTTGCTGCCCGCGGACTGGACCTTCTGTCCGTGAGAGTTGGCCTGCTCGTAGATGACCTGGAAGTTGCGACCCAACTGGGTGATGAACTCCTGGCATGCCACCGAACCCGCACCGCCCCAGAAGTCGCCGGCAGCAAGCACATCGCGAACGATGGCCTGGTGCTCAGCCTCCAAGGAAGCGGCCTGGGCGCGGATCAAGGCACCGTGGGCGTCTACGTCGCCGAACTGGTAGTTAATGCTCATAACGGTGTTCTCCTAATGTCTTGGAATGTTACGCGCAGCTGCGGTTTTTAGCGCTAGCTGCCGAGGATTTGCTGCGAGGCCTGCTCTTGCTGCTCGTAGTTGTTCGCGTCGCGAATCAGCCCGTCGCGCACCCCGTGGAGCATGTTGACGATGTTGCGGAAGGCCTGGTTGACCTGACCCATGGTGTCGTACGAGGTGGCCTGGGCCTGACCGCTCCAGCCCGAGCCGGCGATGTTCATCGACGACGCCCACATCTTGCGAGCCTCGTCCTCAACGGTCTGGGCGTGCACCTCGAAGCGGCCCGCCATCGCCCGCATCTCGTGCGGGTCGGTCATAAAACGTGTTGCCATGTCGGCTGTTCTCCTTGCTACGTGGTTACTGGGTGATGTGGTGAAGACGGTGGCCGGATCGTTTACGCATTACGCAACCGCCGAGCCGAATGAATAGAAATGACCCCCCCTTCCCGTCAGCCGGCGGCCACCGGGTGCTGTCACGGTGAGACGGACGTCGAACCCGAACCGCGGCGTTTGAGTTGACGGAGTGTGTGTTGCGCTTGGGGACGCTGTAAGGGCCCAATCCCCCGGCCCCGAAATCGTCCCCTGCGGGGCGGTTACGTTGGAACCCATTTCGGTGACGACCTGCTCCAAGCCCCCGAACCGCCTGTCCGAGCTACAGGGCGGCGGCCGCGTTGGCTGCTTCGGTCGCAGCGTACGAACCGGAGCTGGTGGACAGGGTGTTCACGAACATCTCGTGGATCGCGGCGGCCTGGGCGCTCACCGCTTGGTACATCTGCGCGTGCGCGGCGAACTGAGCCGCGGTCAACGCCGACACCTCGTCGGCAGCGGCGGGTACCACCCCCGTGGTTGGGGCTGCAGCGGCTGCGTTCTGGGCGCTCAAGGTCGACCCGATAGCCTGCAGATTCCCGGCCGCCGCGGCCAAAGCCTCCGGCTGTGTGGTCACGAACGACATATTGTTTCCCTCCTAGGTCAATCTCCGACTCTGCGAGACTAGATGACTGGGGCCCCCCAGGTCGGTGTGGAAGCCCGGTGTTTGCAATTGTTCACTTGGCGGTACGGCAAATTCACTTTTGGTAACGACACAGTAACAGCGCCTGACCTCGACCGCTGCCCCTTGAACGACGGTCATAGCAAACGGTACCAGCCCCCGGCCTAAAAAGTTGCTGGTAGTCGGCGCCCGGGATGCTGTGGCCGCGTCGCCCGGCATAAAAATCTGATTGCCGATTAACTCGTCGCGAAGGCTCAATGCGATGACCATTCCCGGCGGCGTGTCGTGGGGACCTCCTTTCGTCCATTTCGGCCCGTGCCGCCCTCAGCCGGCAAACGGTGGACGGGCCATCACGGTGGGCCGGAAGCCGTACTTGGGACCGGCGACCCCGTGCCCGGCGGCACCGGCACCGGCCAGTGGCATGCCACCGAGCAGGTTTCCGGGTCCGCCCGCGGCCTCCGGGGCGGCGGAGATGCTGCTGACCGGGATCGCATGTCCCAACGCCGGCGCGGCCGGCGCGCCCGACCAGGCCACCGGAACCGACAGCTTGCCACCGACTGAGGCCGCGCTGCCCAGCGCTGCCACCGGGTGCGCGGCGGCGGCGCCGCCACCCAACATGCCGCCCAGACCACCGAGGCCGGGCAGCGCCTTGGCCGCGGCCGGAGCCGCCCCACCGATGGCACCCACCGACTTGGCGATCTGGGTGAAGGTGTTGGCCATACCGGTACTGAAGTACGGCAGACCCTCGGTGTTGTAAAACAGGCCCGCAAACGGGCTGTAGCCGTTAACGAGGGTTCCCAGGCTGGTGGGCAGGCTGGTCTGCCCTGTCAGCAGGAACCAGACCTCCGACAGCGGGTCGGTGGTGGTGGTCGCCGCCGTGGTCGCCGTCGTCGCGTTGGTCGTGGTGGTCGCCGCGGGGGTCGCCAGCGACTGCAGGGTCTTCGACGTGTTGGTCGCCGTCGAATTGGCCGTCGCGTTGGTGACCGCCGCGGCCTGGTTGGCCTGGCCGGACGGGTTGGTCACCTCCGGCGCCTTCTGGAACTGCGTCACATTCGTGGCCGTCGAGGACTGGGCCGCGTAGCTGTACATCGCGCCCGCATCCTGCGCCCAGTACTCGCCGTACTGGGTTTCCAGCTGCGCGATCAGCGGGGTGTTCTGCCCCAGCACGTTCGTCGCCTGCAGCTGCTGGGACTGGGTGCGGTTGGCTGCGATCAGCGGTGGCGGCACCGAGGAGGCCAGCGCGGTCTCATAGGCGGCGGCGGCCGAACGCGCCTGGGTGGCCGCCTCCTCGGCCTGAGCGGCCGTGGTGGTCAGCCAGGTCACGTACGGCTCGGCCGCTTGTGCCATTGCCGCCGAGGCCGTGCCGGTCCACTCCTCGCTGCTCAGCGAGGCGATCACGTTGTCATAGCTGAGCGCGGCCGAGTTGAGCTCGGCCGCCAGCGCGCTCCACGCCGACGCCGCGGCCACGAACGAACCCGACCCCGGACCCGAGTAGATCCGCGCCGAATTGAACTCCGGTGGGAACGCCCCATAATCCACCACGAATATGCCCCTTAACCTGTGATGTTCGAATCGATGCGTCGAGTAGTGAATGACGTTAATGCGCTGGTGGCCGCCACCACGCCGGTCGGTGGACTAACGGCTGCTCGGCGCGCCTTTGCGCCGGTCGCCAGGCCCGGCCGTTCGATGGCGGCCGACTCCCCCGCGAGGGGGCTTGGTAGCGGGTGTGAGCTGCGGGAATGGCCGTAGCTCTGCGCCCGTGTGCCGCGAGCGCGGCGGCGCCATGCCGGCGTAGCCGGGCGCACGTGTGTCCAGGCCGGGGATAAAATCCGGCCGCGGATAAAGGTGAGGTCATACATGCCTGATTCCGCCGCTTATCCGGCCGATGGGGGGCGGGTGAGCACGCTGTAGCGGAAGCCGTACTTGTTGACATAGCCGGCAGCCGCGCCGCGTCGCCCGATCGACCCGACCGGCATGCCGCGCAGCAGACCGTTGGCCGGGGAATTGGCTCCGCCCGCCGCGGCCTGGAGCGGAGTGGCCTCCTCGGACAGTGCCGCCGGGGTCACCGACGAGGTCAACGTCGCCCAGTGCTGGGGCACCGACAGCAGCCCCACCCGGCCGGCCTGCCCGACCCCCGCCGAGACCGCACCCACGTGGCCCACACCGCCGAGGTTGCCCAGGCCCAGGGCCGCGAACTGCGGCGTGGGGTACCAGGCACCACCGGCACCCGCCGTACTACCACCGGGACCGAACGTCAACTGCTGGGCGATCGACGACCAAAAGCTCGTAATACCAGTCGAGAAATAGGCAAGGCCGGTGGTCTGCTTGAGCAGGGTGCCGTACATGCCGGTGTTCAACCCGGCGTAGTTGTTGGTCGGGGTGGGCAGCCCGGAAGTCAAGAATCCATTGATCAAGTTTTGCAGCCAGGTGAACGGACCCGGCTCGGTCGCGGTCGTCGTGGTCGACGCTTGGGTCACCGCTTGAGTTGTGCTGGCCGACAACGCTTGTGGGGTCGCCAGCTGCGACGTACTCTGTGCGGTATTGCCCGCAGGCTCGGCGACGGCCTTGGCTACCGCGGCGGCCTGGTCGGAATCCGCCTCCGGGGTGGTCGTATTGGGCGGTGACGTGAACGGCGTCAGCTCCGAGGCGGCGGCCGACGAGCCGGCGTAGCCGTACATGGCGGCGGCGTCCTGGGCCCACATCTCCATGTACTGCGCCTCGGTGGCCGCGATCGCCGGCGTGTTCTGCCCGAAGAAATTCGTCGCCACCAGGGTCGCCAACAACACCCGATTGGCCGCAATCACCGGCGGCGGCACCGTCATCGCAAACGCCGCCTCAAAGGCCGCCGCGGCCGCCCTGGCCTGGCCCGCGGTCTCCTCGGCCTGCGCGGCCAGGACGCTCAGCCAGCTCACGTACGGGGTGACCGCCGACAGCATGGACGCCGAGGCCGGGCCCACCCAGGGCGCGTGGGTCAGCTCCGAGATCACCGACGTGTAGCCGCTGGCGGCCGAGCCCAGCTCGGCACCGAGCCCGTCCCACGCCGCGGCCGCGGCCATGATCGGACCTGACCCCGGACCCGCGTACATGCGGCCGGAGTTGATCTCCGGCGGTAATGCCCCGAAGTCCATGGTTACGAAGCACCGGGCTCGAACGACATTTATCCCCTCGCAGCTGGTCTCTCGGCGATCGCCTTGAAGAACTTGCTTGCTCGGAAGGCTAGGTCGACTCACCGCTGCATCGCCGCTGCGCGATCCGGCCGCCGTCGCATCGGCGGCATCGTCGAAAGCGGTGTTCCGTCGCCGCGGCAGGATCGGGCCGACGGCGGCCGCATCTCGCGATCACGGTGACTACCTGCGGGAACATTCGGGTGCAGCCGTCCGCAACCCGCTCACTGCCCCGCGGTCGCGGCCCGTTCCGGGGGGATGGCGCCGGCGCGAAAACCCCAGCGCGGGATAAAAATCCGGCCGCAGATAATGCCGCACCGGGGTCGCTGCGGTGGCCCCGGGCGGGCCGCGATCCGGAGCGTGCGAGCGTGCCGCTGTGCGCGCCTCAGGGGCGACCATCGGGCCGCGGTTGAGACCGGCACACGCGAACGCGCCCCGCCCCGATACTTCCGGGGGCAGGGCGCGCTCGAGATCAGTTGAAGCTGAGGCTATCCGGCAAAGGGCGGTCGAGCCATGACGGTGGGCCGGAAGCCGTACTTGGGACCGGCGACCCCGTGCCCGGCGGCACCGGCACCGGCCAGTGGCATGCCACCGAGCAGGTTTCCGGGTCCGCCCGCGGCCTCCGGGGCGGCGGAGATGCTGCTGACCGGAATCGCATGTCCCAACGCCGGCGCGGCCGGCGCGCCCGACCAGGCCACCGGAACCGACAGCTTGCCACCGACTGAGGCCGCGCTGCCCAGCGCTGCCACCGGGTGCGCGGCGGCCGCGCCGCCACCCAACATGCCGCCCAGACCACCGAGGCCGGGCAGCGCCTTGGCCGCGGCCGGAGCCGCCCCACCGATGGCACCCACCGACTTGGCGATCTGGGTGAAGGTGTTGGCCATACCGGTACTGAAGTACGGCAGACCCTCGGTGTTGTAGAACAGGCTGGCGAACGGGCTGTAGCCGTTGACCGCCGATCCCAAGCTGGTGGGCAGGCTGGTCTGCCCGGTCAGCAGGAACCACAGTTCCGACAGCGGGTCGGTGGTGGTCGTCGCCGCCGTGGTCGCCGTCGTCGCGTTGGTCGTGGTGGTCGCCGCAGGGGTCGCCAGCGACTGCAGGGTCTTCGACGTATTGGTCGCCGTCGAATTCGCCGTCGCGTTGGTGACCGCCGCGGCCTGGTTGGCCTGGCCGGACGGG
The DNA here is from genome assembly GCF_055419585.1 of Mycobacterium sp. IDUB_3. NCBI lineage: Bacteria > Bacillati > Actinomycetota > Actinomycetes > Mycobacteriales > Mycobacteriaceae > Mycobacterium > Mycobacterium sp. IDUB_3. The sequence continues at coordinate 457,560 of NZ_JBVAXZ010000001.1, read as the reverse complement.
TTGGTCACCTCCGGCGCTTTCTGGAACGTCGACACGTTGGTCGCCGTCGCCGACTGACCCGCGTAGCTGTACATCGCGCCCGCATCCTGCGCCCACATCTCGCCGTACTGGGCCTCCAGCTGCGCGATCAGCGGGGTGTTCTGCCCCAGCACATTCGTCGCCTGCAGCTGCTGCGATTGCATCCGGTTGGCTGCGATCAGCGGGGGCGGTACCGACGAGGCCAGCGCGGTCTCATAGGCGGCGGCGGCCGAACGCGCCTGGGTGGCCGCCTCCTCGGCCTGAGCGGCCGTGGCGGTCATCCATGCGGCGTAGGGAGCTGCCGCCTGGGCCATCGCCGCCGAGGCCGTGCCGGTCCACTCTTCGCTGCTCAGCGAGGCGATCACGTTGTCATAGCTGAGCGCGGCCGAGTTGAGCTCGGCCGCCAGCGCACTCCACGCTGAGGCCGCGGCCATCAAGGACCCCGACCCCGGACCAGAATAAATCCGCGCCGAATTGAACTCCGGCGGAAAGGCTCCGTAATCCAACATCATTGACTCCTTAACCAGTCGCGGCCGCGTTGGCCGCTTCAGTCACCGCGTACGACCCAGAGCTGGTGCTCAGGGTGTTGACAAACATTTCGTGAATTGCCGCCGCCTGAGCACTGACGGCCTGGTACATCTGCCCGTGCGCGGCGAACTGCGCCGCCGTGAGCGCCGAGACCTCGTCGGCAGCCGCCGGCACCACCCCCGTCGTCGGGGCCGCTGCTGCGGTGTTCTGAGCGCTCAGCGTTGAGCCAATGGTCTGAAGATTGCCCGCTGCGGCGGCCAGCGCCTCGGGCTGCGTGGTCACAAAGGACATCTAGTTTCCTTCCCTTCGGTGGGGCCCGGCGAGCATTGCGTTGTGTCGATGGTTCATCTGGACTCTTCGTTATCCGGCCGATGGGGGGCGGGTGAGCACGCTGTAGCGGAAGCCGTACTTGTTGACATAGCCGGCCGCGGCACCGCGTCGCCCGATCGACCCGACCGGCATGCCGCGCAGCAGACCGTTGGCCGGGGAATTGGCTCCGCCCGCCGCGGCCTGGAGCGGCGTGGCCTCCTCGGACAGTGCCGCCGGGGTCACCGACGAGGTCAACGTCGCCCAGTGCTGGGGCACCGACAGCAGCCCCACCCGGCCGGCCTGCCCGACCCCCGCCGAGACCGCACCCACGTGGCCCACACCGCCGAGGTTGCCCAGGCCCAGGGCCGCGAACTGCGGCGTGGGGTACCAGGCACCACCGGCACCCGCCGTACTACCACCGGGACCGGAGACCAACTGCTGGGAGAGCTGCGACCAGAAGGCCACGATGCCGTTCGAGAAATAGCCCAGACCCGAGGTTTGCTTGAGGAGCACGGTGTAGAGCGTGGGATTGAGCCCCAGGTAGTTGTTCGTCGGGGTCGGCAGCCCCGAGTCCAAGAAGTCCTGAATCGTGCTCGAGAGCAATCCCGGATTCGAGGTGGCCGCGGTCGTCTGTGTCGCCGCCTGAGTCGTGCTGGCCGACAACGCTTGTGGGGTCGCCAGCTGCGACGTGCTCTGTGCGGTATTGCCCGCAGGCTCGGCGACGGCCTTGGCTACCGCGGCGGCCTGGTCGGAATCCGCCTCCGGGGTGGTCGTATTGGGCGGCGTGACGAACGGGCTCAAGGTCGAGGCGGCCGCCGAGGACGCGGTGTACCCGGCCATCGCACCGGCGTCTTGTGCCCACATCTCCATGTACTGGGCCTCGGTGGCCGCGATCGCGGGCGTGTTCTGGCCGAAGAAATTCGTCGCCACCAGGGTCGCCAGCAACACCCGATTCGCGGCGATCACCGGCGGCGGCACCGTCATCGCGAACGCCGCCTCAAAGGCCGCCGCGGCGGCCCGGCCCTGTCCTGCCGTCTCCTCCGCCTGCGCGGCCATGGTGTTGAGCCAGCCCACGTACGGGGTGACCGCCGAAAGCATCGACATCGATGCCGGTCCCACCCACGGCCCGCTGGTGAGCTCGGTGACCACCGAGTTGTAGCCGCTGGCCGCTACACCCAATTCCGCCGCAATTTCATCCCAGGCGGCGGCCGCGGCCATCATTGGCCCCGACCCCGGACCCGCATACATGCGACCGGAATTGATTTCGGGCGGTAACGCCGCGAAGTCAAACACCGTGTCCTCCTCAGTCGGCCGCGAACGCATGCGATCTCGGCTGTCACATAGGAATCAGTGGTGGTCGTGGTCACGGCTCTGTAAACGACGCCACCGGCTGGTCGCTGCGCCTACGGGAATCGCTGCAGGAGCTACTTCGCCCCCCAACCCCATCAGCCCGGCGGACAAGTACATGTTGACCAGTTGACTGCGCCCGCAAAGTTGGTGTGCTACCACACTTCTCGGACGTCTGGCCAGAAACGACATGCACCTTCTGCCTCGGCTAATCTCCCGCTATCAGCAACCGAGCGACAGCTCGCGTGTGCCCGAACTGCCGCCCGGCACTGAGATTAGTTCGTTACGAGGCAAACACCGACACCCCAAAGCCACCTGTTCATTAATGGCCAGCCACTGTTCATTCCCGGTCGGTGGGAGTTCACTGAAGGCAACGGATTGTTCATCATCCGTTTGCTTTTCGCCAGCGGCGCCTGGGCAGATTTGCGCCGTCAGTCCTCGTCGAGAATCAGTGCCATTTCGGGGCAGGAAGCGACGCCGTCGCGCGTCACTTGCTCGTCTTCCGGTGCGACCTCGTGTTCCTCGAGAATCGAATAGCCGGACTCGTCGATGGGAAACAGGTCTGGGTCGACGGCGTAACACTGGGCGTGGCCCACGCATTTCGACTGTTCCAGACGAACCCTCACGAGGTTTCCTCCCTAGGCGGCCCGGGTCGGCCCTGAACGGCCCCACGAAATGGCCGGGCTGGCACTTCACGATTCGATACCCAGGTTAGTCGGTCGGTAAAGTATCGAAGATGTCCGCCAGCCGATTCCGTGCGCCGGGAACTCCGGATCGGCCCGAGTAGGCGTGTCCGTGTTCCTTTGGCGCGCATGCAATATTGATGATCCGTCGCATGTTGATGTCGACGAAGTCCGACGAGGGCGCAAGCGCGTCGCGGTTGTCGGACAAATTGAGACAACCGGAGATCGAAGCGCATGAGCGAAGGCCAGCAGGGCTCGTTCTATTTACCCCGACTTGATTTCGCCACGCTGCCGATGACCGTGGACCGGGGCGTCGGGTGGAAGACGCTGCGCGACGCCGGACCCGTTGTCTTCATGAACGGCCACTACTACATCACCCGCCGCGAAGACGTGCTGGCCGCACTGCGCAACACCAAGGTCTTCTCGTCGACGGTGCTGCAGCCCCCCGGCCACCCATTGCCGGTGCTGCCGCTGGCTTTTGATCCGCCGCAGCACACCCGCTACCGGCAGATTCTGCAGCCGTATTTCAGCCCGCACGCGTTGAGCAAGTCGCGCCCGGTGCTGGAGCGCCACGCCGCCGAGATGATCGGCGCCCTGGCCGGCCGGGGCGAGAGTGAGGTGATGGCGGACTTCGCCAACCTGTACCCGTTTCAGGTGTTCCTGGACCTCTACGGGCTGCCGGTCGAGGACCGCGACCGCCTCATCGATTGGAAAGACGCCGTCGTCGGCGAAAAGCCCTTCATCACCAAGGGCGACATCGAGAAGGCCGATCAACTGCTGCAGTATCTGGCCGACGCCATCGCGCAGCGCCGGCAGAACCCGGGGTCGGACATGCTGTCGAAGGTGATAACCGGCAAGGGCAACTTCACCGACCTCGAGCTGCTGGGAATGAGTCACCTGCTGATCCTGGCCGGTTTGGACACCGTGACCGCGGCCATCGGGTTCTCGCTGTACGAGTTGGCGCGCAGGCCGCAGCTGCGCAAGGAACTGCGCGACAATCCCAAGCAGATCCGGGTTTTCATCGAGGAGATCGTCCGCCTCGAACCGTCGGCCCCGGTGGCGCCGCGGATCACCACCGAATTCGTCGAAGTCGGCGGCATGACACTGCCGCCGGGCACGTCGGTGCGGTTGTGCATGGCCGCGGTCAACCGCGACGACAGCGACGCGATGTCCACCAACGAGCTCAACATGGACGGGAAAGTCCACCGGCACTGGGGGTTCGGCGGTGGGCCGCACCGCTGCCTGGGCTCTCACCTGGCCCGCATCGAACTCACGGTAATCGTCGCGGAATGGCTGTCCCAGATTCCGGATTTCGAGCTGCCCGAGGGCTACTCCCCCGAGATCAATTACCCGTCAAAGAGCTTCGCGCTCAAGGCATTGCCGCTGCGCTGGGGCCGAACCTGACCCGGTCGGCCCCAACGCAGCGCGCCCGCCCTACTTACGGAACTCGGTCGCCGCGACCTGAACGAACACACCGGTGTCCTCGGCCATCAGCAGGCCTCGGCCACGGGGCAGCGGACCACCCTTCATCTTGCCGCGGATGAATCCCTCGTCGGGATCGGCGTCCATCACCAGCAGCGGCGCGTTGGCCTGGGCCAGTGCCCGCAACATCGGGTCGCTGCCGGCCGAGGACCAACCACCGAAGGTCCGCGTGACGATCACGTGCAGGCCGACGTCGGCGGCCCGGGTCACCCAGGGTGCGGCCTTGTGCAACGGCGAGTCGAAGCCCGCCGGCAGCTGCTGGATGTCGTCGACGATCAGGAAGATCTCCGGCCCACTCCACCAGTTACGCGACAGCAGCTCTTCGGCGGACAGGCCCGGCGGCGGCTCGCGGCCAGCCAGTACCGCGGCCAGTTCGCCCATCATCGCCTGCACGCCGTCGAGGTTGTAGGCGAACTTCTCGACGTAGTCGGAGCCGAGCGTGGTCAGCAGCTGACGGCGCGGGTCGACCAGCCACACCTGGGCCGAGGGCTGCCCCGGCGGCGGCGTCGGGGCGCTGGTCGCTCCCGGCGCGTACAGCCGCCCGATCTCGGACATGATCGTGGCCAGCGTGGTGGTACGCCCACATTCGCGACGGCCGGTCACCATCAGGTGCGCGTTCTCGGCGAAGTTGAGATACACCGGCGACAGGTCCAATTCCGAGATGGCCCAAGCGATTCCGCCCGCACCGACGCCCTGGCGGGTGTCCTGCGCGGCGAGCTCGCGGAGCTGTTCCACCCCGAAGGTCGCCGGCAGCCTGCGCACCGGCGGAGCCTGAGCGCTCGTGATCCGGCTGACGGCTTCGACGATGCTGTCGGACTCGAATCGGTTGTCCGGCGTGCTGGCCAGCGCGGGACGCGCCACCAACGTGTGCAGACCGGACTGCGGGTCGGCGTCCAGGCGGACGTAGTTGACCGCGACCATGCCGCGACCCGGCTTGACCGGAACGTCCTTGGCGAAGCGCGAACGCACCAGCTTCGCGTCTTCCACGGCGGCCAGCCGCAGCTCGACCCGGGAGCCGAAGCCGCTGCGCACCGGCGGCCGCAGCTCCGATTCGCGATCGGCGGTGACCACCACGTGCACCCCGAACGAGGGGCCCTGGTTGATGATCACGTTGACCTGCTCGATCAGCACTTCGTTCTCCTCGGCCAGCGCCCGGTAGTTGTCCACCACCAGGTAGACGTCGCCGAAGCCGTCGTTGGGGACCGGACCGGGCTCGTTGCCGAACTTGCGCCGCCGGAACACCTCCATCGAGGCGATCCCGTACTCGAGGAAGCTGCGCTTGCGCTCCCGCACCAACGCCAGCAGTTCGGCCACCGTGCGGCGAACGCCGTAGGGGTCGGTCGGACCGGCCACCTCGCCGACGTGGGGCAGTCGGGCGACGGTGGTCAGCGCGGTGCTGCTGTAGGCCAGGCAGTAGAACTGGATCTGCTCGGGCGTGTGGGTCAGCGCCGCCGAACAGATCAGGGTCTGCAGCGCCGTCGTCTTACCCGAACCACCGGCACCCAGGATCAGAACGTTCGCACCGGGCCCCGACGTGTCGACCGTCCACGGCGGCTGGTCGTGCTTGAAGGGACGGTCGATGATCCCGATCGGGAAGACCAGATCCCGCGCGGTGCCGTAGTCCTGCTGCCAGGGGTGGCCGAGGAACCGGTTGACCAACTCGTCGATGGCGACGGGCTGGCTCAGCGGCGGCTGCCACAGCCGGTACGGCTGGAAGTCGATCTTGCGCAGCTGGTCGATGATGACCGTGCCGACCTTGGGCGTCCGGATCCCTTCGGAGTCGTCGTCCTCGGCCGCCTCGATCGGAAGCGCGTCGCCATCGGCGGGGATCGCGGGGGCGGTGACTTCCGGTCCCCCAACGCTGACTTCCAGCGGGGTGAACGAGTTGGTGAACAGTTGCGGACGGACGTAGTCGATGCTGTGCACCAGCGCCGGCGCTTCGTCTCCGTCGTCGGTGATGCCGCGCGGGAAGTAGTCCCGCCACAGGAATTCGGCCTGGAACCGGGTGATGTCTTCCAGGCTGCGGCGGAAGTAGCCCAAACCGGCCTGCGCGGGCAGGTTGACCGCGTTCGGCACACCGGCCGCCTGCGCCGCACCGGCGGTACGTGCCTTCAGCACCAGCCGGTAACCCATGTTCTCCATCAGCTTTTCGGCGCGACTCTCGATGGTCTGCGACGCCATCATCAGGTGGATCCAGTACGCGCGACCCTGACGGCCGATGGAGTCGAGGACGTCGACCGCGGTAGGCATGATGCGGAACCACTCGTAGAACTCGTCGATGACGACCACCAGCATCGGCAGCGGCGCCAGGTCCTGGCCGCGTGCCCGCATGCGGCTGCGCACCGAGTTGTATTCCTTGGCGTCGTCGACACCTGCGCTGTCGCAGATCGCCTTGCGGCGGGCGATCTCACCCCACAGCGCATCCAGGAAACGCTCCATCAACGCCTGGTCTTCTTCCAGGTCGGTGATGATGCGGGACACGTGCGGCACGCCGGCGAACGGCTTGACCGCCGACCCACCCTTGAGGTCGGCCAGCACGAACTGCAGCTCGTCCGGCGGGTGGCTCAGCATCAGCGACTCGATCACGGTTCGCACCAGGGTCGATTTACCCGAGCCGGTAGTACCGGACATGACGCCGTGCGGGCCGTCGCCGCCTTCGTCCAGCGACTTCATGTCCAGGAACAGCAGCTCGCCGTTGTCGGAGCGGACACCGAACGGCGCGCGCAACCGGGACCTGCCCATCGAGTCGTTGCGGCTACCCCACAGCGCCTCGAAATCGATGCGGCCCGGATCGTCAATTCCGTAGTAGGCCATGATGTCTCGGGCGCCGATATGCGCCACCCGCTGGCCGATCTCCTCGTACGCCTCGGCGAGCCGCCAGCGCGCCAGCTTCTGCGAGAACTCCTCGGCCTCGGCGGTGCTGATGTGGTCGGTGAGGGCGAAGAACCAGGGCTTCTCGTCGATGACCATCCAGGTGTCGCGGTCGCGGGGCAGCGCCTCGATCACACCCTTCTCGTCGAACTGCAGGGTGCGCTCCGGGACCGCGCTCCACATCGCGGAACCGGTCAGGTCGAAGAACGTCACCCCGTCGACGCCCTCACCGCTGATCACGTACTCCCATTGCGGGTCAACGACATCGGCGATGATCACGGTGTGCGGGGTGGGAGTCTGGGCCGACGAACTGGCGTGCCGGGGCGTGAAAGAGCCACGGCCGGCGAACAATTCGGCCTGCTCGGCAGCGAACTCACGCACCGAGCTGTAGACCATGCGCGCGTTACCGGCGGCATCCTGGCGGCGCGGGTCACCGAAGTGCGGCAGCCACTTCACCCAGTCCCATTCGTCCAGGTTCGAACTGACCACGATCATGCGCATGTGGTCGGGCCCGTGCGAGAACGCCAGCTGGCAGATGATCGCCCGCATCAGACCCACCGCCTGCTCGCGATCTCCGGCCAGCGAATACCAGGGCTCGACCAGCACAGAGATCATCTTGGGCAGGTTGTAGACGACACTTTGGTAGCGCCCGAATTCCTGAAGCGCCTTACCGGTCACCGGCTCCAGCTCGATGTCGGTCGGCATGTTCTGGGGCTCACCCCAGGTCACCTCGGGCCGCGTCATACCGACGCCGACGCGGACCACGCCGAAGTTCAGGTCCTTGCCGTCGGGCTTGCGTTCCCACATCCGCGACGACCCGACCGCGGCGGCCAGCGTGCTGGGCGCCGGGTGGAACCACCGGTAGTTGGCGTCCATGCTGTCGGCCGACTCGTGAGCGGTCTCGCGCAGCATGTCCAGCATCAGCATGAACTGGGCGCGCATCGAGTCCAGCTTGGGCCGGCTCATCTGCTGCTGCCCGCCGAACCGGCCGCCGAACATCATCATCGCGACCCCACCGATCATGAAGATCGGGAAGATCGATCCGGCGCCGCCGAACACGTGCGAACCGCTGGCGAAGGTCATGGCGACCATACCGATCAGCAGGCCGACCACCACGACGCCGACCACGATCAGCCACCAGGGCTTACCTTCCGGCGGCGGGATGCTCAACGGCGTCGGGAGGACGATGTTCTCCGGCTTGATTACCGGAGGTTTCTCCGGCGTCGGCCGCGCAAATCCACGTTTCACTTCGGTACCGCCAACTCTCCTGGTGACATATCCATCGGTAGCGTGTCGTGCTCCACCAGCGCATCCGAGCGCGACAACGTCGGCCCCTGCGGCAGCAGCCGCAGCGCCACCCACGGTGCCAGGCCCGGTTTCGTCTTCAGGCCCAACGCTTCTCGTACCTCGCGGGTGTCGTCGACGCCGAATCGGGCACCGGCGTCCGTGAGCCACCACAACGATTCGGTCGTCTTGGCTCCGGGGTCGTTTCCGGTGACGGCCACGAAGTTCGCGTAGTCGGGCCCGAAGAAGACCTGGTCGGCTTCGCGGCCGGTGGTGTCGGCCTTGACCAGCGACACCACCCGATTGGCGTCCTTCTGCTCGACCGGAATGGTCGCGCCGGAGATGACCTGGACGCGGGCCCGGTTCTCACCGGAGGTCTTCTGCCACCACCAGCAGGTCGCCGGGTTCTCGCGAATGTCCATCACGTTCAGCGGTGTGTCCGGGTAGGACGACAGATCCAGCTTGTTGACCACCGGCATCTTCGCCAGCGCTGACGGCTCCACGGTCACCGGCTTGGTGTTGCCCGGCCCGGCGTTCTGCAGGATCTGGGCCACCAACGGCGGCAGCGTCTGCACACCGTCGGCCAACACCAGTGAATACTGTTGCGGCCCACTGATTTGCGGGGTCACCATCACCGTGCCGATCGGGCCCGGCGCGTTCGGGAAAGACGCCCCGGTACCGGCGTTCTGGATCTGCGGCACGGTCAGTTCCGGACCCACCGGCAGCGCGTCATACAGGGCGCGGCTCATCGGCTTGGCCATGCTGACCTGCTCCGGGGTGAGGCCCAGCGGCAGCAGGACCGACCGGTTCGACCCGTCGATGCGTGAGCGGCGTCCGTCCCGGATCACCCAGGCGTCCCCGCCGTAGTTCAACACCACCGCGTCCGACCCGGTCAGCACCCGCCGGTGATTGCTCAGATCCGGGTTGCCGTCGATCACCGTCACCGTCACACCCGATGGTGCCCCCGACCCGGTCGAGTTCGCCACGGTGTCGCACACCAACCAGGACGACGCGGCCGGGCTGGTCGGGTGGAAGCTGGACGGCGCGCCCGGGATGCCCACCATCGGACCGCGCGGCAGGGTGGCGATCTGGTTGGACTTGACCAGGTGCGGGTTGTCCGGGCGGCCGGTGATGAGGCGGGCTGACGCCAGGTTCAGCGCCGGGTACAACTTCTCGCCGACGCGGACGTACAGCGCGCCCGAGTCGCGGTCGGCGATGATCGGCGACTCGTTGATCTGGCCGGCCGGGCTGATGAAGGAGTAGAGCAGCGCGCCGAGGCAGATCACCAGCGCGGCCGAGATCGATGCCACCACGGCCAGGTTCTGACGCCGGCCGGGCTCCACCTCCATGCGGACGCGCCACCGGGTAAGCGCCATCGCGGTCCGGCGCGCGAGGAACTGGTAGCCGGTCACCTGGGTCCGGGTCGACAACCCGAGGCCGTACCCCGACCCGCGTTGCCCGCGACTCTCTTCCGCCACTTAATTCACCATCCGGTCTACTGATGCGCCTGGATATCGTCCCGATGAACTGATCCAGCGCGAATTACATGACAACGTTAAGGCACCTGCGCGGACCTCGCCACGCGGCGCGAAAGCCATTCACTTCTACATCTCTTTATGCACCGAGGCCGACCGCGTTCCCCGCACCGAAGCCGCCGGCGAGGGCAGCGGCGACACGCGCCATTGAGCTGGCAGTTTCGTTCCCCCACGGATGAGCCGACCGGATCCTTTTCGTCTCCTCGGAGCATCGTAGTGGCCGCGCGGCCTTTCGTCCTGTCGAGCGAACCAAGCCGTTGCCGGGAGACGTCACAAATGAATGGCAGGCCACCACACAGCAAAGAATGCGCCAACTCGCGCCGGGTCCGAGTCGCAGGGCCGCGAATCCTGGCAGCAAGATGGCGGTATGACTGAACTCGCGCCGTCGCTGATCGAACTCGCCAAGCGATACGGCATCGCGACGGAGTACGAGGACTGGAGCGGCAGGCGGGTGCGGGTTCCCGAGACCACGCTGAAGGCCGTGCTGGGCTCCCTCGGCGTCGCGGCCGACAACGAGCAGGAGCGCAACGTCGCGCTGACCGCGAAGCTGCGGTCGCACTGGGCGCGCAGGCTGCCCGCGACCATCGTCGGGCGTACCAGCGAGCCGATCCGGTTCTGGGCTCATGTGACCCACGGCGATCCGGCCGAGGTGTGGTTGGAGCTCGAAGACGGCACGGTGCGCGGCGGCGTCGAACAGGTCGACAACTTCACCCCGCCATTCGACCTGGACGGCCGCTGGGTGGGTGAGGCCAGCTTTCTGCTGCCCTCCGATCTGCCGCTGGGCTATCACCGGGTGCACCTGCGCTCCGGCGACTCCGAGACCAGCACCGCGCTGATCGTCACGCCGGACTGGCTCGGGCTGCCGGAGCGGCTCGGCGCCCGGCGCGCGTGGGGCCTGGCCGTTCAGCTCTACAGCGTGCGGTCCCGACAGTCCTGGGGTATCGGCGACCTGACCGATCTGACCGACCTGGCGGTGTGGTCGGCGTCGCGCCACGGCGCCGACTATCTCTTGGTCAACCCCCTGCACGCGGCGGCCCCGACCAAGCCGATGGAGCCGTCGCCCTACCTGCCGACGTCGCGCCGCTTCGTCAACCCGATTTATCTTCACGTCGAGGCAATCCCCGAATTCGCCGACCTGACCAAGCGCAGCCGGGTCCGGCGGCTGCGCTCCGAGGTGCAGCAGCGCGCCGCCCGCGTCGACACCATCGACCGCGACGGCTCGTGGGCGGCCAAGCGGGCAGCGCTGCGGCTGCTGCACCAAGAACCGCGGTCGGCGGGAAGGGAGCTGTCCTACACCGCGTTCCGCGACCGGGAGGGCCGCGCGCTGGACGACTTCGCCACCTGGTGCGCGCTGGCCGAGAAGTACGGCGCCGACTGGCACTCCTGGCCCGAGGCGGTACAGCACCCGGACGCGGCCGGCGTCGCGGACTTTGTCAAAAAGCATTCGGACACAGTCGATTTCCATCGCTGGCTGCAGTGGCAACTCGACGAGCAGCTGGCTGCGGCGCAGTCACAGGCGATCCGGGCCGGCATGTCGTTGGGCGTCATGCATGACCTGGCCGTCGGCGTACACCCCAATGGCGCCGACGCCTGGGCGCTGCAGGACGTGATGGCGCTGGGCGTCACCGCGGGCGCGCCGCCGGACGAGTTCAATCAGCTGGGCCAGGACTGGTCCCAACCCCCGTGGCGGCCAGACCGATTGGACGAGCACGAATATCGGCCGTTTCGCGCGCTGATCCGGGCGGTGCTGCGGCATGCCGGCGGCGTGCGCATCGACCACATCATCGGGTTGTTCCGGCTCTGGTGGATCCCGCGGGGCACCTCACCCACCGAAGGCACCTACGTGCGATATGACCACGAGGCCATGATCGGCATTGTCGCGCTGGAAGCGCACCGCGCGGGCGCGGTCGTCGTCGGGGAGGACCTCGGCACGGTCGAGCCGTGGGTGCGCGACTACCTCTTGCTGCGGGGCCTGCTGGGCACCTCGATCCTCTGGTTCGAGCTGGACCGCGACGGAAACGGTGGCCCCCTGCCGGCCGAGCGCTGGCGCGAGTACTGCCTGTCCTCGGTCACCACACACGACCTGCCGCCGACCGCCGGCTATCTGGCGGGTGACCATGTGCGGCTGCGCGATTCGCTGGGGCTGCTGACCCGTCCCGTCGCAGAGGAGCTCGAATCCGACCGGACGGAGCTGGCGGCGTGGATGGCCGAGCTGCGCCGGGTCGGGTTGCTCGAGGACGGCGAAGAGGACCCCGAACAGGTCGTCGTCGCGCTGTACCGCTACCTGGGCAGGACCCCGTCGCGACTGCTGGGCGTGGCGCTCACCGACGCCGTCGGTGACCGCCGGACCCAGAATCAGCCCGGCACCACCGACGAGTACCCCAACTGGCGGGTGCCGCTGACGGGCCCCGACGGGAGCGCGGTGATGCTGGAGGACGTGTTCACCGATCCGCGCACCGCCACGCTCGCCGAAGCCGTCCGCGCCGCGATCGCGCCCGTCGCCACCGAAAACGTTGCCCGCGTCACCGAAAACGTGGCCCGCTAGGCGCGCCGGCGGGTGCCTTGTTAGCTTCTCAAACCATGAAGGTCTCAGTCGTGGCCCCGGTCGCCGACGGTGTCACTGCGGACCCCGACTGGATGGTGGCTTTCGCGCGCCACCTCGAAGCCTGCGGGTTCGAATCGATCGTCGTCGTAGAGCACACCGTGTTGCTCACCCGCTACGACAGCGTCTATCCCTACGACGACTCGGGACGCGTCGGACTGGCGCCAGACTGCCCCATCCCGGATCCGCTTGACCTGCTTGCGTTTCTGGCCGGCCAGACGAGCCGCCTGGGGCTGGCCACCGGCGTACTGGTGCTGCCCAACCACCACCCGGTGGTACTGGCCAAGCGGGCCGCCACCGTCGACGCCCTGTCGCGCGGCAGGCTGCGCCTGTGTGTGGGCGTCGGCTGGCTGAAGGAGGAGCTGGCCGCCTGCGATGTGGATTTCGACAGCCGGGGCCGGCGGGCCGACGAGCAGCTCGCCGTCATGCGGGAGTTGTGGACTCAGCGGTCCGGCGGGGCGTCTTTCGCGGGCGAATTCTTCAACTTCGAGGACGTCATGTGCTATCCGAAACCCGCTGCGGCACAACACCTCCCGATCCACATCGGCGGGCACAGCCGAGCCGCCGCGCGCCGCGCCGGACGCCTTGGCGACGGCTTCCAGCCACTCGGGGTTACCGGGCCGCGTCTGGCATCGCTGATCGCGCTCATGCGCGACGAGGCGGCGGCGGCGGGCCGTGATCCGGCGTCACTGGAGGTGTCGCTGGGTCACGCCGTCGCCAAGATCGACGCCGAGCGCGCGGCCGCCCTCGCCGATCAGGGCGCCGACCGTCTGGTGCTGGCCATGCCGCCGACCACCGATATCGAGCAGGCCAAAGACCTGTTGTCCGCGTGTGCGCAACGGCTGTCCATGAAGTCATGACGCTGTCAGCCGACCAGCGGGCGGCGCTGAGCGATCTGGTGCACCGGTACGCCGCCCGCGTCGATGACCGCGAATTCAATGCTGTTGCCAATCTTTTCACTGCCGACGCCGAACTGGTGGTGCCGGCGCCGCCGGCCGATCTGCTGCCGATCCATTCGCATCGAGGCCGTGACGCCATCGCCGCCGCCGCCGCGGTCGTGGCCGCCGTTGCCCGCACCGAACACGCGATCATCGGTGAGGTGTACGACGCGGCCGCACAACCCGGCACTGCCCGCGGGCGGATCGCGTGCGTCGCGCACCACTGGAACGAGCGGGACTCAGACCTGATGGACGTGGCCTGGCACCTGCGCTACGACGACGAGTACGTGTTGACCGACGCGGGCTGGCGGATCAGCCGTCGGGCACTGACGGTGCACGCCATCGAGACCCGCCCGGTGCGCCGGCTGCTGCCACACGACCCTGCGTAGCGTGTTGGCAGCAGATTATGCGCACACTCACAGCAAAACTCATCGGTTCGTATCTGCGGAATAAATCATTGCTTTCTTTGGGTAGGTGCGGCTAACGCCGTCCGGTCGCGGCCGGATTTTGCGCACTCGGCGCGCGTATCGCCCGTCGCACCCCGTGCGGGCGCCGCGACGGGGGCCGTCGATCCCGATTGACTCCAATTAATCCAGGTCCATTCGTGTAATTTCGGGCGCGTGACGAACACCGTTGATTCCGCGGGGACCGGTGCAGAGCGAGCAGCGCAGCGCGGCTCGGTATCGACGCTGGCAGTGGGCACGCCGCTGACGGTTAATCCGGACTACCGCAACGAGATACACACAGCCGAAGACGTCATCGATGTGGAGCATTACGGTGGCGGCTTCGATCTCACCAGGCGGGCCACCGCCCCGAAGCTGCGCATCGGCCGCGACCGATGGTTCAACCTGCTGTGGCTGATCCCGATCGGGTTTGCCGTGCTGATCGCGGGGATCGCGGTTGGCAAAGGCCTGCACAACGTGCCGTCGGTGCAGTCGTTCATCCACCGCTACCCCGGTTCGGACAGTGCCGGCGTACCCCCAGGCCTGCCGGCGTGGATCGGCTGGACGCACTTCTTCAACCTCTTCATGATGATGTTCATCATCAGGACGGGCATCCAGATTCTCTGCGACCATCCCCGCCTTTACTTCAGCCGCAACGCCACCCCCGGTAAGGACGAGTGGCTGCGGGTGGGTCCGCCGGTTCCGGACGACGAGCTGTGGACCGCCAACGCGGACACCGTCGCCCTGCCACCGCAGTTGGGGCTGCCCGGCTTCCGGCACTCCATCGGCCTGGCCCGGTGGTGGCATCTGGGCATCGACGTGTTGTGGCTCGTCAATGGGGCCGTCTTCTACGTGCTGTTGTTCGCCACCGGTCAGTGGCGCCACATCGTGCCGATGAGCTGGGACGTCTTCCCGAACGCGGCGTCGGTGGCCATTCAGTACCTGTCGCTGGACTGGCCGACCGACAACGGCTGGGTCGCCTACAACGGCCTGCAGCTGCTGTCCTACTTCACCACCGTCTTCATCGCCGCCCCGGCCGCGCTGATCACCGGCCTGGGCATGTCGCCCGCGCTGTCCCAGCGGGTGCACTGGCTCAGCAAGCGGCTGAGCATCCAGCACGCCCGGTCGCTGCACTTCGTGGTGCTGGTCTACTTCCTGTTCTTCATCCTGGTGCACGTCACCATGGTTTTGACGACCAGCGCGCTGCGAAACCTCAACCACATGTTCGCCTCCCGCGACGACAACAGCTGGATCGGTTTCGGCATCTTCGCCGCGGCCATGGTGCTGACCGCCGTCGCATGGGTTTGGGCCACTCCCTTCACCATTCGCCATCCCCGCGTGGTGCAACGGGTCGGCTACGCGCTGGTGGGCCCCTTCCAGCGGATTCTCGAGCAGCTCGACCCCAAGCCCGGCGCCTTCACCGAAAAGGACATCTCGCCGCACCACTGGCGCAACGGTCGCCTGCCGGAGACCGTCGAGTACAAGGAGCTGGAGCGCGACGACTTCAAGGACTGGCGGCTGCGCGTCTACGGCCTGGTCGAGCACCCGATGGAATTCTCCCTCGAGGATTTGATGGCGCTGCCCTACCACGAGCAGATCAGCCAGCACTTCTGCATCCAGGCGTGGTCGGGCGTCGCCAAATGGGGTGGCGTGCAGATGAAAACGATCATGGACATCGTCAAACCACTGCCCGAGGCGAAATGGGCGGTCTTCTATTCGATGGGGCTGGGCGCCACCGGCGGCATCTACTACAACGCCCACCACATCGGCCAGATGGACCACCACATGACGATGCTGGCCTACAACATGAACGACCAGCAGCTCCCCTACATGCACGGCAGACCGCTGCGGCTGCGCAACGAATTGCAGCACGGCTTCAAACTGGTGAAGTGGATCAAAGGCATCGAGTTCGTCGCCGACTACCACGACATCGGCAGCGGTTACGGCGGCTACAGCGAAGACCACAAGTACTTCGGGCGCCACCAAACTCTCTAGCGGTCGCGCGTCGCCTCCGCCAAGTCGTTTGTCCGACCGGCCATTCGGGTAGCACAAACACATCGTCCGAAACGGATGTGACAGCAGAGGAGACGCCATGAGGCACGACCCTGTCGACCACGATCGGACCACTGACCGGTACGCGCAAACACCCGGGCTCGTCGTGGTCGCGGCGGCCGCGCTGGCGTTCGCGGTGTGCGTGACGAATTTCGCGCTGGGTCAGGCCCGCGCCGGCGTCGCCGCCGCCATCATCTCGATGCTCGCGTTCGGTGCCGGCCTGTCCTGGCTTGCGATGGACCGCAGGCGAATTCGCGACTCGGAGCGGCAGTGGGTGATCAGGCACCCGGCCCGGTAGCGGCGCGGTAGGGCGACTACCGCAGAGCCGCGAGGTTGTTCACGGACTTTTGCACATCCGAGCGCAACACCCGGGCGACCAATCCTCCGACCGGCCCGCTGAGCAAACCGCCACCGAGATCGGCCGTGAGGTGGAACGTCGAGCCGGGGTGGTCATCGGTGACGGTCATCGCCACCGTGAGGCGAATGCCGCCGCGTCCGCGGCCCTGCAGCTCAATCGCTTTCGGCTCGTCGTACCGGGTGACCTTCCAGTGGATGACGTTGCGGAAGCCCTTGACCTTGACGCACGACGAGACGCAGGTGCCCTTCTCGATCGTGTCGGGCACCGGCCCGCGCCACCCGGCGAAGATCGTCATCCATTCCTCGAATCGATCCAGGTCGGACGCCAGCTTCCAAGCCGCCTCCGGTTCTACCTGCGACGACACCGAGACATCTACGCGAGCCAACGTCTTCCTCCCCTGGCGAATCAGAACCGCCGTCGCCCCACGTGCCGGCGACGAACACACAACCGTGACTGAGTACCCCGACACCGTCACACGTATTCGCTGAGCCGGACGCTCAGGGCCAGACCTCCTCCAGCTGGTGAGCCACGTCGATGATCTGCGCCGCCTGCGACTGGGGCGCGTCGATCTCGGTGGCGACGTAATGCGCGATGAACCGCCGGATCTCACCGTCGACGCCGGCCAGGATCCGCAGCACCTCACCGCGGATCGACTTCGACGAGACGTTGACGGTGATGTCCGAGGGCCGCGGCTTGGCGACGTCGACGATCAGCAACAGCGGTTCGGCCGCGCGCGCGGTCGCGCGCAGTTGGATGTCCCCGGAGACCACAAATCGCTGCTTGTCGAGCCACAGGTCGACCAGCAGGTCGATCGAGAGCGGAATGTGGATGACGAAGGTGATGCTGTCGCCGAGTCGCCGAGTGACCCGGGGGTCCTGAATCTTGACGTTCGCGCTGACTTTGGCGATCCCGCCCGGCCCCTGCGCTATCGGCTCCATGGCGAACTCGCTGCCGGCGATGTCGGCGAACGCGGCAGCGACCCGCTCGGGGGTGACGGCGACCTCGAAGAACCTGCGGCCAAACTCTTCGTAGGTGACATAATCGTGATTCGTCATAGGCTTATACCGTCTCATGTCGCCTGCCGGAACGGTCGCTGATCTGCTCGCGTCGCAGGATTCCGGGTCAGATCCCGTCTCGTTGAACCAGCAACCCGGTCGGTGCCCGGTGGGCGATCTGCGTCGATCCGACGGGTTTGTGAAGCGCACCACAGGCGGGGCGGTTCGATTCGAAGTGTCGGGCGGTGGCCTGCAAGGCTTGATCGTGGAGGTGTTTCAGTCTCATGCCCCAGGAAGTAACTGAGCAGCGCACGGGCATGGCCCCGGTGTCCGGGGTACTCATCTGGCTAGGCGGCGGACACCGGCACGAGCTGGGTGAGCGTCACGAACGGTCCACCCACGCCGTCGCCGGCGCGGTCGCACTGTTGGGCGCGGCGCTGGCCTGGCTTGTGGCCACCCTGGCGATCTGCGAGTCGTCTCGCTGGCCGGTGCCGGCCGTCGTTGCGTTCACCCTCGTCTTCGGCCTGCTGGTCGGGGCCATCACCCGTGGCACGATTCCCGGGCCGGACCGCAGCCGCCCCGGCGTGGTCGGACGCGCCGCGGTGGCGGGCGCGGTGGGCGTCGTCGTCGGTGAGCTCGCGGCACTGGTCATGCTGTCCAGCTCCATCGAGCACCGGCTCGACGAACGGGCGTTGCGCAGCTCCGAATCCGTTCCCGCCGTGGCGCAGGCATCGGCGTCGCTACAGCAGACCAGGGATGCCCGCACCGCGCTAGACGGCGCCGTTGCGCAGGCCCGGGACCGCCAGGACAAGGCGCTGGTCGTCGCCCGCTGTGAGTACCACCCGACGGCGGGCTGCCCGCAGACCCGGATCACCGGTGTTCCCGGTGCCGGGCCCGAAACACGCACGGCCAACGATCTTCTCGCCGATGCCCAGCACGAATTGGACGCCGCGCTGGCGGCCCGGGACAGCCGCGCACCGGATCTGGACGCCACGATGTCGCGACAGGAGGCGGCGTTGCGCGACACGCGGGACGCCGTCGTGGCGGACGCCGGCCGGGGCCTGGGGGCGCGCTGGGTCGCGATGAATGACCTCACCTTCGCCGAGGCCGGGGCAATGAGCCTGCGGGTGCTGACGGTCGCGCTGTGCGTGTTGCTCTACCTGACGCCCCTGATCCTGGGACTGTGGCGCGGCGAGACCACGCACGATCGCCGGGCCACCTCGCGCGTCGAGCGCGAACGCGCAGAACTCGACGCCGAGACCGCCATCGCGGTCAAGCGGGCCGAGGTGCGCCGCGAGGCCGAAATCCTCTGGGCCGAGCACCAACTCACGCAGGCACGGCTCGCCATCGAGGCGCAGACCGAGATCGACCGCGAGCAGCAACGCCGCCGGGTTTCCGAAGCCCTGGACGCTCCGGCGCACGCTCCGTCGCAGCGGGCCTTCGAGCCGGGCGACGACGACGTGTATCTGCCGATCGCCGCCGAAGCCGAGGCGGCCAGCCGGGCGCTCACCCAGCTGCCCGCGCCGGAGCCGGCCGCCGGCCTGGGTAACGCCCGTACGCGCGATGTTCCGGAGAATCTGCCCGCTCCCCTGCCGCCGGGCGGCGAGGTCGAGGCCCACGAAGGACGGAATGCCCCGTTGATTCCGTCGCTTCCGGACGCCACCAAGGCCGCGGCCCGCTGGATTCGCCCGCTGGTGCCGCCGTTCGTTGCCAAGGTGATCGATACCACCACCCAGCCGTTGCGTAGCGCGCGCCAGGTGTTCGAAGGCGTTCTCGAAGAGACCGAGGAGATCACCTTCACGCTCAAGCGCAGCCGCAAGGTGACGGTCAGTTCCGAGGCCTCGGACACCGAGCTGTCCGGACAGCAAGCGAGCACCGAAAACCCCTCGGCGCGCACGGAGTTCGTCACCTCGTCGCGGCAAGAACCTGGCACCCGGGCGCACCGACGGGTGACCGGCGGGCATTCCCACTCTTCCTTGCCGCGGCGGGCCACAGACGATGCGGACCACTTGTCGGTGGAGTCGGCGGAAGTCGACCGTCGGCGTGCGCTCACGAGTCGCGACGGGCCGCCTGAATTGGGTCCGCCCGATGGCCCGCGTCAGCTTCCGCCGGCCTAACTGCCCAAACCCTCGCGGCCGCGTTCGTAGAAATTTCGCACCCGCGCCCGATTGCCACAGTCGGCCGTGCTGCACCACCGCCTGTTCTGGCGGCGGCTGGAATCGAGGAACAGCCAGCCGCATTCATCGTCGGCACAGCGCTTGATGCGCGAGCGTGGAACGGCGGTAAGCAGGTTCACAGCTTCGATGGCCAGCCGGTGTAGCGGCGACTGCAACAGCAGTGCCGAGTCCTGCCACTCGACGACATCCACACCGACGGCAAGACGCTTGACGCGCAGCGCGGACCGGAAAGCGGCAGCCACTGTGTCGGCATCGCGAGTCGATTCGCGCTCTGTCCAGATGCCATGCAGTGCCTCCCTGACGTACCGCGTCCGACGCAATGTCTGCGCGGCCGCCTCCCTTTCTGACGCGGCGCGCTCGGCTAGGACATTCGCCTCGCGGCGGGACAACACCTGCGCGTGATGCGCCCACGCCACCAGGTCGAGATAGTCCGACAGATAGTCCGTACGACGACGTGGGTCACCCCGCCACGCCACCGTGTTGACCAAGTCGACCGCGGGATGACCCCCGCGCAGCTCTAGATTGGCCGCGTCTGATCGCGCCATGACCACCATCATAATGGGTAATCCCTCGATTGCCCATTAGACAATCCGGGTACTTCCCGAGTCATGATGAATTTATCGCGAGAACTTACCGACCGAATCGGATTGGCCTGCGGCGCCCTTTGCGTGTCGGCATCGGCAGTGCTGCTCAAGTTGGCCTCGACGGCACCTGCGACCGCGACAGCTGGACGTTGCCTGATTGCGTTGCCGGTGGTTGCCGCACTCGCCGTCCCGGAATGGCAACGCGGTCAGCGCTTGTCGCGTCGAGCGCTCCTATCGGCTATCGTCGGCGGCGCCTTGTTCGCCGGTGACATGCTGCTGTGGACCCAGGCGATAACAGAGGTCGGCGCGGGCCTGTCGACGGTTTTAGTGAACACCCAGGTCGCCGTGGTGCCGTTGCTCAGTCGGCTAATCGACCGGGAACCGATGTCCCGCCGCTTCACGCTGGCACTACCCGCGCTGCTCGTTGGTGTGCTGCTCGCGGGCGGACTACTCGAGCACGGGATAACGGGAACCGATCCCACCCGCGGAACCATTCACGCGGTCGGCGCGGCGCTCTGCTATTCCGGATTCCTCTTTCTACTGAGGCGCGGCGGCCAAGCCGGCCACCCCATGCAGACCTACGGTGTCGTGCTGGTTGCATCCGCATTTGTGGCGGTCGTGGTCGGACCCTGGTGGCACGGCTTTGACGCGTGGCCGGGCTGGCGCGCACTCGGATGGTTGACACTGGTAGCGGTCACCGGTCAATTGCTCGGCTGGCTACTCGTCGCCTTCTGCTCGGCCCGCCTACCCAGCACCGTGAATTCGGCGCTGCTCCTGCTGACGCCGGTGGGGGCAGTGGCGCTCGGGACAGTCATGCTTGGGGAACGCCCATCGGCCCTGCAACTGGCCGGGTGCGCTGTAATCCTCGTCGCCGGATACGTTGGGGGCGCAGGAGTTTCCACGAGAATGGGCAACGGACGGCGTCGCGGCGCACCCGAGGAAACGGTGACCGGAGCGCCCGAGCGTTCGAGGCCCACGACTAGCGAGTTCAGGCCTGGGCGGTTAATTTCCTGGGCGCCCTTGCGGCCGGCGTCGTCTCCATCCAACCGGCACAAAGATGCGCCCGCGGATGCCACCGCTTGGGGCGGCGGTCTCAGCGAAGCAGGTTAATCCCGTAGTCGGGCTCCGGGCCAGACCGAAGCGGCGCGCGGCTCATCCGCCAGCGCCGTAAACCCCGCCCCCGCGTCGGCCACTGCAGCCGAAGGCCGAAGGCGTAACCCTCCGACCGCGGGTTCGGGTCGATGTAGTTGGAGTTGGAGGCGGCCGGGTTACCCCTCGAAAGCTCGGCCGCCCCAACGTCTTGGCGCCCGCTCAACAGGTCAGAGCGGCGGATTTGAACAGCGCACCCCACTCACTGCGGGCCGCAGACTGCGCGTCGACAAAGCTGGGCGTCTTCTCGCCGCCACCCGCGAGGTGGACCAGTGCCCAAGCCATGGCGAACACCGGCACCTTGTGCCGTATTGCCGCGCTGTGCAATTCGTCCAAAGCGGCGTCGGAAGGACACCGGCGAAGGCCGATGAGGATGCCCCGCGCGGTGTCGAGAATGCGACCGGAGTTCGGGCCGCACGAAGTTTGGGCGGGAACCCAGTTCGTCGTCATGCTGTTGATACCTCCTGCTGCGCCCTCGCGGAACCACTACTCGCGTAGCGGCAGGAATTCGTGCGCTTCGTCGCGGCCGCAATCCCCAAAAGGCGCCCTGTGCAATGATTTGCGGATCTGTCGCGTTGTGCCAGTCCATCAGTGACATTGATATGCGGCTGTGACCGTTTCGGAATCGGCCGCTCATCAACAAAATTCGCGACACGTGGTAGCGAAACAGGCTGTGAAACAGCGCGATTAGTTGCTGACCGCGTCCGCCGGGCTCGCTACAGAATCGCCTTGGCTTCCTTCGCCTTGGCGATGTCGTCCCAGTCGACGTCCAGTTCCAGCAGGATCTCTTCGGTGTGTTGACCGTGCTCCGGGGCGCGCGCGGGAGACGGCGGCGTCTCATTGAATTGGACTGGCGCGGCGACGATTCGGTACTTCTCACCGTGATCGTCGACATTGGTGACCACATATCCATTGGGTTCGACTTGCGGGTCGTTGAGGGTTTCCCGTGGTGTCGCGAGCGCACCCCACACGCCCGGCTCGTCTTCGAGCACCGCCTGCCAGTGCGCGAGGTCGTGACGGGCAAAGGTGTTCGCCAGCAGCTCGGTGGCCGCTGCCGCATTGGCGATCAAATTGCTGGACGGGACGAATCGCTCGTCGTCGGCCAGTTCCGGCAGGCCCATGCGCGCGCAGAAGCCCACCCAGAATTTGTCGGGCTGTAAGAACACCAGCTGGATCCACCTGCCGTCTTTGGTCTTGTACCGGTTGACGAGCGGGTTGATGGCCAGCCCCGGGGGCGCGCCCGGGATCCCATCGATATCGAAGAAGTCGGCGGCCGAAATCGAGGGCGCTATCGACCACATCGCCTGCGCCAGCAGCGAAGAGTCGACGATGGTCGGTTCGCCGGTGCGTTCCCGGTGAAACAGCGCGGCGCACACCCCGCCGGCCAGCGTCGCCCCGCCCTGCAGGTCACCGAAGCCGGGCCCCTGGACCGCGGGCGTCTCGCTGCCGAACGGGGTGAGCGTGTAGGCGACCCCACCGCGTGCCAGATACGTCGCCGCATCGAATCCGCCGCGATCGCGATCGGGACCTCGGACCCCCAGCCCGGTGCCGCGCGCGATGATGATCTTCGGGTTGAACGCGCGGATGTCGTCGACGGTCAGCCGGGCCCGCTCGAGTGCGCCGGGCAGCCAGTTGGTCAAGAACACATCGGCACTGGCCAGCAGCCGGCCGAACAGCTCACGACCCGTTTCCGACTTGATGTCGACGGCGATGCTCCGCTTGCCGCGGTTGCCCAGCTCGAGGATGAAATCGGCATCCGGGCGGGCCGCCTGCCGGGTGAACCCGCCGACGACCAGCGCGCGGCCCGGATCGCCCGCCGCGACTCCTTCCACCTTGATGACGTCGGCACCCCAGTCCGACAGGGCGGCACCGGCGGAGGGCACGTAGGTCCACGACGCCAGTTCGACAACCCGTACACCTCGAAGGACTCCGCCGTGCACGTCGGACATCGCCAACCCCCTCGTCGCGACCATTCCTTGCTATTTTAGATATTCTAGCTAGTCTTGGGCGTAGTGATAGCCCCGCAGGTCAGCGCAGTTTTTCGTGGAAGAGATGCGATGGAGCCGACCGGAGGTCGCATTCCGACGCCCACCGCGATGACCGCGTGCCGCAATACGGCGCGGACGGGCGAGAAGTCGATTCAGTCCCGCCGCGATATCAGTCGGGACAACGAATGGCGTTGTGCCCCAATGCGGGTCGTGATATAGACACACGGACGAAGGACGGGCGATGGGCAGAGTGACGGGCAAGGTGGCCGTGATCAGTGGCGCCGCGCGCGGTCAGGGCCGTTCTCATGCGCGGATGCTGGCCGCCGAGGGTGCCGACATCATTGCCGTGGACCTCTGCGCGGACATCGACACCAATGAGTATCCCCTGGCCCGTCCCGAGGACCTGGACGAAACGGCACGGCTGGTGGAGAAGGAGGGCCAGCGCGTCCATACCGCGATCGCCGACGTCCGCGACCGAGTCGCCCTGTCCGCGGCCATCGACGAGGGCGTCGCCGAATTCGGGCACCTCGACGTCGTGGTGGCCAACGCCGGCATCTGCCCTCTGACTGCGGGTCTGCCACCGAAGGCTTTCGCCGACGCGGTGGACGTGGATCTGGTGGGCGTGCTCAACCTCGTCCACGCCAGCCTCAAACACCTGCAGTCCGGCGCATCGATCGTCGTCATCGGTTCCAACGCGGCCTTCATGTCGTCGATGAACACCACCGGCATCGACGGCGGCCCCGGCGGGGCCGGCTATGCCTTCGCGAAATTGGCTGCCGCGCATTATGTCAACGACTTCGCCCTGGCGCTCGCCCCGTTCTCCATCCGGATGAACGCGGTGCACCCGACGAATGTCAACACCGACATGTTGCACAGCCCGCCGATGTACCGCGCCTTCCGACCCGACCTGAAGGAACCGACCCGCGAGGACGCCGAACCCATCTTCCCGGTCGTCCAGGCGATGCCGATCCCCTACGTCGAGCCCGAGGACATCAGCGAGGCGGTGCTGTTCCTCGCCTCCGACGCCGCCCGCTATATCACCGGCCAGCAACTCCGCGTGGACGGCGGCGGTTTCCTCAAGGTCAAGCCATGGTCGGGAGCATGACCGCGATGACACCAAACAGACTGCACCGCAACGGGACTGCACGATGACCGACGATCGCTCCTACCAACGGCGCCTCTACGCGCTCATGGTGCTGATGAAGGCGGCCGACGACCGGCTGTCCAGGGGGATCGGCACCGGGGAGTTCATGTGCGTGTATTGGCCGTCGCGCGGCCAGGAGGCGATCGCCGCCGCGATGGGTGTCGCGCTGCGGCCCGACGATCAGCTGGTGACCACCTACCGCGGGCTGCACGACCTCATCGGCAAGGGGGTGCCGCTCGAGGAGATCTACGGCGAAATGATGGGCCGCACCGTCGGTGCGAGCCGGGGCAAGGGCGGCACCATGCACATCGCCAAACCCGAGGTCGGCGTGATGCTTTCGACAGGCATCGTCGGGGCCGGGCCGCCGGTGGCGGTGGGGCTGGCAATGGCCGCCAAGCGCAAGGGGCTCGATCGGGTCACCGTGGTGAGCTTCGGTGACGGTGCCACCAACACCGGTTCCTTCCACGAGGCGGCCAACATGGCCGCGCTCTGGGATCTGCCGATGGTATTCGTCTGCCAGAACAACCTGTACGCCGAGATGACACCGACCGGAGACACCATGAAGCTCGAGCGGGTGGCCGATCGGGCCGCCGGATACGGGATGCGGGGTGTGCGCGTGGACGGCAACGACCCGCTGGCGGTGACAGCTGCGCTCGAGGCGGCGTTGCGGCGGGCCCGCGCCGGGGCCGGCCCCACTCTCATCGAATGCGTGACCTTCCGCTTCCGCGGCCACTATTTCGGCGACCGGATGTCCTACATCCCCGCCGAACAACTCGAGGCGGCGATGGCCGCCGACCCCGTGCCGCGCTTCCGCCGGCACCTCGCGGACGCCGGCGTGTGCGACGAAGACGAACTCGCGCGGATCGACGACGAGGCGCTGGCGACAGTGGAGTCCGCGCTGCAGGCGGTGATGAGCGCCGATTCACCCACGGCGGACGAACTCGACCGGGACGTGTATGCGACCCCGATCGGGTTCCCGGTCTGAGGATTCGGCGATGGACGACAAAGAGATGACGATGCGCGAGGCGCTGAACCTGGCGCTGGATCAGGCGCTCGCGGCCGACGATCGGGTGTTTCTGCTCGGTGAGGACATCGCCGATCCCGGCGCATCCGGGCCGACCGCGGGGCTGTCGACCAAGTACGGCCACGAACGCGTCCTGGACACCCCGATTTCGGAGGCCGCCATCCTCGGCGCGGCCATCGGCGCCGCCATCGACGGACTGCTGCCGGTTGCCGAGATCATGATCATGGATTTCATCGGCATCGCCGCCGACCAGCTGATCAACAACGCCGCCAAACTGCGGTTCATGACGGCCGGACGCACGTCGGCGCCGATCACCGTTCGCACCCAGGTGTATGCCGGCCTGGCCACCGGCGCGACGCATTCGCAGAGCCTGGAGGCGTGGTTCATGCACATCCCCGGGATGAAGGTGATCGTGCCGTCCACCCCGCGCGACGGCAAGGGACTGCTGACGTCGGCGATCTTCGACCCCGATCCCTGCCTTTTCATCGAGACCATCCGGTTGCAGAGCAAGAAGGGCCCCGTCCCCGTCGAACCCGGCTTCTCGATTCCGCTGGGCCAGGCCGAGATCAAGCGGCCCGGCACCGACGTGAGCCTGATCGGCTATGGACGTTGCGTGCACGACGCGCTCGCCGCCGCGGCCACCCTGGCCGAGCAGGGCGTCAGCGCCGAGGTCGTCGACCTGCGCACCCTGGTGCCTCTCGATGTCGAGGCCATCGTCGAATCCGTCCGGCGCACTCGTCGGGCCGTCATCGTGCACGACGCGGTCCAATTCGGCGGTCCGGGAGCCGAAATCGCCGCGACGCTGTCAACCGAGCTGTTCGGCGAACTCGCCGCGCCGATCGAGAGAGTCGCCGCGCGGTTCGTGCCGAACCCGGCCGCCGCGGGACTCGAGGCGCAGGTGTATCCGTCGCCGGCGCGCATCGTGGCAGCGGTCCAGCGCACCCTGGAAAGGGCGAAGGTGCATGGCTGACTTCATCATTCGCATCCCGCGGGTCTCCGTGGCGGTCGCCGAGGCCGAACTCACCGGCCTGCTGGTCGGGGCGGGTGAGCACGTCGAGGCGGGCACGCCGATCTACGTGATCGCCACCGAAAAAGTGGAACAGGAGATCGAGGCGGGGGCGTCCGGCACCGTGCGATGGACGGGCCAGGTCGGGACCACCTATGACATCGGCGCCGAAATCGGCGTCATCACGTCCTAACGAGGAAGGGTAAGCCCGATGGATCTCAACGAGACCCGCGAGAGAATCATCTACGAAAAGGAGGGGCCGATCGCCCGCATCACGCTGAACTGGCCCGAAAAGGCCAACGCGCAGGACCAGAAGCTGGCCGAAGAGGTCGACGCCGCGTTGCTGGACGCCGACCGCGACTACGACATCAAGGTGCTGGTACTCAAGGCCAACGGCAAGGGCTTCTGTTCCGGACACGCGATCGGCAACAATGCCGTCGACTATCCGTCGTTCGTGGAGAACGCCATGGTGACGGGCCACCCGTGGAAGGCGCAGTCGGACCTGTTCGTCAAGCCGACCCTGAACCTGTGGGAGTTCTCCAAGCCCACCATCGCGCAGGTGCACGGCTACTGCGTGGGCGGTGGTACGCACATGGGCCTGACCACCGACATCGTCATCGCGTCCGAGGACGCCTACTTCTCCTACCCACCGCTGCAGGGGTTCGGCATGCCATCCGGTGAGTGTTCCATCGAGCCTTGGGTGTTCATGAACTGGCGCCGCGCCGCCTACTACCTGTTCACCGCGGAGGTGATCGACGCCAAGAAGGCTCTCGACGTCGGCCTGGTCAACGAGGTCGTCCCGCGAGACCAGCTCGACGACCGTGTCGACGCGATCGCCCGCCATATCGCCCAGGCACCGTTGACGACCCTGATGCTCACCAAGGCCAACCTCAAACGCGCCTGGGAGCTGATGGGCATGCGGGTGCACTGGCAGAGTTCCAACGACCTCGTCGCGCTCGCCTCGATCAGCAAGGACGTTCAGCAGCTGATTCAGACCGTGTTCAAGGACAAGGTGTTGCCCTCCGAGCACGCCCGCCGCCAGGCCGCGGCCGCCGCCCAGACCGACGGCGCCGCAACAACATAGGTCCACCGGTGAACATCGCCGATCACGCGATCGCAGCCGCACGGTCACCGGCACTGGTGATTGACGGCGACGCGATCTCGTTCGGCGAACTGTATGCCCGCAGTCAGCGGGTGGCCGCAGCGCTGCACGAGGCAGGGCTGCGCCGCGGCGACGGTGTGGCCCTGGTCCTGCCGAACCGGCCGGAGTTCCTCGAAATCACCTGGGGCGCTCAACTTTCGGGCCTCTACTACACCGCGGTCAACACCCATTTCCTGCCCGACGAGGTCGGCTACGTCATCGATGATTCGGACGCCAAGGCGGTCTTCATCGATGCTTCGATGCCCGAACTGGCCGCGCACATCCGCGCGGCCAATGTCGCGGTGATCGCCCACATCGCGGTCGGCGGACCCCTGCCGGGCTGGCGATGCTACGAGGACGCGCTGGCGGCGCCCGGCGACGCCCCACCGGCATCGGACGGGTCGGAGATGCTCTATTCGTCCGGCACCACCGGACGGCCCAAGGCGGTGCGACGACCACTTCCCTTCGACGGCAATGGATCCTGGGCGCAGTCGGTGCTCGAGATGGCACTCATCCACAAGTACGGGATGAGCCCGTCGAGTGTGTACCTGTCCCCCGCGCCGCTGTATCACGCGGCCGGGGTGAACTACACCATGGCGGCCAACCGGGTGGGCGCCGCGTCGATCATCATGCGCAAGTTCGATGCCGAAACGGTGTTGCGTCTGATCGACACCCATCGGGTGACCCACGCGCAGTTCGTGCCCACGATGTTCGTGCGCATGCTGAAGTTGCCTCCGGCGGTCCGCGAACGCTATGACGTGTCGAGCCTGCGGTGCGTCATTCACGCGGCGGCGCCGTGTCCGGTCGATGTCAAACACCGGATGATGGAGTGGTTCGGACCCATCATTCACGAATACTACGGTGGCACCGAGGGATTCGCGGGGACCACGATAGGGCCGCAGGATTGGCTCGCGCATCCCGGTTCGGTGGGGATTCCGATGGCCCCGGTGCACGTGGTCGGCGAGGACGGGCAGGAACTGCCCGTCGGCGAATCCGGCGAGCTCTATTTCGAAGGCGGACCCGACTTCGAATACTTCAAGGACCCCGCCAAGACCGCATCGGTGTACAACGACCGCGGGTGGCGATCGCTCGGCGACATGGGCTATGTCGACTCAGACGGGTTCCTCTATCTCACCGACCGGTCCACCTTCATGATCGTCTCCGGCGGGGTCAACATATACCCGCAAGAGGCGGAGAATCTGCTTGTCATGCACCCGAAACTGGTCGACGCGGCGGTATTCGGAGTCCCCAACGACGAATTCGGCGAAGAGGTCAAGGCCGTCGTGCAGCCGGCCGACGGCGTGGTACCCGGGCCCGAGCTCGAGGCAGAACTCATCGAATACTGCCGGGTTCACCTGGCCGGGTACAAGTGCCCGCGCACCGTCGAATTCGACCGGGAGTTGCCGCGCGACCCGAACGGAAAGCTGTACAAGAGACGCATCCGCGACCGCTATTGGCAAGGGCGGGTATCGCGGATCTTGTGATGTGACAAGGGATGACGAGATGGCTGTAGGAATGGGCAACGAGATCACCAACGCACAGGCCTCGCACCGGCCGGGGGCGAATTGGACGCCGCTACCGGTGCCGTGGGCGGTCCAGACCGCCGATCGAATCCCCAAGCAGCGCTACTACGACCCGGATTTCTACGCGCTGGAAGCGGAGATGTTCTGGCCGCGGGTATGGCAGATGGCGTGCCGGCTCGAGGAGATTCCCAAGCCCGGCGACTTCGTCGAATACGAAATCCTCGACGAGTCGATCATCGTGGTCCGGGTGGACGGCGACACCGTGCGCGCCTACCACAACGCCTGTCGCCACCGCGGCGTGAAGCTGGTGGAGGGCAACGGGAATCGGCGCACCTTCGTGTGCCCGTTTCACGGCTGGTGCTGGGGCATCGACGGCCGCAACACGTTCGTCCTGCGGCCCGAGGCGTTCACGGAAGAGAACATGGCCGACGACGACCTGCGGCTGGTGTCCGTACGCTGCGAGCTCTGGGGCGGTTGCGCGTGGATCAACCTCGACAACGAGGCGCCGGCGTTGCGTGACTGGATGGAGCCGTTCGCGACGATTTACGACGCATGGCAGGTGGACTCGCTGCGCGTGGAGTGGTGGCAATCGTGCCGGCTGCCGGTGAACTGGAAACTGGCGACCGCGGCGTTCATGGAGGGCTACCACGTTCCGCAGACCCACCCGCAGCTGCTGCCGTCCGCGCAGACCGGCGAGCCCTCCTCGACCGTGCATCCCGTCGTCGCGAGCAGCCTGTATTTCATGCGCACGCTCGGCGACGGCATGGGCGGCATGACGCACGAAAACGACATCCGCATCGCCGAGGGCCTGCAGAACATCGAGCTGCCGCCCGACCCGGCCGCGGCGATGGCGGCGTGGCGCAGTGCGCTCAACGAGGCCGTCGTCAACTGGCACCGCGCCCGAGGTAGCGGCATGCCCGATCTCAACGATCTGGTCCGCCGCGGGATCACCGACGCGATCGGATTCGCCTTCCCACACCACTTCATCCTGCCGACCTACAGCAGCGCATCCTCGTATCGCATCCGTCCGCTGGGACCCGAGGAGACGCTGTTCGAGATCTGGTCTCTCACCCGGTTCCCGGCCGACGCGTCGGCCGGCAAACCCACGCCCCCCGAACCGATGGCGCCCGACGATCCGCGCTGGCCACCCATTCCCGCCCAGGATTTCTCCAAC
Organism: Mycobacterium sp. IDUB_3; assembly: GCF_055419585.1. Classification (NCBI taxonomy): domain Bacteria; kingdom Bacillati; phylum Actinomycetota; class Actinomycetes; order Mycobacteriales; family Mycobacteriaceae; genus Mycobacterium; species Mycobacterium sp. IDUB_3. The sequence goes on along the minus strand of NZ_JBVAXZ010000001.1, from coordinate 427,205 downwards.
CTGCCCAGACAGCAGAAGGGGTTGCATTCCAAGGGCTTTGAATTCATGCGCCTGTCCGACCAGATCGAGGGCCTGATCTCGAATTTCGAACGGGTCGTGGACGGTTTCCTGGCCGGCCTGCCGTACGCCACCCTGCTGCCCGCCATCCAGAAGACGAACACCACCATCGATGTACCGATCGCCGATCTCGGCTTCGGCTCGGAGGCGCCATGACGACTCGGTGGGACCACTGTGCGGACCTGGTCATCGCGGGCAGCGGCGGGGGTGGCATGGTCGCCGCCCTGGCCGCGCTGGACTGCGGCCTGGAACCGCTGATCATCGAAAAGCAGCCGCTGGTCGGCGGCTCGACGGGGCTGTCGGGCGGCATCGTCTGGCTGCCGAACAACCCGTTGATGCGGGCCGACGGCATCGCGGACTCGCACGAGGACGGCCTGGCATATCTGGCCGACGTGGTCGGCGACGTCGGCGCGCCCTCCTCCCCCGAGCGACGCGAGATGTTCCTCACCGCCGGCTTTGAAATGATCAACTTCCTCACCCGCAAAGGTGTCCAACTGATCCGGTGTGCGGGCTGGAGCGACTACTACCCGAACCACAAGGGCGGCAACGCGTCCGGCCGTGCCGTCGAGGGCATCCCGTTCGATGCCGCCAGGCTCGGCACGTGGCGCGACAAGGTGCAGCCGCCGCTGGCCAAGAACTACGGATATGTGGTGCTGACCAACGAATTACGGTCCGTCCAGTATTTCAACCGCGCGCCGCGCGCCTTCGCCGTCGCATCGCGGGTTTTCCTGCGCACCGCGCTGGCGCGGGCCCGGCGACGCCGGCTCCTCACCAACGGCGCGTCGCTGATCGCCCAGATGCTCAAGGCGCTGATCGAGCTCAGCGACGGGAATCCTCCGTTATGGACCGATGCCGCGATGGCCGACCTGGTCGTCGACGACGGTCGGGTGGTCGGCGTGCGCGTCGTCCGCGACGGGCGGCCGGTCAACGTCGAGGCCCGCAAGGGAGTCCTGTTGGCCGCCGGCGGTTTCGGCCACAACAAGGAGATGCGCCGCCGGTACAGCGGTGACCAGCCCAACGAAGGGAAGTGGTCGATCGCCAATGCCGGCGACACCGGCGAGGTGCTCGAGGCGGCGATGCGGCTGGGCGCCAAGACCGACCTGTTGGACGAGGCATGGTGGCTGCCTTCGGTTTTCATCGCCAACGGCGGTGCCGTGGCCGCGTCGCTGGGGTCCGGACGTCAGCGCCCCGGCGCCATCTACGTCGACTCGGCCGGCAGGCGGTTCTGCAACGAGTCCAACTCCTACGTCGAGGTCGGCAAGGCGATGTATGCGAACAAGGCCGTGCCGTGCTGGATGATCTTCGACGAAGGATACGTGCGCCGATACGTCACCAGCGCGAATCCCCTGAAGCGGAATCAGCCGCTGCCCCCCGAGCTGATCGAGTCCGGCGCGGTCAAGCGCGCCGCGACGATTTCCGAGCTGGCCCGCGAGATCGACCTTCCCGCCGACGAATTGGCGACCACAGTCCAGCGATTCAACCATTTCGCGGCCAGGGGGCTGGATCCCGACTTCGGCCGCGGCCAGTCGGCCTACAACGACTGTCTCGGCGACCCCGGGTATCGGCCCAACGCCGCCATCGGTCCGCTGGACACCGCCCCGTACTACGCGACGAGGGTGCTCCCCGCCGACGTCGGGACGTGCGGCGGTGTGATCACCAACGAGCACGCCCAGGTTCTCGACGAGCACGACCGGGTGATCGAGGGCTTGTACGCGACGGGCAACACCACCGCGACGGTGATGGGGCGGACGTATCCCGGCGCCGGTGCGAGCATCGCCAGCTCGATGGTGTTCGGTTACGTCGCCGCCCGCCACGCGGCGGGACGAAAGCTCGCCGGCGAGATGACCCGCTAGGCGGGCATTGTCACGTTGGCGGAGAGTCGGGTTTGTCGACGAATTCACGCGGCTTCATACCCGACTGCATCAGCTCCGCCCGGCGCGCCTGCACGTCGGACGCGGCACCGACCATGTTCGTCAAGATATGACTGACCTGCAGATGCACCCGCATGCCCATCAATTCCCAAGCGCGCTTCACGTTGTTCTTGACCGCCATCAGTGTGGTCAACGGGATTTGGGCGATCTTGCGCGCCATCTCCTCCACGGTGTCCTCGAGCTCGTCGCGCGGCACCACCTTGTTGAGCAGGCCCCATTCGAGGGCCTGCTGCGCGGACAGGGTCGGCGCCAGCAGCAGCCAGTCCATGGTGCGGTGCCAATTCATCAACAGCCACGGCTCGATCATCGTGTGCCCGCCGGGCTCGCCTAGGCTTTGGGCAAGTGGCATCTGGAAATACGCGTCGTCGGAGGCGACGCAGAAGTCGGTCAGCAAGCCGAGATAGATACCGCCGCCCATGCAATAACCATGAATTTGCGAGATGGTCGGCTTGGGGAACTCCCACAGGTACAGCGTCGGCCACAAAAAGAGATCGGCGGTGCCCTTGTACAGGTCCTCGAAGGTGTCCCCGAAATCCGGATAAGGGTTTTCGTCCGGGCCCCAGCGCGCCACATGGCCGCCGCAGAATCCCTTGCCATTCGCCTTGAGAATGACGACCTTGATGTCCTTGTCGCGATCGGCCTCGTGCAGGCAGCTGTCGACCTCGCCGACCAGGACCGCGTCCTTCGTGTTGGCCTTGTCCACGCGGTTCAGAATGATCCGCGCAATCGGCGGTTCGCGTTCGTAAATGACCGCTTCCAGGACGCGCCGCTCCATCCTGGTGACCTTACCGGAGACCGCAATACCGGTGAATTCACTTTGCGGTTGCGCAATGTTCGCGGGAGGAGTGAAGTGTATGGAGGCGCTGGACTAGTCCGTGACGAATGGAGCTGGGATGACGACTCCGTCGGACCGAGCGGCACAGCTCGACCTGATAGCCCGGCTGCAGTCCTCCTATCCCGAACTCCCCGATGCTCCGACGCCGGATCTCATTGACCACGAACGCTTCAGCGCGTACGTCAAGACTCCCCACGACGTCGGCGGCGAACCGGACGCTCCCATCGAATTCGAGAACAAGCAGTACGAGATCTGGGAGCACAACACCTATGTGATGTGCGAGGTGCTCGGCTGGCGTGGCATCTGGCTGTCCGAGGAACGCCGCCGGATGGGCAACGTCGACCTGGGCCGAACCATCTATCTCGGCCTCCCGTACTACGGGCGTTGGCTGCTGGCGGTCGCACGCGTCCTCGCCGAAAAGCACCACATCGGTCTCAGCGAATTGGCCGAGCGCATGGCCGAGGTCAAGACCCGCTACGCGGGAGGCCTGAGCGGAAAACCCTTGGAGGCCAAGCCGAAGTCCGAAGGCGACCCCGCCGCCGTCACCCGCAACCGGCACCACCGCCACGCCGCCGGCAAAGGCGACCCACAGGTGTTCGCCGGACAGGCCGGCAAGCCCAAGTTCAACGTCGGCGACAAGGTCGTGGTGCGAGATCTGCCCGTGCTGCTCTACACCCGCACTCAGGAGTACGTGCGCGGCGCGACGGGCGAGATCGCGGTCGTGTCCTACGAAAGCCCCGCCGCCGAGGACGAAACCTGGGACGGGCCAGACCAACAACCCGAATGGTTCTACATCGTTCGGTTCAACCTGTCCGAGTTGTGGCATGGCTACACCGGGCCGGGCAACGACACGTTGCAGACCGAGATCCCCGAGCGGTGGCTCGATTCGGCCGAATAGCGTCGGAAAGGACTTCAGCATGACCGCCCACGAACACGATCACGAGCGCACCGCCGCGCCCATGGTGGACGAGATCACCGACTTCGAAGTCCTCGAGATCGCCCTTCGCGAATTGTGCATCGAGAAGGGCATTTTCACGGCCGAGGATCATCGCCGCTTCACCGAATTCGCCGAACAGATCGGCCCCACCCCGGCGGCGCGCCTGGTGGCCAGGGCCTGGCTCGACCCCGACTTCAAGGAGTTGGTGCGCTCGGATGCGCTCGCCGCCAGCAAGGCGGTCGGCGTCGACTGGCTGGAACCGACCGGATTCGGAACGCCGAGCGACTTCACCGCCCTGCACGTGCTGGAGGACACCCCGACGCTGCATCATGTGATCGTCTGCACCCTGTGCTCGTGCTACCCGCGCCCGATCCTGGGCAATTCGCCGGAGTGGTACCGCACACCCAACTATCGCCGTCGCATCGTGCGCTGGCCGCGCCAGGTGCTCGCGGAATTCGGACTGATCCTTCCGGAAGACGTCGAGATCCGCGTGGAAGATTCCAACCAGAAGCATCGGTTCATGGTGATGCCCATCCGTCCCGAAGGAACACAGGGTTGGACCGAGGACCAACTCGTCGAAATCATCACGCGCGATTGCCTGATCGGCGTTGCGCTGCCCAAGCCGGGGGTGACGACCAACGTCATCACCCAGACGCGTCCGGCCGTCCACCCCGTAGAGCAGTGAGACACCGATGAGCACCGCGCACCCCCCGCACCCCATCGGGGACTCCACTGTGGCACCGCTGGCGAAAATCGTTCAACGCAACCAGGTCTGGAGCCGCATGGCGGCAAAACACGGGGTCGACAACCCGGTGCCGCCCTGGCAGACGAGCCTCGACGGGATTTGCGATGCGATTGACCAAAGTCAGTGCGGTGCAAAGGTTCTCGGTTTTGCCGACCGGCGCGACGATGAGGACGCCCTGTCAGCGACTGTCTACTCAGACCTGCCCTATCCCGAGAACCGACTGGTTGCGTTGGCCCACACGCTCGTGGCACGCGGTGTCATCGATGAATCCGAACTCGAGGAAAGGCTGGCCGCCGTGCGGGCCAGGCTGGAATCCTGAGCGAGCTCCACTGCGGCGCACATCACACCGGAGTGCCCGGGCGCTTTCTCGTCGTTGTGCATGGGGTGCGCTATGCTTCACAGCAACGTTGGCTTCAAAGCCTGATGTCAACTACGTCGTGGAACGCTTCTTCATCCCACTGGTGCTGCCCCGAATTTCGGGCTCAACCACCACGTTCAGATGATCCGTGCACCCGCACTAGCTTGTCTCGCGGCGATCGATTTTGCCCTCCGGCAATCTCGCCAACTTGTGCCGAAAACCGCGCGCGACAACCACGTTGCCGGTCCGGCATGACCGATGCCTGAAAGGCACCGAAAAGTGACTACCGACAAAACCTTTGCCGACCTCGGCGTGCGCAGACCAATCGTCGATGCGCTCACGAAGCGCGGCATTACCGACCCATTCCCCATTCAGGTTGCGACCCTGCCTGATACGCTGGCCGGCCGCGACGTACTCGGCCGCGGGAAGACGGGCAGTGGGAAGACCCTTGCCTTCTCGATTCCGCTGGTCAGCCGACTCTCCGAACGCAGCGGCCGCCGCTCGCGGCCATCGGGTTTGGTGCTCGCGCCCACCCGTGAGCTGGCGAGCCAGATCACCGCGACGCTCGAGCCGTTGGCAGCCCCCTGCGGTCTGCGCGTCACCACGATCTTCGGCGGCGTTTCACAGCACCGTCAGGTAGCTGCCCTCAAGTCCGGCGTCGACATCGTGGTGGCTTGCCCCGGTCGGCTCGAGGACCTGATGAAACAGCGTTTGATCAGCCTCGAGGCGATCGAGATCACCGTGATCGACGAAGCCGATCACATGGCCGATCTCGGCTTCCTGCCCGGTGTCACCCGGATCCTGGCCGCCACTCCGAATGGCGGCCAGCGGCTGATGTTCTCGGCGACCCTGGACAACGGCGTCGACAAGCTCGTCAACCGATTTCTCCGCGACGAGGTGCTGCACTCCGTCGATGGGGCCGACTCGCCGGTGTCCGAAATGACGCATCACGTGTTCCACGTGGCCAATGCGGATGCCAAGAAGGAAGTCGTGCACCGGCTGGCGTCCGGCACCGGGCGCCGAATTCTGTTCATGCGCACCAAGCATCAAGCGCGCAAACTCGCCAAACAGCTCACCGAATCGGGAGTTCCGTCAGTCGACTTGCACGGGAATCTGTCTCAGCCCGCCCGCGAGCGCAACCTTGCGATGTTCGCCTCGGGCGGCGCCCGGGTACTGGTGGCAACCGACATCGCCGCGCGCGGCGTGCACGTCGACGAGGTCGCGCTCGTCGTGCACATCGACCCGCCCGCCGAGCACAAGTCCTACCTGCACCGCTCCGGGCGCACGGCGCGGGCGGGTAGCGCCGGCGACGTCGTCACCGTCGTCCTGCCCGAGCAGCGACGTGACACCCAGGCATTGATGCGCAAGGCCGGTATCAAGGTCGCTCCCCAGCAGGTGACCGCGGCATCTGAGGCGGTGCAAGCGCTGGTGGGTGAAATGGCGCCCTACCAGGCCCCCGCACCCGCCCGGGCGCCCTCGCACGCGCCTGCGCAGCATCGGGCCAACTCCGGCGCGCAGCGGCGTCGCCGCAGCAGCAGCAGGTCGCCGCGGACCAATCCCACACACACCGAAACTGCGACGTCTCACCGCACCGGCGCGCCTAAGCGACGGCCGGATCGTCGCCGCTCCACCCGTGCGCAAGGAAACGCCGGCTAGCCCACGGTTCAGCGCCGGGCCAGCAGCCACGCCTGACCGTCGCCTTCGCCGGCACCGATCAGGTCCAGGCTGGCGAAGGCTGCGGGCAGCTCGCCGGCCGCTGCGCGGAAGGGGCCCGGCTTCGCCCCGACCTCGCTCAGTGCGGCGATCGCCAGCAGCCCGCCCGGCGAGAGTCGTTCGACGATCGCCCGGTCGAGGCGGGGGTCGCGGAACTTGCAGCACAGGATGACGTCGACCGGCGTCCCGGTCGGCAGACCGCCGTCGAAATCGACCACGTCGAAGCGGCAGCGGTTGCCCACCGCGGCACGCTGGGCCAGTTCCCGCGCCTGGCTGATGGCCACCGTGGAAACGTCCAGCCCCACCACCCGCATGCCGCGTGAGGCGAGCCAGACCGAGCCGGTCCCCTGTCCGCAGGCGAGGTCGAGGGCCCTGCCGGCGGTGGGAAACAGATCCGCATGTCCCGCGAAAACGGCGGGCAGCGCAACCGAACTCAACGGTGGCGGCCCCTTCGCCGCGTACCGTTCGTCCCAGCGATGCCGGTCCGCTTCGCCCATAGGCGCCACTCTAGAACGACGTGCGCCGATGACAGCCAGTCCCGTTTTAGACAGTTGTCTGTAAAACGGCGCCCGCGTCCGCATAGCAGGTGAGCCGACCGCGACGGATGCTGTTGTTGGGGACAAATCCCGTTTCTACACTGGACGGGTGTCTAGAGATGCGTCGTTCCCAGTCGTCGCCGGGAAAGCGGCGGGCGCCGGCGCGGCCCGCCGGTCGGATCGCCGGCCCGGGCAGACGATCCGAAAGGTCCTCGATGCCGGGCTGACGGAGCTGCGGGAATCCTCGTACGCGAACCTGACGATGCGCGCGGTGGCGACCCGCGCCGGGGTTTCACCGGCCAGCGCCTACACCTACTTTCCCTCGAAAAGCGCGCTGGTCGCGGCGGTGTACCTGCGCTTCCTGCGCGACCTGCCGCTACATACCGACGTCAACGACACGACCAAGACCCGGGTCAGCGCCACGCTGCGGGACATGGCGGTCGTCGTCGCCGATGAGCCGGAGTTGACCGCCGCCTGCGGCGCCGCCCTGATGGCCGACGATCCCGCGGTCGCACCGCTTCGGGAACAGATCGGCGAAGAAGTGTCCAAACGGATCGGGGCCGCGCTCGGCCCGGGGTGGCCCCGATCCGTGAAATCCACGCTGCAGATGACCTTTTCCGGCGCGCTGATGACCGCCCGGTTCGTCAGCTTCGCCGAGATCTCCGGACAGCTCGACGAGGCCGTCAACCTCATCCTGGGCGCATCGGTCGCATGAGAATTGCTGCGTCCCAGGTCAATAGGCGTGGCTAGCCCGTATAGGCCAGCTTTCGTGCCGAGCTGCCGGCCCGGAGGAACTCACCGAAACGCTGCTCGCCCAGCTCCGGCGAGGCCTCACCCGCGCCGAACGCGAGTTTCCCGGACACCAGGACCGCCGTGACCGTCTCGTCGTTGCGGTTCACCATCCGCGACAGCCCGCCGTAGGACTCGACCGGATGCTCGGCGTAGGACTCGAGTGACTCGTCGAGCTTGTCCGGATTGATGATGACGATGTCGGCGCGGTCGCCTTCACGCAGCGTGCCGGCGTCGATCTCGTACCATGCGCCGAGTTCACCGGTGAGCCGGTGCACAGCGTGCTCCATCGAGATGAACGGCCTGCCCTGCTTCTCGGCGTCGCGCACGTGGCGCAGCAGGCGCAGGCCCGAGTTGTAGAACGCCATGTTGCGCAGGTGCGCGCCCGCGTCCGAGAACCCCATCTGCACGGTGGGACTTTGCGCGAGCTTCTTGAGCAATTCGGGCCGGTGGTTGGAGATCGTGGTGCGCCAGCGCAGCTTCTCGCCGTGCTCGAGCACCAGGTCGAGAAACGCGTCGACCGGATGCAGACCACCGCGGTCCAGGCCCACCTGACCGAAGGACTTACCGACCGCCGATTCGTCGGGGCACGCCACGATATCTGCGTCGAAGAAGTCGCGGTGCCACACCCGGGGTCCGTACTTCTGGTCGTAGTCCTTGCGGAACTGACGCCGGTAGGCCTCGTCGCGCATCAGCTCGTTGCGGGCGATCTCGTCGGCCAGGTGCAGCGCCGCGGCACCGGAGCCGAACTCTTCGAAGATCACCAGCGAAATCCCGTCGGCGTAGACCTCGAACGGCACCGGCAGGTGCTGCCAGCGGAAATCCGCGCCCAGCGCATTGACCATCCGCGCGAGCCAGTCCATGAGATAGATGACCGGCGGCAAGGACTTGACGTCGGCGGCCGACAGCAGGCTGGTCTTCAACCGCCGACGCCCGACCCCGAGCGACGTGGCCAGCTGGGAGACGATCGACAACGGGTTCTTGATGTCGGGGCCCGACTGCAGGATTTTGTTGCGCCGCCGCAGGATCGCGTTCAGGCGCCGGAGTTCACGCGGCTTCGCATAGGTCGACGGCAGGGTGCGTGACCGGCACACCTCACCGTCGAGCTTGTCGAAGAGCAGTTGCTGCGAGGACAGCCCGACGAAGCCTTCGTCGAGAGCCTCTTCGAGCATCGACTCCATCCGCGCCAGTTCGACCGCCGACGGGCGAATGTCCTTGCGGGTCGCCCGGTCCAGGCCCATCGTCGCGGCGCGCATGTCGGAGTGCCCGATGAACGCCGCGATGTTGGGGCCGAGGTTGAGCCGCTCGAGCGCGGCCACATATTCCTTGGGGCTGTTCCATGACCGCGCTTCGTTGAGCCGTTCGATGACATAGCGCCGCGGAATCGCCTCGACGCGGCCGAAGATGTCGCCGGCGTCGACGTTGTCCAGGTACACGGTGGACAGCGAGCAGGAGCCCAGCATCACCGTCGTCACGCCGTGCCGCAGCGATTCGGAAAGCGCAGGCTCGCAGAGCGTTTCGATGTCGTAGTGGGTGTGGATGTCGATGATGCCGGGGATCACCCACTGCCCCGTCGCATCGATGACCCGGGCTCCGGTCGTGTCGAGTGGCCCCTTGGCGATGGTGACGACGCGGCCGTCACGCACGCCGATGTCCCGCAGAGCCGACGGCCCGCCCGTCCCGTCGAACCAGCGCCCGTTGGTGATCACGGTGTCGTACTGCATCGGTCGGCCTCTCTGTCGCGCCGGAGCCTTCCGGACCCGCAGTGAGCATACATAATGCGCATATTGTCCTGCCGCGCTATCGGTGCGCGGCTCGGCGATTAGCCAGCAACGATGGCGTCGCGACAGACGTTATGATCCAGCTGTGGGGTTCACCGGCCACGGGTTTGCCGCCCGTTAATCATGCGCAGTCACGGTTGGGCCGGAAACACGCCGGCGTCCGATGCGGAGGCGATCGAGCGCATCCTCGACGCCGCCGACAAGATCATCGACGAACGTGGGTCGGCGATGCGGATCGCGGACGTGGCGCGGGCACTGGGGGTGACCCGGCAGACCGTCTACCGATACTTCCCCGGCACGCAGGCCTTAATGGTGGCGTCCGCGATGCGGTCGGCCGACGGCTTCCTCGACCGCATGGCGGCCCACCTGGAGGGCGTCACCGACCCGGTGGTGGCCATCACCGAGGGAATGGCTTTCGCTGTCGAAGAGCTGGCCGCGGACAACCAGGTCGAGTTCGTGCTCAGCCAGCGCCGCCGCGGCGCCCAGAAGGTTTCGATCATCTCCGATACGGCCCTGGCCTTCGGTCGTTCGATGCTGCATCGTTACGACATCGACTGGGAGCACTACGGTTTCGATGAAGCCGGCCTGGACGAGCTGAACGAATTCTCGCTGCGGGTTCTCCATTCCTTCTTGACCGACCCCGGACGGCCGCCGCGCAGCGGTGCCGATCTCCGGCGCTACCTCACCCGCTGGATCGGCCCGGCGATCGCCTACCCGCAGATGGTCCGGGCCATGGATGCACTGGGGGCCGCGGAGCCGCCGCGAACGCGACGACGCTCGTCAAAAGCCTCCTGACCGGCCGGGCAAGAATCGGCGATCTTGACCATACATATTCGCCGTTATGTCCCCACGTCGAGCGGTGTGCGGCCGATCCGGCCCGAGGGCTGAGCTTTGCGCCGGGTTGCGCGAATCCTCGTCGCGCCGACGTTCGACCGACCGAGGCTAATCGTCGAGTTGGAGGTCTTCGTCACATCCGCGGCGGTGGCCGCCCGCTCAGCGCGCGCTCCCGGGCGTCCTATGGCAAAATCGCGCTGTGAAGGCGCATCCCCTCGCTGTGTTGACTTGTGCTGTGCTATCGCCGATTTGGGCTCTGCTCGTCGGCCCTGCAGCGGCGTCCGCGGACCCATGCCCCGACGTCGAGGTGGTGTTCGCCCGGGGCACCACCGAGCCACCCGGCGTCGGCCGCATCGGCCAGAGCTTCGTCGACACCTTGCGCTCACACGTCGGCGCTAAGTCGGTCGGCGTGTATCCGGTCAACTATCCGGCCACCACCGACTTCCCCACGGCCGCCGACGGCATCAGCGACGCGGGCAGTCACGTCGAACGGATGGCGGCGAATTGCCCCCGCACCAAGATGGTCCTGGGTGGCTACTCGCAGGGCGCCGCGGTGATGGGCTTCGTCACCGAAAGCGCGGTGCCGGACGGGGTGCACCTGGTGCAGGCGCTTCAGCCGATGCCGGCCGAGGTGGCCAGCCACGTGGCCGCGGTGGCGCTGTTCGGCAAGCCGTCGAGCCAGTTCATGAGCATCATCAACCAGCCGCCGGTCGACATCGGGCCGCTCTATTCGGCGAAAACGCTCGAGTTGTGCGTCCCCGGCGACCCGGTTTGTTCCGGCGCGGGCAACCCCGCCGCCCACCGTCAGTACGTCGAGGCCGGGATGGTCGACCAGGCAGCCGATTTCGCCGCCAACCGGCTCTCGTAAGGCTCGCCCGCCTCAGGCGCCGGGGCCTGCCCGTCACCGGGCCGCGCCACCGATCATCTGGTGAACGTCGCGCACCGACCACGGCCCGGCCTGATGATGGTCACGGTAGCCCAGCAGCCGCGGGGTCTGGCGGTCGAAGCTACCCACGAAACCGCCTGCCGCAACCAGGATTTGACCTGTCACACCCCGCGACAAGTCGCCGGCGAGGTAGGCGTAGACCGGTGCGACGAACTCGGGCGGAGCGCTGTCGAGCGATGCCCGCATGGTCATGTCGTCGAGCAGACCACGGCGGTGCAGGTCTTCGATGTGTTGTTCGTATTCGGCTCCGGTGGACAGCCGTGTCCTGGCGCCGGGGCACACCACGTTGGCCCGCACGCCGTAGGGCTTCAGTTCGGCGGCGATGGCCACAGTCAGGCCGTTGACGGCGCCCTTGCCGGCCGGATATCCCGTTCCGCCGTAGTCACCCAGATACGCCACGGAACTGGTGTTAATGATGGCTCCGTGCCCTTGCTCGGCCAGCACCGGGGCGGCCACCCGGCAAGTGTGGAAGGCCGTGCCGAGGTGGCCACTGATCAGCCGGTCGAACTCGTCCGGGGTGATCGTCAGGATCGACGAGCCGGGGGGTTCGGCGATGCCGGCGCAATTGATCAGGGTGTCGAGCCGTCCGAATGCGCTCAGGCATTCGTCGACGAGCCAGCGGGCGACGCGCTCGTCGTCGGCGGGTCCGACCACCGCGGTGGCCCGCCCGCCCGACGCCGTGATCGCCGCGACCGTTTCTTCCACGGCGTGTTCGTCACGCCCGTTGACGACCACACTCGCGCCCAGGCCGGCCAGCAGCTCGGCGACCGCTCGTCCGATGCCGCGACTGCCGCCCGACACCACCACGCCGCGGCCATCCAGCCCAGCTTCGGTGTCGCTCATCGCCCGTTGCCGCTGGCGCCATGCCGATGATCACGTAATGCATTGCGCGCGAATTGCTCTCGCGGCGGATTGACGGGCAAGCACTCGAGGGGGGTGACGGACATTAGCCGAACAGTACCGAGCCGAAACAGAAATGAGAACGCAAGCCGACATTTCCCGGCTAATGCCGCGCTGGACGCGGCCAGCAACCCCTGCCGGCTCGACGTTCAAAGGAGTCGGCGCCCGCTCCCTGCTGCGTAATCACCCTGCGGCCGACTTCGACGCCGACGTCGGTCTGCCCGGCGGCAACCGCCTCAGCGGTCTCCCCTGGTTTGGCAACGGTGTACAAATCACACGGTCAAGAAGTACACCGACTCGGGGCGATTTGTTTGCCGGTAGCGCCGGGCTCCTCGTCGGCGGAATGGCCAAGGCCCACAACGCCGCAGCTCGCCGAGGGTGCGGCCGACTTCGGGGTGCCATCAGCTCCGGGCCAGCGGCTTGCGGGCGCCCCAGTGGTACACCGTGGAAACAGTTCAGAATGTGTCTGAACCCGCTACGCCAATCGATCGCCGGGTGAGGCGAAGGGGGGTATAGTCTCCAATGAAGTCCGTTATGGACGCGTCGCCGTTTAGCTAAAAGCGGTCCAGTAAGCCGCACGGCTACTGAGTTTGGTATGGCTCCGGCGAACGGCCCCAGTCAACCTCTCCCCGCTCCTTCGTGCGTTGGGTTACGACCGTCCGGCGGATCGAGATGCGGTGGGGCGAGAAGCGCGCATAGCTGCAACCTCTCACTGCACACGGCTCTAGGAGAGAGTCAGCATGCAAACTTGTTCTCGCGCAACCGTTTACCCGATTCGTCGAGTGAACATGGGGTGCGCCAGCCGATGACCACTGTAATTTCCGCTACCCGTCCCGCACCATCACCCACCACCAGGACCGACGATTCATACGACGATGTCGTCGAAATGTTCTTGGTGCTGCAGCAGTTGCCCGCCGAATCACACGAGTACGCCCACCAGCGCGAACGCATCGTTTCTCGATGCCTGCCGCTGGCGGACCACGTGGCCAGCCACTTCGCCCGCCGGGGAGAAGGTCTCGAAGATCTGATTCAGGTCGCCCGGCTGGGGCTGATGAACGCGGTCAACCGATTCGACCCCGCGAAGGGGCCCAGCTTCATCGGGTTCGCGGTGCCCACCATGATGGGCGAGGTCCGGCGTTATTTCCGCGACTACAGCTGGGGAATGCGCGTCCCGCGGCGGTTGCGCGAGCTGCACGTGCAGATCAGCAGGACCACCGCCGACCTGTCGCAGCAGCTCGGGCGCGCGCCCACCGCGGGCGAGCTCTCTCGGGTACTCGAGGTGCCGCACGAGGAGATCGTCGAATGCCTCGTCGCGGGCGACGCCTATCGGCTCGACTCCCTGGATGCGCCGCTCGGCGCCGACGGTTCGGGAACGCCTCGCTCGGTGGCCGACTCGGTCGGCGACATCGACCCGCAGATCGAGCACATCACCAACCGGGAAGCGCTGCGGGTGCTGGTTGCCACCCTCCCGCAGCGTGAACGCGAGGTGCTGCGCATGCGGTTCTTCGAATCCATGACGCAAAGCCAGATCGCGGAGCGGATCGGCGTGTCGCAGATGCAGGTCTCCCGCATCCTGGCAAGCACGCTGAGCAGCCTGCGCGATCAACTCGAGTAGGCGCTAACTCCCCCAGGACGCTGCGCGGCATACCCTGCCGCGCAGCCCTGTACTGTGCGATCGAAGGACAACCCGACTTTGTCGCCAGGAACCTGGAAGGGAGCTGGAAAGCGAATGCGGACGTCACGAACGGTGCTCGCGGGTGTCGCGGCGATGACGGCACTGGCGGTGTCGGTGGCCGGCTGTGGCGGCAACAAGCCACAGCCGTCGCCGTCGAAGTCCGGATCGGCCACCTCGGCTACCTCGGCCCCGAGCAGCCCCAGCTCGGCACCGGCGTCATCGGCGCAGGCCCAGCCCAACGAGTACGCCAAGCTCCTCATCGCGCCCAGTGACATCAACGCCCCGGTCCCCTTCACCGCCGCGCCCCCGACCGGCAACCCCAACGGCCAGCCGGGCGTGACGACCACGTTCAAGGACGACGACGGCAGCCACGCGATCAAGGTGACCATCGCTGTCTTTGACGACCCCGACTCCGCCACGAACGCGTTGAACGACGCGAAGGGGCAACAGGGCGGCGTGATCAAGGATCCGTCCACGCAACCGTCGAACATCGGCAGCGGTGGAACGATGTTGATGGGCAACACCCCGGACCGCAGCAAGGGTGTGGTCATCCTGCTCTTCACCGAGGGCAAGGCGTTTGCCACGCTGGAATTCGACGGCCCGACCGACACGCTGGCCCCGCCGGAGTTCGTCAACGACGTCGGCCAGAAGCAGGATGCGGCCATCAAGAAGGGGCTCGGCAGCTAGCCGCTGCGCCATCACCATCGGGGGACGCGATGAACGTCATCAACGGCATGCCGGCCCACGCCCTGCTGCTGCATTTCGTGTTGGTGCTGGTGCCGCTGACCGCCCTGCTCGAAATCGTCTGCGGCTTATGGCCTGCGGCCCGGCGCGGCCAGCTGATGTGGCTCACGCTGGCGCTGGCCGTGATCACCATGGTGTTGACGCCCATCACCATCAACGCCGGCGGATGGCTCTACGACCTGAGAACCAATCCGAGCCCGATCCTGCGCGAACACGCCGAGCGCGGCAGCCTGATGGCCTACTTCGCCGCCGCTCTGCTGGTCGCCGCGGTCGTGCTGGTCGTCGTGCGCATGACCGAAGGCCGATCGGACAAGGGCCGCGTCGCCACCCGGACACTCGTCGCGATTCTGGTGCTGGCGGTGGGGATAGCGTCGATGGTCCAGATCTACCGCGTGGGCGACGCCGGTGCACAGTCGGTCTGGGGCACCGAGATCGCGCACCTGACGAAGAACCACCCGGGCTGACGACGTCGCTGGTGGCAAAACCCTTGGCCCCGGGCCAGCCGGGTGTTTGGGGCTAACTGCTGTGCGCTGCACATTCCGCGACATGCGTGCTTGCGTTGCATTACCGTTTGCGGTGTCCAAGCCGGGGGCGGAAGGAAACGTCCATGAGCAAATTCTCCAGGCTTGCCGCTGGAGTACCGCTGGCGCTCGCCCTGGCGGGCGCGGCGGTGGTCGGCTGCAGTAACGGATCGAAGTCATCGCCGGCCACGCCGTCATCGACCACGTCGCCGACCGCCTCGAGTCCGGCCGGCCACACCGCGACGTCGACGTCCGCGTCCGCCCAGCCGTCCGACTACACGCAGCTACTCATCGCGGCCGGCGATATCAACGCGCCCGAGGTCTTCACGGCCAGCCCGCCGGTCAACAACCCGAACGGCCAACCGGGCGCCAGCACCACTTTCAGCAACAACGACCGCACGCACGTGATCACCGACAGCATCCAGGTCCTGTCCGATCCCGCCGCCGCGCAGCGCGCGCTCGAATCGGCAAAGTCGACGCATGACGGTTACGTCCACGGTGCGCCCGAGCCGATCGCCATCGGCACCGGGGGCACCACCATCTCGGGCCCCTCGCCCGACGGCGCGAAGGGCGTGACAATGCTGATGTTCAGCCAGGGCAAGGCCTTCGTCGAGTTGGAATTCGACGGCCCGCCCAGCGCGCTCGTGCCGCCGGACTTCGTGACCGACGTCGGTCAGAAACAAGACGCCGCAGTCAAGAACGGACTCGGCGGCTAGCAACAGGAGCGCCGGCCGACGAGGAGCTCACCGGGCCGGCGTGAGCAGAAACAGCCGAAACCGGCGCCCGCCGGCGCGTTCCTGGGCGAAGCGGTAATTCGGCCAGTACCCCAGCGCCTTGGCCCACGCTTCGTCGCGCTCGGCGCCCCCGAGCAGCCGCACCGCCGCCACGAACCGGTGGCCACGACGGCGCACCGTGACCCGTTGCACCGCTTTGAGATTCGCCGACCAGGACGGGTGTCGCCCCCGCCCCCAGTTCGATCCGACCAACAGCAGGCCTTCGCGAAAGGGTACGTACTGCACGGTGGTGGTGCGGGCGAGACCGGTCTTGCGGCCCGAGACGGTGATCCGCACGTTGGGCAGGCCGGCCAGATCCAACGCGCCGAGCCGTCCACTGGTCAGGAACCGAAGCACGGCTTCGAGCCCCTCGACGAACCGGTGACCGTTCAGCACCAGCAAGCGGTAGGCCGTCGGGTTGCGGGCCAGCCGCTGCAGCGGATTCATGGGCATGACTGTATTCGGTGGGCGCCGGATCAGGGCGTCACGGCGATGAAATGCCGCTGACGAACCAAGGTTTCGGCGAGCGCCCGGGTGCGACCCGCCGGAGATAAATAAATTGCTTGATTTAACCCGTCGCGAGGTGTTCACTGAGGCGATGACTGCCGAGCGGGCCGCTCGCTCCGACAGGTCGACAGGCACCCGAGAGGCGATCCTGTCGGCCGCCGAAGTGCTTTTCGCCGAACGCGGCATGTACGCCGTTTCGAACCGGCAGATCAGCGAAGCGGCCGGCCAGGGCAACAACGCCGCCGCCTGCTACCACTTCGGCACCAGGGTCGACCTGCTCCGCGCGATCGAAAGCAAGCATCGCGGGCCGATCGAGGAGCTCCGCGCCCAGATGCTGGCCGCCATCGGCGATTCGACCGAACTACGCGACTGGGTCGGCGCCCTGGTGCGCCCGCTGACCGATCACCTGTCCGCACTGGGCACCCCGACCTGGTACGCCCGGTTCGCCGCGCAGGCCATGGCCGATCCGACCTACCGCCACGTGGTCACCAAAGACGCACTGGCATCGCCGTTACTGGTGCAGACGCTCGACGGCATCAACCGCTGCCTGCCGGAGCTGCCCAAGCGGGTGCGTGCCGAACGGATGGTGATGGTGCGCAACCTGCTCATGCACACCTGCGCGGAACACGAAGGCGCGCTGGCCGAACACGGACCCCGGTCGCGTTCGCCCTGGCCGGTGGCCGGCGAAGGGTTGATCGACGCGATCGTCGGCCTGTGGCGCGCGCCGGTCCACGTGGGCGCGGCACACGGCCAGCCGACACAGACGACCGCGCAGCCCGACAACCGAGGAGCACGATGACCGAAGGATCCACCGCCACCGATATCCCGGAGTTTCCGATGACACGGGCGCCAGGCTGCCCGTTCGCGCCGCCTCCGAAGGTATTGGAGCTCAACGCCGACAAGCAGCTGAGCAGGGTCAGGATCTGGGACGACAGTACCCCGTGGCTCATCCACGGCTACGACGCGATACGCGCGCTGTTCACCGATTCCCGCGCCAGCGTCGACGACCGGCTGCCGGGCTATCCGCACTGGAACGCGGGCATGCTGGCCACGGTGCACAAGCGCCCACGCTCTGTGTTCACCTCCGACGCCGAAGAACACACCCGGTTCCGCCGGATGCTGTCTAAACCGTTCACGTTCAAGCGAGTTGAAGCGCTGCGGCCGGCGGTGCAGAAGATCACCGACGACCACATCGACGCTATGCTGGCGGGCCCGAAGCCGGGCGACATCGTCAGCACCCTCTCGCTGCCGGTCCCCTCCCTGGTCATCAGCGAACTGCTGGGCGTGCCTTACGAGGATGCGGAATTCTTTCAGACCCAAGCCCAGCGGGGCATGGGCCGCTACGCCACCGAGGAGGACACCGCCCAGGGCGCCGCCTCGTTGGCGAAGTATCTGGCCAACCTGGTTCGGACCAAGATGCAAAGCCCCTCAGAGGATTTGGTATCGGATCTGGCCGAGCGGGTGAACACCGAAGAGATCAGTGTGCGCGAGGCCGCACAATTGGCCACCGGCGTGCTGATCGCCGGCCATGAAACCACCGCGAACATGATCAGCCTGAGCGTCGCGGCGTTGCTCGAACACCCGGATCAACGCGCGCTGCTGCGCGACACCGACGACCCGAAGGTCGTCGCCACCGCGGTCGAAGAGCTGATGCGCTACCTGAGCATCATCCAAACCGGTCAGCGGCGAATCGCCGTCGAGGACATCGAGATTGGCGGCGAGACGATCCGCGCCGGCGACGGCATCATCCTGGACGTCGCCCCGGCCAACTGGGACGACCGCCAATTCCCCAGCCCGGACCGGCTGGACCTGCTCCGCGAGGACGGGCCGCACGTCGGCTTCGGCTACGGCCGCCATCAGTGTGTGGGTCAGCAGCTGGCCCGCATGGAACTGCAGATCGTCTTGCCCACTCTGCTGCGCCGCATTCCGACCCTGCGGCTTGCCGTGCCGTGCAATGATCTGCCGTTCAAACATGACGCACTGGCCTACGGCCTCTACGAGTTACCCGTGACATGGTGAAGCCCGATCTGTCGCTCGACATTCCAGATCTGCGTGGCAGATTCACCGTAGTGACCGGGGCCAACAGCGGTTTGGGGTTCGGGTTGGCGAAGCGGCTGTCGGCCGCCGGTGCCGACGTCGTGATGGCGATTCGCGACAGGGTCAAAGGCGAACAGGCGATCGCCGAGATCCGCCGGGAGGTGCCGGAGGCCAAGCTCAGCATCCGGCAACTCGACCTGTCGTCGCTGCCGAGCGTGGCCGCGCTAGGCGAGGAACTGACCGCAGAAGGTCGCCCGATCGACATCCTGATCAACAACGCGGGCGTCATGACGCCCCCGCAACGGCAGCAGACCAGCGATGGATTCGAATTGCAGTTCGGGACAAACCATTTGGGGCATTTCGCCCTGACCGGGCGGCTGCTGGGCCTGCTGCGAGCGGCGGAATCCGCACGAGTCGTCACCGTCAGCAGCATCGCCGCGACCCAGGGCGGTCTCGACTTCGGCGACGTGAACGCGGAACGCGGCTACAAACCCATGCAGTCCTATGGGGTTGCCAAATTGGCGCAGCTGATGTTCGCCGTCGAATTGGATCGGCGCAGCCGCGCGGGCGGTTGGGGGTTGATGTCCAACGCCGCCCATCCCGGCCTGACCAAGACCAACCTGCTCAGCGGCGCCTCCTACGGCCGCGCCGCGCCGACGTTACAGGCCCGGCTGACACGGCTGACGTGGCGGCTGCTGCCGTTCATGTGGCTCGACATCGATGAAGGTATCAAGCCGACCCTCTACGCCGCGGTGTCGCCGGATGCACAGGGCGCCAAGTATTACGGACCGCGGGGCTTCTACGAAACGGTCGGGGGCGGCGTCACGTTCGCGGGTGTCCCCCGGCCGGCGCGCAGCGAGCACGATATCCAACAGCTGTGGCAGCTCTCCGAACAGCTCACCGGTGTCAGCTATCCGGGTTGACAGCAGAAAGTGGTGATAGATGGCGTTCGTCGGTCGCAGTGACGTCGGCATGATCCTGGCCGACAGCCGCTACGCGGGACAGCTCAACGTGCCCGACATCTTCACCCGGTTGCTGTTCAGCCTGGTCACCACCGGAGTCGCTCCGCGCTCGTTCTATCGGGACTCGGCCGATCAGGAGGGCGGGCGCCCGCATTACGAGGGTCTGCCGGTCGACTTCCTGGCCGATGCGATCGCCGCGATCGGGCCACAGCATGGCAGCAGCTTCGACACCTACAACACGACCAATCCGCACGACGATGGAATCTCGCTGGACACGTTCGTCGACTGGATCATCGCGGCGGGATTCCCGGTCGAAAGGATCGACGATTATTCAACCTGGCTCGCTCGGTTCGAGACGGCGATGCGTGCGCTCCCGGAGAATCAGCGTGGCCACTCGGTGCTGGCCGTACTCGACGTCTACCGTGAACCTATGGCCGCGGTGGCGGGATCGCCGGTGCCCGGAGAGCGATTCCGGGGGGCCGTCCGCGCCGCCGCCGGGCGCGCGATTCCCCACCTGTCGCGGGAGCTGATCGACAAATACCTCACCGACTTGCAGCGGATCGGTGTGCTGACCCGCTGAACGCGAACTGATCTGAAGAACGAAGGGACGATGATGCCCAGCCCGGCCCAAACGCTGTACCCCGAAGGCGTGATCGGTGCGCCCAAGGACCGGCGCGGTCACGCGGCGGAGTTCAGCACCGGCCTGCCTGCGGGTACCGAGGTGTTCTCCGCCGACAACCACATCTCGGTGGCCGACGACATCTTCTACGAGGGCTTTCCCGCCGAGCTGAAGGATCAGGCGCCACGGATCTGGTACGAGGACGGCGCATATCTGCTCGGCCCGCCCGGACAATCGATGGTGGTCGGCGATTTCAGTGCGGTGCTCATGCAATACGACGATCTGGCCGGCGCGGCCACCAACAACGTCGACGCCCGGGTGCGCGAACTCGCCGAGGACGGTGTCGACAAGGAACTGGCGTTCCCCAACGCGGTGCTCGCGCTGTTCCACCACCCCGACCACGAGATTCGCGAGCGCATCTTTCGCGTCTACAACGAGCACATCGCCGGCGTTCAGGAGCGCTCCGACGGCCATTGCTACGGCGTCGGGCTGATCAACTGGTGGGATCCGGCGGGGGCGCGACGCACGCTCGCCGAGCTGAAGTCGTTGGGGCTTACGACATTTCTGATGCCGATCAGCCCCGGCAACGATCGCGAGGGGCAGCCCATCGATTATTCGAGCACGGCGATGGGCGCGGTGTGGGACGAGATCGAGGAGGCCGGGCTGCCCGTCACCCACCACATCGGCGAGAGTCAGCCCAAGTTCCCCAGCGAGGTCAACAGCGTCGCGGTGGCGATGATGGTCAACATCGACTCATTCCGGGAGATGTTCTCCAAGTACATCTTCGGCGGCATCCTGGATCGGCATCCGCGGCTGCGGATCGGCTGGTTCGAAGGCGGAATCGCCTGGGTGCCGGCGGCCCTGCAGGACGCCGAGCACGTCCTGGCATCCTATCGGCACATGCTGGCCCACCAGCCGGCACGTGACGTCCGGCATTACTGGGACGCGCACATGTGCGCCTCGTTCATGGTCGATCCGCTGGGGCTGCGGCAGATCGACGAGATCGGCATCGACAAGGTGATGTGGTCGTCCGATTATCCGCACAACGAAAGCACTTTCGGCTACTCGGAGCGGTCGCTGGCCGCGGTGGTCGACGCGGTCGGTCCCGAGGACGCCGTTCGGATTGTCGGCGGCAACATCAGGAAATTCCTGGGAATCCCCGCATGACGAATTCGATTACTGCCCGCGCATCGGTGCTCGACATCCCCGAAGAGCCGGATTGGGCGCGCATGCGCACCGAGATCGGCGCGCGGCTGCGATCCGCCATGGCCGAACACGGTGTCGACGCGCTGATCCTGCTGATGAACGGCTACGTCGGCTACGCCACCGGCGCCAGCTGGCCGCTCCTGGACGCCGGTCTGTCACACGTGGAGCGCCCGGTCGCCGTGGTGCTCGCCGAGGACGTGCATCCGCACCTGTTCATGCCGTTTCGCAGCGGGGCGTCCGCGGAGTATCCCGTGCCCGATGACCACCTGCACGGCCCCGCCTACCTCGAATTCGACCATGGTGTCGAGGATTTCGCGCGACAGCTGGCCGGGCTCGTCCCGCCGGGGGCCAAGGTGGCCGTCGACGAACTCACCGGTGCCATGCGACGGGCGGCGGCAAAGCTGTTCCCCGCGGGCGCGCCGACCGACGCGGCGATCGTGCTCGGCGCCGCGCAACTGGTGAAGACCCGCGACGAGTTGTCCTGCCTGCGTCGGGCGGCCCGCATCACCGAACGGGCGATCGTCGACGTGCAGCAGGCGTTGAAACCCGGTGTACGCCAGATCGATCTGTCTGCCACGTTCGTGCGTCGAGCGTTCGAACTGGGCGCCACCACCAACATGCTGGAGGCCATCTGGCAGGTGATGCCGAGCTCGCGGGAAGCCGGAGTGTGGACGACGCACGGCGATCTCGCGCTGCCGCTGTTGCCCACCGATCGGGAACTGGCCGCGGGCGACGTGCTGTGGACCGATATCAGCATCACCTACCACGGATACTGCTCTGACTTCGGCCGCACCTGGGTGGTCGGCGAGGCGCCCACGCCACGACAGCAGGACCAATTCCGGCAGTGGCGCGCGATTTTGGACGCCGTACTCGCGGTCACCAAAGCCGGCGTCACGTCCGGCGACTTGGCGCGCACGGCGATCGCGGCCAACGGCGGCCGCAAACCGTGGTTGCCGCATTTCTACCTGGGCCACGGTATCGGCACTTACCCCGCCGAGGCGCCGATGATAGGGACGGATCTCGGCGAGGAGTTCGACGACAACTTCGTCTTCCCGCCCGGCATGGTTCTGGTGCTGGAACCCGTGGTGTGGGAGGACGGAACCGGAGGCTACCGCAGTGAGGAGATCGTGGTGATCACCGAAGACGGCTACGCGCCGATCACCGACTACCCGTACACCCCCTATGGCGACTGAAATTTTGCCCGACACACGCGCGTTGCGGTCGGGCCGCAGGGATCGGGCGCTGGCCCAAATGGAGGAGCACGGCCTCGACATCCTGGTGCTCGGCCGGCAGGCCAACATCCGTTACGTCACCGGCGCTCCACAGCTGTGGATAGCCGGTACGCGGCCGTTCGGTCCGATGTGTGTGCTGGTGCGTGCTTCCGGGGACATCTACCTCAACAGCACCGACGACGAGGGCGTTCCGGAGGAAATCGGCCACGACCACCTGTACGGGCTGGCCTGGAACCCGATGACGCTCATCGATGTCCTGAAGAAGGTCGACGGCGCCGAGACGGCGCGGCGGGTCGGAACCGACGCGATCACACCCACTTTCGCGGCGCTGCTGCCCGAGGCGTTTCCCAATGCCGAGCTCGTCGATGCCGAACCGGCCATGCGTGCGGCGCGACGCATCAAGACGCCCGGCGAAATCGCTGCGATGGATCAGGCCTTGCGCGTCGCCGAACACGGATTATCCACCGCCCTGGGCGAATTGGCGCCAGGCGTTTCCGAGCGGACGCTGGCCGGGGTGATGATGGAGGCGATGGCCGCGGGCGGGGTGAGCACGCCGGCGACCCAGGACGCCGCATGGGTCACCTCGCGGGACCAGCCGTGGCGTCGCGCGGCCACTCACGACGTGCGTGCGGGTGATCTCGTCGCGTTCGCCGCCGGCGCGCTGGCGAATGGCTATGTCGCCGAGGTCGGCCGAACCTGGCCGGCCGGCGATAGCGTCACCGGCGAGGCACGCACGCTCTTCGAGCGCTCGAATGGGTTGTACGACAGGATGCTTGACGCGTGTCGTCCGGGCGTTTCCACCCGCGGTCTGCTGGCCGCCTACGAGGCGGCCGGTGAGCCGGTGCCGCCGATGCCGGTCGCACACGGGCTGGGGCTGGGCTTCGACCCGCCCGTGGTGTCCGAAACGCTCGTGGCCGCAGGCGAACACGACGTGCTCGAGGCCGGGATGGTGCTGGCCATCACCGGGTATGTCTGGCAGCGGGGCGTCGGCGCGGTGTTCCGACGAGACACCGTGCACATCACCGAGAGTGGCGTCGAGGTGCTGACCACAAGCCCGACATGGGGACACTGAAATAACTTGTGCCACTGTGGTTTCAGTGGTCACAAGGTGGCCTTTCTTGTCGGTGGGCTCCGATAGCTTCGGGGTGTGAGTGTGGATCGGGAGGCCCTGTCGGCGGCGTTCGATGCCATCGACACTGCCCTCGACGACCTAATCGGGTATGACTGCGAGGCGTTGGCCACCCGCGAGCAATTGGCGGTGCTGGAGCGCTGCGAGAAGGTGCGTCGCCGGTTGCCGGCCATCGAGCACCCGCTGATCAATTCCCTTGCCCGCCAGGCCCCGTCCGAGGAGCTCGGCGGCACACTGTCGCATGCGATCGCGGAGACGACGCTGATTAGCCGCTCGGAAGCGTCCCGGCGCATCAAGGAGGCGCGGGACCTCGGCGCGCGGCACGGCCTGACCGGCGAACCCGTCGCGCCGGCCATGGCCGCCACCGCGGCTGCCCAACGCGACGGCACGCTGGGATCCGGTCAGGTGTCGGTGATCCGCAAGTTCTGCCACCAGTTGCCCGGCTGGATCGACGCGCCCACCCGCGAGCAGGCCGAGGCCAAACTGGCCATCGAGGGAACCCGGTATCGGCCCGAGCAACTCGGCAAGCTGGCCGACGTTCTGGCCGATTGCCTGAACCCCGACGGCTCCTTCACCGACGAGGACCGGGCGCGTCAGCGCGGGCTGACGCTGGGCAACCAGCAGGCCGACGGGATGTCGCCGCTGCGTGGCTGGCTCACCCCCGAGGCACGCGCCACGTTCGAAGCCGTCCTGGCGAAACTCGCCGCACCGGGCATGTGCAATCCCTTGGACGACACACCATGCGTGGACGGCGCGCCCAGTCAGGACGCCATCGAGCACGATCCGCGATCGGCGACCCAGCGCAACCACGATGGACTGCTGGCCGCCCTGCGCGCCATGTTGGCCTCCGGAGACCTGGGTCAGCACAACGGCTTACCGGCTTCGATCATCGTCGCAACAACGCTCCAAGAGCTGGAGTCCGCCGCCGGACGTGGGCTGACCGGGGGCGGCACCATCTTGCCGATGACCGACGTGATCCGCCTGGCGCGCCACGCGCATCACTACTTGGCGATCTTCGACCACGGCAAGGCCCTGGCGCTCTATCACACCAAGCGCCTGGCCTCCCCGGGCCAACGAATCGTGTTGTACGCCAAGGATCGCGGCTGTTCGGCCCCGGGCTGCACCGTGCCCGGCTACTACTGCGAGGTCCACCACGTCACCGACTACGCCACCTGCCACACCACCGACGTCAACGACCTGACCTTCGCCTGCGGACCCCAACACCGCCTCCTGAAACCGGGCGGCTGGACCACCCGCAAAAACGCCAAGGGTGACACCGAATGGCTTCCGCCCCCGCATCTGGACCGGGGAAGGCCGCGCGTCAACACGTTTCACCATCCCGAAAAGCTGCTCCAGGACCGGGACGACGACGCACCCTAGGCGACACGTCCTTCCTCGGCCAAGGCCTCGTCAAGCAGGTCGCCCAGCGGGTGCAGCTGCCACAGCAACAGCAGGTTCGACAACATCTGCAGGGGCGCGCGCACGCCCTCGTCGTCCCTGATCCGCGGGTCCTTCCGGCTGCTCGGCGCGACGTCGAATCGCTTACGAATCAATGCCGGTACGTCCAGCAGCCATGCCACGCCTATCACCGCCGCATACAGCAGCGTGTGCCGCCGCAACCTGTCGGGCTCCAAATGCGGACCGCCACAACGCTCGTATTCCGCGACGAACAGGTCCAGTAGGCCGTCGAGATGGGTATGCCATATCTTGCTCTCGGCACCGGACATAGCCCCCCACAGGGCCATGCCCAGATTCATCTGGCTGACGCATCCCCAGTCCATCAGGCCGCAGCGCAGAGTGCCGTCGCCGTCCCGCCAGAACCAGGCGTTGTCGATATTTGCGTTCCAGTGGCACAGCGCGACGTAATCGCCGTCAGCGGCCAGGTGATCGGCGACCGCGTCCTCAAACCGGGCCAATCGCGGCGCCTCATCTGCCAAGCGCACCAGGAATTCCGGGGAGCCCGCGCCAGCCGGCACCAGGCCGCGGTGGGTGCCGATGAATTCACCCAGCTGATGAATCCGTCGCTGCAATTTGTCCATCGACAGCGGTGTCCGCTCTCCCACCGTTGCGGACCGCACGTCGAGCGGAAAGTGCTCGGCCTGTTCTGCGGGCAGCCGACCGGAACGGTGCGTGCCGGCAAGCCGCGCCAAGGCGGTCAGCAGCGCGCGGTAATGCTCCAACGGCTCGGGCATCTCGTAGTCGAGGCACTTGTGATATTGGGGTTCGATCCCGTTGGCGCCGAAACCGATTCGTTCGGTGATCAAGATCCCGGTACCGCTCCGCGCGTGGTAGTCGGCGAACTGCGGGCTGGGGACCGCGATGGGGAATTCGGCGGTCCGCGACAACGAGGCGAACCGGACCTCGGACTCCATCTGGGTCTTCCCGCGGTCGCGCAGCGGATTGTCGAGGTCGCGGGAGAACTTAACGAACAGCTCGGTGTGCAGATTTGATGCCGGCCTGTCGTATTCGACCGACAGTATCACCTTGCGTCCCGTGCTGCCGCCGCCGATCTCCCGGAATTCGCCGATCCGGGCGACGTTGTTCTCCCGCAGCACGCCAGAGGCCCGAAACGCGTTGGTCAGGAACGACACTCCCCCACCCAGCAACGCCGCGGGGTCGGCCGGGAGCGGCAATCCGTAATGATCGCCGATCACCCAATCCGAATCCACGCCGCTACCAGGTCTGCTCGGCCGAGCGCACCAACATGTGATTGACCGCGACCCGCCGGTCGCGCGTCACCATGAACAGCACCGCATCCGCGATGTCCTCGGACCGCAGCATGACCATGCCGGCGGTCTGCCGCTCGAACGCCTCGCGCGACGTTTCGGCCAGGTGGCTGAAGATTTCGGTGTCGACCGTTCCGGGGCCCACCACTCCCACCCGGACCCGCTTGCCGAGCACCTCCTGGCGGAGGCCCTCGCTGAAGGCGTTCACGCCGAACTTGGTCAGCGAATACACCGCCGTGTTCGGCCGGGCCACCCAGCCCGCGGTGGAACTGATGGTGACCAGGTCCGCCACGCCGCGCGGCGAGTCGGTGGCCGCGTCGATCAGGTGGGGAAGCGCCGCGCGGGTGGCGTAGAGGACACCCTGCACGTTGACGGACACCATCTGGTCCCAATCCTGCAGCTTCGCCTCGGTCGCCGGCGCCGACTGCATCATTCCGGCGTTGTTCACCAGGATGTCGAGGCGTCCCAGCTCCGCGACGGTGCGCCGCACCGCAGACGCCACCTGCTCGGCATCTGTGACGTCGGCGGCCACGACCAGCGCTGCGCCACCGGCGGATTCGATCTCGGTCTTCAGCTCCGCCAAGCGATCGGCGCGGCGCGCGAGCAGGGCCACCGCCGCTCCCTGCGCGGCAAGCGCTCGGGCCGTCGCCGCGCCGATGCCGCTGCTGGCGCCGGTGACCAGGGCCGCTGTCCGCGCCAGTGTCGTCATGTTCCGCCCATCGGTTGCTTGCCGAGTATGTGCTGAAGAACGTAGTCGGTGTCCTCGCCCAGGTCCGGCGCGCCGCGCACGATCCGGGCCGGCCGCGCCATTCGCCAGGACGGTCCCAGCACTGGTCGCTGGCCTTCGCGATGATCCGTGACGAAGCGGTACACCTCGCGGTCCCACAGCCGTTGATCGGCAATCACATCCAGCGCGGTGGCGCTCTTGGCGGCCGGCACCCCGGCCGCCCGCAGGCGCTCGGCGAGACGCTCCGCGTCCTGGCCTCGGCTGAGCAGAGCCAGGTCCGCATCGAGCGCTTCGGCGTGCCGGTGTCGCGCCTCGCGCGTGGCGTAGCGGGGCTCGTCGGCCAGTGGCGCGGCGCCGAGCGCCTCGCACAACCGATGCCATTCGGCGTCATTCGCGACGGCCACCGTGATCCAGGCGCCATCGGCGCACGGGTAGCAACCGTGCGGGCACATGTCCGGGTTGGCGTTGCCGCTGGGCCCCAGTGGTCGTCCGGTCAACGATTGCTCCAGCAGGCAGTCACCGATCATCGAGGAGAGGGTCTCCACGGCCGACACGTCGACGAATTGCCCGGCACCGCTGAGTTCCCGATGCAGCAGCGCCACCACGGCGGCATAGGCGGCCGCCGCGCCCACCGTCGAGTCGCCGTAGCGCATGCTGGTACCGAGCGGTGGCCCGTCGGGATAGCCGACCAGTGCGGCCGGTCCGGCCAGCGCGGCAAAGCATGGGGCATAACCGGTTTGGTGACCCATGGGTCCGTCGTTGCCCCACATCTTGATCGACACCGAGATGATGTCGGGCTTGATCTCGGTGAGCTGGTGGTACCCCAGGCCCTGGCGCTCCATGGCGCCCGGGCGCAGGTTGTTGATGACGATGTCGCTGCGGGCGATCAGCTCGCGCAGCCGCACCATCCCTTCGGCCGACTTGATATCGACGTCCACGCTGAGGATCTCGGGGTTGATGCTCAGGAAATACGGCGCGTGATCGATGTCGGTGCCGCCGTAGGCGCGCATCTCCTCGGGGTTGCCGGCCGTCTCGATCTTGATCACTTCGGCGCCCAGCATCGCCAACAATTTGCCCGCGTACGGACCGGCCCACACCTTGGTGAGCTCGACGACACGCACGCCTTCCAGCGGTCCGCCCCGGGCATCCCTGGGTGGCTTCAGTTGCGCGGACTTGACCGTCGGCCGGGTGCGCGGGGCGTCGACGCTTCCCATCACCGACCGGGTGTGCTCACCGAGACCGGGTGCGGCACTGGCGATTCGCGCGGGCGACGCGCTGAACGCGTACGGCACCGTCGGATACGCCGCTTCGCCGAGGACCGGATGGCGAACCCGCTGGAAGAAGCCGCGGTGCCGGTACTGGGGCGAGTGATGCAGGTCCGCAGCGCCGTTGACGGGCACCAGCGGGACACCGAGCCGCTGCGCCCTTTCCGACGCCTCCTCTTTAGGCAGGCCGGCAACCCAGCCGGCGAAGCCGCGCTGAAACGACACGACCTTCTCGGCGGTTACGGAGAACTCCAGCCAGTCGTCCTCGAATGTGTCGAGCCATTCCGGATGGCCCATCAAGGTTTTCACCCCGGCCCAGTGCGCGCCGCTGGTCATGTACAGGTAGACGAAGCCATCGGCACAGGCGAAGAACGAGGCCGGCCCGGCCTGATCGAAATCATCCCGCTCACCGTTGGCCGGTACCTCGCCGGTCACGAGTCGCCCCAGGATGCAGTCGGCGCGTGAGACCAGGACGGCCTGCTGGGAGATGTCGATGCACTCGCCCCGGCCGGTGTGCAGCCGTCCCCACAGCGACGACGCGACACACAGCGCCGCCTCCAGCCCGGCTTCGTAGTCGGCCAGGAAGCGGCCCGGTCCCTGCAGCGGCGGCTTGCCGACGTCCGGGTGGCTCGGGGTGTGATACCCCCACCCGCTGGCGTGGAACACGTTGATGCTCCGGGCATTGTCGAACTCGGCAGCCACCCCTTGGCCGTACGGAGTGATGGAGCAGAAGACCACCGACGGGTGGCTCGCGGACCAGTCCGTGGGCCGGCCTTCGATGACCGCGTCCGCGGTGTCGATCAGCCGGTGCAGGCGCTCGGCATCTACCGCCGACCCGAGATCGAGTACGACGGAGCGCTTGTTGGTGTTGAGGTAGGCGAACAACGCGCTGCCATCGCACCCGTCGGCGAGGATGGGCGCCATGGCGCGGGTAGCGCTGCCGCGCTTCGGCGCCTCGATCTTGATGACCTCGGCGCCGAAGTCGGCCAGCAGCTTCCCGCAGTACTCCCCCGCGACGGATTCGGCCAACTCGATGACCCTGATACCCGTCAGCGCGGACATACACGCCCCGCCAAAACGGTCAGGGCTTCGCGCGGCCCGAGCGGCTCAGGCGCCACTCCGGCGGGAAGTTCATGTCGTTGTCCTTGACCACGTTGTTGAGGCCCTTGTTGAAGGTGCCTTCGGTGAGGTCAACTTCTTGCGCGTCGTTCTGAATCATCGGCAGCATGCCCTCGACCATGCCGGTCAGCAGGCTCCCGAAGTACTCGCCCTTGTGCTGCTTGTACAACTCGAGGAAGGTCTTCTGCACCGCGACCGTGTCCGTCGGGCGGGACCGTGAGCATGCCATGGCGTACTTCTCGGTCTCAGCTTCCAGCTGGTCACGAGGCACCACGCTGTTGACGAAGCCGCAGTCGTACATTTCCTTTGCGCTGAACGGCCTTCCGGTGAACAGCATCTCGGAGAACTTGCGCAGGCCCATCGTCTCGGCCCACCACCACAGGCGCGGCCCCCAGCCCACGTACCGGAAGGCGGGGTGCCCGAACAGGGCGTCCTCGGAGGAGATCACCAGGTCGGCATCGCCGGCCTGGTAGAAGTGCCATCCGTAGCAGTAGCCCTTGGCCTCGATGATGCTGATCTTCCGAAGCTCCTGCAGCGGACGGTTTCCGGCGCGCGCCTTGGCGTAGAAGTCGGTGACGGTGGACAGGTAGCGGTACGAACCACCCGGCGGGTACTTGACGTCGTCGTCGTTGATCGCGAGCTCGTGATGCAGCGGGAGGCCGGGGTTCTCCAGCATGGGGCGCTGCTCGGGCAGGTCGCCGCCGCTGCCGAAATCCTGCCCCTCGCCGCGGATCACGACCACCTTGACGTCGTCGTCCACATTGCACTTGTGGATCAGGTCCGCATAGTTCTGCCGCATGCCCAGACTGGTGGCGTTCTGCGCGTCGGGACGGTCGAAGGTGATGTAGGCGATCCGGTTCTTCTTGTCCTTTTCGAACTTGATGAACTGCTCGGCTTCTTTCTTCAGCTTTTCGTAGTCATATTCGGGCATGGGCTTCTTCTTTCACTTGGGGTTACCGCCTATCTGAGCAAGCTGCCCGCATCGACGGGAAGCGAAACGCCGGTGACATAACGAGACTCGTCAGAGGCGAGGAACAGGACAGCATTGCTGATGTCGGTGGCTTCCACCCAAGGCACCGGCAGTGTGTGCATCATTTGCGAGATTGGGGCGAAGTCGTCCGGTCCGGGATTTTCCAGATCCGGGCGAAACAGCCGATAGGTGTTGTCGTTCATCACCATCGTGGTGCTGACCTGGGTGGGCAGCACCGAATTGACCCTGATCATATGCGGGCCCAACTCGACGGCGAAGGCCCGCATCAGGCCGATGACGCCGTGCTTGGCGGCGATGTAATGGCCGGTGTTCGGGTAGGCCTTGCGGCCGCCCACCGAACTGGTGAGCACGATGGAGCCACCGCGATCACCCGAAAGGACATGCGGCACGCCCGCTTTGACGGTATGCCAGACGCCGCTGAGGTTGATGTCGATCATGTCCTGCCACACGTCCTCGCGGATCTTGTGCAGCTTCCTGCCATCGGTGCCGACGCCGGCGTTGGCGACGATGATGTCGAGACGGCCGAGCTGCTCGACGCCGCTGTCCACCGCGGCCTTCAGCGCGTCGTAGTCGCGGACGTCCACCTGGGCGGTCACGATGCGCCGGTCGAGGTCCTTGACCAGATCCGCCGTCTCGGCAAGGTCTTCCGGCGTCGAGTGCGGATAGGCCAGGTTGTCGATCGGCCCGCAGACGTCGATCGCGATGATGTCGGCGCCCTCCTGCGCCAGGCGGACGGCGTGGCTGCGGCCCTGACCGCGCGCGGCGCCGCTGATGAAAGCGACCTTGCCCTCGACCCGGCCGGTCATCACAGCACCAGGGACGGCATGCACTCCCAGCCCCGAACCGTGGAGGTCGGGCTGAGGACTGCGTTGGTCAGGTCGACTTCCCACTCGGGGAATCGCTTGAGAATTTCCTCCAGCGCCACGCGGCCTTCCAGGCGCGCCAGCGCCGATCCCAGACAGAAGTGGGTTCCCATGCTGAAGGTGAGGTGTGGGCGGACGCCGCGATGAATGTTGAAATCGCCTGCGTCGGGCCCGAACTGGGCCTCGTCGCGGCACGCCGATCCGATGAGCATCATCATCACACTGCCTTCGGGCACGGTCTGGTCGTGCACGGTGACATCGCGAGTCACGTAGCGCGACACGTGCGGTGCCGGCGGTTCGTAGCGCAGCAACTCCTCGATGGCCTGCGGAATGAGCGTCGGGTTCTCGACGAGGTCCCTGCGCTGATCGGGGTGTTCGGCGAGAACCTTTCCGGACCAACCGATCAGCCGCGTTGTCGTTTCGTTGCCGGCCCCCGCGACGACATTGAGGTACACCAGGATTTCTTCGCGGGACAGCCGCCGGGTGGTGCCGGTTTCGTCGACGAATTCGACGTTGAGAAGCTCGGTCATGATGTCGTCGGACGGATGCTCGGCGCGCCAGTCGATGTAGGCCTCGAACTGCTCACCCACCGACAGGCCATGCTCGGCGGCGTCCATCGGCTTGCCGGCCTCGGTGCGCAGCTGGGCGTTGCCGCGGTCGCGGATGTACTCCTGGTCGTCCTCGGGGATGCCGAGCAGCATGCTGATGACCTTCATCGGCATCTGCGCACCCAGGTCGGTGACGAAGTCGAAGTGCCCCGAGCCCACCAGCGGATCCAGCAGTTGAGCGCAGAAGTCGCGAATCATCGGTTCCAGCGCGGCGATCCGGCGTGGGGTGAACATGCGTGACAGCAGTTTGCGATGCACGTCGTGAATCGGCGGGTCTTCGAAGATCAGCATGCCCGGCGGGATTTCGAGATTTGCCTTGATCAGTTCCAGGATCGCGCCGCGCGCGGAGCTGTAGGTCTCGTGGTCGACGAGCGCCTTGCTGACATCGGCGTAACGGCTCACCGCGTAAAAATCGTATTCGGCGTTGTAATAAAGCGGCGCCTCTTCGCGCAATCGCGCGAACATGGGATACGGGTCGGCGATCAACCCGACATCGTATGGATCGAACCGAACATCGCTATCGGTGCTCGCCGTCACGAAAACCCTCCTACCGCTGCAGTTTTAGATGCCCGCATGACCTGCACCAGGGCTAGCGCTGCCAGCGTCGCAGCGCTGGATTCGGTCCGGGGCAATTTGTACACTCCGCTTAATTGCGTCGCTCTGACTTCTGCACAAGCTCCGCTGAAAACGGCGCATGAACGTGGGCTTACTCTATTCTCGTAGAGAACCATACAGCGGATGCCGTGGCAAGAGCCATAGCCCCGTGCGCCGTGTCCCGTCGGCGTCTTCACCCCGACCCGGCCGCCCCGCGGCGCAACACCCGCAGGCCGCCGGCCTGGGTCAGCCGCCCCTTGTCCGAACTCTTCAAGATGCCGGTGGCGATCGCCGACAGGATGCCGTCGAGCTGTTCGGCGCTGTCGATGATCCGGTCGCCGTGGGCGAACCGCTGCAGCAGGCCATTGATGAACGTCAGCGTGACGTTGCTCAGATCCTCGACGACGGCCGGATCCAGCTCGGCGCCGTGCGGCATGAGCTGCACCAGGATTTCCCGGTGCAGCTTGGTGAACTCGTCGGTGGCCTGCTGCAGAATTGCGGCCAGCGCCGGGTCGCGGGTGGCCTGCATGGTCAGCTCGTAGCGGGCCCGGGTGCGGTACAGCTGCGGGTCGCTGCCGGCCTGGATGACCACCTGCGACAACCGCGACGGTGCGCGATCCGCACCGTCGCCGTCGGAGCTGTCCGCGATCGCCTGCAGCTCCGCGAGGTCGAGCTCGGCCGAGCGCTCGGCCACCGCGCGCAACAGCGCCGACCGGGTGCGGAAATAGAACGACGTGGTGCCGTCGGGCACCGCGGCCGCGCGGTCGACCTTCAGATGGCTCAGCCCCTTGGCCCCGTCATCGGCCAACAACTGGATGGCGGCGTCGCACAGATCGCGGCGGCGCTCGGCGGGGTTGGGCTTTCGGCGTTTATCCATAATCTTCTAGACGGCGACCTTACTCTATATTCGTAGTGTCAGTAAAGAGCGCGCTTCCGCGCGCCGGAATGCCACATGCGTGCAGGCCAAGCCGCTCCGGCAACCGTCATCGAAATGACCGCATTCGACACGGCGCGCTACCTGACACCAAAGAAATTGCGGTGCAGGAGTTCCCGTCGGACATGGAATCAATGGCCCTGCAGGTAGAGTGCATCGAAGATGATTCACCGTCGATTCAGCGCGCAGCCCGGCCTGCGTAGTGCCGCCGCATGGCTTGGGTCCATCGGCCTGCTCGTGGCAGTGATGTGTGGCTGTCAGCAGACGCACAAGCCTGCGCCGTCCCACCCGTCGTCCACCGCGCCGCCCAGCACGACGGCGCCGCCACCCCCGCCACCGCCGCCGGCGGTGCAGATCGCGCCGTTGCCGGTCCGGCCGGTGACGAAGTCACAGCCGACGACGCCGGCCGTGAAGTGCCCGGCCACGGATCCGAATGCACCGGTGAAGCCGACGGACGGCCTGACCATCTGTGACATCGGGCGGACCACCGTTTATACGTTGGGCCCCGAGACCATGCAGCTCGGGCTCCTGCGCGTCGACCCACCGAAGTCGTTGACCGCGGACTATTACGAACTGACCCTCGTGCTGGATCCGCAGTCGGCGGCCGCGTGGACCGCATTCACGGGCGCGCATCTGCAGGACCACATGGCCTTCATCCGGGACAACATGGTCCTGGAAGCACCGATCATCGAACAACCGGCCACGTCCGGGCGGATCGTGCTGACCACCCAAACAGCCCAGGGCGCAGCACAATTGGCCCAACTGGTGGGCCGTCCCGCATGACGGACCCGGGGCGCCCGGACCGCCTCGGCATCGGCATGCTCAGCGTATTCGGCCTGCCACCAATCGAATTGGTGGATCTCGCCGCGGAACTGGGGTGCCGACATGTCTCGGTCGCCGTGCAGGGGATGCCGCTGGTACCGCTGGGCTATCCCCCCTTCTCGTTGAAGGACGACGCCGTTCTACGGAAGAACCTGCTCGCCGCGATGGGCGACCGGGGCGTGAGGATCTCGCTGGGCGACGGGTTCCTCGTGCTACCCGGCGCGGACGTGGCCGCGCTGGGCGGCGACCTCGACGTTCTGGCCGAGCTCGGTGTCCCGCGGATCAACGTGGTCAGCCTGGACCCCGATCTGCGCCGAACGCTCGACCAGTTCGCCGCACTGACCGAGCTCGCCGCGCAGCGT
Source organism: Mycobacterium sp. IDUB_3 (assembly GCF_055419585.1). Classification (NCBI taxonomy): domain Bacteria; kingdom Bacillati; phylum Actinomycetota; class Actinomycetes; order Mycobacteriales; family Mycobacteriaceae; genus Mycobacterium; species Mycobacterium sp. IDUB_3. The sequence goes on along the minus strand of NZ_JBVAXZ010000001.1, from coordinate 392,427 downwards.
CATATCGGCACGGTCGTCGAACCGGTACCTGGCCTGACCATCGGCGACCTGAGCGCCGCGCTGGCCGCCACGGAATACGTTGGCCGAACCGAATTCCGGCTGTTGATCGACACCATGCACCTGGTGCGGTCTGGCTCCGGGGCCGCCGAGCTGGCCGCCATCGATGCGAAGCACATCGGCTACGCCCAGCTCAACGACACCACGCTGGCGCCGCGCATGGACAACTACATGGAGGAGGCCATGTTCGAGCGGATGGTGCCCGGCGAGGGCGAACTTCCGCTGCACGACCTGCTTTCCGCGCTGCCCGGTGAACACCGTGGTCGAAATCGAAGTTCCCAGGCGGTCATTGGCGCTGGCGGGGGTGAGTCCGATCGACCGCCCGCGCCCGTGTGTCGAGGCCGCACGGCAGTTGCTGTCAGACGTTCAGCTCGGGTAGCGCAGCGGGAGACCCGCGGCGCGATAGATCGCGTCGATGACGGTCATGTTGTCGATCGCGTCGTGCGGGCCGGTCTTGACGGGTTCGCCGCGCAGTACCGCCGCGGCGAAAGCGTCCAGTTGATATGCGTAGGAGGCCCGCCGCCCGTACCGTTCTGCCCGTCTGCCCCGCCGCGACCGGACCGACAGCCGATGAAAAGACTGTGGCAGCACCGGATTCAGGATGCGCAGCTCCCCGTGTTCGCCGATCACCCGAGCGCTGATCTGCAGCAGCCGCGGCGACCACATCGAGCAACGCACCCGCCCGGTGTGGCCGGCCGGGAACCGCACGTGGGCGGTCATGGCCCGGTCGACCCGCGGGTCACGCAGCTTGGCGTGTGCCGAAACGACTTCCGGCGAGGGCCCGCCGAACGTGCGGGCCATGTGCACCGCGTAGCAGCCCGCGTCCATGGTCGCCCCGCCGGCAAGCGCGTAGTCGTAGCGGATGTCGGAGAACTTCGGCAGCGGGAAACACAACGCGGCCTCCACGTGCCGCAGCGTGCCCAGCTCGCCGGAGGCGATGATCTCCTCGGCGCGCAGCGTCAGCGGGTGGTAGCGGTAGTGGAAGGCCTCCATCACCACCCGATGCGAATCGGCTGCCAGCTCCGCGATTTCGCGCGCCTCGGCCGCGTTGGCGGTAAACGGCTTTTCGCACAGCACGTGTTTGCCCGCGGCCAGCGCGGCCCGTGTCCAGCGTCCGTGTAGGCCGTTCGGCAGCGGGTTGTAGACGGCGTCGATGTCGGGATCGGCGATCAACGCCCCGTAATCGCCGTGCACCGTGGGGATGTCGTGCTTTGCGGCGAACGCCCGCGCGCGGCACGTCGCGGGCCGTTACCGCGGCGACGACCACCTCCGCGTTCTCCTTGGCGGGATCGATCAACGCCATCGGCGCGATGCTGGCCGCCCCCAGGATGCCGATGCGTACCGCCGAGAGGGGCCGGCCCCTCATGGTTTCACCGGTGGATAGTCTCCGCACACGCCGCTGAGTTTATCGCCAGCAAAATTGCCGCGCGCTGTTGATCGGCTCGTCGCGTTACGCCGAGCGGTTCGACCAGGTGGAATCCAGCTGGGGTTGCCACGCCTCAGTTCCCAGTTAGAGTCAGCGGATGGGGCAGGTAACGGACCGCTGGCGTGCCGCTCGGGTGGCATCGGCGTTGTACAACACGGCCGCAATGCATGACAGCGTCGCCGTGGTGGGTGCAAAAGCGTTGTGGGGATTGGCGTTACACGACCTCCTGGAAGAGGTTCAGCGTGTCGGTGAAGCTCCGCCCGGCGCCCAGGTACTTGACATACCGAGCGGTGGAGGCTTTGCCTTTCGTGGGTTGCGGCCTGGACAGGATTGCCGCTACGTGGCCGCTGACATTTCCGCGGACATGCTGAGGCGGGCACGCAGCCGGGCTACTCAGTTGGGCGTGGCCGACCAGATGGAGTTCACCGAGGCCGATATCACCGATTTGCCCTTCCAGGACAACACCTTTGACCTGGCGGTGACGTTCAACGGCCTGCATTGTCTTCCCGACCCGCGAGCGGCGGTCGTCGAACTCGCCCGCGTGCTCAAGCCGGGTGGGATTCTTCGCGGGAGCACGTGTGTACGTGGTCGCGGCCGGCGCCAGGATCGCTTTGTGACCGCGTTGCAGGCGGCGGGCTTTTTTGGGAACACGCCCCAGACCGGTGACGTGCAGCGCTGGCTCAGGGATGCGGGACTCGAAGTCTTGGTTGCACGGCACAGTGGTTCAGTCGAGCTGTTCGAGGCCCTTCGACCCAGCGCGTGATCCACCGTGACGTGCCGCCAGAGGGTTCAGAGCTGAACGTCGTACACCGAGATGGGATCCAGGATCACGCCGGTTTCCTCGACGTAGCGATCCCATAGCGCCACCAGCTCAGCCAGCTTGTCGGGCCGCGACGCGGCCAGGTCGTCGATCTCGCCGAGGTCGGAAGACAGGTCGTAGAGCTGCCAGCGGCCCGGCCCGTACGGCGGCGGGAGATACAGCGCCTTCCAGTCGCCCTGCCGGATGGCGCGCCGGCCGAACAGCTCCCAGCCCGTGCCGGTGCCGGCGTCGTGCACGGTCTCCGCGGCGCCCGTCAGGTAGTCCACCAGTGAGCGGCCGCGCATGGGGGCCACCTCGCGGCCGCGGTAGGACGTGCCCGGGTGCGTGGTCCCGGCCAGTTCCAGCAGGGTCGGCGCGATATCCATGACGGTGCTGAACGCCGTGCCGATCTGTTGTTGCCGGGCGAAGCCGGGCCAGGTGACGAATCCGGTCACGCGGATCCCGCCCTGGGTGGTGAATGCCTTGTGCAGCCGCGACGGCGCGGTGGCCGCCTGCGCCCAGCGGGGGCCATACCAGATGAACGAGGTGGGCCGGCCGAGGTTGTCCAGGCTGTTGTCGCAATGCTTTTCGATCTGCGCGGCGATCTGCGGACCGCGCAGGGGCATCGCCTCCACGATCGCGCCCTCGGCGCCGTTGTCGGACATGAAGATGACGACGGTGTTGTCGAGTTCTCCGCTGGCCGAGAGGTAGTCGATGACCCGACCCACGTTGTAGTCCATCCGGTCGACCATCCCGGCGTAGACCTCCATGCTGCGGGCCGAGCGCGAGCGCTGCTCGTCGGTCATGTCGGCCCACTCCGGTGCGCCGTCGGCCACCACCGGGTGTGCGACCACGTCGGGTGGACACAGACCGAGCCGCTTGAGCGCGGCCAGGCGCTCCTCGCGCAGCGCGTCCGGCCCGGCGTCGTAGCGACCGCGGTATTTCGCAATGGATTCGTCGGGCGCCTGAAGGGGCCAGTGCGGCGCCTGGAAGGGCAGATAGGCGAAGAAGGGCCGATCGTCCTCCGGCGCGCGCTCATCCAGATACCGCAACAATGTGTCGGTATAGGAGTCAGACGAATAGAAGTCGTCACCGACGCTGACGAACCGGTCGTCCTCGGTGTAAAGCGTTGGCACGGGTGAGAATCCGCGCGCCCCGGAACCGCCGTAGTGGCTGGCGCCGGCCGGCAGCAGGGCGAACGAGCGCTCGAAACCGCGCGCCCACGGCGACGTCTCGATCGTGGCACCCAGGTGCCATTTGCCCGACATCAGCGTCAGATACCCGGCGTCGCGCAACAGTTCGGGCAGCGCGACGACCCGGTCGTTCAGATAACCCTCGTACCCGGGTGCCCCGCGGAATTCCGGGGACGCGACCTCGAGCATGGTGCCGATGCCGGCGATGTGGTGGTCGGTCCCGGTCAGCAGCATCGCCCGGGTCGGTGAGCAGGCCGGTGCCGAGTGGAAGTCGGTCAGTCGGACCCCCGCGTGGGCCAGCCGGTCGAGGTTGGGCGTCTCGATCTCGCCGCCGAACGCGCCGATGTCGGAGAACCCGAGGTCGTCTGCAACGATCACAAGGAAGTTGGGGCGCGTCACGCTCAAGCATCCTGCCAGGCCGGGCGCCGATATGGTCGATGCGGGCAGCGTTTACCCCGGCGGCACAGAGAAAGGGTATGGGGATGTTGGCGCAGTTTGGAATGTCCGTTCCGCTGGTGGCGGCACCGATGTCGGGCGGCCCGACCACCCCGGCCATGGTGTCGGCCGCCACCCGCGCCGGCGCGCTGGGCTTGCTCGCGGCCGGTTACAAGAGCGTCGAGGCCGTCGAGGCCGAGATCAAAGCCGTTCGCGCCGAGGGAATCCCATTCGGCGTCAACGTCTTCGCGCCCAATCCGGTGCCCGTCGACCCGCAGCGTTACCACGCCTACGCCGCGATCGTCCAGGCCGAGGCCGACCAGTTCGGCCTGACGCTGCCGCCCGAGCCCATCGAGGACAACGACAGATTCGACGAGAAGGTCGCGCTGTTGATCGACGACCCGGTTCCGATGGTGTCGTTCACCTTCGGCATCCCGTCGCGCGATGTGATCGCCGCGCTGCAACGGGCCGGCAGCGTTGTGGTCCAGACGGTCACCACCGCCGACGAGGCGGTACAGGCACACGAAGCCGGAGTCGACATGCTCGCCGTGCAGGCGGCCGACGCCGGCGGCCATTCCGGCACCCTCTCGCCGCAGCGCCCGTTGAGGCCGGTCCCGATCGTCGACCTCGTCAAGCAAGTCGTCGCGAAGGTGCCGCTGCCGGTGACGGCCACCGGCGGGCTGGCCACCCCCGCCGCAGTGGCCGAGGTGATCCGCGCGGGCGCGACCGCGGCCGCCGTCGGCACCGTGCTGTTGCGCGCCACCGAGAGCGGCGCCTCGGCCACTCATCAGGCGGCCCTTGTAGATCCCGCCTACACCGAGACGGTGCTGACGCGCGCTTTCACCGGCCGGCCGGCCCGCGGCCTGCGCAACGCGTTCATCGACGCCCATGAAGCCGAGGCTCCGGCGGGCTATCCCGCCATCCATTACCTGACCAGCCCACTGCGTAGGGCCGCCGCGGCGGCTGGCAGGCCGGACTACGTCCACCTCTGGGCGGGCACCGGTTACCGCCACGCGACCGCCGAGTCCGCGGCCGACATTCTGCGCCGGCTGGCGTCCGACCTCTGACCGGCAGGTCAGTATTCGAAGCGGTTCAGCACGTCGTAATGGCGCCCTGCCGTCATCCACGTCAACCGGTAGATCAACCGCACGGCGGCCGACGGGATCCGCTCGTAAGCAGCCAGCACGGGTGTCTGCTCGAGGAACCGCAACCGGGCATTCCATGTCTCGATCTCGCGCACGTCCCGGATGCCCCACTTGATGATTCCCCGGGTGAAGAGCTTGGACAGCAGCGGTGCCAGCGCGGAGAGCGTGTCGAAATGCATTTCGCCGCCGGTGAATCGGTCGGTCAGGCGCTGCAGCAGCCGACGAACCTCGTCCTCATGCAGGTACATCAGCAGGCCCTCGGCGATTATCAGCGTCGGGCGTCCCGACGGGACCTGATCGAGCCACTGCAGTTCGGTCACCGACGACCCGATCATCCGGTACCGGTCGGTGTCGTCGTAGAGCCGGCGCCGGAGCCCGATCACACTCGGCTGATCGACATCGAACCAGAGCACCGACGGTGGTGGTGCGAGCCGGAAGAAGCGGCCGTCCAGGCCGCAACCCAGTTGCAGCACAACGGCATCGGGATGGCGGGCGAGGAAATCCTGGGACCAGTCGTCGAGCTGCCTGGCCCGTAGCGCGACCAGGTATTGATTGGTCGCCGGCCAGGACATCCGGTGGATTCGCTTGAAGTCATACGCGATCCGGTCCACCGCTTCCGCGGCCGCCCGATCGCCCAGAATCGGCCGTTCCGTACGGCTCTCATGCGCGCGCAGGTACAGCGTGACGAGGTTGGTCCACTCCACCGAACCCCAAGCGACGGAGCTGAAGTCGACTTTGTCCGTAGTCATATTCCCCCTGGTTCCGTAGCCCGCACGCTTGGGCATTCACTGGCCGCCGCGGGGTAGCCTAATCCCCCTTGCCGCCATTGCCTTTGCCGTGGCCCTTACCAGGGCCGTGCCATGGTGGGGCCGGAGGCTGTTGCGTCGGCAAGGGCGGTGGTGGCGCGGGATTACTGACGGGGGCCGGCGTCGGCGTACTGGTTGGCACAGGTTGAGTCGGCGCGTGCGAGGACGACGCATCCAGGGCAAACGCCAACGGGATCACGATCAGTACGGCCAACACTGCCAGGGCGCCCAGCACCTTCCTTCTGCGGCTCGGCATCCGTGGAACCAGCGCAGGAACAAACGTGTTGGTGAGGAAAACCGGGGGTGGCACTTCGAGCACCTTGGTGGCTGGGCGCGGCGGCGGGGTAACCGGCGTGGCCGCCGGGGCCACGGTCCTACCGCCGCAGAGTGCACCGCGCATCTCCTCGGCGCTGCCGAAGCGCTGTCGCGGGTCGTATGCCATCGCGCGTTCGATCACCGCGATCAAGTTGGGATCGACGTCGGGTCGCAGCCGGGTGAGCGGCGGCGGCCGTCCGTGCAAAATGGCGCCGGCCAGTGCGGCCATATTCTCCTGCGGGAACGGGCGGTGCCCGGCAAGTGCTTCGTAGCCGACGACGCCGACCGCGTAGATGTCATCAGCCACGCAGGCGGGCGCACCGGCGATCCGCTCGGGGCTCAGATAGGCAATCGTGCCCACGATCTGGCCGGTGAGCGTGTTGGTGGCGTCTGGGGTTTTGGCGATCCCGAAGTCCGCAACCTTCATGACCTCGCCCCCCGCTGCAAGCAGGATGTTTCCGGGCTTGATGTCGCGGTGCAGGATGGCGGCGCGGTGTGCTGCGGTGAGCGCGGAGAGGACATTGTCGAGCATGGCGTGCACCCGCTCCTGCGCCAGTGGACCGCGGGCTATCTGGTGAGCCAGGGTTTCTCCGGGCAACCGTTCCATGATGATGAACGGTGTGCCGTCGTGCTCGCCACTGTCGTGGACGGCGACGATGTTCGGATGGTTGAGTGCCGCGGCCGCGTGCGCCTCGGCGTCGAATCTGTTCCGCGCGCCGCTCTGTGCACTAACCGCAGGGTGCAGAAGTTTGATGGCAATCGGCCGGCGCAGTCGGTTGTCCCACCCGTCGCGAACGTCGGCCATCCCGCCACGGCCCAGCCTGCCGCGAACTTCGTAGCGGCCGGCGAGCAACACGAGGGTATTCATCGACCTGCCAACACTGTGCAACTTCGGAAACGATCGTGCGCTCGGCGCAAAAACACCGTTCTGGGGTTACCCAACCAGCGACGCCGCAAAACGCAGGCGGGTCGATCGGACCCTGCCTGCGAGAACGGTCAGAATGCGTCGGGGTTCTGCTGCACTTCCACCGGCACCGGGTGCTGGTACAAGCGGGAAGCGTTCTCCCAAGTGAACTTGCGGATCGCGTCCTGCGGCAGATCACCGATTTCTTCGTGAATGGTTTGTTGGGTGTGCGGCCAGGTCGAGTCGCAGTGCGGATAGTCGGCTTCCAGCATGATGTTGTCGACGCCGATCCGGTCACGCTGGACGAACGACGACTTGTCCTCCACCGCGCAGAACCAGAAGTTACGGGTGAAAACCTCCGCCGGAGACAAACTTTCACCGAGCGCCTGCCAGGTGCCGTACATCGCGTGATAGCTCAGCATGTGGTCGAGCCGATCGAGCAGCCCGGCCACCCAACCGATTCCGCCTTCGGACAGACAGATCTTCAGGTCGGGAAACCGGCTGGGCAGCCCGGAGTACAGCCAGTCGACCGCGGCGGAAATGGCGTAGGCGAAGAACAGCACGCCCTGCACGTCCGGTGGCGCGTCCGCGGTGGTGGACGGCGACGACCCCGACGATCCGATGTGCAGGTTCACCACGGTGCCGGTCTCGGTGCAGGCCGTCATCAGCGGATCCCAGTGGTCGGTGTGAATGCTGGGCAACCCCAGCATCGCCGGGTTCTCGCTGAACGTGACCGCGTGAAAGCCGCGCTCGGCGTTCTCGCGGATCATCTTCGCGCCGAGTTCGGGATCGAGCAGCCACGGCAACTGGCAGGGAATGATCCGGTCGGGATAAGACCCCGCCCAGACGTCGAAATGCCAGTCGTTCCAGGCCCGCACCGAGGCCAGCGCCAGGTCACGGTCGCTGGTCACCTGCTGCAGCCGTTGCCCGGCGAACCCCGGCAGGAACGACGGGAAGTTGAGCGAGGCGTAGATGCCGTTGAGGTCCATGTCCTTGACACGGGCGTGGATATCCCATGCGCCCCTGCGCATTTCGTCGAATCGGACGGGCTCGAAACCGTACTCCGCCACCGGCCGGCCGACCACCGCGTTGAAGCCGACGTTGGGCAGTTCCTTGCCGTCGTAGACCCAGGTCTGGCCGCCGCCGTCGGTCTCGACGACTTTCGGCGCCCGGTCGGCGTACCTGCGGGGCAGACGGCCGGTGAAGGTGTCCGGGGGTTCGACGATGTGATCGTCCACCGAGATCACCGTGTAGCGGCGCGCGGCCCGGGGCGGATCGGGCAGGAAGGTGACCGAGCGTTCCGCGCCGGTCTTCGCCGTGGTGAAGTTCAGGTCGGTGGCCAGCTCGTCGATCGATTTCACTCGTCAATCTCCCGCTCAGGTGAGCACATCGGCGTCGGCCTTGATGGTCATGCGCGCCGCCCCGGCCCAGTACACGTCGGCCGCCCGTTCGAGCAGCGACCGTTGCATGCCGGCCATGTCCGACCAGTGCATGGGCACCGGATCCCGGCCGGTGAGCAGGACGTCGTAGGCCAGCTTGCAGACGCGTTCGATGGATGCCGCGCGGTAGACGGCTTCGGGCAGGTTGCGGCCGGTCGCGATCACGCCGTGGTTGGCCAGGATCGTCAGGTTGGCACCGCCGATCCGGGCGGTGAGTTCCGCGGCGCGCGCGGGGCTGTCGATCTCGCCGTCGTAGGTGTCGACCAGGCACAGGTCGTCGAGGAACAGCGAGCCGGTCTGGTGCACCAGCTCGGGGAGCCTGCCCAACGCGGCGAGCACGCAGACGTAGTACGGGTGGTTGTGGATCACCACTCGGGCGTCGTCGCGCACCCGGTGCAGTTCGGTGTGGATGTGGATGGCCGGGGTGACGTCCCAGCGTCCGCTGACCACGCGCGCATCGCCGTCCACCACGCAGATGTCGGACGCGGTGATCTCCTGCCACCACAGCCCCCACGGGTTGACGAACATGTCGGTCTGGCCGTCGAGCTGCCAGGTGATGTGCCCGGCCATGTTCTCGGCGAACCCGATGCTGGCCAGGTGACGGAAGGCGATCGCCAAGGCCTGCTGATTCGACAGGTCCACGCCGATGGGGGGAACCACCGACGGCGCCCAGACTTCCAACCCGCCGCGCCGTGCGTCAGGAGCGTTCATGACCGGCCTCCATTCTGGCTCCAATATCCTCGCGCAGCCGGCCTTTGGCTATCTTTCCGCCGGATGAGCGGGGCAACTCGTCGACCACGATGAGCCGCTCGGGCAGCAGCTCTTTGGAGATTCCCAACGCCAGCAGGTGTTCGACGAGTCCGGGCAGGTCGACGGTGGCGGCGTCGGTGAGTTCGGCGTAGAGGCAGACCTTTTCGCCGAACACCGGGTCGGGCATGGCGACCGCCGCCGCGATCGCGATGGCGGGATGGGTCATGACGGCGTCTTCGACCTGGCTGGCGCTGATGTTCTTGCCGCCGCGCACGATGAAATCGGACGTACGCCCGGTGACGCGCAGGTAGCCGTCGGCGTCGATTTCACAGATGTCGCCCATGCGCATCCACCCGTCGCGGGTGAACAGCTTGTCGTGGTCGGTGCCGCCGAGGTAACCAAGGCTGGTCGCCGGTCCCCGGCACGCGGGTTGGCCGCGCCCCGTCGCGGTGACGTCGCGGTCCCCGTCGAACAGCCGGACCTCCATTTCGGGGATGAGGCGGCCGCCGGTGCGCAACCGGCGTTCGCGCGGGTCGTCGACGGTAGTGGCGCTGAGCATCCCGGTCTCGTTGGAGCCGTAGAACTGCAGGATTTTGGCACCGGTGAGTTCCTCGAACTCGGCCGCGGGCCGGTAGGGCAACGCCTCCCCGCCGGTGTACACGACGCGCAGCGAACTGAGGTCGTGGCCGCGGCTGGCCGGGTCAGCCATCAGCATGGTCAATTGGGTGCTGACGCAACACAATACGGTGACCTTATGCCGGGCGATCGCCTCGCAGGTGGCCTTGGTGGTGAACCGGTCCAGAATCACCGCGGTGGCGCCGAGGTAGATCGGGGTGGTGTGACTGGTCCACAGCCCGAACCCGAACGGCGTGGGGATGACCGGAAGGAACACCTCGTCGCTCGTCAGCAGCCCGTTGGCGACGGCCTTCTGGTGGAAGTAATGCCAACGATTCTGGGTGTGCACGACACACTTGGGCAGCCCGGTGGTGCCGGACGTCGAGTTGATCAAGAAGACGTCGTCGGGGCCGAGTTCGCAGCCGGCCGCCAGCGCCATGGGCTCGGCGTCGACGTCGAGCCGAAGCGTCCCGCCGTCGTGACTCAACACCACGCCGGGCACCCGCAGTTCGTCGGCCACGTCCGCGGCGTTGCTCGCCCGGGGTGGGTCACTGATCAGGATCTTCGGCTGGGCGGTGCGCAGGATCGCCGACGCCTCGCGGGTACCGGCGCGCGCGCCGATGCCGACGACCACCGCCCCGCATCGTTCGATCGCCACGAACAGCACGTGAATGGCGGCGGAGTCGCCGTGCCATACCGCCACGCGGTCACCGCGGGCGACGCCGGCCCCGGCCAGTGTTTCAGCCAGAACATTTGCGGCACGGTCGAATTCGTGCCATGTGAAGGTAGCTCCGCCGTGGTCGAGATAGGCGGGACGGTCCGCTGTCCGTTCGGCGTTGCGACGCACAGCGTCCGACAGCGTCGTATCGCACCACCAGCCGGCGGCACGAAAGCGGGCCGGGTCCTCGTCGGTGAACGCCGGCGAGCCCACAGTTTCCAGCCCACCGGCGCTCATCACCAAATGATAGGAAAGCCGCCCGCGGTTTCGGCGCTAGGGATTCGGCGGGGCGGGCGCTGCGTGCTGGTTGTTGTCGACGCTCGGGCGGCGCGGGTGCGGCGACGGGCAGGTGACGTTGCGAATGCACCCGCAATTGAGGCCGATGATGCAACCGCCGCCCCCGACGGGTTGCACCGGCACAACACCGCCCGGGGCCGGCGGTACGGGCGTGGCGACCGACGGCGTGGCCGTGGCCGTCGGTGCGCCGCCGGAGGAGAGGCCGGCGGCCAGGACCACCGCGGTCAAGCACGCGAACAACGCAGCACGTGCCTTGGTGTGCGGCGTCCCCATGAGGCACAACAGTACTGGCTGGTCGGTAGACGCGCAGGCCACGCAAGGAGAACTGCGAGCACACTCCAAGGATTCTTCAAGGCGTCAGCCGCAGGGCCACGTCGCCCACAAGTTGGGATCGGTAGCGACGCAGGAGGTTTGCAGTTGCCTCAGCAACCCGAACAAAGCTGTCAGCGCAGCGAACGACACGGAGGATCTCCGCGAATGGAGGGCAAGGTCCCATCCCGCGGAAATCGCCGGGCGGTTCATCGCCTGACGACGCGGACCGCGTAGATCGCGGCGCTGACCCCGAACATCGCCCCGGTCAACAGCAACCAGCGCCCAAGGTAGGGGTCCTGGGTCTGGCCCGTCGCTGCCGAATAGGTGGCGGCGCCCTGCTTGATGATTCCGGGAAGGAACACCAACAACGTCAAACCCGCTCCCAGCGCGGGCACCCGGATGTAATTGACCAGCGGCACGCGTGGCGGTTCCGGCCGGACGACGGTCCGCGACAGCAGCCCGTCGAGAAGCGCATAGACCGGGAACAGCACCAGGTCGTGGACGACGATGGCCGCGGCGAACCACACTATGATCGACTGCCACCACGCCCGCGGGTTCCATAGCGTGACCGGATCGACGGTGGCCACCACATAGCCCATGAGTGCGAACCCGGCGAGCAGGATCAGCAGATGCAACGGATGGGACCCGTAGGCCTTGGCGAAACCCGCTCGGAAGTCAGGCATTCGCGGCGCCCTGAAATGCGATGGACTCCACCCACTTGGTGTTGTGCACCCCGGGCAGCGCCGGCACGATGATGCGCGCCGGGAAGCCGTGGTCCGGTGACAAGTCGGTGCCGTTGACACGTAGAGCCAGCAGCGCGTCGGGGTGCAGCACCTGGCTTGCCTGCAGGGTCGCCCGACCGAACGCGCCCGAGCGCTCCAACGACGACACGTGCGCCGATTCCGGCGCGGGTACTCCGGCCAATCGGGCCAGATCCGCCAACCGCACGCCGGTCCAGCGTTGTGTGGTCGACCAACCCTCAACGCAGGCGATCGGCAGCACCGAGGTGTGCTGCGGCATGGCCAGCAGTGCGGCGCGGTCCAATGCCACGGGGCGCGGCCCGCCGCTCAGGCTCAGCCGCCAGCGTTCTCCGGTGCTTTCGGCGGAGATCCCGGCCGCCACCGCGGTCCGGTTGATCTCGAAATCGTTGGGTCCGGCCCCACGGGTGCGACCCCGCGGCAGCAACAGCGCGGCCGGCCGGGCATAGCCCCCCAGCGTCTGGCCCGCCGTGATGACCGTCATGAACAGCGCACCACCGCCCACCAGCGCGAGGGCGCCGCGGCGGCTCATCGTCGCGGGGCGCGGTGCCGGGGCGACCAGCCCGTCCGGCTCCCAGGCCTGGGCTCTGGTGCCGGCACGCCCGGTACGCAAGACCTCCCGGGGTGAGATCGAGCGCAGGCCGGACCACATTTTCGGGAACTTGATCGCGATATGCACGAGGAATCCGGTGATGAACACCCACGCCCCGAAGTAGTGCGCGGTGTAGAAGCTGAACCCGAAGATGTAGTCGTACTGGATGTTCAGCACGCCGGTGACGATTTCGAACAGGACGCCACCGACCAGCATCAGTAGCGAAACCCGTTCCAGCAGTTGGGCTATGGACCGGGCGGGCGGCCACACGAACAGCCGGGGTATCACCGACCACAGTTTGGCCAGCACCACCGGGATCAAGATCAGGCCGAGCCCGACGTGGAGCCCTTGGGTCAGCCGATAAAGCCATGACGGACGGGTGGGCCAATCGAATGTCGGCAGCTTCAGCCACCCGACGTCGCCGGGGATGGCCTGCCCGAACCGGGGCGCATAGGCGATGTATGACAGCAAGCCGGTAAGGATGACGATCGGCAGCGTCACCAGCAGCACCGAACCGAAGACCGAGGTCAGCCAAGGCCCGCGCAATGGGCTGCGCCACCGTTGTGCCCGCTCGGCGCCCGGGGGCCGGTGCTCGCCGAGCCAGCGCCACAGCCGCGCGGGAAATCCGTAGCCGCCGGGAGTTCCCGGCGCCTCGGTGCCTTCGGTAGCGGAGCTGCGGATGGGGCGCATCATCGATGATGATCCACGACAGGTCCGGGAAATTGGTTCAGATTCAGTGCTTGTTCAGTTATTCGGTGCTTCTTCAGCTATTGGGATCGCCGATGCCTGCGATCGAGAATCCCGCCGAGGTTCACCGCGGTGTCAGTCCTTGCCGCGCGGCGGCGGCTGCACTTCGACACCGCCGGATTCGTGTTCGGGTCCGGCCACCGGGTGTTCGGCGGGAACACGGTCACGGAACCGCGCTCCCTCGCTGGGTCGCTGCGCTTCCAGCCGGGCGTTTTGGCTCCGGTATGGCCCGGCCTTCCGCCGGGGTTTTCCACCGGGGAATGCCAGCCGAAGGATGGTGCGCTGCACCATCAACCACTGCTTGGAGAATGGGCCGGAGTTGTACGGCAGCTCGTAACGCTCGCAGATGTCTTTGATCATGGGCGCGATCTCCGAGTATCGGCTGCTCGGCATGTCTGGATACAGGTGGTGTTCCACTTGATAGCCCAGATTGCCGCTGATGATGTGGAACAGCGTGCTGCCCTCGATGTTGGCGGCGCCCACCAACTGGCGCAGATACCACCCGCCGCGCGTTTCGTCCTCGACGTCCTCCTCGCTGAAGGTGTAGGTCTGGTCGGGGAAATGGCCGCAGAAGATGATCGCGTTCGACCACACGTTTCGGATCAGGTTGGCCACCAGGTCTGCGCCCAGGGTGCGCAGGTAGGTGCTTTCGACTCCCGGCAGCACCTTGTCGAGGAAGCCGGCGGTGGCGCCCAGCCGTCCCTTGTTAGACACCCTGCGAAGCGTCCTGCCGAGGCGCGACTGTGCCGGCTGGTCGATTCTGCCGCGTGTGGCCAACTGGACGAGGCCGAAGGCACCCGCGCTGATCAGCGGCCAACCGAGGTAGTCCTTGAAAATCTGTGCGCGCGCCTTTCCCCCGATACCTCTCAAATCCTCGCGCACCTCCGACCACGGCTTCTGGCGCGTGCGGATGGCGTCGATGTCCATGTCATGAATCGCCACGCCCCACTCGAACAGCAGCATGAGCAAGACGTTGTACAGCGGCTGAAAGAGGAACCGTGGGTGCCAACTTTGATTCGGGTCGATCCGCAAGAGCTCATACCCGAGGTCTTTGTCCTTGCCCAGGATGTTGGTGTAGGTGTGGTGGATGTAGTTGTGTGAGTGCTTCCAGGCCTCGGCGGTTGACGCGGTATCCCAGTCCCACACCGATGAATGAATATCGGGATCGTTCATCCAATCCCACTGGCCGTGCATGACGTTGTGGCCGATCTCCATATTCTCCAGGATCTTGGCCATTCCCAGACAGGCCGTGCCCAGGACCCATGCGGTTTTCGAGCGCGATCCGAGCAACAGCACCCGGCCGGCCACGACGATCTGGCGCTGGACGGAGATGACCGTCTTGATGTAGTGCCGGTCCCGTTCGCCGAGATCGGCGAAGACGTCGTCATGTATCGCGTCGAGTTCCTTCGCGAGCTTTTCGCGTTCTTGTTCACCCAGGCGGGCGAGCAACTCGCCCCCAGTGGTTTTCGCGGCAGTTGTCACGGGCCGCTCCTTTCGATCACAGTTCGAGCTCAACATCGCCTTCGGCGGTGTTGATGCAGATCCGTACGTCTTGTTCGGTGGGTTCGATCACTTCACCTGAGCGCAGGTCACGCAGCTTGCCCGACTTCAGCGTCCCGACGCAGGTATGACAGATTCCGATTCGACAGCCGTAGGCCAGGTTTAGACCTGCCTTCTCGCCTGCCTCCAAAATCGATGTGCCGCCGTCACATTCGACTTCCTTCTCACTATCGAGGAATTGCACCGTGCCGCCCTCCCCGGCGTTGGCGTCGCCGCCGATCTTGGGCTGGAAACGCTCGAGGTGCAGACGGTCGCGGTCTCCGTTGTTTTCCCAGTGCTCGATCAGCGCGTCGAGCATGTCGCCGGGACCCGAGCAGAAAGCTTCGCGTTCGCGCCAGTCCGGGCACGCTTCGTCCAGCCCGCTTGGTTCCAGCCGACCGCGTTCGGCGGTGAGGCGCAAATCCAGCCGCATCCCGTCGTGACGGCGATCGAACTCTTCGAGGACCGGCAAGAACATGACCTGCTCGCGGGTGCGAGCGGAGTGGATGACCACGACGTCGCCGAACTCACCGCCGTGATCGATGCTGCGCAACATGCTGATGATCGGTGTGATGCCGCTGCCCGCGCTGATGAACAGCATCTTGGCCGGCAACGGCTCGGGCAGCGTGAATACGCCCTCGATCTCACCGAGCCGTACCAGGTCGCCGGGCTGAATCTTCTGCACCAGGTATGGCGATACGACGCCGCCGTCCACCCGCTTGGGCGTCACGCTGATCAGCCCGTCCTCGGGGGCCGGGTCCGACGTCAACGAATACGCTCGCCAGTGGTAGACGCCGTCGACAACCACGCCCAGCCGCACGTACTGACCTGGCTTGTGACCCGGCCATTCATACCCGGGCCGGATCAGCACGCTCGCCGCTTCCGAGCCCTGCGGCTCGACTCGTTCGACCTTTCCCCGCAGCTCCTTGGTGGTCCACAGCGGGTTGATCATTTCCAGGTAATCGTCGGGCTGCAACGGACTGAATAACCGCCGCACCGCCCGCAGGAACAACCGACGCCCGCGGGGGACGTTGGGCTGGGCGCCGCGTTCAGCCATAAGCGTTAGAGTACACAGTTGTACACCGACTCTAAACGTCGTTTTGAATCTTATTGGCGCACAAGCTTAGACACATGTTAAACGGGCACACGACGAAATCTACTCCGTTCACTGGCCGGTACGCGCTCGATCTTGGGCTGTGGCGATTGATACCTGTGAGGTGCCCAGGGCAAGGGGCACCCAAACGTTTGTTCAGGTGTTTCGCAGGACCATCCGCGGTGCGGGCCTGCAGTCGCGGCGCCTAATGTCGGTGGGTGTGCTGATCGGCTTCCTCCTCGCGCTGGGCTGCTCGCTTTGCTACGGGACGGCGACCGTGCTGCAAGCGGCGGGGACACGCTCGGTGGAAGCGGGCAGCGGCTCGGGTGTGGACGCGGTATTGCTGTTGCGCGCCGTGCGCCAGTGGCGCTATCTGGTCGGTGTCGGCCTGGACGTCGTCGGGTTTGCTCTGCAGGTCGCCGCGCTGCGCCTGGTCCCGATCTATGTGGTGGCGGCGGCACTGGCCGCCTCGATCGCGGTCACCGGCGTGGTCGCGGCATGGGTGTTGTCGGCGCGCTTGTCGTCGGCCGAGTGGACGGCCGTCGGCGTCGTCTGCGTCAGCCTGGTCCTCCTGGCGCTCGCCGCCGGGCCGGGACACTTTCGGCACGCCCCGGCCGGGCTCGGCTGGGCCCTGCTGGGTGTGGTGGCCGCGATCTTCGTCGGCGGCGCCGCCGCGGGGCGTCTTCCCGACCGCGCCCGTGCGCTCGCACTGGGGCTGGGCGCCGGAAGCGGCTTCGGCGTCGTCGAGGTGGGCGTGCGCCTGATCGACGCGCTCGATCCCACCCAACGCTCCTTCTACACCAACCCCGCCCTGTACGCGGCCGCCGCCGGCGGCGCCGCGGGGTTTCTGTTGCTCACCTCCGCGTTGCATCGCGGATCGGTGACCACGGCCGTCGCGGGAATGGTGGTGGGGGAAACGCTGGCGCCCGCGTTCGTCGGGGTGGTGTGGCTGGGTGACACCGCGCGCGACGGGCTCGGCTGGCTGGTGATCGTGGGGTTTGCCGTCGCCGTGTCCGGGACCCTGGTGCTGGCGCGCTTCGGCGAAGCGCCCGTCCCCGAGGAAGCGGGCTGAGGACGCCCGCTAGTTCATGAGCCGAGGGCCGACGCCGCGCGGCCGTCGGCGGTGTCGCCCACCGGCGCATAGCCGGTGCCGCGCGCGGGCCGCGTCCACAGCACACCGTCCTGCGCCGTAACACCCGCGGCGACCAGCGCTCGCTTGAGGATCTTGTTCGTCGCGGTCGCGGGCAACTGATCGTTGATGCGCACGTGGCGCGGCCACGCCTTCGGGGACAGGTCGGCTTGGGCGGCAAGGAATTTCTCGAAATCGGCCGGGTTCAGGCTTGCCCCGGGCCGCAGCACCAGGGCGGCCATCACCTGGTCGCCCACCCGGTCGTCGGGGACCGCGTAGACGGCGACCTGGCTGATGTCGGGCAGCCGGGCCAGAATCCGCTCGATCGGGCCGGCGGCCAGATTCTCGCCGTCCACCCGCATCCAATCGGCGGTCCGCCCGGCGAGGTAGATCCAGCCGTCCGCGTCGCGGTACGCCAGATCGCCCGACCAGTACATCCCGTGCCGCATCCGCTCGGCGGTGGCGCCCGGGTCGTTGTAGTAGCCGGCGAACGGGCCGGCCCCCTGGGTGTTGACGAGTTCACCGACGGCGTCATCGAAATTGGTCAGCGCCCCTTGCGCGTCGAACCGCGCTGTCTCGCACTCCCGCAGCGTCGTCGAGTTGTAGATGCTCACACCCGGGTACGGCTTGCCGATGGAGCCGGGCGGCGTGCCGTCTTCGCGCACCACGATGACCGCGAATTCACTGGAGCCGAAGCTGTCGACGACCCGGCACCCGAAACGCCTTGCGAATTCCGCGATATCGCGATCGGTGGCCTCGTTGCCGAACGCCACCCGCAGGGTGTTCTCGGCGTCGTCGGGACGTTCGGGGGTGGACAGGATCAATGCCAGCGGCTTGCCGACGTAGTTCAGGTACGTCACCCGGTAGCGGCGGACATCGTCGAGGAAGCGCGACGGCGAAAACCGGGCCGGCACCATGGTGGCGCCGCAGCCGATCGCGACGGCCCACCCGGCGGCGACACCGTTGGAATGGAAGAGCGGCATCGCCAGGTAGCAGACGTCGTCCGCGGTGACGTCGTATTGATAGATCAGGCTGGCACCGCACATGATCGCCATGCCGTGGGCGAACCGCACCACCTTGGGGTCACCGCTGGTGCCGGAGGTGAAGATCATCATCAGCGTGTCGGCGGCCGCCACCTCGCGAACGGGGACCAGCGGTGGCGCCGCGGCGACGGCCTCGGCGTAGCGTGCGCCGGTCACATCGAGCACCTGAATACCGTTGAGGTCCAACCCATCCAGCAGTCCGCGGTGGTCGGGGTCGACGAGCAGCATCTGACAGTCGGATCGCCGGATGTCGGCCAGCAATCCGGCCCCGCGCCGCGTGGTGTTGATGCCGCACAACACGTAGCCGCCGAGCGCGGCCGCGGCCATGGCCCGCAACATGGCCGGCGAATTGCCCAGTACCGCACCGACATGCAGCGGCCGTGCCGGGTCCGCGAGCGCGATGAGCGCCGCGGCCTCCGCCTCCGCCTCGGCGAGGTGCTCGCGCCAGGTCCACGTCTTTTCGCCGTGGGCGAGCGCCGGGGTATCGTCGTCGCGACGCTGCCGCAGCAGCTGCTGAACCGTCTCTGGCACTGGTTCACTTCCCCTTCGCGTCGTCATCGGGTGGTCAGCACCAGCCCCGCGTAGTCGTTGCGGGCCACCTGGTCGCAATGGCGGCGGTAGGTGCCGAAGCCGCCGATGTAGGGCATGAAGACCCGCTTCTTGCCCTCGATGTTGGCGCCCAGGTACCAGGAGGATGCCGCCTTCGGGAACAGCGTCCGCTCGGCCGCGTGGGCGACGTGCTCGGTCCAGGCGAGCGCCGCGTCGCGGCGCGGCTCGACCTCGTCCACGCCGAGGCGTCGCGCGGCCCGTACCAGATCGATGACCCAGTCGACCTGAACCTCGGCGTGCAGCACCATGTTCGACAGCACCGAGGGGCTGCCCGGCCCGCTGATGGTGAACAGGTTCGGCAGCCCCGACACCATCAGGCCGAGGAAGGTGACTGGGCCGTCGGCCCAGACATCGCGGAGTCGTTGTCCCCCAGGTCCTTTCGGGTCGATTCGGGTCAGCGCCCCGGTCATGGCGTCGAAACCGGTCGCGAAGACCAGCACATCGCAGGGATATGTCGCTTCGCCGGTTCGTACGCCGTCGGCGGTGATCGCTTCGATCGGTTCGCGGCGCAGATTCACCAGCCGGACGTTGTCGCGGTTGAAGGTAGCGTAGTAGCCGTCGTCGGTGCAGATGCGTTTGGTTCCGATCGGGTGATCGACCGGGATGAGATCCGTTGCGACGACGGGATCGGCGACGATCTCCCGGATCCGCTCCTCGGCGAAGGTCCTGGCGACGTCGTTGGCGGACAGGTCGCTGGTCTGGTCGGGAAAGGTCTTGGCGAATAGGACGCCGCCTTCGCGCCAGCGCTTCCACAGCGCTTCCGACCGCTCGTGGGCGTCGGTGTCGAGGGCGTTCTTCGGGTAGGTGCCGTGCGGGGTGCCCGCCGCCGCGTACGCGGAGACACGGCGACGCTCGGGATACCGCTCCTGGATCTCTCGCTGCTCGTCGGCCGACCACGGCCGGTTGGGCATCGGGATGGTGTAGTTCGCGGATCGCTGGAATACCACCAGGCTTTCGGCGTTGGCGGCGATGATCGGCGCCACCTGGATGCCGGACGATCCCGTGCCGATCAGGCCCACCCGCTTGCCGCGCAGCTCCGGATCTTCACGCGGCCACGCGGCCGTGAAATATACTTCGCCCGAGAAGGTTTCGGCGCCCTTGATATTGGGCCGGTGCACCGCAGACAGGCAGCCGGTCGCGCACAGCAGGAACTGTGCGGCATAGGTGTCCCCGGCCGCGGTGTCGACGTGCCAGCGTCCCCGCTCGAAGGTGGCGCCGATCGCGTCGACACCGAATCGGTAGTGGCGGCGCAGATCGAAACGGTCGGCGACGTGCCGCAGGTAGGCCAGGATTTCGGGTTGGGCGGCGAAGCGTTCGGTCCACTGCCAGCTCCGCTGCAGCTCCTCGTCGAAAGAGTAGGAGTAATCCACACTTTCGACGTCGCAGCGCGCGCCCGGGTAGCGGTTCCAGTACCAGGTGCCGCCCACGTCGGGTGCGGCCTCGAGGGCGGTCACCGCGAGGCCCGACGAGGCGGCGCGGTGCACCGCGTACAGCCCGGCGAACCCGGCGCCGATGACGATGACGTCGCTGACTTCGGTCACGACGCGGCGCTCCGGTCGGCCGGATGCAGCAGCTCGCGCAGATCGGCGCAGACCAGGTGCTGCGCCGAAACCGCCGGTGGAAACGCCTGCATCGTCATGAAGCCGTGGAAAAGCCCGGGTAAGTCCCGGTGCACGACGGGCACTCCCGCGCTGCGCAACCGGCGGGCGTAGTCGCAGCCCTCGCTGTGCAGTGGATCGTGGCCGGCCGTGACGATCACTGCGGGTGGCAGGCCCGCATGAGTGTCGGCGCGGGCCGGGGCCACCAGATACGGCGGATCGAAAACCGTTTGCGCGCCGAGGTATTGATTCCAATACCACTGCATCGCGGCGCGGGTGTTGAAGTAACCCGTGGCGTAGCGGTGATAGCTGTCGGTGTCGAAGCTCGGATCGATCGCCGGGTAGATCAGCAGCTGCGCGGCGGGTGAGGTGGTGCCCCGGTCGCGGCAGAGGATGGCGGTGACCGCGGCCAGGTTGCCGCCGGCGCTGTCACCGGCGACCGCGGTGCGTGCCGGGTCGATGCCCAGCTCGACGGCGTTGGCCAGCGCCCAACCGAACACCGCGAACGCGTCGTGCGCCGCCGCCGGGGCGGGATGCTCGGGGGCCAGGCGGTAGTCGACCGAGATCACGACGGCTTGGCTGCCGCGGGCCAGGGCCCGGCAGAATCCATCGTGAGATTCGATGTCGCAGAAGACGAATCCGCCCCCGTGGTAGAACACGATCGCGGCGCGCTCCGCCGACGGCTCGCCGTGCGGCTCGTAGATGCGCACCGGAACCGCGCCGCCGGGCCCCGGGATCGTGCGGTCGGTGGCGCTGCGGACGTCGTCGAGGTTGTCGACCGGCATGCGTCGCTGCGCCACCGCGGCGCGCGCCTGCGGGCCGGTCAGGTGCTCGACGCGCGGGAATCCGGCGTTCAACTGGTCGAGCATCGCCTGCACTATGCCGTTGAGCGGGTCGTCCATGTGCACCTCCGACCTCGTCGCTGAGGTCATGCGGGCCGATATTTCAGGAGGGTGATGCCCTCTTCAGCCAGATCGTAGAACACCGGCTGCACCCGCATCCCGATCCGGATGTCGCCCGGATCGACGTCGACCAGCTCGGTGCTGAATTTCGGCCCGGCGTCCCACCGCACCACCGCGAGCAGCTGAGGCAGTGCGTCGGCCCACGGCGGGCCGGTGGGCCGGCGCGCGATCGTGAAGGTGTACAGCGTTGCAGCGCCGTCGATTTCGCGCCATTCCAGGTCGTCGGCCAGGGTGCCGGGGGCCAGCGTGCGCGGATAGAACACATAGCGCCGCGCCGACGGCGAATACTGCACCAGGATCCGGCGCTGCGCCAGAGCGTCCCAGAACGGCCGTGAGACGGGTGTGGGCTCGGGGATGGGGCGGGCCATAACTAGTCCCCCCGCAGGAGCAGCGCGACCTGTTCGCTCATGATGCCGCCGTTGCCGGTCACGAACGCGGTGTGGCAGTCGGCCACCTGCGCGTCGCCGGCGCGGCCCATGATCTGGCGTGCGCCATCGGCCACGTGGTGCATGCCGCCGGCCATGCCGGCCTGGCCGAAGGACAGTTGGCCGCCTGCGGTGTTGATTGGGAAGTCACCGCGAAAGGTCAGGTCGTGCTCGGTAATCCAGGACATGCCCTTGCCTTTCGCGCAGAATCCGGCGTCCTCCAGGCTCATCAGCACCGTGACGGTGTAGCAGTCATAGATCGACGCGACGTCCACGTCGGACCGGTTCAGCCCGGCCATCGCGAAGGTCCGGTCGGCCGCGCGTGCGATCGGGGTGGACAGCAGGTCCTCGGCATAGGTCGGGGTCTTGAAGGCGATGTGCTCGCCGAAACCCTTGACCCACACCGGTCGGTGGCGGCCGCGGCGCGCGATGTCGGCGTTGGCTATCAGCACGCCCACTCCCCCGTGCACGCGCATCACGGTTTCCAGCATGTGGATCGGGTCGGCGATCATCGGGCTTTCCAGCACGTCGTTCACCGTGATCGGGGTGTCGTGAAACACCGCGCCCGGGTGCGAACACGCGTTGGTGCGCTGGTCGACGGCGATCTTGGCGACCGCGGCCGGGTCGTAACCGAATTCCGCCGCGTAACGCTGGGCGATCTGTGCGTAAGGCGCGTTCTGGCCCACGTTGCCGTAGGGTATCTCGAATTCGGCTTGCGGCGAGCCGTAGTTGTTCGACGACGCCCCATACCAATTCGGGTCGGGCGTGGGTCGCCGCTCGGATTGTGGCAATGACGCCGATCCGGGGACGACGGCGAGCGCCGCTTCGCAGATGCCGAGTTCGACGGCCGCCGCGGCCCGCCAGATCATTCCGGCGGCGGTGGCCCCGCCGAGATCCACGCGCTCACCGAAATCCAGGGCCAATCCCAGGTATTCGCACAGGGTGGCCGGCGCGAACATGGCCGACTCGGCGATGCCGTGGGTCAGCAGGCCGTTGACACAACCGGGATCGACCCCGGCGTCCGCGATCGCCATCTTCGCCAGCACCGCGTACTGGTCGAGGGTGAACAGCGGCGGGCGGGTGGGGCGCCGTTCGGCGGGCAACTCCGCGATCCCGACGATGGCCGCCTCGCCGCGCAGCCCGGTCACGGCTGGGCTCCCCGCACCGGCAGCTCGACCGTCGCCATGCCCGGCATCAGTATCGTGTCGTCGCGGCGCCCCGCGATGACGAGATCGACCAGCCCGGCTCCCGTGTCGCTCAGCCGTTTACCGGTGACCTCACCACCGAAGCGCAGCGACTCGCCCGGATAGGCGACGGCCCGATTCTGCACCGAGAAAGACACCAGTCGCCCGCGCCCGCCGATCCAGTCACCCAGGGCGCGGGCCAGCAGCGCCGCCTGGAGCGGACCGTGCACCAGGACGTTGTCGTAGCCTTCGGTGCCGCGGGCCCACTCTTTGTCGTAGTGAATGCGGTGGCCGTTGTAGGTGGCCGCGCTGAAGAAGAACATCTGGGTTTCGTCGACGGTGACGGTCAGTGTGGGAATGTGCTCGCCCACCGCGACGTCGTCGTAGAACACCTGGGAATCGGTCATGGCGCGCTCCTAGGGACGGGCGATCATCGATGTCGACGCTTCGGCGACCAGGTCGCGATGCTGGTTGCGATACATCGTGTGCCAGGTGACGAGAACGAATCTCCCTGAGCGGCCCTGCTTTTCGGCGATCGACTCGATGGTGCGGACCATCTCGATCTCGTCGCGGTGATAGGCCGGCAGGTGAAACGTGAAGCTCTCGCCGCCGGCCATCCGCTTGGGGGCTCGGGGGAAGGCCAGGCTGCCGGAGACCGCGCCGGACGATCCGTCGGGGCGCAACGACTTCAGCGGCGAGACGCCCAGGATCGCGTACTGCAGGTACAAGGGAGGGCAGACGATGTCGCGATATCCGTTGGCCCTGGCGTAATCCGGGTCGAAATACAGGGGGTTGTGGTCACCCACCGCCGCGGCCCAGCGTTGCCAATCGCGCCGGTTCACCTCACCGGTCGCCGACGCGGCGACCGTGCCCACGCGCGATGCGGATTCCGCATCGATCAAACTGTCCTCGCTCAACGGCGCTCCCCTTCGTCGGCCTCGTCGTGCATGCTCTGCTCAAGCCAGGAGGCGGCGACGTCGGCTCCGCCGCCGAATGTCGAGCCG
The DNA here is from genome assembly GCF_055419585.1 of Mycobacterium sp. IDUB_3. Taxonomy (NCBI): domain Bacteria; kingdom Bacillati; phylum Actinomycetota; class Actinomycetes; order Mycobacteriales; family Mycobacteriaceae; genus Mycobacterium; species Mycobacterium sp. IDUB_3. The sequence goes on along the minus strand of NZ_JBVAXZ010000001.1, from coordinate 368,533 downwards.
AGCCGTGCGCGCTCGCTCCACAGGTGCAGGTCGGTCTCGGTGACATAGCCCATGCCGCCGTGTAATTGGTGGGCGTCCAGCGTGATCAGCCGCGCGGCGGCGGCCGCGTGCATGCGCGCGACGGCCGTCTCCCTGGTCGCGACGCGGCCGCGCCCCAGCCAGAACACCGCCGCGTGGGCGGCCAATCGTGCCGCCGCGAGCGCGATGTGCATGTTGGCGACCAGATGCTGGGCGGCTTGGAAGGACGCGATGGGCCTACCGAATTGATGCCGCAGCTTGGTGTAGTCGACGGTGCGCTCCAGCACCGCCTGGCCGACGCCGACCAGGTCGAGCGATCCGAGCGCCACGGCGGTGTTGGCCAGCCGGCGCAGCGCCGGTGCGGCGACCCCGTCGAGCGCTGCGTCGGCGGTGACGTCGTCGAAGCGCACCGTGAATGCCCGGAACCCACCGGCCATGTCGAGCGGTTCCACGCTGACACCGCGGACGTCGACGACGAAGAGCAGGGTGCGCCCGGCCGCCGCGGCCGACACCACGATGAATTCGGCGACGTCGGCATCGAGGACATAGTCCGCGGTTCCGTTGAGCCGCCACAGTTTTCCGGCGGGGTCGGCGTGCAGCCCAGGGGCGACGACGGCGGCGTCGCGGGCGTTCCACAGTGCGGTGGTGGCCCGGACGCTCCCGGACGCGAGCGCAGGCAGCCAGCGGGCCTTGGCGTCCGGGGAGCCGAGCTGGTCGATGGCCAGCGCGGCATGCACGCTGCTGTGCACCGTCGTCGGGCACAGCGCGCGGCCGGCCTCGGTGTAGAAGACCGCGAGGTCGTCGAGCGCGCCACCGGCGCCGCCGTACTCCTCGGTGATGGCCAGGCCGAAGACGCCCGCCTCGGCCAGCGCCTTCCACAGCGCCGGCGTGCCGCGGTCCGCGCCGGGTTCGGCGAGGGCGCGCACCAGGGCGATCGGGTTCTCGGCGGCCAGCAGCGCGCGCAACGCCGAGGCGAACTCGCGCTGTTCGGCGGTGGGGATCGTCTTCATCGGCGGTGTGCGGGCTCTCGGAGTCAGCGTCCGTAGGAGGGCATCGCGTGCCCGCGCTGGGCGATGATGTCGCGCAGCACCTCGTTGGCGCCCCCGCCGAAGCGCATCAGCGGGGCGGCCCGGTAAAGCCGCTCGAACTTGCCTGCCAGCGGGGCCTGGTCGCTGCGGTGCGCCAATAGGCCGTCGGGGCCGAGGATGTCGAGTGCCAGGCCGGCGATGCGCTGGCGCAGCTCGCTGGTGAACACCTTCTCGACGCTGACCTCGACGCTGGGGATGACGCCGCTGTCGAGGATGGACGCCGCCTCGTAGCCCATCAGGACGGCCACCGCGACGTCGGCCTCGGCCTGCACCAGCCGGCGACGAAGCGACGGGTCGTCCGCGGGCACCGACCCGTCGCGCCGCGGCCGTCGCGCCAGCTCGTGCAGTTCCTCGACGGCGCGGCGCAGGTCTCCGGCGTTGGTCAGCGCACCGCGTTCGAGATCGAGCGCACCGGTGATGTAGGTCCAGCCGCGGTTGACCTCGCCGACCAGGTTGGTGAGCGGGACCTGCACGTCACGGAAGTGCACCTCGTTGGTCCGATAGCCCGACCACGCGTACAGCGGGCGGATGTCGACGCCCGGGCTGTCGATCGGGACGATGATGACCGAAATGCCCCGGTGCCGGGCAGCGCTGGGATCGGTACGGACACAGAGCCATTCGTGCGTCGCGCGCTGGGCGCCGCTGTTCCAGATCTTGGTGCCGTTGATCACCCATTCCTGACCGTCGAGCGTGGCGCTGGTCCGCAGGCCGGCCAGGTCGGTTCCCGCCTCCGGCTCGGAATAGCCGACCGCGCAGATCATTTCGCCCCGGGCGATCGGGGGCAGCCATTCGGTTTTGTTGCGCTCGGTGCCGTGCCGCATGATCATCGGCGCCACCGAGGTCACCGTCAGGTCGGGGCCGGGCACGCCCCAATATTCGAATTCGCTCATCAGCAGATGCAGGTGAATGGCGCCGAGCCCCAGTCCGCCATATTCGCGCGGCCAGTTCAGCCCGAACCAGCCCTTGGCCCCGATCTTGCGGCGAAACCGGTCGACCTCGCCGGCGCGAAATTCCAGGTCGTGCTCGGCGAGTTCGGCGCGCAATTCCGGGGTGACGTTCTGCTGCAGAAATTCACGAACCTCGGTGAGCCAGGCGCGCTGCCCAGCGTCGAGCTCGAAATCCATTCCGGCGCCTGTGCCTTTCTGCCGGCCTTACACCAAGCAGCGCCAGCGTAACGCCACGACGAGGTTGCGCCCGGGAATTTCGGTATTGCGGCACGCGCGAGCGCCGACATCGCCGGCGCTCCGACTGTAAAGACGCTGTCAAACTCCCGTTAATTCGCGTCGATGCCCTCGCGGTTATGCGGACGGGCTGCGAGGATTTTCAGATCAGCTGGTCGACGCGGACCAGGCATTCTGCCCCTCCTAAGGGAGAAGTCATGCCCACTGTTGAGATGCGCCTCCGCGAAGATTTACGCAACTACGCCGTCGAACTGCGGCAACTGGCTTACACGCTGCCGCTGGGCGTGGGCGAGCACGATCTGCTGCAGCTGTCCGACCGCATGCGCGCCGCGGCCGAGCAGCTGGTCCGCAAGGGCGCCTGACAACCGAGTGCTCAGCCGCCTTTGAGGCGGATCTTCCAGCGCACGAAGCCCAGGTAGACGGCGCTGATGACGAACAGCATGCCGACGTCGAACCACCACGTCGCCGGGGTGTGCCGCCAGTGCGAATCCTTCGGCGTGAGCGGGCCGGGCACCAGCTTGGTCAGATCGGCGGTGGAGGCCGACGCCGCGAACCCCCACCGCGCCGGCGTCGCCCACGACATCTGATCCAGCCCCATGCGCGCGGTGACCGGGATCATCCCGCCGGAGAACACCAGCTGCGACATGACCGCCACCACCAACAGCGGCATGATCTGCTCGTTGGACTTGGCGACGGCCGACAGCGCCAGCCCAAGCATGGCCGACGCGACGCACGTCAGCGCGACGTCGGCGAACAGCTCCAGGCCCGGCTTGCCAAGCGCCACCGCACCCTGGGTCGGGCCGCCCTTACCGAGCACCGCGATGATGCTGACGATCGCCGACTGGACGATCGCGAAGACCGTGTACACGCAGACCTTGGCCAGCAGGTACGCCGACGTGGACAACCCGACCGCCTGTTCGCGCAGGAAGATGGCGCGTTCACCGATGAGGTCGCGGATGGTCAGGGCGGTGCCCATGAACACCGCGCCGACGTTCAGCAGCACCAGGATCTGCCCCGGCTCGTTGGGCGCGGCACCCATCGGGTTCGGAATGCCGAAGCCGACATCGCCGGGCACCGACATCGACAGCGAACCCATGATGAACGGCAGCAGCGCGAGGAACACGAAGTAGCCGCGGTCGGAGACGATCAGTCGCATCTGGCGCCGGGCGATCGTGGAGAATTGCCGGAACAGGCTGGTATGCGAAGGATCGCCCAGTTCGGCGGGTCTCTCGGCGGGTGGCGGGGCCGGTGGCGGGCCGGTGCGGGCCAGGTAGCGCTCGCGGGACCCGTCCGGGTCGTTGGCGACGGTGCTGAAGATGTCGGCCCAGTTGGTGGTGCCCATGGCCGAACCGATCTGGCTGGGCGGCCCGCAGAACGCCGTCATGCCGCCCGGCGCCAGCAGCAGTACCTGGTCGCAGACGTCCAGGTAGGTCAGCGAGTGGGTGACCACCAGCACCACCCGGCCGGCGTCCGCCAGCTGCCGCAACATGGTCATCACCTGCCGGTCCAGCGCCGGGTCCAGGCCGGAGGTCGGCTCGTCGAGGATCAGCAGCGACGGCCCGGTGAGCAGCTCAAGCGCCACCGACGCGCGCTTGCGCTGACCGCCGGACAGCTTGTCGACCCGGGTGTGCAGGTGCCGGGTCATCTCGAGTTCTTCGAGCACCCGGGCCACCACCTGGGCGCGGTCGTCCTTCGTGGTGTCCGGCGGCAGCCGCAGTTCCGCGGCGTACATCAGCGCCTGCTGCACGGTCAGCTGCCCGTGCACGACGTCGTCCTGGGGCACCATGCCGATCCTGCTGCGCAGCGAGGCGTATTCGGCGTGCACGTTGTGGCCCTCGAACGACACGGTTCCCGTCGTGGGGTGGGTGTAGCCGGCGACCAACCGGGCGAAGGTCGACTTGCCGGCGCCGGAGGGCCCGATGATCGCGGTCAGCGTGCCGGGCAGCGCGGTCAGCGAGATGTTGTCCAGCAGCGTTTTGTTGTTCTCGATCGTCCAGGTCACCCCGCGCACGTCGAGCCCGCCGCTGCGCGTGGCGGTCGCGGTCTGGTCGCGGCGGGCCAGGTTGCCGCCGTGGAAGACCAGGTCGATGTTGCCGATCGTGACGACGTCGCCGTCGTGCAGCACGGCCGAATCGACCCGGGCGCCGTTGACGAAGGTGCCGTTGATGCTGCGGTTGTCGTGGATCTCGGTGCCGGTGGGCGTCGGGACCAGGGTGGCGTGGTGGCGCGATGCCAGCACCTCGGGGATGACGATGTCGTTGTCGTTGGCGCGGCCGATCTTGATCGCGCCGGGCACGTCCAGCCCGGTCTTGCCCGGCCGCAGGATCTTCATCATCGACGTCGCGATGACGGACGAGTCGCCGCCGACGCGGCCCGTCTGGGGCGCCGCCGGCTCGGCGGTCGTCGGCGGTGCCGCCTGCATCGACGGTGACCGATAGATCTGCGGGGCCGGCTGGGAGCCGCTGGGTAGACCACTGGTCGGGTGCTGGGGCTGCGGCCCGGACGGATAGCCCGGCGTGGGTCCGCCGGCCGGCCGGCTCGGCTGCGCGGCGGTGGGCGGATGGACGGGATGCCGGAAGGAGACCGACGCCGGCTGCTGGGGCTGGCCGGGCCACTGCATGCCGAACGACTGGCTCTGCGGTGCCCGCGCCAGCGGTTCGCTGGGGTTGCTGACGATCGGTATCGACGTCGTCAGCGGGGGCCGACCGGCCGAGCCCTGGTGGCGGCCGACCTCGAAGGTGAGCGCCGGGCCGTCGGGATTGCCCATGTTGATCCGCAGGCCATCCTGGATGTCGGCGACCGGGACGCGGCGATTGTGCACATACAGGCCGTTCATGCTGCCGTTGTCTACGGCTATCCATCGGCCCTGGTCATACCGCACGATCAGGTGGTTGCGGGAGATCAGCGGGTGGGCGACTCGCATGTCGGCACGCAGGTCACGCCCGATCACTACGTCGTTGCCCGGCGCGAAGGTGCGCTCGGCTCCCTCGTAACGCACGGTCAGCGCAGGCGGGGCTGGTGGGGTCATCAGGACCAACTGTAACGGCAGCGGCGCAACTTATGCGCTGGGTTCTTCGCCGGGCAGGTCTCGCGCCACCGCCGGCGACAGCGGGCGGGGCAAAACGACGTGGAGTTGCCGAAGCAGCTGGACAGCGAATCAGGTTGCGGCGCGGTTAGTTTCGTCGCCTTCAACCGGCCACCGCGGCATTGCGCAGGCTGCGTACACTCGGCACCTTGGCGCGAACAGCGGTGACGTCTTTGACGAAGTCCCCAAGGTATTTGATGGCGCGCCTACCCTCGGGCAAAACGTCTGCGGCCAAAGGGAAGTCGTGAATCTGTCCGTCCCACAGATGCAGATCGCAGTGGATCCCGCTGGCTTCCAAGCGCTTCGCCATCAGTTCGGCATCGGCCAGCAGCAACTCGTCCGAGCTGGCGTGAATGGTGACCGGCGGCAACGAGGACAGATCAGCGTCCACCGGGGACGCGACCGTGCTGTCGCCCTGGCCCTCCACGACCTGCGCGTTGCTGAGGAATTGGGCGAACCGCGAGTATGCCAGGCGGGTGAACATCGAACACTTGCGGGCGTTGCGGTGCTTGAGCTTTCGCACCGGATCCGCGTCGGTGAACGGCGAGACGGCCGCAACCCCGGCCGGGTCCATGATGCCGTCCTGGATGGCCAGGAGTGTGGTCATGAACGCCAGATATCCGCCGGCGGAGTCGCCGGCCACGACAACGCGGTCGCCGTCGTAGCCGTGATCGCGTAGCCAGCGCAGGCCACTGATCCCGTCGTCGATGGCGTCGGTGATCTGGTGTGCGGGCAATTTCCGGTATGCGACGGCGAGGATGGCGGCATCGGCCGCCTTCGACAAGCGGGTCACCATGGAGCGGTGCGTGTTGAGGCCACAGGTGAGAAATGCGCCGCCGTGCAAATACAGGATTGCCCGCTCCCCCGATACGCCGGGCGCGCGGACCAATTCAGCGGCACAGTTGTCCAACCGCACCGATTGGATTTTCGCCCCGGATCCGACACGCGGCAACAATCCCGCCACGCCGTCGACGTATTCGAGTGGCCAATGCAAATTCGGCGTCAAGGCCCACGCCCGGACGGCGTTCTTCACGATCAGGCGGCTGGCGACTCCCACCGCAACAGACTGCGGGCTATGGCGATGATGGACGCGTCGCGTCGTCGCCACGCTCGGCAAGATATGCGTCGGTTCGGCTGTACTCACCATTGGGCTTCAACCTCCTAAGTGGAGGGCGAATACCCCGCCGCCGCAGAGGGCTAACTGGAAATTAACGCATGAGAAATGTCGCGTACATCACGTTTGCTGGCCGCGGAGATGGGTATCACTCGGATATCTCTTTTGCGGTTGTCGTGCGGGCGTAATCAGGCTCCACCGGCTGTTGCTCAACCCCCTGAATGCCCGATGATATGAGCGGTGACACACGCTACGCATCCTGATGCGCTACTGACCGGCCGGGTGGCGGTCGTTACCGGCGGCGCTGGAGGAATCGGCGCCGCCACCGCGCGGCTGTTCGCCGAACACGGCGCGGACGTGATCATCGCCGATATCGACGCCGACCTCGCCGACGCGACGGTTGCCTCGATCACCGCAGCAGGCGGGTCGGCACTGGCGATCCCCACCGACGTCCGCGACCCCGACCAGGTCTCCCGCCTGGCCGCCACGGTCCTCGACCGGTTTGGCCGGGTCGACGTGCTGGTCAACAACGTGGGCCACTGGCTGCAGCACCCCGGAAGCTTCGCCGGCACCGACCCGCAGCTATGGGACCAGCTCTACCGGATCAACCTGCACCACGTGTTCCTGGTGACCCACGCGTTCCTGCCGGCCATGGTCGAGCGGCACGCCGGTGCGATCGTGAACGTCTCGTCGGTCGAGGGGCTGCGCGGATATCCGGAGGATCCGGTGTACGCCGCCTTCAAAGCCGCCGTCAACGCGTTCACCCGCAGCCTCGCGGTCCAGGCGGGCAACGACGGGGTGCGGGTGAACGCGATCGCGCCCGACGTCACCGAATCGCTGCAAGTGCCCTATTCGCAATGGCTTTCGGCCGAGGAACAGGCGCAGTGGCCGCGGTGGGTTCCGGTCGGGCGGATGGGCCTACCCGAGGATCAGGCCCGGGTCATCCTGTTCCTGGCCTCAGACCTCTCGGGGTTCGTCACCGGCCACGTAATCCCGACCGACGGCGGCACCGGCGCGGCGGGCGGATGGTTCCGCTCGACGCGCCGGCCCGATCGCCAGTGGACCAATCGGCCCATCGCCCCCTGATCACGTGTAACCCAGCGCCGCGTTCTCCGCGCGGATGCGCACGGAGAGCACCATCGCATTGGCCACGCTGAACACGATCGCGGTGAGCCACGCGGAGTGCACCAGCGGCAGCGCGGCCACCTCGGCCGCCACGGCGGTGTAGTTGGGGTGGCGCAGCCAGCGATACGGCCCGCCCTGAACCAACGGCGCGTCCGGGATCACGATCAGCCTCGGGTTCCAATGTTTGCCGAGCACGCTGGCGCAGCGCCAGCGGACGACCGTGCTGAGCGCCACCACGGCCAGCATCGGCCAGCCCAGCCACCCGATGAACGGCCGCCCCAGGCTCCAGGTCTCGACGATGCACGAAACCAGCAGCAGGGCGTGCATGCTGACCATCGCCGGGTAGTGATCGCGCCCGAATTCCTTGCCCCCGTGCGCCATCGACCATCTGGCGTTTCGCTGGGCGACCGCCAACTCGACGAGGCGTTCGGCCCCGACGGCGAGAATGAACAGGTAGTAGTACATGGCGTCGTCCCCCGTCACCACTGCAGCAATAGCAGCTCGAAGCTGAAACCGGGCCCCATCGCGAGCATCACCCCGAAGTCGCCGCCTCCCGGCGGCGCCGCGATCGTGCGGCGCAGCACGTCCAGCACGGACACCGAGGACACGTTTCCGTTCTCCCGCATGGAGTCTCGGCTGTGCGCCAGGGCTTCGGCGGGCAACCCGATCGCATTCTCGATCGACTCGAGGACTTTTGGACCGCCGGGATGACACACCCAGGCCGCGATGTCGGCGATAGCCAGCCCGTGATCGGCCAGGAACGCGTCGACCTCGGCGCGCAGGTAGTCGTCGGCCATCTTGGGGACGTCACGCGACATGACAAGCTGAAATCCGCTCGAGCCGACGTTCCAGCCCATCACGCCGACTGTTTCCGGGATGACGCGGCTGCGGGTCGCCAGCACGCGTGGTCCTGTTTTGCTGTCGGCCAACGGGATTCGTTCTGCACCGGTGGCAACGACCGCGGCGGCGCCGTCACCGAACAGGGACACACCGATGAGCGCGGGAACCGAGGTGTCGTCGCGCTGCATTGTGAGCGAGCAGAGTTCGACCGACAGCAGCACGGCGACGTGCTCGGGGTAGCCGTGCAGGTAGTCGTGGACGCGCGCCATTCCGGCCGCGCCGGCCACGCAGCCGAGCCCGAACAGCGGCACCCGTTTGACGTCGGGGCGCAACCCGATTCGGGTCATCAGTCGCGCGTCGATGGTGGGCACGGCGATTCCGGTGCTGGAGACCATCACGATGGTGTCGACCTCGTGCGGTGCCACGCCGGCGGCCGCCAGCGCCGAATTGATCGCCCGCTCACCCAGATCGACGGCCACCTCGAGATACGCGTTGTTCGCTTCCGTGAAGCCGCTCAGTCTCGGGTAACGCGACAGCGGTAGCGCGAGGCTGCGCTGGTCGACGCCGGCGGTCTGCGCGAAGCGCAGAAATCCCGGATCGGTGAACTCGGTGAGTTCTCGCGCAACCTCATCCTGGTTGTATCGGTGCGACGTGAAGGCCACCGCGGTGCCGGCGATCCGTGGAGCACCGCATCCTCGGTCCGCAGCCCGATGGGGGGAACTGGAATATGTAGTTGCAGTCATGCCCCTGCCGACGACGGCCGCCCCCTAAATGGTTCACCGGAGCAGCGCCGAAGTGAGTTGAACCACAACGGCACAGCGATCGTTAATCAGCAGACAGGCCACCGGGGCGGGACATGTTGGGCACGACCTGTTCGACGCGAAGGCTTAGCGGGACTGGGGAAGCCCGGAAGGCGTTCAGGCGGTGGGCGCGGGCCGGAACCGGGCTTGATCGTCGATGATCGTAACCGGGATGCCATTGAGCACACCGTTGCCGGATGGCTCGTCGACAAACGTTGGCGGGGAAAGCACATTCGTGTTGGCACCCGGCGAGCTGTTGGCCACCGACATGCGGGTGCCCGGCTTGCCGTGCCCCCAGCCGTGTGGCATCGAGACCACACCCGGCTTGATGGCTTCGGTGACCTCGACGGGTACTTTGATCTCGCCGGCCTCCGACTTCACCGTCACGATGTCGTTGTCGGCGACTCCGTACCGGGCCGCGTCGTCGGGATGGATCAGCAACGTGCACCGGTCCTTTCCCTTCATCAGTGCGGGCACGTTGTGCAGCCAGGTGTTGTTGGACCGCAGGTGCCGGCGGCTCACCAGGACGAGCGACTCGGCGGGCCGCTCCATGCGCGCGGCAAGCCGCGGTAGGTCGTCGAGCAGGTATTGCGGGGCGAGCCGGATCTTCTTGTCGGCGGTGCCGAGGATGTCGGGCAGCTGCGGCACCATGGGCCCGAAGTCGATGCCGTTCGGGTTGGCCTTGAGCAGGTCCAGCGTCAGCCCACCCGGGTTCTTGCCGTACTGGTCGCCGAAGGGACCGGTGCGCAGGGTGAGGTCAAGCATTCGCTCGGGTCCGCCGTGCTCGTAGAGCTTGCGGATCTGTCCACCGTCAAGACCCTGCGTGAAGGCCAGGTAGTCGAAGAAGCCGTCGTCGATGGCCGCGACGTCCACGTCCTCGGCCGGTGTGCCGGCGCAAAGGCCGGTCAACCGGATCAGGATTTCCCATTCGTGCGGCCGATCGCCCGGATCGAACACCGGCGCAGAATAATTCGCGATGCTGTGGATGGCGAAGAGCAGGATGAGATCGTCGTGGTGCGGCTGCTCGAGCGGGGACAGGCCGGGCAGGATCACGTCGGCGTGCCGCGTCGTCTCGTTGAGCCAAAGGTCAACGGAGATCATCGCTTCCAGCATCGGCAGCACTTCATCAAGTTTGTCGCCGGCGGGGGTGGACAGCACCGGGTTGCCCGCGACCGTGATCAGCGCCTTGAGCTGCCCGTCGCCCGGGGTGGCGATCTCCTCGGCCATGCACGACACCGGCGCCTGCCCGAGCACCTCCTTGGCGCCGCGCACCCGGGTGTGCCAACGACCGAATTCCGGTGCGCCGTCCTCCAGCCCGGGTAGTGGCTGCGTGGTGATCGACCAGGCCGCCGGCTTGGGGAACATCGCGCCGCCGGGCGTGTCGAAATGGCCGGTAAGGATGTTGATGACGTCGACCAGCCAGCTGGCAAGGCTGCCAAACTCCTGATTACACAGGCCGATTCGACCGTATACTACCGATTTTTCGGTGCCGGCGAGCTCGCGGGCCAGCCGGCGAATGCGGTCTTCGTCGATGCCCGTGACTGCGCTGACCTGCTCGGGTGGCCAGTCCGCGGCGGCGCGCCGCATGGCGTCGACACCGTCGACGTGCGGGCCAGGTTTTATGAGGTCTTCGTCGAAGAGGGTGTGCGCGACGGCCAGCAACAGCGCCGCGTCGGTTCCCGGCACGATGGGAAGCCACTCGTCGGCACGTGCGGCGGTCAGGGTTCGCACCGGGTCGATCACGATCACCTTGCCGCGTTTGCGAATCCCGTCGATCAGGCTCATCACGTTGGGCGCGGCCAACAGCGAACCCTGCGACGCCGCCGGGTTGGCGCCCATGATCACCAACAGGTCGGTGCGTTCGATGTCGGGCACCGGGAAGTTCCACCACAGGCCGTACATCAGGTGCGACGACAGGTTTTTCGGCCATTGGTCGACCGTGCCCGGCGAATACGTGACCGGCATGCCGGACATGCCCATCAGCACGCCCGCATAGCGGGCCAGTGAGAACGAATGCGCCAGTGGGTTGCCGGTGTAGGCGGTGACCGCGCCGATGCCGTACTTGTCGATCACCGGGGTCAGCAGTTCGGTGCAACGGCGAAACGCCGCGTCCCAGCTGACCTCCCGCCATTGGCCGTCGACCTTGATCATCGGCTGGCGGATGCGGTCCGGATCGTCGTGCAGGGCCGCGAGCGAGGTGCCTTTGGGGCATAGATGTCCGCGGCTCCACACGTCGTCACGGTTGCCGCGGATGCCGGTGACTTTTCCGTTTTCGGGGCCGCCCTCGACGTGAATTTCCAAGCCGCACATGGCTTCACATAACGGACACGTGCGCAGGTGCGTACCGTCTTCGCCCGGTTTCATCCATTCACTGTATTCCGCTACCGCGGGTAGCGGAAGTGCCAAGATTCGGGGTCAGCCCGCCCAGGGCCCGATGCCGCCGACCTTGTCGATGTGGATGTGGGTGAGGTAACCCGGCGGGGCGTTGTCGGGCGGGAATTTCGTGTTCGGGTCGCCAAGGACCGGATTGAGCTCCGCCAGCAGTTCGGGGGCGCCGCCCTCGGTGATCCGGGCGGTCCCGGCGAGCGAGAGGTAGGGTCGCATCCCCCGCCCCGCCGCGTCGAGCGACACGATGGTCACGGCGACGCGGGGATCGTTGCGGACGTTACGGACCTTCTTGTGTTCAGAAAGGTGGGCGCTGACGAGTTCGTCTCCGTCCGGCGTCGACCGCAACGCCACCCACACCACGCTCACCTGGGGGCTGCCGTCGGGATTGACGGTGACCAGGGTGGCGTCCGCACCCTTGCCGATGAGGCCGCGGGCCGCGTCGTTGAGTTCCATGCGTTGTCCTACACCCGCGCGCGGCTTTTCATTCCCACGGGCCACGACAAAACGGTGGCCGGCCACGCCTGTGACCGGGCCACCGCTGACTACCGCTACTGTTCGGCCTTCTGGCGAGCTTCGTTGATTTCGGCGGCCTTGCGGGCGCTTTCGGCCTCGGCCTCTTTATGGGCCGCCTCTCGTTGCGCGTCGGCCTTGTCCTGCTGAGCCTTGCCCTCGCGCATCAGGTCGTCACGCCCGGCAACCGCGCCGGCGACTTCCTTGACCTTGCCCTTGACACCCTCGACGATGCCCTCGATGGCTTCTTCGGGACCGCTCTTGTCCGACATGGATTCTCCCTCCGTGTGGCGCACGAACGCCCGTGTCGTGCGCTCGCCCCCGTTATTGCCCAACCGGCGCGTTCTCGAAACCTGGGCAGCGAGCAGCCTTCGCCACAGCCGTGACCGGGCGGTTCGTCGTCACCGAGAACGACACCGCGGGTATGGCCGAATAGCCCTGCCGGACAACACCACTGAGCACGCTCCAAGGGCTCTGCCGGCCGCTGCGCCGCCCCATTTCCGCACCGTGACCCGACGCGCCTACGCTGGTGGGCCGAGGTGTGTCGACGGCGGTGCGAGGAGTCGTGACGGTGCAAATGTGGGAACTGGTCGCCCGCGAGCGAATCCGGGATACCTTGGCGCGCTACAACTGGTCCGGCGACGCCGGCCGGCTCGACGGACTTGCGGCGACGTTCTGCGTCGACGGCATCCTCGAGATCCGGGGTTTTGCGCCGCTGCGCGGGCGTTCGGAGATCGCCGCCTTCCTGGGCGGGGTCACCGGGAAGATCGCGGTAGAGGCCGGCGTCAAACCGATTGTGCGCCATAACGTCGCGAACGTGTTGTTCACCGAGGTGGCGCCCGGCCAGGCGCGGGTCGACTCCTACTTCACCGTGGTCACCCACATCGGGCTCGACCACTGCGGCCGCTACCGCGACCTCCTGGTGCCCGAGGGTGACGCCTGGCTGATCAAGCACCGCAAGGTCTCGACCGACTGGGCGGCGCCCGAATCGGCGATGGCCCGCGAACCCTCCGGAACGCAGTGACCGCCCGCGCGACACACCAAACCGGTTGTCGACGTGAGCCTTCCATGCCACACCGGAATAACCGGGGAAAGGACCGATCATGACAGCGTCCGACACCGACCGCGCGCTGGCGTACCTGCTGGTTCGGCTGACCATCGGGGCCAGCTGTGCGGTTACGCGCTGCCCTTCGCGGAGCGGATCACCGGGGCGCTGTTACTGGCGGGCGCGCTGCCCCGCCGGCATAACCGCTACCCGGTGGACCGTCTGTGCACCGGCCACCGGCCCACCGGTACATAACCCGGCACCCGCGCGCCGCCCCGCGCGTCCGCAGAGTAGCGATTTCGTTAAATCTGTCGGCGGATGTTTGCCAAAAGCCCCCGATGGGCTACAGATAAGTGTCACACCAAAACATTGCGGTCCCCCGATCGTGCGTCCCCTCAGGAGCTCCGGGATGACCGCGGGTCATGTGACCAGCGGTCATGACCGCGCAACCGAGACGAGCAGGTATGCAACGACTCAGTGGGTTAGACGCGTTCTTCTTGCATCTGGAATCGCCGACACAGCCTTTGAATGTTTGCTGCGTTCTGGAGTTGGATCCCGCGACGATGCCGGGGGGCTACAGCTTCGATCGCTTCTGCGAGGCGCTGTCGGGGCGGGTCGACGCCATCCCCGAATTCCGCCTCAAGCTGGCCGACAACGAACTGAATTTCGACCATCCGGTGTGGGTCGACGACGATCGGTTCGATCTGGCTCGCCACGTGCACCGCGTGGCCCTGCCCGCGCCGGGAGGGCCCAAAGAATTAGCGGACCTCTGCGGCCACATCGCCGGCCTGGCGCTCGACCGCGATCTTCCGCTGTGGGAAATGTGGGTGATCGAAGGTCTGCACGGCACCGACGCGCTGTCCGTCGTCCTCAAGGTCCACCATGCGGTGGTCGACGGCGTCGGCGGAGCCCGCCTGCTCGCGCAGTTCTGCAGTGCCGTGCCGGACGCCGCGCCACCGGAACCGGCCCAGCGCGCCGCCACGGCGAATCCACTGCAGATCGCCGCGAGCGGGCTGATCGGCGCGGCGTTGCGGCCGTGGCGCCTGGCCAAGGTCCTGCCGTCCACGGCACTGACCGTGGCGGAGACGGTGTTGCGCGCCCGCGGTGGCGGGCAGACGATGGCGGCCCCGTTCGCGGCACCGCCAACGGCGTTCAACGGCTCGTTCACCCGGCGCCGCAACGTCGCCCTGACCAGCGTGGACCTCGAGGACGTCAAATCCGTCAGACACCGCTTCGGGGTGACCGTCAACGATGTCGTGACGGCGCTGTGCGCCGGGGCGTTACGGCAGTACTTCCAGGACCGCGGCGCGCTGTCCGACGTCCCCCTGGTCGCGAGCGTGCCGGTTTCCGTGTGGGGCAAGTCGACCCGGACGGGCCGCAACCAGATGAGCTGGATGCTCTGCCGGCTCGAAACCCACATCGACGACCCGGTGGAACGGCTGGCCAGCATCGCCACCGGAAACGCCGCGGCAAAGGACCACTCCGCGGCGCTGGGTCCGACCCTGCTACACGACTGGACGCAGGTGGTCGGGCAGACCGTGTTCGGCGCGGTCAGGAGACTGCTGCCGCGCATACCGCTGCCCGAAAACCCGCCGCACAACCTGGTGTTGTCGAACGTCGCCGGCCCGCAGGAACAGCTCTACTTCCTGGGGTGCCGGGTCGATGCGATGTACCCACTCGGTCCGATCATCGCCGGCGCCGCGCTGAACATCACCGTGATGTCGCTCAACGGCCGGCTCGGCGTCGGCATCATCTCCTGCCCCGACCTGGTTCCGGACCTCTGGGACCTCGCCGACGCATTCCCCGCCGCGCTCAAAGAACTGGTTTGCGGCGAACCGGACGATCGCCCGACCTGATCGGCCCGGTCAGCGGAACCCCGTCCGGCCGCGCCACCACGCCGTGGCAGGGTGACATCCGTGGCAGACACTTCTGAACCGACGACCATCGCATCCGAAGACCTGCGTGAAATCAGCCTTGAAAAGGGCGCTTTGCGCTACTACGACACCGGCGGCCCTGAGTCGGGTCCGGTGCTGCTGTTCCTGCACGGGTCAGGCCCGGGCGTCACCGGGTGGCGAAACTTCCGTGGCGTGCTGCCCGCCTTCGCCGCGCACTTCCGGTGCCTGATCCTGGAATTCCCCGGGTTCGGGGTCAGCGACGACTTCGGCGGCCATCCGATGGTCACCGCGTTCGGCACGGTGTCGCCATTCCTGGACGCGCTGGGCGTCGGCAAGGTGCACATCGTCGGGAACTCGATGGGCGGCGGTGTCGGCATCAACTTCGCAACCCACAATCCGGACCGCGTCGACCGGCTGGTGACCATCGGCGGCATCGGCACCAACATCTTCAGCCCCAGTCCGAGCGAAGGCATTCGGCTGCTGCAGGAATTCGTCGAGGACCCCACCCGACAACGGCTGGTCGACTGGCTCAAGTCGATGGTCTACGACCAGGCACTGGTCACCGAACAGCTGATCGAGGAGCGCTGGCAGCTGGCCACCGACGCGGACACCCTGGCCGCGGCGCGACGCATGTACGGCAAGGCGGCGTTCGCCGGGATGAACGCCGCGCTGAACGCCTCCGACCGGCCGCTGCCATGGGCCACCATGCACAAGCTCACCGCGCCCACCCTGCTGACGTGGGGCCGCGACGACAGGGTGAGCCCGCCGGACATGGCGCTGATCCCGATGCGCACCATCCCCAACGCGGAGCTGCACATCTTCCCCAACTCGGGGCACTGGGCGATGATCGAGGCCAAGGACGCGTTCGAAAGCACCGTGCTGGCGTTCCTGTCGCGCAGCTAGCTTGCCGCCTCGATTAAGGCGTTCCCGCAAGGCCTTTCATCAATAGGGCGAGCGCGTCGGGGTTGCCGTCGAGCACTCGGCTGGTGCGGGTGGCGATCTGCCACCGGTCGTCGATGCGGCGCAGCGCGAAATGGTGTGCGGTGGCCCGCCACACGCGATAGCCGTCACCGTCGCGGACCAGCACCAGGGATTCGCATACCGCCACCGCCTGGTCGCCGTCGACCGTGACGACACACGGCCCGAGGAAGTGTGAGCAGCCCCTGGCCACCAACTTCTGGTGGGCCTGCGAGCTGATCATCGCGTGAACGTCGGCGCGGCTCTCCATGCGCCAGCCGTCGACGTCGTACACACCGTCGGTCGCCCACAGGTCCGCGGCGGCGTCGGCATCGCCGGCATCTACGGCAGGGCCGTAGGAGGCGATCAACCGGGCGATGTCACGCTCGTCCTCGAGCCGGCGCACGCGGGCCAGCACCTCGTCGATGGCGGTCATGGTGTTCTCCTCATCGCTGGCTGGACCCGGCGTCGACGGGCAGGACGATCGCGGTGATGTAGCGCGCCTCCTCGGAGGCCAGGAACAGCGCGGCATTGGCCACGTCGACCGCGTCCACCCACGGCACCGCGAGCATGTTCATCGAACGGGCCGCCTCGGCGAATTCCGCGCGCGTGGGCGGTCGGTCCAAGTCGGGCCGGAACGCGGTGCTGACCACGTCGTTGTGAATCATCGGCGTGTCGACGTTGGTCGGGCTGACGCAGTTGACCCGAACATTATGTGGCGCAAGCTCATTGGCCATGCTGCGCATCATGCCGATCACGCCGTGCTTGGCGGCGGTGTAGTGCGCGACGCCGACCAGCCCGCGCAGGCCCGCGATGGAGCTCGTCAGGATCATCGACCCCGACCCACGCGCGATCAGGTGCGGCGCGGTCGCGCGGCAGGTGTGCCACACCCCGGTGAGGTTGACGTCGAGCATGGTGCGCCAGGCGTTTTCCTCCAGCTCGACCGCCATGCCGCGCGAGGTGATGCCCGCGGTCGCGCAGACCACGTCCATACCGCCGAACCGCTGAACACCGCGATCGTTGGCGTCCCGCATGCCGGCGAGGTCGCGCACGTCGACGATTTCGGTGTGCACCCGCGCACCGGTCTCGGCGACCAATGCCGCCGTCTGTTCGAGGTCGGCCGGGGTGCTGTGCGGGATGCTCACCGTGTCGACCGGGCCGCACACGTCGAGCGCGACGATGTCGGCGCCCTCCTGCGCGAAGCGCACTGCTTGCGCGCGGCCGATCCCCCGCGCGGCGCCGGTGATCAGGGCGACCTTCCCTGTCAGACGCCCGTGTAGCCGTGCGGTCATGTCGTCTTCTGCGTCAGGCCGGCGTCTACGACGAGTTGGGTGCCGGTGATGTAGCGGGCCGCGTCGGAGGCCAGGAACAGGACGGCGTTGGCGATGTCGACGGGCTCGACCCACGGCACCGGGAGCAGATTGCGCGCACGCAGCACCTCGGCCGCATCGTCCACGGTCGGGTTGTCCAGGTCCGGGCGTAGCCGCCGAAAGGTGGCCTCGTTCAGCACCATCGGGGTGGCCACCGGGCCGGGATGCACGGTGTTGACCCGGATGCCGCGCGGGCCGAGCTCGTTGGCCAGGGTGCGCGCCAGTCCCACCACCGCGTGCTTGCTGGCGGTGTAGTGCGCGGTGTTGGGCAGGCCGCGAAGCCCGCTGGTGGAGCTGATGATGACGACGGAACCACCGTGGTCACCTTCCCGCTCGAACATGTGCGGCACGCTCGCCCGGACCGTGTGCCAGACGCCGGTGAGGTTGATGTCGAGCGTGCGCTGCCACAACCGGGGGTCGAGTTCCCAGGACGGCGCACCGGGCAGGTGAACCCCGGCGTTGGCCACCACGACGTCGAGCCGGCCCAGCGCGGCGACACCGGCGTCGATGGCGGCCGTCATCGCCTCGAGGTCGCTGACGTCGGCCAGGCCGGTCACGCATCGCCGGCCGCGGTCCTCGACTCCCCTTGCGGTGTCCCGCAACTCGTCGGCCGCGGTGTCGGCGTCGAGCGCGATCACGTCGGCGCCCTCGTCGGCGAAGCGCGCGCAGTGTATCCGGCCGGTGCCTTTGGCGGCGCCGGTGACCACGACGACCTTGTCCAGCAATCCCGTCATCGTTCGATTAGATCGAAGCCCCGGTAGCCGGCGTCGGCCACCTCGGCGCAGATGTCGTTGTACGCGGCGAAGCCGCCGGTGAACAGCATGAAGCCGCGCGGCTTGCCCGGCACGTTGGCGCCCATGTACCAGGAGTTCGCCTTGGTGAACAGCGTGGTCTCGGCCCGGCGTGCGCATTCGGCGCCCCAGCCGTCCACGCTGTCCACGGTGGCTTCCAGCGCGGCGTATCCGTGTTGGTCGAGAAAAGCGATGGCGTCGGCGATCCAGTTCACCTGAGCCTCGGCGTGCAGCACCATGTTGGCCAGCACGGCGGGCGCTCCCGGGCCCGAGATCAAGAACAGGTTGGGGAAGCCGTCTGTGCACAGGCCAAGATACGTGCGGGGCCCGTGCGCCCAGTCCTCCCGCAGGACCGCGCCGCGCCGCCCGACGATATCGATCTTGCCCAGCGCGCCGGTCATCGCGTCGAAACCCGTTGCCAGCACAATCATGTCGACGTCGTAACGGGCGTCGGTGGTGTTGATCCCGGTAGTGTCGACGGATTCGATCGGGGTGGCGCGGACACTGATCAATTCCACGTTGGAGCGGTTGAAGGTCTGAAAGTAGTTGCTGTCGGTGCAGATTCGCTTGGTGCCGATGGGGTGGTCGGTGGGAATCAACAATTCGGCCACCGCCGGGTCGTCGATGACGGCGCGCACCTTCTCCTCGTAGAACCTGCGGGCCTCCTCGTTGGCCTCCAGGTCGGTCATCTGGTCCGGGAACGTCTTGGAGAACAACACGCCGCCGAGCTGCCAACGCTTTTCGAACGCCGCCCGACGCTCCTCGGCGGTGAACTGCATCGTAGGCTTCGTGGCGGTGATATGCGGGGAGCCGCCGCCGCTGCGCCACGACAGCGCACGCCGCTGCGGGTAATTCGCCTTGATCTCGTCGAGTTCCTCGGCGGATAACGGCCTGTTGCCGGCCGGGACACTGTAATTCGCGGTGCGCTGGAAGACGTAGAGCTGGGCGGCGCGCTCGGCGATGACCGGAATCGACTGAATGCCTGAGGATCCCGTGCCGATGACCGCCACCCGTTTGCCGGTGAAGTCGACGGGTTCGTGCGGCCAGTGGGCGGTGTGGTAGATCTCGCCGGCGAAGGTATCCAGGCCGGTGAGGTCCGGGGTCAGTGCGGCCGACAACGGGCCGGTCGCCATCAGACAGAAACGGGCCGAAAGCCGTTGTCCCGTATCAGTGGTGACGGTCCAGCGCAACGTCGCCTCATCGAGTGTCGCCGAAACGACGCGGGTGCGCAGCGCGATGTCGCGACGCAGGTCGAGCTTGTCTGCCACCCAGTTCAGATACGCCAGGATCTCGGCCTGGGTGGCATACCGTTCGGTCCAGTCCCACTCCCGCTGGAGCTCGTCGGAGAACGAGTAGCAGTAGTCGACGCTCTCGACGTCGCAGCGGGCACCCGGATACCGGTTGTGGTACCAGGTGCCGCCCAGCTCGGGGGCGGCTTCCAGCACCCGCACCGTCAGGCCCTCGCTGCGCAGCTTGTGCAAGGCATACAGGCCGGCGAACCCCGCGCCGACCACGACGACATCCACGGGTTGTCGGCCGGCATCGTTCACAAGCAGTCACCGTAGGGCCTTGCGTCTCGCGGACCGCCGCCCCTCCCGGTCACCGGACGGTTCGGGTGAGTTTTCCCGGCCACCGAGCGGGTGCGCCGGCCGCCCGGCGCTCATCGCAGACCATCGACCGATGCCGGAAGTCGCACATGTCAACGTCGAGCTGGACGGCCAGCGGCATCGTCTGCGCTGGCCACGCGGACAAACCTTGGTCGAGACACTGCTGGCAGCGGGGATCGCCGTGCCGCACTCGTGCCGGGAGGGCCGCTGCGGTTCGTGCGTGGCGACCGTGATCGCCGGTCGGGTCGACATGGCATCGTGCGACGTGTTGGACGCCGCGGACCTGGACGACGGCCTGATCCTGGCCTGTCAGGCGAGGCCGGCCGGCGCCGATGTTCATGTCGAATTTTGACCGTGTTGTGTCCGCTCATCGGGATTTCCTTTGGGACGGGCCGGGACTGCGGTAGACCATTACTAAGCCCACACACGTAAGGACAACGATATGAGCGACCGGGTACTCGACCGGGTGGTGGCCATGGCCGACCAGTTGCGCGACCAAGCCGCCGAAGCCGAACAGATCGGGCGGCTCACCGACGACACCGTCAAGCTGATGAAGGGCGCCGGTCTGATCCGGCTGCTGCAGACCAAGCAATACCAGGGCTTCGAGGTCCACCCCCGCGAGTTCGCCGAGACGACGATGGCCACCGCGGCGCTGGACCCGGCGGCGGGCTGGATCGTCGGCGTGGTGGGTGTGCACCCCTACCAGTTGGCCTACGCGGACCCGAAGGTCGCCGCCGAGATCTGGGCCGACGACGTCGACACCTGGATGGCCTCGCCGTACGCCCCCCAGGGCGTGGCCAAGCCCGTCGACGGCGGCTACCTGTTCAACGGCCGCTGGCAGTTCAGCTCGGGCACCGACCATTGCGACTGGATCATCCTGGGCGCCATGCTCGGCGACGAGAAGGGCATCCCGCTGATGCCGCCGCAGATGCTGCACATGATCCTGCCGCGCAAGGACTACGAGATCGTCGACGACTCGTGGAATGTGGTGGGGCTGCGGGGAACCGGCTCCAAAGACGTCATCGTCAAGGACGCGTTCGTGCCGAGCTACCGGACCATGGACGCCACCAAGGTGATGGACGGCACCGCCCAGCGCGAGGCCGGCATGACCGAGCCGCTGTACCTGATGCCGTGGTCGACGATGTTCCCGCTGGGCATCTCGGCGGCGACCATCGGCATTGCCGAGGGGGCGCTGGCCGCGCACCTGGATTATCAGCGCGAGCGCGTCGGCGCCACCGGAACCGCGATCAAGGATGACCCCTACGTCATGCACGCGATCGGCGAGGCCGCCGCCGACATCAACGCCGCCCGGCAGGAGCTGCTGGCCAACGCCGACCGGATCTACGACATGGTCGCCGCCGGCAAGGAGGTGTCGTTCGCCGACCGCGCGGCAGGGCGGCGCACCCAGGTTCGCGCGGTGTGGCGCGCGGTGTCGGCGGTCGACGAGATTTTCGCCCGCTCGGGCGGCAACGCGGCGCGGATGGACAAGCCGCTGCAACGATATTGGCGCGACGTGCACGTCGGACAGATGCATGCCATCCACGTCCCCGGCACCACCTATCACGCGTCGGCGCTGAGTTCGATCGGCATCGACCCGCCCGAGGGCCCGCTGCGGGCCCTGATCTGAGGAGGCGCATCCGTGAGCGACCTGAAAAGCCTGGGCTACATCACCATTTCGACCAACGACATCGACCGGTGGCGCCAGTTCGCCTTCGGCGTGCTGGGTTTCGCCGAGGGCTCGCCTAGTCCACAAGGCCCCGATCCGTCGGCGCTGTACCTGCGGATGGACGAGCGGGCGGCCCGGTTGATCGTGGTGCCCGGTGAGACCGACCGGGTGCTGACCGTGGGCTGGGAGGTGCGCGATCACCCGGCATTGCAGCACGTGCAGGCCACGCTGGACGGCGCCGGCGTGGCGTACAAACAGCTGTCCCCCGACGAGGCCGAGGCGCGGCGCGTCGAAGAGGTGATCACGTTCGAGGATCCCGCCGGCACCACGCTGGAGGTGTTCCACGGCGCGGTGCTGGACCACAGCCCGGTGGTCACGCCGTTCGGCGCGAAATTCGTCACCGGTGACCAGGGCCTGGGCCACGTGGTGGTGCCGGCCACCGATCCCAACGGGCTCTTCGACTTCTACACAGAGGTACTGGGCTTCCGCTCCCGCGGCGCGTTCCGGGTGCCGCTGCCGAAAGAGTTTGGCCCGGTGCGGGTTCGGTTCCTGGGGATCAACGAGCGGCATCACAGCCTGGCGATCGTGCCGGCCGCGCACCAGCGCGACCCGCGCCTGGTCCACATCATGGTGGAGGTCGACACCCTGGACGCCGTCGGACAGGCCCTGGACCGGGTGAACGCCGAGGGCTTCCAGCTGTCGTCCACCCTGGGGCGGCACACCAACGACAAGATGGTCTCGTTCTATGTCCGCGCACCCGGTGACTGGGACATCGAATTCGGCACCGACGGGATGCGGGTCGACGAAACCTATTACACCGCAGAGGAAATCACCGCCGACAGCTACTGGGGCCACCAGTGGGTCGGCGAAATGCCCGCGGCCATGCGGCTGTGACGCCCGAATCGGACGTGACGCCGATCGCGGCGTCCTCGATCGCCTCGTGGGATGACGAGGCCGACGTCGTCATCGCCGGTTACGGTGTCGCCGGCGCGGCCGCGGCGGTGGAGGCGGCCCGGTCCGGCGCCGACGTCCTGGTGCTGGAGCGCACCGGATCCTGGGGCGGCGCGGCGTCGATGGCCGGTGGCTTCATCTATCTCGGCGGGGGCACCCCCATCCAAACAGCCTGCGGTTTCACCGATTCCGTCGACAACATGGCAGCCTTCCTCAACGTCGCGATGGGCCCCGGCGCCGACGAGAACAGGATCGCCGACTACTGCGCCGGCAGCCTCGCGCACTTCGACTGGCTGGTGGGGTGCGGCGTCCCGTTCAAGGCCGAGTTCTTCTCCGAGCCCGGCTGGGAGCCGATGGGCGACCAGGGGCTGATGTACAGCGGCGGCGAAAACTCCTTCCCGTTCAACACCATTGCCTCCCCCGCGCCGCGCGGGCACGTCCCGCAGATGCAGAACAAGAAGCAGGGCGAGGCCAGCGCCGGATACATGCTGATGAAGCCGCTGGTGGAGACCGCGACCGCGGCCGGCGCCCGCGCCCTGTACGACGTGCGGGTGTCACGGCTGATCGTCGAATCCGACGGCCGGGTGGCCGGCATCCGCGCCCGAAAGTACGGCACCGAGATGAACATCCGGGCGCGGGCCGGGGTCGTGCTGGCGACGGGCAGCTTCGCCTACAACGACGCGATGGTCCAGCGGTATGCGCCGCGGATCGCCGGGCGGCCCGCCGCCTCCATCGAGCAGCACGACGGGCAGGCGATCCGGATGGCGCAGGCGCTGGGCGCCGACCTGGCGCACATGGACGCCACCGAGGTCGCGATCTTCATCGATCCGCAGCAGTTGGTGCGCGGCATTTTGGTCAACGGCCGCGGGCAGCGCTACGTCGCCGAGGACACCTACCCGGGCCGGATCGGCCAGCTCACCCTCTACCAGCAGGACAACGTCGCCTATCTGATCATCGACGGCGACGCGCAGGAGGACGCGATGGCGTCGTGGTCGCCGAAGTTCATGCTGCGCCCGGCGACCTGGGTGGCCGACACCGTCGCCGATTTGGAACGCGACATGGGGCTGCCGCCCGGCTCGCTGCAGGCGACGGTGGCCGCCTACAACGAGGGCGCCGCGCGCGGCGAGGACCCGCTGCTGCACAAGAAGCCGGAGTGGATCAAGCCGATCGGCTCCCCCGTCGGCGCCGTCGACCTGCGGGAAAACACCGGCGGGTTCACGCTGGGCGGGCTGGCCA
This sequence comes from Mycobacterium sp. IDUB_3, assembly GCF_055419585.1. Classification (NCBI taxonomy): domain Bacteria; kingdom Bacillati; phylum Actinomycetota; class Actinomycetes; order Mycobacteriales; family Mycobacteriaceae; genus Mycobacterium; species Mycobacterium sp. IDUB_3. Next base: position 344,866 of record NZ_JBVAXZ010000001.1, on the reverse strand, counting down.
CCACGCTGGACGCCGAGGTGCTGCACGTCAGCGGCGCACCCATCCCGGGGCTCTTCGCCGCCGGGCGCTGCACCGCCGGCCTGGCCGCGTGGGGGTACGCCAGCGGCGTCTCGCTGGGTGACGGCAGCTTCTACGGCCGCCGAGCCGGCCGCTCCGCAGCCAAGGGCTGAAACCACGGCTCCGTCGACCGCCGGGCTTCTCGTGTCCGGCGGCTTTTCCGCGTGTCATGTGACAGCGACCACACCGGTGTGGTAGAAACAGATATTCCTAATAGGAATATGACAGCCAGATAGGTTTAGCCAGGAGGGCCGATGTCAGGCACGGCGGAAACAGCCACGCCCACGGCGGTTATCGACCGCATCTCGCTCGTGCTGGACGCATTCGACGGCCCCGGCCGGCTGACGCTGGCCCAGATCGTCCGGCGCACCGGCCTGCCGCGCTCGTCGGCGCACCGCATGCTCGAGCGCCTGGTGCAGCTGCGCTGGCTGCGCCGCAGCGGCCGCGACTACGAGCTGGGCATGCGCCTGGTGGAGCTGGGCTCGCTCGCCGTGCACCAGGACCGCCTGGTGCGCGCCGCCGGGCCCCTGCTCGGTGAATTGCACCGTGCCACAGGGCTGGTCGTGCACCTGGCGGTGCTGGACGGCCCCGATGTGGTCTACCTCGACAAGGTCGGCGACTCGCCGCTGGCGCCGATGCCCACCCGGGTGGGCAGCCGTCAGCCCGCGCACTGCACCGCCGTCGGGAAGGCGATCCTCGCCTACCGCGACGAGGACGTGCCGGTGGACCTGCGGGTCCGCAAGACCAGGTACTCGATCGCCACCGGCTCGCAGCTGGCCGTCGAGTTGTCCCGGGTGCGCGCGCACGGCGTCGCCTTCGAACGCGAGGAATCGCTGCTCGGATTCGGTTGTGTGGCAGCACCTATCGGCGGACCGGGCGAGGCTGTCGCGGCGGTGTCGGTGTGTGGGCCGATGAATCGAATGATGTTCGACCAGCGATTGATCGCCCCGGTCCGGATGACCGCGATGGGCATCTGGCGGCACGCCGAGGACGGCCCACACCGAGTCGCCCCGACCCTGCAGCCGTTGCGGCCGCTGCGGCCCGCGCCGCGGCCAGTGTTGCAGTACGCGTGAGCATCGTTACCCCTCCTGATCGAGACGCTGGCAGCCGCTGTGCTGTCGACCGACTTTGAGCCGGTGAACGCGCCTCCCAGTGGACGGGACTTACTGATTGCGTACGCGGGACACCGCTTTACCCTTTGCATATGGCCAACGGTGAGATATTTGTCATCGACCGTGTCATCACGCGCCCCGGTTGTGCCAGGGAATTTGTGGACACCTACCTCAACGAGTACGCGCCCGCCGCGCGCGACCGAGGTATGACGCTGCGCAACATTCTGGTCAGCCCGCCGATCTGGTTCGACGATCAATGCAACACCGTGACCGTCACCTGGTCACTACCCAGCCTGCAGGCGTGGTGGGAGATGACGTGGCAGGGTCGGCCGGACCCCAACCTCGGGCCATGGTGGGAAGGCATCGGCGATCTCGTCGAGACGCGCGGGCGCAGTGTGGCCGCCGCGGCCAACGACGTCGATTCGCTCTGCGATGTATAGCGTGACCCGGCTGCTCGACATCGTCGAGCCGGATCGCGAGCGGGTGCTGACCGCTGTGCGCGCCATCGCCGCAACCACCGGGGCGCAGCGCCGACTCGTCGAGCCGACGCTACCGGGTGCGCGCAACGGCGGCGATGTCCTGGTGCACCTGCGCTTCGACGCGGAAAGCCAATGGCGTTCCGCCGAGCCCGATTTCGCGGCCCTGCTCGATGATCCCGCGATCACCGCCATCAATGGCGCCTGCTATTCGGGCGCGGCTTCCTGTACCGGCGCAGCGGGCAGCGTCTATCGCGCGCTGTTGCTGTGTGTGCTTCCCGGCACCGACGGCGACACCATCGCTCGCTTCGAAGATGAGCTGCGTTTGATGCCGCGGTATATCAAGACGATCACTGCCTGGCAGCTGAGCAGTGTCGAGCAAGCCGTCGGGAAGCAGGAGTGGACCCACGTGTTCGAGCAGGAATTCACCGACGTCGAAGGGCTGACGGGCGCGTACTTGATGCACCCGATCCACTGGGCCGTTGTGGACCGCTGGTTCGATCCCGAGTGTCCCGAAGTCATCATCCGAAATCCGGTGTGCCACAGCTTCTGCGCGATCACCCATTCGGTGCTGAGCTGAATCCTGCTAGAACCCCGCCGGCAGGATGTTCGGGTTGGCCGTCGCCGGTGGCTCCAGCGCAGGGAGCACGCCTTCGCCGTCCAGTGTGTGGACTCGCAACTGCTGGGACCACGGATAGTGCAGGCTGAATGCGACCAGGCCGGTGCGGTCGGCCGCGGGAAGGTGACACATTGCCAGCACCGTTTCGGCCAGGTATTCCACCGATTCGGTTGGAAACGAGTCGGGGATCAACTGGGCAGCGCCGGGAGTCCGAACCGCCGTCGATGGTCCCACGCAATTGACCGCAATGTTGGCGTCTAGCAATTCCGCCGCGACACCCTGGGTGAAGCGGTGCAGCGCGGCCTTCACGGACCCGTAGATCACGTCGCCCGAAGTCTTGTTGTAGTCCCGGTACGGCCTCACCGGCGCCAGCCCGGTCACCGACCCGATGTTCACAATCCAGCCCGCGCCTTGCTTGCGCATATGGGGCACTGCGGCTTTCGTCAGGGCAAATGGCGTGCGCAGGTAGTGCTCCACAGTACGGTCGAACGTCTCCAGACTCATCTCCTCGATCGCGGAGTAGTCTGCGAAGCCCGCATTGTTGACCAGGATGTCGATGCGGCCGGTGCGGCCGAGCACCTCGTCGACCAGACCAGCACGGGCACCGTTGTCTTCGAGGTCGACGGCCAGCCCGAACGCCGATCCCCCCGCGTTCTCGATCAGGGCAATCGTCTCGTCAATCGTTCCCGGCAGCACCTCAGCCAGCCCCGCCCGGGTGGACTGCGTGGGTGTGTGGTTTCGTGCCGTCACCGCCACCGTGGCGCCCTCGGCAGCCAATCGCTGCGCGATCGCCCGGCCAATCCCGCGGCTGCTGCCGGTGACCAAAGCCGTTCTACCGGAGAGTAATTGGGTCATCGCAACTCAAAGTGCTCTTCGATCGGCGCTCGGTGTTCATGCCAGAGGTCCACCAGCCGGTACGGAGTGGCCACCACGACCCGCCCCGAACCGGAGCGGTAGTAAGTGTGCGCGTTCGGGGTGTGACACCACACCGTGTCGGCCATGGCCTCGTCGATCGCGGCCACGTAGTCGTCGTAAGCCTGTTGTGTGACCTCCATCGTCGTCGCGCCGCGCAGCGCCATCAGTTGCAGGCATTCGATGATGTAGTGCGACAGCACCTCCATCGAGAAATTGGCGCCGGCGCCGTGACCGGGGCTGTAGTTCGGGGCTGAGTTGATGAACAGGTTGGGAAAGCCCGGCACGGTGCCGCCGCGGTAGGCACGGGGGCTGTCACCCCACTCGTCGGTGAGCTTGCGCCCGCCTCGGCCGCGAATATCGATGGTGGACAAGAAATCAAGGTGATAGCCGGTGGCATAGATGATCACGTCGAGATCTATCTGCCGACCGTCCTGCGTGACAACACCTTTGGGGTTGACCTCGGCCGGCTCACTGGCTTCCACATCGACGTGCTCACGGGTCAGAGCCCGGTAGTAACCACCTGGATCACGGATGATCCGCTTGCCGTAGGGCGCAAAATCCGGCGTTACCTTCTTCGCCAGTTCAGTTCCCGAACCAAAGGTTGTGTTGATGTAGTCCATACACATCCGCAAGAGCACGTCGTTGGCGGGCGAGATCGACAGGTGCGTTTCCGCCCACTCCGGGTCCCGCAGGATGACGGGGTAGTTGTTGTCCGCCGTGCCCCAGTAGGACTTCAGCCTGTTCCATTTGGCGTAGTGCGGGACGTGACGGCCGAGGTAACGGCGGTACTCGGGAACGTCGTCGGTCAGCCGCTTACGCGGCGCCACCCAGTGCGGCTGGCGCTGAAACACCGTGAGGTGCTCGACTTCGTCCACACAGGCGTCGACGATTTGCACAGCCGTGCAACCAGCACCGATGATGGCCACTCGCTTGCCCGCGAGATCTAGAGATGTATCCCACTGTGCGGAGTGAATGCTGGTGCCTGCGAATGTCTCCCGGCCCGACAGCTCGGGCCAACGCGGCCGGTTGAGGTAGCCTGCGGCGGTAATCACCACGCGTGAATGAGTGATGTCACGCTTACCGTCGCGGTCAACCGAATGGACCTGCCACTGAGCACGGTCCTCATCCCACCACAGTGCCGTTACCTCGGTGCCGAACCGTATGTGCTCACGCAGTCCGTACTTGTCCGCCAATGCAACCAGATAGGCCTGATATTCAGCGCCCTGCGGATAGTAGCTCGTCCATTCGGGATTCACCTCGCGCGACAACGAGTAGTACGCCGAGGGCGTGTCGACTCCGATGCCGGGGTAGGTTGTGGTCAACCACGTCCCACCGACTTCGTCGTTGCGATCGAAAACTTCGTAGCCGACTCCGGCTTCGGCCGCCGCGAGCGCGGCGATGATACCGGCGATGCCCGCACCGACGATGACCACATTCGTCGTTTCCGGCATCGGCACCGTTCGCGGCAGCGTCGGCCGTGGGAGTTGAAAGCCGCCCTGCTCGAGCAGCAACGGAACGAATTCGTCGTCCACCTCCGACCCCAGCGCCAGCGGAAGCAAGCGCCTGAACAGCTCGGGGTCATCGACGGGTGGAACACTCGCTTGCCGGTTCTCGACCAGGGCGGCAACCAGGGCGCTCACCAATTCCTCCGCGGTGTCGTCATCGGTCACGCCGGCTCGCTCGGGGGGATCGGGGACGTGGGAGATCTTGGGCCCGAATTTCTCGATCACAGACGGGTCGCCGGTCAGCTGAGCCAGGACTGCGACCAGCACGCCGGGATCGGCCTGACCGACGTTCGCCCGCAGTTCCTCGAGATCGAGCGAGGCCGAGCTGGGAGGCGATGTCGATTCGGGGGCGGACGTCATGGCACTGAGTATCGGAGCGTGTCAGCGGCTTGGACACTGCTCTGTCTACTCAGCGGGAGGTGGGAAGCCCCGTCTCGGACATCGCGGCCTACCCTCCGGCGTATGCAACCCGTGCATCCCTGTGAACTCGACACTGCGATCGCAAAGGCACGCAGTCACACGCTCAGCGATATTCCGCGCCGGTCGGCCCGAAAGCAACCGGGCAAGCCCGCGATCATCGACGGAGACGTTGTTCTCACGTTCGCTGAGTTCGACGCCCTGGTGGACAGGACCGCCGCCGCGTTGCACGACAACGGCTTTGCTCCCGGCGACCGCGTCGCCCTGCTGGCACACAACTGTTGGCAGTATGCGGTCATGGTGTTCGCCACGGCGCGCGCCGGTGTGGTTTTGGTGCCGATTAATTTCATGCTCACCGCCGAGGAAATCTCCTACATCCTCGGCCACAGCCGAGTCAGTGGATTCGTCGTCGAAGACGATTTGACGGCCACCGCCGAGCGCGCGATGCAGCTCGGCGGTGTTGTCACCACCAAGGTCGCGCTGATGCGGGCGGGGCGCACCCTCCCCCCCGGTTGGAATGACTTCGCAGCGTGGTTGGCGGCGAACACTACCGCCGCGCCGGACCTCAACATCGACGACGACCAACTGGTGCGGTTGATGTATACCAGCGGGACCGAGTCGCGACCCAAGGCCGTAATGCATTCCAGTCGCAGCCTGATGTGGCAATACGCGAGCACGATCGAGGCCGGCTCGATGTCGGGAGACGACGTCGAGCTTCATTCGCTACCGCTTTATCACTGCGCACAGCTGGACAATTTCCTGGCCACCGACATCTATCTGGGCGCCACCAGCATCATTCTGCCGCGACCCGAACCGGACGCGGTGCTGCGCACCATCGAGCACTATCAGGTGACGAATTACTTTGCACCACCGACGGTGTGGATCAGCCTACTGCGCTGCCCGACCTTCCAGAAGGTGGATCTGAGCAGTTTGCGCAAGGGGTACTACGGCGCCTCGGCGATGCCGATCGAGATCCTGCAGGAGATCCGCCAGCGGCTACCGCGTCTGAGGTTGTGGAACTTCTACGGCCAGACCGAGATGGCGCCATTGGCGTCGGCATTGGGACCCGATGAGCAGGATGCCCACGCCGGCGCGGCAGGGCGCCCAGTCGTCAACGTGGAGACGACGATCCTCGATGACAACGGCCTCCCCCTGGGCACTGGTGCCGTGGGCGAGATAGCGCATCGCAGCCCCCACTTGATGCTGGGCTATTTCGACGATCCCGACCGCACCGCCGAGGCCTTCCGCGGCGGCTGGTTCCACTCGGGCGACCTCGGTTACTACGACGAGAATGGCCTGTTGCACGTCGTCGACCGCAAGAAGGACATGATCAAAACCGGCGGAGAAAACGTGGCCAGCCGCGAGGTCGAAGAGATCGTCTACCGGCATAGCGGTGTCAAGGAAGTCGCGGTCTTCGGTGTGCCTCACCCGGTTTGGGTGGAAGCCGTGGTGGCGGCGGTAGTACCGCGCGATGGCATCAGTCTCACCGAAAATGACATCCTGAACCATTGCCGCAAGCATCTGTCCGGCTTCAAGACACCCAAGCGCGTTTTCTTCGTCGATGCGCTGCCGAAAAATCCCAGCGGCAAGCTGCTCAAGCGAGAGCTTCGGGACCGGTTCGGTCTCGAACCTGCCGGTCGTTGAAGCGGGCAGCGCCCGAATCGATGGCCGTGTTCCACTGACCGGGCAACCCGGTGTTGGCATGGCCACACCGGGAGTTGACTAGCCCCATGAGCAACGACATCACGCTGTCCGACTTGCAGGAGTTTATCGCCGGGTTTTGGTACCACTACGACGAGGCGCACTACGACGAGCTGGCAGCGCGCTACGCCGAGAACGTGCGATACGTGACCCGAAGCGATTCGGGCACAAGCCCATTCGAGGAACTGATGTCGCCCGAATTGCACGGCCGCGCCGCCGTGATGACATGGATGTCGGAACACCGCCAACAAAGTCCGTACCCGCTGCGCCACCACGCCACCAACGTGCACCGCACGGGTACCCAAGGTGACATCACCCACGTGCGGTTCTATATCTTCGTCAATCAGACGGCGAACTTCGTACCGTTCGCGGTTTCCAGCGGCGTGGCAAATGTCGGCGTACGCCGCGGTGCCGAGGGGCTGGAGTTCACCGAGATGGACATCGTTCTCGACACCACCAACTCGGTCTTGCTGTCGGAACACTCCGCCGACAGCGCTGCCGTGTCGTAACCGGTGAACGCCCACGAAATATTTTGCGGCGGCGTAGCGGTCATTACCGGCGCCGGCGCCGGGATCGGTGCCGGCCTGGCGCGATATGCGAGCCGACTGGGCATGACGGTGGTTCTGGTAGACGTCGACATCGACGCGATCGCCGCACTGCGCGATGAGCTGTGCGATGCGGGGGGCTCGGCGCTGAACGTGGTGTGCGACGTTCGCGATTACGACGCCATGCGGGCGCTGGCAGAAATGACCTACCGCGACGTGGGTGCCGTGCGGCTACTGGTGAACAACGCTGGGGTCGAACAGTTCGGCTATCTGTGGGATACACCCGTCGTCAATTGGCAGCGCGTGCTTGACATAAACATCAGCGGCGTCTTCCACGGTGTGCGCGCGTTCCTGCCCAAAATGATGGCCACCGACGAGCAGGCGTGGGTGTGGAATCTGTCGTCGGTCGGCGGGGTGGTGTCGATTCCGTTGCAAGCGCCGTACATCGTGAGTAAGCACGCTGTACTGGCATTGACCGAATGTCTACATCTCGACGTTCAGTCGGCCGGGCACGACCATCACATTCACGTCCAGGCCGTGCTGCCGGGTGCGGTGGCGTCCAACATTTTCGAGTCGGCCGGTGGCGTCGAGACCGGCGACGCGAGCGATTATGGGGCGGCAGAGGCTCAGCGATCGGCGATGCTGGACATCAAAGCGGACGCCATGGACCCGCTCACCGCCGCCGAAGCGGTGTTCGAGCAGTCCGCCGAAGGGCGGTTCTATCTTCTTACCCAACCAGAGTACGTGGGGAATGCGATGCTCGAACGAGCTAAAGTGCTTGCAGCACAACAACCACCGATGCTACGCAGCGCGCGCCGCTTCGATCCCACCCAACAATGAGCGTGCCGCCGCTTGACCCCGATGCCGCGGCCAGGGTGGCGTCGTTAGGCCGCGTCGCGCCGATGCGCCAACGAGGCCTTGCGGTAGTGCGCGATTCCCTCGAGTCAATGCCGCTCCCACCGATGCCCGACATGGCGCAAGTCACCGATCACGTCGTATCCGGCCCTGGCGGCGAGCTTCCGCTGTGCATCTACCGACCGACCCGGGAAGTCGATGCGCCGGTATTGGTCTATTTCCACGGCGGCGGCATGGTGCTGGGCTCAAACCATTCCTTCGAGCCGCTGGCCCGCAACCTCGCACACACGTCCGGCGCAACCATCGTCGCCGTCGAATACCGCCTGGCACCAGAAGCCCCACCCCCGGCGCAGTTCGACGATGCGTACACCGCGACCGAATGGGTCGCCGCGAAGGCAGCCGAGTTGCAACTGGATCCGACCCGACTAGGGGTGATCGGCGACAGCGCGGGTGGCACGCTCGCCGCGGGTGTCGCCCTGGCTGCCCGCGACCGAGGCGGCCCGGCGTTGTTCTGCCAGGTGTTGCTGTACCCGGCTGTGGATCGCGACATGACCGTGCCGTCGCTCGCGACGCTGCGATCGGCACCCATGCTGAGCGCGGACGACATCGAATACATGCACGAACTGGCCGATGCGGGTACCGGCCCCCCCGATCATCCGTATCTTGTGCCGGCCTATGCCACCAACCTGTCCCACCTCCCGCAGGCCATCGTGGCGACCGCCGCAGTCGATCCGATCCGCGACTGGGGAGAACGGTACGCGGAGCGGTTGCGGGATGCCGGGGTGCAGACCACCGTCACTCGTTATCCCGGTGTGTATCACGGTTTTCTGATGCGTTCAGAATCGGTGGCGCGTGCCGGCCTCGCGCTCGCCGAGATCGGCGCACTGCTCAGGGCGAAGTTCGCGCATCCACTCCCGTTTTGAGGACCGGCATGCGTTATCGCTGACCCGAAATGAGGGGTAAACGAAATGACAACTGACGACCTGCGTTTGCTCGCCGAACAGCGAGCCATTGAACGTGCAATGGTCCGGCTCGCCCGCGCCATGGACGATCGCGACTGGGCGACTCTCGCACGCATCCTCGCCGATGACGCCGTCGGCGACCTGGGGACCGGGCATCTGGAGGGCGGTGCGGCGATCATCGACGTCATCCGCGGCTACCTTGACCACTGTGGGCCGAGCCAGCACCTGCTGGGCAACGTCCTCGTCGATGTCACCGGTGACAAGGCAGTCAGCGTGGCCTACGTCCATGATCTGCACCTATCGGCACGCGAGCCGCGCACCACATTCCATACGCTCGGGGACTACCACGATCGCTGGGAGCGGCGCGATGGTGCGTGGCGGCTGGTCGAACGGATCAAGCGCAACCGCGCCACGGTCGGCTCGCTGGACGTGTTCGACTCCTGACGCTCGAGCCGGGAATCTTCCTCCCGATCACCGGACATGAGTAGCTCGTTGCTACCCCGACGCGGCCATGATCGTTTGCAACAACATGATCGCGTGCCATATAAAAGGAGATCTCGATGCTGACTGACGAGCGGCGGATGGAGCTGTCCGAGATCCTGCGCCCCGCCGCGCCGCCCCGGGAAATCAGGGATGTCTATACCGATGATCAGCGGGAAAGACTCCTCGACGTCGTGCGGACCGAGGGCCCGTGGAAGCTGATCATCGCGCAACACTTCGCATCCGCCGACGAACTGATCGCCACCATGAGTGGTGCCTTCCCCGAGGGGTTCACGCCGTCGCTCGACCTCTTCCTCACCCCGACGTTCCGGGGCTACCTGGCCAAGTACGGCGCGGCACTGTACCCGCAACTGCATGATTGCTTCTACAACGCACGATTCCTGGAGATGGCCAAAAGCTACTGGAACGCCCAGTACGCCAAACCACAGCTGATGCTGTTCAACATCAACGGGCCGTGCGCCAATCGCGATCCGGGGCACCTGGATTCGCCGAGCTTCCGCGGCGTGCGGCACGAAAACGCGCCGACCTGGCTCACCAGTGTCATGGGCAAGTCAGGGCTTTTCAAGGATTACCTGATCAAGATGGCACAGGTAATCACCTGGTTTTCGCTCGATGGCGGCAGTGGATTCACCTACTGGCCCAATGGGCCACTCAAGGCGCCCAAGCGAGTCCTGCCGCCGATCAACAACCGCGGCGTGGTTGTGCAGAACGAGATGATGGTGCATCGCGGCGAGGCGAATGGTCCTCTGGAGCAACAGATTCCGTCGGGATTGGCGTTCCACACCGTCTTCACCGGCGATCCTGACGACCGCGACCACTGGCTATTGAAGAACGGCGCCAATGTAATCGCGCGCCACCACACCGACGAGCTGCGGTTCCTGGTGCACTGGTCGGCCGAAGTGTTCTGCGATCTCGACGAGCTGAAGAAGAACATGGAGGGTTCGGACGACCTGACCATCGAACGGGCCATCGACATCATGGTGGACGACCTCAACTCCAGAGGGATCAGGCTCGACATTCCCAGTGAGCCGCTGCACGATGCGGCGTTCATCGGCGCGCTCAACGCCGCTTACGACCTGGGGGGGCCCGCCGTTTACCCTGAAGGGGCGCCGATCAGCGCCTTCGAGCTGGCATGACCGAAAAGGCATGCCCACTACAGCGTTTCGCGGATCGCCGCGTCATCGTCATCGGTGCCGGTCAGCGCGGCCTTGGCCGAGCTCGGCGGCCCCGAGGTGTTGGTCAACGCGGCGGCCATTGCACATGACTGACACCCACGAACGACTGACGGAATCCGTACGACGTCTTATCGACGTCACCATTCGCAGCCAGGCCGACGAACGAGCTGTCGCGAAAGCGTTGGCTCTCGTCGACCAAACTGTCGAGGTATTGAGCACGCGACTCATGCCGGGTTCGTTTGGTGTGCGCACCAATTCGGCGGGCGAGAACGTTGTCTGGGGCAATGTGGCCGTCGGGCTGCGTAACCCGATCGCCCCGCCCCTTGTCATCCGGCACGACGAGGCGGGCGGCGTGCACACCGACGTGCACCTTGGTGCGGGCTACGAGGGACCACCCGGTCACGTGCACGGCGGGATGTGCGCCCTCGTCCTGGACCATGTCCTGGGTGCGACGGCACATCGGCCGGGTAGACCGGCCTACACCGGCACCATCACCGTGCGCTATCTGCGCCCCACACCGTTGGGCGCATTGCGAGCCGAGGCGCGGATCGAGCGGATCGATGGCACCAAGACGTACGCGGTCGGCCATCTGCGTAACGGTGACGGTGTCACGGTGGAGGCCGAGGGCGTATTCATCACGCCGCGGGAAAGCCCCGGGCTGGGCGAGCCACATCCTGGACACAAGTCGTGACATAGTCGCAGGCCCGGCCACGGCGCAGTGGAAGAATGTGCTTGCCGCGCAATGGTATTCGTCGCTCCGGGTGAAGTGCCGGTACCGATGACCTCTCGTCAGTGCGTTAGGCGTTGTGCCCGCCTCTGAGGGACACCACCCGCCCGCGAGACACCGCGCGGTTTGCCGACGGGTCGGACGGACCTGGACAAATACCCGATACATGGAAACGCCATCACGATATGCGGCAGACTCGGGACACAACAGCCGAAGCTCCGGTCCAGTCCACTGGGCTCAGTTTCGGCACGACCACCCGCGTCAAGGAGCCCGTCAGACATGGTTGCCCGCCTGCTCGTCACCTTGGGGACCGCATCGGTCGCCCTGCTGACGGCGGCGCCGACCGCCCATGCCGACACGACCGACCAGAAATTCCTGGCAGCCCTCGAGGAGCAGGGCATCATCGACCAATCCTCGGCCGGACACGCGATCGAGGCCGCACACTACGTCTGCGCGAGGCTCGACGCCGGCGATACGCCCCTGGCGGTGATGCAGGAGGTACTGATCAGCAGCGGTTTGCCCGAGTTTCACACCGGCTTCTTCGTGGCCCAGAGCATCTACTCGTACTGCCCGCGACACAAGGACGAAATCCCAAGGGCATAGCCCGGCGGCCGGCCTCGGAATTACCCCGGTGCGCACTCTATTTCGTCGACGACGGACAAATCTCCATGGCGCACCGCGTCCAGGATCGACTCGCTCAGCGCCGAACACACCAGGAAGACACCCCGACTCCCGGGTGTGACGATCTTCTGCGCGTGGGCGCGCTCGGCGCATTGGGCCGTCGCCTCGGCGTTCCACTGCACACTGGTCTGATTCCAGCTGCTCTTGCGGGCCAGCACGCGCGCGCCGCAGTTCCGGCACACGACCGGCACCATGGGCATCTCGTCGAGCCGATTGTCCTCACGCATCGACGATTCCAGCGTCATCAGGCCTGGGCCGCCATGTTGGCCTCGACCTCTTTCATCCATGCCTCATAGGGCCGGGTGGTGTCGAGCTCGAATTCGAAGCGGTCCACCATGTCGGGTTCCACATCGGCGGCATCGACGTAGAACTGCTGATACCAGCGCCGCAACTGGTAGACCGGCCCGTCCTCTTCGACCAGCAGCGGGTTGTCGATGCGCGCCTTGTGCCGCCAGATCTCGACGTCCTGCTCGAAACCGAGCTTGACGTAGTCGCCCAGGTTGATCGCGGTCCGCATCGCCTCGTCACCGGGCATCGCATCCGACTTCCTCACGATGATGCCGTACTGCAGCACAAAGGAATTCGCATCGATCGGATAGTGGCAATTGATGAGAATCGTCTTGGCGTCGCCGTACTCGTAGTGATACGTCAGGTCGTCGATCATGAAGGACGGGCCGTAATAGGACGCCACCGAGGTGGTGCCCAGCATCTGCGCGCCTTCGGTGCCGCCCATGTCGGGGCGGCCCTCGCCGTTCATGTACTGCGTCGCGACGTGGCCCTCGAAGATGTTCTTGAAGTAGGTAGGCAATGCGCCATGGATGTAGTAGAAGTGCGCCATATCCACCACGTTGTCGATGATTTCGCGGCAGTTGCTCTGTACGACGGTGGTGTACCAATGCCAGTCGGTCCACTGGTCGCTGGTGGCGCCCTCGATGCGCGGGATCGTCATCTCCGGTGGCGGCGGCTTGCGCTCCGGGTCGTTCCACACGAACAACATGCCGTCCTGCTCCAGCGTCGTCCATGCTTGCGTGCGGGCCAGTTTGGGGGCTCGCCGGCTGTAGGGGACCTGCTTGCAGCGACCGTCGCCGCCCCAGCGCCAGTCGTGGAACGGGCAGGCGATCTCGTTGCCCTTGACCTCGCCCTGGGACAGGTCGCCGCCCATGTGCCGGCAGTAGCCGTCGAGCACGTTGATGTTCCCGTCACCGCTGCGGAAGACGACGAGCCTCTGCCCGAAGGCGTTGATCGCGTGGGGCTTGCCGTCACCGAAATCCCGGGTCAGGCCCAGGCAATGCCAGCCGCGAGCGAACCGCGTCGGCGCAGCCTGGGCTTCAATGAACCGAATGTGGTCGGCCTCGGTGTGCGACGTCATGGGCCTGATTCAACTCCCCCGGACCGGTCCGCGGGGCCCGTTGTTCCACTCATCAGGACGGCTCTTCCTGTGTCGCGGTGCCGCGGCCTACCGTTTTGGGCGTGACGACGCACAGCGCGACGATTCCCGCCGGGCTTCCCGTGGCCGACACCGCCGTTGACCTGCTCGTCGTCGGCTCCGGTACCGGCATGGCCGCGGCGCTGGCGGCCCACGAACTGGGGCTGTCGGTGCTGATCGTGGAGAAATCGACGTACGTGGGCGGCTCGACCGCGCGGTCCGGCGGCGCGTTGTGGCTCCCGGCCAGCCCGGTGCTGACGGAGGCGAATGCCGGTGACAGCCCGCAGCGCGCGGGTACCTACCTGGATGCGGTGGTCGCGGGGTCGGCGCCCGCGCAGCGGTCGGAGGCGTTCGTGACGCACGTGTCCGCGACGGTGGAGATGCTGCGCCGGACGACGCCGCTGCGGCTGTTCTGGGCCCGCGACTATTCCGACTACCACCCTGAGGAGCCGGGCGGCAGCGCGGCCGGGCGCACCTGTGAGTGCCGCCCCTTCGACACCGCGCTGCTCGGCGAGTACCGCACCCGGTTGGAGCCCGGCCTGATGGAGGTGACGGTCCCGATGCCGACGACGGGCGCCGACTACCGGTGGATGAATCTGGTGGCCCGGATGCCGCGCAAGGGAATTCCCGTCTACGGCAAGCGCCTGGCGCAGGGTGTGGGCGGCCGCATGATGGGCCGGCGCTACGCCGCGGGCGGTCAGGGCCTGATGGCCGGGCTGTTCACCGGGGTGCTACGCGCCGGCATCCCGATCTGGACCGGCACCACACTGGTGCGACTCGCCGGCGATGGAGACCGGGTGACGGGCGCCGTCGTCGAGCACGGCGGGCGCGAGGTGACGATCAGCGCGCGGCGCGGCGTGGTGCTGGCCACCGGTGGTTTCGATCACCGCATGGACATGCGCTGGAAATTCCAGTCGGAATCGTTGGGCGCCAACCTGAGTCTGGGCGCCGCCGCCAACACCGGCGACGGAATCCGCGCGGGCCAGGATATCGGCGCCGACATCGATCTGATGGATCAGGCGTGGTGGTTCCCCGCCATCGCGCCGCTGCCCGGCAAGGCGCCTGCGGTGATGCTGGCCGAGCGCTCGCTGCCGGGCTGCCTGATCGTGGACCAGCACGGGCGCCGGTTCGCCAACGAAGCCGCGGATTACATGTCGTTCGGGCAGCGGGTGCTCGAGCTGGAGCGCTCGGGCAGCCCGGTCGAGGCGATGTGGATCATCTTCGATCAGCAGTACCGCAACAGTTATGTCTTTGGCGCCGAACTGTTTCCGCGGATGCGGATCCCACAGGCGTGGTACGACGCCGGGATCGCGGTGCGGGCCGATAACCTCACCGATCTGGGCGCGGGAATCGGCGTTCCGGTTTCGGAGTTCTTCGCGACGATGACCCGCTTCAACCAAAACGCCGCCGCCGGTGAGGATCCCGACTTCGGCCGCGGTAGCAGCGCCTACGATCGCTACTACGGAGATCCGACCATCAAGCCGAACCCGAACCTGCGCGCGTTGGTCAGCGGCCCTTTCTACGCGGTGAAGATGGTGCTGTCCGACCTGGGCACCTGCGGTGGGCTGAAGACCGACGAACGGGCGCGGGTGCTGCGCGAAGACGGTGGGGCGATCGCCGGGCTGTACGCGATCGGCAATACCGCCGCCAATGCGTTCGGGACGACGTATCCGGGCGCAGGGGCGACGATCGCGCAGGGGCTGGTGTACGGCTACATCGCGGCGCGGGAGGCGATCGCGAGCGCAGCGCAGCCGGGCGAAGCGGGTCGCCACCACCAGAACTAGCGGCGATCGCGAACGCAGCGCAGCCGGGCGAAGCGGGTCGCCACCACCAGAACTAGCGGCGATCTACGACTGGTCATGCCGCCCCCGGACTGTGGTCTTCGTCGTCGTCTCCATCGCGCAGCAGCTTCTCGGGGTGGTGGAAGGTGTTGGTGCGGGGCTGACTGCGTTCGAGTTCGGGCGGTGGTTTCCATTCGGTGTCGCCGCGGGCGTTTTTGCGGGTCATCCAGCCGCCGGGTCGCAGCAGTCGGTGATGCGGGCCGCAGACGAAGGTGAGGTCGTTGCCGTCGGTGGTGTGGCACGTGGCGTAGTCGGTGACGTGGTGGACTTCGCAGTAGTAGCCCGGCACGGTGCATCCGGGGTGTGAGCAGCCGCGGTCCTTGGCGTACAACACGATTCGCTGGCCCGGGGAGGCGAGGCGTTTGGTGTGATAGAGGGCCAGGGCCTTACCCTTGTCGAAGATCGCCAGGTAGTGATGGGCGTGGCGGGCCAAGCGGATCACGTCGCTCATCGGCAGAATGGTCCCCCCGCCGGTAAGGGCGCGCCCGGCGGCCGACTCCAGTTCTTGCAGGGTGGTGGTGACGATGATGGAGGCCGGTAACCCGTTGTGCTGACCCAGCTCTCCGGAGGCCAATATCGCGCGCAGTGCGGCGTTGAGCCCGTCGTGGTTACGTTGGCCGGCTGAGCGAGGGTCGTGTTCGATGGCCTCTTGGGTGGGTGTGCCCTCGAGGCATGGGGTGTCGTCGAGGGGGTTGCACATGCCCGGCGCGGCGAGTTTGGCCAACACGGCTTCGAGGGTGGCGCGCGCTTCGTGTGTCAGCCAGCCGCGCAACGCCGACATCCCGTCGGCCTGCTGGTTGCCCAGCGTCAGGCCACGCTGACGCGCCCGGTCCTCGTCGGTGAAGGTGCCATCGGGGTTAAGACAGTCGGCCAGAACGTCGGCCAGCTTGCCGAGTTGCTCGGGCCGATACCGGGTTCCCTCCGTGGCGAGTTTGGCCTCGGCCTGCTCGCGGGTGGGCGCGTCGATCCAGCCGGGCAACTGGTGGCAGAACTTCCGGATCACCGACACCTGGCCGGCCCCGAGCTCTCCCGCCCGCTGTCTGGCTGCGGTGGCGGCCAGGACTGGCGCGACGGGTTCGCCGGTCAGGCCGTGCCGCGCACCGAGGTCCCGCGCCTCCTTGATGCGCCGGGACGCTTCCGAGCGGCTGATCAGCGTGGCCTCGGCGAGCGCATGGACCACTGTGCCGCCGAGTTCGAGCGACGGTGCCTGGCGGGCAAGGGAATTGATCGCCGGATGCTCGACGGCGGGGATGCGCCGGCGCTGCTTTTCACAGCGCTGCAGCACCGCCAGCTGTTGGCGCGGATTCAAAGCGTCGACGTTGAGCGCGCACACGCGATCCCAGGCGGCATCGAGCGCGTCGAACACTGCATCGACATCCTGCTCATCAGCTGCACCCACACCGCCAACCTAGCCGCGCCCACCGACAAAAAACGCCCGCCAGGGACACCTGAAACACAAGTGACACACGGGATTTCGGTATCCGTTTTCGGTATCTGTAATCCCGTCCGGGTAGGGCCGGCCGGCCCCAGGCACAGGCGAGACCCGTCGCCACCGGCAGAACTAGTCGGCGTCCCGCTTGGCCTGAACCTGCTTCTCGACCTCACGCCAGTAACCGGGCGTGGGCCGAGGCTTGCCGAAGCCACCCTTCGCGGCGCTCTGCAGGATGGCGTCGGCCTCGTCGATCTCCTTGATCATCTCCAGCGCGAATTCGCGCTCGGCGGCGTAATACTTGGCCGCCCAACGCAGCGCGAGCACCGAGTACGCCCACGCGGGTTCTGCCTCGGCTCCCTCGGCGTCCTCGACGGCCTTGCGGTGCTTGGCCTCCGAAGACGCCACATGCTCCTGCAGCAATTCCTTGAGCCGACTCGGGTTACTGAGGTGCCCGAACGTAACGCGCAGCAGCACACTGTGCTTGAGCACGGGCGGGTCCACGGGCGCGTGGTTGGTCCACTCGGTGACGGCGTCCATCCCGGCCGGGGTGATCTTGTACAGCCGGCGGCTGCGGGTACCCTCGTCGCGCTCGACGCGCGAGGTCACCAGTCCCAGCGATTCCAGCTTCTTCAGCTCGGTGTAGATCTGGCTGTAGGACGGGCTCCAGTAGTAGAGCTCGACGCTCCAGTCGATCCATTTCTTGAGGTCGTAGCCCGAGACTTCCTCTTCGTAGGACATCATGCCCAGCAGCGCCCAGCTGGTGGCGGCGAGCGCCGCGTTGGTCAGCTTTTGGCTGGCAGGGTCCGTTTCGGAGTCCATGTCGCCAGGTTAACAACACCGACCCCTAGATTGAAGGACATGGACCGCTGGCTGGGACGCCCATGAAATTCGCCTTCCCCGTTCCGCACCTGCTGCGCCTCAAGGCGATTACGCAGCCCTGGGAGGCGGCCGTCACCGGGCCCGAACAGCGACGCATGATGCAATGCGCCGACCGGTGGGGCTACGACATGATCGCGGTGCCCGAGCATCTCGTCATCCCCACCGACCACGTCGAGTTGTCCGGGTCGCACTATCTGCACTCGACGACCGCGCAGGCCTTCATCGCCGGGGCCACCGAGCGGGTGGTCATCAACTCCTGTGTCACCATCCTGCCGCTGCAGCACCCCATCGTGGTGGCCAAAGCGCTGGCCACCGCGGACTGGATGAGCGGCGGCCGGATGATGGTGACGTTCGGAGTGGGGTGGCTGGCCCGCGAGTTCGAGCTGCTCGGGGTTCCTTTTAACGAGCGGGGCCGCATCGCCGACGAGTATCTGGCCGCCATCGTCGAATTGTGGACCAGTGACACGCCCCGATTCGAAGGCCGCTACGTGTCGTTCGCCGACATCGCCTTCGAGCCGAAACCCGTGCAAAAGCCCCATCTTCCGATCTGGATCGGCGGGGACGCCGACGCCGCCCTGCGCAGGGCGGCCACCTTCGGGTCCGGGTGGTGGCCGTTCCTCACACAACCAGAACAGATCGCCGAGAAACTCGACTACATCAAGTCCCAGCCCGCCTACGACGGCCGGGAATTCGAGGTGATGCACGGGCTGGGCACCAATCGGGTCGGCGAAGGACACGTCGCCCGCCGCGCGAGCGACCGGCCGGGGATGGCCGCCGCGCAGATCGTCGACCGGTTGAACTGGCTCGCCGAGCAGGGCGTGACTGTGACCGCGGTTCCCGTCCCCGCCGTGGCCGGCGTGGACGAATACCTCGATTACGCGCAATGGGTCATCGAGGAGATCAAACCCCAGGTGTCCTAGCGGATCTGCAATCCGCGCCGACGCACCCAATACACCGCGGCGATGCTGCCCGCGACCCATACGCTCATGGCGATGGCGAGGTGGACGAAACTCTTGGTGTCGCGCCCGAACACCGGCCAGATCATTGCCGGCGCCTGCTGCCACAACACGCGGTGCTCCACACCGTTCATCGGGTCGGCCACGTAGTACAGCGCATAGGGCAATGTCAGGGCCAGCACCCAGCTGCGGGTGCGGCGCAGGTCGCCGCGCTGACGCCAGCGCCGGACCAGTGGCTCGACACTGACCGGGTGCAGCACCGAGATGAAGTTGCCGACACCCAGCCAGGACACGATGGGCACCGCGACGGTGGGGATCGTAATGCCAAGCCGCGCCGGCGTTTCCAGCCACAGCGTCAACGCGACCGCGGCGGCCAGGGTGGGCAGCCCGACGATCGCGAGCAGGGCGAGGTTCTTGATCAACAGGATTCGCCAGAATGGCACCCCGTCCGATAACCCTCGCAGGATGCGGTAATGGTCGGCGCCCAGGGAGTTGGTGGTGGTGACGTCGGCGAGGACCCACGAGGAGAAGTAGGTGCCGACCAGGATCACCCAATCGGGGTGACGGCCCACCGGAGTCAGCGGCTGCACCAGCAACCAGCCGGCGGCGAAGATCACGTTGGCCACCACGCCCATCAGCCAGGTGCGCGGCCGGGTGAACGACCACCGGATCTCGGCGATGACCGCCGGAATCAGGGGCTTATCGAAGTCCCTGGCGGCGCGCCGGGCAGCGGCGGGACGAGGGGCCGACGCGCGCACCGCGGTGCGCAGCGCAGCGCTCACCCGCGGATGCGTCGACGCATCGGACTCCTCCAGCCGCTCCGGGCTGGCGACTCTGCGCGAGACGATCAACTGACGGCCCCCTCGCTCTCGGATCGGTCAACGGCTCGCTCGCAATGTACGCAGGGCAGGATAGCGCCATGAACCATAAGCGTGTCATCGTCGCCGGGCTCGGGGACGCGGGCGTCCTCGCGGCGATCCGGCTGACCCGGCATGCCGATGTCGTCGGGATCTCGGCCAAACCGGCGCTGGTGAGCGGCCAGGAACTCGGCGTCCGGCTCTCACGTCCGCACGATTGGGCACGCGATTACTGGATTCCGTTCGACCGCTTCCGTCGCCTCGACGGCGTTCGCATCGTCCAGGCGACGCTGACCGGGGTGGACCTGGCTGCCCAGACCCTCTTCGGCAGAAGCGAAGACGGCGCGGCCGTCACCGAACCGTATGACGCGCTGGTTATCTCGACCGGGGTCAGCAACGGCTTTTGGCGCCAGCCGACCTTGCAGTCGGCCGCCGAGATCGGCGCGGGCCTGCACGCCGCGCACGACCGGCTGGCCGCCGCCGCGTCGGTGGTCGTGGTGGGCGGCGGGGCCGCGGCGGTGAGCAGCGCGCTCAACATGGCAACCACGTGGCCGGCCAAGCGGATCGACCTGTACTTCCCCGGCGACTCCGCCCTCGAGGGACACCATCCACGGATCTGGCAGCGGATCCGCGGCCGGCTGACCCGGCTGGGCGTCGGACTGCACCCCGGACACCGCGCGGTGGTGACCGACGGGTTCGCGGGCGACGAACTGACCAGCGGACCGGTCCACTGGAGCACCGGACAACCCCCGGCCGACGCCGATGCCGTGTTGTGGGCGATCGGTCGGGTGCGGCCCAACACCGAATGGCTGCCCCCGGAACTGCTCGACGAGCGCGGGTTCGTGCGCGTCACGCCGGAGCTGCGGGTGCCCGGCCACCGGGGCGTGTTCGCGGTCGGCGACGTCGCGGCGACCGACCCGTTGCGCAGCTCCGCCCGTAACCGTGGCGACGCCCTGGTGGCGCGCAACGTCCTCGCCGACTTCGGCGGCCGGCCGCTGCGCACCTACCGGGCGCCGACGCGGCGGTGGGGCTCGCTGGTGGGTATACAGCCCAACGGGCTGGAGGTCTTCCTGCCCACCGGCCATGCCTTCCGCTTCCCGTCCTGGTCGGTCGAGCGCGTGGTGATGCCATGGATCGTGCGTTGGGGCATGTATCGGGGGGTGCGCCAGAACGATCCGCTGGGGTGAGGGGCCCAACTGCAGTCGAGCAGCAGCATGAGCCCGTAATCCATGTGGATCTGTTGATGGCAGTGCAGCAGCGAAAGGCCGGGTTGGTCGGCTACGAAATCGACCTCCATGCTCTGGTAGCCGCCGAGCATGGCGACGTCCTTGCGTACTCCGGCGGTCGGTGTCCCGGCGAACCGGGTGATCTCGAACGTGTGCCGGTGCAGGTGCATGGGGTGCAGGTCGTCGCTGGCGTTGCGGAACCGCAACCGATAACGCTTGCCACGCTCGATTCGCAGCACGGGCTTGTTGGTGTCCATCGCAAAAGGCGCGCCATTGATGGTCCAGACATTGAAACCGTTGTCGGCGGCGTTGCGTTTCTCGATCAACATGTCGATGGTGCGGTCGGGCGGTGAAACGTCGGTCCGCCGGGGTGTGCCGAACAGCCGGTAATCCCACGTGAAGGGCGGGGGCGCTGCCCATTGCGGATCCCCACCGCGCCCGGAATATTCGACGACGACGCCCATTCCGTGGCCGCGGTCGTCGTCAGACAGATCGCCCAGCACCCAGACGCCAGGATTGGTC
Organism: Mycobacterium sp. IDUB_3; assembly: GCF_055419585.1. Taxonomy (NCBI): domain Bacteria; kingdom Bacillati; phylum Actinomycetota; class Actinomycetes; order Mycobacteriales; family Mycobacteriaceae; genus Mycobacterium; species Mycobacterium sp. IDUB_3. The sequence goes on along the minus strand of NZ_JBVAXZ010000001.1, from coordinate 323,479 downwards.
ATGCCGACAATGGCCGAGATTCGTTCGCCCGCGCCGAGCCACAACACCGGCACGGCGGCCCGCGTGGGCACCGGGTTGCCGTCCAGCGCGATGATGGTGAAGGTGTGTCCGGGCAGGGCCAAACTGCGTGTCTCGGTGGCGCTGCCGTTGAGAACGTGGAGCAATACCCGCTGACCGGCCTGCACGCGGATGGGATCGCCGTGACCCAGCATGCGCCCGTTGATCGCGAACGCCCCGTAGCCGACCTCGTTGCCGGGTGACTCGCCGCGGCCCAACGAGGCGGCCATCGCGGACTCGCCTCTGTCCCTGAGGTCTTGATCCTGCTCACCGGCCAGAAAGTCACTGGCCATGTCGCCCCCGCGACTGAAGGCGGGCTCAAACTCCTTGAGCGTCAGGAAGATTTCCTGATCGTATGCACCGGCGTCGTGCGCGGGCTCGATGTAGACCGGGCCCACCAAGCCGCTGTACTGGCCGCGCGACAGATCGGCGCGCGGGACGACGTGGGTGTGGTAGAAGCGAAGGCCCGCCGGGCCGGGGACGAAGGAAATCCTGCGCATGCCGTGTGCGGGTATGTCGGGGGTGCCCTCTTCGGCGGCGCCGTCGACGTCGACGCCGACATGCTGGCCGTGCCAATGCAATTGCTCCGGTGAATTGGTGTCGTTGAAGACATCGACCCAGGCGCGCCGACCCTCCGTGAACCGCAGCAGCGGGCCGGGAAATTGACCGTTGTACGTCAGGGTCGACACGACCCGGTCCGGGGCCAGCTCGACCTTGCCCGTGCCGATCCGCAGCGTGTAGTCGGCCTTGCCGCCTGGTGGGCCCTGGGGCGAGGGGTGCGTACACGCGACCCCGGCACCGCCGCTTCCCGCCGCGGCGGTCAGCGCGACGCCCGCCCACTTGCCGAATTGGCGCCGGTTGAGCGCCATCACCAGCGCCCGCCGGTCGGGGCGCTCGGATCGGGGACGAAGAAGTCGACGCGCCGGCTCAATTCGCCTGCCACGCGCCGAAATTGCGGGTAGCCGGCGCCCGTGGCCGACGGATCGGGCAGGCTCCAGTGCATCGTGGTCGCCAAATCGTGTTCGCGCGCGTATTCGCGCACTTTGTCACACAGCGTGATCACGCAGTCGAAGCGGCGTCGGGAAACCGCGGCCAGGGATTGGGGCCGGGTGCCGCTGAGGTCGATGCCGTATTCGTCGCGCATCACCCGGATGGCGTTGACATGGAGCTCGGACTTCGGATGGCTGCCCGCGCTTGCCGTCCGAATGCGGCCCCGGCCGCGTTTCTCGAGCAGCGCCGCGGCCATGGGTGATCGCGCGCTGTTGCCGGTGCACAAAAACAACACCGCCCGCGGCGCGGCCTTGGTCGAGGGCCCGGGTGCCAACGCCGGATGCAGAGCGCCTGCGGCCTCACGAAATGCCTTGGCGCACTTCGTCAGGTTCAACCAGTAATAGGTGTCGCGCCCATCAAAGCTACTGCGTCGCGCATCGACGAGTCCGGCCGAACGCAGCAGCCGCAAGTGATACGAGACCAGGTTCTGCGGCTCGCCGACGGCGGCAGCCAATTCCCGCACCCGGCGGTCCCCGGATGCCAGTTCGGTCAGCAGCGCCCACCGCAGTGGGTGCGACGCCAGTTGCATCAGCGCTGGAACGTCCGCTCGATCGGCCGCCGCCATGCTTCCGCACAATACATCAAATCAATTTGATAGGTTAGACGTTGCCCGAGGTGCACAGGCGTGACCATTTCTCCGACTTCGAGGAGACCGAGTGTTCGGAAGCACCCCGATCAGCACCCCGCCCGCCGACGGTGAATTGCGCCGGAGCCTCGGCGTTTTCGATGCGGTGGTGATCGGGCTGGGGTCGATGATCGGCGCCGGTATCTTCGCGGCGCTGGGGGCCGCCGCGCGTGCCGCAGGCTCGGGACTGCTACTGGGCCTGGCGTTGGCCGCGGTGGTGGCCTACTGCAACGCAACCTCTTCCGCGCGGCTGGCAGCGCGCTACCCCGCCTCGGGCGGCACCTACGTCTACGGCCGAGAACGGTTGGGAGACTTCTGGGGATACCTGGCCGGGTGGGGCTTTGTCGTCGGCAAGACCGCGTCGTGCGCGGCGATGGCCTTGACCGTCGGCGTCTATGCATGGCCGGCGCATGGGCATGCGGTGGCCGTCGCCGCGGTTGTCGCGCTCACCGCGGTGAACTACGGCGGCGTGCAGAAGTCGGCCTGGCTGACCCGCATCATCGTCGCCGCGGTGCTGGCGGTGCTCGCCGCGGTCGTCGTCGCCGCGTTCACCTCCGCGGCGGCAGGCACCGATCATTTCCGCCCGACCGGCGCAACCGCCGGCGGTGTCATCCAGGCCGCGGGTCTGCTGTTCTTCGCCTTCGCGGGCTACGCGCGCATCGCGACGCTGGGCGAGGAGGTACGCGACCCGTCGCGCACCATTCCACGGGCGATACCGCTGGCGCTCACCATCACCCTGGCCGTCTACGCGCTGGTGGCGGTGGCCGCGCTGTCGGTGCTGGGGCCGGGCGGCCTCGCCCAGACTGCAGCCCCGCTCGTCGAGACGGCTCGCGCCGCGGGGGCCGGCTGGCTGGTCCCCGTCGTGCGGGTGGGCGCGGTGGTGGCGGCGGTCGGCTCCCTGCTCACGCTGATCCTCGGCGTCTCGCGCACCACGTTGGCCATGGCACGCGACGGCCATCTCCCCCATACCCTGGCCGCCGTGCACCCACGGTTCCGGGTGCCCCACCGCGCGGAGCTGCTGATCGGCGTCGTCGTCGCGATACTGGCCGCCACCACCGACCTTCGCGACGCGATCGGGTTTTCCTCCTTTGCCGTGCTGATCTACTACGCCGTCGCCAACGCCTCCGCGTTCACCCTCGGCCCCGACGCGGGACGCCCACACCGCGCCATTCCAGTGATCGGGCTGCTGGGCTGCGTGGTGCTGGCTCTCGCGATGCCGTCGTGGTCCGTACTTTCCGGTGTGTTGGTGCTGGGCATCGGCGTCGCCGCCTACCTGGTTCGGCGCTTCGCTGTCTCGATGAGGTTGCGACGCAACCGGAATCGCACCTGATGTCGGCGAATTCACCGGGATCGGTCGCGGCCCGCCACCGGCCAATCCGCGGCAACGCGATTCCCCACGGGCCGGACGGGGAAGACTGACCGGATGTCCGACCCGGAAACCGAAGCATTCGACAAGCTGGTGGCGCTGCTGAACTATCCGATGTTCGTCGTCACCACGCAGGCCGACGGCACCCCGGCCGGCTGCCTGGTGGGTTTTGCCAGTCAGACCAGCATCCATCCGCCCCGGTTCCTGGTCGGTCTGTCCCGGCGCAACCACACCTTCCGCATCGCCCACGACGCCTCCCACCTGGCCGTGCACGTGTTCGACCATGACCACCTGGACGTGGTCGAACTCTTCGGCAGCCAGACCAGCGACAAGGTCGACAAGTTCGACCGATGTTCCTGGCACCCCGGTCCCGAACAGCTGCCCATCCTCGACGACGCCGCCGCCTGGTTCGTCGGGGAGATCCTGGAACGCTTCTCGCTGGGCGACCACGTCGGGCACCTGCTGGCACCGGTGGACGGCAGCCCGCCACGGGAACTGGAAACCTGGGTGTCCTTCGGCGACGTGCGCGAGCTGGAACCCGGCCATGAGGCCTAGCGCGTGAGCGAGTCGCCCCGGATCAGTGCCGTCCCCAGCATCATCGAACTCGCTCCGTTCTACGCCGATCCCCCGGATGGCGTGCGCGCCAACATGATCTTCAGCGCCGACGGCGCCGCCGCGTTCAATGGTCGCGCCGGTCCGCTGTCATGCCCCACCGATCAGCGGCTGTTGAACATTCTGCGCGGCCTCGCCGACGTCGTGCTGGTCGGCGCCGGCACGGCCCGTGCGGAAAACTATGGCCCGGTAAAGCTGAGCGACGCGGCGCGCGCCAGACGGCACCACGAAGGGCGGGCCGAACCACCCCCGGTCGCCGTGGTGAGCAGCAGCGGTGAACTACCGTCCCGGCTGTTCAGCAATCCGAACCAGCCGCCGATCCTGCTCACCTGCGCGCGAACCGCGGCACGACACGACCCCGACGACGATCGCCAACACGTCATGGTCGCCGGGGAGGACTCGGTGGACGTCTCCCGCGCGGTCGCCATGCTGCGTGAGCTGGGCATGCACCGCATCCTGTGCGAGGGCGGACCGACGCTGCTCGACGAGCTGGTGGAAGCCGATGCCGTCACCGAGATCTGCGTGACCCTCGCCCCGAAGCTGGCCGCGAGCCAGCCGGTGGGCTACCGGACACACCCGGCGCGGCTACAAGCCCCGGTCACCATGCAACTCGAGCACGCGTTGGTCTGCGACGGCTATCTATTTTTGAAATATCGCCGCTGAGCCGCGCGGGGCTCGCCGGAATCCGGGTGCGCAAAAGCGCTCAACATGCAGCCGACGGCGCGTCTTCCTATGATGAAAATGCGCGGCGTGAAACCCGATCGAATCGCTTCTCGCGACATCGAATTGTCCACTTCCTCGATGCACACAGAATAGGATCACCGGCCCGGTGAGCAGTTCAGACCACGACCATGACTACCGTAATCTGGCGGTGAACCGACTGCGCCCCAGTGAAATTCAATGGGCGCTGAACCACGATGCGGTGCACGGGATCGCCTACGCGTTCAAGAATCCCGTCGCGGTCGCCGACTCAATCGAGGATCCGGACGACGACCGAAAGACCTATCTGGTGCGGGTCAAGCGCGACGACCTGGCCAACGCGCTGGAAAAAATCAACGAATGGATCTTCGACAATCCCGGACCGGCCGGGATGCAGGCCTACGGATTCGTCCGGGCGCTGTCCCGAGAGGGGCTCACCGAACGCGCCACCGGTGACGACGACAACCGTTAAATCCGCACCCTCGAATTAGCTGGCTTTCGCTGTTCGCCGTGCCCCGCGGTCGTGAAAACCTTAGCCTTATGCCTGCATGCCACCGCATACGCGGATTCGGCGCAGTCGCCGGCCCGGTGCCTGCGCCGGCAGCCGGTTTGCGGCGCACGGCTGGCGGGTGAGGAGTGTTCGATGGGTGATGCGACGGCGGATTCGCGGGAGGGTACGCAATTCGGGCCGTATCGGCTGCGGCGGTTGGTCGGTCGCGGCGGCATGGGCGACGTGTACGAGGCCGAGGACACGGTCCGCGAGCGCATCGTGGCCCTGAAGCTGATGTCGCGCACCCTGTCCAACGACCCGGTCTTCCGGTCGCGGATGCAGCGTGAGGCCCGCACCGCCGGACGGCTGCACGAACCGCACGTCGTGCCCATCCACGACTTCGGCGAGATCGACGGCCAGCTGTACGTGGACATGCGGCTGATCGACGGCAAAGACCTGGCCAGCATGCTGAAGCGTTACGGGCCGATCTCCCCGCCGCGGGCGATCGCGGTTGTCCGCCAGATCGGTTCGGCACTCGACGCCGCGCACGCCGCCGGGATCCTGCACCGCGACGTGAAGCCGGAAAACATTCTGGTGAGCGCCGACGACTTCGCCTACCTTGTCGACTTCGGCATCGCCAGCGCCACCTCCGACGAAAAACTCACGCAATTCGGAACCACCGTGGGCACCGCCAAATACATGGCCCCGGAGCGGTTCGGCGATTCCGAGATAACCGCGAAGGCCGACATCTACGCGCTGGCCTGCGTGCTGTACGAATGCCTGACCGGTTCGCCGCCCTACACCGGCGACCAGCTCAGCGTGATGGGCGCGCACGTGCACCAGCCGATCCCGCGACCGAGCGCGACCCGGCCCAGCATCCCGGCCGCCTTCGACGGGGTCATCGCCAGCGGCATGGCCAAGGACCCGGCGGACCGCTTCCTCACCTGTGGTGACCTGTCGGCGGCCGCCTACGGCGCGCTGGCCGCACCCGATCAGGATCGGGCCACCGACATCTTGGAACGCAGCCAAATGGCAACGCCACCGGCCGCATTCGCCGGCCAGCCGGCCGCCGGGTTCGCGGCCGGGACGCCCGTCGCCGCGCCGGCACCACCGCCCGTCGGCGCCTGGCCCGCGCGGTCGGCCGCCGGGCAACCCCTGACTGCCGGCGCACCGGGGCTGCAGCCCACCGCGTGGGGCGGCCCGCCGGTCTGGACGAACGCCGGTGCGACGCCGCCCTGGGGGCAACCGCCGCGGGGCAGCCGCAAGCCCTGGCTGTGGGTCGGTGTCGCCGCCACCCTCACGATGGCGCTCATCGGGGTGATCCTCGGCGTCGTCCGCCCCTGGGAATCGAAGACTCGGTCCGCCCCGACCCCGCCTCCGCCACCGCCGGATGCCGTCGCGTTGCGGGTCATCGATGACGGTGTGTTCGTGGGCAGTTCGGCGGCCCAGACCACGATCGACGTCTTCAACGAACCCATCTGCCCGCCGTGTGGCAGCTTCATCAGGTCGAACGCCGCCGACATCGACAGCGCCGTGAACAACAAGAAACTCGCCGTGCGCTATCACCTGCTCAACTTTCTCGACGACAAGTCGCACAGCCAGGACTACTCGACGCGCGCGGTGGCGGCCACCTACTGCGTCGCCGCGCAGAACGACCCCAAGGCCTACGTCGACTTCTATTCCGGCTTGTTTGCCAGCAACTTTCAGCCGCAAGAGGGCGCCGCCGAAGACCGCACCGATGGCGAGCTCGCGCAATTGGCCAAGACGGTCGGGGCCGACGCCGCCGTCGTCGCCTGTATCAAGTCCGGCGACGACATCGGCACAGCCAAGGCGAAAGCGGCGAACGGCTACTCGACCCTGTCGGCGGACAACGCCAATTCCACCCCCTTCGTGTGGGACGGCACGACCGCGGTGAACTACCAGAATCCGGCCTGGCTGACGAAACTCGCCGGATAGCAAGCGGCCCACCGGGCCGCCGGGCGGGCGAGCCGCGATCGCCGCACACCGCGATGTTGTACGTTTCCTGCGGCGAGTTGATTGGAGTCAGCGATGAGCGACGCGCAGGGGTCGCGGTCGGGGACGATGTTCGGCCCGTACCGTCTCGGCCGGCTGCTCGGCCGCGGCGGAATGGGCGAGGTCTACGAGGCCGAGCACACCGTCAAGCAGTGGACCGTCGCGCTGAAGCTGATGTCGCACACATTCAGCCAGGATCCCGTGTTCCGCAAGCGAATGGAGCGCGAAGCCCGCATCACCGGCCGGCTGCTGGAGCCGCATGTGGTGCCGATCCACGACTACGGCGAGATCGACGGCCAGCTGTTTGTGGAGATGCGCCTCATCGAAGGCGTCGACCTGGACAGCTTGCTCGAACGGGAGGGGCCGCTGCCCGCGCCGCGCGCGGTGGCCATCATCCACCAGGTCGCGTCGGCCCTGGACGCGGCCCACGCCGCCGGGGTGACACATCGTGACGTCAAACCGCAGAACATCCTGATCACCGGCGACGACTTCGCGTACCTGGTCGACTTCGGTATCGCCAGCGCCAAGACCGACGAGAAACTCACCCAACTGGGCACCGCGGTCGGAACCTTGAAATACATGGCACCCGAACGCTTTTCGAGTGACGAGGTGACTTCCCGCGCCGACGTGTACGCGCTGGCATGCGTGCTCTACGAATGCCTGACCGGGGCGCCGCCGTATGCCGCCGACAGCACGGCCGTCCTGGTCACCGCGCACATGATGCACCCCATCCCCAAACCCAGCGCGCACGGCGCCGGCGTGAGCCACGCATTCGACGCGGTGATCGCTGCGGGGATGGCCAAAGACCCGAGCGAGCGCTACCCCACCGCCGGTGCCCTGGCCGACGCCGCGCACAAGGCACTGACCAGCCCGGAACGCGAACGCGCCGCGACGATCCTGGAGCGCAGCAACACCGAGGTCCCGATCAGCCCACCCGGGCCGCCGCGGCGCCGGCGCACCCGCTGGCCGGTGGTGGCCGCCGCGGCCGTCGTCGCCGCCGCGATCTGCACCGTCGGCGTCTGGCTGGTGCTCAAACCGACCAGCCAGCCGCAGCACCGGACAAGTTCGGGCAAGACCGCACCGCCGTCCACCGCCGCGCCCAGCGGCGACCAGGAGCGACTGATCAGTCTGCTCCCGCCGGGCTACCTGCCGGGCACCTGCACGCCGGCCACTCCCGAGTCGGGCAGCATCTGGGTGCACGCGGTGGCCATGGTGACCTGCGGACAGAACACCCAGCCAGGCGGCCCGGCCCGGGCCACCTACGGGCTGTTTCCGACGTCCGACCGGCTGAAGAAGGCCTTCGACGACGACGTCGGCAACGTCAGCCTGGTGAACTGCCCCGGCGAGGGACGCTCACCCGTCAGCTGGCACTACGACGAGACCCCCAACGACATGGCCGGCCTGATCGCGTGCGGCAGCTACAACAACCACCCGAACGTGATCTGGTCCAACGATTCGAGGCTCATGCTCAGCGATGTCACCGGCGACCCGGCCACCGTCGAAGACCTGCACACCTGGTGGGACGCGTACGGCTGACCCGTCCGGCCTAGTCCGTTACCGGCTCGGAATCCTCTTGGCGTTCGGCGTCTTCCACGGTCAAGGGCAATGCCAGCTCTTCGAGCGGGCGCTGTTCGGCGGCGATCCCGAGCCACAGCTCGACCAGGCCGGCCGCGGCCATCACGACCGCCCCGATGAGGAATGACCAGACGACCTCGGTGCGCATGCCGGAGTTGATCAGCTGACCGAACAGCAGCGGCCCGGTGATGCCGCCGATCGCCGTGCCCATCGCGTAGAAGAACGCGATCGCCAGCGCCCTGGTCTCCATCGGGAAGATCTCGCTGACGGTCAGGTACGCCGCGCTGGCGCCCGCGGACGCCAGGAAGAAAGCGACGATGAGCACGCCGATGAAGGCCCAGACGCCGCCGGCCTGGGTGAGGAACACGATCGCCAGCACCACCACCGCGACACCGGAACCGATATAGGTCAGCGTGATCATCGGCTTGCGGCCGACGGTGTCGAACAGGTGCCCGAGCAGCAGCGGGCCGGCGAAATTACTGAGCGCCCACAGTACGAAGAACACCGGCACCATGCCCGACGGCACGGCGTAGAACTGGCTGAGCAGCGTGCCGAGGTTGAACGTGACGCCGTTGTAGAGAAACGCCTGACCGATGAACAGCGCCAGCCCGAGGACCGCGCGACGGGGATAGAGCTTGAACGCGACCGCGGCGATCTCCCGGAAGGAAATCGCCGTGCGCTGGCGGATCCGCAGCGGCTTGCCCTGCGGTTCGGGCAGCGGTTGGCCGGTCTCCTGCTGGACCGCCTCTTCGATATCGCCGACGATCTGCTCCGCCTCCTCGTCGCGGCCGTGGATGAACAGCCAGCGCGGGCTCTCCGGGACGTTACGCCGCACCAGCAGCACGAAAATGCCGAGGATGGCGCCGATTCCGAAGGCGAGGCGCCAGCCGACGTTGGGCGGGAAGTTCGACGTGTTCAACAGGACCAGCGCGCCGCCCGCCCCGGCGGCCGAACCCAGCCAATAGGTTCCGTTGATCACCAGGTCGACGCGACCGCGTACCCGCGCCGGGATCAACTCGTCGATCGCCGAATTGATGGCGGCGTATTCGCCGCCGATGCCGGAGCCGGTGAAGAAACGGGTCAGGAAGAAATACCACGGGGCGAACGCGAACGCGGTGGCGACGGTGGCCACCAGATAGATCGCCAGCGTGATGATGAACAGGTTGCGCCGGCCGAAACGGTCGGTCAGGTGGCCGAAGAACAGCGCCCCCGAACACGCTCCCGCGATGTAAATCGCGGCCGCCATGCCGATCTGGGCCGCGTTGAGCGAGATGCCGCTGTTGTGCTCCATCAGCCGGGCCGAGACGTTGCCCACCATGGTGACCTCGAGCCCGTCGAGCACCCACACCCCACCCAGGCCGACGACGACGCGCCAGTGAAACCGCGACCATGGCAGCCGGTCCAGCCGCGCCGGAACATGCGTCGAGATGGTCTTGGTTTGCGCGCTCGCACTCATGCGGTCTCCGTTCGGGTTTGACAGAGATTTACCCACTCAGCACCCGTCGCTAGCCCTCAGCGGGGCATCGAACCGGTGCGGCGCCCGTCGGCGTCAGTCACGATCGGACCGGGACTCTTCGGGAGTCCAGGCCTGCGGCTGGCCGGGGTGGCCGGGAAAGAGGAAGTCGATGAAGGCCGCCGCCGTGGGCTGGGGCTCGTGGTTGGCCAGCCCCGGGCGCTCGTTGGCCTCGATGAAGGCGTACTCCGCGCCGGTGACATCGGGCACCAGCAGGTCGATGCCGGTCACCGGGATGCCGATCGCTTCGGCCGCCGTCACCGCGACGCGGCACAGTTCGCTGTTCACCTGCGCGGTGACGTCATGGATGGTGCCGCCCTGATGCAGGTTGGCGGTGCGCCGCACCCGCAGCCGAGTCCCCTGCGGCAGCACGTCATCCAGCTTCCAGCCGGCCTCGGCGATCGTCGACTCGGTGAGGTCGTCGAGCGGGATGCGGGATTCGCCGCCGGTGGCCGCCGAACGCCTGCGGCTCTCGGCCGCGATCAGATCCCGCACGCTGTGCTCCCCCGTGCCGATGACCTCAGGGGGCATCCGCACCGCGGCGGCGACGACGCGGCCGTCGATCACCACCAGCCGCAGATCGTCGCCCGTCACCCGCTGCTCGATCAGCACGTCCTGGTATTGCTGCCGGGCCCGCGCCAGCGCGGAGCTGAGGTCGTCGGGTCCGTTGTCCGGGAGGACCCCGACGGTGATGCCCTTGCCCTGCTCGCCACGCGTCGGTTTGACGACGACCTCTCCGACCTCCTTGAGAAAGGCGAAGTCACCCTCGTCGAACGTGGCCAGCCGGGCGCGGGGCACGGTGATGCCCGCCTCGGAGACCAGGCGACGCGTCAGCCGCTTGTCGTCGCAGCGGCACATGGCCACCGCGGAGGTGTACTCGGACAGCGATTCCCGAGTGACGACGCTTCGGCCGCCGTGGGTCAGGCGCATCTCGCCCGTCTCGGCGTCGAGCACCTCGACCCAGATCCCGCGGCGCAGCGCTTCGTCGGCGATGATCCGGGCGTAGGGGTTGAGGTCGTCGATCGTCTCGGGCGGCGGGGTGAACAGCGGCTCGTTGATCGCGTTCTTGCGCTTGATCGCCAGCACCGGGACGCGACGGAAACCCAGCTTCTCGTAGAGGCCGATGGCGGCCGCGTTGTCGTGCGCCACCGACAGGTCCATGTAGGCGCGGCCCGCGCTGCGGAAGTGCTCGGCCAGCGCCTTGGTCAGGGCGCCGCCGACGCCGGGCAGCCCGGCGGCCGGATCGACGGCCAGCGTCCACAGGCTCGACCCCTCTTCCGGGTCGTTGAACAGCAACTCGTGGTCGACGCCGGTGACGGTGCCGACCACGGCCCCGTCCTCGTCGCGCACCGCGAGCAGATACTTCACCGCCGGCACGTGCTGATGGTTGTCCCAGATCACGTCGACGCCGGCCGGGACCATGCCGCAGCGCACGTAGACGCGGTTCATTGCGTCGGCATCGATCGGGTCGTTCAGCGTGCGCACCGTCACGCCCAGCGGCGACGGCGCCAGGTTCGTCGTCTTGGGGGTGAAACGCAGCCGGTAGGTGTGGCTGGGGTCGATGAACAGCTCGGTGGGCGCCTCGGCGACCACCACGTGAGACTCGCGGGCGTAGATGCAGATGTCGCGACGCCCGGGCCCCTCGCGGCGCAGCGCCTCGACCAGTTCCTGGGAATTGGCGAAGGTCTGCCCGAAAATCAGCCGGCCCCAACCCAATTCGAGCTCGACGTCCTTGGCCATCGCGTCGACCAGCTCTTGCGGCGAGGCGTCATGCAGACCGAGCGTGATCGCCTCGGTGTGGTCGCCCGACTGATCGACCATGGTCATGCAACCGGGCCCGTTACACCGTGACGCTGCAACCAGAGCTCGAGCAGGGCGATCTGCCAGAGCTCGTTACCCCGCAGCGGGGTCAGTTTGCCGTTCGGGTTGGCCAGCAGCGCGTCGACCGCGTCGGTGTTGAACAGGCCGCGCTCCTTGGCGGTGGGCGCGTAGAGAGCGTCGCGGACCATGTCGAGGTACTGGCCCTCGAGGTGGGTCAGCGCCGGGACCGGGAAGTAGCCCTTGGGGCGGTCGATGACCTCCGACGGAATCACCCGTCGCGCAGCCTGTTTCAGGACGCCCTTGCCTTCGTGCGCGATCTTGAGTTCCGGCGGGCAGGTGGCCGCCAGCTCGACCAGCTCGTGGTCGAGGAACGGCACTCGGCCCTCCAGACCCCACGCCATCGTCATGTTGTCGACCCGCTTCACCGGGTCGTCGATCAGCATCACGGTCGTGTCGAGGCGCAGCGCACGGTCGATTCCGGTTTCGGCGCCGGCCTGCGCGAAGTGCTCGGTGACGAATCGAAGGCTGGGATCGCCGGCCGCGACGATGCCCGATCCGACCAGCGCGCCGACCCCGGCGTCGTCGCGGTCGAAGAACGCGCCGCGGTATTGGGCAACGGCACCGTCCAGGGTCGCCGCGGCCGCCTCTCCCATCGGCGGGTACCAGTGGTAGCCGGCGAACACCTCGTCGGCGCCCTGGCCAGACTGCACGACCTTCACGTGCCGCGCCACTTCCTGGCTGAGCAGGTAGAAGGCGACGCAGTCGTGGCTGACCATCGGCTCGCTCATCGCGCCGATGGCACCGTCCAGCGCGGGCAGCATCCGGTCGGACTCGATGCGAATCTGGTGATGGTCGGTCTCGAAGCGCTCGGCCACGATGTCGGAGTACTGGAACTCGTCGCCCTTGACGCCGCCGGCCGACTCGAAGCCGATGGAGAAGGTCGACAGCCCGTGCTGACCGGCCTCGGCGAGCAGGCCCACGATCAGGCTGGAATCCACGCCCCCGGACAGCAGGCAACCGACCGGCACGTCGGCGACCAGGCGGCGCTTGACCGCCAGCCGCAGCGTGGACAGCACGGCGTCTTCCCAGTCGCGCTCCGACCAGTCGGCGCGGTCCGAGTGGCGGGAGAAGTCGGGCGCCCAGTAGGTGGTGACGGTGCGCCTGCCATCGGGCTCGATGGCCACCAGCGACGCGGGCGGCACCTTGCGGACCCCCCGAAGGATGGTGTGCGGCGCGGGCACCACCGAGTGGAAGCTCATGTAATGGTGCAGCGCGACCGGGTCGATCCGGGTGTCCACGCCGCCGCCGGCCAGCAGGGCCGGCAACGTCGAGGCGAACCGGACGCGGTGGTTGTCCTCGGTCAGATACAGCGGCTTGATGCCGAGCCGGTCCCGGCCGAGCAGCACCCGCCCGCTGTCGCGTTCGACGATGGCGAAGGCGAACATGCCGAACAGATGGCTGACGAAGTCGTCACCCCACCGGTGGTAGGCCTTGATCAGAACCTCGGTGTCGCTGTGCGAGAAGAAGCGGTAGCCGTACCCGCTGAGCTCCTGCCGCAACTCCTTGTAGTTGTAGATGCAGCCGTTCCACGCCAGCGACAGACCCAGCTCCGAGTCGACCATCGGCTGGGCGCCGGCTTCGGTGAGGTCAATGATTTTGAGGCGACGATGGCCAAGCGCGACGCGGCCCTGTGACCAGGCGCCGCCCGCATCCGGACCCCGTGGTGTCAGCACCGCGGCCATCGCTGAGACGGCCGCTACATCGGGCGCCTGCCCATCGAGTCGTACCTCCCCGGTGACTCCGCACACGCCTTCGACCCTACCGTTGTCCGATTCGAAGCGCGCGTGAGATCCACCAAAACCGCTGCAACGGGCCACGTACGGCGGCGATCAACGCGCTGTGATCACCGTGATCGACGGTTGTGTGAACTGGATCGCACGGTCGCCGCCAGTCGGCGAGAACGTTCATGTCGTGGTGGGCGGCTCGTCGTCGCCGGATGCCGCGGTGAACCGTTCATGCGGGGCCAGTTCGCGACGCCGCTCCGCGCGGACCAGACGCCGCAGCTGTTCGCCGTACAACTCGACCGAGTCGGCGGTCAGCATCTCGTTGTGGGTGCAGTCCACCGCGAACGTCAGGACGTCACCCGAGGCATACGGCTCCCAGGATCGGGCCAGCCGCGAACCACGATCGTTTTGATCCCGCACCGCGGAGAAGACGCTGAGGTCACCATCGAACAGCCTCGGTTCATGCAGCCGGTACAGCTCGATGTTGTCGTTGAGATTCCCGGCCAGCAAATCGACGAGCTGTTGGTGCCGGGAGAGGTCGGCGACCCCCGACTCGCGCAGCAGCTCCGCCAACTGCTCATCGCTGGGCGGGCCGGTGTGCGCATCGGTGCTGATGTTGTAGGCCCGCAGGACGTCGTCGAGCACCTGCCGCTCGCTCAGCGCGTGCTCGGGCAGGGCGATGCCGTCGTCGATGCTGGGTTGTGCGTCGAGCAGGATCAGGCGCCCGATCACGCAGCGGCGGCGCTGCAGCTCGATGGCGATCTCGTGGGCGACGACACCGCCGAACGACCAGCCCAGGATGTTGTACGGCCCGTCGGGATGGACCTCCTGGATCCGGTCGGCGTGCATCTCGGCCAGTTCGCGGATGGACCGCGGAGCGGCCTGGTCGGCCTGCGGGATTTGCTGGATGCCGAGGATTGCGCCGTCCACATACTTCCCGAGAACGTGGTACGGCCAGCTCACCCCGCCCGCCGGGTGGATGCAGAACAGCGGCACGCCGGACCCGTGCTTCAGGACCTGCACGGGAACCACCTCGTCGGCGCCCGTCGCCTCGGCCTGTAGCCGCTGGCTCAACGCCTTGACGGTGGGCGCGTCGAACAAGGTGCGTACCGCCAGGTCAACGCCCAGGCCGGCATTGATCGCGGCGACCACGCGCATCGCCGAGATGCTGTCGCCGCCCAGCTCGAAGAAGGAGTCGTCGACCCCCACCAGGTCGGCACCGAGCACGCGGGCGTAGATGTCCGCCAGGGCCTGCTCGGTGGCCGTGGACGGGGCCCGGTACCCGCTGCCGCTGTACTGCGCCGCCGGTAGCGCTCGGGTGTCGAGTTTGCCGTTGGGCGTCAACGGGAGACTGTCGAGCGCTACCACCGCGGCCGGAACCATGTAGACCGGCAGCCGCCCAGCCAGCGCGGTGCGCGCCTCGCCCGGGTCGGCGGTTCCGGTGATGTAGCCGACCAGTCGCTTGACGCCGGGCTGGTCCTCGCGGGCGATCACCACGGCCCGCTCGACGTCGCCGAGTGCGGCCAGCGCGGCCTGGACCTCGCCGAGTTCGATGCGGTAGCCGCGGATCTTGACCTGCTCGTCGGCGCGCCCGGAGTACTGCAGCTGCCCGTCGGCGCCCCAGCAGACCAGGTCCCCGGTGCGATACATGCGCGTTCCCGGCGCCCCGAACGGGCACGCCACGAACCGCGACGCGGTCAGCCCGGCCCGCCCGACATAGCCGGCGGCCACGCCGTCGCCGGCCACATACAACTCGCCGACCACACCCGCGGGCACCGGCCGCAGCCACGGGTCGAGCACGAACAGGGCCGCGCCGTCCACCGGCGACCCGATCGGCGGCGTCCCGGATCCGCGCGTCAGCGGGGCGCTGATCGCCACGCACATGGTCGTCTCGGTCGGGCCGTAGGCGTTGATCATCCCGCGCCCCGGCGCCCACCGGTCCACCACCTCGGCCGGGCAGGCCTCGCCGACCACTGCCAGCGACATCGAATCCAGCCCCTCCGGCGACAGCATCGCCACCGCCGACGGGGTCTGGGTCAGCACGGTGACCCCCGCGTCGACCAGCAGCGCGTGGAAGTCCTTCGGCGAGCGCGCCACCGACTCGGGCACCACGACCAGCCGCCCGCCGCGCAGCAGCGCGCCGAAGATCTCCCAGACCGAGACGTCGAAGGCGTACGAGTGGCTCTGCGTCCACACGCCGACCCGCGGCAGGCCCGCGTCCAGGGACTCCAGCAGCTGGGTCACGTTGCGGTGGGTGATGGCGACACCCTTGGGAACACCGGTGGTGCCCGAGGTGTAGATGACGTAGGCGATGCCGTCAGCCGGGGGTGCCGGCAGCGGCGTGCCTGCCTGGTCCTCGATCCGGGGGTCCTCGATGTCGATGACCGCCAGGTGCGACGCGTTCAGCCGCGACCGCAGGCCCGCCGTGGTGAGGGCGGCGATCGGTGCGGCGTCGTCGAGCATGAAGCGGATCCGGGTGCCGGGCGCCGCCGGGTCGATCGGCAGGTAGGCGGCCCCGGTCTTGAGCACCGCCAGGATCGCCACGATCGCCCGCGCCGACCGCGAAAACAGCAGCGCCACAGACTCTCCCGGGCCCGCGCCCTGGTCGGCGAGCAGGTGTGCCAGCCGGTTGGCGGCCTCGTCGACCTCGCGGTAGGTCATCGACGTGCCACCCCAGTTGATCGCCACCGCGTCGGGCCGGTCCGCGACCTGGGCCTCGAACAGCGCGGGAATCGACGGCAGCGCGGGCAGCGGCCGGGCCAGCACCGCGCGGTTACCGATCTCGTCCAGGCGGGCGTGCTCCGGCGCGTCGAGCAGGTCCACCGCCGACAGCGGCCGGTCCGGATCGGCGGTCATCGCCAGCAGCACCCGCTCCAGCCGGTCGCCGAGCGCCTCGACGGTCGGCGTGTCGAAGACGCCGGTGTCGTATTCCACCCGCAGGCCCAGTTCCTGGCCGGACAGCGCGGCCTGCATCGTCAGCGGATAGTGGTTGCGCTCGAACATGTTGACGCCGGCGATCGCCAGTTCGTGGTCGACCGCCATCGCCGAGGTGTCCAGCGGATAGTTCTCGTAGGCGAACAGGGTGTCGAAGAGCCTCTCGTGACCGGTGATCCGGTGCATCTCGCTCAGCGACAGGTGCTGATGGTCGAGCGTCTCGGCGTGACCGCGCTGCAGCTGGCCGAGCAGCTCGGTCGTGGTGGTCGCCGCCGTCATGTCGGCGCGCACCGGGACGGTGTTGATCATCAGACCTACCATCGATTCGGCGCCGACGACCTCGGCCGGCCGGCCCGACACCGTGGTACCGAAGGCGACGTCGTGCTGGCCGGTCAGCCAGGCCAGCAGCTGCGCCCACGCGGCCTGCAGCACGGTGCTGATCGTGGTGTGGCTGGAGCGGGCCAGCTCGCCGAGCGCCCGGGTGGTGTCCTCGGACAGCGCGAACGATCGCACGCCGCGGGCGCCGAACTCCAGCTGCTGCGGCGGCCCGACCAGCGTCGGGGTGTCGAAGCCGGCCAGCACCTCAGCCCACGCCGCGCGCGCGGCGTCGAGGTCGCGGTCGGCCAGCCAGGAGATGAACCTGCGATACGGCGCGGGCGCCGGCAGCCGCTGCCCCGTGTAGCAGGCGAACGTCTCGTTCAGCAGGATCGGCACCGACCAACCGTCGAGCACGATGTGGTGGATGGTGAGGATCAGCCGGTGCCGGTCGTCGCCCGTGCGAACCAGCGCCGCGCGGACGGCCGGCTGGTCGGCCAGGTCGTAGACCGCGGCGCGCTCGGAGGCGCACAGCCGCTGGATCTTCCCTTCGGGCTCGCTGCCGTTGGGCTGGAACTCGAGGTACCGCCACGCCATCGCGGGATTCGCCGGGATGATCTGGATTGGCTCGTCGAACTGGTCGCAGAATCGGGCCACCAGGTGCGGGTGCCGGCCGACCACGGTGTGCATCGCGTCGCGCAGCCGGTCCCCGTCCAGCGGGCCGGTCAGGGTGAGATCCAGCTGCACGACGTACAGGTGGTCGTCGTTGCCCCGCGTGGTGTTCGCGTGGAAGAGCAGCCCCTCCTGCAGCGGGGTCAGCGGCAGCACGTCGGCGATCCGCCGCCGCCGCTCGAGCTCGTCGATCTGCTGCTGGTCCAGCCGGGCCGGGACGATGTCCGACGGGGTCAGGCCGCCGCCGCCGTGGCGCACGTGCGCGCAGATGCCGCCCAGGGCCTCGAACCACAACCGGCTCAGCCGGGCGACCTGCTCGCGGTCCAGCGCCGTGGCCGCCCACGTCCAGTTGGCGTGCAGCTGGGGGCCGTCCGCGGTGTCCATGGTGCCGGCGTTGAGGTCCACGGTGTGCATCAGCGGCATCGGCACCGCGGTGCTGGTGGCGGTGGCCGCCGAGCCGTCCGGGCTGATCCGCCACAGCTCGTCGGAGAGCTCGGCGGCCGCGCCGCCCAACCTGCCCAGATAGTTGAACCCGATGGTCGGGTCGGGGCCGTCCAGGTCCACGTCGGCGTTCAGGTAGCGCAGCAGTCCGTAGCTCAACGGATCCGGTAGCGCGCGCAGTTGTTCCTTGGCGTCCTTGACCACGGCACCCAGGATCGGCGCGCCGGCCGTCACCTGCGACCAGGACAGCCCGCCGACGTTCAGTGCCACCGGGTATTTGGTGGTGAACCAGCCCACGGTGCGGGACAGGTCCACCCCAGCGGCCAGCTCTTCGTGGCGGCCGTGGCCCTCGACGTCGATGCCGATCGGCGAGCCGACAGCAAGGTGGGGGCCCAGGAACTCGCCCCAGGCCAGCGCGAACCCGACGAGCAAAATGTCGTTGATGCCGGCGTGGAATGCGGCCGGCGCCTCGCCGAGCAGCGTGCGGGTGGTCTTCGCGTCCAGCGTGACCGACATGTTCTCGGCGGTCTTGTAGGTGTCGACCTCGGGCCGCACCGCCGGCAGGGCGGGCGGCGTCGCGGCGACCTGCCGCCAGGCGTCGGCCTGCGCGACCACCGCCGGCGACGACGCGTGCTCGGCGAGCAGCGTGGCCCAGCGGGCGAACGACGTTCCGCCGGCCGGCAGCGCGATCGGTTGCCCGTGGTGGTGCTGACCCCAGGCGACGTTGAGGTCTTCCAGCAGCACGCGCCAGGACACACCGTCCACGGCCAGGTGATGAACGATCAGCACCAGCTCGCGAGTGGAGGACACCCACAGTGCGCTGAGCATCACCCCGGCGGCGGGATTCAACCGTGACCGCGCCTCGATGATCGCCGCGTCGGACATCTCGTCGACGGCGTGCACGCGCTGGGCCGCGTCGACCGATCCCGGCTCGGGCACCTGCAGGGACCATGCGCCGGCGTCCTCGTCGACGCGCAACCGCAGCATGGCGTGCCGGTCCAGCAGGGCCTGCAACACCGTCACCACGTCGGCCTCGGTGACGCCGGCGGGTGCGGCCAGCACCATCGTCTGGTTGAACTGATCGACCGGGCCGTCGACGCTGCGCAGCCAGTGAATGATCGGAGTGGCGGCGATGTCGCCGACGCCCTCGTCGGCCGCGCCGTACTCACCGTCGGTCGCGCCGGCCACCCGCGCCAGCCGGGCCACCGTCTGCTCGGTGAAGATGTCGCGCGTGCGCAGCGCTAGACCGGCTACCCGCGCGCGGGTCACCACCTGCATGGACGAGATGCTGTCGCCACCCAGGTCGAAGAAGGAGTCGTCGATGCCGACCCGCTCTACGCCCAGCACCTGGGCGTAGATGCCCGCCAGGGTCTCCTCGACGGGGGTGCCTGGTGCGCGATACCGGTCGACGTCGCGGTACTCGGGCGCCGGCAGGGCCCGCACGTCGAGCTTGCCGTTGGCCGTCAGCGGCAGCGCGTCGAGCGTCACGATCGCGGCCGGAACCATATAGCCCGGCAGATGATCGGCCAGCCGGGTGCGGATCTCGACCGGGTCCGCTCCCCCCGTGACGTAGCCGACCAGGCGCTTATCGCCGGGCCGGTCCTCGCGGGCGATGACCACGCCCTGCTCCACGCCGTCCAGCGCGGACAGTGCCGAGCGCACCTCGCCGAGTTCGATGCGGTAGCCGCGAATCTTGACCTGCTCGTCGGCGCGGCCCAGATACTGCAGCTGGCCGTCGGCGCCCCAGCGCACCAGGTCGCCGGTGCGGTACATGCGCGACCCGGGCGCCCCGAACGGGCACGCCACGAAGCGCGACGCGGTCAGCTCGGCGCGGCGCCAGTAACCGACCGCGACGCCGCCGCCGGCCACATACAGCTCGCCGACCACGCCGTGCGGCACCGGCCGCAGGGATTCGTCCAGGACGAACACGGCCGCCCCGGGCACCGGCGAGCCGATGGGCACTGGCGCGTTAGTGGGCGATCCGGCTTGCAGCGGCGCGCTGACCGCGGCGTACACCGTCGCCTCGGTGGGGCCGTAGGCGTTGATCATCACGCGGCCGGGGGCCCACCGGTCGACCAGCTCGGTGGGGCAGGCCTCACCGGCGACCACCAGTGCGGCGGACTCGAGCCCCTCAGGCGACAGCACATCGGCCGCGGACGGGGTCTGGCTGATCACGGTGACCTCTTCGGCGACCAGCAACGCGTGGAAGTCGTCCGGTGACCGGACCACGGAGTCGGGGATGACCACCAGGCGCCCGCCCTGCAGCAGCGCGCCGAAGATCTCCCAGACCGAGACGTCGAAGGCCAGCGAGTGCCATTGCGACCAGACGCCCTCGCGCGGCAGGCCGGACTCCCCCGACGCCAGCAGCTGCGCGACGTTGCGGTGCGCGACGGCAACGCCTTTGGGGACACCGGTGGTGCCGGAGGTGTAGATCAGGTAGGCGATGTCGTCGGCGCTCGGCGCCGGCAACGGGGTCGACGGCTGGGCGTCGACGGCCGGGTCGTTCACGTCGATGACGACGACATGGTGGCCGTATAGCCGCCCGGCCAGCTCGGCGGTGCTGATCGCGACCATCGGCGCGGCGTCGTCGAGCATGAACCCGATCCGCTCGTCCGGCAGCCCCGGGTCGATCGGCAGGTAGGCGGCCCCGGCCTTGAGCACGGCGAGGATCGCCACGATCGCCTCGGCCGAACGCCCGAACAGCAGCGCGACCCGCTCGCCGCGGCCGACGCCCAGCCCGGCCAGGCGGCGGGCCAGCCGGTTGGCGGCCTCGTCGAGTTCGCGATAGGTCCACGAGCGGCCGTCGCAGCGCAGCGCCACCGCGTCCGGGGTGCGCGCCACCTGCTCGGCGAACAACGCCGGAATCGACGCGTCCACAGCGGGGGGCGCGGTCAGCGCCGCCCGGTTGCCGAGGGCGTCCAGGCGGGCGTGCTCACGCCGGTCGAGCAGATCGACCGTCGACAGCGCGCGGGTGGGATCGGCCGTCATCGCCTCCAGGACGCGTTGCAGGCGCCCGATCAGCGTCCGGATGGTCTCCGCGTCGAACACGTCGGTGCGGAACTCCACCCGCCCGCCGATTCCGGCGGGCTCGTTGTCCTCGGCCCAGCGCTCGGCCAGCGAGAACACCAGATCCATGCGGGCGACCTGGGTGTCCAGCGGTATCGACGTGACCTGCACGTCGCCCAGTGCCAGCCCGGCGCCCGGTTCGCTGTCCTGCCCGGCGAAGTTCTGCCAGGCCAGCATCACCTGCACCAGCGGGTGATGCGTCAGGCTCCGGGTCGGGTTGACCCGCTCGACCAGCACCTCGAACGGCACGTCCTGGTGCTCGAAGGCCTCCAGGCTGCGCGCGCGCACCCGGGTCAACAGCTCGGTGAAGCTCGGATCGCCGGTCAGGTCGACCCGCAGCACCAGGGTGTTGACGAAGAAGCCGACCAGGTCCTCGAGCGCGGGGTCGCGCCGGCCTGCGATCGGGAAGCCGACCGCGACGTCGGTGCTGGCGCTGATCTTGGCCAGCAGCACCGCCAGGGCGGCCTGCACCACCATGAAGCTGGTGGAGTTGTACTCGCGGGCCAACCCCGCAACCTGCTGCTGCAGGTCCGCCGGCCAGTCCACCTCGACGGCCGCACCGCGCTGGTCGGCGATCGGTGGGTAGGGCCGGTCGGTGGGCAGCGCCAACCGCTCCGGCATACCGGCCAGCGCGTCCTGCCAGTAGGCCAGCTGCCCGGCGATGCGGCTGCCGCTGTCGGCGAGCTCGCCGAACTGGGCGCGCTGCCACAGCGTGTAGTCGACGTACTGCACGGCCAGCGGCTCCCAGTCGGGGGCGCGCCCGGCGCACCGGCGGGCGTACGCCATGCCCAGGTCGCGCACCAGCGGCCGCAGCGACCAGCCGTCCGCCGCGATGTGGTGGACCACCGCGACCAGCACATGCTCGTCGTCGTCGACGCGGAACAGCGAGGCGCGCAACGGGATCTGGGTGGCCAGGTCGAAGGTCTCGCGGGCTGCGGCATCGATGGCCTCGCGCAGCCGGCTCGCCGACCAGCCGCGGGCGTTCACTGTCCGCCAGCTCAGATCGGCTTGCTCGACCGGGATCACCACCTGCTGCGGCGTGTCGTCGGTCGCGGCGAACACCGTGCGCAGGCTCTCGTGCCGGGCCACCACGTCGGCGAGCGCCGCTCCCAGCGCCGCGACGTCCAGGCGTCCGTGCATCCGCAGCGCCGCCGCCATGTTGTACACCGGGGACGGTCCCTGCAGCTGGTCGAGGAACCACAGCCGGCTCTGCGCGAACGACAGCGGGACCACCGCCGGACGCTCCCCCGCCACCAGCGGGTCCAGCCGGCCGGTGTCCTCGCCGATGCGCGGTGCCAGCTGGGCGATCGTGGGCGACTCGAAGATGACGCGCACCGGCACGCCGACGTCCATGGCGCTGTTGACGGCCGCGATCACCCGCATCGCGGAGATGCTGTCCCCGCCGAGGTCGAAGAAGGAGTCGTCGACGCCGACAAATTGAGGCGGCTCGACACCCAGCACGTGGGCGTAGATGCCGGCCAGGATCTCCTCGGTGGGGGTGGTCGGCGAGCGATACCCGGCCGCGGAGTATTCGGGTGCCGGCAGGGCGCGGACGTCGAGCTTGCCGTTGAGGGTCATCGGCAGCGCGTCGAGCACCACCACCGCCACCGGGACCATGTAGCCGGGCAGCCGCTCGGCCAGCTGCGCGCGGGCCTCGACGGGATCGGCGCCGCCGGTGATGTAGCCGACCAAGCGCTTGTCACCGGGCCGGTCCTCGCGCGCGATGACGACCGCCTGGTCCACACCGTCGAGCGCGGCCAGGGCCGAACGCACCTCGCCGACCTCGATGCGGTAACCGCGGATCTTGACCTGCTCGTCGGCGCGGCCCAGGTATTGCAGCTGCCCGTCGAGGCCCCAGCACACCAGGTCCCCGGTGCGATACATGCGCGATCCGGGTTCGCCGAACGGGCAGGGCACGAACCGCGTCGCGGTCAGCCCGGGCCGGCGCACATAGCCGTACCCGACGCCGCGACCGGCGACATACAGCTCGCCGACCACGCCGGCCGCCGCCGGTCGCAGCCACTCGTCCAGGACGAACAACGCCGCCCCGGGAACCGAGGAGCCGATCGGCGGCGCCCCTGAGCCCGCTGCCAGAGGCGTGCTCATCGACGAGAAGATGGTGGCCTCGGTCGGGCCGTAGACGTTGAGCATCGTTCGCCCGGGCGCCCAGCGGTCCACGAGCTCGGGCGGGCAGGGCTCGGCGCCGATCACCAGCGCCACCGACTCCAGGCCCTGCGGCGACAGCATGCGCACCGCCGACGGGGTCTGACTCAAGACGGTGACCTTCTCCGCGACCAGCAGCGCGTGGAACTCCATGGGCGAGCGAGCCACCGAATCGGGCACCACGACGAGCCGCCCGCCGTGCAGCAGCGCACCCCAGATCTCCCACACCGAGAAGTCGAAGGCGTACGAGTGGAACTGGGTCCAGACCTGATCCGCCGACAGCTCGACGCCGACGGCCCGCGCCTCGAACAGCCGGGTCACGTTGTGGTGGCTGACCGCCACTCCCTTGGGCACACCGGTGGTGCCCGACGTGTAGATGATGTGGGCGACGTTTTCGGGTGCCGGCGCCGGCAGGGCCGTGCGGGGCCGGCGGGCCACGGCGCGGTCGTTGACGTCGACGACGATCAGGTCGTGGGCGTCCAGCCTGTCCGCCAGCGCGGCGACGGTGATTGCGGCCATCGGCGCGATGTCGGTGAGCATGAAGTCGATGCGGGCCGCCGGCAGCGCCGGGTCGATCGGCAGGTAGGCCGCCCCGGTTTTCAGCACCGCCAGGATCGCCACGATGGCGTCGGCCGACTTTCCGAACAGCAGGGCCACGACCTCGCCAGGGCCCACCCCACGCTCGATCAGCAAGTGTGCCAACCGGTTCGACTTCTCGTCGAGCTCCCGGTACGGCATGGACCGGCCTTCGAAGGTCACCGCCGCGGCCCGCGGGCTGCGCGCCGCCTGCGCGG
This sequence comes from Mycobacterium sp. IDUB_3, assembly GCF_055419585.1. Classification (NCBI taxonomy): domain Bacteria; kingdom Bacillati; phylum Actinomycetota; class Actinomycetes; order Mycobacteriales; family Mycobacteriaceae; genus Mycobacterium; species Mycobacterium sp. IDUB_3. The sequence goes on along the minus strand of NZ_JBVAXZ010000001.1, from coordinate 299,489 downwards.
CGAACAACGCCGGGATGGACACCGCCGTGCCGGGCTGTGCCAGTACGGCCCGGTCGCCCCAGGCGTCCAGCCGGTCGTGTTCGGCGTCGTCGAGCACGTCGATCGAGGACAAGCGCCGCGCCGGGTCGGTGGTCATGACGACCAGCAGCCGTCGCAGCCGCCCGATCAGCGTTGCGATTCGCGCCGCGTCGAAGACGTCGGTGTCGTATTCGACCTGCAGGCGCAGTTCCTTGCCGGGCTGGGCCTGCACCGTCAGCGGGTAGTGGGTGGATTCCCGGCTGGTGATGTCGGTGACGGCCAGCTCCTGGTCGGCCGACAAGGCGCTGGCGTCGATCGGATAGTTCTCGTAGGCGAACAGGGTGTCGAACAGCCGGTCCTGGCCGGTGATGCGGTGAATCTCGTTGAGCGCCAAGTGCTGATGGTCCAGCGTGTGGTTGTAGGCGCCCTGCAGTTGGTCGAGCAGCTCGGCGGTGGTGGTGGTCGCGGTGATGTTCGCCCGCACCGGCACGGTGTTGATGAGCAGGCCCACCATGGTGTCCGCACCGACGACCTCGGCGGGACGGCCCGACACGGTGGTGCCGAAAACGACGTCGCCCTGGCCGGTCAGACCGCACAGCAACTGCGCAAAGGCGGCCTGCAGCACGGTGTTCACGGTGGTGTGGCAGGAGCGGGCCAGGTCGGTGATGGCCTGGCTCAGCTCGGCCGGCAACGAGAACGACTCGACGCTTTGCTGTCCGAGCTCCGTGCGGTCCTGCGGACCGACCAGCGTCGGGGCGTCGAAGCCGGCGAACACCTCGGCCCACGCCGCGCGGGCCGCGTCGACGTCACGCTCGGCCAGCCAGTCGACGAAGCCGCGATAGGGCGCAGCCGCCGGAAGGCGCTGGCCGTAGTAGCCGGCGAAGATCTCCCCCAGCAGGATCGGCATCGACCAGCCGTCGAGCACGATGTGGTGATTGGTCAGCACCAGCCGGTAGCGGTCCGGTGCGGTGCGGACCAGCGTCACCCGGAAAGTGGGCTGGTCGGCGAGATCGCCGCAGACCGCGGCGCGCTCGGCGGCGCACAGGCGCTGGACCCGGCCGTCGGCGTCGGCGGCGTCGTCCAGCTCCAGGTACTGCCAGGACGCTGCCGGGTCGGCCGGGATGATCTGGACGGGCTCGTCGTACTGGTCGCAGAACCGGGCCACCAGGTTGGGATGGCGGCCGATCATCGTCTGCACCGCGTCGCGCAGCCGGTCTGGGTCGAGCGGGCCGGTGATGCTGATGTCCAGCTGTCCCGCGTAGAGGTCCTCGGTCGCCTGCGCGATGTTGGCGTGGAAGAGCAGTCCCTGCTGGACCGGGGTCAGCGCCAGCACGTCGGCGATGTGGTGTTGCCGCGCAAGCTGATCGATCTGCTGTTGGCTCAGGCGGGCCGGCGCGATGTCCGACGGCGTCAGGCCGCCGCCACCGGAACGCACGTGGGCGCAGATGCCGGCCAGGGCCTCGAACCACAACCGGCCCAAGCGGGTCACCTGCTCGTCGTTCAGCGCCGACGGCGCCCAGGTCCAGTTGGCGTGCAGCCGCGGGCCGCCCTCGGCGTCGACGGTGACCGCGTTCAGCTCGACGGTGTGCATCAGCGGCATCGGGATCGCGGTCGCCGCGCGGGTGACCGACCAGCCGTCCGGGTCCGGCCGCCACATGTCGGTGAGCCCGGCTCTTCCGGTCCCTAAGCCACCCTGGCGTCCCAGGTAGTTGAAGCCGATCGGCGGCTCCGGGGCGTCCAGGTCGATGTCGGTGTTCAGGTAGCGCAGCAATCCGTAGCTCAGCGGATCCGGCAGGGCGCGCAGCTGTTCCTTGGCGTCTTTGAGGACGGCGCCCAGCGCGGCGCCGCCGGAAGCGATCTGAGACCACGAAACACCGTGCACCGCAAGGGAAACCGGATATTTGGTGGTGAACCAGCCCACGGTGTGGGACAGGTCGACGTCGCGGCCCAGCTCCTCGTGCCGCCCGTGGCCTTCGACGTCGATGCCGATCGGCGCGCCGGAATCGCCGGCGAATTCGGTGCACGCCAGCCCGAACGCGATCAGCAGAATGTCTTGCACGCCGGCGTGGAACGCCGCCGGCACGTCACCGAGCAGCGCGCCGGTGGTCTCGGCGTCGAGCTCCATGGAGAGGTGTCCGGCCGTGGCGAACGTGTCCACGTCTGGACGCACCGCGGGCAACGCCGCGGGCGTTGCAGCCACCCGCTTCCAGGTGTCGGCCTGAGCCACCACCTCCGGGTGGTGCGCGCGTTCGGCCAGCTGCGACGACCACCGGGCGAACGAGGTGCCCGCCATGGGCAGCGTCACGGGCTGCCCGCTGTGATGCTGAGCCCAGGCGATATTCAAGTCCTGCAACAGGATTCGCCAGGACACGCCGTCGACGGCCAGGTGGTGAACGATCACCACCAATTGGCGGGTGGCGCGCGCCCACACCGCGCTGAGCATCACGCCGGCGGCCGGGTTCAGCCGCGACCGCGCCTCGATGACCGCCCCGTCGGACAGTTCGTCCACCGCGTGCAGGCACGCGCGCGCGTCCACCGAGCCGTGCTCGGGCACCGTCAGCGACCAGCCGGTGGCGACGTCCTTGTCGACGTGCAGCCGCAGCATCGCGTGGCGATCCAGCAGGGCCTGCAGCACCGTGACGACGTCGGCCTCGGTGACCGTGGCGGGCGCCTGCACCAGCATGGCCTGGTTGAACTGATCGATGTGGCCGCCAACGCTTTCCACGTCCTGCAGCCATCGGATGATCGGGGTGGCCTGCACCGGCCCGAGCCCGTCGTCGGCGACGGCGGATTCGGCGTCGAGGACTTCGGCCACCCGGGCCAGCCGGGCCACCGTCTGCTCGACGAAGATGTCGCGCGTCTTGCACACCAGGCCGGCGGCGCGGGCCCGCGTGACCACCTGCATCGACGAAATGCTGTCGCCACCAAGGTCGAAGAAGGAGTCGTCGGCGCCGACGCGCTCGAGGCCGAGCACCTGCGCGTAGATTCCAGCCAGGATTTCTTCGATCGCGTTGTCGGGGGCGCGATACCGGTCGGCGTCCTGATAGTCCGGCGCGGGCAGCGCGCGGGTGTCGAGCTTGCCGTTTGGGGTGAGCGGCAGGGCCTGCATCACCACCACGGCCGTCGGGATCATGTAGCCCGGCAGCCGCTCGGCCAGCGCGGCACGCACCGCGGCCGGGTCGGCGGTGCCGGTCACATACCCGACGAGGCGCTTATCACCGGGGCGGTCCTCGCGGGCCACCACGACCGCCTGCTCGACGCCGTCCACCCACGCCAGCGCCGCCCGCACCTCACCGAGTTCGATGCGGTAGCCGCGGATCTTGACCTGCTCGTCGGCGCGGCCCAGGTAGTCCAGCTGCCCGTCCGCGCGCCAGCGCACCAGGTCGCCGGTGCGGTACATGCGCGCGCCGGCCTCGCCGAACGGGCAGGCCACGAAACGCGACGCGGTCAGGCCGGCCCGTCGCCAGTAGCCGCTGGCCACGCCGGCGCCTGCCACGTACAGCTCGCCGACCACGCCGGGAGGCACCGGCCGTAGCCATTCGTCGAGAACGAACGACGCCGCGCCCGGCACCGGGGAACCGATCGGCACCACGCCCGGTGATCCCGCCTCCAGCGGCGCGCTGATGGCGGCGTAGACCGTGGCCTCGGTGGGGCCGTAGGCGTTGATCATCGCCCGGCCCGGCGCCCACCGGTCCACCAGTTCGGACGGGCAGGCCTCGCCGGCCACCACCAGCGTGACCGACTCCAGCCCCGTGGGCGAGAGCGCTCCGGCCGCGGACGGGGTCTGGCTGAGCACGCTGACCTGTTCGGCCACCAGCAGCGCGTGCAGGTCTTCGGGTGAGCGTGCGACCGATTCGGGCACCACGACCAGTCGGCCGCCGTGCAGCAGGCCGCCGAAGATCTCCCACACCGAGACGTCGAAGGCCAGCGAATGCCATTGCGACCACACGCCGGTGCGCGGCAGTCCCGAGTCTCCGGACGTCAGCAGCTGGGTGACGTTGCGATGCGTGACGGCAACGCCTTTGGGGACACCGGTGGTGCCGGAGGTGTAGATCAGGTAGGCGAGGTTCTCCGGCCTCGGCGCAGGCAACGCGGTCGTGGGCTGGCTGTCGATGGCGGGGTCGTTGACGTCGATGACGTCGACGTCGTGGCCGTCGAACCGGTCACGTCGCTCCGCGGTGGTGATCGCGGCGATCGGGGCGGCGTCGCCGAGCACGAATCCGATCCGGGACTCGGGTAGCGACGGGTCGATCGGCAGGTAGGCCGCCCCGGACTTGAGCACCGCCAGGATCGACACGATCGCCTCGGTCGACCGCGAAAACAGCACCGCCACAATCTGTCCCGGACCGGCGCCGAGCGCCGTCAGGCTGTGCGCCAGCCGGTTCGACGCCTCGTCCAGCTCGCGGTAGGTCAGCGAACGGCCCCCGCAGACCAGTGCGACGGCATCCGGGGTGCGGGCCGCCTGGGCGGCGAACAGCGCTGGGACGGAATCGGTTTGGGACGCCGATCCGGTCAGCGCGGCTCGGTTGCCGATCTGGTCGAGCCGGGAGTGTTCGGCGTCGTCGAGCAGGTCGACCGACGACACCGCCTGTCCGGGATCGGTAATCATCGCGAGCAGCACGCGCTGCAACCGGTCGATCAGCGCCTTGATGCTGGCCGCGTCGAAGACGTCGGTGCGGAATTCGACAGTGCCGCCGATGCCGTCGGGCTCGCCGCCGTCGGTCCAGCGCTCGCCCAGCGAGAAGGTCAGGTCCATGCGGGCGGTCTGGGTTTCCACCGGGATCGGCGTGACGTCGACGTCGCCCAGGGACAGCCCGGCGGCGGGACCGCTGTCGTGCCCGGCGAAGTTCTGCCAGGCCAGCATCACCTGCACCAGCGGGTGATGCGTCAGGCTGCGGGTCGGGTTGAGCCGTTCCACCAGCAACTCGAACGGCACGTCCTGGTGCTCGTAGGCGGACAGGCTCCGCTGGCGCACCTGCGACAGCACCTCGGCGAAGGTCGGGTCGCCGGCGACGTCGACGCGCAACACCAGGGTGTTGACGAAGAAGCCCACCAGCTCGTCGAGCGCGGGATCGCGCCGGCCTGCGATCGGGAAGCCGACGGCCACATCGGGGTTGGCGCCCAGCTTGGACAGCAGCACCGTCAGCGCGGTCTGGACGACCATGAAACTGGTGGCGTTGTGCTGTCGCGCCACTTCGCCGACGCGCCGCTGCAGCTCGGTCGGCCAGTCGATTTCGACGGTGGCGCCGCGCTGGTCCGCCACCAGCGGGTAGGGCCGGTCGGTAGGCACCTGCACCCGCTCGGGCATCCCGGTCAGGGCGTCTTCCCAGTAGGCCAGCTGGGCCGCGATGCGGCTGTTGCCGTCGTCCAGATCGCCGAATTGCGCGCGTTGCCACAGCGTGTAGTCGACGTACTGCACCGGCAGCGGCGCCCAGTCGGGGCCGCGCCCGGCGGCCCGGCTGGCATACGCCACCCCCAGGTCGCGCACCAGCGGGGTGATGGACATGCCGTCGGCGGCGATGTGATGTACCACGGCCACCAGCACATGCTGGTCGCCGCGGAGCCGGAAAAGCTCTGCCCGCAACGGGATTTGGGCCGACAGGTCGAAGGTGTAGCGGGCCGTGTCACCGATGGCCTCTTCCAGATGGTCTGCCGACCAGCCGCCGGCATCGACGACCTCCCAGCCGAAATCGGCCTTGTCCGCGGGGATTACCACCTGCTGCGGGGTCCCCTCGGGGGCCGCGAACAGGGTGCGCAGGCTCTCGTGGCGGGCCACCACGTCGCGCAGCGCCGCACCGAGCGCGTCGGCATCGAGTTGACCGTCCAGGCGCAGCGCTGCCGCCATGTTGTAAACCGGTGAGGGGCCTTGCAATTGATCGAGGAACCACAACCGGTTCTGCGCGAACGACAGCGGGACGACCGCGGGCCGCTCACCGGCCGTCAGCGGGTCCAGTCCGGTTCCGCCCTCACCGATCCGGGGCGCCAGCTGGGCCACCGTGGGCGCCTCGAACACGACGCGCACCGCGAGGCCGGCGTCCAGGCTCGCGTTGATCGCGGCGATCAAGCGCATGGCGGAAATACTGTCGCCGCCGAGGTCGAAGAAGGAGTCGTCGACGCCGACCCGTTCGACGTCGAGGATCTCGGCGTAGATGCCGGCCAGGATCTCTTCGGTCGGGGTTTCTGGCGCGCGGTATTCACCGGCGGTGTATTCGGGTGCCGGCAGGGCGCGGGTGTCGAGTTTGCCGTTGGCGGTCAACGGAAGTGCATCGAGCGCCATCATCGCGGCCGGGACCATGTAGGCGGGTAGCCGTTCGGACAGCGCGGTGCGCGCGACGGCCGCGTCGGCGCTGCCGGTGATGTAGCCGACCAGGCGCTTGTCACCGGGGCGGTCTTCGCGGGCGATGACGACGGCCTGGTCGACGCCGTCGAGTCCGGCCAGCGCGGACTGGATTTCACCGAGTTCGATGCGGTAGCCGCGAACCTTGACCTGCTCGTCGGCGCGCCCGAAGTACTGCAGTTGGCCGTCGGCGTTCCAGCGCACCAGGTCGCCGGTGCGGTACATGCGGATGCCGGCTCCGCCGAACGGGCAGGCCACGAACCGCGAGGCGGTCAGGCCGGGCCGGCCGACATAGCCCGCGGCCACACCGGATCCGGCGACGTACAGCTCCCCGACGACGCCGGGAGGCACCGGCCGCAACGACTCGTCGAGCACGAACAGCGCCGCCCCCGGCACCGGGGACCCGATCGGCACCGGCCCGTTGGCGGCCGAGCCCGGCGCCAGGGGCGCGCTGATGGCCACACACATGGTGGTCTCGGTCGGCCCGTAGGCGTTGACCATCACCCGTCCGGGTGCCCACCGGTCCACCACCTCGGCGGGGCAGGCCTCACCGGCCATCACCAGCGACACCGACTCCAGACCCTCGGGCGAGAGCATCGCCACCGCCGACGGGGTCTGGGTCAGCACGCTGACTTCCTCGGCGACCAGGACGTCGTGCAGGTCTTGCGGTGAACGCGCGACGGATTCGGGCACCACGACCAGTCGGCCGCCGCGCAGCAACGCGCCGAAGATCTCCCACACGGAGACGTCGAACGCCAGCGAGTGGCTTTGCGACCACACCCCCGCGGCCGGCAGGCCGGCGTCCAGCGATCCCAGCAGCTGGGTCACGTTGCGGTGAGTGATGGCAACGCCTTTGGGGACACCGGTGGTGCCCGAGGTGTAGATCAGGTAGGCGACACCGTCCGACGGCGGCAGCGGCAGCCCCGTTTCGGGCCGGGTGTCGATGCGTCGATCGTCGACGTCGATGACGGTCAGGCCGTATCCGTCGAACCGCCCGGCCAGGTCGGCGGTGGTGACCGCGACGACGGGCTTGGCGTCACTGAGCATGAAGTTGATCCGAGTGTCCGGCGAGGAGGGATCGATCGGCAGGTAGGCCGCCCCGGTCTTGAGCACCGCCAGGATCGACGCGATCGCCTCCGCCGACCGCGAAAACAGCAGCGCCACAGTCCGTCCCGGACCGGCGCCGTGCTCCGCGAGGCAATGCGCCAACCGGTTCGACGCCTCGTCGAGCTCGCGGTAGGTCACCGACAGGCCCTTGCATACCAGCGCGACGGCGTCCGGCGCGGCGGCGACGTGGCCGGCGAACAGTTCGGGCACCGACGCGGGTGCGCTTCCCGGGCCGGCCAGAACGCCGGTGTTGCCAAGCTCTTTCAGGCGGGCGTGCTCGGCCTCGTCGAGCAGGTCCACCGACGACAGCAGGTGGGTGGGATCGGCGGTCATCGCCGTCAACACCCGCTGCAACCGCGCGATCAGCGTCTCGATGGTGACCGCATCGAACACGTCGGTACGGAATTCGACCCGGCCACCGATGCCGGCAGCCTCGCCGGCGGCGTTCCAGCGCTCGGAGAGTGAGAACACCAGATCCATGCGGGCCGACTGATCCTCCACCGGCACGGACGTGACCTCGAGGTCGCCCAGCGCCAGGCCGGCGGCCGGGTCGTCGTGCCCGGCGAAGTTCTGCCAGGCCAGCATCACCTGAACCAGCGGGTGGTGCGTCAGGCTCCGCGTCGGGTTGACCCGCTCCACCAGCACCTCGAACGGCACGTCCTGGTGCTCGAACGCCGCCAGGCTGCGCGCCTGTACGCGCTCCAGCAGTTCGGCGAAGCTGGGGTCGCCGGCCAGGTCGACCCGCAGCACCAGCGTGTTGACGAAGAACCCGACCAGCTGGTCGAGGGCGGGGTCACGTCGCCCGCCGATCGGGAAGCCCACCGCCACATCGGAACTCGCGCCGATCTTGGACAACAGCACCGCCAGGGCGGCCTGCACCACCATGAAGCTGGTCGCGTTGTGCTCGCGGGCCAGTCGGCGCACCTGCTCCTGCAACTCCGCCGGCCAGTCCACGACCACACTGTCGCCGCGCTGATCGGCCACCGGCGGGTAGGGCCGATCAGTGGGCAACTGCAGCCGTTCGGGTATTCCGGCCAGCGCCTGCTCCCAGTAGGCCAGCTGGGTGCCGATGCGGCTGGTGCTGTCGTCGAGGTCACCGAATTGGCTCCGCTGCCACAGCGTGTAATCGATGTACTGCACCGATAATTCGGCCCAGCCGGGGGCCTGTCCGGCGCATCGGCTGGTGTAGGCCACGCTCAGGTCGGCGCCCAGCGGCGTGAGCGACAAACCGTCCGCGGCGATGTGGTGCACCACGATCACCAGCACATGTTCGTTTTCGGCAATGGCGAAAAGTTGCGCCCGGATGGGGATTTCGGCCGCCAGGTCGAATGTGTAGCGGGTCGCCGCCTTGATCGCGTCGTCCAGCCGGCCGGCCGGCCATGCGGTGGCGTCGACGACGTCCCAGCCGAATTCGGCGCGCTCGACGGGCACCACCACCTGCTGGGGAGTTCCCTCGTGCGCCGGGAACAGGGTGCGCAGGCTTTCGTGGCGGCCCACCACGTCGGCCAGGGCCGCGCCCAGGGCGTCGGTGTCGAGCCGCCCGCGCAGCCGCAACGCCGCCGCCATGTTGTACAGCGGTGAGGGGCCCTGGAATTGGTCGATGAACCACAACCGGTTCTGTGCGAACGACAACGGGACCACCGCCGGCCGCTCACCGGCCACCAGCGGCTCCAGGCCGCCCGCACTCTCCGCGACGCGCGGTGCCAGCTGCGCGACGGTGGGCGCCTCGAAGACGACGCGCACCGGAAGGTCGCTTTGTAGCGCGGCATTGATCGCGGTGACCAGGCGCATGGTGGACAGCGAATCGCCACCCAGGTCGAAGAACGAGTCGTCGACGCCGACGCGTTCGAGATTGAGGACCTGGGCGTAGATGCCGGCCAGGATTTCCTCGACGGCGGTGCTCGGCGCGCGGTAGTGGTCGACCGCTCGATAATCGGGCACCGGCAGGGCGCGGGCGTCGAGCTTGCCGTTGACCGTCACGGGCAGCGCGTCGAGCACCACCACCGCGGCCGGGACCATGTAGGCCGGCAGCCGCTCGGCCAGCGCCGCGCGCGCAGTGCCCGGGTCCGCCGACCCGGTGACATAACCCACCAGGCGCTTGTCGCCGGGCCGGTCCTCACGGGCGACCACGACGGCCTGCTCGACGCCGTCGAGCGCGGACAGCGCGGCCTGAATTTCACCGAGCTCGATGCGATAGCCGCGGACCTTGACCTGCTCGTCGGCGCGACCGAAGTAGCGAAGCTGTCCGTCGGGGTCCCAGCACACCAGGTCGCCGGTGCGGTACATCCGGGTGCCGGGTGCGCCGAACGGGCAGGCCATGAACCGCGACGCGGTCAGCCCGGGGCGGCGCCAGTACCCCACACCGACACCTTGACCGGCCAGATACAGCTCGCCCACCACGCCGGCGGGCACCGGGCGCAGCCACTCGTCCAGGACGAAGAACGCCGCCCGCGTCACCGGCGCGCCGATCGGCGGTGTGCCCCGCCCGGCGGTCAGCGGCGTGCTCTTGCAGGCCCACATGGTGGTCTCAGTCGGTCCGTAGACGTTGACCATCACCCGGCCCGGCGCCCAGCGGTCGACCAGCTCGGGCGGGCAGGGCTCCGCGCCGATCACCAACGACGTCGCGTCCAGACCGTCGGTGGGCAGCAGTCCCACGGCCGAGGGCGTTTGCGTCAGCACCGTGACGCCCTCGCGGACCAGCAGGGTGTGGAACTCTTCGGGCGAACGCGACACCGCATCGGGCACCACGACGAGCCGCCCGCCGTGCAGCAGCGCCCCCCAGATCTCCCACACCGAGAAGTCAAAGGCATAGGAGTGAAACTGCGTCCACACCTGCTCGGCCGACAGGGCGAAACCCAGGCGCAGGTCGTCGAACAGCTGGGCGACGTTGTGTTGGGTCACCGCAACGCCTTTGGGGACACCGGTGGTGCCGGAGGTGTAGATGATGTGCGCCAGGTCGGTGGGAGCCGGGACGGGCGGCGCGGTGCTGGGTTGGGCCGCGACCGCCGGGTCGGCCACATCGATGACGATCAGGTCGAAGCCGTCGAACCTGCCGGCCAGATCCGCGGTGGTGATCGCGGCCATCGGCGCGGCATCGGTGAGCATGAACTCGACGCGCGCGGTCGGCAGGGCGGGGTCGATCGGCAGGTACGCCGCCCCGGACTTGAGCACCGCCAGGATCGACACGATCGCCTCGGCCGAACGCGAAAACAGCAGGGCGACAAACCCTCCCGGGCCGGCTCCGCGCGCGGCGAGCAAGTGCGCCAATCGGCTGGCGGCCTCGTCGAGCTCGCGGTACGTCATCGACCGGTCCTCGAACGTCAGCGCCACCGCATCCGGGGTGCGGGACACCTGCGCGGCGAACAACCCCGCGATCGTCACCGGTTCCATCGGCTCGGCCAGGATGGCCTCGTTGCCCCACTTCGCCAGCCGGGCGTGCTCGCTCGTATCCAGCAGATCCACCGAGGACAACCGCCGCTCGGGCTCGGCCGTGACCGCGGTCAAGAGCCGCTGTAGCCGTTCGATCATCGCCTGGACGGTGTCCGCGTTGAACACGTCGGTGCGGTATTCGGCCGTGACGGCGATGCCGGCGCGCTGGCCGGATTCGGTGAATCGTTCGGCCAGCGAGAATGTCAGGTCCATGCGAGCGGTGTTGGTGTGCACCGGCATCGGGGTGACCTGCAGGTCGCCCAGGGCCAGCCCGGCCGCGGGGGTGCTGACCTCTCCGGGGAAGTTCTCCCAGCCCAGCAGCACCTGGATCAGCGGATGGTGGGTCAGGCTGCGGGTGGGGTTGAGCCGCTCCACCAGCAGTTCGAAGGGCACGTCCTGGTGCTCGAAGGCGGCCAGGCTGCGCCGGCGCACCTGGGCCAGCAGCTCGGCGAAGGTCGGGTCCCCGGCCACGTCGACGCGCAGCACCAGGGTGTTGACGAAGAATCCGATCAGCTCGTCGAGCGCGGGTTCGGGGCGCCCGGCGATCGGGAAGCCCACGGCCACATCGTCACTCGCGCTCATCTTGGACAGCAGCGCGGCGAACGCGGCCTGGATCACCATGAAGCTTGTCGCGTTGTGCTCGCGCGCCACCCGGCGCAGCTGTTGCTGCAACTCCGCCGGCCAGTCCACCGCCAGCCGGGCGCCGCGGTGGTCGGCGACCGGCGGATAGGGCCGGTCGGTGGGCAGCTGCAGCCGTTCGGGCAGCCCGGCCAGCGTGTCGGCCCAGAAGGCCAGCTGCGCGGCGATGCGGCTGTCGTTGTCGTCCACGTCGCCGAGATGTGCGCGCTGCCATAGCGTGTAGTCGACGTACTGCACCGCCAGCGGCGCCCATTCGGGGGCCTCGCCCGCGCACCGGCTGACATAGGCGATCCCTAGGTCACGCGCGAACGGTGTGATCGACCAGCCGTCCGCGGCGATGTGGTGCACCGCGATCACCAGCATGTGTTCGTCATCGCTGACGCTGAAAAGCTCAGTGTGCAACGGGCTTTCGTTGGCCAGGTCGAAGGTGTAGCGGGCCGCGGTCGCCATGCCTTCGCGCAGCCGATCCTCCGGCCAGCCGCGCGCATCGATGACGTTGCAGACGAATCCGATCTGCTCGGCGGGAACCACCACCTGCTGCGGGATCCCGTCGGCCGACGCGAACACCGTGCGCAGGCTTTCGTGGCGCCCCACCACATCGCCCAGGGCGGCGGCCAGCGCATCGGCGTCGAGGCGCCCGCGCAGCCGCAACGCCACCGTGATGTTGTACATCGGTGAGGGGCCCTGGAACTGGTCGATGAACCACAGCCGGGTCTGGGCGAACGACAGCGGAATGACCGCTGGCCGCTCCCCCGCCACCAACGGCTCCGGCCGATCGCCACCGCCACCGGTGAGGAGCGCCAGCTCGGCGGCCGTGGGCGCCTCGAAGACCGCCCGCACGCCGAGGTCGGCGTTCAGGCTGGTGTTGACAGCGGCGATCAGGCGCATCGCCGACAGCGAGTCCCCGCCGAGGTCGAAGAACGAGTCGTCAACGCCGACCCGCTCGAGCCCGAGCACCTGCGCGTAGATGCCGACCAGGATCTCCTCGACGGCGGTGGACGGGGCGCGGTACCGATCGGCGTCCTGGTACTCGGGCACCGGCAGGGCCTTACGGTCGAGCTTGCCCGAAGTGGTCATCGGGAATTCTTCAAGCGCCACAATGTGAGTCGGCACCATGTACTCGGGCAGCCACGCCGTCAGCCGCTCGCGCACCTCACCGATCTTGGTGTTGGTGCGGGGGTCGTTGGCGTGGCTGGCGCGTTGCTGGGAGCCGGCCGGGGGCAGGTAGACGTCGGTCAGCGCGGAGGCGTCGTGGTTGTCGGACGCGAGGAACACCGCGCTCAGCGTGCCGGGCCTGCCACCCCAGGTGACCGCGACGTGGTACCCGGCGGTCTCCCCGAGGCGGTGCAGTTCCTCGGCGATGACGGCGTCGGCGTTGGTTTCGGCGTCGGCTTCGGCCAGCGCGTCGGCCAGGGGAAGCCCTGCGGCGAGCGCGTTTTCGACGGCGACGTCGTTGATCAGGCCGGTGCGCGGGATGTCGGTGACGCGCACGGCCGCGGGACGTTGGGAGGTCAGCGCGTCGTGCAGCCCGCGCAGGCTTTCGCACTGCGCCCACGCCCAGATCGGTTCGGCGGCCACCGAGCGCACGGGTGTGGGAGTCTTGTGCAGGACGACGTCGTAGCGGTGCTGGTTCAGTTCGTTGTCGGCCATTCCGCGCTTGATGCGGACGTCGACACCCACCGCCGCCTCGCGCGAGTCGGCCCAGGTGGTGAAAAACTCCGGGGCCAAGAGCAATTCGGTTTCACCGAGCATGGCGTGGCGCACCCGCTGGCGGATTTCGGCCGCATTGGCGGCGCCGCCGCGGGCCAGCGCGATCGCGGTCTGGAACGCGCCCTGCAGGGTGTGGTTACGGATGTCACCGATGAACACCGAGCCGCCGGGGGCCAACAGTTCCATCGCCTTGTCGATGACCTCGGCCAGGTATCCCGCGTTGGGGAAGTACTGCACGACCGAGTTGAGAACGATGGTGTCGAAGTGACCCCGCGGCAGCCCGTCGGTGACGTGGGCGGGCTGGGTCCGCAGCTCGACCCGATCACGCCACGGCAGCTGCAGCTGCTCCATCGAGCGGGCCAGGTTGTCGATCGCGACGGGCGAAAAGTCGGTGGCGACGTACTGATCGCACTGCGGCGCGATCTGGGACAGCAGCAATCCCGAGCCCGCGCCGATCTCCAGCACGCGCCGCGGCCGCAGCGACATGATCCGATCGACCGTGGCGGCACGCCATTCGACCATCTCCTCGAGCGGGATGGCGTCGCCGGTGTAGCTGCTGTTCCAGCCGCGGAAGTCCTCGCCGAAGCCGGCGGCGAGGTCGGCGCCGTACAGGTCGTCGTAAAGGTGTTGCCACTCCTCGACGTCTTCGGCGTCGTTGTCGGTGGTGGTGGCGTGATCCAGGGTCACGTAGGCGACCAGGTGCGACCCGGTAGCGCTGTCCTGCACGGTGACGGCGGCCTGGGTGACCTGCGGGCAGGCCAGCAGGGTGTTCTCGATCTCGCCCAGTTCGATGCGCTGTCCGCGCAGTTTGATCTGGGTGTCGGCACGGCCCAGGTAGTCCAGGGTTCCGTCGGGCATCCAGCGCACCAGGTCGCCGGTGCGATACATCCGCTCCCCCGGTCCGCCAAACGGGTTGGCCACGAACCGTTCCGCGGTCAGGTCGACCCGGCCCACATAGCCGTGGCCCAGCGCCGGTCCGCTCAGGTACAGCTCGCCCACCACGCCGACCGGAGCCGGGTTCAGCCAGGTGTCGAGCACCCGGGCGCACACGCCCGGAATCGGGGCGCCGATGCGGACCGGCTGCCCGGCGTGCAACCGTGCGCAGGTGACCCAGATGGTGGTCTCACTCGGGCCGTAGCCGTTGAACATCTGGCGATCCGGCGCCCAGGCGTCCACCAGCTCCGGCAGGCAGGCCTCTCCGACGGCGACCAGCGTCTGCAGCGCGTCGAGGCGCGCGCGATCCAGTGTCGACACCACGGTCGGGGTCAAGATGGCGGCGGTGACCCGCTGGTTTTGCAGCAACGCGGTCAGCGCGTCACCGGCGTACACCTGTGGCGGCGCGACCACCAGCGCCGCACCAGATCCCGCGGCCACCAACAGTTCTCCGACCGACGCGTCGAAGGTGGGCGAGGCGACCATCAGCACGCGCGCGTCGGGGCCCAGGCCGAACAGCTCGCGTTGGGCCGCGGCCCAGCCCAGCAGGCCCGTGTGGCTCACCGCCACGCCCTTGGGGACACCGGTGGAACCCGAGGTGAAGATCAGATACGAGGTGTCGTCCGCGCGCAACGGCGACAGCCGATCGGCGTCGGTGATCTCCTGCGTGGAATACCCGGACAGGTCGAGGCCGTCGATGCGCAAGACCGCCCGCGCACCGGCGCCGGCGACTTCGTCGGTGCCGCAGGTCAATACGCACACCGCGTCCACTGCATCCAGCACCGAGGCGATGCGCTCGACCGGGTGATCCAGATCCACCGGCGCGTAAATGCCGCCGGCCTTGACCACCGCCCACCAGGCGACCACCAATTCGGCGCACCGGTCAACCGCCACGCCGACGGCGCGCTCCGGACCGACACCGGCGTCGATCAGCTTGCGCGCCAAGCGCGTTGACCACTCGTCGAGTTCGCGATACGACAATTCCCGGGTGCCGTCGACCACCGCCGGCGCATCCGCATCGGCGGCCACCGCCGCGGCCAGCAGCTGCGGTGCCACCCCGACCGGTGCCGTCACACCGGCGCCGGACAGCCGCTCCAGCACCAGCTCGCGGTCGTCACGGTCCAGCAGGTCGATCGACGACAGGCGCCGGCCGGGATCGGCCGTCATCGCCTCCAGCACCCGCTGCAGCCGCTCGACGAGCGATCCGATGCCGGCGGCGTCGAACACGTCGGTGTCGAATTCGATGTGCAGGCCGAGTTCGCGGCCCGGCAGGGCCTCCACCGTCAGCGGGTAGTGGTTGTACTCGCGATTGCTGAATTCGGCGATGGCCAACCCGTCTTCGCCCAGCGTCATGCCGCTGTCGAGCGGGTAGTTCTCGTACACGAATAGCGTGTCGAAGAGTTGGTCGTGGCCGGTGACCCGGTGAATCTCGCTGAGCGCCAGGTGCTGGTGCTCGAGGGCATCGTTGTGGCTGTTCTGCAACTGCGCCAGCAGGTCCGCGGTGGTGGTGGTCGCGGTGATGTCGGCGCGCACCGGCACCGTGTTGATCAGCAGCCCGACCATCTGTTCGGCGTCGTCGACCTCCAGCTGGCCGACCCGGGACCGCGGGGTGCCGAAGACGACATCGTGTTGACCGGTCAGCGAGGTCAGCACCACCGCCCAGCCGGCCTGCAGCACGGTGCTCAAGGTGGTGTGGCAGGAGCGCGCCAGCTCGGCGAGGGCCTTCGTGGTTTGCTCAGGCACGCAAGACTTTTCGAAGCCCCGGCCGCCTTGTCCCAATTGTCCTTGCGGTGCTACCAGGGTAGGGGTTTCGAAGCCGTGCAGCACCTCACCCCAGGCCTCGCGGGCGGCGTCGAGGTCTCGAACGGCCAGCCAGGTGAGGAACGCCCGGTAGGAGCCTGCGGCGGGCAGCCGCTGGCCGTAGTAGCTGGTGAAGATCTCGCGCAGCAGGATCGGCAGCGACCAGCCATCGAGCAGGATGTGGTGATTGGTCAGCACGAACCGGTGCCGACCGTCCGCGGTCCGGATCAGCGCGGCGCGGAACGCCGCCTGGCCTGCGAGGTCGCAGACCGCGGCGCGTTCGGAAACGCACAGCTGCTCGATCAGCTCGTCGGCCTCGGCGTCACCTATTCCGTCGAGTTCGAGGTAGCGCCACTCGACGACGGGATCGGCCGGAATGATCTGCACCGGCTCGTCGTACTGCTCGCAGAACAGCGCCGCCAGGTGCGGATGCCGGTTGACGACGGTGTGCACCGCGTTGCGCAGGCGGTCGGGATCCAACGGTCCGGTGAGGGTGAAATCCAGTTGAACCGCGTACATGTCGTCGCTGCCCTGCGCGGTGCTGGAGTGGAAGAGCAGGCCCTGCTGCAGGGGGGTCAGCGGCAAGATGTCGGCGATGTGGTGTTGGCGCTGCAGTTCGTCGATCTGCTGCTGGCTCAGGCGGGCGGGCGCGATGTCCGACGGGGTCAGGCCGCCCCCGCCGGAACGCACGTGCGCGCACACTCCGGCCAGGGCCTCGAACCACAGCCGGCTCAGCCTGGTGATCTGACTCGCGTCGAGAACCGATGGCGCCCAAGTCCATTCGGCGTGCAGGTGTGGGCCGCTGCCGGTGTCGATGGTGCCGGCATTGAGCTCGACGGTGTGCATCAGCGGCATGGGCACCGCCGCGGCGGCGCCGATCAACGACAGGCCGTCCTGGCTGATCCGCCAGCCTTCGCCCGCCGAATCGGACGCTACGCCTTGCCGTCCGAGGTAGTTGAAGGCGATCGACGGGTCGGGACCGGTCAGGTCTGCGTCGGCGTTGAGATAGCGCAGCAGCCCGTAGGTCAACGGGTCGGGCAGGGCCCGCAGCTGTTCCTTGGCGCGCTTGATCACCGGGCCCAGCGCCGCGTCGCCGGCCGTCACCTGCGCCCAGCGCAGTCCGGCCACTTCTAGCGACACCGGATACTTGGTGGTGAACCATCCGACGGTGCGGGATAGGTCGATGTCCGCACCGAGTTCCTCGTGGCGCCCGTGGCCCTCGACGTCGATGCCGATCGAATCGGCTGTGTCACCCAGGAATTCGGCCCAGGCCAGGCCGAACGCGATCAACAGGATGTCCTGGATGCCGGTGTGGAACGCCGTGGGCACGTCACCGATCAGCGCCCCGGTGGTCTCGGCATCCAGCTGCAGCGACAAGCGCCCGGCGGAGGCATAGGTATCCAGCCCGGGGTCGGGCGCGGGCAGTGCGGCGGGAGTGGCCGTCACCTTCTTCCAGGCGCCCAGCTGGCTCACGACTTCGGGACGGTGGGCGTACTCGGCCAGCAGCGTCGACCACCGGGAAAAGGACGTGCCCGTGGGCGGCAACTCCACCGGTTGCCCCGCGCTGTGCAGCGCCCAGGCAATGTTGAGGTCCTCCAACAGGATCCACCACGACACGGCGTCGACGGCCAGGTGGTGAATGATCACCGCCAGCTGGCCGGTGGACTCGACCCACAGCGCGCTCAGCATCGCGCCGTCGGCCGGGTTCAACCGCGAGCGGGCTTCCACCAGCACCTTGTCGGACAACTCGTCCACCGATTGCAGGCAATCGGCGGCCCGCACCGACCCCGGCTCGGGCACCTGCAGCGACCAGCCGCCGGCTTCGTCGTCGTCGACGCGCAGCCGCAGCATGGCGTGTCGATCCACCAAGGCCTGCAACACGATTGCGACGTCGGCTTCGGTCACCCCGGCGGGGGCCTGAACCATCACGGTCTGGTTGAACTGGTCGATCGGACCGCCGGTGCGTTCGATGTCCTGCAGCCACCGCATGATCGGGGTGGCCAGCACCGGGCCGACGCCCTCGTCCACCACATCGGACGCCCCGTCGCTCACTGTGGCGACCCGGGCCAGCCGGGCCACGGTGTGTTCGACGAAGACGTCTCGCGGCCGGCACGTCAGGCCGGCGGCGCGCGCACGCGCCACCACTTGCAGCGACAGGATGCTGTCGCCGCCGAGCTCGAAGAACGACTCGTCGACGCTGACCCGCTCGACGCCGAGCACCTCGGCGTAGATTCCGGCCAGGATTTGCTCGACCGCGTTGCCCGGGGCGCGGTACTCGCCCGTGCTGTATTCGGGCGCCGGCAGGGCGCGGGTGTCGAGCTTGCCGTTGACCGTCAGGGGCAGCGCCTCGAGCGCCACCACCGCGGTCGGCACCATGTAGGCCGGCAGCCGGTCGGCCAGCGCGGCGCGCGCCTCGGCCGGGTCCGCGGCGCCGGTGACGTAGCCCACCAGGCGTTTGTCGCCCGGACGGTCTTCGCGAACGATCGCCACGGCCTGGTCAACACCGTCGAGTGCGGCCAGCGCGGCCTGGATCTCGCCGAGTTCGATGCGGTATCCGCGGATCTTGACCTGCTCGTCCGCGCGTCCCAGGTAGCGCAGCTGACCGTCGTCGCCCCAGCACACGAGGTCCCCGGTGCGATACATCCGTTCGCCGGGCTCACCGAACGGGCAGGCCACGAACCGTGACCCGGTCAGCCCGGACCGGCCCACATAGCCGGCGGCCACCCCGCGGCCGGCGACGTACAGCTCACCGACCACGCCCGCGGGCACCGGGCGCAACCATCCGTCGAGGACGAACAGCGCCGCCCCCGGCACCGGCGAGCCGATCGGGACCGCCGCGGACTCCGCCCGCAGCGGCGCGCTGATCGCCACGCACATCGTCGTCTCGCTCGGCCCGTATGCGTTGACCATGACGCGCCCGGGCGCCCAGCGGTCCACGACGTCGGCCGGGCAGGCCTCGGCGCCGATCACCAGCGCGGTGGAATCGAGGCCGTCCGGCGACACCATCTGCACGGCGGACGGGGTTTCGCTGTAGACGGTGACCCCTTGCTCGACCAGCAAGTCATGCAAATCCTCCGGCGAGCGCGCGATGTCGTCGGGGACGACGACCAGCCGCCCGCCACGCAGCAACGCGCCGAAGATCTCCCATACCGAGAAGTCGAATGCGTAGGAGTGGCTCTGCGACCACACGCCCGGCGATGGCAGGCCTGCGTCCAACGACTCCAGCAGCTGGGTGACGTTGTGGTTGGTGATCGCGACGCCCTTGGGCGTACCGGTGGTGCCCGAGGTGTAGATCAGGTACGCGAGGTTGGCCGGATCCGGCGGGGGCGGCGGCGTGCCGGGCTGGGCGTCGATTCGCGGATCCGTGACGTCGATGACCGTCATGTCGTGGCCGTCGAGTCGGTCGGCCAGCTCGGCGGTGGTGATCGCGGCCACCGGGGTGGCGTCGGCGAGCATGAAGTCGACGCGCGCGTCCGGCGACGCCGGTTCGATGGGCAGGTAGGCGGCGCCGGTCTTGAGCACCGCCATGATGGACACGATCGCCTCGGCCGAACGCGGCAACAACAGCGCCACATACTCACCCGGGCCGGCACCCTGGTCGATGAGCAAGTGCGCCAACCGATTAGCTGCCTCGTCGAGCTCGCGATACGTCATCGAGAGACCCGCGCATACCAGTGCCACCGCCTCGGGTGAACGGTCCACTTGCGTGCCGAACAGTGCGGCCACCGAGAGCGGCGAGTTCACCGGCTCGGTCAAAACCGCTGTGTTTCCAACCTCTTCCAGGCGGGCATGCTCATCTGCATGCAGCACGTCCAACGCCGACAAATGCCCATCGGGACGGGCCGCCATGGCCGCCAGGATCCGCTGCAGGCGCTCCCCCAGATCCGAAACGTCGAAGTTCGAGAAGGGTTGGCCGGTACCGACGGTGCTCAGGAACTGCTGATCTCCGAACCCGAGGAAGAACAACCCGAAGTGGCCGACCGGGCCAAAGCTGGTGTATTTCGCGGTCGCAGGCACCTCGCCGAGGCTGAGCGTGAGACGGGCCGGGACGAAGTTGACCACCACGCGGTTGGGCGCCTGCCTCGGGCCGCTGAAATCGCCTTCACCGTCAAGCGTGCGGGTGGGAAATTGCTGATGCCGCAGCGCTTCTCGTGATCGCGTGTCGACATGACGGCAGAAGTCGGCGAACGTCGTTTCCGGTGCGGCCTTCAACACCAGCGGTACGACCCCGGCAAGCATTCCGGGATGCGTCTTGGATTTCGGGTCGACTCGCCGGCTGACCGGGAAGTCGAGCACGACTTCGTCCGAACCGTCGGTGGACCAACCACGCACCAGAAGCGCGCACGCCGCGGTGAGCACCGAGGACCGACGGATACCCAGCAGTTTGGACAGCTCTTTGACCTTGCCGACCACCGACTGGTCCAGTTGCACTGGCGGAGAGGGTGAATACGGATCACGCCCGTCGTCAGCCGCGGTCGCCAGGTAATCCGCACCGTCGCCTTCGGGGCGGTGGGCGGTCCAATATTCTTGGTCCTCAACGAATTTCGGCGACGCCTCGTAGTCCAATTCGCCGCTGACGAGGTCGTGCAGCGACCCGAAGAAGGCGGGCGGAATCCGCTTTCCGGAGGCCAGCGCGGAGTAGACGGCCGCGATGCGGCGACCGACCAGCGCAATGCCCATCCCGTCGATGGCGATGTGATGACAGGTCGTGAACCAGTAGTACTCGTCCGGCGCGGTCCGGAACAGCGCGAACTTGATCATCGGGCCGGTGAGCGGCATCGGCGTGTTCTGAATCGATGAAGCCGTCTCGCGGACTTCCCGCTCGGGATCGCGGGACTCGGTCAGGTCATAGAAGACAAGATCGACATCGTCGTGTTCGACCGCCTTCTGGAAGACCTGGCCATCGACCTCGAAGAACGAAGCCCGCAGGCTCTCAGCCTCGTCCACAACGTGTCGCATAGCCTGATGCAACAAGCCAGCGTCTATGGCACCTTCAATGTGTACGAGCACACCCAGTTGCCAGGCCACATCGAAGTAACCCGTTTGCTGCGCCAGCCAGATGTCCAGCTGGCCCCGTGTGACGGGAAGTGCCCGGTCAGCACGCTCCACTACACGACCCCCACTAAAAGTTTGACCCCGAAACCCTTCATACCGACGACGGTCTACTGATCACAAACCGGCGCGGTCAGCGTCTCGCGCAAACTTTTCGCCCGTATATCGGGCCAGGATTCTTCGATGTAGTGCAGGCAGGTGGCGCGGTCAGCTTCCCCGAAAACTACCCTCCAACCGGCGGGAACGACAGTGAATGTTGGCCAAAGACTGTGTTGTTCTTCGTTATTGACCAAGACGAAAAAACTGCCATTGTCGTCATCGAACGGATTGAGCGGCAACGGATGGACCCCCTTACATCAACCTAAATTACCAAATGACGCTGCCCGCAACGCGAGCATCCTTGCAGCGCTTGAGGATTGAGCCGTCAGGCCCGGCCAGAATGTCGACCAGCCCACCCGCTGGATGTCAGCGCCGGTGAACTCGGTCACGAGGGGTGGCGCCGCAACACGATCGTCGCGGTACCCATCCCGGCCCCGCGCCGACAGCCGTTGATTACCGAACAGCGCGGCCAGTGCGCGCTGACGCTACCGCTATCGACGTCGCGATCCACGGTGCGCGGATACCCAACAGTCACTCCCCGAAACATCTGAATTCCGTTCTTACATAACCCGATCCGCAGCCAATGTTACTGCTGCACGGTTGCGTTTCCGCGCAGCAAAAGACCGTGTTGCGCCGGTGTTGCATTTATCACTGCCCGGCTGGCACGCCTGACGCTCGCGTGGCTTCCCTGTCGCTCGGCGTTGGTCGTTTGCCGAAGTCGACCACGCGGCATGCAACCGGGCGATCACCCAATCTTTGCTTCCGACACCCGGTTTCGCCCGGCGTGGCCGCCTGTCGCCTGCGGCCCCATCCCAGCGCAGTTCGGCGAAAATCTCACTAAACGGCTCCTAGCAGCGCATTCACGGATATTCGCGTTCAAGCCTAGCGGCGATCGCCCAGATGTCGAATCCCACACGCGCACCGTGTGAAAACGTATGGACGCTTGCTAAGTGAAGGCCGATGTCGTGGCCGTGGTCCGCGCCAGACTGTTTCCACCCGTAGCTACCAGCGAGCGTTCCGTGGCGACCACGCTTCAAGGGCCGGGCAACATCGCCGGTCGGGTTTCGTCGGACGCACCCTCACCGGCTACCGTTTGCCGACTACGTTCTGCCAGTGCCGCAGCAGGGCCCCACGCAGGCTTGTTGTGATTGATGTCACGCACCCGTGGCGGGTACGGAGTTCGCCAGCGCAGGCACATCACGCTGGCCCGCTAACCCTGCAATCCCGAAACCGGCGGCATGAGCCCGCGCATCATCGGCTCACAGAACCGCTTCCTCACCTGCGCCGCTATGCCTGCGGTGGCGAAGCCCGAATCCGTTGGACACGATCACGTTTCGGCGCACACAGCTGATTCATAGCCGAGTTTGCCGAACGAAAAATTTCCCGTTCTTACCTGCAATTCGGCGGCGTTTAGACCCGGCCGCGCGCGGGTAGCGTCTCGAACCATGTGGGGGTCAGTGCTGGGCCTGGGGATTCTGGCTGCGCTCAATCCCGTCCGTCTCGGGCTCGCCCTGCTGATGATCTCTCGGCCACGGCCCGGGCCGAGTCTGCTCGCATACTGGCTAGGCGGGTTGACGGTGTGCATACCCGAGTTGCTCGTCCCGCTGATGCTGCTGAACTTCACCCCGATGTTTGGACATGTTGCGCACGGTTCGGCGTCCCCGTCGGCGAGCTCGACCCTCGGCAAGATCCAGATCGGCCTCGGCGTCGTCGGCCTGTCGATCGCCGCTGTGATGACGGTGCGCTTTCTTGCCCGTCCGCGGACGCCACAATCCGTACCCGAGGACGAGCGCTCCCGGGAACTGTCGATGGTCTCGGGTGCGCCGATCGCGATGCCGCGGCTGCTGACCCGGGTCCCGGATGCGTCGGTGGAGAGCCCATCGCCAGTCCGGCGTCTGCTCGGCCGCGTTCACAACGCGTGGGAGAGCGGCTCCTGGTGGGTCGCGTGGGTGATCGGCATCATCTCGGTGCCGGTCGACGGTGTCCTGTTCATCGTCGCGGTCATCGCGGCGTCGGGGGCATCGGTCACCGCGCAGGCCAGCGCTTCCGTCGCGTTCGTCATTCTGATGTACGCCGTCGTCGAGGTCATTCTCGTCGGGTATGTGCTGACGCCGGCGAAAACCCAGTCTCGCTTGCTCGTGCTGCACAATTGGGTGCGGACCTACCACCGGCAAATTTTGGTGGCGCTGTTCACGGTGGTCGGCGTGTCACAGCTGGCGCAGGGTCTACACATCCTCTAAAAGCGGCAGCCCGAACGCCGCGGGGTGGCGGATCGAGGACAACTCGCGCAGTATCTCGCTATGAGACGAGAAGTGGGCGCCGAGCTTGAAGTCGAAATCACCGCGGCGACGACGTTGGAGTTTCAGATCGCGGTCGCACCCCATCCGCGAGCCGAGGTGTTCGAGTCGCTGCGCTTCGTGTGTGACGGAAAGCCGATCACGCCCATGGAAATCAGCGGGCTTCATGGCAACCGCATCCATAAGTTCGACGCGGCTGTGGGCACCCTGCGGGTCGACTACGAGGCGACGATCGTGGGTCAAACTGAGCCGCCTCCGGTGACCGAATACGACCAGTCGATGTACCTGCGGCCCAGCCGCTACGCCGAATCCGATAAGTTCTTTGGTTTCGCCGCAACGGAATTCGGCAACGACCGCGATTCGGCGGAACTGCTGGAGCACGTCAGTTCCTGGGTGGGCACGCGACTGGATTATGTCCCCGGCTCCAGTGACCCGATTGACGGGGCGGTGGACACGATGCTCGCCGGCGAAGGTGTGTGCCGAGACTATGCCCATCTGGTGGTGGCGCTGCTGAGGGCGGTCAGCGTCCCGGCCCGGGTGGTGTCGGTGTACGCGCCGGGCGTGTATCCCATGGACTTTCACGCCGTCGCGGAGGCTTTCGTCGACGGGCACTGGCGGGTTGTCGACGCGACGCTGCTGGCACCGCGACAAACGCTGGTGCGGATAGCCACCGGTCGCGACGCCTCCGACACGGCGTTCCTCGACAATCACAAAGGTGCGATCACGTTGAATCGCCTGGTCGTGAGCGCCGTGGTGGACGGCGAGTTGCCCAGGGACTCCATCGACCAACTGGTTTCCATCCGCTGAGGTCGGCTGAAACCGACTGCGCTGCATGGTAAATCGACGGATGACCGGATGACTCGCAGTCCGAAACCGCGATCTGGTGATTTGCGGCCCTTCGGACTGGATACCAGAGTAGTGTGGGAGCGGTTGGCGATACTTCGTACGTGGCGATTCAAAGCCATGTCGTCGCCGATTCGAATAATTGGCCGGTTTCGCGGTCAAGACGGGAGCGTCACTATGACGCCGCAAACAGACCGCATGGATGTCGGACATCGACAAAGCCCGCCGACCCACACCCCGCGCTTGCGCCTGAAACCCAAGGCACCCCGTAGCGGGTCTGTCGATGGGGCGTGGTGGCCGCACAGCGAGGATCTCGAGGCAGAACTGCCGGATCTGCTGGCGGTGCTATCAGTCCGACTCGGTCCAATTGGCCGGGTGATCTACAAACTCAACGAATGGGCGAAGGCGCCCGCCAAATGTGAGTTTGGCGACCAGGTAGTACGGCTCGACGGGTATCGCCTCCAGCCCGTCAACACCGTCGAAGTCGTCGGAACCAACCGCAAGAGAATCGTTCTCCTGGTGCTGTCTCGCGAGACCGATCCCGCGCACGCGCACGCCGTCATGATGACCGCCGCCGGCCCGAGCAACGGCTTGACGGTCGAAAGCTTGCTGATGATCAGCGCGAAGGAGACAGCAGCCCGCACGTAGGCCCATACCGACATAAAGCGCTGGAATCCAACGAAACTCGTTGTCTATCGGCTGTCCCGGCGCGAGATCGTCTCAGCGGCGACGGCGCGCGACGGACATCGTCTCGCCGCCTGCGGCGCGCACAATACCTTCGGCGGTCTTGAACGCGCGCGAATCATGATCGATCGCGTAGACGGGTAACCCGGCAGCCCGCCGCAAAACCATCACCGCGAGCGCAGTACCGGTGCGGTGCGGAACTATCAGAAGCTTTGCTCGCGCATCCGCTCCGGAGACCGTCATGATTTGCGGGTTAATGCCTTGCCACCAGCCCCAATTCAGTTCCGGCTGCCCTTGCAACGCTGACCAGTTGACGTTGATGTCGATGACCTGCCCCAGACGTACGTTCAAAACGGACACCAATTCAGGCAGTTCTCGCGAGATCACCCCGGTTCGGGGCCACCATGCCCCATCGACCTTGTTCCCGAGCCGGGTTGCCAGCGTGAGCCGCAGCGAGCTCCCTCGGCACGCCGGCCCCGCCATACCGATCATGCGTGGGGGTGGCTCCGCCACCGGATGCTGTTCAGATGCGACGAGGTCGAACAACGGATTTGCGCGATTCATTTGCGGCCCTTCGAACTTCGCGGTAATCGGCCCGAAAGTCAGGTCGACGGAGGAATCGCATTGTCCGTGATCTCGTGCGTGCAATGACGTTCGAGGCCAGTGCCGACAATGTAACGGCTCTGCGCCAACGTTACGCCATCATTTGCTCGAGTGTCACCCGGCCGGCCACTGCACTAAACAGCAACTCACGTCGGCAGAGCGAACCCCGCTGCGGCTCAACGTAGCTCGCAACGGAACGGGCATCGGTGCACCCGTGGCTTGGACCGACCAGGCGAGATGGAACAACCCACCATCAGCCCGACTCATCGGCCGCGCTGCACGCAACTTCACGGCGACCGCCGGAGAACGTGATTTTTCCGGGCAGCCAGATTTCACCTCTTGTGTCTTTCCAAAGCTTTTACCAGCAGGTTCTGGATAGACGAGCACGGGCGGCCCGCAGCAGCGTAGACTCGACGAAACGGGACCAATCAGGCCCCCAAATCAGAGG
Source organism: Mycobacterium sp. IDUB_3 (assembly GCF_055419585.1). Taxonomy (NCBI): domain Bacteria; kingdom Bacillati; phylum Actinomycetota; class Actinomycetes; order Mycobacteriales; family Mycobacteriaceae; genus Mycobacterium; species Mycobacterium sp. IDUB_3. The sequence goes on along the minus strand of NZ_JBVAXZ010000001.1, from coordinate 273,490 downwards.
GCCGCGATGTCTGACAAGTCTCCTCGCCAAACTATGACGAAGAAAACGGGTAAGTCCCTGAAAGAGAAACGCGCTGCGAAGCGTACCAAGGCCGCCCGGGTCTCGCAGACTGATTCGTTACTGCATCCCAAGAAGCCCTGATCGGGCAACTAGCGATTCCGCCGTGCCCCGCCGTCTCGAGGGTGACAGGCAAATTCGGTCGGCAGGTAGCGTTGTTTCCGCGTGACGGCTGAACTTGGATATGGCTGAATTAGATCCACTGGAAAAAGAGAGAGAAGTTGGTATGCCGCAAGGAACTGTTAAATGGTTCAACAGCGAAAAGGGATTCGGATTTATCGCCCCTGACGGTGAGGAAAAGGACGTGTTCGTCCACCAATCCGAGATTCAGGCAAGCGGTTTCCGTACGCTTGAGGAGAATCAACGAGTCCAGTTCGAGATCACGCAGGGACCTAAAGGCCCCCAAGCAGTCGGAGTATCCGCCCTCTAGCGACGAAGCACGAGGCCGCGGCGGCGATCCCCGCGGTTGGCCATTGCTGTCAGCAATCCGCGCCGCCTCACACCGTTGTCCGCGACTGCCACCCGCGGTTGTTCAGCGGCGTTGCGAAACTTCTTCTCGGATGCCGTCTCTGGTGCGTCGTCGGCGGTGGCGAACAGAAACCGGTCGGGCAAAGCCAATTTGCAGATTGTCCGGACCGTGAGTAGGTACTGCCGCAGCAACGACCCAGTGGTGTAAGGCAAGTCGTAGGTGGCGCACAGAGCCCGTACCCGTTCAGCGATCTCGGGGTAGCGATTACTCGGCAGATCGGGAAACAGGTGGTGCTCGATTTGATAGCAAAGGTTGCCGCTCATGAACGCCAGTACCGGCCCGGCCCGGAAGTTGGCGGTTCCCAGCATCTGTCGTAGATACCATTCAGGTTTGGTCTCGCTCTCCAAAACCGACGGCGTGAACTTCTCCGCTCCGTCGGCGAAGTGACCGCAGACGATGACCATGTACGCCCACACATTGCGTAACCCATTGGCCACGATGTTCGCCGCCAGCGTGCGCAGCCATCGCTTACGGCTCAATGCAGGAAAGACAACATAATCCTTGCCGACCTGGCGGGCCATCTTGCCGATCATCGTCTTCGTGTGGACGGATTTTGCGGCAGCTGTGGTCTCCCGGTCCTGGACCGCGTACAGGCCGTGCAGTGCGACGCCCCATTCGAAGGCGATCGCCAGCAGCACCGCGCGCAACGGCTGCGCTAACGCGCTCGGCTGCCACTTTTGATCTCGTGTGACCCGCAGGACTCCGAATCCGAGGTCGTCGTCCACACCCACGATGTTGGTGAACACATGATGAAGGTGGTTGTGAGAGGACTGCCAGTGTTTCGAGGGACCGACCATGTCCCATTCCCAGGTACTGGAATGGATTTCCGGATCGTTCATCCAATCCCACTGCCCGTGGGTGATGTTGTGGCTGAGTTCCATGTTCTCGACGCACTTGGCCACTGCCAGCGCCGCGGTACCGGTAAGCCATCCGGACTTGGATTTGCTGCCCAGAATGGTCAGCCTCGCCGCGACCTCGAGGCATCGCTGAAAGGCGATAGCGCGTCGGATGTAGTCACGGTCCTTGGCGCCGCGCGAATTTTCGACGTCGCAACGGATGGTCTCTAAAGCGGACGCGAGTCCCTGCAGGTCCTCGTCGCTCAGGTGGGCGTATTCAGGTACCTCGGTAATAGCCACGGAATCCTAGTGAGATTCGGACATGGTTGCGCAGCGCGGCTGCGCGATGACGTGCGGACAGGGCGGGTTTACGAACCGCGGCAAAGGGTCACGTCCGATCTTGTGATGGTGTTAGGCGCGAGGGGCGGGAACAATTCGGTGCGGCCTCAGCTGAGCGGCCAACTTCTCGACCACGGCCGCCCCGGGGCGTTGGAGCCGTGATCAATCTTTTGGTCCGCGATTTCCAGTATGGCTGCAGAGTTGATTCGGCTGCGGCCCGTCGTCGTCCTCCCTATCGGATCGCGGCGGCGCAGCCAGCCCTCCGGACCCTCAGCGGTCCGGTCGGCCGAATCATCTGCTTGAGCACCTGCCTTATCGGCTCGAGGTCGGTTGACCCCCGGAGGATACATGAGCCCCGCGCTCGGGCGCTCCACGCGACCGAAACGGCAGACGAACGGTCCTTGGCCCTCGGCCCGATCTTGCAGTGCCAATAGTCTGGTGCTTTGGATGCCATTCGAGAGGTGATGACATGTCCGCACCGTCAGCCGAGGTCTTCGACCGTTTGCGTCAGCTCGCCGCGATCAAAGACATCACCGCACGTCAGACCAGGACGATCGATGAGGTCTTCACGGGCAGGCCGCTGACCACGATCCCGATCGGGACGGCCGAAGACGTCGAAGCCGCGTTCGCCGAAGCGCGCGCGGCCCAGGCCGCCTGGGCGAACCGCCCGGTCACCGAGCGCGTCGCGGTCATCGCCCGCTATCGCGACCTCGTCGTGAAGAACCGCGAGTTCCTGATGGATCTTCTGCAGGCCGAGGCCGGTAAGGCCCGTTGGGCGGCGCAGGAGGAAATCATCGACCTGATGGCGAACGCGAACTACTACGCAAGCGTTGCCGCGGACCTGCTCAAGCCCCACACGGTGCCCGCGCTGCTTCCCGGGATCGGCAAGACCACGGTCGGTTACCAGCCCAAAGGCGTGGTCGGGGTGATTTCGCCGTGGAACTACCCCATGACGCTGACCGTGTCCGACTCGGTGCCGGCGCTGCTGGCGGGTAACGCGGTGGTGCTCAAGCCGGACAGCCAGACCCCGTACTGCGCGCTCGCGTGCGCCGAGCTGCTCTATGAGGCCGGCCTGCCGCGGGCGCTCTATGCGATCGTGCCCGGGCCGGGCTCGGTGGTCGGCACCGCGATCATCGACAACTGCGACTACCTGATGTTCACCGGCTCGACCGCCACCGGCAGGCAGCTCGCCGAACACGCGGGCCGCCGGCTGATCGGTTTCTCGGCTGAACTCGGGGGCAAGAACGCGATGATCGTCACGCGGGGCGCCAATCTGGACAAGGCCGCCAAGGCGGCCACCCGCGCGTGCTTCTCGAACGCGGGCCAGCTGTGCATCTCCATCGAGCGGATCTACGTGGAGAAGGACATCGCCGACGATTTCATCGGCAAGTTCGGTGCCGCGGTGCGAAACATGAAGCTGGGCACCGCATATGACTTCTCGGTCGATATGGGCAGCCTGATCTCCGCGGGCCAGCTCGACACCGTCACGGACCACGTCGACGACGCGAAAGCCAAGGGCGCCAAGGTGATTGCGGGCGGCAAGGCGCGGCCCGACGTCGGGCCGCTGTTCTACGAGCCGACCGTGCTGACCGACGTCACGCAGGAAATGGAATGCGCGGCCAACGAGACGTTCGGACCGGTCGTCTCGATCTATCCCGTCGCCGACGTAGAGGAGGCCGTCGAGAAGGCCAACGACACCGAATACGGGCTCAACGCCAGCGTGTGGGCCGGGTCGGCGGCCGAGGGCGAGCGGGTCGCCGCGCGGTTGCGGTCGGGAACGGTGAACGTCAACGAGGGTTACGCGTTCGCGTGGGGCAGCCTCAGCGCGCCGATGGGCGGGATGGGCCAGTCCGGCGTCGGCCGCCGGCACGGTCCCGAGGGACTGCTGAAGTACACCGAATCGCAGACGATCGCGACCGCACGGGTGTTCAATCTCGATCCGCCCCTTGGCATTCCGGGGAAACTCTGGCAGAAGTCGTTGTTGCCGATCGTGCGGACGGTCTCGAAGCTTCCCGGTCGAAAATGAGTTTCACCGGCGGCCAGGCGTAAATCCGCGTTACGCTCATCGATGTCAGCGGCACATCGCACGTCAGGAGTCCGCTATGAAGGCCGACGCGAAGCAATATGAGGAAGACGCTCGGCGGCTACGCGGGTACGCCACATTCGACAACTTCTCGGATGCCCAATTGCAGCGTCTCGCCCGGGTAGCCCATCGCACGGCGACGTCGGCAGCCTTGCCGCTGATTCATGAGCAGACTCCGTCGGACTCCTGCTACATCCTGCTCAGCGGAGAGGTGGGCGTGTACATCGGCAGGGACCGCGTCGCCGCGCTGGGGCCGGGCGAGGTGATCGGCGAATCGGCGCTGCAGCGTGGCAGACTGCGTTCCGCGACCGTGACGACGATGGGGCCTGCCGAGTTGTTGCGGATAGAACGCGACGATCTCGCCGCGTTGCTCGACGACCTACCGGCACTTCGCGAAATCATTGACGCGTCTGTCGCGCGACACGTGCCCGTAGACCTGCCGCCAAAGCCGAAACCACCGTTCTCCAGGTTGGGCGCATCGGTCCGCACCGACTTGATCGAGCGGTTTGAGCAGGCCGCTGACAGCGCCGGTGTGGACGTCGCGACCGCGCTTGAAGAAGCGCTCACCCGTTGGATCGAACGGGACGGCACAGCTTAGCCACCGCCTTTCATTGACCCTGATCTACTACCGGGCGTAGTATTCGGCCCATCTCGCCACGCACAAGGGGGTGCAATGTGAGGTGGAGCTTCGCCCAGGTCGGGCTGGTGATCATCTGCGTTTTCCATGTCATTCAGGCCGTGATCGGGTTCATCCTCAATCCCAGCTTCGCGACGGGGCCCAATGCGCCGACCGTGCAGCTGCTCGGCATGGACTACAACGGCTGGCACGCCGTCGCCGGTCTGGCGCTGTTCGCTCCGGGGCTGGTCTTCGCTATTCGCAAGTCGTGGTCGGTGTTGTATCTACTGCTCGCCGCGATAGCCGGTGCGCTGCCGGGCATTTGGGCGTTCTTCTCGCATCAGGTCGCGTTCGTGTTCACCTTTCCCAACAACACGATTGACGCGGTAGTGCACTTGGTGACCGCCGCGATCATGGTGGCGGTCGCTGCCATCCAGATCCGGATGGATGGTGGGCTTCGCAACTCGCTCGCCGATCTCCGGAAAGCGCCGTAACGCAAGCGGTTTGGATCTACTCGCCAGCCGTGGCTACTCTATGGCCGCCAAGGCGCTCGCCGACCCGTGCCAGTGCCTCGTCTCGTCCATGCGCATGAGGGCCTCGGGATGACTCTCGCCGATCAACGAGCTTTCCTGCGGGGTCAGGTTCACACGGTGGGTGCTCACGCCCAGATTCATAGCCCGCACCGGACGCGCCGACGCGGCGAACGCCGAACCGCCACGCCGGGGCCATCTCGAATTCATATCTGCGGCGCGTCGCGGGCCCGCCGCCGTCACACACGTCCAGAGCTAGGCTTGGCGGAGCGGCTTACCGCAGTCGAAGTTTGCGTCCTCGGGGTCTTCAGAATCGCACGCTGCGGTAATCCGTCGGTCGACGAAGGAGGTTGCGATGGCCAAGCAATCAGAGAGAGACGACGACGAGCCCAAGGGCGGCCGCCCCGGTCCGGTGGATCACGGGCGCGAAGGCGGAATGGCGACCCGGGAGAACGCGCCGGAACTCACCGAGCCGGACCGCGAGGACTGAATGGTCCGTCTTGAGCGGGCATTGGGGCGGGTAGCCGGGCTGTCTCTGGCACGACGAAAATGCATAGATGCCGTCTGAACAGGCGCCGCCCCCGCCGAACTTCGCGCCGGGGTGGTACCCCGACCCCTCCGTAGGCCACGGACTGCAGCGGTACTTCGACGGCACCAGCTGGACCAGCGAGTGGGCGTTCTCCGCAGAGCCGCCGAAGAAAGGCCTCTCCGGGAAGGCGGTCCTGGCGCTGGCGGCGCTGTGCCTCCTGGTCCTCCTGATCGTCGTGGGCAAAAGCTGGATCTTCGACCCGAAGAAGGCCAGCCACACGGCCCCATCGAGCAGTTCTGTTGGGGCGGGACCGACCGAGGCGGCGCCGTCCACACCGGCCGGCACCAAGAAGCCGGAGGGCGTCACCTTCACCACCGCTGCGGGCCCGAACGGCGACGTGGTCAACGCCCGATTCGCCATTCGTGACAACTACACCGAGCAGCTGATCAGAGACGGCGCCCGGCTGGACACCATCGACATCCTCAAGTACGCGAGGGCGACCTACCCTGACGCGTCCGCGGTGAACGTGCAGGGCACCTTCCCGATGACCGACCCGTACGGCAACACCTCGACCCAGGTGGCCATCGACCTCACCTATTCACGGGAGACGTTGGACAAGATCAACTTCGATGGCATCAGCAAAGCCAGCATCTGGGAGATTCGCGACAACGGCTTCATTCTTCCGGCCTTCCAGCAGTAGACCGGTCTGCTACTTCGGTGGAGTGCGGGTTTCCTCGTAGCGGACGGCCGCCCCCATAGCCACGGTGAGCAGGATCAGCAATGGCACGAACACCAGTGGGTACGCCGCGACTGCGGCCATGGCGAGCAGCGAGGCCGGCACCAGCAACGCCAACGCGACCGTCGGACGCTTCTCGATCAGAGTGACGATCCTCGCGAGCGCCGCGAATGCTTGCGCGGCCTGCTGATAGCGATCCGGCCAGTCTTCGTCGTACGAGCAGCGGGTCTCTAAGCCACACCCAGTGCAGTTGCGCCAATAGGAGTAGCGGGTTTCCAGGCCGCAGCCCATGCAGGTGTGGGTGGTCATCGGGGCCATGGTCTCATCGCGTCGGGTGGCGCGGTTGCCCTCCCCTGCTGAGCACTTATTCCTGCGGACGCGGCCACGGGGGATCCCGGCCGGACGTACGCTTTTCAGTCATGACGAGGGGGAAGAAGATCCTGGTTGCGCTGCTGCTCGCGTTCGCCGTCTCGACGACGTCGGCAGGCTGCGTACCGATTGTCGACATACCCACCTGCCCGGCGGGCGGCGGCCCGGTCGGCTGCTGATCACCGGCGCCGCGGCGTCTCCGCGCGTAGACGCGTCGGGCTGAACAGGATTGGAGGAATTGCCGGCGGTTGGAACTCTCTCCGGGAGCGGCGGCCCTAGCTGCTATCCGACCGAGCGGGCATTGCGCGTGTCGAAAAATTTGACCACGACACGACTTCGGGATGCCGCTTAAGCAGAGCCCTGCGCTGACGCTCGGTCATGCCGCCCCATACCCCGAACTCGACCCGGTTATCTAGCGCTTCGGCCCCGCACTCTGTCATCACAGGACAGCGACGGCAGATAACCGCAGCCTCGCGTTGTTTTGCCCCCCGCACAAATAGTGCGTCGGGATTTGTGCCCCTACACAGCGCCTTCGAGACCCAGGCGCGATCGTCCGCGGCCACTGCGCCCGATATGTTGGTTGCGGGCACGAGTCTTAGGGGCCGTGTGGCCCGTCTTTCTTCTGACACGAGCAATCCTTCGTCCCAGCCGGCCGCAAAGCGTTACGACCGCCTCCCCTGATGCTGGAATGTGCGCCACATCGGCCCGAACGTGTGACTTGACCCGCATTACTTAAATTATGCGATTCAGCATCGATTGCGCAACCAAATTCTGGTACGCGCGTACCTTTGCGTCCTCCGTGGACCAAACGTGCACGGTTCGCGGCCCACGTTGCCTGACCCTGGTCTACTGCAAACCGCATGTTGATAGGGGCAGGCCACACCGAAACTGGTCTCAGCCCTCACGACCAAGTGGTTCGCCTTGAACTCGTCACCGGCGTACGGGTTGACCTGAACTTCGAGCGCCCACCTGCGAAAACGTTGGTCGGGCTGACAGGATTTGAACCTGCGACCACTTGACCCCCAGGTCGTGTTTTGCAGTGCTGGGCGGCGGGGATCCTTTGGCATGATGCGGCTGCCGCTTTTCGGGTCAGGCGCGGCTGAGGTGGGCGCGGATGGCCGAGATGGTGGCCGCGATAGCATCGGCGCTGCCGCCTCCGAAGGGGGCGAGACTGGCAAAGCCGTGTGTAAGAGCATCGAACTGGCGGTGGTCTACGCAGACACCGGCCGAGCGTAATGCCGTGGCGTATTCGTTTCCCTCGTCGCGCAGTGGATCGAATCCCGCGGTGAGCACCAGGGCCGGTGCCAGGCCGGATAGGTCGGCGGCCTTCAGTGGCGATACCCGCGCATCGTCGGCTGCCAGGCCGGCGCCGTCCAGATACAACTCTTTGAACCAGTCCATGTCCTGCTTGGAGAGGAAGAATCCGTCCGAGAACAGGATGCGCGACCGGGTGTCCGCGGACAGGTCGAGGGTCGGATAGAGCAGCACCTGCAGCGCCGGTTGCCCAACACCTTCGTCGCGGCTGCGCAGCGCGACCAGCGCCGCTAGATTTCCGCCCGCGCTGTCGCCGCCAACGCCGATTCGGGCCGGGTCGGCACCAAGTGCGGCGGCGTGTCCAAGTGCCCAGCGATAGGCCGCGACGCAGTCATCGACCGCGGCCGGGGCCTTGTGTTCAGGCGCGCGCCGGTAGTCCACCGACAACACATGTATCGCGGCATCTTTGCAGATCATCCGGCACAGTCCGTCGTGGGATTCAATGTCGCCGACGACAAAACCACCACCGTGGAAGAAGACAAGCAGTGGGGCTGGCCCCGCGACGGTCGGTCGGTAGTGTCGCGTCCGTAGGGGGCGGTCGGGTCCCGGAATCGTGAGGTCGGTGGTGGGGACGGCGACGTGGGTGCCCATCACCGAGTGCGAGTTCCGCATCAGGGCGCGGGCGATTCCCGGATCGCCAGCAGCCGACAGGCCGCCCGTGCGTGTGCGTCGTTGGGCGGCCAGTATTAATTGAAGCGTGCTGTCAAGGGTGTTGCCGTCGATGGTGACCCTTCTACGGCCAGCGAGGAGGCATTTGAGCCACGGCGGAATCCATGGCATGACCATGACACCGATACGAAGCGCCGTGTTGGTCATCGCGGCGGAGCGGCCGTTGGGCTGCCTGTGTGCCGTAGCGTCCCCTGGCGTACTACGGGGGAGCCCTGGCTGTAAACGAAGCTTCACTGTCATTGCCCGCCCTGTTCTCGGCTTCCTCAGGCACTGTAACCGGAACATATATTTGGTTCAAGAACAGGTGGCCTCAGCCCTTCATACCGTTTGCAATGGTCATATCTGACCCGGAGGGGATAAGTGCGGACAAATATTTGGTCGACCGTGCTCGCGGCTGTATTTACTGATCCTTTGGTTTCTGCGCGGGCCGCAACGTGGCATCCACAGCCACGATCGCCCACGCAGCATATTGAACCGGGCAGCTGTTGTGGCGCTCTGCCTGGCGATAACATATGGGCCAGTGCCTACTAACCGCCCAATTTGTCGGCGGGCCGCAGCCGCAACCTCTAGGTGTGAGACTCATCCACTGTGCGATGGTCGGCCCCAGGCGCTCGGGCACGAGCGAATCCGCGCCCCGTTGACCGCCGCCGTTTCAAGCCTGCGCAGCGCGGCGCGGGCGGGCTAAACGGTTGTGACCGGAAGGCGTGCCCATCCTCGGACGCTGGAGGTGTGGGCTCTGCTTGCGTTGTCGTAGTCGACGGTCCAGTCGCTCCATCGCTTGAGGACCTCTTCGAACGCGACTCGTGCCTCGAGTCGCGCTAGGGCTGAGCCGAGGCAGAAATGCAGTCCCTGTCCGAAGCTCAAATGTCCGCCCTTCCGGTGGATGTCGTAGCGGTCGGGTTCATTGAAGCGCGTCTCATCACGATTGGCTGACCCGTTGAGTAGCAACATGTAGGAACCCTCGGTCACGGTGTAACCGTAGAGCTCGACGTCGCGCGCGACGTAGCGCGCCTGCACCGGTGATGGCGGCTCGTAGCGCAGCGTCTCCTCAACCGCCGGGGGGATCAGCGACGGATCCGCGACGAGTTCGCGTCGTTGATCGGGGTGCTCGCCGAGCAGTTGACCCATGAATCCAATCAGCCGGGCGGTGGTTTCGTTGCCGGCGCCGGCGATCATCGCGGTGTACGCCAGAACTTCGGTCCGTTCGAGCGGACGCCGGGATCCGTCGTGTTCTTCGACTTGCGCGTTGAGCAGCTCTGTCATCAAGTCATCGGAAGGATGCGCTGCCCTCCACTCGATGTATTCGGCGAACAATGCGATCGAGTCCTCAAAGATGGTCGCGCTGACGCCGCCGGTGTCTTCATGCTGCGATCCAACAGTGATGCTAGTGTCGTTGCGGTCGCGGATGCGCTGTTGGCCTTCTTCGGGGATGCCGAGCAGATAGCCGATGGTGCGCATCGGCATGATTGCACCGAGATCGGCGACGAAGTCGAAGCCCTCGGCGTCGCGCAGCGGATCCAGTGCGCGCGAACAGAAGTCACGCACCAGGCTTTCTACGGCCAGCATGCGCCGTGGGGTGAAAACGCGTGACAGGAGGCGACGGTGCAAGTCGTGCAGCGGAGGATCCTCGAACAGCAGGATTCCTGGCGGCACTTCGAGGCCGCTGAACAAGATGTCTGCGGTAGTGCCCCGTCCGGAGCGATAGGTCTGCCAGTCCGGAAGCGCTTGCGCGACATCGTCGTAGCGGCTCAACGCATAAAAGCCGTACTTGTCGTTGAAGTACAGTGGCGCTTCGGCGCGCATGCGCTTCCACACCGGATACGGATCGTCGTCGATGTCATAGTCGAACGGGTCGTAGTACAGCCCCGCGGTTTGATTGCTGATCACAGATCCTCTTTCACTACCTGAGTTGGTTCGGCACGCCAGGGAACAATTGCGCATCGGGACCCGAGGTCACGTAACCCATCTGTTTGGTCACGAGGTGGGGGGCGAAAAGGCTGCCGTAGAGGACGTTTCCGATGACGATGACCGCGACGACAGCCAGCACTGCCGACTGCACCTTGGTTTTCGAGAGCCGGTCGGCCCACATCTCGATGACATTGCGGCCTTGCGCATCCGTGCGGCCCAGCAGATAGGTGAAGACCATCATCTGAATACCCATCGCGATGGCGTCATAGATCGGGTACTGGTGCAGGGTCCCCTCAAACAGTCCCAGTCCGGGGATCACGTAGGCGTAGTAGAAGACGCCGATCCGGGCACCCAGGCCCCCGTTGAACAGCAGCGCCCAGCAGATCCCGACGGCCAGGCCCACGGCCAGCAGCGTGATCGGCCGGCGCCAGTTGAACCGTGCGCTCAGCCGCTGCCCCAATGCGGCGCCGACGACGGCCGGAATGCAGAAGTAACCGATGTAGCCCAGAGGCACCGACGAGGGCAGCCCACCCCAGGTCATGTTCAACGGCCACCACGACGGCATGCGTGGAAGTGCCGGCGGAAATTGCGCATACATCGCCCAGTCATACGGGGCTTCGATCCATGAGAACGAGATCGCCGAGATGCACAGAAGAAGCAGCGGGTGCAACCGGCGGCGGCGAACGCTCAGGTAGATCCCGGTGACGGTGAACCCGATGCCGCTCAGCCAGCCGAAGGCATTGGCCGCGGTCAGCAACGGCGTCAGCTCGGTCGTCATGACGTGGTTTCTTGACCCGAACGGCGGCGCGCTTCGGGGTCGAAATACCAGACCAGCCCGAAGATCACGATGATCAACCCGAGCAGCGTACCGAGCATGATGACTGCGCCCACACCCACACCCTTTCGCCAAACCAGGACCACGACCGCATTAATAGTGGACACTATTCTAAGGCGGTTGGTCAAGGCCGACTATCGTGAATGCCGTCAACCGCTCAGCGCGGTCCAAGGAGAGAACAACCGTGCCCCAGCGACCTTCCGCCAAGGATCGGGCAACGGCAGATGCGCCGGTACAGGCCCTGCGCCGGCCCCGCGGTGAACCGCGCCGACTTCTCCTTGATGCCGCGCGTGAGCTGTTCGCTCGCAAGGACTACCGCAGCACCACGACACGCGAGATCGCCGAAGCCGCTGACGTTAACGAGTACCTGCTGTTCCGCAACTTCGGCTCAAAAGCCGGACTGTTCCGGGAAGCCCTCGTCCTACCGTTCACCGATTTCGTCGACGAATTCGGCCGAACGTGGCAATCAGTGGTCCCCGACGAAACCGACGAAGAGGAATTGGCAAGACATTTCGTCGGACAGCTCTACGACGTGGTCGTCGAACATCGAGGGCTTCTGCTGACGCTCGTCGCGTCGGAGACGCTCAGCGAGGACGAGATCGCCGACGCGGGTATCGCCGACATCACCCGGGCGCTCGGCGTGCTCGGTCAGATCAGCGCTGAGGGCATGCGTCTGCGCGGGTTGCGGGCCGGCCGGCCCGACCTGCCCGCGCACACCACGGTCGCAACGATCGCCGGCATGGTCGCTTTGCGCTCGACCTTCTTCGGCGCCAACCAGCCTTCCCGTGAGGCGATCGTCGACGAACTCGTCCAAGCGATCCTGCACGGTTTCCTGCATCGCTGCGACTGAAAGCCAAGAACGGCGCGACCGAACATGCCGAATGAATCACCGCGGTGACCAGTCACGAAATGCGGCTGTAGACGTCATGGGCTGGTCAGGGCAGATCCCGGAGGCATGGTGGCGGTGATCAGGGAGCTGATCGGAAGGACACCGATCAGGTCGGCAGGCAGAGCGCGCCCGAGGCGCGCCATCAGCTCGCGGCTGTCGAGGGCGCCGACGATCCATCCGCGGCGCGCAAGCCAATCGGCAATGTCGGTGAGGTCCTCGTGCTTGATGTAGGCCGCCACGTCCATGGCGACGCCGATCTTGTCGCGCATCTCAGCGGCCCCCTGCCGCCAGCTGCTCATCCGATCCTCACCAAGATGAGTCGACGCACTGGGATAGGCGTCCGCTCCGATACAGCTACCCTCGGCGCTGAGCCCGAGTACCCGGTCAAAGAGGTGCTCCTGATCGGCAGACGACAGGTACGGAAGCAGCCCTTCGACCAGCCACGCCGTGGACGCCGAGGCATCAAAGCCCGCCGAGCTCAGCGCTGAGGGCCACTCGTCGTCGCGAAGATCGACCGGCACCGCACGCATATCCGCCACCGGCACCGCGCCATGAGCCCGCAACACGGTGTGCTTGAAACCCAGGACATTGGGTTGATCCACTTCGTAGACCACCACCCCGGACAGGCTGTTCAAGCGATACGACCGGGCATCCAGACCGGCAGCGAGGATGACCACCTGACGGATTCCCGCGGTGGGGGCGGCGGCGAGGAAGTCGTCGAAGTGCACGGTTCTGCTGGCGACATAATCGCGCCCACTCGTGGCTGCCCGGCGGCCGTCGTCATCTTCGGGACCCATCCAGGACAGGTCACCGGAGGCCATCATCTGCCAACCCGGCTCCTCGACGGCCGCGACCAGCACAGCGGCGAACTCGTCACGAAACAGCGGATCATTCTGGGCTGTCTCGGCGGCCCGCTGAGCCGCCACCCCCAGCGCGGTGGTTCCGAGATTGGTGGTGACATCCCAGCTGTCGTTGCCGGTCATGAGGCGCCCGCGAGGTCGACGATGGCGCTGGCCAGCTCCTGGGGTGCATCGATCATCACGTAAGCGAGACTGCGCGGAATCGTGATGAGCGTGGCCCGGGGGAAATCACGGGCGAGCCGCTCGGCATCGGAGAAGGGAAACAATTTGTCCTCGGTGCCCCACACCACGGCCACCGGCTTGTCGAAGCGGTGGATCGCGTCGGCCGCCCGCAGGGTCAGCGCCGGATCCAACGACGCGGTGACGGTGGCGGCTTGCGCACGCGTGGACTTGTTGGTCAGGAAGGCACCGAACAGCTCGGCGCGTTCTCCCGCTGACAGTCGCGTGCGACACACCGCCCGCAGGAACACCTTCTGACCCACCGGGCTGGCCAGCATGGCGAGCACCGCTCGGCCCACCGCGGGACTTCGTCGGCACAACTGCACGACGAGCTTGAACTGGCCAGGCGGGAAGTGCTCGTAGCTGTCACCGTTAGTGAAGACCAGGCTGGCGATGCGCGACACGTCCAGCGAGGGGTCGCCCAGCGCGGCCAGCACCAGCCCGCCGCCGGTGTCGTTGGCCACCACCGTGACATCGTGCAGGTCGAGCTGGTCGAGAAAGGCCACGATGCGCCTCGCCGCGGCGCCGGCGCCCAGGTCGACATCACGGGCGACCGGCAGATGGGCACCCAGCGGCCAGGTCGGCACGATGCAGCGCACCCGCTCCCCCAGTGCTGCGACCACCCGCTGCCAAATCGCCCCGCTGACGTAAACGCCGTGCACGAACACCACGACTGGCCCCGATCCGGTGTCGGTGAAGTCGACGACTGCGCCATCCACGGTGCAGCTGTTGCCCATCACGCCTCCTTTGACGGCAGCTTCTTCCATGAGATCTGCCGCGTGACGTGCGAGCCTACATACAGGCTGTATGTGGGTCAATCATTCGCGGTCGCGCGGTCGGTGTTGCGCAACCCTTCGACGAGTGCATCCAGGGTGTGCACCGCTCGATCGCGCGCTGCGACCTGATCGGTGGCGTTGGCGATGAACAGCGCGGCCTCGTCGGCGGCCGCGAGCAGCAGATGCGCGAGCACGTCGATCGACGGTGCCGCGGCGAGGTCGCCCTCGTCGGCGGCGCGTTGCAGCATGGCGTGAATAGCGCCCAGGCCGTAGCGGCTTTCCAGCTCTCGCCAGCGCTGCCAGCCCAGCACCACCGGTCCGTCGATGAGCAGGATCCGTTGCACGGGCTTGGTCAAAGAGGCGTCGAGGAAGCCCAGCAGGCCACGTCGCAGCACGTCCAGCGCCGACAGATCCGCATCGCCGGTGAGGTTTTGGGCTGCCGCCATCACGAGTTCTTCTTCGACGGTCAGGAAGACGGCCTCAAACAGCGCCTTCTTATCGGTGAAGTGGTGATACAACGCTCCGCGCGTCCCCACACCGGCGGCCAGCACGATCTCCTCGGTCCCGGTGTCGTGGTAGCCCTTCTCGACGAAAAGTTCACGCGCAGTCTCGATCAACGCTGCACGGGTGGCCTCAGCCTGCGCGGTGCGCCGCGCCTTGGTGTCGAAACGTTCCCGACCAGCGGCCATGCCACCAGCCTATTGCATACTGGTTGTAGGTGACCTACTGTCTGCACCTAAACACCGTTTGTCCGCTCCCTGGCTCACCGGAGGTTGCTGATGCCTCATCCCGTCGATGTCGTCCGCCAGTTCTGCGCGCTGATGGAAAAACGCGACGCCGAGGCGCTGCGCCCGCTGTTGGCCGACGGTGCGGTATATCAGAACGTCGGCATGCCCGCCACCGTGGGCGCCGACGCCATCGTGGAAAACATGGCCGCCCAGTTCTCCATGTTTCCCGACGCCTACGCGTTTGAGATCGTCAACATCGCCCACGACGGTCCGACCGTGCTCACCGAACGACTCGATTACATTCAGGCCCCCGACGGATCCAAACCGGGCGTGCCGGTGATGGGAACATTCGTGGTCGACGAGGACGGCACAATCACCCGCTGGACCGACTACTTCGACGTCAACCTGACCGTCAAAATCCTGCAAGGCGAGGACATCTCGGCGCTGGTGCCCACCGCCTAACAGCTCACCGGCGAAGTGGAATGCTGTTCGCCGATACGGCTGGCAACGCGGCCGCGATGTCGGGGATGGCCAGTAACAGCCCGGCAACGGTGTCAGCGACGTGATCTTGGTCGGTGGCGAAATCACCGCGCAGCCAGCCGGCGATCACTTCCATCGCACCGCTGACCAACGCAAACGACGCCATCTCGATGTCCAGCCGGCTAGCAGGTCCAGTGGTGGCCGTATCGGTGAGCATCGCGGTCATCGCGTTGGCGATCGCCCGAGTGCTGTCCACGCGCGCACGCTGCATCACGTCGGAGGTGTGCGAGCGCAACAGCAATTGGCCACGGCGCGGATCGGCAGTGAGAAATACCAGCGACCCAGCAGCGGTGGCGCGGATCTGCGCGCCGACATCGGAACCGACACCATGGGCGGCGGCGCCGACTGCCTCCAGCCCGGCAGTGGTCTGATCCCTGACCATGGCTTCTAGCAGTGCGTCGGAATCGGTGAAGTGCTCGTAGAAATATCGGTCGTTGAGTCGCGCGCGTGAACACACCGCACGCTTGGACACCGCGCGCGCACCGTCTTCAGCGAAGAGGTCCAGGGCCGCCTCCAGCAGCGCCGCACGCCGGGTGGCGCGACGCCGCTCGGCAGTGACGCCACCGTAAGAGCGCGCAACAGAAGTCATCGCAAAAAGTATCCCAGAGCCCTTGACCCTTCGGACTGTTTGGTGCAATCTGACACCAGAATATATTCTGGTGTCGCGCTGCGCCAGATCTGCCCAGATCTGAGGGAGAGGTCTCATGTCGGTTGAATCACCTGACGTGTTGATCGCGTCATCAGCACCGATCCACGACCACCCCGCGGCGTCGTGTCTTGCTGACGCGCCAACCGCCTCGGTGGCCGACCGTTTCGAACGCATCATGGGAACCCGGTTGCTGGCACTGTTCTCCCCGGCCCTGTTCGACGAGATGATGCTGCCGATGGTGTCAGCTTCTCTGGTTCACACCGCCCGCATCCGCGACAACCCGTATGGGCGGGCACGGCGCACGGCGGCGTCAGACCAAGTGGCGTTGCTGGCGAACGGCGCCCATCGCCGCGAAGAGATGCAACGCCTGGTGCGGCTGCACCGCGACATCAAAGGCGTGACACCCGAGGGGATCCGGTACAGCGGGCTCAACCCCGAGGCCTGGAACTGGAATCTGATCAGCATCTTCTTCATGCACCGCGGCGCCTTCATCGCGCTGACCGGTGAACAGCTCGACGACACGGGCGATCAGGCCGTCTGGGACCGCTACCGAGCACTCACCGCCGACTTGCAGATGCCCGGCCGGACGCGTGAACTTCCGACCAGCTATCCACAGCTGTGCGCCTACTACGATCATGTTGCCGCCGAAAAGCTCACCCACACCGAAGCTTTGGACATCGTCATGGCCGCCACACTGCACCCAAGGCGGCCCGCGCACATGCCGGCGATCACCGCGCCGCTGTATTCGCTTCTTGGCCCGATCTTCGGGCATATCGCGGTCATCCTCGGATTCGGCATCATGCACCCCAGAGTCCGCGCCCTGGTCCCGATGCCCTGGACGCGCCGACACGACATCGAATTTCTCGTGTTCAGCCGGGTACTGCGCGGGGCCTACCGTCGGCTGCCGCGCCGCATCACCGAAACACCCTTGGCCCGCAACCGCCGCCAGTACGAGCGCATCGTCGCCCGGTATCAGGGTGTCGGACTGGTGTCCTTCGTGCCCGGCGCCACCCAAACCTGCGGTCGCTGAGGTTGTCTCACGCAGAGCCGACATGCCGCGAAGGAGTGTCGTGGAGATGGAGACGCTCACGGCGAGCTTTTCCGATTCGACCCGCGCTACGGGAGTAAGGGATGACACGAAGTGACCAGCGTGCAGAGCTTCTATGACACGGCCGGCCAACGGAGACCGTGCCGGGCAGTGATGGGGTCGACGCGGATACGGGGCCGATCGCAGAGCCATCGCGCCGTCGATACGGTTTCTGACAGTCCACGCTGCACGCTGCAGGTCAGCCATGGGTAAGTCCCGCAGCGTCGTCATCACCGGGGCCTCGCGCGGGCTGGGGCTGGCCTCGGCGGCCCACCTGTACAAGGCCGGCTGGCGAGTCGTCGCGGCGATGCGCACACCGGAGATCGGCCTGCAAAACATACTGGATGCCACCGGGGCCCCCGCCGACAGTTCGCGGTTGATCGGCGTGCAACTCGATCTCACCGATCCGGCATCGATCACGAACGCAGCCAAGGCCATCCTCGAGGCGGTTGGAGCCCCTGATGCTGTGGTGCACAACGCCGGGATCACCGCGGTGGGCTGCGTCGAAGAACTCGACCTCGACGTGTGGCAGCAGCTGTTCGCCACCAACCTGTTCGGGCCGGTGGCACTGACCAACGCGCTGCTGCCCTCGATGCGCGCCACCGGACGCGGCCGCATCGTGGTGATCGCCAGCGAAAACGGTGTCCGCGGGATGCCCTGCACGGCGTCGTACTCGGCGTCCAAGGCCGGATCTGAGCGGTGGGCTGAAGCCCTGGCCGCCGAGATCGCGCCGTTCGGGCTGGGCGTCAGCGTCCTGGTGACCGGGGTGTTTGACACCGACATCATCACCGACGCCGGGGTGCAGGACCACCGCGACTTCAGCGGACCCTACAGCGCCTTGACCACCACCATCGAGCGGCGGGGCCGACTGGCCATCCGGATGGCCAGCCCGCCCAGACGTTTCGCGCACGCACTGGCCAAAGCCCTCGACGATACTGCGCCCTACGCCCGGCACGCCGTCGGCGTCGACGCCAAAATGCTGCTCATCCTCAACCGGCTTTTGCCCGCCAGGGCGATGCACCAGATCATCCGCATCGCCATGGGCCTTCCACGGCACGGCGCCGCCAAGGCCACGAGCGCAGCGCCACGCCCGGAAAGCGAGAACCGTGTCTGAGGCAGTTACCGGTCGGTCTGAGTCGCGGATGCTCATCGACGACAGCTGGTCGACGGCCAAGCCGGCAACGTGATGTCGGGATCACTGGAACAGTCACTGGCCGTGGCGCGGCGGCTGCGCACCGGGTTCATCGGACTCAACGGCACGGTCGGATACGGCGCCGACACCCCGTTCGGGGGTTTCAAGGCCAGCGGTGTCGGCCGCCATAACGGTGTCGCCGGGTTCGACCAGTCCACCGAGGTGAAGTCCGTCGCGTACCCAGCCAGCTGAAAGGTTTTAGCGCATGCAATTATTCGATGATCTGGAGGACTTCGGGTCTTTCGATGACGCCGTGGCCGGCGACGTCCGCGACCCCTATACCGAACTGTCGCGGATGCGGCGCACCGAACCCATTCAGCGCCTCGACTTTTCGGTCATGCCCGGCGAGGAGGGCAAACCGGTCTTCATGGTGTACCGCCACGAGGACATTCAGGAACTGTTGCGCGACAACGAAACCTTCTCCTCGGCCATCATCAAGGACTTCTTCGGGATCGGCAAACACGTCATGGTCGGCATGGACGAGCCCGAGCACGGCCGCCACCGCGCACTGGTCTCCAAGGCCTTCTCCCCCAAAGCGCTGGCGCGCTGGGAAACCGATCTTGCCGGCCGAGTCGGCAACGAGCTGATCGACACGTTCGCCGATCGCGGCAGCGCAGATCTGGTGAAGGAATTCACCTTTCCCTACCCCAGCCGAGTCATCGCCGGCCTGCTGGGCCTACCCCAAAAGGACTATCCACAGTTTCAGCGGTGGTCCATTTCGCTCCTGTCAGTAGGGGTCAATCCCGAGCGCGCCGCCGAAGCCACCAAGGCGCTGGGTGACTACCTGGTGCCGATCCTTGCGGCCCGCCGCGAGCAGCCCCGCGACGATCTCACCAGCGGCCTGGCCGCCGCCGAGATCGACGGAGAGAAACTCTCCGATGAGGAAATCTTTTGCTTCCTGCATCTGTTGTTGCCCGCCGGGGTGGAAACCACGTACCGCTCACTGGGCAACCTGCTGTTCGGGCTGCTGTCCAACCCCGATCAGCTCGACGCCGTGCGCGACGACCGCACACTGCTGTCAGCAGCCATTGAAGAGGCCGTGCGGTGGGAGGCGCCGCTGCTGTCGATCACGCGTGTGGCCACCCGCGACACCGAACTGGCCGGGGTGCCCATCCCCGCCGGGTCCTCGGTGATGCCGATGCTCGGTGCCGCCAACCGCGACGAGAACCGCTACCCCGACCCCGACCGGTTCGACCTGTTCCGTCAACCCAGGACCCCGATCTCGTGGGGTCACGGTCCGCACGTCTGCCTGGGAATGCACCTGGCCCGCATGGAGATGCGCGTTGCGGTCAATCTCTTATTGGACCGCCTTCCCAACCTGCGGCTGGACCCCGACGGCAACGATCCCCACATCCGCGGGCAGGTGTTCCGATCGCCGACGTCGCTGCCGGTCCGGTTCGGCGCCGACACCTAAGAGGTGGCGGTGGGTTCCACGACGGGTCGACGCGATGATGCACGGCGGGCGGCCGCAGCACCGCTTACTGCGGCGCTGCCCCGAATCGCCTGCGGTGGACCGGTCTGCCACGTGGGCGCAGTCGCCCCGAACCGCACAATCGCAGACAGGAGGGGGTCGTGACCGAACTACGCTTCGATGACCGGGTCGTCGTGGTCACCGGCGCGGGCCGGGGGGTCGGACGAAGCCACGCACTGCTGTTGGCCGCCAAGGGAGCACGCGTGGTTGTCGTCGATAGCGGCGCCGACATCGACGGCGGCGGTCACTCTCGGGCGCCCGCCGAAGCGGTCGCCGAGGACATCAACGCCTCCGGCGGCCAAGCCGTCGCCTGTTTTGCCTCGGTCGCCGATGAACGCGCCGCCGCCGACATCATCGACATCGCGCTCCAACAGTTTGGGCGGCTGGACGCGATCGTCAACAACGCCGGCATCCACGATCCCGCCCCGTTCCAAGACCTGACCGTCAGCCAGTTTCGCACGATGATCGACGTTCACTATGTCGGCACCGTGCTTGTCACCCGCGCCGCCTGGCCGCACTTCATCCGCGCCGGATACGGCCGGGTGGTCAACACCGTTTCTGAAGCCATGCTCGGCGGTATCCCCGAATTGAGCAGTTACGGGGCAGCAAAGGGTGCAGTGTTTGGACTGACCCGGAATCTGGCCACCGAGGGAGCCGCGCACGGCATCGCGGTTAACGCCATCGCGCCGCGCGCGTTCACCCGCATGTCGGCCTCACACTCCCACGCCCTGGCCGAGCACCTGTCCATACCCACCGACGTCATGGACCAAATCAACGCCGCCATGCCGCCCGAATTATGCGCGCCGGCAGCGGTGTTCCTGGCTCACGACTCGTGCACACTCAACGGTGAGGTTCTTCAGATTGGAATGG
This sequence comes from Mycobacterium sp. IDUB_3, assembly GCF_055419585.1. Taxonomy (NCBI): domain Bacteria; kingdom Bacillati; phylum Actinomycetota; class Actinomycetes; order Mycobacteriales; family Mycobacteriaceae; genus Mycobacterium; species Mycobacterium sp. IDUB_3. The sequence goes on along the minus strand of NZ_JBVAXZ010000001.1, from coordinate 252,859 downwards.
GCAGCGTCGCGCGCCTCGCCGTGGTGCGTGGACCCGGATTCGCCAGGGACGCGCTGACCGCCGAAGACATCGCCGACAACCTGGCCGACGTCATGAACCTCCACGACGCCTCGGTCACCGAATCCGCCACGCCCGCATTGTGACAGCCCCACTGCAAGAGGAGATTTGGCTGTGAACGACTTCGATTCGGTCGACTATTTCACCGACCCTGAGCTGGTGCCCGACCCCTACGGGTATTTCGACCATCTACGCGCCAAATGCCCGGTGACCGCCGAGCCGCACCATCAGGTGATGGCCGTCACCGGCCACGAAGAAGCCCTCACCGTCTATAAGAACAACGCCTTTTCGGCGTGTGTGTCGGTGGCCGGCCCTTACGGCGGGGTGTCCTTCGACACCGACACCGATGACATCAGCGCCCTGATCGCCGAAAAGCGCGACCAGATCCCGATGAGCGAGCACATCGTCACCCAAGACCCCCCCGAGCACGCCTACACCCGAGGGCTGTTGAGCCGTCTGCTGACCCCCAAGCGCCTGTCGGAGAACGAAGACTTCATGTGGCGCTTGGCCGACGAGCAACTCGACGAGTTCGTGTCCCGCGGCAGCTGCGAGTTCCTGGAGGACTACGCGCGACCGTTCTCGCTGCTGGTGATCGCCGATCTGCTCGGTGTTCCCGAAGACGACCACAAGATGTTCCGTGCGACGCTGGCAGCCAACGACGAGGTCCCCGGCGCTCTCGGCGACGACGCGCCAGCGCACAACCCGCTGCTGTGGCTGGATGAGAAGTTCGCCGGCTACATCGTCGAGCGCCGTGCGCAGCCACGCCAGGACGTGCTAACTGAACTGGCGCAAGCCAAGTACCCGGACGGGTCAACACCTGAGGTGATGGATGTCGTGCACCTGGCGACGTTCCTGTTCTCGGCGGGCATGGAGACCACCACGAAACTTCTCAGCTTCGCGCTGCGCGTTCTCGGGGAGCGCCCCGACATTCAGACGGTGCTGCGCGAGGACCGCAGTCGCATCCCGGTGTTCCTGGAAGAAACGCTGCGCATGGAAAGCCCGGTGAAAAGCCACTTCCGCCTGGCACGGCAATCGACCACGGTGGGCGGCGTGCCGATCGCGGCCGGCACCACCATGATGCTGCTCCCTGGAGCATGCAACCGTGACCCCGCAAAGTTCGACGCACCCAACGAATTTCGGCTGGACCGCCCGAATGTGCGTGAACACATCGCCTTTGGCCGCGGCAATCACTCCTGCCCAGGGGCGCCGCTCGCGCGTGCCGAAGGCCGCATCTCACTGAACCGCATCTTTGACCGGATGGCCGACATCCGCATCAGCGAGGCCTGCCACGGCCCCGCCGACACCCGCCACTACGGGTATGAACCCACCTTCATCCTGCGCGGTCTGACCAACCTTCACTTAGAGTTCACCCCGCTGGACTGACCGTCGATGTCTTCGGAAACCTCAGATCTCTCCTCCGGCGGCGATATGCCAGTGATGCCGGTCCCCCGCGCAGTTCAGTGTCCGCTTGAGCCGCCTGCGGCATTCACGACCTGGCGCCAGGAGCCGGGTCTGCGACGTGCGACATGGCAAGGCCAACCACACTGGGTGGTGAGTCGCTACCACGACATCCGGGAAGCGTTAGTCGATCAACGACTTTCGGCCGATACGATCGATTGGTCCCGCATGCCTGCGGGCCGCGAAAATACACCCGTCATGTTTGCGCGAACCGACGACCCCGAACATCATCGGCTCCGACGGATGATGACCAGTCAATTCACCTTCAGGCGCAGCGAATCGCGTCGGCAACAAATCCAACAGCTGGTCGATGAATGCCTGGATACGATGATTGCCACCGGGCCACCATCGGATCTGGTGCGCGAATTCGCGTTGCCCGTACCGTCTTTGGTGATCGCTTTGCTGCTGGGCGTCCCGGAGGAAGATCTCGATTTTTTTCAGCGCAACACCGCGATCACCTTGGACTCAAGTGTGAGCGACGAGCAGCGTTCGCAGGCATTTGCGGCAATGTACCTTTACATTCACGAGTTGACACAGCGAAAGCAACGCGAGCCCGGCGACGACCTGATCAGCCGCCTGGTCACCGATTACGTAATGACCGGCCAACTCGATCGAGACACCACAGCCATGACGGGCGTGATCATGATGCAGGCGGGTCACGAAACCACGGCGAATATGATCGCGTTGGGTACCCTTGCGCTGCTGGATCGGCCAGAGGTGTTTCATCGACTGGGCCAAACCGACGATCACTCTTTGGTTGCCAACATCGTTGAAGAGCTGATGCGGTATCTCACCATCGTGCAGAGTCAAGTCGACCGGGTGGCTACCCAAGACCTCGTAATCGGTGGCCAACTCGTGCGTGCGGGAGAAAGGCTGTTGATGAACCTGCCGGCCGGCAACTGGGATGATACTTTCGCCAGCGATCCCGATCAGTTCGATGTCGAGCGAAAGACGCGGGGACACCTCGGTTTTGGCTACGGAGTTCATCAATGCATCGGGCAGAACCTTGCGCGAGTCGAAATGCAGGTAGCGTTTGCGTCACTGGCAAGGCGCCTGCCCAGCTTGCAATTAGCCGTACCGTCAGCCGATCTCACGTTCAAAGCCGAGTCCGGCATCTACGGTATGAATGAGCTGCCCGTCACGTGGTAAAACGCGTTCGGGAGCTCATCCGTGCTGGAGTTCGGGTAGCAGCCGGTCCAGGCGGCGTGGGATCCACCAGTTCCAGTTCCCGGTGATTTTCAATGAAGGCAGGCACAAGGGTGACGCGGATGAGTGTGGCGTCAAACAGCACCGCAACAGCGAGTCCGAATCCGATCTGTTTCATCTCCGGGATTCTGTCCAGGCAGAAAGATCTGAAAATTGCCACCATGATCGCGGCCACCCACAGGATCAGTGTGCAGGCCACAAGAACCGGCACCGGGCGTCTCATCACCGCACGCGCCCAACGTTCCCATCGACTACCGTTGTCTGCCAATCGTTTGGAGCTGGGTGAAGCCTCCTCCCTCTGTCCAGCCGGTCGCCCAGGACGACCAGCAACAATGCCGGCAAGAGGGTCAGTGCGCCGGTGACCAGGACGAGGATGACGAGGATGACTCCGATTGCGGAGTCAGCGTAAAACGGGCAGACCGGTGACTGCCATTGCGACCAGTGAGATGACGACGATCATGCCCGAAAGAGCGCCGTGCGACCCGCTGTCTCGAGTGTTCGCACGATGGCCTGCCGCGGGACCATGCCGGCGGACAGTTCCTCACGGTAGCGCCGCACGATCAGCAACGAGTAGTCGATCCCGATCGCAAGGCCCATCATCGCCACCAACGACTCGACGAATACGTTCCAGTCCATGAGGGACACCGAAGCGACAACAAGCCGAGAGTGACCCCCACAGCGCACATTCCGAGCACCATCGGCATCATCGCGGCCAGCACGGACCGCTGCGCGAGCGGCAGCACGATGAACGCCAATGGCAGACTGACCATCTCGGCGGTCATCATGTCCTGTCCGTCGACTTCGGTGAGGTCGCCCATCAGCGGACTGTTGCCGGCCATCGCGGCGTTGATTCCAGCGGGCATGTCTTTCGCCAAGTGCTCGTTGAGCGACGCCGACGCCTTCTGGCGTTCACCAACATCGCCCTTGAGCAAGACGGTTGCCGTAATGACGCTGCCATCGGCAGAAAGCGCGCCTCCCCCGGAAGCGCCCGCGGGGCAGGACATCCACGATGACCAATTGTCGCCTCACCACGCCGGTTTCCCACGCGAACGTATCGGCGCCTTCGGCACAGATCGCCCCCAACGGCAATCACAGGGTCACACGGTCGTTCCCGACGTGCAGACTGCGCACTCGTTGCTTGCAGACGCCACCGATGCGCCCAGCACTCACTGCTTGTTCGAAGCGCACCGGTCACTGATGGATCCGAGCGTCACGTGGGGACGTCCGTGCGGTTGGGCCATCATCCACGTCGAGGCAATACCCACCGAGTACGGGCCTTGCTGACCGTTTTGCTCGTAAAAGCCCTGCGGGTCATAGACTTTGGCTTCCGGGTAGGGCCAGGGGCACGCGACAGATGTCGCGATCCGTGTCCATTTGAACGAGGCGAACGCCAGCCCGTACACCAAATAGAACACATTGACGATGATGAGCATCACGATGAACGAGCCCAGCGCCGGTCGGCCCGTAAAGATGCGGGCACGTTGGGCCAGTTTCTCCGACACCGTGCGGCCGGTGTCGTCCCGATAGACCAGTATCCCGGCAGGAATCATCACCAGCGTCACCAATGAGGATTCCCACAACAAGGGGAATTGAACGGGAGTGCCCACAAAGATCGACCCGAAGGGAATCACCTGGGCGTACATGTAGAGCCCGGTGTGGATCATCGTGACCTCAAGAATCATGTCGATGATGAACCCGAAGATGAAGATCAGTACCCCCAGGCTCAGCAGGGGGTGGCGCCACACGAAGGTGTCAGTGCCCCGCCGGGCCTGAATTTTGCGCAGCGCCCAGACTCCCGGGAAGTACGGTCCGAACTGGAACATGACGTAGCCGAAGACGACGAACGGTTCGACGGTCGGCGCCAGCGAGACCCATGGCCAGGATTCGGGCCAGTGCCATAGCCGCGGGTCGTACACGGCGTAGGGCGCCCAGTTCATCAGCGGGTCCTGCCAGACGATGATCGTGGTCACCAGGCTCATCAGGATGTAGGGGTGCGGCCCGTAGCGTCGCCAGCCCCATACGCCTGCCACGATGAGGCCCACGACGGCGATGACGGTGAAGATCTGCAGGACGGGGATCCAGTGCTGGTAGCCGAGGAGCGGCTCCCAAGGCCGTGGCGTACCCGTGACCGCGGGGTTTGCGATCCGCGCATCAGGATAATTGCGCGCGTTCCACGCGACGGCCACCACCGCGGCGACACCGAGCGCGAGCCACACCCACTTCCAGATCCCGCTGGTCGACGAGCGGGTCGGCTCGATGTCGGGTCGGCTCGCCGGCTTGGAGGTTCGTTCAGTGGTCATTGTCTCTCCTCACCCATCACTGATCGTGTGAAATTTGCGCGGTCACCTGTTGGCGCCCTGGGCACAACGGTCACTTTCGGAGCCGCGCTGCGCGTTCGGGCGCCCGTGGGGCTGGCCGTTGCCCCAGGTCGACATGATCCCGACTGAATAGGGACCTTTCTGGCCGTTCTGCTCGTAAAACCCTTGGGGGTCAAAGACTTTAGCGTCGGGGTACGGCCACGGACAAGCGACCGAGGAGGCCAGCCGAGACCACTTCAGCGCGGTGAACGTCACTCCATAGACCAGGTAGGAGACGTTGATGATGACCAGCATCACCAGAAACGAGGCGAGCACCGGCCGCCCTGGGAGGACGCGGGCGCGCTGGGCCAGTTTTTCTGACACCGTGCGGCCGGTGTCGTCGCGATACACCAGGATGCCGGCGGGGATCATGACCAGCGTCACCAACGACGACTCCCACAGCAATGGGAACTGGTAGGCAGTGCCCACAAAGATGGAGCCGAACGGGATCACCTGGGAGTAGATGTAAAACCCGGTGCGCACGAGGAACACCTCTAACAGCATGTCGATGAGGAAGCCGCAGACGAAGATCAACGCGGCGAGGCTGATCAGCGGGTGACGCCACACGAAGGCGTCAGCCGGGCGCCGGGCCTGAAGTTTGCGCAGAATCCAGACGGCAGGAAAATACGGGCCAAACTGAAACAACGCATAACCGAGGACGACGAAGGGCTCGATGGTCGGAGATATCGAAACCAGCGGCCATGACTCGGGGAAATGCCACAGCCTGGGGTTGTACACCGCGTAGGGCGCCCAGTTCATGATGGGGTCTTGCCAGGCGATGAAGGTGGTCACCACACCCATCAAGACGTAGGGGTGCGGCCCATAGCCTCGCCATCCCCACAGGAATAGCGCAAAAAGGCCGGCGACCAACACGACCGCGAAGATCTGGAACAGCCCCAGCCAGTGGTCATAGCCCACCAGCGGCTCGACGGGGCGCGGCGCGCCGGAGACCTCCGGATTACCAACCCGCGCATCGGGATAGTCGCGCGCGTTCCACGCGACGGCGATGACCAACGCGACGCCGAGCGCCGCGAGCAACCAGGCTGCGATCCTGCCCCTTGGGGACCGTGCAGCGACGCGTTCCGGTGTCCGCGAAGGTGCTGTGGTTTGCTCGGTGGTCACCAACCGCCCTCCACAAACATTTGTTCCGGGCCGGGGCGATCGCCGACTACGTCTCGGGATCGCATCGATCCCGCCGGAGCCCCGCTGCGGCGGGGCTGGCGTGGAGGCGGATGGGGTGAACGCCTGTCGTACTCGGATGTCATCTAGCGGCTCACCAGCGCACGCGTCGCCGGCGCCCCCGGCGCCGCGTTGTCATGGGGTCGACCTGCGCCTCTGTCGAGTCAACGGACATTGCTCCCTACCTATTCTTTCTGGTGTCGTTAGGCACCAGACCATGATTCTGGAGTCAGACTGCACCACAACGGGTCCATTGGTCAAGCAGTTAGGGGCACGTCCCATCTGCCGGGCCCGTTGGCCACTTCAGCAGGCCCGGCGTCCACGCGGATGTGTTGGCCGGTGATGTAGCGGCTTTCGTCGCTGGCCAGGAACACGCCCAGGTTGGCGATGTCTTCGGGTTCGACGTAGGGAGTGGGCATGGCCCGGAAAAGGGTGAATAACGGTTCGGCGTCCTCGCGGGTGGCCTTCTTGCCCGCTTGGGTCAGATCCGGGCGGAACATGCTGTACATGCCATCGTTCTGCAGCAGGTGGGTGTTGCAGTTGGTCGGGTGGATGGCGTTGATCTGGATCATCCGCAGCGCCAGGTGCAAGCACATCTCCTCGACGTCCTCCATGACGACGCGCTTGCTCCAGGCGTAGCCCGCCCCACCGGGGCCCATGGTCGGGTTGTCGGTGGCGCCCCGGATCATGCCGGCGGTGGAACCGGTGACGATGATGGAGGCGCCGTCGCACAAGTGCGCGCGCTACTCGACTAGACCTTTGCACCAAGCCGCGATCATTAGTCGCCAACATGTGCAGGGAAATACCACTAGCGCGGAACAGATATTTGGTGCAATAGCCGAGAACGGTGCGGCGGGGTGACCTTTCGGAGGGGCGATCAATGCAGAGCAACAACGGGGGTACCGATTCGGGTTCGACCGTGCTGGTCGATTCGCGTCGCGTGGGTGTGTGGCGGTTTGGGTCACCTGGTGGGTGGCCCCTGGTGTGGAACCACGGCGGACTCAGTTGCGGTATGGACGCCACGGTGATGGACGAGGCGGCGCGTTCTTGTGGTGCCGAAATCATCGCAATTGACCGACCGGGCATTGGGCGCAGCGACCTGTGGAGCATGGCCTCGGTTGGCCAGTGGGGGCACACCGTGGCTCAGGTTGCTGACCTGCTGCTTCTAGATGACTTCGCCGTCGCCGGCTGGTCGGGCGGAGGCCCCTTCGCGTTGGCGTGCGCTGCGGCGATGCCCGGGCGAGTACGCGTGGTCGCCACCATCGACGGGATGGCTCCCCTGGAGCGACTCAGAAACGTCTTCGAGATCGGGTTCTTGCCCGATGAGTTGCTCATCCCGGCCGCCCGATGGGCGCCGTGGGCCGCTGCGGCGCTGCTGCAACTGATACGCCGTGTACCGCCACGCGTGCTCGGGTGGGTCCTCCCGCACCTAGCAGGCAGCCGGGATGGCGCAGCACTCAACCCGCCGCCCCTATCCCTGCTGGCGACGCATCGCGAAGTGATGAGCGGCGGCGTACAGGGAATGGTCGAAGAGTACCGTCACTACTTCGGCTCATGGGGTTTCGACCTCCCCGAGATCCAGCAGCCGGTCACCATCTGGCAAGGGGAAGAGGACACCTTGGTGCCGATGAAACATGCACGTCGTTTGGCTAGCCTGTTGCCCAACAGCACGCTGAGGGCGGTTCCCGCGACCGGTCACCTGCTCCCCGTTGTCATGGCCAAAGAGATTCTCGACGACTCGGGCCAAGGCCGCGCAACTAGCCAATAACTTCAAACTGACCCACTACCCACAGGTAGCGGGCATGGTGACCGCGACGGCGTTCATCGCGCCGACCAGGTCGACGTCGGAGGCGTCGACGAAATGCATGGGTCGGGGTTGCCCATCGCCATCGGCAGGATGCCGGCATTGGCGACGACGACGTCAATCCTGCCGAGATCGGCCAGAGCGGCCTCGACGGTGTCGCGTAGTTCGTGGCGTTCACGCACGTCGGCGATCCGCGCGACCACGCGCCGCCCAAGTTCTTTCACCGATCGTTCGGTGTCAGAGAGGTCGTCGGGTGTCGCCAACGGGTAGGGGTTGCTCGGGACGTCCCGGCAGATATCGAGGGCAACGATGTCGGCGCCCGCTTTGGCTATGGCGACGGCGTGCGCGCGCCCTTGGCCGCGGGCAGCTCCCCTGATGACGGCGACCTGCCGTCGAGACGTCCGGACAAAGGATCTTCCTCCACTTCGGTTGCTTATCAACGTGATACGGCTAACCTGCAGGCCGGTCCATCAACCAAGAGCAGGAAGCGGTGACTGGGCGTCTGGCTGCGGTCCCTTGACCAACCCAACTGATCTGGTGCAATCTAGCACCAGATCTTATTCTGGAGTCAGACTGCACCACAATAGGTCGGGACGGAGAGGACGAGCGATGTCGCTAAGCTGCCCGCGTGTCTCGACCGGCCGGTTAGAGGTGTCTGCTGAGCTGGTGGCCATCTCATGTCTCGTCGGTAGCTCCTCGATGAGCTTGGGTCCGACCGGGTCGAGCAGCTGTCGGGTTCGCGTTGCGCCCAGGGAACATTGCCGCCCTGCCGCACCCGCCGACGCTCTTGGGGATTCGCCGTCATGACAGGCCTGCTCCGATTCGCCACCCGATGCTTGCCTTGGCAATTCATCGGCACCACGCGTAGTCGCACGCCGCGAGAGCACGGTCGATTCGGCGCCGGCCACAACAACGTCGGACGGAGGTCAGCCGCACCCGGCGCCGCCAACAGACCTCCAGACATTATCGAGTGTCAGTCATGGTGACCCGCGCCCGCGTCATGCGATCGGCTCAGCCCCGTCGGGCCGAACCGATGTCACCACCGCATAGTGGTCCCTGCTTGCCGGCGGACACTTGTTGGGCCCGCCAGTGCACGGCACGTGCCAGGATCCTGCAGGCGGCCGAATCGGTGATCGCCTCGGCAGGCCCGCGCGCCTCGTTGGCTGACATCGCCGCAGCCGCCGGCATATTGGGGGGCAGCCTGTATCACCACTTCAGCAGCAAAGAAGAGTTGCTTTTCGAACTGGTCCAGGGTTTTCGCGCCGACATCGACGGCGTCGCAAAGGCGGCGCTCGATGACACCGACCACCGCCAGGCCAGCCCATTCCCCGCCGGGTTCTATGACTTCGGCTCAGCCATCGCGCGCTGTGCGGCGCGCCACCCGGCCGCATTGCAGATGTCATTCTTCGAGGCTGCCAGCGCCAACCCGTCACTGAGCCTGCTTCTGTCCGCGAGACCCACGACGCTGCAATACACGATGACCCAGATACTGGCGGCCGGCGCGGCCAACGGTCTGCTTCGATCAGGTGTCGCCATATCGGCGCTGGCCGATCGTATCTGCCAAAGCCTGATGCACGTCGGGCTCGACGTCATCCGCCACACCGCCGCCGCCGAGGATGTCGCCGCCCTGTTGTGCCGAATCATGACGACAGGGCTGAGCAGCCGGCCGCCTACAGATGACGAACTGGACTCCTCGGCCGCCTTCGCCGCCGCCGAAAAGGCCATCGGCTCGTGGGGTGAGGACAGCCATGTCGAGGTCACCGGCAAGTCCGCCTACATCCACGCCGTGGCGCGAGAACAATTCGGTCGCCGCGGATATGAGGCCACCACGATGCGCGACATCATCGAGGCCACCGCATTGGGTCCTGCCCGCGTGTACTCGGTGGTCGGCTCCAAAGACAGGTTGTTCAGAGCGATCATCGAGGCGTTCGGACGCAAGGCCGGCGGAGGTTTCGCCGAAGTCCTGGCCAGCGACGCCACCGCGGTCGAGAAGCTCGATGCGCTCAGTTGGGTCAACATCAACGCGATCGACCGCTTCCCCCACGAGTGGAAGATTCAGCTCGCGTGGCTGCGCCAGCACCCGCCGAACACACCAGAACCAGGCCTGGCCTTCGCCCAGCGACTGGCCGAACTGGAAAGCCTGCTGCGCGAGGGCATCCGGTCACACGACCTGCAGGCGCACACATCATCGCTAGAGATGCTGGCGCGCTGCGTCATGGGCGTCTTGTGGATACCCGAAAACCTCGTCCACCGCCTGGGTAGACGGGCGGCGCTGCGCCTGGCCCGCGACACCGTGATCCGTGGCATCGCCGACCGCAGCCTGACTCCGACGCGCGGCCCGGCACGGACATAGGACCAGATGACACCCGATCGCCCCGCCACACCCTTGCCACAGCTAGAGATGCTGGCCTCAGCGCTGTCAGGGCAACCGGTTGCCGTCGCCGCGACAGAGCCCGGGCAGCCGTGCTGGACCAACAGGCGCACGATTTTCGTCGACCCAAACAGCCCGCCCACAGCTCGACTCACCGCGATCACCGTTCAAGCCTGTCTGATCGCGGCCGACAGCCTCCAACCCGCGATCACCCGCACATTGAGCACACATCGCGCGGCGGTGCGCCGCTACCTGGCCATTGAAGGTCACCGCGCGCTGGCCGCCAACCAGATGTGGCTGCCCCCGGCAGTGCGCACGCTCATCGACGGCGACCTCGCCTCGCGCACTCACTCGCCGGCCGCCTCACTCGACATCGCGTTAAGTCGCCAACCCATACCCGACCCGCCCGCCGATTTCGGCGTCCTACGTCCCCGCAAGGTCGTCGTCGACAAACGCGCCGACCACGGGCCCGGGCCGGCCGGCGAGCACACCCCACGACGACAACAGGACAAAGAACTCCAGGAACTGGCCGACGACGACATCGCCGACGACCAGGACATGCAAGACCCGTTCACCAGCCCGGTCGGCGGTGGCGGCGTGCTGGGCAAACTGCTGGCACGCATGCTCAGCGTGGTGCGCCAGCTGTCCGGAGGCGGCCAACCAGGCGCTGACACACCGACGCATCGCACCCGGGCCGGCGCGACGGGCAGCACTGCAGTGGTTTCCAACGCACGATCGGCAACCGAGACTGACGATCCCTTCGCCCCGCGCGGCGCGACATATCCCGAATGGAACATGCGCGAGCGCCGCTACCGCCCGCAGTGGTGCACGGTGCACGAGATCGAGCCCCCGAATACCGGTGCGGCCGCGCACATCGCACGCGATATCGGGCTGCGTAAGCCGCTGGCACGCCTCGGGGTCGGGCTGCAACGGTCGCGCCGCCAGGCCCAAGGCGACGACATCGACATCGACGCGGCGGTGGAAGCCCAAGTGGAAACACGGGCCGACGCGCCCTCGGCCGAGGAGATCTACCTCGATACCCTGCGGCGCCGACGCGATCTGGGGGTGTTGGTTTTGCTCGACGTCTCTGGATCCACTGCCGAACCGGGAACGCACGGTCAGACCGTACATCAACAGCAGCGCACCACCGCAGCAGCGCTCACCGTGGCGCTGCACGACCTCGGTGACCGAGTCGCGTTGTATGCGTTCGCCTCTCAAGGTCGATCCATGGTTGAGGTGACACCGGTGAAACGCTTCGACGATCACCTCGACACCCGCACCGTGCAACGGCTGCAGGCCATCACTCCCGGCGCCTTCTCACGACTGGGCGCCGCGATCCGTCACGGCGCAGCGGTGGTAGAAAAACACGCCGGCACGCCGCGCCGACTGCTCGTGGTGATCTCTGACGGCCTGGCCTACGACCACGGATACGAACGCGACTACGGTGCCGCCGACGCGCGCCGCGCGCTGGCCGAGGCTCGCCGCCGCGGCACTGGCTGTCTGTGTCTGACCATCGGCGCCAGCACCGACGTCGCGGCGCTGCGCCACGTCTTCGGCAGCACCGCCCACGCCACCGTTGCACGCCCCGAGGATCTCAAAGGTGTTGTCGGACCCCTTTTTCGGTCCGCGCTTCGCTCGGCAGAAGCGCGCCGCCGCCTGATTAATGCCACCCGCCCGGTTCAGCACGTCACCTCAACAGAACGGACACGAAGCGCATGACGCGATCCACCGACCCCCGCCACCTGACCGACGTCTCCGCCCGACCCGACCACGACGACGACGGCGGGCGGCTGCACGTTGCCAGCACCGAGGGCGCAGTGGCCCCATCGGGCACCGCCGGCACCGCCGGCAACGGTGAATCGACCCGCGCCGACGTCGGCGACAGTGCAGCCCGTCCCTACTATGTCGCCGTCGGTGATGAAGAAGATGTGTTCAAAGCCGCCTACCTGCAAGGCCTTTCGATTCTGCTCAAAGGTCCGACCGGATGCGGCAAGACCCGCTTCGTCGAGGCCATGGCCCACGACCTGGGTCGGCCACTGATCACCGTCGCCTGCCACGACGACCTCACCACCGCCGACCTCGTCGGACGATTCCTCCTCGTCGGCGGAGACACTCAATGGGTCGACGGGCCGCTAACCCGCGCGGTGCGCGAAGGAGCCATCTGCTACCTCGACGAAGTCGTCGAGGCCCGCCAAGACACCACCGTCGTGCTGCACCCATTAGCCGATCACCGCCGCCAGCTCCCCGTCGAACGGCTCGGCGTCACCCTGGCGGCGGCACCCGGGTTCGGCCTGGTGGTCTCCTACAATCCGGGCTACCAAAGCGTCCTCAAAGATCTCAAAGACTCCACGCGGCAACGCATGGTCGCCTTAGAGTTCGACTTCCCCAACGCCGACATCGAAGAAAAGATCGTCGCGACCGAAGCAGGAATCAGCACCGACCACGCCGCACAGCTTGTCCGGTTCGGTCAAGCGATCCGGCGCCTGGAAACCGGGGGGTTGCGCGAAGTGGCATCCACGCGGGTGCTCATCGCAGCGGGCCGCCTGATCGCCCAAGGCCTGCCCGCACCCAAAGCGGCACGCGCCGCGATCGCCGGACCCCTCAGCGACGATCCCGCCATCACCAACGGACTCATCCAGATGATCGAGGTCTACCTCAACGAGGACGCCTAGCGCGGCCCGACGGCGCATAACGCGATGCAGCAGGCAGATAGCGAATACCGGTTGTGGCTTCCCACGACATCCGAGAATTCCGGCGTAATCACTGCGGACGCTCTGCGGACGGCGGCGACGCTCGAACCTGTTGTTACGGCCAGAAATATGCTCTGACGTGTAGTGGCATGTACAGGATTCGAGCCTGTGAAGCTTTCGCGACGGATTTACAGTCCGCTAGATCCGAAAACTGTGCCGCCCTTCAACCCGGCGCCTAACGCGGCTCCCTAATCCAAATTTCGACATGCAACGGTGATGATCAGGCGCTGGAGTACTTCCCATCGTGACAAAGCCGGGCAGAGCGCGCAGTCATGTTATCCCGGTCGGATGGTCCAGCGGCGATATAGCGTTGCACCTAGTGGAGAGGGGCTTCGATTGGTTGACCGGGTTCACCCCCCGTCCGACGACACCTATGGCTGGGCAGAGCCTCACCTCTGGAAGGATTGAGTCGACCTGGCCGAACAGGTGTCACTGGACCAGCTTGAAAAGACAATCGCCAGGTTCGAGAACGACCTTTCGCGCATCGAGTACGGGACCACGGGGGCGTTCTACGAGTGGTCTGACGAACAAATACTGGCCTACCTGCGCCAGGTGTTCGCGCGCCGGTTGGCGTCGCGCAGTTAACGTGTTACCCGACGCCGGGAGCTCGATGAAGTGGGTAGAGCAGACCGGCAGACGCTCCTCTGCTTTTGCCTTCGCTCGCATGTGTCTGGCCGGCGCTCTTTACCGCACCACCCGAGTTTGTCATTTGGCTGGCCACGTCGAGGTGGGCACTATCGGTACGGACCGGCTCAACAAGAGTGTGGCTCGGCCTCGCGTGCTGCTGCTCCGTGGGAGGCGTTGCCCACTGAACTGGCCACCTGGACACTAGCCGCACGCTTGGGCGACGCGCCATACGCAATAGCAGCAGCGGCAGAAAAGTTGTCCATCGTCAGATAGGGAGGTTGAGATGGTCGATACGAATGCGCGGGAGAGCATCCTCGCATCACTTGGTTCCTGGCAACGCAGTGCGGTCGCGAGCAGAGTCGCCGAAGCAGGACAGCTGCGTGGTGAGTTCGTCGATCATTTTCCCATCGCGGATTGGCCGAACCTGCCGCTCACCGAATACGCACTCGGGCTGGGAACGCACAACACCGTTTCCTACTGGCTGGAATACCGAACCAACGTCATCGGAAGCATCAGGGGCGGATCGGCTGCCAAGCATCTGATCTTCCGCCGCAAAGATGGCTCTTGGCGGATCCCCAAGGAATACGACTCGATCGACGCAGCGTGGTCGGCAATCCGTGGCGGATTTGTCGAGATGCTGCAACTCGCCTCGGACGGCGAATTCGACGATGCCGACGATGTCAAAGCGCTGCTATCAGCATCCACGGTGCGAACGAAGTTGCTGTACCTGTACTTTCCAGCAGAGTTGTTACCCATTTCCTCGAAGTCAGACATCGACCATTACCTTGCCGCGCTGGGTCAACCGGCAGCGCCCTCACCGATTCGCGGGAATTAGATTGCGCCTTCGATGAATACGACGGCGACATTCCCGAGAACCAGCTGTTGGGCGCCGCACTTTCCGTGGCCTGGAATCGGGTTCGCAACAGCAAGCTGAGAACAGAGACCAGAGCGATGTCCGGTGTGCTCAGCGAAATTTGTGAACCCAGGTCCCTCGACGCTGGATCGTACAGCCGCTGGATTCACTACGACCGAAGGAACTCCCGTTACCGGCCCGCGCACGAATTGGCCTTAGTGATCCTGAGGGGGCTTGCGCTCAGCGACCTGCACAGCGCCGTCGACCGTGGAATCAACGCGTTCATGCTGAACATGAACTCAATCTTTGAACGATTCATTACTACGCTTGTTACCAACGCGCTCAGCGGAACTCAGTTGCATACTTCGGCCCAGGTCGCCCTCAAAGCCGTTGTTGTCAACGAGTCGACAAACCGCAACTACAGCACGATCCGACCAGACATGGTTATCACGGAGGCCGGATCGGGGCGGCGCGTACCGGTCGACATCAAGTACAAGCTGTACGACGTGAAGAAGTTCGCCACCGGCGACGTGTATCAACTCTTCACCTACGCGTATGCGCTGGGTGGCACGGCGGACCACAGACGATCCGGCGTGATCTACGCGGCGCACAAGCCCACTTCCGGTCCCGCCCTGCGCATCAAATCGATGACCGATGTCACTTCGGCGCAGATACGTGGTGCCGGATTGGACGTTGCCGCCGCACTAGATGAGCTTGCCATGGGATCGACCGAAGCCGTCTACATATTGGTGCGCAACATGATTCAGAACCTCACGGGACTGACTATCGCCTAAAGGTTAATCAACCTTACGAACCCGCGAGACGGAAGAAATCCGCACATTTGCAGCCTCCAACGTAGTTGTCCAAGGGTTTTAGAGGTGTTGCGCAGCAACTGACCCAACATATGCCGACGTATGGTTCTGAAGTAGACCCGCCAGTTGCCTGACTGCATTGGTGGTTTCCGCACCGTCAATGAGGCCGGCGACTGAACGGGCGACTTCGGTGCCGGGGTCTTCGAGGATACGGGTCAAGAGAGCAAGCGACCGGTCAACAGCAACGTCGTGCGTGAACCAGTAGGCAACGCAGTTCGCCGCCGTGGCGCGCACTTTCGGGTCGCCGTCAAATGCAAGGCATGCGAGAACGTCCAACTGCTCGGGTTGGCTCCTGCTGGCTACAACCAGTGCTGCTGCCGCCCTCTGATCAGCGGAACCGCTCAACAGCTCCCAGCGTTCTTGGTCGGAGATGGCGTTCGGCCGGGTTGAAGCCAATGCACCAGCGGCCATCCCGCGAACATCGCGATGGTCGGGAAATAGCACCGCCGGTCGACCGGTCATGAGGTCGTGGAGAACCGGTTCCAGTTGATCAGCGGCATCGTCGCGAACACGCGGTCCGATTCGACGAAGCGTTCGCAGCACGCGGTCAAGGTGTTCAGTGAAAGGTGACTCAGTGCGCAGGAGGTCGAGAATTGGTTGCCAGTCCGAATGTTCGGGATGTTGCGCATTGATGATCGCAAGCACGTCGGCGGGTTCGATAGACCGAAAGACACTTTGGTTTCGAAGTTGGGCGATCTGCTGGCGGATCTCTTCACGAAGCTTTGCGACCAACACCCTGACCGTTTCGGTCGGTAGGTCGCCGACGTCTCCGTATGCAGCCAGTGCAGATAGGTCTCCTTCGTTGATCTTGGATAGCAAATCGGTACGGGTCTCGGGCTTTGTGTCGGCGAGGACGCTAGTGATTTGCGCGGCGAGCTCGAAGTTGTCACCTTGGCGCGCACCCAGTTTGTTGAGATCGTCCGTCGTCCAGCATGACGCTGGAATACGCGACATGGCCATCATGTAACCGTGGGCCTCGGCCTGATCCGTTTGAGCGGGAAGACCTGTCAGATGGTCAATGACGGTACGGAGGCCAGCTTCAGAAAGCACAGGTATGAGCTCTGTAAGCATGCGGAGGACATAAATCGGAACGAGGAACGTCGGCTTCAGTCGCTGAGTAATGATCGGTGGATCTTCCAATACGCGAAGAGCCCACTCCGCTTGCCGATCTACGTCAGCTACGTCGAGTACATCGGCAGCCGCACTGATTAATTCGATGTCAGCAAGAAGACCGGTTCTGATTGAAATGTCGATGTCGATGCCGCTGGCGGCGTCTTTGACTGCAATCGCCGGTCCAACTCGCAGCACGTGTCGAACCGCAAGCTTGACACCGTCGTCATCGCCGGCAATGCGCATCGCGGTTAGGGCTGACACCACATGAGCTGTGCTGCGGTGCCCAGTGACCAGCACTCGCCTCGCCAATTGTGCATATGCACTTCGCCATGCAAAGTGGTCACCAGTCAATCCGGCAATCGACGAGGCGGCGCGCAGATGTAGCCAGGTCTGGTCCGACGCCCCGATCGTGACAGTGGTGTCTTGGGCCCACTCCCGGAAGTCCTCATTGGCCTGGTGCTGTAGACCCGCTGCGACCTCTTCGGTACGCCACCACGCCGCAAGTGTGTCTCGACCTGCAACAACATCTGCGATGCCGTGCGGCTTCGACCAACTGGTCGCGATAATCAGACCCGCCGATGAACCGACCAGCGCTCCGGCTGTTGGGTCGGTTCGCGCCATCGGCCGAAGGCTCTGAATCTCGATAGCGAGATATTGTGCAGCTTCAAGATCGCCAAGCTCGCTTAGGCACCGGGCCTTATGCATCAGCAGCCAGTTGTGGTCAACGGGCCCGCAGTCATCCGCCTCAATTAGCCGTGCCACAATTTCTAAGCCGTCGGCGGGCTGGCCTCGCTCCACCAGTACCGCTGCGGCTGTAGCCGCAGCAGCCGCCCGCTCGAACGGCTCGATGTCGTCGGCTTGAACTAGGGCCGTGACCGCACTGACATCACGGTTTTCCACGAAAACGTCGTACGCGGCGGCGTAGAAGCGCCACCACCAGTTATCGGAATCTCGGCACTCGTCGAGAGGAGGCGTTTTCGCGTCCTGCCAGGGGAAGGGGGACGGCTGCAATCCGCCCAGCCGCATCTCAATGATGAGGGCGATGGCCTCTTCCGGCTCG
Source organism: Mycobacterium sp. IDUB_3 (assembly GCF_055419585.1). Lineage (NCBI taxonomy): Bacteria > Bacillati > Actinomycetota > Actinomycetes > Mycobacteriales > Mycobacteriaceae > Mycobacterium > Mycobacterium sp. IDUB_3. The sequence continues at coordinate 235,152 of NZ_JBVAXZ010000001.1, read as the reverse complement.
TACTGCTCTACCAACAAGTTTGGGTGTGGTGCGATAAGTCGCGGCGTCAACAACGCGTAACGAAGACGATCGCCTCGAAGAATGGCCCGTCGATTCCTGCTGCTGCCTTCCCAACCCGGGTGTCCGAGATCTCCCGTCGCAACCTCAAGCAATTGGTCGACGTGATCTTGATCCACTGTTGAATCACGTGGCACTAAGATTTTTGCATTTTTGCCCGTATCAACAACCTTGTCAGCGGTCACGCGCACCCAGTACGAGATCCCTGTGTCGGGATCGTGCAGTACCAGAATGTGCGGCACCCGGTGCTTCGCCCAGGATTCGAAGTGGTCCTTGGTGTCGGGATGCCACCAGCCAACGATCGCGCCTTGATCGTCCCGCTCGGGTGAAGCAAACCACGACGACCCGCTCTTCACCTGTGCGCCGACGAGCGCACCAAGGTCGAATAGTCGAGCATCCCGCGCTATTAGCCACAAGTCTGTTCCGCTGAAGTCCTGTTCTTGCGGATTCTCCGCAACCCCCCAGTTCAGCGCCATGAACTGACCGCCTACGGCTTGCTGGCCTTGAGAGCCCGTTAGGCCAGTTCGGGTTGCCCTCATCCAGCCCACCCCTATCGCCCTGCCAACCAAAGAATCTGTCGCCCGAGCGACCAACCTAGTGCGACGTTCGGCCCCGGATACTGAGTGACACGCGTCGGTCTTGTATGCGCCCCGCCTCGGGCCCAGCAACGCGCGGGCAAACGCATTCCGCGAGCAATCAAGGGCTGGTTTGGGTCAGATGTTTGGGTCACAACATCCAAATATGGGATTTCAGAAGCGAGAAATACCCTTTGACCTGTGTCGGGCTGACAGGATTTGAACCTGCGACCACTTGACCCCCAGTCAAGTGCGCTACCAAACTGCGCCACAGCCCGCGCGCCGATGCGTGCACCGGCAGCAGGTCGAAAGCCTACCGTAAACGCGCGACCGACCCGCCAAGCGACCTCCGGTCGCTACTCCGCGACCAGTAGGTGAATCGCAAACGCCCTAGCGCCGGTGCTAGCGGAATCGGGAAGCACCTATTGGTCCGGAGAGACCGCCGGCGTCCCGAGAAACCCTTACCAGCTCAGCGCCGCCTGGCCCCGCGCTTTTCGCGCACCCGCACGTTGATCCGGATCGGCGAGCCTTCGAACCCGAAGGTCTCGCGCAGCCGTCGCTCCAGGAAGCGCCGGTACCCGGCCTCTAAGAAACCGGTGGTGAACAGCACGAACGTCGGGGGCCGGGCGGTGGCCTGGGTGGCGAACAGGATGCGCGGCTGCTTGCCCCCACGCACCGGGGGCGGCGTGGCCGCCACCACCTCTTTGAGCCACGAGTTCAGCGGGCCGGTCGGGATCCGCGCATCCCACGACGCCAGCGCTGTCTCCATCGCGGGCACCAGCTTCTGCAGCGCCCGCCCGGTCTTGGCGGAGATGTTGACGCGCGGCGCCCACCGCAACTGCACCAGTTCGCGGTCGATCTCGCGCTCCAGCAGCTCGCGACGGTCTTCGTCGACCAGGTCCCACTTGTTGAAGGCCAGCACCAGCGCGCGGCCGGATTCGATGACCATCGACAACACCCGCTGGTCCTGTTCGGTCAGCGGATCCGACCCGTCGATCAGCACGATCACCACCTCGGCCGCGTCGATCGCAGAGCGGGTGCGCACCGAGGCGTAGAACTCGTGCCCGCTGGCCTGGCCGACCTTGCGCCGCAGACCCGCGGTGTCGACGAACCGCCACACCCTGTCACCCAGCTCGATCAACGAGTCCACCGGGTCCACCGTGGTCCCGGCGACGTCGTGCACCACCGAGCGCAGATCGCCGGCCAGCTTGTTCAGCAGCGAGCTCTTGCCGACGTTCGGCTTGCCGACCAGCGCCACCCGCCGCGGGCCGCCGGACGCGGGCGCCACCTCGGACACCTCGGGCAGCGCCGCCAGCACCGCGTCGAGCAGGTCGGCCACGCCGCGGCCATGCATCGCGCTGATCGCGTACGGCTCACCGAGCCCCAGCGACCACAGCATCGCGGCGTCCGCCTCTGCCCTGTCGCTGTCAACCTTGTTGGCCGCCAAGAAGACCGGCTTGCCCGACCGCAGCAGGATCCGGGCGGCGGCCTCGTCGGCCGTGGTGGCGCCGACGACGGCGTCGACCACCAGGATCACCGCGTCGGCGGTGCGCATGGCCACCGAGGCCTGGTCGGCCACCAGCTGCTGCAGCCCCTTGGCGTCGGGTTCCCATCCCCCGGTGTCCTGCACGACGAACCGGCGGCCGGTCCACAGCGCGTCATAGGAGACCCGGTCGCGGGTGACGCCCGGAATATCCTGCACCACCGCTTCCCGTCGGCCCAGGATCCGGTTCACCAGCGTCGACTTCCCGACGTTGGGCCGGCCGACCACCGCCACCACGGGCGCCGGGCCGGCCTCCTCCTGTTCGTCCAGGCCGGTTTCGACTGAATCCCAGTCGCTTTCGTCGCTCCACGTGCCGTCTTGACTCATCGCACCGCCCCGCTTCGCTGATTGACCAGGTCCCGCAGGTGCGAGATCACCTGGGCCTCGGTCATCCCGCTGGTGTCGACGACCACCGCGTCCGGGGCCGCGCGCAGCGGCGACACCGCCCGGGTGGAGTCCAGATGGTCGCGGCGGCGGACGTCGGCCAGCACCGCCTCGTAGTCGTCGGCCAGCCCGGCCGCCACGTTCTGTTCGTTGCGCCGCCGCGCCCGGGTCTCGGCCGACGCGGTCAGGAAGATCTTCACGGGCGCGCCGGGCAGCACGACGGTGCCGATGTCGCGGCCCTCGACGACGACACTGCCTGGGCCCTCGGCCATTTCGCGCTGCAGGCCGACGAGCCGGGTGCGCACCGCCGGAACCGAGGACACCGCCGACACCGAGCCGGTCACCCGGTCGCCGCGGATCTCCGTCGAGACATCCTCTCCGCAAAGGAAATAACGGTCGCCATCGGGGTGATAGTCGATCGTCATCTGCACCGTTTCCGCTGTGTGCGCGACGGCCTCGGCGTCGGCCGGGTCGATGTCGGCACGCAGCACGGCCAGCGTCACCATCCGGTACATCCCTCCGGTGTCCAGGTAGCGCGCGCCGAGCGCCTGCGCCAATCCCTTTGATACCGAGGACTTTCCGGTGCCCGCCGGGCCGTCGATGGCCACCACTACGTCGGTCACAGCCTGATGGTTCGCTGCGCTCCCGTCACCCGCTGCGCGCGTTCCGCTCGCTCCGCTCACAGGCCCACCGCTTTGTACAGCTGGCCGATCTCGTGATGAGCCAGCGCCCGGAAGGTGCCCGGCCGCTGCTTGCCCAGCGAGACCGGCCCGATGTCGGTGCGCACCAACGACTCCACTGGGAATCCGGCGGCCGCTAGCAGCCGGCGCACGATGCGATTGCGCCCCTCGTGCAGCGTCACCCGCACCAGCGTCTTGCCCGGAATGGCGTCCACCACCGCAAACTCGTCGAGTTTGGCCGGCCCGTCTTCCAATTCGATGCCGGCGCGCAGCTTCTTGCCGATCCCGCGCGGCACCGACCCGGTCACCGTCGCCAGGTACGTCTTGGGCACCTCGTGGGAGGGGTGCATCAGCCGGTGTGCGAGCTCGCCGTCGTTGGTCAGCAGGATCAGCCCTTCGGTGTCGGCGTCCAACCGCCCGACGTGAAACAGGTTCTTGTTGCCGCGAACCTTGCGCTCGACCAGATCGCCGATGCACGGCCGGCCGCGGTCGTCGGACATGGTGGAGTGCACGCCGCGCGGCTTGTTCAGGGCCAGATACACCTGCGAGTCGTCGAGTACCACCCGGGCGCCGTCGACGCGGATCACCGCGGAGTCCGGATCGACGCGGGTGCCCAGTTCGGTCACCACTTGGCCGTCCACCTCGACGCGGCCGTCGATGATCAACTTCTCGGCCGCCCGCCGCGACGCAATTCCGGCCTGGGACAACACTTTTTGCAGCCGGATCCCCTGAGCTTCGTCCATCAATCCTGGTCCACGTCGAACGTCAACGACTGGTCGGAGGATTGACCGCCGGACAATTTGATGAAACGTGGCTCGCTGTCCAGGGATTCGCTGAGGTCCTCGATCGTGTCGACGTCGGGCAGCAGCGGCGCGATGTCCGGAAGGTCGGCCAGCGAGGTCAGCCCCAGGCGCTCCAAGAACAGGTCGGTGGTCGCGAATGTCACCGCGCCGGTGTCCTCGTCGGCCCCCGCTTCGGTGATCAGGCCGCGCGCCAGCAGCGTGCGCATCACGGCGTCGACGTTGACTCCGCGCACCGCGCTCACCCGCGCGCGCGTCACGGGCTGGCGGTAGGCGACCACGGCCAGCGTCTCCAGCGCCGCCCGGGTCAGCTTGGACCGTGCGCCGTCCAGCAGCAGCTTCTCGACATAGGGCGCGAAGCGGGCGCGCGTGTACATCCGCCAGCCCTCGCTGTTTTGCCTCAGGTCGATGCCGCTGTCGCGTTCGGTGAGCTGCTCGGCCATCTCCTGCAACTTGGTGGCGATCCGGTACACCGGTTGCTGGGTGGCCGACGCCAGCGCCTCCGCGGTCACCGGGGTGTCCACCACCAGCAGCAGCGCCTCGAGCACGGAACCGAGTTCCTCGGATTCCATGGGCGCGACCTCGGCGATGTCGGGGATGCCCACGTCGAGATCCGTTTCCAGATCGACGTCCGGCATATCTTCACTCATGAGCGCCGCTCCTCCTCATCGCTTCGCTCTGCATCGTCGCGGCGCAAGTCACTTATTCGTCCCGCACTTCTACCAAGGCTTCACTGGCCGGACGCTCCCCGGTCCACGAGATTTGGAGCACGCCAAGCGGCTCTGACTGGTCGAATGCTACCGCCCGGGACCGATACAGTTCGAGCAGCGCCAGGAAGCGACCGACCACCTCCATCGACGCCTCACAGTCGGCGACCAGTTCGGAGAACGTCGCCCACGCCCCGCTGCCCCGCGCTTCCAGGATCGCCAGCAGCTTTTTGGCCTGCTCCGGAACGGAGATCTGGACCTGGTGCAGGTGCCCGACGGACACGGTCGGGACGGGTCGCGGGCTGAACGCGATCGCGGCGATCTGCGCGAACCGTTCGGCGTCGACGCCGATCATCACCTCGGGGAGCAGTTCGGTGAACCGATCCTCCAGCGACACCGAGCGCGGATAGCTGCGCAGCGCCGCGGCCTCGAGTTCGGCGAACATCTCGGCGACGTGCTTGAACGCGCGGTACTGCAGCAGCCGGGCGAACAGCAGGTCACGCACCTCCAGCAGCGCGAGGTCTTCGTCGTCGTCCACCTGTCCGGCCGGCAGCAGCCGCGCCGCCTTCAAATCCAGCAGGGTCGCGGCGACCACCAGGAACGCCGTGGTCTCCTCCAGCTCCAGCTGCGGACCGATTTCGCGGGTGTAGGCGATGAAGTCGTCGGTGACCTGGTGCAGCGCCACCTCGGTGACGTCGAGGCGATGGGCGAAGATCAACTGCAGCAGCAGGTCGAACGGGCCCTCGAAATTGGTCAGGCGGACCTGGAAGCCAGCTCCGTGGCCGTTCTGCTGTGGCGCCTCACCGGTTTCGGTCCCGTTCACGCGCCGAATCGGTCGATGAATTCGCGGGCCAGCGCGCGATAGGCGATGGCGCCGGTCGACCGCGGGGCCCACGTGGTGATGGGTTCGCCGGCGACGCTGGTCTCCGGGAATCGGACGGTCCGGGTGATCACGGTGTCGAAGACCAGGTCACCGAAGCGCTCAACCACCCGGGCCATCACCTCGCGCGAGTTGACCGTGCGGGGGTCGTACCGGGTGAGCAGGATCCCGCTGATCTCGAGCTTCGGGTTCAGCCGGTCGCGCACCTTGTCGACGGTGTCGGTCAGCAGCGCCAGCCCGCGCAGCGAGAAGTACTCGCACTCGGTCGGGATCACCACGCCGTCGGCGCAGGCCAGGCCGTTGACGGTGAGCAGCCCCAGCGACGGCTGGCAGTCGATCAGCACGTAGTCGTAGCGGTCCAGCACCGGGTGCAGCGCGCGGCCCAGCGTCTGCTCGCGGCCCACCTCGTTGACCAGCTGGATCTCGGCGGCCGACAGGTCGATGTTGCTGGGCACCAGATCCATGTGCTTGACCCTGGTCTGCAGCAGCACGTCGTCGATCGACACCCGCGGCTCGACCAGGACGTTGTGGATGGTCTTTTCCAGCTCGTAGTGCGGGACGCCCAGGCCGGCGGACAGCGCGCCCTGCGGGTCCATGTCCACCAGCAGCACGCGGCGGCCGTACTCGGCGAGCGCGGCGCCCAGGTTGATAGTGGACGTGGTCTTCCCGACGCCGCCCTTCTGGTTGCACATGGCGACGACTTTGGCCGGGCCGTGCGAGGTGCGCGGCTGTGGCTCCGGGATCGCCCGCGGCGGCCGCCCGGTCAGACCGAGCTCGACGCCGTTGTCCGGCTGCTCAGTCATGGCGGGGGTGTTCGGGAAGTGAACATCGTCGGAAAGTCTAACGGGTTCGTCGCACGAAACCCGGCGACCCGCAGGCAATTAACCAGCCAATATGGGGAAAAATCGGTGGTAGAACGCACATCCCGACAGCCTGTTCACTTCAGTCACAGCAGCACCAATTTCCGAGGGCAAATGCGGGTTCCGGAACGTGCCAGCACCGGCGCTGTCGGTTTCCGGAAACGGCCTATCGTGGCGGCTATGAATCTGAAGCGACGGATACCTCTACTGCGGTGGTCGGTCTGGCGCATGGCCGCCGGCGCTCAGAACATCACCACGACGGGCCAGATCGGTGACGGGCGCGAAGCGGCGGCCGTCGAGTACGTCCTGCAGAACGCGCGGGCCGGTGACATCGACGACGTGCTGGCCACCATCGACAAGTTCGCCTACGAGAAATCGCTGCTGATCAACGTCGGCGACGAGAAGGGGCTGCTGCTCGATGCTGCCGTGCGGCGCGCCGATCCCGCGCTCGCGCTCGAACTGGGCACCTACTGCGGCTACGGCGCCCTGCGCATCGCCAGGGCCGCCCCGACGGCCAAGGTGTTCTCGGTCGAACTCGCCGAGGCCAACGCCGCCAACGCCCGCCAGATCTGGGCGCACGCCGGCGTCGCCGACCGGGTGACATGCGTGGTTGGCACCATCGGCGACGGCGGTCGCACTCTGGATGCGCTGACCACCGAGCACGGCTTTGCAGAAGGCACACTCGATTTCGTGTTCCTCGACCACGACAAGGACGCCTACCTCGACGACCTGAACAGCATCCTGGAGCGCGGCTGGCTGCATCCCGGCTCGATCGTGGTCGCCGACAATGTCCGGGTACCGGGCGCGCCGAAGTACCGCCAGTACATGCACCGGCAGCAGGGCAAGCGGTTCAACACCGTCGAGCACAAGGCGCATTTGGAATACCAGACGATGCTGTCCGACCTGGTGCTGGAGTCCGACTACCTCGGCGGCTGAGCCGGCCGGGACGGCCGCGGTGAAGACCTACTGCGCCCGGGGGTGGGCCTCGGCCCACACTTCGCGCAGCGCGTGCACGGTGACCATGGTGTAGATCTGCGTCGTCGTCACCGAGGCGTGTCCGAGCAACTCCTGCACGACCCGCACGTCGGCGCCGCCCTCCAGCAGGTGAGTGGCGAAGGAATGCCGCAGCATGTGTGGCGACACCCCGGAGGTGATCCCGGCGCGCGCGGCCGCGTCCTGCAGCACCTGCCACGCGCTCTGCCGCGACAGCCGCCCGCCGCGCACATTGAGGAAGATGCCCGGCGTCCCGCGCCCGCGGCGGGCCAGCTCCGAACGGCCCCGCACCAGATAGGAATCCAGCGCGGCGACGGCCGGACGCCCGATCGGCACCAGCCGCTGCTTACCGCCCTTGCCGCGCAACAACACCGAACGGGCATGCGTGTCGACGTCGTCGACGTCGAGGCCGACGGCTTCGGAGATCCGTGCGCCGGTGGAATACAGGAGTTCGAGCAACGCCCGGTTACGCAGCGTCAGCGGGCCGTCGGCCGGGCTCTCGCCGCCGGCGCCCTCCAGCAGCGCCAGCACCTGGTCGATGGTCAGGCTTTTGGGCAGCCGGCGGCCCGGCGTCGGCGGGCGGACGGCGCGCGCCACGTCGAGTTCGGCCAGCCCTTCGGCGGCGGCGAATCGATGCAGGCCGCGCACCGCGATCAACGCCCGCGCCGCCGACACCGCGGACAGCGCGGCGACCCCGGTGTCGGGATCGCCGCGGCGCAGCGCCACCAAAAACTCGCTGACGTCGTTCTCGCCCACCTTGGCCAGGTCGTGAATTCCCCGGTCCGACAAGTGTTTTGTGTAGCGGCGCAGGTCGCGGCCGTACGAGCTCAGGGTGTTCGCGGCGACGCCGCGCTCGATCGTGAGATGGTCAAGGTAGCCCTGCAACTGCGTGTCCAGCGCCACCGTTGTCATTGCGCGGCCTTTCGCGCGGCGAACGCCGTCGGCTTGTCCTGCCACGGGCTGTCCACCGGGCGCGGCTGCACGAACCCTGTGCTCACGGCGTGGGCGGCCAGAATCCCTGCCACGGCAATGGCATTGACGACTTCACCGCTGAGCACCTTGCGCGCGGCGTCGGCCAGCGGATACCACTGAAGAGCCATGTCGGCTTCTTCGTCGTGCGCCTCGGGCCGGTCGACCCGAGTCAGGCCGGTGGCCAGATAGACGCGCACCGACTCGTCGCTGAAGCCCGGTGTGGAGTCGAGATCGACCAGCACCTTCCAGGTCTCGGCCTTCAGCCCCGCCTCTTCCATCAGCTCGCGGGCCGCGGTGAGATGGGCTGCCTCGCCATGGATATCGAGCAGTCCGGCGGGCAACTCCCACAGCCGCCGGCCGAACGCGTGCCGGTATTGGTAGACCATCGGAATGTTGCCGTCGTCGTCCATCGCGACCACGGCGACCGCGCCGAAATGTTCGACGATCTCCCGGGTCACCACCTTGCCGCCCGGCATTCGCACCCGGTCGCTGCGCAGCGCGAAAATCTTTCCGGTGTACAGCGTTTCGGATGACACCGTCTCGAAGACGTGGTCAGCCACGGGTCGCGGGCTCAGGTATAGGCCGCGCGGCGCTGTCCCGGTGCTGGATGCCGTTCGATGACTGCTCCGGAATCTCCACCGGCAGCAGCTCGCCCGCCTTGTAGTCGATGGCCGCGCCGACGAATGCGACGAACAACGGGTGCGGCCGGGTGGGCCGGCTCTTCAGCTCGGGGTGAGCCTGGGTGCCGACGATGAACGGGTGCACGTCCGGTGGGTACTCGACGAACTCCACCAGGTGGCCGTCCGGAGACGTCCCGGAGAACCTCAGCCCACTCTCCGCGATCTTGTCGCGATAGGCGTTGTTGACCTCGTAGCGGTGCCGATGGCGCTCGGACACCTCGGTGGCGCCATAGGCTTGGGCCACAATCGATTCCGGTTCCAGCACCGCGGGGTAGGCGCCCAGCCGCATGGTGCCGCCCAGGTCGGCTTCGCCGGCGACGATGTCGACCTGGTCGGCCATCGTGGAGATGACGGGATCGGGCGTCTCGGGGTCGAATTCGGCCGAGTTGGCCTGGGCCAGACCGGCGGAGCGGGCCGCCTCGATCACGATGCATTGCAGCCCCAGGCACAGGCCGAACACCGGCAACCCCCGGGTGCGGGCGTAATGGATGGCGCCGATCTTGCCCTCGATGCCGCGGATGCCGAAGCCGCCGGGGATCAGCACGCCATGCACGTCGGCCAGCGCCGACGCGGCATCGGTCGCGCTCTCGCAGGCGTCGGAGGGCACCCACAGCAGCTCCACCTTTGCGTGGTGCTTGAACCCGCCGGCGCGCAGCGCCTCGGTCACCGAGAGGTAAGCGTCGGACAGGTCAACGTACTTGCCCACCAAGGCGATTCGCACCGTCTCGTGCGGCTCGTGCACCCTGCGCAGCAGGTCGTCCCACTCGGTCCAGTCGACGTCCCGGAACGGCAGGCTCAGCCGGCGCACCACGTAGGCGTCGAGTTCCTCGCGGTGCAGCACCTTCGGAATGTCATAGATCGACGGCGCATCCGGCGTGGAGATGACGCCGTCGATGTCGACGTCACACATCAGCGCGATCTTGTTCTTCAGCGCCTCGGGGACGGGACGGTCGCAACGCAGGATCAGCGCGTCCGGGGTGATACCGATGCTGCGCAGCGCGGCCACCGAATGCTGAGTCGGCTTGGTCTTGAGCTCGCCCGACGGGGCCAGGTAGGGCACCAACGAGACGTGCAGGAAGAAGACGTTCTCCCGGCCGACGTCATGACGAACCTGCCGCGCAGCCTCCAGGAACGGCTGCGACTCGATGTCGCCGACGGTGCCGCCGATCTCGGTGATGACCACGTCGGGCCGGTTGCCCTGGGCGTCGGGCTGCGCCATCGACATGATGCGCGCTTTGATCTCGTCGGTGATGTGCGGAATCACCTGGACGGTGTCGCCGAGGTATTCGCCGCGCCGCTCCTTGGCGATGACCGTCGAATAGACCTGCCCCGTAGTGACATTCGCCGAGCCGGACAGGTCGCGGTCCAGGAACCGTTCGTAATGGCCGACGTCGAGGTCGGTTTCGGCGCCGTCCTCGGTGACGAAGACCTCGCCATGCTGGAACGGGTTCATGGTGCCCGGATCCACGTTGAGGTACGGATCGAGCTTTTGCATCGTCACGTACAACCCGCGGGCCGTCAGTAGCTGACCAAGGCTGCTGGCGGTCAGCCCCTTGCCCAACGAGGAAGCGACGCCCCCGCTGACGAAGAGGTGCTTGGTGGCGGATTGCGGGTGCTTTCGCACAGGCGACCTCCGTGAAGACGGGCAGGGCGTGAAAATTGTTCTAGCGAATAACTAGATGGGCCTGCCGACCCACGGAAATCCACCCTAACATCCACCGCGCTGTGCCGCGGCTAACACGCCCGCTACTGGGGCACCGTGATTGACGTCGCCCCGTGACCGGTGCCGTACTGCCCGGCATGCCCGCCGCCCAGCAGGTCGTGCAGGCCCAAGACCGCGGTGATGCGGCCCGGTGCGGCGTCGACGTCGTCGACCGTGCTGACCGCAGAGTTCATCCCGGCGTCGGCACGCGTCACCGCCACGGCGGCGCCTCCGGTCGCCGAACCGTCGCTCCCGGCGAGCAGGGTGCCCGAGCCGTGCGGGGCCAGCGCGGCCGAGAACCGGGCCACGCTGACGCCCTTGTTGCCGGCGTCCTGGGGCAGCGAGCCGCCCGTGACCACCAGCGCGGCGTTGGCCGCGCCCATGTGATCGGTTGCCTGATAGGTGATGAAGCCCGTGTCGCGCAGCGCCGCCAGCACGGTGTTGCGCTGGATGTCGTCCACGGCGGGCACCGCCGGGTTGGCGTTGGCCAGCAGAGCGATGCCCATCAGGTCACCCGCCTGCGAGCCCTGGTCGACGAGCTTGGTGCTCAGCTGCTGACCCGCGGGCAGCACCGAGGAGTTCACCACCGTCTGCAGCTTCTCCGCGGAGTTGGCCTCGACGAACTCCTGCGTCAGCGACACCGTGCCGGTCACCGTCCCGCCGGCCTGGCCGATGAACTTCGTCACCGCGGCCACGTCGTCGTCCTTGGCATCCGGGGTGCGGAACACCACCACCGTCTTGCCGCCCAGCGCGTCATGCACGATCCGGCCGGCCAGTTGGGTGTCGAAATTATTTGCGGCGCTGAGCTTTTCGTTCAACACGTTCTTCTGGTCGTTGAGCCCGCTGATCTGGGCGTTCAGGTCCCGCTTTTCGTCGCGCAGGCTGGACAACAGGGTGTCCGACAAGAACCCGGAGCCCAGCACGACCCCCACGGCCAGCGCCAGGAAGACCGCTGCCAGCGACAAGGCATGTTGACGCAACGAGATCATTTATGTGACCCACTTCTGCACCATCAGGCAGAAGTGGTTCCAGTAGTCGGTGACCCAATGCAGCACTGCGGCGTCGGTGCGCGACACCCACAGCGCGACGATGACGGCGATCAGCATGGTCAGCGCCAGCAGCGCGATGGCGCCCGCCGAGATGTGGTTGCGGTACAGAGTCGCCACGGCCTTGGCGTCCACCACCTTCTCCCCCACCCGCAGCCGGGTCAGGAAGGTCGACGGGTTGCTGTGCGCGCGGGTGCGGTCGAAGAACGTCTCGATGTTGGCGGTGTGGCCGGCCGTCACCAGCAACGCGGCGCCGTGGTGATCGGCCAGCAGCAGGGCCAGGTCGATCGCCGCGCCCGCGGCCGGAAACGTCATCGCCCCGACGCCGAGATCCTGGATCCGTTCCAGCCCGGGTGCGTGCCCGTCGGCGTCGGCGGGCAACACCACCTGGGCACCGCACTTGAGCGCGTCGGTGCTGATCTGGTCGGGGTCGCCGACGATGACCTGGGGGCGGTAGCCCGCCTTGCGCAGGACGTCCGCGCCGCTGCCGACGCCGATCAGCGCCGGCTGATACTCCTTGATGAACGGCTTGAGCGAGCGCAGATCCTCGGCGGCGCTGGGCTCGTCGGCGACGATCACCACGTGCCGGCGGCGCAGGTCGACGTCGACGTCGGGGATGCCGATGCCGTCGATCAGCAGCGGGCTCTCGCTCTTGATGAACTCGATCGTGTTGCCGGCGAAGGCCTCCAGGTGCGCGGACAGCCCGCTCTTGGCCTCGCGCATCAGGTCGGCGATGTCGTGGTCGGTGCGCTCGGTCCCGCGGACCAGCCTGCGGTCACCGGCGTACACGCCGCCCTCGTGCAGGCGGATTTTGGAGCCGTCCTTGACCTTCTTGAAGATGTCGGGTCCGGCCTCGTCGATCAGGGTCACCCCGTTGTTGACCAGCACCTCCGGGCCCATGTTCGGGTAGCGCCCCGACACCGACGGAGACGCGTTGACCACCGCGGCGATATCGGCCTCCACCAGCGCGTCCGCCGTGATGCGGTCCAGATCCAGGACGTCGAGCACCACGATGTCGCCGGGGCAGACCCGGCGCAGCAGGCGGTCGATGTTCCGGTCAACGCGGGCGGTGCCGACGAGGCCGGGCCGGGCGGGGTTACGGGAGAGCAGGCCTGACATCTTCATGGGGGCGATTCTGTCCGCGAAGCTGCGGCGAAGACGGGAGGCGCGCCGTAACATTAGCCTCATAAGTTATCTAGAGTCCCATTAGTCACATCTGTATTACTTGTTCCCGACGGTTAGATCTCATCCTTCTGCGCCGCATCCAGCAGTTCGCGGGCGTGCGCGCGGCCGCTGTCGGATTCGCCCAGCCCGGCCAGCATCCGAGCCAGCTCGGCCACCCGCTCGTCGTCGGCGACCCGCCGCACCACGCTGGTCCCCTTCGGCCCCGCGCCGTGCACCACCAGGTGCACGTCGGCGTACGCCGCGACCTGTGGCAGGTGCGTCACGACGATGACCTGGTGGGTGCGCGCCAACCGCGCCAGCCGCCGGCCGATCTGCACCGCCGCCCGGCCGCCCACCCCGGCGTCGACCTCGTCGAACACCATGGTGGTGCCCGCCGCCGAGGCGGCCAGCACCACTTCCAGCGCCAGCATCACCCGGGACAGCTCGCCACCGGAGGCGCTCTTGGCCAGCGGCAGCTGGTCCATCCCGCGGTGCGCCGCGAAGCCGAACTCCACCTGGTCGATGCCGTCGGCGCCGGCGCGGGCCAGCTCGCCCGACGGCAGGCTCAGCGTGGCCGCGTCGTCGGCGGCCGACGCGGTATCGACAGAGACGTCGATGCTGAACTGTGCGTCGGCCATCGCCAGCCCGGACAGCTCGCCGGTGACCTCCTTGGCCAGCCGCTTGGCGGCCTTGCGCCGGATGTTGCTGAGATCGACTGCTGCACTGGCCAATTCACGCGCCAGCTCCTCGACCCGCGCCGCCAGCGACGCCAGCCCCTCCTCGGAGACGTCGAGTTGGGCCAACCGTTCCCTCGACTCGGCGGCCCAGGCGAGCACGCCGTCGATGTCCGCGGCGTACTTGCGGGTCAGCGTGCGCAGTTCGGCCTGCCGGGCCAGTTTCGATTCCAGCGCGCTGGCATCGACCGGCAGCTCGTCGAGGAAGCCGCCCAGCTCGCCGGCCGCGTCGATGACCACGGTCAGCACCTCGCCGATCTGCCCGGCCAACGCCACCAGCTTCGCATCGTCCGTGGATTCCAGTGCGGCCCTTGCCTTTCCCAGGCTGTCGGTCGCGCTGAACCCGGACCCGTCCGCCTCATCCGAGGACAGGGCCGCGCGCGCCCCGGCCGCGGCCTCGCGCAGGGTGTCCAGTTCGGAGAGCCGCACGATCTCAGCGACCAGGGCGTCGTCCTCGCCGGGTTGCGGGTCCACGGCGTCGATCTCGTTGAGGGCGAAGTTCAGCCGGTCGGCCTCCAGCGCCAGCTCGCGCATCCGGTTGCGGCGGTCCAGGAGGTCACGCCGCGCCGATAGCCAGGCGTCGCGCAGTTTGCAGTAGCGCTCCAGCGCCGGGCCGGCCTTCGCGAATCGGTCCAGCGCGCCGCATTGCTCCTCGGGCCGCATGAGTCGCAGCTGGTCGTTCTGCCCGTGCAGGGTCAGCAGCCCGGCGGTGAAGTCGCCCAGCGACTTGGCCGGCACGCTGCGGCCGCCGAGGTAGGCGCGCGACGGTCCGTCACGGCTGACCGAGCGCAGCGCGATCACGCTGCCGTCCTCGTCGCGTTCGGCGCCCGACGCGTCCAGCATGTCGTCCAGCTTCACGATCACGGCCTCATCGAGATCGGCTGTGGTGAACCGGCCTTCGACGACCGCCCGATCGGCCCCGGACCGTACCCGGGTGGCGTCCGCGCGGGCACCGCCGAGCAGGTGCAACCCGGTCACCACCATCGTCTTACCGGTACCGGTCTCGCCGGTCAGGACGGTCAGGCCGCGGTCGAACTCCCCGACCGCGGCGCTGATGGCACCGAGTGACTCGATGCGGATTTCGGTCAGCATTCAGTCAGCACCAGGGTTGAAACCGTCAGTTCCCGCGCCACCCGGTCACCGGCAACCGGAATTTGCGGACCAGTCGGTCGGTGAACGGGGCGCTGTCCAGCCGGGCCCATTTCACCGGTGTGTCGCAACGTTTTACCTCCAGCCGGCTGCCCGCCGGGATCAACATTTCGCGCCGACCGTCACAGAACACCAGGGCGTCATGCCCGTCGGCCTCGATCTCGATCGCGATGGTGGCGTCCGGGCTGGTGACCATGGGGCGGCCGAACAGCGCGTGAGCGTTGTTGGGTACCACCAGGATCGCCTCGAGGTCCGGCCACAGCACCGGGCCGCCGGCGGAGAACGCGTAGGCGGTGGACCCGGTGGGGGTGGACACCAGCACGCCATCGCAGCCGAACGCCGACACCGGGCGCCCGTCGATCTCGAGGACCACCCCGAGCACGCCCAGCCGGGGACCCTTTTCCAGGCTGACTTCATTCAGCGCCCACCCGTGCACGGAGACGTCGCCGCCGTGGCGCAACATCACGTCGAGCGTCAATCGGTTCTCGACCTGATAGTCCTGTGCGACAACATGATCCAGCACCCGGTCGATGGCTTCGGCCTCGGCCTCGGCGAGAAAGCCGATGCGGCCCAGGTTGACGCCGAGTACCGGAATGTTGGCATTGCGGGCCAGTTCGGCGGCCCGCAGGAACGTGCCGTCGCCGCCCAGCGCGAGCACCAGTTCGCAGCCCTCGGCGGCCTGCGGGTTGGCGTTGACCACCTCGATTTCGATGCCCAGTGCGCGCATGTCGTCGGGGGCCAGCCGCAGCGGGCCCTTGTCGACCGCCTCGGCGGACAGCACGCGAAGCCCGATTCCGTTGTCGCCCAGCACTTTCTGAACGCGTCGCGCGGTCTCGGTGGCCTCCTCGCGGCCGGTATGGACCACCATCAAGACGGTGCGGGGAGCGTCTTCGTTCACTGTGGCCCGCTTTCCACCGCGCGCCGCACCGCGCTCACCAGCTCGTCGCCGGCGAGCGGCCGATCGGTCCGGGCGCGCAACCGCAGGAAGTACTCGACATTGCCCGACGGGCCCGGCAGCGGGCTGGCGGTGACGTCGACGGTGCGCCA
This sequence comes from Mycobacterium sp. IDUB_3, assembly GCF_055419585.1. Lineage (NCBI taxonomy): Bacteria > Bacillati > Actinomycetota > Actinomycetes > Mycobacteriales > Mycobacteriaceae > Mycobacterium > Mycobacterium sp. IDUB_3. Next base: position 219,179 of record NZ_JBVAXZ010000001.1, on the reverse strand, counting down.
GCCCAGCTCGCCCGCGCGGCCGGCGACCGCCAGTACGGCGTCGGCGCGCAGGCCCGGGTCGTGCACGACACCCCCGGCACCGACCAGACCCTTGCCCACCTCAAACTGCGGCTTCACCATGGGAACGATATCCGCGTCGGGTGCGGCACATCCAGCCAGCGCCGGCAACACCGTTGATAGCGAAATGAACGACAGGTCAGCCACCACGAGGTCGGCGCGTCCGCCGATCGCGTCCGGCGTCAGGTCGCGAACGTTGGTCCGCTCGACGACGACCACCCGAGCGTCGCTGCGCAGCGACCAGGCCAGCTGGCCGTATCCCACGTCGACGGCGACCACCTCGGTGGCCCCGCGATCCAGCAGGACTTCGGTGAAGCCCCCCGTCGACGCGCCGGCATCCAGGCAGCGCCGGCCCGCGACCGATATCTCGAAGGCGTCCAGCGCCCCGATGAGCTTGTGCGCCCCGCGCGAGACCCAGCCGCGCTCGCCGTCCTCGGCCACGGTCAGGGCCGCGGTGACGGCGACGGCAGTGCCCGGCTTGCGCGCCGGCATCCCGTCGATGCTCACCTTTCCCGCGCCGATCAACTCCGCGGCCTGTTGACGGGACCGGGCCAGGCCGCGCCGGACCAACTCGGCGTCAACGCGGGCGCGTCGAGACATCCGCGCACTCAGCCCTTCTCCGCCGACTCCAGCGCAGCCAGCAGCACGTCGTGCGCCTCGGACAGGCGGCGTGCTATCTCTTCGAGCTCATCGAGCGACGGCACCTTCTCGGGGTCCTCGCCTTCCCCGGGCTGGGGCAGGCGGGCGAGCAGGGCGTCGATTTCAGCGCGAATCTGATCGGGATCGATAGTCATCGCGTTACTACGCTAGTCACCCGTCAGTCGGTGCGCACCAATGACCAGCGCCCCAGCGCGGCGCGCGCCCGGTCGTCGCCGGCCTCGATGCGCGCCTCGCCGGAGTCGGAGTCGGCTACATCCCACACCGCGGCGGCCACCGCGCGGACGATCGACAGGCCATCCCCGTCGTCTACCGCGTCGGCGCCGCTGACCGTGATCGTCGTGTCCGCCGCGTCGACCCGCCAGCCCGGCTGCGGCCCGACCGCGAGCGACTCGCCGCCGGTGTGCAGCGAGCGCAGGTCAAGGCCGATATAGGTGGGGCGCTGGGCGGGCTTGGCGTATACCGCGTCCCGCGCGGAATTGACCCCGGTGAGCACCATCAGGCTGGGCAGCTCGGCGGCGTTGGCGCCCTCGATGTCGGTGTCGAGCCGGTCCCCGATCACCAGGGGGGCGTGAAAGTCGCCGCGGGCCGCCGCATCCCGCAGCAGTCCGGGCGCCGGCTTGCCCGCCACCTGAGGTTCGCCGCCGGTGGCCGCCCGCAGCGCGGCCACGAACGATCCGTTGCCGGGCAGCAGCCCGCGCTCGGTGGGCAGGGTCAGGTCGACGTTGGACGCCACCCACAGCGCGCCGGCCCGGATGGCCAGCGCCGCCTCGGCCAGTTCCGGCCACCCGATGGTCTGGGACAGGCCCTGCACGACGGCGGCCGGATCGTCGTCGTAGCTGCGCACGGCGCGCAGTCCGACGGCCGTGATCTCGTTGGCCAGGGCCTCGGTGCCCACGATCAGCACCGGTGAGCCCGGCGGCAGCTGGTCGGCCAGCAGCCGCGCCGCGCTTTGCGCGCTGGAGGCGACGTCGTCAGCGACGGCGGTGAAGCCCAGATCGGTCAGGTGCGCGGCGACCTCGTCGGCGCTGCGCGAGGCGTTGTTGGTGACGAAGTACGCGCGGCTGCGCACCTTGGCCAGCGCCTGCACCGCGCCCTCGGTGGGCCGACGGCCGCGAAACATCGTGCCGTCCAGATCGATCAGCAGGCAGTCATATTGCTGCGCAAGGGTTTTGGTGTGATTCGGCCCCGTCATCAGCCGAGTTCACTGACCCGGTCTTCGGCATCGGTGACGCCGTCGACGTCCGCGGCCGCGGAGTGCAGGAACCACTGCAGCGCCTCGTCCCCGCGGCCGAGCGCCAGCAGTGTGTCGGCGTAGGCGTAGAACAACCGCGCCGCCGTCGTGCCGGTGCGGGTCGGATCCAGCTGCGGCGTGGACAACACGGTGAGCGCCTGTTCCAGCTGGCCGAGGTCCGCGCGCGCCCCGGCCGCGACGATGCGCAGCTCGTCGGCGTCGTCCCCGCTGAGCTCGGCGGCCTCCGGCCCCCGCGCGAGCTCGATCGCCCGCTCCGGGCGGCCAAGCCCGCGTTCGCAATCCGCGAGCAGGGCCACCAGCGAGGACTTGCTGCCCATCCTGCGGGCCGCGCGCAACTCCGCGAGTGCCTGCGCCCAGTCGCCGCAGTGGTAGGCGGCGATGCCGACCGCTTCCCGGATGGTGGCGATCCGGCTGGACCGGGCGCGCGCCGCCCGGGCGTGCCGCAGGGCGGCCTCTGGGTCCTCGTCGAGCAGTTCGCCCGCGGCCACCAGGTGTCGCGCCACGGCGTCGGCGGTGGCACGGTCCAGGGTGCTCAGTTCGCGGCGGATGTCGGGTGCCAGCTGGTTGGCTTCCACGCCGGGCGGAATCGGCGGCCCGTCGTGCGGCGCGCGATCGGCCCGGTCATCCCGGCGCGCGCGGCCCTGCGGCTGGGCCGGGCGCGCACGGCCCGGACCCGACCATCCGTTGGATGCCGGCCGCCCGCGCCGTTCACCGCGCTGCCTTTGCCTGTCGTCGACCACGCAGCCGAGAATACGGGCAGCCCCGCGCCTAGCTTTGCAGCCGGTTACCCAGCAGCGGCGCGATCACCGCCGGACAATAGGTCGCGATCGCGACGATGGTGAATTTGCCCGCCATCTCGTATGACAATCCGTTGCCCTCGGCCATCTTGGAGGTCACCTCGTCGAACGACCCGCCGGGCTCGAACAGCATCGGGCATACCGACTGTCCCATCGCCGTGGTGCTGGCCGGTTGGGTGTAGGTGATCCCGGCGTTCGTCAGCGCCGACAGGAAGGCGTTGCCCAGCATGTCGGCGCGGATCGGCGCCGACAGGACCGCGGCCAGCGACACCAGGCCGGTGATCACCCCCAGAATCGGCAGGACGGTCAACCGCACACGCGTCGCGAAAATCACCGTGACAACAGTGGTCGCCGAGGGTCACGTCAACGACACGGTGAGGTAAAGATCTGTGCACGCACGCGTTTTGCGGGCGCCCGTAGGGCGCCGGCGCGGTTACACCTTTTCGACCCCGGCGACGGTCCGTTTGCCGCGGCGCAGCACCAGCCACCTGCCGTGCAGGAAGTCGGACGGTTGCGGCGCCCACTCCTCGCTGTCGACGCGGACGTTGTTGACCGAGACGCCGCCCTCGCCGATGGTGCGCCGCGCAGCCTTCTTGCTCTCGGACAGGCCACTGGCGACCAGCAGGTCGACGATCCCGTCGGGGCCACCGGGTTTGAGCTCGGCGACCGATGTCTCGCGCAGTGCCGCCGCCAGCGTGGCCTCGTCCAGGCGGTCCAGTTCGCCCTGCCCGAACAACGCCCGGCTGGCATGCTCGACGGCCTCGGTGGCCGCCTCGCCGTGCACCAGCACGGTCAGTTCGTGCGCCAGTCGCCGCTGCGCGGCGCGCTGCTGGGGCCGCTCTGCCGTCGCCTGCTCCAGCTCGCCGAGCTCGTCGGCGCTCAGGAAGGTGAACCAGCGCAGGTACCGGATCACGTCGGCGTCGGCGGTGTTGAAGAAGTACTGGTACCAGGCGTACGGCGTGGTCAGCTCGGGATCCAGCCACAGGCTGCCGCCGCCGGTGGACTTGCCGAACTTGGTGCCGTCGGCCGCGGTCACCAGCGGCACGGTCAGCGCGTGCACCGACGCGCCGAGCTGCTGGCGCACCAGCCGGACGCCGGCGACGATGTTGCCCCACTGATCGGAGCCGCCGAGCTGCAGGGTGCAGCCGTAGCGCCGGTGCAACTCGACGTAGTCGTTGGCCTGAAGGAGCATGTAGCTGAACTCGGTGTAGGAGATGCCGTCGCCCTCGAGGCGCCGCCGGACGGTGTCGCGGTCCAGCATCACGTTGACCGAGAAGTGCTTGCCGAGGTCGCGCAGGAACTCGATCGCCGACAGCGGGCGGGTCCAGTCCAGGTTGTTGACGACGATGGCGCCGGTGGGTGAGTCCGAGAAGTCGACGAAGCGCCGCAGCTGCCCGCCGATCCGCTCGGTCCAATCGGCGACGGTGTCCGCCTCGTTGAGGGTGCGCTCGCCGACCTCGCGCGGGTCTCCGATCATGCCGGTGGCACCGCCGGCGAGCACGATCGGGCGGTGGCCGGCGCGCTGGAATCGGCGCAGCGCCAGCAGCGGCACCAGGTGTCCGGCGTGCAGGCTGGGCGCGGTGGGGTCGAAGCCGGCGTACACCGTCATCGGCCCACGCCGCGCCTCGGCGGTCAGCGCATCGAGGTCGGTGGACTGCGCGATCAGCCCGCGCCAGCCCAGCTCGTCGATGATCATTTCGCCCATGATCCAAGATCCTTCCACCCGAGATCGGTCCGGCTAGTCGCTGTCGCCCGGCGCGGCCGCGCGGGGGCTGCGGCGGTACGCCGAGACCTCCGGACGGCCGGGCAGCCACAACCGCCACGGCCGGTCGGCGGCCTGGCTGACGCCGACCCGGGGGCCGGCTGTCGCGGTCAGCGGTTCGTGCAGTTCCAGGGTCACCGAGCTGTCGCGCGCGAACAGATCAATCCCGTTGTCGTCCATGGTGATTCCCATGGCCGAGCACAGGTTGCCGGGTCCTCGCGCCAGGGCGGCGGTGTGCACCAGCTCACCGCGGCGGGCACGCGCGACGTCGGTCCCGTCCTCGATGGCAGCGGCGCGCAGCAAGACCGCGGCGGCGGTGCCGTCGGGTCCGCACGAGACGTTGGCGCAGACGTGGATGCCGTGGCTGCGGTAGGTGTAGAGCCGCCCCGGCGGCCCGAACATCACGAAATTGCGGGCGCGCAGGCCCTTGTACGAGTGCGCGGCAGCGTCGGGCCAAGGACCGTCCGAGACTCCCCCGTAGGCCTCGACCTCGACGACGATCCCGCTGACACCGCGCGCGGTGAGGGTTGCGCCCAGTAACCGGCGGGCGGCCTCGACCGGGTCGGCTAACAGCTGGGCCGCAGCCGTGCCTTCGCGAAACCGTCCTCGAGCCTCGACCACATCAGATCCTGAATCCTGTTTTCTGAACCCAACGAACCTACCGACAGGCCAACCATGGCAGTATCCCGGTGTCCCGTGACCTCAGGGCCGCGAGAAGGAGCCCACCTCATGCATGCGATCGATCCCGCCGCCACCGCGTGGCTGCTGGCCAGCACCGCACTGGTGTTGCTGATGACCCCCGGCCTAGCGATCTTCTACGGCGGCATGGTCCGCACCACCGGTGTGCTCAACATGATCATGATGAGCTTCATCTCCATCCCGCTGGTGACGGTGGCCTGGCTGCTGGTCGGCTACACCATCGCGTTCTCCGAGGATGGGGTCAACGGGCTGGCAGGCAACCTCAGGCATTTCGGCATGCTCGGCATCACACCCGACACCGCCCACGGCACGGTCCCCGAACTGCTCTTTGCCACGTTCCAGTTGACGTTCGCGATCATCACGGCCGCTCTGGTCAGCGGCGCAATCGCCGACCGCGCCAAGTTCACGGCTTGGATGGTCTTCGTCCCGGTCTGGGCGATCGCCGTGTATTCGATTGTCGCGCACTGGGTCTGGGGACCGGGTGGCTGGCTGGCCAAGCTCGGCGTCCTCGACTATGCGGGCGGGCTCGTCGTCGAGATCGTCTCCGGGTCTTCCGCGCTGGCGCTGGCGCTGGTGCTCGGGCCGCGCATCGGCTTCAAGAAGGACGCGATGCGGCCGCACAACCTGCCGTTGCTGTTCGTCGGTGTCGGGCTGCTGTGGTTCGGCTGGTTCGGGTTCAACGCCGGTTCCGCCTTGGCCGCCAACGGAACTGCCGCGGCCATTTTCCTCAACACCCTGGTCGCCGGCTGCCTGGGCATGCTCGGCTGGCTGTCGGTCGAGCAGATCCGCGACGGTCGGCCCACCACGTTCGGTGCGGCATCGGGGGTGGTCGCCGGCCTGGTCGCCATCACCCCGTCCTGCGGGACGGTCAACACGCTCGGCGCGACGGTCGTCGGGCTGGCGGCGGGCGTCGTGTGCGCGTTCGCGGTGGGCGCGAAATTGCGTTTCAACTATGACGATTCGCTCGATGTGGTGGGCGTACACTTCGTCGGCGGCGTGGTCGGGGTGTCGTTGATCGGCCTGTTCGCCACCGCGGTGATGACCGCGGGCCCGCGCGGCCTGTTCTACGGGGGCGGCTTGGGCCAGCTGGGCAAGCAGGCGCTGGCGATCGCGGTCGTCGCGCTCTACGCGTTCGCCATGACGTTCGTGCTGGGCAAGGTCATCGACCGGCTGATGGGTTTCCGGGTCAGCGCCGAAGACGAGACCACCGGCGTCGACCTCACGCAGCACGCCGAAACCGCCTACGCCGAAGGTGTGCACGGACACCTGCCGCAGAGCCGCCCGGCCACCGGCGAACGCTTCAACTAGCGCGCCAGAAACCCTCGAGCCTCCTCAGATGCTCGAGAGACCTTGACAACCCCACGCGACGGGACGATTATTCATCGCATGATGAGTTCATCCTACGATGAATTAAATACCGGCCCAGCGGAACCCGCGGTGCACATCGATCGCCTGCGCGTCGTCCGGGGCAAACGCCCAGCTCTGCACGACTTCTCCGTGCGCATCGCCAAGGGCAGCATCACCGGCCTGCTCGGGCCGTCCGGCTGCGGCAAGACCACACTGATCCGCTGCATCGTCGGCACCCAGATCATCACGAAGGGCACCGTCACGGTGCTCGGCCAGCAGGCCGGCAGCGCCGAACTGCGGCACCGGATCGGCTACCTGCCGCAGGACCCGACGATCTATAACGACCTGCGGATCGTGGACAACGTCCGCTATTTCGCGGCGCTGTACGGGTTCGACGGCCAGGCCGCCGACGCCGCCATCGACCGCGTCGGGTTGACCGATCACCGGACCGCCTTGTGCGGCAACCTCTCCGGCGGCCAGCGCACTCGGGTGTCGCTGGCGTGCGCGCTGGTCTGCCAGCCCGACCTGCTGGTGCTCGACGAGCCCACCGTGGGCCTGGACCCGGTGCTGCGCGCGGATCTCTGGGAGCAGTTCGCCGAGCTGGCCCGCACCGGGACCACGCTGCTGGTCTCCAGCCACGTGATGGACGAAGCCGACCACTGCGGCGACCTGTTGCTGATGCGCGACGGCCGGTTGGTCGCCCACACCACCCCGTCCCAACTGAGAGAGGACACCGGATGCACGTCACTGGAGGACGCGTTTCTGTCCATCATCAAGCGCAGCACCATGCGCGAAGCGGGCTGAGCCTGCGCGGGTACACCGCGACCACGGCGCGGATCTTGCGCCAGTTGGTCGCCGACCATCGCAGTGTCGCGATGATCCTGTTGGTGCCGGTCCTGGTGATCAGCCTGATGTATTTCATGTTCCAGAACGCCCCGCACCGCCCCGGCGCGCCGACCCCGTTCGACAACGCCTGTCTCATCCTGCTGGGCCTGTTCCCGCTGTTCGTGATGTTCATCATCACGGCCATCACCATGCAGCGCGAGCGGGCCTCCGGGACGCTGGAGCGCATTCTGACCACGCCGCTGCGCCGCCTCGATCTGCTGATCGCCTACGGCACCGCCTTCTCCATTGCCGCTGCGGCACAGGCGATTCTGGCGTGCATCGTGTCGTTCTGGCTGCTGGGGTTCGACACGGCCGGCAGCCCGGCGTGGGTGTTCGTCATCGCGATCGTCAACGCCGTGCTGGGCGTCGGCCTGGGCCTGCTGTGTAGTGCGTTCGCCCGCACCGAGTTTCAGGCCGTGCAGTTCATCCCGCTGGTGATGGTGCCGCAGCTGCTGCTGGCCGGCATCATCGTGCCGCGGGCGCTGATGCCACACTGGCTGCAATGGATCAGCAATGTGCTGCCGGCCAGCTACGCGCTGGAGGCGTTGCAGCAGGTGGGTGCGCACCCGGAACTGACGTTCATCGCGGTGCGCGACATCGTCGTGGTGCTGGGCTTCGCCCTGGCGGCGCTGTGTCTGGCCGCGGCCACGCTGCGGCGGCGGACGCCCTAGTGGCGGGTCGCTGCCAGTGACGGCCACCAGCGCCGGGCACCGGCGGCGGGGGCGCCCGGCCGGCAATTCCGGCAGCCGCGACCGCATCCTCGTCAGCGCTCGGGAGCTGTTTGCGCGCAACGGGATTCGTAACACCTCGATCCGCGCGGTGGCCGCGGCGGCCGGGGTGGATTCGGCGTTGGTGCATCACTACTTCGGCACCAAGGAGAAGCTGTTCGCCGCGGCCGTGCACATCCCGATCGACCCGATGGACATCGTCGGACAGTTGCGCGAGATGCCGGTTGACGAACTCGGCTATCGGATCCCGTCGATGTTGTTGCCGCTGTGGGAATCCGAGATCGGCGCGGCGTTCATCGCCACGCTGCGGTCCGTCCTGGCCGGCGAGGAGATCAACCTGTTCCGCACGTTCATCGAGGACGTGATCACCGTGGAAGTCGGCCCACGCGTGGACAATCCGCCGGGAAGCGGCACCACCCGCGTCCAGTTCGTCGCCTCACAGCTGGTGGGCGTGGTGATGGCGCGCTACATCCTGCGACTGGAACCGTTCGCGTCGCTGCCGCCCGAGCAGATCGCGCAGACCATCGCGCCGAACCTGCAGCGCTACCTCACCGGGGATCTGCCGGACGGCCTTGTGCCATGAGGCGGGCGTGCTCGTCGTCGTCGACGTCGCGGGCCTCGTCGATGAGCAGCACCGGGATGCCGTCCTCGATGCGGTAGGCCCGCCGCAGCCGCGGGTTGTAGAGCAGTTCGGACCCCACCAGCACCAGCGGGCCCCGATCGTCCGGGCACACCAGGATGTTCAGCAGTGCCTCGTCGATCACGACTGCGCCCCGATCAAACCGGAACGAACCCCGGGAGTCAGGCGGCGGTACTGGTCGGTGTCGGGGTCGAAGTACCAGACGTGGCGCCCGGCCTTCGGAATCCCCGCCGCCCGCAGGGCACTGACCGTGGGCCGGAACGTCGCACTCAGGTTCATCTCCGGCGCCACGCACACGATGTCGGGTCCCAGGCCGATCGGAATCTTGGCGAAGGCCTCGGTCAGGTCGGCCGCGGTGATCGAGGCGCCCGGCAACAGCGTCACCGCCGACAACGCCACCTCGTGATCGCCCACCGGCACGTTGTAGGTGACCGCGAGGTCCACGCCGTTGATGCAACCCAGCGCGTCGGTGACGGGCTCGGCGAAGACCAGGCCACGCGCGGTGCGCACCACCGAGCCCCGCCGGCCCGCCAGCCAGAAGTCGCCGTCGTCGTCGCGGTAGAACAGGTACTCGGTCGAGATCCAGGTATCGCCGGCGGCGAAGACGCCACGCTTGACCGAGGCGTTGGGATCGATCGGGCCGTTGGACACGGCGAGCAGCACCCCGACCTGTTTGGGTTCGGCGATCTGCACGAAGCCGCGCTCGGTCTCCAGAATCAGGTCGTGTTCGGCGTCGTAGGCGCCCAGCTCGATCCGCCCCGCGCCCGGCAGCGGGCGGCCTTTGCTGCCGACTTTGGCTCCGGACACGTTGGCCAGCACCGCCTGCCCGTCGGTGGTGGCGAAGAACTCGACGACGTGGGCGGGCGCGAACGCCTCGACGACGCGCCCCCACAGCCCGGTCGGCATGCCGGAACCGATGAACAGCCGCACCGGATGATTGCCCTGCAGCACGAATGCGGGATCGTCGACGATCTCGCGGAGCATGGCCCAGGTGTAGGACACCACGGTGACGCCGTACTGGCGCACCTCCTGAACGAATCGGATCGGGTCCAGGCCGCGCGACAGCGCAATGCGGGTGCCGCCGACCACGGCGCCGCCCAAGCTGACCAGCAGCGCCGACTCGTGGTGCAGCGGCGTCAGACAGTAGACGGTGTCGCGGCGGTCCAGGGCGGCCGTCGAGGCGGTACCGAAGGCCGACACCGCCCACCGGTAGTTGGTGATCTGCCTGGCCACCAGCTCGCCGCCGGCCGCGCTGAACGCGATGAACGCCAGGTCCCGGGCCAGTCCCGGGTTGGGGCGGTACCAGCCGGGCAGCTCGACGGCGTCCGGGTCGATCTGTTCCATGTCGATGACGTCGGAGTCCTCCGGCAGGTGCAGATCCCGCGACTCGCCGCCGCCGAGCACCAGCACTTGGCGCAGTCCCTGGCGGTCGGACCGCAGCACGGCCTCGAGGTTGGTGGGGTCGGTGAGCAGCTCGGTCACTCCGCCTAGCCGCACCGAGGCGGCCAGATCGGCGTCGGGCCGCATCACCACCGCGATGGCACCGAGCCGGGACAGCGCGGCGATGGCCACGAGCGCGCTGGGCCGGGTCTCCATCAGCACGCCGACCCGGTCGCCCTGCCGCACCCCGACGTCGATCAGGCCGCGAACGACGTTGTTGACGCGCCGGTTCACCGCGTCGTAGGTGTGCACACGGCCGTCGAACAACAGGAATTCGCCCTGCGGCGCGTTGTGGGCCTGCTCTTCGATGATGCGGCCCAGCGAGATCCGGGTGTGGTCGTTGATCTGGCCCAGGCGGACCAGGCGTGGCAGCGTGCGGGCCGTCTCGACGGCCAGGGTGCGCACCGACTTGTTGGCGGCGACGACGGTGTTGGCCGCGCCGCGCACCAGTCCCACCGCCGCCTCGGAGGCTTCCCCGAGGCCGTGCGCAAGCCGGGAGCTCAACGCGACCCCGCTGTCGGTGTGCTCGTCGGGCTGATCGGCCATCAGGTCGATGCCGTCCGGTTTGTCGCCGCCGGTGGACAGCCACCTCACCCATTCGGCGACGGTCGGCCAGCTCTGTTGCGCCGCCTTGGATCCGACGACCAAACCGAAATGCCCTGTGCGGATAGTGGATTCGTAAACTTCGGCGTCCGGCGCCGCGCGCCGGATACCGCGCACCGATGCCGGTTGCCCGATGTCGTCGACCTCGCCGACGAACGCCAGCACCGGGCAGGTGATGTCGGTGAGGGTGACCATTTGACCGTTGACGGCGAACCCACCGGTCATCATCCGGTTGTGGGCGATGAACTGCTTGAGCAGTTCGGAGATCGCGGGGCCCGACCACGCGATCCAGCCCTCGCGTTCGAGGAACCGGCGCTGCTGCTCGCGCGGGAGGAGCGCCTCGCGGTCGTGCAGCTGGCGCACGAAGTCGACGCGCGCCTTGGCGGTCTTGAGCGGGTCGAGCATCTGAAATCCGGTGCGCGCCATCCAGCTCGGGATGGCCAACCGGCTGAAGACGTGGTCGGCCATGAAGTTCGCGGCGGGCGCGGCGAAGTTTGCCGGGATGCCCATCGGCAGGGCGGCCAGGGTGTCCACCGGCGAACCGAAGGTGACGATGCTGGCCAGGCTCTTCGAGCGCCGGTAGGCGGCGACCTGATAGCACCACATGCCACCCTGCGAATAGCCGACCAGATGGATGTCGCTGCCGGCGGTTTCCCGGACCGTGTCGATGGCCTGGCTGAGCGCGACGATGTGGTCGGCCAGGGTGCGGCGCATGCCACCCTCGACCTTGTCGGGTTCGCCGAAGTCGATGACCCAGGGGTCGAGCCCGTGCGCGTGCAGGATTCCCACCGCGCCTTCGTCGCGCGTGACGTCCCACATGTCCGCCGACATCATCATCGGGTGCACCATCAGCACCGGCGGCCCGACGGGCGACTGGCCGCGCCGGCTGTCCGGCGGGAAATACCGCCGCAGCTTGTACATCGGCACGCTCTCGACGGTCTGAGACGGCGACGGCACGCTACCGGTTTCCAAGCCCCCCAGCCGCAAGACCTCCAGCCCGTTCTGCGCGGTGGCGATCAGCCGCTCGACCGGTCGTGTGACCATCGAAAAATTGAGATCCACTGCTGCTCCCTGAGTCTTGACAGCTTGGACATCATGGCACATCAGGGCAGCTAGAAGGGCGGTGGTTCCCCCGATTAGGTGTTAGCCGCTGCACCCCGTCAGAACGGTGGCGGCTCGTCCTCGTCGGCGGGTCGTGCGGGACCGAAGTAGGCGGCCTCGCGCTCTCGACGTTTCGGTTGCCGCGCCTCGCGATTGTGCTTGCGCTCGATGGCGATGCGTGCCGTCGCGGAGGTGTACCCAAAATGACGCTTACGGGGCACGTGTCCCCCATCGGCTGTCATTCTGGGTCCATGTCCGATGCCAAGCACGTCGTCCTCATTCATGGCGCGTGGAGCCGTGGCGAGCAGCTGATGCCGGCCCGCACCGCGTTCGAAGAGCGTGGCTACACGGTGCACACCCCGACGCTGCGTCATCACGAACTACCAATGCGCGAAGGTGCGATGAAGGTCGCGTCGCTAAGCCTTAGCGACTACACCGACGACCTGGTGGCATACGTGAATTCGCTGGATTCCCCAGCGCTTCTAATAGGTCATTCGATGGGAGGGCTGCTGGCGCAATTGGTTGCCGCGCGCACACACCACGCTGGGTTGGTCGCAGCCTGTCCTGGCTTAGCAGCGGGCATCTTCGGTACGACTCCCACAAACATGCGGATGTCCCTGCCGTCCTTGCTACGGCCACGCGCGTGGGCCAAGCCGGTGCATCCCCCGACGTTGGAGCAATGTCAACGGTGGATCGCCAACTCTCAGACTGAGGACACCGCCCGCGAGATATATGACGGCTTGGTCTGCGAATCCGGACGAGCATTCTGGGAGATGGCCCTTGCGGTGCTCAAGCTTTCCAAGCCAACCGTTGTCGACTTCGCAGCGGTGACAGGCCCCGTGCTGGTGATAGGGGGCGAGTGCGACCGCATCGTGCCAACCGGAGTCGTGCGCAAGACCGCCGCCAAGTATCAGCAGGGCACCCACGTCGAAATTCCGCGTTCCGACCACATGGTGTTTTCAGGGAAAGCGCTACCCCTCACCATGGGCCAGATCGACGACTGGATTGCTAGAAATCACCTGCTCGCGATTGCCTAGCTGCCCCCGGCGGACACAGTCAGGGGTATCTCAGAAGATTTCCCGTGCCGTCGGGCAGCCGGCGGTTCGCGCCAGGCCCAGAACGTTTTCATCAAATGGTGGCACGACATTGTGGAAGACGTTTTGACTTCCGGGACCGAGGCCCGCCCGGCACCCGGCTTTTACGTTGCGGCGGTGGCTATTCCGCACGATGTGAGGGCGTAAACCGCCTTTCGGCTCAATGTATCTCTGTTCATCTGCGGTCGGTTGCCGGGGCGAGTCGGGCCATCCCGCGCATGATCCACGGTGTCCACCTGGCGATTACCTCCACGGCGCGGTCCGAGCGGCGCATCGCGGTCCGACGGCCGGGGGTCGGCATTGATGCCAGCTCTGCCTCGGCAGATCCCGCCCGCGCGCCGTGGCGGTCGACCGCCAGCAATTGCCAGATGCCGGGCACGCCACGCAGTTCGACGCTGCCGCGGTCCTCGAAGCCCGTGCCTGAGCCTACGACCAGATCACGCACAGTGCGCGAGACGAGAATGTCGCTGGCGCTGGCCTGGCCGCAGATCCGCGCCGCGATGTGTACTGCAATGCCACCAATGTCGGCGTCGAGCAGCTCGCATTCGCCGGTGTGGATGCCGGCGCGGATCTCGATGCCCAGTGTCTCGGCGTCCGCACGCAACGCCTCGGCGCAGCGAATGGCTTGCGTCGGGCCTTCGAACGTGGCGAGGTAGCCGTCGCCGGTGCTCTTGACCACTGTGCCGCCGAATCGTTGCGTGAGGTCGGCGGTGACCTCACCAAACCGGTGCAGCACCGCACGCCATCGCTCGTCGCCTGTCGCCGCGGCGTGTTGCGTCGACGCGACGATATCGGTGAACAACACCGTACGCAGCGCGCGATGCGATTGTGCGGGCGCCGCACGGCTGCCGGTGAGAAACTCCTCGATCCCGGTGAGGATCTTGTCGGGCTCGGTGAACCAGGGCGCGTGGTCCACGCCCTCGACCTCGAGGTACCGCGCGTCGGGAATATGGTCAGCGAGGTAGCGGCTGTTCTGCACCGGAGCGATATCCTCGCGGGCATGGATGACTAGGGTCGGTGTGGAGAGCGTCGGCAGGATCGGCCGCACGTCGACCCGGAAATTCGATTCCATCGTCGCTCGTAACATGCCCGGGCTGGCGCACATGCGCTCGACCATGGCGAGCTGTCGAATGGACCGGACCGACGGGAAAAAAACCTTTGCTGTTGCGCCGCTGCCCCACGCCGAGCGCGCGAGGCGGCCCATTTCCTGGAACCGGGCCAACTGCTTCGTCGACGGCGTGTAGTCCTCACCCAGCTCGGCAAGGATGCGCACCCGCAGCAAGCCCGCGTCGAGATCCAAGTCGTCCCAGCCACCGCCTGCGAACGCGAGAGAGCCGTAGAGGATCAGCGCCCGCGTTCGCTCCGGTCGTCTTGCCGCAAACACGATGGCCTGTGGGCATCCCTCGCTCATACCGAACACGACGGGCTTTGCGAAGCCGACGGCGTCCATGACGGCCTCGATCTCGGCCGCTCGCTCTTCAAGCAAACGAACTTTCGGGATGGGGTCCGACAGGCCGACCCCGGCCTTATCGAACATGACGACGCGACAAAACGTGGCGAGCTGATCGAAAAAGGCCTTGAACTCGGGCATGGCCCAGAACAGCTCGACGTGGAAGACCATCGGTCCGACGAAGGCAAGCTCGACCGGCCCGTCGCCGAACACCTGATACGCCAGGCTCAGATCACCGCACGATGTGTACGACGTTTCTGGCATCGCATGAGCGTACTGCGGCCCGGGGCTAGCCGTACCCGCATACGCGCAGGCTGTCGCGCGGCCGATAATTGCTGGCCGCTGGTTGCGCTGCTCCTCGCGGCGAATGTGGCGAGGGCATTCATTCACGCGGCGAGCGCGCTAAGGCGGTACGTCGCCTAATCGTTCAAGCCGGAGGGGTCGTCTGCATGCAAGCTGTCCAGAAGAGGTTTTATGGGGTGGCGAGTGCGGCACAGCGCCTTGGGGTTTCGGCGCCCGTCGGTGCCACCAGCGGTCCTAACTGCGCAGACGACGCCTATCCTTCCCTCATGACGACGAGCTTGTCGGGCAAGGTCGCATTCATCACCGGCGGCGCTTCGGGTATCGGCGCCGCGCTGGCCACCAAGTTGGTCGAGGGCGGCGCCGAGGTCTGGCTCGCCGATCGCCAACTGGCCGCGGGGCAAGAGCTCGCGCAACGCCTCAGCAGCGGCGGCGCGAAGGCCCACGCGATAGAACTCGACGTCCGCGACTACCCCGCGTTCGAGGGCGCGGTCGCCGAGGCGATGCAGACATCCGGGCACATCGACTACCTTTTCAACAACGCCGGCATCGGGGTCGGCGGCGAGGTCGACTCCTACAGCCTCGACGACTGGAACGACGTCCTGGCCGTGAACCTGCACGGCGTGGTGCACGGCATCCAGGCGGTGTACCCGATCATGATCCGGCAGCATTCGGGCCACATCGTGAACACGGCATCGATGGCGGGTCTGCTGGCCGGCCCGGGCACCGCCAGCTACACCGCCTCCAAGCACGCCGTCGTCGCGCTGTCGAAGGCGATGCGGCTGGAGGCCGAGCGCCACAACGTGAAGGTGTCGGTGCTGTGTCCCGGCGCGATCCGGACACCGATCCTCACCGGCGGCGTCTACGGACGGATGGAGAAGACCGGGGCCAGCGAAGAGGCCATACTCAAATCCTGGGAGCCGACAAGGCCGATGGCGCCCGACAAATTCGCCGCCCGCGTGCTTCGTGCCGTGCTGCGTAACAAAGCGATCATCATCGTGCCGGCCTGGTGGAAGACGCTGTGGTACCTGGACCGGTTTTCGACGACTCTTTCGACGCGGTTCGCGCGTCTGACTCTTAACCGATTGCGCAACATGAGTTCCGCCGCATCGTGACGCGCCGGCTGCGCTGAAATTGTTCCGTTCGTCGTCTCGGCCCGCGCTCCTGAAAGCACGCTGAGAACCGGCTGTGGCGTCGTTTGCGCAGCAGAACGCCGGGTACACACCCGTTGCGCTTCGGTCGCGACATTTCGTCGGGGCCTTCTCGGTTGAAAGACACAGCTGGGCGCTTCCAGTTTTCTGCGCGGGCTTTGGCGACCGCACTGCATCACAGTGCCGGGCCGAAGCTTGCCGGACCGTGTTCCTTCCAACGCGAAGGCGAGGTGGCCTATGGGCACGACGACGGCGGATTCGCTCGGCGGTGCCTTCGGCGCGCCCACGGCGGCCAATCAGCTCATCAACCACGTCACACCGGGCCGGTAAGCACCGGCCGGGCACGAGCGCGAGCGAGAAAGGGATGCACATGTTGTTGCTGGGCAACGGCGGACGGCACCAGGGCCGCACCGCCGGCAGCGACGGACTCGGCGAGGTCCAACAATTGGCCGGGCGAGCGCTGTACGACGTCGCGCACGGCCGATTCGAACGCTCGCTGTCCGGGTTGACCGCAGTGGCGGCACTGGTCACGACGGCCGAAATCTACTTCGAGCACTACAAAGCCAGCTTCGGCAACAAATGGATGTGGAGCCCCATCGTGGTGACCCCGCCGGTGGTGGTCGCCGGAATCGGTGGGGTGTTCTCGCGGCGCTGGGCCAAACTCTGGCTGCCCATCACCGCGGGCATCTATACGGCCAACGGACTGATGGGCGAATACCTGCACGCCCGCGGCGTCGCGCGCAAGCCGGGCGGCTGGAAGAACGCCTCGTACAACGTGCCGATGGGGCCGCCCATCGCGGCGCCGGGATTGATGTGCATGGTCGGCGGGATGGGGTTGCTCGCGTCGATCCTGCGCCGCGAACGGTTCCGCGGTTAGGACGCTGGGATTTCTGAGATGGCCAACACCTCACGCCCCGACCACCTGCCCCACCTGCGCCCCGACGGCAAGCCGCCGCACCCGTCCTGGCTGCCCAAGCAACGCCGTGGCGTCACGCCGCAGATGATCGGGCGCTACCCCGACTACGACGTGCTGGAAACCGCCGACACGTGGGACGAGGCCACGCGGAAGGTGGTGCTGGCCCGGCTCGAACCACCCGAGCACTTGCGGTTTTTCACGCCCGAAGAGGAGCCGTGCCTGCGCGCGTTCTGCGACACGGTGCTGGCGCAGGACGTCGACCCGCGGGTGCCCGCGGCGGAATCCGTCGACTCGAAGCTCGCCGACGGACGCCTCGACGGCTACCAGTACGCCGACATGCCCGACGACCGCGACACCTGGCGACTCGTGCTGCGCGGGCTCGACGAGACGGCGTCGACCCACTACGGCAAACCCTCGTTCGCCGAGGCCGACATCACCACCCGCGAGGCGATCGTGGACAAGTTCTCGCAGGCGGACCTGCAAGGCGGGGCGTGGGAGAGCCTGAACGTCAAGCGGGCATGGTCGGTGTGTATGCGAATGACGTTGTCGGGCTTCTACTCCCACCCATGGGCGTGGAACGAGATCGGGTTCGGCGGCCCGGCCTACCCGCGCGGTTTCATGCGCCTCGGTGGTGCCACCGGGCCGGCCGCCGCGCGCGAACCGTACGAGACCCGCGGCGCCACCGACGAGGATCCGGTGCAGATCGTGAACAACGGGGAGTTGTGATGGGCGACTTCTTGCGTGGGCTGTTCAAGGGCGCTATCGAACCGAAGGACAACGATTCACGATTCCTGCTCGACGTGCACACGCGCGACCTGCCCGGCGAGAAGACCATGCGCCGCTACGCCGACGACGACGAGGTCGATCTGGTTGTAGTCGGCGCCGGGGCCGGCGGCTCGGTGCTGGCGCAGCGGCTGGCCCGGCAGGGCTGGCGGGTCGTGATCCTCGAGGCCGGCCCGTTCTGGCACCCCGACGAGGACTGGGTGTCCGACGAGGCCGGCTCCCACGCGTTGTACTGGACGCAGAAACGCATCATCGGCGGCGACGACCCAATCGAGCTGGGCAAGAACAACTCCGGGCGCGGCGTGGGTGGGTCCATGGTGCACTACGCCGGGTACACCCCGCGCTTCCACCCCAGCGACTTCGAGACCTACACCCGGGACGGGGTCGGGGCGGACTGGCCCATCCGCTACGAGGACATCCGCCGCCACTACGAGCAGGTCGAGCTGGAGCTGCCGGTGGCCGGCCAGAACTGGCCCTGGGGTGATCCGCACCGCTATCCCTTTGCACCGCACCCCATTTCGGGTGCCGCCGCCAAGATCTGGCGGGGTGCGCTCAAGCTCGGCATCGAGATGCGGGTGGGGCCCGTCGGCATCGTCAACGGCACCTTCGGCAACCGTCCGCACTGCATCTACCGCGGCTACTGCCTGCAGGGCTGCAAGGTCAACGCCAAGGCCAGCCCGTACGTCACGCACCTTCCCGACGCACTGGCCCACGCCGTGGAGATCCGCGCCAACTGCATGGCCTCCCGCGTGGAGCTCGACGAGAGCGGCGCGGCCAGGGGCGTGGTCTACTACGACGAGATCGGCGGCAAGGAGCGGCTGCAACGCGCCAAAGTGGTTGCCGTGGCCGGGTATTCGATCGAGACGCCGAGACTGCTGTTGAACTCGACCAGCGACCGCTTCCCGAACGGGCTGGGTAACAACGACGATCAGGTCGGGCGCTACGTGATGGTGCAGGGCGCCACCCAGTCCGCGGGCCGGTGGTCCGAGGAGGTCCGGATGTACAAGGCGCCTCCCCCGGAGGTGACCTCCGAGCAGTTCTATGAGACCGACCTCTCGCGGGGCTTCGCCCGCGGCTTCGCCATCCAGACCGTGTCGCCGATGCCCATCGGCTGGGCCGAACACGTGCTGGCCGACGGGCATTGGGGCCGTGCCCTGCGAGAGTACATGCGCGACTACAACCACTGGGCGACCGTCGGCGTGCTCAACGAGCTGCTGCCGCTGCGGGACAACCGCGTGACGCTGGCCGACGAGAAGGATCCGTACGGCATCCCGGTGGCCCGGTTCGACTACACGCTGTGCGACAACGACAAGGCCAACATGGCCTACTCCACCAAGGTGATCGGCGACATCCTGCACGCCGCCGATGCCCAGGACGTGCTCACCATCGAGCGCTTCGCCCACCTGATCGGCGGCGCCCGGATGGGCACCGGCCGTGAGAACTCGGTCGTCGACTCCGATCAGCGCGTGTGGGGCGTGCCGAACCTGTTCCTCGCCGACGGCTCGGTGTGCCCCACCCAGGGGTCGGCGAACCCCGCGCTGACCATCATGGCGCTGGCCTCCCGGCTCGCCGAGCGGTTGGCCGCCGGGCAGATCGATACCAGCGCGGGACGGAGGTCGGAGGCGGGAGTCCGTGGCTGACCGAACGATCGACGTCGAGACCACCTTCGCGCCCCGGGTGCTGCGTGAATACGCGCTGCTCGCCGACGGCGAGCGCGGCGCGCTGATCGGGCCGCAGGGCGATGTGGCGTGGATGTGCGCGCCGCATTGGGACTCCGACGCCGTCTTCTCCAATCTCATTGGCGGCGGCGGTGTTTACGCGATCACTCCGACTGACGTCCGGCACGTCTGGGGCGGCTATTACGAGCCGGCCTCCCTGATCTGGCGTAACCGCTGGATCACCCGCGACGGCACCGTGGAATGCCGTGAGGCGCTGGCCTTTCCGGGCGACCGGGACCGGGTGGTGCTGCTGCGGCGGCTCACGGTGTGCCGCGGGACGGCGCGGGTGCGGGTGCTGCTGGCACCGGGCGCGGGCTTCGGCAGGCACGGTCTCGGCCAGCCGACATCCGAGGGCGGGGTGTGGAGCGGCCGGTCGGGCCGGTTGCGCTGGCGTTGGCTGGCCGGCTGCGACGCGCGCACCATCAAAGCCGCGCACGACAAAAGCGAGTTGCTCACCTGTGAGATCACCCTCGAGGAGGGCCAGGAGCACGACCTGGTGCTGGAGCTGTCCGAACGCGCACTGCCCGACCAGCCCCCCGATCCCGATCTGGCCTGGGATGCCACCGCGGCCGCCTGGCAGCGCAGCATGCCCAGGCTGGATTGCACCATCGCCCCCCGCGACGGTCGCCACTCCTACGCGGTGCTGCGCGGGCTGACCAGCAGCGGGGGCGGCATGGTGGCCGCGGCCACGATGAGCCTGCCCGAACGCGCACACACCAATCAGAACTACGACTACCGGTACGCGTGGATCCGGGACCAGGTGTACGCCGGCATGGCCGCCGCCGCCGTCGGCACTACCGAATTGCTGGATGCGGCGGTCGAATTCGTCGGCGCCCGGCTGCTCGACGACGGCCCGAACCTCAAACCCGCCTACACCGTCACCGGCGGCGCGGTGCCCGGTGAAGAAACCCTCGACCTGCCCGGCTATCCCGGCGGCGCCGACAAGGTCGGCAACTGGGTCAATCAACAGTTCCAGCTCGACGTGTTCGGCGAGGCCCTGCAGCTGCTTGCCAAGGCGGGCGCCGCCGACCGGCTCGACGCCGACGGGTGGCGCGCCGCGCAGACCGCCATCCGGGCCATCGAAAAACGCTGGCGCGAACCGGATGCCGGGGTCTGGGAGATCGAAAACGACCACTGGACGCAGTCCCGGCTGGCCTGCGTGGCCGGGTTGCGCGCGATTGCGAAACTGGCCGGCGCCGGTCCCGAGGTGGCGGCCTGCGCTTCGCTGGCCGACGCGATCCTGGCCGACACGGCGTCGAGCGGCCTGCACCCGCACGGCTATTGGCAGCGCAGCCCGCGGCTGACGGGGGTCGACGCGTCACTGCTGCTGCCACCGGTGCGCGGCGCCGTGCCCGCCGACGACCCCCGCACCCGGGCCACCCTGGACGCCGTCCGCCGGGAGCTCACCGACGACGGTTTCGTCTACCGTTTCCGGCACGACGAGCGCGACCTCGGCGACGCCGAGGGCGCCTTCCTGCTCTGCGGCTTCATGATGGCGCTGGCCGAAGATCAACTGGGCCATGGCCATTGCGCGATGCGCTGGTTCGAACGCAACCGGGCCGCGTGCGGTCCGCCGGGGTTGTTCTGCGAGGAGTACGACGTCCGCCAGCGCCAACTGCGCGGCAACCTGCCGCAGGCGTTCGCGCACGCGCTGATGCTCGAGTGCACGGCGACCCTCACCGACGACGACGTCCACCATGAGTGACCACGCCGACCTAGCGAAAGGCATTTCTGCGATGACACAGACAGTGGTGATCACCGGAGCCAGCGCGGGCATCGGCCGCGCCACCGCCCAGCAGTTCGGCCGGCGTGGCGCCAACGTCGTCCTGCTCGCCCGCGGCGCCGCGGGACTCGACGGGGCCGCGCGTGATGTCGAGGCCGGCGGGGGCAAGGCGCTGGCCATCCCGACCGACGTGGCCGACCACTCGGCCGTCGTCGCCGCCGCCGACGAGGCCGAAGCCG
Source organism: Mycobacterium sp. IDUB_3 (assembly GCF_055419585.1). Classification (NCBI taxonomy): domain Bacteria; kingdom Bacillati; phylum Actinomycetota; class Actinomycetes; order Mycobacteriales; family Mycobacteriaceae; genus Mycobacterium; species Mycobacterium sp. IDUB_3. Next base: position 197,834 of record NZ_JBVAXZ010000001.1, on the reverse strand, counting down.
CCTTCGGTCCCATCGACGTCTGGGTCAACGTCGCGTTCACGTCGGTGTTCGCGCCGTTCACCGAGATCAGCGCCGAGGAGTTCAAACGCGTGACCGAGGTGTCCTACCTCGGGTATGTGCACGGCACCATGGCGGCGCTGGCCAAGATGCGCCCCCGCAACCGCGGCACCATCGTGCAGGTGGGTTCGGCGCTCAGCCAGCGATCGATCCCGCTGCAGTCGGCCTACTGCGGCGCCAAGCACGCCGTCAACGGGTTCACCGAATCGGTGCGCTGCGAGCTGTTTCACGAGGGCTCGAAGGTTCGGATCACCGTCGTGCAGATGCCCGCGGTGAACACCCCGCAATTCTCCTGGGTGCTGTCCCGGCTGCCCCGCCATCCTCAGCCCGTGCCGCCGATCTACCAGCCCGAGGTCGCCGCCCGCGGCGTCCTGTACGCCGCCGATCATCCAGGGCGAAAGCAATTCTGGGTCGGCGATTCCACCATGGTGACCCTGCTGGGGCAGAAGTTCGTCGCGCCGCTGCTGGACCGCTACCTCGGCCGCACCGGATACGACTCCCAGCAGACCAAGGAACACGTCAGCCGCGACCGGCCCAACAACCTCTGGCAGCCGCTGGACTCCGAGCCGGGCACCGACCACGGCCCGCGCGGCCAGTTCGACGACGAGTCGCACGCGCACAGCCCGCAACTGTGGGCGACCCAGCATCCCGTCATCAGCGGCACCGGCGCGCTGAGCGCCGCCGGGGTCGGTGCCTGGCTCGCGGCCCGGGCGGGCCGCCGGGGGGCACGATGACGCCCTACGCGCGGATCGAGGAGGTCACCGCGCAGGTCTACGAAATCCCCACCGACGCACCGGAAGCCGACGGAACCCTGTCCTGGACGTCGACCACGCTGGTGCTGGCCGAGGTTGCGGCCGGCGGCCGCCGCGGGATCGGCTACACCTACGCCGACGGGGCGTGCGCCAAGCTGATCGGCGGCAAGCTCGCCGGCGTGCTCACCGGCCACAGCGCCGTGGACATCCCGGCACGGTGGGGGTCGATGGTCGCGGCGATGCGCAACAACGGGCGGCCCGGGCTGGCCTCCTGCGCGATCTCTGCGGTCGACACCGCGCTGTGGGATCTCAAGGGCAAGCTGCTGGAGCTGCCGGTATGCCGCCTGCTCGGCATGGCACACGCGGAAGTGCCGATCTACGGCAGCGGCGGCTTCACCACCTACGACGAGCGCACCACCCGCGCCCAACTCGAACGCTGGGTCGACGAGTGGAAGATCCCCCGGGTGAAGATCAAGATCGGTGAGTCATGGGGCTCCGGCGTAACCCGCGATCTAGATCGGATTGCCTTGGCGCGCACGGTAATCGGACCAGACGTCGAACTATACGTGGATGCCAACGGCGGCTACCGCCGCAAACAGGCGATCCGGGTGGCCCACGCCATGGTCGAGCACGGCGTCACGTGGTTCGAAGAACCGGTGTCCTCCGATGACCTGGACGGGCTGCGGGAAGTGCGCGACCAGGTGAGCCCGGACGTCACCGCCGGCGAGTACGGCTACGACCTGGCCTACTTCAACCGGATGCTCGCCGCCGACGCGGTCGACTGCCTGCAGATCGACGTCACTCGCTGCGGAGGCATCACCGACTGGGTGCGCGCCGCGGCCGTCGCCGCCTCCTACAACGTGGACGTCTCCGGGCATTGCGCCCCCAACCTGCACGCCCACGTCGCCAGCACCGCCCCGAACCTGCGCCACCTGGAGTACTTCCACGACCATCACCGCATCGAACAAATGCTCTTCGACGGTGCCCTGTCCCCCGAGGGCGGCGCGCTGCGGCCCGATCAACACCGGCCGGGACTCGGCCTGGAGTTCAAACACCAGGACGCCGAGCGGTACCGCGCGGCCTGATCGTCAGGCAGCTCACGCGCGCCGTAGAGCGAGGAATGAACGCGCGCAAAAAAGGGAACCGATACGCCAGGGTTTTCACAAAGGTGATTGGGGAAACGCGAGATGACAGTGAACTCCAACGACGAAACCGCTGAGCGCCCCGAGGCGCTGGTCGCTGACGTCGTCGAGGAAGGCGACCTGAGCGCGGTCGACCTGGTGCTGGGTCTCGGTGAGCCACAGCGCGTCGGCCGGTTCTGGTTCTACCTCGACGGCCATCGCTGGGAGTGGTCGGACGCGGTGGCACGCATGCACGGCTACAAGCCGGGACAGGTGGAGCCCACCACGGACCTGCTGCTGCAGCACAAACATCCCGAAGACCGGGAGCGGGTGGCCGCCGTGCTGGATCGCGTGACCAAGGGCAAGCCGTTCAGCAGCCGGCACCGCATCATCGACACCAACGGCCGCACCCACTGCGTCGTCGTCGCCGGCGATCGCATGCTCGACGAGAGTGGTGGGTTGGCCGGCACGTCCGGGTTCTACGTCGACGTCACCGACTCACTGCACTCCGACATCACCAACGTGCTCTCGGCCGTGGCCGAGGCCCGGGCGCGCATCGAGCAGGCCAAGGGCGTGCTGATGACCGCCTACGGCATCTCGGCCGAGCGCGCGTTCGACATCCTGGTGTGGCGTTCCCAGGAGACGAACCTCAAACTGCGCGACGTCGCCAGCCGCTTCCTGGACGCCGTGGCCAGCAAGGCGTCGTCGGAGACCCAAAGCCAGGTGGACCAGGCTCTGCTGACCCTGGGCTAGCGGCGACAGTAGGGTCGGCCCGGTGGCGCACCTACTGGGAGCTGAGGCCGTACACCTCGAATATCCGACTCAGGTGGTCTTCGGATCGATCACGCTCGGGGTCAACGACGGCGCCCGCATCGGCATCGTCGGACGAAACGGCGACGGCAAATCCAGCCTGCTGCGGCTGCTGACCGGCCAGCAGCGGCCCGATTCCGGCCGGGTCACCCGGCGCAGCGGGCTGCGGGTCGGCGCGCTGAGCCAGGCCGACACCCTGGACCCGGACCGCAGCGTGGGCTACACGCTCGTCGGCGAGGCGGCCGAACACCAATGGGCCGGTGACGCGCGGGTCCGCGACGTGGTCGCCGGGCTGGTCTCCGACATCGATTGGGACGCAACGGTTGCCACGCTGTCCGGCGGCCAGCGCCGCCGGGTGCAGCTGGCCAGGTTGCTGGTGGGCGAGTGGGATGTGATCGCACTCGACGAGCCCACCAACCATTTGGACATCGAGGGCATCACCTGGCTGGCCGGCCACCTGCGGCAACGCTGGGCGCGCAACACCGGCGGGCTGCTGCTGGTGACCCACGACCGCTGGTTTCTCGACGAGGTCGCCACCACGACGTGGGAGGTGCACGACGGGATCGTCGAACCGTTCGACGGCGGGTACGCGGCTTACGTCCTGCAACGGGTCGAACGCGACCGAATGTCCGCCGTCGCCGAGGCCAAGCGGCAGAACCTGATGCGCAAGGAGCTGGCCTGGCTGCGCCGCGGGGCGCCGGCGCGGACGTCCAAGCCCAAGTTCCGGATCGAGGCGGCCAACCAGCTGATCGCCGACGTACCGCCGCTGCGTAACACCGTCGAGCTGGCCAAGCTGGCCACCGCGCGGCTGGGCAAGGACGTGGTCGACCTGCTCGACGTGTCGGTCTCGTTCGGCGGCCGTCCGGTGCTGCGCGACATCGAGTGGCGGATCGCCCCCGGCGAGCGCACCGGCATCGTCGGGGCCAACGGCGCCGGCAAGTCGACGTTGTTGGGGCTGATCGATGGCACCATCAGCCCGGACTCGGGACGGGTCAAGCGCGGCAAGACCGTGCGGCTGGCGGTGCTCGACCAGCAGGGCGATGCCCTGGCCGCAATCGGCGGTGACCGGATCGCCGATGTGCTGGGCAGGCTGCAGGGCGGCTATCAGGTTGACGGCCGCGAGGTCACCCCGGCGCAGCTGCTGGAGCGGCTCGGGTTGGGCGGGCGCGGCCAGCTGTCCGCCCGCGTCGAGGACCTCTCCGGCGGTGAGCGGCGGCGGCTGCAACTGCTACTCACGCTGTTGAGTGAGCCCAACGTGTTGCTGCTCGACGAGCCGACCAACGACGTCGACACCGACACCCTGACCGCGATGGAGGATCTGCTGGACTCGTGGGCGGGCACGCTGATCGTCGTATCGCACGACCGCTACCTGCTGGAGCGGGTCACCGATCAGCAGTACGCGGTGCTCGACGGCCGGTTGCGGCATCTGCCCGGCGGTGTCGACGAGTATCTGCGGCTGGCCGAGCAGCGGACCGGCGCGGCGAGCGCCGGATCGTCGCGGCCGTCCGAGGCCGCCCCCCAAGCGATGTCCGGCGCGCAACGCCGCGCCGCGGAAAAAGAGGTGGCCTCCGTCGATCGCCAGCTGGCGCGCCTGGCGGAGCGGATCGAGGACAAACACAACGAACTCGCCGCGCACGACCAGTCCGACCACGTCGGCATCGCCCGGCTCACCCAGGAGTTGCGTGCGCTCGAAGACGAGGTGGCTGCGACGGAGAGTCGCTGGCTGGAGCTGTCCGAACTGCTCGAATGAGGCTGGCGCGCAGCAGCTTTCGCGACGCCGTCAGCCGGTCAGTGCCAGCGCAGTAGTACCAGTTCGGAGCCGAAGCCGGGACCCATCGCGAGCATCAGCCCGGGGCTGCCGCTGGGCGGCGGCTTGGCGATGGTGTCGCGCAGGATGTGCAGCACCGACGCCGACGACAGGTTGGCGACTTCCTCGAGCGAGCGCCAGGTCAATTCCTGTGCCTCCGGCGGCAATTCGAGGCTGGTGGCGATCGTGTTGATGACCTTGGGGCCGCCGGGGTGCGTGATCCAGGCACCGATGTCGCCCTTGGTCAGCCCGTGTGCGGCCAGGAAGCTGTTCACGTCGCCGGCCAGGTGGCGTTCCATGACCTTGGTCAGTTCCGGCGACATGGCCAGCTGCATGCCGTCCGAGCCGACGTTCCAGCCCATGATGTGCAGCGATTCGGGGTACTGCCGGCTGTGCGAATCCAGGATGTCGGGTCCGGCGGAATTCAGCTGCTCGGCGCGACGGTCGCCGACGGCGACCACGGCCGCGGCGCCGTCGCCGAACATCGCCGTGGCGACCAGTCCCGACACGGTCGGCCTGACCGTCGGGAAGGTGAGCGAACACAGCTCGACCGACACCAGGGCGGCGACGCCGTCGGGCGCACCCCGCAGGTAATCGTGCAGCCGTCCGACGCCCCCGGCCCCGGCCGCGCAACCCAGCCCGAACATCGGGAGCCGGCGCACGTCGGGCCGCAGGCCGAGGAGGCCGACGAGCCGGGCGTCGAGGGACGGGACCGCGATGCCGGTGACCGTCGTGGTGGCGATCATGTCGATGTCTTGGGGTTGCAGCCCGGCCTCGTCGAGCGCGCCCAGCAGCGCCTCGCAGCCCAGCTCCAGAGCCTTGTCGATGAAGATCTCATTGGTCGCGCTGAAGTCGGTGAGCTCGTGGTAGCGCTCCAGCGGCAGCACGAAGTGGCGGCTGTTGACTTTGGCCGCGGCGTGCAGCCGCCGGACGATCTCTTCGTGCTCCTTGAGCGTCGGGAACTCGACGAGCTGGTCGGTGATTTCGCGTTGGCTATACCGATGGGGCGGCAACGCGCCGAAAACACCCGCGATGACGCTCATGCTCTACCTTCTTGATTGCCAACCAGCGTGAACAATCCCCCTAATGCGGGAAGTTTAAGCCGTTCCGTTTGGTGGTGCAAAAGTTTGGCATATTCAACACATGCCTTATTAGTGCTGCTGTGCGTCCGCGTAATCATATCCGCCAGCGGGGAATTCATCATTCGGTGTCTTCCTCATCCGCCGAGCTGAGCGCCATCGCGATCAACGCATCGGGGCTCAACGCATCGATGTCGTCGGGGCCGGCAGTTGCGTCGGCGACGGGTGTTTCCGGAGTGCCGGCGAGCAATAGAAGTTTCTCGAGCAATCCCGTTCTCCGAAGCTCGCGGACCGGAATCTTGCGCAGTGCCGACCAAATCATTTCCTCGTCCGATTCCGCCGGCTCGCCATGGAGTAGTTGCCGGCGAAGATGATCGGCCAGCGCGGACGGCGTCGGGTAATCGAAGATCAGCGTTCGCGACAAAGCCAGGCCGGTATGGCTGGTGAGACGGTTGCGCAGTTCGACCCCGATCATCGAGTCGAAGCCGAGGTCGCCGAACGCGCGGTCGGGGTCGATGGCGTGGCCGCCCGAATGGCCCGACACCGCCGCCGCGTGCTCGCAGACCAGTTCGACCAGCACCCGGTGCTGGTCGTCGGGCTCCAGCCCGAGCAGCCGGTGTGCCAGGTCGGGCGTTCGGGGAGCCGTCGCGGGCGGAGCCCCCGTCGCGCCGGCGCCTTCGCCGCCCAGCCAAAAACTCTGCCGCGCAAAGCCATACGTCGGCAACTCGACGCGTCGCGCGTTCAGCCCGGCGAACACGCCCGCCCAGTTCGGGTCGAGGCCGAGGGTGAACAATTGGCCGACCGCGCCGACCAGCGATTCCGTCTCGGGCCGATCCCTGGCCATGCTGGGCACCGAGACCGCCCGCTCGGCGCTCAGCGATTGGTCGACCGCCGCCGTCAAGGCCGCACCCGGACCCAGTTCCACGAAGATCCCGGCGCCGGCCGCCTCGGCGGCGCGCACCCCCTCGAAGAAGCGGACCGGCCGGCCGACGTGCTCCACCCAGTACTGCGGCGACCCGTAGCCGGCGCCCGCCAGCCGCCCGGTCACGTTGGACACCAACGTGATTCGCGGTTCCCCCGCCTCGATGCCGGCCACCGCCGCGAAAAATTCCGCCTCCATCGGCTGCATCAACGGAGAATGGAACGCGTGCGACACCGCCAGCCGGTGCACGCGCCGGCCCTCCCGGGCCAGGCGGTCCGCCAGCGCGTCCACTGGCGCCTGTTCGCCCGAAAGCACTACCGCGTCGGGGCCGTTGACCGCCGCGATGCTCACCTCGTCGCCGAGCAACCCGGCCACCTCGGCCTCTGCTGCGCCGACCGCCACCATCACCCCGCCGGCCGGCAGCCTCGCCATCAACCGTCCCCGTGCCGCCACCACGCGCGACGCATCCGCGAGCGTCAGCACCCCGGCCACGCACGCCGCGGTGATCTCACCGACCGAGTGCCCCATCGCCACATCCGGTGTCACGCCGAAAGATTGCCACAACGCCGTCAGCGCGATGCCGATCACGAACAACGCCGGTTGGGCGAACTCGGTGTTACGCAACAACTCCGGGTCGGTGCCCCAGATCACCTCACGCAGCGGCGCCCGAAGATGAGCGTCGACGGCCGAGGCGGCCTCGTCGAAGGCGCGAGCGAACACGTCGAACCGCTCATACAGTTGTCGCCCCATCCCCAACCACTGCGACCCCTGGCCCGGGAACACGAAGACCGTCTTGCCCAACGAACCCAACGGCCTGGCCCGGCCCACCGCCACGCCCGGCCGGGGCTGCCCCGCCGCGAGGGACGCCAAACCCGTTGCCAGCGCGCCGCGATCGCCGCCCACCACCACCGCGCGGTGCTCGAAGACCGTCCGGGTACTGACCAATGACCAGGCGATGTCGAGGGGGCTCAGATCGGCCCGGTCGGCCACATAGGCCGACAACCGCTGGGCCTGGTTGGCCAGCGCCTGTTCGGAGCGGCCCGAAACCACCCACGGCAGTACCTGCTGCGCGTCCGCGGGCCGTGTCTCCGGCTGGGCGGGGTGCCGCTCGAACTGCTCGACGATGAGGTGCGCGTTGGTGCCGCCCATGCCGAACGAGGACACCCCGGCCCGGCGCGGGCGATCTACCGGCGGCCACGGTGTCAGCGTGGTGTTGACCTGTAGCCCAAGGTGATTGAGCTCGGTCTCGGGATCGGCGTAATTGAGGCTGGGCGGGATCGCGGCATTTTCAATCGCCAGCACGGCCTTGAGCAGGCCCGCGATTCCCGCGGCGCTGCCGGCGTGGCCGATGTTGGTCTTCACCGATCCCACCCGCACCGGATCGTGGGCGCGCTCGGCGAAAATCTCCCCCAGCGCCTCGGCTTCGATCGCGTCACCGACCTTGGTCCCGGTGCCGTGCGCCTCGATGTAGTCGATGTCGCCGCCCTGCAGGCCGGCGTCGGTGAGCGCGCGCCGGATCACGTCCGCTTCGCCGCGCGCCGATGGCACGGTCTGGGCGGTCGCGCTGTGCCCGGCGTTGCCGACGGCGCCGCCGCGAATGACCGCGTGGATGCGGTCACCGTCGTGTAGCGCCGACGCCAAGGGCTTCAGCAGCACCAGCCCGCCGCCCTCACCGCGCACGTAGCCGTCGGCCCGCCGGTCGAACGCATACGTGTGACCCGACACCGACACCGCGCCGAATTCCCGTTCCAGCATCCCGAATTCGTCGGCCAGGTTGAGGTGGACCCCGCCCGCGATGGCCAGCGCGGATTGGCCGGTGGCCACGCTTTCGCAGCCGAGGTGCACCGCCACCAGAGAAGACGACTGCCCGGAATCGACGGTCATGCTCGGCCCGCTCAACCCGAAGGCGTACGAGATGCGGTTGGCGATCATCGCCCGGCTGATCCCGGTGAAGGTGTGGTGGTCCAGATTGTCGGCGAGGTCGCGCAACGTCAGTGCGGCATAGTCATCCGTCATCGCACCGAGAAACACCGAAACCGGTTCTCCCCGCAGCGTTTCCGGTACCACGAAGGCGTCTTCGAGCAATTCCCAGGTGAGCTCCAGGGCCAGGCGTTGCCGCGGATCCATCGCGCACGCCTCGCGCGGCGACAGGTTGAAGAAGTCGGCGTCGAATTGGCCCGCGTCCCCGGTGAACCGGGTGGCCTCACGCCCGTCGCGGATCAGGCGCCAGAACGAGCCGGGCCCGGCCGCGGTCGGGAACCTGCATGCCAGCCCGATGATCGCTACGTCTGTCGCGGGCAACGTCAGGGGCCGACTTCGTCGTCGAGAATCGCGAACAGCTGGCTCTCGCTGGCGGTGGAGATGTCGTCGTCGAACGCGTCCTCGGGGTGTTCCAGCAGCGGGGCCGGCGCCGGGCCGGTCGCCGTGGTCAACAGCCCTTCCAGGCGGGTGATGAGCTGGGCCTTGTCGTCGGGGCTCAGATCGGGCTGGTTGAGCAGCGCCTGCAGCTCCCGCGCGATGTCGTTGAAGCGGGCCATGCGATCGGGTGCCGCGGCGGCCCCGATCACCGAGGCGCCGGGAGCGCTGCCGGCCAGCTGGGTGCCGAGGTGTTCGGCAAGCGCGCCCGGCGTCGGCTGGTCGAAGATCAGCGTAGGCGAAAGGGTAAGCCCGGTCGCAATTTTCAGCCGGTTGCGCAGTTCGACGGCGGTCAGCGAATCGAACCCGAGGTCGCCGAACGCGTCGTCGACGTTCACGTCCGCTGAGCTGTGGCCCAGTACCGTGGCCGCGTTGCTGCAGACCAAATCCACCAATTCGCTGTGCCGCTGGTCGGGGGTCATGCCCTCCAGCCGCGCCCGCAGGCCCGTCAGGGACACCGTGTCGGTGTGCTCCAGGACCCGGCGGGCCGGGCGGGTGGCCAGCTGGCTCAGCAGCGGCGGCAACGTGTCACTGTGGTGCGCCAGCGCTGCCCGGTCCAGCCGGGTGCCCACCACCATCGGGTGTTCGGCCAGCAAAGCCCTATCCAACAGCTCGAGCGCCTGCCGAGTGGACAACGCGCTCAGCCCGGCCCGGCTCATCCTGGCCTTGTCACGCTCGCCGAGGTGCTGGGTCATGGTGGAGGTCTCTTCCCACATCCCCCACGCCACCGACAATCCCGGCAACCCATCAGCTCGGCGGTTCGCCGCCAGCGCGTCGAGGAAGCTGTTGGCCGCCGCATAGTTACCCTGGCCCGGCGCACCCACGATGCCCGCCATCGACGAAAACGCCACGAACGCCGATAGATTCAGCCCCTTGGTCAGCTCGTGCAGATTCCAGGCTCCGTCCACCTTGGCTCGTAACACCGTGTCGATGCGCTCGGGCGTCAGGGAGGCGATCACCGCGTCGTCGAGCACGCCCGCCGCGTGGAACACCGAGCGCAACGGGTACTGCGCGGGCACTCGGGTCAGCAACGCCGCGACGGCATCCCGGTCGCCCACATCGCAGGCCGCCACGGACACCGAGGCGCCCTTTTCGCGCAGTTCGGCGACCAGCTCGGCCATGCCGTCGGCGCGTTCACCGCTGCGGCTGACCAGCAGCACGTGCGGCACCCGGTGTCGCTCGACGAGGTGGCGCGCCACCGCCGAGCCCGCCATGCCGGTGCCGCCGGTGATCAGCGCGGTGCCGCCGGCCAGCCCGGCGGGCCCGTCCGGCAGGGTGAGCACGACCTTGCCGATGTGGCGGGCCTGGCTGACAAACCGATAGGCGTCGGCGGCGCCGCGGGCGTCGAATGCCTTGACCGGCAACGGCGTAAGGACACCTCCGGCGAAAAGCTCCATCAATTCCGCCAACATTTCGGCGATGCGGTCGGGGCCGGCCTCCATCAGGTCGAACGCGCGGTACGTCACCCCGCGATGGGCCGCCGCGACGGCATCCGGGTCACGCAGATCGGTCTTGCCCATCTCGATGAAGCGGCCGCCGGGCCCCAGCAGCCGTAGGGACGCGTCGTTGAACTCGCCCGCCAGGGAATTGAGCACCACGTCCATGCCGCCGGCGAATTTGCGCTCGAAATCCAGGGTGCGGGAATCCGCGATGTGCGCATCGTCGAATCCCATGGCGCGCAGGGTGTCCCACTTGCCGCGGCTGGCGGTCGCGAACACCTCCGCACCCCAATGCCGCGCCAGCTGTACCGCGGCCATGCCCACACCGCCGGTGGCGGCATGCACCAGCACGCGCTGCCCGGCGCGCAGGCCGGCCAGCACCGACAGCCCGTAATAGGCCGTCAAGAACACCACCGGCACCGCCGCGGCCTGCGCCATCGACCACCCCCGCGGCACCCGGGTCACCAACCGGCGATCGACGGTGGCCTCGGAGCCGGCGAGGCCGAAGATCCCCATCACCGCGTCCCCGACGGCCACATCCGTCACGCCGGCGCCGAGTTCGGTGACGATGCCCGCGCCCTCGGCGCCCAGCTGCGCGGCACCCGGATACATGCCCAGCGCCACCAACACATCGCGGAAGTTCACCCCGGCGGCGGCGACGCTCACCCGCACCTGACCGGCCTCCAGCGCCGCCGGCGGGTACTCCTGCACCGCCAATTCCTCGAGCGTCCCGGCATCGCCGGCGGCCAGCCGCCACACCGACGGCGGGTCGGGCAGCCGCAGCAGCGGTCGCTCGTCGGCCGGTTTCAGGCGGGCGCTGTAGGCCACGCCGTCGCGCACCACCAATTGCGGCTCGCCACAGCCGATCACCGTTGCGACATCGAGCGTTCCGTCGGTATCGACCAGCACCACGCGTCCGGGGTGCTCGGCCTGCGCCGAGCGCGTCAGCCCCCACACCGCGGCGCCGGCCAGGTCCGCGACGTCCTCGCCCGCCAGCCCCACCGCCCCGCGGGTCAACACCACCAGGACCCCGGCCGCCTCGCCCGTCAGCCAGGATTGCAGCACACCCAGGGCCTCGTGGATGGCCCGGTAGACCGAGGTGACCGCGCCCGAGTCGGTGGGCGGCGACTCCCAGACCGTGACGTCGTCGCCAACGTCGTTGCCGGGCAACGAGACCGGTGACCACACCACGTCGAGCAGCTCACCGCTACCGGAGCGGGCCGCCACGGCCGAGGTCAGCTGATCGGCCGACACGGCGCGCGTCACCAGCTCGCGCACCGACAGGACGGGCAGCCCGGAGGAGTCGGCGAGTTCGACCGAGACGGCGCCGACGCCGACCGGTGCCAGCCGTACCCGGACCCGCGACGCGCCGGCAGCGTTCAGGCTCACTCCTTGCCACGAGAACGGCAAGACGGTCTCGATCCGCTCGTCGGCCACGCCGAGCGCATGCAGCGCCGCATCCAGGATCACCGGATGGATGCCGAACCCACCGGTCGACACCCCAGCCTGTTGTGGAAGCTCCACTTCGGCGAAAGTCTCGTTACCCCGTAGCCATACGGCCCGAAGCCCCCGAAAGGACGGCCCGTACCCGTAGCCGCGTCCCGCCAGGTCGTCGTACGCGCCGGTCACGTCCACCGCGTCCGCACCCAGCGGCGGCCACACCGACAGGTCGATGGCCGGTGCGGGCGCACCGTCGCTCAACACGCCCTCGGCGTGCAGCACCCAATCTGATTGGGCGGCGCGCGAATACACCGCGACCGGGCGTGTTCCCGCGTCGCCGGCCGCGGCCACCACGACCTGAACGTGCACCACCCCGGCGGGCGGGACCACCAGCGGCGCCGACAGCGTCAACTCCTCGATCACCGAGCAGCCGACCTCGTCGCCGGCCCGCAACGCCAACTCCACGAAGCCGGCTCCCGGAAACAGCACCGTGCCGGCCACCGCGTGGTCGGCCAGCCATGGCTGGGCCGCAACCGAAAGCCGGCCCGTCAACACCACACCGCCGGAATCCGGCCGGTCCACCACCGCGCCCAGCAGCGCGTGCTCGGCCTCGGCCAGACCCAGGCTGGTGATGTTGGCCGAACCCACCGAATCGCTGGACAGCCAAAACCGGCGCCGCACAAAGGCATACGTGGGCAACTCGACGCGGCGGGCGTCGGTGAACGCAGCGGCCCACCGCACGTCGGCACCGGCCGTGAACAGCTGCCCCGCCGCCCGCAGCAGCGCGTCCACTTCGGGGCGGCCCTTGGCAATGGTCACCACCGAGGTCGCCCGGTCGGTCGTCAGAGATTGCTCCACCGCGGACGTCAACGCCGCGCCCGGACCCACCTCCAGGAACACACCGGCACCCAACGATTCGGCCAGCTGCACACCGTCGACGAATCGCACCGGCTTGCGCACATGGTCGACCCAGTACTCGACGGACCCATAGTCGGGACCGGCCAGTTGCCCGGTCAGATTGGACACCAGGGCGATCCGCGGCTGACCCGCCGAAACCTCGGCGGCCACCGACGCGAACTCCCCCATCATCGGCTCCATCAACGGCGAGTGAAACGCGTGTGAGACAGCCAGCCGGTGCACCCTCGCGCCGCCGGCGACCAGCCGGTCCGCGACCGCCCCCACCGCGGCCCGCTCGCCGGAGAGCACCAGCGATTGCGGGCCGTTGACCGCCGCGATGCTCACAGCTCCGTTCAGCAAGGGGGCCACCTCGGCCTCGGTCGCGCTCACCGCGACCATCACCCCGCCGGCCGCCAGCCCGGCCATCAGCCGGCCGCGCGCCGCCACCAGCCGCGCCGCGTCGGGCATCGACAGCGCGCCGGCCACGAAGGCGGCGGCGATCTCGCCCACCGAATGACCGATCACCACATCCGGTGTCACACCGAAGGATTGCCACAACGCGGCCAGCGCGATCTCTACGACGAACAACGCCGGCTGGGCGAACTCCGTGCTCTGCAACAACTCCGGGTCGGTACCCCACATCACCTCGCGCAGCGGCAGCCGAGCGTGAGCGTCCACCGCCGCGACCGCCTCGTCGAAAGCCTGGGCGAACACGGGAAACCGCTCGTAGAGCTCGGCGCCCATCCCGAGCGACTGCGAGCCCTGGCCGGGAAAGACGAACACCCGCTTGCCCACCGACCGGGTCCGGCCGACCAGCACGCCCGGGTCCGGCCGCTCGGACGCCAGCGCCGCCAACCCCGCCGTCAAGGCCGTACGATCCGCGCCGACCAGCACCGCGCGGTGCTCGAAGGCCGCCCGGGTGGTCGCCAGCGACCACCCCACGTCCACCGCCCGCACACCCGCGTCGGCGCTCAGCCGGTCCCGCAGCCGCTGGGCCTGACCGGCCAACGCCTCGGGCGACCGGGCCGAGATCACCCACGGGATCACCGGGCTCGACGGCCCCGCAACCGGTTCGGCTCCGCCGTCGAGTTGCGCGGGGGCCTGCTCGACGATCACGTGCGCGTTGGTGCCGCTGATCCCGAACGACGAGACACCCGCCCGCCGTATCCCGCCGTGATCCGGCCACGGCTGCGGCTCGGTCAACAGCGACACCGCACCGGCCGACCAATCCACGTGCGGCGACGGGATATCCACGTGCAGGGTCTTGGGCATCACCCCGTGCCGGATCGCTTGCACCATCTTGATCACCCCGGCCACCCCCGCCGCGGCCGAGGTGTGCCCGATGTTGGATTTGATGGACCCCAACCACAGCGGCCGGTCCGCCGGGCGATCCTGACCGTAGGTCGCCAGCAGGGCCTGGGCCTCGATAGGGTCCCCGAGCACCGTCCCCGTCCCATGGCCCTCCACGACATCGACGTCGGCGGCCGTCAGCCCGGCGTTCGCCAGCGCCGCCCGGATCACCCGCTGCTGCGACGGCCCATTGGGCGCGGTCAACCCGTTCGACGCGCCGTCCTGATTGACCGCCGTGCCGCGCAGCACCGCCAGCACGGGATGCCCCAGGCGCCGCGCATCGGCCAGCCGCTCCAGCACCAGGACGCCCGCGCCCTCCGACCACGAAGTCCCGTCCGCCGCACCGGCATACACCTTGCAGCGACCATCGGGGGCCAGCGCGCGCTGACGGCTGAACTCGACGAAGGCGGCGGGGGTGGCCATCACGGTGACCCCGCCGGCCAGCGCCAGATCGCATTCGCCGGACCGCAGCGACTGCGCGGCCAGGTGCATGGAGACCAACGACGACGAACACGCGGTATCCACCGACACCGCCGGGCCTTCCAGGCCCAGCACATAGGACACCCGGCCCGAGGTCACGCTCAGCGTCGAGCCGGTCAGTCCGTAGCCCTCGAGCTCGCCCTTCACCTCGCCGCCATAGCCGGCGTGGATCACCCCGGCGAACACGCCGGTCGCCGAGCCGCGTAGCGCGAAGGGGTCAATGCCGGCCCGCTCCAACGCTTCCCAGCAGATCTCCAGCATCATTCGTTGCTGGGGGTCCATGGCCAGCGCCTCGCTGGGCCCGATGCCGAAGAATCCGGCGTCGAAGTCACCCGCATCCTGCAGGAAGCTGCCCTGCCGGGTGTACATCTTTCCCTTGGCATCGGGGTCGGGGTCGTACAACCCCTCGACGTCCCAGCCGCGGTCGGCCGGGAAGTCCGACACCGTGTCGCGGCCGTCGATCACGAGTTGCCACAGGTCTTCTGGCGATTCGACGCCACCGGCATAGCGACACGCCATGCCCACCACGGCGACGGTCTCGGAGAGTTGGCCCTCCAGTTCCGCCACACGCCGCCGGGTCCGCCTGAGATCCGCCGTGAGGCGTTTCAGGTAGTCGACGTGTTGCGTGGTGCCCGGCATCGTTGCTCCTTGCGGGGTGTCAGCGGCCGAGTTCTTCATCGAGGATCGCAAAGAGTTGGCTTTCGGTGGCGGCGTCGAGGTCATCGTCGAGATGTTCGGCATCGGAGAGTTCGCCCGGCGGGAGCGCGGCGAGCAGGTTGTGAATGCGGGCCCGCAGCATCGATTTGTCGTCGGCATTCCAGGTGGGCGCGCCGAGCAGCGCCTGTAGTTCGCGGGTGATGTCGTTGAAGCGACCCATCAGGTTCGGCTGGCCCTCGGCACCGGCGGTGCCGGCCAGTTGGGTGTCCAGGTGCGCGGCCAGCACGGTGGGTGTCGGGTAGTCGAATATCAGCGTCGGCGAAAGGGTAAGGCCCGTGGCGTTTTTGAGCCGGTTACGCAGTTCGACCGCGGTCAGCGAATCGAACCCGAGTTCCTGGAAGGCGCGGCCGGCGTCGATGTCCGCCGGGTTGGGCACGCCCAGCACCATCGCCGCGTTGCCGCACACCAGGTCGACCAGCTCGCGCTGTCGCGCCTCGGCGGTCAGCCCGTGCAGGCGCGCCGACAGCCCGGTCGTCGAGACGGCGACGTCCGTGTCGTCGATGACGCGCCGGGTCGGGCCGGCGACGAGCTCCCGGAGCAGCGGGGGCAGCGCGGCGATGTTGTCGGACAGGGCGGCCCGGTCCACCCGGGCGGCCACCAGCACCGGGGCGTCGACCAGCATCGCGGCGTCGAACGCCGCCAGCGCCTGGGCGGTGGACAACGGCGCCAGCCCGATCCTGCTCATCCGGGCCTTGTCGCGATCCCCGAGGTGTGCCGTCATCGCCGAGGCCTGCTCCCACAGGCCCCAGGCCAGCGACAGGCCGGCAAGCGCGTGGGCGCGCCGATAGGCGGCCAGCCCGTCGAGGAAACTGTTGGCGGCCGCGTAGTTGGCCTGACCCGGGGTTCCCACGATCCCGGCCATCGACGAAAACACCACGAACGCCGAGAGATCCAGGTGCCGGGTGAGCTCGTGCAGGTTCCATGCACCGTCCACCTTGGCGCGCAGGACCGCGTCCACCCGATCCGGGGTCAGCGACGAGATCAGCCCGTCGTCGAGAATGCCCGCGGCGTGAACGATTCCGCGCAGCGGGTACTGCGCCGGTATCTGGGCCAGCATCGCCGATGCCGCTTCGGGATCGGCGACATCGCAGGCCACCACCGACACCTGCGCACCGGCCTCCTGCAGCCCGGCCACCAGATCGGCGACCCCGGCGGACCGGGCGCCGGTCCGGCTCACCAGCACCACGTGCGCCACCCGGTAACGGTCGACGAGGTGTCGGGCCAGTGCCGAACCGGCCATGCCGGTACCACCGGTGATCACCACGCTGGCGCCCGCCAGGCCCCCGCCGCAGCCGCTGAGCACTTCGCCTGGGCCCGACGGGACGGTGAGCGCGACCTTGCCGATGTGGCGCGCCTGGCTGACGTACCGATAGGCCGCCGAGGCGCAGCGGACATCAAACGTCTTCAGCGGCAACGGTTTCAACACTCCTTTGGCCAGCAGCCCCACGATCTCGGCCAGCATGGCCGCGGTGCGGTCGGGGCCGGCCTCCAGCAGGTCGAATGACCGATACACCGCGCCCCGATACTCGTCGGCGATGTCCTGCGGATCGCGCACGTCGGTCTTGCCCATCTCGATGAACCGCCCGCCGGGAGCCAGCAGCCGCAACGACGCGTCGGTGAACTCACCGGCCAGCGAGTTGAGCACGACGTCGAACCCGGCACCGCCGCCTGCCGCCACAAGCCTCGCGAATTTCGCCTCGAACTCCGTCGTGCGCGAATCGCCGATGTGATCGTCGTCGAATCCCATCGCGCGCAAGGTGTCCCACTTACCACGGCTGGCGGTGACGAACACCTCGGCGCCCCAGTACCTGGCCAGCTGCACCGCGGCCATGCCCACCCCGCCGGTGGCGGTGTGCACCAAGACCCGCTCGCCGGCGCGCAGCCCGGCCAAGACCGACAGCCCGTACAGCGCCGTCAGGAACACCACCGGCACACCCGCGGCCGCCACCAGCGGCATGCCCGGCGGCACCGGTGTCACAAGCCGGTGATCCACCACGGCCTCGGAACCGACGACCCCGAGCAGTCCCATCACCGTGTCACCGACGGCCAGGCCGGTCACGTCGGGTCCCACCTCGACGACCACGCCGGAGCCCTCGGCGCCGAGCCGGCCGCCGCCGGGATACATCCCCAGGGCCACCAGGACATCGCGGAAGTTGACGCCTACCGCGGCCACCGACACCCGCACCTGCCCGCCGGTCAATTCGGTGCGCGGGCAAGGACTCACGACCAGGTCCTGCAGCGTGCCCGCACCACCGGCATCCAACCGCCAACCGGCGGAGGGCAACCCGACGGCGGAGTCCATCCGCACCGGCCGCAGCCGCGCCGCATACGCCACGCCCTGGCGAACCACCACTTGCGGCTCGCCGCAGGCGATCACCGCGGCGGCGTCGGCGGAGCCATCGGAGTCGATCAGCACCATCCGGCCGGGGTGCTCGGCCTGCGCCGATCGCACCAGGCCCCACACCGCCGCGCCGGCCAGGTCCGAAACGTCTTCGCCGGCAAGGGCGACGGCCCCGCGGGTCTGCACCGCCAGGACCCCGGCGTTTTCGTCGCGCAGCCACGATTGCAGCGCCGCGAGAATCTCGGCGGCCGCGGCATGCACCGCCTTCACCACGTCGCCGCCATGATCACCCAGCTCCCACAGCGTGGCCTCGGCGCTCCCCTCGCCGGCGCCCAGTGCGATCGGCGACCACGTCACGTCGAGCAATCCCTCGGAGCGCTGCGCGGGAGCCGCCGTCAACTGCTCGGCCGAGACCGGGCGCATGGCCAACGATCGCACCGAGAGCACCGGAAGTCCGGCTCCGTCAGCCAGTTCCACCGACACCGACCCGGCGCCCGCCGGCGCGATCCGGACCCGCGCCCGCGACGCACCCGAGGCGTGCAGCGACACACCCTGCCACGAGAACGGCAACACGGTCTGGTCCTGCTCGGCGGCGACGCCGATCGCGTGCAACGCGGCATCCAGGAGCACGGGATGTACTCCGAAGCCGCCGTCCAGGTTTCCGGCGTCGTCGGGGACGGCGATCTCGGCGAACAGCTCGTCCCCGCGCTGCCACATGGCCCGCAGACCCCGGAAGGCGCCGCCGTAGTGGTAGCCCCGCTGCGCCAGCCGGGCGTAGGCGCCGGTGATGTCCACCGCGTTCGCCCCCGCGGGCGGCCAGATCGAGAAGTCCGCGCCCGGCGTGACGGTGCCCGGCCGCAACAGCCCCTCGGCGTGCAACACCCACTCCGAATCCGGTTCGGCGCCGGCGGAATACACCGACAACCGCCGCGACCCCGACTCGTCGGGCGCGCCCACCACCAGCTGCACCTGCACGCCCCCGGCCGGGGGCAGCAGCAACGGGGCCGACAAGGTCAGCTCGTCGAGTACCCCACAGCCGACCTCGTCGCCGGCCCGGATGGCCAACTCGACGAATCCGGCCCCGGGGAACAGCACCGTCTCGCCCACCGCGTGATCGGCCAGCCACGGGTGGGCCGCCGTCGACAACCGGCCGGTCAGCACGACGCCGCCGGAATCGGGCCGCGGCACCACCGCACCGAGCAACCCGTGCTCGGCCGGGGCCAGGCCCAGCGTGGCGACGTCTTGCGAGCCCGTCGACCCGCCCGGTAGCCAAAAGCGTTGCCGGACAAACCCGTACGTCGGCAGGTCGACGGCCCGGCCACCGAGGCCGGCCATCGCGGCGCGCCAGTCCACGGCCACACCCGCGACGTGGGCCTGGGCGACCGAGAGCCAGAACCGGTCGAGGCCGCCGTCCTCGCGGCCCAGCGACGGGATGACGCACGCCCGCTCGCTGTCGGGCATGGTTTCTTCGATGGCGGCCATGAGCACGGGATGTGGGCTGGATTCGATGAACGCCTGGTAGCCGGCGTCGCACGCGCTGCGTACCGCCTTTTCGAATTGCACGGTGTGGCGGATGCTTTGGAACCAGTAGTCGGCGTTGAGCCCCGCGGTGTCCATCAGCTCACCGGTGACCGTGGAGAAGAAGGCGACCGCCGACGACCGCGGCGCGAGGCCGAGCAGCGCGTCGGCCAGGGAATTGCGGATCGCGTCCACCTGTGCCGAATGCGACGCGTAGTCGACGTCGATCTTGCGGGCCCGGACGTTGTCGGTTTCACACCGCTGCATCAGTTCGGCCAGAGCATCCACCTCGCCGGAAACCACCACCGCCGCAACGCCGTTGACGGTGGCGATGTTCAGTCGTTCGCCCCAGGCGGCGATCAGCTGCTCGGCGCGCGGCAGGCTGCACGCCAGCGAGACCATGCCGCCCCGGCCCGACAACTGCACCAGCAGCCGGCTGCGCAGCGCGACCACCCGGGCGGCGTCCTGTAGCGACAGCGCCCCGGCGACATAGGCCGCCGCGATTTCGCCCTGCGAATGGCCGATCACCGCATCGGGCGTCACGCCCACCGAGCGCCACAATTCGGCCAGCGACACCATCACCGCCCACAGCGCCGGCTGCACCACGTCCACCCGGTCCAACCCGGGTGCGCCGGGGACGCCGCGGATCACGTCGATCAGAGACCAATCGACGTATTCGGCGAGAGCCGTATCGCAGCGTTGCAGGTGCTCGGCGAACACCGGTGAGCTGTCTAGCAATTCCGCACCCATGCCGGCCCATTGCGAACCCTGCCCGGGGAACACGAACACCGTCTTGCCTGCCGGCTGCGCGCGGCCCACCACCAGGCCCGCAGCCTGCTCACCGGCCGCCAGCGCCGTCAGCCCACGCAGCAATTGCGCGCCGTCGGCACCCACGATCACCGCGCGGTGCTCGAAGCGCGACCGCGTCGCGACCAGCGACCAGCCCACATCCAGCACCCGCACACCGGGATCGGCCTTCACCCGGGACAGCAGCCGCGCCGCCTGGTTCGCCAGCGCCTCGCCCGAGCGGGCCGAGAGTACCCACGGCACCACCACGTCATCGCCTGGGCGGGTGGCGGTTTCTGGCTCCGCGACGTATTGCTCCACGATGACGTGCGCGTTGGTGCCGCTGATGCCGAAGGACGAGACTCCGGCGCGGCGCGGCCGGTCCACCGTCGGCCAGGGCCGCTGCTCGGTCAGCAGCGACACAGCCCCCGCGCTCCAATCCACATGCGGCGTCGGCTCATCCACGTGCAACGTTTTGGGCATCACCCCGTGGCGGACCGCCTGCACCATCTTGATCACTCCGCCGGCACCCGCGGCGGCCGAGGTGTGACCCATGTTCGACTTGATCGAACCCAGCCACAGCGGCTGATCCGCCGGGCGATCCTGCCCGTAGGTCGCCAGAACCGCTTGCGCCTCAATGGGATCCCCGAGCATCGTGCCGGTGCCGTGACCCTCGACAAGATCGACATCGGCCGTGCCCAGCCGCGCACTGGCCAGCGCCGCCCGGATCACCCGTTGCTGCGACGGCCCGTTGGGCGTCGCCAGGCCGTTGGAAGCGCCGTCCTGATTCACCGCGGATCCGCGCACCACGGCGAGCACCGGATGCCCGTGCCGCCGGGCATCGGCCAGCCTTTCCAGCACCAGCACTCCGACGCCTTCGGAGAACCCGGTGCCGTCGGCGGCACCCGCGTACGCCTTGCACCGTCCGTCGGCGGCCAGCGCGCGCTGCCGGCTGAACTCGATGAACATCGCCGGCGTTGCCATCACGGTCACGCCGCCCGCCAGCGCGAGGTCGCACTCGCCGGAACGCAACGACTGCGCCGCCAGGTGCAGGGCCACCAGCGACGACGAACACGCGGTGTCCACCGAGACGGCCGGGCCTTCGAACCCCAGCGAATAGGCCACCCGGCCCGAGGCGACACTGAGCGTCGAACCGCGCAGGCCGTATCGCTCAAGGTGTCCCGGCACCCGCCCCTGCCCCCCGTAGGAGCCGTGGAATATCCCGGCGAACACACCGGTCGCCGAGCCGCGCAGGGTGGCGGGGTCAATCCCGGCCCGCTCCAACGCCTCCCAGGACACCTCGAGCAGCAGACGCTGTTGCGGGTCCATGGCCAGCGCCTCGCTGGGGGCGATCCCGAAGAACGCGGCATCGAAATCGCCGACATCCGAGAGGAACCCGCCGCACCGCGCGTAGGACTTGCCCACGGCGTCGGGATCCGCATCGAACAGACCGGTCAGGTTCCAGCCGCGGTCCGCGGGGAACTCCGAGACGACATCTCGGCCCTCAACCACCATCTGCCACAAAGCCTCTGGCGAATTCACGCCGCCCGGATATCGGCAGGCCATGCCGACCACCGCTACCGGTTCGGTCGCGGCGGCCAGGTACTCGCGGTTCTCGCGCTTGAGCCGCTCGTTGTCTTTCAGCGACTGGCGAAGAGCCTTGATCAGCTCTTCGGTGTTGCCGTTCATCGAAGGCGGCCTCTCGTGTCACTCACAGCGATACCTCCGCAAATTCAAGCCCAAAAAGCCGACGCCTTACCGTGGGAACGGGAGCGCGCCGGCGCGATCAGTGCCAACGCAACAACACCAGTTCGGAACAGAATCCTGGACCCATCGCGAGCATCAGACCGGGGCTTCCACTCGGCGGCGGTTTGGCCATGGTGTCGCGCAGCACATGCAGCACCGACGCCGACGAGAGGTTGCCGATCTCGCCGAGTGAACGCCAGGTGAGTTCGAGGGCCTCGGGCGGGAGGCTGAGCGCCGCGTTGATCGCCTCGATGACCTTCGGGCCGCCGGGGTGACTCACGAAGGCGCCGATGTCCGCCGTGGTCAGGCCGTGCGCCTGCAGGAACTGGGTGACGTCGGCTTCGATGTACTGCTCGACGACGGCCGCGACATCCTTGGACAGCACCAGCTCGAAGCCGGTGGCGCCCACGTCGAACCCCATGGTGCGCAGCGAATCGGGGTACAGGTGGCTGCGCGAGTCCACGATGGTGGGGCCGCCGGCGGCCAGTTGTTCGGCGCGCCGCTCCCCGACGGCCACCACCGCCCCGGCCCCGTCGGCGAACAGGGCGCTGCCGACCATGCCGGCCAGCGACGGCGTGTATCCGGGATAGGTCAACGAGCACAGCTCGACGGAGAGCAGGGCGGCCACGGCGTCCGGTGCGCCGCGCAGGTAGTCGTTCACGCGGGCCACTCCCGCGGCGCCGGCCACGCAGCCGAGGCCGAACAGCGGCACCCGTCGCACGTCGTCGCGCAGGCCGAGCTGCGCGGCGATCCGGGCGTCCACGGACGGCACGGTCAGGCCGGTGACGGTGGTGGTGATGAGCACGTCGACGTCCCGTGGCCGCAGACCCGCCTCGTCGAGCGCGCCGGACAGCGCTTCGCAGCCCAGCTTCACGGCGTGCTCGGTGAAGATCCGGTTCGCCATGCCGAAGTCGGTCAGCGCGGGGTATTGCTCCACCGGCAGCACCAGGTGACGGCTGTTGACTTTGGCGCTGATATGCAGCTGCCGGACGATGTCCTCGTAGCCCTCGAACTCCGGGATGCTGACGAAGAAGTCGGTGAGTTCGCGCTGGGAGTATCGGTGCGGAGGTAACGCACCGAAGACGCCCGCGACGACGCTCATTGTTCTCCCACCCCTTGGTGACGAGGACCCGGTCCGTAGCGTTCAACCGGATCGCTTTGAGCCCGAAGTCTAGTCTGCACGTCCCCGGCCGTCAGGGAAAACAACCGCATCTCAGCCGCCGCCGCCCAGTCGGCTCTTGAGCCGATCGGCGCTGGCCAGGACGGTTTCGATCTGCTCGGCGACCCGCACCGGCGCGGTGCCGCCCCGCGCATCGCGCGAGGACACCGAGCCCTCGATCGTCAGGACCTCACGGACCGCTGGCGTGAGATCGGGGCTGATGGCGGCCAATTCGTCGTCGGTCAGCTCGTCGAGCCCGACCGCCCGCTGCTCGGCGGCGCGCACCGCTGCGCCGGCGGCCTCGTGCGCGGACCGGAACGGCACCCCCTGGCGCACCAGCCATTCGGCGATGTCGGTGGCCAGGGTGTAGCCAGCCGGGGCCAGCGCGGCCATCCGCTCGACGTCGAAGGTCAGGCTGCCCACCAGGCCGGCCATCGCGGGCAGCACCAGCTCCAGCTGGGCCACCGAGTCGAACACCGGTTCCTTGTCTTCCTGCAGGTCACGGTTGTAGGCGAGCGGCTGGGCCTTCAGCGTGGCCAGTAGGCCGGTCAGGTTCCCGATCAGTCGGCCGGACTTGCCGCGCGCCAGCTCGGCGATGTCGGGGTTCTTCTTCTGCGGCATGATCGAGCTGCCGGTCGACCACGAATCGTGCAGGGTGACGTAGCCGAATTCCGTCGAGCTCCACAGGATGACGTCCTCGGCCAGCCGGGACAGGTCGACCCCGATCATGGCGAACACGAAGGCGGCCTCCGCCGCGAAATCCCGGGACGCGGTCGCGTCGATGGAGTTCTCGGCCGCGGCGGCGAAACCGAGCTCCGCGGCGATCGCGTCGGGGTCCAGGCCCAGCGACGAGCCGGCCAGCGCGCCCGACCCGTAGGGGGACACCCCAGCGCGCCGGTCGAAGTCCACGATCCGGTCGACGTCGCGCAGCAGCGGGTGGGCGTGCGCCAGCAGGTGGTGGGCCAGCAGCACCGGCTGCGCGGACTGCATATGGGTCTTGCCCGGCATGATGGCGTTCGGGTGGGCGGCGGCCTGGGCCGCCAGCGCGCCGACGACGTCCAGCGCCCCGGCGGCGACCCGGCGCACCGCGTCGCGCAGCCACATCCGGAACAGGGTGGCCACCTGGTCGTTGCGCGATCGACCGGCCCGCAGCCGCCCGCCCAGGTCGGGCCCGACCCGGTCGATCAGGCCGCGTTCCAGCGCCCCGTGCACGTCCTCGTCAGTGACCAGCGGCGCGAAGCTGCCGTCGGCGACGTCCTCGGCGAGCTGATCCAAACCGGCCAGCAGCCCGTCGCGCTGCTCCTCGTTCAGCAACCCGGCCCGGAACAGGATCACGGTGTGGGCCCGCGAGGCGACGATGTCGTAGGGGGCCAGCACCCAGTCGAAGTGGGTGGACTTGCTCAGTGCGGCCAGCGCATCCGACGGGCCGTCGGCGAACCGCCCGCCCCACAGGGACCCCTCGCGAGTGCTCACGCCTCGGCCGGGCCCTTGTCGAAGTTCTGGTCCCGGCGGGACGCGATCTTCGACGACAGCCCGTGTACGTAGACGAAACCCTTGGCGGCCGACTGGTCGAAGCTGTCGCCCTCGTCGTAGGTGGCCAGGTTGAAGTCGTACAGGGATTCCGCGCTGCGCCGGCCGTTGACCGCAATGTGGCCGCCGTGCAACACCATTCGCACTTCACCCGTCACGTGTTCCTGGGTCTTGGCGACGAAGCTTTCCAGCGCGTCCTTGAGCGGCGAGTACCACAGCCCGTCATAGACCAGCTCGGCCCACCGCTGGTCGGTGTGCCGCTTGAACCGGCCCAATTCCCGCTCCAGCGTGACGTGTTCGAGCTCGGTGTGCGCGGTGATGAGCACCATGGCGCCGGGCGCCTCGTAGATCTCGCGGCTCTTGATGCCCACCAGCCGGTCCTCGACGACGTCGAGGCGGCCGACGCCCTGGGCGCCGGCGCGCGTGTTGAGTTCCTCGATGGCGCCAAGCACCGACACCCGCTTGCCGTCGATCGTCACCGGCACGCCGCGCTCGAACCCGACGATCACCTCGTCGGGCGTGCTCCAGTTCAGCGTGGGGTCCTCGGTGTAGGCGTACACGTCCTTGGTGGGGGCGTTCCAAAGGTGTTCCAGGAAGCCGGTTTCCACCGCGCGGCCCCACACGTTCTGGTCGATGGAGAACGGCGAGCGCTTGGTCACGTTGATCGGGATGGCGTTTTCTTCGGCGAACGCGATCGCCTTCTCCCGCGTCCAGGCGTAATCGCGGACGGGTGCCAGCACCTCGAGATCGGGTGCCAGCGAACCGAATCCGACCTCGAACCGGACCTGGTCGTTGCCCTTGCCGGTGCAGCCGTGCGCGACGATGCTGCCGCCGTGCTCGCGGGCCGCGGCCACCAGGTGCTTGACGATCAGCGGCCGGCTGATCGCCGACACCAGCGGGTAGCGGTCCATGTAGAGGGCGTTGGACAGGATGGTGGGCAGGCAGTAACCGTCGGCGAATTCGTCGCGGGCGTCGACGACGACGGCTTCCACCGCGCCGCAGTCCAGGGCCCGCTGGCGTATGACCTCCATGTCTTCGCCGCCCTGGCCGAGGTCGATCGCCACCGCTACGACCTCACGGCCGGTCTCCTTGCCGATCCAGCTGATGGCCACCGAGGTGTCCAGACCGCCGGAATACGCCAGGATGACGCGTTCTGACATGAACCAATCTCCTTAGGTTGAAAGCGCTTACGTGAGTTTTTCCAGGGTGGTGGCCAGCTCGGCGCCGGTCATCGGCTCTCGAGCGGCCACGAAGACGGTGTCATCGCCGGCGATGGTGCCGACGACGTACGGTAGTGCCGCGCGGTCGATCGCGCTGGCCAGGTAGTCGGCGGCGCCGGGCGGGGTGCGCAGCACCGCGAGGTTGGCGCTGGCGTCGGCCGACACCAGCAGTTCACTCAGCAGCCGGGACAGCCGGGCGGTGCCGCCGGACACTCCCCGCACCGGGTTGCCGTCCTCGGGAACCATGTAGACGCCGACGCCGCCGTCGGCGCCGCGCAGCTTCACCGCGCCCAGTTCTTCCAGGTCCCGCGACAGGGTGGCCTGGGTGACGTCGATGCCCTCGTCGGCCAGCAGCGCGGCCAGTTCGCTCTGGCTGCGCACCTCCGCCGACGACAGGATGGCCACGATGCGGGCTTGCCGGCCCGCCCGGGTGGTTTCGGGGGTGGCCTTCGATCTAGTCAATGGCGCCACTCCTCAGCATCGCTTCGCTCTGCATCGTCGTCGGCGCAGTCATCGGGACCGTTCCAGCAGCCAGGCCAGCAGCGCTTTCTGGGCGTGCAGCCGGTTTTCGGCCTCGTCCCAGACCACGCTGGCCGGTCCGTCCATCACCTCGTCGGTGATCTCGTCGCCGCGGTGAGCCGGAAGGCAGTGCAGCACAATGGCTTCCGGGTCGGCCAGGGACAGCAGTCGGGCGTTGATCTGGTAGGGCTTGAACGGCGTGAGGCGGTCCAGCCCGTCGTCCTCCTGTCCCATCGACGTCCAGGTGTCGGTGACCAGGACGTCGGCGCCGCGCGCGGCCTCGTCGGCTTCGGGGGTGAGGGTGACCGAGGCGCCGGTGTCCTCGGCGCGCCGCCGGGCCGCGGCCACGAACGCCTCGTCCGGGGCGAAGCCGTCCGGCGCGGCGATGGTGACGTGCAGGCCGGCCGTGACGCCACCGAGCATCAACGAGTGGGCCATGTTATTGGCGCCGTCACCGAAATAGGTCATCCGCAAACCGGTCAGCGAGCCCTTGCGCTCGGCGATGGTCTGCAGATCGGCCAGCACCTGGCAAGGGTGGAACTCGTCGGAGAGCGCGTTGACCACCGGCACCGTCGCGGCCGAGGCCATCGCGTCGAGGCGGTCCTGGCCGAACGTTCGCCAGACGATGGCCTCGACGTAGCCAGACAGCACCCGCGCGGTGTCCTCCAGGGTTTCGTCGCGGCCCAGCTGGGTGCTGCGGGCGTCGACGACGACGGCGTGCCCACCGAGCTGGGCGATGCCCACCTCGAACGAGAACCGGGTGCGGGTGGAGTTCTTGTCGAACAGGACCGCGACGCCGCGCGGGCCCTCCAGCGGGCGGGCACTGAATGGGTCCTTCTTCAGTTCGGCGGCCAGCGCCAGCACCTCGCCCTGCTCGGCGGGCGACAGGTCGTCGTCGCGAAGGAAATGGCGGGTCATGCTGCGGCTCCTGCGGCTTCGTCGAGGATGCCCGGCAGCGCGGCGACGAAGCCGTCGACCTGGGCGTCGGTGATGATCAGCGGCGGCGCCAGCCGGATGACGTCGGGTGCGGCCGCGTTCACCAGGAACCCGGCCCCTCGGGCGGCCGCTTCGGCGTCCTTGGCGCGCGGCGCGGTGAGCGCCACGCCGCAGAGCAGCCCGCGGCCGCGCACGTGGTCGATCAGCGGGTGGCCCAGCGCCTCGATGCCGTGGCGCAGCGACTTGCCCAGCACCTCGGCGTGCCGCACCAGGTTCTCTTCGGCCAGCACCCGCAGCACGGCCAGCGCCGCCGCCGCGCAGACGGGGTTGCCACCGAAGGTGCTGCCGTGCAGGCCTGGCGTCATCAGGTCGGCGGCCGGGCCGATGGCCAGGCAGGCGCCGATGGGCAGGCCGCCGCCGAGCCCCTTGGCCAGCGTCACCACGTCCGGGGTGATTCCGTCGTGCTGGTGGGCGAAAAACGTTCCGGTGCGGCCCATCCCGGTCTGCACCTCGTCGAGCACCAGCAGCGCCCCGTGCCGCGCGGTGATGTCGCGGGCGGCGACGAGGTATCCCTCAGGCGGGACGACGACGCCGCTCTCCCCCATGATCGGCTCCAGAAACACTGCGGCGGTGGCGTCGTCGACCGCGGCCGCCAGCGCGTCGGTGTCACCGTAGGGCACGTGCGTGACCTCGCCGGGCAGCGGCGCGAACGGCGCCTGCTTGGTCGGCTGCCCGGTCAACGCCAGCGAGCCCATGGTCCGGCCGTGGAAAGCCTCTTGTGCGGCAACCAGTTTGGTGCGTCCGGTGAGCCGCGACAGCTTGAACGCCACCTCGTTGGCCTCGGTTCCGGAGTTACAGAAGAACACCCGCGCGGCGGTGCCGGATTCGTGGCCGGCGCCGAGCAGGGACACGAGTTCTTCGGCCAGCGCGAGGCCCGGTTCGGTGGCATACAGATTCGACGTGTGGCCCAGCGTCGACATCTGGTGGGTGACGGCCTCGATGATGGCGGGGTGGCGGTGGCCCAGGACGTTGACCGCGATGCCGCCGAGCAGGTCGAGATACGTCTTGCCGTCCACGTCGGTGACCACGGCGCCCTCGCCGCTGGCCAAAGCCATCGGTGGGGTGCCGTAGTTGTTCATCATCACGGCTTCCCACCGCTGCTTGATGCTGTCGGTGTTTGTCTGGTCGGTCACGCGCGCACCACCTTGGTGCCGGTGCCCTCGTCGGTGAAAAGCTCCACCAGCACGCAGTGTTCGACCCGCCCGTCGATGACATGCGCGCTCGGCACGCCCGCGGTCACGGCCCGCAGACAGGCTTCGACTTTGGGAATCATGCCGGCCTCCAGCGTGGGTAGCAGTTGTGACAGTGTGGCGGTGTCGATTTCGCTGACCAGCGAACCGCGGTCCGGCCAACTCGTGTACAGGCCTTCGACATCGGTGAGCATCAACAGCTTCTGGGCGTGCAGTGCCTCGGCCAGCGCCGCCGCGGCGGTGTCGGCGTTGATGTTGTGCACCACGCCCTCGGCGTCCGGGGCCAGCGTCGACACCACCGGAATGCGGCGCGCCGCAATCAGATCCAGCACGGCGGCGGTGTTGACCATCTCGACATCACCCACCAGGCCGATGTCGGTGGCCACGCCGTCCACGGTGACGCTGCGCCGCACGGCGGTGAACAACTGGGCGTCCTCGCCGGTGATGCCGACGGCATACGGTCCGTGCGCGTTGATCAGGTTGACCAGCTCGCGACCGACCTGGCCGAACAAAACCATCCGCGCCACGTCGAGCACTTCCGGTGTGGTGACCCGGAATCCACCCTTGAAATCGCCGGGGATGCCGAGCCGCCGCAGCATCGCGGTGATCTGTGGGCCGCCGCCGTGCACGACGACGGGATGGACGCCGCAGTTACGCAGGAATGCCATGTCGGCTGCGAACGCGTGGCGCAGCGTGTCGTCGGTCATGGCGTTGCCGCCGTACTTGATGACGACGATCTTGCCGTGCAGCTGCTTGAGCCAGGGCAGGGCTTCGGCGAGCACCTGCGCCTTGACCGCGGTGGACAGGGCTTCAGTCGCAGAGCTCATGAGCTGTAGGCCGAATTCTCTTCGACGTAGCCGTGCGACAGGTCGGTGGTCCGGATGGTCACCCAGCCGTCGCCGAGCCCCAGGTCGACCGTGATGTCGATGTCGGCTTCGGAGAGGTCCACCTCGCGCGCTCCGGGGACCCCGGCCCCGTCGGCGAACACCGCAAAGCCGTTGAACGACACCGTGATCCGGTCGGGGTCCAGGGCGATGGGCGCGATGCCGACGGCGGCGAGCACCCGGCCCCAGTTGGGGTCAGAGCCGAACACCGCGGTCTTGACCAGGCTGTCGCGGGCGATCGTCCGGGCGGCGACCAGGGCGTCGTCCTCGGAGGCCGCCCCCTGCACGGTGACGTTGACCCGCTTGGTGACGCCTTCGGCGTCGGCTTGCAGCTGGGCGCACAGGTCATCGCACACCCGCAGCACGGCCTCGTCGAGCTCGGCCTGGCTCGGCGCGATCCCGCTGGCTCCCGACGTCAGCAGCAGCACCGTGTCGTTGGTCGAGCACGCGCCGTCGATGTCGAGCCGGTCGAAGGTGCGCGCGGTGGCGTGGCGCAGCGCGGAGTCCAGGGCCGCGGCGTCGACGGCCGCGTCGGTGGTGAGCACGCAGAGCATCGTCGCCAGCGACGGCGCGAGCATGCCTGCGCCCTTGGCCATTCCGCCGACCGTCCAGTTGTCCCGATGGTGCAGCGCAACCTGTTTGGGCACGGTGTCGGTGGTCATGATCGCCTGGGCCGCCTCGTCACCGCCGGACAGGCCGCCGGCCATGTCCTGCACGATCGTGCGCACCCCGGCCAGCACCTTGTCCATCGGCAACCGGTCGCCGATCAACCCGGTCGAGCACACCGCGACCTCGATGGCGCCGGTCTCGGTTCCCCAGTCCGACAGCGCGGCCGCGACGGCTTCGGCGGTGGCGTGCGTGTCCTGGAAGCCGCCCGGCCCGGTGCAGGCGTTGGCCCCGCCGGAGTTGAGGATCACCGCGCGCAGCGCGCCGGTGCTCAGCACCTGCTGGCTCCACAGCACCGGTGCGGCTTTGACCTTGTTGCGGGTGAACACCCCGGCGGCGGCATAATCGGGGCCTTCGTTGAAGACCAGGGCCAGGTCGCGGTTACCCGAGGCCTTGATGCCGGCCGCGATGCCGGCGGCCCGGAACCCGGCCGGCGCGGTGACGCCCTGTTCGCGCAGCAGCCGAACGTCGGCGGCCGTCGACGTCACGGCGCCACCCCGATCACCGAAAGGCCTTCGGTCTCCGGCCAACCCAGCGCCAGGTTCATCGACTGCACGGCGGCGCCGGCCGTCCCCTTGACCAGGTTGTCGATCGCGGCGATCGCGACGAATGTCTGAGCTGCCTCGTCCACCGCGACCGCGATGTGCGCCGCGTTGCTGCCGATCACCGACCCGGTGCGGGGCAGCTGCCCGTCGGGCATCAGGTAGACGAAAGGTTCTGCGTGGTAAGCCTTTTCGTAGGCCTCACGCAGCCGCGCCAGCGGGGCGCGGGTGCGCGCGGTGCAGGTCGCCAGGATGCCACGCGCCGTCGGGATCAGCACCGGGGTGAACGACACGGTGACGTCGCGGCCGGTGACGGCGCCCAGGCCCTGGGCGATCTCGGGGGTGTGCCGGTGCGCCCCGGCGATGTTGTAGGCCCGCGCAGAGCCGATGACCTCCGAGCCCAGCAGGTCGGTCTTGGCGGCGCGGCCGGCCCCGGAGGTGCCGCTGACGGCGACCACGGTGACGGCCGGTTCGATCAGGTCCTCGGCCACCGCGGGCAGCAGCGCCAGCAGCGCCGCGGTCGGGTAGCAGCCCGGAACGGCGATGCGGCGGGCGCCGCGTAGCCGCTCACGCGCGCCGGGCAACTCCGGCAACCCGTACGGCCAGCTGCCGGCGTGCGGCGATCCGTAGAACCGCTCCCACGCCCCGGCGTCGGTGAGCCGGAAGTCGGCGCCGCAGTCGATGATCAACGTGTCGGGGCCGAGCTGTTCGGCCAGCGCGGCCGAATGACCGTGCGGCAGGGCCAGAAACACCGCGTCGTGGCCGGCCAGCACGTCGAGCTCGGTCGGCTCGACCACACGCTGGGCCAGCGGCGTCAGGTGCGGGTGGTGCTCACCGAGCGTGCTGCCGGCGCTGGCGGCCGCGGTCACCGCGCCGATCGTCAGGCGGCCGTGCGCGTAGGCCGGGTGCCCGAGCAGCAGGCGTAGGATTTCACCGCCCGCGTAGCCGCTGGCACCGGCAACCGCCACCTTCATTCCGTCGGCCATTCCGCCGATTCTGCATGGTTATGCAGTGGTTTGCAAATCCATTCCACTAGGCCCGGAGCTCCGCGCCGACCGCCTCGGCGGCGCGGCGGACCGCGGCGTCACGGGCCGCGGTGGCGTCGTCCTCGGTGAGCGTACGGTCGGGCGCGCGGAACCGCAGCGCGAAGGTCAGCGACTTGCGGTCCTCGCCGATCTGCGGGCCCGTGAACACGTCGAACAGTTGCAGGTCTTCGAGCAGCTCCCCCGCGCCCTCGCGGACGGCGTCGGCTACCGCCTGGGCCGGTACGTCCGCGGCCACCACCAGGCTGACGTCCTGGAAGACGGCCGGGAACGGCGACACCCGCGGCGCAGGCAGCGGCGCGGCGATGGGCATCGCATCCAGGTTCAGCTCGAGGGCACAGGTGCCCTTCGGCAGCCCGGCGCGCTCGATCACCGCGGGATGCAGCTGGCCCGCGTAACCCACCGGGGTGTCTCCGACGAGCACTTCGGCGCACCGACCCGGATGCCACGGCAGCTGCTGCGCCGCGCGCAATCGCACGTCGATTCCGCTGGCGCGGGCGATGATGCGGACCGCCTCGAACGCGTCGGCGGCCTCAGCCCGGCGGCCCGGGCCCCAGGGTCCGCGGCGTTCACGCAGGCCGGTCAGCACCGCCGCGACGTGCTGTGGCTGCCGCGGCAACGACGCGTCGAGCACCGCGATCTCGGCGTCGGTGGGCCGGCGGTCGACGGGAATGAGGTCCACCGCGCGGGTGTCCGCCGTCGGCTGGACCACCTGCGCCAGGGCATACAGCGAGACGTCGAGCAGCCCGCGAGAGACGTTGCGCACCAGCGCTTCCAGCAATGCGGGCAGCAGCGTGGTGGCCAGGTGCGGGCGGTCGGCCTCCAGCGGGTTGAGCACGTCGGTGGTGGTGCGCCGCGGGTCGTCGGCCGGCAGGCCCCACAAGTCGAACACGCCCGCAGGTAAAAACGGCGTCGGCAGGATCTCGACGTAACCGGACTGGGCCAGGGACTTGCCGATGGCGCGGCGCCGCTTCTGCACGGCGGACAGGCCCCGCCCGGCCGGCGCGGCCGGCAACACCGACGGGATGACCTCCAGCCCCTCGAGGCGCAGCACCTCCTCGACGAGATCGGCGGGCTGCACGAGGTCGGGCCGCCAGCTGGGTGGGGTCACCGTCAACGTGTCGCCCCGCTCCGCCACGTCGGCGCCGATCTGGGTGAGCCGCTTGGCGGTCGTGCCCGGGGCGTAGTCCACCCCGGCGACGCGATCCGGCAGGTCGACGGCGATCTCGATGGGCGGCAGGGCCCAGTCGTCGCGCGGCGGGTCACCGCGCCAGTCGGTCAGTCCGTCGGAGACCACTCCGCCGGCGATGTCGGCGAGCAGGGTGGCGCACCGGTCCAGCGCGGCCACCGAGATGGCCGGATCCACGCCCCTCTCGTAGCGGCGGGCGGCTTCGCTGGGCAGGTGCAGTCTGCGCTGGGTGCGCGAGACGGCGGCGGGATCCCACACCGCGGCCTCGAGCAGCAGGTCGGTCGAATCGGCGCGCACCTCGGTGCTCGCCGCGCCCATCACCCCGCCGATCGCGGTGGTCGCCGTGTCGTCGACGATCAGGACGTCGGCCGGCTCGAGTTTGCGCTCGATGTCGTCGAGGGTCACCACGGTCTCGCCGGGCCGGGCGAACCGCACGCCGAAGCTTCCGGTGATCCGCTTGCGATCGTGGGCGTGCATGGGGTGACCAAGCTCGAGCATCACGTAGTTCGTCACGTCGACCGCCGGGGAGGTCGCGCGGATGCCGGACAACAGCAGCCGGCGCTGCAGCCACCACGGCGACACGGCCGCGGGGTCGATGCCGGTGACCGGACGCAGCGCGAACCGCCGCACGCCGGTACCGGGCTGCACGGTCAGCGGCCAGGCCTCGCCGTTGACCGGCAGCGGCTTGATCACCTGGCCGCCGGCCGGGTCGACGAAGTCCAGGTCGTAGGCGCAAGCGATCTCGCGGGCCAGGCCGCGCAGCGACATGCAGTAGCCGCGGTCGGGCGTGATCGCCAGGTGAAAGACGACGTCGTCCAGGCCCAGCACCGCGGCGCCGTCGGCGCCCGGGTCGGCGGTGCCGGGCGGCAGCACCAGGATCCCGGAATGGTCGGCGCCCAAGCCGAGTTCCGCCGCCGAGCAGATCATGCCGTCGGAGTTGCGGCCGTAGGTCTTGCGGGCGGCGATCTTGAAGTCGCCGGGCAGCGTGGTGCCGGGCAGCGCCGCGACGATCAGATCACCCACGGCGAAGTTAGTTGCGCCGCAAACGATCTCACGGTCTTTGCCGTCGCCGACATCGACGTGGCAGAACCGGATCGGCTTTTTGAAACCGGTCAGTTCTTCGATGGCGGTGACCCGGCCGACCGTTAGCGGGCCCTCGACCGGCCCCAGGGTGACGACCTCTTCGACCTCGTGCCCGATGCGCACCAGCGCCTGCTCGAGCTCGGCGGGGGCGACGTCCCAGTCCGGTGCGCCGGCCGCCACGATCTCACGTAGCCAGCTGTACGGAACGCGCATCAGGCACCAACCCCGAACGGCAGCGAGAACCGGACGTCGCCCTCGACGATGTCGCGCATGTCCGGAATCCCGTTGCGGAACTGCAGCGTTCGTTCCAGGCCCATGCCGAATGCGAAGCCGGAGTAGACGGCCGGGTCAATCCCCGCGGCGCGCAACACGTTTGGATGCACCATCCCGCAGCCGCCCCATTCCACCCAGCCGGCGCCGCCCTTCTTGCCGACGAACCAGACGTCGACCTCGGCGGACGGCTCGGTGAACGGGAAGAAGTGGGGCCGGATCCGGGTGCGGGCCTCGGGGCCGAACTCGGCGCGCGCGAACGCGTCCAGCGTCCCGCGCAGGTGTGCCATGGTCAGGCCGCGGTCCACCGCCAGGCCCTCGACCTGATGGAAGACCGGCGTGTGGGTGGCGTCGAGTTCGTCGGTGCGAAACGTGCGGCCGATCGAGACGATGTAGACGGGCAGTTCGCGGGCGAGCAGGGTGCGCACCTGCACCGGCGAGGTGTGGGTGCGCAGTAGCTGCCGGGAACCGTCGGGCGCGATGTAGAAGGTGTCCTGCTCGCTGCGGGCGGGGTGGTCGGGCGGGAAGTTGAGCGCGTCGAAGTTGAACTGCTCGGACTCGACCTCGGGGCCGTCGGCCAGTTCCCAACCCATTGCGATGAAGGTGTCGGCGATGTGTTCGGCCAGGATCGTGATCGGGTGCCGCGCGCCGGTCGGCTGCCGGGTCGACGGCAGCGTGACGTCGATCCCTTCGGCCACCAGCACCGCGGCGTCTCGTTCTGCGCGCAGGACCGCGAGCCGTTCGTCGTAGGCCTGCTGGGCGTCGGTGCGGGCGGCGTTCACCCGCTTGCCGGCGTCGGCCCGCTCGTCCTTCGGGACGCCGCCCAGCGCCTGGCGCGCCAGGGCCAGCGGTGAGCGGTCGCCGAGGTGCTCGGTCTTGACGCGCGCCAGTGTGTCGAGATCGCCGGCGCGCGAGAATGCCTCCCGGGCGGCGCTGACCGCTCGGGCCAGGGCTTCCGGCGACAGGTCGACGGGTTGATCACCCACGCGGCGACACTCTCCTTGCTTCAAGGTTGGCTGCAAGTTGCCCAGCGGCAAGTGCTGATCATAGTGATCCGGCGCGTGGCGCCTGGCGGACGTGGCAGTTGAGCGGGCCGACGGGCCGCGTGAGCGCAGCGGCCGCGTGAAGCGGCTTAGCCGGCCACGGCCGGCTGCCGACCGGCCAGCGTGTCTTCACCGTCGAGCGGCAGGGCAGGCAGGCCACGACCGGCGGCCAGCTTCGCCAACTTGTAGGCGACGAAGGCACCCACGAGGCCGAACACCGGCGTCGCCGCCATGGTGCCCCAGTGGTGGGCCAGCATCAGGAAGCCGAAGCCTGAGGACGCCGCCAGCATCAGGTACCGCGCCGGCGTCCAGTGGATCGGCTGCCGGAACCGGGCGGACACCAGCACGCCCAGGATCACCGCTACGGTGTGGCCCGCGTCGGTGAAGTCGCCGCCGATGATCGCCGAGGCGATGCCCGCCGACACCCACCAGCCGACCCAGGCGGCCCGCCAGCGCGACGGGATCACCGCCGTCATCGCGCCGAGCACCGCCAGCGCGCCGTAGCTCATGCCGACGTCGCTGGCGCGGGTGATGGACACGGGCAGCCAGCCGAACTCGACCGACGCGGCCAAGCCGGCGGCCACCAGCAGCGTCGCGCCGATGTGGCCGACCACGAAGGCCACCACCAGCCGGATGGTGCGCAGATGCAGCTCGGCCAACGCCAGCAGGCAGGTCAGGAAGGGCAGCCAGAAGTAGAGCGGGCCGGCGTCGACCACCAGCGCGCTGCCCAGCAACGTGCCCAGGTGGCCGTGGGCCAGGTTGTGCACGTTGGTGCTGGCGCGCTGCACGATGACGTCATGCGCCTGCGGGCCGAGGGCCAGAATGGCGGAGCTGATGGCAAGCAGCAGCGCCGCATACCCCACAGTGAATTGGACCCGGGCGAGCCGGGACACGATGCCCCCTACCATTGGCACCCATTATGGCTGCGGTTCCGTTTCGGCTGTGTCATCAGAGCCTGACAACTCCTTAAGAGTCTTGAGGCGATATATCGCCAAATCGTCGGGAACGCCGGCGGGCTTCGCCCCGAAAACCGGCTTCCTGGTGCGTTTGGCCTCGACGCCCAACGCGTCCAACTCGCTTTGCGGTATGAGATCTAACGTTGAACTCGACACCATGATTCCACCCTTGGTGCCTCTTTCCATAACTCGTGCGGCGATATTCACATCGACACCGAGCCAGTCCGCCGCCAGCCGCTGCGGTCGCCCGGTGTGAATCCCGACCCGCATCCGGGGCGTGTGACCCGCCACCTCGACCGATTTCAGCGCCTCCTTAGCGGCCAGCACGGCCCGTACGGCGACCGTCGGATCGCCGAATACGGCCATCAGGCCGTCGCCCATCCGCTTCACGATGTGTCCGCCGGCGTCGAGCAGGGGTGGCTCGACCGCCCGCGCCACCTGGCGGAGCAGCGCCAGCGCCGCGTCGTCGCCGGCTTGCAGGGACCACGTCGAGAAGCCGACCAGGTCGGTGAAGACCAGCGTCACCTCCGGGTTGGCCGGCCGTCGCGACACTCCCTCGGTCAGCGCCTGCCACACCTGCAGCACCCCGAGGCTGACCTCGCGCGACACCGCGTCCCGGTCCCCCAGCAGCCGGTCGGCCGCGCGCGCCGCGGCGCGCGGACCGCCCTCGCCCGCCGTGGACAGCGGATCGCCGAACTCGGGGTCACCGGGCAGCAGTTTGCGCGCTCGCCGGATGAACGCGACCGCCCCGGGGCTTCGGTTGCGGCCGTGCAGCCATTGAGTCGCGCTGTGCAGCGGAGAACGTTGCGTAGTTGATTGCGCCTCGGTCTCTTCGGGCTCACCCGGGTCCAGATCGCGACGCGCGAGTTCCACCTGGCCAGGTTATTTGTTTTCGTTCCAGGCAGGCAACGACAGTCCGGGACCCTTCTGCCGTATGTGTCACATCTCGCACCAAACCACCTGATCACGGTGGCGCCACACCGATGCGGAAGCTCGATAACACCCTCGCGGACATATCGCCGAAATCGTAGACAACGCGCGTTGTCAAAGTTATCGTGAGCGCAATCGGAGCAGGAGGCCGCGATGACTGGCGCTGTGAAAGCTTGCGGGAGCGAATCCGCGGACCCGCTCGGACCAGATTCCCTGACCTGGAAGTACTTTGGCGATCTGCGCACCGGGATGATGGGTGTCTGGATCGGCGCGATCCAGAACATGTACCCCGAACTCGGCGCGGCCGTCGAGGAGCATTCGATCCTGCTGCGCGAGCCGCTGCAGCGGGTGGCCCGGTCGGTCTACCCGATCATGGGCGTGGTCTACGACGGCGACCGGGCATCGCAGACCGGCCGGCAGATTACCGGCTACCACCACACCATCAAGGGAACCGACGCCGCCGGGCGGCGTTATCACGCGCTCGACCCGGAGACCTTCTACTGGGCGCACGCCACGTTTTTCATGCTGATCGTCAAGGTGGCCGAGTACTTCTGCGGCGGGCTGACCGAGGCCGAGAAGCGGCAGCTGTTCGCCGAGCACGTGCAGTGGTACCGGATGTACGGGATGAGCATGCGGCCGGTGCCCGAAACATGGGAGGAATTCCAGGAGTACTGGGACCGCACCGGCCGCGACACACTGCAGATCAACCGGGCGACGCTGGACATCTTCCAGATGCGAATCCCGAAGCCGAAATTCGTGTTGATGCCGACCCCTATCTGGGACCAGATCTTCAAGCCGCTGGTCGCCGGCCAGCGCTGGATCGCGGCGGGGCTCTTCGAGCCCGCGGTGCGCGAGAAGGCCGGAATGCATTGGACACCGGGCGACGAGGTGTTGCTGCGGTTGTTCGGCAAGCTCGTCGAACTGGCTTTCCTGGCGGTGCCCGACGAGATCCGGCTGCACCCGCGCGCGCTGGCCGCCTACCGCCGCGCCGAGGGTCGGCTGCCCAGCGACGCGCCGCTGGTCGAGGCCCCGCCGTTCATGGCGCCGCCGCGTGACCGCCGCGGGCTGCCGATGCATTACTTTCCGCCGTCGCCCAAGTCGCCGCTGAACCCCGCGCTGCAGCCCGCCCGGGCCCTGATGGGACGCGCCGGATCCCTGGTGCACACGACGCTGTCGCTGGCCGGCCTGCGCGCCGGGCGGGGCCGGCCGAAGCGGCCGGCTACGGCCGCGTAGGCAGGCTCAGCGCCCGCGCGCTCTGATACAGACAGATGGCCGCGGCCGACGCCACGTTGAGGCTCTCCGCGCCGCCGGCCATCGGGATACGCATCCGGTGGTCGGCCGCCGCGACGATTTCGGTCGGCAGGCCGTGTGATTCGGGGCCGAACAGCCACGCCGTCGGTATCCCGAGCAGGTCGGTGGCCTCGTCGAGCCGCGTCTCGCCGTCCACGGTGGTGGCGAGCAGCTGCAGGCCCGCGGCGCGCAAGGCGTCGACGGCGCCGAGCGTGTCGGGCGCGACGACGACCGGGACCGAGAAGATGCTGCCGGCCGACGCGCGCAGGCACTTGCCGTTGTACGGGTCGACGCTGTGGCCGCCGAGGATCACACCGGCCGCGCCCATCGCGTCGGCGAGGCGAATGAGGGTGCCCGCGTTGCCCGGCTCGCTGATCTCGACGGCGACCGCGACCAGCGCGGGCGGGCCGGCCAGCACGTCTTGCAGGTGGGTCTCCGGCGATTCGCAGACGGCGACCAGTCCGGCCGGGGTGACGGTGTCGGACAGCGCTTTCGCCGCGCGCTCGGTGACCGGATGCACCGGGCATCCCGCGGAGGCCAAAGTCGCCAGCAGCGACGCATGACGCTGCTGGGCGACTTCGGTGACGAAGACGTCGCGAACCAGGCCGCGACGGGCCGCGGCCTCGACGAGGTTGGGGCCTTCGGCGAGGAATCGCCCCGTCCGCCGGCGGCCGACGTGGCGGTGCAACTTGACCGCCGCGGCGACCCTGGCCGAACGTTCGGTCAGCACCTGGCCGGTCCGCACCGTCTCTTGTTAGGCCGCTTCTCCGGAATCCGAGGGAGCGTTGACGTCCTCGGGCAATGCCGCCCGGGCGATGTCGACCAGCGCCGTGAAGGCGGCCGGGTCGGCGATCGCGATGTCGGACAGGTTCTTACGGTCCACCTCCACGCCGGCGGCCTTGAGGCCCTGGATCAGCCGGTTGTAGGTGATGTCGTTGGCGCGCGCCGCCGCGTTGATCCGCGAGATCCACAGCTTGCGGAACTCGCCCTTGCGCGCACGACGGTCACGGTAGGCGTAGTTCAGCGAATGCAGTTGCTGCTCTTTGGCCTTGCGGTAGAGCCGGGATCGCTGGCCGCGATAGCCCTTCGAGGCCTTCAGGATGCTGCGCCTCTTCTTGTGGGCGTTGACCGCCCGCTTCACGCGTGCCATTGGATGTTCCTACTCTCGTTCAAAATTAGTTGGTCGGGTTGCCGTGCCAGCTCGCGATGCGGGTCTGGCCGGCGCGGTGGTCAGCCGTTCAGCAGGCTGTTAACACGCTTGGTGTCGTTGGCCGACACCGTGGTTCGGCCGTCGAGGCGGCGGGTCCGCTTCGAGGGCTTGTGCTCGAGCAGATGCCGGCGGTTGGCCTGCTGGCGGACGATCTTGCCGGTTCCGGTGCGCCGGAACCGCTTTGACGCGCCGCTGTGGGTCTTGGCTTTGGGCATGTTTCCTCTGTTCTAGGTCAGTTCGATGAAGGTTCTTCGGCGTCAGCGGCCGCATCGGACTCCGGTGCCGCACCGCCTTCGGGTCCTTCCGGATGCCGCGCCTTGGCGCGGGTCTTCGCGCCGCGATGCGGTGCCAGCACCATCGTCATGTTGCGGCCGTCCTGCTTGGCGGACGTCTCGACGAAGCCGTACTCGGCGACGTCCGCGCCCAGGCGCTGCAGCAACCGATAGCCCAATTCGGGCCGCGACTGCTCACGTCCGCGGAACATGATGGTGACCTTCACCTTCGATCCCGCTTCCAGGAAGCGGATGACGTGACCCTTTTTGGTCTCGTAGTCGTGATCGTCGATTTTCGGTCGCAGCTTTTGTTCTTTGACGACGGTCTGCTGCTGGTTCCGGCGGGATTCGCGCGCCTTTTGCGCCGCTTCGTATTTGAACTTGCCGTAGTCCATGATCTTGCAGACCGGCGGCCTGGCGTTCGGGGCAACTTCGACAAGGTCGAGATCGGCGTCCGCAGCGACGCGCAGTGCGTCTTCGATGCGCACTATGCCTACCTGCTCTCCCCCTGGGCCGATCAATCGGACTTCAGGTACGCGAATGCGCTCGTTGACGCGGGTCTCAGTGCTGATGGGGCCTCCCTTGTTGGGCTTCTTTATGTCCTGCGGTGACGACCCGCCGGGTCGGTCCGGGAAGCAGCGGCGGAGACACCACACCACTAGCAAAAAAGCCCTGCACAAGCAGGGCCCAATGCCGACCGATCACGGCTGGAAATAACTCGAGCCGCCCGCGTTTCCCGCGGAACAGGCATCCGCGATGCCTGTGACCGGACCGCTGAACCTTGGAGATCCGCTCAGGGATTTCGTCGGCGCGCGGTGGGAGTGGGACTCCACTTAACTGTTCCTGGCATTCGCCGGGATGGTCGCAGGCGCTAGTTTAGCAGCCTTGAGGTGGCTTTTAGCACTTCGGCTGGGCGAGCGCGCTGCAAAGCGGGTCGACGCGGCCCGAAACCCACGTCCGAACTCGCGCCCGCCACACTTGGCCCTTAGACAAGCTTTTCACGGATTGAGGGCATATCCTCGCGGTCTGTGACACTCGCTACTCCTGGTTCGGGTCCTCGTTCGGGTCCTCGTTTGGGGCCGCGTTTTGGGCCCAGCGGCAGGTCGAACTCGCGATATCGCTGGGTGCCCGCGGCGGCCGGATGGACCGTGGGCGTCATCGCCACCGTGTCGCTGCTCGGCAGCGTGTCCCCGCTGATCAGGTACCTGATCAAGGTCCCCCGCGAGTTCATCAACGACTATTTGTTCAACTTCCCGGACACCAGCATCGCGTGGTCGTTCATCCTGGCCCTGCTGGCCGCGGCGCTGACCGCGCGCAAGCGCATCGCCTGGCTGCTGTTGCTGGCGAACATGGTCCTGGCCGCCGCGCTGAATGCCGCCGACATCGCCGCGGGCGACAACACCGCCGCCGAGACGTTCGGCGAAAACCTCGGGTTCGCCGTACACATCGTGGCGATCGTCCTGCTGGTGCTGGCCTACCGGGAGTTCTGGGCCAAGGTCCGCAAGGGCGCACTGGTCAAGGCGGCCGCGGTGCTGGTCGCCGGCGACGTGGTGGGGATCGGAGTGTCCTGGGGCCTGGTGGAGTTGTTCCCGGGAACGCTGGCCCGCCCGGACCGCCTGCCGTACGTGGCCAACCGGGTGGTCGGGTTCGCGCTGGCGGACCCGGACCTGTTCACCGGCCGGCCGCACGTGTTCCTCAACGCGATCTTCGGGTTGTTCGGTGCGCTGGCGCTGATCCTGGCGACGATCGTGCTCTTCCAGTCCCAGCGCGCGGAGAACGCGCTGACCGGCGAGGACGAATCGGCGATCCGCGGGCTGCTCGAGCTGTACGGCAAGAACGACTCGCTGGGCTACTTCGCCACCCGCCGCGACAAGTCGGTGGTCTTCGCCCAGAGCGGGCGCGCCGCCATCACCTACCGCGTCGAGATCGGCGTGTGCCTGGCCAGCGGCGACCCGATCGGCGATCCCAAGGCCTGGGGCCAGGCGGTCGACGCCTGGCTGGGTCTGTGCCAGACCTACGGCTGGGCGCCCGGCGTGATGGGCGCCAGCACCCAGGGCGCGCGGGCTTACCGCGAGGGCGGCCTGAACGCGCTCGAGCTCGGCGACGAGGCCATCCTGCGGACCTCCGATTTCAAGCTGTCCGGCCCCGACATGCGCGGGGTCCGTCAGGCCGTGACCCGGGCCCGCCGGGCGGGGTTGACCGTGCGGATCCGGCGGCACCGCGACATCGCGGCCGACGCGATGGCCGAAACCATCGCCCACGCCGACGCCTGGCGGGACACCCAAACCGAGCGCGGCTTCTCGATGGCGCTGGGCCGGCTCGGCGACCCCGCCGACGGGGACTGCCTGCTGGTCGAAGCGCTGGACCGGGACGGCAGCGTCGTGGCGATGCTGTCGCTGGTTCCGTGGGGTACCACCGGCGTGTCCCTGGACCTGATGCGCCGTTCGCCGCAGTCCCCTAACGGCACCATCGAGCTCATGGTCAGCGACCTGGCGCTGAACGCCGAAGCCCTTGGCATCACCCGCATTTCACTGAACTTCGCGATGTTCCGCTCGGCGTTCGAGCAGGGTGCCCAGCTCGGCGCCGGCCCGGTCGCGCGGCTGTGGCGGGGCCTGTTGCTGTTCTTCTCGCGGTGGTGGCAGCTGGAGACGCTGTACCGCTCGAACATGAAGTACCAGCCCGACTGGGTGCCGCGGTACGCCTGCTACGAGGACGCCCGGTTGATCCCGCGTGTCGGCGTCGCCTCGGCCCTCGCCGAGGGGTTCCTGGTGTTGCCGTTCGGCCGGCGCAAGACGCACACCGGCCACTACCCCGCCGTCCCGCAGCGCTTGGCGGAATCCGGGCTGCTGCATCACGACGGCAGCGCCCCGGACGTCAGCGGGCTGCGGGAGCGCCGCGAGACCGCCGACGAGGAGGAGTCCAGGTCCCGGCTGCCCGAACAGGTGCGGGTGCGGCTGGCCAAGCTGAAGATATTGCAGCGCAACGGCGTCGACGCGTATCCGGTGGGAACGCCGCCCAGCCACACCGTCGCCAATGCGCTCGACGCGGACGACCGGGACGCCATCACCGTCTCGGGCAGGATTTTGCGGATCCGCGACTACGGCGGCGTGCTGTTCGCCCAGCTGCGTGACTGGTCGGGGGAAGTGCAAGTGCTGCTGGATAATTCGCAGCTGCAGAGGGGACGAACCGCCGACTTCACCGCGGCCATCGACCTGGGCGACCTGGTCGAGGTGTCCGGGCACATGGGCTATTCCAAGAAGGGGAGCCGCTCGCTGATCGTCGACGACTGGCGGATGATCGGAAAGTGCCTGCGGCCGTTGCCGAACAAGTGGAAGGGGCTGACCGACCCGGAGGCGCGGGTGCGGACCCGCTACGTCGACCTGGCCGTCAACCCCGACTCGCGCGAGCTGCTCAAGGCGCGCAGCGAGGTGTTGCGCTCGGTCAGGCAGACGCTGTTCGCCAAGGACTTCATCGAGGTCGAGACACCGATCCTGCAGCAGATCCACGGCGGAGCCACCGCCCGGCCCTTCGTCACGCACATCAACAGCTACGACCTGGACCTGTTCCTGCGCATCGCGCCGGAGCTCTACCTGAAGCGGCTGTGCGTCGGCGGCGTGGAGCGGGTCTTCGAATTGGGCCGGGCCTTCCGCAACGAGGGGGTGGACTTCAGCCACAACCCGGAATTCACCCTGCTGGAGGCCTACCAGGCCCACGCCGACTACAAGGTGTGGATCGACGGATGCCGCGAGCTCATCCAGAACGCCGCCCAGGCCGCGCACGGCGAGCAGATCGTGATGCGGCATGGCGCCGACGGCCGGCTGGAACCGGTCGACATCTCCGGGGTCTGGGCGGTCAAGACCGTCCATGACGCCGTGTCCGAGGCGCTCGGCGAGCACATCGACCCTGCGACGCCGCTGTCCGCGCTGCGCAAGCTGTCCGACGCCGCGCACATCCCCTATCGGGCGCAATGGGATGCGGGCGCGGTGGTACTGGAGCTGTACGAGCACCTGGTCGAGGACCGGACCGAGGAGCCGACCTTCTATATCGACTTCCCGACCTCGGTGTCCCCGCTGACGCGGCCACACCGCAGTGAGCCGGGCGTCGCCGAACGGTGGGACCTGGTGGCGTGGGGCGTCGAGCTGGCCACCGCCTACAGCGAGCTCACCGATCCGGTCGAGCAGCGGCGCCGCCTGCAGGAGCAGTCGCTGTTAGCTGCCGGCGGGGATCCGGAGGCGATGGAGCTCGACGAGGACTTCCTGCAGGCGATGGAATACGCGATGCCTCCCACCGGTGGGCTGGGAATGGGCATCGATCGGCTCATCATGCTCATAACGGGCCGCAGCATCCGCGAGACGTTGCCATTTCCGCTGGCCAAGCCGCATTAGCCCAGGCACCGACCAATCAGAAAGCCTAGAGCGAACATTCGGTAAACATGTTCCAGGCCGGTTACCGATAGATCACAATGAGTCACGTGACAGCCTCGATGGACAGCGCTCCCGCGCAGTTCCTGGCAAGTAGCCACACCTCGCTGATGCATGGCTGGGTGCCGGTGACGATCCAGGTGCTCGCCGCGGTGGTGCTCACGGCGGCGGTCGGCTGGCGGTCGCGCCGCTGGCGCACGGTGTGGATGCCGGCGGCCGCGCTGGCCGGCGGGGTTGCGGCCTACCTGACGCACTGGTACATCGTCGACCGCGGGCTCTCCGACGACCCGGCCCCGGCGGCGCTGTGGCTCTGGGTCACGCTGACGGGCATGGCGGCGGCGGTGCTGGTGCTGGGCTGGCGCACCGCGCGCCGCTGGCGGCGCGGCGCCGCGGTGCTGGCAGTGCCCCTGTGCCTGCTCAGCACGGCGCTGATGCTCAACCTCTGGGTGGGCTACTTCCCCACCGTCCAGTCGGCGTGGAGCCAGCTGACGTCGGGGCCGCTGCCCGATCAAACCGATCAGGCCACCGTCACCGCCATGGCCGCCAAGGGAACTCGGCCACCGCACGGCACCGTGGTGCCGGTGGCGATCCCCTCGGACGGGTCACACTTCAAACACCGCGGCGAGCTGGTCTACCTGCCGCCGGAATGGTTCGCCACCACCCCACCTCCGCCGCTTCCGACGGTGATGATGATCGGCGGGCAGTTCAACAC
The DNA here is from genome assembly GCF_055419585.1 of Mycobacterium sp. IDUB_3. Lineage (NCBI taxonomy): Bacteria > Bacillati > Actinomycetota > Actinomycetes > Mycobacteriales > Mycobacteriaceae > Mycobacterium > Mycobacterium sp. IDUB_3. Next base: position 153,032 of record NZ_JBVAXZ010000001.1, on the reverse strand, counting down.
GCCGGCGGACTGGACACGGGCGGGCAACGCGGTCAAGACGATCGACGACTTCGCCGCCGCGCACGACGGCAAGGCGCCGGTGCTGGTGTTCGTGGATTCCGGCGGAGCGTTCAACAACGACACCGAATGCGTCAACGGGGTCCGGGGCAACGCGGCCGACCACCTGACCAAAGATGTTGTGCCTTTTATGGTTTCGAGTTTCGGGGTCAGCCCGAGCCGGGCCAATTGGGGCGTCGCCGGCTGGTCGATGGGCGGGACCTGCGCCGTGGATCTGACCGTCATGCACCCCGACATGTTCAGCGCGTTCGTCGACGTCGCCGGTGATTTCTTCCCGAACGCCGGCAACAAGGCCCAAACCATCGCCAGGCTGTTCGGCGGAAACGCCGACGCCTGGGCGGCTTTCGATCCGACCACGGTGATCAACCGGCACGGCCCTTATCGCGACGTGGCCGGCTGGTTCGCGATCTCATCCGACGGCCCGCCCGCCCCGCGCCGCGGGCTCCCGATGACCGACAGCGGCGCCATCCGGCTGGCCGGACGCGAAGCGGCCGCCAATCCCGGCAACCAGAGCGCCGCCGCCTATTCGCTGTGTGCGCTCGGCCGCTCCGAGGGAATCGACTGCGCGGTGGTGCCGCAGCCCGGCAAGCACGACTGGCCATTCGCCGACCGCGTGTTCGCGGCCTCGCTGCCCTGGCTCGCCGGGGAGCTCGGCACTCCGGGAATTCCGCGGACGCCGTTGCCCGCCGCGTCCGCGCCCGCGGCGGGTGCCCCGGTGGTCGTCCCGGCCGAACGTTCCAACACCGCCAAGCGATAGCGCCCGTGCCGTCCGTCGCGTGGGTCCGGCGCGCCGTCTTCGCGCGGCACTGCCATCCGTTGAGCGCATGGACCCGGTGGGCCAGCACGCCGCTGATCCTGGTCCCGGTCTGGACGCGGCGACGGGCCCATGCGGTGTGGATTGCGTTGTGGCTGGCCGTGAATCCCGTGGTCTTCGGTGAGCCGGCGCACCACCGCGCATGGTCGACGCGGGCGATGCTGGGCGAAGAGCTGTGGATCACCCACCGGCCCCGCGATGCGGCGATGGTGGTCAGCGCGGCGACGTCGGCGACCGCCTTGGTGGCGGTAGTCGCCGCGCGCCGGCATCGGCTGCGCCCGGCGCTGATCGCCGTCGTGGTGCAGATGGCGTTGACACTGGTGTACTGGCAACAAATGGTCCGGTATTTCGAGCGGCGATCGCGCTAGCGGACTCAGGGCTCCGTCGGATCGATCCGGACTGGAACCGTACCCTCGGCCAGCAGCCGCCGGGTCGCCTCGGCGGGAATGGGTTGGCAGAACAGGAATCCCTGTGCGCGCGAACAACCTTCGCTGAGAAGCACGCGCGCCGCGCTTTCGGACTCGACGCCTTCGGCGACGACGTCGAGGCCCAGCGCGTGGGCCAGGCCGGTGATCGCCCGCACGATGGCGCGGTCGTCGGCGGAGGTGGCGAGATCCAGCACGAAGCCGCGGTCGATTTTCAGCGTTCCCACCGGCAGCGTCCGCAGCAGACCCATCCCGCTGAAGCCGGTGCCGAAATCGTCGATGGCGATGTTGATCCCGAGCTCGGTGAGGCCCAGCAACGTGGTTCGGGTGTTCACCAGGTCCTGGATGAGCAGGCTTTCGGTGACTTCCAGCCCGATCGACGACCCGTCGAGCCCGAACTTCTCCAGCGTGCGCGCAACGGTGTTGACCAAATCGTGCGCGACGAGCTGGGCCGGCGAGACGTTGACGCGCAGCATGATGTCGTGCCCCACGCCTTGGGCCCGCCACTGCGCCAGGTGAGCGCACGCCGCATTCAGCATCCAGTTGCCGAGTTCCGCGGCGAGATTGATGGATTCGGCCACCGGCACGAATTCGTCCGGATGCAAAAGGCCCCGAGTGGGATGCTGCCAGCGCACCAACGCCTCGACCGCCAGGATCTTTCCCGTCGGCATGTCGACCTCGGGCAGGTACGCGACGGTGAGCGCGTCCGATTCGATCCCGGCCTGCAGGTGCAGCTCGATGTCGTTGCGCAGTTCACGACGGGTGAGCATTTCGGCGGAGAACACCCCGATACTGTCTCCGCCGCTCCCCTTCGCGGCGATCAGCGCTTCGTCGGCGCGCCGCAGCAGATCCAGGCTCGAGTCCGTCCCGGGGGAACCCGTTGCGACGCCGACGCTCACGGTGCGGTTGAGGACCACCCCGTCGATGGTCACGTGGTCCTTAACCTGGGTTCGCAACGACTCCGCGAGCCGTCGGGCGGCATCGAGGTCCATCGCCGACGCGGGAACCACGACGAATTTGTCGCCGCCGAGCCGGGCGATCATGCCCGTGTCTTGCATGGCTTCGGTGGTCCGCGCGGCGAAGTCGCAGATGAACTGGTCACCGGCGGCGTGACCCAGGTAGTCGTTGATCGCCTTGAGCCGGTCGAGGTTGAAGACCAACACCGCGACCGGGCCAGGTTGCCCCCCAACGACGCGAGAATTCAGATGCGCCAACAGGGTTCGACGGTTCGGCAATCCCGTCAGGTCATCGTGTTCGGCTTGGTAGTGCAGCCGGTCCTCGACGATCAGGCGGGCCTGCACCTGGGCGAACATCGTGGCGACCACCGTGAGCGTATTGAGCTCATCCTGGGTCCACGCCCGGTCACCGTACTTCACGAAGCCAAGCGCACCGGTGGTGACGTCGCCGGAGAGCAGCGGGACAGATGACAGGGAGATCGCCGGAATGCCGCTCGCCTCCGAGATGGTGCGCTGGTAATCCTCGTTCGCGGATTCGGGACGCAGCACGATCGGTTCTTTGGAGTGTTCGCACATGGCGAAGATGGGGTCGGCGTCGGCGAAGTAGATCGTGTGCAGCGGGTCCGGGTCGGGGATGTCCGGCCGCGGTGGCCATTCGGCCACCAGGACCGTGGCGTGGATGTCGTGATCGTTGTAGCGCAGGAAACTCACGTCCACGTCGAGGATCGCCACCAGTTCGGCCAATATCTCCGTGCTGATTTCCGCTGCGGTGGCGGCAGTTGCGCCCATCAGCTTGGTCGCTACGGACGTGACGATGTTGGCCAGAGTCTTTGGCGCAGCGCTATTTTCGATGTTTTCCATGTCCGCTTACCCTGGCACGCGCAGACTGGCGCTCAGCGAGCGGCGCCGTGCCGGCACCGAGGGCGGCGGACCGGACACGAGGCGCAGCACGAGGATTTCGTGTTCGCCGGCGCCCAGTCCGGCGCGGGCCCGGAAGGCGTCCTGCAGCCCCTTCAGCTCCTCGGCGTAAGCGGGCGACAGGGTCTGGAAGTCATTGTCGCCGTGCGCGTACAGGAACACCGGCGACACCGGATGCACGCCGAAGCCGCTGCGTTCGGCGGTGATCCAGAACGCCTCCAGCGCCGCGCCCCCGCGGGCGTAATCGGTGAGCGCGGACCCCGTCACCGCGACCACCGCCAAGGCCGCGCTGGCCGTGACTCGCTGGCGGGTGACGTCGCCCAGCACCCCACCGGCATCCCAGCGCGCCAGCTCGACCATGACATCGGGGCGACGGACGAGTTCCAGGGCCGCCAACTCACCGGCATCCAGTTCCAGGGCACGGACATCGATTCCTGTCTCCGGTGACGGGTCAGCCGGAAAACGTAGCTCCGACACCATTTCCGCGTGCAGGCGAGGGGTCAGATAACGGATGCGGTCGGCTTCGGCCAGTATGCCTGAGACGGCGATGATTTGGTCGCGATCGGTGATCAGCCGCAGCCGCGCGCCCTCACCGGCCGTGGCGGCCGCCAGGCGCTCGGCGGTTTCCGGGGGGACTGCGACGGCACAACCGGGGTGGCGATTTGTTTGCCGGTCCAGCATCGCCCGGTATTGCTGCGCCAGTTCGGGGTCGTCACCGTCCCCCCACCGCATCTCGCCGTGCAGCACGGTGTGCGGGTGGTCGTCACGAAAGCTGACCGGGCCGAGCGCGCCGTGCGCTGCCGCCGCGACGCGCGCGTTGAACATGGCCGCGCCCAGCGCGACCGCGCTGGCCCGAAATTCGACGTCCATGGTGGCCGAATCCTCGGCAGCCAGCAGCAACTGAATCGAGGTGTCGTCGATGGCGATCCGCCACGGCTGGCCGTTGCCGCCGGAAGGGGCGCGGATCGCCGCGCTCGCAACGGCTTCGGCGATCCCTGCTTTCGTTGCGCCCGGCCCGATGGCTGCGGCGACGTCAGCGGTCGATGCGTGCGGCGGGGCATCCCGCGCCACGGGCGGGACGAGAGCGTCGAGAGCGCCCGCGATGTCGATCTGGACGCGTCCGGATCGCAGCGGCTCGCCCAGGCCGATCCGGCGCACCGCCTCGGCCGCCGCGGCGGCACCTACCCAGATGTCGCCGGCCAGCTGAGGCCACCCGCCCAACGTCTGTCCGACCTCGACCAGCGAGGCTGCCCCGCGCGCGGACAATTGCCGAGCGTCCAAAAGGCGCAACAGGTATGGCAGCTTGTCGCGGGTCGACAATCCGCTCAGCGCCGTCGTGTCCATGTCGCTCAGCAACCCGTGCAGCACCGAGGGCTGCGGCCGCAGGTCGAAGCGCTCGACATCGAGTAGACCCCGATCGCTGGTGGCCATGAGCACCGGGATGCCGCGGTCGCGAGCCGCCTCGCGCAGCAGGATCTTGATGTCCAGCGAATCCGCTTGGTCGATCAGCACATCCAGGCCGTCCAGAAACCCGTCGACGCGTTCGGCGGTCACCTCGGAGGTGAATACCTCCAGGCTCAGGTACGGATCGAGTTCCGCGATCCGCCGCGCGGCGACGGTGGCCTTGTTGAGGCCGAGATCGAGCACCGTCGCCGGGACGCGATTCAGATTGGACAGCTCCAGCGTGTCACCGTCGGCCAACCGCAATGCGCCGCAAAGACCTTGCGCCGCCAGACAGTACGCGATCGCGTGACCCGAGCTCAGGCCGACGATGCCGATACGCAGGCGTTGCAGGCGCTCCTGCTCGGCGGAGGTGATCAGATGCCGGTTCCGGTCGAGTCGGGCGGCAGCAAACGCTCGCGGACCCGCGATCCGCACCACGGCGTTGCGCCACGAGAAGTACGCCCACCGGCCGCCTTCCTCGGCTCCCGCCGAATCGGGGTCGGACCGGTCGATGAAGTCGATACCCGGTGTCGCTCTGAGCCGTTCCAATACGTCGCGGTCCGCGGCGATATGGTCAGCGAGAACCACTGCACCACTGGCCTCGTGGCTCTCGTAGCTATGGCCCATCCAACTCCCAACGGCGTAGACCCGAGGTCACCTACGCCGAGATGCGGTCGAGGATTTCGGCGTTCTCGGCGCACATCAGCTTAAATTGTCCCGGCTCCGCGTGTGTGGCAAGGGTGCGGCGATCCCACCACATCACCTTGGTTCGGTAGTCCTCGGTGGGATACGCCGCGGCCGGTACCCGGTTGGTCACGACACCCCCGGAGGACTGCCATTGCTCCAGCACGTGAGCCGCCGCGGTGGCCATCACGAACTGAACACCCAGCAACGTCATCATCGGCAGCGCGGTGCGGGCCAGCACGGTGGACAGCGCGCGATTGCCATATTCGCGCGAATTGGTCCACGCGCCTTTCACCTCCACCACGCCAAACGGAAGCCGGTTGGAAATCATATGGCGCAGCAACGGAAGACCCGGGTTGCCTTTCCATTCCTCGAGAGCGTGGGAGTCCTCCGGCGATCGCAAAGGCCCGACGACACGCGTACCTCCGACGACGCGCCCTTTCGGGTCGAGCGCAGCAAAAAACAGGGACGTGTCGGCCCCATCCTGAATCTGGTCGAGGTCGAGCACCCAATCCAGCCCGTGCCGGCGATAGCTGTTCAGCGCGCCTTCCAGGTACTGATTCCACAGATCAGGCTCCGCGGCCGGCGTCGACGCGGTGACCCGGCACCCCGTCGCGTGATCGTGCCAACCAAACCCCGATTCCGACCCCGGGCCGTCAATCCCGAGCTCCGTGATTTGCACCGCTTCCATGCGTGACCTCCGCCTATTCGCCGTTACTAACGAGTAATTTTTTGAGAGCCGGTTTGCTAATTTGACTCGCGACAAATTAACCAAAGGGATTGTGACATAAGCGGACGAATTCGACCGCCCGGCGAGGGCAATAGGATGCAAAAAGTCGCTTGTGTACCTTTTGTTTTGGCGGCCGGGGGTCGCGGTAGTGCGGCGACGCCGATATTTGACGCTTCCGCATTCACACGCCGACGCGATATTTTGATCGACCGTCGCGCTACCGTGACGACATGTCCGACGAACCAGCCACTCCCCGCTCCACCGGGCCCGTCCCCGAATACGACGACGCTGGTGTGCCGACCTTCGAGTCGGTGCGCGACCAGATCGAGGCCCGGTACGCGACCGCGCAAGGCGCCGCCGAACTCGGCGCGGAATCGCCCGAAGGCCGCTCGGTGGACGAACAATACGACGAACGCCAACGCGCCGCCGCCGAGCGGCTTGCCCAGATCCGGGAGGCGATGCGGCCCGACCAGGGTTGACCGGGGTCAGGCGGTGACTTTGGGACGCCGGTTCGATCGTCGCGGAGTCCTGGACGGTGCCGGGCTACGACCGATGACCTCGGCGAGGAACTTCCCGGTGTAGCTCTCCGGCACCGCGGCGACCTCCTCCGGAGTGCCTTCCGCGACAACGGTTCCGCCCTCGGCGCCGCCTTCCGGCCCCATGTCGACAATCCAGTCCGAGGTCTTGATCACGTCCAGGTTGTGTTCGATGACGATGACCGTATTGCCTTTGTCGACAAGGCCATTGATGACCTTCAGCAGCTTGCGGATGTCGTCGAAGTGCAGCCCCGTGGTGGGCTCGTCGAGGATGTAGACGGTGCGTCCGGTCGAGCGCTTCTGCAGTTCCGCGGCCAGTTTGACGCGCTGCGCCTCGCCGCCGGACAGTGTCGGCGCGGGCTGGCCGAGCCGCACATATCCCAGCCCCACGTCGACCAGGGTGCGCAGGTAGCGGTGGATGCCGGTGATCGGCTCGAAGAACTCCGCCGCCTCCTCGATGGACATGTCCAGCACCTCGGAGATGGTCTTGCCTTTGTAGTGCACCTCCAGGGTCTCCCGGTTGTACCGCGCGCCGTGGCAGACCTCGCACGGCACATAGACGTCGGGCAGGAAGTTCATCTCGATCTTGATGGTGCCGTCGCCGGTGCACGCCTCGCAGCGGCCGCCCTTGACGTTGAACGAGAACCGGCCCGGTTGATAGCCACGAACTTTGGCCTCGGTGGTGGCGGCGAACAGGGTGCGGATCTTGTCGAACACCCCGGTGTAGGTGGCCGGGTTGGATCGCGGCGTACGACCGATCGGTGACTGGTCCACCCGCACCAGCTTGTCCAGGTGATCCAGCCCGGTGACCCGGGTGTGCCGGCCGGGGACCTGCCGGGCGCCGTTGAGCCGGTTGGCCAGCACCGCGGCCAGGATGTCGTTCACCAGCGTCGATTTGCCGGATCCGGACACGCCCGTCACCGAGGTGAGCACGCCGAGCGGAAACGAGACGTCGATGCCGCGCAGGTTGTGCTCGCGGGCGCCGACGACGGTCAGCTGACGCTTGCGGTCTACCGCGCGCCGCTTCGCCGGCATCTCGATGCGTTCCTTGCCCGACAGGTAGGCGCCGGTGATGGACTTCGTGTTCGCCAGCAGCTCGCTGTAGGTGCCGCTGTGCACGATCTCGCCGCCGTGCTCCCCGGCGCGCGGGCCGATGTCGACGATCCAGTCGGCGTGCGCGATGGTGTCCTCGTCGTGCTCGACGACGATCAGCGTGTTGCCCAAACCCCTTAGCCGCGTGAGGGTTTCGATGAGACGGCGGTTGTCGCGCTGATGTAGCCCGATGGACGGCTCGTCGAGCACGTAGAGCACGCCGACCAGACCGGACCCGATCTGAGTGGCCAACCGAATGCGTTGCGCCTCACCGCCGGACAGCGTTGCCGCCGCGCGGGACAGCGACAGGTACTCCAGCCCCACGTCGAGCAAGAAGCCCAACCGCGACTGAATTTCCTTGAGTACCTGCCCTGCGATCGCCTTCTCGCGGACACCGAGGGTGAGGGCGTTCAGGAAGTCCGCGCAGTCCGAGATCGACAGCTCGCAGACCTCGGCGATGGACTTGTTGCCCCGGTCCCCCGCGGCCAGCGTGACGGCCAGAATCTCGGGCTTGAGCCGGGTTCCCTCACACTCCGGGCAGGGCACGTCCCGCATGAAGCCTTCGTAGCGTTCCTTCATCTGCTCGGACTCGGTCTGGGCCATCTTGCGCTGCAGGAACGCCAGCACGCCCTCGAAATCGGCGTAGTAGGACCGGGTTCGGCCGTACCGGTTGCGGTAGCGCACGTGCACCTGGTGATCGGAGCCCTCGAGAATCGCCTTGCGGGCCTTGGCCGGCAGTTTGCGCCACGGGGTGTCGACGTCGAAGCCCAGTTCGTCGCCCAGCCCGGCCATCATCCGGGTGAAGTACTCCGCGGTGTGGCCCGCCGACCACGGCGCCACCGCGCCCTCGGCCAGGGTGCGCTCGGGGTCGGGCACCACCAGGTCGGGGTCGACCTCCTTGCGGATGCCCAGGCCGCTGCACTCCGGGCAGGCACCGTAGGGCGAGTTGAACGAAAACGACCGGGGTTCAAGGTCGTCGACCGCCAGCGCATGCCCGTTAGGGCAGGCCAGCTTCTCGGAGAACCGCTGCTCCCGGTTGTGCGCGTCGTGTTCGTGGTCGACGAACTCGAGCACGACGATGCCGTCGGCCAGGTTGAGCGCGGTTTCCACCGAATCGGTGAGCCGCTGCTTGGCGGACGCTTTGACGGTCAGGCGGTCCACCACCACCTCGATGTCGTGCTTTTCCTGCTTCTTCAGCTTCGGCGGATCGGTCAACGGGTGCACGACCCCGTCGACCCGCACCCGGCTGTAGCCCTGGGCGTTGAGTTTCTCGAAGAGGTCGGCGAACTCGCCCTTACGGGTGCGCACCACCGGGGCCAGCACCAGGAATCGGGTGCCCTCCGGCATCGCCAGCACCTGATCGACGATTTGCTGCGGAGTCTGCCGGGCGATCCGCTCGCCACAGATCGGGCAGTGCGGCGTGCCCGCCCGCGCGTAGAGCAGCCGCAGGTAGTCGTACACCTCGGTGATGGTTCCGACGGTCGAGCGCGGGTTGCGGTTGGTGGATTTCTGGTCGATGGACACCGCCGGGGACAGACCCTCGATGAAATCGACGTCCGGCTTGTCCATCTGCCCCAGGAACTGCCGCGCATAGGCGGACAGCGACTCCACGTACCGGCGCTGGCCCTCGGCGAAAATCGTGTCGAAGGCCAGCGACGACTTACCAGAACCCGACAGTCCGGTGAAGACGATCAGCGCGTCGCGGGGCAGGTCGAGATCGACGCCGCGCAGGTTGTGCTCGCGGGCGCCCTTGACGATCAGACGGTCAGCCAACGCTGCCCCTCTCAGGAACTATCTGGCGACTTCTCGTGGCCGCACTGCGGAATCCGAACCGGAATTGCGCACGGCGCATTCCATGCTATGTGCCCATACCGACAAGCAACGTGCGACCAGTAACGTGGCCGCCAGTGACTGGCGCCGACGACGACGTTCCCGGCTCGGACGGCGCCGATGCGGGATCAAGGAGTGGCACTCATGACTGCAGTGGACGACAACTACACCGGGCACGTTGACCCCGGTACCGCGGCGCGCCGGACCCTACCCGGCGCCACGATCCTAAAGGTCTCTGTCGGCCCTATGGACAACAACGCATATCTGATCACTTGTTCCGCTACCGGCGAAACGCTGCTGATCGACGCCGCCAACGACGCGGCTGTGCTGATCGACCTGATCAGGCTGAACGCGCCGAAGGTGTCGCTGATCGTGACCAGCCACCAGCACTTCGATCACTGGCAGGCGCTGGAGGCGGTGGCCGCCGCCACCGGGGCGCCGACCGCCGCCAACGAGATCGACGCGGAACCGCTGCCGGTCAAACCGGACCGTTTGCTGGGCAACGGCGACACGGTGCAGATCGGCGAGCTGGCGTTCGACGTCATCCATCTGCGCGGGCACACCCCGGGCTCGATCGCGCTGGCCCTGGACGGGCCCGCGACGGGTGGGGTCACCCAGTTGTTCACCGGCGACTGCCTGTTCCCGGGCGGTGTCGGGAAGACATGGCAGCCGGGCGATTTCACCCAGCTGATCGAGGACGTCAGCACCCGGGTGTTCGACGTGTATGACGACTCCACGGTCATCTACCCCGGTCATGGCGACGACACGGTGTTAGGCGCCGAGCGCCCGCACCTGAGCGAATGGCGCGAGCGGGGCTGGTAGCGCGGCTACGTCGTGGTGTGCACGATCAACACGTCGGTCTTGGCCCGACGCGAGACGTTGGCCGGCACCGATCCCAGCAGTCGGCCGGCGATCGTGCTCAAGCCGACGTTGCCGACCACGAGCAGGTCGGCCTGCTCCTCCTCGGCGAGGTGCACCAGCGCGTCGACCGGCGCCCCCACGATGGGTCGCTCGTCGATGTTCTTTGCACCGGCGGCGTGGGCGCGGTCCTTGGCGTCACGCAGGATCGCGTAAATCGGGGCGGTGCCCGAAACCTTGTAGCTCTCGTCCCGCAGGACGTCGGCGGCCCGGGCGTCCTCATGTTGGGGCAGGTACGCCGACGCCACGATCAGCTTGGCGTCCGCTCCCGCGATCTGCGCCGCCTTCTCCACCGCGCGCATCGACGAATCCGAGCCATCGGTTCCTACCACCACAGTCCGATAGGCGCCCATTTACCCTCCCAGTTTCGGTTGGTCAGCCAACCCAAGACAGTAGCGCGTTTGCTCGATGCGCAGGAGATAGATTAACGACACGGTGTGGCGTGACACATCCGCAATTTGCGGGCGCTGACTGCGGCAACGGACAATATTGCCAATGGCAAAACAATCGAATCTGCGGGGCCGACGTGGAAGGCATTGCATTACGCCGCTTTTGGTGAAAATGGACACGAACAGCGAATACGCCGGACGCGGATTGTGACCCGTTCTGTCAACGGCGCCTTACAGTAACAATCATCATGTCCATGCCCACTCTCGAGCCCACCGTCGAGCCCCGTGCCGGCGATTTCGGCGCCGCGCCCGCGTCCGGGCGTGCGCGCGGTGGGTTGCTAGATCCGTGGGCAATCGCCCTGTTCGCCACCGCTGTCAGCGCCGGCTGGGCCTGCCGGCCGTCGCTCTGGTTCGACGAAGGGGCGACGATATCGGCTTCGGCCAGCCGGACTTTGCCAGAGCTGTGGCGGTTGCTGGGTCACATCGACGCCGTCCATGGCGCTTATTACCTGCTGATGCACGGTTGGTTCGCGCTGTTCCCACCCACCGAATTCTGGTCGCGTTTCCCCAGTTCCCTGGCGATCGGAGCCGCGGCGGCCGGCGTCACGGTGTTCACCAGGCAGTTCTCGACGCGGCCCGCGGCGGTGTGTGCGGGGGCGATTTTCGCGATCCTGCCGCGCACGACGTGGGCGGGCATGGAAGCGCGCCCGTACGCCTTCGTGGCCGCCGCGGCCGTCTGGCTGACGGTGTTGTTCGTCGCCACGGTCCGGCGGAACAGGCCGCGCGGCTGGGTTTGGTACGCGCTGGGATTGATGCTCTCGATACTGCTCAACCTCAACCTGGTGCTGTTGGTGCCGGTGTACGGCGCGATGCTGCCGCTGCTCGCACCCAAAGGCGCCCGCAGATCTCCGGCGCTCTGGTGGGCCACCGCTTCGGTCGTCGCCGTGGCGGCCATGACACCGTTCCTGGTGTTCGCGCACAACCAGGTGTGGCAGGTCAACTGGATCTACCCCGTCAGCTGGCATTACGCGTTCGACATCATCCTGCGCCAATACTTCGACCACAGCGTGGCCTTCGCCATCGCGAGCGCGGTCCTGATCGTCGCGGCGGTCGTGACACGGCTGGCCGGCGTGCCGGCTCCGGCCGGCGACCTGCGGCGGTTGTTGCTCATCGCCACGGCCTGGATGGTGATTCCCACCGCCCTCGTCGTCATTTATTCGGCCGTCAGCGAGCCGATCTACTACCCGCGCTACCTGATCTTCACCGCCCCGGCGATGGCCGTCGTCCTGGCCGTCTGCCTCGTCACCGTCGCCCGCCGGCCCTGGCCCATCGCCGGCGGGGTGCTGCTGTTCGCCATCGCCGCGGTGCCGAATTACCTGTTCGTCCAACGCTGGCCGTATGCCAAAGAGGGTTGGGACTACAGCCAGGTCGCCGATCTGATCAGCTCCCACGCCGCCCCCGGCGACTGTCTGATGGTGGACAACACCGTGCCGTGGAAGCCCGGCCCGATTCGTGCGCTGCTGGCCACCCGTCCGGCGGCCTTCCGGTCGTTGATCGACGTCGAGCGCGGCGTGTACGGGCCGAAGGTCGGATCCCTGTGGGACGGGCACGTCGCCGTCTGGCTGACCACGGCCAAAATCAACAAATGCCCGGCGATCTGGACCATCACCGACAAAGACAACTCGCTGCCCGACCATCAGGCCGGGCGATCGCTACCGCCCGGGAGCGCATTCGGGCGCGCCCCGGCGTACCGGTTCCCGGGCTACCTCGGCTTCCACATTGTGGAGCGGTGGCAGTTCCACTACTCGCAGGTTGTCAAGTCCACGCGGTGATTTGGCGCTTCGCCGACCGCGTGCAGCGCCGGACCGAGCTCAGGCCCCGGTGGCGACCGGCTCGGCTTGCCGGGTGGCCCGCGTCGCGGCGTAGGACACCGCCACGCCCGCCGCGCTCAACGCGGTGAACACCGTGAACAGCAGGTGCGCCGCCATCTCCTCGCCGCCGGTGGCGGTGTTGACGACGACACCGGCCAATCCGGCACCGATCGCGGCGGAAGTCAGCTGGACGGTGTTGATCGCCGCGGAAGCGGCGCCGCCTTCGACGGGGTCGGCGACGGACGCCATCGCGCGGGCCGACAGGTGCGGCCAGGCCATCCCGATCCCGATGCCGGCGACCAGCAGGGCCACCGCCCACAGCGCGGCCGTCCAGGCCGAGCCGTCGCCGTGCCGGGCGACGGCTCCCAGTGCCAGGCCCGACGCGGCCACCATCGGCGCCACCATGACCACCCGCCCGATCGTCCGCGGGTTCTCCAGCGATGCGCTGACGATCTCGCTCACCGTCCAGCCCAGCGCGAGCGCCGCTCCCAGGAATCCGGCCGCGATCGGCGTCAGGTGGGCCAGCCGCTGCCCGAACAGCGGCACGTAGGTGTTCACCATCGCCGCGCCCATCAGCACGCCCATGGTGAGGTAGATCCACTTCAGCGGACCGGGCGAGAACACGCTGGGCGGCAAGATGGCCGCGTGCATCCGCCAGTCGACGATCACGAAGACGCCGACCAGGCCGATGCCCGCCGCGAGGAGCCCATACGTCGCGACGGTGTTGCGCGGAATCTGCGCGACGCTGACCGCCAGCGCCGCCACCCCGATGATCAGCAGCGACCACACCGGGACCTTCATCCGGGGAAAACTGTTCGTCGGCCTGACGCGGGCCAGCGCGACCGGGACCAGCATGGCCATCAGCAAGGTCAGGATGGCCATCGCGACGAAAGCCCATCGCCAGATCCCGAGCTGCGCGAACAGGCCGCCCGTGGTGGGACCGACCACGGTCGCGACCCCCCACATCGCCGACACCAGCGCCGAGCCCCTCGTCCACAACCAGCGGGGCAGGGCGGAGTTGATGACCGCATAACCCAGGCCGGCCAGCAAGCCCCCGGCCACCCCCTGCATGGCCCGCCCAGCAATCAAAACATGCATGGTTGGTGCGGCAGCGCAAACCAGACTGGCGATGCCGAACACGGCCAGGCCCATCAGATACGACGACCGCGCACCGATGCGCAGCAGCAGCGGATTGACCATCGTCGCCGCGACGACCGACCCCACCAGGTACAGGGTCGTCACCCATGCGTAGAGCCGGCTGCCGCCGATTTCTGCGATGGTGTTGGGCAACAAGCTGGTGGTCAGGAACTCATTCGTGGCGTAGAGCGCCACCCCGCCGGCCAGCAGTATGGAAGTTCTGAGATACCTCGCGCCCAGCAGCTCACGCCAGCCGCCGGTGATAGTCGCCGCGTCGGTCACTCCTCTACCGTATGGGGTCACGCGGAGATAAGAGCCGGAGATCGGTTGCCAGCAAACTCATTTCAGGCCGGCGGCGTCCATCCCGCGCAGTTCCTTCTTCAGGTCGGCGATCTCGTCGCGGAACCGCGCCGCCAGCTCGAACTGCAAGTCACGGGCCGCGGCCATCATCTGGGCGGTGAGGTCCTTGATCAGGTCGGCCAGTTCGGCGCGCGGCATGCTGGCCGTGTCGCGGCCCTCGAACACCCCCGCGCTGACCGCGCGGCCCGGCTCACCCTGCGCGCGCCGGCCGCGGGACGCGTTGCGCCCCGACCCGCCGATCTCCACCGCCTCGCTGTCGTCCGCCTCGCGGTAGACCTGGTCGAGGATGTCGGCGATCTTCTTGCGCAGCGGCTGCGGGTCGATGCCGTGCTCCTCGTTGTACGCGACCTGCTTCGCCCGCCGCCGTTCGGTCTCGTCGATGGCCTCTTTCATCGAATCGGTGATGGTGTCGGCGTACATGTGCACCTCACCGGAGACGTTGCGGGCGGCGCGGCCGATGGTTTGAATCAGGCTGCGCGATGACCGCAGGAAGCCTTCTTTGTCCGCGTCCAGGATCGCCACCAAGGACACTTCGGGGAGGTCCAGGCCCTCGCGTAGCAGGTTGATGCCGACCAGCACGTCGTACTCGCCCAGCCGCAGCTGGCGCAGCAGCTCGACCCGGCGCAGCGTGTCGACCTCCGAGTGCAGATAGCGCACCCGGATGCCCATCTCGAGCAGGTAGTCGGTGAGGTCCTCGGCCATCTTCTTGGTCAGCGTCGTGACCAGCACCCGTTGGTCAGCCTCGGTGCGCTTCCGGATCTCCCCGATCAGGTCGTCGATTTGACCCTTGGTCGGCTTGACCACCACTTTCGGGTCGACCAGGCCGGTGGGCCGGATCACCTGCTCGACGAATTCGCCGCCGGACTGGCTGAGCTCGTAGGGGCCGGGGGTGGCCGACAGGTACACCGTCTGCCCGATCCGGTCGGCGAACTCCTCCCAGGTCAGCGGGCGGTTGTCGCACGCCGACGGCAGCCGGAACCCGTACTCGACGAGGTTGCGCTTGCGCGACATGTCGCCCTCGTACATGCCACCGATCTGCGGGACGGTGACGTGGGATTCGTCGATGACCAGCAGGAAGTCTTCCGGGAAGTAGTCCAGCAGGGTCGCCGGCGGCGAGCCCGGACCCCGGCCGTCGATGTGCCGGGAGTAGTTCTCGATGCCCGAGCAGAACCCGACCTGGCGCATCATCTCGATGTCGTAGTTGGTGCGCATCCGCAACCGCTGGGCCTCGAGCAGCTTGCCCTGGCCCTCCAGCTCTGCCAGCCGCTCGGCCAGCTCCGCTTCGATCGTCGAGATCGCGTGGGCCATCCGCTCGGGACCGGCCACGTAGTGGGTGGCCGGGAAGATCCGCAGCGAGTCCACCTGGCGGATCACGTCGCCCGTCAGCGGGTGCAGGTAGTACAGCGCCTCGACCTCGTCGCCGAAGAACTCGATGCGCACCGCCAGCTCTTCGTAGGACGGGATGATCTCCACGGTGTCGCCGCGCACCCGGAACGAGCCTCGGGTGAATGACAGGTCGTTGCGGGTGTACTGCACGTCAACCAGCAGGCGCAGCAGCGCATCCCGCGGCACCTCGGCGCCCACCCGCACCTCGACCGAGCGGTCCAGGTAGGACTGCGGCGTGCCCAGGCCATAGATGCACGACACCGACGCCACCACCACCACGTCACGGCGCGACAGCAGCGAGGATGTCGCGGAGTGCCGGAGCCGCTCCACGTCGTCGTTGATCGAGCTGTCCTTCTCGATGTAGGTGTCGGTCTGCGCGATGTACGCCTCGGGCTGGTAGTAGTCGTAGTACGAGACGAAGTATTCAACTGCGTTGTGCGGCAACATCTCTCGCAGCTCATTGGCCAGCTGGGCGGCCAGTGTCTTGTTGGGCGCCATCACCAGGGTGGGCCGCTGCAGCCGCTCGATGAGCCACGCGGTGGTGGCCGACTTACCGGTGCCGGTGGCGCCCAGCAGCACGACGTCGCGCTCCCCCGCCCTGATCCGGCGTTCCAGCTCCTGGATGGCGGCCGGCTGGTCGCCGGCGGGATCGTGCGGGCTGACCACCTCGAAGTCGCCGCCGACGCGCACGACGTCGTCGACAGCGCGGTACTCCGAATGCGCTACTACGGGATGCTCCGTGGCGAATGCCATGCCACCAGGGTAGGACCGATCACCGACAAGTGTCGTGGGCCTGACCGGGCACCGGAATGCTAGCCCGCCGGTCGCGTCCACGTCCGGGTGACCGGATCGCATTGCAGCAGGTAGCCGTCGCTGGAGGTGCTCATGGCGAACACCGAGGTGCCCGGCCGGTCGCATGAGCTGCCGGCGGCATGCACGCCCATCGTGATCGGCGCCTTGGCCCAGCTGCTTCCCTCGCAGACGATCTGCTCGTTGTTGGTCGGGTCGTAGGCGACCTTGCCGACGTCGCTGCACACTCCGCCGAGCACCGGCGGCGCCGGGGCCGACGCGGTGGTCGAGGTGTTGATGACCTGAGTGGGGTCGCCCAACGTCACCTTCGGAGGCACGTCGCCGGTCCGGCTGGCCACCACGGGCACCCGCACCACCGCTCCCTGGGCGCCGCACTCGTTGCTCAGCACCGTCTCGGTCAACGTGCCGCGCAGCGTGCCGTCGGCCTGCGGCGCCAGCGACCAGGCGATGGTTTCCTGCTGGGTGGCCCGCACTTGCCCATTGGGCTGGGTGCATCCCACCCGCTGCTGGGCCGGGGCGCCCTGCCAGTAGCCCCCGACGAAGCGCAGGGTGTCGGTCTGTCCCCCGTCGGTGGTGTTGGCCACCTGATGGGTGGCGTCGTCCAGCTGGGTCCCGGTGGCCGCGCACCCGTTGGGGGTGCACACCGACCGGAATGCCCACCAACTGGTGGCCGCCCCGTTGTGCCGGATCGAGATGCCGTTGGTGGTGCGCTTGGTCTGGTCGTAGTTCAGCTTGTAGGTCCCGTTCAGCACCGGTCCGCCCGCGGTGGGCGCGGCACTGGCGGCCGGGGCGGACGGTCTCGACGCGAGCGCGGGGTTGGCCGGCGGCGTGTCGGGTTGAAACGAATAGAGAAGTGACCAGGTCGCCGCGACCGCGATGAGCACCGCACACACCAGCGCGGTCGCCCACCGGGTTTTCGTCGAAAACCGGTTCAGCCCGGCAATGACGCGGGCGGGTCCGTGTCGGCGATGCGGCGTCGACACGGCGCCGCGCGGCTGGGCGCCCGGGCCGAGTTCGAAGACGGCCCCGGCCGACTCGCCGACGGCGGCGGCGAACGCGCGGCACCGCTCGAAGCGGTCCGCCGGTTGCTTGGCCAGCGCGCGGAAGAACACCTCGTCGAGCTCGGCCAGCTCGGGGCGGAAATCGCTGAGCCGAGGCGGGTCCTCGTGCAGGTGCTGACTGATCACCGCGATCGGGTTGGAGTGCTGGAACGGCGGCGCCCCGGTGAGCAGGTGGAAAGCCGTTGCGGCCAAAGCGTATTGGTCCGCCCGGCCGTCGATGGGGGAACCCGTCAGCTGCTCGGGCGCGGCGTATGCCACGGTTCCGACCGCGACGTTGGTTTCGGTGATCCCGCTGATGTCACCCAGGTGACGCGCGACGCCGAAGTCCGCCAACAGGATTCGGCGCTCCCCCTCCTCCGGGTGGGTGAGCAGGATGTTGGCGGGCTTGACGTCGCGGTGCAGCAGCCCACGGTCGTGGGCGTAGTCCAGCGCGCCCGCGACCGCCTGCACGATGGCGCACACCTCGTGGATCGGCATGCCGTCGGCGTAGTTCTCCTTGACCAGCCGCGAGGCGTCGGTGCCCTCGACGTAGTCCATCGAGATCCACAGATGCCCGTTGAATTCGCCCCGATCGTGCACGCCGACGATATGCGGGTGCCATAGCGTCGCCGCGAGATCGGCCTCCCGGTTGAACCTTTCGCGGAACTCGGGATCGGCGGTCACCGCCTCGGCGAGGACCTTGATCACGTCGCGGCGGGGCAGCCTGGGGTGCAACGCGAGATAGACCTCGGCCATACCGCCCGCGCCCAGCTGCCGCAGAATCGTGTAACCGGCGAACGACGCGCCGTTACCCACCGCAAGGCGCGACGCCGAGGAATCGTTGGGCTGTTGCGCCACCACGGGTTCCACGTTCGGCACCGAATCGACGGGGGGTATCCGGCGGAACAGTTGCCCGATGGGCATGGCGGGCAACGACTGAAAACCCGCGCGCAACGCCTCACGGGCTTGTCGCGGGTTGCTCAGCAGCCGCCGCCCGGCGCCGATGCGCCGAGTAGTTCCCCTGTGCTCGTTCATCAATGCCTTGCCCCCTCGTTTCCCGGCACCGCCCAGGTGTCACCGCACTGTGATGCGGATCGCACACCATGGGCATGTGCATAGCGATTGGGCCCACTACTCCGTCTCGCGTCTGCCGCCACAACGCTGTGCTCGGCGCGCACGGACACAATCCAACTACCCCTCCCGATCGAATAATGCCGCACCGCCGTGGGCGATTCGTCGCAGCAGGCTATGAATGGGCTATGAGTGGCCGAATCGAAACAAAGCGAAGTCACAGCTGGGTCCAATAGAGCGCACTGCCAACACGGGCCGATACTTGAGTGGTGACTCGACCCGCCCCGCCCATCCTGACAATCCGGCATGACGGGTCCCAACGATCCTTCGCGGCCGGCCACGAGGTGGTCGTCGGACGCGACGTGCAGGCCGATGTGCGCATTGCCGATCCGCGGATCTCGCGCGCGCATCTGATCCTGCGGTTCGATCAAGGCCGTTGGCTGGCAATCGATAACGGCTCGCTGAACGGGACCTATCTCAACGGCTACCGGATGCCGGTGGTCGACGTTCACGACGGCCAGAGCATTCACATCGGAAATCCGCAGGGCCCGCGGCTGACCTTCGCGATCGGACCCCAGCAGGGTCATGCCGGGCATCCGCCGCGGACCCGGCCGAGCCACGATTCCGGACCGCCGACCCTGCCGTGGTCCGCGGTTGCTGAGCAAACCATCCCGACGCACCCGCCGCAGCCGCCGCGGGCCCGGCCCGGCGGCGGCCCGGGAAGGAACCCGGAGCGCGGTGGTCCGCAGGGGGCGGCGTCGCGCCCCGTGCCACCCCGGCAGCCGGCGAGGCCGCCGAACGCACCGCCGCGACAGCCGGCGCCACCGCCCCGTCAGGCGCCACCGCCTCGTGTGCCCCCGCCACCGGCGCCGCGTGGCACACCGCCCGAGCAGCTCACCGTCATCGACCCGGGCTCGCCGGCAAGGTTGCAGGTCACGCCGCCCGTCGCGGGCGAAACCGCGGCGCCGTCGCACCCATCCCCAACGCCCGCAGCGGAATTCACCGTCATCGACGCCAAGACGGCCGATGTGTCGAACCTGGCGACGCGTTTTGTGAAATTGCTCTCGCCACGCGCGTCGTCGGCCGCGGGCACGGCCGGCGCCATGACGATCGGCCGGGCCGCCGAGAACGACATCGTCGTCTCCGACGTGCTGGCGTCGCGTCAGCACGCCACCTTGGTGCCCACCCAGTTGGGCACCGAGATCCGGGACAACAGCGTCAACGGAACTTTCGTGAACGGCACCCGGATCGGGTCGGCCATCCTGTCCGAGGACGACATCGTCACCATCGGCAACGTCGACCTGGTGTTCCGCGACGGCACCCTGACCGAACACCGCGGCGCCGCCACTCGCGCCGGCGGCTTGGAAGTGCGCGACGTCAGGTACGTCGTCGACAACGGCAAACAACTGCTGGACGACATCTCGCTGACCGCGCGCCCCGGCACGCTGACCGCCGTGATCGGCGGTTCGGGCGCCGGCAAGAGCACCCTGGCGCGGCTCATCGCCGGGTATACCACCCCGACGTCCGGCTCAGTGACGTTCGAGGGCCACAACATTCACGCCGAGTACGCGTCGCTGCGCAGCAGGATCGGCATCGTCCCGCAGGACGACGTGGTGCACCGTCAGCTGACCATCAACCAGGCGCTTGGCTACGCGGCCGAGCTGCGCCTGCCGCCCGACACCGGCAAGGCGGACCGCGCCAAGGTCGTCGCCCAGGTGCTCGAGGAGCTGGACCTGACCAAGCATGCCGACACCCGCGTCGAGAAGCTGTCCGGCGGGCAACGCAAACGCGCCTCGGTGGCGCTCGAATTGCTGACCGGGCCGTCGTTGCTGATCCTCGACGAGCCGACCTCGGGCCTGGATCCCGCGCTGGATCTGCAGGTGATGACGATGCTGCGCCAGCTGGCCGATGCCGGTCGTGTGGTGCTGGTGGTGACGCACTCACTGTCGTATCTGGACGTCTGCGACCAGGTGTTGCTGATGGCGCCCGGCGGCAAGACGGCCTACTGCGGCGCGCCCGACCAGATCGGCGGGGCGATGGGCACCACCAACTGGGCGAAGATCTTCACCCAGGTCGGCGCCGACCCCGACGAAGCCAACCGGCGCTTCCTGGAGCAGAACGAGGCCCAGAAGCGGCCCCAAAAGTACCTTCCGGACAAGACCGGCGAGCCCGGCAGCCTCGGCGAACCGGTGCACACTAGTGTGCGACGCCAGATCTCGACGATCGCCCGCCGCCAGGTCCGCCTGGTGATCGCCGACCGCGCCTACTTCGTCTTTCTGGCGCTGCTGCCGTTCATCCTCGGCTCGCTGTCGCTGACCGTCCCGGGCAGCAACGGGTTTCACGTTCCGGCACCAAACGCGGGGACACCCGACGAGGCCGCGCAGATACTGGCCCTGCTGATGCCGGCTGCAGCATTCATGGGTACCGCCTTGACAATTCGCGACCTGGTCGGCGAGCGCGCCATCTTCCAGCGCGAGCAGGCGGTCGGGTTGTCGACCACCGCCTACCTGCTCGCCAAGAGCGCGGTGTTCTGCGGGTTCGCGATACTGCAGTCGGCGATCGTCACGGCGATCGTGGTGATCGGTAAGGGCGCCCCGACGCGCGGCGCGGTGCTGTGCGGCCACTCGACCGTCGGGGCGACCGTCGAATTGTTCGCCACCGTGGCGGCGACGTGTGTCGCCTCGGCCATTCTGGGCCTGGCGATTTCGTCGCTGGTTCGGTCCAGCGAGCAGATCATGCCGCTGTTCGTGGTGACGGTGATGGCGCAGCTGGTGCTGTGCGGCGGGATGGTCCCCGTGACGGGCCGGCTCGGTTTGAACCAGCTGTCGTGGGCGATGCCGGCGCGCTGGGGCTACGCCGCGGCCTCGTCGACGGTGGATCTGCGCCACCTGGTGCCCGATTCGCTGCTGTCCCAGGACCGGTTCTGGCAACACACGTCGACGATCTGGCTGCTGGACATGGGCATGCTCGCCGCGTTGTCGCTTTTCTACGCCGGGTTCGTGCGGTGGAAGATCCGGTTGCGCCGCTGAGGAATCGCCCCGCGGCGGTAGGGTGACATCATTCACCCGCCGAAGCACGAGACGTTCGACCTCCTGGCCCGCACGAACACCGATCCCAAGGGCATCGTGCGGACCGTCGACGAGTACGTGGTGCGCCCGTGGGGCCTCTACGTCGCCCGCCCCACCCCTGGTCGCGCCCAGTTCCATTACCTCGAGTCGTGGCTGCTGCCGTCGTTGGGCTTGCGCGCCACCGTGTTTCACTTCAATCCCGGGCATGAACGCGACCACGATTACTACCTGGACGTGGGCGAATACTCACCCGGGCCCGCCGTGTGGCATTCCGAAGACCACTACCTGGACATCGAGGTGCGCACCGGCGCCAGGGCCGACCTCACCGACGTCGACGAGCTGCTGGATGCCGTCCGGCACGGCTTGTTGACTCCCGAGGCCGCCGCGCAGGCGGTGCGGCGCGCCGTGGCCGCGGTCGATGGGTTGGCCTGTAACGGCTACGACCTGTCGCGGTGGCTGGCGCACCACGGCATGGAACTGACCTGGCGGGCGCCGTAGCCGTTTTCCGAGTCCGACGCCGGGTATGCACCTTGACATGACGGATATCGCCGGTCTGCCCGATGCACTGCGCGAGGCGCTGCACGCCGAACCGGTGCCCGTCTGGCGAGAGCCCACACTGGCCACCCTGACCGACGAGCGGTTCTGTGACCCGCAGTGGATTTTCGAACGCAAATTCGACGGCATGCGTTGCCTCGCCTTTCGTGACGGCGACGAAGTCCGGCTGCTGTCACGAAATCGCAAGCCGCTCAACGGGACTTACCCGGAGCTGGTCGATGCGCTCGCGGCCCAGCGCACTACCCGATTCGTGGTGGACGGCGAGGTCGTCGCGTTCCAGGGACGCCGCACCAGTTTCGCCCGCCTACAGGGACGCCTGGGCATCACCGACCCCGAGGTGGCCCGCGCCTCGCGAATCCGGGTCTACTACTACGTGTTCGATCTGCTGCACCTGGACGGCAGGGATACCACCGCGCTGCCGCTGCGGTGGCGCAAGCGACTACTACGCGATGTGCTCAACTTCGATGATCCGTTGCGCAACACCGCGCACCGCGTCGATGACGGCCTCGCCGCCTACCGCGCCGCCTGCAAGCGCGGCGACGAAGGCGTGATCGCCAAGCTGGCCGACTCCGCCTATGACGGCGGCCGGTCGAAGAACTGGCTGAAGTTCAAATGCGTGCGCGACCAAGAGTTCGTCGTGGGCGGCTACACCAACCCGAAAGGCAGCCGAATCGAACTGGGCGCGTTGCTGCTCGGCTACTACACAGGCCATGGGCAAGGCCGCGACCTGGTGTACGCCGGCAAGGTCGGCACCGGGTTCGACGCGGCCACGCTACGCAGCCTGCATGAGCGCCTCTCGCCCCTCCAACAGGAGGCCCCGCCGTTCACCCGGGGGTTGGTACGCGAGAACGGTGCTCGCTGGGTGCGCCCGGAGTTGGTGGCGCAGATCGGGTTTACCGAATGGACCCGCGACGGCAAGCTCCGTCACCCGCGCTACCAGGGCCTGCGCATCGACAAGGACCCTGCAGAGGTGGTACGGGAGACACGCTGATGGCACGCATCGACATCGAGATCACCCACCCGGATCGGGTCATGTTCGGCAAGGACGGGATCACCAAGCGGGACCTGGCCGACTACTACGGTGAGGTGGCCGAGACCATGCTGCCGCACCTGAAGGGCCGCGCGCTGACCGTGCAGCGGTTCCCCCGCGGTATCGACGAAAAGGGGTTCGTGCAGCAGGATTTCGCTGACACATTGCCGGACTGGATGAGCGGGGTCGAGGTCGACAAAGAGGGCGGCACCCTGGTGCATCCATTGGCCGAACGCCCGGAAGCGCTGCGCTGGTTGGCCAACCAGAACTGCGTAACGCTGCATGTGTGGCAGTCGCGGCAGGGCAACCTGCACCAGCCCGACCGGTTGGTCTTCGATCTCGACCCGTCCGACGCCGATTTCGCGGCGGTGCGGGCGACCGCCCGCGCCGTGGCCGGTGTGCTCGACGACCTGAGACTGGCACGCTACGTGCAGACCACCGGATCACGCGGGCTACATGTGGTGGTGCCGTTGCGCGTCGAGGCTGACTTCGACACCGTCCGCCAATTCGCCCGTGACGTCGCCGAAGTCGTCGCCGCCGACGACGAGGCGCACCGCACCGTCGAGGCCCGGAAGGACAAACGCGATGGCCGCATTTATCTCGATGTCATGCGCAACGCCTACGCGCAGACCGCCGTCGCGCCCTACTCGGTGCGGGCCCGCGGCGGTGCGCCGGTGGCCACCCCGCTCGAGTGGGACGAACTGGACACGCGCGGTCTGCGGGCGGATCGGTTCAGCATCCGCGATGTTCCCGAACGGGTCGCGGGGCAGGGTGATCCGTGGGCGGACATGTTCCGGCACGCCCGCTCCCTCGCAGGGCCGCGCGCACGATTGGCGAAACTTCGTGCCTGAACTGCCGGACGTCGAAGGGTTCCGGCGCGAGCTCGCTAAGACCTTGCCCCACCGCCGGATTGAAGACGTAGACGTCCGCGACCCCGGAATTTTGCGCAACGCCTCCGCCAGCACGCTCGCGCGGCGCCTGGCCTGGCATCGCTTCGGTGCCCCGCGCCGGCACGGCAAATGGCTGATACTGCCGACCGACGGTCCGACGCTGCTGATTCACAGCGGCATGACCGGACACCCGTACTACGCGAATGCCGGCGCCGAGCCGGAAAAGTATGAACGGCTGGTGATGTCGCTCGACCAGGGTGAGCTGCGCTACGCCGACCTGCGCAAGCTGCGCGGGGTCTGGCTGGCCGACACCGAGGACGCGGTAGCGGAGGTGCTGGGCCCGCAAGGGCCCGACGCGCTGGGCATGGGCTTGCGGGAGTTTCGCGGCGTAGTTGCCGGGCGCCGCAAGGGGTCCGGGCGGCTGAAGCCGACGCTGATGGACCAGTCGGTGATCGCAGGCCTCGGCAATCTGCTTGTCGACGAAATCTGCTGGCGGGCGAGGATACGGCCCAATTTTCCGATTGCGGAGTTGAACGACGACGCGGTCAGGGACTTGCATCGTGCGATGAAGCAAGTGCTGCACACCGCGGTGCGCCACGGCCGGGTCCCCGGCCTGTCGCGCTGGCTCACCGGTGCACGCGACGATCCGGACCCGCGCTGCCCGCGCTGCGGCACCGCCCTTCGCAACGGCCGGATCGGCGGCCGGATGTCGTTCTGGTGTCCCGATTGCCAGCCCTAACCGCTGCGGCCGGCCAGCCTGGTGGCCCGGACCACGGTGGGCTAATCTCAGCTGCTATGAGCTCCCATTTCCGCAGGTGGATGCCGATAGCGGCGGTGACGGTCATCGCCGCCGGCGCCCAGTTGAGTCCAGCAATCGCAAGAGCGGATCTGCATAACATCACCTATCGGGCGAGGATCGATGCCCTGACGACCGGTAGCCAGGCCACCTTTGTGACCAACGGCGGTCAGACCAGCACGACCGGCCTTCCTTCCATGCCCGGCAACGTGTTCGAAGCCAACACCGTGCTTCCCGACCCGGCGCAAGCCGGCCTGCGGATTGTGCTGCACTTTCCCTACGCGGCCAACGTGCATTGCGAGATCGACGCCGACGACAACGTTTTCACCCAGACCGACCAAATGGTGAGGCCGACGGCCGGTAACACCGATCCCAACAACGGGGCGCTGCAGTGCGGCGCCCCGTTGCCCTAGACAGGGGTCAGGGCTTCCAGCCCGTCGAGTCGGCCCACTCCCAGGCCCGTCGGTAGGCGTCGAGGAACCACGGCTCTTTGACCTCGACATAGGCCGCGGTGTCTCCGTCGCCGCCCTTCTCGGCCAAACGCTTGACGTCCAGGTAGTCGGCGCGGGCGTCGGGGTTGGCCGTCAGCCAGTCGACGAACAACAGAGCGAACTGCTGGTTGGGCCAGCCGTCCACCCGGATGTGCACGTTGGTGGGTCGACCGGGGTCGGCCGAGCCATGAATTCGCTTGAGCCACAGGCCCGGATCGTCCCGGTGGTCGTAGCTCTCGACGGTGCTGCGGGCGTCGGGCTTGGCCACATCCTCGGCGATATGCTCGACGCGCGGGTACCCGGCGGCCAGCAACGGCTCGACGAGTTCGTCTGCGATGGAGAGGGATTCGACGGTGATCTGAACGTCAATGACGTCCTTGGCCGGAAAGTCCGGCACCGCGGTCGAGCCGATATGGTCGACGCGCAGCGCGCGGTGACCACAGCTGGTCCGCAGGCGGTTCACAATTCGTTGCGCCTGGTCCGCCCAGCTCGGGTCGGGCGGCACCAACCGGGCCGGAGCCCGGACGATCTGGTGTGCGCTCAGGTTGTGCGCGAACGGGACGATGCGGGTGTTCCACACGTCGTGGGCCCGCTGCGCCAAATCCTCGGGGCTGCCCGAGTTGTCCAGCCAGATGTCGGCGACCGCGCGGCGCTGCTCGTCGCTGGCCTGCGCCGCGATCCTCGCTCGGGCGTCATCCTCCGGCATGCCGCGCTGCTCGACCAGCCGCTGCAGCCGCACCTCGACGTCGGCGTAGACGATGACGACCAGCGGAAACAGCGGCGCCATCCCGGACTCCACCAACAGCGGAATGTCCTCGACCACAACGGAATCCTCGGGCACCGAGGCGATGATCTCCGAACGGCGATTGCCCACCAGCGGGTGGACAATCCCGTTCAGCGTCTTGCGTGCCTCGTCGTCACGAAAGGCCTTGGCGGCCAACGCCGGCCGATCCAGCGAACCGTCCTCGAGCAGGATGTCGCGGCCGAACGCCTCGACCAGCGCGGCCAGGCCCTCGGTTCCCGGCTGCACCACCTCACGCGCGATCACGTCACCGTCCACAATGACGGCACCGCATCGCTCGAACGTGGACGACAGCGCCGACTTGCCGGCGCCGATGCCACCGGTCAACCCGATCCGCAGCATGGCGTGCTCAGCAGAGCGTCACGCGTTGCCGGCGAGTTTCTCCCGCAGAGCGGCCAATTGGGCGTCGCTGGCCAGCGATCCGCCCGCCTTCTCCGGAGGAGCACCGTTGCCCGGCGACTGCTCGGTGTGCCCGGCAGCCTCGGCGGCGGCGAACTTCTCCATTTGCGCCGTGTGCATCTTGTGCCGGCGCTCGGCCTCGGCGTAGCGGGCTTCCCACTCGTTGCGCTGCTTATCGAAGCCCTCGAGCCATTCGTTGGTCTCGGAGTCGAAGCCCTCGGGGAAGATGTAGTTGCCCTGCTCGTCGTAGCTGTCGGCCATGCCGTACTTCGCCGGGTCGAACTCGTCGGTGTAGTCCTCGTTGGCCTGCTTGAGCGACAACGAGATCCGGCGGCGCTCCAGGTCGATGTCGATGACCTTGACCATCGCGTCGTCGCCGACGGCGACCACCTGGTCGGGGACCTCGACGTGGCGCTCGGCCAGCTCGGAGATGTGCACCAGACCTTCGATGCCCTCCTCGACGCGCACGAACGCACCGAACGGAACCAGCTTGGTGACCTTGCCGGGCACGATCTGGCCGATGGCGTGGGTGCGGGCGAAGTGGCGCCACGGGTCTTCCTGGGTCGCCTTGAGCGACAACGAAACCCGCTCGCGGTCCATGTCGACGTCGAGCACCTCGACGGTGACCTCGTCGCCGACCTGCACAACCTCGGACGGGTGGTCGATGTGCTTCCAGGACAACTCGGAGACGTGCACCAGACCGTCCACACCGCCGAGGTCGACGAACGCACCGAAGTTGACGATGGAGGACACGACACCCTTGCGGATGGCGCCCTTCTGCAGCTGGTTGAGGAACTCGCTGCGCACCTCGGACTGGGTCTGCTCCAGCCAGGCGCGCCGGGACAGGACCACGTTGTTGCGGTTCTTGTCCAGTTCGATGATCTTGGCCTCGATCTCCTTGCCGATGTACGGCTGCAGATCGCGGACGCGGCGCATCTCGACCAGCGAGGCGGGCAGGAAGCCGCGCAACCCGATGTCGAGGATCAAGCCACCCTTGACCACCTCGATGACGGTGCCCTTGACGGCCTCGTCCTTCTCCTTGAGCGCCTCGATGGTGCCCCAGGCGCGCTCGTACTGCGCGCGCTTCTTGGAGAGAATCAGGCGACCCTCTTTGTCCTCCTTGGTGAGGACCAGGGCTTCGACCTCATCACCGACGGAAACGACCTCATTGGGGTCGACATCGTGCTTGATGGAGAGTTCGCGGGCGGGGATGACCCCTTCGGTCTTGTAGCCGATATCGAGGAGCACCTCGTCCCGGTCCACTTTGACGATCGTGCCTTCGACGATGTCGCCATCGTTGAAGTACTTGATCGTTTTGTCTATTGCGGCGAGAAAGTCCTCGCTCGAGCCAATGTCGTTGACGGCTACTTGCGGCGAGGTGACGGCGGGACTCGGCATGTTGTTGGGTTGCTCCGGACAGGTTTGGTCGTAGGGACAGTTGGGATTTACCTGTCGAGGTTACTCGACTGTGTACATGCTGGCCAAACTCAGCGGGAGCGCATTCGGCCGGACGGCCGCCCCGAATGTGACGCCACGCCGAATCCCCGGAGAACCTTGCGCCACGACACCAGGCGCGACGGTCGATTGAGCAGCGAATATGCGCCCGAGGGCCGCCGTGCGTCCCACCGGCCCGATCGCCGCGCTAATGCGCGGCGGCGTCCCATGAGCGGCCGTAACCGACGGACACCTCCAGCGGCACGTCGAGCGGGTAGGCGCCGCCCATCTTGTCGCGTACCAGCGCCTCCAGCTGTGCACGCTCGCCGGACGCGACCTCCAGCAGCAGTTCGTCGTGCACCTGCAGCAGGATTCGGGAGGACAGCCCGGCGTCTTTGATCGCCTTGTCGACCTCGAGCATCGCCACCTTGATGATGTCGGCTGCGCTGCCCTGAATCGGCGCGTTGAGCGCCGCCCGCTCGGCGGCCTCGCGCACCTGACGGTTGCTGCTGTCGAGTTCGGGCAGGTAGCGACGGCGGCCGAAGACTGTCGACGTGAAGCCGTCCTTGCGGGCCTGCTCCACGACGTCCATCAGGTAGTCACGCACCCCGCCGAACCGGGCGAAGTATTGCTCCATCTGGTCTTTGGCTTCCTCGGTGGAGATCTTGAGTTGCGCGGACAGCCCGTAGGCGCTCAATCCGTAGGCCAGGCCGTAGGACATCGCCTTGACCCGGCGGCGCAGCTCGGCGGTGACCTCCTCGATCGGCACGCCGAATGCCCGCGAGGCGACGAACGAGTGCAGGTCCTCCCCGGTGTTGAACGCCTCGATGAGGCCCGCGTCCTTGGACAGGTGGGCCATGATCCGCATCTCGATCTGGCTGTAGTCGGCCGTCATCAGCTCGCTGTAGCCGTCGCCGACGACGAACGCGTCGCGGATCCGCCGGCCCGCCTCGGTGCGGATCGGAATGTTCTGCAGGTTCGGCTCGGTCGACGACAATCTGCCCGTCGCGGCGATGGTCTGGTTGAACGTGGTGTGGATGCGCCCGTCGGAGGCCACCGAGTTCAGCAACCCGTCGACGGTGACTTTGAGCCGGGTGGCGTCGCGGTGGGTCAGCAGATGCTGCAGGAACGGATGGCCGGTCTTGTCGAAAAGCGATTGCAGCGCATCCGCGTCGGTGGTGTAGCCGGTCTTGGTGCGCTTGGTCTTCGGCATCTCCAGCTCGTCGAAGAGCACCGCCTGCAACTGCTTTGGCGAGCCCAGGTTGATCTGCTTGCCGATCACCGCGTACGCCGCCTCGGCCGCGTCGCGGATCTGATGGGCAAAATCGCTTTGCAGCTCGGTGAGCAGATCCAAATCGACTGCGATACCGGCGTTTTCCATGCCGGCCAGCACCGCCTGCACCGGCAGCTCCATGCCACTCAACAACGCCGTGGAGTTGATGCGGGCCAATTCCTCGTCGAGCGCGTCGGCCAGATCGAGCACCGCCACGGCGCGCAGGATCAGCGTCTGCACCGCCTGGTCGTCGGTGCCCTCGTTGTCATCGAGCAGCGAAAGTTGCTGCTGTTCAGGGTTTTCCGCGCGCAGCTCGCGGCGCAGGTAGCGCAGCGAAAGGTCGTCGAGGGAGAAACTGCGCTGCCCGGGCCGCACCAGGTAGGCCGCCAGCGCGGTGTCGGAGGTGACACCGGCCAGTGTCCAGCCCCGTCCGGCCAGGTCGTGCATCGCCAGCTTGGCCTCGTGCAGCGCCTTGGGCGGGCCGGGGTCGGCAAGCCAAGACGCCAGCGCCGCTTCGTCTTCGGGATCCAGCGTCGCGGTGTCGATGTAGCGGCCCTCGCCGTCGGCGGAGACGATGGCCAGCGCGGTGGCGTCCGCGTCGTAGGCCAGGTGGGTGCCGACGACGGCCAAGCCGAACCGCTTTCCCGAGCTGTGCTCGGCCAGCCACACGGCGAGCTCGCCGGCTTCCAGTGCGCCGCCACGCACGTCGAAACCCTCGTCGACCTCGGGCTCCACCGCGGCCAGGGTTTCGAACAACCGGTCCCGCAACACCCGGAACTCCAGGTCGTCGAAGAGCCGGTGAATCTGGTCGCGATCCCACGGCTGCAGCCGCAACGTGTCCGGAGTCTGGGCCAGCGGCACGTCCTTGACCAGATCGGTCAGCTCGCGGTTGCGGATGACGCCGGCCAGATGTTCGCGCAGCGCGTCGCCCACCTTGCCACGCACCGAATCGACGTTGTCCACCAGCGCCTGCAGCGACCCGTATTCGCCGATCCATTTGGAGGCGGTCTTCTCCCCCACGCCGGGAATGCCGGGCAGGTTGTCGCTGGGATCGCCGCGCAGGGCGGCGAAGTCGGGGTACTGCTTGGGCGTCAGCCCGTACTTCTCGACGACGGCGTCCGGGGTGAAGCGGGTCAACTCGCTGACCCCCTTGCGGGGATACAGCACCGTCACGTTGTCGCTGACCAACTGCAACGAGTCGCGGTCGCCGGTGACCACCAGCACCCGGTAGCCCTCGTTCTCGGCCTGGGTGGCCAAGGTTGCGATCAGGTCGTCGGCCTCGAAGCCCTCCTCGGCCAGCACCGTGATGCCCAAGGCCGCAAGGACTTCCTTGGTGATGTCGATCTGGCCGCGGAACTCGTCGGGTGTCGCCGACCGATTGGCCTTGTACTCCGGGTAACGCTCGGAGCGGAAGGTCTGCCGCGACACGTCGAACGCTGCGGCGATGTGCGTCGGAGCCTCGTCGCGCAGCAGGTTGATCAGCATCGCGGTGAAGCCGTAGACCGCGTTGGTGGTCAGCCCGCCGCGGGTTTTGAAGTTTTCGGCGGGCAGCGCATAGAACGCCCGAAACGCCAGCGAGTTGCCGTCCAGCAGCATGAGCGTCGGCGTGGTTTCTTCCTCGATGGCCTTCGTCGTGGTTTTCGTGGCGGGCACGGCTCTCACTCTAAGCACTTGGTGCGACGAGCTAGGCGCCCCGACCGTGCCACCAGCAGAACTGCAACACGTTTCAGTTTTGAGTTTGGGCTGGGTAGTCTGGCCCAGTGCCAGAGGTCACCAGTCAAGAACCCGCGATCGACGGGTGGTTCGCCACCGATGACGCCGGAAATCCCCATCTGATCGGCAGCAAGTGCCCCGAGTGCGGCACCTACGTCTTCCCGCCACGGGAGAACAACTGCCCGAACCCGGCGTGCGCCAGCGACGCCCTAGAGTCCGTCGCTTTGTCGACCCGGGGAACGCTGTGGAGCTACACCGAGAACCGGTACCCGCCACCCGCGCCCTACCCGGCGGCCGACCCGTTCGAGCCGTTCGCCATCGCCGCGGTGGAGCTGGCCAACGAGGGCATCATCGTGCTGGGCAAGGTGGTCGAGGGCACCCTGGCCGCCGACCTGAAGGTCGGCATCGAGATGGAGCTGGCCACCATGACCTTGTTCACCGACGCCGACGGCGTCGAACGCCTTGTGCACGCCTGGAGGATCGCGTCATGAGCACGCCCGAACCGCTCTACATCCTCGGCGCCGGGATGCACCCCTGGGGCAAATGGGGCCGGGACTTCACCGAATACGGCGTCGTCGCCGCCCGCGCCGCGCTGGCCGAGGCGGGGCTGGACTGGCAGCAGATACAGCTGGTCGCCGGCGCCGACACCATCCGCAACGGTTACCCGGGCTTCATCGCGGGGTCGACGTTCGCGCAGAAGCTCGGGTGGAACGGCGTGCCGGTCAGCTCCAGCTACGCCGCCTGCGCCAGCGGTTCGCAAGCGCTGCAGAGCGCCCGCGCCCACATCCTGGCCGGCTTCTGCGACGTCGCGCTGGTCATCGGCGCCGACACCACCCCGAAGGGCGCGTTCGCCCCGGTCGGCGGCGAGCGCAAGAACGATCCCGACTGGCAGCGCTTCCACCTCATCGGTGCGATGAATCCCGTGTACTTCGCGCTGCTGGCACGGCGCCGGATGGACCTCTACGGTGCGACGTCCGAGGACTTCGCCGCGGTGAAGGTGAAGAATTCCCAGCACGGCCTGCAGAACCCGAACGCCCGCTACCGCAAGGAATCTTCGGTCGAGGACGTGCTGGCGAGTCCGGTGGTCTCCGACCCGTTGCGGCAGCTCGACATCTGCGCCACCTCCGACGGCGCCGCGGCGCTGATCGTGGCCAGCGCCGAGTTCGCCCGCAAGCACCTGGGCTCGCTCGAGGGCGTGCCGTCGGTGCGCGCGGTCAGCACGGTCACCCCGCGCTACCCGCAGCATCTGCCCGAATTGCCGGACATCGCAACGGATTCCACCGCTGTCGTGGCCGCACCGGAGCGGGTGTTCAAGGATCAGATCCTCGATGCGGCCTACGCCGAGGCGGGCATCGGTCCCGAGGACGTGAGCATGGCCGAGGTCTACGACCTGTCCACCGCGCTGGAACTCGACTGGTACGAGCACCTGGGGCTGTGCCCAAAAGGTGAAGCCGAAGCCCTTCTCCGCAGCGGCGCCACCACGATCGGCGGCCGGGTCCCGGTCAACCCGTCGGGTGGGCTGGCGTGCTTCGGCGAAGCGATTCCGGCCCAGGCGATCGCCCAGGTCTGCGAGTTGACCTGGCAGCTGCGCGGCCAGGCCACCGGCCGGCAGGTGGAGAACGCCAAGGTCGGCGTCACCGCCAACCAGGGGCTGTTCGGCCACGGGTCGTCGGTGATCGTGGCGCGCTAGGGCCTAGGGCCGCCGGCGATTACGGTCTTGGCCGCGCCTCAGGCGTCTTTCGACGGATCCAGGGTCTCCAGGACGACTTCGGCCACTCGCTTCATCGTGGTCCTGCGGTCCATGGCGGCCCGTTGAATCCACTTGAAGGCCTCGGGCTCGGTCATGCCCTGTTCGGTCTGCAGCAGCCCTTTCGCGCGCTCGACGAGCTTGCGCGTCTCCAGCCGGTCGGACAACGAGGCCACCTCGCGTTCGAGCTCGGCGATCTCACCGAAACGGCTGACGGCCAACTCGATGGCCGGGATGAGGTCGCTGATGGTGAACGGCTTCACCAGATAGGCCATCGCCCCGGCGTCGCGCGCCCGCTCCACCAAATCGCGTTGGCTGAAGGCGGTCAGCACCACGATCGGGGCAATGCGCTTGCTGGCTATCTCCGAGGCCGCGTCGATGCCGTCGCGGCGCGGCATCTTCACATCCATGATCACCAGATCCGGCTGATGGAGCTCGGCCAATTCGACGGCTTCCTGTCCGTCGCCGGCCTCCCCGACGATCTCGTAACCCTCCTCTCGGAGCATCTCGGCGAGATCCATGCGGATGAGCGCTTCGTCTTCAGCGATCAGGACCCGGCGCGGCACAGCGGCGTCGGTGTCGGTCGTGGGGCCTGTCATGACGCATATTGTGTCGTGAACGCCTCAGACCAGCGACCTCGGGGGCGGTGAGGCGGTTGAGCACTCCTGATCCTCTATGGTGGGAGGCTGCCTCTAAGGTAGGAGGCCGCGCGCCCTCGTATCCCAACTGGCAGAGGAAACGGATTCAAAACCCGTCCAGTGTGAGTTCGAATCTCACCGAGGGCACCACAGACCCCCCGCGAATATCGGCACCCGGCCGCCCTGCGGACGCACTGTGATCCGGTGCCGCTCTGGGTGCCACGTCGAGGCCACTCGCGGCCTCCTGGCCCGGCATCCCGCTCTCATCGACGCACCGGGCGGGAGCCGATGGCCGCTTTCCGGTACCGAAGTAGCGCCTGGAACAAAGAGCTCAACAAACCCGCTGCCCTGTTACCGCGTCTAATACCTTCCAACGGTATGGATTCTGCGGATTTAATAAACTCCACGCAATAAATGAAAAATCATCGCAATTAAGAGGAGCGCGATGAATTCATATTCTTTTCCACCCGCGCGGCGCACGCGCCGAAATCCTTCCAGCAATGGCTTCCGTCGCGCGGACCAAAGCCCCCGGGGATCCGGTGCGGACCGGGCCGTTGAGGTGGGCCTCACCCCTCGTCGAGGCCCACCGTCCGGTTCAATCGCCGAATGATCGGGTGATGCAGACCTGGTCTGACGCAGAGACATTCAGTCCCGTGGCGTCGTTGCCGATGGAGTCGCCGGCGACCCGGAGAAGCCAACTCGGCTCACTACAGGCGGCGCTACAGCCGTCCATGAGCACAGCGGTCAGAGCAAGGATTAGCGCAAGAACGAATCTCTTGAGACCCGCCATCAGGCACCCCTTAGTCGAGGCGAACACGTGTCCAACAGCCCCGCCGAGCACGTGTTAAATAACCATAACGATCCGTTCGCAAACCCGATTACAACCCGATAACAATGTTGTTATCAGACTCGGGAAAGTTGCGGAAGCGAAAACGGCAATATTCACCTGGCAGCCGACAAAATTCGCTGCTCAGCGGTTAGGCTTACACCCGTGGCGGCAAAGAAGTGTGGTACCCCGCCAAGACGCCCAGACGGCTCCTTGGAGCGCCCGGACTGCGTGGCCGCGGCGCGCGCCCAATCACGCGCCCGCAATCAGCACTACGCCGACAGTGCCGCGCGCGAATTTCGAGTGCTCTCGATCGCGGCCTGGTTGGCCGTCGTGGTCTGCACCACCTTCGTGGTGCTGCAGGTGGTCACCGGCGCGGTGATTTGGCAGATAGTCCTCGTCAACGTCGTCTCGGCGCTGATCTTCGCCAGCGTGCCGTGGCTGCACCGCTTCGGTGAACTGGTTGCGCCGCTGACCTTCATCGGCACGGCCTACGTCACGGTCGCCACCACCTGTTGGGATTCGGGCACCGCATCGGGCGGCCAATTCTTCTTGGTGGTGGGCGCCTGCCTGGTGGTGCTGGTGCTGGGGCTTGATCACATCGTGTTGGCGGCACTCCTCGCGGCGATCGCCGCCGGCCTGATCATCGCCCTGGAATTCCTGGTCCCCCGCGACACTGGTCTGGTGCCGGCCTGGGCGCAGTCCATGATGTTCGTCGTCACCATCGTCTCCGCCTGCGTGATGGTGTTCATCACCGTGTGGTACGCGCTGCGCGACACCCAGCGCGCCGAGGCGGTGATGGAATCCGAGTACCAGCGGTCGGAGGCGCTGCTGGCCAACATGTTGCCGGGCAGCATCGCCGAGCGTCTGAAAAGCATGGAGCGAAACGTCATCGCCGACAAGTACGACGAGGCCTCCGTTCTGTTCGCCGACATCGTCGGGTTCACCGAACGCGCCAGCAGCACAGCGCCGGCCGACCTGGTGCGGTTCTTGGATCGGCTGTACGGCGCCTTCGATGAGTTGGTGGACAGGCACGGCTTGGAGAAAATCAAGGTGAGCGGCGACTCCTACATGGTGGTCAGCGGGGTCCCGCGCGCGCGGCCGGACCACGCCTTCGCCCTGGCCGCTCTAGCACTCGAAATGGCCAACGTTGCTGCGGCACTGAAGGATCCGCACGACCAGGCTGTCCAGTTGCGGATGGGCATGGCGTGCGGACCCGTCGTGGCCGGCGTCGTGGGTTCGCGCCGGTTCTTCTACGACGTATGGGGCGACGCGGTCAACGTCGCGTCACGAATGGAGTCCACCGATTCGGTGGGCCGAATTCAAGTGCCCGAGGCGATGTATGAACGCCTCAAAAACGAGTTCGTCCTGCAGGAGCGCGGCCGGATCGAGATCAAGGGCAAGGGCGTCATGCACACCTGGTATCTAATCGGCCGCAAGGCAGGCGAAGAACCCACCGACCTGCGTTCCGAAGCTCCACGCACGGTCCACGCCTGACGAAAGTCCCTGTACCGCAGCCCGCGTTTGTGCCAGACTGCGGCCATGACTATCTCCCCTGGCTCTCCTGGAACCCACCCCGTTCCAAGCATGATGCCGCATCTGTGGAAATCCGCTCTGCTGTCGGGAATTCTGTCTCTTGTCCTGGGTGTCCTGGTGCTGGCGTGGCCGGGAATTTCCATCCTGGTCGCCGCCGTCGCCTTCGGCGTTTATCTATTGATCACCGGCATCGCGCAGGTCGTCTTCGCGTTCTCGCTTCATGTCTCGGCAGGCAGCCGGATCCTGCTGTTCATCAGTGGCGCAGCGTCGTTGATCCTCGCGCTGCTGGCATTCCGTCATTTCGGCCAGGGATACGCAATCCTGCTGCTGGCCATCTGGATTGGCATCGGATTCATCTTCCGCGGTGTCGCCACAACGATTTCGGCTGTCAGTGACCCGCACCTGCCGGGCCGAGGCTGGAACATCTTCGTCGGCGTGATCAGCCTGCTCGCCGGCATTGTCGTGCTGGCGTCTCCGTTCCAGTCCATCGTCACCCTGGCCATCGTGGTCGGCGCGTGGTTCGTCGTCATCGGCGTGTTCGAGATCATTTCGTCGTTCGGAATTCGCAAGGCCTCCAAAACCCTCGCCGCCTGACGAGGGCGCCGGTAGCGGAGGCGCCGACTCATCTACTACACTCTGTCGTAGCCGTTGATCGGCCCTCCGCAGTCTCGGGAGATGACAGATGAATGTCGTCGATATTTCGCGGTGGCAGTTCGGTATCACTACCGTCTACCACTTCATCTTCGTGCCGCTCACCATCGGTTTGGCGCCGCTGATCGCCATCATGCAGACGGTGTGGGTGGCCACCGGTAACACCGCCTGGTACCGACTGACCAAGTTCTTCGGCAAGCTGTTCCTGATCAACTTCGCCATCGGCGTGGCGACCGGGATCGTCCAGGAGTTTCAGTTCGGGATGAACTGGTCGGAGTACTCGAAGTTCGTCGGCGACATCTTCGGTGCGCCACTGGCGATGGAGGGGTTGTTCGCCTTCTTCTTCGAGTCCACGTTCATCGGGTTGTGGATCTTCGGCTGGAGCCGGCTGCCGAAGCTGATACACCTGGCCTGCATCTGGATCGTCGCGTTCGGCGTCAACGCGTCGGCGTTCTTCATCATCGCGGCCAACTCGTTCATGCAGCACCCGGTCGGCGCGCACTACAACCCCGCGACGCGACGCGCCGAGCTGGACGACATCTTCGCCCTGCTATCCAATAACACTGCGCAAGCGGCGTTTTCACACACCGTGACCGGCGCGCTGTTGGTTGCGGGCACTTTCGTCGCCGCGGTCAGCGCATGGTGGATGGTGCGCTCACACAGGCAGGGGCCCACGACGCCCGAAGCGCAAACCGATGCCCGCACCATGTTTCGCCCGGCGGCCATCCTGGGCTGCGGGGTGGTGCTGCTCGCTACTGTCGGCCTGTTCTTCACCGGGGACCGGCAGGGCAAGCTGATGTTCGTCCAGCAGCCGATGAAGATGGCGTCGGCGGAGGCGTTGTGCCACACCCAGACCGACCCCGACTTCTCGGTGCTGACGATCGGGACGCACAACAACTGCGGCAGCGTCGCCGAGGTCATCAAGGTGCATTACGTGCTGCCGTTCCTAGCCGAGGGCAAGTTCAACGGCGTGACGCTGCGCGGGGTGGACGAGCTGCAACAAGAGTACCAGCAGCGCTTCGGACCCGATGACTACCGGCCGAACCTGTTCGTCACCTACTGGTCCTTCCGGGCGATGATCGGATTCCTGGCCATCCCGGTGTTGTTCGCCCTGACCGTGTTGTGGGTCACCCGCGGCGGGCGAACACCCAAGGGCCGCGCGATGTCCTGGTTCGCCCTGCTCACCATCCCCACGCCGTTCCTGGCCAACATCTCGGGTTGGGTATTCACCGAGATGGGCCGTCAGCCCTGGGTGGTGGCGCCCAATCCCACTGGGGACCAATTGATTCGGATGACCGTACGCGAAGGGGTGTCGCATCACGTGCCCGGCATGGTCATCACCTCGCTGGTGACCTTCACGCTCGTCTACGCGGTGCTCGCGGTCCTCTGGTTCTTCCTGCTCAAGCGCTACACCGTCGAAGGGCCGCTGGAACACGACGCGGAACCCGCTCCCCCACAAGCGCCCAGCGACGACGAGGTGGCACCTCTGTCCTTCGCCTACTGACGAGGGCTTACCCGAGGCCGAAAGGAGTCGCGACGGTGGGACTGCAGGAAGTGTGGTTCGGCATCATCGGGATGCTGTTCCTGGGTTTCTTCATCCTCGAAGGCTTCGACTTCGGCGTGGGCATGCTGATGGAGCCGTTCGCCCGCGTCGGCATCGGCGAAGCCGAACCGCTGCGCCGCACGGCGCTCAACACCATCGGACCGGTGTGGGACGGCAACGAGGTCTGGCTGATCGTCGGTGGCGCGGCGATGTTCGCCGCCTTCCCCGCCTGGTACGCCACCGTGTTCTCCACGCTGTACCTGCCGCTGCTGGCAATCCTTTTCGGCATGATCGTGCGCGCGGTGGCGATCGAGTGGCGCGGCAAGATCGACGACACCAAATGGCGCGGCTGGGCCGATGTCGCCATCGCGGCCGGGTCGTGGCTGCCGGCGGTTTTGTGGGGCGTCGCATTCGCCATCCTGGTGCGCGGGCTCCCTGTCCAGGCCGACGGCCACATCCACCTCTCGGTCACCGATGTGCTGAACGCCTACACGCTGCTGGGCGGCCTGGCCACCGCCGGACTGTTCTTGTTCTACGGAGCGACATTCGTCGCGTTGAAGACCTCCGGCGCCATCCGCGAGGACGCCTACCGGTTCGGCGTCTGGCTATCGCTACCGGTCACCGGACTGGTTGCGGCATTCGGGCTTTGGACGCAGCTGGCTCATGGCAAGGACTGGACCTGGCTGGTGCTGGCCGTGGCGGTGCTGGCGCAACTGGCGGCGGTGCTGCTGGTGTGGCGCCGCTCGTCCGATGGCTGGGCGTTCACCTGTGTCGCGCTGGTGGTCGCGGCCGTGGTGATCCTGCTCTTCGGCTCGATGTATCCGAACTTGGTGCCCTCGACGCTGAACAAGCAATGGAGCCTGACCATCTACAACGCCTGCTCCACCCACTACACCCTCAAAGTCATGACGTGGGTGACGGCGTTCATGGCTCCGCTGACGGTCATCTACCAAGCCTGGTCGTATTGGATCTTCCGGCAACGGATCTCGGCTGACCGGATACCAGCGCCGATCGGACTGGCAAGGCGTCCCTCCTGAGCGGTACGGACCGTGCCAGCCGGGCGCCGTTAGACCCGAGACTGTGGCGAGCGTCGGCGGCGGTGCGCCGCTACCTGGTCGCCGTGGTGGGCTGCGGTGTGCTGATCTCCGGTTGCGCGATCGGATCGGCGATCGTATTGGCGCGTATCGTCGCCCGCATCGTCGGCGAGCCCGCCGCCCCGAGCCTGCACGTCTGGTTAGGTCCGCTGTCAATCCTATTGGCGCTCTGGGTAGTCCGCGCGGTGACGCATTGGCTTCAGGCCCGGCTGGGGCAACGGGGAGCCAGCGCGGTCATCGCCGATCTGTCCGGCCAGGTGCTTGCCGCGGTGACCGCCAGGCAGCCCGGTGAACTGGCGACGCAACGCGACACCGCCGCGGTGGTCGTCACCCGCGGCCTGGATGGCTTGCGCCCCTACTTCACCGGCTACCTGCCGACGTTGCTGCTCGCCGCGATCCTGACCCCGGCCACCGTCGCCGTCGTCGCCGCCTACGACCTGAAATCGGCGGTCGTGGTGGCGATCACGCTGCCCCTGATACCGATCTTCATGGTGCTGATCGGGCTGGCGACCGCCGACCGGTCGGCCGCGGCGCTGGCCGCGATGACGACGCTGCAGGCACGGTTGCTCGACCTGATCGCCGGCATCCCCACCCTGCGGGCGCTGGGACGTAGCTCGGGTCCCGACCAACGCATCGCCGAACTGGCTGCGGCACACCGCCGCTCGGCCATGGCGACGCTGCGGATCGCGTTCCTGTCGGCCCTGGTGCTCGAGCTGCTGGCCACGCTCGGGGTGGCGCTGATCGCCGTCGGAATAGGCCTTCGCCTGGTGTTCGGCGAGATGACCCTGACCACGGGTTTGACCGTACTGTTGCTGGCGCCGGACGTGTACTGGCCGCTGCGCCGCATCGGCGTGGAATTCCATGCCGCGCAAGACGGCAGGGCCGCCGCCGGTGCCGCGTTCGCCCTCATCGGTGAGCCGACCGCCTCGACGGACGGGACTCAGACGGTCACGGCGCGCGGCGCGCGGATTCGCCTCGACCATCTGAGCGTGGACGGCCGCGACGGGCAGGCGCCACACGATCTGAGTGCGGTCATCGAACCCGGCTCGGTGACGGTGCTGACCGGGCGCAACGGCGCAGGCAAGAGCACCACCCTGCAGGCGATCGCGGGCATCAGCGTCCCCTCGTCGGGCCGGATCGTCGTGGACGGCGTCGGCGTCGCCGACCTGGAGCCGACCCGCTGGTGGGCGCAGCTGTCCTGGCTGCCCCAACGACCGGTGCTGGTGCCGGGCACCGTCGACGAGAACCTGAAGCTGCTCGGAGATCTTCACGATGCCGAAAAGGCCTGTGCCGACTCCGGATTCGACTCGGTGCTGGCCGAGCTGCCAGATGGCGGTGCCACCGTGCTCGGGCGCGGCGGTGCCGGGTTGTCGTTGGGGCAGCGGCAGCGGCTGGGTCTGGCCCGTGCGCTCGGCTCGACGGCCGCCGTGCTGTTGCTCGACGAGCCGACCGCACACCTGGACGCGGCCACCGAGGACCGCGTCTTGCGGGCCATCGTCGAGCGGGCCCGGGCCGGTGCGACCGTGGTCGTCGTCGGCCATCGTGCGCGGGTGGTGGCCATCGGCGACCGGGTCATCGAAGTCGTCGCCGACCGGGGGGTGCGTTATGCCCCGGCGTGATCCGCTCATGGACGCTTTGACACTGCTGCGCCCGCGGCTGCCCCGGGTGCTGACGGCGATTGCGCTCGGGGTGCTCTCGCTGGGTAGTGCGCTGGCCCTGGCCGGTGTTTCGGCGTGGCTGATCACGCGGGCCTGGCAGATGCCGCCCGTGCTGGACCTGTCGGTGGCGGCGGTCGCGGTTCGGATGTTCGCGATCTCGCGGGGCGTGCTGCACTACTGCGAGCGACTGGCCACCCACGACACGGCCTTGCGCGCGGCCGGCACCGCGCGGGTACAGATCTACCAGCGGCTGGCGCGCGGGCCGGCCGCGGCCGCCGTCCGGCTGCACAGCGGTGAACTGGTGGCGCGGGTGGGCGCCGACGTCGACGAGTTGGCCAACGTCCTGGTGCGCGCCCTGGTGCCGATCGGCGTCGCGGTGGTGCTGGCTCTGGCGGCATCCGCCGTCGTCGCGGCCATTTCGCCGGCGGCGGCCGTGGTGCTGGCCATCTGCCTGCTGATCGCCGGCTTGGTCGCGCCCCGGCTCGCCGGCCGGGCCGCCGCGACCCAGGAAGACGTTGCGCGCCGGCATCATTCCGACCGCGATACGTCCGCGATGGCCGCCCTCGAACATGCACCCGAGCTTCGGGTCGCCGGCTTGCTACCCGATGTCATCGCCGAATCCCAACGCCGGCAACGTGCTTGGGGCGATGCTCTGGACGCCGCCGCCAAACCGGCGGCCATTGCCGAGGCGATGCCGACCGCGGCGATCGGGGCGAGCGTGCTGGGCGCAGTGGTGTGCGGGATCGGGTTGGCGCACGCGGTCGCGCCCACCACGCTGGCCGTGCTGATGCTGCTGCCATTGTCCGCATTCGAGGCGATGACGCCGTTACCGGCAGCCGCGGTCCAATTGACGCGATCGCGGATCGCCGCGCGCCGACTGCTCGAACTGACGCCGCCCGGGTCCGAGCATCCGACGGCGAGCGCACCCGCACCGGTCAGCACCGGGCGGCTGTCGGCCGACGTACGTTCCGGTCATGACGGCGCGGCACGCTCGACCCGGATAGCGGTGGATCTGCCGCCGGGTGCGAGGCTGGCCGTCACCGGCGCCAGCGGTTCCGGCAAGACGACGCTCTTGATGACGCTAGCCGGCCTGCTCCCGCCCCTGGACGGGCGGGTGACGCTGGACGGTACCGCCGTGAACGAGTTCGGCGAGGCCGACTTGCGCAGCGCGATCGGGTTTTTCGCGGAGGACGCCCATATCTTTGCCACCACCGTCCGCGACAACCTGTTGGTCGCGCGCGGAGACTGCGCCGACGACGAATTGGCGACGGCACTGGACGCGGTCGGCCTGGGCGCCTGGCTCGCCGGTCTGCCCGACGGGTTGGCCACGCTGCTCACCGGTGGGGCGCAAGCCCTTTCGGCCGGCCAGCGCCGAAGGCTGTTGCTGGCCCGGGCGGTGGTCTCGCCCGCGGGGATCGTGCTGCTCGACGAGCCCACCGAACACCTCGATGTCACTGACGCCGAACATGTACTCCGCGACCTGTTGGCCCCGGATTCGCGGTTGATATCCGCAGAGCGGACGGTCGTGGTGGCGACCCACCACCTGCCCGCTGGGCTGGGCTGTCGGCAACTACGCGTCGATGACGAGGTGACGCGGGCGGGCCCAGAGGTGTCGCCGGCGCGGCATGAACTCCAGCGACAGCAGCACGAACAGTAGCGGGACGATCTGCATCATGGAAATCACGGCGTAACGCCGGGCGTCGAGGGCATGCCATTTACGCACATACCGGTACAGCGACTCGAGGGCGATCAGTGGATCGAGCACGTGGGTCAATCGGTACAAGATGCGCCGGGTCCAGCCCCGGTTCTTATCGTCGAATATCTCGGGGAACGCGGCGAACCCGAGCGATACCCGCTGTGCCCCAGCCTCTTTGCCCGCCATGATCATGTCGACGCTGAGCCGCTCGTCGAGCCCGTTTGGAGCGTTGCGTCGGCGCCACGGCACGTCGAGGGTGATGTCGCTGCCGCCGCCGGCGGTGGCGTACCGGTGGAATGCCTGCACCTTGCCGGTTTTGTCCCTGGCGATGATCAGTTGTATTCCGGGAAACCGTCCTTCCAGCACGCCGTCGAGGTTCATGTGGAATCCACGGTCGGCGTGGGCGGCCTTGGATGACTCCCGCACCACCTCGGTCAGCTCGGCCAGCAGTTTGTCGTCGAGTTCCTGCTCGGACACGATTTCGGTTGTCACGCCGCAGTTATGGGTGCGCTTCACCGCCTGACGCAGGTTGCGGAACTTGCGGCCGACCATGTCGAAGTTGGGCACGTCGACGACCACGTCGCGACCAATCGGTATGGGCCGCAACGATTGCCCTAACACCGTCGAATCTGTCCACAGGCTGAGCCGCCGCTCGCTGCAGCCCACCACGGCGATGCGCCATCCGTGCGCGTGGCAGGTAGCGGCGAAATCGGCGACCAGTTCGCCGAAGCGTGCCTCGTCACCGATCGGGTCACCGCTGACCACGGCGATGCCCAGTCGCGTTCGGTAGGCCAGCGCCGCGGTCCCGTCCGCGGTGAAGTGGTAGCTCTTGCCGGTCTGCATGGTGAACGGCGCGAGCGCGTCGGCGCCGGTCGCGTCGATCAGCTTCCACACCCGAGGCAGGTCACCGGGCCGCGGATAGGAGGTCGTCGGCCACATCAACACCATGCCCGAACTGGCGATCACCACATCGCCGAGCAGATCGAAGGACAACACGTGCAGGCCCAGTCCCGCCAGCACGAACAACGCGGCCGCGACGGCGTGCATCGTGGTCACGGGCCGGCCCAGGAAGATGCCGCGGGCCATCCAGGCGACCGCCACCAGCACCGTCAGCGACCAGGCCAACCGGTCGGTGTACTGCCAGCTCGGTTCGCTGTGGTGGCGGGCGAGGATCTCGATGAACCAGCACGCCGCGCCGAAGAGCGCCAAGGCGCCGAGCAAGCGGGCCGCGAGGGAATCGACCGACACGACAACGCGTTCGCGCGCGCGGTGTCTTGCTACCGCGACGTCCACCACCGGCCCGTTCACACTCACCTCCCGATGCGCTGACAACAGCTGGACGACTTGATTGCCGCCTCTGCACCGACTACCCGGCTATGTCAAAGCTACGCCCAATCACGTCCGTTTCGAGGCCGAATTCGGACGGAGATTTCGCGGCTATTAGGTCACGCTTTAACGGCGGGAAGACGGAAAGTATTTCAGCACGCCCTCTTGCACCACCGTGGCCAGCGGTTGCCCGGACCGATCGAAGAAGTGCCCGGCGCCCAGCCCGCGCGAATCGGCCGCCACCGGCGACGATGTGGAGTACAACACCCAGTCGTTGAAGTTGACCGGCCGGTGAAACCAAATGGAATGATTGGCCGAAGCGGCGAATATACGGTCGAATCCCCAGGAAAGACCGTGCGTGGTGATAACCGAGTCCAATACCGTGGTGTCCGACGAATACACCATTGTTGCCGTGTGCAATACGGGATCGTCAGGAATCTCCCCCAGGGCCTTGACCCAGACCCGATTGTGCGGGAGCCGATCCCCCTTCGAGCGCATGACCCAGGCCGGGTCATTGGTGTACCGCCATTCGATGGGCTGCAGGGCGTTGACGAAGTGCGGAACGGTTTCTTCGTAGCCACGCAACAGCTCGCCGATCGTGGGCTGCGTGTGCGGCTCGGCCACTTCCGGCGGCGCGATGCCGTGTTCCAGGCCGCGGCCGCCGGCCATGTAGGAGATCAGCGCCGAGCTCAGCAGCGTGCCGTCTTGCACCGCATCGACGCGCCGGTTGGCGAAGCGGCGCTCGTCGCGCAGCCTCGTCACGCGGAATTCGATGTCCTTGGCGGTGTCCCCCCCGTTGATGAAGTGCACCGACAGCGCACTCGGCGGCAGGTCCTCGCGAACCAGGCTGCGGCTGCTCGCGACGAACGACTGCGACATGAGCTGACCACCGAAGGTTCGCATCGGGTTCTTGCTCGGATGCGAGCCGATGAACAGGTCGTCGTCGACACGGTGGAGGTCGAGGGTCGCCAGCAGCTCGATGAAGTCCGGGTGGGTCTGTGTCGCGGCTTCTTCTACCGCATTCGGCTCCTGAGACTCACAGCCGGCGGGCACACGCTCTCCTCTAGTTAGACGTCGTCCTCCCCGATCCGGTGCACGTGGATGAGGTTGGTTGACCCTACTGTGCCAGGTGGCGCGCCGGCGACGATGACCACCAGGTCACCACGCTTGTAGCGACCGAGTTCCAGCAGTGACTTGTCGACCTGGCGGATCATGCCGTCGGTAGAGGTCATCATCGGGACGATGAATGTTTCGGTTCCCCAGGTCATGGCCAGCTGGCTACGCACCTCCGGCCACGCGGTGAAGGCCAACAGCGGCAGCGGGGTATGCAGGCGCGCGAGGCGCTTGACCGTGT
Source organism: Mycobacterium sp. IDUB_3 (assembly GCF_055419585.1). Taxonomy (NCBI): domain Bacteria; kingdom Bacillati; phylum Actinomycetota; class Actinomycetes; order Mycobacteriales; family Mycobacteriaceae; genus Mycobacterium; species Mycobacterium sp. IDUB_3. The sequence continues at coordinate 108,045 of NZ_JBVAXZ010000001.1, read as the reverse complement.
CGCCGGATTGGGTGAACGCGACAAGCGCCTTGGCATCGAGCCGCTCACCGATGTCGCGGGCCGCGTAGGAGATCACCCCTCGCTTGGTGCGGGGCACGTGCGTCAGCGGCGGCGCCGCCGTCGAATTGTCTTCGACCGCACAGATGATGCGCGCCATGGTCCGCACGGCCGCCATTGGATACTTCCCCACCGACGTTTCCCCGGACAGCATCACCGCGTCGGCGCCGTCGAGCACGGCGTTGGCGACATCGGAGGCTTCAGCCCGGGTCGGCCGTGAGCTCTCGATCATCGAATCGAGCATCTGGGTCGCGACGATGACGGGTTTCGCGTTCTCCCTAGCCATTTGGATGGCCCGCTTCTGCACCAGTGGAACCTCTTCCAAGGGCAGCTCGACGCCGAGGTCACCGCGGGCCACCATGATCGCGTCGAAGGCCAGGACAATGGCTTCCAGGTTGTCGACAGCTTCAGGCTTCTCCAGCTTCGCGATCACCGGCACCCGCCGGCCGACCCGGTCCATCACCTCGTGCACCAACTCGACGTCGGCTGGCGACCGCACGAAGGAGAGCGCGACCAGGTCGACACCGAGTTCCAGCGCGAAGGTGAGGTCCTCGATGTCCTTCTCCGACAGGGCCGGGGCGGACACATTCATGCCGGGCAGCGAGATGCCCTTGTTGTTGCTGACGGGTCCACCCTCGACGACGGTGCAGATGACGTCGTCACCCTCGATGCCCTCGATCACCAGGCCGACCTTGCCGTCATCGACCAGAATCCGATCACCGACGGAGGCGTCCTGGGCCAGCTTCTTGTACGTGGTCGATACGCGGTCGTGGTCGCCTTCGCAGTCCGCGACGGTGATTCGCACCGTTTCGCCGTCGGCCCAGTAGGTGGGCCCGGTGGCAAAACGCCCCAGCCTGATCTTCGGGCCCTGCAAGTCGGCGAGCACGCCGACAGCGCGACCCGTGGCGTCGGAAGCGGACCTGACGCGCTCGTAGGCGGCCTTGTGATCGGAGTAGTCGCCGTGGCTGAAGTTCAACCTTGCGACGTCCATTCCGGCCTCAACCAGGGCCAGGATCGACTCATCCGAATTCGTCGCAGGGCCAAGGGTGCAGACGATCTTCCCGCGTCTACTCACACCGACCAAGCTTAGTCGTCTGTAACCCCCACGGACGCCACATCGGTGACGTCGCGGGGTGTGCTTTTACCCACCAAGAACGGTGGGAAACAAGGGGAAGGCGGGCAGGTTACGCAACACCGTCCAGCCGATCGTCGCGGCTACGACGGTCAACAACGCGGCCCTGGACGGCAAACCCTTGCCGCGGGCGCGGCGCATCAGCACCCATGCGGCCAGCAGCGGGATTCCTACCAGCAGGAAGACGTTGTCGTGGATCCCGGCGATCAGGTCGCCGTGCAACACGTCGTGCGTCATCCGCAGCCCGCCGCAAAACGGGCAATTCCAGCCGGTGAGCCATTTGAACGGACAGGTTGGGTAGATCGCACTCGGGCTGTGCGGGTCGGCCAGCGCGACGTAGCCGAGCGCGCCGCCCAGCGCCACGCCGGTCCCGGTCGCGATGGAGAGGCGGTGGCGCCGCAGGCCGTGCGGGTCGGGTTGCGCGGGTGGACGAGGTTGCGTCATCCAGCCGCTGACCTTGCGCTGGTCACGGTTTTCAGCATGCCAGATCCGTTGCGCCCCGCAAGATGAAATCGGCGCACGTCGGCGCTCAGCGGCCCGACAACCGGTTCCTCAGTCGCGAGCCCCATCTCCGACGGGTTTGGGGCTGGTCCGGGGTCGTCTCGGCGGGCTCTTCGGGTTTCCCGGATTCGGACTCGGCGGCCGGCGTCGAGTCGACGTCGGCTGTTTCAGCTTCGGCTGTTTCGACGTCGGCTGTGTTGGCTTCGGGCTCGTCGGCTTCAGCCTCGGCGGCTTCCGCTTCCGGTTTTTCGGCCGTAGGCTCGGGCTCCGACTCAGACTCGTCAGCTTCGGAGTCCTCGGCTTCGGAATCCTCCGCTGCCGCTTCGGCTTCCGGCTCTGCCGCTTCGGGCTCTTCCGACTCCGCTTCGGGCTCTTCGGCTTCGGGTTCCGCCTCGGCTTCGGGTTCCGCCTCGGCTTCCGGCTCTTCGGCTGCCGGCTCCTCGGCTGCCGGCTCCTCGGCTGCCGGCTCCTCGGCTTCCGACTCGGGCTCGTCGGAGGCGACTTCCGGCTCCGACGACTCGGAATCCGCGGCTAGAGCCTCAGTCTCGGCGTCGGCTTCGGGCTCTTCGGCCTTGTCAGCCTCGGCCTCCTCGGCTTCGGAATCCTCCCCCACCGCTTCGGTTTCCGGTTCCTTGGTTTCCGATTCTTCGGTTTCCGATTCCTCGGTTTCCGCATCGGCGGCGACGGTTTCGTCAGCTTCGGCCGTTTCCACCGAGGGTGTCGGCGCATCGGCCGCCGCGACGGCCACACCGCCCGCCGCGGTCGTCGCTGCGGCCACCGTCCCGGGCTGGTCCTCCGGCTCGGCTTCGGCCGCTTCCTCGTCGAGGTATTGGTTGCCGCGCAGGCTCTCGGGATCTTCGCGGCCCTTCGGCGCCGCCATCAGATACACCACGGCCCCGATGAACACGAAAGTCGATGTGAACGAGTTGATCCGGATGCCGGCGATGTGGGTGGCGGTGTCGTCGCGCAGCAACTCGACACAGAACCGCCCCACGCAATAGCCCGCCACGTACAGAGCGAACAGCCGGCCGTGGCCCAACGTGAAGCGCCGATCCGCATAGATCAGGGCGACGAAAATCAGGACGTTCCAGATCAATTCGTAGAGAAATGTCGGCTGCACCACGAACGCGATCTGGCCCGTCGAGACGCCATCCAGCGAATGCGGATCGATGTAACCCGAGGGGTCCCGGCGGTAGAACACCTCCAGGCCCCACGGCAGCGTGGTTTCGCGGCCGTACAGCTCCTGGTTGAAGTAATTGCCGAGCCGGCCGATGGCCTGCGCCAGAATGAGTCCGGGGGCCAGCGCGTCGGCGAAGGCCGGAAGCGGAATCCCGTGCCGGCGGCAGCCGATCCAGGCGCCGACGCCGCCGAGCGCCACCGCGCCCCAAATGCCCAGGCCGCCGTCCCAGATCCGCACCGCCGCGCCGAGTCCGGCGCCGCCGGGGCCCCAATAAGTGCGCCAGTCGGTGGCCAGGTGATAGAGCCGCCCACCGATCAAGCCGAACGGCACCGTCCACAGCGCGATGTCGTAGATCACGCCGCGCTCGCCGCCGCGGGCTTCCCAGCGCCGGTCACCGATCAGCAGTGCGGCCACGATGCCGGCGATGATGAACAGCGCATAGGCCCGGATCGGCAGGGGGCCGAGGTGCCACACGCCCTGCGGGGGGCTCGGGAAATAGGCCAGCAGCTTCGTCACGAGACGGCCGCCCTCTGACGAACACCGGCGGCGAGTTCCTCAGTCAGTGCACGCAATGCAGTCAACCCCCCGTCCCCCAGTGCCGACACCAGCGCTGACCCGACAATGACGCCGTCGGCGTAGCTGCCGATCTGGGCGGCCTGCTCTCGCGACCGCACTCCCAGACCCACGCCGACGGGTATGTCGGACACCTCCTTGATCCTGCTCACCAACTCGGGCGCGGCGCTGGACACGACGTCGCGCGCCCCGGTCACGCCCATCGTCGAGGCCGCGTAGACGAATCCACGCGACGCGTCGACCGTCATCGCCAACCGTTGCGGCGTCGAGGACGGCGCCACCAGAAAGATCCGGTCCAACCGGTGCTCCTCGGAGGCCGCCAACCACTGCCCGGCTTCGTCGGGGATGAGATCCGGCGTGATCAGGCCGAACCCGCCCGCGGATGCCAGATCCCGGGCGAACGCGTCAACCCCGTAGCGCAACACCGGGTTCCAGTACGTCATCACCACCGCGTGGCCACCGGCCGCGCTGATCGCCTCGACCGCGGCAAGGGTGTCGCGAACGCGCACTCCCCCGTGCAGCGCGACCTCGGTGGCCTTGGCGATGGTGGGGCCGTCCATGCCGGGATCCGAATAGGGAACGCCGACTTCGATGATGTCGCAACCCGATTCGACCAGTGCCGTCATCCCCTTCACCGACGTCGGCACGTCGGGGTAACCGGTGGGCAGATAGCCGATCAGCGCCGCGCGATCGTCGTTGCGGCAGTCATCGAAGATCGACTCGAGCTTGCCCGCTTCGCTGTGTTTGACCGTCATCGATCGCTGGATCCCAACAGCCCGAACCACTTCGCGGCGGTCTCGACGTCCTTGTCACCGCGCCCGGACAGGTTCACCACGATGATCGCGCCCGGCCCCAGCTCGGGGCCCAGTTTCAGCGCACCGGCTACGGCGTGCGCGGATTCGATGGCCGGGATGATCCCCTCGGTGCGGCACAGGACGCGGAACGCATCCATCGCCTCGGAGTCGGTGATCGGACGGTACTCGGCGCGGCCCGTCTCGCGTAGATACGCATGTTCGGGGCCCACTCCCGGATAGTCGAGACCCGCTGAGATGGAATGGGATTCGATGGTCTGCCCGTCCTCGTCCTGCAGCAGATACGAGAACGATCCCTGAAACGCACCGGGTGAGCCGCCGCTGAAGGTCGCGGCGTGCCTGCCGGTTTCGACACCGTCGCCGGCCGCCTCGAATCCGACCAGCCGCACATTCGGATCGTCGATGAACGGGTGGAAGATCCCGATGGCGTTGGAACCGCCGCCGATGCAGGCCACCACGGCGTCGGGCAACCGGCCCGCCTGGGCCTGGATCTGGGCGCGCGCCTCGAGGCCGATGATCCTCTGAAAGTCGCGCACCATGGCGGGAAAGGGATGCGGACCAGCCGCGGTGCCGAAGCAGTAGAAGGTGTTGTCGGCGTTGGTAACCCAATCCCGGAACGCCTCGTTGATGGCGTCCTTGAGCGTCCTCGAACCACTTTCCACCGAGACGACCGTCGCTCCCAGCAGGCGCATCCGCGCCACGTTGAGCGCCTGACGCTCGGTGTCCACCGCGCCCATGTAGATCACGCACTCCAGGCCGAGCAAGGCACACGCGGTGGCGGTCGCCACGCCGTGCTGACCGGCCCCGGTCTCGGCGATTACCCGCTTCTTGCCCATCCGCTGGGCCAGCAACGCCTGACCGAGCACGTTGTTGATCTTGTGAGAACCGGTGTGGTTCAGGTCTTCTCGCTTGAGGAAGATCCGCGCGCCGGCCTGTTCGGACAGGCGGGTGGCCTCGTACAGCGGCGACGGCCGGCCGGCGTAGTTCGCCTGCAGGTAATCCAGCGTATCCAGGAAATCCTGGTTGACGCGTTCCTTCTCGTAGGCGGCGGTGACCTCTTCGATCACGGCCATCAAGGCCTCGGCGACGTAACGGCCGCCGTACACACCGAAATGGCCACCCGCATCGGGTTCGTGGCGGGTGGGTTCGGCGATGGCTGCGCTCGCGAGCGGAAGGTCCGGGCGGGACAGGTCCACCATCACCAATTCTCTACGCGGGGATGGCTCATGGGTTCAACGTTCCAGCGCTGGGGCTCTTGGCGTGACGTAGTGACTAGCGAGCCGGTTTCGGACAGGACGGATGGGTGCCCGCGGTGACCAGGTCGGCAACCGCGGCGCGCGGGTCACCACTTTTGACCAGACCTTCGCCGACCAGGACGGCGTCGGCACCCGCGCCGGCGTATGCCAGCAGGTCTGCGGTACCGCGCACACCGGATTCGGCGATCCTGATCACGTTGCTGGGCAGCCCGGGAGCGATGCGCGCGAAGCAATCCCGGTCCACCTCCAGCGTCGCCAGATCGCGGGCGTTGACGCCGATTACGTTGGCCCCTGCCTTAAGTGCCCGGTCGGCTTCTTCCTCGGTGTGCACCTCGACGAGCGCCGTCATGCCCAGCGATTCGGTACGGTCCAGCATCGACACCAACGCCGACTGCTCCAGCGCCGCGACGATGAGCAGCAACATGTCGGCGCCGTGCGCGCGCGCCTCGTGGATCTGATAGGGCTGCACGACAAAGTCTTTGCGCAGAATCGGAATCGAGACAGCCGCGCGAACCGCGTCCAGGTCGTCGAGCGAGCCGTGGAAGCGGCGCTCCTCGGTCAACACGCTGATGATGCGGGCGCCACCGTCTTCGTAGGCCCGGGCCAGTTTCGCCGGATCGGCAATGGTCGCCAGGGAACCCGCTGACGGGCTGGCGCGCTTGACTTCGGCGATGACACCGATTCCGGGCTCACGCAAGGCGGCCATCACGTCGCGTGGCGGCGGCGCGGCCGCTGCGGCGGCTTTGATCTCGGACAAGCTGATCAGCGCTTCGCGCGCGGCAACATCGGCCCGGACTCCCTCGAGGATGGAGTCAAGCACGGTTGCCGGACTCATGCCTGTCGTTTCCCTTCGCCCTGTCGCCCGCGGTCATCCACGGCCCCTTTGGTGTTCCCGGCCGATTGCGAACGACGTGAATGAAGGGTAGCGGCCCGCGGCTTGCGGCCCATCACCGACCCTCGGTGTCAGACTCGTTCGGCCGATCGGTTGGGTCGCGTCCCTCGTCAAGCGCGTCCCAGATCATCCGCTCCGACATTCCCGGCGTCTCCGGCTCCTCCAGCATCGCCCCATCGGCCTCTTCGCGTCGCACAATCGACCGGCGCGTCGCCGGCGCCGCGTACTTTATTGCGCTCGAACGGGCCGACCCCGAGTCGGACGCGGAGCGCATGAGCAGCACGGCGGCGATCAGCGTGCACGCCGCGGCGGCCACCGTGATACCCGCGCCCCAGTACCGCCGCTCGCTGCCCACCAGCGACATCACCGAGACGTGCGCCAGCTCGGCCCCGCGTACCGCCACGTCGGGCAGCACCCACAGGCTGATCCCGAGGTAGCCCACCGCCAGGCTGACCACCGCCAGCAACCCCGCCAGCGCACGCAGCAACCAACCCCGCACGGCGATGGCGGCGACGGCCGCGGCCAGCAGAAGCAACGCCGACGGCAGCAGCGCCGTCGACCACGCCCCGCCGGACAGGGTCACCTGTTTGGGCGGCCCGAGCCCGTCGAATGACCGGATGACGACCCACGGCAGGCGCGAGGCCGCCCACAACGTCCCGGCGGCAATCACCAGCACTGCCTGGGCAATCCGGATCAGCCACCGGCTGTTCGGCCGGCCGGTGTCGGCGCCGGGCTCAGTCATTGCCGCTGGGGCCGGGTTCGGTCAGCGTCTCGGCGGCCGCGATCGCGCTCAGCACCGCGCGGGCCTTGTTGGTCGCCTCGGTGTACTCGTAGGGGCCGTTGGAGTCCGCCACCACCCCGCCACCGGATTGCACGTAGGCGGTGCCGTCGCGCATCAGGGCGGTGCGGATGGCGATCGCGAAGTCGGCGTTGCCGGCGAAGTCCAGGTAGCCGACCACACCGCCGTACAGGCCGCGGCGCGTCTTCTCCACCTGTTCGATGAGCTCCATTGCCCGGACCTTCGGCGCGCCCGACAGCGTGCCGGCCGGGAAGCAGGCCGTCACCGCGTCCAGCGCGGTGCGACCCTCGTCGAGCGTGCCGGTCACCGTCGACACCAGGTGCATGACGTGGCTATAGCGTTCGATGTGGCTGTAGTCCTCGACCCGCACGGTGCCCGGCGCACAGACCCGGCCCAGATCGTTGCGGCCCAGGTCGACGAGCATCAGGTGCTCGGCGCGTTCCTTCTCGTCGGCCAACAGCTCCTTTTCCAGCAGCTGGTCCTCTTCGTCGGTGTCCCCGCGCCACCGGGTGCCGGCGATCGGATGGGTGGTCGCGGTGCCGTCGGCGACGGTGACCAGCGCCTCCGGACTGGAGCCGACGATCGAAAAGTCTGTTCCGCCAGCGTCATTCGGCACCTGTAGCAGATACATGTAGGGGCTCGGGTTGGTGACCCGCAACATCCGGTACACGTCGATCGGGTCGACGTGGGTGTCCATTTCGAAGCGTTGCGAGGGCACCACCTGGAAGGCCTCACCGGCGGCGATCTGGTCGACCAGGTAATCGACGATCTTTCCGTACTCCTCGACGCTGCGCTGCGCGCGGTAGCGCGGTTCGGGCCGCTCGAAGGTGCCGACCGTGGACGGCAACGGCTGGCCCAGCGCCGCCGTCATCACGTCCAGGCGGGCGATCGCGTCGTCGTAGGCCTCGTCGACCCGCTCGTCGGTCCCGTTCCAGTTCACGGCGTTGGCGATCAGCGTGATGGTGCCCTCGTGGTGGTCGACCGCCGCCACATCGGTGGCCAGCAGCAGCAACATGTCGGGCAGCTTCAGGTCGTCGACGGCCAGCTCGGGCAGCCGTTCCAGGCGCCGCACCAGGTCGTAGGCGAAGAACCCGACCATCCCCCCCGACAGCGGTGGCAGCCCGTCGAGCGGGCCGGTGGCCAGCAGCTCGCACGTGGCGCGGAGGGCCTGCAGCGGGTCGCCGCCGGTCGGCGCGTCCTGTGGCACCACGCCCAGCCAGACGGCCTCACCGTCGCGCACGGTCAGCGCCGACGGCGCCCCGGCCCCGATGAACGACCATCGCGACCAGGAACGGCCGTGCTCGGCCGACTCCAGCAGAAAGGTGCCCGGGCGGTTGGCGGCGAGTTTGCGGTAGGCCGACAGCGGCGTCTCGCTGTCGGCCAGCACCTTGCGGGTCACCGGAACCACGCGGTGCTCGGCTGCCAGCTGGCGGAAATCCTCTCGTGACGTCGTCGCGGCGAGGTGGGCGTGCACCGCACCATCCTCCCAGACGAGTTGCAGTGCGTCGGGCCAGCCCAGCCGCGCGTCACACCCGTGTGCGACGACGGTAGCGGGCGTAGCGTGTCCGCCATGAAACCTGGTGACACCGTTGCGGACTTCGAGTTACCCGATCAGACCGGGACTCCTCGCAAGCTCAGCGAACTGCTCTCCGGCGGCCCCGTGGTGCTGTTCTTCTACCCGGCCGCGATGACGCCCGGCTGCACCAAGGAAGCGTGCCACTTCCGCGACCTGGCCTCCGAATTCGCCGCGGTGGGGGCCAACCGGGTTGGCATCAGCGCCGACGCCGTGCAGAAGCAGGCCAAGTTCGCCGATCTGCAGAAGTTCGACTACCCGCTGCTGTCGGACACCGACGGCGCCGTCGCCACGCAGTTCGGCGTCAAACGCGGCCTGCTCGGCAAGCTGATGCCGGTCAAGCGCACAACGTTCGTCATCGACACCGACCGCACAGTGCTCGAGGTGATCTCCAGCGAGTTCAACATGGACAGCCACGCCGATAAGGCGCTGGCGACGCTGCGGGGCCGCGCATAGCCGTCAGGGGTTGATCGCCAAGAACACGTAGGCGGCCAGCAGCACCAGATGCACCTCGCCCTGCAGGCGGGTCGCCCGCCCGGGCACCACCGTCAGCATGCTGATCACGACCGTCAGGGCAAGCAACACCAGTTGGATGGCGCCGAGGCCGAGCACCAGCGGTCCTTTGAGCCAGATCGACGCCAGCGCGATCGTCGGGATGGTGAGCCCGATGCTAGCCATCGCCGAGCCGTACGCCAGGTTCAAGCTGATCTGGATGCGGCCCTTGCGCGCTGACCGAGCCGCCGCGAGCGTCTCGGGCAGCAGCACCAGCGCCGCGATGATCACACCCACGAACGACTGCGGCAAGCCCGCCATCACGACCGCGTGTTCGACGGCCGGTGATTCCTCCTCGGCCAGGCCAACCACCGCCACCAGAGCGCAGAGCAGCAGCACCAGGCTGCTCAGCGCCTGCCGCCTGGTCGGTGGATCCGCGTGACTCTCGTCCTCGAACACGCGCTTTTGGCCCCTCTGCGCGATCGGCAGAAAGAAATCGCGGTGCCGCATGGTCTGGGTGAACACGAACAGCAGATACACCAAGAGCGTGGTGATCGCGGCGAAGGCGAGCTGGCCGGGGGTGAACTCCCTGCCCGGGCGTCCGGTGGTGAAGGCGGGCAAAACCAGGCTCAACGTGGCCACCGTGGTGACCGAGGCCAGGGCGGCTCCAGCGCCTTCAGCGTTGAACAGTGTCACGCCATAGCGTCGGGAGCCGAGCAGCAGCGACAAACCGGCGATGCCATTGGTGGTGATCATCAGCGCGGCGAACGCGGTGTCCCTGGCCAGCGTCGCGGCTTCGTTGCCGCCGGATGTCATCAGGGTGACGATGAGGGTCACCTCGATGATGGTGACCGCGGCCGCGAGTATCAGCGACCCGAAGGGCTCACCGACCCGGTGTGCGACCACCTCCGCGTGATGCACCGCGGCGATCACGGCGCCGACGAGAAACAGCGCAGCCACCCCGACAAGAACCGGTCCCAGTTTCTCGCCCCAGATCACTGCCAGCACGACGACGGAAACCACCGGGACAACGGCGTTCCACGACAACCATTTCGACATTGACCGCCATTCTTGTCGAAGTGATGCGCCAATGCCTGCGGAAAGTGACCGCACACACGCCTGGCCGCGCTTGCCGGGGTCACGCACCGCCGCCACCCGGCGGGACGAGGTGGGCGATGAGGTTCAGCGCTCCGGTGCCAGCAGCACGTCGGCGTCGAAGCAGCTGTGATCGCCGGTGTGGCAGGCGCCGCCGACCTGGTCGACCGTCAGCAGCACGGTGTCGCCGTCGCAGTCCAGGCGGACCGAGTGAACATACTGGGTGTGGCCGGACGTCGCCCCTTTGATCCACTGCTCACCGCGGGACCGTGAAAAATACGTCGCCTCACGGGTTTCCAGGGTCCGGGCCAGCGCCGCGTCGTCCATCCAGGCGACCATCAGCACGTCACCGCTGCCGCGCTCCTGCGCGACGGCGGTGAACAGGCCGTCGGCGTTGCGCTTCAGCCGCGCGGCGATTTGCGGGTCGAGCGTCATCGCACGGTGATCCCTTCTGCGGCCATCGCGGCCTTTACCTGACCGATGGTCAGCTCCCGGAAGTGAAACACGCTGGCCGCCAACACCGCATCGGCGCCTGCCGCGATCGCGGGCGCGAAGTGTTCGGCCGCCCCCGCTCCGCCGCTGGCGATGACCGGCACCGTGACCGCCGAACGCACCGCCTGCAGCATCTCCAAGTCGAACCCGGCTTTGGTTCCGTCGGCGTCCATCGAGTTCAGCAGGATCTCCCCTACCCCCAGATCGGCTCCGCGCGAAGCCCACTCGACCGCATCCAGCCCGGTGCCCTCGCGCCCGCCATGCGTGGTGACCTCCCAGCCCGAGGGTGTCGGCACCGCGCCCGGCGGCACCGTGCGGGCATCGACGGACAGCACGATGCACTGGGATCCGAACTGCCGCGCCATCTCGGCGAGCAGCTCGGGTCGGGCGATCGCGGCGGTGTTGATGGACACCTTGTCGGCGCCCGCGCGCAGCAACACGTCGACGTCGGCCACGGTGCGCACCCCGCCGCCGACGGTCAGCGGAATGAAGACCTGCTCGGCGGTGCGGCGCACCACCTCGAGCATGGTGGCCCGCCCGGACGACGACGCGGTCACGTCGAGAAAGGTCAGCTCGTCGGCGCCTTCGGCGTCATAGACGGCCGCGAGCTCCACGGGATCGCCTGCATCCCTGAGGTTTTCAAAGTTGACGCCCTTGACCACCCGGCCGCCGTCGACGTCCAGGCACGGGATCACTCGCACCGCGAGGCCGTGGGGATTCGGAGGCATCTCAGTAGTCCTCCGGTCGGCCGGTGGTGCGCAGGATTTCCAGGATCTTTGCGTGGGCGCCCGGACCCGCGGCCACCGCGGAATCCGACGAGGGAGTCCACGGCTCGCCGGCCAGGTCGGTGACGACACCGCCGGCGGCCTGAACCAACGCCACCCCGGCGGCGTGGTCCCACACGTGACCACCGAAACTTATTGCCGCACCGAGTATTCCGTCGGCGACGAACGCCAGGTCGATACCCGTGGAGCCGTGCATGCGCAGGCGCGAGGAGACCCGGCTGAGGTTCTCCAGCACCGCGATCCGGTAGCGCCCCGGGAACCGGCCGCGCGCGTCCGCGCTGAAGGACCCGGCGCCGACCAGGGCGTCGGCCAAATCGATGGCGGCCAGCGGCGGCTGCGCCACCCCGTTCTTGCGCAACGGGCCGCCCGCCACCGCGGTGTAGCGCTGGTCCATGAACGGCAACCAGGTCAGTCCGGCCACCGGGTCACCGTGGTGCAGCAAGCCGAGCAGAATCCCGGCCATCGGCGATCCGGCCGCGTAGTTGAAGGTGCCGTCGATGGGATCCAACACCCACACCCATGGCGAGTCGACGGCCGAGCCGCCGAATTCCTCGCCGTGCACCCCGATCCCGGTGGCCTCGACGAGTGCGGCGACCACCTCCCGCTCGATCGCGAGGTCCACGTCGGTGGCAAAGTCGTTGCCCTTCTTGCGGACCGCGGAATCGGCGCGGTGGCCGGCAAGGAACGGTTCGACCGCGTCGTCGAGAATCGCCGACGCCTGCGCCACCAACGTGTGGACGTCCATGCGGCGCTACTCCGCCACCGCGGCGAGCGCCTGCGGCAAGGTGAATCGGCCCGCGTAGAGGGCCTTGCCCACGATGGCGCCCTCGATCCCGCGGCCGGTGAGGGTCGCGATTGCGCGCAGGTCATCGAGGCTGGACACGCCGCCGGAGGCGATCACCGGGGCGTCGGTGCGGTCGGCGACGGACGCCAGCAGGTCCAGATTGGGGCCGCCCAGCGTCCCGTCCTTGGTCACGTCGGTGACCACGAAACGCGAACACCCTTGCCCGTCAAGGCGTTCCAACACCTCCCACAAGTCGCCGCCGTCGGTTTCCCAGCCACGTCCGCGCAGCCGGTGCGCGCCGTCAACGATCTGGACGTCCAGGCCCACGGCGACCTTGTCGCCGTGCTCGCTGATCGCCCGCGCGCACCACTGCGGGTCCTCCAGGGCCGCCGTGCCCAGGTTCACCCTGGCGCAGCCGGTGGCCAGGGCGGCGGCCAGCGAATCGTCGTCGCGGATCCCGCCGGACAACTCCACCTGCACGTCGAGCTTGCCGACCACTTCGGCCAGCAGTTCGCGGTTGGAGCCGCGCCCGAACGCCGCGTCGAGGTCGACCAGGTGGATCCATTCGGCGCCATCGCGCTGCCAGGTCAGCGCGGCGTCCAGCGCCGAGCCGTATTCGGTTTCACTGCCCGCCTTGCCCTGCACCAGACGCACGGCACGGCCGTCGACCACGTCGACCGCGGGCAACAAGATCAACACATTCCCTCCTGTGTGCCGAGAGCGCAACGCGTTACGCGCATGGCCGCCTGTTCCTTGGTAGAAAGCGCTTTCGCGAGGCCCTTCACAATCCCTGGACCCAATTGCTCAACACGGCCGCGCCGGCATCCCCGCTCTTCTCCGGGTGGAATTGGGTGGCCGACAGCGGCCCGTCCTCGACCGCGGCCAGAAACGGGCCCTCGTGGGCGGCCCACGTCAGCACCGCCTCGGGCGAACCCTCCCACTGCTGGGCGGCGTAGGAGTGCACGAAGTAGAACCGGGTGTCGGCATCGAGCCCCTTGAACAGGACGGTGCCCGGACCGGATTCGACGACGTTCCAGCCCATGTGCGGGATGACCGGCGCCTGCAGTCGCGTGACGTAGCCCGGCCACTGGCCGCATCCCTGTGTCTCCACGCTGAATTCGACGCCGCGGGCGAACAGGATCTGCATGCCGACGCAGACGCCCAGCACCGGACGCCCGGCGGCGATCCGCTCGGCGATGATGCGCTCGCCGCCGATGTTGCGCAGCCCCTTCATGCAGGCCTCGTAGGCACCGACGCCGGGCACCACCAGTCCGTCGGCGGCGGCCGCGGCACCGGCGTCGCCGGTCACCTCGACCGACGCGCCGACGCGCTCGAGCGCACGCTGAGCCGACCGGAGGTTGCCCGAGCCGTAGTCGAGGACAACTACTTTCTTCGGGTGGTTGAGTGCCGTCACAGAACGCCTTTGGTGGACGGCACGTCCGACACCCGGGGGTCGGACTCGACCGCCTGACGCAGCGCGCGGGCAACCGCCTTGTACTGTGCCTCGGTGATGTGGTGCGGGTCGCGCCCGTACAGGACGCGCACGTGTAACGCGATGCGCGCGTTCATCGCCAGCGATTCGAACACGTGCCGGTTGATGACCGTGTGATAGGGCACCGAGTTGCCGGCAATGGTGGTGTGCTGCAAGTGATCCGGTTCTCCGCTGTGTACACAGTAAGGCCGGCCCGACACGTCGACGGCCGCGTGGGCCAGCGTCTCGTCCATCGGGATGAAGGCGTCGCCGAACCGACGGATGCCCCGTTTGTCACCCAGGGCCTGGCCGAGCGCCTGCCCCAGCGCGATGGCGGTGTCCTCGATGGTGTGGTGTCCCTCGATTTCGACGTCGCCCTTGGTGCGCACGGTCAGGTCGAAGCTGGCGTGACTGCCCAGGGCCGTGAGCATGTGGTCGTAAAACGGCACACCGGTGTCGATGTCGACCTGGCCGGTGCCGTCGAGGTCGAGTTCGATGACGATGTCGGATTCCTTCGTGCGGCGCTCGATGCGCGCACGACGGGTAGCGGTCGCTGTCACGGTGCTCCTACGGGGCTGGGGGTAACTGGGGCCGGTTCGGTGGCGGCGATCTGCGCGCTGGCGCGCAGGAAGGCGTCGTTCTCCTCGGCCAGTCCGGTGGTGGCACGCAGGTAGCCGGGGATGCCGACGTCGCGGATCAGCACGCCGGCATCCAGATAGCGTTGCCAGGTGGCCGGCGCATCGGCGAATTCCCCGAACAGCACAAAGTTCGCGTCGCTGGGAATCACCCGAAAACCCATGCCGGTCAAGGCGGTCGAGACACGCTCCCGTTCGGCGATCAGTGTCGCCACACTGCCCAGGGTGTCATCGGCGTGCCGCAGCGCGGCGCGGGCGGCGGCCTGGGTGAGCACCGACAGGTGGTACGGCAGCCGCACCAGCAGCATCGCGTCGATCACCGCAGGGGTGGCGATGAGGTAACCCAGCCGGCCGCCGGCGAACGCGAACGCCTTGCTCATGGTGCGCGAGACGATCAGCTTGGTCGGGTACTCGCCCACCAGTTCGACCGCGCTGGGCTGCGACGAGAATTCGCCGTAGGCCTCATCGACGATCAGGATGCCGGGCACCACGTCGAGCAGCCGCCGCAGGTCCGGCAGCGGAACACTCTGCCCGGACGGGTTATTCGGGCTGGCGACGAACACCACATCGGGCCGGCGGTCGGCGATGGCGGCCACTGCGGCGTCGACGTCCAGGCCGAAGTCGTCGGCCCGGGCGGCCTGCAGCCATTCGGTGCGGGTTCCGTCGGAGATGATCGGGTGCATCGAATAGGACGGGACGAAACCGATGGCGGTGCGTCCCGGGCCCCCGAAGGCCTGCAGTAGCTGCTGCAGGATCTCATTGGAACCGTTTGCCGCCCAAAGGTTTTCGACGCCGAGCGCAACGCCGGTCTGCGCACTGAGGTAGGCGGCCAGGTCGGTCCGCAGCGCCACCGCGTCGCGGTCGGGGTAGCGGTGCAGGTCGGCGGCGGCCTCGCCCACCGACCGAACCACGTCGTCCACCAGCGCCTTGCTCGGTGGGTGCGGGTTCTCGTTGGTGTTCAGCCGCACCGCGACGTCCAGTTGCGGTGCGCCGTAAGGCGATTTGCCGCGCAGGTCATCGCGCAGCGGCAAGTCGTCCAGCGTGGGCTCCGATTGTCGGCTCACCGCTCGAACCTCCGCCGTACCGCTTCGCCGTGTGACGGTAGGTCTTCGGCCTCGGCGAGCGTGATCACATGTCCGGACACGTCTTTCAGGGCCGCCTCGGTGTAGTCGACGACGTGGATGCCGCGCAGGAAGGTCTGCACGGACAGGCCGCTGGAATGCCGGGCGTTGCCCGCGGTAGGAAGCACGTGGTTGGATCCCGCGCAGTAGTCACCGAGGCTCACCGGCGCATACGGGCCGACGAAAATGGCTCCGGCCGAACGGATTCGCCCGGCCACCGCGGCCGCATCGACCGTCTGGATCTCCAGGTGTTCGGCGGCGTAGGCGTTGACCACTTCGACGCCGGCATCCACGTCGTCGACCAGGATGATGGCCGATTGAGGCCCACCGAGTGCGGCGGTCACCCGTTCGCGGTGCACGGTCGTTCGCAGCTGGGCGGCCAGCTCCGCGTCGGTGGCGGCGGCCAGGTCCGCGCTGGGGGTGACCAGCACGCTGCCCGCCATCTCGTCGTGCTCGGCCTGACTGATCAGGTCGGCGGCCACGTGCGCCGGGTCGGCGGTGTGGTCGGCCAGGATCGCGATCTCCGTCGGCCCGGCTTCGGCGTCGATCCCGACGTGTGACCGGCACAGCCGTTTGGCTGCGGTGACGTAGATGTTGCCGGGCCCGGTGATCATGTCGACGGGCGCCAGCTCAGCGCCGTCCAGGTCGGTGCCGCCGTAGGCCAGCAGGGCGATCGCCTGCGCGCCGCCCACTGCCCACACCTCGTCGACCCCCAGCAGCCGGGCCGCGGCCAGGATCGTCGGGTGCGGCAGGCCGTCGAACTGAGCCTGCGGTGGGCTGGCCACCGCCAGCGAGGCGACGCCGGCGGCCTGGGCCGGCACCACGTTCATCACCACGCTGGAGGGGTAGACGGCGTTGCCGCCGGGCACGTAGAGACCCACCCGGTCAACCGGGACCCACCGCTCGGTGACGGTCGCGCCCGGGGCAAGGGTAGTCGTGACGTCGGTGCGACGCTGGTCGGCGTGCACGGCACGGGTGCGTTCGATCATCACCCGCAGCGCGTCGGCCACCCGCACGTCCAGTTCGGCCAGGGCCTTTTCGAGCGCGGCGTCGGGCACCCGGACGGCCGGGGGCCGGACCCCGTCGAACGTGGCCCCGAATTCCAGGGCGGCTTCGGCGCCGCGCTCGGCGACGGCCTGCACGATCGGCCGGACCGTGGGCAGCACCGCCTCCACGTCGGCGCCGCCGCGGGGCAGCGCCGCCCGCAATCGGGCGGCCGTCAACGCCGCGCCCCGCAGATCGATACGGGCCATCGGCGACGGTTGGGTGGTGCTCACGGTGTCCATTGTCCCAGAGGAACTCAAGTCAATATCCGACCGGTACAGTGCCGGTATTGAGGCCACATCCCGCGTTGCCGACCCAGGGAGCCGCCATGTCCGCGAAGGATCACCCCAACAACGCCCCGGGCATCCCGATGGTGTTCCCGCCCTGGTTCGAGCGGTTTCAGATCAAATACTTCAACCCGGCCGTCAAGCCGATCGCCCGCTTTCTGCCCGGGACGGCGACGATCAAGCATCGCGGTCGTACGTCCGGCAAGCCGTACGAGACCATCGTCACGCCCTACCGCAAGGGCAATGTGCTGGCGATCGCGCTGGGTCACGGCAAGACGAACTGGGTGAAGAACGTGCTGGCCGCCGGCGAGGCGGATGTGCAATTCAGCCGTAATCGGACGGTGCACCTGATCAACCCGCGGATCCTGCCCGCCGGCTCGGACGGCGACGGGCTGCCGGCGATGGCGCGCATGCAGCTGCGCCGGATCGGGGTTTTCGTCGCCGACATCGCCTGAGGCCGCTCGCTCGGGCCGCGGGCGCCACGTCGAGTGTTCGTTGATGGCGTTAGCCCACCTACATGTCAAGGCCGATGTCGAGCACCCGGACCGAATGGGTCAGCGCGCCGACGGCCAGGTAGTCCACCCCGGTCGCGGCGTATGCGGCCGCGTTCTCGAGGCTGAGCCCGCCCGAGGACTCCAGCAGCACGGCGGGCGCCCGCGCATCGCGGCGCTGCACGGCCATCTGCGTCTGCCACACCGGGAAGTTGTCCAGCAGGATGAGCTCGGGCTTCTCGGGCAGCACCTCGTCCAGCTGCTCGAGTGAATCCACTTCCACCTCGCACGGCAGATCCGGGGCCGCCTCGCGCACGGCCCGCAGCGCGTCAACCACCGATCCCGCGGCCACCACGTGGTTGTCCTTGATCAGGGCCGCATCCCCGAGCCCCAGGCGGTGGTTGACACCGCCGCCGACCCGGACAGCGTACTTCTGCAGGACGCGAAGGCCGGGCAGGGTCTTACGGGTATCGCGCACCTGGGCCCTGGTCCCGTGCACGGCGTCCACCCAGTGCGCCGTCGTGGTGGCGATCCCGGACAGGTGGCAGATCAGATTCAGCATGGTCCGCTCGGCGGTCAGCAGGCCGCGGGTCTCGGCGCGCAGCGTCAGCACCGGCTGGCCCGGCTCCAGACGAGCCCCGTCCTCGACGCGGTCGACCACCTCGTAGCCGCGGGTGCCCAGCACCTCGTCGAGCACCAGCAGCGCGATGTCGATGCCGGCGATCACGCCGGGCTGGCGGGGCACCATCGACGCGGTCGCCACCGCCTCGGCGGGCACCGTGGCCAGGGTGGTGATGTCGGGCCCGTAGCGCAGGTCCTCGACCAGGCCGCGCTTGATGGTTTCGCGCGCGGCGGTCAGTTCACAGTCGGACATCGTGGTCATACGACCGCCGCCAACGCCTCCACCAGCACCGCGTTCTGGTCGTCGGCCAGGCGCAGCACGTTGCTGCGCCCCAGCTCGGATGCGGTCCGCGGATATTCCGCACGATGGTGGCAGCCCCGGCTCTCGGTGCGGGCCAGGGCCGCGGCCGTCACCGCGCGGGCGGCGACGGCCAGCGCCACATCCTCGAAGTCGCGGCGGCCGGACACGGGACGGGGCCGGGCCTGCGACAGCACGGCGGACAGCCGGGTCAGCCCGGCGGCATCGCGCACCACCGACGCTTCCCGGCTCATCGCGCGCTGCAGCTCGGCGCGCTGCGGCGCGGTGTGAACGAGCGGCTCGGGCGCGATCGCGTGCACCCGCCCGGTCGTGGCGGCGTGCGCGGCCGCCAATTTGCCGGCCCTCCCGCCGACCACCAAACCCTCCAGCAGGCTGTTGGACGCCAGCCGGTTGGCACCGTGCAGCCCGGTGCGCGCCACCTCGCCGGCGGCGAACAACCCGGGCAGTTCGGTTTGGCCGTAGACATCGGTGACGATGCCGCCGCAGCTGTAATGCGCCCCGGGGACAACCGGAATGGGCTGGCGGACGGGATCGATGCCGGCGGCCCGGCAGGCCAGGGTCACCGTCGGGAACCGCTTGGCGAAGTCGCCGATGTGGCGCGCGTCGAGGAAGACGCAGGCATCGCCGGTGGCCTTCAGCCGGGCGTCGATGGCCGCGGCGACGACGTCGCGGGGCGCCAGGTCCCCCATCGGGTGAACGCCGGCTGTTACCGAATCACCTTGGGAGTCAATCAGTTTCGCACCCTCACCGCGGATGGCCTCGGTGACCAGCGGACGCCGGCCGCTGGCGGCATCGGGGGCGAAGAGCATCGTCGGGTGGAACTGGATGAACTCGAGATCGCTGACCGGGACGCCGGCCCACAAGCCCAGCGCGATGCCGTCGCCGGTGGAGGCCTCGGGGTTAGTGGTCGCGCCGTACAGGTGCCCGAGGCCGCCGGAGGCCAGGATCACCGACGGCGCGCTGATGATTCCGTACCCGTCGGGGGTGCCGGCCAGGACGCCGGTCACGGCCGCGCCGTCGTGCAGGATCCGCAGCGCCACATGGCCGGTGCGGATGTCCAGGGTGCGCGCGGCGTGGTCGAGGGCGCGCTGCACCTCCGCGCCGGTGGCGTCGCCGCCGGCATGCACGATGCGGCGCCGGGAGTGCCCACCTTCGCGGGTCAGCGCCCACTTGCCCGGCGCGGATTCGTCGAAACGTGCTCCGTCGCCGACCAATTCGGCGACGGCGGCATACCCGTCGGCAACGATTGAATAAACCGCCTGGGGGTCGCACAGGCCCGCACCCGCGACCACCGTGTCGGCGACGTGGGCCTCCACCGAATCGTCATTGTCGGGCAGCACCACCGCGATGCCGCCCTGCGCGTAATGCGTCGCGGTCGCCCCGCGGGCCTGGTCGGCCTTGCTCAGCACGACGACGCTGCGCCCGGCGCGGTGCGCGGCCAGCGCGGCGGCCAACCCCGCGACTCCGGTGCCGATGACGACGACGTCGGCGCTGTGCGCCCACTGGGGACGGCCGGTCACTCGCCACCGCCCGGCTGGCCGATCTCGATCATCCGCTGCACGCTGCGCCGGCCGGCGGCGGCGACGTCGGGATCGACATCGACCGCGTCGGCCCCCTCGACCAGGCAGCGCAGCAGCGCGGCCGGGGTGATCATCTTCATGAACTTGCAGGAAGCACGGTCGTTGACCGCGCGGAAGTCGACTTGCGGTGCGGCCCTGCGCAATTGATACAGCATGCCAACCTCGGTGGCGACCAGCACCTTGCGTGCGTTGGTCTGGTTGGCGGCCTCCAGCATGCCGCCGGTGGACAGGATCTTCACCCGGTCCGACGGGAAGGCGCCTTCGCCCGCGAGGTACAGGGCCGAAGTGGCGCAACCACATTCGGGGTGCACGAAGAGCTCGGCATCGGGGTTGGCGCGGGCCTGGTCGCCCAGTTCGTCGCCGTTGATCCCGGCGTGCACGTGGCATTCGCCCGCCCAAACGTGCAGGTTCTCGCGACCCGTCATCCGGCGGACGTGGGCGCCGAGGAACTGATCCGGGCAGAACAGCACCTCGCGGTCGGGATCGATGGACTCGACCACTTCGACCGCGTTGGACGAGGTGCAGCAGATGTCGGTGAGCGCCTTGACCGCCGCCGTCGTGTTGACGTAGGAGACGACGACCGCACCGGGGTGTTCGTCCTTCCACGCCCGCAGCTCGTCGGCGGTGATGGAATCGGCCAGCGAGCAGCCGGCGCGCTGGTCCGGGATGAGCACGGTCTTGTCCGGGCTCAGGATCTTGGCCGTCTCGGCCATGAAGTGCACACCGCAGAACACGATGGTGTCCTCGGGCGCCTCGGCGGCGATCCGCGACAGCGCCAGTGAGTCGCCTACGTGGTCGGCGACGTCCTGGATCTCGGGCAGCTGGTAGTTGTGCGCCAGCACGGTGGCGCCGCGCAGCTTGGCCAGGCGGCGAACCTCGGCAGCCCATTGCTCATCACCGGCAACACCGTGGTACCCGGCGGGTGAATTCGTGATGTCGGCGACCATGCCTTCGGCGAGCGCGTCCATGCGATTGATAACCGTCATGGCGGGTCCTTTCAGCCCAGGAGGTTTTCGACTTATAATCGAAAACATGGCCCATGGTAGCACCGCTCACGAAGTGCTCGCGGTCGTGTTCCAGGTTCGCGAAGTGACTGACGAGGCCGCGAAGCGGCCGGCAAACAGATTAAGCACGGCGAAACCGCAGTTGAACGTGCTGTTATGGCAGCGCGCCCGGGAGCCGCAACAGGGCAAGTGGTCGCTGCCGGGCGGGCAGCTGCGCAACGACGAGGACATGATCACTTCGGTCCGGCGCCAGCTGGCCGAGAAGGTCGACCTCAAAGAGCTGGCGCACCTGGAACAACTTGCGGTGTTCTCCGACCCGCACCGGGTGCCGGACACGCGCGTGATCGCCTCCACATTCCTGGGCCTGGTGCCCTCCCCCGCCAGCCCCGAGCTGCCGCCTGACACCCGCTGGCATCCGGTGAACTCCCTGCCGCCGATGGCCTTCGATCACGGTCAGATGGTGGACAACGCCCGTACCCGGCTGATCGCCAAGCTGTCCTACACCAATATCGGCTTCGCTTTGGCGCCAAGGGAATTCGCGCTCTCAACGCTGCGCGACATCTACGGCGCCGCGCTGGGCTATCAGGTGGACGCGACGAACCTGCAGCGAGTGCTGGCCCGGCGCGGCGTCATCCGGGCGACCGGCACCATCGCACAATCCGGGCGCAGCGGCGGACGTCCGGCCGCGCTGTACCGGTTCACCGACGCGGCGTTGCGGGTCACCGACGAGTTCGCCGCGCTCAGGCCGCCGGGGTTGCCGGGTTAGGCTGGCGGAAGTCGCTCACACTGCGGCGATTACGTTTTGGTTACCTGCCGTTTGTGCGCGACAATGCCGGGTGGCCACGAAGGGAGCCTCAATGGCTGAGCTCGGCAACCTCGCAGGCACGCAGGGCGCGGAATGGATCGCCCGGCCGCCGCACGAGGAACTGCAGCACAAGGTGCGTCCGCTGCTGCCCTCGGACGACCCGTTTTACCAGCCGCCGCTGGGATTCCAGCACGCCGAACCCGGAACCGTGCTGCGCTCCCGCGACGTCGAGCTGGCGTTCCTCGGCCTGATCCCGCAGCCCATCAAGGCCGTCCAGCTGCTGTACCGGACCATGGACATGAACGGCGAGCCGGAGGCCACCGCCACGACGGTGATCGTCCCCGCCGACCTCGCTCCGGGCCAGTCCTGCCCGCTGTTGTCCTACCAGTGCGCGATCGACGCCGTCTCGTCGCGCTGCTTCCCCTCCTACGCGCTGCGGCGCCGGGCGAAGGCGCTGGGGGCCATCGGCCAGTTCGAGCTCTTCCTGGTCGCCGCCGCCGTGGCCGAGGGGTGGGCCGTCTCCGTACCCGACCACGAAGGCCTGCGCGGCCTGTGGGGCGCACCGTATGAACCCGGCTACCGCGTCCTGGACGGCATCCGGGCCGCGCGCAACTCGGAGCGCCTCAACCTGTCCTCGACCGCCCCTGTCGGGCTGTGGGGGTACTCGGGTGGCGGACTGGCCAGCGCATGGGCCGCCGAGATCTGCGCCGAATACGCACCCGAGCTGGACATCGTCGGCGCGGTGCTGGGCTCACCCGTCGGGGACCTGGGCAACACCTTCCGCCGGCTCAACGGCAGCTTCCTGTCGGGGCTTCCCGCGCTGGTGGTGGCCGCGCTCGCGCACATCTATCCCGATCTGGACCGGGTGATCCGGGAGCACACCAACGAGGAGGGGCGCGCCCTGCTCGACTCGCTGGAGAAGATGACGACGGTGGAAGCCGTGGTACGGATGGCCGGCAAGAACATGGGCGACTACCTCGACCAGCCGCTCGAGCAGATCCTGTCCACCCCGGAAGTCACCTATGTCTTCGACCACATCAAGCTGGGTGCCGCCGTGCCGACGCCGCCGGTGCTGATCGTGCAGGCCGTGCACGACTACCTGATCGACGTCCACGACATCGATGTGCTCGCCGACGCGTATTCGGCCGGCGGCGCGCACGTCACCTACCACCGCGACGCCTTCAACGAGCACATGATGTTGCATCCGCTGTCGGCGCCGATGGCGCTGCGCTGGCTGACGGATCGCTTCGAAGGCCGCCCGCTGACCGAGCACCTGGTCCGCACCACGTGGCCGACGATGTTCAACCCGATGACCTACGTCGGCATGGCCCGGCTGTTGAAGATCGCGGCCAAGGTAATCACCGGCCGCAAGATCGGCCGCCGCCCGCTATGAGACGGGCGCTCCGGCGGTGCCTCCGCCTCCCACCGGGAGCGCTTCGGCAGGCCTAGGCTGCGCCGGGAGCGCACCCAGGTCGTCGCGGGCGTCCGCGGCCGCCCGCACGGCGTAGACCAGGGCCGCGATGCCGGCAGGCCATAACAGGGTCACCGCGATCTGCAGCGGAGCGGTCGAGAAGAACACCGGTGGCGCCTGGGTGACGTACGCGACCGTCGGGCTCTTCGCCAGCGGGACCGCATCGAAGTCCAGGGCGCCGTAGCTCAGCCGAACCAGCCCCGCCCCCACCGCCGCGGCCAGGGCGGCCGCCGCCACCATGCCGCCCGACAGCGCGATGACCATCGCCGGCCCGCGGTGCTCGCGCCACTGCCACACCCCGACCGAGGCGACCACCGCCAGCACGGTCAGCAGCCCCAGCAGCAGGGCGGGCGCGACGAAGAAGTGCTCGGACTCGTTGCCCAGATAGTCGTGTACCCGCTCGCCGGAACGGGTGAGGGCCACCACGGCACGAATCGGCGGGGCGATCCACGCCCACACTCCGCCGAGCACCACCCCGGTGACCGCCGACCCCAGGGCCACGATCAGGAGCGCGCGCGCCCGGGCCCGCCGGGAAACGGCGACGGGAGGCGCATCGGTCGCGGCCGGCGCGGTCACCGCTGCGTCTCCAGATCGCCGGAATCGACTTCACCGTGCCGCGAGCAGCGCGCGCGCCAGCCGTCGGGGCGAACCTGCACCACCATCCGGCGCCCGCACGCCGCGCAGAACCTGGGAGGCTCAAGACCCAACTGAGCCGCTGTCGGCACTGAGGTGCCCCCTAGTTCCCCGGTGTAGACGTTGTAGACGCCCGCGCTGACCGCAGCGCCCAAATCGCCAACCACAAGTCTCCAACCTTAGCCGCGAAGCCGGCCTACAAGCTGGCGTTGAGCCCCTTGAGGGGCATCTGCAGGTCGTCGAGCAATTCCAGGTCGGATTCGGCGGGCCGGCCCAGCGTGGTCAGGTAGTTGCCGACGATCACGGCGTTGATGCCGCCGAGGATGCCCTTCTTGGCACCCAGGTCGCCCAGCGTGATCTCGCGGCCGCCGGCGAATCGCAGCATGGTGCGCGGCAGCGCCAGGCGGAACGCGGCCACCGACTTCAGTGCCTCGCTCGCCGGCATCACCTCCAGGTCGCCGAACGGGGTGCCGGGGCGCGGGTTGAGGAAGTTCAGCGGCACCTCGTCGGGGCCGAGTTCGGCCAGTTCGGCCGCGAATTCCGCGCGCTGTTCCAGGGTCTCGCCCATGCCGAGGATGCCTCCGCAGCAGACCTCCATGCCGGCGTCGCGGACCATCGACAGCGTCTCCCAGCGCTCTTCCCAGCTGTGGGTGGTCACCACGTTGGTGAAGAACGAGCGGGCGGTCTCGAGGTTGTGGTTGTAGCGGTGCACACCCATCTCGGAGAGCTGCTCGACCTGCTCGGAGGTCAGCATCCCCAGCGAGCAGGCGATGTTGATCTCGACCTCGTTGCGGATCGCCTCGATGCCGGCCGCGACCTGGGCCAGCAGCCGCTCGTCGGGTCCGCGCACGGCGGCCACGATGCAGAATTCGGTGGCGCCGGACTTGGCGGTCTGCTTGGCCGCCTCGACCAGGCTGGGAATGTCGAGCCGCGCGCTGCGCACCGGCGACGCGAACAGCCCCGACTGCGAGCAGAAGTGACAGTCCTCCGGGCAGCCGCCGGTCTTCAGGCTGATGATGCCCTCGACCTCGACCTCGGGACCGCACCAGCGCATCCGCACGTCGTGGGCCAGCGCCAGCAGCTCGTCGACGCGGTCGTCGGGCAGCTGCAGCACCCGCAGCACCTGGTCCCGGCTCAATCCCTGGCCGTCCTGAAGCACCTGCTGCCGGGCCACCGCCAAGATGTCCTCGTCGTTGCCGGTTACGGCCGTCGGTCGAGTTGCCGCTTGAGTCACCAGGTACTCCCTTGCCTCTTTTTCGTGTCCGCGCGTGGGGACACATCTGCCACGTGGTGATGGCAGCGGTGAATGAAAAGTTGTTCAAAGTAGGGTAACGGCCGAAGTGGACGACCTACCTATGGGTATACGACCATCGTGACTCCGCACGTCGAATTCCTGGCCCACCACTACCTGCTGTTGGCGGCGCCGGCGTTCCTGCCTGCGGTGATCGTCGTCGGGGTGATCCTGTACATCGCGCTGCGCGACCGCCGTGAGGGCCGCGACGCCGCGGGTTCGGCAACCGACGCCTCCCATCCCGACACGCCCGACAAGAAGCGTGATTGACGAGCCCTGCATCGGGGCATTAAACAAACAATCGCGAACCTACTTGACAGTAATAAGCGGTTGACGGAATCGGATCCTCCGGGGCAGCCCGGCGCGGTTGGGAGGCATGACGATGCGTTCGAATGAACTGATGATTGTTGCCGAGGCACCGGCACGCGGCGCGGGGCTGAATCAGGTGATCGGACTCTCGGTCGCCGCGGCGGTGATCACCCTGCTGTTGCTGTGGGTGGGCCACGCCCATCGCACTCATCGCATTCAGTGGTTGACGCGCGTCGCCGACAAGGTCGGCGACAAATTCCATCGGCCCGGCTGGGTTGCCCTGCCGGTTCTGGTGTTCACCACATCGATCATCTGCGCGCTGTTCGGATTCATCTGGGATGTCAGCTGGCACATCGGCAATGGCCGCGACCCCGGCCCGCTGGCCAACCCGGCGCACTACTTCATCATCATCGGATTGTTCGGAATCTTCCTGGGGGGCATGACGGCGGTCGTGCTGCCGTTCGACAAGCCCGGCCCGGCGGCGG
Organism: Mycobacterium sp. IDUB_3; assembly: GCF_055419585.1. Lineage (NCBI taxonomy): Bacteria > Bacillati > Actinomycetota > Actinomycetes > Mycobacteriales > Mycobacteriaceae > Mycobacterium > Mycobacterium sp. IDUB_3. Next base: position 82,055 of record NZ_JBVAXZ010000001.1, on the reverse strand, counting down.
TGCGGATCACGCGGAATTGGCACGCCCCGGTCGGTGGCGTGCTGATGGCCGGCTGCGGGCTGTACGCGATGATCGGCTTCCCGCTCGACGACATCTGGCACCGCATCTTTGGCCAGGATGTAACCCTTTGGGGCCCAACGCATTTGATGATGATCGGCGGCGCGTGTTTCTCCCTGTTCGCGGTGCTGATGCTGGAGCGAGAAGGTGAGGCCCAAGAGGGCGAGGAGGTCTACCACGGCGTCTTCATCACCTTCCTGCGCTACCTGTCCTTCGGCGGCATGTACATCGGCTTGTCCGTCTACCAGATCGAATACGACTTCGGCGTCGAGCAATTCCGGCTGGTCCTGCAGCCGATGATGATCGCCGCCGCGGCGGGGCTGGCGGCGGTCGCCGCGCGCATCACCATGGGGCGGGGTGCGGCGCTGATCTCGGCGATCTTCGCCATCGCCCTACGCGGTGGTGTCGCGCTGCTGGTGGGGCCGATACTGGGGGCCCCGATCAACTGGTTCCCGCTGTATCTCGGCCCCGCGCTGGCCGTCGAGCTGGTCGCGTTGACGCCGGTGTTCAAGCGCCCCATCGTTTTCGGCGCCGTCGCGGGCCTGGGTGTGGGCACCGTCGGGCTGTGGCTGGAGTCGCTGTGGATCTCGGCGGTCTACCACTACCCCTGGCCGGTCAGCATGTGGGGCGAGGCCCTGGCGATGGCCGTACCGGTCGCCGTCCTGATGGGCATGTGCGGAGCCCTGTTCGGCCTGGTGCTCACCGGGCAGCGGCTCCCGAGCCGGGCCGTCGGCATCTCGGTGATCGTGGCCACGGTGCTGGTGATCGGCGGCGCCGTCGCCAACGGACTGCACATCATTGTTCCGCGGCAGAACAACGCGACCATCATGCTGACCGACGTGCCGAGCGCACCCGGGAAACGGATGGTGTCGGCGGACGTCCAACTCCAGCCGGCCGACATGGTCAGCGCGCATCCGGACTGGGTGACGATCCTGTCGTGGCAGGGCCGGATGGAGAACCACCGCGGTCTGCAGATCGACCGTCTCGAGGAGGTCGGCCCCGGCCATTATCGGTCTACCCGGCCGCTGCCGGTCTGGGGATCGTGGAAGACCCTGCTGCGGGTTCAGGACGGCTACACGATGACCGCGGTGCCGATCTACGAGCCGGCCGACGACGCGATTCCGGCGCCCGAGGTCCCGGCGCTGTCGGCGATGAACCGGCCGTTCGTGCAGGAGATCACCATCCTGCAGCGCGAACGCGACCAGAACGCCCCGGTGTGGTTGTTCACCGCCGGCTCCTTCGTCGTGCTGTTCCTGACGTTGATGGTGATCGCGGGCCTGACCTGGGGTGCGGGCCGGCTCGGCTATGCGGTCACCGAGCCCGAACCCGTCGAGGACAAACAGCAGATCCCGCGGGCGGCGTGATTCATGACGCTTCGAGGCACTCTCATCGCAGCGTGGGCGGTGGCGCTGGTCTGTGGCCTGGTCGGCTGCGGCGGTTCGACCAGTAAGTCCCCGGCCGCACCGCTGATGATCGACGTGACCATCGCCAACGGGCAGGTCACCCCAACCAACGCCACGCTGCAGGCCAAGGTGCATCAGCAGATCACCCTGCACGTGACCAGCGACGCCACCGACGAGCTGCACGTGCATTCGACGCCGGATCACAAGTTCCAGGTCGCGGCCGCTCCCAACCAGACGTTCGGATTCGCCGTCGACGTTCCCGGCAACGTCGCGGTGGAGCTGCACCATCTGGACCGCACCATCGCAACGATCCAAGTCCAGTCGTGAGCTCCGCCGCCGCGGCGGTGGTGCTCGCGCACGGCCTCGGTGGGTCGGGTGACCTTCCGGTGCCCTACGCCTACGCGATGGTCGGGGCGGCATGGGCGCTGACCTTCACGTTCGCCCTGGTGGCCTTCGCCTGGCGGCGGCCGCGGTTCGATCCGCTCAAGCCCGGGCGGCCCCTGCCGACGGCGCTGACGACGTTCGTCGACTCCCGCGTCACGAGGTGGGTCGTTGCCGCGCTGGCCCTGGTGTTCGCGGCGTGGGCGGTGGCCGCCGGGGTGTGGGGCCCCGAATCGGAGTCCAACGCTCTGCTCGGCGCGTTCTACGTGCTGCTGTGGGTGGGGCTGGTGGCGCTGTCGCTGGCCATCGGGCCGGTGTGGCGGGTGCTGTCGCCGATGCGCACGGTGTATCTGTTGCTGCGTCGCGTCATCCCGGAGCGGCTGGGCCGGCCCCGGCTGTCCTACCCCGAGGGCTGGGGCTATCGGCCAGCCGCGTTCGGCCTGTTCGCCTTCGTCTGGATGGAGCTGGCCAGCCCGAACCCGGCGTCACTGCCGTGGGTCAGGACGTGGATAGCCGCCTACGCCGTGTTGATGCTGGTCGGCGCCTGGCTGTGCGGGCAGCGCTGGCTGGCCCGCGCCGACCCGTTCGGCGTGTACAGCATGGCCGTCTCGCGGCTCTCGCCGTTTCGGCGCAACCGGGAGACCGCAAAGATCGTCGTCGGAAACCCGCTCGACCATCTGCCGTCGCTGCCGGTGCGGCCGGGCGTCGTGGTGCTGCTGGCGGTGCTGCTCGGCTCGACGGCGTTCGACAGCTTCTCGTCGTCGCCGACGTGGCGCGGGTTCTCCGATCAGCTCACCCGCGACTTCGGCGCTCCCCCGACGTTGGCGTCGTCGGCACTGCGAACCGTGGGACTGATCGTCTTCGTTTGCGTTGTGGCAGTGACGTTTTCGCTCGCGGCACGCGCCACCGGCGGGGTTGCCGCGCAGCGGCGACGCGAATTGCCCGGCGAGATGGCGCATTCGCTGATCCCGATCGTGGTGGGCTACATCTTCGCGCACTACCTGTCCTATCTGGTGGAGCGTGGACAGCAGGCGGTGTTCGCGCTGGCCGACCCGTTCGGGCACGGGTGGAACCTGCTCGGCCTGGCGCATCTGCAGGTGGCCTACGTCTTGTCCATGCACCCGCCGGTGCTGGCCGCGATCAAGGTGACCTGTGTGGTCACCGGGCACATCGTCGCGGTGATCGCGGCCCACGACAAAGCCCTGCGACTGTTGCCGGCCGGCCATCAGCTCACCGGCCAGCTGACCATGATGCTGGTGATGGTCGGCTACACCTTCACCGGTTTGTATCTGCTCTTCGGGGGGTAGGCGTCGGGGCGTGCGCTTCCTAACGCCATCGCGAGACGCGGCGCCGTGGCGTCGAGGGTCGACCCGACACCCGGTCGGTTGATGCGCCCGACCGAGTCGATCCCCCCGGACGAACCGAACCCGGCCCGGAAGAAAAGGCGTCGCCCTCGAGCGCTGTCCTGGATCAGCATCCAGTCCAAGGTGATGCTGATGCTGCTGGTGTCCAGCCTGGCGTCGCTGGGAGTGATCGGGACCGTCGAGTACGTCGCGGCGCGCAATGCGCTGTTGCCCGCGGCTTCGGAGCGGACGACCCAGCTGCGTGAGGCGCAAAAGCGCGCGATCGAGACATTGTTCTCGGACCTATCGGATTCGCTGGTGGTCTACAGCCGGGGGACCACCGCGCTCGAGGCGGTGCAGGAGTTCACGGCCGGCTTCGACCAGCTGGCCAACGCGCCCGTCGACCCCGGGCAGCAGCGGGCCCTGGTGGATTTCTACAACGAGCGGTTGATCAAACCGCTGGAGCGCGACACCGGGAACAAGCTGGCCCTGGATGCCGTGTTGCCCAGCAACAACTCACAGCGCTATCTGCAGGCGCACTACACCGTTGCGGCGCAAGGGTCTTCGAATGGGTCCGCGCCCGACGACGCCGGCGACGGCAGCGCCTGGTCGGCCGCCAACGCCCGATTCAACGATTATTTCCGCGAGATCGCCACCCGCTTCGAGTACCGCGACGCGCTGCTGATCGACGCCCGCGGCAACGTGGTCTACACCGTGCGGAAAAGCGCCTCGCTGGGTACCAACGTCCTCACCGGTCCGTATCGCCAGTCGAATCTGCGGGGCGCCTACGAGAAGGCGATGGCCGCGAACTCGGTGAACTTCGTGTGGATCACCGACTTTCAGCCGTATCAGCCCCAGCTGGGTCAGCCCATTGCGTGGTTGGTCGCGCCGATCGGGCCGCCGGGCAGACCGGCCGGAGTGCTGGCGCTGCCGCTGCCGATCGCCAAGGTGAATCGGATCATGACCGCCGACAAGCAGTGGCGCGCCGCGGGCATGGGTCAGACCGCCGAGACGTATCTGGCGGGCCCGGACAACCTGATGCGCTCCGATTCGCGACTGTTTCTGGAAGACCCGCAGCGATACCGGCGTGAGGCGCTGGCCGCCGGCGCCCGCCGCGAGACCGTCGACACCGCGATGCGATGGGGCGGCACCACGCTGGTCCAGCCCGTCGCCACCTCGGCCGTGCGCGCCGCGCAACGCGGCGAGACCGGAACTGTGACGGACACCGGTTATCTGGGCCGGCGAGAGCTCGCGTCCTATGCCCCACTGTCGCTGCCGAATTCCGACCTGCACTGGTCGATCGTGGCGACCAGGGAGACCTCGGAGGCCAACGCCCGCGTGGCGTCGCTGACCCAGACACTGATATTGACCACGACGGCAATGGTTTTCGTCATCTGCATGGCCGCGCTGCTGGTCGCCCAGATTTTTGTGCGGCCCATTCGCAGGCTGCAGGCCGGGGCCCGAGAGATCAGCGCCGGCAACTACGACGTCGCGATCCCGGTCACCTCGCGCGATGAGATCGGTGAGCTGATGGCCGCTTTCAACGACATGAGCCGCAACCTGCAGATCAAAGAGGAACTGCTGACCGAACAGCGCAAGGAGAACGACCGGTTGCTCGCTTCGCTGATGCCCGAGCCGATGGCGCGGCGTTACCGCGACGGCGAACAAACCATCTCCCAGGAGCACCAGGACGTCACCGTCATCTTCGCCGACATCTTCGGCCTCGACGACATCTCCGGCAAGCTCTCCGGGCGCGAACTGGTCGGCATGGTCGACGAGTTGATCCGCGAACTCGACTCGGCGGCGGAGTCCCTTGGCATCGAGCCCATCCGCACACTGCACAACGGCTACCTGGCCAGCTGCGGCCTGAACTTTCCCCGGCTGGACAGCGTCCAGCGCACCGTCGAATTCGCCGTGGAGATGCAAGACATCATCACGCGCTTCAACAGCAAGACCGGCTACCACCTTTCCTTGCGCGCCGGTATCAACACCGGCAATGTGATCAGCGGACTGGTCGGGCGGACCAGCATCGTCTACGACATGTGGGGCGCAGCCGTCAACCTGGCTCATCAAACACGCGGCAGCACAACACAATCGGGCATCTATGTCACCGCGAAGGTCTACGAGGTGATGCACGACATCCGCCGATTCACTCCGGCGGGCACCATCACCGTCGGCGGCGTCGAGCAGCAGATCTGGAAGCTCTCGGAAGGGCAGGGACAGTGAAAACCTTTGACTCGTCATCGCTTTACTGGGCCGCCGGGGTGGTATTCGGCCTGCCGCTATCGCTGATCGCCCTCACCGAATGGCACCAGAGCCTCGTCCGCAAGAGGAGTCCGCTGGCGCGGCCGGTCCTGCTGTTGCGCAGCTACCTCATCCCGCTGGGCGCCCTGCTGGTGCTGCTCGTGAACGTGGCAAGGATGCCGGCCCAGTTCACGTCGGTCCGGGTGCTGGCGACGGTATTCGGTTTCGTGGTGCTGGTGCTGCTGCTGTCCGGGCTCAACGCAACGGTTTTCGAGGGTGCACCGCAGGGTTCCTGGCGCCAGCGGATCCCGGGCATCTTCCTGGACGTGACCCGGTTCGTGCTGATCGGCGTCGGGCTGGCGGTCATCTTCTCCTACGTCTGGGGCGTGCGGGTGGGCGGCCTGTTCACCGCGCTGGGGGTGACCTCCGTGGTCATCGGCCTGATGCTGCAGAACTCCGTCGGCCAGATCGTGTCGGGCCTGTTCATGTTGTTCGAGCAGCCGTTCCGGATCGGCGACTGGCTGGACACCCCGTCGGCGCGGGGGCGGATCGTGGAGGCGAACTGGCGGTCCGTGCACATCGAATCCGGCCGCGGGCTGCAGATCACGCCGAACTCGGTGCTGGCCACCACCTCGTTCACCAATCTCAGCCGTCCGCCCGGCGGGCACCAATTGGGCATCACCACAACCTTTTCCGAGATCGATCCGCCGGACCGGGTGTGCGCGCTGTTGGAGCGGGTCGCCAACGCGTTGCCGCAGCGCAGGCCCGACGCGGTGGCGACGTCGGCGCCCACCGGGTCCGCCGAGTACCGGGTCACCGTCGGGCTGAAGTCACCCGCGGACGACGCCGCCGCGCAAGCGGCGTTTCTGCGCTGGCTGTGGTACGCGGCGCGGCGCGAGGGTTTGCACCTGGACGGCGCCGAGGACGACATCTCCACGACCGAGCGCATCGAGAAGGCGGTCCGGACGGTGGTGGCGCCGGCGTTGCGGCTCAGCCAACCGGATCAGCAGGCCTTGGTGTCGCACGCGAAGATCGTTCGGTACGGGGCAAACGAGATCGTCGAGCACGCCGGCCGCGTTCCGGCCAGGATGACGTTTCTGATCGAGGGTGGCGTGCGGTTGAGCGCGACGGCCACGGACGGATCGGTCGTCGCGGTCGGCGGACTGGAGGAGGGCTCGTTTCTGGGTGTGACCGCCCTGACCCGCCAGCCCAACCTCGCCGACGCGCAGGCCATCAACGAAGTGACCGCGCTGGAGATCGATCGCGATCACCTGGTCGAGCTCGTGACGGGCAAGCCGCTGCTGCTCCAAGATCTGGGCCGCACCATCGATGAGCGGCGCGCCAGGATTCAGGCGGCCACCGCGCCGGAGTTCGCGACGTCCGGCGCCTAATCCGATGGTGGCGATCGCCACTAACGGATCGGGTACTCGGTCTTCTTGTTGCCGTCCCAGCGGCGCAAACCCGCGAAGCTGCCGTCGATCTGGGCGGGCCGGCCCGCGATGCGCAGCGCCCGCCCGAGTTGAGCGCCGCCGACGCGCCGGGCCATCGTGACGTGCGCGGTCCACTGACCGGGCAGGCTGTTGGGCATGGGGCCGGGCGACAAATGCGGACCACACAGCCGGTGCACCTGGGCATGCAGGTCCAACAGCTCGCCGGTCGGCACCACCAGCCGCGCGAAAACCGCACTGGCGCGGCCGAATAACACCGGCGCACCAATGAGGCAGCGCAGCGGCAGCCGCTCGCTCACCGGGCTCAGCAGTTCGTCGACGTCGGCGGCGATGCCGTCGGCCACGGCCAGCGTCACGTGCGGCCGGCTGGCCGGTGCCTGACTGGGAATTCCGGCCGCGGCCAACGCTGCCCAGATGTTCCGGATCGCCGACTCGGTGTCGCGGTCGAAGACCAGCTCGATGGAGTGCACCATCAGCCCACCAGCGAGGTGACCCAGTCGCGGTCGAACGCCTGGACGCACAGAGCCGCGAACGCGGTGGAGTCCAGCGCCGCCGCACCTTCGGGCAGCACGGCGCGCACCGCGGCCAGCCGGGCCAGCGCGGGCCGGTTCGTCGTCTCCACCACCCCTGGCCGCCGGGGCCAGCTGCCGATGACCAGACCGGCGCACGAAAGATTCTGCGCGGCAATGGATTCCAGAGTCAGCGCAGTGTGGTTGAGGGTGCCCAGCGACGGGCCGACCACCACCAGCACCGCCGCGCCCAGCGCGACGGCGAGATCGCGTGCGGTGACACCGTTTTCGCCGAGTTCGACCAGCAGTCCCCCGGCGCCCTCCACCAGGGTCAGCCGCCCCGGGCGGTCCAGCTCCCCGATGAGCGCCAGCAGCTGCTCGCGGGTGGGCAGCGGCATCCCGGCCGCCTCGGCGGCGGCCACCGGCGCCAGCGGCTGTGGATAGCGGCCGCACCCGGCCAGCTCGGTCACCCCGGACAGCCGGGCCACCTCGGCGAGGTCGTCGTCTCCGGCGTCGATGCCGGTCTGGACCGGTTTACAGACCGCGACGTCGAGGCCGGCTTGACGGGCGTGGCAGGCCAGCGCCGCGGTGGCGACCGTTTTGCCGACCCCGGTGTCGGTGCCCGTGACGACCAGAACCGTCACCGGCGCGCCTCAACCCAGCTTGGCGAGCACATCGGTCAGCACCCGGCGCGCGACCTCCAGCTCGGCGTCGTCCAGCGACGCACGTGCGGTCAGCCGCAGCCGCGACGTCCCGGCGGGCACGGTCGGGGGCCGGAAGCATCCCACCCGCACGCCCGCGTCCAGGCAGGCGGTCGCGGCCGCCACCGCCACGTCCGGATCGCCCAGGATCACCGACACCACAGCCGAGCGCGGCGTCTCGGGCACCCCGCAGACCTCGGCCAGGAAGGCGGCGTGGCGCAGCACCGCGTCCGCCCGCCACGGCTCGGACCGGAGCACGCCCAGCGCGGCCCGCGCGGCGCCCACCGCCGCCGGGGCCAGGCCGGTGTCGAAGATGAATGTGCGCGCCGCGTCGATCAGGTGCGCCCGCACCGACGCCGGCCCGAGCACCGCGCCGCCTTGGCTGCCCAGCGCCTTGGACAGGGTGGTGGTCATGACCACGTCGGGCGCGCCGGCCAGCCCGGCCTCGTGCAGCAGGCCGCGGCCGCCGCCGCGCACGCCCAGGCCGTGCGCCTCGTCGACGATCAGCAGGGCGCGCTGCCGGCGGCACACCTCGTGCAGTTCCCGCAGCGGCGCCAGCGCGCCGTCGGTGGAGAACACCGACTCGGTGATGACGACCGCGCGCTCCTCGTCGCGGGCCCGCAGCGCCGCCTCCACGGCACCGACGTCGCGATGCGGCGTCACCGCCACCCGCGCCCGCGACAGCCGGCAGGCGTCCACCAGCGAGGCGTGCGAGTACTCGTCGGACACCAGCAGCGAACCCCGGCCCGACAGGCCGACGACCGCGCCCAGGTTGGCCGCGTAGCCGGAGGAGAACAGCAATCCGGATTCCGCGCCGACGTACTCGGCCAGCTCGGCCTCGAACTGCTGGTGCAGCTCGGTGTCACCGGTGACCAGCCGGGACCCGGTCGCCCCGGCGCCCCACATGCGCAGCGCGGCGACCCCGCCGTCGATCACGTCCGGGTGTTGGGAGAGCCCGAGGTAGTCGTTGGAGGCCAGGTCCAGCTCGGTGGCCACGGCGGGACGCGGCCGCAGTGAGCGGCGCAGCCCGGCCTCGCGGCGCTGCCGTTCCACCGCCTCGAGCCAGGCCAGCGGCGAAACCTCGATCGGTGCCTTCATCGGCGTTCAGCCTAGTGGCGACCGCCAGCGCGGCGAAGCCGGGCGCTGGGGTACTTCCCGCTCGCGTGGGACGGGTCGTCACTGCTGGCCGACGAGGCGCGCGACCTGCACCATCGCCGAGGTGATCTGGCCGATCTCGTCGGGCGTGCAGATGTAGGGCGGCATCGCATAGACCAGGTTGCGAAACGGCCGCAGCCAGACGCCGTTGTCCAGGGCCGCCGGGGTGGCGACGGCCAGGTCGACCGCGTGCTCGCATTCGATGACGCCGATGGCGCCGCACACCCGCACGTCGCGCACGCCGGGCAGCGCCCGGGCCGGCTCGAGCCCGGTCGCGAGGTCGGCGCCGATCTCGCCGACCCGCGCCCGCCAGTCCTGCCCGAGCAGCACCTCGACGCTGGCCACCGACACCGCGCAGGCCAGCGCGTTGGCCATGAACGTGGGGCCGTGCATCAGCGCTCCGGCCTCACCCCCGCTGATGGTGTGCGCGATCTCGGTCGTGCACAGCGTCGCGGCCAGGGTCAGATATCCCCCGGTCAGCGCCTTACCGACGCACATGATGTCCGGGCCCACACCGGCGTGGTCGGCGGCGAAGAGCTCTCCGGTGCGCCCGAAGCCGGTGGCTATCTCGTCGAAGATCAGCAGCACGTCGTGCCGCCGGCAGATGTCGCGCAGGTCGCGCAGGTATTGCGGGTCGTGAAAGCGCATGCCGCCGGCGCCCTGCACGACGGGCTCGACGACGACGGCCGCCAGCTCGGCGGCGTGCTGGGCCAGTTGTTCCTCGAACGCCGCGCTGTAACCGGGGTCGTAGTCGCGGGGCACCTGCGGGGCGAACACCTGCCGGGCCAGGATGTCGGTCCACAGCGAGTGCATGCCGCCGTCGGGGTCGCAGACGCTCATCGGCGTGAAGGTGTCGCCGTGGTAACCGCCGCGCCAGGTCATCAGCCGGTACTTGCCGGGCCGGCCGCGGCTGCGCCAGTACTGCAGGGCCATCTTCACCGCCACCTCCACCGACACCGATCCGGAGTCGCTGAAGAACACCGTCTCGAGCCCCGCCGGGGTGATGTCGACCAGCAGCTGGGCCAGTCGCGCCGCCGGTTCGTGGGTCAACCCGCCGAACATGACGTGGTTAATCGCGCCGAGCTGGGCCGTCAGCGCCGCGTCCAGCACCGGATGGCCGTGCCCGTGGATCGCTGTCCACCAGGAGCTCATCGCGTCGAGGGCCTCGAGCGGCTTGCCGTCGCGGATCAGGGTGAGCCAGGCGCCGCGGGCGCCGACGGCCACCACGGGGGCGACGGATTCGGCGCCGATGGTGCTGTAGGGATGCCACAGGTGCGCGGCGTCGATCGCGCTGATCTGCTCGGGCGTCAGCCCGGCCTTCGCCGCGGGCATAGTGATCGAGCGTAAAGCAGCCGATTCGCGCAAAACTCCGACGTCGGGAAGCATGGGACATCATGGCTACGCCGCAGCAGCCCGACAGCGCAGCGCCGGGATCCGAGGCCGGGCCCGCGCCGGGGCCCGGCTGGTCCAGGGAGACGCACTACCCGCTGGTGGACTACGACGACGAGGCTCCCCGGGTGATCCGGGTGCGGCTGGCGCCGTGGGACGTCGTCTGCACCGTCGTGTTGCTGATCCTGCTCGCGGTGCTGGCCACGGCGACGACCTGGCCGACACGGCTTTTCGGTTTCCTGGCGAACGTCTGCGAGGACGAAACCTGCGGGCCGGTGCCCTACGGGCTGGATTTGTACATCCACCCGGTGGTGTGGGGCGGTATCGGAGCAGCCATGACCGCGGCGGTCATCGGGCCGGTCGTGTCGATCCTGAAGGGCTGGTACATGTCCTTCTGGCCGGTTCTGGCGCTGGCGCTGGTCATGGTCAGCTCGGTGGCCGGGTCGCTGCTGACCATGTTCAGCGAACGCTACTGGCTCTGATCGCTCCGCCGCGGGCGCCGGACGGACGTGCGATTTCGCGGCCGAGTGAGACCGAAATCACAACTGGGCATACGAGATTCGGCGCGCCAGTCACCGTCCGGTCACGGTACGACAAATAATCCCGCGTGGACCTGGCGGCCAACAACATCTGTTGTCAAAGTGGCTTGTGTGACTGATGTGAATACAGCCTGACCGCTGATTCACTTCGCATGTGCCATGGACGGCGTCCGGCCCCAGCGTGGGGGCCTCGCTTAGTCCATGAACCGGGGGCGGACGCGCGAGGTCACCGCGCCGAGGCCATTGAGCGCCTGAGAGGCCAAGAACAATGAAACGCATCTACGCCTTCGCGATCGGTTTAGCCCTGCTGGGGGCGCCGATGGTGGTCCCCACCATCGCGACCGCCGACCCGGGCGCCAGGTCGATGGACTATCAGCAGGCCACCGACGTGGTGATCGCCCGCGGTCTGTCGCAGCGCGGTGTGCCGTTCTCCTGGGCCGGTGGCGGCATCAACGGCCCAACCCGCGGCACCGGTACCGGCATCAACACCGTCGGTTTCGACGCCTCCGGGCTGATGCAGTATGCCTACGCCGGCGCCGGCATCAAGCTGCCGCGGTCGTCGGGCGCGATCTACCGCGCCGGCCAGAAGATCGTCCCGCAGCAGGCCCGCAAGGGTGATCTGATCTTCTACGGCCCCGAGGGCACTCAGAGCGTCGCGATGTACCTGGGCAACAACCAGATGCTCGAGGTCGGCGACGTCGTGCAGGTCTCACCGGTGCGCACCAACGGCATGACGCCCTACATGGTCCGGGTTCTCGGGGCCGCCGCGCCGGCGCAGCAGGCACCGCTGCAGCAGACGCCGCAGCAACTGCCTACCCAGCAGGCCCCGCTGCAGCAGACGCCGCAACAGCAGACCCCGCTGCAGCAGGCGCCGCAACAGCAGACGCCGCAGCAACTGCCCACCCAGCAGGCACCGCTGCAGCAGGTTCCGACGCAGCAGGCACCGCTGCAGCAGTCGCCGTTCCTGCAAGCGCCCGTCCAGCAGCTGCCGACCCAGCAGTCGCCGTTGCAGCCGACCGGCGCCGGCATCGGCAGGTAATTTCCCGGTCGATTTTCGGCCGTCCGACGCCCGCCACTTGCTCCCCCGCCGCCCGGCGCGGAAGCTCAGCGACCCGCCTGAGCAGCCTCCCCGCCGCGAGCTGTCGGGAGCGGGGGGCGGGTTTTCGGTAAATTAACTGTCGATCATGCAGACCCTGTCACCCTCTCCCACACCGGACGCCACCGCCGATCCGGGGGCCACGGGGGTGCGCAATGCGGGGTCGCAGGGGTTCTATCGCTACGACCTCGACGGCCTGCGCGGCATCGCGATTGCGCTGGTCGCCGTCTTCCACATCTGGTTCGGACGCGTCTCCGGCGGCGTGGACGTGTTCCTGGCGCTGTCCGGATTCTTCTTCGGCGGCAAGGTCATTCGCGCTGCGCTGAACCCGGCCGTGACGCTGTCGCCCGCAGCCGAGGTGGTCCGGCTCATCCGTCGCCTGGTTCCCGCTCTCGTTGTGGTGCTGGCCGGTTGCGCGGTGCTGACCATCCTGGTTCAACCGGAGACCCGCTGGGAGACATTCGCCGACCAAAGCCTTGCCAGCCTCGGCTACTACCAGAACTGGGAGCTGGCCAACACCGCCTCGGACTACCTGCGGGCGGGCGAAGCCGTCAGTCCGTTGCAGCACATCTGGTCGATGTCGGTGCAGGGCCAGTTCTACGTCAGCTTCCTGCTGTTGATCGCCGGCCTGGCCTACCTGTTCGGGCGCACGCGCCGCGCCCGGCTGCGGATCTCGTTCCTGGTCGTGCTGACCGCGTTGACGGTCGCCTCGTTCGTCTACGCGATCGTCGCGCACCAGCAGGACCAGGCGGCCGCCTATTACAACACCTTCGCGCGGGGCTGGGAGTTGTTGCTGGGCGCGCTGGTCGGCGCGCTGGTGACCCGGGTCCGCTGGCCGATGTGGGTGCGGACGGTGGTGGCCACGGTCGCGCTCGGCGCGGTGCTGTCCTGCGGGGCGCTGATCGACGGCGTGCAGGAGTTCCCCGGCCCGTGGGCGCTGGTGCCGGTGGGCGCCGCCATGCTGCTGATCCTCGTCGGGGCCAACCTGCAGAGCGGCCGGTTGCCGTTGCCCAACCGGATCCTGGCGACGCGCCCGCTGGTGGAGCTGGGCGCCATGGCATACGCGCTGTACCTCTGGCACTGGCCGCTGCTGATCTTCTGGCTGTCCTACAGCGGCCACAAGCCCGCCAACTTCGTCGAAGGCGTGGTGCTGCTGCTGGTGTCCGGCGTGCTGGCCTATCTGACCAACCGGCTCGTCGAGGACCCGCTGCGCTACCGCGCCTCGTCGAAGCCGGCGAGGGCGCCGGCGCCGATCAGGCAGTGGCCGACGCGCCTGGCCCGGCCGACGATGGCGCTCGGATCGGCCATCGTGCTGCTGGGCGTGACGCTGACCGCGACGTCATTCACCTGGCGTCAGCACGTCACGGTCTTGCGGTCGGCCGGCAAGGAGCTCAGCGTCCTCAACCCGCAGGACTATCCCGGCGCGCGTGCGCTGACCGAACGCGTGCGGGTGCCCGCGCTGCCGATGCGGCCCACGGTCTTGGAGGTCAAACAGGACCTGCCCGCCACCACCCGGGACGGCTGCATCAGCGACTTCGTCAACCCCGCGGTGGTCACCTGCACCTACGGCGATCTGGCCGCCGAGCGGACCATCGCGCTGGCGGGTGGGTCACACGCCGAGCACTGGCTACCCGCGCTGGACATCCTGGGCAAGATGCACCGCTTCAAGGTCGTGACGTATCTGAAGATGGGCTGCCCGCTGTCGACCGAGCAGGTTCCGCTGATCATGGGCAACAACGCCCCCTACCCGCAGTGCCGCGAGTGGGTGCAACGCACGATGACCAAATTGGTCACCGACCGGCCCGACTACGTCTTCACCACCACCACCCGGCCATGGAACATCAAGAGCGGCGATGTGATGCCAGCCACCTATATCGGAATCTGGCAGACGTTGTCCGACAACAACATTCCCGTTCTCGGCATGCGAGACACCCCGTGGCTGGTGAAGAACGGACAGCCGTTCGACCCGGCGGACTGCCTGGCCAAGCGGGGCGGCACCGCGCAGTCATGCGCGATCAAGCGTTCCGACCTGCTCTCGGACCGCAACCAGACGCTCGACTTCGTCGAACAGTTCCCGCAGCTCAAGGTGCTCGACATGTCGGACGCGATCTGCCGCACCGACGTGTGCCGTCCGGTCGAGGGAAACATCCTGATCTACCACGGCGCCCACCACCTGACCCCCACCTACGTGCGGACGATGACACCCGAATTGGGCCGCCAGATCGCCGAGGCCACCGGCTGGTGGTGACCCGCCTTACTCCTGGCCGCTTACGCGAGTGAGCGCAACCGCGCGCGGATAAGGTCGTTAGGTGTCAACTAACAGTCCCGCTTCAGAAGCAGGCGGTAATCACCAACCCAAGCTGGCCACCGTCTGGCCGGGAAACCCGTATCCGCTCGGCGCGTCCTACGACGGCGCAGGAACCAACTTCTCGTTATTTTCCGAAATCGCCGAGAAGGTCGAGTTGTGCCTGATCGACCATCACGGCTGCGAGTCACGGATTCCCCTGGAAGAGGTGGACGGATTCGTCTGGCACGCCTATCTGCCCAACATCACCCCCGGCCAGCGCTATGGCTTCCGGGTCTACGGCCCGTTCGACCCGGCGGCCGGTCACCGCTGTGACCCCAGCAAGCTGTTGCTCGACCCGTACGGCAAGGCTTTTCACGGCGACTTCACGTTCGGCCAGGCACTGTTCTCTTACGACATGAAGGCGGTCGACCCGAACGGGCCCAACGCCGACGGGCTCGACCCGGGGACTCCCCCCATGGTCGACTCGCTGGGCCACACCATGACCAGCGCGGTGTCCAACCCGTTCTTCGACTGGGGATCGGACCGCGCCCCGCTGACCCCGTATCACGAGACGGTCATCTACGAAGCCCACGTCAAGGGGATGACGCAGACCCATCCCAGCGTCCCCGAGGAGCTTCGGGGCACCTATGCCGGCCTGGCCCATCCGGCGATCATCGACCACCTCAAGTCGCTGCGGGTCACCGCCATCGAGCTGATGCCGGTGCACCAATTCATGCACGACTTCCGGCTGCTGGACCTGGGTTTGCGAAACTACTGGGGATACAACACATTCGGGTTTTTCGCACCGAACAACGAGTATGCGGCCAACCGAACGTCCAGCGTCCCCGAGTTCAAGTCCATGGTGCGCAGCTTCCATGAAGCCGGCATCGAGGTGATCCTCGACGTGGTGTACAACCACACCGCCGAGGGCAACCATCTCGGTCCGACCATCAACTTCCGCGGCATCGACAACGCCGCCTACTACCGGCTCGTCGACACCGACCTGCGGTTGTACAAGGACTACACCGGCACCGGCAACAGCCTGAACCCGCGCCACCCACACGTGCTGCAGCTCATCATGGACTCGCTGCGCTACTGGGTGACCGATATGCACGTCGACGGGTTCCGCTTCGACCTGGCCGCCACGCTGGCCCGCGAGTTGCACGACGTCGACCGATTGAGCGCGTTCTTCGATCTGGTGCAGCAGGATCCGATCGTCAGCCAGGTCAAACTGATCGCCGAGCCGTGGGACGTCGGCGAGGGTGGCTACCAAGTCGGGAACTTCCCGGGTTTGTGGACCGAGTGGAACGGGAAGTATCGCGATACTGTGCGTGACTACTGGCGGGGCGAGCCCGCAACCCTGGGCGAGTTCGCTTCCCGGCTGACCGGGTCGTCGGACCTGTACGAGGTGACCGGTCGACGGCCCAGCGCCAGCATCAACTTCGTCACCGCGCACGACGGGTTCACGCTCAACGACCTGGTGTCCTACAACGAAAAACACAACATGGCCAACGGGGAGGACAACCGGGACGGGGAAAGCCACAACCGATCGTGGAACTGTGGCGTCGAAGGCCCCACCGACGACCCCGACATCATCGAGCTGCGCTGCCGCCAGATGCGCAACTTCTGGGCGACGCTGATGCTCAGCCAGGGCACGCCGATGATCGCCCACGGTGACGAGTTCGGGCGCACGCAGAACGGCAACAACAACGTGTATTGCCAGGACTCCGAATTATCTTGGATGGACTGGTCTTTGGTCGACAAGAATGCCGACCTGCTGGCGTTCGCCCGCAGGGTGAGCACGCTGCGCAAGCGGCATCCGGTGTTCCGCCGGCGCCGGTTCTTCGAGGGTGAGCCGATCCGAACTGGCGACGAGGTGCGCGATATCGCCTGGCTGAATCCGAGTAGCCGCGAGATGACGCACGAGGATTGGGGCGAAAGCATTCACAAGTGTGTGGCGGTGTTCCTCAACGGTGAGGCCATCAGCGCACCCAACGCACGCGGTGAACGGGTCGTCGACGACTCATTCCTGTTGTGTTTCAACGCCGGTGAAGATCCGGTGGAGTTCGTGACGCCGAACACCGACTATGCGAAAGAGTGGACCGTGGAACTGGACACCAATGAACCGACGGGCCGCAAAGAGGGAGCCGACCAGGTGGTGACCGCCGAGGAGAAGGTGTCGCTGCCCTCGCGCTCCCTGCTGGTATTGCGTAAGACGCAGTAACGCATGGCTTTGCCCGTCATCGCCACCTACCGGCTGCAACTGCGAGGTGAGGCCAGTGGGTTCGCGTTCACCTTCGCCGACGCGGAAAACCTGCTCGACTACCTGAACGACCTCGGGGTGTCGCACCTGTATTTGTCTCCGATCATGACCGCGACCACGGGGTCGAGCCACGGGTACGACGTCACCGACCCCACGACGGTGTCACCCGAGATCGGCGGCGCCGACGGCCTGGCGCGGCTGTCGGCGGCGGCGCGGGCGCGCGGCATGGGCCTGATCGTGGACATCGTGCCCAACCATGTCGGCATCGACGCGCCCCGGCAGAACCCCTGGTGGTGGGACGTCCTGCGGAACGGCCGATCTTCGCCTTACGCAACATATTTCGACATCGATTGGGACCTCGACGACGACGGTCGCATCGTGTTGCCGGTGCTGGGCTCCGACGACGACGCCGCCGGCCTCACCGTCGACGGTGACCTGTTACGCCTGGGCGATCTGGCGTTCCCGATCGCGCCCGGCACCGCGGGGGGCACCGGCCCCGAGGTGCACGACCGCCAGCACTACCGGCTGGTGGGCTGGCGCAACGGCGTCTGCGGCTACCGCCGCTTCTTCTCGATCACCTCGCTCGCGGGGTTGCGTCAGGAGGATCGTGCCGTCTTCGACGCCACGCACGCCGAAGTCGGGCGGTGGTTCGCCGAGGGGCTCGTCGACGGCATTCGCATCGACCACCCCGACGGCCTGTCCGACCCGTGCGGGTATCTGGCATGGCTGCGCGAACTGACCGGCCCGCAGGCCTGGATCGTGATCGAGAAGATCCTGGCCGTCGACGAGGCGCTCGAGCCGACCCTGCCCATCGGCGGCACCACCGGTTACGACGTGTTGCGCGAGACCGGTGGCGTCCTGGTGGATCCGACGGGCGCGCCGGCGCTGACCGCGCTGGTGGAGTCGGCCGGCGTGGACTACCAGGCGATGCCGGACATGCTGGTGGACCTCAAGATCCGCTCGGCCACCGACACGTTGGCCAGTGAGCTGCGCCGACTGCGCCGCAGCATCGTGGCCACGGCGGGCGCCGACCACCCGCAGCTGCCCGAGGCGGTGGCGGCGCTGCTCACCCATATCGGGGTGTACAGATGCGACTACCCCGGCCTGGTCGCGCTGCTGCCGACAGCCCTGGCCGAAACCGAGGCGGCCGCACCGGAGTTGGGACCCGCGCTGCAGGTGCTGGCCGCGGCGCTGGCCCGCGGCGGTGAGCCTGCCACCCGGCTGCAACAGCTGTGCGGCGCCGTCACCGCAAAGGCCGTAGAGGACTGCTTGTTCTACCGTGACGCCCGGCTGGTTTCGCTGAACGAGGTGGGCGGCGAGCCGCACCGCTTCGGTGTCGGCGCGGCCGAATTCCATCACAGCGCCGCCACCCGGGCCCGGCTGTGGCCGCAGACCATGACGACACTGACCACCCATGACACCAAGCGCGGCGAGGATGTGCGGGCCCGCATCTCGGTGCTGTCGCAGGTGCCGTCGCTGTGGGCCGAGTTCCTCACGCGCTGGGAGATGGCCGCGCCCTCCCCCGATCCAGCGACCGGACAGTTCCTGTGGCAGAACATCTTCGGCGTGTGGCCCGTCAGCGGCGAGGTCACCGACGCACTGCGTGACCGACTGCACGGCTACACCGAGAAGGCCATCCGGGAAGCGTCCTGGCACACCTCGTGGAACGACCCGGATGCCGAGTTCGAGGACGCGGTGCACCGGTGGCTGGACACCGTGCTCGACGGCCCGGTGGCCGGCCAGCTGACCGAGCTTGTCGCCCAACTCAATCCGCATGCCGCCAGTGACGCGCTGGCCCAGAAGCTGCTGGCGCTGACCGTGCCCGGGATTCCGGACGTATATCAGGGCACCGAGCTGTGGGACGACAGCCTGGTCGACCCGGACAATCGCCGGCCCGTCGACTACGCCGCCCGTCGCGCGGCCCTGCAGGCGTTGGAGCATCCGAAGATCCGGGTTGTCACCACCGCACTGCGCGTGCGCCGTAACCATCCGGACGCCTTCCTGCACGGCGACTACGTCCCGGTGCTGGCCGCCGGAGACGCCGCCGATCACGTGTTGGCGTTCCGGCGGGGCGAGGACATCGTGGTGGCGGTGACCCGGTGGACGGTGCGGCTGACCGAAAGGGGCTGGGGTAACACGGTGTTGCCGCTTCCGGACGGTACCTGGAAGGACGCGCTCACCGGGGCGATCGCCGACGGCCCGACGTCGGCGACCCAATTGTTCGCCGATCTGCCGGTGGTTCTGCTGGAGCGCCACCATGACTGAATTCCGGGTCTGGGCGCCCAAACCCGCGCAGGTTCGGCTCGACGTCGACGGCCGGGCGTACGCCATGAGGCGCTCGGGTGACGGTTGGTGGCATGCGAGCGTGGACACCGCGCCGGACGCCCGCTACGGCTACCTGCTCGACGACGACCCCACCGTGCTGCCCGACCCGCGGTCGGCGCGCCAGCCCGAGGGGGTACACGCTCGCTCGCAGTTGTGGGATCCGGCCGCCGCGACGTGGACCGACACCGGGTGGTCCGGCCGCACGGTTGAGGGCGCGGTGATCTACGAGCTGCACCTGGGCACGTTCACCGAAGCCGGCACGTTCGACTCGGCCATCGAGAAGCTGGACTATCTGGTCGATCTGGGCGTGGACTTCGTGGAGCTGATGCCGGTGAATTCCTTTGCCGGCACCCATGGTTGGGGATACGACGGCGTGCTGTGGTACAGCGTGCACGAACCCTATGGTGGCCCAGACGGGTTGGTACGCTTCGTCGACGCCTGCCACGCCAAGGGTTTGGGGGTGCTGATCGACGCCGTCTTCAACCACCTGGGCCCGTCGGGCAACTACCTGCCGCGGTACGGCCCCTACCTGTCGTCGGCGAGCAACCCGTGGGGCGAGGGCATCAACATCGCCGATGCCGATTCCGACGAGGTGCGCCGCTACATCATCGGGTGCGCGCTGCGCTGGATGCGCGATTTTCACGCCGACGGCCTGCGGCTGGACGCGGTCCACGCGCTGGTGGACACCACCGCGATCCATATCCTCGAGGAGCTCGCCACCGAAACGGACTGGCTGGCACAGCAATTGGGGCGCCCGCTGGCGCTGATCGCCGAGAGCGACCTGAACGACCCGCGGCTGATCACCCCGCGCGATCGTGGCGGCTACGGCCTGACGGGGCAATGGGCCGACGACATTCATCACGCCATCCACACCGCGGTGTCCGGCGAGCGTCAGGGCTATTACGGCGATTTCGGCGGCCTGGCCACCCTGGCGCAGACGCTGCGCCACGGCTTCTTCCACGCCGCCACCTATTCGTCGTTCCGGCATCGCCGCCACGGGCGGCCGCTGGACACCAGCGAGAAATCCGGCATCCCGGCCACCCGGCTGGTCGCCTACACCTGCACACACGATCAGGTCGGCAATCGCGCGCTGGGAGATCGCCCGTCGCAGAACCTGACCGGCGGCCAGCTGGCCATCAAGGCCGCGCTCGCGCTCGGATCTCCCTACACCACCATGCTTTTCATGGGTGAGGAATACGGGGCATCGACCCCGTTTCAGTTCTTCAGCTCGCACCCCGAACCGGAGCTTGCGCGGGCTACGGCCGAAGGACGCAAGGCCGAGTTCGCCGAGCACGGCTGGGACGCCGACGAGATTCCGGACCCGCAGGATCCCCAGACGTTCGCGCGTTCCAAACTGGCCTGGGCCGAAGTCGACAGCGGCGAGCACGCCCGGCTGCTCCGGCTGTATCGCGACCTGATCGCGTTGCGGCGCAACCACCCCGACCTGGCCGATCCCTGGCTGGAACACCTCGCGGTCGACTACGACGAGGACGAACGCTGGATCATCGTCTCTCGGGGCCGGTTGCGCATCGCGTGCAACCTCGGCGCCGAGCAGGTGAGGGTCCCGCTCGGCGGCGACGTGGTGCTGGCCTGGGACGAGCCGGCCGTCGATGCCGACGGGACTGTGCTACAAGGCCATTCGGTCGCCATCCTGTCGGTCTGAGCGGGCTGTGGATAACTGAATAGCGGGGCGGCGGGCCCACCCCCGATGATTCCGCCATGAATCAATCTGAATTCGGTCACCCATTGCGGCGGATCTGTCTGTGCAAGCCGCGCCGCCGCGCCACCAATCAGGCGTCGGGGCGCCGCACCGTGCGTCACGACATGCCGCCGTATCCCAGCGTGGAGCTGTTGTGGAGCGGTCCCGGGCCGGGCGCCACCGACGATGACGAGGGCGCTTGAGCTGCGGCTACACAATTGCCCGCCCGGCCGGATGCACCGCCCGGGCTACCGCATCGGCGAGTGAGTCGATCTCGTCCGGGGTCACGTCGGAGATCGTGATGCGGATGCCCGCCGGCGTGTTCATCCGGAACCGGCTGCCCGGTGCCGTCGCCCAGCCCGCGCCGAGCAGCCGAGATACCGCGACCGCCTCGTCGGGAACCGGCACCCACACGTTGAGCCCCGAGCGGCCGTGCGCCGGGAGGTCGCGTTCGGTCAGGGCGTCGCAGAGCCGTTGGCGGCTGTCGGCGTAGTGCCGCTCGGCCGTCGCGACCAGCTCCCCGGCCGCCCGGTCGGACCACATGTCGACCGCGAGCCGCTGCAGCAAGTGGCTCACCCAGCCCGGCCCGAGCCGCAACCGGCCGTGCACGCGCTCGATCGTGCGGTGGTCGCCGGCGACGACGGCGACCCGCAGGTCGGGGCCGTAGGCCTTGGACGCCGAGCGGACGAACGCCCAATGCGCGGTGCAGCCGGCCAGGGTGTGCAGCGGTGCTCCGGAGATGCCCGCGCAGTGGTCGTCTTCGATCAGCAACAGGTCCTCGGCCCGCCGCGTCAACAGCGGACGCAGCGAGTCGGCGCGTTCCGCCGAAAGCGCAGCGCCCGTAGGATTTTGGGCGCGGTTGGTGAGCACCAGCGCACGCACCCCACTCCCCAGCGCTCGGGCCAGGTCGCCGGTCAGCGGGCCGTCGTCGTCGACCCGCACCGGTTCGGCCGAAAGCCCCAGTGCGGCAAGGAGATCGAGGAGGTTGGCCCAGCCCGGATCCTCGACGGCGACGCGATCACCCGGGCGCAGCTGCGCGGTGAGCGCGCGTTCGATGCCGTCCAGCGCGCCGCTGGTCACGGCCAGGCGATCGGCGGGGATCCCGTCCGCGGCCAGCGCGCGGCGGGCGAATTCCTCCAGCGCTGGCGAGAGGGCCGGCTCGCCGTAGAGCACGGGGCGCCCGGCGCCCGGGCCGACCAGCGCGGCGCCGGCGATGGGCAACAGGTCCGGGTGCGGGTTGCCCGTCGACAGGTCGCGCACGCCCGCCGGCAGGTCGAGGCCCAGCAGCGAGCGCGGGCTGGTCGCCGGGCGATGGCGCACGCGGGTGCCGCGCCGGCCGGCGGTCTCGACGGCCCCGCGATGACGCAGCAGCCGGTAGGCCGCGGCCGCGGTGTTGGCGTTCACGCCGAGCTGGACGGCCAGCTCGCGCACCGGCGGGAGCGCGTCGCCGGGCGCCAGGGTGCCGGCCGAGATCGCCGCTTCGATGCTGGCGGCTATGGACTCCGCGCCCGTTCCGGTTATGCTGCTTTGTACTGGCACGCAACATATTATGTACTAGGACAAATTAAAGGGCAATCCTGTGGACACCGCATACCAGCCGACGGCACGCACCACCCCGACCCGCTACCGGCAACGCGCTCACTACGAGCGCAGCGCCATTCACGACATCCTCGACGAGGCGTTGATCTGCCACCTGGGCTACTCGAGCGCCGGTCGGCCGGTGGTCTTACCGACGACCCATGCCCGGCTCGACGAAACGCTCTACCTGCACGGTTCGACGGGCGGCGGCCCGATGCTGGCGGCCAGAGCGGCACAGGCGTCGGGGTCGGGCCTGCCGGTCTGCGTCACCGTCACCCTGGTCGACGGGCTGGTGCTGGCCCGATCGGCGATGCACCATTCGGTGAACTTCCGCTCGGTGGTCGTGGTGGGTGACGCGCGCGTCGTCGACGACGCGGCGGAGAAGTCGCGGGCGCTGAGCTGCCTGATCGACCACATCGCGCCGGGACGCGCCGCCGACTGCAGGGCGCCCGACGCCCGCGAGCTCGCCGCGACCGGGGTGCTCGCGCTCGACCTCGTCGAGGTGTCGGCGAAGGTACGCAGCGGTCCCCCGGCCGACGATCCGGAGGACCTTGCGCTGCCGCACTGGGCGGGCGTGGTGCCACTGAGCCTGACGACCGGAACGCCGGTGCCGGCCGACGATTTGACTCTCGGCACTCCCGTGCCCACGTACTTACGGAAGCGTCGCCGCTGAGCCGCGTGCCCGTCGGGTGTTGTCCCACCAGGCTCCGACGAGCATGACGGTGCCGGCCCAGGCCATTCCCAGCAGCCAGCCGGACAGCACATCGCTGACGTAATGGACTCCCAGATAGACGCGGGAAAACCCGACGACGAACGTCACGCCGCTCGCCATCGCCCATACCACCACGCGCCCGGTCCACCACGGGACGAGCCAGCGGGTGAGCAGCCACGCGGCGATGGCCATGCTCGCGGCGGTGCCGGTCGCATGTCCGGAGGGAAACGAATACCCGTCCGCGTCGATGAGGGCGAACGGTAGGGACGGGCGTTGTCGGCCAACCAAGACTTTGGCCGAGAACAGCACCACGGGAATGCCCACGCCGGCAACCAGGGCGAGCACCACGGGCCGCCACGACCTGCACCGCCAACCGGCAACGATGGAGATCGGTAAGGCGACCGCGGCCAGGAAAAGCGGGCTGCCCGCGCCGGTGACCACCCTCAGGACGTTGGTCAGCCACAGATCGCGGTGGGTCGCAAGCCACCTCGTCATCGGTTGGTCGAATCCGGCGATGCCGTCGCCCTCGAGCACGTCATCGAGCACCTCGGTGAAACCGACCGCCAGCGCCACGACCACGACCAGCCCCAGTAGCAGGGCCACACCGGCGACCTCGCTTACCCCCAACCGACGCGCCAGCGCCCGCTCCCTGGCGCCGATCCGGTCGCGCACCCAGGTCAGCGCCTCGCCGATCACGGCGTTGTCGGACACCCTCCGCCAAAGCCCGGCTAACAGGCGTCCGCGCCGAGCGATCCATATCGCCGCCCACGCCAGCAGGATCAGGCAGGCCACCAAGCCGGCGCTGACTAGGCCGAAACCGCTGGTCCCGGGTCCATACGGCGGGCTCATGTATCGCGGACCCGGCCGCTAGAGCAGCAGGTACCGGTAGGCAGGCGAGCCCGGTTTCAGGGTCTCGACGTGCAGCTCCGTCGCACGCATCCGGGCCAGCAGACCGTCCAGGTCGGCCGAGGACCCCAGCTGGATGCCGACGAGCGCCTCACCGGTCTCCCGGTTGTTGCGCTTGACGTACTCGAACAAGGTGATGTCGTCTTCCGGCCCGAGCACCGTGTCGAGGAAGCGGCGCAACGCGCCGGGCTCCTGCGGGAAGTCCACCAGGAAGTAGTGCTTGAGGCCGAGGTGGACCAGCGAGCGCTCGAGCACTTCGCCGTAGCGCGAGACGTCGTTGTTGCCGCCCGAAATCAGGCACACCACAGTGGATCCGGGCTCGACGTCGGCGTCCAGCAATCCGGTGACGGACAGCGCACCCGCGGGCTCGGCGATGATGCCCTCGTTCTGGTAGAGGTCGAGCATCGCGGTGCACACGGCGCCCTCGTCGACCGCGGTGATCGACACCATGTCGCCGGCGGCCGCCAGCGCGGCATAGGTCAGGTCGCCGGCCCGGCGCACCGCGGCGCCGTCGACGAACTGGTCGACGTGGTCCAGCGTCACCGGCTCACCGGCGGACAGCGCGGCCATCATCGCCGCTGCGCCCGCGGGCTCGACGCCCAGCACGGAGGTGTTGTCGGTGCGTTCGGCGAGATAGGTGGTGATGCCGGCGATGCAGCCGCCGCCGCCCACCGGGACCACCACCAGATCCGGCTCGCCAACGGACTGGCCGAGCTGATCGAGCACCTCGACGGCGATGGTGCCCTGGCCCGCCATGGTGCGCGGATCGTCATAGGGCGGCACCAGGGTGGCGCCGGTGCTTTGCACGTCGGCCAGCGCCGCCTCGGCGGCGAGGTCGTAGGTGGTGCCGCCCACGATCAGGTCGATGAAATCGCCGCCGTGGTAGCGGATCCGGTCGCGCTTCTGCATGGGCGTCTTGGCCGGCACATAGACGCGGCCGTGCACCTCCAACATCCGGCACGCGTAGGCGAAGCCCTGCGCGTGGTTGCCCGCCGACGAGCACACCACGCCCGCGGCCAGCTCCGCCTCGGACAGCTGGACCAGCAGGTTGTACGCGCCGCGCAGCTTGTAGGAGCGCACGATCTGCAGGTCCTCGCGCTTGAGATACACCTGCGCGCCGGTGATCGCCGACAACCGGTCGCTGAACTGCAGCGGGGTCGGCGTGACCACCGTGGCGATCCGCTTGGCCGCGCTGTCGATGTCAGCCGCGGATAACGGCGACACGCTCGGGTGATGGCTCAATTCGGCGGACACTGATCAATGGTGCCACGACAGCCGACCAACTCCGGAATTCAGTCGACCGGGGTCAGCACGAATACCGGGATCTGGCGGTCGGTCTTGGTCTGGTATTCGGCGTAGTCGGGCCACGCCTCCACGGCGCGCTCCCACCAGGTCGCCTTCTCGTCGCCGAAGACCTCGCGGGCGTCGTAATCGCGAGTCACCGAGCCGTCCTGCAGCTCGACGCGGGGGTTCTTCTTGATGTTGTGGTACCAGACCGGGTGTTTCGGCGCCCCGCCCAGTGAGGCGACGACGGCGTACTGGCCGTCGTGTTCGACCCGCATCAGCGGCGTCTTGCGGAGTTTGCCGGTCTTGGCGCCGACCGTGGTCAGCAGAATGATCGGCTTGCCCTTCATGTCGGCGGCCTCGGCTCCCCCTGACTCGGCGTACTTGTCAGCTTGCTCGCGAGACCAATCCAATGGCGACGGTTCATATTCTCCGGTAAGCGGCATGCCATTCACTTTAGGCGCGTGTTTCCCGGTCCCGGCGGCTCATCGCACTGGCCGCACCTGTCGTAGCGGTCACGAGAAGACAGGCACATGCACAAATGCCCGCCTCTCAGCGACAACCGTTGTCGCTACGGGGCGGCAAAAGTCACACTCTTCCGCGGACCGGCGCCATCACGGTGCCGCCCCGGTGAGGTAGTGGGCGAGCACAGGGCGCAACCACTCGGTCAGCGTCGCGTCGTCCATCGCGGCCAACGCGGGCACCCCGACGACGTTGCGCGCCATGGCGATTCCCAACACCTGCGATCCCACCATCGCGGTCCGCTCGGCGGCGCGGTCGGGGGTGACGGTGGTCAGGGCCGGCGCCACCTTTTCGACGAACACCTCCAGGAGCGCGTCGGCGGCGGTCCGGTTGGTGGCGGCCGCGCGCAGCAGCGGCAGGAACGACCCGGCCGGATCCCACACCCGGATGAGGAACGGCACCAGGACGTCGGCGATGCGTTCCGGGGCCACGCCGGTGAGGTCCGGGAAGGTGATTTCGAGCCGTGAGACCGCGGCGAACAGGTCGGCCTTGTTGCCGAAATAGTGCATGACGAGTGCCGGATCGACGCCGGCCTCGGCGGCGATCGAGCGGATGGTGGTCCGCTCGAAGCCGTGGGTGGAGAACAGGGTCCGCGCCGCGCTGAGGATCGTCGCGCGGGTGACTTTGCCGTCGCGGGTGGGCATGCCGAAATTGTAGTTCAACAACTGTTGACATCGCTAGCAACCGGGCTTACTTTGATTTCAACAGTTGTTGAATCGGTTGGTCGAGGAGGCACAGGCATGACCGTGACCGTCATCCAGATCGGGCTCGATCCCGACGTGATCGACTACTCGTCACCGGAGTTCGCCCAGTTCGGGGGTCTGTCGAGGGAGGTGCTGCGGGCCGCCAACGACGACAACGTCGCGGGTCTGCGCGCCGCCGGCTACCAGGTCGACAACTGCCTGATCGAATTCGGCGCCGCCGGCGCCGCGAAGGCCGGCGAGCGGCTGCGCGCCAAGCGCTACGACGCCGTGCTGATCGGCGCCGGGATTCGCCTGGTCGCCGGCAACACCCTGTTGTTCGAGTCGATCGTCAACAGCGCGCACATCACCCAGCCCGGCTGCCGCTTCGTCTTCAACCAGGCGGCGCAAGCCACCCCCGGCGACATCCGTCGCTGGTACCCGCAACCGGAAGGAGCGGTCCGATGAGTACAACCACTGTTCGCGACGTCGACGTCCTGGTGGTGGGAGCCGGCCCCACGGGCCTGACCGCCGCGGGTGACCTGGCCCGCGCCGGACGGTCGGTGACGGTGCTGGAGCGCTGGCCCGCCGAAAACCCGACCAGCCGCGCGTTCGCCGTCATGCCCCGGACGCTGGAGGTCCTCGACGCGCGGGACGCGGCCGACGAGTTGCTCGCGGTCGGGCAGCGCGGACCGGACGTGACCCTGTTCGCCAAGGCCCGCCTCGACCTGACCCGCCTCGATTCGGCCTACCCGTTCGTCCTGATCACCCCGCAGACCAACGTCGACGCGGCGCTGCGCCGCTACGCGGTGGCCGAAGGGGCCGACATCCGGCGCGGCGTCGAGGTGGTCGCGCTCGAGCAGGACGCCGCGGGCGTCACCGTCATCGCCCGCCCCAAGGGCGACGGCGATCCCGCACACCGGCAGACGTGGCGGGCGCGGTACGTGATCGGCGCCGACGGTGCGCACAGCACCGTCAGGACGCTGCTGGGCGTCGACTTCCCCGGCAAGCCGGTGCTGACCTCTCTGATGCTGGCCGACGTCAAGCTGGCCCATGGCCCGTCGCGCGGTGGCCTGGTGGTGGGCACCACCGGTGACGTGCTGGGGTTTCTGGCCCCGTACAACCGCCACGACGAGGACGGCTCGTGGTACCGGGCCCTGGTCTGGGACCGCGACCACCAGCTGCCCGACAGCGCTCCCGTCGAGGACGCCGAGATCATCGACGTCCTGGCCCGTGCCATGCGAACCGACTTCGGCGTGATCGAGATCGGCTGGAAGTCGCGATTCCATTGCGACGAAAGGCAAGTCGCGCAGTACCGGCACGGACGGGTGTTCCTGGCCGGCGACGCCGCGCACGTGCACTCACCGATGGGCGGCCAGGGGATGAACACCGGCATCCAGGATGCCGCGAACCTGGCCTGGAAACTCGACGCGGTGCTCGGCGGCGCCGACGACACCCTGCTGGACACCTACCAGGAGGAACGCCACCCGATCGGCAAGCGGGTGCTGTTGCAGTCCGGGATGGTCGCCCGGGGCGCGACCCTACACCGGCGGCCGGCGATCTGGATGCGTAACCTGTTGGTTCCCAACCTACTTCGGATACCTGCGGTGCAGGACTTCGTGGGCGGCAGCTTCGCGGGCACGACGTTACGGTACGGCCGGCGCGGGCTGGTCGGCACCCGTGCCGCCACGATCCCCCTCGTCGAGGGACAGTTGACGCATCTGCAGCGCGGCGGCGGCTTCGTCTTCATTCGCGAATACGGCGCCGCCCCGATCGAGACACCCGGGATGCTGCAGGCCCAGCGGGCCGATCACGGGCCGGCCGTGCTGGTCCGCCCCGACGGCTACATCGCGTGGGCCGGTGCGTCGGCGCAGGCGCCGGAGCGGATCACGAACATGGCGGCGGCCGCGGCAACTACCGTGCACGCGCGGTGATTTCGTTCTAGTCCGTGTTCTCGGGTTGGTACTGGACGAACGATTGGAGATGGCGGCGGGTCTGGTGGTCTTGCGCGCCGGGCTCGCCGTCGCTGTGCCGGCCCCGCGTGTAATCGCCCTGCCACGGCACCTTCTCGTTCCCGGCGCCGCCCGCGGCTTCCTGCTCGCGGCCCAGTGCGCCGCGTGAACCGAGGAAGTGCTCGTGCTTGCGGTGCAGTTCCTCGTCGGATTCGATGGGCCGAACCTCGGGGGCGAATTCCTCTAACTCGGCCCGGCGTTGCGGCACGATCATGCAGATCGGCTCGCCGACCTCGAATCGCACCGGCATGTACTCGCGGGTGAACTTCCAGTTCATGCTGAAACTCGAGCTGGACCAATCGGTTTCGACGATGCCTTCCAGTGGGGAGATGGCGTCCTTCGGATAGTTGGCCGGCCCCCGGACCAGCAGGTTGTAGCCCGGCGGGGTGCGAAACAGGATCGGCAGATGCCAGGTCAAGATGCCGTAGCCGAAGTGGCTGGAGGGCAGGAACTGGCCGCTTTCGCGGGTGTCGGGGGCGATCATCAGGTTCGTGCGGTCGTTGCCGCCCATCCATGTCGCGGTGAACGCGCTGCGGTTGCGCACCTCCCAGCCGCTCTGGTTGGCGATCAGCATCGGCAGACACCGGTGCGGCCACCCTTGCCGTATCTCCGACATCCACTCCCGGCCGATCGGCGCGGGGCTGATCGGCGGTGCGATGTCATGGGTGATGTACCCGATCAGGGGGCGGTGCCGCCTGTCGGAGTTGTCACTCATCGGCTCCTCGATTCGCTGGTTACCCGGGGTAGCGAGTATCTCGATCGAGACGGCTGGTCGAAATGTCGACTAGCTGGCGCCCGTCGTCCCGCCGTGGGAATCACGTCCACCATAGAGGCATAGCCCATGTCATGCGCGCCGACGGATGCCAGAATCATCACGGCTCGGGTGCGGCCGGTTGCGTCATGAGCGGGAGTGGCCAGGCCCTCGACGTGCGCGGTGTGCGGCCGCTCGGCGCGGTCAGTGAGCTCGCGAAGGTCTCGGCGCGGCAAGTTCCAGCAGGGAAGACAGGAACAGCTCATCCATCCGTGGGCTCAATTCGCCCAGCGTTGCGGCGCTGGCGTAGCCGGCGGAGCCAAAGACGTGTTCGAGCGCATCGGTGCCAGTCGTGGCCCCGATGGAAAGGCAAAGGCAGGCAACGCCTTCCGCACGGAGTTCTTCGAGGGCCTTGTAGGAGTCGGCTTCGGCGTAACGGCCTTCATAGCCGTCGTCGTAGGGAAATCCATCGGAGAGGACTACCAGCAGCCGATTCGGTGTGCCCGCCTCGGTTTTGAGTATTTCGCCCGCACCTCGGATGCCGGCACCGAGTCGGGTGTAACCCGACGGTTCGAGTTGGTTGAGCCGCGCACGCCCGACAGCGCCGAAGCCTTGGTCGAACGTCTTGATGACCGGTAGGTGGACGGCGTGGCGGCCCTGCGAGCGAAAGGCGTAGACCGCGACCCGATCACCGAGTTCTTCGAGTGTGACGGCCAGGGTGGCGGCCGCCCGTCGCTGGTGGTCGTGCACCGCGAGGCCGTGCGCGTCGGCATCGACGGCGGAGCCGGAGGCGTCGATCAGAATGAGCACACCGAGATTGCGGGCAAGCTTGCGGCGCTCCAGGTAGACGTGTTCAGGCGGGGAGAAGCCGGATTGCAGATCGACGAACAGGTCGATCAGCGCCTCGATGTCCAGGTCGTCCCCGTCGGCACGGCCGCGCAGGACCTTCGGGCCGAGCCCGACGCGAGCCAGGCGGCGCCGCAATACGTCGTCGCGGGCCACACCGGCATCGGAGACGTCGGCGGCGACGGTCAGCGGGAAGTCGATGACACGGCACCAGTCCGGCTTGTACCGGTCGTTGAAGACGTCCCACTCCGGATAGAGCGCGCCCCCCACACCGATCGCAGCACCGGGCTTGCCGTCGTCGGTGAACTGGACCCGGGTGGGCACGGGACGGGCATTCGGACCGATCTCTTGCGCCCGGCGGATGGAGCGAACTGTCATCTCCGAGCCGGCGGCGCCGTCTCCGGGGGAACGCGAACCTCCGAACATCTTGCGGAAGTAATCCGACAGCGCCCGGTTGTTGAGCAGCGGACTCTCAAACAGTTTGAGGATCTTGCTCTCTGAGGACTTGCCGCCGTCGTCGTCTTCGTCCTCGTCGTCCTCCGATTCGGGCGTGTCGACGGGATCGAACCGCAACTGGAGGTCTTTGTCGGTGGTGTGCCCGCCGGGTCCCACGGGTGCCCCCATCAACCGGGAGGGTTTGATGACACCGAACCATCCCGGTGGGTCGGCAACGTTGGTTCGGCTCTTGGCCACCTCGAGCGACTCTTCGGCGGTCGCGGTTCTCGGCCGTCCGCCCTGAGGGAGCACCGCATCGAGTGGAATCCGTTGGGCGAGTTCGGCGAGAACGCGCTGACCTTCGATCGCAAGGTAGCGGCGCGCCAAGGTGGAGCGCGCCCGCAATCCCTTCACCAGTCGCGGATCAAGGCTGCCCGCGCCGAGAAGTGCGGCCTGGACCACCATCTCGCGGCGCTGCTCGTCGACAGAGCCGCCGGGCGAGACGAAGATGAACTTGCCGTTCGTGTGCGCGGGCTGCCCGGCCGGCGCCTCGGTGACTTCGACGGACCTGCCGGCGATGTAAGTGGCGAGAAACCGGAACCGATCAGGATTGTTGGGATTGGAAGTGGCCGTCACGTCTGGGGCAGGACGGTGTTGACGAGTTCATCGAGGGCTCGGATGACATCGTCGTCGTCGGATAGCACCTGGACGACGGCGGCATGGACCGCGCTGCGCAGGTTCAACCCTTCAGCGGCGAGGCCACCGGCGAGAATCAACATGCGAGTGGAGGACACTTCGCGCAACGGTGAGCCGTCGAGGTTGCGGATGGCGTACGCAAGCTTGACCAACGAACGTGCTGTCTCGGTGTCGATTCCGGCTTCGTAGGCCACCACCTCGGTCTCGACCTCGGGGGATGGATAGCCGAGCTCGATGGCGACGAAGCGCTGACGTGTCGACTCCTTGAGGTTCTTCAGGACGCTCTGATATCCGGGGTTGTAGGAGATCACCAACTGGAATCCCGGCGCCGCCCGCAACGTCGTGCCGAGCCGGTCGACGGGCAGCTCACGGCGGTGATCGGCGAGCGGGTGGATGACCACGGTGGTGTCCTGGCGCGCCTCCACCACCTCGTCCAGATAGAAGATGGCGCCCTCGCGCACGGCGCGAGTCAAAGGCCCGTCCACCCAGACCGTTTCACCGCCCTTGAGCAAGAAACGACCCACCAGATCGGCCGACGTCATGTCCTCGTGGCCGGCAACGGTAATCAGGTCCCGGCCCAACTGGTGGGCCATCGCCTCCACGAAACGTGTTTTCCCGCATCCCGTCGGGCCTTTCAACAACACCGGCAGGCCTCGGCGGGCCGCCGCGCGGAAGACCTCAACCTCGTCGCCGATGGCACGGTAGAACGGTGCGTTCGAAACGGAGCGAACGGCTGCGGCTTGACTGTTCAACAATTACTTCCCCCGGTCCAGCGGAATGTTTTTCGGTAGCTTTGCGCCCCCGGGCAGCACGAGCTCACCGTCGTGATTGATGTAGCCGGAATTCGTCAGGGGCACCGGTAGCGAAGGATCGGGGCACGGCCGATCGGTGTCTGCACCGCAGATGCCCATCAGGAAGTACGAGCGCTTCAGGATGTCCTCGGGCCAGGGATCTTGGTGCATGGCGAACCACTGCGCGGGGAGGTTGTAGAAGACGAAGAAGAAGGCGCTGCACGCGGCGAAGATCGCCAGGAAGCGGGTGAGCTGCTGTTTGACCAAACCGCCTCGGACGCGGTCGAGTCCGCGCTCGACGAAGGTCCGTCCTCGGTCGTCGGTGAAGTAGCGCATGCAGCACAGGCCGGCCTGTACACCGCCCCACATGAGCCCTTCGTAGAGCGGCCACTGGTAGTACGTGCCGGGATTGACCGACAGGGCCCGAATCGCGCCCGGGTAGGTGAAAAGCCCCATCGGCATGAGGAACAGGCCCTCGATGACGAAATCGAAGACGAAGGTCCAGGCGATCACCACGCCGATCAGGCCGAAGGTGTTGATGTTGGGCCACCGCTGCTTGGCTTTGCGCATCACCCAGCAGCCGAGCATTGTGCATAGCAGGACGAAGAAGTAGCCGGGAGCGTTCATCAGGAACGGCTCGGCCATCATCGCGCCCGGTTTTCCGAACGACACCCAACCCGGAATGTCCTGGACCCACGAACCCCGGTTCCACATCCAGGTGTTGTACGTGCTCCACGTGTTGAAGTAGTTCAGCAGCGGATCCTGAAAGAACAGCAGGCCGCACGAGATCAGCAGCATGCCGTCCAGCGTGATTCGCCGCTCCCGGCGCCACGGCCGAATGATGAACCACCAGAAGGCAATTGGAAGTCCGACGACGATCACGGCAGTCCAGGTGAACAGGATCGCCTTCATGAACGTCGGTGGATCGCTCGGCCCCGGAGGAACCCGCTCGAAATTGGGCCCGGCGATCCAGCGGATCCACACGTACAGCTGGAAAGCCAGAATGGCGCCCCCGACGACGGCCCAGATCAGCACGGGCTTGGCCCTGGGAGGAGCCTTGGTCCCGAGTGAAGCCACGTCCCCGAGCGACTCGGTCACGGATGGTGCGCTCTTGCTGCTCGACAGCTCTGTCATGACACTGCCCCTCCTGAATCGTTGACATACAGCGTCCGCGAACCCGACTGCGCCCCAGGCGCGAACCGGCCATGGCGCGCCCGCTGTAGGCACGCCCACTCCCACAACGAGGTGATCGGTCGCCGGGCACCGACAGCCTGGCCTGGAGGTAACATACCAATCGGTATCTCAATAACCAAGGATATTCTGAGATTCTATGACAGAATCGCAACATGGTTGAGCGCTGGACGCGAGAGCGGCGCCTTGAGCACACTCGTTTGCTGCTGCTGGATGCCGCGGAAGAGGTGTTTGCCGAAAAAGGTTTCATGGCAGCGTCTCTCGACGACATCGCACACGCCGCGGGCTATACGAAAGGTGCCATCTACAAGCACTTCGCCGCGAAGGAGGACCTGTTCCTGGCCGTCAGCGACCGGTATTGGCGCCGGTATTTCGACAACTTCTCCGAGGTGATGTCGACCTCCACCCAGATCGGGGCTCGCGAACTCGACCAGATCGCCGACCGTTGGCGAAAACTAAGCCATGACCGTGGCGCCGAGCACGCCGCGTTGGGACACGAATTCACCCTGTATCTACTGCGCAACCCCGACGCCCGGCAACGCGTGGCCGCGAAGCGATCAGCAGTCGTCGAGGCACTGGCCAAGTTCATCGTCGAAGGCATGGACCGGCTGGGCGGAGCGCTGCTGATCCCCCCGTTGACATTCGCCCACATACTCGTCGCCACCACCGACTCGGTCATGCTCAGCAGCCAGCTCGACGACATCGATCTTTACCGGCCCATCCTCGAAATGTATGTGTCAGTCATCAAATTACCTTGAGGACAACGCATTTCACCACCCAAGTCTCGCTGAGCAGTCGCAGCCGAGAGTTTCCGAACCATCTGAGCCTCGGTCGTCAAGCCGCGCCCGCGGGCAAGTCATCTCGCTGAACGCCTGAGCGGGCTCGCCCGGCACTGAGCGCGCGTGCTCGGGACGACACCCGCGCGCAACCCCGCGTGTAGGTTCCGCCGGCATTCTTGGAACCTCTTCCGATTCTTGGATACCCATGAGTATATTTACGGGCGACCTGACGAACCTTGGCTCCCGCCCTCAATCGCCGGCCCCGCTGCGGGTCGGGTCGAGGCACGACGAGCCTCTCTGCGACCCAGGAGACAGCGCGATGAGTGATCTGTCGAACAAGACCAAGGCGCCACCCCTCCCCGAGGCCGCTGTCGGCAGGGTGGCCGAACGTAGCGGGCAGGCCGAGTCCGCGGTCAAGCCGGTCAAGGTCTGGGCTGCCATTGGTGGCGCACTTCTCGCACTTCAGTTGTACGTCTGGATCCGCTGGATCACGGGCCCGTATTTCGAACGGGTGGCTTCCGGTCCGGATAACCCGCCGATGTATATGAAAGTGCCTCTCGTGGCGAATGCGGTCTTTGCGTGGATCGGGCTGCCATTCGCGGTGTGGTGGTTCATCATTCGGCCGTGGCGCCGCGAGCGGCGGATCACCCTGGACGGCATGCTCATGGTTTCGATGGGCCTGATGTTCTTCCAGGATCCACTGCTCAACTACTTGAATACCTGGTGTACCTACAACACCTGGATGCCCAACCGAGGCTCATGGTCGTCCAACATCCCGGGCTGGGTGTCGCCGGAGGTACCCGGACACCAGGTCGTGGAACCGCTTCTGACCAACGTGCCCGGCTACTCATTCGGAAATCTGCTGATCGTGATGCTCGGGTGCTGGGTGATGCGCAGGATCAAGGCGCGCTGGCCCGCCGTCGGCAACGCGCCGTTGATAGCCCTTGCCTTCGCGTTCAATATCCTGCTCGACTTCGTCATGGAGGGCCTGATCTTCTTGCCGATCGGGTTCTTTGTGTATCCCGGTGCGATTCGGACGGTGTCAATCAACGCCGGCACGTATTACCAATGGCCCATCTACGAAGGCCTGATGTGGGGCGGTGTCCTGACCGCGCTGTGTTGTCTGCGCTTCTTCACCGACGACCGTGGCCGCACTGTCGCGGAGCGCGGACTCGACCATGTCCGAGGCGGTTTCGCCAAAGCTCAACTGACCCGCTTCCTGGCGATCTTCGCCGCGGTGAGCGCCTGCTTCTTCTTCTTTTACAACCTTCCGGCGCAATGGATCGGCATGCACGCCGACCCCTGGCCCGAAGATGTTCAAAAGCGTTCCTACCTCAACGGTGGCATCTGCGGTGACGGCACCGACCAGCCGTGCCCCAACCCTGTCTTGCCCATGCCTACGAAACGTTCCGGGTACAACAACACCGACGGCAAGCTCGTCCTACCGAAAGGGGCCGAACTTCCCACGACGGTGCCTTTCGAATCGCATCGGTGAGGATGTGATTCGCCAGTGACCTTCGCGCCGTCCGATCACGTTGCGCGGCAGGGTTGTAGGGTGCTTTCGGGCTAACCGCGTATCACCGCGTCCTGGCCAGCTCCGCGATGGTGTTGACCCGCCGGACAGCCGCCGCCGTCTCGTCGGCGAACTCGCGGCGGCGCCGGGCGATGTCCAGGTCCTCGCGGGCGTCCACAAGTTCGCGATGCCTCGCCAACCGCAGCGCCGTCTTGAACAGCTCCATCGACCTCGACTCGGCGCTGGCGATACGGCGTTGCAACTCCCACTGCTTGCCTACCTCGAGGCACTCGGCGAGAAACGCGTCCTCGTCGAACGATTCGTCGTCGTGGTCGGCGAGCCGGTCGGCGACGATGTGGTAAGCGTCGAGGAATGGGCGCAGCACGAGGTGCGCCAGCAGGACGTCGGCCTTTTCCAGGAGGCCGCGCACGTCGGCGGCGCCGGCCGCCTTGCTGGTGTCATCCACCCGCCCGATCAGGCGCACCTCGTCGGCGAGTTCCTTTTCGAATTGCGCGCGCGCCGAGAACAGGAACTCGAATTTCAGCAACTCGCGCAGGCGTAGCGCCTCATCGCGCACGGCAGTCGGTTGCACCAGCCCATCCACTGACCCCTCGGCGTCCTCTACGGCTGCCAGCAATGCCGTCTCGGCGATCGCGCGGTCGACCACGATGTGAATGGCGGCGTTGCGGTAGAACGCGGCCACCAGGTGCTGTTCCGCCCCGATGCCCCAGACCGGTTCGGTGCCGGCGTCGTACACGCTGACGACGCCCGAGGCGACCAACTGGTGCAGGGTCCAGCGGATGGTCGAGCGATTCGTCAGGTCGGCGGCGCCGGCCACCTTCCAGTTGCGCGCCGCGATGTAGCTCGCCAGCGGGCGCACGGTGGCCAGAACCTCGCTGATGGACAGTGAGCGGTCGGCGCCCAGCAGCGCGAGGCTCACCACCGCGGTCGGGGTGACGGGCGTGGCGCGGTTGATCCGGTGTTCGACGTCTAACGCGATGCGTTCGATCTCGGTGCTGGTGCCGGACTCCTCGGCGCGCAGCTCCTCGAGGCGCTTGCGCAGCGGCAGCGGTTCGCCGAAGTCCAGGTAGGCGCGGCCGAGCCGCTCACCCTGCTGTCGCGCCAACCGGATCAGGAAGCGAAAGTCCTCGGGCCGCTTCGGTGCACCGTAGGCCTCGGTAGTCATCGCTTCCACCTCGTGCAGCTGGTCGTACACGATGGAGGTCGGCACCAAATACACCTCGGGGCCGTCGATTTCGTCGACAGCGTCGCTGATGTAGCGCAGAATCCCGAACACCGGCGGCCGAAGCTTGCCCGTCCTGGTCCGGCCGCCTTCGATCGACCAGGTCAGGTTGGCGTGGCTTTGCACCAGTTGCGCGGCGTAGGCGCGCAACACGAATCGGTAGACGGGAATGTCTTTCGTCTGGCGCCGGATGAAGATCGTTCCCGTTCGCTTTGCCCAGGCACCCATCGGGAAGAAGTTCAGGTTGGCGCCGCCGAAGGTAAGTGCGGGTGAGAGCCGGTTGGCCTGGATCACCTCAGGCAGCAGCAGCCCATCAAGATAAGACCGATGCGAAAAGGCAAACGCCAGTGTGGCTTTGCGGTCCAGCTTACGCAGCTGGGCGATCTGATCCTCGTCGGTCAGCACGTCGTAGGCGCGCATCAGCCAGCAGCTGAAGCTACGCCAGGCCCTTACCGCCCCCTCGTCGAGCGAGGGCGCCATCTCCCGCAGGTAGCTGGCGGCCTCGGCGCGCACGCCGTCCAGATCGCGCCCAAGCTCGTGGGCCAGCTTGCCCAGCCGCTCGTCATACCATGGCGCGCCCAGCAATTCAGCCACCTCGGCCGGGTCCGTCGACAGCGGTGAAGTCGATTCGGTGATCATGCCGCTGCGCTGCAACAGCTTTCGAACTCCCGCGCGGCCGATTTCACGGGCGCTGCCCGCCGGTCCCCCGCTCATGCCGGCTGCACCGAGACGGCTCCGGACGGCTCGTGCACGTCCGGATGTGATTCGGGCGCATAGAGCTGCTCGATCTCTTCGCCGTATTTCGCCATGATCGGCTTGCGCTTGAGCTTCATCGTCAGCGTGATCTCGTCACCGCCGGGTTCCCACAAGGTGGGCAGGATACGGAACCGTTTGATCTGTTCCACCCGGGAGAGTTTTTCGTTGCCCGCAGCCACCCCGGCGGCGATCTGCGCGATGACCTCCGGGTCGGCCGCCAGGGCGGCGGGCGAGGCATCGGCCAAACCGCGCTGGGCCGCGTACGGGCCGACCGAGTCCGCGTCGAAGACCATCAGTGCGGTGTTGTACGGCCGGCCGTCGCCGATGGTGATCATCACCCCGACCATGGGACACGCGGCCAGGATGGCGTTCTCAATGTTGGCCGGCGACATGTTCTTTCCGGCCGCATTGATGATCAGCTCCTTCTTGCGATCCACCACGCGCAGATAGCCTTGGGCGTCCGCTTCCAGGATGTCGCCGGTGTGTAGCCAGCCCTCGGCGTCGATCGCCTCGGCGGTCTTCGCCGGCTCCTTGCGGTAGCCCCTCATCACCAGCGGACCGCGCACCAGGAACTCGCCGTCGTCGGCGATCCTGCCCTCCAGCCCGGGCAGCAGCCTGCCGACCGTACCCAGCCGGGCCTCGCGCGGATGACTCACGGCCGCAACGCAACTCAGCTCTGACATGCCCCACACTTCGGCGATCGGAATGCCGATGCCGGCGAAGAAGGCCAATGTCTCCTTGGGAATGGGCGCCGCACCGGACACCGCCCAGCGCAGTTCGCCGAACCCGAGCCGCTCGCGCAGCTTGGACAACACCAGCTCGTCGGCCCGGGCCCATTCGGCGGCCAGCTCGTCGGACATCCTGCCGCCGGCCACCAGGGCGTCGGCCCGCTTGGCGGCCACCGCCATCGCCCACTGCAACGCCTGACGCTTGACCTCGTCGGCCTCGTTGGCGACGGTGAATTCGATTCCCGCCTTAAGCTTTTCCCAGACCCGCGGCACCGCGGCCCACACCGTGGGCCGCACGTCGGGCAGCGCCGCGGCGATGGCCCGCGGATCGTCGACGACGGTGACCTGGGCGCCGAACACCTCCAGGGCATAGAGCCCCATCACTCGGTCGGCCATGTGCGCCGTCGGCAGATACGAGGTGACCCGGTCACCGAACTCCGAAGGAAGCACGCTGTTGAGGGCGCGGGACTCGAACAGCAGGTTGGCGTGCGTCATCTCCACACCCTTGGGGTTTCCGGTGGTTCCCGAGGTGTAGACGAGCGTGACGATGTCGTCGGGTTGTACCGCGCGCCAGGTCGATTCGAAGTCGAAGTCGTCTTCGCCCGCCTCGTACAGCTGCTCGACCGACAGGGTGCCCGGCGGCGCGCCGTCGATACAGACGATGTGCTCGATCGGCACCCCGCTGGCGCGAATACGGTCCACGTACTGCTCCTCGCAGATCGCGACCTTGGTGCCCGCGTTGCCGAACAGATACGTCAGCTGCTCGGCAGGCAGCGTGTTGTACACCGAAAACGATGTCGCCCCAAGGTGTTGCGTGCCGATTTCGAGCGGATAGAACGCGATCCGGTTGGCCATCATCAGCGAGACGGCGTCGCCGCGCCGGATCCCCAAGCCCGCCAGGCCGGCGGCGACCTTGCGCACCTGTTCGGCGCACTCGCGCCACGTCATTGTCTGGGTTGCACCGGGTGTGCGCAGCACGACGGCGTCGGGGTCGACCGCGGCGTTGCGCTGAAACGCCTCGCACAAGGTGGCCGGCTCCTGGGGTGTCGTCATTTCCGTCCTCCTCGGCGCCGCATCAGCACTGCCCTCGTGAGCCTACTTCCGAGCACAGGGGCACGGAACATATCGGGTGACTTCACCGGTTCACGCCCCCGGGCGCCACAGCTGCACCGTGCTCGTCGCCCCGCCGGGCAATTCCACCAGCTCGATCGGCGTGCCGTCGGGGTCGTGGATGAAGAACATCCGCACGCCCCCGATGTCGACGGGCGGGTCGGCCCGGATAGCGGGGTGGTGGCGCGTCACGGTGTCGTAGGCGGCGTCGAGATCGTCGACGCGAAACGACATGTTGGTGTAGCCCAGGTGCGGGCCGCTCGGGCACTCGGGCACCGCTCCCAACGACAACAGCTCCACCATCGCCGCCCCGATCAGCCCGCCGATCATGCGGCCCCGCTGGGCGGCGCCGCCGGTGACCGAATCCAGTCCGGCGCCTGCGAGTTCGACGTCGAACACCACGTCCATGCCCAACACAGCGGTGTAGAAGGCCAGCGACGCCTCGATGTCGGAGACGCCGATGCAGACGTGCGAGAAGTTCTGCACCGCGATGGGGTGCTGCTGGGTCATGAGGGCTCCTTGCCGGCGTGGGGTGGGTGAATGCCACAGGTACAGGCGTCAATCGAGGGGCACGTGCAGCGCATCCCCCACTCGATCACCGCGCGGGCGCGGGCCAGCGAGTCCATTTGGGCGTCGATCTCGGCGAGTTTGGACTCGGCCAGAGCGCGGCTGGCCGGCCGCCCGGGGGCGTCGTCGGCGAACAGCAGCTGGATCTCTTCCAGCGAGAACCCGGCGGCCTTGCAGAGCGCGATCACCTCGAGGCGGGCCAAAATCGAGTCGTCGTAGCGGCGTTGGCCGCCCAGCCGTGCCGGCTCCGGCACCAGGCCGATCTGCTCGTAGTAGCGCAACGCCGTCGCCGCCACCCCGGCCTGGCGCGCCACCTCGCCGATCGTCAGGCTTGGCGGCATCGCACCTCCCAGAAATTCGATGCTTGACTTCGAGCCAACTCTAAGTCCTTGACTGGGGTTATGACCATCCCCCAACCCGCGGAACTCAGCCGTTCTCGCTACGCCCTGCTGCGATCGTTTCGCCGCGACGGCACGCCCGTCGACACCCCGATCTGGTTCGCGTTCGACGACGACGGCCTGCTGTTCCGGACCAGGGTCGGCCCGAAGACCAGGCGGCTGGCCGCCCGCCGTGACGTCGAACTCGCGGCCTGCGACCACCGGGGCCGGGTGCGTCCCGGCGCGACGACGGTGACGGGCCGCGCCACGGTGCTGTCCGGCGCCGAGGCCGCCCGCGCCAACCGCGTGCTGCACCGCCGCTACGGCTGGCAGTGGAACATCGTCCCGCTGATCAAGGTGCCCGGCGTGACCAACGTGCACCAAGACCTGTGCGCACGAGAGAAGTTGCGGCGCGCCCGCGACCGCCGCGTGTGGCCGGACAGCGTCATCGTGCGGGTGGACCTGCCATGACGCGCGCAACGGTGCCCGACCCCGTCCGCTCCCCCGGCTTCGGCCAATGCTGCAGCGCCGCAGCGGGATTGGTGCTCGGCATGGTGCGCCCGAAGCGGCCCGACGAACGGTTTCTGCGCAGCGTCGTCGATGCGGGTCTGCCGGCTCCCGGCCGCACCGTGACGGTGACCGTGCTGCCCCAAGTGCCACGCCCGGTGCCGACCGCCGCCATCGTCGAGGGCACGTTCATCCCGGCGCGCGTCGAGAACTCGCTGACCTCGTTCGTCGTCACTCACCCGGAGGCGACGTTCATCGTCGACCCCGCCGTCTGCGTCGACGTCGAGCGACGCGCGATCTCCCAGCTGCCCGCCGTGCTGCGGGTCGCCGTTCGCCCGCCGGCCGGCACCATCCCCACCCGCACGGCGCTGAACCGGTTGCCCGACCCGCCACGCCTGGATTTCGCGCTCCCCACCCACGCGCACTGGGATCATGTGTCGGGCCTGTTGGACCTGCCGGATCTCCCCGTGCACCTGCACCGTCGCGAACACGACTGGATCGGCTCGGGTCGTGTCGCTCCCGTCGGCGGCGTGCGCGATGCGCTGCGGGGCCGGCCCGTCAGCGAATACGACCTGGACGGGCCGCCGGTGCTGACCTTCACCGCCGGCCACGACCTCTTCGGCGACAGCTCGGTCATCCTGGTAGACCTGGCCGGGCACACCCCGGGCAGCGTCGGGGTGCTCGCCCACACCGCGCGGGGCTGGATCCTGATCGCCGGGGACGCCGCCTGGCACCATTTGCAGATCGAGAAGGTCCGGCAGAAGTCGGGCTATCCGGGTGTTTTGGTGGACGAAAACCGTGCGGAGACCTTCAAGACCCTGCAACGCCTGCACCT
This sequence comes from Mycobacterium sp. IDUB_3, assembly GCF_055419585.1. NCBI lineage: Bacteria > Bacillati > Actinomycetota > Actinomycetes > Mycobacteriales > Mycobacteriaceae > Mycobacterium > Mycobacterium sp. IDUB_3. Next base: position 40,397 of record NZ_JBVAXZ010000001.1, on the reverse strand, counting down.
GGCACGGCACGCGGTGACGATCATCCCGACCCACGACCATCAGGCGGCGTTGCGATTGGCCGGGTAGCCGTTCGCCTACCCGCCCAGGCAGCCGGGGCCGAGCAGCGCCTTGAGATCCCCCATCAGCGCCGGCGACGGCGTAACCCGAAGGGAGGCATCCAGTTCCAGCGTGGTGATCCGGTCCCCGCTGATCAGCCGCAGATGCACCTGCGACGTGCCGGGGTGGCGGGCCAGCACCTGTTTGAGCGCGGTGACCTTGTCGATGGTGCACTGCCGCGTCGGCAGGCTGACCGCCAGCGGCCGGTTAGGTTGCGCGTTGGAGAAGTCCGGCACCACAAGCTCATTGGCGATCAACGCGACCCGGTCGTCGCGCAGCGACACCTTGGCCTTGATCAGCACCACGACGTCGTCGGCGATGTCGGCGCCGTACACGGAATACGCCTGTGGGAAGAACATCACCTCGATGCCACCGGTGAGGTCCTCCAATTGGGCCGACGCCCAAGGCATCCCGTTCTTGTTGACCCGCCGGTTGACCGAGGCGAGGATGCCGCCGACCCGCACCTGGGTGTCGTTGGGCACATCGCCGTCGAGGATGGCCGGGATCTGGGTGTCGACCTGCGCGGTCAGCAGGTGCGCCACCTGGTTGAGCGGGTGCCCGGACACGTACAGGCCCAGCATTTCTCGCTCCAGGGCCAGCTTGTGCTTGTCCTCCCACTCGTCGTCGGGCACCTTGATGTTGAACACAGAGTCGATGCCGCTGCCATCTGGGCCGCCGCCGAACAGGTCGAACTGACCCATCGCCTCGGCCTTCTTGGTGCCCAGCACCGAGTCGACCGCGTCCGTGTGCACCAGGAACAGACCCTTGCGAGCGTGACCCAGCGAGTCGAAGGCGCCCGCCTTGATCAACGATTCGGTGACCTTCTTGTTGCAGGCCGCGACGTCGATCTTGTTGAGGTAATCCGAGAAGTCGGTGAACTTGCCCTTGCCGTTGCGGGTGCCGATCAGCGATCCGACCACGTTGGCGCCGACGTTGCGCACCGCGCCCAGCCCGAACCGGATGTCTTGGCCCACCGAGGCGAAGTTCACCAGGGACTCGTTGACGTCCGGCGGCAGCACCGTGATGCCCAGCTTGCGGCAGTCGGCCAGGTAGACCGCGGCCTTGTCCTTGTCGTCGCCCACCGAGGTCAGCAGGCCGGCCATGTACTCGGCCGGATAGTTGGCCTTCAGGTAGGCCGTCCAATACGACACCAGGCCGTAGCCGGCCGCGTGCGACTTGTTGAACGCGTACCCGGCGAACGGAAGAATGGTGTCCCACAACGCTTTCACGGCCTTCTCGGAGAAGCCGTTGGCGGTCATGCCTTCGTAGAAGCCCTTGTACTCGGCCTCGAGCACCTCGAGCTTCTTCTTACCCATCGCCTTACGCAGCGCGTCGGCTTTGCCCATCGTGTAGGAGGCGACCTTCTGGGCGATGAACATGATCTGCTCTTGGTAGACGATCAGGCCGTGCGTCTCGGCCAGGATCTCGCGCAGCGGCTCCTCGAGTTCCGGGTGGATCGGCTTGACCGCCTGACGACCGTTCTTGCGGTCGGCGTAGTCGTTGTGGGCGTTCATCCCCATCGGGCCGGGCCGGTACAGCGCCAGCACCGCGACGATGTCGTTGAACTCGGTGGGCTGCATGCGGCGCAACAGGTCGCGCATCGGGCCGCCGTCGAGCTGGAACACCCCCAGGGTGTCACCCCGGCCGAGCAGCTCGTAGGTGGGCTTGTCGTCCAGCGGCACCGACTCCAGGTCGAGGTCAATTCCCCTGTTGCTCTTGATGTTTTCCAGGGCGTCGCCGATGATCGTCAGGTTCCGCAGGCCCAGGAAGTCCATCTTCAGCAGGCCGATGGCCTCACACGACGGGTAGTCCCAGCCGGTGATGATGGCCCCGTCCTGGGGCCGCTTCCACAGCGGGATGGCCTCGGTCAGCGGCTCGCTGCTCATGATCACCGCACACGCGTGCACGCCGGCGTTGCGGATCAGGCCTTCCAGGCCGCGCGCGGTCTGGTAGATGGTGCGAACGTCCGGGTCGGTTTCGATCAGGCCGCGGACCTCGGCGGCCTCCTTGTACCGCTCATGGCCCGGGTCGGTGATGCCAGACAGCGGAATGTCTTTGGCCATGATCGGCGGCGGCAGCGCCTTGGTGATCCGGTCGGCGATCGCGAACCCGGGCTGCCCGTAGTGGATGCGCGCCGAATCCTTCAGCGCCGCTTTGGTTTTAATGGTGCCGAAGGTGATGACCTGGGCGACGCGGTCGGAGCCCCACTTCTCGGCGGCGTAGCGCACCATCTCGCCGCGACGACGGTCGTCGAAGTCGATATCGATGTCGGGCGCCGACGGCCGTTCCGGGTTGAGGAAGCGCTCGAACAGCAGACCGTGCGGGATCGGATCGATGTTGGTGATGCCAAGCGCGTAGGCCACCAGCGAGCCCGCCGCCGAGCCACGCCCCGGCCCCACCCGGATGTCGACCGATCGCGCGTAGTTGATCAGGTCGGCGACGATCAGGAAGTACGACGGGAAGCCCTTGTCGCAGATGACCTTGATCTCGTACTCGGCCCGGTCGATGTAGTCCTGCCCGACGCCGGACGGGAACCGGCGCTGCAGCCCGGCCAGCACCTCGTGGTGCAGCCAGGTGGCCTGGTCGTGTCCCTCGGGCACCGGGAAGATCGGCATCCGGTCGCGCGGCGCCCACACCTCGTCGTAGGACTGCACCCGCTCGGCGATCAGCAGGGTGGAGTCGCAGGCGCCGGGAACCTCGTCGTCCCAGATCTGGCGCATGTCGGCGGCCGACTTCAGGTAGTAGCCGTCGCCGTCGAATTTGAACCGGTTGGGGTCCGAGAGGGTCTTGCCGGTCTGCACGCACAGCAGCGCCTCGTGGTTGTGGGCGGCGTCGCGGGTGACGTAGTGGCAGTCGTTGGTGGCCAGCGGCGGGATGCCCAGCTTGCGGCCGATCTCCAGCAGGCCTTCGCGGACCCGCGTCTCGATGGACAACCCGTGATCCATCAGCTCCAGGAAGTAGTTGTCGGCGCCGAAGATCTCGCGCCACTTGGCGGCCGACTCCAGCGCCTCGCGCTCGTGTCCCAGCCGCAGCCGGGTCTGCACCTCCCCCGACGGGCACCCGGTGGTGGCGATGATGCCCTCGGCGTGTTCGGCGATGATCTCGGCGTCCATCCGCGACCATTTGCCGAGCTGGCCCTCGAAGGAGGCCAGCGAGGACAGCTTGAACAGGTTGCGCAGGCCGGTGGCGTTCTCGGCCACCATCGTCATGTGCGTGTAGGAGCCGCTGCCCGACACGTCGTCGGACTTCTGGCCGGGGTCACCCCACAGGATCCGCCGGGTGTCGAAGCGCGAGGCCGGCGCGATGTAGGCCTCGACGCCGATGATCGGCTTGATCCCGGCCTTGGTGGCCGCGTTGTAGAACTCGCTGGCGCCGAACATGTTTCCGTGGTCGGTCATCCCGACCGCGGGCATTTGCAGCCGGTCCACCTCGGCCAGCATCGGCGCGATCTTCGCGGCACCGTCCAACATCGAATACTCGGTGTGGTTATGCAGGTGCACGAAGGATGGCTCGCGACGAGCGCTCGCGTGAGGAGGAATCGAACCGGTCATAGGGACGCCAGTCTATGACCGACCACCGACGTATCCTCGGCGTGTCGCGTAAGTGTTTCTCGGGTTTCTATCCGTACAACTCGACGAAATTCTTCAGCGACTTCTGGACGTCGCCTTTGACGGCGCGCGCCGCCGCCGAGCCCACCGGACCGAACAGCGCCCGTCCGCCCAGTTCGAGACGCAGACCCAGCGTCGAGCCCTCGCCGGTGGGCCGCACGGTGAGCGTCACGGCGTATTTGGCGCCGCCCTTGCCGGATCCCGACATCGCCACCTCGTGCGGCGGGTCCCACGTGGTCACCGTCCAGGTCACCCGGTTGCGGAAACCCTTGGCCCGTGCCACGCCGACGATCTGGGTGCCCTCGGCGATCTCGTCGGGCAGGTCGCTGCGCCAGCCCTCGTGCACGGTCAGCCAGTCGCCCAGGTCAGACAGGTCGGAGACGCGATCCCACATGTCCTGCGGGGTCATCGGGACATCGGCGGTCAGGTCCACGGCAGCCACCGCCTGAGCCTAGCGCCTCGTCACATCCGCCACTGCGGTCTCACCCCCGGAGCGACGGACGTGACGGATGTGATCCGGATACTCGGATCACGCCCGTCGGCAATTGCGGAAATCACTGTTCGGGACTGAGGGCGCGAAGCCCGACGTCGCTTTCTTCCTCGTTGATGCCAATGCGCTCGTGCAGCTTGACCAGCGGTTTAGGCGCCCACCAGTTGGCGCGGCCCATCAGGCGCATGAACGCCGGAAGTAGGAGCATACGAACGAGCGTCGCGTCGACCACCACCGCCAGAGTGAGTCCCAGACCGAACATCCTCATGAACGACACCCGCGCGGCTATCAACGCGGCGAACGAGATCGCCATCAATAGCGCCGCTGCAGTGACAACCCGACCGGAGCGGGCCACGCCTTGAGCGACGGCCTCGTCGTTGTCCTCTGGCGTTCGGTCGGAGGCCAACCAGTGCTCGCGGATCCGAGACACCAAGAAGACCTCGTAATCCATGGAGAGACCGAACGCGATGCAGAACAGCAGCACCGGCATGTGGACCATCAGGGTGCCATTGGCCGTGGTGCCCAGGGCACCCAGGTGGCCTTCCTGGAAGATCCATACCAGCGCGCCGAATGCAGCGGTCAGCGACAAAACGTTGAGCACCAAGGCTTTCAGCGGCATCACCACGCTGCCGGTCAACAAGAACAACAGCGCGAAGGTGATCACCGCGATGATCGACAGGACAAGCGGCAGCCGCGACGTCACCGCTCCCGCACTGTCGCGGTTTATCGCCGCCCTGCCGGTGAATTGCACGTCGCGGCCGCCAGGTCCGGCGATGGCCTGAAGACGATCCAGCTGTCTTTCCGATGCCATGGAGAACAACGGGGCCGTACTGCGCACTGTGAGGAAGACACTGCCGTCCTTCGCGCCGGTAGGTGCGGAAGGCGGCCCGACCGGCGCGCCGTTCTGGAAGGTTCCGCCAGGCGTTGACACCGACACGACGTCGGCGACCTGCGAGAGTTGGACGGCATAGCGCTCGATCTCGCCGGGCGCCGACCCGGTCGTATCAGGGACTACGACGGTCACGTCCCTATCCGTGCTGACCACGAAATCCGAGCGCGTGTCGTCGCCGACCTGCCGCGCCGATGCCGAGGTCGGCAGCACTCGGTCGTCGGAGAAGCCCCAATTCGCGCCGAGAAAAGGCGCCCCCAGCACCAGCACGAACGCGATGACCGCTACGCCGATCGAAATCGGCCGTCGCATCACGGCTTTCGTCGAGCGGTACAAGAAGCTCTCTTGGATCGGGACTGACACCGGCTCTGGACGCCCGCCCACCCGACGAATCAGCCGCCGCACGTTCAGCGTGTCCAGCCGGTCGCCGAGGAGCACGATCAGGGCAGGGGTGATCACCACCGCGGCAACGGCCGCCAATGCGACCACCGCGACGCCCGCGTAGGCGAACGACTTCAGGAAGTACATCGGAAACAGCACCATCGTGGCCATGGACAATGCGACGGTCGTCGCCGAGAACAGCACGGTTCGCCCGGCCGTGCACATGGTGCGAACCAGTGCATCCTCACGCTGCATGCCGTTGGCGAGCTCGTCGCGGTATCGGCTGATGATCAACAGGGTGTAGTCGATGGCCAGCGCCAGACCCATGGCCACCGTCAGGTTGAGCGCGAATATCGAGACGTCTGCGAAGAGTGTGATCGTTCGCAGCGTCGCCAAGGTGGAAACGATGGCAAAGCCGCCCACCGCCATCGGAATCGCCGCGGCCAGCATGCCGCCGAACACCCACACCAGCACAACGAAACTCAATGGAAACGCGATGGATTCCATGACCAACAGGTCCTTTTCGCTTTGCTTGTTGATCTGCGCGTACGTCAGGGCCTCGCCACCCGCCTTCACGGTGACGCCGTCGCGATCGTGCGCGAGTTGCTTCGCCAATGCCGCGGCGTTCTTCTGGGCATTGGTTTCGCCACCGCGAATGCCGGCGACGATCAATCCGGTCTTACCGTCCTTGCTGATCAGTCCTGCCGCGGCCGGAGGCGGAACGGTCCACGCCGAGCTGACTTGGGCAACGTCGGGCGACACTTTCAGCCGCGCGACGATGTCGGCGGCCACCTTTCGGGCGGACTCGCTTTGGGCGCCCGCCTCGGAGGTCAACTCGAAAACCATCTGTTGGTCGCCGTAGTCGAACTTCTCCGCGAGCACCCGCTGAGCCAGCCAAGACTGCGATGACGGATCTTGATAGCCGCCCGCTGAGAGCACGTCGAGGGCGGAAAAGCCGAATAATCCGGCCGCGACCATCACCAGGAAAGCCGTGGCGACGATGCTGCGCGGCGCAAGTATTGCGAGTCGAGCGGCTCCCCGTAGCACCTGGTGCTCCCCCTACCTTGCGGGCAGGCGAGTGAGTCTACTTTCCGGACCCGGGCACGACGGGCACATGGTCGAAGTCGATGCGCCCCGCGTCAGCTCTTGGGCCCGCCGCGGAATCGGTTGCCGATCCGGATACCGGGCAACAGCAGGCTGCGCGGCGCGAACCGGCCGCCGGTGCTGACCACCTTGGGCACCACGCCGGGCACCACCGTGCGCCGGCCGGTCAGCATGCCGCCGATGGCCGCCTCGGCCACGTCGCGCGGCGACACCTGCGCGATGGGAATGCTGAACCGCTCGGCGTTGGCGATCTCGGCCCACTCCGTCGGCACCGGTCCCGGGCACAGGCAGGTGACCGACACCCCCGTCCCGTGCAGCTCCTCGTGCACCGCTTCGGAGAACGTCTGCACGAAGGCCTTGGTGGCCGAATAGACCGCCATGAAGGGAACCGGCTGGAATCCCGCGATCGACGCGATGTTCATCACCGCGCCGGCGCCGCGCTCGACCATGCCCGGCAACGTCGCGTGGGTGAGTTCCATCAGCGCCAGCGCGTTGAGGGTGACCTCTTCGCTCTCGCGGTCCACCGGCAGCTCGTGGAACACGCCGCTGGTGCCGAAACCGGCGCTGTTGCACAAGCCGGCGATCGGCTCGCTGCGCAGCCGGTTCGCCAGCTTGACGCGGGACTTGCCGTCGCTGAGATCCAGCGGCAGCACCTCGACGGCGACCGAGTACTCCTGGCCCACCTCGTTGGCCAACTCGTCGAGGCGCTCGCGGCGCCGCGCGACCAGCAACAGCGGGAAGCCGCGGCGGGCCAACCCGCGGGCCAGTTCGGCCCCGATGCCGGACGAGGCGCCGGTGATGACAACGGTGGTCTGAATGTCAGGTTTTGGAAGGCTCATGTGTCACCAATGTATCCCTCGGGTCGCCCGCACGAAGTTCTCGCTGCGTTTGTCGAATTTCGTTGCCTCGGTTGATGAATCATCACCCTTCGCGGCGCTGGAGTCGCCGAACATGACGAACGCCCGGTTGCGTACCCGGTCCATCACCGCCGGGTTGACGGCGTCGGCGACGGCGGCGAACTGCCCGAACGGCGAGCTGGCCCGCCGCGGCCGGTGCACGATCGCGTCGGTGATCACCCCGGCCGCCTGGTCGGGCGTCAGCGCCGGGAACTTGTCGTAGAGCGTGGTCGGGCTGATCATCGGCGTGCGCACCAGCGCCATGTGCACCGTGGTGAACCGCACGTCGTCGTTCACCGTTTCGGCCTGCAGCGCGTCGCACAAGCTGTCCAGCGCGGCCTTGCTGGCGATATAGGCGCCGAAGCGCGGCGCGCGGGTCTGCACGCCAACCGAGGAGACGTTGAGCACGTGCCCGTATCCCCGCTCGCGCATCCCGGGGATGAACTTGAGGATCAGCTGGACGGCGCCGAGATAGTTCAGCTGCATCGTGCGCTGGTAGTCGTGGATCCGGTCGTAGGACAACTCGAGCGAGCGCCGAATCGAGCGTCCCGCGTTGTTGATCAGGATGTCGACGCCGCCGAGATCGTCGAGCACCTGATCGGCCATCGCGGCGATGGCATCCATGTCGGTCAGGTCGCACGGGTAGACGTGGGCGGTCCCACCGCGGATCGCTCGGATGTCAGAGGCGACCTTCTCCAGGTTCTCCCGGGTGCGCGCCACCAGCGCCACCGCACCGCCGGCCTCCGCGATCTTCTTCGCGGCGGCCTCACCGATGCCCGAGGATCCCCCGGTGATCAGTGCGGTCCTGCCCTCGACGGCCTCCTCGAGCGTGCGGCCCTGCACGGCGTCCAGCAGATTCCTCAGATAGAACGGCCGATACCGTCCTGCCGAGTTCGGGGTGTTGACGATGTGGGACACCGCGGCCAGTGGCTTTTCCACCAGGTTCCCGATCGAGTTCTCCACCAAGTTCGTTAAGTCACCAAGATTCATCGGCCTTCGCTCCTGATGATGTGAGCCCCCCGACCGCAACTGGCCTGCCCGTTGACCACGACCGCCTTGCGGGGCTGCGCGAGTGATGTGACGTGCATCATTAAGCCAACCTAGGACATCAGTCCATCACCTCGATGCAGATTGCCGTCATGTAACGCGGCGCCGGGTCTCACGGTTCGCCGGCAACGGCCGCCAGACGCGGGCAATCCGCTTGTTACACAGAGCAATCCGGGCGTGATCGCGCACTAACTGACGAGCAACGCCGAAATGTTCCAATCGAACCCATGAAAATTCTGGCGCGCTTCCGCAGGTCCGCACCGGGAGCCATCTACGACCGGATCGGTGGGCACGAGGCGATCGAAGTCGTGGTGGAGGACTTCTACGTTCGCGTGCTTGCCGACGATCAGCTGTCGGGCTTTTTCACCGGCACGAACATGAACCGCCTCAAGGGCAAACAGGTCGAGTTCTTCGCCGCGGCCCTGGGCGGCCCCGAGCCCTACACCGGCGCCCCGATGAAGCAGGTGCACCAGGGTCGCGGGATCACCATGCACCACTTCGGGTTGGTGGCCGGGCATTTGGCCGACGCGCTGGCCGCCGCCGGGGTGCCGTCGGAGACGGTCACCGAGATACTCGGCGCCATCGCCCCGCTGGCCCCCGAGATCGCGACGGGCGACGCCGGCAAGGTCAGGGTCTGACGGTTTCAGGCCGGTCGCGCGCCGAGCTTGCCGTGAGGACTGCGGTTGCGGCTCCTGGCACGACCACGGTGGCAATCTGGGCATGTCGCGGGCCAGGTTCGCCGCCTAGCATGCCTGACATGCGGCGCACATTTGACGACCTGATCGCCGAGGCGGAGGCCGCCCCGGTCGAGGGCTGGGACTTTTCGTGGCTGGACGGCCGGGCCACCGAGGAACGCCCGTCGTGGGGCTACCAGCGGCTACTGCGGGGCCGGTTGGCGACGGTGTCGGCCGCACTGGACATTCACACCGGCGGCGGGGAGGTGCTGTCCGGCGCGGCGCCGTTCCCGCCGACCATGGCGGCCATCGAGACATGGCCGCCGAACGCGGCGCTGGCCACCCGGCGCCTGCACGCGCTCGGTGTGGTGGTCGTCGCGACCCGTGACGAGCCGCCGCTCCCGTTCGCCGACGACGCGTTCGACCTGGTGACCACGCGTCACCCGATCTCCGTTTGGTGGACCGAGATCCTCCGGGTGCTCCGGCCGGGCGGCACCTACTTCGCACAGCACATCGGCCCGGCCACCATGGGCGAGCTGGTCGAGTACTTCATCGGGCCGCAGCCGGAGAAGTGGGCCGAGTTCCACCCGGACGCCGTGCGCGCACAGGCCGAGGCAGCCGGGCTGGAGATCGTCGATGTGCGGATGGAGCGGATGCGCGCCGAGTTCTTCGACATCGGCGCCGTCGTGTACTTCCTGCGCAAGGTGATCTGGACGGTGCCCGACTTCAGCGTGCAGCGCTACCGCGAGCGGCTGGCCGAACTGCACGAGCGCATCGAATCCGACGGGCCCTTCGTCACGCACTCCGTGCGGCTGCTCGTCGAGGCCCGCAAGCCCGCCTGAGTCAGCCCTCGGCGCGCAACACGTCCAGCGCGTGTTGCAGGTCGGGCGGGTAGGGGCTGACGATTTCGATGCGCCTGCCGTCGGCCGGATGGGCAAACGACAGCGAGCGGGCATGCAGCCATTGGCGTTCCAGCCCAAGCTTTTTCGCGAGCTTGGGGTCGGCGCCGTAGACGAGGTCACCGCAGCACGGGTGATGCAGCGCCGAGAAATGCACCCGGATCTGGTGGGTGCGGCCGGTTTCCAGGTGCACGTCGAGCAGGCTGGCGGCGACGAAGGCCTCCACGGTGTCGTAGTGGGTGAGGCTGTGCCGGCCGTCCTTGGTGACCGCGAACTTCCACTCGCCGCCGCGGTGACGCCCGATCGGCGCGTCGATGGTCCCGCTGGACGGGTCCGGATGTCCTTGCACCAGCGCGTGATAGCGCTTGTCGACGGTGCGCTGTTTGAACGCCCGCTTGAGCAGGGTGTAGGCGCGCTCGGACAGGGCCACCACCATCACCCCGGACGTGCCGACGTCGAGGCGGTGCACGATGCCCTGCCGCTCGGGCACCCCCGAGGTGGTGATCCGGTAGCCGGCGGCGGCCAGGCCGCCGAGCACCGTGGGCCCCGTCCAGCCGACCGACGCGTGCGCGGCCACCGCCGCCGGTTTGTCGACCGCGACGATGTCGTCGTCGGAGTACAGGATCGTCATGCCCTCGATGTCGACCGGCGTGTTCTGCGGCGGCGCGGGCGCCTCGGGCAGCCGCACCTGCAGCCAGGCGCCGCCGGTCAGCCGGTCGGACTTACCGGCCTGGACGCCGTCGAGTTCGACGCCGCCGTCTTCGGCGAGCGCGGCCGCCGCGCTGCGCGACAGCCCGAGCAGGCGCGCCAGCCCGGCATCGACGCGCATGCCCGCCAGTCCCTCCGGGACGGGCATCGAGCGGTCACTCACCCGCGCTGTCCTGGGAGCCGTCCTCGTCCTTGCTCCGGTCGTCGGCCGTGCGCCGGCCCGGAGAGTCGCCGTCGGCGTGGCGCCGACCAACTGAGTCGAAGTCGAACCCGAAGATCGACAGCACGACCAGCAGGATGGCACCGCCGACCACCGAGGGGTCGGCGACGTTGAACACCGGCCACCAGCCGACCGATAAGAAGTCCACGACATGCCCACGCAACGGTCCGGGGGCGCGGAAGAAGCGATCGACCAGGTTGCCCATCGCGCCACCGAGGATCATGCCCAGGCCCACCGCCCACCAGGGCGACACCAGCCGGCGCCCCATCCAGAAGATGCCGACCACCACACCGGTCGCGATCAGGGTCAGCACCCAGGTGTAGCCGGTCGCCATCGAGAAGGCCGCACCCGAGTTGCGCACCAGGGTCCAGGTCACCGTGTCGCCGATGATCGGCACCGGCTGGCCGGGCGGCAGCAGTTTGACGGCGATGACCTTGGTGACGACGTCGAGGGCCAGGACTATCGCCGCGATCGACAGCAGCAGCCGCAGCCGCCGTGGAGCGGGTTCGGGCGCGGCGGCGGTTTCGGGCTCCGTGTTCCGCTCGACGGGGGCGGCCTCACCAGCCTGTTCGGCTGAGGTCACCGGCTCAGTCGATTTCGTTGGTTCTTCAGGCACTTCCCCATCATCCCCTACTGCCTCACGCAGGCTAGCCATGTTCGCGCAGCGGCGATGCGCAATGATGCCACCATGGCCCGCCTCACCGTGATCGCCACCGGAGGCACGATATCGACCGGCACCGGCGCCGACGGCGTGCACCGACCCTCCTACAGCGGGTCGGATCTGACGGCGCCCTTCCGCGAAGAACACGACGTCGACGTCGTTGACCTGCTGGCGGTGGACAGCTCGGAGCTGACGCTGGCCGATTGGGACCGGATCCGCGACGCGGTGACGGCCGCGGTCGACGGCGGGGCCGACGGCGTGGTGGTGCTGCACGGCACCGACACCATGGAGGAAAGCGCACTGTGGCTCGATCTCACCTACGCGGGCCAGGCCCCGGTCGTGTTGACCGGCGCCATGCGCAGCGCCGACGCCCCCGACGCGGACGGCCCGGCGAATGTGCGCGACGCCCTGGCGGTGGCGGCCAGCCCGGCCGCCCGTGATCTGGGCGTGGTGCTGTGTTTCGCGGGCCGGGTGCTGCAACCGCTGGGCATGAGCAAGGTGGCCACCGAGGACCTGAGCGGCTTCACCGGCCGGCCGCTCGGCGCCGCGGCCGGCGACGTGACCCTTACCAGCCCGAAGACCCGCCCGTACGTCGGCGAGCTGCGGGCCGCTACCGCGCCGCGCGTCGACATCGTCGCGGCGTACCTGGGCAGCGACGCGGTGGCCCTCGATGCGTGCGTGGCCGCCGGGGCGCGGGGCGTGGTCCTCGAGGCGCTGGGTTCGGGAAACGCCGGACCCGCGGTGGTCGACGCGGTGCGCCGGCACTGCGGCGACGGGGTCGTCGTCGCGGTGTCCACCCGCGTCCCCGGCGGGCGGGTCGCCGCCAGCTACGGCCCCGGCCACGACATGGCGGCGGCCGGGGCGGTGCCGGTGCCGCGGCTGCGACCGCCTCAGGCGCGCGTGCTGCTGATCGCCGCGCTGGCCGCGGAGCTACCGTTCGCCGACGTCGTCGCCCGGTGGGGCTGACAGCACATCGGCCTGCAGGCCGCCGGCGTACTCGGGCCAATCCAGGGAATCGATCGGGTTGGCGCGCACCAAATCACCGCCGTCGGCGGGAAACGTCCGGGCCGGGCCGGGCCCGGAGCTGCGGGTCTCGAACCGCGCGGTGACCACGCCGTGGCCCGCGCCCTGCACCCAGCCGTGCCCGAGCTCGAGGTGGGCGACGTCGTCGCCGACCCGCCACCCCGCAACCTCTGCCGTGTGGGGGCCGGGCCCATACATGGCCTCAGTCGCGGTCTCGACGGACGGTGAATCCGATTGCGGCGCAGCCAGTTCCAAATCCGGAAACAGCGATTCCTGGCGCACGTCGCTCAGCCCCGAAAAGCCCACGCCGAGAAGGCGAATGGGCCCGATCTCGCGCGGATCGAGCAGTAACCGGCGGGCCATGCCCACCAGCGCGGCGACCTCGGTGGTGGCATAGGGCAGCGTCGCGGACCGGGTCAGCGTGCTCATGTCGGATTTCTTCAGCTTGACGGTGACGGTGCGCGCGCCGCGGCCGTCGCGCAGCAGGCGGTGATGGGCGTGCTCGGCAATCGGCTCGATGGCCTCACGCAACTGCTCCAGGCTGGTCAGGTCGGCGGCGAAGGTCGATTCGGAGCTGATCTGCTTGGCCTCGGCGCGCTCGGCGACCGGGCGGTCGTCGATCCCGCGGGCCAGCCGATGCAGCGCGGGCCCGATCGTGGCGCCCAGGATGTTGGCCGCCTCGGCCTCGGTCAGCGCGGCCAGCTCGCCGATGGTCTCGATGCCCAGGCGATGCAGCCTCTCCTCGGCGACCGGGCCGATCCCCCACAGCCGGCGCACCGGCAGGCCGCCGAGCAACACCCGTTCTTCGGCGCGACGCACCACCCGGACCCCGTCGGGCTTGGCCAGCCCGGAGGCGATCTTGGCAATCTGCTTGCCCGAGCCGGCGCCCACCGAGGCGATCAGGCCGGTCTCGTCGCGGACCCGTCGCCGCAGGTCCTCGCAGAATGCCTCGACGTCCACGGCGGACGCCCCGGCGAGCTGCGCGGGTTCGCCGAATCCCTCGTCGAACGACAACTGCTCGACAACGGGCACCACGGCGCGGATGGTGTCGAAGACGCGCCTGCTGGCCAGCCCGTACACCACGCCGCGCGGCGGCAGCACCACCGCGCCCACACCGACCAGCCGGCGGGCCTGATGCATGGGCATGGCCGAGCGCGCGCCGAACACCCGCGCCTCGTAGCTGGCGCCGGCCACCACGCCGCGCCCGCCCACGCCGCCGACCAGTACCGGGCGCCCGCGCAGCGTCGGGCGGGTGAGTTGCTCGACGGAGGCGAAGAACGCGTCCATGTCCAGGTGCAGCACCCACCGCGACTCCACACGCTCGATGCTAGGGCCCACACGACGGGCCAGTCGGACTAACGTTTTGTCATGGCCATAAACGTGGCGCGCCGCCGGATCCGCAGCTCGCAGCGCTGGGCGAGAGCGGTCGAGGACGGCTGATGAACGCCGGGTCCGGCGATGCGGCCGCTCCGGACGGGGGCGCACCGCCCTCGACGCGATGGGCGCGGCTGCGTCATCAATGGAACGAGCGCCTGCAGCCCGGCGAGCAGGCCACGGTGCTCGCGTGGGCGTCGTTCACCCTCACCTTCGCCGGCCTGCGCGGGCTCACCCACTGGATCAGGGCCGGGCATGGACCGTCCGGTGGCGGTATGTCCATGGGCGGCAAGCACTTCCACCACTACAACATCGGCATTGGGATGCTGGTGACGGTGGCCGGAGTCGGGCTGCGCGGCAGCGACGAGCAACGGCGGCATCCCGCGGCGGCGGTGGCGTACGGCGCCGCCAATGCCATGATCGTCGACGAGCTGGCGTTGCTGTTGGACCTCAAGGACGTCTACTGGGCATCCGACGGCCGAAAGAGCGTCGACGTCGCGGTCGGCCTGATCGCCACCGGGGCGACGGTGGCGGTGGGCATGCCGTTCTGGGCGCATGCCCATCGGGCGCTGCGGTCTCGCTCTTGAACCACGCGCGACGCGCGCTCAGGCCTTGGCGATGCTCACCCGCACGCCGTCGCCGATCTCGGTGCCATCGGCCGGATCGCCGAATTCGAAACTGGTGGCCAGGATTTCGCCCGCGATGAGGTCGCGGTGGGTGCGCGCCCAGTCGACCCGCTCGCCGGGCACTGCCATCACCACCGAAATCCGGTCGGACACATCCAGACCCGTCGACTTGCGCAGCTCCTGCAGCTCACGGATGCGGTCCTTGGCCCAGCCTTCGGCCTCCAGCTCCGGGGTCACCGTGCCGTCCAGCACCACCAGGCCCGCCCCGTCGGGCAGCGCCGCGGTGAATTCCGGGTCGGCCGCGACCAGGCGTGAGCTGTATTCCTCGGGTTGCAGCACCGCGGGGCCGGCGGTCAGGGTGCCGTCCGGATTGACGACGCCCTCCCCCGCCTTGACCGCCTTGATGGCGGCCTGCACGTCCTTGCCCAGCCGCGGCCCGGCCACCCGCGCGTTGACGGTGAGCTCGAAGCGACCGTAGGTGTCGATCGCATCGGTCAGCTCGACGCTCTTGACGTTGAGTTCGTCGGCGATGAGGTCGACGAACGGCTCCAGTCGCTGCGGATTATCAACCGCCACCGTCAGTTTCGGCAGCGGCAGCCGCACCCGCAGCGTCTTGGCCTTACGCAACGAGGACGCGGCCGAGCAGACCTCGCGGACCTGATCCATCGCGGCGACCAGGTCGGGGTCGGCGGGCACGTCGCCGGCCTGCGGCCAGTCGGTGAGATGCACCGACCGCTGCGCAGTCAGGCCCCGCCAGACGATCTCGGTCACCGAGGGAAGCAGCGGCGCGGCCAGCCGCGCCGTCACCTCCAGCACGGTATGCAACGTGTCGATGGCGTCGACGTCTTCTTCCCAGAACCGCGAACGCGACCGTCGCACATACCAGTTCGTCAACGCATCGGTGAACTGGCGCAGCTGCTCGCAGGCCCGCGAGATGTCACAGGTGTCCATCTCGTGGGTCAGGTCGTCGCGCAGCTCAGCGAGCTTGGCCAGGATGTAGCGGTCCAGCACCTGCGTCGAATCGGTGCGCCAGGTACCGACTTTGGGCGCGTAGAGGGCCAGGAAGCTGTAGGCGTTCCAGAACGGCAGCAGCACCTGGCGCACCCCCTCGCGGATGCCCTGTTCGGTGACGATGAGATTGCCCCCGCGCAGGATCGGCGAGGCCATCAGGAACCAGCGCATGGCGTCGGAGCCGTCGCGGTCGAACACCTCGCTGACATCGGGATAGTTGCGCAGCGACTTGCTCATCTTCTGGCCGTCGGATCCCAGCACGATGCCATGTGCCACACAGGTTTTGAAGGCGGGACGGTCGAACAGCGCGGTGGCCAGCACGTGCAGCGTGTAGAACCAGCCGCGGGTCTGCCCGATGTACTCGACGATGAAGTCACCGGGGTAATGCGTGTCGAACCACTCGGAGTTCTCGAACGGGAAATGCACCTGCGCATACGGCATCGATCCCGAGTCGAACCACACGTCGAGCACGTCGGGGATCCGTCGCATCGTGCTGGCCCCTGTCGGGTCGTCGGGATTGGGCCGGGTCAGCTCGTCGATGAAGGGCCGGTGCAGGTTGGTGGGCCGCACCCCGAAGTCGCGTTCGAGTTCGTCGAGACTGCCGTAGGCATCCACCCGCGGGTACGCGGGGTCGTCGGACTTCCACACCGGAATCGGGGTTCCCCAGTAGCGGTTTCGCGAGATCGACCAGTCGCGGGCGCCCTGCAGCCACTTACCGAACTGGCCGTCCTTGACGTGCTCGGGATACCAGGTGATCTGCTGGTTGAGTTCCACCATGCGGTCCCGGAATTCGGTGACCGCGACGAACCACGACGACACCGCCCGGTAGATCAGCGGATTGCGGCAGCGCCAGCAGTGCGGGTAGGGGTGCTCGTAGGTTTCGTGGCGCAGCAGCACCGCGCCGTTGGCCGCGGCGGGACCGCTGCCGTTCTTCAGGTCGCGGATGATGTGCTGGTTGGCGTCAAAGACGTGCTGCCCCTGGTAATCCGGAACCGTGGCATCGAAGCGCCCCTTGGAATCGACGGGCGTGACCGGGGTGATGCCGACCTTGCCGGTGGTCGCCATGTCGTCCTCGCCGTAGGCCGGGGCCATGTGCACGATGCCGGTACCGTCCTCGGTGGTGACGAACTCACCGGGCAGCACCTGAAATGCGTTATCCGTATCCATGAAGTACGGGAACGGCGGCAGGTAGCGGGTGCCCAGCAGGTCGGCGCCGCGGTGGGTGGCCCGGATCTCGGGCTGCTCGCCCAACTCGCGGGCGTAGGCGGCCAGCCGCGGCTCCGCGAGAACAAAACGCTTGCCGTCGGCCGTGACCTCGACGTAGGTCACGTCGGGGTTGACGGCGACCGCCAGGTTGGACGGCAGCGTCCACGGCGTCGTCGTCCACACCAGCAGGTGCGCGCCGTCCAGCGGACCGCCGACCACCCTGAACCCGACCGTGAGGGCGGGGTCCTGGCGGCTCTGGTACACGTCGTCGTCCATCCGCAATTCGTGGTTGGACAGCGGCGTTTCGTCGCGCCAGCAGTACGGCAGCACCCGGTAGCCCTCGTAGGCCAGGCCCTTGTCCCAGAGCTGTTTGAACGCCCAGATCACCGACTCCATGTAGGGCAGGTCCAGCGTCTTGTAGTCGTTGTCGAAGTCGACCCAGCGCGCCTGGCGGGTGACGTAGGCCTGCCACTCGTCGGTGTAGCGCAGCACGGATTCGCGGCAGGCGTCGTTGAACGCGGCGATGCCCATGTCGTCGATCTGCGATTTGTCGTTGATGCCCAGCTGGCGCTCGACCTCGAGTTCGGCCGGCAGGCCGTGGGTGTCCCAGCCGAAGCGGCGCTCCACCTTGTAGCCGCGCATGGTGCGGTAGCGCGGAACGATGTCCTTGACGTAGCCGGTGAGCAGGTGCCCGTAGTGCGGCAGCCCGTTCGCGAACGGCGGGCCGTCGTAGAACACGTATTCCGGTGCGCCGTCGCGGCGGGCGATGCTGGCCCGGAAGGTGTCGTCGCGGGCCCAGTAGTCCAGCACCTCGAGCTCGAGCGCCGGGAAGTCGGGCGCTCCGCCGGCCGGCTTGGGGTAGGCCTGGACGGAGTCCACCGGCTGAGCCTCGAGGCCAGCTTCGGGGCCGGTTGTGTTGGTCACGATGCGCGTTGTCTCCTGTGCCACGGTGCAAAGCGGGGACGACGACGCGCTGGCTGCGCGAGCGCCGCGGTACCACCCCGCTTGCCGCGCTTTCGCGTGGCCACTCGATGACGGCTGTGACGGGCCTACCCGTTCGGTTCTACTGAGCCAGGACGGCTGTTCTTCCGAAGGCTCCCCGGTGATGGCCGGATCGACGCCAGTAAGACGATTCTACGAAGACCCGCAAATCCGGGCGCACTCCGAGGGGTCGCCTGGCCGCAGAACTAGGTCTGCGGCCAGGCGGCCCCTTGGAGCACGAGTTGCGCGACGTCCATCGGAGTTCGGCTTCAGGCCCGGACTTCGAGGACGCCAACCCGCCACAGCGCGGCGTACACGTGACGCAGCGGGACGCTCAGCAGGCGAGCGGCGCCGTCCACCAACGGGTCGCCACCGGCGCCCAAAAGCGGGGTGCCGGCCCGGCGGCGGCCGTTGGCCACGGGAGCCGGGGCGGGTGCCGGGATCGTGTCGGTGTCGCGCACCACGGTCAGCGTGGGGGCGGGAGCTACGGTGAGCACTTCGTCGTAGAAAACTGCGGTCATCATCGCCTCCTAGAGGGGAGATCCAACGGGACTGACTGGACTGATGTGTCCCGTCCCTCGCGATCTCAGAACGCTTGGCCGATAAGCACTTAGCGTTGCGACGACTCAGCCGAGAAGGTCGCGCCGGAGACCGGATCGGGACGAAACACAGTTCGGACTTCGGTCCGGACTATCGCCAGAACTCATGTGTCCCTCACCTCCTCGCGGTCACGACGCATGCGCGGGTCGCATGCAATCTATGCGCAGCAGAGGAGCAGAACCCGACAACCGTCGGAGATCCGCACCCCACTCGTCAGAGCTTCGGCACCACACGACGTGTCCTGGCCTGAAAAACAATCCAAGCCGGAAGCCACCTGGGCTCAACCCTTAAGCCGGGAGGAGCTGTCCTGACCCGGGGCGTCTTTCGACGTTCGGGGTCAGTGGCCTGTATTCGTGTAGACGCCTCACCTATCGAGGTGCTTACCCGACCGATAATGCACGACGGGTATGACGCGGTCAAATCCCTGGATAGCGTGTCGGACATTCTGTATGCATTCATTAGGGGCGCGCACAGCATTCGGCCAGGTTCACGGTGCTGAGCTGGGCGTACGCGCGCCGGCCGTCAGGAATCCGTCAATTCCGCGCGGTTGCCCGGCCGCCCCGAATCACTTCTCGACCAGGCCGTCGAGCCGGCCGATGGTGTCGATGAACTCTTCGACCATGTCCAGCACCACCGAGCGCGTCGGGCGGACCCGGTCGAGCGAACCCACCACCTGCCCGACGAAGTAGGTGGCTAGCTCACGCGCCTTGGCGCCCTGGTGGGCGGCGGCGGAGTTGATGCGCACCTGCGGCTCGGTGATCAGCGCGGTCTGCAACGGCATGCCCAGCGGATCCGGGTTTTCCGGCCGCTCCCACTCGTCGGTCCAGGCCGTGCGCAGCATCCGCGCCGGCTTGCCCGTCATCGAGCGCGATCGCACAGTGTCCGACGAGCTGGCGGCCAAGAATTTCTCCTTGACCACGGGCACGGTCTCGGCCTCTTCGGTGGTCAGCCACACCGAGCCGCACCACACGCCCTCGGCGCCCAGGGCCAGCGCCGCGGCGATCTGACGCCCACGGGCGATTCCGCCGGCGGCCAGCACGGGCACCGGCGCCACGGCATCGACGACCTCGGGCACCAGGACCATGGTCGCCACCTCGCCGGTGTGCCCGCCCGCCTCGGTGCCTTGCGCGACGATCAGGTCGACGCCCGCGGCGGCGTGTCGTTGCGCGTGCCGGGTGGTGCCGGCCAAGGCAGCCACCAGCACGTCCCGGTCGTGGGCGCGGTCGACGAGGTCCGCCGGGGGCGGACCGAGCGCGCTGGCGATCAGCCGGATGTTGTTGGAGAAGGCGACCTCCAGCAGCGGCTCGTAGGTCTTGGGCGAGATGTTCAGGCCGCCCAGCGACGCACGCGGTTCCCCGGTGGCCGCGGCGACGCCGTAGCGGGCCAGGAGGTCGTCGACGAACGCGCGATGTTCGTCGGGCAGCAGGGTGCGGGTCTGTGTGGTGTCGATGCCGCCTTGCTCGGCACCGACGTATTTGGGCGGCAGCAGCAGGTCGACTCCGTAGGGCTTGCCCCCGGTCTGTTCCTCGATCCAGGTCAGCTCGCTCTGCAGGCGTTGGGGGCTGTGCGCGGTGGCGCCCAACACCCCGAAGCCACCCGCATTGGTCACCGCTGCGACCACGTCGCGGCAGTGGCTGAAGGCGCAGATCGGGAATTCGACTCCGAGCATCTCGGCGACCCTGGTTCTCATTGCCCGACGCTAAGAGTTATCGACTGCTAAGTCAATCGGCCACGGCGCGTGGGCAACTCAGGCGCGCACGCCGGAGCTACGACTGATGGGGGCGACCCGCTTCGCCCGGCTGCGCCGCGCTCGCGATCGCCCTAAGACCGATGGGGGCGACCCGCTTCGCCCGGCTGCGCCGCGCTCGCGATCGCCCTAAGACCGGGGCGACCGGCCGTCCGGCGGCCAGCTCGACACGCCCTCTTCCAGCGGCACCTCGAGGCTTTGCAGGATCGACGCCACCATCCGCCAGGCACCGATCACCGTCACCAGTTCAACGAGAACCGTTGTGTCCCCGTTGAATTCGCGCTCGCATGCCAGCCAGCTCGCTGCGCTCACCGCGCCGTCGCGCACCACGTCGTCGGTGGCCGCGAGCACGGCCCGCTCGACCGACCCGAACCCGGCGTGGTTCGGCCAATCCCGCACGCCCAGCAGGTCGTCGGCCGGAACGCCGAGCCGGGATGCGACCCGCCAGTGCTGCGTCCATTCGTAGTCGCAGGAGGTCAGCCAGCCGATCCGCATGATCGCCAGCTCGCGTAGCCGCGAGTCGAGGGTCCCGTGCCAGAGCATGGTGGCGAGCAGGTCGTTGATGCCACGCGCCAGTGGCGGATGGTTGAGCAGCACCTGGAAGATGCTGAGCTCGGCCATGTAGTTGGGGACGGCCGCTTCGTCGGCGGCGGCCTTGGCTTCGTCGAGTGGCAGTCGAGGCAGGCGCGCTGTTGTCATCGGATGAGCACTCCTCCGTGCTGGCGGGACCGTCGCGTTCTACGGTCATGGTAGTCAGCGGAATGCCCAGCGACGACGAAGTGGCGATTTCGCGCCGAAATACGTTACTGCCCAGGGTATTTCACAGCAGACCGAGCAGTTGCAGGTCGGTGATGTATTTGACGATCACCGCCGGACTTATCTGCGGGATGTCGTTATCGGGGCCGATTTTGGCTTCTTGCACCGCGGCGCGGAAACCGTCCGTCGGCGCCAGGCACCCGCGAGTGGGGTCCGCCGGCGGCACGTGCTGGGCGTTGCGCAACTGCAGCAGCTGCAGCACCGACTGGTGGCGTTGCCGTTCCGGTAACGCGTGCAGGGCGGCCTCCATCCGGTGCAACCACTCGGTGAAGTCGTCGATGCGCTGCACCGGGTAACCCGCGTCGATGACCCAGTCGACGTACTCGTCGAGCCCGATGCCGTCGTCGTGCGGGTTCATCACGTGATAGGTCTCGAACCCGTCCAGCACCTGGGCGCCCAGCGTGCAGATCGCCTCGGCGACGAACTCGACCGGCAGGGCGTCGAAGTGCGCGCGCTGCCGGTTGCCCTGCGCGTCGAGCTCGTAGAACGAGCGCGGTGCGACCCCGCTGGCGACCACGCTGTGCACCATCCGGGTGAACATGTCCGACAGGTTCAGCTGGCCGGCGTAAGTGGTGTCGGCCAGGATCATGTCGCAGCGGAACACCGAAACCGGCAGCCCGCACAGGTCGTTGGCCTCCCGGAGCAGCACCTCGCCCGCCCACTTGCTGTTGCCGTAGCCGTTGCCGTAGCTGCCGTCGATGGTGCGGATCGGCCCGGCCGTCCGGACGTCGGCGTCCTCGGTGAACGCCGAGGGGTCGATCTGGTCGCCGACGCTGGCCGTCGAGACGTACGTGTACGGCTTGAGTTTGGTGGTCAGCGCCAACCGGATCAGCTCGGCGGTTCCCACCACGTTGGGGGCGAACAGCTCGCTGTAGGGCAGCACCCCGTTGACCACGGCCGCACAGTCCACGATCAGGTCGACGGTGCCGGCCAGCCGCTGCCAGGTTTGTTCGTCCACACCGAGATCGGCCCGTCCCTTGTCGCCGGCGATGACCTCGAGATGGTCGTCGGCGAGTTCGTGGAAGTACCGCAGCAGCGCCGGATCGCCGCTGTCGAAGGCCTTTTCGAGGCGGCGCCGCGCATTCTCATCCGAGGTCGCCCGCACCAGACAGATCAACTTTCCGTCGGCCAGTTCCAGCCGTTCAAGCCACTGCAACACCAGGTACCGGCCGAGGAAGCCGGTGGCCCCGGTCAGCAGGACCGTGCGCACCTGTGTGCCCGGGCCCGGCAGCGCCGGCGCGCCGGACAGCGTCGGGGCGTCGATGAACTTGTCCAGCGTGAGATCACTGGCGTACACCTCGGTCGCGTCGCGACCGTGCACGGATGCGAAGTCGGCCCGAAGGCCTTCTGCCGCACCGTGATCGCCGTTGAGCTGCTGGCTCAGAGCGCGCACCGACGGCGCCTCGAAGACGGCGCGTACCGGCAGGTGGATGTCGAGGGCGTTGTAGATCGCGGCGACCAGGCGCATCGCCGACAGCGAATCCCCGCCCAGGTCGAAGAACGACTCCTGGACTCCGACCCGTTCCAGGCCCAGCACCTGGGCGTAGAGCCAGGCCAGGATCTCCTCGACCGCGGTGGCCGGAGCAAGGTAGTCGTCGGTGCCCTGGTAATCGGGCGCCGGAAGCGAGCGGGTGTCGAGTTTGCCGCCGGGCGTCAACGGCAGCGCCGGCAACACCACCACCGCAGCCGGCACCATGTAGGCGGGCAGCCGCTCGGCCAGCAGGGTGCGGATCTCGGCCGGGTTGGCCGTTCCGGTGAGGTATCCCACCAGTCGCTTGTCGCCGGGGCGGTCCTCGCGGGCGATCACCAGCGCCCGGTCCACGCCGTCCAGCGCGGCCAGCGCGGCCTGGATCTCGCCGAGTTCGATGCGGTACCCGCGGATTTTGACCTGCTCGTCGGCGCGCCCGACGTAGCGCAGTTGCCCGTCGCTGCCCCACCACGCCAGGTCACCGGTGCGATACATGCGCGCACCCGTCCCGCCGAACGGGCACGCCACGAACCGCGACGAGGTCAAATCGGGCCGGCCCAGGTAGCCGACGGACACGCCGGCGCCGGCCACGTACAACTCGCCGACCACCCCCACGGGCACCGGTTGCAAGCACCCGTCGAGCGCGAACAAGGCGGCGCCGGACAGCGGCGAACCGATCGGCGGCACCTCGGGGCCCGGGATCAGCGGCGCGCTGACTGCCGCCACGATGGTGATCTCGGTGGGGCCATAGACGTTGACCATCACACGTCCGGGAGCACAGCGGTCCACCAGTTCGGTCGGGCAGGCTTCACCCGCGACGGCCAACACCGTCGAGTCCAGGCCGTCGGTGGCCAGCATCCCCGCCTCGGACGGTGTTTGGGTCAGCATGTCGACGTTCTCCGCAACCAGCAAGGCGTGCAAGTCTTTCGGCGAGCGCACCACCTCGTCGGACACCACCAGCACCCGTCCGCCGTGCAGCAGCGCGCCGAAGATCTCCCACACCGAGAAGTCGAACGCCAGCGAATGGCACTGGCCCCACACCTTGCCCGGTGCCGCAGGCAGACCGGCGGCACCCAGCGAGGCGAACAGTTGGGTGGCGTTGTGGTGGGTGACCGCCACGCCCTTGGGAACCCCGGTGGTGCCCGAGGTGTAGATCGTGTAGGCGACGTCATGCGGTGCCGGTGCCGGCAGCGCCGTCGTGGGCCGGTCCTGGATTGCCGGATCGTCGATGTCGATGACGAGCGGTCCGGAATCGCCTATCCGCGAACGCAACTCGGCGGTGGTGAGCACCGCCGTCGGCGCGGCGTCGGTGAGCATGAACTCGACGCGGGCCGCCGGCAGGGCCGGGTCGATCGGCACATACGCGGCGCCCGTCTTGAGCACGGCCAGGATCGCGGCGACGGCCCTGGCCGAGCGTTCGAGCAGCAGCGCCACGCACCGCCCTGGCGCCGCGCCGCGGTCAACGAGCAAGTGCGCCAACCGGTTCGCCTGCTCCTCGAGTTCGAGGTAGGTCCACGAGCACGCTCCGTAGCGGATGGCCACGGCCTCGGGGGTGCGCGCGACGTGTCCGGCGAACACCTCCGGGATCGACGCGGGCCGGTGCGGCGGGCGCGTCAGCACCGCACGGTTGCCGATGGCGTCGAGGCGCGCGTGCTCGTCGGCGCCGAGCACATCGATCGACGACAACCGCAGGGCGGGGTCGGTGGCGATGGCCGTCAGCACCCGGTGCAGCCGGGTGATCAGCGCCTCGATGGTGGCCCTGTCGAACACGTCGGTGCGGAACTCCACCGCTCCGGCGATCCCGCCGGGCTGCCCGTCGGAGGTCCAGCGCTCGGCCAGCGACCACGCGAGATCCATTCGGGCGGTGCGGGTGTCGACCGGCAACGGGGTCACCCGCACATCGCCCAGGGTCAGGTCGACCGAGTCGGTATTCTGCCAGGCCAGCATGACCTGCACCAGCGGATGATGCGCCAGGCTTCGGGTGGGGTTGAGCCGTTCCACGAGGACCTCGAAGGGCACGTCCTGATGTTCGTAGGCGGCCAGGCTGCGCGCGCGAACCTGCGCCAGCACCTCGGCGATGGTGGGATCACCGGCCAGGTCGACGCGCAACACCAGGGTGTTGACGAAGAAGCCGACCACGTCGTCCAGCGCCGGATCGCGCCGTCCGGCGATCGGGAACCCAACCGCCACATCCGAAGTCGCACTGACCTTGGCCAGCAGTACCGCCAGCGCGGCCTGCACCACCATGAAGCTCGTCGCATTGTGGGCATTGGCCACCGCGCGCACCCGCTGCTGCAACTCGGCCGGCCAATCCACGGCCACACTCGCCCCGCCGAAATCGGCCACCAACGGATACGGCCGATCGGTCGGCAATTCCAGCCGTTCGGGCATCCCGGCCAGGGTGTGCTCCCAGTACCGCAACTGCCCGGCGATCAGGCTGTGTGGATCCTGCAATTCGCCGAATTGCGCGCGCTGCCACAGCGTGTAGTCGACATACTGCACCGGCAGCGGCACCCAGTCCGGGGCGTCCCCGACCACCCGGCTGGCATAGGCCTCGCCCAGATCCCGCACCAGCGGCGTCAGCGACCAGCCGTCGGCGGCGATGTGGTGCAGCACAGCCACCAACAGGTACTCGTGGTCACTGAGCCGGAACAGCAGTGCCCGCAACGGAAGCTCGGTGGCCAGGTCGAAGCGGTGCCCGACCGCGGTGTCGATGGCCTTGCCCAGCCGGGCGGAGGACCACCCGCGCGCATCGCTGATCTGCCAACCAAAGTCGGCGTCGTCCACCTCGACCACCAGCTGCCGAGGTATGCCCTCGTGCGCCGGGAAGAGGGTGCGCAGACTTTCGTGCCGGGCCACCACGTCGGCCAGCGCGGCGCCGAATGCCTCGCCATCCAGACGCCCGTGCAACCGCAGGGCGATCGCCATGTTGTGCACCGGTGACGGTCCATGCAATTGGCCGATGAACCACAACCGCGACTGCGCGAACGACAGGGGCACCACCTCCGGCCGCGCACCGGCCACCAGCGGCAGGCGATCTCCCCCGTCGGCGCCGAGGCGCGCCGCCAGCCGCCGGATGGTGGGCGCTTCGAACAGGGCCCGAACACCAAGGCGGGCATCGAGATTGGTGTTGACCTCGGCGACCAGCCGCATCGCCGACAGCGAGTCGCCACCGAGGTCGAAGAAGGAGTCATCGATCCCGACGCGGTCGACACCCAGCACGTGGGCGTAGATGTCGGCCATGGTCCGCTCGACGGCGGTGGCCGGGGCGCTGTACTCATCGATGCCGTGGTAGTCCGGCGCGGGCAAGGCGCGGGTGTCGAGTTTGCCGTTGGGCGTCAACGGCAATGCCTCGATGGCCACCACCGCGGCCGGCACCAGGTAGGCCGGTAACCGTTCGGCCAGCTGGGCACGTACCTCGGCCGGATCGGCGGCCCCGGTGACATACCCGACCAGCCGCTTGTCGCCCGGCCGGTCCTCGCGGACGATCACCACCGCCTGGGCCACGCCTTCCAATCCGGTTATCGCGCTCTGGATTTCACCAAGCTCGATGCGATAGCCACGGACCTTGACCTGCTCGTCGGCGCGCCCGACATATTGCAGCTGCCCATCGGGGCCCCAACGCACCACATCGCCGGTCCGATACATGCGCACCCCGTCGCCGCCGAACGGGCAGGCCACAAACCGCGACGCCGTCAAGCCGGCCCGGCCCAGATAGCCGGCGGCCACGCCGGCGCCGGCCACGTACAACTCGCCCGCCACGCCGGCGGGCACCGGCCGCAACCACGCGTCCAGCACGAAGAAACCGAGATGCGCCAACGGTTTTCCGATGGGGCTGACATGGCCGTCGAGGTCGGCGTCGACGATCTCGCGGAACGAGGCGTGCACCGTCGTCTCGGTGATGCCGTACATGTTGATCAGTCGCGGGCGTCGCGGGTGGTTGTGCATCCATTTACCCAGGCGCGGGGGAACCAGCGCCTCGCCGCCGAACACCACGGTGTGCGGGTTGAGCCGGCGACCCGACCGCGGGGCGTCGGCGCCCTGCAGCGCGAAGAACGCCGACGGGGTCTGGCTGAGGACGCTGACGTCTTCGTCAATCAGCACGGCGCGCAGGTCTTCCGGCGAGCGCACCACATCGTCGGGCACGACCAGCAGCCTTCCGCCCCCGAGCAGCGCGCCGAAGATCTCCCACACCGAGAAGTCGAACGCCAGCGAATGGCATTGGCTCCACACCCCGGTCGTCGATCCGAGCCGGCCGTGCAGGGACGCCAGCAGCTCGGTGACGTTGCGGTGGGTGACCGCGACACCCTTGGGGGTCCCGGTCGTGCCGGAGGTGTAGATGACGTAGGCGACGTTCGCGGCCGCCGGCGCAGGCACTGCGCTGCCGGCCCGGGTCTGCACGGCGGGGTCGTCGATGTCGATGACCGCCACGTCGTACCCGTCCAGGCGCGACCGCAGGTCGCTGGTGGTGATCGCGGCGATCGGCCCGGCGTCGGTGAGCATGAACCCGACCCGGTTCTGTGGGGTCGCGGGGTCGATCGGCAGGTAGGCCGCCCCCGTCTTGAGCACCGCAAGGAGCGCGGCGACGGCCTGCGCGCAGCGCTCCATCAGCACCGCCACGCATTGCCCGGGCCCTGCGCCCTCGTCAATGATCCGGTGCGCCAGCCGGTTTGCCGACTCGTCGAGCTCCTGATAGGTCGTTGAGCGGCCGTGCCACGTCAGCGCCACCGCGTGCGGGCTGCGCGCCACCTGGTCGGCGAACAACGCCGGAATCGACGGAGGTTCCACGCGGGGCCGGGACAGGGTCGCGCGGTTGCCGATCGCGTCGAGGCGGGCGCGCTCGTCGGCGCCGAGCACAACGATCGACGACAGTCGCCGGGTGGGGTCGGCGGTCATCGCGTCCAGCACCCACTGCAAACGGTCGATCAACGCCTCGATGGTGGCTGTGTCGAAGACGTCGGTGCGGAACTCCACCGCTCCGCCGATCCCGCCGGGCTGCCCGTCGAAGGTCCAGCGCTCGGCCAGCGACCACGCCAAGTCGGTACGGGCGGTGCGGATATCGACCGGCACCGGGGTCACCCGCACGTCACCGAGGCTCAGGTCGGTCGGCTCGTTGTTCTGCCAGGCCAACATGACCTGCACCAGCGGATGATGCGCCAGGCTGCGGGTGGGGTTCAGTCGCTCCACCAGGGCCTCGAAGGGCACATCCTGATGTTCGTAGGCGGCCAGGCTGCGTCGGCGAACCTGCGCCAGGATTTCGGCGATGGTCGGATCTCCACCCACCTCGACACGCAACACCAGGGTGTTGACGAAGAAGCCGACCACGTCGTCCAGCACCGGATCACGCCGTCCGGCGATCGGGAACCCAACCGCCACATCCGAACTCGCGCCGATCTTGGCCAGCAGTACCGCCAGCGCGGCCTGCACCACCATGAAGCTCGTCGCGTTGTGGGCATTGGCCACCGCGCGCACCCGCTGCTGCAACTCGGCCGGCCAATCCACCGCCACACTCGCCCCGCGGTAGTCCGCCACCAACGGATACGGCCGATCGGTGGGCAACTCGAGGCGCTCGGGCAGCCCGGCCAGCTCCTGTTCCCAGTACGCCAGCTGCGCGGCGATCGGGCTCTCCGGATCTTCCAGGTCACCGAATTGGGCGCGCTGCCACAGCGTGTAGTCGACATACTGCACCGGCAACGGCGCCCAGTCCGGGGCGTCGCCGACCGCGCGACTGGCATATGCCACCGTCAAATCGCGCACCAGCGGCGCCAGCGATCCCCCGTCTGCGGCGATGTGATGGACCACGGCCACCAGGACGTGCTCCTCGTCGTCGATGCGGAAAAGCTGTGCGCGCAGGGGAGTTTCGGTTGCCAGGTCGAACGTGTGCCGCGCCGCGTCGCGGATGGCGTCCTCCAGCCGGGCCGGCGACCAGCCGGTGGCCTCGATGGGCCGCCACGTGACGTCGGCTCGCTCGGGGGCCAGCACCACCTGCTGGGGTACGCCCTCGACGGCGGCGAACACCGTGCGCAGACTTTCGTGGCGCGCGACGACGTCTCGCAGTGCCGCCCCGAGGGCGGTGGCGTCCAGGCGTCCGCTCAGCCGCAACGCCGCCGCCATGTTGTACACCGGGGACGGGCCATGCAACTGGTCGATGAACCACAACCGCGATTGGGCGAACGACAGCGGCACCACCGCGGGCCGCTCGTGCGCCACCACACCGTCGAGCGTGTCGCCGGCCGCGCCGACGCGCGACGCCAACTGGCCAACCGTGGGTGCCTCGAACAACATCCGGACGCCGACATGGGCATCGAGCGTGGTGTTGATCGTGGCGATCAACCGCATCGCCGACAGCGAGTCGCCGCCCAGATCGAAGAACGAATCGTCGGCGCCGACCCGCTCGAGTCCCAACACCTGGGCGTAGATGCCGGCCAGGATTTCCTCGGTTGGGGTGGACGGGGTCCGATACTCACCGGCGGTGTATTCGGGTGCCGGGAGCGCGCGGGCGTCCAGTTTGCCGTTGGGCGTCAACGGTAATGCCTCGATGGCCACCACCGCGGCCGGCACCATGTACGCCGGCAGCCGCTCGGCGAGCCGGCTGCGGACTTCGGCCGCGTCGGCGGTCCCGGTGACGTAGGCGACGAGCCGTTTGTGGCCGGGCCGGTCCTCGCGGGCGATCACCACCGCCTGGCCGACGCCATCCAATTTGGCTAGGGCACCGCGTATTTCACCGAGCTCGATGCGATGGCCGCGGATCTTGATCTGATCGTCGGCGCGCCCGACGTAGTGCAGCTGCCCGTCCCGGGCCCAACGCACCAGGTCTCCGGTCCGGTACATGCGCGCACCGTCGCCGAACGGGCAGGCCACGAACCGCGACGCGGTCAGGCCGGCCCGGCGGGCGTAACCGACGGCCACGCCCGCACCGGCCACGTACAGCTCGCCGACCACGCCGGCGGGCACCGGCCGCAGCCACCCGTCCAGCACGAACAAGGCCGCCCCGGATACCGGCGAGCCGAGCGGCGGAGCTCCCGCGCCCGCGGCCAGCGGCGCGCTGAGGACCGCGTCCACGGTGGTTTCGGTGGGGCCGTAGGCGTTGATCATCACCCGCCGTGGGGCCCACTGGTCGGCGAGGACAGGCGGACAGGGCTCACCACCGATGATCAGCGCGGTGTCCAGGTCGTGCGGTGACAGTGCCGCCAGCGCCGACGGGGTGTGGCTGAGCACGCTGACGTGCTCGTCGATCAGCAAGGCGTGCAGCTCATCCGGTGAGCGGGTCACCGACTCGGGCACGATGACCAGCCGGCCACCGCCGGCCAGGGCGCCCCAGATCTCCTGGATCGACACGTCGAAGCCGTACGAATGGCACTGCGACCACACGCCCGCCCCGGGCAGCGGCGCGCGCAGTGATTCCAGTAGTGGGGTGACGTTGCGGTGGGTGACGGCAACGCCTTTCGGGACGCCGGTGGTGCCCGAGGTGTAGATGACATAGGCGACGTTCTCGGGTGCCGGCGCCGGCAACGCGGTGCCGGGGTGGTCCTGCGCGGCGGTGCCGTCGACCTCGATGACCGGCAGGCCGAAGCCGGCCAGCCGGGGCCGCAGATCTGTCGTGCTGAGCGCGGCGGAGGGTACGGCGTCATCGATCATGAACCCGATCCGCGACGCCGGCAGCGCCGGGTCGATCGGCAGATACGCCGCCCCGGCCTTCAAGACCGCCAGCATGGCTACGATCGCCTCGACTGACCGGGAAAACAGCAGCGCCACAACGTCTCCCGCGCTGACGCCGCACTCGATCAGCAGGTGCGCCAGGCGGTTCGACGCCTCATCGAGTTCGCGATACGTCATCGAGCGTTCCCCGCAGGTCACCGCGACCGTGCCGGGGACGCGGGTCACCTGCGCGGCGAACAGCTCCGGGAGTGACGCCGCGCTTGCCCGCTCGGCCAACGCCGGCCGATTCCCCCACCGCGCCAGCTCGGCCTGCTCCGGGGCGTCGAGCACGTCCAGCGCCGCCAGGGGCCGGGAAGGGTCGGCCGCCATGGCCACCAGGAGCCGTCGCAGCCGTGCGGTCAGCTTGTCGATGTCGGCCGGGTCGAACACGTCGGTTTCGAATTCGACACGCAGGCTTAGTTCGTCGCCCGGCACGGCCTGCAGCGACAGCGGGTAATGGTTGTATTCGTGGCTGGTGAATGCGGTGGCGGTCAGGTCACTGGCCGCCGAGAGCGTGGCGGCGTCGACGGGATAGTTCTCGTACACCAGCAGGGTGTCGAACAGCTGGTCGTGCCCGGTCATGCGGTGAATCTCGTTGAGCGCCAAGTGCTGGTGCTCGATGGTGTCGTTGTGGGCGCGTTGCAGCTGATCCAGCAACTCGGCGACGGTGGTGGTCGCGGTGACGCGTGCGCGCACCGGGACCGTGTTGATCAACAGACCCACCATGGATTCGGCTCCGGGCAGATCGGCCGGCCGGCCCGAGACGGCGGTGCCGAAGGCGACGTCGCGCTGTCCGGTCAGCAACATCAGCAGCTGCGCCCATGCGCCCTGCAGCACCGTGTTCACGGTGGTGCGGCGGGAACGCGCGAGTTCGCTTAGCGCCCGGGTGGTTTCCGCGGACAGCTGCAGCGCGGCCACGCCGCGCGGCCCGAGCTCTATGCGTCCCGCGGGTGCCACCAGGGTAGGGGTGTCGAAGCCGTCGAGCGCGTCGCGCCACGCCAGGCGGGCGGCGGGCACGTCTCGGTCGGCCAGCCAGGTGACGAAGCCTCGATAGGGCATCACCGCGGGCAACCGCGACCCGTAATAGCAGGCGAAGATTTCCTGTAGCAGGACCGGGAGCGACCAGCCGTCCATCACGATGTGGTGGACGGTGAGGACGAACCGGTATTCGTCGCCCGCGGTGCGGATCATCGCGGCCCGCAACGGCGGTTCGTCACCGAGGTTTCGCGCCGCGACGCGCTCGGCGGCGCACAGCCGCTGTACCCCCTCCTCGCTGTCGCCGTCGTGGATCTCGACGTACTGGAAGGCGAGGTCCGGTGCGGCGGGGAATATCTGCACGGGGTCGCCGAATTCGGATTCAAACCGGGCCGCCAGGTTGGGGTGGCGGGTGACGACGGTGTGCAGCGCTCGATGCAGTCGGTGCGAATCGAGGGCGCCGCGCAGTGTGATGGTCAGCTGGACCGCGTACACGTCGGCGCTGCCCTGGGTGGCCGTCGCATGGAACAGCAGTCCCTGCTGCAGCGGGGTGAGCGGCAAGATGTCGGCGACGTCGTATCGCCGCTCGAGTTGGTCGATCTGCTGCTGGGTCAGGCGGGCGGGGGTGATGTCGGACGGGGTCAGGCCGCCGCCGCCGCGGCGGACATGGGCGCAGATTCCGGCCAGCGCCTCAAACCACAACTGGCTCAACCGCATTACCTGGTCGTGGGTCAGGGCCGAGGCCGCCCACGTCCAATTCGCCTGCAGGTGCGGGCCGTCCTCGGTGTCCATGGTGCCGGCGTTGAGCTCCACCGTGTGCGGCAACGGCAGTCCCAGCGCGGCGGCCGCGGAACTCAACGACGGACTGTTCGGGCTCAGCCGCCACAAGTCGTCGGACAACTCGGCGACGCCGCCACCGAGCCGGCCCAGATAGTTGAACCCGATGACGGGATCCGAAACATCGAGCCCGGGTTGGGGATTCAGGTAGCGCAGCAAGCCATAGCTCACGCCGTCCGGCAGGGCGCGCAGTTGCTCCTTGGCGTCCTTGATCAACGCACCCAGTGCGGCCTCACCGGCCACCACGCGTCCCCAGTCCAGCGTCCCGACCTTCAGGGCCACCGGATGCTTGGCGGTGAACCAGCCGACCGTGCGCGACAGATCGACGTGCGGGCCCAGCTCCTCGCCGCGCCCGTGGCCCTCGATATCGATGCCGATGGGCGCCGCCGTCCCCAGGAATTCGGTGAATGCCATCCCGAAGGCGATCAGCAGGATGTCTTGCACCCCGGCGTGAAACGCCGCGGGCACCTCCCCCAGCAGCTGCCGCGTCGTCTCGACGTCCAGCGACGCCGACAGCTGTCCGGCCGTCTCATAGGTGTCCTCGGGCTCGACCGTAGGCAGCAGCGCCGGCGTCTGCGCGATCCGCCGCCACGCGTCTTCCTGGTCGAGCACCGCCGGGCTGTGCGCATGGTCCGCCAGCAGCGACGACCAGCGTGCGAACGACGTCCCACCGGCGGGCAGCTCGATGGGCTGGCCGGTGTGGTGCTGCGCCCAGACGATGTTGATGTCCTCGATCAGGGTCCGCCACGACACGGCATCGACGGCCAGGTGGTGAATGACCAGAGCCAGTTCATTTGTCGCACTGGCCCATACCGCGCTCACCATCACCCCGGCACCCGGGTTCAGCCGCGACCGAGCCTGCCTCAACGCCGCATCGGAGAGCACGTCGACGGTCCGCAGGCAGGCGCGGGCGTCCACCGCGCCCGCCTCGGGAACCTCCAGCGACCAGCCGCCGGAACCGTCGTCGTCGACGCGGAGGCGCAGCATGGGATGGCGATCCAGCAACGTCTGCAACACGACCTGGGCGTCGGCCTGGCCCACCCCCGCCGGAGTCGCCAGCACCATGGTCTGGTTGAACTGCTCGATCGGCCCGTCCATCTCGTGCAGCCAGCGCATGATGGGGGTGGCCACCACCGGCCCGATCCCGTCATCGGCCACGTCGTCTTCGGTGGTGGCCAGCGTGACGGCGCGGGCCAGCCGGGCCACCGTCTGCTCGACGAAAACGTCACGCGGTCGGCACATTACGCCGGCGGCGCGGGCGCGGGCCACCACCTGCATCGACAAGATGCTGTCCCCGCCCAGATCGAAGAACGAATCGTCGGTGCCGACCC
Organism: Mycobacterium sp. IDUB_3; assembly: GCF_055419585.1. Classification (NCBI taxonomy): domain Bacteria; kingdom Bacillati; phylum Actinomycetota; class Actinomycetes; order Mycobacteriales; family Mycobacteriaceae; genus Mycobacterium; species Mycobacterium sp. IDUB_3. Next base: position 7,030 of record NZ_JBVAXZ010000001.1, on the reverse strand, counting down.
GTTCGAGCCCCAACACCTGGGCGTAGATGCCGGCCAGGATCTCCTCGATCGCGTCGTCCGGCGCCCGGTACTCGTTCATGCCGTAGTCCGGGGCCGGCAGGGCGCGGGTGTCGAGCTTGCCGTTGACCGTCAGCGGCAGCGCATCGAGCGTCACGACCGCGGCCGGCACCATGTAGGGCGGCAACCGTTCGGCGACCTTCGACCGCACTTCGGACGGGTCGGCCGTTCCGGTGACATAGCCCACCAGTCGCACGGCGCCCGGGTGATCTTCGCGGGCGATCACCGCGGCCTGCTCGATGCCCTCCAATTCGGTTAGCACGGAGTGTATTTCGCCCAGTTCGATGCGGTAGCCGCGGATCTTGACCTGTTCGTCGGTGCGCCCGAGATAGTCCAGCTGCGCGTCCGCACCCCAGCGCACCAGGTCCCCGGTGCGGTACATGCGCGCACCGGACCCGCCGAACGGGCAGGCGACGAACCGCGACGCCGTCAGGCCGGCCCGGCCCAGATAACCGGCGGCGACGCCGCGACCCGCGATGTACAGCTCCCCCACCACGCCGGGCGGCACCGGACGCAGCCAGTGATCCAGCACGAACAGCGCGGCGCCGGGCACCGGCGAGCCGATCGGCACCGAATCGAGACCGGCGGTCAGCGGCACGGTCATCGCCGCGTACATCGTGGTCTCGGTCGGGCCGTATTGGTTGACCATCACGCGTCCGGGTGCCCACCGATCCGTCACCTCCAGCGGGCACGGCTCACCGCCGACGATCAGTGCCACGGATTCCAGGCCGTCGGATGGCAGCGCCGCCACCGCCGACGGGGTCTGGCTCAAGACATTGACTTGTTCGGCAATCAGTAAGGCGCGCAGATCTTCTGGCGATCGGACGACCTGGTCGGGAACGACGACGAGACGTCCGCCGCGCAGCAGTGCACCGAAGACTTCCCAGACAGAGAAGTCGAACGCCAGGGAATGGCACTGGCTCCAGACCTGCCCGAGGCCCAGCTGAGCATCCACCGACCGCAGCAGTTGCGTGACGTTGTGGTGGGTGACGGCGACCCCCTTGGGAGTGCCCGTTGTCCCCGAGGTGTAGATGATGTACGCGATATTGTCCGCCGTCGGCGCCGGCAGCCCGGTGGCGGGCTGGGTGCGCACCTCGGGGTCGTCGATGTTGATGACCGGACCCGAAATGTCGGCGCCCGAGTGGAAATCGGCGGTGCTGATCGTCGCGATCGGGGCGGCATCGGTGAGCATGAGTTCGATGCGGGCCGGCGGCAGGGCCGGGTCGATCGGCACGTACGCCGCGCCGGTCTTGAGCGTCGCCAGGATCGCCACGATCGCTTCGGCCGACCGCGGGATCACCACCGCCACCCGTTGGCCTGGGCCCGCGCGCCGACCAACCAGCAAGTGCGCCAACCGGTTCGCCGATTCATCGACCTCGCGGTAGCTCCACGACTGCCGCCCGTAGGTGATCGCCACGGCGCCCGGCGTCCGAGCGACCTGTTCGGCGAACAGCGCGGGGATCGACACCGAGCCGGTCGACGGTCGGGTCAAGACCGCGCGGTTGCCGATCTCATGGAGACGGGTGTGTTCCGCCTCGTCGAGGATGTCGATCGACGACAGCGGCCGGGCGGCGTCGGCTGCCATGACCGACAGCACCTGCCGCAATCGCGCGACGAGTGTCTCGATGCCGTCCGCATCGAAGACGTCGGTGCGAAATTCCACGGTTCCCGCGATGCCGGCGGGCCGGCCGTCGTCGTCCCAGCGTTCGCCCAGCGACCAGACCAGATCCATCCGGGCAACCTGTGTCTCCAGGGGCAGGGGCGTGACCTGCACGTCGCCGAGGGTCAGGTTGACGGGATCGTTGTTCTGCCAGGCCAACATCACCTGGACCAGTGGGTGGTGCGCCAGGTTGCGGGTGGGGTTGAGTCGTTCGACCAGTACCTCGAACGGCACGTCCTGGTGTTCGTAGGCGGCCAGGCTGCGCTGCCGTACCCGGGTCAACAGTTCAGCGATGCTGGGGTCGCCGCCGAGGTCCACACGCAGCACCAGGGTGTTGACGAAGAACCCGACCACGTCGTCCAGCGCAGAATCACTCCGGCCGGCGATCGGAAAGCCCACCGCCACATCGGAACTCGCGCTGAGCTTGCCCAGCAGCACAGCCAGGGCGGCCTGGACGACCATGAACTCGGTGGCGTTGTGCGCCCGTGCCACCGCACGCACTTGTTGCTGTAGCTGCGCCGGCCAGTCGATGTCCACGCTGGCCCCGCGGTAATCGGCCACCACCGGATACGGCCGATCGGTCGGCAACTCGCCGCGTTCAGGCAAGCCGGCGAGGGCATGTTCCCAGTGGGCGAGCTGCCCGGCGATGGGGCTGGCCGGGTCATCCAGGTCACCGAATTGGGCCCGCTGCCACAGCGTGTAGTCCGCGTATTGCACCGCCAGCGGCGCCCAATCCGGCGCACGACCCTGGCACCGGCTGGCATAAGCGACCCCGAGATCGCGCACCAGCGGTGTGAGTGACCATCCGTCCGCGGCGATGTGGTGCACCACCGCGACCAAGACGTGCTCGTCGTCGCCTGTTTGGAAAAGCCAAGCCCGCAATGGGATTTCGTTCGCGAGGTCGAATGTGTAGCGCGCCGCGTCCTGGGTCGCCTCCGCCAGCCACGACGACGGCCAGCGTGTGGCGTCGATGACCTGCCAGGCGACGTCGCTGCGCCCGGGCGGGACGATCACCTGTTGGGGCGTGCCTTCGGGCGCGACGAACAGCGTACGCAGGCTCTCGTGGCGGGTCACCACGTCGCCCAGGGCGGCGCTCATCGCGTCGGTATCCACCGGCCCGTTGAGCTTCAGGGCGACCGCCATGTTGTACACCGGCGACGGCCCCTGGAATTGGTCGATGAACCACAGCCGAGTTTGGGCGAACGACAACGGCAGCGACGCCGGACGGTCGGTGGGCACCAACCGGTCCGGGCGACCGACGCCGGCCTCCACTCGGGGCGCCAGCTGGGCGACGGTCGGCGTCTCGAACAGCGATCGGACGGTGAGGCCAGCATCCAGTTCGGCGTTGATTGCTGTGATGAGTCGCATCGCGGATAGTGAGTCGCCGCCGAGGTGGAAGAAGGAGTCGTCGATCCCGACGCGTTCGACGCCGAGCACTCGGGCGTAGATGGCGGCCAGGATCTCCTCGGTGGCGGTTTCCGGGGCGCGGTAGCCGTCGCCGCCCTGGTAGTCGGGGGCGGGCAGGGCGCGGGTGTCGAGCTTGCCGTTGACCGTCCGCGGCAGCGCGTCGAGCACGACCACCGTCGACGGGAGCATGTAGGTGGGGAGCCGCTGACCCAACCGGGCCCGAATGTCGGCGGGGTCAGCGGCTCCAGTCACATACCCGACGAGGCGCCTGTCGCCGGGTCGGTCTTCACGGACGACGACCGCGACTTGCTCGACGCCGTCCAATTCGGTTAGTGCGGTGCGGATTTCCCCCAGCTCGATGCGATAGCCACGAATCTTGACCTGCTCGTCGGCCCGGCCAAGGTAACGCAGCTGACCGTCCTTCCCCCACCGCACCAGGTCCCCGGTCCGGTACATGCGTTGGCCCGGTACCCCGAAGGGGCAGGCCACGAACCGCGACGCCGACAGCCCCGCCCGGCCCGGATAACCGACACCCACGCCGGCGCCGGCCACGTAGAGCTCCCCGACCACACCGACCGGCACTGGGCGCAGCCATGCATCGAGGACGCACAGCGCGGCGCCCGATATCGGGGAACCGATCGGCGGTGTGCCCCTCCCGGCGGTCAGCGGCGCGCTGTGGGAGACCCACATGGTGGTCTCGGTGGGGCCGTAGACGTTGACCATCACCCGCCCCGGCGCCCAGCGGTCGACCAGCTCGGGCGAGCAGGGCTCCGCACCCACCACCAACGCCATGCCGTCCAGCCCCTCCGCGGACAACATCGAGGCCGCCGACGGGGTCTGGGTCAACACCGTGACGCCCTCACGCACCAGCAACGCATGCAACTCCTCGGGTGAACGCGCCACCGCATCGGGCACCACCACCAACCGCCCACCGTGCAACAGCGCCCCCCAGATCTCCCACACCGAGAAGTCAAAGGCATAAGAGTGAAACTGCGTCCACACCTGCCCGGCCGACAACTCGATACCGAGATCCAGCGCGTCGAACAACTGCGCAACGTTATGATGGCTAACCGCAACACCTTTGGGCGCACCCGTGGTACCCGACGTATAAATGATGTGCGCCACATCAGACGGCGCAGGCCCCGGCGGCGCGCTGCTCGGCTGACCCCCCACCACCGCATCGCCGACCTCAATCACCACCCCGTCGAACCCGGCCAACCTGCCGGCCAGATCCGCGGTGGTGACCACGACTCCCGGCGCGGCATCGGTGAGCATGAACTCCACGCGCGCGGCCGGCAGCGCGGGGTCGATCGGCAGGTACGCCGCCCCGGACTTCAACACCGCCAGGATCGACACGATCGCCTCCGCCGAACGCGAAAACAGCAGCGCCACAACCCCACCCTGACCGGCACCACGCTCAACCAACACCCACGCCAACCGGTTAGCCGCCTCGTCAAGCTCGCGATACGTCCACGACCGGTCCTCGAACGTCAGCGCCACCGCGTCCGGGGTGCGGGACACCTGCGCGGCGAACAACCCCACCACCGACACCGGCGCCACCGACCGACCCAACGCGCACTGATTACCCCACGCGCTCAGTCGCTCGCACTCGCTGTTCTCGAGCACATCGATTGACGAGAGTCGGCGGCGCGGGTCCTCGGTCATGGCGACCAACACCCGCCGCAACCGGTCGGTCAGGGTGCGGATGCTGTCCGCGTCGAACACGTCGGTGCGAAACTCGACCGTCCCGCCGATCCCGCCCGGCCGGCCGTCGCCGCTCCAGCGGGCGAACATCGAGAACGTCAAATCCATACGGGCGGTGCGGGTCTGCACTGGCTCGGCAACGACCTGCAGGTCACCCAAGTTCAGCTCCGTGGGGTGGTTGCTCTGCCAGGCCAGCATCACCTGCACCAGCGGGTGATGCGCCAGGGAGCGGGTGGGGTTGAGACGGTCGACGAGTAACTCGAAGGGCACGTCCTGGTTTTCATAGGCGGCCAGGCTGCGCTGGCGTACCCGGGCCAACAGGTCGGCGACGCTGGGATCGCCGCCCACATCCACGCGCAGCACCAGGGTGCTGACGAAAAAGCCCACCAGATCGTCCAGAGCGGTATCGCGCCGGCCGGCGATCGGAAAGCCCACCGCCACGTCGGAACTCGCGGTGAGCTTGGCCAGGAGCACCGCCAGAGCCGCCTGCATCACCATGAACTCGGTGGCGTTGTGCGCCCGCGCCACCGCACGCACCTGCTGCTGTAGCTGCGCGGGCCAGTCGATGTCCACGCTGGCCCCGCGGTAATCGGCCACCACCGGATACGGCCGATCGGTCGGCAACTCGCCGCGTTCGGGCAAGCCGGCCAACTCCCGATGCCAATATTCGAGCTGCCCGGCGATCGGGCTGTCCGGGTCGTCCAGGTCACCGAACTGGGCCCGCTGCCACAGCGTGTAGTCCACATACTGCACCGGCAGCGGCGCCCAATCCGGCGCACGGCCCTCGCACCGAGCCGCGTACGCGACCCCCAGATCGCGCACGAGTGGGTTCAGCGACCAACCATCCGCAGCAATATGATGGACCACCGCCACCAACACATGCTCGTCATTGCCGCGACGGAATAGCTTTGCTTGTATGGGTATTTCGCTTGTGAGGTCAAATGCGAAAGTTGCTGCGACATCAACGGCCTCCTTCATTCGTGCCGGTGACCAACCGGCGGCATCAACTACTTCCCACCCGACGTCCACCCGCTCAGCGGGTATCACCACCTGCCGCGGTGTCCCGTCGGAGACGGCAAACACCGTGCGCAAGCTCTCATGGCGCGCCACCACATCGACAAGCGCGGCATGCAGGGCCTCCACGTTCAATCGACCGCGCATGCGCAGCGCCGCCGGCATGTTGTACATCGGCGAGGGTCCCTGCAACTGGTCGATGAACCACAACCGGGACTGCGCGAATGACAAGGGCACCAACGCCGGTCGTGGTCCCGCCAGCACGCGGGGACTGCGCACACCGCCATCGCCGAGTCGTGGCGCCAGTTGGGCGACCGTGGGCGCCTCGAACAGCGCCCGCACCGAAACCCCGGCATCCAGCGCGGTGTTCACCGCCGCGATCAGGCGCATCGCCGACAGCGAATCACCGCCGAGGTCGAAGAAGGAGTCGTCGACACCGACGCGCTCCACCCCCAGCACCTGGGCGTAGATGCCGGCCAGGATCTCCTCGATGGCGCTCACCGGAGCCCGGTAGCGGTCGGCGTCCTGGTATTCCGGCGCGGGCAGCGCCCGAGTGTCCAGCTTGCCGTTGACCGTCAGCGGCAGCGCGTCAAGCACCACCACCGCCGAGGGCACCATATATGTGGGGAGCCGCTGACCCAACCGGGCCCGAATGTCGGTCGGATCAGCGGCTCCAGTCACATAGCCGACGAGACGCTTCTCGCCGGCCCGATCTTCGCGGGCGATCACCGCCGCGTGCTCCACGCCGTCCACATCGCTTAGCGCCGCGCGGATTTCGCCCAACTCGATGCGATACCCACGCACCTTGACCTGCTCGTCGGAACGCCCGAGGTATTGCAGCTGCCCGTCGGCGCCCCAGCGGACCAGGTCGCCGGTCCGGTACATCCGCGCACCCGGAGCCCCGTACGGGCAGGCCACGAACCGCGTAGCCGACAGACCCGGACGACCCACATAACCGGTCGCCAACCCACCGCCGGCGACGTACAGCTCACCCACCACGCCGACGGGCACCTGCCGCAGCCAGCCGTCCAGCACAAAAAACCCCAGATGCGCCAGCGGCACCCCGATGGGGCTCACGTTGCTGTCGACGTCTCCATCGACGATCTCCCTGAACGACGCGTGCACCGTCGTCTCGGTGATGCCATACATATTGATCATCCGGGGCAAGCCCGGATGATGGTTCAGCCA